>NZ_JALKAH010000003.1 GCF_023015625.1 Yoonia sp. F2084L
GCGCCATCCAATACCATCCGTACAGCGCGTTCGCGGACTTCTGGTGAATACTTGTTCGTTGTCTTTGTCATGATGCTCCATCCTACTCATGAGTTGGAGCCTCCGGCAAACCCGGCGCGGTTCAATTCCTTTGGATCCCTGACTTCATATCCGAAACGTTGAAATGACGTTCTTAGATCAGCCGGTTTTATGTTGTGCGCAACAACCGGTGGTCCACCAGGCCAGCTCGGATCTACTTCTTGGGTTTCGAGGCCGTGGGACTGTAACAATTTTTCAAGAATGTATCTCTCAAGATCACCTGAGTTTGCGTCGCGCGCACCAGTAAGCCTCGTATATCTACACATGTCCTCAACGAGTTGATTAAACTCGATTTGGCCCAGTTCGACGTCATCAGAATGTGGCGCGCAACTAGGAACACAGACAATCGGACATGAGGCGGTTCGTGTATCTTGATTGGTCGTCATAAGCATACCGCTCAGAATACCTGATTTTCCTTGGAACCATTGTTCAGAAAAGATTAACATCGTTGCCCCGCGGAAATTGATTGGGGGTTGCCAACCTCCACTCTCCTGTTCTTCCGCCTTATCTCGGCGGCTCGCGAAACAAACCACTTCTTTGCCGAGGGGAACGATGGCGCCAACGCTACGCGTCATTCCACCATCGTACTTTGTGAATGCCTTCACAGCAAAGTGGTCTCGCCGACTATCCGGCTTATGCTTCACGCGACCTGGGGCTTGTAGTACCAAAAACGACTTCAGAACCCGAACGTTGACCAAAGACGACGTCAACCTGTAGCAAACATAGTGCCGTTCCTCTGACACGTTGCGGGATAGGATATCATGATCCTTCTTGAGCTTACCAAACAAAGGGCTCCAAAGGTCTCGAATATCGGTTTTACCCAATTCCATAAGCCCGCCGAGGTAGCTGATGGCATTACGCTGATCGCGACGCGTTGTGAGCGCTTCCGTAACTTCCTCAGCCAATTGGTCCGGTGTCCCACAGTTGTCAGACAGAATGCCCGCCGCATCCCTTACCATGCCAAAAATCGACGGGGATGCGCGCAGAACCTTCTCATCAGTGAGAGAAAAACCTTCGGATTTCGAAATCCCAATATGAAGAAACAAAATGAATCCATAATTTTCGCACTGAGTCATCGTAAAGTTTTGACGGTTGAAGTACTTCGTGACACCCGACGATACGTTCTTGCCGACACCATCTTCTCTTGAACCGTCCGGATCTGCGATACTCGACAACTCTTCTCGGATTTCTGCCACAGCAAGGGCGATCCGGTTCAGCGGCGCTTGCTCTTCCTTCTTATCAACGATCTTGACCTTGGCCTCAGCTGTGCCCATGCGCTTGAGTTCTTCGAGAAGGATTCTTGGATAAGCTAGGTTGTAGAGTGCAAACTGATTGTTTGCGGCAGAGCTTCCTCGTATCTCAGTAACAATTTTGTCTGCGGCCACTAAAAGCGCCCGTGCGGCACCAACTAACGCGTCAGATGGATCCTCTCGAGGCGCTTCTTGTCTCTGCGTCCAATCATTTTCGAGCCCAAGACCTTGAAACAATCCCAACAATGCACGGTTCTTAAGCGCAGTTGGATCTGGAAGCTTAAATGCAGGCTTGTTGGTGTTTTTTTTGCTGTTGGCGCTTGTCATTCGCGCATCCCCCCGATACGTCAGGACGGAATACCGCTATCGACTAATCAGTCCAAGTCGTGTGTGCTAAAGTTTGGATGTTTAGAGCAGTTGTTGCGAAAAAACATCCAAAAAACGTCACAAGATAGCGAAACAAAATCCTTTGGGTCAGATTTAGCTTTCCGTGCCTCGGAACTTTTAATTCCGATTGTAGAACTTTGCGCGCTAAATTCCGCCAGATGGCTCCGATCTTCATACATTAAGAACCCTAATACTTGTTGAAGGTCTGACGCCTAATCCAGCCTGCTTTCTTACACTGTTTCCTTATTGACCACTCCACAAGGGTGGCAAGAAGCGAACGGGAGGACGCAACTATGGCGAGGAATACACGTAAAACTAAACAATCAAAGCGGGACGCGACTATCTCGTCAACGCCGAAAATGACATCCGCACCGCACCAGGCAAAGCCAAATTCCGGCGGTCCAAAAGTGACCCAGTACCTCGTTGAAAGCCGTGTAAATCGGCCGCGCGCAGGTCTTCTGCGCAAGCGCGAGACCCCGTCAAAGTCACCAAACCTGTTTCCCGGGGTCGATAACCGCAGATCTGGCCGATGGCTTTGGATCATATGGATTTTCCCGGTCGGAGCCGTCGTGGCGTATTTTGCAGCCCACTCGGGTGCCTTTTTGGTTGAACGTGATTGGATTGCGATCAACAGCCACACCCACCGAGCGTTCTGTACCGCTCTGGATATCGGCATGACGTATGGCGCGAAATTTGACGCCGAAGCAAGACGCGCCGGCTGTCAGTAGCGCCTGCCTAGTCACTCAAGCGAACAACATACCAAATCGGAGAAAGCAACCATGCTGAATATCAAATCACGCCTGACAACGGGTTATACTGCCCACATGTCCGTGGCAGGAACGATTGGCATTCTTGCCCTAACAATCTCTACTTTCCTGAGCGGTAGCGGCATCTACTTTTCGACAGCGGGAACGACGCTGGGCCAGCCAGAGCGTCTCGCCATTTCAGGCATTGCAACTCTCTTCATTACCTCTTTGGCCTTCATTTTCTGGGTGAAGGCGGGACATGCCGTACACGAACGCCGATTGCGCAGATCTCAACGGGCATTGCCCAAGCCAAGAGCAACAGGCTGGGTTTTTGCGGGTGTCCTCATGACATCAATGTCATTGCTGACCGCGATCACTGCCCTCTTGTACATGAACAACAAGGATGGCGTGCAGGCAATGATGAACAATGCTGCTTTCTCCAGCACCGTTGGTCCAGTGAGCGTGTTGTCAGACGGGATGACCGAAATTGCGCTTACGGCTTCTCAAGCTGATGCATTGGCAAGCAATCGCTCGCAAGTTGAATCGGCCGTTGGCGGTACGTGTGGTGTCTCGCCCGCCGGAGCCGGGCCACTGACGCGTATGCGTGCGGCACATGCCGAAGAGGCGGCCAACATATTCAGACGGGCAACCGCCCTAAGTGAACGGGCACGTCTAATCAGCAGCAACATGATTGCCGCCCAAAGTCAGGCACGTGTCGAAGCTCTTTTTCAGGATGCTGTCAACTTGCGTCTTGACCCAGAGAGGTTGGCGATCGCAAATGCTGCCGAAGGCTTGAAACGCGGATATGGCACTGACGGGTTCTTGTTCGAAGGACGTCAGAGGTTCTGTCCAGATCCGGTCCTCGCCACCCTGTTTAGCGAAATTGAAACATCGGCTCGAAATGTCATTGAATTGCCTTCAGGGGCACCCGTGCGCCGGGATGTTAAGATATTCGATGTCTTCATGTTGGTTTTGCCGGTGCTGATGGACGGCCAACAGGGGCGCGAAGTGGGAATTACGCGTGGAACGATCCTCCCATTTGTTATCTTTGCTCTACTTGTCGATATCGTGAGCCTTGCGGGCGCTTGGGCACATGGTGCAGGCAATGCGACCCGGATCAAGGGCAGTGAGCTGGAGCAAATCCACAAGACCGCGTGGATACTCAGGAACTTTGTTTGGGAGTTTCCGCCGCTTCAGGACGGCAGCACCTCGGGCAAGGGCACCGCTGGAAAGTCACAAGCTTTTGTCTGCGTGCCATTGGGTGGGGATCCAAAGCGGACGCACCAAGCTGAGTACCTGACAGCCCTGTTCAAGCTGTCCGTCGACGCTGAACATCAGTTTGAGACCCTTGAGCCGCGACGCCGCGAGTTCGAACCTTGGGTGTCTCAGATGCGACTGGCTGGTGGTGGTGCGACGCACTACGCGCTCTACCCTGTCAAATCTCAGGCAACATATGATCAATTGATGCAGATGAAGGTTGATGCCATTTCAGCGCTTGGTCTGGCTGAGCTAGACACTGAATTTCTACCTGAATTTGGCCAAGGCTCTAACAAGAACGTTGTGTCTCTGAGAGCCGCATAAGCGATCAACCAACTCGGTGCATCAGTGGACCGTAGAGACTTACTTCGATGTACAAAAACGATCTTGGAAACCACCTACCTTCAGTCTGTGAATGTCCGACCAATGACGTTACCAAATCGGCCAAGAAACAGCTAATACTAATAACTTCGAAGAATAGCGTTACCATGACAGTCGGCTAGTCGGTCAAACCCCCTAAAGCTGCGAAGCAAATATCAATTGTTCTGGTACAGCTGATCCCACTGTTATCCAGCGATGCGAATCTTGAAAACCGTCGGTACGCGCCGGTGAAACTCGGTGCTTTCCCCCATATAAGCATTCCACGTATCTGGCGGGACAAAGACTTCCACAACATCACCGCGCCGCAATCGCGGGAGAAGATCGTCATAGAATTTCGTACGCCAATCCGTGCTGCCTGCAATCATCGAAGCACTGCCGCTGTCACTCACTTTTCTGAGACCCCAGATTTGTGATGTGTAGCTTAACCCGACGGTGTCGCCCAAAGCGATGGTTTCGCCCTCTCCGCTCGTCACAACTTTGTAGAGCACACCGTCGGGTAAGGTCACAGCATCGATCGAACTGCCAAAGTTTTCCGCCAAATGGACGGTTAGATCCTCATGGGTCGGACATGGTTGCAAGTCAAAGAGACGCACATCGGCGGCGGCATCAGAGCACGGCAGGTTTTCTTCCGCAGCATCCTTTTGGCCAAGCCATTTGTCCTGCTGACGCATCCAGAAAGAAACCTCGGAAAGTGTTTCTTCGCGCATGCGCTGATACAAAAAGGCGCGAGCTGTCGGTGGTTGCCGGGAACTCGTCTCGAATGAAAACGCCCAGGCACCTTCAGCTTGCTCGCGGCGGGCCCTTACACTGGGGCGTGTCGGATCGGCTGAACGGTGCAGAAACGCTTGGGGGTCTGTTGCAAGCGCATCCAAGGCGTCCAGACCCGTTAACTTTAGATCAGCCGATGGTCCGGCGGCCGCAATTCCAACAATCTGGTTTGCCATGGCGATAACGGCAACGGTACCGCTGGCACCTGAGCGACGAAAGTCAAACGCAACAATCAGATCGCCGTAATCCTCTGGTGAGCTGCCGAACTCTGGCTGATAGCCAGCTTCGACAAGAATAGTCTGGGCGTCTTCTACAGACATACCAGGGCGGATCCCCTGAATTGAGATCTGAGAGGCTATATCGTCTTCCGTCAGGATCATCGCCGGGTCGGCTGAAGCCGAAGCCACTTGAGAAAAGGCGTGAAAACCGCGCCAGCACGTCGAAGGCTCATACCCATCGTCTTCAATCCGGCATCCATAACTTTCTGAATGGAAAAGGGCACGCCATTTCCCTGTCGCAGGCGTAATCTCGATAACGAGCGGCGCTCTCTTTCCGCTATAGACATGCATGGCCCATGCCGAGAAATAGGCCTGTGTCTCTGTTGCGAAGAGCAGGGGTCCAAAGGCCGCAAAGCCCTCGTGTGTCACCTGATTGTGCCGTAGTTCTTCCGGGGCCCTTAGCCCGAAATTTGGCGGCAAGACTTCCGCTGCCGCGCACCAAGCCGTGCCCAGCTGGTTGTCGCGGCGGGTGCAGAGCGGTTCAACCGCTGATGGCGGCGCTGAATACGGCTCGGGGAAACTGAGCGTACCTGCGTCTGCAGGGTTTTCAAGAAGAACGGCGCCCGCATCGACCAGTGCAGACCACAGCACTTCTGCATCGCGATCTGCAAATTGAGACGCAACTGCTTCTAAGGGATGTGTAAAAATAGAGCGCCTACCACGCCGACCATTCAGATCCTGATAGGCGTTGGGTGCGGCACCGCCTTGGATCAATGCGCGCGTCATGATGAAAGACTTGTCACGAATAGCCATATTCAGAAGCGCACGGGCATGGCCGTCTCGGTCAGTGATCAAAAGATCAGGGTCCAGCCCGGCCTCCAACACCTTCGTGATCCAGAGACCATAATGCGCCTGACAATCGGTATCGTCGGCAAGCCCAGTGTCGAAAAGAATGAACATCATAGCCGTATCGGCCCGGTCTGGTGTTGCAGTCTCGGACAGCAAACATTGACCAACAGCAGACTTCTGAGCGATATGTTCAAAGACAGACATATCCGATCCGGTCACCCGTCTTGATAAAGCATCTGCGAAAAAAGAAGCATCCACCCCGCCTGCCCAAAAAACATGAAGGTCGGGGAACACGGGCATTTCTGCCTGCGCGGCACGGGCCACAGCGTCAGCGCCTGATCCAAGTCTTTGCAACTTGGGTGACAGAAGTGCTGGCAGGGCCGTTTTGCTTTCGCTCAAGGAAAATGGCAGGCCTCTGGACAGAAACGCTTCTTGGACTGCTCCGATTGACAGCGCCCGCGCTTGCGTTCGGCTGACATTCTGGACCATCCCCAAAAGCGCGCCATGATCCCCGAAAAGCGCACCACCCGACATTCCGGGCACTGTGACGGTCGACTCGTAAATGATTAGAGTGTCCTCGACGGCCCGCAGGATATCGGGGCGTCGGTTTCCGAACCATGCCCTTTCACCGGGGAAACCGATGCCATACAATGCGTCGCCAGCCTCGCTTTGCAGACCACCCGGCAAAAGCACAGCACGCGCGTCTCGGAAGTCTTGCAGTGCGGGGCTGTCAGCTGGTAGTTCTACGGTGATTGCCGCAAAATCTTCTTGCAGCCAAACCGCTTCGATACTGGCATCGAACTGGGTTGCGGCTTCGGACAGAAATTCAACCGAAATCCGGTCGCCTAAATCGGGATTAACATCGGCAAGCGTATGCGCCGCAGTCACCATGGTTAACGCGTTATTCTGATCTGCGACCAGAATGGCAGCGCCGACACGATCAAGCTCGTCATCGATATAGATACGCACCATTGCCACCAGCCGGTCGTCCTGCGCGAGGCCGGGGCTGCCGTGAAAAATGCAGCACAAGCAGACAAAGAAAATGCGAAGCGCCGCGCTCATAGTGACCTCCGCAATCCAAATCCAGCAGCAAAGGCGAATGACACCAAGCCAAGGGCCACACGCAGGGCGGGCTGCGCAGAAAACCATTCAAGAATGCGCGGCATCATACTAAACCTCTTATTGGAAATTTCGCCCTCAAGGTCCGACACCTCACCCGAAAACCGCACCGATAGCCCTTCGGGGGCGACCACAAGACTGCGCAATCCCAGACCAAGCGTGTCGAAATGAATGATCTCGCCGGGCTCAAATCGCGTGTAAGTCGTGGGCGCGATCAGAAAGCGCAAATGCCCACCACTCAAACCACTGTCAGACCGAACGCCGCCGGCTGTCTGGACGGGCTGCCAGAAGCGAAGATCACTTACCGAAATCGTCTCGGCGATTTGAAACGGGAAACTTGGCAGATCTACAGTCAGCAAAACCACAGACCCGTCATTTGACACAAAGTCCAGCGGCTGCAGAGACAAGTCTTCGCCGCATCCAACTTCTGCGCAAGCATCAATATCCGAGCGCAGGCTGGTGTCTGATCCGGGCGAGATGCGAAACTGGATGGGCGGGCCGACCAGTTGAATAGACAGACGGTTTGCGCCAGGTATCGTCGTCAGCTTGAAGCTCGTGTTTTCAGGCACTGTCAGCCCGGTGATGTTCGCAGCACCGGTCACAGACGTGAACCGCAGCAGTCCTTCAGCGTCCTCAATCACTTGCCCGCCAGTAACCGCGATCCGGCCTTCGAATGCGATCGTGATATCCCGACCTGCAATGTCGTTAAGCACGGTGGAGGCTGTGGTTCTTAGATCAATCGTGTCAGACTCGGCAAATCCCGTGATGGTTGCACGTGGCATTGGCAAACCCACGAGGATCAACAAAATCCCGGCAAGCACCAAACCAAAGACAACCAGCGCAAAACGCCAGCCTCGCAAAACAAGATCTGACCAGCTTAGTTCCCCGCTATTGGCCATAACCTTGCCTCGATCACTTCACGCCGTCCGCCGTGGGTTTCGCCTACGATGACAATGTCAACCACATCTGCGCCGACATCCGTCAAAATAAACCTGCTGGACGTGCGGGCCGGGATAAAGCCGGTGCTGCTATCCTTTTCAAACAGTGTGCGTCCTGAGCCTTGTTCGCGCACCACGACACTCAACTCGCTTAGATCAACATCGGCGGTCACGTACAGGATGGCCCGGTCTTCCCGATCTGCAGACTGCTCGGGTCCTATGACAATGGGATAGTATAGGGGCGCTTGCCCCGCGTCATGCGCACACTGAACCGAGCATGCAATGGCTGCCAGATGTCGACCGCGCGGCGGATCCTCAAGCGCAAGAAGGATCTCAGTGTTCCATAAAAAAGTGCCGTCCAAAAGCGCGGAAGTATCCATCTGGTAATAGTCAGAGGGTCGAAGTGACACGATCTTTAAACGCCCTTGGACGGTTTCGGTCAGCCCCACGGCTTTCAAAGCCACCTCTTGCGGGACAGGGGCCGGATCCTCGCCGGAAGGAAAGCGACTGGTCTGATACCCGACAACGCGCAGATTAATCCGACCGGCAACGTCTTCTACGAACACGCCTTCGCACCGGTTTTCGCGCGCCATATAGGACACCGCACTTTCGGCCCGATCTTCGATTGCCAAAGCGCATTCTAGGTTTTGCGCGTAGGCTATCGAAATAGAGGCAGGGAAGGAGCAGCACAGAAGTAGGCAAACAAGCATTCGAGATGCAGGCCACTTAAAGAGCCAATCACATTCAAGTCGCATCACTTCCGACCCCTTACCGCAAACTCGTCCGGATATGATGATAGGCCAAACAGCATTAAAATAGAAGTGTTAGGATCCATGAGAAATTCGCAAAGACTTTGCGTACCTGAGGGACTCTGAATAACTGTTGTGACTGTATTCTAATGCGCTCCTATTGGGTGTTTAGATCTTGAACAAAGGGCCATGGAGGCGTGCTCAAAACATGCAGATTGTTGAACTACCCAATAAACGCAGAAACGAACGCTAATGGTGTCGTAGAGAGCAACTTCTTGCCCCAAAAAAAGAAAACTGGTATTCTAGGAGCCCTTAGCGATTGCAGATTTGTCCGTGGGTTCTGTAAAAACACGGGTCGTGACCCTTTCTAGTCGAGCTCGTTTTTTATCATTCGAGGAAAAGACGGTCCAGCGGACCGATAGAACGTCCATATCAGGCGTTTTTGACCAAACTTTCTGCATGCCAAGAGTTTTCACACAACCTCTCTGCATTACTAATTCAAGGGCGCCGCAACGAACGTCCGCAGTAGGACAATATTTCCTAGTTGTCTGTCCGCCGCTTGGACACGCCGAATCGCGCCCCAAGAATGACTCGAGGAGCATTTTAACGACCATCGAAGAAGGAGGTAGCGACTTAGGCGTCTATCGTTACCCTCAGGGCATTGCACCAGTCGGCTGCGAACGGTAACGTTAGTTTTCTGCCAACGTAGTGGAAAGCCTTTGCATATTGGATCTTGAGATATTCAACCGGACATCGACCGCTCGTTTTTTACTGATTTCGTATATGCATGCTTGAGTGGAGACTACCTTATCGCGCAATTCAGTGGGCAAGTGACCCTCGAGAGTCCCTAAGAAACAGTCATCCTTGTTGGCTTCCGTGATCAAGTTGGCTGCAAAGACTGACGCGCTTTAAAGTAGACAAGGGACTATGGAGTCGATTGCACAACTGAAAAAGAATGCGTTAGACGAACAAATGAATTCTCTAAATGTACGGTAACAGGTCTTTGCCATTGTCGAACATCGACAGAGCTCAGCCGCGCAGTATGGTCGAAGAATGGGGAATATTCGGGGAACGAAGGAGATTTACGCACGATATCTCGTTGATTTCGTGAGATAAACCAAAGTAATTGGTGCCCAGGAGAGGACTCGAACCTCCACGTCCATACAGACACCAGCACCTGAAGCTGGCGCGTCTACCAATTCCGCCACCTGGGCAGGTCACGTTTGGGCGATTTACGCGCCGATCCTTGCGCTGTCAACGCGATTCGAGATGAAAAAGCAGATGGCGGTTTGATTCCGTGCCCATTGCGCCTTGTCTTAGGGTGGCACCGGGGGGTAAACCCGGTGCGAGCGACTTATTTAAAGGCCTAAGCGATGTCTCAGCTTGTCACGATCTTCGGCGGTTCCGGTTTTGTCGGACGCTACATTGCCCGGCGCATGGCAAAAGAAGGCTGGCGTGTGCGCGTTGCCGTCCGCAACGTCAATGAGGCGATGTTTGTGCGCCCTTACGGTGTCGTCGGTCAGGTCGAGCCGGTTTTTTGCAACATCCGTGACGATGCCAGTGTTGCGGCAGTGATGAATGGTGCCGATGCGGTTGTGAATTGTGTCGGTGTTCTGGATGAGGTTGGCAAGAACACCTTTTCTGCGGTGCAGTCTGAGGGTGCCGAACGTATCGCGCGTCTTGCTGCGGCACATGGTGTGGCGCGCATGGTGCACATCTCGGCGATCGGTGCGAATGCTGATGCGGCTAGTGTGTATTCCAAGACGAAAGCTGCTGGTGAAGCTGGCGTTTTGCGGCATATGCCCGATGCGATGATCCTGCGCCCCTCTATTGTCTTTGGGCCTGAAGACCAGTTCTTTAACCGCTTCGCAGGCATGTCTCGCATGGGTCCGGTTTTGCCTGTGATTGGTGCCCATACCCGGTTTCAGCCAGTTTATGTTGATGATATCGCAGCCGCTGCCGTCAAAGGTGTGTTGGGTGAGGCGGAAGGCGGCGTGTATGAATTGGGCGGCCCTGATGTGCACAGCTTCCGCGAGCTGATGCAGCTGATGCTGGGTGTGATCCGCCGCCGTCGCTTGATCGTGAATACGCCGTTCTGGGTAGCGCGTTTGATGGCCTTTGGCTTTGGTGTTGTGCGGACCCTGTCGCTTGGTCTGATAAAGGGCCCTGTGACCAAGGATCAGGTAATCAATCTGGCGGTCGATAATGTGGTTTCGGACGATGCCCATAGCTTTGATACCTTGGGCATACGTCCGACAGCGATGGAGGCCGTGCTGCCAGACTATCTGTGGCGCTTTCGCCCGTCGGGTCAGTACGACGCGATCAAAGAGTCCGCCAAGAACCTCAAGACCTAAGTGTAGGCGATCCAAAGCAGCACAACACCCAATCCGATCCGGTAAATCACGTAGGGCGTGAAGCTGACGGACTTGAGCAAGCGCATCATGAGTGTCAGAGCAAGAAGCGCCGCTCCGAATGACATCCCGATGACAATGCCGATATCCCGGATTTCGCCAATGTCACCTGTGCTGATCACATCAAGCCCCAGCAATGCCGCTGATGCGATGATCGTCGGGATCGACATCAGCATGGCAAGTTTGGCGGCATCTGTTCTGGTATAGCCCAGCATCCGACCCGCAGTGATGGTAATGCCTGACCGTGATGTGCCGGGGATGAGGGCGACTGCCTGCCATAGCCCCATTTGGAACGCGTCTTTCAGCGACCATTGCGGGGCGGTCTTCTCGGTCGGGCTGTTTTGATCGGCCCAATAAAGCAAGACCCCAAAGATGATCATTGCCCAGCCGATGACAGCGATCCCGCGCATGGCTTCCGACAGACCTGTGATCTTTAGGATCAGGCCGACAATGATCACGGGCACAGTTGCGATGATCAGGCAAAGCGCGAGGAACGCCCCTTGCGTGTCGATCTTGCCGCGGATCAGGCGCAGTGTGCCGCCGAGTGCCAGTTTGACGTCTGACCAGAAATAGAGAACGACCGCCGCCAGCGTACCGACATGGGCAGCGACGTCGATCACTTGTCCTTGGTCCTGCAATCCCGACAAGGACGGCAAAAGGATCAGATGCCCCGAGGACGACACCGGCAGAAATTCGGTGATCCCTTGGATCAGTGCGATCAGAAGCAGGTGAAATGTCGTCATTGATCCGGTCTTTGATTCGTCTCGCTCAACCTAACCTCCCCATTTCTTGGGGAAAGAGGGGATATAGGTAACATATCGGACCTAAATGTTAACGGTTTCATCGACTCTTTCTTGCTCTAGCTTGAAATTTCTTAGATATAGGTCAGTATTACTGCCTTTTCATTTCGGATGGAGCATTTTAAAAGGCAGTTCGCGCTGGAATATGGG
Organism: Yoonia sp. F2084L; assembly: GCF_023015625.1. Lineage (GTDB taxonomy): Bacteria > Pseudomonadota > Alphaproteobacteria > Rhodobacterales > Rhodobacteraceae > Yoonia. The sequence continues at coordinate 12,102 of NZ_JALKAH010000003.1, forward strand.
AGGTTTGCCAATGGCTGGCCAGAAGATGCTGAAGTTTACTAAGGTTGAACGGGACATGCCTGAAAAGCGCCCGCCGAACTTACGTAAGGAAGATTTCGGCGAGATTTACGCAGAGTACGCCCGCGACAAGGCCGCCGAGCAAGCCAGCCGGTGCAGCCAGTGTGGTGTACCCTATTGCCAGACCCATTGTCCATTGCACAACAACATCCCTGATTGGTTGCGCCTGACGGCCGAAGGTCGGTTGGAAGAAGCCTATGAGATCAGCCAGGCGACAAATACGTTCCCTGAAATCTGTGGCCGCATCTGCCCGCAAGACCGTCTGTGCGAAGGCAATTGCGTGATCGAACAGTCCGGCCATGGCACCGTGACCATCGGGTCGGTTGAGAAATACATCACCGATACCGCGTTTGAAGAAGGCTGGGTCAAGCCGATCCGCCCCCATGCAGAGCGTAGCGAAAGCGTGGGTATCATTGGCGCTGGTCCCGGTGGTCTGGCCGCTGCTGACATGCTGCGCCGTCAGGGCGTGCAGGTCACCGTTTATGACCGCTACGATCGCGGCGGTGGTTTGCTGACCTACGGCATTCCCGGGTTCAAGCTGGAAAAAGACATCGTCATGCAGCGCATGGCGCAGTTGGAGGATGGCGGCGTGCAGTTTGTGCTGAACTGCAACGTGGGTGAGGACCTGTCGTTTGATGCTATTCGCGGCAAGCACGACGCGGTGTTGATCGCGACAGGCGTCTATAAAACACGTGATCTGCCGGATTCCGGTGCTGACGGGATCGTCGATGCGATTGATTATCTGACCGCCAGCAACCGCAAAAGCTTTGGCGATGACGTGCCAGAATTTGATAGCGGTGAGCTAAACGCTGACGGCAAGCGCGTTGTCGTGATCGGTGGTGGTGACACCGCGATGGATTGCGTGCGGACCGCCGTGCGTCAGGGTGCGGAAAGCGTCAAATGTCTTTATCGCCGCGACCGCGCCAACATGCCCGGATCGCAGCGCGAGGTGCAGAATGCGGAAGAAGAGGGTGTTGAGTTCGTTTGGCTCTCTGCGCCGAATGGTTTTGAGGGCGATGCGGTGACAGGTGTGAAGGTGCAGAAGATGCGCCTTGGTGCACCAGATGCGACTGGCCGCCAAACACCCGAATTGATCGAAGGATCGGACTATGTCGAGGGTGCGGATATCGTGATCAAAGCGCTGGGCTTTGAACCTGAGGACCTGCCGAAGCTCTGGGGTGTTGATGGGTTGGAAGTGACCCGTTGGGGTACTGTTAAGGCGGATTTCAACACTGGGGCGACAAGCCTTGAGGGGGTCTATGCGGCAGGTGACATCGTGCGCGGTGCGTCGCTTGTTGTCTGGGCAATCCGTGATGGCCGTGACGCTGCAACCGCAATGTTGGAGTATCTGGGACAGGCGGCAAACGTCGCCGCAGAGTGATACGTATCCCGTACAGAACCTGTACAGATGTTGTACGTACACCTGCACATACAGATTTGATGAATAGGTCATACGCGCTGACCCGGAAGGTAAAGAAATGATGAAATCACTCTCTATCCTGACTGCCCTGACTTTGGCGACCCCGGTGGTTGCCCAGCAAAGCTTTGCACCACCCGACGGGTGCGAAGCCAAGCTGACCGTGCAGCACAAAGGCTGTGTGATGGTCAATGTCTGGACCTGCGAGGCAGATAACCCCGGTGATCAGTGGATTGCGCTGTTTGGTCAGGTGGGTCTGTTCAGTGTTCAAAAGGTGGATGCCGAGTTTCAGTGGATCGAGTCTTTCAAGATGTCTGGCACTGAACGTTTGATCACGCCTGCTGAAGACCCCGCATCCTTGACTGATCTTTTCTCTGATCAGATCGACACATGGGATTTCACGCTTGAAACCGAAACCGGGACCGAGCGTAACGTGGGCTTTGACATGCTGACCGGGGAAACCACGGTGATCGACGGGGAAACACTGTTGAACACTGAGTTTCAGGGCCGCACACTTGATAGTGACGGCAATGAAATCGAGTCCAGCAGTGGCCGCCAATACGTCAGCGAAGAACACCGGATTTTCCTGTTTGGTGAAGCGTGGACAGCCGATGATCCTAGTCAGGTTACCGATATGTCGCCCATCGACTTCATTTATCCTGACGAGCCCGGCTTTTTCACCGACCAGCCGCAATATGAATGCAACCAAACCGATGCGAGCTTTCGCCCATGAGAGCGGTACTGGCGTTCATATGTTTGGCCGCACCTGTGGTGGCCCAGGAAGGTCCCGCAACCTTTAGCCTGCCCGCGGGCTGCGATGCCTATCTGACCGTTCAAAGCGAAAGCTGTCAGGTGGATCATCACTTTGCGTGCGAAGGCGACACTCCCGGTCATCAGCGGCGCGTCAGTCTGGACGAAGGCGGTATGACCTATGTGGGTGAAATTGATCGTGAAACGCAGTGGATCAGCAGCTTTCATGTCCTAAGCGACCATCGTGAACAGTTGGAAGCTGATCCCGCTGATCCGGCATCCATGACCGAATTGATGGAAGCGGGTGTCGATAGTTATGATTTCCGCACGCTGTCGGATGAAATCGGCACGACACGCTATGTTGGTCAGGACACGCTGACAGGGCGTCAGATCACCATTGATGGCGTGACGCTGGACGAAACCACCTATGATATTACTGCTTATGATGCTGACGGGACTGAAGTCTGGTCGTCAAAAGGGCGCGAGTTCATCAGCCGCAACTGGCGTATGTTCTTGTCTGGCACAGGTACCGTGACAACGCCTGAGGGTGAATTTGAACGCAGCAATCGCCCGGTTGAGTTTATTTACCCCGGTGAACCCGGCTTTCTAAGCAGCAGCCCAAAGCACGGCTGCGGCATCGCAATCTCTTAGAACTGATGATCAAGCCCACCCATCCGTGGTGGCTCCGCTGAAAGGAAATACCGATGACAACATATGACGAAACTTGGGTAGCAGCCGAGGAAGCCAAGCGTCAGTGGATGGCTGAAAATGGCCTCTATAAGGATGACGATGAACATGCCTCTTGTGGTGTGGGCCTTGTGGTGTCCATTGATGGCACGCCATCCCGTGATGTTGTTGAAAAGGGGATCAATGCCCTCAAAGCCGTCTGGCACCGTGGTGCTGTGGATGCTGATGGCAAAACCGGCGATGGCGCGGGTATTCACGTGCAGATCCCGGTTCCGTTCTTTTATGACCAGATTGAGCGTACTGGCCATGAACCTGATCAGGATCATTTGATCGCGGTTGGTCAGATTTTCCTGCCCCGCACCGATTTTGCCGCCCAAGAGCAGTGCCGCACGATTGTCGAAACCGAAGTGCTGCGCATGGGTCACTATATCTATGGCTGGCGCCATGTGCCGGTGAATACCGAAGTGCTGGGCGACAAGGCCAACGCGACCCGGCCCGAGATTGAGCAGATTTTGATCCGCAATGACAAGGGTCTGGATGAAGAACAGTTTGAGCGTGAGCTCTACATCATCCGCCGCCGGATTGAAAAAGCTGCGACCGCTGCGGGCATCGCTGGCATGTATGTCTGTTCGCTGTCCTGCCGTTCGCTGATCTACAAAGGCATGATGCTGGCCGAACAAGTGGCCGAGTTCTACCCCGACCTGATGGATGCCCGGTTTGAGAGCGCCTTTGCGATCTACCACCAGCGTTATTCCACCAATACCTTCCCGCAGTGGTCGCTGGCGCAGCCGTTTCGCATGTTGGCCCATAATGGTGAGATCAACACGCTGAAGGGCAACGTCAACTGGATGAAAAGCCATGAAATCCGCATGGCCTCTGGCGCGTTTGGCGACAAGGCCGAGGATATCAAACCGATCATTCCGTCGGGTGCGTCTGACAGTTCCGCCTTGGATTCCGTGTTCGAGGTTCTGGTGCGCGCAGGCCGCAATGCCCCAATGGCCAAAACCATGATGGTGCCAGAGGCCTGGTCACAACAGGCGGTTGAGATGCCGCAAGCGTGGCAGGATATGTACGGCTATTGCAACGCGGTGATGGAACCGTGGGATGGCCCCGCCGCCCTTGCCATGACCGATGGTCGCTGGGTGTGTGGCGGTCTGGACCGGAACGGTCTGCGCCCGCTGCGCTATGTTGTGACCGGTGATGGCCTATTGGTTGCCGGGTCCGAGGTTGGCATGGTGCCGATTGATGAGGCGACCGTCGTTGAAAAAGGCGCGCTTGGTCCGGGGCAGATGATCGCCGTGGACATGCAAGAGGGTCGCTTGTTCCATGACGAGGAGTTGAAAGACAAACTGGCCGCCGCACAGCCGTTTGGTGACTGGGTCAAGAAGGTTGTCGTGCTGAACGACGTGCTGACCGATGTGTCGGAGAAGGCATTGTATGAAGGCGATGAGCTGCGCAAGCGCCAGATGGCCGCCGGTTACAGCATCGAAGAGCTTGAACAGGTGCTGGCGCCTATGGCCGAGGACGGCAAGGAAATGATCGCGTCGATGGGCGATGATACGCCCTCTGCCGTGCTGTCCAAAACCTACCGCCCGCTGTCGCATTTCTTCCGCCAGAATTTTTCTCAGGTGACGAACCCGCCGATTGATAGTTTGCGCGAAAGCCGGGTGATGTCGCTGAAGACACGTTTTGGGAACCTGAAGAATGTGTTGGACGAAGACAGTTCGCAAACCGAGATTTTGCAGCTTGCCAGCCCGTTTGTCGGCAACGCCGAGTTTGATGAAATGGTCCGCCACTTCGGTGACAATGTGGCCTTCATCGATTGTATCTTTGAACCCGGTCCGGGTGCCTTGAATGCAGGTTTGCAACGTATCCGATCTGAAGCCGAAGATGCCGTGCGCTCTGGCGCGGGGCACATTGTGCTGACCGATCAGAACCAGTCACCTTATCAGGTGCCGATGCCGATGATCCTTGCGACCTCTGCGGTGCATTCGGGGCTGACCGCGAAGGGTCTGCGCACATTCTGTTCGATCAACGTGCGTGCGGCGGAATGCATTGATCCGCATTACTTTGCCGTGCTGATTGGCTGCGGTGCAACGACCGTAAACGCCTATCTGGCACAGGATTCCATTGCGGACCGTGTGCGTCGTGGCCTGATTGATGGCACGCTGACCGAGGCCATGACCCGCTATCGCGCGGCGATTGATGCCGGTCTGCTGAAAATCATGTCGAAGATGGGGATTTCGGTGCTGTCGTCCTATCGCGGTGGTCTGAATTTCGAGGCTGTCGGCCTGTCCCGTGCGATGGTGGCCGAATACTTCCCCGGTATGCATTCGCGCATCTCCGGGATTGGGACATCTGGCATCCAAACCAAGGTCGAAGAAGTGCATGCGCGTGGCTGGAAAGGTGGCTCCGACGTTCTGCCCATCGGTGGTTTCTACAAATCCCGCCGGTCCGGTGAAAAGCACGCTTGGGAAGCGCAAACGATGCATATGTTGCAGGCCGCTTGCAACAACGCGAGCTATTCGTTGTGGCAGCAGTACTCCAAGTCGATGCAATCGAACCCACCGATCCATTTGCGTGATCTGTTGGCGATCAAGCCTTTGGGCACCGCGATCCCGATTGAAGAGGTCGAAAGCATCACGGCGATCCGCAAGCGTTTCGTGACGCCGGGCATGTCGCTGGGCGCGCTGTCGCCCGAGGCGCATAAGACGCTGAATGTCGCGATGAACCGCATTGGTGCGAAGTCCGACAGCGGTGAAGGCGGCGAAGATCCCGCACACTTCCACCCAGAGCCAAATGGCGACAATCCATCGGCGAAGATCAAGCAGGTGGCCTCTGGCCGGTTTGGCGTCACAGCCGAATATCTGAACGCCTGCGAAGAGCTTGAGATCAAAGTCGCACAAGGTGCCAAGCCCGGTGAGGGTGGTCAGTTGCCCGGCATGAAGGTCACTGACCTGATCGCCCGCCTGCGCCATTCGACCAAAGGTGTGACCCTGATTTCACCGCCGCCGCACCACGACATTTACTCGATCGAGGATCTCGCGCAGCTGATCTATGACCTCAAGCAGATCAACCCGCGCTGTAAGGTGACGGTCAAGCTGGTGTCGTCGTCCGGTGTTGGCACGATTGCGGCTGGTGTGGCCAAGGCCAAGGCGGATGTGATCCTGATTTCCGGTCATAATGGCGGGACGGGTGCATCGCCCGGCACGTCAATCAAATATGCCGGTTTGCCATGGGAAATGGGCCTGACCGAGGCGCATCAGGTGTTGGCGATGAACAACCTGCGCGAACGCATCACGCTGCGCACCGATGGCGGCCTGCGCACGGGTCGTGACATTGTCATGGCCGCGATGATGGGGGCCGAAGAATACGGTATCGGCACCGCCGCCTTGATCGCGATGGGCTGCATCATGGTGCGTCAGTGCCAGTCGAACACCTGCCCTGTAGGCGTCTGTACGCAGGATGAGGCACTGCGCGAGAAGTTTACGGGCAATGCCGATAAGGTTGTGAACCTGATCACCTTCTATGCAACCGAAGTGCGTGAAATCCTCGCGTCCATTGGCGCGCGTTCCTTGGACGATGTGATTGGCCGTGCTGATCTGTTGACCCAAGTGTCGCGTGGTTCGGCACATCTGGATGATCTGGACCTTAACCCGCTGTTGATCACTGTCGATGGCGCACACAAGATCACCTATGATCGCAACCGCCCACGCAACCCGGTTGATGACACGCTGGATGCGCAGATCGTGAAGGACGCTGCGCGCTTCCTGAATGACGGTGAGAAGATGCAGTTGGATTATGCTGTGCAGAACACGCTGCGGACCATCGGTACGCGCACGTCCAGCCACATCGTGCAGCAGTTTGGGATGCGCAATGCGTTGCAGCCGGACCACCTGACGGTGAAACTGCGCGGCAGCGCGGGTCAGTCGCTGGGGGCCTTTGCCGCACCGGGGCTCAAGTTGGAAGTGTCGGGTGATGCCAATGACTATGTCGGCAAGGGCCTGTCGGGGGGCACGATTGTTGTGCGTCCGCCGATGGTCAGCCCGCTTGTGGCGTCTGAGAATACCATCATCGGCAACACGGTGCTTTACGGTGCGACGGCCGGCTATCTCTTTGCCGCCGGTCGCGCGGGTGAGCGTTTCGCGGTGCGGAACTCTGGCGCGCATGTCGTGATCGAGGGATGCGGCACAAACGGGTGTGAATATATGACCGGTGGTGTGGCCGTGATCCTTGGGACGATTGGCGCGAACTTTGGGGCCGGGATGACCGGTGGTATGGCGTATCTTTATGATCCGGTCGGTCAGGCAGCCGATCTGATCAACATGGAAACGCTGGTGACGAACCCTGTGACGGTGGATCATTGGCACGACCAGCTAAAGGGGCTGATCGAGCGGCACGCTGAAGAGACCGGCAGCCGGAAGGCCGCAGATATCCTTCAGCATTGGGACCTTGAGAAGGTCAACTTTGTGCAGGTCTGCCCAAAAGAGATGCTGGTGCATCTGCCAGCACCGCTGAGTGTCGAAGAAACCGCGATCCCTGCGGAGTAAATGACACGCCCCCGCGCCAAAATGCGCGCGGGGGCAGCCCATGTTCTTGACCTGTTAACTGCCGCTGTGGCTTATGGGGTCGATGGCAGAAACGAGCACAGCTAAGAAGAAACCGGCGAAAAAGCCGGCACCCAAGAAGAAACCTGCGAAGAAAGCCAAAAAGCTGGGCCCTATTGAACGGGCACGGCGGTTTGTGCGGCGGGTGATCTTTTGGGGTGTTTTTGCGGTGTTTTCCTTCGCCCTGCTTTGGACGCTGCTTTACGCGGTGATCAACCCCCCGACGACACCCTATATACGCTCTGAGGCGCATCGTCTGGTCAGCGTCAAACAAGAATGGGTCGCGATTGACGATATTGCCCCGGTGATGGCCCGTTCGGTTGTGGCCGCCGAAGATGCAAATTTCTGTTTGCATTGGGGGCTCGACGTCAAAGCAATCCAGGCTGCGGTGGAACGCGGGCGCGGGGGTGCGTCGACTATTTCGCAGCAAGTTGTGAAGAACGTCTTCCTGTGGCATGGCCGCAGCTGGTCTCGCAAAGCGATTGAGGCGGTTTGGACGCCGCTGACAGAGGCGGTTTGGTCCAAGCGTCGGATTGTCGAACTTTACCTGAATGTCGCTGAGTTCGATGAGGGTGTCTTTGGCGTGCAGGCCGCGGCGCAGCACTATTTTGGTGTGGATGCTGGCGATCTTTCGCCAATTCAGGCCGCCCGGCTGGCCGCGATCCTGCCGTCGCCCAAGAACCGCTCAGCCAGTAACCCAAGCACATTCACCCGCAATCGCGCAGCATCCATCATGAGCGGGGCCGCGACAATTGCGGCGGACGGGCGCGCGGACTGCTTTGAAAACTGACCGCCCCATTGAACCAAAGGCTGTCATGCGGCATTGAAGGGATAGTCCATCCCGTGAGTGCATCATGAACACGCTGTATCATTACCCATTATCCCCGTTTTCCCGCAAAGTCCGCCTGTGTCTGGCGGAAAAGAAGATCGAAGTGGGACTGGTCGAAGAACGTTATTGGGAACAGGACCCGGATTTTCTGCGCCGCAACCCGGCGGGTAAGGTCCCTGTGCTCAAGATGGGCAGCCGCACGATGTCTGATAGTGTGGCGATTTGCGAATATCTGGATGAGACGCACCCCACCCCTCCGCTTTTCCCCAAGAACGCCGAGGCACGTTGCGAGGTGCGCCGCCTGGTTGGCTGGTTTGACGATAAGTTCTATCACGAAGTTACAACCAAACTGACCGGTGAGCGCGTGTATCGTAAAGTGATGGGCACAGGCTATCCCGACAGCACCAATGTGAAGGCGGGTGCGCGGGCGGTGAAGTACCACCTCGACTATATGGCGCGTTTGTTGGATGAACGCCGCTGGCTGGCAGGCAATGAGATGACGATGGCTGATTTTGCGGCTGCCGCGCAGTTGTCTTGTCTGGATTACACCAGTGATGTGGATTGGAACCGGCATGAGGTGTTGAAGGATTGGTACGCCAAGATCAAATCGCGCCCAGCCTTTCGGTCGATCTTGGCAGATGAGGTGCCGGGGTTTCAGCCTGCTGCGCATTATGCTGATCTGGATTTCTAAAGGGGGCCAGCCCCCCGTCCCTTCGGTCCTCCCCCCGAGGTATTTTTGAACATGAGAAGCTTGAAAGAGCAGCTGATCACGTTCGCTCGGGAAGCCGGGTTTGCGTCCGTCGGTGTCTGTCGTCCTGAGTCAGTGCCAGAATTGCCAGGGCGATTGCAGGCTTTTGTCGGTGCAGGCATGCATGGGCAGATGGGCTGGATGGCCGAGCGGATGGTGTGGCGCAGTGATCCAGCGGCGCTTTGGCCTGCTGCGCGGTCTGTGATTATGTTGGCGGAGCCTTATACGCCAGAGCACGATCCAATGGCGGTTTTGGAAGAACCCGACCGTGCAGCGATCAGCGTTTATGCCCAGAACCGCGATTATCATGATGTGGTGAAGAAGCGGCTTAAACGTGTGGGGCGATGGTTGATTGAACAGGTGCCAGAGGCCGAGATTAAGGTTTTTGTCGATACCGCCCCAGTGATGGAAAAGCCGCTTGCGCAAGCCGCAGGGCTGGGGTGGCAAGGCAAACATACGAACCTTTTGAGCCGTGATCTTGGAAACTGGTTTTTTCTGGGGGCGATATTTACGACCGTTGATCTGGAGCCGGATGTGGCAGAGATCAGCCATTGCGGGTCTTGCAAGGCATGCCTTGATATCTGCCCCACCGCCGCCTTTCCCGCGCCCTATCAGCTGGATGCCCGCCGCTGCATTTCCTATCTGACGATTGAACATAAGGGTCCGGTGGACGAAGATCTGCGCGCCCTGATGGGCAACCGGATTTATGGCTGTGATGACTGTCTGGCGATTTGTCCGTGGAACAAGTTTGCGCAAGAGGGTCGCGATGCAAAGCTGGCGGCCCGCGATGATCTGATTGCGCCCCCTTTGGCGGAACTGGCCGCCTTGGATGATCCGGCGTTTCGCGCGCATTTCTCGGGCTCGCCCATCAAGCGGATCGGCCGCGACCGTTTCGTGCGCAATGTGGCCTATGCGATTGGTAATTCCGGTAATCCTACATTGATCGCATCCGTTTCACCTTTGGTTGATGATCCCGATCCGGCAGTGGCGGACGCCGCGCGCTGGGCTATCTTGCGCCTTAAGGAGGACTGACCATGATCCGTATTCTTGCTTTGATGCTATTGCCCGCTGCGGCGGCGGCACAGGTCGACCAAGGCCGCCCAAACGCCAGTTTCCAACCTGCCTTTGAAAACCAGACCCGTGCGCCTGAACTGCGGACCACCCGAGTGGATGTTGAGGTTTTTGCTGAAGGGTTGGAAAATCCTTGGGGCATCGCGCCCTTGGGCAACGGTCAGTTCTTGGTGACCGAACGGCCGGGCACGATGCGTATCATCAATGATGATGGCACGGTAAGTGCGCCACTGCCGGGCCTGCCAGAGGTCGCGGCCGAGGGTCAGGGTGGTTTGCTGGATGTTGCGGTCTCAGCGGATTATGCGCGCGACGGTACGGTGTTCTGGACCTACGCCAAATCAGTACGCGGTGGTCTTGTAACGGCTGCCGCCCGTGCGACCTTGGGACGTAACGGGGAACTTGAGCGCCCGACAGATATCTTTGTGCAGGATTGGCCGGCCCGGAATGGCCGTCACTTTGGTAGCCGGATTATTCCGATGGCCGATGGCACCGTCTGGATTACGACGGGCGACCGTGGGGCCGGTGACAGTGGCCAACTGGTGCAGGATATCAACACGTCCCATGGCAAGGTTATCCGATTGAATGCCGACGGGTCCGAACCGCGTGACAACCCGTTTGTGGGCCGTAGCGGCAGCAATCAGATCTGGTCTTTGGGCCATCGCAACATACAAGGGGCTGCAATTGCGTCTGATGGGAGCCTTTGGACGGTTGAGCATGGCCCCCGCGGTGGCGATGAGCTGAACCAACCGCAGGCGGGTCTGAACTATGGTTGGCCTGTTGTCAGCTACGGGATCAACTATCGCGGGTCCGATGTCGGTCGCGGTTTGTCGCGCGCTGCGGATTATGAAGAACCGGTCTACTATTGGGATCCGGTAATCGCCCCCGGTGGCATGATGTTTTATGATGGGCCTTACGCCGATTGGCGGGGTGATCTGCTGATCGCGTCGCTGAACCCCGGCGGTCTGGTCCGGTTAAAGCTGCAAGGCGGCCGTGTGATCGGCGAAGAACGCATGCTGACCGATGTGGGCCGTATTCGCGACGTCGAAGTCTTGGATGACGGCGCGGTATTGGTTTTGCTGGACGCAGGTGAAATTCTGCGCGTGATGCCGCGTTAGGCGGCCAGCTTGCGTGCCGCCGCGAAGGATACCAAACGTTTGGATTTCTCGTCCCATAGATCAAGGCTCGCGCATTTGATGCTTTGCGCGATATTCATGCGGCTGACCTCAACCAACTCATTGTGATCGCGTAACACCTCGGTCAGGCGATAGAACGGGATCCGGCTGTACAGGTGGTGCACATGATGGATGCCGATATTGGCCGTGAACCAGCGCAGGATCGGCGGCAGGTCATAGTGTGAACTGCCGTGCAACGCGGCTTCGTGCAGTTGCCAGTCTTCGTTTTGTTCCCAATGGGTCGTTTCAAACTGGTGCTGCACGTAAAATAGCCAGACGCCGATGGATGCGGCAATCAGGGTGGTGGGCAGAAAGACAAGGAACAGCGCCTGAAATCCGCCAAAGTAGACGATTGTGCCAAGGATCGTGACGATCGCAGCGTTGGTGCCCATCGCGCTGATCCAGTATTTGCGCCCTTGGTTCATCAGCCCCATTGGCAGCCGGTTTTGCAGGAAGAACAGATATGTCGGGCCAAGCCCAAACATCACAAGCGGATGCCGATAGGCCCGATACATGAACCGGCCAAATGCGGTGCGCTGGTGATACTCTTCGACCGTCAGCGTCATCACGTCACCAATGCCGCGCTGATCAAGATCGCCGGCATGGCTGTGGTGGATCGAATGGGTCCGTCGCCAGACATCGTAGGGCGTCAGTGTCACAACGCCCAACGCGCGCCCGACCCAATCACTGACATTGCGGTTGCCATAGAAAGAACCGTGCCCGCAATCGTGTTGGATGCAGAAAAGGCGCAGCAAAAACAGACCGTTCGCAGCCGAGATCAGGAATGCCGCCAGATAGCTGTATTGCGCGACCCAACAGGCCAGCACCCAAAGCACGACAAAGGGGATCAAACTGACCGCGAGTTCAAAGCTGCTGCGAATGCTGCTTGGCTCACGATACTTGGCTAAAATCTGGACCCAGTCACGGGGGGTCATATTTGCGGGGGTCTGATTTTTATCTTGCATACACTGCTTCTTAGCCAACGATACTTTCGGATAACCTAACGTCAGGCATTAGCAAGTGAAAAAGGCTTCATTGTGTTCACCTCGCGGCATAGTGTGCCTTTGAGAGGACCCGTCATGCAGCCGCTTCGTGGCATCATCTTCAAAATCATGTCGGTTTGCATGTTCATGGCGATGGCCAGTCTGGTCAAAGCCGCATCCGCCGACGTGCCGCCGGGTCAGGCGGTCTTCTTTCGCTCTTTCTTTGCTTTGCCGATTATTCTGGGCTGGCTGGCAATCCGGCATGAGCTACGGCACGGTTGGAAAACCACCAACCCGATGGGGCATTTCTGGCGCGGGTTGGTCGGGACCTCTGCGATGGGGCTGGGCTTTACCGGTCTTGGGTTGTTGCCACTGCCTGAGGTGACGGCGATTGGTTATGCCGCACCGCTTCTTGTGGTCATCTTTGCCGCCATGTTCCTGAATGAAAATGTACGTGCCTTTCGGTTGTCTGCCGTTGCCTTGGGCATGGTGGGCGTTTTGATCGTGCTGTCGCCGCGTTTGTCTGTTGGTGCATCGCTGAATACATCCGAAACACTGGGCGCTGTCGTTGTGCTGATGGGGGCGGTCTTGGCGGCCCTTGCGCAGGTTTTTGTGCGCAAGCTGGTCGCGACCGAAAGCACCGCCGCGATTGTGTTCTGGTTCACGATCACATCGTCTGTCATGTCGCTGTTTACACTGGCCTGGGGGTGGGTCGTGCCATCATGGACAGTGGCGGTCATGTTGATCATGGCTGGCCTTTTGGGCGGGATCGGGCAGATTTTGCTGACTTCCAGCTATCGCTATGCCGATGCGTCGCTGGTCGCACCGTTTGACTATACCTCAATGATACTGGCGTTGCTGATCGGCTATTTCATCTTTGATGAGGTGCCGACAGGAACCATGCTGATCGGTGCAGGCATTGTGATTGCCGCTGGTGTTTTGATTATCTGGCGCGAACGCAAACTGGGCCTGCAACGCGCTCAGCAGCGCAAAGCAACAGGTAATGTTGGGACTTAGGGTAACCCGCTACCGCGTTTGACCTTGACCAAAAGCGACTTGGCCCGTGCCACCTGTCGCGATATCCCCGGTGGGGCCTTGGCGACCTTCAGTCCGAGGTCATTATAGACCGGCCAAAGGTGCTTTGCGTCATCAGCTGACAGATATTGCGGCACGGACATTGGCGTGCCACCGACAGGCGTCAAAAACTGTTGTGGGATTCTGAAGGGCAGTGATCCGCTTGGCCGGGCCATGACCTTTTGATTGATGCGGGCCACCATCCGTGGATTGGCATCAACGGTATCTACCATCAAGCGGTGGGTCCGGTATGATCCGGTATCCCAGTTCAATAACACCAGCGCAAAGATATCCTTAGGCCCGGGTCGCGATGGCAGCGGGCGCGGATTATCAAGATGCTGCGCGGGATTGCTACGATAGAACGCATGGCAGGCAACGGCAAAATCGCATTCGGTCTGGTTTAGCATCCAGTAGATCAGACTGTCGTGCTGAGGGCCTTGCGTGCGTCGAATCGTATCAAGCCACAGGTCCTGCGGCGCAGACCTGAGCACTCGGCGTAGGATGATCTCGCTTTCAGTCACGGATTGGGAATCTGCGCGCGGTGGCGTGTTAATGGTGTCTGGGAAAAACATGGAACTTCTGACTCTTTACGTGCCCGAAGGTGACACATGAACCAGACCGAAGTTTGACGACGGCGGTGAAATCCGTACAGAAAGTGTTGCCACTTTTGCGACAATAACGCCCAATTCCTGTCTTTGGACGGCCTGCCGCGCAAGGACACAACTGGCGGTTTCGCAGGTTCTGGCGCGAATCTTTTGAAAATGTGTTATGGTGGCCCCTCAGATCGGAGGACAACATGCCTAAACACCCATTAGACAGACCAAAGACTGTAACGCCAGCCATGACAACACGCGCTGTCGCGATTGAGCATGGCAAGCAGCCCAATCCAGCGACCGTGGCGCTGCAACGGCGCAACCGTAAGCGTGATTGGGATCAGCGCGCGAAGTTCTATACCAAATTCGCGCGGAATGAGCAGACCTGACTAACGAAAAAGGGGCACTGTGGTGCCCCTTCTTTTGCTTTAGGCTTCGGACTTAGGCCCGCACAAGTTTCTCATAATCCTCGGCAATTTCACGTGTGATTGCGCCGACCTCAAAGTTATAGTCGCCGATTTGGCCCACGGGCGTTACTTCGGCAGCGGTGCCTGTCAGCCAGCATTGCTCGAACCCTTCCAGCTCTTCTGGCATGATGACCCGTTCGTTCACGGTCAGCCCCTTGTCTTTCAACATGCCGATCACTGTTTGGCGTGTGATCCCGTTGAGGAACGCATCCGCCTTGGGCGTATGAATTTCACCGTCTTTGACGAAGAAGATATTGGCGCCCGTCGCCTCGGCCACATAGCCGCGATAGTCGAACATCATCGCGTCAGAACACCCTTTGGCCTCGGCTGCGTGCTTGGACATTGTTGCGATCATGTAAAGACCAGCGGCTTTGGCTTGTGAGGGGGCGGTTTCCGGGCTGGGCCGTTTCCATTTCGCGATGTCGAGCTTGGCGCCCTTCATCTTGGCGTCGCCATAGTAGTTGCCCCACTCCCACACGGCGACCGCCAGATGGACCGGGTTTCGCGCAGCCGCAACCCCCATGTCTTCGCCGGACCCGCGCCATGCAACCGGGCGCACGTAGGCGTCAGTCAGTCCGTTCGCATCAAGGGCGGCTTGTTTGGCGGCTTCGATTTCGTCCACGGTGTAGGGGATTTCAAAGTCGATCAGTTGCCCGGATTTGATTAGGCGTTCGGAGTGTTCACGCGATTTGAAGATTTTGCCAGAGTAGCATCGTTCGCCTTCAAACACGGATGAAGCGTAGTGCATCGCATGCGTCAGAATGTGGACGTTAGCATCGCGCCATTCGACCAACTGGCCGTCCATCCAGATTTTTCCGTCTCTGTCGTCATATGCACCGGCCATCGTATCCTCCATCCGATTTGCATTTGTTACGCATATAGGTCCGTTTCGGACATAATATTGCGTAGTTTCTGCATTTTACTACGAGTTGATTCTTGGAATGTCAACAAAGCTGACGTATTGTAACATGGTACGATGGGAGGACGCGGATGAGTGACGGGTTGCAACCGCAGATGGGCCAGAGCCTGCTATTCCTGACGGATGAGCAACTGCGCAAAGGGATTGAGGCGATGTTTTTCGCCTATCGCGGGTTTACCGCTGACCCGGACCGTATCCTTGCCGACAAGTCCTATGGCCGCGCCCATCACCGCGCCATTCATTTCATTCATCGCAGTCCGGGAACGACCGTCAACAACCTGTTGTCTATTCTTGGCGTTACAAAACAATCGCTTAATCGTGTCTTGCGTACTTTGATCGAAGACGGTTTGGTAGCCAGCACCGTTGGCCAAAGGGACAAACGCGAGCGCCATTTACACTTGACCCCGGCGGGGGCTGTGTTGGAGCGTGAGTTGTCGGATGCCCAGCGCGACCGTATGCGCGCCGCTTATCGTGCGGCTGGTCCTGCGGCGGTTGCCGGATTTCGGCAGGTGCTTGAGGCGATGATGGATGAAGAGACCCGCCACCATTACGAGGCGATGAAGGATAGACCGGAATGAGTAACGACGACGCCCACCTGCTGATTGTTGACGATGATGAACGTATTCGCGGTCTGTTGCAGAAGTTCCTGATGCGATCCGGCTTTCTGGTCAGCACCGCCCGTGACGCCGCCCATGCGCGCCGCATCCTGTCGGGGTTGGAGTTTGATCTGATCGTGCTGGATGTGATGATGCCGGGCGAAGACGGCATGGCGCTGTGCCGCGATCTGCGCAAGACGATTACCACGCCGATCATGCTGCTGACTGCCAAAGGTGGTACGGATGATCGGATTACGGGGCTTGAGGCGGGCGCCGATGATTATCTTGCCAAACCCTTTGAACCCAAAGAACTGTTGCTGCGTATCAACGCGATTTTGCGCCGTGTCCCTGCGGCTGAACCCGCCGTTGTATTGCCCAAGGTCCTGAACATGGGGCCGGTGCGCTACGACATTGAACGCGGCGAGATGTGGCATGGTGATCAACTTGTCCGTCTGACCGCGACCGAGAGCCAGTTGATGCGTATCTTTTCGGGCTGCCCGGGTGAGGCGGTGACGCGGACGCGCTTGGTCGAGGAGTTGAGCCGGTCCGGTGGCCAGACGCAGGAACGCGCGGTTGACGTGCAGATCACGCGGCTCAGACGCAAGATTGAGGTCGACCCCAAGCAGCCGCGGTATTTGCAGACGGTGCGGGGCGCTGGCTATATGCTGGCGCCTGAGTAATCCAAAGGGCCGCCCTGCGGGCGGATTCTATTTTATTGGATTGCCTCCGGCGGAGGTATTTTCGAACATGAGAAGATGGTTGTGCTTTGGCCCTGAATTTCGTCTTTTGTGCGCATGACAACAGCTTTGATTTCTCATGAAGATTGTGCGGACCATGTGACGCCCCCCGGCCATCCTGAACAGGTGGCGCGGCTGGATGCGGTTTTGGGTGCGCTGGAAGATATGCCTTTGATGCGGGTGAAAGCGCCTTTGGCGGCGGAGGATGATCTACTGCGCGCCCATCCCAAGGCCCATGTTGATGCGATCCGAGCTGCCGCGCCGCATGAGGGCTGGCGGTCACTGGATGCTGATACGCATATGTCCGTTGGCACGCTGAACGCCGCTTATCGTGCTGCTGGTGGGGTGGTCCGTGCCGTTGATATGGTCCTGGGTGGCGAGGTGGCGAATGCCTTTGCTGCTGTCCGCCCGCCGGGTCATCATGCGGAACGCCAGACCGCGATGGGGTTCTGTTTCTTTGGCAATGTCGTGATCGGGGCCAAGCACGCGTTGGACCATCACGGGCTGGAGCGTGTGGCGATTGTTGATTTCGATGTCCATCATGGCAATGGCACGCAGGATCTGGTCGAAGACGATCCGCGTATCCTGTTTTGCTCGACCCATCAGTCGCCGCTTTACCCTGGTACGGGTGCAGCCCATGAGGTTGGTGTGGATAATGTGTTGAATGTCCCGTTGCCCGAAGGCACAGGATCAAAGGTGTTCCGCGATGTGATGGAACGGGTGGTTCTTCCCAGAGTAGACGCATTTTCTCCGCAACTCGTCATAATTTCGGCCGGATTTGATGCGCATAAGGATGATCCGTTAGCCGGTATGAATTTGAGTACGATAGATTTCAGTTGGGTCACGCAGCGCATTTGCGATGTGGCCGACACACATTGTCAGGGCCGGGTGGTATCAAGCCTAGAAGGCGGATATGACCTTGCCGCATTGGGCGCGTCCGCCGCCGCCCATGTGAAGGTTTTGGAGGACAGAGGCCGATGAGCGACGTTGAGAAGATGAGCTTTGAAGATGCGATCAAGGAGCTGGAAACGGTCGTTGGTCAGCTGGAGCGTGGCGATGTGGCCCTTGATGAAAGCATCGCGCTTTATGAGCGTGGTGCCGCGTTGAAAGCCCGTTGCGAGGCCAAGTTGAAAGAAGCCGAAGAAAAGGTTGCAAAGATCACCCTTGGTGAGGGTGGTGTACCGGCTGGGACGGCCCCACTCGATGACTAAGGCGCAGACATATCAGATCGCGGCGTTAGAACGGAAATCGTTGCAGGACGCTTTGGCGCAGGCCTCAAAAGTTGCTGAGGCGCGGATCGGTTTTGCGCTCAGCGGGTTGGAGGGTGATTTGCCCAAAGCCATGCTTTATGCCGTCACCGGAGGCAAAGCCCTGCGTGCTTTTCTTGCGCTCGAAACTGCTCGTTTGCACGGGATCAACCCGGTTGCGGCAGTTGGTGCTGCGGCTGCGATTGAATGTGTCCATGCCTATTCGCTGGCCCACGATGATCTGCCCTGCATGGATGATGACGCCCTGCGTCGCGGTCAGCCATCCGTGCACAAGAAATGGGATGAGGCGACCGCCGTTCTGGCCGGTGATGCCTTGCAAGCGCTGGCGTTTGAACTGCTGGTGCAGGCCGAATGCGCGCCGCGTGCCAAGCTGACCCTGCTGATGTCTTTGTCCAACGCGGCTGGTGTGCGTGGCATGGTCGGCGGGCAGGCCATGGATATTGCGGCGGAAAGCGCTGAGGCAGCGCTGGATCTTGATCAGATCATGGAGTTACAGGCGGCCAAGACGGGTGCGCTTATCTCGTGGTCTGCCCTTGTGGGTCCGCGTATGGCTGAAGCTGAGCGCGAGCCATTGTCGATCTATGGGTCGTGCCTTGGACAGGCGTTCCAGATTGCCGATGACGTGCTGGATGCAACCGGCGACGCGGCCACTGTCGGCAAGGCTGTGGGCAAGGATGCCGCTGCTGGCAAGGCGACTTTCGTGTCTTTATTGGGTCTGGATGGGGCAAAAAGCCGCGCGAACGCACTGGTGGAAGAGGCCTGCGATGCGCTATCTCCTTACGGTGAAGACGCTGAGACGTTGAAAGAGGCCGCACAGTTTGTGATTGCGCGCACGCATTAAGAAGGGTCCGCTATGTCAGACCAACCCCACACCCCCGTTCTGGACCGCGTCAACACGCCTGATGATATGAAGGGCATGTCGGACACCGAGCTGCGCCAGCTTGCTGATGAGTTGCGGGCCGAGACGATTTCGGCTGTGTCACAGACCGGCGGGCACTTGGGCGCTGGGCTTGGGGTGGTTGAAATGACGGTTGCATTGCATGCCGTTTTTGATGCCCCCAAAGACAAGATTATCTGGGATGTGTCCCACCAATGCTATCCGCATAAGATTTTGACAGGGCGTCGTGATCGTATCCGTACCATACGTACTGAAGGCGGGCTAAGCGGTTTCACCAAACGCTCTGAAAGCCCCTATGATCCCTTTGGTGCCGCTCACTCCAGCACGTCGATTTCGGCGGCCCTTGGCTTTGCAGTGGCCCGCGATCTGGGCGGCGAAGGTGGTGATGCGATTGCCATTATCGGCGATGGCGCGATGTCTGCGGGCATGGCCTATGAGGCGATGAATAATGCGGGCCATTTGGGTAAGCGGTTGATCGTGATCCTGAATGATAACGAGATGTCGATTGCGCCGCCAACGGGCGCGATGTCGTCCTATCTGTCGCGCCTTTATGCAGGCGAGCCGTTTCAGGAATTCAAGGCGGCGGCCAAAGGTGCGGTGTCGTTGTTGCCCGAACCTTTCCGCGAAGGGGCCAAGCGTGCCAAGGATATGCTGAAGCATATGACCGTCGGCGGAACGCTGTTTGAAGAGCTGGGCTTTTCCTATCTTGGCCCCATTGATGGGCATGACATGGAACAGCTGCTGTCGGTGCTGCGCACGGTCAAACTACGCGCCGATGGCCCGATCCTGATCCATGCGATCACCAAGAAGGGCAAAGGCTATGCCCCGGCCGAACGCGCCAGTGACAAGGGCCATGCGACCGCCAAGTTTGACGTGATCACGGGTGAACAGAAGAAAGCGCCCAGCAATGCACCGTCTTACACGTCGGTCTTTTCTGAAAGCCTGTGCAAGCTGGCCGCGACCGATCCCAAGATTTGTGCGATTACGGCAGCGATGCCGGACGGCACCGGCCTGACGAAGTTCATGGAACGCTATACCAGTCGTTGTTTCGACGTTGGCATCGCCGAACAGCATGCGGTGACTTTCAGTGCGGGACTCGCCGCGGGCGGGATGCGTCCGTTCTGTGCGCTTTATTCGACCTTCCTGCAACGTGGCTATGATCAGGTTGTGCATGACGTAGCGATCCAGCGTTTGCCGGTTCGTTTCGCGATTGACCGCGCCGGGCTGGTCGGGGCCGATGGCGCGACCCATGCGGGGTCGTTCGACATTGGCTATCTGTCGAACCTGCCCGGTTTCGTGGTGATGGCTGCGGCGGACGAGGCTGAATTGGTGCGCATGGTGGCGACCGCTGCGGCGCATGACGAAGGACCGATTGCGTTCCGCTTCCCGCGTGGCGAAGGTGTGGGCGTTGAAATGCCTGAAAACCCCGAGCTTTTGGAAATCGGGAAAGGCCGCATGATCCGCGAGGGTAGCCGCGTTGCGATCTTGTCCTTTGGGACGCGCCTGCAAGAGGTCATGAAAGCCTGTGAAGCGCTTGAAGCGAAGGGGATCAAACCAACCGTCGCTGACGCGCGCTTTGCCAAGCCGCTGGACCGGGACCTGATCCTGCGGCTGGCGGCTGACCATGAGGCGCTGATCACTGTCGAAGAAGGTGCGGTGGGTGGTTTTGGATCACACGTCGCCCAGCTTTTGGCAGAGGAAGGCGTGTTTGATCATGGGCTAAAGTACCGGTCAATGGTGCTGCCAGATACGTTCATCGACCAAGCCAGCCCCAAGGCGATGTATGATGTCGCAGGCATGAACGCTGAACACATTGAGGCGAAAGTGCTTGAGGTCATGGGTGTCGCCACGTTGGAAAAACGGGCCTAGGCCCCTTGCATGTATGATCCCAAAGGGAATGGCAAAGATAAATCGGTAGACACTGTTCAGTTCGTCGAAGCTGAGCCGCCTGCGCACCTGCAAGGCATTGTGCATCGGTTTCTGGAACTGAAGACTGCGGCACCTCTACCGGCTGACTACCGGTTTCACGCCCTGCCAGATGCCTGCACCTATGTTGTTTTCGATCAGGACGATCGCCGGATCAACGGCGTGTCGAAACTGCGGGCGACTTCGGAGGAATTCAATCTGGGCCGGTCGTTCCACTTTGTGAACATCCGCTTTCTGCCCGGCGTTTGGCAAAATCCGGCCGAGCAGCTGTCACATGGGCAAGTGGATCAGCCCTACGTCGGTGATTTGCCCTTGCGCGCAGTCAATGATGATCTGGCAGGCCGTGATTTTGCCGAACAATACAGCATCCTGACCGCGTTCGCCGATTGGTTGGTGCACAGGCAGATGGTTGCCGTGAACCCGGTGACGGCAAAGATATTTGCGCATCTGGATGATATCGCGTCAGTTGCCGATATGGCCGAGGCGGCGGGCATCTCAGCGCGACAATTGCAGCGCACGCTGAAACGGACTACGGGCTTTGCGCCGCATGACTTTCTGAAAGTCCTGCGTTTGCAGCAATCGTTGAATGGCGAAGACACTTGGTCTTACGCCGATCAATCCCATTTCATCCATTCATTCCGCAAGGCCACAGGCTATACGCCGGGAAAATACAGCCGCAAGTTTGATGTCTGATATCTACAATACCGGCTGCTTTGGGATCGTTAGAACAGGGGCATAACGACAACCAAAGGAATATGAAAAATGACCAAAATGAATGCAGTAGGCTGGTTTGACATCTACGTTGACGACTTGCCTCGCGCCGTCACCTTTTATGAAACGGTGTTGGGTGCCAAGCTGGAACCGATGGGTGATCCGACCGGCGAAAACCAGATGATGAGCTTCCCCGCCGACATGAGTGCTTATGGCGCGGGCGGCGCCTTGACCAAGTCACCGCATGCAAAGCCGGGTATTGGCGGCACTGTCATCTATTTCATGGCCGAGGATTGCGCGGTTGAGCAAGCGCGGGTGGCCGATGCCGGTGGCACGGTCATGCGGCCAAAATTCTCGATCGGGGAATTCGGTTTCGTGGTGCTGTGTCAGGATACCGAAGGCAATATGTTCGGTATCAGTTCCATGAAGTGATTTCTGTAGGTCAAAGCGAGGCGGGTGGTTGAAAGGTCACCCGCCCTGCTCTGTTTTGTTGGTGCGCTTGATACATAAGGCCGCGAAGGTCCGGTTTTTCTTTGCATTCGCGCTCGCATGTATCGCTATTGTGCCAAATGGCAGGCGACGCGCGCGTTGCCTACTTGACGCAGCAGAGGCCGTTCTTGCCTGCAAATAGTCTCGGCAATCGGGCAGCGCGGATGAAATGCGCAGCCGCTGGGTGGGTTGATTGGATCGGGGATCTCACCTTCGGGTAATTCAGCTTCGCGACCAAAGCCGTCCATCTGAGGGGCCGCCTCTAGCAGCATTTTGGTGTAGGGGTGTTTTGTGTTGTTGAACAGCTCTTCCGGGGTCGCCTCTTCCACCAGCCGCCCCAGATAAAGCACGCCTATGACGTCTGACATATGCTGGACAACCGTCAGATCGTGACTGATCAGCACGTAGGTCAGACCGAAATTGTCTTTCAGATCGCTCATCAGATTAAGCACCTGCGCCTGTACCGAAACATCCAACGCCGATGTCGGTTCATCACATACGATCAGTTTTGGCTCGGACGACAGCGCGCGTGCAATGCAGATCCGCTGCCGCTGCCCGCCTGAAAATTCATGCGGGAACTTGCCCGCGTCCAAGGCGGATAGCCCCACTTGTTCCAGCAGTTTTTCGGCCAACCCGGTCGCATCACCCCCACGCGCCACGACCGGTTCGACGACAATATCGCGCACCCGCCAACGCGGATTGAGCGACGCAAAAGGGTCCTGAAAGATCATCTGAATATCAGAGCGCACGGCGTCTACTTTGGCGGCATCCGTTTCCGTGGCCAGGTTCACGCCTTCAATTTCAACCGAACCGCCCGATGGTGTGAGCAAGCCGACCAGCATACGGCCAATAGTGGATTTGCCGGACCCGCTTTCGCCGACCAGACCATAGGTGCTGCGTTCCGCGACCTCAAAATCGACGTCTGAAACGGCGGTCAGCAACGCCTTTCCGCGCCGTTCAATCACCCGGTTTAGCCAGGGTTTTGACACATCAAACACGCGTGTCAGGTTCTTCACGGAAATCAGGGCCATTACGATACTTTCTCGGCCATCAGCGGGAACCAGCAGGCGGCGTGGTCTTGCGATATTTGTGGGGCCGGGGCCGCGCGGCATTTGCTTTCAGCGTATGTGCAGCGCGGGTGAAACGGGCAACCGTCGGGCACCTTGTCCAGCCGGGGCATCGCCCCTTCGATCTGGTGCAGCCGCGTCTTGCCTGCCGAGGCCAGCGGCGTGGATGCCATCAACCCAGCGGTGTAAGGGTGCTGCGGCTGGGTAAGTACATCGCGGACGCGACCCAGTTCGGCCAGACGCCCGGCATACATCACCGCAACACGATCGGCTGCCTCTGCGATCACGCCCATATCATGGGTGATCAGCATCACGGCGGTCCCACGATCACGGCAAAGCCGTTTCAGCAATGCGATGATTTGCGCCTGAACAGAGACGTCCAAAGCGGTCGTAGGTTCATCCGCGATGATCAGCGATGGTTCGGCGCAAAGCGCAAGTGCGATGACGACACGCTGGCGCATACCGCCGCTGAATTCATGGGGGTAGCTGTCGATCCGTTCGGCTGCTCCGGGAATGCCGACCTCTTCCAGCGCTGCGACCGCACGATTGTTCGCCTCTGCCCGGCTGATAGGCAGATGGGTCAACATCGTTTCAGTCAGTTGATCCCCGATCGACAACAGCGGGTTCAGCGAGGTGAGCGGGTC
The DNA here is from genome assembly GCF_023015625.1 of Yoonia sp. F2084L. Classification (GTDB taxonomy): domain Bacteria; phylum Pseudomonadota; class Alphaproteobacteria; order Rhodobacterales; family Rhodobacteraceae; genus Yoonia. Next base: position 35,812 of record NZ_JALKAH010000003.1, read on the forward strand.
CTGAAACACCATCCCGATTTCCTTGCCGCGCAAACGGCGCATTGCCTCGCCTTTCAGCGCATCAATGCGGCTGCCGTTCAGCCAGATTTCGCCCTTCGCAATATGCGCAGGCGGGTTGAGCAGGCCAATGACTGCATTGCCCGCCATGGATTTCCCCGCGCCGCTTTCCCCCACCACGCCCAGTATTTCACCGGCCGATATGTCATAGCTGACGCCATCAACCGGCTTTACAACGCCCGTGCGCGTGGGGATTTCGACGGAAAGGTTCCGGATCGACAAAACGGTATCTGACATCAACGCAACCTCGGGTTCAGGGCGTCGCGCAGCCAGTCACCCAGCAAATTCACACTCAGCGCCAGTGTAAGAAGGGTCAGCGCCGGGAACAGTAAAATCCACCACTCGCCCGAAAACAGGAAGCCCTGTCCGATGCGGATCAGCGTGCCAAGACTTGGCTGCGTTGGCGGCGCACCGACGCCCAGAAAACTAAGCGTCGCTTCAGCAATGATCGCCAGCGCCAGTGAAATCGTCGCGATGACAAGGACCGGTGACAGCACGTTGGGCAGGATATGCCGTAACATGATGGCATAGGGTTTGCGCCCGATCAGGCGCGCGGCCTCGACATACTCTTTGCGTTTCTCCACCAATGTGGCCCCGCGGACCACGCGGGCGAATTGCACCCAATCGCTTAGCCCGATGGCAATGATCAGGACCCAAATCGCCATCTGGTCGCGGTATTCGATGGGCGTAATTCCCTTGGCGATCCCGAAAATCAGCATAGCCACAAGGATTGAAGGAAAGGTAAGCTGCACGTCAGCGACCCGCATGATGATGGTTTCGGTCCAGCCACCCACATAGCCCGAGATCAGGCCCAGCGTGATCCCCAGCACCATCGCAAAAAGCACCGCAGCCACCCCGACAAACAACGATATCCGCATGCCATACAGGATGGTCGAGAAGACATCGCGCCCTTGATCATCCGTACCCAGAATGAAGCTTTCACCAGTGAAGGCGTTGGGCGCCATTGGCGGTGTAAACCCGTTCATCAGATTAAGTGATGCCGGGTTGAACGGATTTGTCGGTGCAATCAGCGGGGCAAATACGGCCGATAGGATCAGGATCGTGACCACGATGGTCGAAATGACCGCAATGGGTGACCGCCGGAACGTGTAGTAGATATCACTGTCCAGAAACACGCGCAGGCGGGATTTTTGCGCCACCTTTGGGGCGACCTTATGATCTGAGAGTTCGGTCATCAGTGGCCCCCCGCCCGGTCAACGCGCAAGCGTGGGTCGATGAAGAAATAAAGCATATCGACGATCAGGTTGATCGCGACGAACATAACCGAGATCAGCATCAGATAAGCGGCCATCACGGGGATATCGACAAACTGGATCGCGTTGATAAACAGCAGACCAACGCCCGGCCACTGGAACACCGTTTCGGTAATGATAGCAAAAGCGATGATCGCACCCAGTTGCAGGCCAATCACCGTGATCACCGGCACCATGGTGTTCTTCAACGCATGGCGAAAGTTGATCGCGCGGCTTTTCAACCCGCGTGCGCGGGCAAAACGAATGTAGTCCTGCCGCAGCACCTCCAGCATTTCAGAGCGGACAAGCCGCATGATCAGCGTCATCTGGTACAGCCCAAGTGTAATGGACGGCAGGATCAACGCCTGAAGGCCTGAAGACGTCAGGAAACCGGTGGACCAATTGCCAATCTGCACGGTCTCACCGCGACCGAAACTGGGCAGCCACCCCAGCTCGACCGAGAAAATATAGATCAGAAGTATCCCTATCAGAAATGTCGGCAAGGATACCCCGATCAGGGATGCGGACATGATGAAATTGGCGACAAATCCATCCCGGCGGATCGCTGTCAAAACACCAAAAGCGATCCCCAGAACAATGGCGAACACGGCTGATACGGCGGCCAGTTCTAATGTTGCTGGTGCGCGCTCCATCAGGATTTCGGCGACGGGTCGTCCTTGCCTGTAGCTCACGCCAAAGTTTCCCTGGGCGGCACCTTCCAAAAACTTGAAGTATTGCACAGCGAAGGATTGGTTCAGGCCAAGTTGGTCGCGCAGCCGTTCGATGTCTTCGATTGTGCGCTCTTGGCCAAGCATGTTTTCAATGGGATCGCCCACGAAACGAAACATCGAAAACGCTACAAGCCCAACAATCAGCAGGACGAGCGCAGACTGCGCGACACGGCGAATAGTGTAGGCCAGCATGGTGTGATTGTCCTAAATGGCCCCGCATTTGAGGCAATGCGACGCGCCTGTTGCACAGGCGCGTCGCTATCTGAGATCAGTTCATGGTGAAGTATTTGATCTTTGGCTGGTCTTCTGGATCAACCTCGATACCTACGCTCTCGGACATGCCCCAGTTCAGCACCTGGTGATGGATCGGGATATAGAGCTGTTCGTCCTGAACAACCCGCCAGATGCTGGCGATATCTGCATTGCGCGCCTCAAGATCAGTATTGGACGCCAGCGATGCGATCATCGCATCCAGCTCGTCGTTGTCATAGCCCGTGCCGTTCCATGTGCCGATGTCGCTTTCGCGGCCATGGACGAGGAAGTTGAAGATATATTCGCTGTCATACGTGGGCACACCCCAGCCCAGCATGTAGAAGTCTGTTTTGCCATCGGCGATCAGCGGGAAGTGTTGCGCCTTTGGTTTGGCATCCAAATTCACGGTGACCCCGATTTGACCCAGCATGCCAACGGCGGCCTGACAGATGCCTTCGTCATTGATGTAACGATCATTGGGGCAATCAAGCCGGATAGAAAACCCATCGGCATAACCTGCCTCGGCCAACAGCGCCTTTGCGCCTTCGACATCGGTAGATGATTCTGCGTCCATTTCAGCAGTCCAGCCGTTCACGAATGGCGGCGCGATCATGCCTGCGGGTTCACTTTGGCCACGCATAACAACCTGACGGATCGCATCACGGTTAATGGCCATCGACATCGCGCGACGTACACGGACATCAGCCAGCGGGTTGGCCCCATCGACATTGTCGGCTTCGATATCGTCAGCGCCTTGGTTCATCCCGAAAAAGATGACACGGTTCTGTGGCGCCTGCTTGACCACCAAGCCATCAACGGCATTGACCCGCTCCAGATCCTGAACAGGCATATCCTGCAAAAAATCAATCTCGCCCGACAGCATCGCAGCCACACGGGTGGCAGCGTTCTGGATAGGAGTGTAGACAATCTCGGTCACTTCCATGGGGAATTGGTCGATGCCCCAGTAGTTCTCATTGCGGACCATGACGGTTTTGACATCAGGTTCGCGACTTTGCAGCACATATGGCCCCGTTCCATTCGCATTGGTGGTGGCGAACGTGATCTCCCCACCTTCGAAATCCTGCACGGCAACGGTGTTATTCGCCTCGGTCCAGTCCTTGTCCATCATGAACAGGTTGGTCAGATTGGAAGGCAGGATCGGGTTTGGCCCGTCTGTCACGATTTCAACCGTGAAGTCATCTACGGCGCGTACCTCGGTGATAGACCCGATCAGTTCTTTCATATCGGAATTGGGCTGCAAGGCGCGGTCAAAGCTGAAAACAACGTCTTCGGCGGTAAAGGCCGCGCCATCGTGGAAGGTCACGCCTTCGCGCAGATTAAAGACCCAGACATTAGGATCATCGGCAGATGGTGCCCAATCTGTCGCCAATGCAGGCTCAAACGCGCCGGTCATGTCGCGGATGATCAGTGGCTCGTACATCTGATGGCGGATGGTGTGGGTCGGCCCTTCGTTTTGGGCATGTGGATCAAGCGTGAGCGCGTCGCCCGAGCGTGCCCAACGCAGCGTTTCCGCGCTCAGCGGTGCTGCTGTGGCCATCAATACGGCGACAAGTGTTAAAGCTGATGTTGGCTTCATTTGATTTCCCCTGTTTTAGAATCCTTCACTTAATGAAGGTTGGAACAATTGTCCCCAATTGTGGGGGAATGGCAAGAAGCCGCGACACAATAGGTCTTTGGTGTCTTGAGTGTCCAAAATAGTGACGAAAAAAATGGTATGGTGGACGCTTGGGAAATTTTGACGAACCCATCATTATTGCTGCGCTGCGGCAACGAATTGGATAGCCAACAACGGCGAAAACCGCTCAGATACAACCATTGAGTCCCGCTCAACGAAGCGGGCCAGCGGCAAAGCCGTTTGTTTCTAGGGAGTTAAATCATGATCAAGACACATCTTTTGGGCGCTGCCGCTTTGGCCGCCTTTTCAATCGCATCAACACCCGTCGCCGCTCAGGACTGCCCGCGCGGCGATCTGGACGCACGATATTGCGATGCAGACGGCGACTTGATCGCGGACATCCCAACCGATCCAGCAGATCAGATTGATCCCGATACATTGATTTTTGCCTACACACCTGTCGAAGATCCTGCCGTTTATGAAACCGCATGGGCGGACTTCTTGGCCCATCTGGAGGAAGCAACCGGCAAGGACGTCGTATTCTTCCCGGTCCAAAACAACGCAGCCCAGATCGAAGCGATGCGTTCGGGCCGTTTGCATATCGCGGGCTTCAATACTGGATCAAACCCATTGGCCGTGAACTGTGCGGGATTCCGTCCATTCACGATCATGGCGGGTGAAGATGGGTCATTCGGATACGAAATGGAAATCCTGACCCACCCCGGATCAGGCATTGAAAGCGTCGAAGACATCCGCGGCAACCAGATGGCGTTCACGTCCGAGACATCAAACTCTGGCTTCAAAGCGCCCTCCGCGATCCTCGCGTCTGAGTTCGACATGGTCGCAGGCGAAGACTTTGAACCTGTCTTCTCAGGCAAGCATGACAATTCGATCCTTGGTGTAGCCAATCAGGACTATCCTGCCGCCGCCATCGCCAATTCGGTCCTTGCGCGCATGTTGGAACGTGACGTGGTCTCTCAGGATCAGCTTGTTTCGATCTACAAATCCCAGACTTTCCCCACAACCGGTTATGGCACCGCCTATAATCTGACGCCCGAACTGCAACAGAGCATTCGTGACGCGTTCTTCTCGTTCGAATGGGAAGGCACGTCGCTGGAGGAAGAGTTTGAAAAGAACGGTGAAGCGCAGTTCCTTGAAATGACTTATCAAGACTTCTGGTCTGTGATCCGTCAGATTGATGCCGCCAACGGCGTGTCTTACGCCTGCTCATAAGTCAGGATTGCCGAGGGGAAAACTTCGGTTTGAAACGCAGGCGTGCGGCGGGCCTATCCGCTGCACGCCATTCATATTGAGGGACCATCAATGCTGCGACTGGACGCGCTGACCAAGACCTATAAGACGGGCGACCAAGCGCTCAAAGCCGTCACATTAGATGTTCCAGCGGGCCAAGTGCTCGCTCTGATTGGTCCGTCTGGCGCGGGGAAATCCACCTTGATCCGCTGCATCAACCGCTTGGTGCCGCCAACGTCAGGCAAAGTCACTTTGGCTGATGTGGATATCACCAGCCTTGGGGCGGGTGCGCTGCGCCGCGAACGTCGCCGCATGGGGATGATTTTTCAGGAATACGCGCTGGTTGAACGGCTGACGGTGATGGAAAACGTGCTGTCGGGTCGTTTGGGATATGTGGGTTTCTGGCGCGCACTGACCCGCCGGTTCCCGCAGAAAGACGTGGACGAAGCGTTCCGCCTGCTGGACCGCGTGGGTCTGCTGCACATGGCCGACAAGCGCGCCGATCAGCTATCGGGCGGGCAGCGGCAGCGCGTCGGCATTTGCCGCGCTCTGATCCAGGATCCGGCCCTTTTGCTGGTGGATGAACCCACCGCATCGCTTGATCCTAAAACATCGCGGCAGATCATGCGCCTGATCTGCGAGCTTTGCGCCGAACGCGGCCTCGCTGCGATTATCAACATTCATGATGTGGCCCTCGCCCAGATGTTTGTGGCACGGGTGATCGGCCTGCGCTTTGGTGAAATCGTCTATGACGGCCCGCCGGATGGCCTGACGCCGGAAACCCTGAACGAGATTTACGGCGAAGAAGACTGGGAAGCGACGATTGAAAAGATCGACGAAGACGACACCGCAGAGGCCGCCGAATGAGCGCCTATGCAACCGGTGAAACGCACCCAACTTTGAACGATATGCTCGGCACCCGCTGGCGCAGACCGCCATTGGTGCAGCGCGCATGGCTGCGTTGGGTGCTGGTGATCGGAGGGATCGCCTACCTGATCGCGGCTTTCCTATCGGTCGAGGTGAACTGGGCACGTGTCTACGAAGGGTTGGACCGAGGCGGCGCGTTCATCATGGCCTTCACGCAACCCGATTTCGTCAGTCGCGCTGATGCGATCTGGGACGGCATGCTGGAAAGCATCGTAATGACCGTTGCGTCGTCGGTCGTGGGCATCCTTGTTTCGATCCCCATCGCACTGGGCGCTGCGCGCAATATCGCGCCTTTGCCGATCTATCTGATTTGTCGCGGCATCATCGCCGTCTCGCGCGCGCTGCAAGAGATTATCGTTGCCATCCTGCTGGTCGCGATCTTTGGCTTTGGCCCTTTTGCGGGGTTCGTCACCTTGAGCTTTGCAACAATCGGGTTCCTGTCCAAGCTGCTTGCCGAAGATATCGAAAGCATGGACCGGTCACAGGCCGAGGCCGTGCGCGCCACCGGTGCGCGCTGGTCACAGTGGATTGACTATGGGGTCAAGCCACAGGTCATCCCGCGCCTGATCGGCCTGTCGATCTATCGCGTCGATATCAATTTCCGTGAAAGCGCCATTCTTGGCCTTGTTGGTGCGGGCGGCATTGGCGCCACGCTGAACACCGCCTTTGATCGCTATGAATATGATACGGCCGCCGCGATCCTGCTGATCATCATCGGCATTGTGATGGCCCTTGAATACATCAGCGGCATTGTCCGCGCGCGGGTGCAATAAGATGCCGGTTATTGAAAGCTCACAAGGTCCTATCTGGCGCCTGCGCAACCGCAATGAGACGCTGAAACGCTGGTTCGGATGGCTGTTTGGGGTCGCGATATTCCTGTGGTGCTGGCAACAAATCTCGGACGCGACGACATGGTTCTTTGTGTGGGATGCACCCAACATCGCCGGCGACATTCTGGGGCGCGCGACGCCGCCGCGATGGTCCTATATGGATAACCTGTGGTGGCCGATCTGGGACACGCTCAACATCGCGACGCTGGGCACCATCGGCGCGCTGATCCTTGCGGTGCCTATCGCCTTTCTTGCGGCGCGCAATACCACCCCATCAACCCTGTTTATCCGGCCTATCGCGCTGCTGATCATCGTGGCCACCCGGTCCATCAATTCGCTGATCTGGGCCTTGCTGCTGATCGCGATCATCGGACCTGGTGTCTTTGCCGGGATCATCGCCATCGCGATCCGGTCAATCGGATTTTGCGCCAAGCTGCTTTACGAAGCGATTGAAGAAATCGACCAAAGCCAGGTCGAGGCCGTCACCGCCACGGGTGCGTCACGCTGGCAGGTCATGGTCTATGGGATCGTGCCACAGATCATGCCTGCATTTGCGGGTATCGCCGTGTTCCGCTGGGATATCAACATCCGCGAATCCACCGTTCTTGGACTTGTGGGCGCAGGCGGGATCGGGTTGCAATTGCAGGCGTCGCTGAACACGTTGGCATGGCCGCAGGTGTCGCTGATCTTGCTGGTGATCCTTGCTGCTGTCGTCATTTCAGAATGGGTTTCGGCCAAGGTGCGTGGAGCCATCATCTGACGCACGGACCAATCTTTGACGCCTATGAGGCGGTACGCCAAAGGCTGCCTGCCGCAGGACCGGGCGGGGCCTGCGTGCCCGCGCATGATTTGTCGGACATTGCTGACCTCTACGATGTTTTTTTGCTGGATGCTTTTGGTGTTTTGAATGTGGGCGAAACAGCGATCCCCGACGCGCCCGAACGTATTGCTGATCTGCAAGCGGCAGGCAAACGGGTGCTTGTCGTGTCCAACGCGGCAGGCTTTCCCCATCGCTTGCTGATGGAAAAATACGCGCGACTGGGGTTTGATTTTTCGCCTGATGACGTGATCACCAGCCGTAAGGCACTGCTTGCGGCGCTCACCGGGACAACACACCATTGGGGGGTGATGGCCAACCCCGCATTGGGGCGCGAAGACCTTGAAGCGCTGACATTCGATTTTCTCGAAGACGATCCTGCACCCTACGACAGCGCCGCAGGGTTTCTGCTGATCGGTAGCGGAATTTGGACACCGGCCCGGCAGGCCTTGCTAGAGGCATCACTGCGCAACAATCCTCGACCCGTTCACGTGGGCAACCCCGATATCGCAGCACCCCGTGAAAGCGGCCCGTCACAAGAACCGGGACACTGGGCGCATCAGCTTGCGGATAAGACCGGTGTAGAACCCATATTTCACGGGAAACCCTACAGTGGCATTTATGATCTTGCCTTTGCGCGGCTTCAGACCGCTCCGGGCAACCGCGTCGTCATGGTAGGAGACAGCCTACACACGGATATTCTTGGCGGCCAAACGGGCGGCGTGGCCACGGCGCTGATCGTGTCCCATGGGCTGTTGCGTGACAGCAACCCGCTGTCTGCCATCGCAGCGAGCGGTCTGAGGCCTGATCACGTGCTGGTGACGACATAGCGTGTCAAGCAATCGGCCACTCAACTGTCTTTGCCAATCCCGTTCAACCGCTCCTCAATCGCCTCCAGCTTGCTCATCACTTCATCCCGGTACGCGTCTGTTGCTGCGTTCCCTTCTTCGGCGTGTGCATCCTGCATTGAGTTTACGATCAGACCGACCAGCAGGTTTACCACTGCGAATGTTGTGACCATGATGAAGGGCACAAAGAAGGCCCAGGCGTAGGGGTAGACCTCCATCACGGGGCGCACGATGCCCATCGACCAGCTTTCCAGCGTCATGATCTGGAACAGGGTGTAGCCGGATTGGCCAAGCGTGCCGAACCATTGAGGGAAGCTGTCCCCGAATAGTTTTGTGGCCATAACCGCGCCGATGTAGAACACGATGCCCATGAGCAGGAACACCGATCCCATGCCGGGCAGCGCTGTGACGAAACCTTCGACCACGCGGCGCAGCGATGGCACGACCGAGATAACCCGCAAGACCCGCAAAATACGCAAGGCCCGCAGCACCGACAGGCCGCCGTTGCCAGGAACGAGCGACACTCCAACGATGATGAAATCGAAGATATTCCAGCCGTTGCGAAAGAATTGAAGGCGCTGGGCAAAAAGTTTAGCCGCAAGTTCAACCACAAAGATGGCAAGGCAAATCTGATCCAGCATTTCGATTAATGGCCCGGCTGCGGCCATGATCGACTTGGATGTTTCCATCCCCAGAATGATCGCATTGAAAATGATGACACCAACGATGAAGTTACGCACCCACGCGGTTTCAAGCAGGTCAGCGGTTTTTTGGCGAAGAGTCATATGGTTGCCTTAGGTTCAGCGCGCCCCAGATATGGGTTGTTTGCAACATAACGGCAAGGGTCGCCGGCGACGTCAGGTAACAGTAGACGGATATCAGCCTGCCAACGCATCCTCTGCCTAAAGAGTGAGCCTTAAATGTCGATGAACCCCCGTTTGATTTTTCGCTGGACTGCGTTTTTGTTAGCTGGCGGCTACTGCATTCATACGCTGATATTTGGTGAATGGGATGAATTTGGCGGCCCGTTCCGGTTTCTGACGATCTGGGGTTTGTTTTGCGCGTTCTTTGCTTTCAGCCGCCTAATGGCGCTGGAAGAAGGACGCTCCGAGCGCCGCTGGGATGGCTTTATCAGCATGGCAGCTGTGCTCAACACGATGGTCTTGATCCTGTATTGGCGGATTTTCTATGCGGATTCAGTTCTGGTGACCGGTGACGGTGGTTTCACCGAATACCATCTGGAAATCTATCGGCATGCGCTGGGCCCTGCGTTGATCGTGATTGATGCGCTCTTCATACATCGTAGCTTTACCAAGATTGGTGCGGCAGCGGCATGGCTGTTTGCTGTGATCGGAACTTATGTCGCTTTGGCGGAATTGGCGTGGCAGCCGCTTAATAATACCCCGTCGGGCACGGTAACCAGTGGGTTTCCCTATGGCTTCCTGAATGATCTGGAATTTGCTGATCGTGCGGTGTTTTACGGTATTAACTTTGGGACGGCACTTGTGCTGTTGGTGGTTTACGCAGGGATCGCTTGGGCTTTCAAGCGCCGATTTCCTGCGCCAGCAGCGCCTTAAGCCCTGATTTGTAGTCCGGGTAAAGCAGTGCGACCCCCAACTCATCCTTGATCCGGTCGTTGCGCACCTTCTTGCTTTCGGCATAGAAGCTGCGCGCCATTGGGGTCATCTCGGCGGTTTCGAAATCCACTGGCTCCGGGATTGGCAGGCCGAGTAATTCGGCAGCATAGGCAATGACGTCTTCGGGCGGGGCCGGGTCATTGTCGCAGACGTTATAGGCCGCGCCGGGGTTCGGTTTGTTGATCGAGGCGGCAAGAATACGCGCGATGTCGGCCACATGGGTGCGGCTGAATACCTGCCCTTTCTTGATGATCCGCCGCGCGGTGCCATTGCGCACCTTGGAGAAAGGCCCGCGTCCGGGGCCATAAATCCCCGCCAGCCGGAAAATATGAAGCGGCAGATCGGGGATATCGGCCCAAGCTGCCTCAGCCTCAACCCGCGCGATACCGCGTTTGGTGGCTGGGGTCAGCGGGGTGTTCTCATCGACCCAATCGCCCTGGTGGTCACCGTAAACACCGGTGGTTGATAGGTAGCCGACCCATTCAAACTGCTCTGCGCGCTGGGCAATCTCATCATGGAGTTCCGCAAGAACCGGGTCACCTTTGTCACCCGGTGCGGCAGAAATCAAAACATGCGTCGCTGCATTCAGCGCCGGGATCATATCGGCCCCTGGCCAAATGCGTGGTTCAACCCCTTCGTTCATCAAACGGGGTGCTTTGTCCTCGGACCGCGTGGTGCCGATGATCCGCCAGTCCTGCGGTAGCAGGATGCGGGACAAGGCGCGGGCGCTATAGCCGTGGCCAAAGGAAAGCAGCGTTTTGGTCATATCGGAGTGGTGGCGCAGGCCTTGTGCTTTTGCAAGTGGGCATCGCTTGTCGTTGATATGCTGGAGCCTCCGGCGGAAGTTTGATTGGACGAAGAAAGATGGGGCTTATTGGTTATAGTCTGATCCTTCTTCATCCAAGATCGCCTTCAACTCTGCCAGATGTCGCACATCCTGTTCGGGATAATCTTCCAGTTCCTGTGCCGTCTTTTCGGCGATATCATCGGGCAAAACCCGCAATTCCATCCCGGTCTGGAGGGCGCGGATGTATGTCTCGCAAGCCCTTTCAAAATAGTACATCCGGTTAAAGGTCTCGGCCACACTGGCACCGATGACCAACACCCCATGATTGCCCATGATCATCACCTTCTGTTTGGGATCGGTGAACAGCGCGGCACAACGTGCACCTTCTTCTTCAAAGGCCAAGCCGCCATAGCCATCGTCAATCACATAGCGGTTGAAAAACGTCGCACAGTTCTGATCAATCGGCGGCAGGCGGCTGTCCTTGAGTGACGCCAGCACGGTCGCAAAGATCGAATGCACATGCATCGCGCAACGCGCATGGGGCACCAGCTGGTGAATACCGCCATGCAGCCCCCATGCTGTCGGATCAGGCGCATTTGGCCCCTTCAGCGTGTCAGGATCATTCGCATCGACGGTGATCAGATCGCTTGCCTTGATCCGGCTGAAATGCATCTGATTGGGGTTCATCAGGAACTTGGTCCCGTTGTCATTGATCGCCAGGCTGATGTGGTTGGCCACCGCTTCATGCATGTTCAATCGCGCGGTCCAGCGGAAGGCCGCGGCCATATCAACCCGTTCGCTCCAGTGGATCATATTTTGTGGGTGGCTATTCATGACGGCTCCTTGGAATTGGATGTGACGCAGGGTATTGATGACGCAACAACCCCATCAAAGGAAGTCTGAACATGGCATTCAAGCCCGCCAAGTGGCCCCGCAAACTGCGGTCTCAGGAATGGTTCGGGGGGTCGTCGAAGGACGCGATCTATCATCGGTCATGGATGAAGAACCAGGGTTTGCCGGCTGATTTGCTGGATGGGCGGCCCGTAGTGGGTATCTGCAATACGTGGTCAGAGCTGACGCCATGCAACGCGCACCTGCGCGATCTGGCGGAAAAGGTGAAGTTCGGGATTTACGAGGCCGGTGGTTTCCCGGTCGAGTTCCCGGTGTTCTCACCTGCCGAGTCCAGCCTGCGCCCCACCGCGATGATGTACCGCAATCTTTGTGCGATGGACGTTGAAGAGGCCATCCGCGGGATGTCGATGGATGGTGTCGTGCTGCTGGCAGGCTGTGACAAGACAACGCCTGCATTGCTGATGGGTGCAGCCTCTGTCGATTTGCCGTCCATCGTGGTTTCGGGTGGTCCAATGCTGAACGGCATGTTCCGGGGCGAACGTGTTGGTTCTGGCACGCACCTTTGGAAATTCTCTGAAGCTGTCCGCGCGGGCGAGATGACTGCCGAGGAATTTGTGGAGGCGGAGGCGTCAATGTCCCGTTCCCCTGGGTCCTGCAACACCATGGGCACCGCCAGCACAATGGCGTCGATGGCCGAAGCGCTGGGCATGGCGTTGTCAGGCAACGCTGCAATCCCTGCCGTTGACAGCCGCCGCCGCGTGATGGCGCATCTGACGGGCCGGCGCATTGTGGATATGGTGAAGGATGATCTGAAACCGTCGGACGTGATGACGAAGGAGGCGTTTGAAAACGCGATCCGCACGAACGCTGCCATAGGCGGATCGACCAATGCGGTGATCCACCTGTTGGCTATGGCCGGACGTACCAAGGGCGTTGAACTCACCTTGGACGATTGGGACCGTCTGGGGCGCGATGTGCCGACAATCGTGAACCTCATGCCCTCGGGCAAATACCTGATGGAAGAGTTCTTTTATGCCGGTGGCCTGCCTGTCGTGATCAAACGGCTGGGTGAAGCGGGGCTTTTGCACAAGGACGCGCTGACCGTTTCGGGTGGGTCCATGTGGGATGAGGTCAAACACGTCAAAAACTGGAACGAAGACGTGATCCTCCCGGTTGAGAAAGCGCTGACCCAATCGGGTGGCATTGCCGTGCTGCGCGGCAATATGGCGCCGGGTGGGGCGGTGATCAAGCCATCCGCCGCGACGCCTGAATTGATGCAACACACCGGTCGCGCCGTCGTTTTTGAGGATATCGACGACTATAAAGCCCGCATCAACGATGATGATCTGGATATTGATGAAACCTGCGTGATGGTCCTCAAAAACTGCGGCCCGCGTGGCTATCCGGGCATGGCCGAGGTGGGGAATATGGGATTGCCGCCGAAGATCCTGAAAAAAGGGATCACTGATATGGTGCGGATTTCGGATGCACGCATGTCGGGGACGGCTTTCGGCACGGTGGTCTTACATACCTCACCAGAGGCTGCTGTTGGCGGCCCGCTCGCTGTTGTGCGCGACGGGGATATCATTGAGTTGGATGTGGCCGGTCGCCGTCTTCATCTGGATATCACAGACGAAGAATTGGCCGCGCGCATGGATGCATGGACCGCTGAAAAGTCAGGTGCGAACCCGCGTCCGGAAAGCGGCTATGCGATGCTCTATCATGATCGGGTAATGGGGGCTGATACGGGCGCCGACTTTGACTTTCTCGTTGGTCATCGCGGTAACGCTGTTGGCAAGGAAGCGCATTAATGACACCGATTTGCCTCGTCGGGATCGGCAAGATCGCCGTTGACCAACACGTGCCTGCAATCAACGGCAGTGAGGATTGGGAATTGGCGGCCACAGTCAGCCGGGCAGGAACTGTCGATGGCGTACAATCCTTCACCGACTTTGACCAAATGCTAGCCGAGCGCACGGATATCGCTGTCATCTCGCTCTGCCTGCCGCCTGTGCCGCGCTATGACTATGCGGCCAAGGCAATCGCGGCTGGGCGGCATGTCATGCTCGAAAAACCGCCTGGCGCGACGTTGGCAGAGGTTGACGCATTGGTTGCTATGGCGAAAGCGGCTGGTGTGACGCTCTACACCACATGGCACAGCCGGATGGCCAAAGGGGTCGCCCCCGCAAAGGCGTGGTTGGCCGATAAACAGGTCACAAGCGCGCATATCAACTGGAAAGAAGACGTCCGGCGCTGGCATCCGAACCAAGAATGGGTCTTCGCCCCCGGCGGCATGGGGGTGTTTGATCCCGGCAGTAATGCACTGTCGATCATTACCGAAATCCTGCCGATGCCGATCCATCTGCGGTCTGCCGACCTACACTTTCCTGCAAACCGCGACACACCGATTGCGGCACAGTTGCAGTGGACCAAGAACGTCTCAGGCGACTTCGACTGGCGGCAGGAGGGTCCACAAAGCTGGGACATCACGGTGGAAACCACGGCAGGCACGCTGAACCTGCATGATGGCGGCGACCGCCTGATCATCGACGGTCAGGAAATCGCGGCAGGCAATAACCGCGAATACCCCTCACTTTATGATCGTATGGCGGAACTGGTAAAAACGGGTGCATCAGACGTTGATGTATCACCCATGATCCACGTCGCGGACGCGCTTACTCTGGGCAAACGGATCATGGTGGACCCATTCCATTTCTAGGCTAAACCCCTGACTTTCTTCGTCCAATCAAACTTCCGCCGGAGGCATCCCGGTCCCTCACCCACGTGCAAACAGGTATTTTTACAAACTGCCAAAAATTTACCATTTGATAAAAAATAAAACTGTGGCAGGCTGAAGGGGATTAGCCACGACAGGATGATGCCCATGTCCAGCCCCATGACCCCCGGTATTGCAGCGGCGCGTTTGCCGGAAGACACGCTTGCCAAAAACTTCACTGACCTGCACGCGCCTTTGGCGCCGCATGAGGCCGCTGTCGCCGCCGATCGTTGCTATTTCTGTCATGATGCGCCTTGTGTGACGGCTTGCCCGACCGACATCGACATCCCGTTGTTCATTCGCCAGATCAGCACGGGCACACCCGAAGCGGCGGCGAAAACGATTTTTGACCAGAACATCCTTGGCGGCATGTGCGCCCGTGTCTGCCCGACCGAGGATTTATGCGAACAAGCCTGTGTGCGCGAACTCGCCGAAGGCAAACCGGTCGAGATTGGCCGCCTGCAGCGCCATGCCACAGATACGCTCATGGCCAAACAGCGCCACCCTTATGATCGCGCACCAGAAACAGGCAAAAAAGTTGCCGTCGTAGGTGCAGGGCCTGCGGGTTTGGCCTGTGCGCATCGGCTGGCAATGCATGGACATGACGTGACGATTTACGATGCCGAGGCAAAGGCCGGAGGTTTGAACGAATTTGGTATCGCCGCTTACAAATCTACCGATGACTTTGCCGCACGAGAGGTTGATTGGTTGCTCGGTATCGGCGGTATCACGATCAAGACCGGTATGCGGTTGGGCGCAGAGTTGAAGATGGATGATCTGGTCGGATGTTTCCCGGCGGTTTTTCTTGGTGTCGGCTTGGGCGGTGTGAACGCGCTGCGCAGCGCGGGCGAAGATAAAGACGGCGTGCGCGATGCTGTCGGTTTCATCAAAGACCTGCGGCAAGCCAGCGATCTGACCGCCCTGCCTGTCGGACGCGATGTTGTCGTCATTGGCGGTGGGATGACTGCCATTGACGCTGCCGTGCAATCCAAATTGCTGGGCGCGCAAAACGTCACCATCGCCTATCGCCGTGGGCGCAACGCGATGAGTGCCAGCACATACGAACAAGATCTGGCGGCCTCAAAAGGGGTGCGGTTGATGTTCAACGCCCAACCCGTCGCAATCCACGGCAACGGTGCGGTGCGTGAGATTGAGCTGGAACATACGTCTGACGATGGCACCGGCTTGAAAGGGACGGGTGAAACGATCCGTCTTGCTGCGGATCAGGTGTTCAAAGCGATTGGTCAGACGCTGACAACAGATGGTGGGCTTGAACTCGAAGGGCGCAAGATTGCGGTGACCGGTGCCGGTCGCACCAGTCGCGCAGGCGTTTGGGCCGGCGGTGATTGCGCCAGCGGCGGCGATGATCTGACTGTGACGGCTGTCGCCGAAGGGCGCGATGCCGCGATGGATATTCATGCAACCTTGATGGGGAGTAAGTAAATGGCCGATCTGACAACCGACTTTCTGGGCATCAAATCCCCCAACCCGTTCTGGCTGGCCTCTGCCCCGCCGACGGATAAAGAATACAACGTCCGCCGCGCGTTTGAGGCAGGCTGGGGCGGTGTCGTCTGGAAGACATTGGGCTCCGAGGGGCCGCCCGTCGTCAACGTCAATGGCCCGCGTTATGGGGCGATTTACGGTGCGGATCGGCGCCTGCTTGGGCTCAACAACATTGAATTGATAACGGATCGCCCACTTGAGGTGAACCTCGAAGAAATCACCCGTGTGAAGGCCGATTATCCTGACCGCGCGATGATCGTGTCGCTGATGGTGCCTTGCGAAGAACAGGCATGGAAAGACATCCTGCCCCGTGTGGCGGCCACCGGCGCCGACGGGATCGAGCTGAACTTTGGCTGCCCGCATGGGATGTCGGAACGGGGGATGGGGGCGGCTGTTGGTCAGGTGCCTGAGTACATCGAAATGGTGACGCGCTGGTGCAAGCAATACTATGACAAGCCGGTCATCGTGAAGCTGACGCCCAATATCACGGACGTGCGCAAACCTGCGGCTGCGGCGATGCGTGGCGGGGCAGATGCGGTGAGCCTGATCAATACGATTAATTCGATCACGTCCGTGAATCTTGATACGATGTCGCCCGAACCCTCGATTGACGGCAAAGGGTCACATGGCGGTTATTGCGGCCCTGCGGTCAAACCGATTGCGATGTCCATGGTCTCGGAGATTGCGCGCAACCCCGAAACGCATGGTCTGCCAATCAGCGGCATTGGCGGCGTGACGACTTGGCGCGACGCTGCAGAATTTATCAGCCTCGGCTGTGGCAACGTGCAGGTATGCACTGCGGCGATGACCTATGGCTTTAAGATCGTGGACGAGATGAAAAGCGGCCTGTCCCAGTGGATGGATGAGAAGGGCTATACGTCGGTTGAAGAGGTTGTCGGTCGTGCTGTCCCGAACGTCACCGATTGGCAGTATCTCAACCTCAACTATGTGGCCAAGGCAAAGATCAATCAGGATGATTGCATCAAATGTGGACGCTGTTACGCGGCGTGCGAAGACACCAGCCACCAGGCGATTGCGATGTCGCAGGACCGCACGTTCACGGTGATTGATGAGGAATGCGTGGCCTGCAACCTGTGCGTTGATGTCTGTCCGGTTGAGAACTGCATTACGATGGAGGCGATGCAGCCCGGCGAGGTTGATCCACGTACCGGCAAGGTGGTTGAGAAGGAATACGCCAACTGGACGACGCATCCGAATAATCCGGGGGCGGTTGCGGCGGAATAGAGCCAAGAATTTTTGACAAAAATTCTTGGGGTCTGCGCGATAATCTTCGTATGAAGATTATCGCAATCACGTATGAACGATCATTTTGCCAGCATTGCAGATAACGATGAATTGCCCACCACATTCCACAAGGTGAAACCCGCGACGGCTCACTTCGCTGACAAAGGCAACGCGCCCGATTTCACGCTCTACATCTTTGACCGCGCGCCTGACGATGCCGCCTGATCTGGCAGCTTTGGCATCGAAGATGCGCCTGCACCAACTTGGATTGACGCTTGGATGTCGAACGGTTGCGGCATGGACAATTTGCATGCCCAATGGTGCCGCCATTTAGGTAAATAATCGCTTAAGGCTGTAAGAGCTTTGCATAAAGCGTATCCAAAAACACGCTGGCCCCGTCATAAGGCGCTTTTTCACCCAAAACCGCCCGCACTTGCACATCAAAGTCCGCATAGTGCTGCGTGAAGGCCCAGATCGAGAAGATCAGATGATGCGGGTCCACATCAGCGATCTTTCCATCGTTGGCCCATGCTTTGATGATCGCAGCCTTTTCATCGACGAGGGTCTTCAAGTCAGTTCGCAGCGTGTCTTCGATCCGCGGCGCGCCTTGCAAAATCTCGTTGGCCCACAGCCTGCTTTCGCGCGGATAATCGCGGCTCAGGGTCAGTTTGCGCTGAGCATAAGCAATGATTTCCTGAACCGGGTCGCCAGTACCATCCAGCGCCTTCAACGGATCAAGCCATGTGTCCAAAAGCCGTTCCAGAAGGGCCGTATGGATCGATTCCTTTGACGGAAAATAATACAGCAGATTGGGCTTCGACAGCCCCGCTGCGTCCGCGATCTGATCCAGCGTCGCCCCGCGAAACCCGAACTGCGAAAAGACATCCAGACCAGCGGACAAGATTGCTGCGCGGTTGCGTGTCTGGATCCGGGTCGGCGGTTTGGTCATGCCAATCCTTTGCTCAAATTTCAGGCGTCAGCAGGGCGGCATGCCCTGTTTTGCCAGCTTTGGTTGCATCTGCCTGCAATCCGAGCGGAAAACTTGACTGATACACCCCCTCTGTTAGCGTTGTTTTGACCACTTGGTCAAATGCAAGCAAAGGAGCCCCCCATGCCAGCCCCCGGAGAGAACCTGCGTATCAATGGCGAACGGCTGTGGGACAGCCTGATGGAAATGGCCAAGATCGGGCCAGGCATTGCAGGGGGAAACAACCGCCAAACCTTGACCGACGAAGACAGCGAAGGCCGCCATCTGTTCCAGACGTGGTGCGAGGCGGCGGGTTGCACGATGGGCGTTGATGAGATCGGCAATATGTTCGCGCGGCGCGAAGGAACGGACCCGGATGCGCTGCCGGTTTATGTTGGCTCGCATTTGGACACGCAGCCGACGGGTGGTAAGTATGACGGTGTTTTGGGCGTGTTGGGTGGTTTGGAAATTCTGCGTACCCTCAATGACCTTGATATCAAGACCAAGCACCCGATTGTCGTGACCAATTGGACGAATGAAGAAGGCACGCGTTATGCCCCTGCGATGCTCGCCTCTGGCGTCTTTGCAGGCAAACATACGCTGGAATGGGCCAACGACCGCGTGGATGCGGATGGCAAACGTTTCGGTGATGAACTGGAGCGAATCGGCTGGAAGGGCCACGAAAAGGTCGGTGACCGCAAGATGCATGCGTTCTTTGAACTGCACATCGAACAAGGGCCGATTTTGGAGGCCGAGGATAAGGATATCGGCGTCGTCACCCACGGTCAGGGCCTGCGCTGGATCGAATGCACGGTGACCGGCAAGGAAAGCCATACCGGATCAACCCCGATGCATATGCGCAAGAATGCAGGGCGTGGTTTGGCGCTGGTGACGGAACTGGTGCATGAGATCGCGATGAAGAACCAACCAAATGCCGTGGGTGCGATTGGGCATATTGATGTCTATCCGAACTCACGCAACATCATCCCCGGCAAGGTCGTCTTTACCGTCGATATGCGGACGCATCTTTTGGACAAGTTGAATGGCATGGTGGCAGAGTTCAACAAACGTGCGCCGAAGCTTTGCGAAGAGATCGGTGTCGAATTCTCATGCGAGATTGTCGGCCAATTCGACCCGCCTGCCTTTGACGAAGGCTGCGTGAAGGCCGTGCGCGACGCGGCCGAACGGTTGGGCTATAGCCACATGGATATCGTCTCGGGCGCGGGACACGATGCCTGCTGGATCAATGACATCTATCCGACAGCGATGGTGATGTGCCCTTGCGTGGACGGGCTAAGCCACAACGAGGCGGAAGAGATTTCGCCGGAATGGGCAGCGGCGGGAACGGATGTGCTGTTTCATGCGGTCGTCGAGACAGCGGAGATAGTTGGCTAAAGGGGGCGCTGCCCCCGGCCTGCGGCCTCCCCCGAGGTATTTGAGAACATGAGAAGATGAGGGCCTGCGCAAGGGCCGACAGGGAGAGAAGATCATGACCAAAGTCATCAAGAACGGCACTATCGTCACGCATGATTTGACCTATCAGGCTGATGTCCTGATCGACGGCAGCACGATTGTCGAGATTGGCCCGAACCTGAAGGGCGACGAAGAACTGGACGCGACAGGTTGCTATGTCATGCCCGGCGGGATTGATCCGCATGTGCATCTTGAGATGCCTTTCATGGGCACCTATTCCAGCGATGATTTCGAAAGCGGCACCCGCGCGGGCCTCGCCGGTGGCACAACGATGGTTGTGGACTTCTGCCTGCCCAATCAGGGCGAAAGCCTGCTGGATGCAATCAAGCGCTGGGACAATAAATCGACCCGTGCGAACTGTGATTATTCCTTCCACATGGCCGTGACATGGTGGGGCGAGCAGGTTTTCAACGACATGGAAACCGTGGTCAAAGATCGCGGGATCAACACATTCAAGCACTTCCTCGCCTACAAGGGCGCGCTGATGGTGAATGATGATGAGCTGTTCTCATCCTTCAACCGCCTGTCAGAGCTGGGCGCCATCGCGATGGTCCACGCCGAAAACGGTGATGTCGTGGCCGAGATGACGGCGAAACTGCTGGCAGAGGGCAATACCGGGCCAGAGGCCCACGCCTATTCGCGCCCTTCACAGGTTGAAGGCGAAGCGACCAACCGTGCCATCATGATCGCCGATATGGCGGGTGTGCCGCTTTATGTGGTGCATACGTCCTGCGAAGAGGCGCATGAGGCGATCCGCCGTGCCCGTCAGCAGGGTAAGCGCGTTTGGGGTGAGCCCCTGATCCAGCATCTGACGCTGGATGAGAGCGAGTATTTCAACAAAGATTGGGACCACGCTGCGCGCCGCGTCATGTCGCCGCCGTTCCGTAACAAGCAGCATCAGGATAGCCTTTGGGCTGGGTTGCAGTCCGGATCCTTGTCGGTTGTTGCCACTGACCACTGCGCCTTTACCACCGAGCAGAAGCGCACGGGCGTGGGTGATTTCTCGAAAATTCCGAATGGCACAGGCGGGCTTGAAGATCGGATGCCGATGCTGTGGACCCATGGGGTTGAAACGGGTCGCCTGACACCGAATGAGTTTGTGGCCGTGACCTCGACCAACATCGCGAAGATCCTGAATTGCTATCCCAAGAAGGGCGCCGTTCTGGTTGGCGCCGATGCCGATCTGGTGGTCTGGGACCCGAAGAAATCCAAGACGATCACGGCGGGGACGCAGCAATCTGCCATCGACTATAACGTGTTCGAGGGTAAGGAAGTGACTGGCCTGCCGCGCTTTACCCTGACGCGCGGCCATGTGGCGATCCATGACGGCGAAGTGCGCACGCAGGAAGGCCACGGCAAGTTCGTGAAGCGCGAGGCGAATACGCCGGTGAACAAGGCGCTGTCGTCATGGAAAGAACTGACCGCGCCGCAGCCCGTGAAGCGGACGGGTATTCCGGCCACGGGGGTTTAACTATTAGCATGTTGCCCTGCGTCTGTTGTGGTTGTCTTACCATCGAGGAGAAGGACTGTTGGGAAATCTGCCCAGTTTGCTACTGGGAAGATGATCCTCTGCAATCTAAACATCCAGATATGCCGGGAGGCGCAAACGGAGTGAGTTTGATCCAAGCTAAAGCCAATTATTCGGATTTTGGTGCGTCTGAAGAATCGATGCGGCCGAATGTTCGCAAACCGCTCCCTAGCGAATTACCTGAGGTATCAGTTTGAATTCGACCATATCGGCCATTGGCCTCAACCTCACCTTCCAAACCAACGACGGCCCTGTGCATGCCCTTAAGGACGTGAACCTTGAGATCAATAAGGGTGATTTTGTCTCCTTCATCGGCCCGTCAGGTTGCGGCAAGACGACGTTCCTGCGCTGCATTGCTGGGCTAGAGCAGCCGACGGGTGGTGGCATCACCGTCAACGGGATGACCCCGGAAGAGGCGCGCATGGCGCGCGCTTATGGCTATGTGTTTCAGGCGGCTGGCCTTTATCCATGGCGCACCATTGGTGGCAACATCAAGCTGCCGTTGGAGATTATGGGGTTTTCCAAGGCCGAGCAGGCGGAGCGTGTGGGCCGGGTGCTGGAACTGGTTGATCTGGCCGGATTTGAGAAGAAATTTCCGTGGCAATTGTCCGGTGGCATGCAGCAGCGCGCCTCGATTGCGCGCGCGTTGGCGTTTGATGCGGATATCCTGCTGATGGACGAACCCTTTGGTGCGCTGGATGAGATTGTGCGCGATCACCTGAATGAGCAGTTGTTGCAGCTGTGGGCGCGGACGGAAAAGACGATTGGGTTTGTGACCCACTCGATCCCAGAGGCGGTGTATCTGTCGACCAAGATTGTCGTCATGTCCCCGCGTCCGGGGCGGATCACGGATGTGATTGATAGCCCGCTGCCCAAAGAGCGGCCTTTGGATATTCGTGATAGTGCCGAATTTATCGCTGTGGCGCACAGGGTGCGTGACGGTCTGCGGGCGGGGCATGTGGATGACTAGGGGATGCCTCCGGCGGAAGTTTGATTGGACGAAGAAAGTCAGGGGGAGCGTGTGAAGTCTTTGCTGCCTGTCCTGACTGTTGTGGGGGCGATCCTTTTGTTTTGGGTCGTGTCTGTTGTGCCGATGAATATGCATCTGACCGCTGATCTGGCCCAGCGGCAGGATATTGTGGTGACGCCTGATACCCCTGTGGCGCGCCAAGATTATTCTGGGATCGGGTTGGCCCTGCGCAATACGCATTTGTTCGGGATGACTTATACGCTGGAACGCCCACGTTTGCCGTCGCCGCATCAGGTGGCGGTTGAGATGTGGGATACCATTGCGATGAAGAAAGTGACGTCTCGGCGGTCGCTGGTTTATCATGGCTGGGTCACGTTGTCGGCGACCTTGCTAGGGTTTGCGATTGGGACGGGGTTGGGCATTTTGCTGGCTGTGGGCATCGTTTACAACCGCGCGATGGATATGAGCGTGATGCCTTGGGCGATTGCCAGCCAGACCATTCCCATTTTGGCGCTTGCCCCGATGATTATCGTGATGCTGGGCTCGATCGGGATACAAGGGTTGTTTCCGAAGGCGGTGATCAGTGCTTACCTGAGTTTCTTTCCGGTCGTTGTGGGTATGGTGAAGGGTCTGCGGAGTCCTGATGCGATGCAGTTGGATTTGTTGCGGACGTACTATGCCAGTCCGTCACAAGCGTTTTGGAAGCTGCGGTTGCCTGCGTCTGTTCCTTATCTGTTTGCTTCGCTCAAGATCGGGATTTCGGCCTCTTTGGTAGGCGCAATTGTCGCCGAGTTACCAACTGGGGCACGTGCCGGGTTTGGTGCGCGCATGTTGGTCGGTGATCAGTACGGACAGCCAATGGTCACATGGGCGGCTCTTTTCGCGGCTGCGATTACAGCGGCAGCTTTGGTTGGGTTCTTTAGCTTGATTGAGCGTTGGACCCTGCGCCGGATGGGGATGCACGCGGCATGACGGGGACGGCGATCATCAGTGCTTTGGCCGTTTGGGGGGCGGGCTGGTTTGTGAACGCGCGCCTTGCCAATAGTGCTGCCGCGCAAAGCAGGCTGGTGAAGCTTTTGGTGCCTGCCATCTTTGGTGTGACTTTGTTGATCATGTGGGAATTGCTGGTGCGCATGCTGGAGGTCAGCCCGGTGATCCTGCCACCGCCGACGATGATTGCCGCGCGTTTCGCAAGCGAACTGCCGATCCTTTGGGCGGACTTTCAGCAGACAATCATCAAGGGCGCCATGACAGGCTATATCATTGGAATGATTGTCGCTTTTGCCGTGGCGATTTTGGCGGATCGGTCCGATTTCCTGACGCGGGGGATTTTGCCTGTTGGTGGTTTTATGGCGGCCCTTCCGATTGTGGGCACCGCGCCGATCTTTGTGCGCTGGCTGGGAAGCGATTGGCACTCAAAAGCGGCGGTTGTTGCCGTTATGGTGTTTTTTCCGATTTTGGTGAACACCGTTGCCGGCCTGCGTGATACGACAGCCATGCAACGTGACCTGATGCGCACCTATGGGGCGGGATACTGGGCTACGTTGTTCAAACTACGCCTGCCCGCTGCGATGCCGTTCATCTTTAACGGGCTTAAGATTGCGACCACTTTGGCGCTGATTGGGGCCATTGTTGCCGAATTTTTCGGCTCTCCCACCGTCGGTATGGGCTTTCGTATCTCTACCTCGGTTGGGCGGCTTGCGCTTGATATGGTCTGGGCCGAGATTGTTGTCGCAGCAATTGCGGGAAGCGCACTTTACGGGCTGGTGGCATGGATTGAAGGACGGGTGACATTCTGGCACCCATCGCAACGCAAGTAACGGGACTAAGCCCCTCAAAGAGGGTAAATGAAACTGACTAGGAGGTCATGATATGAAGAAGTTAATGATGGCGGCAGCGTTTGCTGCCGGATTGGGCGGAGCCGCACACGCCGATGGGCATGCCAATGACGTGACACTGCAATTGCAGTGGGTCACGCAGTCTCAGTTCGCGGGCTACTATGTGGCGCTTGAGAACGGGTACTATGAGGAGGAAGGGCTGAATGTCACCATCCTGTCTGGCGGTCCTGATATCGCGCCACCTCAGGTTCTTGCCGGCGGCGGCGCCGACGCAATGCTGAATTGGATGCCATCGGCGCTTGCGGCCCGCGAACGTGGTTTGCCTGTGGTGAACATTGCCCAGCCATTCAAGACCTCGGGCCTGATGCTGACATGCTGGAAGGACACCGGCATTGAAAGCGTTGAGGATTTCCGCGGCAAGACCATTGGTGTTTGGTTTTTTGGCAATGAATACCCGTTCCTCAGCTGGATGAGCCAGGCAGGGATTCCAACGGATGGCGGAGAAGACGGCGTGGCGGTTCTGCGTCAGGGCTTTAACGTTGACCCGCTGCTGAACCGCGAGGCTGACTGCATTTCGACCATGACGTACAACGAATATGGTCAGGTGCTGGATGCCGGTGTATCCGAGGACGAACTGGTGACGTTCAAATATGAAGACCAAGGTGTCGCCACGCTTGAGGACGGCATTTATGTGCTGGAAGAAAACCTCGAAGATCCGGTGTTTGTTGACAAAATGGTCCGCTTTGTCCGGGCGTCGATGCAAGGTTGGAAATGGGCTGAAGAAAACCCCGAGGCGGCCGCTGGCATCGTGCTGGATTACGATGAAACCGGTGCACAGGGCGAGGCGGCCCAAATCCGTATGATGGGAGAGGTTGCCAAGCTGACCGCTGGGTCGGACGGGTCGCTTGATCCGGCGGACTTTCAACGGACAGTTGATACGCTGCTTGCCGGTGGGTCCGATCCTGTCATCTCGCAGCAGCCAGAGGGCGCTTGGACCAGCATGATCACAGATCAGGCGTTGAACTAAGGCGTAAACCTAGTCCCGGGCCCAGCGGCCCGGGACGCCTGACCTTAAGCCAGAAGGCCTCGGGCTATGCCCGGGGTCTTTGCATATGAAAACGGCATGTCACAAAGGTTTGAGGTCGTTTTGACGCATGATCCGCGCCTGTGCCTCGAAATCACGGTCTCATGTGCTAGACTTTTAGCGCACCCATGTATCGCGGAGTTTTTCAATGAAGCCTTCCTTGATCACAAGACGCACCGCCATCGCCCTCAGCGGGGCCGCCCTGATGACGCCTGCGAATGCCGCTGGCCTTGCGCCCACGCCAACGATGCGTGGTGGTGCAAACAACTATCGCCCTGATGCTCCGATTGTGGACCGCATTGGTGGCGGTGGCTTTTGGATGACGGGGACTGTGCGCCGGGCCGGTGATGGCGCGCCATTGCCGGGGCAGCGCATTCAGATGTGGGCCCATACCACCGAAGGGCATGAACGCGATGCGCATAGTCATGGGGCGACATTGACTGATGCCAATGGGCAGTTCCGGCTTGAAATGCCGCAGATAGTACCGGCATTTGGGCAGGCGCACGGGCATTTGGCCTATGATAGTGGGACGTTCAAAACCGTGTTCTTGCGCCCGTTGCTGGAGAGCCCGAGTGACACCACCCTCAACGTAGACTTCGTGCTTGAGCCTGCCTGATCGCTTGCGACCGGCACTGATCTGGGGCGCGCTCGTCTCTGCGATCCTCGCGCCCATCCTTGCGGCGGCATACAGCCCACTATTGCAGTGGCGAGAGCCGATTTACATCGCCGCAGGCTTTGCTGGTATCTTCGGGATGGCGATCATGTTGATGCAACCGCTGTTGGCGGTGGGCGCGCTGCCGGGGCTGTCTTTACAGACCAGCCGCAGCTTGCACCGATACGGCGGCATGGTGCTTGTCTTGGCGGTCGCGGGTCATGTGTTGGGGCTTTGGATCACCAGCCCGCCAGATGTGATTGATGTGCTGTTGTTCCGGTCGCCCACGCCTTTTGCGATCTGGGGTGCACTTGCGATGTGGGCGATTTTCGGGGCTGCGTTGCTGGCCAGCCTGCGATTGCGTTTGCCGTTGCGGGTTTGGCGCTGGGGCCATACAGCGTTTGTGACTTTGGCTGTGATCGGGACTATCGTTCACGCCTTGCAGATCACTGGCACGATGGAACAAGTGACCAAGATATTGCTTTCGGTGCTTGTCGTAGGTGCGCTCTTTGCTGCAATTATGCGGCGCAAGGTTTGGGCGATGGGCGTGCGGTCCCGGCGAGGCTGACTTAGCCTTTTCGGTTCATGTCTTGATAGGTCGGGAGCAGGTCGCCGGGTGCTGCGGTTGCGTCATAGACGCCGCGCGCGATGGCCCGACTGAGACAAACAGCGCCGGCTGCTGCGATCTCTCGGAATTGGCTTTGATCGACTGGCGGCCCCTCGCCAGTTGCAACCCCAAACACCAGATCTCCATCCAGCGGCGTATGCGATGGCACAATCGCCCGCGCCATCCCGTCATGCGCCGTCACAGCAAGGCGGTGGCATTGTGTTTTGGTCAGCGCCGCATCGGTTGCGATGATAGCGATAGTCGTGTTTGCGCCTTCGTTTGCTTGCAACATCATGGCGTGCTCTTTGCGACTTGGTTCAGGTGAAACCAGTCCGGCGTTCGTATCTGGCCCTGCACCGCCGAACTCTGTATCCATTTCAAAAGGGGCCGCCCAAAAGTGTTTGTCGCCTGGTGTCGTGACACTGCCCAAGGCATTGACCACAACCAATGCACCAACGGTCGTGCCGTCTGCCAGCACCAGTGACGCGGACCCTAGCCCGCCTTTCTGCATCGCCGCCATCGCACCCGTGCCCGCACCGGTTGTGCCGGTCGTAAACTGCTCGGACGCGCTTTGCAGCGCTTCTCGCCCCAGCGCGCGATAGGGGTTTTCGTCCCAGTCTTTTGCCCCGCCATTGATCAAATCAAAGATAATCGCGCCGGGCACTATGGGGATGTTCATCGTGCCAACCGGAAACCCCCGGCCCATCGCGCGCAGCCCGTCCATGACGCCGGAACAGGCATCAAGGCCAAAGGCAGAGCCGCCTGACAGAACGAGTGCATCCACCTGCTCTACGGTTTTATCAGGGGCAAGCAGATCGGTTTCTTTCGTGCCCGGCGCGCCGCCCATGACGTGCACGCTGGCTGTGAAGGGTTTGTCGCCGACGAGGACTGTTGTCCCCGTCTTGATATGGTCATCCTGCGCGTTGCCAACCCGCAGGCCAGCAACATCCGTGATCAGATTACGCGGTCCTTTAGATACAGCGGCCACCATCCACCTCCATCGCGACACCTGTGACCATGCTGGCTTCGTCAGAACACAAGAAACAAGCGGCGTTTCCCATGTCCTCGGGCGTCGAAAACCGCCCCAGTGGGATCGTTGACAGGAATTTGGCCCGCATTTCTGGCGTGTCCTCACCCATGAAGGATTTGAGAAGCGGCGTGTCGCCTGCCACCGGATTGATCGCATTCACACGGATGCCCTCAGGGGCCAGTTCGACCGCCATCGTTTTGGTTGCCGTGATCATCCAGCCTTTGGAGGCATTGTACCAGTTCAGGTGGGGTCGGGGTGAAACGCCTGCGGTGGAGGCGACATTGAGGATCACACCTGTACTGCGTTCTTTGAAATGCGGAACGAAGGCCTGCGCCGTTAGAAACACCGACTTCATGTTCACGTTGTAGACACGGTCAAAATCTTCTTCAGTGACGTCTTCGAGTTTGGTGGGTAGATGGGTGACGCCCGCATTGTTCACAAGAATGTCGAGAGGGCCCTGCGAAAGCACGGTTTCAGCAAGGTTAGACACTGATTTGCCGTCTGAGACGTCACAGGCCACAGCGGTTCCGCCAATCTCGGCGGCAATCGCCTTGGCCCCTGCCAAATTGACATCGACCACGAACACCCGCGCGCCCTCGGCTGCGAATTTGCGGGCGATACCAGCGCCAAAGCCTGAGCCGCCCCCCGTTACAATGGCTGTTTTGCCTTCCAGTCGCATGATGCCTCCCGTTGTTGAAATGATGGTAACAACCCTTGGATTAGACCGCCATGCCGAAGGTGGGCAGCTTGGGTGCCGCTGCGATCAGCGTTTGCGTGTAAGGGTGCTGCGGATTGGCAAAAACAGTCTCTGTTTCACCTTGTTCGACGATTTTTCCGGCCTGCATGACCATCACCCGGTCAGTTACCGTGCGGACGACAGACAGGTCGTGGCTGATGAAAATATATGCCAGTGGCCGTTTGTGGCAGAGATCAGCAATCAGATCGAGCACCTGCGCACGGACAGAGACATCAAGCGCCGAGACCGCTTCGTCAAAGATGATCAATTCGGGTGCGATGATCAGGGCGCGGGCAATGGCGATCCGCTGGCGCTGGCCGCCGGAGAATTCGTGGATGTATTTGGTAGCGTCATTGGATGAAAGCCCGACGTCTTCGAGTGCTTTTGCAATGGCGTGGGTGCGGGCCTGTCCGGTGGGTGGTGTTTCGAGCAGGTGAAACGGCTCTGTGATCAACCGGTCCACGCGGTGTCGGGGGTTGAAGCTGCTGTAGGGATCCTGGAACACGACCTGCATTCTGCGGCGCACAGCCAGATTGGGGTGTTTGCCAGTGAAAACCGGCTCCCCATCCAGGCGGATTTCGCCGCCCTGTACGTCCTCCAACCCTAGAATTGCCCGCGTTAGGGTCGATTTTCCGCAGCCGCTCTCACCGACAAGCCCGACACGCTCGCTCTGATTGATCTCAAAGCTGATGTCATGCAGCGCGCGGAACATGGGCCGAGGGCCAAGGAGTGTTTGGCGTGACATAGGATAGTCGCGGTTGACGTTCTGCACGCTGAGCATCGGTGAGGATTGCGTGGTTTCGGGGAGTGAAACGGCGTGCGTTGATGCCTCAAACAAGGCTTTGGTGTAGGGGTGCTGCATACGGGCGAGCAGGTGTTTGGTCTCGCCCGCCTCGACCACCCGACCATTCTGCATGACCACGATCTTGTCTGCGATATCGGCAACCACGGCCAGGTCGTGAGTGATGATCAGCAGCCCCATGTCAAACTCGCGCACAAGATCGCGAAGCAAATCGAGGATGCGCGCCTGTGTCGTGACGTCAAGCGCCGTGGTCGGCTCATCCGCGATCAGCAGCTTGGGACGCAGCGCGATGGCCATCGCGATGACAACGCGCTGGCGTTGGCCGCCTGAGAGT
The DNA here is from genome assembly GCF_023015625.1 of Yoonia sp. F2084L. Lineage (GTDB taxonomy): Bacteria > Pseudomonadota > Alphaproteobacteria > Rhodobacterales > Rhodobacteraceae > Yoonia. The sequence goes on from NZ_JALKAH010000003.1 coordinate 65,235, forward strand.
TCGTGAGGATAGCGCGTGGGCGCCACTTTCAGGCCGACCCGTTCCAGCATGGCGGCGGCGCGTTTGTGGGCCTCTGCTTTGGATGTTTTTTCATGGATCAGGATCGTTTCGGCGACCTGTGCACCAATCGTTTGCACCGGGTTCAGGGCTGTCATCGGTTCTTGAAACACCATGCCCATCGCGTTGCCGCGCATTTTGCAGAGGTTGGGTTCAGTGGTTTGCAGGATGTCGGTGCCGTCCAGCAGGATTTTGCCTTTCGGGTCTGACCCCTGCGGCAGCAAGCCCATCACGGCGAGGGCTGTCATGGATTTGCCCGAACCGCTTTCGCCAGTGATCGCCACGATCTCACCTTTCTGCATGGTCAGGTCGATGTCGTGCAGAATTTTCGTGTCGCCAATCGCCAGCGACAGGTCTTTGATCGCAAGCAGGCTCATGTCCGCGCCACCCGGATGCGGGGATCAAGCCAGTCGCGCAACCCGTCGCCCATCAGGTTGAGGCCCAGCACCATGAGCAGGATCGCAAAGCCGGGGATCAGCGCGGTGTGCGGCGCGATGCTGACCAGTGTTTGCGCGTCAGCCAGCATACGCCCCCAGCTTGCCGTGGGTGGCTGCGCGCCAAGGCCGATGTAGGACAGGGCGGCCTCGGCCAGTATGCCCAAGGAAAACTGGATAGTACCTTGGACGATCATCAGGTTGGTGATGTTGGGCAGGATGTGTTCGACGGAAATACGCGCCGCGGATTTGCCGCAGACGCGGGCGGCAAGGATGAAGTCGCGTTCCCACAATGGCAGGGCCGCGCCGCGCGTCAGGCGGGCGAAGACGGGGATGTTGAAGATGCCGATGGCGATGATGGCGTTGACGGCGGATGCCCCGAAGACGGCCGTGATCAGGATGGCGATGACGAGTGATGGGAAGGCAAAAACGAGGTCATTGCCCCGCATGATCAGCTCATCCAGCATCGAGCCATGTCGGGCCGCCGCGAGCAACCCCAACGGGACGCCGAGCGCCATGCCGATGCCGACGGCGACCAGTGCCACGGCAATCGAGGTGCGTGCGCCCATCATGATCATAGACAGGATGTCGCGTCCGAAGTGATCTGTGCCAAGCGGGTTGGTTCCGTTTGGCCCCTGTAGTTTGTTGGGAATGTCGAGGGTTTCGATTTCTGCGGGTGTCCAGATGAACGACACCGCCGCGAGCGCGATGAAGACCAATGTCAGGGCCGCGCCGATGATCAGATTGCGGCTCATGCCTTTGTCCTCAGCCTTGGATCGACGGCGGCATAGGCCAGATCGACAAGGAAGTTCACCATGATCACGGTAAAGACCAGCAGCATCACCACGCTTTCCACGACGATCAGATCGCGGGCGCTGATAGATTGGAAGATCAGGCGGCCAAGGCCGGGCAGGAAGAAGACCTGTTCAATGATGATCCCGCCTGCCAGCAGAAAAGAAAATTGCAGGCCGATGATCGTCAGCACCGGGATCAGCGCATTCCGCACCGCATGTTTCCAAAGCGCTTGGCGGCGCGATAGACCCTTGGCGCGGGCGGTACGGATGAAATCCTCTCCCAGCATATCGAGCAGGGATGAGCGCATGACACGCGCGAGGATGGCCGCTTGCGGCAAGGCGAGTGCGATGGCGGGCAGGGTGAGCGATTTCAGGGCTTGGAACGGGTCAGACCACCCCGGAAACCCGCCCGCTGAGAACCAGCGCAGGTTGATCGCGAAGATCAGGACGAGGATCATCGCAAACCAGAAATTCGGGATCGCGACGCCCAGTTGGGTGGCCCCCATGATCGTGACATCGCCTGCGCCGCCCCGTCTGCTGGCGGCGTAAATGCCTGCGGGAAAGGCGATGAGGGTCGATAGGATCAGCGCATAGATGGCGAGGGGGAGCGAGACCCAGATACGGTCGTTGATCAGTTCTGATACTGGGGTCTTATAGGTCCATGACTGGCCAAAATCGCCGCGCAATAGCCCTGTGACCCAGTCAAGGTAGCGTGTGATCAGTGGTTGATCGAGGCCCATTTCGGCACGCAGGGCGGCGATGGTGTCCGGCCGCGCGTTGACGCCCAACATAAAGGCTGCGGGATCGCCGGGGATCACCTCGATCACGGCAAAGATCACGACGGAGGCGACGATCAGGCTGATGATCAACGATGTCAGTCGGCCCAGCGCGTAGCGGATCATGTGTGATTCTCTTGTAGGGCGGGGGCAAAGGTGATTTCCCCCTTTGGGATTGATCCGCTTAGCGTCAGGTACGAGATAAACCGGGGGTTCAGGCCGCCATAGGTGAGCGCATGATCATTTGAAAACCCCATTGGGCCGTAGACATCTGGATTGCCGGTTAGAACGCAACCGGCCGCGCCGATATCCCTTAACTGGGCCAATCCGGTTTTTGCCAGCAATGTGCCAATCCCTTGGCGTTGGTGCGCGGCCAGCACGGAAATCGGCCCGAGCGCGTACCAGTCGCCCCTCGCGTTTGCGATGGTGACTGGGGAAAAGGCGACATGGCCGATGATCTTGTCGGTGACGGCGACCAAAGACAGCGTCAGGTCGCCGTCTGCTTGCAATCTGGCGGGAAGATGCTGGTCATTTTCGTCTGCAAACGACATGGGCGCAAAGGCATCGCGCGTCAGGACATGGATTGCCTTCGCGTCTTCATCCAATGCTGCACGAATTTTGACGTCACGGATCATGCCCAATAGTCCTTGCCCGCTGTAAACGTTCCTGCCAAAATGGGCCCATTCTCAGGGCGGGGCGGAATTCCCCACCGGCGGTATGTGGCAACCCCACGAGCCCGCGAGCGCCTTTCGCAAGAAAGGGTCAGCAGATCAGGTGCGAGGCCTGAGCCGACGGTCATAGTCCGGATGAAAGAGAATGCGGAGCGTTGTGTGCCTTTTGGGTGCGCTGCGTGCCGTGTGATGCCTTGGGTGACGTGTCGAAGCCAAAAGGAGATCACAGTATGACACTTCCCCAGTTTGCATTCATCAAGGCCGGTTGGCACGCTGATATCGTGGATCGTGCGCTTGATGGGTTTTTGACTGAAATACCGATCGAGCAGGTGACCGTCTACGATGTCCCCGGCGCGTTCGAGATGCCGATGCTGGCCCAAAAGCTGGCGCTGACGGGCAAATACGACGCGATTGCCTGCGCTGCGCTGGTCGTTGATGGCGGTATTTACCGGCATGACTTTGTCGCCAGTGCTGTCGTTGATGGCCTGATGCGCGTGGGTCTGGACACGCAGGTGCCTGTGCTGTCGGTCAGCCTGACGCCGCATCACTTTCAGGAAACCGATCATCATATCGCGATCTTCCGCGAACACTTTGTACAGAAGGGGAAAGAGGCGGCGCGGGCGGCCAAAGCTTTGGTCGATTTGCAGCCAAGTGCAGAGCGTGCCGCCTGATCTGGTCATGCGGTCAGTTTAGTGGCGGTATAATCGTCCATCGCCGACAAAACTTCGGCGCGCGAACGCCGCGCGCCGGTTTGCAGGTATTCCATTGCGCGCAATGATGCCTCATGCGCCTCAATGCTGGAACCGCCGACACAGTCTTCGATCACCCGACAGAAATAGTCTGACTGGTGCCCATCGACGAATGTGTAGTGGACGCAGACATCTGTCAGACCGCCGCACATCAGTAGGGTGTCTACTTTGAGGCCCCGCAGAAGTATCTCAAAATCAGTGCCGAAGAATGCCGAATAGCGCCGTTTCGGGACGATGTAGTCGGTGGGGCGATAGCCCATTTCCGCCTTGGCGATCTTGGTCTTGGGGTTGTCCTCAAGACAGTGGATATCCTCATCTCCCTCCAACTCGCGCCCAAAGTCGACCAGATCGGGGCGATGCACTTCTTGGATAAAGATCACCGGTATCCCGGTGTCATGCGCTTTATCGATGACCGCGCGCGCGGCCAGCATCCGGTCTTTGTACCCCGGCATGTTGTCGATGGACCGGACCACGCTGTCGTCGATGAAGGTGCTGGCCTGAATGTCGATGACAATCAGGGCCGGCTTGCCTTCGATCAATGCGCGTTTGGGGGCGTTTGCGTTGGCCAATCAGTTGCTCCAACTCACGCCGGTCAGGTCAACGGCGGCAGTGGGCTGGTTGACCCATAACCCCTTGATCCCCGCTTTCGCTACGGTGGCGACGGCGAGTTCGAAGAGGTAGCTGTTCACGTAGTCCTCTGAGATGATGGTCTGCGCCTGGGCAAGCAGTTCGCTGCGCGCACCGGGATCTGTGGTGGCATTCAGCGTTTCCATCAAGGCCTGAAAGTCCGCGTTGTCGTATTGGAAGTAATAGTCAGGGTTCGCATAGATCCCGATATCCATCGGTTCGGTATGGCTGACAATGGACAGGCCGAAGTCCTTGTTGGTGAAGACCTCTTCGATCCACTGCGCCCATTCGAGGTTGGTGATTTCGGTTTCGATCCCTACAGCGCGCAACTGGCTGGCGATAATCTCGCCCCCGCGTCGCGCGTAGGAGGGCGGTGGGAGTTTCAGGGTCGTGGTGAAGCCGTCAGCAAACCCCGCTTCGGCCAGCAACTCGCGGGCAAGGTCTGGGTCGTGGGGTGAATTCCCCAGCAGGTCGACATAATCGGGGTTATGCGGTGCGAAATGCGTGCCGATGGGTGTGCCAAGGCCGAACATGGCCCCGTCGATGATCGCCTGTCGGTCAATCGCGTGGGCCACTGCCTTGCGTACCCGCACGTCATCAAAGGGCGGCATCTTGTTATTGGTGGACAGGATCGTTTCGCCTTCGGTATTACCGACGAGCACCTGGAACCGTGGATCGGCCTCGAACTGCGGTAGGTTTTCAGGGGCAGGGAAGCCGATGAAGGCATCGACATCCTCGGCCATCACAGCGGCAAAGGCGGCGGTCGGGTCAGAGATGAAACGAAACGTCGCACTTTCCAACGCAGGTGCTGGACCCCAATAGTCAGGGTTGCGTGTTAGCTCCAACCGGTCGCCTTGCACCCAATCGGTGAAGGTAAACGGGCCGGTGCCGATGGGGTTGGAGGCGATGGTTTCGATGCTTTCGGGTGCCACGATCACCGCATCACCCCAGGCCATGTTGAACAGGAAACTGCCGTTGGGCTGGTCCAGCGTGACCTGCACGGTCAGTGGATCAACGACCGTGACATCGGTGATCCCGGCAAACAGCCCCTTTTGCGCGTTGGTGCTATCCTCGGCCCGCGCGCGATCAAGGCTGAATTTGACGTCTTCGGCGTCCATGGTGGTGCCGTCATGGAAGGTCACACCAGCGGCGAGGTTGAAAGTGTAGATCAACCCGTCGTCCGAAATATCCCAGCTTTGCGCCAACCCCCGAATGATCGCGCCATCGGCATCAAAGCGGGTCAGCCCCTCGAACACATTGGCGTAAAGCACGCTGTCAATCGCCTGCGCGGCCCCGCCAGTGGGGTCAAGGTTCGGGGGTTCCAACTGGATCGCGACGGTAATGCTGTCTTGGGCCAATGCGCCGGACGCGCAAAGAACGATGGCCGTGGATGCGGCGAGTTTCTTGAAAGAATGCATGGTCTACCCCCTATGGCTACCATCACTCTTGTCGGAACGTTTCGTCAAATCAAGCCCTTCACGCTGGAAACGCAAAAGGCGGGCTGCTATCGAACATGCAGATTCAAGGGAGCCTGAGATGAGTGCCACAGCCAAGAAACGCGCGCCCATGCCGGATGATATCCGTGCGGCCAAAGGCGGCACGCCGCTGGTCAGCCTGACCGCCTATACCACCCCAATGGCGCAGATGATGGATGAGCACTGCGATTTTGTGCTGGTGGGTGACAGCGTTGGGATGGTGCTGCACGGGCTGCCATCGACACTTGGGGTGACGATGGAGATGATGATCCTGCATGGGCAGGCGGTCGCGCGCGGGCTGTCGTCGGCGATGATGGTGATGGATATGCCGTTTGGGTCTTACGAGGAAAGCCGCGAACAGGCATTTCGCAATGCCGCCCGGTTGATGGCTGAGACCGGGGCGGGTGCGGTGAAGCTGGAAGGCGGTGCTCATATGGCTGACACCATTGCCTTTCTGGTCGCGCGCGGCATTCCGGTGATGGCCCATATCGGGCTGACGCCACAGTCGATCAACACGCTGGGCGGCTACAAGGTGCAGGGCCGCGGTGCTGCGCGGGATGCGGCCTTGGCGGATGCGGATGCGGTTGCGCAGGCGGGGGCCTTTGCGGTGGTTCTGGAAAAGGTGCCGCAGACGTTGGCGGATGAGATCACCGCCCTTGTGCCGATCCCGACGATTGGGATTGGGGCGAGTGCTGGCTGTGACGGGCAGATTTTGGTTGTCGATGACATGCTGGGGCTGTTTACGGCGTTCAAGGCAAAGTTCGTCAAACGCTACGCCCATTTGGGCGATGATGGTGCGGCAGCGATTGCTGCTTATGCCGCCGATGTGCGCGCGCGGGCGTTCCCGGCGGCTGAGCATGTGTTTGCGGATAAGGCCCCTTTGAAATGATTGCGCCTATCGTACGCAGCTTGGCTGGTTTGCGCGCGCAGACGGCCGTTTGGCGCAAAACAGGTGAGACAATAGGTGTGGTCCCCACAATGGGTGCTTTGCATCAGGGACATTTGTCTCTGGCCCGTGCTGCACGCGAAAAATGCGACCGCGTGATCGTGACGATCTTTGTGAACCCCAAGCAGTTTGATGATCCCGATGATCTCAAGAATTACCCACGGACCGAAGAAGATGATGCGCGCAAGTTAGAGTCCATCGGCGTTGACCTGATTTATGTGCCAGAGCCGGATCAGATTTATCCCGATGGCTTTGCGACCACCGTTTCGGTGTCTGGTTTGACGGACATGTTGTGTGGCGAATCCCGGCCCGGTCATTTCGATGGTGTTGCGACGGTGGTGTCAAAGCTGTTTGCCCAGACCGCAGCCGATTTCGCGTTCTTTGGTGAAAAGGACTACCAGCAATTGCAGATCGTGCGCCGGATGGCCGCTGATCTGGATATCCCAATTGAGGTTGTAGGCTGCCCGACCATCCGCGAAGAGGATGGGCTGGCGATGTCGTCGCGTAATCTTTTGTTGTCGGATCGGTCACGGGTCTATGCGCCTGTGTTGGCCGAAGTGATGGAAGATATGCGGGAAAAGCTGAAGGGCGGTGCGACGATGGCCGCGATCTTGCCGGATGCCAAAGCGCGGGTCATGGCAGCCGGGTTTAACGATGTGGATTATTTGGAACTGCGCGATGGCTTGGATTTGTCGCTATTGGATCAGGCCAAGCCCGAAGCGCGCTTGTTTGCGGCTGCGTGGCTGGCAGGTGTTCGGTTGATTGATAATATCGCGGTATAGTTCCGATGCATTGCCCAGGCTTTTGATAGAAATGGCGCGCAGACCGTCCCAACGCCACACCTAAGTGAGCGCTGGGAAACTGCCAGCCAACGACCTTTGGTCCAGCGCTGCTGCCGAGCCGACCTGTGCTTTATCAAAGCGCTCTGTCGGAATCCCAGAAATCAAGCCGCCGCCATCGCGCGGGCGGCGCGTTTGTCCGCCCGCCGCTCTTTGCGCAGATACGTATGATACAAGACTGGAACGCCGATCAGTGTGAGGATGGACGCAAAGCCTAAACCGCCCATGATCGTCACAGCCATCGCGGCAAAGAAGGCGTCTGTCAGCAGCGGGAGCATTCCAAGGATTGTGGTGCCTGCGGCCAACACAACAGGGCGAAGACGGCTGACGCTGGCCGTGATGATGGCCTTATCTTGGGGCAAGCCTTCGGCTTTCTGGGCGTCGATTTCCTCAACAAGGACAATCGCGTTTTTGATCAGCATGCCGGACAGAGATAACAGGCCCAGCATTGCTGTGAAGCTAAACGCAAGGTTTGCATAAAGCAGCCCGAGCGCGACCCCGTTGATCGCCATTGGCACAATCGTCCAAATCACCGCCGTTTGCCGTAGTTTGCCAAAAAGCAGCACTGTGATCAGCAGCATAGTGCCAAAGGCCAGCGGCATCTGGCGGCCAAGCGATGCTTGTGCCTCGCCGGCGCTTTCAAACTCGCCACCCCACTCAAGACGGTAGCCTGCGGGTAGATCAATTGCTTCGATCAAGGGTCGGATTTCGGCAAAGACAGTTGGCGGGGTCAGCCCGTCAATGACATTCGCCTGTATGGTGATTGTTGGCACGCGATTACGCCGCTCAATCACCGGGTCTTCTGCGACAACGGCAAATCCGTCGATCACCTGGCTTAGGGGCAGGTAGCCCCCAATGGCATTTGAATAGACGATCTGGTCCAACAATTGACCGTCACGTGCAGTCTCCTCGCGGGGGGTGCGCACGATGATATCAATCAAGCGATCCCGTTCGCGGTAAGTGCCTGCGGGAATGCCGTTGGTGGCCAGAGCGATGGCATTGGCGACGTCGCTGCGTGCAATACCCGCCGCTTGCGCGCGATCTTCTGCGTAGATGGGGCGCGTGACGATTTCACGTTCACGCCAATTATTGTGCTCGCTATGCAAAAGTGGGGTTGCGTTGCGCAGAATATCCTCGGCTTGGGTTGCGAGGTCGCGCAACACGTCAGGGTCCGGCCCCGAGAAGCGCGCCTCAATGTCTGAACTGACCGGCGGGCCGTAGATGATCCTTTTGGTTTGCAGCTCTGCCCAAGGAAGTGCTTTGATCCCGAACTGGTCCAACTCTGCGCGCAATGCGGGGATCGCTTCTGATGTTGTCGTGCGGATCACCAACTGCCCGTAAGAGCTGTCGCGCCGGGCGGGGTCATAGGTCAGGATGAAGCGCGTCAGCCCTTGCCCGATCGTTGCGGTGACAGCTTCGACATCGTCGCGGGCCAATAGCCAATCTTCGATAACAGACAGATCTGTGGAAACTTCGTCAATCGCTGTGCCCTGTGCCGCTTTGTATTCAAGGTAGAACAAGGGCGTCGTGGCAGGCGGGAAGAACTGTTGTTTGACCTGCGCAAAGGCCATTACGCAAGCGACGGTCGTGCCAATCAAACCCGCAATCACGAGCCAACGCAGCTTTAGCGCCCACCGCACAAGGCCACCATAGGCGCGAAAAACAGGGCCGCCATAGCCGGTATCATCACCGACCAGACCGCCCGACTTGAACAGATAATGCCCCAACAGCGGGGTGACCGTCACAGCGACGAACCACGACAGCAGCAGAGAAATCGCAATCACGGCAAACAGTGAGAACATGAATTCACCGGTCGCATCAGGGGACAGCCCGATGCCCGCAAAGGCCATGATGCCAATGATCGTGGCCCCCAGCAGCGGGATTTGGGTCTTCTGTGATGCGGTATCGGCGGCCTCGCGCGATGTGCGGCCTTTGCGCATTTCTTGTTGCATGCCTTCGGCGATCACGATGCCATTGTCGACCAGCATACCCATCGCGATGATCAATGCACCAAGGCTGATCCGTTCGACTTTGACGTCAAACAGGTACATGAAAAAGAAGGTGGATGTGACGGTCAGCAAGAGTGACACGCCAACCACAACAGCCGCGCGCGGGCCCATGAACAGCGCTAGAACGCCAATCACGACACCGACAGACATCGCCAGCGAAACAAGAAAGCTGCCGTTCGCATCATCAACAACGCGATGCTGTTCGTAGATCGGTGTCACTGTGACGCCGACCGGTAAAAGATCTTGCAGGACTTGCAGTTCAGCCTCGACCCTTTGCCCGACATTTACGATGTTTTCGGAAAGCAGGCCGGACACACCAAGGGTAAACACCTCTTGGCCGTTGTGGCGCAGAATATGTTCAGGGTCGTCAACGCGGCCACGGTTGACTTGGGCGATGTCGAGAAGGTTCAGAACCTCGCCTTGGAACCCGAAAGTCAGACCGCTGATCTCGCTGACGCTATCTTCGGCAGACGGGCCTTGGATGCGCAGATTGGCCCTGCCGTTCGCGACAAAGCCCGTCGGGTTGATCGCTGTCGATGCGCTGATCGCGCCGACAATCAGACCCGGATCAATACCAAGCGATGACACGATCTGCGATGAGGGTTCGACAAAGATCGCCTCTTCCGGCAGGCCTTGGATTTCCACATTTGCCACGCCTTCAACAGTCAGCAGATCGCGCCGCATGAAGGTGGCAATGTCCCAGATTTCCGCATCCGAAAATCCGGGCGCCGATACGGCATAGAGAATGCCAAACACATCGCCAAAGTCGTCATTCACGAGTGAAGGCAAGGCACCTGCTGGCAAAGCACCGCGTGCATCTGCGACGCGGTCGCGCAGGTCATCCCAGATCTGTGGTAGTTCATCACCGCCAAACTGGTCTTCGACCTCGACCTCAATCACGGAACTGCCTTGGGTGTTGCGCGATGTGACCGTTTTAATCTCGTCCATCTGCTGGATCTCAGCTTCCAGCACTTCGGAAATCTCTGTGGCCACCTCTGCCGCCGTCGCACCGGGGTAAGGGGTAATGACCAGCGCAGATTTGAGTGTGAATGTCGGGTCTTCCAGCTTGCCCACTGACATGTACCCCACAGCGCCGCCGATCAGAGCGAAGACCATGAATAGCCATGTGTAGATCGGATACTCGATTGAGAAACGGGCGATTTTCATGGATCTACTCTACGCTCATGCCGGTGAAGGGACGCACGGTTTCACCATTGCGCAGCATTTGGATGCCGGCGCCGACGATCCACTGGTCAGGGCCAAGGCCGGTAACAGTGATCTGCGTGCCGTTCACAGAGGTCACATTCACAGGAACCAGATTGACCGTCCCGTATGCATCATCACCGTTGGGGGTGTAGACCATGACCTGTGCGCCATCATTTGTGATCGAAACCGCGGACGGCGGCAGCGCAATCGCTGCCGTGTCAGCGCTGCGCAACCGCGCAGTGACCGTCATTGACGCGCCGGGAATTATGGCTGTGGGGACTTGGGTGGATGGCAGGGCCAGCGTGACACGGTAGCTTTGGCCGATATTCTGCGTCTCGGCGTTGAATTCGCGCAAAGCTAAGGGCACTTCGCCCGCAAACAGGGGCGATGTGCCGACAAAACTGACGGCTGTGACATCGGAGACACTTTGGAACAAACGCTCTGGCACGTCGATTTCAACACGTACCTCGGACATGTCATGCAGGCGTACAATCGGCTGCCCAGGAGACACATTGGTAAAGTTTGGCGTCAGGCGGGATGCGACCAGCGCCCGAAAAGGAGCGGAAAGCGCGGCGTCTTCAAGCGCGTCTGTCGCCTCGCGCAGGGTAACGGCGGCAAGGTCACGGGCGGTTTCGGCGTTCTGGGCTTGGGTTGCCGAGGCTGCATTTGATTGCACCAGTGTTTGCGCGCGGGTCAGGTCACGGTTGGCCTGTACCAGCTGCAGCGTCGCACGCTCAACTGCGCGTTCAAAGGGTGCAAGGTCCATGGCGGCTATCTGCACACCCTCATCAAGAAACTCACCCTCTTGGGCGTCGAACATCACCAGCCGCCCGCCAACCTCGAAAGATAAATCAACCGTTTCGCGTGCCGCCACTTGTCCGAAAAACACGCGCTCTAGCTGCGCGGCCTCGCCACCGGCTTGGATCAGCTTGACGGCGCGCATGGGGGCCAAGTCACCCGACGGCGTCAGGACTTCTGTATCCTGCGCTTTGGCTGCGAGCGTCAGCGCAAAGACAGCTACAATTACGATGATCGGTTTCATTGGTCGGCCTTCCATGTGCGTACTGACCCGTACTTAGAGCACGTTGGTCAGACAGCAAGGCAAAAGAGTACGGTACAGTACTTTTCTTTTCGCACGCCGCAGCTTAGACATGCTTTATGAGTAAGACATCATCACATGACCGCATTTTGCACGCTGCACGTCGGCTGTTTTTCGAACATGGGTTTGAAAAAGTGTCGACCGATCTGCTGGCGCGTGAGGCCGCAGTATCCAAAGCGTCCATCTATCGGCACTTTAAGAATATGGCAGATATTCTGCGCTGTGTGACCGAGGCTGAGGCGGTCAAGTTTCGCGAAGTCACACCACCCAAGATCGAAACCCTCGCAGATCTGCGCGAGGCTTTGACCCAATACAGCACGAAGCTTTTGACGTTTCTCAACGCTGCCGACACGATGGAGTTCTCGCGGCTGATGCACGAAGAGGCGCGCGACAACCCAGATATTGGACGGACGTTCTTTGATGCGGCTTATGGGCAGACGCAAAACGACTTTGCCAAAATGTTCACTACCGCACAAAGCAAGGGTGTTTTGTCAGATGAAACTGATGCAATGGATATTGCAGAAGACCTGATGGGTTTGCTTGAAGGTCTTGGCATGGTGCGCGTGCAACTGGGCGTCATCAAGGTGCCTTATGTGGATATCGAAAAGCGTACCAAGCGGGCCGTGACAACGATTTTGTGCATGCATGCAAAGCCGTCTTGAGCCAGCGCCGATGAAAGAAGAAACCCCATGACACTGATATCTGAGACATCCTTCGACCTGCTGGCCCAACTTGCGCAGAACAATACCAAAGAGTGGTATGATGCCCATAAAGCAGACATCAAGGCCCATTGCCTGACCCCCTTTGGTGAGATGCTTGAGCATGTATCGAACCGCTTGCTCGACAGCGCGCTTCCGCTTGAGGGAAGTGCAAAGACGATGTTTCGCATGAACAGGGATGTACGCTTTTCCAAGGACAAAAGCCCTTACAAGACATCCGTTTCGGGGGTGTTGACGCCTGGCGGGACGAAGGCTGAAATGGCGGGCATGGTTTATGTTGAACTGAATGCGACAGGCGGTTGGGTCGGGGGTGGATTTTACAAACTACCGACAGCACAGCTTGGCCTGATCAGGCAGCGCATTGTGGATGAAACACCGGCGTTTCAAACAATCGTGGACGGGCTGACAGATGTGGGAACAGGTCTTGCAGACATGGATCGACTCACGCGGATGCCTAAGGGCTTTATTGAGCATGAAAACCACCCCAATGCCGAAGAGATTAAACTCAAAAGCTATGTCATACAGGCAGATATCACCAAGCAAGCATGGCTGAATGGGGACGTGACGGGAATTGTTGCACAGCTTGCGCGAAACGCCGCGCCATTGATCCGGTTTGGGAAAGCAGCGTTGATAAAACAAGCCTAGGAAACGCAACGATATATCCGCGTGTCGGGCAATTGGCTGTCCATCAAGATATCGCGAGCTTTGCAGCTGCCCCAGATGGACAAGTCCATCCCACTTGAAAGCAGCTCTTGGCGGGTCGCAGCAAAGCCGTCATTGCGACCACCAGTCTCGCGCACTTTTTGTGGCACGTATGCCAATGGTCTCTTGTCCATCTCAGGATGGTCTTTGATGAGAACACGCGCGCCCATGTCCTGTGATGCAAAGAACGACGGAAGAACTGGTTGCGCCCGTTAGACCATTATTCAAACATCCTGAGGACATGTATCATGAAGACACTCGGCATAACGCTCGCTCTAACGCTTTTGACCGCCGGCGCGGTCCAGGCGCACGTTACTATCACAGTGGACGGGGATCAGCGCTGCATCAGATCGGATGGCGTCCCCGATCACGACACCGGCCCGTGGCGCGAAGGGGCCATTGTGGAACAGCAGGATCACGCGTTTTGCATGGATGCAACGCCAGAGCTTGCCGACACCATAACCCGAAACGTCCGTGTTTCGGGCATTACGGTGACCGGTATTCCACTGCGTCCGGGCACCGCGGAATACTATGATGCCTCTACCGAGCGTGGATATTCGCGCGATCCGTCTTCAGGATGGAATGTGGAAGGCGTAGGCGGGCTTATCATGGACGCGCAAAACGCGCATGTGGACGGTGACGGGATGTACCACTACCACGGCATCCCCTCTGCGGTGGTCGAGGGGCTTGAGAACACGCTGTTTGGCTATGCCGCTGATGGGTTTGAAATCCACTACGTGGGTGACCAAGCGCAATCATCCTGGCAACTCAAAAGTGGCGAACGCGCATCCGGTCCAGGTGGCGCACATGACGGCACCTATGTGCAGGATTACGAATTCATTGCAGGGTCCGGTGATCTGGATGAATGCAATGGGGCCATGGTTGACGGGCGATATGTCTATTTTGCAACCGACACCTACCCGTTCTTCCCACGCTGTTTCAAAGGAACGGTGTCGAGCGACTTCATCGGTGGGCGCGGCAACCGGACCCCGCCGGGCGGCGACGGCTGAAGGAGTTTGCCAAACCCAATGTTGGGTCCTGACCCTAATCGCCTCTCACTTTTCTACTTTCGCAGAAGAATCTTTTCCAACGCCCCTGCCATCACCTGTGCACTGTCGATCATGTCGTCCACGCCGATGTATTCGTCGGGCTTATGCGCCAACTCCAGTATTCCCGGTCCGTAGGCGATGCAGTTCTTCAGTTTGCCGATCCTGTCGATGTGTTTTTGATCATAGGTGCCGGGTGAGGCCACGAATTCCGCCGGTTTGCCAAGCACCTTTTCGATTTCGGATGCGACCGTCTGCACGATGGGGGCGTCGCGGTCGGTCATGCTTGGCAGCACCACGTTGATTTCGCGCATGTCATAGTCGAAACGGTCGCGGTTCGATTTTAACCCTTCCAGCAGTTCTCTGACTTCGCCGCGCACGTCATCCACGTTTTCCTCCGCCAGAAAGCGCCGATCTATCACAATCCGGCAACTATCGGGCACGCAGTGCGCAGGCAGGCCGGTGTAGTCGTCGTCCTGTTCGGGTTGCCCGCCGTGGATGGAGTTGATGTTCATCGTTGAAGATCGCGCGCCCTCTGGCACAACTGGCATGTCGGTTGTGCGGGCGGCCATGGCAGGATAAAGCTTGTCTTCGAACTCGGTCAGCACCGCCCCCATGTGCCGGACGGCGCAATCGCCCAGAAACGGCATGGATCCGTGGGCGATTTCACCAAAGGTTTCGATTTCCGCCCACCAGCCGCCGCGATGGCCAAGGCAGACGCGATCTTTGTTGAGCGGTTCTGGGATGATGACATGCTGGACGCGGGCGGGGTCAAAGTATCCTTTTTCGGCAAGGTAGGCGACGCCACCATAGCCCCCGGATTCTTCGTCCGCTGTGCCAGAGATTTCGATGGCACCAATGAAGTCCGGGTGCACTTCGAGAAAGGCCTCCGCTGCGATGATGGATGCCGCGAGCCCGCCTTTCATATCACAAGCGCCGCGTCCGTAGATTTTGCCGTCGCTTAGTTCACCGCCGAAGGGGTCCTTGGTCCAGCCATTGCCGACTTCGACCACGTCCGTATGGCTGTTGAAATGTACGCAATCGCCAGAACGCGCACCCTCGCGCCGCGCCACGATGTTCCAACGCGGGTATTTGTCGCTGTCACCGGGTGTGCCATACGCGCGGATCAGCTCTGTTTCAAAGCCCGCCTTGCGTAGGCGCGTGTCAAGATATTCGCAGACCTCGCGATAATTGTCCCCCGGAGGGTTCAGCGTGGGAATGCGGATCAGGTCTTGGGTCAGCGCGATCAGGTCATCGCGCCGTTCTGTGATGGCTTGTGTGAGATCATTCATAGCCTGACTATCATTTGGATTGCGGCCATTATCAATGTTCCACCCAAATGATGCTCTAAAAGCACCTTACACGACGGTGATCTCGGGACAGGTTCACAAAGGTGGCCCCTGTTTGTAAGACATGTTGCGGACCGGTTGATGGTTGTGGAGGGTCAAATGCCCACGTCTGAGACGAAAATTGTTGTGTTGATCCCGTGCTACAACGAGGAAACGCCGATTGCGCAGGTGGTCAGTGACTTCAAGCAGGCGCTGCCGGATGCCGATATCTATGTCTATGACAACAACTCAACCGATGACACGGTTGCCGTAGCCAAGGCCGCGGGCGCTATCGTGCGGTCTGAGCCGCAGCAAGGCAAAGGCAATGTGGTGCGGCGCATGTTTTCTGACATCGAGGCAGATGTGTATGTCATGGTGGATGGTGACAACACCTATGAGGCGAAAGCAGCGCCACAGTTGGTGGCCAAGCTGGTTGATGAAAACCTTGATATGGTCAGCGGGTGCCGTGTTACTGAAATTCAAGAGGCCTATCGCCCCGGTCACCGCTTTGGCAACTGGATGCTGACCGGTCTGGTATCCGCGATTTTCGGCAAACGGACCACGGATATGCTAACCGGGTACCGTGTCTTTTCGCGTCGGTTTGTAAAAAGCTTTCCGGCTCTGTCGCGCGGTTTTGAGATTGAAACTGAACTGACGGTGCATGCGCTTGAATTGCGGATGCCCATCGCCGACGTGGAAACGGCCTATCTTGATCGGCTTCCAGGTTCGGACAGTAAATTGAACACGATCCGGGATGGGTTTCGTATCTTGCGCATGATCATCCTGCTGGTGAAGGAAGAACGCCCTTTGCAAGTGTTTGGGCTGCTTGGTGGTTTGCTTTTCCTCATCTCTCTGGTCTTAGGTTATCCGGTCGTTGCCGAGTATGTGGAAACAGGGCTTGTACCTCGCTTTCCGACTGCCATTCTGGCCTCTGCTATAGCAGTGATTGCTGTTTTGGTGATCTTGGCCGGTCTGATCCTTGATACGGTAACCTTGGGCCGCCGCGAGATGAAACGATTGACCTATCTGTCGTTTCCCGCCCCCAAAAATCGTTAGACGCCCCTTTGCAATCCGAGCTTTTCACACAGATCATGCGTTTTGGCGTTGTCGGGGCCATCGGTTTTGTGGTCGATGGAGGGTTGCTTTGGTTCCTTATTTCATTGGATATCTCACCTTATATTGCGCGGGCGCTGTCATTTCCGGTCGCGGTGGTTGTGACATGGGCGCTTAATCGCAACTGGACATTTGTGGCCACAAGCCATGCGCATCCAAAGGGACAGTTTCAGTGCTATTTTGCGGTGCAGGTCGTTGGCGCGTTAAGCAATTATGGCGTCTATTCGCTGATCATTCTTGGTTTTGGCGTTGCGTCGGCCACAGTGTTCTGGGCATTTGTCGCAGGGTCGGCGCTTGGGGCGGTTCTGAATTTCTGCGGGGCGCGCTACGTTGCTTTTCGGGCGTGATATGATGATGTTGCGCACCAGACAAAACCCGTGTTGGACTGCCAAGACAGGTCATTGTTTTGCCCCGTTGATCTGGCAGGTGCCTCACAGCCATCATTTAGCAAGCGACATATCCCAATGAAGCAAACCAATTTGATTGAATTTGCCCGACAGAGGCCGCTTTTTCTGGTCCTGCTTGGGACCATCACCATTGCGCTGGTCAAGGCTTTCATCGACGGCAGCAAGTTGGAAAACAACTTTGTCACCATGGGCAATGACGACATCATGCGCCTGTTGACCGTGCGCGACTGGCTTGCCGGGCAAGGGTGGTATGATGTCCGGCAGTATCAGATGCTGCCGCCCGAGGGCCTGCCGTTGCATTGGTCGCGCTACATTGATGTGGGCATTGCTGCTTTCATCGTACCGCTGTCGTATGTCATGCCCATGGCAACCGCCGAGCAGGTCGCCGCTGCAATCTGGCCGACGCTGATTTTGCTTTTGACCATTCTTGCCATCGGATTTGGCACGCGGCGCGTCTTTGAGACGCTGCCATCCTGTTTTGCTGTGCTTTGCGTGGCCTTTTGGCCGCTGACCGCGGATTTGCACATGGCGGCTGGAAATCTTGATCATCATAACGTGCAGCTGTTGATGATGATCATTGTTGCCTTTGCGCTGATCTGGCCCAGCCGCCCCATCGCGGCAGGCGTCGCCGGCGGGGTAGCAGCAGCGTTCTCTCTTGCCATCGGATTGGAAGGCCTGCCCTTCATTGTGGGTGCCGGGCTCGCGTTTTTTATGCGCGCGCTTTTTGTCGCAACGCCAATGTCGCGTCAACTTCTGGTGGTGTTTTGTATCACCTTGGGCATCGCGTCAGCGTTGTTGATGATGGGTCAAACTGCGCCAAGCCTTTGGGCGCAGCCTGTCTGTGACCAGCTTGGCACGCCGACCCTGGCACTGATCGCAGTTGCGGGCACTGCGTGTATTGTGCCGATGGCCGCACACCGCTTTCTGCCATCAACCGCATGGCAATTAGGTGCCACGATTGGGCTGACGGTGATCGGTGTCGGGCTTGCCTGGCCGCTTTTATCAGGGTGTCTGGACGGGCCTTATGGTGATTTGCCGTTGGAGGTGCAGAACATCATTAGCGAACGCATTGTCGAGGCAAAGCCGGGTCTGGTGTATCTGCAAGCGCATACAGAATCCGCCTTCATCTTTGGCCTGCCCGTTGTGGTGGCCTTGCTGATGGGGTCAGGTCTTTGGCTGTCTGCACTGCGCTCGGGGCGTCCAATGGCCCACCGGGATCAAGCGGTTGGTCTTTTGCTGATCTTGGGTCTGGTTGGTTTTGCGATGATGTTTGTTCAAATGCGCACGGTGATCATGGCAGCCCCGGTCGTGCCGATCATTGGCGGGGTTGTCGTAGCGAAGTTCGTCAAAGGCTACCTGCAACGGCGCGATCTGGCGCAAGGATTGGCCGCAATTGCTATCGCAGTCATGATCTCTTCACCAGCGGTCGTGACCAGCCCATTCATTTCGTTGATGACGAAAGACCAGACCCATGTTGGCACGACCGCCGCGAATTGCCGAGATTACGCATCTCTCAAGGCGCTCAATGATGTCCCGCCGGCTGTTGTGCTGACCACTGTTAGCTTCGGCCCTGCTTTGATTTGGGCAACCCATCACAAGGGGCTTTCGGGCCCCTATCACCGCAGTGCCGCCGCGTTTTCGAATGGCATTGTGCCCTTCATGCTGGAGAGCGCCGAGATGGCGGAATATGTCCGCAACACAGGCGCAACCCATCTGTTGCTGTGCCGTGGCAATAGCTATGACAGCGATTTTGCCACCGACATGGCCAACGGTGGCAGCGCTGATTGGTTGCGCCCGGTTACAGTGAATGACGATGCTCAGTTGCTCTTTGAGGTTCTGCCGCGCTGATTTGGCGTTGCATTCCGCGCGGTGCTACCGCTTATCTGACGGGCAGTTGAAAAGTGGATCAGGGCGATGGCTTACCTTTTGGGTGTTGATACCGGTGGCACATACACCGACGCCGTCGTTTTGGACGAGGCGGCGGATATGGTTGTGGCATCTGCCAAGGCGCTGACGTCCCGCCCCGATCTGGCTGTTGGCGTCGGTGCGGCGATTGATGCCGCGATTGCCAAGGCAGGGGTTGATACCGCCGACATTGCGATGGTGTCGCTGTCGACGACGCTGGCGACCAATGCACTGGTCGAAGGTCAGGGTGGGCGGATTGCGCTGATTGCCATTGGGTTCGACGATGCCGATCTTGGCCGTGCGGGGCTGACAGAGGCGTTACGCGGCGATCCTGTTATCCGCCTTGCTGGCGGTCACAATCACGCAGGCAGCGAAGTCGCTGTTTTGGACTTGGATGTATTGCGCGACGCGCTTCTGCAATTGGACGCGGGGGTGACCGGCTTTGCCGTTGCCGCCAGTTTTGCCACACGCAACCCTGCGCATGAAGTCGCGGCCCGTGATCTGATCCGCGACATCACCGGCAAGCCGGTTAGTTGCTCGCATGATCTAAGCCAAGCGCTGGGCGGGCCAAAACGCGCCCTGACGGCGGTACTGAATGCCCGGCTGATTGGTATGCTTGATCGCTTGATCACCGCCTGTGAGGATCATCTGACTGCTATTGGTATCACCGCCCGCCTGATGGTCGTGCGCGGGGATGGCGCACTGGTTTCCGCCGATCTTGCGCGTGAAAAACCGATTGAGACGATCCTGAGCGGGCCTGCCGCATCCATCGCCGGTGCCAGTTGGCTGACGGGTGAAACCGACGCGCTTGTCAGTGATATTGGCGGGACAACGACGGACGTGTGCCTGTTGCGTGATGGCCGCCCCAAGATCGACCCGCAAGGTGCTCGCGTTGGCCCGTTCCGCACGATGGTTGAGGCGGTGGCGATGCGCACCACAGGTCTGGGCGGCGATAGCGAGGTGCATGTTGTCGATGGGCTGGATGGGGGGCTCCGGTTGGGGCCGCGCCGTTTGATGCCGGTGGCGCTTGCGGCCAATCTTTATCCTGACGTGGTGCATAGCGCTTTGGATCGGGCTTTGGCGCAGGACATTCCTGCTGCTGATGGTGGCCAATTTGCGATTCCCCTTTGGGACAAAACACCGCTTGGTTTGGACCAGCGCGAGCAGACGATTGTTGACCGTTTGACGGAAGGCCCTTTGCGTTTGAGCCATGCGGTGCAGTCGCGCATGGAAAGCCCGGCTTTGGGCCGTTTGGTAGCGCAGGGTTTGGTCATATTGGCGGGCATCACCCCGTCTGATGCAGCGCATGCGCTGGGCTTTGTGGACGCGTGGGATTCTGCCGCTGCCGAAAAGGCCCTGACCCTTTTTGCACGCCGCCGGACCGGTGCTGGTACGCGGTTAACCGACAGCGGGCAGGCGCTTGCACGGCAGATCGTTGATCAACTGACGGCACAAACCGCTGATTGCTTGTTGCAAGCCGGGTTTGCAGAGGATGATCTGGAATGGAGTGATCCCGCCGCCTTGGCGCAGCATCCGCTAAGCATGGCTGGCTTGGACAAGCATGATGGTGTGGTTCAGGTGCGCCTGTCGCTGGGTGTGCCGGTCGTTGGCCTTGGCGCCTCTGCGGCAACTTACTATGGGGCTGTCGGAGACCGCCTTGGGACGCGTATGGTCTTGCCGCAGCACGCGGGTGTGGCGAATGCGATTGGCGCAGTTGTGGGGCAGGTGCGGATGCAGGCCACCGGAACGGTGACCAGCGCAGGCGAAGGGGCATTTGCCGTGCACTTGCCGCAGGGCCCCAAGACTTTTGCCGATCGTGATGCCGCGTTGGACATGCTCGAAACCGCATTGCGGGTAGAGGCCGAAACCTTGGTGCGCGCCTCTGGTGTCGAGGACATCCGCTTTTCCGTGGTGCGGGATATCTCGGAGGCCGAGATTGAGAACCGCACGATGTTTGTTGAGGCCGTGATCCGCGTCGAAGCCAGTGGCAGGCCACGTATTGCGCTCTGATCTGATTACACAAGTCCTGCGCTTTGGCGTAGTGGGGACGATAGGTTTCGTGGTCGATGGCGGGCTGTTGTGGTTCTTTTTGTCGTTCGACATATCGCCTTATCTGGCACGGGCACTGTCGTTCCCGATGGCAGTGATGGTCACGTGGGCTTTGAATCGCAATTGGACTTTTCGTGCCTCAAGGCAGCGGAACAAAGGCCAGTTTCGCCGTTACGTTGGGGTGCAGGTCGCGGGTAACCTGACGAACTATGCGACGTACTCCTTGATTATCGGCCTGTTTGGCACCGCGAGCATGACCGTCTTTGCCGCCTTTGTTTCAGGGTCGTTTCTTGGGTCCTGTCTGAATTTTCTGGGTGCCCGCTTCTTTGCCTTCCGCTGATTGTGTCAAAGAGTGTTGTTGCACTCACATTGTCGTCAGGCTGATTGCGCCACTCGGTCGCATCGTCCACAAGGATCACAACTTTGGATAGGGTTTCATGCTTGACCGTCACGCACGCCAATTGATTGATCCACCGCTGAACCAAGTCGGTCGCGGGCTGGCTTCGCGTGGGTTCACGGCGGATGGGGTGACGCTGATTGGTCTGGGTTTGGGGCTGTTGGCGGCTCTTCTGATTGCATTGGGGCAATTCGGATGGGCGCTGGTCCCCTTGCTGGCCAGCCGTATTGCCGATGGACTTGATGGGGCCGTCGCCCGCGCGACACAAAAGACCGACTTTGGTGGTTACCTTGATATCGCTGTCGATTTTCTATTCTACGGCGCGATCCCGATGGCCTTTGTGATCTATAATCCGACTGCGAATGGTGCAGCGGGTGCTTTCCTTCTGACCTCCTTCTATTTCAACGGCACCAGCTTTTTGGGCTACGCGATCCTGGCCGAAAAACATGGCCATAAGACCGACGCGCAAGGCCAGAAATCCCTCTACTATTCCAACGGCATTCTGGAGGGGACCGAGACCATCGTGTTCTTTGTGATCCTGTGTCTGCTGCCCGTCTATTTCTCTCCGCTGGCATGGGTCTTTGGCGCCCTTTGCTTTGCGACCGCCACACTGCGGATTTATGCCGCCAAACAAATCTACAAGAACTGAAGGACCTCCCACATGAAACATCTTGCCGTATTGGCTGCATTGCTGGCCCCCGTGCCCGTGCTGGCCGACATTGATCCTGCCAACTGGGACGCCGTAACAGCCGAGGCTGAAGGCCAGACCGTGTTCTGGAACGCATGGGGCGGCTCGACGACAACCAATGACTTCATCGCATGGGTCGGTGACCGCGTGATGGAAGATTACGGCGTGACGCTGGAGCATGTGAAGCTGACCGATACCGCCGACGCTGTGACCCGTGTTTTGTCTGAAAAGCAGGCCGGTGAAGATGACGATGGCGCCATCGACATGATCTGGATTAACGGCGCGAACTTTGCTGCGATGAAAGAGGCTGATCTGCTCTTTGGTCCTTATGCCGAGCAACTGCCGAACTGGGCTATTGTAGATAGCGAAGGCAAATCTGTGCAGACCGACTTTACCGTGCCAACCGAAGGGTTCGAAAGTCCTTGGGCGATGGCACAGGTGGTCTTTGTGCATGACACCGCTGATATGCCTGACCGCCTTGGGTCCATGCAGGCCTTGCTTGAGTGGTCGGCTGCAAACCCCGGTCGTTTCAGCTATCCCCAGCCGCCAGATTTTCTGGGTACGACGTTCCTGAAACAGGTTTTGGTCGATATTCTGCCTGATGCGTCCGTGCTGGCTGCGCCCGCAACGGATGAAACCTATGACGAGGTGACAGCCCCGCTTTGGGCCTATCTTGATGAATTGACCCCGAACCTCTGGCGTGAAGGCAAGGCTTATCCTGCCACCGGCACCGCAATGTTCCCGCTGATCGCCGATGGTGAGCTTGATCTGTCGATCTCGTTCAGCCCGGGTGCTGCCTCAACTGCGATCGCCAATAACGAACTGCCGCCAACCGTGCGGACGTTTGTTTTGGACAAAGGCACCATTGGCAACGCGTCTTTTGTTGCGATCCCTTACAATTCAGGCTCCAAGGCGGGCGCCATGGTTGTCGCGAATTTCCTGATGTCGGCGG
Organism: Yoonia sp. F2084L; assembly: GCF_023015625.1. Taxonomy (GTDB): domain Bacteria; phylum Pseudomonadota; class Alphaproteobacteria; order Rhodobacterales; family Rhodobacteraceae; genus Yoonia. The sequence continues at coordinate 88,223 of NZ_JALKAH010000003.1, forward strand.
AAGCACAAGCCCGCGCGCAGGACCCAGCGATTTTGGGCTATGGCACTGTGCTGAACATGGATGCGTTGTCTGAAGATGATCGTGCGTTGTTTGATGCGCTGGACCTCGGTGTCGCAACACTCAGCCCTGCTGAGTTGGGAACCGTTCAGGCCGAACCACACCCAAGCTGGATGGTACGGATCGCGGATGACTGGATGACCCGTTACGGTGTTGCGCAGTAAGAGTGCTGTTCTTGGTGAAACGCGGTCCCGGATCAAAACCGGGACCGTGTGGCAAATGAACCGCCGTCGTTTTCTTCCTATTTTGCCCGCGCTGACGCTGTTGGCGATGCTGGGTCCGGTGATTGCCGGGCTTTGGGGCACGGTCATGCCCGCTTTTGGGCATTTGCCCGCGGCGGGGCTGACCGGTCCATCGCTGGACCCGTTTCGTGATCTGTTTGACTGGGCGGGCCTGCCGCGGGCGATGCTATTGTCGATTTCGACTGGGTTGCTGGCGACATCCATTTCGCTGGCGATTGTCATGCTGGTCACAGCAGGGTGGTCCGGTACGCGGCCTTTCCGCGCGTTGGAGCGGCTGTTGTCTCCGCTCCTCTCAGTCCCCCACGCCGCTGCCGCCTTTGGCCTTGCGTTTTTGATTGCCCCCTCGGGCTGGTTGTCGCGGTTGATGTCACCGGGTGTCACTGGCTGGGATCGCCCCCCGGACCTGTTAATCGTTCAGGATACATGGGGTCTGACAATGACCGCCGGGTTGATCGTGAAGGAAGTGCCGTTCCTTTTGCTGATCACGCTGGCGGCCCTTGGGCAGGCGGATGCCCAACGCAGCGTGACCATTTCGCAGGCGCTGGGCTATGGCCGTTTGACAGGGTGGCTCAAGACGGTGTTCCCCCGTGTCTATGCCCAGATCAGACCGCCTATTTACGTCGTCCTCGCTTATTCGATGTCTGTTGTGGATGTCGCTGTGATCCTTGGCCCGAACACGCCACCGTCGCTCTCCGTACAGATCGTCAAGTGGATGTCCGACCCCGACCTTGCGATGCGGCTTGAAGGGGCGGCGGGTGCTTTGCTGCAACTGGCTCTCGTGATTGGTGCGCTGGTGTTCTGGCGCATTGGTGAATACGTCATTGGGCGGTTAGGTCAGCGTTGGATTGCCTCAGGTGCGCGGGGTAGGTTGGACCCTGTTGTCGCGCAGCTCGCCCTGTTTGCAGGGGCCGCATCTGCCCTGGCTGTGCTGCTTGGCATGGTGGTGCTGGCGATCTGGTCGTTTGCCGGGTTCTGGGGGTTTCCCGACGCCTTTCCTGACACGTTCACCCTGCGCAATTGGATGCGCTTTGGTCCCGGTACGTTAGAGGCCTTGGGCGAGACGGCGTTGATTGCGATCACCGTGGCACTTGCCGCGTTGATCCTGACGATTGGGTGTCTGGAAGCCGAGTATCGCTTTGGCCTGTCTTTCAGTCAGCGGGCCGTTTGGCTGCTCTACCTACCACTCTTGATCCCGCAGACCGCTTTCCTGCCCGGATTGCAGACCTTGATGCTGAACCTTGGTGCCGATGTGGGGCGGTTGCCGGTGATGGCGGCGCATCTGGTTTTCGTCTTGCCGTATGTGTTCCTGTCGCTCGCCGATCCGTTTCGCGCGTGGGACACGCGGATGGGCACTATCGCGGCAGCCCTGCGCGCCAGCCCAAATGGCGTGCTGTGGCGGGTACGCCTGCCGATGCTGCTGCGCCCGATCCTGACCGCCTTGGCTGTTGGGTTGGCGGTGTCGGTGGGGCAGTATCTGGCGACCTTGCTGATTGGCGGGGGCCGGGTTGCGACACTGACGACCGAAGCCGTGGCGTTGGCGTCAGGTGGTGATCGTCGGGCGATTGCGGTTTATGGATTGATGCAGACCGGGGCCGCGCTGGTCCCCTTTGCGCTGGCGCTATTGCTGCCTGCGCTGGTCTGGCGCAACAGAAAAGGATTGCAGCATGGATAAGGGTCTATCCCTGCGGGATGTGTCGATTTCAAAAGGCGGCACACCGTTGTTGTCGGTCACACATGACATCGGACCGGGCGAGGTTTTGACGGTGATGGGCCCATCAGGCGTCGGCAAATCGACGTTGCTGGCGTTTATCACGGGCACGCTCGCACCTGATTTCCGCGCAACGGGCGAAGTTTGGCTGGACGGGCATAACATCACCCGCGCCGTGCCACATCAGCGGCGTGTGGGGATCCTGTTTCAGGACGATCTGCTGTTTCCGCATCTGTCGGTCGGAGCCAATCTGGCCTTTGGTTTGCAGCCCGGTGGGAGTGCGACGGAACGCAAAGCCAAGATTGATGAGGCCCTGAACGAAGTCGGGCTGAGTGGTTTTGCAGATCGCGACCCCGCGACCCTGTCAGGCGGGCAAAAAGCGCGCGTCGCGTTGATGCGGATGCTACTTTCAGAACCCTGTGGCTTGTTGCTGGATGAGCCGTTTTCCCGGCTGGATGCCGCGCTACGGGCGCAGGTGCGGGATATGGTGTTTGATCGGGCCAAAGCGCGGGCGTTGCCGGTGCTGATGGTCACGCATGATGCCGATGATGCACAAGCGGCGGATGGCGTTATCATTACCCTTGGGCAACCCGCATAAGAGAGGTCCGTGGTGTCGCTGTTAGGATTTTGTTAAACATTCGATTCTACGCTGCGAAACGCCCGGAAAACGTCATATTATGGTGGAACCGTGCCAGCCAGCGGAGTCACTTTTGGAAAAGTTCGTTAGAGTAACGGCGCCACTCAATGCGTTGGATTTCACGTTCAAGTTATTCGTTCTCGTAGGGATCAGCGGCCTGCTGAACCACGCGCGCGACATGATCCAAAATGGGATCTTCGGGGGCGGTGCCTTTCTTGGTAATCTCATGGACGCGTCTTTTACGGCCTTCCCGATGTGTGCTTTCGCGTTGATGCTGATTGGGCATCTGAATTTTTTGCAAAAACGCCTTTATCTGCAAGCCACGCAAGATGCGCTGACCGGGCTGCATAACCGGCGTTGGTTCATGGAAAAAACGTCTGAAAGGATGGGTCAAGAGCAGGCGGTTTTCATCGTTGATGTGGACCACTTCAAGGACATCAATGACACGTTTGGCCATGATGTCGGTGATAGATGCCTGCAACAGATCGCAGCGCATCTGCGGTCCAAAATCCGCAAGATAGACTATTGTGCCCGTATCGGTGGGGAAGAATTCGCCATGGTTGTGCATGATGCCAACGACGATCGCATTCGCGATATCGCAAAACAAATCAGCGAGGGTTTCTGGTTTGATATCGGGGATGGTCAGACACGGCATGTTACGACGTCGGTCGGGGTGGTTCTGGGGCTTGACGGGCAGTCACGCCAAGAGGCGCTGCGGCGTGCCGATCAGGCGGTTTATCGTGCCAAGGCGCAAGGCAGAGCCGGGTATGTGATCGCGCCATGGGCTACGCAGGTTAGTAACCCTGAGACTACCGTTGCGATGGCTTAGTCTGATGGTCGGTGGAAGTTGGATGTTTGCTAGCATTGCATCCGTTGTCGACTGCTGATGAGATAGACGTTGTCACTGCTCGTTTCCCCTGTTTTGGATTGGATATGCGCCATCGTCTTTATCACTTCAGTGAAGACCCCAACATTGACCGGTTTGTCCCAAGGCCGGTGCAGACTGAGGTTGTCAGACCAAAGCGAATGAATTGGCTGAACGGTCCGCTCGTGTGGGCGATTGATGCGGCGTATGCGCCGTTGTACCTCTTTCCGCGTGATTGCCCGCGCATTGTGATGTCCAAGCTGGTGACATCGTCCGAAACTGACATAAGCCGGTATTGGATTGACCCCACCAAGCCATTTGTCGCCTTCGTCGAAGACAGGTGGGTCGATCGCATCAAAGCGACGACATTGTATCGTTACACATTTGAGAGCGATGGCTTTGTTTGTCTTGAAGATGTTGGAATGCACGTCATTGACAAGAAGGTCCAACCTGTCGAGATGACCGCGTTACCTGATCTTCTTGGGGAACTTCAAGCAGCTGAAGTGGAGCTTCAGATACGACATGACCTGTCAGGTCTGGCTGACGCTTGGGATAGTTCTTTGCAAGTCAGTGGTATCAGACTGCGAAACGCCCAAAACTGGAAAAGAGAGTAGTTCTGGCTTCGTCCTTAGAGCGAAGACGGGTACAACCAGCGCCTCTGAGCAAAAATCACCCAGTCCACCCCCGCCGCCTTGGTACCCGCACGGCCAGCATTGGTTTGATCAGTGGTGACCGAAAGCGGTTCAGATCAAGCGCTTCGTGCACACCTGTGACGACCTCCCCATCAATCTGGGTTTGCACGGCTGACCGCGAATAGAACGGCGCGTCCAGCATCGACAGCACCTGTTTCGGCATCACGCCCGGATCGGCCCGCGTTTCGCGCATCACCTGCCAGAGTGAGCGTTTGAAACGGGTGCGAGGTGGCGCATTGACGATCTTGGCGTTGCCATCGTTGTCGAAAGCAATCGCCGTATCGAGTGTTGATCCATCCCGCCGCACTGCGTCGTAGATGCAAGTCGCCCCGGCTTTGGTGGGGTAGCGTCCCCATGTCCAGAAACTGAAATCTTCTTCCAGTGACCGTGTCCCAAAGTTGCTGTCAAAGTAGCCGTGGCCGGACCATTGCCAGCCCTTTGCTTCCAGATCGACTCTGATGTCGGAGGATGGCGCGAAGGGCCGCCAGATATGCGCGCCGTCGGGAGTGAGCGGCAGTTCGACGTTTGTCATCGCGTGCGGTGTGATTGTGATTTGGCCGCGCACTCGGCTGATTAAAGGCGGTCCGCTGATTTCATTGATGTTGATGATTAGCTCGCTGCCGTTCCAATGCATTGATGAGGGGCCGACTTGGAATGTGTCAGGCGTTGTGTGCAATGCGTCCCGTCCCCGGTCCGTCATCGTGAACCGCCCGCCGGGTCCGTAGGTTGCCACGTTGATACAGCAGTGGTTGGCGGGATCCTTGCGTCCGGACCACGCATACCACGGTGAGAAAACCGATCCGATAAATCCTATGACAGAGACCGCTTTCGTCCCGCAGTCGCTGATCCCGTCAACGTACCACCATGCGTAGCCGTTTGGCGGGACGTCGAGATGGAAGCAAGGTCCGTCATGATCGCCGCGGCCGCGTGCGCTGCGGAGAGCGTCGCCATCGGCACCCCCGCCCCCGGGTGCGCCCCGCCCCCGCAGAGGTACAGCCCCGGTATTTTCGTCCGTGCCGTCGGACGTTTGAAGGCCGCCATCAGCCCGTGCGGGCTCCGCCCGTAAAGGGAACCGAGGCTCGCGGGAAACATCTGGTCGAACCCCTGCGGTGTTGTCAGCGTCTGCGGTCCCGGTGTGGGGCTGAATTGCAGGCCGAAGTCCCGGAACCGGTTGAATACTTGTGTCTGACATAGGGGCTTTTCCTTCTCAGGGTCGCGTAGGACAGGCGGGCCGTTCATGATGACTTCGAACCGTTGCAGGGCGCCCGCGTCGGTATGTCCGTGGTCTTGGGCGCAAAGATACAAGGTCGCGTCTTTTGGCATTTCGCCTTTGGCGAGTGATGCGAATTCTGCCTTGGGATCGTGCCCGAAGAACACCGTGTGATGGGCGAGGTTCAGGCCAGTGGGTTCTGCTGCAAATGCGTGCACAAAGGCTGACAAGCTGCGCGGCTCTGTGTGCTGCCGTCGTACTGCTGTTTTCGCCCCTTCGCCAAGCAGGCCGGTTGCCAAGGCGCGCGGATCACCGTTGAACAGTACCATATCCGCAGGGAAATGCCCGGCATCGGTTTGTACACCGCTGATCTGCCCATTTTGCCGGGTGATGCGGGTGGCTGCTGTCTTGTAGTGGAAAGTAGCGCCACGTGTTTCGGCCAGTTTAGCGATGGTCTGCGCCAGCCGGTGCATACCGCCCGCGACGGACCAGACCCCCTGCGCCTCGGCCTGCCAAATGAGCGACAGGATTGCTGGTGAGGCGTAGGGTGATCCGCCCACGTATGTCGCATAGCGTCCGAAAAGCTGCGCCAGTCTTGGATCGCTGAATGATTGGCGCAGCAAACCGGCCAGTGTTTTATGTGGTGCCATATCGGGGATCAGCCTTGGCTGACGCAGTACGGTTTTGGTCACGGCCATCTGATCTGGTTCTGCCGTGCGCATCATTGGCGCATCGAAGGCTTCAAACAAGCGCTTTGCACGGGCAGAGAAGGCTTCGAATTCATGGCCTGCTTTGGTTCCGAAGGTTGCAATAACATTGGCGAGGCTTTGGATGGGGTCTGCCTTGAGGTCCAGCATCGCCCCATCATCCCAATAGTGCCGCGCCAGTGTCGTTAGAGGGTGCAGTGTCAGGTGATCGCAGAGCGTCTCACCCACATCCGCAAAGAGCGCCTCAAACACCGGGCGCATCGTCAGGACCGTCGGACCAGCATCAACCGGCCCCGCGTCCGACGCTACCGTGCGCATTTTGCCGCCCGGTGCGCTGTGTAGGTCCAGCACGGTCACGTCGCAGCCTTGGTGGCTTAGCCGCAAGGCCGCAGCCAACCCGCCGATCCCGGCACCAATAATGACAGTTTTGGGCGCTTGTTTGACCATATCGGTTTGTGACTCGTTTGTAGTGTTTGATTTACATTGACATATGTAAACTAAAATAGACACTATAGACTGTAAAGGAGACGCGCATGAGAATCTCAGAGCGTATTGATGCGAGCATGGCGCGGGCCATTGCATCCGGTCAGGGCGGCGTGGCCCCGGCTAAGCTGGCGGCAGCGTTGCAATATGCTGTCACCCCCGGTGGTGCGCGCATTCGCCCGACGATCCTTACGTCCGTTGCAATGGCTTGTGGCGATGATCGGCCAGAGCTGACGAATGCTGCGGCGGCCGCCCTTGAGGTGATCCATTGTGCGAGCCTTGTGCACGACGACCTGCCTTGCTTTGATGATGCCGATATGCGGCGCGGCAAACCGGCGCTGCACCGTGCGTATTCCGAACCTTTGGCTGTTCTTGCGGGCGATAGCCTGATCATCATGGGTTTCCAGATTTTGGCGCGCGCTGCAGGTGATGCGCCGGACAGGGCGCTGAAATTGATTGATATTCTGGGCACCCGCACCGGCATGCCGTTTGGCATTTGCGCGGGGCAAGGTTGGGAAAGCGAAGATCAGATTGATCTCTCAGCCTACCATCAGGCCAAGACCGGCGCGCTGTTTATTGCCGCCACCCAGATGGGTGCTGTGGCCGCTGGCCAAGAAGCTGAACCTTGGGAAGAACTGGGCGCGCGTATTGGTGAGGCGTTCCAAGTTGCCGATGATCTGCGCGATGCGCTGTGTGATGAAGCGACTTTGGGCAAACCTGCTGGTCAGGATGACTTGCATGGGCGTCCGAATGCCGTGGCCGCATATGGTGTACAAGGTGCGATCCAACGCTTTGATGACATTCTGGGCGGTGCGATTTCGTCGATCCCTGCTTGCCCGGGTGAGGCCGCCCTGGCCCAGATGGTCCGTGCCTATGCCGATAAACTGGTGCCTGCCGGTGCACGCAGCAGGCCCACTGTTCCCGGCGAATAATGAACGATCAAGCGCTTCCTCTTGGTCAGCCCGCGCCATCGCGCGGCGCTGTCAAACGGTCTGGACGTCTGACACGCCTTGTCGCGTCGCGCGGGTTTCAGAAATGGGCCGCGCGCTTTCCCCTGACCCGCCGGTTTGTCCGCTCAGAGGGCGAGGCGATGTTCGATCTGGTCGCGGGCTTTTGTCATAGCCAGATCTTGCAGGCTTTTGTCCGGCTCAAGCTGCCGCAGATACTGCTTGATCAGGAAATGACCGCTGAAGCCTTGGCGGCTGAAGTGGATGTGCCACAAGACCGCATGCCTGTTCTGCTGGCTGGTGCCACGTCGATTGGTTTGGTGAAGCGCCGCAAGTCAGGGCGATATGCCCTGACGACCCGCGGGGCAGCCTTGGCCGGTGTGCCGGGGTTGGCGGGCATGATTGACCACCATGATGTGCTCTACCTTGATCTGGCCGACCCAGTCGCGTTCTTCAAAGGCGAGGTCGAGACAGAACTGGCGGACTTCTGGCCTTACGTCTTTGGTGCCAGTGGTGCGACCGATCCCAGAACAACGGCGACCTATTCGCAACTGATGGCAGATAGTCAGGTGCTGGTCGCCGACGACACGCTTACCGTTGCGTCCCTTTCCGGGTGCGCGCGCATCCTGGATGTCGGCGGCGGCACCGGCGCGTTTTTGGCAGCGGTGGGTGCGGCGCATCCTGATCTACAGATGACGCTGTTTGATTTACCCGCCGTGGCACCCGCTGCGGCAGAACGGTTCGAAAGCGCTGGCCTGTCTGAACGCACCGAGATCATCACCGGATCATTCCGGGATGACCCGCTGCCGCGTGGTTCGGACGTGATCAGCCTTGTGCGGGTGCTTTACGACCATGCCGACGACACAGTGATCGCGCTTTTGCGGTCAGCATTTGATGCCTTGCCAGCGGGCGGCCGCATTGTGGTGTCCGAGCCTATGACAGGTGGGGATACGCCGCAGCGCGCAGGTGATGCGTATTTCGCGCTTTATTGCATGGCGATGCGGACTGGACGCGCGCGGTCGCAGGCCCAGATCGCCGCACTATTGGCGCAAGCGGGCTTTGCGCAAATTCAGACACCCAAAGCGCCCCGTCCCTTTATTACATCTGTTGTGACGGGTGTAAGGGAAAGTTGACACTTTAACTGTCTAAATAAATTGACACTACGACATGTAAGGCTAAACTAAGGCAAGACAGAGTGTAGCGATCTGATGCTATTTGGATTGCGTCGCAGAGGAGAAAACGTTGCAAACAAAGGCCGTTATCCTATCAGCGCCCGGCAAACTGGCGCTTGATCAGGTGGGAATCGTTCCCCCTGTGGCTGATGATATTGTCGTAGCGATCAAGCATTCGGGCATTTCCACCGGTACAGAGAAGTTGTTTTGGACAGGTGAGATGCCGCCGTTCCCCGGAATGGGCTATCCCCTGATCCCCGGGTACGAGGCCGCTGGCGAAGTGATCGAGGCGGGTGCCGACAGCGGATACCGGGTGGGCGAACATGTCTTTGTGCCCGGTGCCAGTTGCTACGAAGGTGCCTTTGGTTTGTTTGGTGCGGCGGCGCAAACGTTGGTGACCAAGGCGTCACGCGTGACCCGTATCGACCGTGGCCTTGGTGCTGCTGGTGCATTGCTTGCTTTGGCTGCGACGGCCCGTCATGCGATGGCTGGTCCCGGCAAAGCCGTTCCTGATCTGATTATCGGCCACGGCGTTCTTGGCCGTCTGTTGGCGCGTTTGACCATTGCATCTGGTGCGCCTGCGCCGACCGTGTGGGAAGTTGACCCCATTCGAATGGATGGTGCTGATGGCTACGAAGTGACAACGCCTGAACTGGATGAGCGCCGCGATTACAAATCTGTCTATGACGCCTCTGGCCGTGGTGATTTGTTGAACGATTGGATTGGTCGCATCGCCAAGGGCGGTGAGATCGTGCTGGCTGGTTTCTATACAGCCCCGCTGCAATTCGCCTTTCCGCCAGCCTTTATGAAAGAGGCCCGTTTCCGCATCAGCGCCGAATGGGCGCCAGATGACATGACCGCGACCAAAGCTTTGGTCGAAGCGGGCGTGTTGGAACTGGCCGATCTGATTACTCACCAACAACCTGCCGAACTCGCCAGCGGCGCATATGAGACCGCGTTTACCGATCCTGCGTGTCTGAAAATGATCTTGAATTGGGGAACTGCATGAAAGACTCTGTTGATGGTAAGCCTGCCGGTGGGCAGGACATTCCAAACCTGAAGGATTTCGACCAGCGCCTGCGCGATGAGGCCAATGAAGAGCCTAATCTGGAAGTGCCTCAGGGTGAACCGACCTCAAAAACGCAGATCATTGCGATCTATGGCAAGGGCGGCATTGGTAAATCATTCACGCTTGCAAACCTCAGCCACATGATGGCCGAGATGGGCAAGCGCGTGTTGCTGATTGGCTGCGATCCCAAGTCCGACACAACAAGCCTGCTGTTTGGCGGCAAGGCCTGCCCGACGATTATTGAGACATCTGCGAAGAAGAAGCTTTCGGGTGAAGAAGTTGCCATCGGCGACGTCTGCTTCAAGCGTGGTGGTGTCTTTGCAATGGAACTTGGCGGGCCAGAAGTGGGCCGTGGCTGTGGTGGCCGTGGGATTATCCACGGGTTCGAATTGCTTGAAAAACTAGGGTTCCACGATTGGGACTTTGACTACGTCCTGCTCGATTTTCTGGGCGACGTGGTCTGCGGTGGCTTCGGCCTGCCGATCGCGCGCGATATGGCGCAGAAAGTTATATTGGTGGGATCGAATGACCTGCAGTCCTTATATGTTGCTAACAATGTCTGCTCTGCAGTCGAATACTTCCGTAAACTTGGAGGTAATGTTGGGGTGGCCGGGCTTGTTATCAACAAGGACGATGGGACCGGAGAAGCCCAAGCTTTCGCCAAGGCAGTTAACATTCCAGTCCTTGCTGCAATCCCACAAGACGACGACCTGAGAAAGAAATCCGCAAACTATCAGATCGTTGGCACAAATGAGAGCCAATGGGGCCCGATGTTCGTTGGTCTGGCTGAGGCTGTGGGCATTGCCCCACCTGTCCGCCCGACACCTTTGGACCAAGACGGTTTGCTGGGTCTGTTTGATGCCAAGGATACCGGTGGCGATTACCAATTGGTCCCTGCCACTGATGTCGACATGCGCGGCAAGAACGCTGCCCCCAAGGAAAGCTTGGAGGTGATCTATGATGACGCCTGATCCACAACAAAAAGTACAAGCAGAGGTGCGCCAGATGCTGGCCCGTGCGACGCGTGAGCAAACCGTTCGCCTGCTTCAAGATGTTCTGAACGCAACTCCTGCTCCAAAGGAGCCTGTGAAGTATGACGCATGATAGCGACACCCAAGGCTATGAAGTTGGCTATGATGACGCTGGGCAAGTCCAGATCATCGAGGGTGTTGCGCGTGAAGAAACCTCTGATCTGCTGGATGCTGGCACGCAGGCCACTGCCCTGGAGGGTGGTTGCACAGCCAGTGCCGGATCAATGGAAGCCGCAGCCCGCGCCGCTGGCAAATCCGAGATTTTAGATCAATACGCCAAGGACTATCCGCAAGGCCCCCACGATCAACCGCAGAGCATGTGCCCTGCGTTCGGGTCTTTGCGTGTAGGCCTTCGGATGAAGCGTGTGGCCACGGTTCTGTCCGGTTCGGCCTGTTGTGTGTATGGCCTGACGTTTGTGTCGCATTTCTATGGCGCCCGCCGGTCTGTTGGTTATGTGCCGTTCAATTCTGAGACATTGGTGACGGGTAAGCTGTTCGAGGACATTCGCGAGAGTGTCCATGATATGGCGGATCCTGACCGCTATGACGCGATTGTCGTGACCAATCTTTGCGTGCCCACCGCATCCGGCGTACCGCTGCGGTTGTTGCCGAAAGAGATTAATGGCGTGCGCATTGTCGGCATCGACGTGCCTGGGTTCGGTATCCCAACCCATGCAGAAGCCAAGGATGTCCTGGCCGGTGCGATGCTGAATTATGCCCGCGAAGAAGTGAAAGCGGGACCTGTTGCGCGCCCCGTCGGCGGCAAACATGACCGTCCGACTGTCGCACTGCTGGGCGAGATGTTCCCGGCTGATCCTATGATGATTGGCGCGATGCTGGCCCCGATGGGCCTTGCTGCTGGTCCGGTTGTGCCCACCCGCGAATGGCGCGAGCTTTATGCCGCGTTGGATTGCGGTGTCGCCGCAGCGATCCACCCGTTTTATACCGCAGCGATCCGTGAATTTCAGGCGGCTGGCCGCAAGATTGTGGGCTCTGCCCCCGTGGGTCACGATGGTACGGCTGCTTGGTTGGCCGCGATCGGTGATGCGTACAATGTGAAACCTGATCAGATTGCAGCGGCGCAAAACGCGTTCCTGCCTGCGATCAAAGGTGCTTTGGCTGGCGCGCAGATCAACGGCACTGTGACCTTGTCCGGCTATGAAGGTTCAGAGCTTTTGGTCGCGCGTTTGCTGATCGAAAGCGGCGCTGATGTCCCTTATGTCGGCACTGCTTGTCCGAAGACCGAATGGTCGCGTCCAGACGCCGAATGGCTTGAGGCGAAAGGTGTGAAAATCGTTTACCGCGCCTCGCTAGAGGATGATCTGGCCGCTGTCGATGCGATCAAGCCTGACCTCGCGATTGGCACGACACCTGTCGTTCAGCATGCCAAAGAGGCAGGTATTCCGTCGCTTTACTTTACCAATCTGATCTCAGCCCGGCCACTCATGGGTCCAGCGGGTGCTGGCTCGCTGGCCCAAGTCGTGAATGCGGCGATTGCGGGTAAGGAAAAGATGGACACGATGCGCGCGTTCTTTGAGGGCGTGGGTTCTGGTGATACTGCTGGTGTCTGGGAGGGTGCGCCGAACTTGCGCCCAGACTTCCGTGCCGCCCATCAGAAAAAGCTTGATAAAATGGCGCGCGCCGCCAAAGCGCAGGAGATGATTTGATGCTTGTCACTGATCATGATCGCGCGGGCGGATATTGGGGGGCAGTTTATGCCTTCTGCGCAGTCAAAGGTTTGCAAGTCGTCATTGATGGCCCGGTTGGCTGCGAAAACCTGCCTGTGACTTCTGTTCTGCATTACACCGACGGGTTGCCGCCGCATGAATTGCCTATCGTGGTGACCGGGTTGGCCGAAACCGAGATGGGTGAGGGCACTGAGGAGGCGATGAAGCGGGCTTGGGAAACGCTTGATCCTGCTTTGCCTGCTGTCGTGGTGACCGGGTCCATTGCCGAGATGATTGGCGGCGGTGTGACCCCGCAAGGCACCAATATTCAGCGTTTCCTGCCCCGCACCATTGATGAGGATCAGTGGGAATGTGCAGACCGGGCGATGACGTGGATTTTCACGGAATTTGGCATGACCAAAGGCCGGATGCCGCCCGAGAAGAAGCGTGAAGAAGATGCAAAGCCACGGGTGAATATCCTCGGGCCGATGTATGGGGCGTTTAACATGCCCTCTGATCTGGCTGAGATACGGCGCCTGGTCGAAGGCATTGGCGCCGAGATCAACATGGTGATGCCGCTGGGCGCCCATGTCGCTGAGATGCGCAATCTGGTGAATGCCGATGTGAACGTCACGATGTATCGTGAGTTTGGACGGGGACTTTGTGAGGTTCTTGGTAAGCCATACTTACAAGCGCCTTTTGGCATTGATTCCACAACCAAATTCCTGCGCAAGCTGGGTGAATTGACGGGCCTCGACCCTGAACCGTTCATCGAGCAAGAGAAGCATTCGACCATCAAACCCGTTTGGGATTTGTGGCGGTCGGTCACGCAGGATTTCTTTGCCACGGCTGAGTTCGCGATTGTGGCGAACGAGACTTATGCGCGTGGTGTCCGGCATTTCCTTGAGGGTGATCTGGGCTTCCCATGCGCCTTTGCCGTGGCCCGCACACGCGGGAAGAAAACGAATAACGAAGAAGTGCGCGCGATGCTGCATAGCAAGCGTCCTTTGATCGTGATGGGGTCCATCAACGAAAAGATGTATCTGGCTGAAATGAAAGCCGGGCACGGACCAAGCCCGGTATTCATCCCCGCCAGCTTCCCCGGTGCCGCGATCCGGCGGGCCACAGGCACGCCGTTTATGGGCTACGCCGGTGCGACCTATCTGCTGCAAGAGGTCTGTAATGGCCTGTTTGACGCGCTGTTCCACATTCTGCCTTTGGGCACGGACATGGACGCGACCGATGCCACTCTGACACCGCTGCGCCGCGATTTCCCTTGGGACGCGGATGCGCAAGCCAAACTGGACGAGATCGTGGCGACACACCCGATCCTGACACGAATTTCTGCCGCTAAAACGCTGCGTGATGCAGCCGAGCGCGCAGCCCTCGACGCCGGCAATGACCGGGTTGTTTTAGAGACCGTCGAAACACTGCAACCATCCTCGGGAGGACGCAAATGACTGACTTTACAACAGATGCACCGGTACTTCGGACCCGGACTGCACCCCCGAAACGCGAGTATTATGCCTATTTCGGGCTGATCTTTCTGGCCACGCTACCGCTGTGCCTTCTGACATGGGTCTTGTCTGCTGCACGCCGGATGGAGCTACCCGCAAAGGGCCCAATCGCGAAGGCCTGGACACAGGCCCGCATTATTACGCCGCAGATCTTCAGCGCGTGATCGCAGCGAAAACAGTTTTGCCCGGAAACGGGCATCCGACGTTCATCATTCCCCCCCGGGATGATGGATTGGGGCAGAGGAAGAGCTTCTGTCGTAACCCGGCCGCGGGGGGTGCGCGGCGTCAGTACTTTATTTTGGAGACAAAACATGGCTGACAAATCTGACCTATCTTTCACAGGTCTCACTGACGAGCAGGCCCAGGAGCTGCACGCAGTTTACATGAGCGGTTTCACGATCTTCACGATCGTTGCAGTCGTTGCTCACGTACTGACGTACATCAAGCTTCCTTGGTTCAGCTGGTAGGAGAATTAGCACATGGCACAGTTCTACAAGATCTGGCTGGTATTCGACCCGCGCCGCGTTTTCGTGGCTCAGGGCGTATTCCTGTTTTTGCTTGCAGCGATGATTCACCTCGTTCTGTTGAGCAATGAAAGCACAAACTGGTTCCAGCTCGCCTTTGGCGGAATGTAACCAGCTTTGCTGAAATAATCACGCTGCGGGCGGGCAATCTGATCCGCCCGTAGCAAACACCGACACTGACAATAACAGGGCGCGCCCAATGGGGACGCAGGGCCTGTTAAAGAATGGAGATAGAAGATGGCACAGCTCAGCTTCGAGAGAAAATACCGGGTCCGTGGCGGGACATTGGTAGGCGGAGATCTGTTCGACTTTTGGGTGGGGCCGTTTTATGTGGGCTTCTTCGGGGTCACGACGTTCTTTTTCGCCGTCCTTGGGACGATTTTGATTTTTTACGGGGCCAGCCAAGGCCCCACATGGAACCCGTGGTTGATTTCCATCGACCCCCCACCGCTTGATTACGGATTGGGTGCCGCGCCATTGATGGAAGGCGGCCTTTGGCAGATCATCACGATCTGCGCGATTGGTGCTTTCGTTAGTTGGATGATGCGCGAGGTCGAGATTTGCCGCAAACTTGGCATTGGCTATCACGTACCCTTTGCGTTTGGCGTCGCGATTTTCGCTTACGTCACGCTTGTGGTGATCCGTCCGGTGCTGCTGGGGGCCTGGGGGCACGGTTTCCCATATGGCATCTTCAGCCACCTCGATTGGGTCAACAACGTGGGCTATGCTTATGGCAACTTCCACTACAACCCCGCACATATGATCGCGATCACGTTCTTCTTCACCACCTGTCTGGCACTTGCGCTGCACGGATCACTGGTGTTGTCGGCTGTGAACCCGCCTAAAGGCCAAGAGATCAAATCACCTGATCACGAAGACACGTACTTCCGTGATCTGATCGGCTATTCGATCGGGCCATTGGGGATTCACCGTCTGGGCCTGTTCCTGGCGCTGAACGCTGGTTTCTGGTCTGCGATCTGTATCGTGATTTCAGGCACCGTCTGGTTCGAAGAGTGGATCGTCTGGTGGGATTGGTACTTTGAACTGCCCTGGTGGGTTGATCTGTAGGAGGATATGAACAATGGCTGAATATCAAAACATTTTCACCCAGGTTCAGGTCCAAGGACCGGCCGAAATGGGTGTCGCCGGATACGACGGCAGTGGGATTGACCGTAGCAAAGGCGCACGCTTCTCGAAGCTGGCGGGTTGGTTTGGCAACGCACAGTTGGGTCCGATCTATCTGGGCTCCTTCGGGGTGATCTCGCTTGCAACTGGTGCAATCTGGTTCGTTATGGTGGGTTTGTCCTTCTGGGCGCAGGCCGATTACAACCCGGCGATCTTCTTGCGGGACCTGTTCTGGCTGTCGCTTGATCCGCCAAGCCCCGGCTATGGCTTGGGTATGCCTCCGATGAATGACGGCGGTTACTTTATGATCGCGTCCTTCTTCCTGCTGATCTCGGTTCTGACTTGGTGGGTACGCACCTATCTGCGTGCCGAAGCACTGGGCATGGGCAAGCACGTCGCATGGGCGTTTGCCTCTGCAATCTGGCTGTTCCTTGTGTTGGGTCTGTTCCGTCCGATCCTGATGGGCGACTGGTCTGAGATGGTGCCTTATGGCGTCTTCTCACACCTGGACTGGACGAACCTGTTCTCGATCACATATGGCAACCTGTTCTACAATCCGTTCCACGCTCTGAGCATTGTGTTCCTTTACGGTTCAGCCCTGCTGTTTGCGATGCACGGTGCCACGATCCTTGCGGTCAGCCGCTTTGGTGGCGAACGCGAGATCGAACAGATCGTTGACCGCGGTACCGCGACTGAGCGCGCCGCTTTGTTCTGGCGCTGGACCATGGGCTTTAACGCCACCATGGAAGGTATTCACCGCTGGGCGTGGTGGTTCGCAGTCCTGACAACGCTGACTGGCGGTATTGGGATCCTGTTGACCGGTACGGTTGTTGATAACTGGTTTGTTTGGGCGCAGCAGCACGGCTACGCGCCGCTGAACTAAGGAGGACAGATGATGAAAAACGATAACATCCTCGACATGAGCGAAAAGAGCAGGCTCACCGCCGATATCACGCTCTTGATGCTCAAAGGTGCAGGTTATGCGGCTGTGTTCGTGTTGGCGCTTTGGTTCATAATTGCGGCGATGGCCTTTATCGGGCGCATCCTGCCAGAGCAAAGCCGTGAAACGCCTGATCCGATCAATCGGTCATCCTTGATGATCGAACTGGTCGAAGAGGTTGCGCACGTCTGAAGATTGAAACAGGCGGCGCGCGACGCACCGCCTGTTTCATCGCCATCGGGCTACCCTCCCTGGCTGGCCCGGTATTGGGGTGTAAACCCCAGTTCCCTTCCTGTTGGCTACAGGAGAACTAGCGTCGCAATTGGCTCACCCCTTTTGCGACGCTTTTTTATTACCACAAAGGTGAAGCAATGACCAATCGCCCCGAAACACCGTTCCTTGATAGCGTCGCTGGTCCTGCCGATATCCGACGCATGAACGACACCGCCATCGCCAATTTGGCCGATGATGTCCGGGCCGAGGTGATTTCTGCCGTGTCCGAAACGGGTGGGCATCTTGGGTCTTCGCTGGGCGTTGTTGAGTTGACCGTGGCGATCCACGCTGTCTTTGACACACCGCGCGATAAGCTGATCTTTGATGTGGGCCACCAGTGTTATCCGCATAAGGTGCTGACGGGTCGACGAGACCGTATCCGGACATTGCGCCAAGAGGGCGGCCTGTCCGGTTTTACCAAACGCGCCGAGAGCGATTATGACCCGTTTGGTGCAGCACACTCTAGTACCTCAATTTCTGCCGCGCTTGGCTTTACCGTAGGGCGGGATATGGGCATGCCCACCGGGGATGCAATTGCCGTGATTGGTGACGGGTCCATCAGTGCCGGCATGGCTTATGAGGCACTGAACAATGCAGGTGCCGAAGGGCGGCGGTTGTTTGTGATCCTCAATGACAACGAAATGTCCATTGCGCCGCCAGTGGGTGCGATGTCCAAATACCTGTCCGGTCTTTATGCCTCGCCTATGGGTGAATTACACAAGATGGCCGAAGGGTTTGAGGCTGCTTTGCCCGGCCCCTTGCGCGACCATGCCCGACGTGCCCGAAACCTTGTGACTGGGATGCAGACGGGTGGGTCCGGTACCTTGTTTGAAGAGCTTGGCTTTTCCTACGTAGGCCCGATTGATGGCCACGACATGACCCAGCTTTTGCCAGTCTTGCGCGCCGCACGCACCCGCGCGACAGGCCCTGTCTTGATCCATGTCTGCACGACCAAAGGCAAAGGCTATGCCCCCGCCGAGGATAGTGCTGATTGTGGGCATGGTGTGTCCAAGTTTGATGTCGTGACCGGCGCACAGGCAAAGTCCAAGCCCAATGCACCCAGCTATACCAAGGTTTTTGGATCGGCGTTGACAACCGAGGCGCAGATGGACCCCAGTATCGTTGCGGTGACTGCCGCGATGCCCTCGGGCACTGGTGTGGATATCATGGGCGCACGGTTCAAAAACCGCGTTTTTGATGTGGGTATTGCTGAACAACATGGTGTGACCTTTGCGGCTGGTATGGCGGCAAGCGGGCTGAAACCGTTCTGCGCGATCTATTCAACCTTCCTGCAACGCGGCTATGATCAAGTGGTCCACGATGTGGCGTTACAAAACCTGCCTGTCCGTTTTGCGATTGACCGTGCGGGGCTGGTCGGCGCCGATGGCCCGACCCATGCGGGCGCCTTTGACATCGGTTATATGTCCGCCTTGCCCAATATGGTCGTGATGGCGGCAGGAGATGAGTTGGAACTGATGCATATGGTGCGCACGGCCGCCGCCTATGATGACGGGCCGATTGCGTTCCGTTATCCGCGCGGCGAAGGTGTGGGGATCGACCTGCCTGAACGGGGCAACCTGATTGAGATTGGCAAAGGCCGGATTGTACAGGAAGGGTCGGACGTTGCGATCCTGTCCTTTGGCGCGCATCTGTCTGAATGCCAGCTTGCTGCGGAAAAATTGGCGGCCCAAGGTGTATCGACAACGATTGCAGACGCCCGCTTTGCCAAACCACTGGACCATGCGTTGATCCGGCAGTTGCTGCGCAATCACAAGGCGCTGATCACGGTTGAGCAAGGTGCCAAAGGCGGTTTTGGCGCAATGGTGCTGCATGATCTGGCCAATGATGGCTTGCTGGACGGACGCTGCCAAGTGCGGACGATGACGCTGCCGGACAGGTATATTGATCATGCATCGCCCGATGCGATGTATGCAGATGCCGGGCTGACGGCAGTGGATATTGCCGCGACAGCAATGCAGGCGGCAGGGATTGAAGTGAAGCGGGTTGAGGTTGGGGTTTAGGGACCGACACTGTGCAAAGCATCGAGTTGCTCCACTGGCTGTTGTGGGCAATTGCCTTTGTCGTTGCGGCTGCGTGGACGCTGGTGATCTTGGGCCTAACCTCTGTACCGATCACAATTGGTGGCAGCGGGTTGCCTGCGACGACTATCGACAGTCTGGAACTGGCTCTATTGGCATCCAGTCTTGTAAACGGCGTGCTTGTGGCGTGGCGATTCGGCGTGATCTGGATGGTCTCTGTGGCAGGTATCCAGCGCGTTTTGATCGCATTGATCCTTGGGCGGACCTTGGATTGGTATGATGTTTATTTCATCGTTTTGCTAGTCGCGGGGCTGCTTGTGATTGGCTGGCTCGCCGGTGCGCTGGGCCGCTTGCTGGACGGGGTTGGTGCTCGTTAGAGCGGTAGCGTCTGAAACAACCACACCTTCAGCCCGCCGTGTGGGATCGCGGGGCCTCTTGGTTTGAACGGCAAGCCTGTCGCCTTGGCCAACCCCGCTTCGCTGGTCACGATCCCGACCCGCCAGCCTGCACATTCGCGTTTGATTGCTTCGCCTAGCCCAGCGTAGACCCCGTAGAGCATGTTCTGGTTGCCGATCCGTCCACCGTAGGGTGGGTTGCAGATAATCAGGCCGGGTGGGCCTTCGGGGCGTGTGATGTCGGTGGCTGAGAGGTTCTGAAAAGTGATGTGCTCAGCCACTCCGGCCCGTTCGGCGTTTGCAGTTGCCATGCGGATGGCACCTGCATCGCGGTCACTGCCGGTGAAGTGGTGGGTGGGCGTGTGGGTTTTACCCACCCTACGCATGTCGTCCCATTGCGTGCCATCGAAGGTCGCAAGTTGTTGGAACGCAAAGTCGCGTGTCCGACCGGGGTAGAGCCCCATCGCGATCTCAGTGGCCTCAATCAAAAACGTGCCTGATCCGCACATCGGGTCCATGACCGGCTCGGTCCCGTCATAACCGCATTCGCGTAGCATCAATGCCGCGAGTGTTTCGCGCATAGGCGCTTTGCCGACGGCCTCTTTATGGCCGCGTTTGTGCAGGCTTTCCCCGGAGGTATCGACGCTGATGGTCACCCGATTGTCGTCGATCCGTACCTTGATCGCGACAGGTGCATCGGCGCTGATTGTCATGCCGTGGCTGTCTTTGAGCGCGGTTTCAATCCGTTGGGTCGCAGCGCCCGCGTGATAAATCTTGGACTTCTTCGAGGTGCTGACCTCAACGCGCACAGGCACATCCGCCCGCAGGATATCGCCCCAAGGAAATTTCCGCGACCGTTTGTCGAGCTGCGCGAGATGGAAAGCCATAAAGCTGCCAACACGCGCCAGCACACGGGTCGCCCCCCGCATCACAAGGTTGGCACGCCACACGTCCGCCCATGTGCCGGTGATCGTCACACCGCCCGGTGTGGCTTTGGCATCAGAAAACCCGTTTTCCAAAGCCTCTGAGAGCAGCGCGTTTTCCAGCCCGGGCGTGGCGACCATGAAAATTTCAAAGGTGTCTTCCATATCAGGCACATAGTCCGCTTTTGCGGCCAAGTGCAAATCGGCCTAGAAGTTTGAGGTCACCCCAAACCCGATTTGCACAGCCGAGGATGTGTTTTCCTCGGCTGTTGATACGGTGCGTGTCGCGAAAATATCCATGCTGGGTGAGAACCCGAAATATGTGATGTCTTCAAACACGGCTGAGGCTCCTAGAGTCACGGTTCTATCCTGTCGCCCATCAATCGTGGTCAGGAACTGATCATAGTCACGAAACGCAAACTGCATTGATGTTGACCATGACGTATTCCAGACCGGTTGCGCAAAACGATAGGTGACGCCCGAGCGGTATTCGTCATACGTGTTGTTCTCGTCAGCATCGCGAAAGCGGTAGGCGATGTTCAGTCGCAATACGTCATCTGTGGATAGGACCCGACTAAGGCTGGTGACCACATCATAAGTGACAGTATCAACGAAACCATCCACGCGCGCCCGCTGATCCCGCACGGAGGCCTGCACCGAAGCGACGTTTCTGCTATCAATCGGCATGACCTGCTGCAGGATCACGTCCCGATAATCCACGATGCGCTCATCGGTATTCCAGAAAGTGCCAAAGTTCAGGCTGGCCCGGATCGGCCCAAGCGGGCTGATACTTGATCGTTCATGCGTGATCCCGACCTCGGCGGTCAATGTCGCAAAATCTGCGCCATCAAGGTCTTGAATATCTGGGTCAGGAGAGGAGTCGAGTAGGTCCTGGGATTCCTGCGAAAGCGTAAAGGTTTCACCTGACAGATAACCCGTCAGGCGGGTCGCATGCGTGTCACCAGCGTTGATCCGGTATCCAAGCCGCATGCGCGCCGCATATGAAATACCTGACAATGCACGCTGATTTTCAGGAACACGTCCAACTTCGATGTCTTCAAGTCCAGGGATGACGTTGAACACCTCGGCCCCATCCAGCAAGAACTCATCGTCTTCGGCGCCGCCGTTGACGTTGTCCGATGGGGCGACTGTTGCATTGAATTCAATGGAAAGCGGGTTGGCTCTTGCAGCGCGCGCGTACTCGCGGACCACTGCTTCGGCGTCGTCTTCGCTTTGAATGTGATTGGCCGCACGGCGTAGCCATATCTCTGAGCGTGCATAATGGCCCAGTTGAAACCGTGATCCGGCAACAAGGCGCGCCGCCTGCAGTTTTTCTTGGTCATTCACTGCTGCCCTGTAGGCTTTTGCGGCTGCGTTTGCTGCCGCGCGGTGTTCACCGAGGTCCGCTTGTGCAAGTCCCAGCACAAACAGGGCTGCATAGCTATCGGGATCTATGGACAGTATCTGTTGGGTGAGCTCTGTGGCTTTGGTTGGATTGCCGCCGACAAGAGCTTCTTCTGCTTGTGCTTGTAACTTCGGTGGTTGGTCTTGGCCGACCCCTGTGGACGCATAGAGGCAAAGCCCTATGACAGCCGCCACTTTGCGCAGGATTAGCGTTATTTTAGTGGAACTATCAAACATTCGGGCACCAATACAAAGAAATCTAACCTGTGCAAGTGATGGCATCCCTGGGCGCAAATTAGTGGCAACTTGTCGATTTTGCTTGCGCGGATAATCGCTTTCCTCAGCCTTCCTTAGTGATTTGCATTTACATGTAAGCTGTTGCAGCTAGGACTATGGGTTGGGGCAAGGAGAGATTCCAATGAAAAAAGTATGCGCAGTTTTTGGTTTTGTCATGTTGTCCGCCTGTATGGGCGGTGGTAGCGGCAGCGATATTGATGTTGTACGCACTGAACCCGAAGCCTCTGTAACGTCGGAACTTGGCACAATTATTGAGAATTCACGCGGCGCAGGGCTTAGCGGTTTGTCCTATGACAGCCGCGTCGGTGCGATTGCGCAAGATCATGCAAACGACATGTTTGCGAGAGATTATTTAAGCATCTATGAGTTGGACAGCACTGATGGCACTGCGCCCGACGGTCGGCGCGATATGGGTGATGACCTGAATGATGCAGGCCTTGGTTGGGAGGCGATTATTCAAATGGTGGCCGAGGGTGAAATGACCGTGATGCAGGTGTATCAGGAATTCGAAGGCCGACCGCGCGGCAGTGGCATTGAAGGAAACTTTTCTGGCGATTTAGCAGACGCGATTGAACTTGAAGAAGGCTACGAGTATTTCGCATTAGGCAAAGCTGGCTCCGGCAGCGACCAGAAGTGGACACTGCTATTGGTGCATCCAATGCCGTTTTGGTCTGATCGCTAATATGTTACCGGCAATGGCGCATGCGCCATTGCCAAGCCGTCTTTCTGTAACACTCATGAGTGCATTTTCGCTAAGCTAAATCACTTATCGGCATGGGTTTGCTTGAAAACGAGGTGCGCTCTGGTCACACCTTTCGGCGCGTTTTCACATCTCCTACGGTCAGTTGACCCCAGTGGAGACCACTCTCATGAAGATGCCTTTTTCAGTCCTCGCAATCTGCCTCGCCACTGCATGTGGCGGGTCGGGCGGCAGTATGTCGAATGAACCTTCAACCCCAACTGTGACTTCTGCCGCGGCGCCACCCCCAACCGTACCCACGCCGGTGGAAACGCCCCCGACCGGTGATTTCGGCAGCATGTTGAATGCCGTGCGTGCAAGCAATGGTGCAGGCTCTGTCACCTATGACGCCCGGTTGGGCGCTGCCGCCGCTGGCCACGCCAACGATATGCTGCGCAACGGCTTTTTCTCGCATACGGGCAGCAATGGATCTTCTGTCGGGGATCGGGTGACCGCAGCCGGGTATCAGTGGCGTACTGTGGGCGAAAACATTGCGCGCGGGCAGCCTGATGAAGAAGCCGTGCTGCAAGCATGGGTCAATTCACCCGGCCACCAGCGCAACAACGTCAATCCGGCCTTTGAAGACTTTGCCTTGGCGAAGGCCGGCAGCGGGTCACAGCAGTACTGGGTCCTGGTGCTGGCAGCGCCGCGCTAGGCAGACCCGTCAGATGATCTGTGATGGGTGCGCGCCGTTTCCGGTTTCGGCTTTGGTTTTGCCATCCCTTCCAGCGCTCTAAGCGGTTTGCGCACGGCTTCAGTCAATCCCGGTCGCGTGGGGGCCGCCATTTGTTTGCTGACTTCAACAATCAGCACACCGCCGGCGGCAACGAAAGGCAGGTTGTGCCCCACTTTTTCCAGAAATCCGGATGATTTACGCCAAAGCTTGCGCGCTGATGGCGGTTGGTAAAGCGCGGACATTGTACGCTCGGTCACGAAT
Organism: Yoonia sp. F2084L; assembly: GCF_023015625.1. Taxonomy (GTDB): domain Bacteria; phylum Pseudomonadota; class Alphaproteobacteria; order Rhodobacterales; family Rhodobacteraceae; genus Yoonia. The sequence goes on from NZ_JALKAH010000003.1 coordinate 111,823, forward strand.
TGGTGCCGCCGCAGCTGCGCATCCAGCTGGCTGAGCGTATAGGGGCGTCCGTAACCAAAAGGTGTGGCGTCAGAGCGCGACCAAAGCCCTGCGCGGTTCGGCACAATGAACACCGCCCGTCCGCCCGGCCCCAGCACCCTCCATGCTTCATCCAGCAAAAGCGTTGGCTGCTCGGTCGTCTCTAACCCATGCAGCATGACCAGTTTGTCAACTTGGCCCGTTTCAAGCGGCCAGATCGTATCTTCACAAAGCACGCTGACGTTGTGCCCATCCGCGGGCCACGGCATCACCCCTTGCGGCCCCGGCATCAACCCGATGACCCGTCGCGCATCTTTAAGGAATGGACGTAGCAACGGCACGGCAAAGCCAAAGCCCACAACCGTCTGCCCTTTGGCTTCGGGCCACATCGCGCAAAGCTCATCCCTGATCACCTTTTGCGCCGCCCGCCCCAGCGCGCTGCGATAATAGAAGTTTCGCAGATCCAAAACGTCGAGATGCATTGCGGTTTGCGGCTCCTTGGGCAAAGCTATGGATGTAGCATAACAAGACAAGGTGGCTTTGCCATGACAAAGACAGCAGCGGTAGAATTGGTTGTCGTGCCTTGTCTGCGCGATAACTACGCTTTTTTGGTTCATAACGGCGAAACAGGTGAAACCGCGCTTATTGATGCGCCCGAAGCTGGACCTATCCAAGCCGCACTGGATGCCCGTGACTGGACCCTGAACGACATTTTGATCACCCATCACCATGATGACCATATTGACGGGGTCGGCGCCTTGCGCACGGGCGCACGGGCGATCGGCGCAAAGGCTGATGCGCACCGTCTGCCTGATCTGGATCTTGCCGTGGCGGAAGGCGATGTGATCACAGTCTGTGGTCAGAAGACCCACATCTTCGATGTTTCCGGCCACACCGTCGGGCACATCGCATTTCATATGCCGGATGCGGAACTGGTCTTTACGGCCGATAGCCTGATGGCGCTGGGCTGTGGCCGCTTGTTTGAGGGCACCCCTGCGCAAATGTGGGAAAGCATGCAAAAGCTGCGTGCATTGCCGGATGACACGCTGATTTGTTCTGGTCACGAATACACCGCCGCGAATGCGCGTTTTGCCGCGACCCTTGACCCCGGCAATCCTGATCTTATCTCTCGTATCAAGAGGATCGAAACTGCGCGCGCAACTGGCGTACCGACAGTCCCTTCAAGTTTGACCGAAGAGAAGCACACAAACCCGTTTTTGCGTGCAGATATCCCGGAATTCAAAGCAGCCATCGGTATGGCTGATACGCCCGACGTGGACGTATTTGCATATGTGCGTGCGCAGAAGGACAAATTTTGACCACGAAGCTGTGACAGCGTGGTGAAAAGTGGATCAAAACGAAGGCTTCACGTGTTTTGTGATGCCCAAATAGAAAAAAGTCCTTGAAGGTTGGGAAATAAAACCAAACTTTAAGGGTAAGAGGCCACGGTTGGGTCACGCCAGCCCCCGATATGAAGGAGCACACGACGTGCCATCATTTTCGACAACACTAGAGCAGTCCATTCATGGCGCACTTGCGCTGGCCAATGAACGCAAACATGAACTCGCCACGCTGGAACACCTGCTGCTGGCCCTGATTGACGAACCCGATGCAGCGCGCGTGATGCGCGCCTGTTCGGTGAATCTGGACGATCTGCGCAAGGATTTGGAAGGCTTCATCGAAGATGACCTGTCCACGTTGATCACGGATGTTGAAGGGTCAGAGGCTGTTCCAACGGCTGCGTTCCAACGCGTTATTCAACGTGCGGCGATCCACGTACAGTCGTCTGGCCGCAGTGAAGTGACTGGCGCCAACGTGCTGGTCGCGATTTTTGCGGAACGTGAAAGCAACGCGGCCTACTTCCTGCAAGAACAGGATATGACCCGTTATGATGCGGTGAACTTTATCGCGCATGGTGTCGCGAAAGACCCCGCCTTTGGCGAGGCGCGGCCTGTGACCGGTTCAACGGACGAGGGTGAGACGATTGCCCCCGGTGAAGGCGATGAAAAAGAAAGCGCATTGGCCAAGTATTGCGTTGATCTGAATGCTAAGGCGACCAAGGGTGATGTTGATCCCCTGATCGGTCGCGCACATGAGGTGGAACGTTGCATTCAGGTGCTGTGCCGTCGTCGCAAGAACAACCCTCTTTTGGTGGGTGATCCGGGCGTTGGTAAAACGGCGATTGCCGAAGGTCTGGCCTTCAAGATCGTGAATGGCGACACGCCAGAGGTGCTGTCGAAAGCGACCATTTACTCGCTTGATATGGGTGCTTTGTTGGCCGGTACACGTTATCGCGGTGACTTTGAGGAACGCCTGAAAGCCGTGATGACCGAGATGGAAGATCACGCTGATGCGGTCTTGTTCATTGATGAAATCCACACGGTGATCGGTGCTGGTGCCACATCTGGTGGTGCGATGGATGCGTCTAACCTGCTGAAACCTGCGTTGCAGGGTGGCAAGCTGCGGTGCATGGGATCAACCACCTACAAGGAATTCCGCCAGCATTTCGAAAAGGATCGCGCGCTAAGCCGCCGGTTCCAGAAGATTGATGTGACAGAGCCTTCTGTCCCTGACTCCATCAAGATTTTGCAGGGTTTGAAGCCTTACTTCGAAGAGCACCACCATATCAAATACACTGCCGATGCGATCAAAACGGCGGTGGAATTGTCTGCGCGTTACATCAATGACCGTAAGTTGCCCGACAAAGCAATCGACGTGATTGATGAAGCGGGTGCGGCACAGCATTTGGTTGCCGAAAGCAAGCGTCGCAAGACGATCGGCACCAAAGAGATTGAGAATGTCGTGGCCAAGATTGCGCGCATTCCGCCTAAGAACGTGTCGAAAGATGATGCAGAGGTTCTCAAAGATCTTGAGAAGTCGCTGAAACGCGTTGTCTTCGGGCAGGATCAAGCGATTGAAGCGCTGTCATCGGCCATCAAACTGGCGCGGGCTGGCCTGCGCGAGCCTGAAAAGCCGATTGGGAATTACCTGTTCGCGGGTCCAACCGGTGTGGGTAAGACGGAAGTCGCGAAACAACTGGCAGATACGCTGGGTGTTGAGCTGATGCGCTTTGACATGTCCGAGTACATGGAAAAGCACGCGGTTTCGCGTCTGATTGGTGCGCCTCCGGGCTATGTCGGCTTTGACCAAGGCGGTATGCTGACCGATGGTGTCGATCAGAACCCGCATTGCGTGCTGTTGCTGGACGAAATGGAGAAGGCGCACCCTGACGTCTACAACATCCTGTTGCAGGTCATGGATCACGGTAAGCTGACGGATCATAACGGTCGGACTACGGATTTCCGCAATGTGATCATCATCATGACGTCCAATGCCGGTGCGGCTGAAATGTCGAAGAATGCAATGGGCTTTGGCCGTGAAACGCGCACGGGCGAGGATACTGCCGCGATTGAACGCACGTTCACGCCGGAATTCCGCAACCGTCTGGATGCGATCATCAGCTTTGGCGCGCTGCCGAAACCTGTGATCATGCAAGTGGTTGAAAAGTTCGTGCTGCAACTTGAAGCGCAACTAATCGACCGCAATGTGCATATTGAGCTGACACCTGCCGCCGCCGAATGGTTGGCAGACAAAGGTTATGATGTAAAGATGGGTGCGCGTCCGCTGGGTCGTGTCATTCAGGAACACATCAAAAAGCCGCTGGCCGAGGAATTGCTTTTCGGCAAATTGGTCAAAGGCGGGATCGTCAAAGTTGGCGTCAAGAAAGGCGCGCTAGAGCTGAAGTACGAAGCCCCAGCGCAAGGCCGGATTGAGGGCGGTGGGGATAAACCGCCGTTGCTGACGGCTGACTAAGCTTTAGAGAAGAAATTGGGAAAGGCCGTGACTTCGTCGAAGTCACGGCCTTTTTCGTTTTCAGTTCTGTGTTGCGCCGTCTGTGATTTCTGCAAGGATCATCGCATGAGTAGCAGAGGTTCTTGATGACATTCGAAACATGGATCGCGTTTGCGCTGGCCAGTACAATCGTTGTGCTGATACCCGGCCCAAACATTGTACTGACGGTCAACTACGCGATCCGGGATGGGAAACGATCTGGTTTGGCGACCGTGCCGGGCGTCACTGTCGGGGCTCTCATCGCCATGTCGATCTCGCTACTGGGCGCAGGTGCTGTGCTGGCGACATCAGTTTTCTTGTTTACACTGCTTAAGTTTGCAGGGGCGATCTATTTGCTATGGCTGGCGTACTCGCTTTGGACGGCACCAATTGACGGCGTTCAAGTTGACGGTGATACACCTGCGAAACCATTGGCAAAACTGTTCTGGCAGTCTTTGCTGGTCAGTGCCCTGAACCCCAAGGGACCGGCATTTTACATCGCATTTGTCCCGCAATTTGTGACCCCAACGGCCCCGATTTTCCAACAGTTTGCTATTTTGATCGCGACGTTCCTTGGCGTGGCCACGTTGAATACCCTGTTTTGGTTGTTCTGCGCGGCCAGCTTGCGCGCCCAATTCAAAAGGCCGGCGGTCATGCGTTTGTTCAATCGCACTGGCGCGGGTTGTTTGGGAATTGCCGGTGTCTTTGCGACACAGGTTTCACGCCCGACCTAAGGTTCACCGCTCGGTCAGTTTTAACTCAATCCGTCGGTTCTGCGCGCGTGCTTCTTCAGTATTGAGCGGGTTAATCGGTTGGAACTCTCCAAACCCGTTTGCGGCCAATCGCCTTGGGTCAATCCCAAGGTCCCCCGACATAAACCGTACAACAGACAGCGCGCGCGCTTGGCTAAGTTCCCAGTTATCGGCAAAACGACCGTTGCGGTTTACGGGGATGTTATCGGTGTGCCCATCGACGCGGATCACCCAATCAATGCCCGCTGGGATATCGGCGGCGATGCTGCGCAGGATGTCTGCGATATTGGCGATCTCACTTTCGCCTTCCGCAGACAGGGTGGCACTGCCGGGTTGAAACAGGACTTCAGAGTTGAAGATAAACCGGTCGCCTTCGATCCGAATGCGGTCCTGGCCTTCAAGAATTTGTCGCAACTCGCCAAAGAAGGTTGATTTGAAACGGGCGAGGTCTTCTGCTTCGGCTGCCAGACGCGTCGCTTCTTCTTCCAGTCGTGCAGCTTCGGCCTCAAGCCGGATACGCTCGGCCTCTTCCAATGCGCGACGCTGGCGTTCTTCGGATACTACGCGCGCGAGCGCTGTGTTCAGTTGCGCGCCCAGCGTTTCAATCTGAACCTGCGCTTCGCGGTCAGATTCTTCCGCCAAGTTCAGCAGAGATTGCAGATTACCAACTTGGGTGCGCAATTCCATGATTTGTTCGTTGAGTAGCGCCACCTGTCGTTGGCTTTCTGCCGACAGCGCCTCTTGCGTTGCAAGTTCCTGATTTGCGATGGCGAGCAAGGCGGCTTGACGCTCCGCTTCGGTGGATTGGGTGCCAAGGTTGCCCTGAAGCTGGGCAAGCTGTGCCGCCAGCGTTTCATTCTCAGTTTCCAACGATCCGCGTAGCGCATCCAACTCTGCCTGTGCCGCACGCGCCGCGGCCAGCAACGTCAGAGTATTCTCGGCCTCTTGCCGTTGTTGTTCGAGGTTGAGCGTCATCGCCGTTAGCTCGGTGTCTGCATTGGCAAGCCGTTCGCGCAAGGCTTCGGCCGCTGCAGCGCTGGTGATCTGGTCAGCCTCCAACGCTGTGATTCGGGCGGTATTTGCGTCATTTTCAGTTTCAAGATCAGCAACTAAAGCCTCAAGCGCTTCGCGCCGGGCAGCGGCCAATCGCGCGGCTTCGGTGCCCTCGTCAATTTCTGTCCTTGCCTGGGCCAGCGCGAGATTGAGTGCTTGCTGCTGCGTCAGCAGACGGTCCTGTTCAGCTTCCAACCCTGCGATATTTGCCAGCGCATCGCTGCGTTCGGACAGGAGACCGGCAACTTGTGCTTCAAACTGCGTGATCTCGCTTTGGGCCTGCGCAAGCGCCTGATCCTGCACTTCGCGCTCTGCAATAAGCGCTGCAATCCGGCCCGCTTGGCGCGTCGCTTCGGCGTTTGCGGCATCCAGATCAGAGTTCAACCGCGCTGTCGTATCACGTTCCAGCCCAAGCGTGGCTGTCAACGCGGCAACTTCATCGGTCAAAGCATCAAGTTCGGTTTCTTGGCCCGTGATCTGTTGGCGCAGCACGAATTGAATGACCATAAAGATCGTCAGCACGAACATCAGCACCAGCAAAAGCCCGGTCATCGCGTCGACGAAACCCGGCCAGATCGCGTTCTGGAACCTGTTTGATGATCTGCGGCTTAACGCCATTGATCAGCCTCTGTCCTTGATCGCGTTGGCCAGATTGGCGATTTCGCCACGTAGGTCGCCCACGCTTTCCTGCCGTCCTGCGGACATTTCTTCCAGGATCCGCAGCAATTGTACGTCGATGGACCGTAGGCGCATCCGGCTTTCGGCATCAATGCCTTCCATGCCGCTATCATCAAGCTTTTGGATCAGCGCCTCTTGTCCCTGCGCCACCCGTTCGAGCATATCGGTGCTGGAGTTCGTCGCACTGGCCTGCGCCATCTTTTCCACGGCCGTAGCAAGGGTACCAAAGCGCCGGTCGTTTTCTTCGCGGTCGGCGTCTGTTTGCCCCATCATCATCTGGATCGTATCTATCAGTTCGCCCAATTGATCGACAAAGGGGCCCATCGCGCTGAAGTCAGCAGAGCCTCCGCTTTCTTCGCCGTCAATGCCGACGCGGGTGATGGTGGATAGCCATTCTTCAAGCTCGCGGTAGAAACGGTTTTGCCCGTGACCTGCGAAGAGTTCCAGAAGTCCCACAATCAATGATCCGGCAAGTCCGAGAAGAGAGCTTGAGAAGGCCGTGCCCATGCCGCCTAATTGTGCTTCCAGGCCCGATTGGAGGCGTGCAAATATATCAGCGCCACTTTCGCCTTCGCCGGGATTGAGCGAACGGATGGTTTCAACGAGGGCCGGAACGGTTGTTGCAAGTCCGTAAAACGTCCCCAGAAGGCCAAGGAAAATCAAAACGTTACCGATATAGCGCGTAATTTCGCGATCTTCGTCGATACGCTGGGCGACCGAGTCCAAGATGGACCGCCCTGATGTGGACGACACTTGCTGGCGTGCCCCACGTGACCGTAGAAGTGTGGCCAATGGTGCCAGCAAAGATGGCGCGGCGCTGTAGGAATGTCCGCCCTGCTCTTTGGCAAAGCTTTCAATCCAGCCGACGGACTTCATCAAAACGAAGACCTGATTAAAACATGACAGCACCCCCAAGACGAAAACCCCAAGGATGACGCCATTGAGATAGGGGTTGGACATGAAGATCGCGGTGATCTCTTCCAGGCCAAGATAGAAACCTGATCCGACCAACCCGATCACGATCAACATGAATAGCAGTTGCCTGATGGGCTGTGAAAACTGTGGTTGGGCCTTGGGTCCCCGTTTGTCCGACACGGATGGGAGTCCTCATATTGTGTGATTGCTCTGCTCGCATAACACCATATGGCTGCTTTGCCGCAAACCCAAACAAAATCGGGGTCGGATTATGTTGCTGTCAGGGCACGCACGCGGCCCGCCAGCCATTCCATCTCGGCGTCTTTGATCCCAAGTTCGGTCAGATGGGCGGCTGTGTTGAACAGGTATTCGGTATTCGGCCCGCGTCCGCCGACCGCTTGGGCGATGATCTGCGCCTGCTTTTCAAGGTCGAATTGGCAGTACTGCACGTGGTCGCGGTTGATGATGTAGGCGAGTGCCGGGATCTTGTCACCCTCATCGCTGATCAGCTCAACCGTGTCTTCGTAGTAGGCAGATGAGATCAGTTCACGCGCGCGCAGTTCCGCATGCACCTTGTCCGCCTCTTCGTCGGCAACCTGAAAGGCCACCCCCGTGCATTGCCCGCCCGGCTGTGCGTCAAGCGCGAGGACGAGGCCGGGGTCTTCTTCTGATCCGCGATGATGGATTGAGAGCATGCAAAAGCTGCGGTGATAGTCGTGCAGCCGCGCTTTGACCTGTCGGACGGGTGTGAAACCGGGGTTCCACAAAAGTGACCCATATCCAAATACCCAAAACGCCATATGCGACCCCCTGTGTTGCAAGGGTTCATAAACACTGAATTGCGCCGAACGAAAAGGGGTTTAACCGACCCGCATCAGATCGCCAAAGATCGCGTGGGTGTGTTCTTGCAGGTAAATCCGCAGCCACGGTGTGTATTGCGTGGGGTGGCGGGCCACATCGGCTGAAAGATCGTAGAAATCGACCCAGCGTGTGTTCATCACCTCATCGGGGTTGGGGATGATCTTGAGATCATTGGGTGCGTCGGCCACATAGACCTGCACAACCTCATGTTCGATCAGCCCGCCGCCCACATCGGCGCGATACTCGATCTCATCCCGGTGCGACGGGTAAATGCCCTTGATCCCAAGCTCTTCGTCCAACCTGCGCACGGCGCAATCGGTTGGGTCTTCGTCCCATTCAGGATGCGTGCAGCACGTGTTCGCCCACAGCCCCGGTGTGTGGTATTTGCCCATCGCCCGCTGCTGGATCAACACGCGCCCGCGGTTCATCACAAAGACGCTGACCGCCTTGTGTTTTAGCCCGCGCAAGTGCGCATCCAGTTTTTCAATAGGTTTGAGCGTGCCGTTTTCCCAGGCCGGGATCATGATCGTCATGTGCGCAGAGGCGAAACCAATCGCGTCAGGTGCGCAAGGTTCTTGATGCCGATTTTCAGGTGTGCCATGGGCCGCGCCTTTACCAGTTTCTTGTTCATATACGCCTCAAACGTCAGCTTTTGCACGTCGACATCGTGACACAGGGACACAAACCTCTCACGCCGCTCATCACTGCGATAATAGGCGTTTTGCATCGCGCCCAAAACCCGGAACACTTGCTTGTGTTCGCGCATGAAGAGTTTCCGCGCCAGTTGCAAATCTTTTACGCGTCCTGATGCCAAAGTAGCCGCTGCTGCCGTTGCGGCAACACGCCCGCCGACCATGGCATAGTAGATGCCTTCGCCCGATGACGGGGCGACAACGCCCGCGGCGTCGCCTGCCAGCACCACATCGCTGCCATTGTCCCAGCAGTCCAGCGGTTTCAGCGGGATCGGCGCGCCTTCTTTGCGGATTGTCTTGCAATTGGTCAGACCAGAGGCTGCGCGCAGATCAGCGGTGGCCCGTTTGACGTCTACCGATTTGATCATTGACCCCATGCCGACGCTGGCCTGTCCCCCATGCGGGAAGACCCAGCCGTAAAAATCGGGTGAGATTTTACCGTCATAGATCACATCGCAACGCGCGGGGTCGTAGGTAGCGTTCAATTGTGGCGCTTCGATAATCTCATGATAGGCGATGACATAAGGAATCTTGTCACCGTCCTTGATTTCCGCCCGCGCCACGTTTGACCGTGCACCATCGGCACCGATCACCAGTTTTGTGTGTAGCTTCATCTCATTGCCACTGACCTTGTCGCGGTAAACGACGTGGGTGCCGTCTGCATCGCGTTCGATCTTGGTGAACGTGCCGGTGTAGCGATGTGCGCCTGCATCTTTCGCCCGCTTGCGCAGGAACTCGTCGAAGTGTTCGCGGTCCACCATGCCGACAAAGCCGTTCTCGATCGGGATATCGACCTGCCGTCCTGTGGGCGAGATCATGCGCGCGGTGTTCACCTTGGCGACGATCTGGTCGTCGGGGATAAAGAAATCTTCGATCAGGCGCGGGGGAATTGCCCCGCCGCATGGCTTGATCCGCCCGTCACGGTCAATGAATGCAACTTTGTGACCAGACCGCGCGAGGTCTTCTGCGGCGGTGGCCCCGGATGGGCCTGCGCCCACGACAACGACATCATATTGCATTGATCATTCTCCCGGAACGAGTGTGGCGGATGGCATTTTGCGATCCATGATTTTGGCAGCCATTGCGGTGGCAGCGATAAAAAGAGCGGCTTCGGCAATGAAGACGGAACCGAAGGCTTGCGTGTCGGTGAGGGTCACGCGTAGCACATCGACCATGCCGGCACCTATCAACCCACCGAACCCGGCGGCGATGGCTTGCGCCGCACCCCAAAGACCCATGCGCGTGCCTTCGCGGCGTTCCGCGCCTTGTGCGGCCAGTGCCATCATTGATCCGATGGCGGCGACAGCGAACATGCCGTTGAAGAACCCCAGCAGGACGACCGCTGGAACGAGCGGCGCGCTTGGGCCGATGGGTCCAAGGAAGGTGATCAGGATCAGTGCACAGGCGGAGCCGATGCAACCTGTCATGACCCAATTGCGGAGCGCTCCGATTTTGAAACCAGTGGCGAGGATGCCGACGGCGAGCATGCCAATGAAGACACCGCCGTTTTGTGCGCCTGAAAGTGAGGTGGATTGCCCCGGCGTGAAGCCAAAGACGAGGCCGGCGTATGGCTCAAGGATCAGTTCCTGCATGAAATAGGCCGTCATCGACAGGAACACGAAGATGGTGAAGTTGCGGGCTTTGCGTTCGGACCAGACCTCGCGCAGCCCGTCCATAAAGGGCGTGGGGTCGGGTTCGCGGATGGCGATCAGATTCCGCTCAATCCGCCAGACAGCAAGGCAGGTGACCAATGTCGCGATTGAAACGACGATGCCCACGATCTTGAGCAAAAGTGCGGGCGTATACGGATCAATAAACTGCCCGACGATCCCTGCAGTCATCGCGATCCCAAAGATCATCATCAGCCATGTGATTGTTGCGGCGGCAGCGCGGCGATGCGGTGCGGTTGTTGTGGCAAGTAATGCAAGCAAAGAGGTGCCAGATGCGCCAACGCCAAGACCGATTAACGTGTAGGCGATGATTGAAATGGTAAGGCCAAGCGCAAAGGATTGTGCGAATGCAAGCACACCATAGGCCGCAAGGAATGCACCCAGCGCCAAAGCGAACATGCCGCCAATAATCCACCGCGTGCGGTGTCCGCCGGTGTCAGAATAAAAACCCCAATGCGGGCGCGTCAGTTGGATGCCATAGTGCAAACCGACCAACAGACCGGGCAGGATGGCGGGAAGCGATAGTTCCACCACCATCAGCCGGTTCAGTGTTGATGTTGTCAAAACCACAATCGCGCCCAGTGCCATTTGCACAAAGCCAAGCCGGACAATCTGGAACCATGAAAGTGTCATCTCAGCCTCCGATACTGCGCAGTGCGACAGCGGCAATCATCATGCCGCTGATATAGAAAAGAATGCCCATGCCCTGATACCAAGGCGTTTTGCCTTCGGGGTCGCGCAGCAGGACGCGCATTGCAGTCAGCTGCACGGCCAGCATCGCCATGACGCCCAGCGCAAAGCCGGGTTTGCCCCAATAGGTCAGCAAGCCAATGACCATGACTTGGGGTACCGCCATGATCCAGCACGCAACACGCGCCGCGCGGTCAGGGCCCAGTGTGACGGGCAATGATCGTAGGCCAGTGGCCCGATCGCCCTCAATCGCTTTGAAATCGTTGAGCGTCATGATCCCATGCGCGCCAATGCCATAAAGCACCGCGATCAGGATCACCTGCGGGCTAGGTGCACCTGCTGCCACGACGGCGGCACCGGTGACCCAAGGCAGTGTTTCGTAAGCGAGGCCACAAAGCCCCGGCCCCCACCAGCCGGATTTCTTGGCGCGGATCGGTTCAGCGGAATACGCCCAGGCGGCCGCGACAGCAAGAATTGTCGCACCAAAGCCCCAAGGCCCCAGTTTATAACCAACAACAAGCCCAAGAACGGTCATTGCAAGCGCGATATATAGGCCCCAGCGCCCCGGAATCCGCCCTGATGGAATCGGGCGGTCGGGTTCATTGATCGCGTCCACATGGCGGTCGCACCAGTCGTTGGCTGCTTGGGACATGCCGCAGACGATTGGCCCGGCGAGGATTACACCCAGCGCCACTAAAAACCAATGATCAGAGGGGCTTGCGCCGGATGACACGACCCCACAAAGATACGCCCACATGGGCGGGAACCATGTCACAGGTTTGATCAGGCGCAGCATCGCGCGCGGCTCGGGCCAGCGGCGGCCTGTCGGATCAAGCTGTAAGTCTGACGTGACACTCATACTGTCAGTTTAGAATGACAGATAGGGTTGGAGCAAGTGTAAAGGTATGTTGACACTGTGCCATCTTGTCACTGCATTTTTACGGGGTCGTTTAGGTGCCAGAACGTGAGGTCTTGCCGTTCTGCCATCACTGGTGCAGTGTTTTTCAAAGCGCTTTGGAAAGAGAAATCGCATGGCTATTCGAACAGTGGTTTGGGGCGAAAACGTCCATGAGCAAACCAACCATATTGTCTCTGATCTTTACCCTGACGGTATGCATGGTGCGATCGCCGCAGCCTTGCAATCAGATGAGATCACCGCGACGACAGCGACCCTGCAAGAGCCTGACCACGGCCTGCCCCAGGCCCGTTTGGCCGAAACGGACGTGTTGCTTTGGTGGGGCCATGCGGCGCATGGCGATGTGGCCGACGAGGTGGTTGAGCGTGTTGCCGATCACGTCAATGCCGGGATGGGTCTGATCCTGCTGCACTCCGCCCATTTTGCAAAGATTTTCAAACGGCTGATGGGTACGCCCTGCAACCTGACATGGCGTGAGGCGGGTGAGCGGGAACGGCTGTGGGTCACCTGCCGCAACCACCCCATTGCTGCGGGTTTGCCTGATCACTTTGAGCTTGAACACGAAGAAATGTACGGCGAGCCCTTTGGTGTGCCCGAACCGCTTGAGACCGTGTTCATCAGTTGGTTCCAAGGGGGTGAGGTGTTCCGGTCGGGCCTGACTTATAAGCGGGGTGCGGGCAATGTGTTCTACTTCCGCCCCGGCCATGAAACCTATCCCACCTATCATGATGCCAATGTGCAGACGGTACTTCGGAACGCCGTGCGCTGGGCCTACAACCCCGCACCTCGTGTCGTCGGGGTGAATGATGCGCCAAATGTCCCCGTTGATCAGGCGTTGGAGCCGCTTGTCGAACGCGGCCCCCGATTGCATGCCGACGGTGAGGAAGGATTCCGGTGATCCGTGTTTTGATCGTTGGCACCGGAGCGATGGCGCATGACCATGCCAAGGCATATGCCGCTATGGATGATGTCACTATGATCGCAGGCGTTGATCCCAACGCGGATAATTTGCAGGCTTTTTGTAGTGAATACGGGATTGAGAACCGCTTTGCATCGGTTGCTGATGCCATCGCATGGGGGCGATTTGATGCGGTCTCTAACGTGACCCCAGACGCCATTCACCACCGCACGACGATGCCCCTGCTTGCGGCAGGCAAGCATGTGCTGTGTGAAAAACCACTGGCTGTCAACTATGCCGATGCGGCCGAAATGGCTGCTTCTGCCGCTGCTGCTGGCGTGGTGAATATGGTCAACCTGACCTACCGCAACGTGCCTGCGCTGATGCAGGCCGCGCAGATGGTCCAAGACGGCCAGATCGGTGAGGTCCGCCACTTTGAGGCGTCGTATCTGCAAAGCTGGCTGACCCAAGATCTATGGGGAGACTGGCAAAGCGACGCAACATGGTTGTGGCGTCTGTCCACCGCGCATGGATCAATGGGAGTGTTGGGTGATGTGGGCGTGCATATTCTGGATTTCGCCAGTTTTGCCGCAGGTGCCGAACCGGATCGGGTGTCATGCAGGCTGAAGACTTTTGACAAAGCCGCAGGTGACCGCATTGGCGACTATACGCTGGACGCCAATGACAGCATGGCCATGCATCTGTCCCTGAAAAACGGAGCGATCGGGGTGATCCACGCCAGCCGCTTTGCCAGCGGTCATATCAATGATCTGCGTTTGCGTCTCTATGGCACAAAGGGTGGACTGGATGTGCGGTTTGAAGGCTGGGAAAGCCACTTGTCGATCTGCAGGGGCGATGATTTGCGCGAAGGCAAATGGGTCGATGTTGATCCAACCCCCGTCGTCCCGAATTTCCGCCGTTTCGTCGAAGCGATCAACGCGGGTCAACCGGCAACGCCAGATTTTGCCCGTGGTGCAGCGTTACAACGGGTTCTGGATCAGGCTGTTGCGTCCGATGCCGCCGGGGCCTGCGATCAAGCGATCTAACCGCTTATTTTCATAGAATTGTTCCGTTAAGCCTGCTTTCACTTCCGCCCCTTTATCCCCTGTCTTGGGTGAAGAAACGAGGTAGTGGGATGAGTGCAGGATCAAACGCACCGATTATTATTAAACGCAAAAAAGTCATCGCTGGTGGCGGCCATCACGGTGGTGCTTGGAAGGTGGCCTATGCGGATTTTGTGACCGCTATGATGGCATTCTTCATGCTGATGTGGCTGTTGAACGCGACCACCGAGCAGCAGCGCAAGGGTATCGCGGATTTCTTTTCACCGACGATCCCGATCAACCGGGTGTCGGGCGGTGGCTCTGGTGCGTTCGGTGGCGACAATATCTTTACCGAAGAAACGCTGGCGCAAAGCGGGACAGGCATCAGCCAACCCACCATCGGTATGAACCCGGTGCGCAGCGAAAGCGATGCCGCAGGTGACGCCGCCGTGGCCGCACAAGTCGCTGCCTTACGCGATATTGAGGCTGTTTTGATGGGGCAAGGTGGTGAAAGCATGCTGTCCGATCAGGCGCTACGCCACATTATCACACGCCTGACCGAAGAGGGGCTGGTGATCGAAATCTACGATTTACCGCAAGTGACACTATTTCAGGGCGAAACGGCTGTGCCAAACCCCGTTACGGCCGAGATTGCCGCTATCATGGCCCGCCTGTTTCAGGCTGTTAGCAATGATGTCGCCATTGAGGGGCACCTGAGTGCAAAATCCCTTGTGCATATCGACTATCCAATCTGGGAATTGTCCACAGATCGCGCCTCGCAGATGCGTCTGATGTTGCAAAGTGGCGGACTCAATCCGCGCCGGATCGTGCGCCAAACCGGTGCCGGTGATCGCGAACCGGCTGTGCGCGATGCAACGGCGCCGCGCAACAACCGGATTGAGGTCATTTTGCTGCGCTCTGACATTTGAGGGCAATTCGATCGAATTTTAGTCATTAGGGGGCCGTTAAGAAGGAGGGCTTAAGCAAAGGAGGACCCCTGACGCAGAAAGGCTCAACTATATGACGATTTCATCTTCCCTGAATGCTAGCGTGGCTGGTTTGGCAGCCAATGCTTCACGCTTGGCGACGATCTCTGACAACATCTCAAATTCGTCGACCTATGGCTACAAACGGGCGGTTACAGATTTTCAGTCGATGGTGATCGAAAGTGGGCAGGGAACCTATTCTGCCGGTGGCGTGCGGACGACAACAGCACGTTTGATTGATGAACGTGGGGCTTTGGTATCGACCTCAAACCCAACAGATATTGCGGTGCGGGGGCGGGGGATGTTGCCAGTGACGTCGGAAACGTCCGTGGCGGTAGATAATGGCGACAACCCACTGTTCTTGACGACAACGGGGTCTTTCCGACCCGATGCGCAGGGCTATTTGCGGTCGCCGGGTGGCTTGGTTCTGTTGGGTGTGCCTGCCGCCGCTGACGGCACAATTCCGAACTATCCAAGGGATTCGATTGACGGGCTGGTGCCTGTGCAAATCAATGCAAACCAATTCGCCGGTGAAGCAACGACTCGCGTGGATTTGTCGGTGAACCTGCCTGCCACCTCAACGCGTGAAGGATCGCCCGGCGATTCCGAGTCGCTCTCTGTTGAATACTTCGACAACCTTGGTGCGTCCTCCAACCTGAGCTTTACATTCACGCCGACAGTTCCGGCTAACGGGGCATCCAACCAGTGGACGATGGAAATTCGTGATAGTGAGTCCGATGTTGATGCAAACGGCATCCCCGATGTGGTCGGTGAATACACGCTGACATTTGACGCAACACGCGGTGGGGGCGGCACGCTTGCCAATGTTGATTTTGCCGACCCGGCTGCACCGATTGGCGGCGGTTATGATCCACTGACTGGTGCGCTGACGATCGCAGTTGATGGCGGACCGATGGAAATCAATATCGGCGAATTAGGTAGCTCAATCGGATTGACGCAGCTATCCGATGCTTTTGCTCCGGTTTCGATTTCCAAAAACGGAACACCGGTGGGCAGCCTGACCTCAATCGAGGTTGATCAAAACGGGTTTGTCCGCGCCTCCTTTGATATCGGGATCAATAGGGTGCTGTACCAAATCCCCCTCGTCGACATACCGAACGTGAACGGGCTTGAGACACTTGACCAGCAAAGCTATCGCGTGACGCCTGACAGCGGATCGTTCTTCTTGTGGGATGCAGGTGATGGCCCCACAGGTGACATCGTCGGTTTTGCCCGCGAAGAGTCTGCCACTGACGTTGCTGGTGAACTGACTGAGTTGATCCAGACACAGCGCGCCTATTCATCGAATGCGAAGGTCATCCAGACCGTCGATGAAATGCTGCAAGAGACCACGAATATCAAACGCTAATCTGATGGGATTGATCTGATATGAGCATGTCGAGCGCACTCAACAATGCTGTCACTGGCCTGACCGCCAATGCGCGCATGGCAGAGGTGGTATCGTCCAACCTATCCAACGCTCTGACCGAAGGATATGGTCGGCGATCGGTGGAACTGTCCTCTGTTCAGGTCGGTGACCGCGGTGGCGGTGTGCGGGTTGACGCCGTCAACCGTTTCGTTGATGCGGGGCTTCTTGCGGACAGACGCTTGGCTGACGCAGCGCTTAGTGGACAAGAACGCAGCGCGGACATGGTGCTGCGGCTGCAACAGGCGCTTGGCGGCGCCGACGATGCAGCGGGTCTTGGCGCACGGCTGGCAGAAGTTGAACGCGCCCTGATCAGCGCAAGTGGCGATCCCGCATCTGAAACGCGCCTGTCTTTGGTTGTCTCACGAATGCAGGATCTGACGCTGACCTTGCAGTCCAATACCCGCAGCATCCAATCCTTGCGCCAGGAAGCGGATACATCCATCGCGCGCGATATAGAGGTGTTAAATACAGCGTTGCAGCAGGTCGATTTGCTGAACAAAGATATCTTGCGGATCAATGGGTCTGGTGATGACCCGTCGGCATTGTTGGATGCGCGTCAACGCGCTGTTGATCAGATTGCGGGCATTGTTCCACTGCGCGAGGTCATGCGCGACAATGGAACAGTCGGGTTGATCTCGCAGACAGGGACCACTCTTCTTGCGTCGCAACCCGCCCAATTCGGATTTGAACGCACAGCCACGATCACAGCTGACATGACGTTGGCATCCGGGGCTTTGGGGGCAATTACCCTTGATGGTCAGCCACTGGATTTGACCACCGGGATCGGTAGATTGGATGGTGGATCGCTTGGTGCGGCATTTGCATTGCGCGATCAAACACTGGTTGAGGCGCAGGCCGGGCTGGATGAAATTGCAGCGGATCTGGTGGCGCGGTTTCAAGACCCGGCTAATGACCCGACGCTCGCACCAGCAGATATCGGACTGTTAACTGACCAAGGCGGCTTACTTGATCTGGGGGACATCCCTGGTTTGGCGGGTCGTATTGCCGTGAATCCCGCTATCGTTTCCGAGCTGGGCGGAGAGCCATCGCTGCTGCGTGACGGATTGAATGCCGCAGGACCCGGTCCCGCAGGCAATACCGCGCAAATCAACAACTGGATTGCTGCGCTAAGCGCCGCACGCGCTGACACACTGGGTGCTGAAATCCGTTCTGCCTCCGGTCGGATTGGCGCGTTTACGTCGGACATCGGGGCAACCCGCATCGCCGTCGAAGACAAGCTTAGCTTTACAAACGCACGTTGGGAAACACTCCGAGAAGCTGAACTCGCGGATGGTGTTGATACCGATGTGGAACTTCAGTCTCTTTTGCGGATTGAGCAAGCCTATGCGGCCAACGCCAAGGTGATCCAAACAGTCGATTTCATGATGCAAAGATTGATGGAGATTTAGATGTCTGCGATTTCAGTTGGTGACATGGCGCAACAATTCCGATCTTTGCGCAATACCGGCGCGATCAAAACGGATTTGGCCCGCCTCAGCGAAAGCCTATCCACTGGTAAGGTTGCCGATGTCACCCGGCAGCTGGGCGGGCAGACCGCGCAATTCTCTGCGGTGCAATACAACCTGACGCAACTTGACGCCTACAGTCAAGTCGCCAGAGAAACGCAGCAGTTCCTGAGTGCCATTCAAACGGTACTCGGCCAAGTTGATAGCACGCGCAGCCAAACCGCAGACCGGCTGCTGCTTGTGAATGCAAGCAGTACAATTGCCCAGGTGGATGAGGCAGCATCATCGGCGCGAAGCGCGTTTGACACCGTCGTTACAACGCTCAACACGCAAATCGCTGACCGCGCGCTCTTGGGTGGGGCAGATGTTACCGGGCCGCCACTTGCCGCCGGCAATACCATGTTGTCGGATATCTTGACGCAAGTGGGCGCGGCCACCGATGCGCCCACCATCATTGCGGCTGTGGACGCTTGGTTTGATGATCCCGCCGGCGGCTTTGCGACACTTGGTTATCTTGGTGACACAGGTGCCCCACCACAAAGGCGTATTTCAGAAAGCAAGAGCGTTTCGGTGGATGCGCGCGCCGACAACCCGGCTATTGTTGAGATTCTCAAAGCAACAGCGCTGTCTGCACTTGCCGACGACATCCCCGGATTGGATCGCGACACAAAGATCACACTGTTGCAAACAGCGGGTCAGCGACTTTTTGTTGCATCAAGTGACTTGGTGGCCATTCAAGCGGGCATTGGTTTTTCTGAGGCTGGGGTGGAGCAGGCACTGTCTGAAACGCAAGCCCAGATCACGACACTCGGGATTGTGCAAAACGATCAGATGCTCGCTGACCCTTTCGAAACGGCAACACGCCTGCAGGCGGTTCAATTGCAGCTTGAAACACATTTTAGCGTCACTGCCCGCATGTCCCAACTCAGCCTGTTAAGGTATATCTGATGCGGGTTAGGTTCATATTCTTGCTGGCCCTAGTGGTACTTCCTCTGTTTGCGCAGGCAAATCCAATACGTATTAAGGACTTGGTCGAGTTTGATGGTGTGCGTTCAAACGATTTGGTTGGGTACGGTTTGGTGGTGGGCCTCAACGGAACCGGCGATGGTTTGCGTAACTCGCCCTTCACCGAAGATATCCTGAGCAATATCTTGGAACGGCTTGGCGTGAACGTAACGGGCGAACAGTTTCGCCCCAAAAATGTTGCGGCGGTGCTGGTAACCGCGTCGCTACCCCCGTTTGCGCGGGCGGGGAGCCCCCTGGATGTCACCGTCTCCGCAATCGGTGACGCAAACAGTCTTTTGGGTGGCACACTGATTATGACGCCGATGAACGCGGCTGATGGCGATATCTACGCTGTCGCTCAAGGCACGATTATCGCGGGCGGCGCATCAGCCACCGGCGATGGGGCCACCGTTGTTCAGGGTGTTCCTACGGCGGGTGTCATTCCGTCCGGGGCGACGATTGAACGCGAAGTCAATTTTGACTTCGGTGGGCTCACATCAGTTAGATTAGCCTTGCGAACCCCCGATTTTACGACGGCAGGTCGCATTGAGCAGGCCATCAATCGAAGCTTTGAACGGCCAGTTGCTGTTATGCTTGATGCGGGCACGGTTGAACTCAACATCGCAGCAACACGAATGCAGTCACCAGCGCATGCACTGGGTCGGGTTGAAAATATATTGGTTGAACCCGAACGCCGCGCCCGCGTCGTGGTTGATCAAAGATCCGGGACCATCGTTATGGGGGAAGATGTCCGCATAAGCCGGGTCGCCGTCAGCCAAGGAAACCTAACCCTACGCATTCAAGAAGCCCCACTCGTATCGCAGCCGAACCCATTCGCGCCGGGTGAGACTGTGATCGTACCTAGGACTGAAACCGCCATCATTGACGAACCCGGTATCGGCCTAGCCGAAGTTCGTGGCGGCACATCTTTGAGTGAGGTTGTTGCGGGGCTGAACGCTTTGGGCGTCGCGCCGCGCGACATGATCGATATTTTGAAAAGTATAAAAGCCAGTGGTGCACTTCATGCAGAGTTTATTGTGCGATGATTTGACATCTTCGAGGAGCATTCGTGCGATGAAGTCACTCGCGTGGCAAATATGATGTACTGAGGTTCGGTTGATAAGCTTGATCGGATGTTGGACTTCCATCGACGACGCGGGCAGCGATGTTCAAACACAACACAACGTGCCGACTCCGTTCGTTAGCTTAGGCTGAGGGCCTGTGTTCGGCTTTGCGATGCACCCAGCGCCAGGACTTATGGCCCCAAATAATCTGGGGTACTATGAGTAATCTGCACTGGTTAACTGAGGAACATTTGATGCCATTGCGGCCATAGTTTCTGAAGAGCAGAGGTGAGGCATACGTCGGCGCGCCGCGCCTTTTGAGCGGTACTGTCTTCTTCAATCGCGATGGGTTGCGATGGTATGCTTCGCCCACTGCCGATGGCGCACCAAAGACGTTGTACAACCCTCGAAGCGTCAGCGACATAAGTGTTTGCGCGGATGATGACGGGGGTTGGCGGTTGGAGCACTTGATAACAAGACTATCTGGATGGAGGCGACCTACCCGAAAGCGCACTACATCAGGCATAGGGATAAAAAGGGGGTGTAGAGGTGCTATTGGGCATACCAAGGGCGGGGTGGACCACTGACTGGCAGGTGATTGGAACAGCTGCCGAAAGAGCCCAAGCTATATGTCGTCACGGACACAGGCGATTGCCCGATCAACTGCCTCATAGCCGCCGGTCGGTAACTTCAATGGCGCAGCCGCCTTGTTGCGTCGGTTGCTTAAGGTTGTTTGTTCTATCGCCTACCATAGCTATGGTTCCGTAAGGCCTTGTCAGACAGGGGTATGCGACCCAGAGTACGACGTCGCAAGTCATCTAATAGGATGTAGGATACGAGAAATGACCTTTTAGACGGCTCAACCACATCGAACGCATGTTTGGCAGTTTCAAAGACTGGCAACGCTTAGCGACCTGCTATGACCGATGTGCCAATGGACTCCTGTCAGTAACCGTCCCCGCTGCAATCGTCATGTTTTGGTTATGGGATCGGAGCTTAGTTGATTATGCGCCTTTGGGTTCGTCTCAACGTAAACTCTAAACCGGGTAACTCTTTACAAGGCTGTGTGCGATCAAGGCCCATCCATCTGCTACAACAAAGAACGCCAGTTTGAATGGAAGTGAAACGATTGCTGGCGGCACCATCATCATACCCATCGACATCAAGACGGCTGCAACCACTAAGTCGATGATAAGGAATGGCATGAAAATCAAAAAACCAACCTGGAATGCACGCGCCATCTCGCTAAGCAGAAACGAAGGTATGATGACGGACACAGGTGCGTCATCTATCGGCGCAGTGCTGCTTAGGTCTGGTCGTAAATCGGCCAATGCCGCAAATGTATCTGGGTCGATGCGCGACAGCATGAAACCGCGCAATGGTACCATGGTCCGCTGAAAACTCTCTTCGACCGTAATGTCGCCGTCCAGAAGTGGTGTGATCCCATCGGTCCAGGCGGCGATCAAGACGGGCTCCATTACGAAATACGTCAGGAAGAGCGCGAGGCTAACAATCAGCATGTTGGGCGGCGACTGTTGCAGCCCGATGGCTTGGCGCAGAATTGCAAAGACCGTGACGATAAATGGAAAGCAGGTGACCATGATCGCGATACCGGGCACCAGACTTAGGACAGTGATGAGCACCAAGAGTTGGATCGACCGTGTGGCTAGTGATCCGTCATCGCCGAGTGTGATAGACACTTCCTGTGCGGTTGCGGGCCCAGCCAGCCCAACCAAAACCAAAATGCTGATCCAGACAAGGTGACGCATTCTAGTTCAGTTGACTGTCGTCTTGTGCGACTTCCGTCAGGCGGACCGCCAGTTGCCCCGGTTCGCCCCCGTCCACCTCTTGAAGCTCACCGCGTGCGATCAGTCTTTCACCAATATATAGCTCAACCGGATCTTCGATACGTTTGTCTAGCGGCAATACCGTGTTTTCGCCAAGGTTAAGCAGATCGCGCACCAAAGGTCGTGCTTTTCCGACAGAGACCGAAATCTCGATTGGAATGCTGTGCAGCGGGTGCTCTTGCTCATGTTCGTTGGCGTTATGGTTTGTGTCATCCATTCGCTTCTATCCTTGGTTCAGTCAGGTCAATCGTGCTGAGAATTTCGGTGATCTGGGACAATAAGGCGTCAAGATCGAGGTAGCTTTCGCGGGTGCCCTGCGTGATCCATGCGGCGTTCGGCCCAAGCGCAGCATCACCAATGATAGAAATGTCAGTGTTGTAGTCTGATAGTTCCGCAGCAACCGCAGCACGCTGATCAGGATGCACGGTGATGCTGACCGCGTCGGGTAAATCGGTCGTGGCTGCCTGATACAGGATCGCGGAAAGCTCTGTGGCAAACCCTGCAGCGACACAATGCGGCAAGAGTCTTTCCACCACCCGGTCGAGAAGTGGCGACAGCGTTCGCAGGATATCGCCCCGTGCCTCACTATACGAAAACTCAAGGTCGGCAATATGCTGGACCAATTCGGCAGAAATCGCGGATTGGTCTTGGGTTGCTGCCGTCAGCCCAGCAGCATACCCGTCATCATAGGCCTGCTGGACAGCCGGGTTGTTTGGCATATCTTCGGTTAAATCGGCGTCAAACGCCTCAAGTGAAAGAGCATGGAGCATTTACGCGTTCGCCCTCGTCGATGGTTCCTCGATCCAGTCTTGAAGAACCTGAATTGTTTCTGGTTTGCGTTCGTCGATCATCTGGCGCAGGCGGGCAACGGGATCATCGCCCACCCCACCGAGAAGGTCCGGTTCACCCCCCATGAAATCACCCATCATATTGTCGCCCATTGCGATTGCCATTGGCGGATCAATGTCATTCAAAGGGCCGCTTTCGTCCAATGCGATCGCAGTTGGACTATTGGTGGATGCGGTCAAAATGGGGCGCACAACGAACAGCCCCAAGATCAGCGCGACGGCTGCAAGAACCCCCACTTGGATCAATTGCATCATGTCCAGCGGCACGCTAGATGCCGAAGCCATGCCTTCGGTCCCCATGGGCACAATGGGTTCAAATGGCATGGACTTCACCGTCAGGATATCGCCGCGTCCGCTGTCCAACCCGACAGCTGATGCGACAAGTTCTTCCAAGGCTGCAAGTTCTTCTTCGGAACGGGGGGTTGTGGTTGTGGTGCCGTCGGCCGCAATGGACGTGACATCGTTGACAAGCACCGCAACGGTCAGTCGTTTGACTGCACCTGGTCCGCGGATCAATTCCCGCTGCGTTTCAGACATTTCATAGTTCGTCAGCGTGCGGCTTTCGTTGTTCTCATTACTGGCAGCACCACCAGCGCCAGCCGCATCACCATCCGGCAGGTTGGACGCAACGGTAACGTCGCCGCCTCGGCTGTCGTTTGATGTGCCTGAGCTTTCCGTGACCTCAGTGCTGATCGCGATACGACTGTCAGGATCCAGCCTGCGTTCGGTGATTTGTTCTGTTTCTGTGATCGTTTCAACCGAGACTTCGACAACGGCATTGCCCGGTCCAACGCGTGCAGCAAGAAGCCGTTCCGCCTGGCGGCGCAATGCCTCTGCCCGGTCATTCCCGTTGGATACGACCCCTGTACCCTCACCGTCTGACAAAAGCCCGCCATTGTCGTCAATCACTGCGACAGATGCCGGATCCAGCCCTGGAACGGCAGCGCCGATCAGGAACTGCAGCGCCCTGACGTGCGGCGCGGATAGCGCGCCACCGGCGGTCGTCACCGTCACTGCCGCGGTCTGTACCTGATCGCGCTGAAATGACCGTGTTGACGGGGTGGAGATATGCACGCGTGCTGCCCGGATATGAGGGCTGGCAAGAATTGTACGGGCAAGTTCGCCCTCCTTCGCGCGCCAATATGCTGCATCAAACATCTGTGCTGTCGTGCTGAAACCGGATAGCTGATCAAGGATTTCGTACCCTTGGTTGCCGTTCGCAGGCAGCCCTTGTCCGGCAAGACCCATCCGCAGGCTATCGCGTTGCGCCGTTGGTACAAAAATCGCGTTGCCACGTATCTCATAGGCGACGCCTTGTTGATCCAGCGCTGTTACAACGTCGCCCGCTGCTTGCGCCTCTAGCCCGCCAAACAGCAGTGACATATCTTGCGTGCTGGCACCGCGGGCCAAAAACAGGACCGCTGCAAACACAGCCGCAGTCGCCAAAACGACGAAAATCCGGCGTTGTGCGCTGAGCGCCGACCAGACATGTCCGATGCTTTCCAAATTCGTCTCCATCACATTGGCGTTCTGCCGAATGTTCTTTGTTTGGAGCATGAGCCTTAACAATCAGTTAGGGCTTCTTGGTTTATCTGTGGATTGTTCATTTCTTGAGGATGCACTGATGACTGCTGACGCTGATGTCGCGGATAACGCGCCGAAAAAGGGGGGCAAACTCCCTTTGATAATAGGACTTGTGCTTGCCATCGTTGGTGGGGCAGGTGGGTTTCTTGCAGTGCAGGCCGGGCTACTGGGCGGCTCCGAATCGACAGCAAAAGAAGCTCCGACAGATACAAAGGACGCAGCTGCGGCGACTGTTTACTTTGTCGCAATCGACCCTTTGGTCATCTCGTTGCCAAGTTCTGGCGGGCGCGATCACCTAAGATTCGCCGCCCAATTGGAGGTCGTGCCAGCCTATGTCGCCGAGGTTGAAGCGATCAAACCCCGCGTCGTTGATGTGTTGAACGGGTATTTGCGTTCGGTGGACCTCGCCGAATTGGAAGACCCGGCGGCCTTGATCCGACTGCGCGCACAAATGCTTCGTCGCGTGCAAGTTGTGACTGGTGAAGGGCGGGTGAATGACCTGCTTATTATGGAATTTGTACTTAGCTAGAAAGGCAACCCACATGAACATGATTGCAGATATACTGTTGGTGGCAGGGGCCTTCGGTGCAGCCCTTTACTGTTTTGTTCTGTCGCGCAGATTGCGGCGCTTTACCGACCTTGAAAAAGGGGTTGGCGGTGCTGTTGCAGTGTTGGCTGTGCAGGTCGATGACCTGACAAAGACGCTCAACCGTGCGCAGGGGACGGCAGAATCGTCTGTGGCGCAACTTGATGATGTCAGCACACGTGCTGAGGCTGCTCAACAGCGGCTCGAACTTCTGGTGGCGTCTTTGCATAATCTGCCGGAACCGCCACCACCTGCCGATACCAAACAGGCGGATAGCCCGTTCTTTGTCCGCAGATCCGCCACTGAAAGTGTGCATTCATGAGGGCGCGCATTTCACGGCGAAAACGGTTCGGTGTACTGCATATAGTGGCAGGGTTCCTTGTTGCATCGGCAATGATACGGCTTGGTGGTGGTGTGACCGGACCTGCAATGGCTGACGAAGCTATTGGAATGATGGAGGAAACGACGATTGCACCGGTGCTTACCGGTGAGTCGGATGCCTTGCTCGCGGCGTTTCAGGACCGCGAAGAACGCCTTGCTGCGCGTGAGGCGATGTTGCGCGACCGGATGCAAGCTCTGCATCTGGCCGAGGTTGAAATTGAGGACAAGTTGCAGGCGCTTCTTGCTGCTGAAACTGCGTTGAGCGAGATGATTATCCTTGCCGATGGTGCCGCAGAAACAGATTTGGCGCGTCTCACATCGGTCTATGAGAACATGAAACCAAAAGAGGCGGCGGCCCTTTTTGAAGAAATGCCACCTCAGTTTGCAGCAGGCTTCTTGGGCATGATGCGCCCAGATGCAGCAGCGCTGATCATGACCCAGCTTGAACCAGAAACCGCCTATTCCTTCAGTGTTGTCCTTGCCGGACGCCATGCAAATGTGCCCACGCAGTAGCCGCTGAGGAAAAGTTAATCCCTGTGATTTAGAAGGGGATTCGAATTACGGATTGAAACCTGCATAAAAGGAATTGAATTGCATGGTCGGTTTGATCGGCATTGTTATCGTCTTTTGTACCGTTTTTGGCGGCTACCTTTTGGCGGGCGGCAAAATGGGCATTATTCTCAAGGCGTTACCGTTTGAGATGTTGATGATCTGTGGTGCGGCAATCGGCGCTTTCGCAATCAGCAATGATGGTTCCGGCATCAAGCATACGGTCAAAGACCTCGGTAAGGTTTTTAAGGGTCCAAAATGGAAGGCAGAGGATTACCGTGATCTGCTTTGCATGCTGTTTGAGTTGATCCGGGTTGCGCGCACCAATCCCGTCGCACTTGAGGGTCATATCGAAGCGCCGGATACTTCAACAATTTTTGGCAAATACCCAAAAATACTTGGCGATAGTGAAGCTATTGCTTTGATCAGTGACACGTTGCGATCCGCCTCTATGAATTACGATGATCCGCACCAGGTTGAGGAAATTCTCGAAAAACGGATTGAGGCGACGCTGCATCACAAGCTGCATTCGACACATGCGTTGCAAACGGTGGCTGACGGGCTGCCGGCACTGGGCATCGTTGCTGCGGTGTTGGGTGTGATCAAAACGATGGCTTCTATTGATCAACCACCAGAGGTGCTGGGCAAGTTGATCGGTGGCGCACTTGTTGGGACGTTTCTGGGCGTTTTTCTGGCTTATGGATTTGTCGGGCCGTTCTCCAACAAGGTGAAGGCAGTGGTCGAAGAAGACGCCCATTTCCATCAGCTCATCCGCGAAGTTTTGGTCGCCAACCTTTATGCGCATGCGCCTAACATCTGTGTTGAGGTTGGCCGCCAGAATATGCCAAGCCGCTACCGCCCGACGTTTTCCGATATGGAGGATGCGCTGAAGGCAACAAAGCAGGATGCAGCATGAGGTTGCCAGCCATCCTAATGACTATGGTCTTATGGTCGCTGCCCGCGTTTTCGGCGCAGATTGATGTGCAAACGGGTGAACACGCGGATTTCACGCGTGTTGTGCTGACGCTACCGGTAGGTGCGGAATGGCGCCTGGGGCGGCGGGCCGAGGGCTATGTATTGCGTGTTCCTGAAGCCGAGGGTTTCGACCTTTCCGGCTTTTTTGACATAATACCGCGTCAACGTATCACTGCCGTTTCGCAGGACGTGGTCAATGGTGAGTTACGGATTGATGTGGAGTGTGTATGCAATGCGCGGGCCTATCTGTTTCGGTCAGACTTGCTTGTCATTGATGTGCGAGACGGGCCACCAGCGCGGATTTCGTCCTTTGAGTTAACTCTTGATCCGGTCATGTCGGGAACAGAAAGCTCGCCACGCCCTGTTCCTCGCCCTGCATACGATGTGCCACGAAGCCGCCTATTGCCCTTGGTGACCTCATTGGCACCAGGGCCTATTGTCACAACAACGTCAACTGCTTCGACTGTCACAACGTCGCGTTTAATAGAGGACCCCGAAACACCAGAGGCGACGAACGACGACATTCGCGATGCTATTGCGACGCTCGAGCAATCAATTGCCGCCGGATTGGGCAATGCCCTGACCGGCGGTTTGCTGGAAGGCGATTTGGCAGGCACAGAATCAACTTCGGAGGCCGTTGCGGACCGCCTGGAAAGCATCGTCAGACACACGTCCGGGCTGCCTGGCGTGAATGCAAGGACAAGCGTTGATCCAAACACTCTCCCGACGGTCAGTGCGCCTGATCAGACACAAACAGGTCAGTCCTGCCTGCCGGATGCGTATTTTGATGTGGGCTCTTGGGGTGATGGGCGCCCATTTTTCGACCAGCTCAATGCTGCCAGAAGGGCGATTGTGCCAGAGTTTGAACGTATTGATGAAGAGGCAGTGACACGCCTCGCGCGGCTTTACGTCTATTTTGGGTTTGGGCGCGAGGCGATTCAGACCTTGGGTATTGATCAGGTCAGGTCACAAGAGCGGCAGTATTTACAGGCGATGGCGCGGTTGGCCGATAGTGATCAACCGGATGCAGACCTGTTCGATGGGCAGGTGAGCTGCCCGTCTTTTGTGGCTCTCTGGGCCTTTCTTGCGTCACCGACCCTGCCGTTCGATGCGAAAGTCGATAATATCGCGGTTCTGACGACCTATCGGTCTTTGCCGGTATCGCTGCAAAGGGTCGTTGGCGTGCCTTTGTCTGAAAAGCTGCTTGAAATCGGTGACACCGACGCCGCCTTGCAAGTGCTTGGGTTGGTCCAGGATGAGGGCCGAACGGATTCGGATCGCGTTCTTGCCGATGCGGGGTTACTGGATGCCTTGGGTGAAAGTGAGGATGCGGTTCAGGTGGTGTCTGATGCAGCGCGGAACGATGCGCGTGCAACTCCTGAGTTGATGATCAAGTTCTTTGAAGACGGTATTGATGCTGACACGCCATTTTCAGATGCTGACTTTGTGCTGGCTGATGCGCTGCTATTTGAACAACTCGGGGGGCCAGACGCCGCTGATTTGGCGGCGGCACAGATAAGGGCATATGTTTCGGTTGGGCGTTTTAACGATGCAATCAGTCTATTTGCCCGGTCGGAGCGAGACCTTGGCGCGGATAAAGGCCCGCCGCTCAAGAACCAGATATACGCTGGTGCCGCCGCCGCGATGGATGACATCGGTTTTTTGCGCCTTGTCGTGACAGATGACGATGTGCCGTTGGAAGATGCGACTCGCAACGCCATTGCGGATAGGTTGATCACCTTAGGTTTTCCCGATAGGGCGCAACAGTTTCTCGGACCGTCCGAAGATGATGACAGGCCCGAACAGCTGTATCTTCAGGCTGAGGCCGCAATCGCATTGGGCCAACCTGAGGTTGCCGTTCAAACACTGGCGGGTCGTGACACTGAGCGCGCGCAACAAATCATTGCAGAAGCGCAGGTTGCCAGTCTGACGCGTGCGATCTTGGCGCGAGATCGCGATGCGACACCAGAGCAGACTGATGAGAGCAGTGACCAAAGGTTCGCTGAGATTGTAGGGCAGTTTGGACAAGCCGAGCGGGGTTTGTTGAATCTCGAAGCGCCGCTTACGAGCGGTCGCGCTCTGCTGGAAAGTTCAGCACAGTCGCGCGAAACACTTGAGAACCTGCTAGAGACCTTCGCCGCACCTGAGGCATTCTGAAATCAAGCCGATCACCTCGCAATTTATCAAAGTTTTAACGACCCGTCCCTATTGATGGGTTCTCACGTCTAAGCTTTGGGGATGGCAGAATGCCAGTATGTGCAAAATCATCGCGCCGGATGTGGCAGTTGGCAAAGGTCTTAGCCTGCTCTCGTGTTCACTTTGGGTTGCTCTGGGCCGCTCTAAGATGACCGGCCTTACGCTGCGCGACATTTTTCAGCCGACGATCCTGTTGGCGATGGGGCTGATTGCCGTCATTGTCATGATGATTTTGCCGATGCCAGCATGGGTATTGGACATTGGATTGGCGGCATCATTCGCCCTCGCCATTTTGATCTTTACGGTCACGTTGTTCATCGACCGACCGTTGGATTTTTCCGCCTTTCCGACGGTGCTTTTGGCTTCTTTGGTATTGCGGCTATCATTGAATGTGTCGTCGACCAAATTAATCATCGGTGAAGGGCACACAGGCACCGACGCAGCAGGCGACGTCATCGAAGGGTTTGCGATGTTCGTCATGGGCGGCAGTGTACTGCTAGGCGTCGTCGTCTTCTGTGTACTTTTGATTGTCAATTTTGTTGTCATCAACAAAGGGGCCACCCGGATGGCGGAAGTCGGGGCGCGGTTCGCGCTTGACGCTATGCCCGGCAAACAGTTGGCGATTGATAGTGATGTAGCCGCAGGCGCGATCGACCACCTCGAAGCGAAGGCGCGCCGGGAACGGGAACAGGCTGAAACAACGTTCTTCGGTTCACTTGATGGGGCATCAAAATTCGTGAAAGGTGACGCCATTGCCGGTTTGCTTATCACGGCGCTAAACCTGATCATGGGACTGATCATCGGCATAACGGTCCATGGTATGCCAATCGGGGATGCCTTTGAAACATATGCCATATTGACGGTTGGTGATGGCCTGGTTTCACAAATACCCGCTGTTGTGATTTCAATTGCTTCGGCATTATTGCTTGCCCGCGGCGGATCAACAGGTGCAACAGATATTGCCTTGGTCGCACAGTTGGGCCGGCACCCAGCGGCACTTGCGACGGTAGCTCTTTTGATGGCATTGCTTGCTTTGGTGCCGGGTCTGCCGTTCATTCCGTTCTTGGTTGGCGCGCTGACATTGGGCGGCTGTTCGATGATGATGTCAACTGCGGCAAAAAAGGCGAAGTTGGCTGAGGTGGACACCGCCCAGCCACAAGAAGATGTGCCAGCAAAAACCTCTATGGGTGACGTGCTTGATCTGGATGATATCCATGTGGAGTTTGCCCCAGATCTGGTCGATATGGTTCTTGATCCCGGCACTGGACTGGATGCGCGGATTGCAAATATGCGCAGCCATGTCGCAACAGATTTTGGCGTCTTGCTGCCCGAAATCCGACTGACCGATAACGCGGCTTTGCCGCCGGGATGCTATGTGGTGAATGTGCAAGGGGTCGAGCAGGTGCGCGATACTTTGGTGTCCGGGCAAGTTTTGGCGCTGATGTCGGAAACGGCCGACGCGGATTTGTCTGGCGACTTGGTCAAAGAGCCGGTTTTTGGTGCACCGGCACGTTGGATTGACCCATCGCAGCAGGAAACGGCCGCACTTGCCGGGTTGACGACCGTGCAACCGACAGAGGTCCTTGCCACGCATCTGCTTGAGATCGTAAAACGAAATTTCTCTCGCCTTTTGACCTTTAAAGCACTGCGCCGCAGGCTGGATGAAATGGCCAATCTAAGCGATCCTGACAGGGCCGAGGCAAACAGGCGCATGCTGGATGAGCTTATCCCAGATAAGGTCCCGATTGATGTGTTGCTGTCCGTTCTGCGGTTGCTATTGGAGGAACGGGTTTCAATCCGTAACCTGCCCCTGATAATTGAAGCGACCGCTGAGGGGCGTCAGCTTTTTCAAACGGTTGATGGCATCGCCGAGCATGTGCGTCAAAGGCTTGGCTTTCAACTTGTGGCCAATATGCGCCGTGGGGATGGGACAATTCCTTTGGTGCAATTGGCGCCGGAATGGGAAGATACGTTTACAACCTATGAAATTCGGACGGATCGGGGCAGTGGTGATGTGGCATTGCCGCCTGACAGTTTTAATCAATTGGCCGAAGGGATCGCCGAAAAACTTGGGCAAGCTGCAGAAGCCGGGGCCTATGCAGCCGTTGTCACCTCAACCCGGCGTCGGCGATTTTTGCGGACGGTCATGGCTGCGAAGGGGATCATGAACCCGGTCCTGTCGTTCGAAGAGATCGGCATAGATGCACGCCCTGCGCTGGTCGGGTTGGTGCCAGCGTGATGGATACGTTGTTTGATCTCATGCCTTACTCGCAATCCGTCATGTGGTCAGGTTTTGCAGTTTTTACCCGCGTTGGCGCAATAATGGCGGTATTGCCTGCATTTGGGGACCAGCCGGTGCCAACGCGGGTGCGGCTTGTGCTGGCGGTGATGTTTTCGATGATCGTCGCACCTGCCGTCGCGCCGCAAGTGGTGACCTTGCCTGATACAGCAATGGCCGCTGCAAAAGTGCTAGGGCCAGAGGCGTTGACGGGGTTGTTTTTCGGGATATGCCTTCGGTTTTTCATCCTGGCCTTGCAGATCGCAGGTTCAATCGCGGCGCAATCAACGTCTTTATCACAGATTTTTGGTGGGACCGCCGTTGTCGACCCGCAACCGGCAATCGGTCACGTCCTCGTCGTTGCAGGCACGGCCCTGGCCGCATTGATGGGGCTGCACGTTCAAGCCGCCAGTTACATGATCCAAAGCTATATGATCGTACCCTTTGGAAATGCGCTCGATACGCGTTTCGTCGCTGAAGTCGGCGTGCAAGAGGTCGCGCGGGCCTTTGGGCTAGGGTTCACTTTGGCTGCGCCATTTTTGATTGCGTCTTTGATTTATAATGTGGTCCTAGGCGTTATTAACCGTGCAATGCCGCAATTGATGGTGTCCTTTGTCGGCGCGCCCGCGTTGACGGCGGGTGGCCTGCTCTTGTTTTTCTTGACCGCCCCTTTGATGCTGGCACTTTGGTTTGCCGCTTTTTCTGCATTCATGGAAACACCTTTTGACGGGTGGCCATGAGCGAGCAAGACCAGGATGAAGATAAGCAGTATGAACCAAGCCAGAAAAAGCTGGATGATGCGCGAAAAAAAGGGGAAATCGCGCGGTCTGCAGATCTAACAACAGCGGCGTCCTACGCGGGACTTTTGATTGTTATGCTGACGGTCGGGCCTGCTGCCCTTGGCGGTTTGGCGACGACCATGTCGATCATGTTAGAGCAGGCATCAGACCTGTCGCAGCTGATTTTTGCGGGGTCAGGTACGTCGCTGCATGGCGGCATTCTGCAACAAATCAGTTGGGGTATGGCCCCTTGGTTTCTTATTCCTGCGGTGTTTGCAATCGTATCTGTTACCGCACAACGTGCATTTTTGTTCACAGGCAGCAAGGTCGCACCGAAACTGAGCCGTATCTCGCCGATCTCGGGGGTGAAGAACAAATTTGGCCGCCAAGGGCTGTTTGAATTCGCAAAGAGCACGTCAAAACTGATCATCTATTGCGTTATTATGGGTTTCTTTCTGGTCGGTGAGATCGAGCGGATCATCGGCAGCATGCATCTTCCACCGCGTTTGGTCGTCGTAGAGTTGGGTCAGATGCTAATCGTGCTGATGGGCATCGTGTTTGTGGTTGCGCTGACCTTGGGCAGCGTCGACTTTCTTTGGCAGAGTGCGGAACATACCCGCAAAAACCGCATGAGCCGCAAGGAAATGATGGATGAATTGAAGCAGGCCGAAGGCGACCCGTTCGTCAAGCAGCAGCGCCGCCAGCGTGGACATGAGATTGCAATGAATCAGATGCTACGCGATGTGCCGACGGCCGATGTGGTGATCGTGAACCCAACGCATTATGCCGTGGCACTAAAGTGGGACAAGACTGCAGCGCAGGCCCCGATTTGTGTCGCGAAAGGGGTTGATGAAACCGCCGCAAGTATCAGAGCGCTTGCCGCTGAACACGGCGTGCCGTTGCATTCGGATCCACCAACCGCGCGGGCCCTGCACGCTGAGGTGTCTCTGGGGCAAGAAATTGCAACAGAGCACTATCGTGCGGTCGCCGCCGCCATCCGCTTTGCCGAAGAACTGCGCAAAAAGGCACACCGATGACGTCGTTGCGTGAGAAACATGAGGCACTGACAAGAATTGCTGACCTGCGGTATCAATCCGTTCAGCTAGAGATGGCAAAGCTGTTGGAGCAGGAACGCGCGTTGCGCCGTAACCTTATGCAACTTGTGCAGCAAAAACAGACAAGGTCCGCTCAGCTTATGGCACAAGATCTTGCGTCATTGACCGCTGGCGTTGATCTGCGTTGGCATCGTTGGATTGATCAGCGACAAACCACTATCAATTTGGAACTGGCGCAGGTTCTGGCCCAACAGGCAGAAATACGGGTAAAGCTGAAAAATGCCTTTGGCAAAAGTCAGGTGGCGCAGGCCCTGTCTGCCCGGGCGGCATTGCATGAACGCCTGATCAAAGACCGGCGGGCGCGTTACGAATCCTGACGCACGATGTCGATGACCAGTACGTCGGTCACGCGGTCGCCAATCACGTCTTCGGCGGCGCGCAACAGTTCATTGCGCAGTGCCCGCATTTTGGTGCCACGCGTGAAGTTGCCAGAAAAACCACCGGTATTTGCATGATCAAACATGACCTGCAAAAATCGATCCCGAAGCTTTGGTTCTGCCGAAAAAACTGCTGTGCGGCTGCCGACGGTGACCTCAAGGTTCAGCGACATCACCACGAGGGCGGCAACTTTTCCGTCTTCAAGAACGGGAATGATAAACTGGTTGTTCAGTTTGGCGTATTCGCGCTCTTCGGTTTCTTCAACGGCTGGGGCAGCGGGTTCAGTCGGATCCTCACCTGCTTCGACATCCGCCGCTATGTCTGCTGGGTCCGGTTCTGGTTTCAGTAGCAGGCCCGCGCCAACCCCGGAACCAACCCCGACCAACAACATGACAATTGGTATCAAGATAGCTTTCATTAAGAACTCTCCGATATGAGCCTAGAACGGCAGCACATTTTCCAAAATCTGTTGCCCGACGCGCGGTTGCTGCATGTCGGTGATTTGACCGCGACCCCCATATGAAATGCGCGCAGATGCGATTTTGTCGTAGGTGATTTCGTTTTGGCGTGTGATGTCTTGGGGCCTGACATAGCCAGTCACGATTAGTTCACGCAGTTCGAAATTCACCCTGACCTCCTGGCGTCCAATGATGGCCAACACACCATTTGGCAGCACATCGGTGATCGTCACTGCAACCCGCAACGTAAGCCGTTCATTCCGCCGGACAGATCCATCTCCTGAGCTGTTGCTTTGTGAATTCAGATCAACAAGGCCGGCACTGGTCGCCCCATCTGGCAGCCGCTTGTCGAGCCTTTGCGGTACGCCAAAAAGTTGCGATAGCCCCGCTTGCTGCGACCCGGATCGCGACCGGTCGGAAGAGTTTGAAATCTCTGCGCTGTCATCAATTTCGATAACAACGGTCATGATATCACCACGGGTCATTGCGCGCCGGTCCCCCAAAAGCGATCCCCGGTCGCCTGTCCAAAGCGATGCCCGCGAAGATGGCCCCAGAGCTGTTGTTGCGATCGGTGCGGGTAGGCCGGGGGTTTGCATTGCGGCGCTTTCACTATTCTGAACGACGGGTGAAAACGGCGGTGGCGTCCCGACTGGCGTACTGCTGCAGCCGGATATCGCGATCAGGCCAGCACCGGCCCAGTTTCTAAGCGGTCTATTGCACGACATATGCAGCTCCGTCTGATCCGATTGTGGCAGACACAGTTGTTCGCGATGCCGTGTTCATCACCCGTATTCTGTCGCCCGGCCCGGCCCGGCCCAATGCGCGCCCTTCGGTCGAAATGATCAGGCCGTTATTGTTGTAATACAGTGGGACCAGTTGGTTGCGTTCAACCACTGCTGGGGCACCGACATTGCCCATCTGGATGGGTCGCCCCGCAAAGAGTGCGACACGCGCTTCCAGCCCGATGATTTGCGCAGGATCGCTGGCCGCGCCCGGTGTGTCGCGATTGCTGATCGTTAGATCCTCAGGTGCGATCACCGTCAGTGCCGGTATGGTGCGCACGGCTACAACCGTGTCAGCCACCGCCGATGTGGACAGACACGTCAGCAGGGCGATCAGACGGATCATCGCAGCTGCACCATCGCGCTGAGCATTTGGTCAGCCGCTGTGATGACTTTGGAATTCAACTCATACCCGCGCTGCGCTTCGATCAGGTCTGTGACCTCGCGTACCGGATCAACGGAACTGTCTTCTAGATATCCTTGCCGCAATACGCCAAGGCCATCTTGCCCCGGGGATGCGACGGCAGAGGGACCTGATGCTGTTGTTTCACGAAAAAGGTTTGATCCAATGGCCTCTAACCCCTTGGGGTTGGTGAACCCAGCCAATGAAAATTGTCCCAAAAGTTGCGGCTGTACTTCGTCGGCAAAGTAGCCGAAAACCTCGCCTTCGGCGTTGATTGAGATTGATCGCGTATCGCGCGGCACAGTGATGTCAGGCACAACGGGATATCCATCGGATGTTACGATCAGGCCGTCGCCGGTCAGTTTTAGGGCTCCATCGCGCGTATAGGCCGAAACCCCTGATGGCAGCGTAACCTCAAGATAGCCATCGCCCTCAATTGCGAGGTCAAGATCGCCACCGGTCGCCCCCAAAGACCCTTGGCTGAGCATCACTGAAACAGCCGTTGCGCGAACGCCAAGCCCAAGCTGAACGCCGGTAGGCAGAACAGTCCCGTCGGATGCATTAATTGTGCCTGGTCGCGCAAGTTGCTGATAGTGGAGGTCAGCGAACTCTGCCCGCCGCGCATTATAGCCCGTCGTGTTCATATTCGCGAGGTTGTTTGAGATAACCTCAACCCGCATTTGCTGGGCTGTCATGCCGGCGGCCGCTATTTTCAGTGCTCGCATAGTGTCTGTCCCTTATCTGCTTCGGATCGCTTCGATTACGCTTCTGATGCGTTCATCTTCTTTGTCGATAAAGCTTTGACCCAGTTCATAGGCGCGCTGCACCTCGATCATGCGGCTGACTTGCAGGATGGGATCGACATTGGAGGCTTCGAGAAATCCTTGCATCATGCGGCCGTCTAGGGTGGGCTCAAACCCTCCGCGCGCATCAAATAGGACGCCGCTTTCACGTACCATCTGGGTCGGGTCGGTTGGTAGAAACAGACCAATCTGGCCGATTGGCTGACCGCCCGCACTCATCGTGCCGTCAGGTGCGATGCCGACACGCCCCACACCTTGTGGAACAAAGACCGGTGCCCCCCCCGCATCCAAGACGCGGTTGCCATCGGCAGTCACAAGATCACCGTTTTCATTTGGCCGAAACGCGCCAGCGCGCGTCAGGCGTTGCCCGGCGGCCGTTTCAATCAGAAAGAACCCTTCACCTTCAATCGCAAGGTCAAATGCCCCGCCGGTTTGCCCCAGGCTGCCTTGGCTCATAACCGTATCGCGGACGGTTGCGGTGGCCATCGAAAGTGAATCTGCGTCAGGGCCCAATGCCTTGACATGTTCGGCAAACATCACCTTTTCCGCGCGAAACCCGTCAGTTGATGCATTGGCGATATTGTTGGCCAATACCTGCATTTCATGCATCAGCCCTGACTGTCGTGTCAGCGCCGTGTAAGATGCATTGTCCATCCTAAAAGCCCCCTGCGATAATCGGGATCAACGTATTTTGAAACAACGAAACAAGTGTTTCCGACATGAACGCCATTGTGATCCAGAAAACCCCGATGATCGCCGCCAGTTTTGGCACGAATGTCAGTGTCATTTCCTGAATGGAGGTCAGTGCCTGAAACAGGCCCACGACCAAACCGGATGCCAACGCCACCGTCAGGATTGGGATCGAAATTACAAAGGCGACCCACAGGCTTTGGCGCAAGGTGTCGTAAAACAGGGCTTCGCTCATCAGACTGGCATCCGCAGGATTTCCTGATACGCCTCAACCACGCGGTCGCGAACAGTAACGGCAGTCTGCACTGCCAGTTCTGTTTGCGCCAAAGCCGCGACAAGCGCATGCGGGTCGGCCCCGGTGGTCATGGCCTGCATTGCGGCTGTTTCGCTTGCTTGCAAGGTTGCGGCAAAATCATTTGCCGCCGCTGCAAACATCCCAGTTCCGCTGGCCTGATCGGGCGCTGTTGCTGTCTTGCTAGCGGCATAATTCTGGGCAACGAGTGAGCTGATATCCATATCTATATTCCTTATCTGCGAAGTAGATCCATCAAGGCCGACGACATTTGCCGGACCTGATCAAACATTTTGAGGTTGGCCTCATAGCTGCGCTGGGCCTCGCGGGCGTCTGCGATTTCGATCAACAGGTTGACGTTTGATCCGTCATAATGCCCTGTTTCATCGGCAAGCGGATTGGCCGGGTCATAAATGCGGGTCAGTTCTGTTTGGTCCAACCGCATGCGGCCGGTTTCAACCGCGCCGGACCGACGCCCGTTTTCAACCATTTCCTGAAATGCAATCGTCTTACGCTGATAGCCAGGTGTGTCGGTGTTGGCGATGTTTTCGGAAACGTGGCGCAGCCGGTTGGCTTGCGCTTTCATCCCGCTTGTCGCGACAGACATCGCGTCACTGAAATCAGTCATATGTCCCCCTTAATTTCTACCAAGGCTGGTGCGGATAATGGTCATTGTGTGCCGATAAATCGTCAGCGCACGGTTGTGTTCCCGGCTGACGGCAACGGATTGCAACATCTCATCCTCGACCGAGACCGTATTGCCGTTCGGTGATGGGGTGCCGGTAGCGGTCAGATCGCGCGGGGCACTATCTGTGCCCGCAGCCATTTGCATGTGGCCGGGCCGGGTAGCCCGCATATGCGACGGGCCAGATGCATCATAGGCGTCGCGAAAAGCGGCTATGCTCTGTGCCTGAAAACCTGGCGTATCGGCGTTTGCGATATTGCGCGCAACGACCGCCTGCCGTGCGCCTGCATGGCGTGCCATCGCGGCGGCTGTTTGGAATAAATCCAAAGAATCATACATCGGGGGTTCTCCCTCGCTTGGTTTCAACGAAGGATTAAGGGTGATTCCTTAAGAAGAGGTGTGTGGTTAACCAACAAGGTGCGAATGTGCAGAAAAATATACTTGATCAGATGCAACTGGCGATCTCTTCTTTGCGCGGTTTGCATGCCGTTGGCCGGGTCATTGGTGTGGCCGGTGGCACCGTGCAGGCCCGGTCATCAGCATCCAGCGTGCGGCTGGGTGATCGCGCCCAAGTATGCACTGGCCACACGTCGCTGAGCGGTGAAATTGTAAAGCTGGATCAGGGTGTTATTCATATTCTTATTGATGGCGATAGCACCGGTATCTCGATTGATGACCGGGTCATTCTGGACCCGCCACCAACATTTGCACCTCATGCCTGTTGGATCGGTCGGGTGATCGACCCAGATGGAAAGCCTCTTGACGGGCGACCATTGTTGCCAGGCGATGCAGCGCGGGGATTGAATGCGTCGCCACCTGGATCGCATGCCCGGCGCGCGATGGGACAGCGGCTTGAAACGGGACTGGCTGTCTTTAACACGCTGCTCCCGATTGTGCGGGGGCAACGGATGGGTCTGTTTGCGGGTTCGGGTGTTGGTAAGTCGACACTTCTGGCGGACATGGCACGCGGAATGGCGACTGATGTGATCGTCATTGCTTTGGTGGGTGAACGTGGGCGCGAGGTCCGGCATTTCGTCGAAAACGTGCTTGGGCCGGAGGGCATGCAGCGCGCCGTTGTTGTCGCGGCGACGTCAGACCGTGCGCCGCAAGTGCGGCGGCGGTGCGCAGGCGCAGCGATGGCGGTCGCAGAGCATTTTCGCGACCAGGGTAAACAGGTCCTGCTGCTGATCGACTCTGTGACGCGGTTCTGCGAAGCGCACCGCGAAGTGGCGGTCGCTGGCGGTGAACATGCAAACCTTCGGGGTTTCCCGGCATCAACGGGTGCCGCGGTGGCGCAACTTTGCGAACGGGCCGGACCGGGCGTCGGCATGGCGGGCGATATCACAGCGATCTTTTCAGTCTTGGTGGCCGGATCTGATATGGAAGAGCCAATCGCGGATATGTTGCGGGGGATGCTGGATGGGCATGTTGTGCTTGATCGTGGTTTGGCTGAGAAAGGCCAATTTCCGGCTGTTGATGTGGTCCGATCCGTGTCGCGGTCCCTGCCGGATGCAGCAACGGTGCAAGAGAACGCAATCATTGCGAATGCGCGACGCAGCCTTGGCACCTATGCCGAGGCAGAGTTGATGATCCAATCGGGCCTATATGTCGCTGGATCCGATCCACAGATTGATGCCGCTATCCAATGCGCACCAGCCTTGAATGCGTTTCTAATGATGAAAGATCAGCGTGGCACATTAGCCCATTTTGCCAAGTTGCGGCAGGCATTGGCCAGTGGGCCAATGCAACATAGTGAACGACCTGATACCGCGGCCTAACGTAGGCTGTTAAAGCGCGGGGCTGATTGCAAAAGGGCCAACGCCGTCGAACTGGCCGTTGAAGCCGCGATTTCAGCTGCTTCTGACCGGACCAGGAACAGTCGGATCAGTTTTTCCTGTTCGCCCGGGTCGGTGAGATCCGCCAATTGGTCCGTCCCAAGCACAGAACGGGCGCGTTCCTGAAAAATCTCGCGCTGTTGGTCAAGATCAACGCTCGCGATGCTAGACGGCAATCCAAGGGCCGTTTGAAACACCGACCGCAGCGGTGCGTTTCCCATCACAGAGAACCACTGGCCCGCAGTGGTGGTGTTGCGCTCTAGGATATCGCCGATACCCTCGCTTACGTTTAGGGCAAGCCGGAGATCGTTGTTTTGGTCGCCCACGGCGCGCGCAAATTGTTGCGTTTCAAAGCGGTCAATGATTTCGTCCGGAAAGGTCGACAGGAAAGTACGCCCGGCCGGCAAATCACCAAACCCAAATGCGCTGCTAAACTCTTCGTATCGGTTGTCGGCCAAACGATTGGCAAGCGCGTCATCAGCGGTGGTTCCGTCTTCAAGGATCTTGCGAATGAAGAACGTGTTGTTGATATCGTCGTCAAGGCCAAATGCACCCAAGGCCACAGACAGCAATTGCCTGTCATTGACCAAATCGGCTGCATTGGTGATGCTGCCGATCTTTTCCCGAAAATAGTCTGTTGCGCGCGAAACCGGCTGACTTTCGTTAAAAGCCGTTTGCTGGGCTTCCATCGTCCGCTCAAGAAAGCGCCAGCCGACATAGCCGCTAAGGGGGACGATCGGTTGAAAGCTCATGATGGTCGTGCGGCAAGCAGGCGCGCCTCTCGCTGTAACAGGTTCCGTAGGGATTTAAGCGTGCGGTAGAAGTCCTTGCGCGTGACCGCATCAGTCGCGGCATCCAGATGCAAACGACTGTCATCATCAGTCAGTGCTTGGCTGAGTTGTTCAATCCCGCGCAGGATCTGCAGCTCTGCGTCTTCTTCGGCGACGTCGCCGGAAAGGACCAGTTGTGCAATATAGCAAACGCGGCGAACGGGTGTGTTCACCTCATCAGGACGGATCGCGTCCCGAAGGCGAAGGATGTTCGCATTGGGGGTCAGGATCGACAATCGACTGCGGCGATCACCGTTTTCAATGACGGCGCCATTCACAAGTACGCGTTCCTTGGGGTTCAACTTCAAGACCAGACCAGACATTAAGACTGCCTCTGCGCGTTGAGCCCACGCATGACGGCTGTGTTAATATCGACCAGTGGGGTAACATCAGCCAGACGCTTGATCACCAATGCACTGTGATGTTCGGTGAATTCAGCCAGATAGAAAAGCTGCGCACGCAATGCCTGAGGCAGTGCATTTTCAGCATCGGCAACACCCGCGGCCATAGTGACCCACATGCGGCGATTCTCATGCAAGGCAGCGACAAGAGCCGGGAAATCGGCCCGCAAACCGGTGTTGGCTTTGCGCAAGCGGGCAGTGATTTGGCTGATCAGCTGCGCCTCGACTGAGCGGTCCGAACGAATAGAGGTTTGGGTAGGAGCATAGGCTTGGTGAGCTTGTTCAATGACGTTCACGTGCGGTCCTTTCAGGGACAAGTTTGAACGGGAGCACAGTTTTACTGCGCCATGGGGGTTCGTGGCGCCGGGTTATCCCCGGCGCCACGCGCTATTGAATTACCGGAACAGCGACAGAATTGTCTGCGGTGCCTGGTTTGCAATCGATAGCGACTGCACACCCAGCTGCTGCTGCACCTGCAGCGCCT
Organism: Yoonia sp. F2084L; assembly: GCF_023015625.1. Classification (GTDB taxonomy): domain Bacteria; phylum Pseudomonadota; class Alphaproteobacteria; order Rhodobacterales; family Rhodobacteraceae; genus Yoonia. The sequence goes on from NZ_JALKAH010000003.1 coordinate 152,969, forward strand.
GCAAACGGGCCGATGTTTCTTCCATATCTGCATCCACAAGAGCGCCGATACCGGACCGCAAGCTGTCTGTCAGGTTCGAGATAAACTCGGACTGCGTGTCGATCCGACCTTGGCTGGAACCGAACTGTGCTGCGGAGTCGATGGTGGTGTCGATGTAGGTTTCGATATTGGCCAGAGCGGCCCGAACACCTTCATCTGTTGTTACATCCAACTTGTCCAAGCCAACAAGACCGCCTGTCGCCTCACCACCGGCGGCGCCAACATCGGTCAGGGTCTGGGCAGCACCGTCATTGTCGATCTGCAGAACCCATGCACCAGTTGTCTCGTCCTGGCGCACGCGGGTTTCAATGTTCTCGATACCTGCGCCATCAATCACGGTTTTCAAGCCGCGCGCGACATCTTCAAATGTTTCGCCCGGTCCAGCGACATAGTCGTAGTTCACACCGCCGATTGCGGCACGGTAGCTGTCGCCTTCGCTAACGCCGGCTGTGGTTGAGAATTCAATCTCAGATGCACGCGCGGTGATGGTCTGACTGTTAGATGTCGCTGCTGCTTGCGTGTCGCCATTGGCCGTTAGCGCGAATGTAGCCGCGCCTGTACCGCTGGTGTTCACCTCAACAGCATCGAATTTGGAGGTTGATGCGATGGTGATCGTCGCAGTGTTCACCGATGCTGTGATATCCTCGATCCCAGCAGCGTTGATCGCTGCGGTGATACCTGCAGCAAGATCGTCGGCCGAAGTTGTCGCAGTCGTAAAGCTGACAGTCTCACCCGCGATCTGGAAGTTATAGGTTTGATCAGCTGCGATTGTGCCTGCGACAAGCGCTGTTAGCTCATTCGCCCCGTTTGAGAACGCATCACCTGTACCGTCTGCAGCAAGGTTACCGCCCAGCGTGGTCGTTGCGTTCGCGCTAAGGTCTGCACCTGTGCCATAAACACCCGCATCAAAGCTGAGATCCTGACGGCCAACCGTGATGTTGGAAGATGTGACGGTACCGTCATTGGAGCGATCCAGCGAGGACAGGATATCGACGCTTTCGGTGCCCTGCAGCATGTTCAGCCCGTTAAACTGAGCCGCACCCACGACCGATGCGATCTGGCCAGAAAGAGCCTCTACATCGGCTTGCAGTTTCGTCCGGTCCACGTTTTCGCCTTGGGCCGCGACAATCTTTTCCTTCATATCATTGAGAAGGTCAGTCACCGTTTCGGCACCATTCCGCGCCACTGCAACAGAGGAAGACCCAAGTGACAGGCTTTCAGAGATCGCTTTGAAACCCTTCACGTCGGATTCCATGACCTTGGAAATCGCCCAAACGGCAGAGTTGTCGCGGGCTGATCCCACTTCTTTACCTGTTGAGATCATGGCTTGCGTTTTGCTGAGGTCCATATTGATGGATTTCAGCGTTTGCAGCGCAACCATTGCGCTGTTGTTCGTCAGAATACTGGACATGTTTCATGGTCCTTTAGGTTTGGCGCTTTGCACCGGGTTGGTTCGGGAATCCACAGGTTTTCTGCGGGTTGAAGCGTCGTTCTGACGAATGTCACCGATGCAGCATGTGCACCGGTTAGCCGTTATGGCGATGCCCCATACAAACCAATTTGGCCTAAACAACCTCTTAACTCGCGCGCAGAGAATAAAGCGCATTTGAACGAAATTAGGCCTTCTTTTCGATCGCCGTGCCGCCTGTTGGGACGACCGCCATTTTGCCTGCGTCATTATAAACCGTCAGGCCCATTTGCACGTCCTTCAGTGCCGCGATCCGTTTGCGGGCGGCATTGACCCCGTCAATAGCGGCGGCCAGCAGTGCCTGATTTTCACTGATGCGGAAATGAATATGCGCCAGCGCGGCTTTTGATGTGGTGACCTTGGTCAGCGCCTTTAAAGCCTGCTCTTTTCGTTTTTCCAGAGGGGGCAGCGCATCGTAGTTGCCAGCCAGCAAGGCGGCCTTTTCCTGTGTCAGAATATCATCGAGCGTTTTGGTGTTTTCATCCGCCATCAATGCGCACCTTCATTGCTTCAAACAGTGCCTCGGCCAGCCCGATGCCACCAGCCGCGACCATTTCTTCGGCTTGGGCTTCTCGCAGAAATGACGAGAACTGGTCTTCGCCAACACCGCCGCCGAAGGTATCCCGTGGCGCGCCGAGACCTGCGGATTTTAGCATTTCTGCCAAAAAAGTTGCCTCTAGTTTTTGGGCCGCACTGCGCAGTTTCGAATCGGTTTGTATATAGTCAGGCAGTGCTGAAATGGGCCGTGGCGGGGGCAATACAGGTGTCGTGTCCATCGGATTCTCCGTTGTTGAGTATTCGCAATTTGACCGACAGTCCTAAACATTCAGTAAGTTTTTGAAGGTTAGAAAAGGGCCAACACCGAATCTGTCGGAGAACCGATGATACCTTTGATGACAATTGAAATGGCCGGGAAATCGGCACCGAAAGATGTATTGGCACCCCCTGCGGGGCAGGGCGATGCTTTGGTTGCGTTTGGCGATATGCTGGCCTTGGTCGAAAGCGATGCACAGGTTGCGGACGACAAAACAGTGATCCCTGCGTCAGAAGTGGAGCTGTCGGGGGACACGTCTGAAGATGTGATTTTATTGGTTGCCCAAACAACTGAATCAGCGCCTGAATTGGGCGCGCCCATTGAGTTAGGTTTACCCAAGCAACCTGTACGACGTCCCGTCGCTGGCGACAGCGAAACAGCTCCCATCCCCGCCGAGCAAAAGGCGAAGATCGAAGCGTCCGTCGGCAAAGAAGACGTTACTTTGTCCGATAATGTCACAGCCGTAACTGATGCGCTGAAAGCAAAGGATGTCGTACAGCAGGCTGTGCGTCCGTCTTTCGCGCAATCCGCAGTTGAGAGCCAGCTACCTGGCGACAAGCCATCTGCTGCCAAAGATGAAGCAAGACCCGATACTAAGGTCGATCAAAGACCGCTTGGGGTGCAGAATGCGAAGGATCAGGTGGCGCCAGCCACTTTTACAAAACCTGCCGCATCACAGGCCCCAACACCGGGTGTTACCGCGCCAATCATGCCGGTTCCCACATCAAAGGATGTCGATCAGGAGCTTAAGATCGACCGATCTCGGACCAAGAAAGGTGAGGTTCTGCCGAATACGAGCCCTGCCCCTTCTGTCACAACGGCACAGGCACCACCGGAACCTCCGCCAGCCGTCGCCATCGCGCAGTCAATGCTTGCTGAACGACATCAGGTCGTCGATGTTCAAAAGAACACGTCCGACGGTGAGATAACGCTTGGCTTGAATGGTAGCGACCGCAGCATCCTAACAACGGCAGCAACACCTGCAATGGTGCCTTCAACCGCACCCGAAATGGCGCGCCATGCAGCAAACCAAATAGCGGTGGTTATCAATAACAGCTCGGGCAAAGCGACTGAAATCGCCTTGAATCCAGAAGAATTGGGGCGTGTCCGCTTGAGCATGACAGCCGTGGACGGGGCAATCACATTGCACATGTCGACGGAGCGTCCTGAAACACAAGATCTGTTGCGACGCCACATCGACGTATTGGCGCAAGAATTTCGGGCCTTGGGATATGACACGATTTCGTTCTCATTTGGGCCAGAAGGACAATCCAAACAGGAACAGGGTGCGCCTGATATCGAAGGTGAGCCCGTTCTAGAAGCGAACGACACCCCGCAACCTCAGGCATCGGCACAGGCAACGTCGTCCTCAGGTCTTGATCTGCGTATTTAAGGATTACTCATGGAAATTTCTCAGCTTACTTCTGCCTCCAATTTCACACCATCTGTGCCCGATCCAGCAAGCAGCGCTTCGGCACAGATTAGTTCCGATTTTGAGACGTTTTTGAAGATGCTCACAGCGCAAATGCAGTATCAGGACCCTTTGAATCCAGTCGATTCAACCGATTATGCGACACAGTTGGCTACGTTTTCGGGTGTGGAACAGGCGGTGCTGACCAATGATCTGTTGCAGTCGCTGACCACACAAATGGCAGGCGGGGGGCTGGTTGATATGGCGGCCCTTGTCGGCAAAGAGGTGCGGTCAACAGCACCTGCCTATTTTGACGGAGAACCAATCACGCTTTTACCGACACGTTCTGGTGTGGCCGATACGGCCGAACTTGTTGTGCGCAACGACGCGGGCGATGAAGTGCAGCGTTTGCCTGTGCAACCCGGCGCGGAAAAGGTGACATGGGCCGGGGTCGGCTCGGACGGTGCGCCAATGCCGCCGGGTCTCTATCGGTTTGAGGTGGTCGGCAAAATCAACGATGAAATCGTGGCGCAAGACCCGGTTGAGGTCTACAGCACTGTTACAGAAGTGCGATTGGATGCTGGCCAAACGACGTTGGTCTTATCTGGCGGGGCAGTCATTGCCAGCGATCAGGTCACGGCTTTGCGCGAGGGCGGTGCTTAGGGTCCTGACCCTTCTGTATATCGACTTTGCTATGCTGTCCCCGTCAGCCGCCTTGGCCGAGGTGGCTGACGGGGCGGTGTATGGCGTCTGAGCCTTGTGGTGTTGACCACGTTTCCTAGCGAGCCAGCACCTGCGCGAGACATATTTTGCCCCTGACAAGCTGATTTGACCGCGGCGATGTGGTTCTTCGGACGGGCAAATTCGCGCGGGCAGAGGCAAAATGCGCCCGACGGCGTCGCGATTTCACCAAAATTGCCCATGCCGTCGTCGCAACAGCTGAAACGAACCCGTTTGTCCGGGGGCTTTGTTTCTAGCGGTGCGCAATTTTATATTGAAATCGGCGCTCTAGGTTGGATGCCAACGCGGCCTAGAACAGGCGACTGACCCACATGGCGCCACCAACCAAAACGCCGCCCAGCGCCATCCAAGACAAGCGCGCGATGCGGCGCTGTGGTTTGGGTGGTGGTGGCGGGTTGTTGAGGCGGATCAGTGCATCCTCTGCCAGACGCGGCAGTTGCGGGCCAAAGCGGGCAAGGATGCGCGCGGTCATCGCCAGATCACGCAGTAAAGCCTTTGGTCCAATGCTTTGTTTGATGTAATCTTCGACAACGGGTTTCGCGACCTGCCAGATGTTCATCCGCGAATCCAGCGAACGGGCCACACCTTCAACCACGACCATTGTGCGTTGCAGCAAGATCAACTCGGTCCTGGTTTCCATGCCAAATCGTTCGGTCACCTCAAAGAGATAGCTCAGCAGGCGCGCCATCGAAATGCGATCGGCATCCATACCAAAAATTGGCTCGCCCACCGCGCGCAGAGCACGGGCGAATTCATCGACATCCCTGTCGGCAGGGACATAACCCGCCTCAAAATGCACCTCGGCTACGCGTTGATAGTCTTTGCGGATAAAGCCAAACAGGATTTCCGCATAGACGCGGCGGGTATATTCATCAATCCGCCCCATGATACCGAAGTCATAGGCGATGATATCGCCATTGGCGGCGACCTTCAGGTTGCCTTGGTGCATGTCGCCATGAAAATAGCCGTCGCGCAGCGCATGGTTCAGGAACAATTGCAAAACGCGGGTTGCCAATTCACCGCGGTCGTGGCCCGCTGCATCCAAGGCATCATTGATCCCGATGTTCGTGCCTTCGGCCCAATCCATCGTCATGACCCGGCGCCCTGACAAATGCCAAAGGACCTTTGGCACCTGAAAACCTGCGTCGCCTTCGGTATTGGCTGCAAATTCAGCCGCGGCAGAGCTTTCAAGCCGCAGGTCCAGTTCGCCCATCACCACACCCTCAAAATGGGTGATCACATCCATAGGCTTCAGGCGGCGTGAAGCGGGTGACAGAACCTCAATGGCGCGCGCGGCAAAGTAGAACGCGTCAATATCGGTGCGAAAGGCCCGCTCAATTCCGGGGCGCAGGATCTTGACTGCGACAGCCTCGCCGGTGTCGGCCAGATGTGCTTTGTGCACTTGCGCCAATGAGGCCGCCGCAACCGGTTCGGAAAAGGAAGCGAAAAGCTGGTCAAAGGAACTGCCAAGCTCAGTTTGGATCGCCTTCTTGGCTTCGGCCATCGAAAACGGGGGCAGTTTGTCTTGCAGTACGCGCAGTTGAACAGCGAGTTCATCGCCAACAACATCGGGTCGTGTTGAAAGCACCTGACCGAACTTGATATAGGCGGGCCCCAATGCTGTCAGCGCCCGCACGGCAGGTGGCATTGTCACATCACCTTTGTAGCCCAACCATTGAAAAGGCCAAACCAGCGTGCGGAATGTGATGCGCAGCAAAGGCCCAGCATCAAATGCGTCCAGCACGACTTTCATCGCTCCGGTTCGTTCCAGTGTCGCGCCTGTGCGGATTAGGCGGATAATGTTGTGCGGTCCGCGCATGCTAGAGTTTCCAGCCTGAATGCAATGCCGCCACACCCATCGTCAGGTTGCGATACTTGGTATTCCCGAAACCCGCATCGTCCACCATCCCCAAGAAGGTGTCCTGATCAGGGAAGTTGCGGATCGATTCCACCAGATACTGATAACTGTCACGGTCCCCCGCAATCATCTGACCCATGCGCGGGATGACGTTAAAGGAATAGGCATCATAGGCCGCTTGCATCATTGGGTTGGGCAGTTGGCTGAATTCAAGCACCATCAGGCGGCCGCCGGGTTTGAGCACGCGGTAAGCTTCAGCCAGCGCATCCTGCGGACGGGTCACATTCCGAATGCCAAAACTGATTGTATAAACATCAAAGGTATTCGCCTCAAATGGCAGCGCCATCGCGTCGCCCACAACCCAGTCAAGGCTGTCTGACATGCGCTCTGCCTCGGCCCGTTTGCGGCCTTCGACCAGCATAGATTCGGTGATATCGAGAACGGTCGCGTGGCCACGGCCCGCGCGCTTGAGAAAACGAAACGAGATATCGCCAGTCCCGCCTGCCACATCCAGCAACCGTTGACCGGGGCGCGGTGCCAGCCAATCCATCATCGCGTCTTTCCAGATCCGGTGCACGCCGCCTGACATCACGTCATTCATGATGTCGTATTTGCTGGCAACAGATGAAAATACGCCTTGCACGCGGCCTGCTTTTTCATCTTCGCGGACGGTTTCAAACCCGAAATGGGTTGTGGGATCGGACTTGTCTGTCATGTCATGCTTTCGCCTGAATACTGTCCCAAAAGGGGTTATACCCAAGCGACAGGATAGACAAACTGTCAATGTGCCACGGAGGGCCAAATGAACGCACAAGCGTTTGACGCGTTTAACATTACCGAAGTTTACCGCAGCCTTGCATGGGCCCTTGGTCCGCCGATTGTTGCCACGATTATTTTGTTGGGTTTGCGTCTGCGCAACTGGCTATCGGGCCGCGCCGCCGATCCAAGTGCGGGGGTGCAAAAAACCTTTACTGCATCTTTAGATGGCGGTCTGCCGCTTGACCTAAGCTTAATCGCCGGGGCGGGTCGCAAAGGCCAAGCGCCCCAAACGTTCAACGATACGTATTTGCGGCCGACAATCGGCCTAAAGTTGATCATGTTCGGGTTTCCGGTAGTCCTGTATTTCATCCTGCAAGCGATGCAGACGACGCAAGGGTATGACCTTGCAAACGATCAAATCACACAGGTCTTCGCCATCGCGATGTTTGTGATCATGGTGCACAACATCATCTATTTTAACATATATGAGCTGCGCTATGACGACACGCGCATCGTGCACCGCACGTGGTTGTATCAGCGCATTGAACTGCCAGTCGCCCGGTTGTTGAGCATTCGGGATGATGGCATGTATTTTTACATTTTGCGCACTGACAACGGCAAAAAGGCCTATGTGCCAAAACACCTGATCGGTATTGAGGATTTTGTGCGATATGTCAGGGCATCAATTGCCAAAAATGAAGCCTATTAATGCCCGAACTTCCTGAAGTTGAAACTGTCAAAGCTGGCATCGCCCCTGTGATGGAAGGGCATGTGATTGCGCGGGCTGATGTGAACCGCCCAGACCTGCGCTGGCCGTTTCCAGAGCGTATGGCAGAACGGTTGACCGGCAAGCGTGTGTTGGGTCTGCGCCGCCGCTCAAAGTACATTCTTGTTGATCTGGACAGCGCCGAAACTTTGCTGATCCATCTGGGCATGTCGGGCCGCATGTTGATTTCCGGGCATACAGTAGGTGAATTTCATCACCCGCACCCCGTTCCTGCCAAACATGATCACGTTGTCTTTCACATGGATGATGGTGCGCGCATTACTTTCAATGATGCCCGGCGGTTCGGCGCCATGGACCTGATGGATACGGCCACCCAAGACGATCACTGGCTCATTCGTGATCTAGGCCCGGAACCATTGGGCAACGCCTTCAACGAAAGCTACCTGACCCAACGCCTGAAAGGGCGCAACACACCGATCAAATCAGCCCTGCTGGATCAGCGGATCGTGTCGGGCCTTGGCAATATTTATGTCTGCGAAGTGCTGTTTCGTGCGGGCATTCACCCTGCACGCAAGGCCGGGCGGATCAGTGCCGCACGGATCGCGACCCTCGTGCCACTTATCCGCGATGTTTTGTCCCAAGCCATCGCCGCTGGCGGGTCTTCTTTGCGCGACTATCGGCAATCCGATGGTGAGTTGGGTTATTTCCAGCATGTTTTTCAGGTCTACGACCGTGAAGGCGAACCTTGCGTAACCCACGGGTGTGACAGAACAATCACCCGAATCGTGCAGTCCGGACGCTCATCTTTCTTTTGCCCGCAATGCCAAAGATAGCTTGATCCCCAGCCACGCTTTGCTAACCCTTAGGGTCAAACCCGCGGCAACAGGGACGGCAGCATGGCCTTTGAAACGATCATCGTGGACATCAGCGACTATGTCGCAACCATCAAGCTGAACCGACCCGACGCAATGAACGCGCTGAACAGCAAACTGCTGGGCGAACTTTGCACAGCACTTGAAGAGGCCGACGCCAGCGACAAGGTGCGCTGCATCATCATCACAGGGTCCGAGAAGGCTTTCGCAGCGGGCGCTGACATCTCTGAGATGGCTGATAAGTCATTTGTTGAGATGTACACGCAGCGTTTCTTTGAGAGCGAAACAGATCGCTTCAATCGCATACGTAAGCCGATTATCGCGGCCGTTGCAGGTTACGCGCTGGGCGGCGGGTGCGAGCTGGCGATGATGTGCGACTTTATCATTGCAGCCGAGAACGCCAAATTCGGACAACCCGAGATTAACCTTGGTGTGATTGCCGGGCTTGGTGGAACCCAACGCCTGACACGCTTTGTGGGTAAGGCCAAGTCGATGGACATGCATCTGACCGGGCGTTTCATGGATGCAGCCGAGGCTGAAAGCAGTGGTTTGGTCAGCCGTGTCGTACCTGCCAAGAAACTGCTGAGCGAGGCGAAAGCCGCCGCTGAAAAGATCACCGAGAAGTCTCAGATCGCTACAATCGCCGCCAAGGACGCGGTCGATCGGGCGTATGAAACGACGTTGGCCGAAGGGTTGAATTACGAACGCCGCCTGTTCCATTCACTTTTTGCGACTGAAGATCAGGCTGAAGGTATGGCCGCCTTTACCGAGAAGCGCGAACCGCAGTTTCGCGACAAGTAACGTTTACACAGCAACTAGAATTAACCTTACGTAAGGTATTCCCTGTACGTGACACAGAATCGGTGTTTTTTCGCCATATTTGATCTTTATTCGCCAATAACTTGAGTACATTTCGTGGTGTGCGAGTGATTGTTTAGTGAGTGAGGATGGTACGATGGTTGAATCGTTTAACGGATCTATACCCGGGGCTCTTTTGGTTGCGCTGGGGTTCCCTGGTCTTTCGGCAGATATGTCGTTTGCATCACCCGGCGAAACCAGAATTGAGAATGGCAAGATCGTTCTGGTACAGCAGCTTGAAATCATCACTGACAGCGGGTCTTCAAACAGGATTGTCGCTGCTGCATTGCTGCGCACCCTCTCGCAAGAAATCCCAGCCGCCGCTTGTCACTTACATAATGGTGTCAATGTTGAAGAAGCGAAAGCAGAGCTAAGCTATTCGGTTGCAAAATTTGATGCTGTCGCGCTTGCTTTGCTCAATGGCAATGAGGCGATGGGGATCATTGGCGGCGAGACGCGGTTTCGCACAGTGGCCGAGCTTGAGGCTTTGATGGCGGAATGGGTTCCGATCCATGATGCGGCCATTGCTGTGCTTGAGGACCCAACCAACAGGCAACCGGTTGACGTTATCTATGACGCGACAGACATCATGTTGGAAAAGACCTACCATCTTTTGTCCGAGATTGAAGCTGAGTACTCCAACCCCGTTGAATTGCTGCAATCTGACGTTCTGCTGATCGAAGTGTCCGGTCGGATGGCTGCGATGACGCAACGCATGGCCTATGAGGCGTGTCGCGCATGGTCTGGTGAAGGTAGTGAGGAATTGATCGCGGAGCTTAAGAAAACGATCGGGATTTATGAGGCATCAATGGATGCACTGATCAACGGTCTGCCCTCACTTGGCGTGCAGCCCGCCCCAACCGCCGAGATTGCCGAAAGCCTCACGGCGGCTGATGAAGATTGGTCTATCATTCGCGGCTTGCTTGATCGTGTCATTGCGGCAGATGATCTGAGCGTCGAAGAACGGACGGACCTCTATCACCGGTTGGTCGTCAAGGTGCACAAGGTCGAAGAAATCGAAGAAATGTATCAAGACTACTCCAAGCGCATTTACTGAAAAGCATGACTCATAACTCCGCGATCGCTGACCATATTGTGCACTAACTGCGCCATAATTCCGTCAGAATGACACGCTTACAGTGAAAATCAGGCCGATATTTACAGATCGGCCTGGGTTTTTGTGTAGTCAGGACGAGTAGCAAATGATTCTTTCAAAACTTCTTCTTAGTGTTTCTATCGTAGCAGCCGGTTTTTCGATCCCGGAGCCGAGTAACGCGCAAACCTTGGACGATTTACCAAACGCGGAATTGCTCAAAGTGGACTTGAGCGAGCTTTTGCATGACAGTGGTGCCGCCAATCGGATCGTCGCCGGTGACCTGCTGCGCACCTTATCACAAGAAATTCCCGCCGCTGCCTGCCACCTGCATAACGATATAGATGTGGAAGAGGCGGAAGAGCTGTTAGTCACCAACGTCACAATTTTCGATGTCGTGCTTGATGCATTGCTGAACGGCAACCCGGAGATCGGTATCGAAGGCGCAGAAACAAGCCGCAGAACTGCCGTTGAAATTGAACATATGATCGCAGATTGGGAGCCCATTCACGACGCGGCACTGAAAGTTCTCGACAATCATGATGATGCCGTAGCCCTTAATGTCATCTACGATGCAGCAGATATCATGTTTGAAAAGACCTATCATCTGCTCAGCGTGATCGAGACGGAGTACAGCAATCCGACCGAAATACTGCAAGAAGACGTTATGCTGCTGGAAATCTCTGGGCGGATGGCCGCGATGAATCAGCGTCTGGCGTATGAGGCGTGCCGTGTTTGGTCGCATGACGGCGACTCTGAAATGATTGCTGATTTGCAAAAGTCGATGGGCATCTACGAAGGCAGCCTGATGGCCTTGACCAATGGTATGCCGTCACTGGGGATCGTCCCTCCGCCAACACAAGAAATTGCAGCGAAGCTTGCTGAGATCGGTGATCATTGGGAAGACGTGCACATGCAGCTGGAGCATGTCGCAACTGGTGATGAAATCAGCGAAGAAGAGCGTTTCGCACTGTATCACGGGCTTGTCGAAAAGCTGCATCGGATCGAGGAACTTGAGGTCCTGTATCAAGACCACTCCAAGCGGATCTATTGAGGCTGGTCAGTTTTTGATTGCGTCGCGCGCAGTCATCCACTAATAGCGCCGCAGACATGCGTGTGAGGCCCGCTTTGGCCAGATGAACCGGTTCGAAAACCCGGGGCTTGGGCTTGCTGCGCTGACCATATTTTAATTTGGCCCTGAACAGGCCCAGCTTAGGAAACGAACACATGGCAAACTCACCTCAGGCGAAAAAACGCGCCCGTCAGAACGAAGCCCGCTTTGCAGTCAACAAGATGCGCCGCTCGCGGATCCGCACATATCTGCGCGCTGTAGAAGAGGCAATTGCATCCGGCGATCAGAAAGCCGCAGCCGCCGCACTGAAGGTCGCACAACCAGAATTGATGCGCGGCGTCACCAAAGGTGTGATGCACAAGAACACAGCGTCGCGCAAAATGTCCCGCCTGTCTTCACGGGTCAAAGCCATCGGCTGATTCTGCCCAAACCGGCGAAAAAACGAAAATTCAAGCGCGTCCGAGCAGGGCGCGCTTTTTTTGTGACGGTGTGATCGACCCGCGCAGAAATTGAGAGATTTCAAAGGGCCGATAGATTCTTTTTCAACAATTGCCGAGTCAAGTACGATGTTGTGTTGAAGCGCGCCCAAACCCCTTGCTACGTTGGCCTTGCGATTCACATCGTTCCGGGGGGACATGAGGGGGTTTGCACAGGAATTGGCGACAGAAGCTTCTGTTTGAATAGAGGCATCCGCTCTGGTTTTTGTCCAACTTCATGCAATGGTGGCGTGGAAAAAAAGTAGCAAAAGCTACGTAATCCAGCCCGATTGTGTCTGCGCTAAAACCAAGGGCTGCTCTTTGGTTTTGGATGCTGTTTGTGGCTCTTTTGCTGCCGATTGGCGCTGATATGTATCTTATGGGTACCGGTCATGTGCTACGGTTTATGGTTTTGGGTGGAAGGCGATCCGTTTGGGTGGGGCAACCTGAGCGCGCGTTTTCTTTGACCCCGGCATTGTGTCGTGGGCACGCGCTGCGTGTTCTTTTGTGGTGATGGCAACGTTTGGGACAAAGGAACAAAATGACTAACGATATCTGGGCAAAGGTGTTGAGCGCACTCGAGGGTGCTTTGGGCGCAAATAGCTATTCAAGCTGGATTGAACCGCTCGAATTTACACAATTGTCCGGGGGGGTTGCGGTCTTCGACGTCCCAACCAATTTCATCGGCAACTACGTGTCGCAAAACTTCGGTGATCAGATCATCTATCATATGAACAAAGCCGGCGAGGACGTCCAACGCCTGCAATTCCGTGTTCCAAGCCAGAACCGCCCCGCAGCGAAACCAAAAGTTGCGACCAAACCGACGGGTACTGATGCCGCGTCGGGTGCTCCGCTCGATGCCCGATTTACCTTTGATACTTTTGTTGTAGGTAAGCCGAACGAATTGGCTCATGCCGCAGCCCGCCGTGTTGCCGAAGGCGGCCCTGTCACCTTTAATCCGCTGTTTCTGTATGGTGGCGTTGGTCTGGGTAAAACCCACCTGATGCATGCGATTGCCCATGAGCTGAAGCTCCGTTCACCAGAGCTGAACGTGCTTTATCTGTCCGCCGAACAATTCATGTACCGTTTCATTACCGCCTTGCGCGAACGCAAGATGATGGATTTCAAACAGCTTTTTCGGTCAGTCGATGTGCTGATGGTTGATGACGTCCAGTTCATTGGCGGCAAAGACAGCACGCAGGAAGAATTCTTTCATACGTTCAACGCCCTTGTGGACGGCCAAAAGCAGATCATCATCTCTGCTGACCGCGCCCCGGGCGAGATCAAGGACCTTGAAGAGCGGATCAAGTCGCGCCTGCAATGCGGCCTCGTCGTTGACCTGCACCCGACCGACTATGAACTTCGTCTTGGCATCCTGCAGTCTAAGGTTGATGTCTACGCTGCCCAATATCCAGAGCTTGAGATCGCAGATGGCGTGCTGGAATTCCTCGCACACCGTATATCAACCAACGTCCGCGTTCTCGAAGGCGCGCTGACGCGTCTGTTTGCCTTCGCGTCGCTCGTTGGCCGCGAAATTACGCTGGAATTGACGCAGGATTGCCTATCTGACGTGCTAAAGGCCTCTGACCGCAAGGTTACCGTTGAGGAAATCCAGCGCAAAGTGTCTGAGCATTACAACATCCGTCTGTCCGATATGATCGGACCGAAACGCGTTCGCAACTATGCGCGGCCGCGCCAGATCGCGATGTACCTGGCCAAGCAAATGACCAGCCGATCACTACCTGAAATAGGGCGTCGCTTTGGTGGTCGTGATCACACGACGGTCATGCACGGTGTGAAGCGGATTGAAGAATTGAAAGCGCTCGATAGTCAGATCGCCGATGATCTGGAACTCTTGCGCCGCGCTTTGCAGGAATAATCGGGCAAAACCAGCCCTGCGCTTGACGCGGACAAACCCATCGTAAACAGTCCAACAAAACGCTTGAGGGTGGCGCGAAATAGGGTACATTTCGCGTCCCGGCAGCGTCCGGTATCAAGATATGCGGAGATTGGGACATGAAATTCAGCATTGAACGTGCGGCACTATTGAAAGCGGTTGCGCAGGCTCAATCGGTCGTCGAGCGGCGTAACACGATCCCGATCCTCGCCAACGTCCTGATCGAAGCCGAAGGCGACAGCGTACAGTTCCGGGCGACCGATCTGGACATCGAAGTGGTCGACCGCGCACCGGCCAAGGTCGAACGGGCAGGGGCCACAACAGTGGCCGCTGTGACGTTGAATGAAATCGTGCGCAAACTGCCGGATGGCGCCTTGGTGACGTTGACCGAAGACGGTGCATCAGGCCGGTTGACGATTGAGGCTGGGCGGTCGAACTTCTCGCTCGCGACACTGCCGAAAGAAGATTTTCCCGTGATGGCGTCGTCTGAATATGCCGCGAACTTTTCGGCACCTGCACCGGTGCTGCGTCGCTTGTTCGACAAGTCGAAGTTTGCGATTTCTACTGAGGAAACAAGATATTACCTCAACGGCGTCTATATGCATGTGTCCGACAGCGACGGCGGCAAGGTGCTGCGTTGCGTGGCCACTGACGGCCACCGTTTGGCGCGCATTGACGCCGATCTGCCCGAAGGTGCCGCTGACATGGCGGGCGTCATCGTGCCCCGCAAAACCGTTGGAGAATTGCGCAAGCTGCTCGACGATGACGATATGCAGATCGCAGTCTCGGTGTCGGAAACCAAGATCCGTTTCGCGACCCCCGATATCACCCTGACCTCAAAGGTCATTGACGGCACATTCCCTGACTACACCCGCGTGATCCCGCAGGGAAACACGCGCAAATTGGAAGTGGATGCCAGCGAATTTGCCAAAGCCGTGGACCGTGTGGCGACCGTATCGTCCGAGCGTTCGCGGGCGGTCAAACTGTCGCTGGACGAGGACCGGCTGGTGCTGTCTGTCAACGCCCCCGACAGCGGTGCGGCGGAAGAAGAGCTTGCCGTGGCCTACAGCGATGAACGCTTGGAGATTGGTTTTAACGCCAAATACCTGCTCGAAATCGCAAGTCAGGTCGACCGCGAGAATGCGGTCTTTATGTTCAACTCTGCCGGTGATCCGACGTTGATGCGCGAAGGCAATGACACTTCTGCGGTCTATGTCGTCATGCCGATGCGCGTGTGACGGGGCCAGAAAATTTCGAAATTTCTGACCAGCGCCCATGAGTAAACTTGCGCTAACTGAACTGACACTATCTCATTTCCGCTCGCACAAACGTGTGGAGATGAATCTGACTGCGCGACCACTTGCGATCTTTGGCCCCAATGGCGCAGGCAAAACCAACATCCTCGAAGCTGTCTCGCTTTTGTCCCCCGGTCGTGGTTTGCGCCGCGCTGGTGCTGACGATCTAACGCGCCGGCCAGAAGCGCTGGGCTGGAAGATCACCGCGGTGTTGCAATCCCTGCATCAAACCCATGAGATCGAAACATGGGCCGAGGCAGGCAATCCACGCCAGCTTCGTATTGATGACAAAGCGGCCCCGCAAACAGCGCTTGGACGCATTGGGCGTATCCTGTGGCTGGTGCCGTCCATGGACCGGCTTTGGATTGAAGGCGCCGAAGGGCGCCGGCGCTTCTTGGACCGTGCGACGCTTAGCTTTGAGCCGACCCATGCAGAGGCCGTGTTGACCTACGAAAAGGCCATGCGCGAACGCAACCGCTTGCTGAAAGACATGGTGCGCGACCCGCATTGGTACACCGCGATTGAAGGTCAAATGGCCGAGGCCGGGGCAGCGATCCAGTCAAACCGGCATCGCGCGATCGAAGAGCTGTCATCGGCGCAAGAGGCCGCAACGACGGCATTTCCAACAGCAACGCTTGCGCTGACGTCTGCCGAACCCATTCCTGATGATCTGCAAGCGGCCCTTGCTGACAACCGCAACCGCGATATGGCGGCAGGACGTACGCTGATCGGCCCGCACCGCGCAGATTTGGATGCTGTGTTTGCCGATAAGGGTGTGCCTGCCAAAGATTGTTCGACCGGTGAGCAAAAAGCACTTCTGATCAGCCTGATCCTTGCCAATGGTCGCGCCCTTGCCCGCGACTTTGGCGCGCCACCGATCCTGTTGTTGGACGAAGTCGCAGCGCACCTTGACGCGACCCGCCGGGCCGCACTTTATGACGAGATATGCAGCCTTGGCGCGCAGGCTTTCATGACCGGGACAGGCGCGGAGCTATTCGAGGAACTGGGCGACCGGGCGCAGTATGCCGAAGTCACTGAAACGGATGGGCAATCCATCGTCACACAAAAGGACGCGCCATGACACCGCAACGCGTGACACTGATCACCCTCGGCGTTGCCGATCTGGAAAGGTCCAAGGCTTTCTATGGTGCGATGGGCTGGGTCCCGACGCGCGAAATGCCGGGTGAAGTGGTGTTTTACCAGATCAATGGCATGGCCTTGGGTTTCTTTGGCTTAGGCCCGCTTGCCAAAGATCAGGGGCGGCCTGATGCGACACTGGGAACTGGGGCGATGACGCTGGCACAGAACTTTGCAACCAACGCAGAGGTAGACGCCGCCTATGCATTGGCCGTCAAGGCTGGGGCGACGGCCCTCAAGGCGCCAGAAAAGGTATTCTGGGGCGGATACTCTGGCTACTATGCGGACCCTGATGGGCACGTCTGGGAAGTCGCGCAAAATCCGTTCTGGGAACTGAATGCGGACGGCAGTTTGACGTTGCCCGCAACATGACCATCAGCGTCTACGATCTTTTGCTATACGCAGGCGCGCTCGTCATCCTGTTCATGACGCCGGGGCCGGTATGGGTTGCGCTGCTGGCAAGATCATTGTCGGGCGGATTTCAGGCGGCGTGGCCGCTTGCCATTGGTGTGGCCATTGGGGACATCCTCTGGCCGCTTGTGGCGGTTCTGGGGGTCGCCTGGCTTGTCTCTGAATTTGCGGGCTTCATGGACCTGCTCAAATACGTTGCTGTCTTGGTGTTCATGCTGATGGGGGCCGCGCTGATCCGCAACGCAGACCACGCGCTTGATGCCAACAGCCGCCTGACGCGTCCCGGCATGTGGGCGGGCTTCATGGCGGGTGTCGCAGTGATCATCGGGAACCCAAAGGCCGTGCTGTTCTACATGGGCGTCTTGCCGGGGTTCTTCGATCTGAGCAGGGTTACCGCCCTCGATATGGTTGCGATTTGCACGCTGAGTTTTGTCGTGCCGCTGGTCGGAAACCTGCTTCTTGCGGCCTCGGTGGACCGGGTGCGGGGCGTCTTGAAATCGCCCGGCGCAGTTCGCCGGATGAACATCATCGCCGGGGTTCTTTTGATCGGTGTCGGTGTTGTGATTGGGTTGACCTAAAGGTCAGCGCAAAACCACAAAATCTTGTGTCATTTGCGTGACAAACGCCCCCAAAACGCATATATTTTGGGGATAAGAATACAGGATTTCCTTCATGGCCGACGAACCACAAAAACAAGAAGACTACGGCGCTGATTCCATCAAAGTTCTCAAAGGCTTAGAGGCGGTACGCAAGCGTCCGGGCATGTATATCGGTGATACCGATGATGGGTCCGGTCTGCATCATATGGTTTATGAGGTTGTCGACAACGGCATTGATGAGGCTCTGGCCGGTCACGCGGACCATGTTTACGTGAAAATCAACGCTGACGGATCGGTCACAGTGGGCGACAACGGTCGCGGCATTCCTGTCGGCATCCACGAGGGAGAAGGCGTTTCAGCCGCCGAAGTGATCATGACGCAGCTGCACGCCGGTGGTAAGTTCGACAGCAATTCGTACAAAGTATCGGGCGGTTTGCACGGCGTTGGTGTGTCCGTGGTGAACGCGCTGTCTGACTATCTGGAGCTACGCATCTGGCGGGACGACAAGGAGCATTACGCGCGTTTTGAGGGCGGCTTTACGACTGAACATTTGCGTGTCGAAGGCCCAGCCAACGGGCGCAAAGGGACTGAGGTGACGTTCCTTGCGTCGTTGGAAACCTTTACCAGTCGCGATTTTGAATTCAATCAACTTGAAAAGCGACTGCGCGAACTGGCATTCCTGAACTCCGGTGTGCGGATCATTCTAGAAGATTTGCGTCCGGCAGAGCCGCTGAAAGCTGACCTTTTCTATGAGGGTGGCGTGAAGGAATTTGTCAAATACCTCGACCGTTCAAAGACGCCGCTGATGGAAGAGCCAATTTATGTTGTCGGTGAGCGCGATGATATCGTTGTCGAAGTCGCGATGTGGTGGAACGATAGCTACAACGAAATGGTGCTGCCCTTCACAAACAACATCCCGCAACGCGATGGTGGTGCACACCTTGCGGGTTTCCGTGGCGCGTTGACCCGTGCGATCACGAAATATGCGACTGAAACAGGCATTTCCAAAAAGGAAAAAGTCTCGCTGACCGGCGATGACGCGCGCGAAGGTCTGACCTGTGTGCTGTCCGTGAAAGTACCTGATCCAAAGTTTTCCAGTCAGACCAAGGATAAACTGGTCAGCTCTGAGGTTCGCCCTGCTGTTGAAAATCTTGTTGGTGAAAAGTTGAACGAATGGTTTGAAGAAAACCCAGCCATCGCCAAATCCATTATTGGTAAGATTGTCGAAGCCGCCGCCGCCCGCGAAGCAGCACGCAAAGCCCGTGAAATTCGGCGCAAATCGGCGATGGATGTGAACTTTAACGCGTCCAAGTTGAAAGATTGTTCTGAAAAAGACCCCTCCAAGACCGAAGTCTTCCTTGTCGAGGGTGACAGTGCCGGCGGATCAGCCCAGACGGGCCGCGACCGCGGCACGCAGGCGATTTTGCCGCTGAAGGGTAAGATTCTGAATGTCGAACGCGCACGGTTCGACCGGATGCTGGGCAGTCAGGAAATCGGCAACCTTGTTATGGCGCTCGGCACAGGCATTGGGCGCGACGAATTCAACATCGACAAACTGCGCTATCACAAGGTCATCATCATGACCGACGCGGACGTCGATGGCGCGCATATTCGGACACTGCTGCTGACATTCTTCTTCCGGCAGATGCCGGAACTGATTGAGGGCGGCTACCTCTACATTGCCCAACCGCCGCTTTACAAAGTGGCGCGCGGCAAGTCCGAAGTGTACCTGAAAGATCAGCCTGCGATGGATGAATATCTGATTGATCAAGGCATCGACGGCGCGATGCTGCGCCAAGGCAACGGCGAGGAAATCGCAGGCGCTGATTTGCGTCGTGTCGTTGACGAGGCGCGCCAGTTGAAACGCGTGCTGGAAGCTTTCCCAACCCATTACCCACGCCACATCCTTGAACAAGCAGCCATTGCAGGTGCCTTCGTTCCCGGTGTTGTGGAAAACGATTTGCAAGGCACGGCTGACCGTGTTGCCGAACGCCTGAACCTGATCGCGCTGGAATGGGAACGTGGCTGGCAAGGTCGCATAACGCAAGACAAGGGCATGCGTCTTGCGCGTATTCTGCGCGGTGTGGAAGAGGTGCGCACGCTTGATGGCCCCATGCTGCGTGGTGGTGAAGCACGGCGGACCGGCACGTTCACGCAAAGCCTGCAAGAGGTCTATGACCTGCCGGCCACGCTTGTGCGCAAAGACCGCAGTCAATTGATCCACGGACCATTGGACCTGCTGAAAGCGATCTTGGAAGAAGGCGAAAAGGGCCTGTCCCTTCAACGTTACAAGGGCTTGGGCGAAATGAACCCAGATCAGCTTTGGGAAACGACGCTGGACCCTGACGCGCGCACCCTGTTGCAGGTGAAGGTCGAAGACGTGGCGGAAGCCGATGACCTCTTTACCAAGCTGATGGGCGATGTGGTCGAACCACGGCGCGAATTCATCCAGAACAATGCTCTGAATGTGGAAAATCTGGATTTCTAAGGCTTGCGGCGTATCGCTTTGAACACAAACGGTGCCAACGCGATCACCAGCGTAATGCGGATGATGTGCATGACCGACACATAAGTCACATCCTGACCCATCGCGAGGGTAAGCAGTGACATCTCGGTCAGGCCACCGGGCGAAAAGGCAAGGAATGCCTGTGCGAGGGGGATGCCGCTGATCATGACGATCAGTTCGGCAAATCCAACGGCGGCGATCAGCATCAGCAGCGATGCAATCGCCGACAGGCCAATATCGGTCCTGATCTCTGCCACTGTCGCGCCAATGAACCGCGTACCAATGATTGTCCCGATCGTAATCTGTGCGGCGATCACAAAGACCGTAGGTGGCGGAACAGTCACCCATCCCACAACATGTGCCACACCACTTAGGATCATCGGGCCAAAGACCGGGGCGGCAGGCAGGCGCAGCCATTTGCCCAAGACAGAGCCAACGACAGCACAGAGCCCTAAAACCAGATAGTCCAAACCTGTAATCTGATAGAGCCCCACCCAGTTTGCGGCCCCGCGCCCGCCGGTGGACACACCCAGCACCAGCCCAAAAAACAGCGCAACGAAGACGATGATAATCAGAACCCGCGCGGCATGGGCCAAGGCGATGCGGCGTTCATCGCCGCCCGCTTCCGCGCCGAGAATAAGCATCTCATTCAGACCACCGGGCATTGCTGAATAGAAAGCTGTCACCGGATCATATCGCCCGATCCGTCGATAAACTGCGTAGGAAATTCCCGCAGCACAGGCCAAAAACAGTGGCAATAACAGCAGCGTCAGTAGCCAGGTGCCCAGCAGCCCAAAAATCTCGGCGGTGACCCCGGACCCCAGCATCACACCGATCACCGGGATCACAAAGGGGCGCAGCCTATCCGGCCCGGCAATCGGGGCTTGCAACATGGCGGCGACAGTATTGGTGATCATCGGGCCCAGCATCCATGGCAAGGGTAGTCCTGCAAAATAGGCGGCCAATCCACCTGCCAGCCCAATTGCCAGCGCCACAAACTGTGGGATGAGGGGGTTTGCAGCACTCATCCCGATGGGCCTAGAGCCCGCCGATGTGGTGTGTGCCGCGTTCTTTGGCCAGTTGCATTTGCTTTTGACGTTCGCGGAAGCGGCCTTTGTCCTCTTCTGTCGTCTCATCAATGCAGTAATGGCAAGACACACCTTGCTCAAACGCCGGATGGGCGCGGTCCTCAGGGACAATGGGGCGTCGGCAGGCGTGACACAGGATATGCGGGCCTTCCGCCAGCCCATGCCCCACGCTGACGCGGGCATCAAAGACGAAGCATTCGCCGTCCCATTTGCTGTCTTCCTGTGGCACCTCTTCAAGATATTTCAGGATGCCACCTTTCAGGTGATACACATCCTCAACCCCTTGGCCCAGCAGGTAATTCGTGGATTTTTCGCATCTGATCCCGCCCGTGCAGAACATCGCAACACGCTTATTGTGAAACCGATGCTTGTTTTTTTCCCACCACTCGGGGAATTCACCGAAGCTTTTGGTTTCCGGATCGACAGCCCCCTCAAACGTGCCAATCGCGACCTCGTAATCGTTGCGCGTATCAATCACAGCGACATCTGGCGCGCTGATCAGATCGTTCCAATCAGCGGGGTCCACGTAGTTGCCAACGCGTGCCACCGGATCGACATCCGGTTGGCCCATCGTGACGATTTCCTTTTTCAGGCGCACCTTCATCCGGTGAAAAGGGGCCACTGTCGCGGTGCTTTCCTTATGCTCCAGATCGGCACAGCCGGGCAGGGCGCGGATTTGCGCGAGTACAGTATCAATGCTGCCACGATCACCCGCGATGGTGCCGTTGACCCCTTCGTTGGCCAGCAAAAGCGTACCCATGACCTTATGCGACTGGCACAATTCTAACAGCGGCCCCTGCAAAGCAGCGGGATCGTCAAAACGGGTGAAGTGATAAAGGGCTGCGACGGTAAACATGGGGCCTCAGATACGCCTGTCGGATCAAAGGGGCAAGTCACGCGATGCAGCGATGGCCAGACCATCGGCAACGGCGGTAAATGCCTCTGCGCGTTCAAGGGCAGCGTGGGGGAACATCGTGATCATAATGTCCTCAACCACCTTCAAAAGGCTGGAGCCACCCACAAAAACGATCTTGCCAATCTGTGCGGGCGATACATCGGCCATGTTCAGCGTCTCTTGCGCACAATCGGCGATCTGTGCTGCATGGTCTGCCAGCACGTCATCCATCACCGCTTGGGTCAGCTGCGCCCACAATGCAGGCTCAATAACGCGCAAATCAATGCCAGCTTCGCACAGATCAGGCTGGTTCAACTGGATTTTTCCGGCCTCGACGGCAAAGGCGATGTCGTGGCCCAGTTCCATGTCCAGCACCAGTTTCAGCCTGGCAAAGAGTGCGGGATCAATGCCCAGTTTTGCAAAATCCGCAGCCATCCGCCGGTTCTCAGCCGAATAGACAAACGGAATTTTCTGCCATGTCGCGAGGTCATTGAAGATCGCATTCGGCGCGACATGACGCCCTTCGCCCAAAGCATTTCGCACCTCAGCACCGCGTCCCAGCAACGGCATAACTTTGGAAATACTGATTGAGCGGTCAAAATCCGTCCCGCCCACGCGGACGCCGTGGCTGGCAATAATGCGGGTCACATCACCATCGCGTTCAAAGATCGAAAAGTCAGACGTGCCGCCACCAATATCTACGATCAAACCCAAGTCACCCTTGGCAAGTGGACCACTCGCCAGTGCTGCCGCCTCAGGCTCAAACATGAAAGACACGTCTTTGTACCCGGCAACCATATAAGCCTCGCGTAGATCAACCTCGGCCTGTGCATTGCGTGCGGGGTCGGTTGAATGAAACCGAACGGGGCGTCCGGAAAGGGCGGTATCATAGGTCTGCCCTGTCTCAGCCTCTGCGCGTTCCCGGATCATCCGCAGAAACCGCGCAACAACCTCAATCAACGTAAGCCGTTCATAGGCAATCTGACGTTTTTCGCGCATCAACGGCGTGCCCAGTACCGATTTCAGCGCACGCATGAACCGCCCTTCGCGACCATCAATCAGCGCGGCATTGGCAACTGACCCATAGGTCGTGACTTTGCGGTCATAGTCAAAGAAAACGGATGTCGGCAGCGTCTTGCGCCCCGGTTCTATCGTGATCAGATGCGGACGACCCGCAGCCATCACCCCTGCTGCGGTGTTGGAGGTCCCAAAGTCGATACCCAAAGTCGCCATTTCAGCCGCCCGTTCAAATGTGAAAGACGCAGGCGATATGAAAAACAGGGGCAAAGCGCAAGTCCCCGCATTAAGTGGTCGCGGTTCGATCATTCCCTCGCTAACGTGGCTTCATCGAAATGCGGAGCCTGCCATGACACACGCCCTTCTTGTGGTTGACGTTCAGAACGACTTTTGCCCCGGCGGTGCGCTGGCTGTGGCAGGCGGGGATGACATCGTCGCGGGCATCAACGCGGCTATGGCGGGTTTTGATGCGGTCATTCTGACGCAAGACTGGCATCCGGCGGGGCATTCGTCTTTTGCATCCAGCCACAATGCAGAACCCATGAGTATGACCGAAATGCCCTATGGCCCGCAGGTGCTTTGGCCTGATCACTGTATCCAAGGCACGCAGGGTGCGGCGTTCCATGCTGACCTGCAAACGGACCGGGCTGATCTGATTATTCGCAAAGGTTATAACCCGGCCATCGACAGCTATTCGGCGTTTTTCGAGAATGACAAAACAACACCAACCGGATTGGAAGGATATCTGCGCACGCGCGGTATCGACACGCTGACACTTGTGGGGTTGGCGACGGATTTTTGTGTGAATTACTCGGCGGTCGATGCCGCCAAACTGGGGTTCAATGTGACTGTGGATATGGCGCTCTGCCGGGCCATTGATTTTGACGGTTCACTTGATGTGGCCAAAGAGGGCATGACGGGCGCTGGTGTGAGCCTCGCCTAACGTCCCCTACCAGCGAACCAGACGGACGACACGCCTGCCACCATGATAATGGCAAGACCTGCAAGGCTAAGCCCATCAGGCCATTGCCCAAAGACCGCCCAGCCGATCACCATGGCCGCCAAAAGCTGGCTGTAGATCAATGGCGCCACGACGCCCGCTGGTGTCGTGCGGTTCACAAGCACCAGCAAAAGGTTGCCCCCGGCCGACCCAAGCGCCGAGATGGTGATCAAGCCAAAGAGGGACAGTGACACATCAGGAATTGTTGAAAACGCAAAGGGCGACAATAGGATGGCACCGATAAGAAGCTGTGAAAACAACAAAAACCGAGGCCGGAATTCACCTGCCAACCACCGTGTCGCCACCAGATATGCGCCGTGAAAACAGCCTGCCAGAATGGCAAACCCCATGCCGGTCGTCATCCCAAAGCCGGGGCGTACGACAAGCAAAACACCTGCAAAGCTGATCAACAGCAAGAAGGTCCGCACCGGCGTAATCCGTTCGCCCAACAGCGCGGCGGACAGGAAATACGACACGACAGGCCCCACAAAGAACCCGGCGAAGACATTCGCCATCGGCTCGGTTTTCAGTGCCGTCAGGATGCTGACAATGCCACCCACGATCAGACCTGCGCGCAGGTAAAGTCGCCAATCGGCAAAATGGCTCCGGTCGGCCCGGACCAATCCGCAAAGCGGGGCCAGCAAGAGCGCGGCAAGTGCAAAACGGGTCCAAGCCACAAAGGTTTGCGGAAATCCAGCACCAGTCAAAACAGTCGCTGCGGCATCACCGCCCACGATCAGCGTCATAGCCAAAACAACCGCACCAACCAATCGGGCGGAATAGGGTGATGCCGTCATGTGATCAGTGCCTTTGCGTGCGTTTGCGGCGCTTAAATCACATCAATGCTTGTGTTGCGACATAGAACAGCAGGACCAAACCCAGCATTAATCCGCCCAGTGCCATCAGGCGACGGCCTTTCTTTTGCTGCGATGCGATGCGCGCCGCCGCAAGTTCTGTGTCGATACGTGGTGACTGCCTTGTGGGGGCAAGCAATTCGTTTTCGATGGGTTCGGCTTTGGACAAGGCTTCCATAAACGCTTGAAACTCGAACCCACCCCAATTTGCGCCACTCAGGTTATGGGTGCCCAGGTTCGCCGAAAGCTTTTCAATCACCGCGATGCGGGCGTCCTCGTCCCGGACCGGAAAGCGACCCGGCGGGGCTCCACTATCATAGTGCTGCAAGGCGAAACCGCTGTCAGTCAGGAAGCTTTGCACCACCGCATCCGCCTGCTTTAGCGCCGCAACGGTTTGCGGATCGCGGAACATCGCGACTTTCTCAGCGCCGACCCCGGTGATTTCGAGATCGTTGAACGTATCAGGCAGGCCCGCGGGCGTCACCGCGACCATGTCAAAATCATAACGCAATGCCATGTTGTTACGGCCCCCTTGCCACCCCTGCGCCCAATTGATCTAACACGTAAGCGCCGATAGGGGGAACTGAATATGGTCGACATTGCCACGCGGGTCTGGAACCACAAATGGAAGATTGACCCGATTGTGCGGTCGCTGATCGACACCGATTTTTACAAGCTGCTGATGTGCCAGTCGGTGTTTCGCAATCATCCTGACACGCAAGTCACTTTTTCTCTGATCAACCGGACGAAAACAATCCACTTGGCAGACCTGGTCGACGAGGGCGAGTTGCGCGAACAGCTTGACCATATCCGGTCGCTTCGGCTGACGCGCGGCGAAAGCACCTGGCTGCGCGGTAACACGTTTTATGGCAAACGGCAGATGTTTACCCCTGCCTTTATGGAGTGGTTCGAAAACCTGCAACTGCCACCCTACCATCTTGAAAAGAGGGATGGGCAATATGAGCTGACGTTTGAAGGCACATGGCCCGAGGTCATGCTGTGGGAAATTCCAGCCCTTGCCGTGATCATGGAATTGCGTAACCGGGCCGTGCTGGCTGACATGGGCAAATTTGAACTTCAGGTGCTTTATGCCCGCGCGATGACCAAGCTTTGGGAAAAAGTCGATCACCTCAAACCGATCACCGATCTGCGCGTTGCTGACTTTGGGACCAGACGCAGGCATTCCTACCTGTGGCAGGACTGGTGCGTGCAGGCGATGATGGAAGGCCTCGGCCGTAACTTTACCGGTACATCCAATTGCCGGATCGCCATGATGCGCGAAATCGAGGCGATTGGTACAAACGCCCATGAATTGCCCATGGTCTATGCTGCTTTGGCTGACACCGATGAAGCGTTACGACAGTCACCCTATGATGTTTTGGCCGATTGGCAGGAAGAACATGACGGGAATTTGCGTATCATCTTGCCTGATACCTATGGCACCGAAGGGTTTCTTGCAGGCGCGCCAGACTGGTTGGCGGGCTGGACCGGCATTCGCGTCGATAGTGGTGATCCGGCAACGGGGGCTGAAACCGCGATCAATTGGTGGACATCGCGGGGCGAGGATCCACGCGAAAAGCTGGTCATCTTCTCGGACGGGCTTGATGTTGAAAAAATCTCTGAGCTGCACAAACAGTTTCATGGTCGCTGTCGCGTCAGTTTTGGCTGGGGCACGATGCTGACCAATGACTTCAAGGGGTTGGTGGCTGATGATGCGCTGGCACCGTTCTCGCTTGTTTGTAAGGCGGTCAAAGCCAACGACCGACCGACTGTTAAGCTGAGTGACAATCCGCGAAAGGCGATGGGTCCTGCAGAGGAAATCGCACGGTATAAGCGGGTCTTTGGCGTTGGTCAGCAGGACGAAATGGAGGTCTTGGTCTAGCCATCAGTTCCAACTGCACTGCGCCGACTTATGCGACTTCGACCGCGCTGTTGTCGTTGCCATAAGCCACTTGTGCTCGCCCTTTTCCTGCGCGCTTTGCCAACAGTAGTTGCGTATCAGCGCGGTCAATCATGTCTTGCAGGGGCAAATCTTGCTTCGTCCAATAGGCCCCAATGCTGATGGACACAGCAAATGTATTGCTGTCATGGGTGAACTTCTGACCGGATACGACAGCGCAAAGTCTGTCACCGACCGCCTGTACATCTGCCGCATCAAGGCCCGGCATATAGATAGAGAATTCGTCACCGCCATGCCGGGCAAAAATTGCTTCGCCACGGATAGTCTCGCGGATGCGCGCGGCCATGATTGCAAGCGTCGCGTCGCCCGATGGATGGCCAAACGTATCATTGATGTGTTTGAAGTTATCAATATCGAAGTAAAACAGCGCGTGCCCGCGAGAGGCATCGAACTTCGCTGAGCCAATCTCGCTCTCCATGCCACGCCGATTTAGCAGATGTGTCAGCGCATCGGTCTGGGCGTGGGCGGCAAGTTCCTTATTGTCCTGAAAGTAACGCATTTCCCGTCGAAAGACCAAACCAATGGCAACAGTACCGATGACGTTGCAGATAAGCAGTGTTGGAAGGATAGATACAAACAGGTCTATGGCCAGATTGCGTGGCAGTACAAACAGCGCGAAAATCGACAAGGTCATCGCGAAACCCAGAAGAATGTCGCTTAGGATCTTGTTGGTGATGCGATTTCGCATCAGATAGTACCAGGCGATTGCAATCCCAAAGGCAAGAAACAAGCCGACGACCCCGGTAAACGTGCCGGCACCCCCAATAAACAATCGGCATGCGACCCCAGCCACCAACGCAACGGCACCAGCGACCGGCCCAACGAATACGACCGCACTACCCAACAACAAGGTGCGCGTGTCAAAGATCAAACCTTCACCAAGTGAGAGCGGGTTGGTCATTCCGATCACAATTGTTGCGCCGAAAAGGATACCGAATGCCAATTGTTCATGCTTGGTTTCGTGATAACGACGCAAGATCGCATTGAACAGAAACGCAAGACCCAAAAGGGCAATAACGGGGGTAAGCAGGATTTGAAATTGTAGCATAACGGAACATCCAACGATCGAATGCTCTCAGATATTAACCAAATCCCTTAACAATCGGTGACGAAAACCAAGAAATTGCGTTACCCGCTTAGTCATCAACCTTTCCGCGCAATGCTTTCACTTCGCTGCGCGCCTTCTTTCCTGCCAAACGACGTTTTACCGATCCATAGGTCGGCTTGGTTGGAATGCGGCGTTTCGGTTTTTCGCAGGCCCGTCTGATCAGATCGACAAGCCGTTCTTTGGCGATCTCGCGATTGCGTGCTTGGCTCCGGGTTTCCTGAACAAACAGCACAATTGCACCGTCTAAGGTCCAGCGGCGCCCGGCCAAACGCTTCAACCGGGCTTTCACCGTGGCAGGCAGATTGGGTGAGCGTTCGGCCTCAAAACGCAATTCCACGGCTGTTGATACCTTATTGACGTTCTGCCCGCCGGGACCAGAGGACCGGGCAAAGCTTTCCGTCAGCTCCCAGTCGGCGATCTCGATTTGATCATTGATTTTCATCTTGCTCTTCAAGCTCCCGTCCGAGGAATAACAAAATTCTGGAATTTTGCGAGCCCCACAGAAAAAGGGCCACCCCGGCGACGGGATGGCCCTTTCCTGAATCACGGAGGTGGGTCGGTTAGGATCTCCACCTTGGGTGTTCGTCAGCCAAGGGCTGCCCTAGCTGCGATCCTCCCAAGTTGTCCCGACACACTTCTCCAATACCTCATGATGCACTGGATCACCTCCTTTCAAATGTTTCGCCTGAAAAGAGAGTCGCACAGATTTGGTATATTTCAAGTAAAAAGATACCTGATTTCGTGTTTAGGCGCCGCGCAGCAACAGACGCGTCACAATGATGCGGAACGGAACCAAAGCCAGCAGCGCAATGGTTAGCTTCACACCCCAATCTGCAATGGCCAAAGTCACCCAAAGCGGCGCGTCAGGGCCGGTCAGCAAAAGCGGTGCGGTGTCTTGCGCCCATATCACTTCTTCGGCCGCGGATGTGCTGAAGCTGTTGAATGCAGCGGCGAATGCGATCGAGAAAAAGATCGCCGTGTCCACGGTTGACCCTACAAGCGTGCTGCCCAGCGGTGCTTTCCACCACGATCCTTCGCGTAGGCGGTGAAACACTGCGATATCAAGTAGTTGTGCCACCAAAAATGCTGTGGCTGAGCCAATCGCGATCCGCAGGGCGACGGCGGGATATTCGAAACCATCCCCTTGGATCATGATTTGGGACCCGACAAGCGAACAGGCGATCCCGACGATCAGACCAGAGAACACAACCTTCCGGGCCGCCGCTGGTCCATAGACCCGATTCATCACATCGGTCACCAGAAAGGCGAGCGGATAGGTAAACGCCCCCCAAGTCAGCAGCCCATCAAGGATCAGGAATTGCACAAGGATATTGGACGCCACAACAATGATGGCCATGGCGAGGACGCCGGGAAGGATACGTGTCATTTGATAAATTCCGTTTTGACAAGGGTGCGGCACTTGGCCCCCGGTTGCCGGGGACATCGGCGATCTAACGCCGCTGGGCTACTGCGTCAATCGGTATTCCACGATCTCGGTTCGTTGAAAGCTGCGAAAGTTGTCGTCGGAGATCAGGGTGATGCGTAGGCCGTCGGTGTCTTTCCAGACGCTGATCCCTTCCAGATTGTCATGGGTCCGCAGGCCGGTTTCCAGGATCAGTTCCTCGTTACTGCCATCCAACGCAAACCGTCTGATCCGGTTGCGAAACCCGATCCCGGCAAAGTCACGCTCCAGAATATAGAGCAACCCGTCGGGTCCGATATCAGCGCCTGAAATCAGGTAGGGACCTGTGCGCCGAATATCAAAGGGCTGATCCCAGACACCGTCTTTGAAGCGGTAAACCGGAAAGGGGGTTGTCGCCCGCCCAGACCTCTCTGGCATGGTATAAAGCGCGCCGTCCGGCCCGATCGCCAGCGCTTCCAGCGAGGAGTTGATTTGAAGACGTTCAAAAGCGGCTGATGTGATCAGCGGTGATGCTGGTTGATCAATACCGTCGAATTTGCGGATGCCATGTGCCGCTTCGAACGACACCCAAAGCAACCCCTCTGCGCCAACCGCCAGCCCTTCGCTGTCATTTTCCTTGCCTTGCAAGGCCACGCCATTTTCATTCGTCAGACGGTGAAGACCTGTCAATTCCACATCATTGATGATGCCGCGCTCTCTTTCGAAACGGCCCTCTACAAAGCTTCCACGATCGCTTAGGGCGATAAAACCACTACCGTCGGGTGTCACTTCAATGGCTGAGAAA
This sequence comes from Yoonia sp. F2084L, assembly GCF_023015625.1. Classification (GTDB taxonomy): domain Bacteria; phylum Pseudomonadota; class Alphaproteobacteria; order Rhodobacterales; family Rhodobacteraceae; genus Yoonia. The sequence goes on from NZ_JALKAH010000003.1 coordinate 183,131, forward strand.
CCGCCAAAGCGAGGGTCGGTGACTGACCATTCGTAGCTGCCTAGAAACACCGCTTCTGCATAGGCAGGCACGGCCCTGAGAAGGACAAAAAAGCAGAGAAATCGCAGCACTTATTCAGCGTTCAGCACGTTCAGGCACTGGCCTGGTAAATTGGCCATCGTCAATTCGGCACGCGGTGTGGGTGGCGGTGCATCAGGATCGGGTGGTGGTGGGTTCAGGATGCGGTCAACCCAGCCTTGCGCCTCGGCGCAGCCATCACCGGGTGGCGGCGGGGCTTGATTGGTGCATCCAACAGAACCCTCAGGGCAGTTCAGCCGCACGTGGAAATGGTAATGATGCCCCCACCAAGGGCGCACTTTGTTCAGCCAGCTTCGATCACCGGTTGCGGAATTGCACATCGCAACTTTTGCACCGGGGAAAACAAAGATGCGGGCTGTGCGTGGATCAGATGCGGCGGCGCGAATGATCGCTTCATGCTGTGGGGTCCAGCGATTGTTGGTGAATGCACCCGCGCTGCGACGCATCGAAATGGACGACAGGTTCTCGCGTTCCTGCACCGTCAGATCAAGCCGGTCCGGCGGCAGCATCCAGATATCAACGTCCAACCCCGTCTGATGGCTGCGATGCCCGGTCAGCATCGGTCCACCGCGCGGCTGGCTCATATCGCCGACATATAGTCCTTCCCAACCCGGTTGCGTGGCGGCAAAACGGCTGAGGTCACGCACATATTCGATGGTTTTGGGTTGCGCCCAATTGCGGTTGCGCGACAGGCGCATCGCCTGCCATGTCGGTCCGGTTTCGGGCAATTGCTGGGCGCCGGCCTGACAGCCGCGCGCATAGCCGCCAAAAGGCTGGGGTGGTTGAGGTGAACTGACGGGTGCTGCACCGAAAAGGGTCTTTGCGACCCGCGTGTCGCTGACATTCTGGGTTGCAAGACTGACAGCAGGCGGATCTTCGGCCTGACATGCTGTCAAACCTGCCATCAATACTGCTGCGATTATGAAGCGGACCATTCTGCGCGATCTCCGTCTTTATTGACCCATCGTAGCAACAAAAGGCCAATCAGGAAAAGGAAGATTACGGGCAGGAACCCTAATTGATTGTTACCGGTCATCACCGTGAACAAAGTGATCAACGCAGGAGCAAGAAATGCAGTCGCTTTACCGGTCAGCGCAAAAAGGCCGAACGCCTCGGCTGGGCGATCAGGATGGGTATGGCGGACCATCATCGACCGGGATGAGGCATAGACAGCGCCACCCGCCCCGCCGATACAAACGCCACAAATGTAGAAGATGATGTCGGGCAAGGCGGACCCTTCGGCCAACGGCACACCAAAAAGCGTCTCGCGGGACATGCCAACGATGGTCACAGAGACAAGGATCAACACCCATACGGCGATCCGAATGACGGGTTTGGGGCCAATCCGCGAGTCCGCGAGCCCGGACAGCCAAGTGGTCACCGCAGCGGCAATGGCAGCGATAATGCCGAAGATACCAATTTGTGTGGTTTGCCAGTCCAGAACCAAGGCTGCGTAAACGCCGCCAAAGGCATAGAGGGCATTCAAAGCATCACGGTAAAACATCGACCCCACAAGAAAGTTCAGCAGGCTTTTGCGATGGAAGACAGAGCGCAGGGTCTCCAGAAGTTCGCCCCAAACGGCGCTCAGTTTCGTGGATTTCTTTTCGGCTTTTGGGTTGTCACGCACGAACATAAAGAAGGGGATGATAAAGATCGCATACCAAAGTGCGATGAACGGCCCCACAAAGCGGGTGCCTTCGCGCAGGTCAGGGTCCAAGCCAAACAAAGGGGTCAATCCCACGAATGTGACCCCTTGATCGTTCTCGGCAAAAAAGATCAGCATGATGAACAGCGATGTCACACCGCCCCAATACCCAAACGCAGCACCCGAGCCGGATATGCGCCCCACCTCTTGATCGTTGCCAAGCGAGGGCAAGATCGCGTTGACGAAGTTCAGCGCGCTTTCAGCAGCAAAAAACCCCACATAGAAGATGATCAGGGTCAGCATGATGGTGGACCCATCGGGCGTCAGACCCCAGAGCATGAACGCGGCCACGACATAGACCACGGAAAAGAAAGCAATCCACGGCATTTTGCGGCCAGAGTTATCGGCAAAAGCCCCCAAAAACGGGGCTGTAAATGCGATCATAAGGCCAGCAACCGTTTGCCCCAGTGACCAAACCGCCTGCGATTGCGCTTTGGCGGCGCCATCGTCCAGTCCGGTACTGAGGAAATACTCGGTCGCGACAACCGCGAAATAGGGGCCGAAGATAAAGGTCAGGCCAAGTGTATAAAAAGGTTGCGATGCCCAATCAAAGGCCATCCACCCCCAGATACGTTTCTTTGCCACTGCCATATGTCTTACCCTGCGCTTGCCTTGCGGGAATAAGACACAGATAAGCCCTTGGCTGGCAAGAAATCTTTCTTACGACGTACCGTCGTTTGCGGGTGGCCAGGGCCTTGTATTGTCGGCATCAATCCACGCCTGCACCCAAGCCGGTTTTTCGGGTGAGGGCTGATCCATACCGATAGCGGCAAAAACATGGACCGGGTTCACGATCCCGTTCTTGTCGGTCACAGCAGAGCGGTAGAGCGCCTGAACCGCACAGTCTTCGCCGATCCAGATGGTCTGTTCCAAGTAAAAGAAACGCTCGCTCCAGCCGACAGCCTTGCTGACGATGCGGAACTTGACGAAAGGTCTTATGCGTTTGCGATAGCGGACAGACGACCCGGCAATGGTGAGGCCCCAGCGGTTTTTGCGCAACGCTGTCAGCAACCCGACACGCTGCGCAAGGCCCGTGCGGCCAAGGTCCAGTATCGTCAGGATACGCCCGTTGTTCATTTCCATGAAGTAATCAAGATCCTGCGGCCAGCACCGATGATGCGACACATGACTGCCTAATGCATGAAGGGGCGGCATGCGGCGGGCCTTCACGACTTCTTTAATCAAACGTACCATAGGATACATTGGCGGCGTCCTTTGCTTTGATGCATGAATGCGCGTGCTTGACGTAAACGTCAACTTTGACCTCGCGGCAACCTTGGACTTGCCGGGGCAGGCGCAAGTGCTTAGGTCATGGCCGACGAAACAAAGGACTTCACTTCAATGCTGACAATCATCCAAGCTATTCTGCTCATCCTCGGCGTTGTCCGTTTCTTCGTGATTGCCCATTTTATCATGAGCTGGCTGATCCGTTTTGAAGTGCTTAACATCCGGCAAGAGTTCGTGGGGCAGGTCTGGTATGGGTTGGAACGCATCCTTGAACCGATATACAGCCGTGTGCGCCGTTTCATGCCCAATCTGGGCGGCATTGATCTGTCACCCATCGTGGTTCTGGTCGGGATCGAGATTTTGCGCATCTTCCTGATCAACAACATGATGGCTTTTGCCTAGTCAGGTTTTCGCCAATCGGCCTTTTGAGGTGCAGCAATCGGTTGCGTCACAGCCAAAATTACTGAAAACTACCTGAAATCGGGGCAACGCGGTGTGCACGGGCACGCCGCCAATTCGGGAAAATTGATATGGGTCTTATGAACATCGGGAAGAAAAGCGTCGCAGTAGTTCTGTCCGCGCAACTGGTTCTGGCAACACAAGCGGTCACAATGGCGCAGGCAGAGATGCTTGGCACGGATGCCGCGATCAACAAATACACCGCTTTGTCGAACCGCAACGCGTTGATGGACGAAATGCAGCGCGCTGACGTACAGGCGGGCATTATCGAGCTTGGCATTGATCCCGCAGAAGCCGAGGCGCGTTTGGCCGCACTGTCTGACGCCGAGATTTCGACGATCCTGACGCAGATGGAACGCGACAATGCCGGTGCGGACATCGTAGGAACCCTGTTCACGGTCTTCATCATTCTGCTGGTGACTGACCTCCTGTGCCTGACACGGATCTTCAACTTCACACGTTGCGTGCGCTAACGCGCCTATGTCGCCGCTTTGCCTGCCTGCTGGCTTTATGCTGGCTGGCGGCTTGTGCTGTGCCATTCGATCCTGACGCGCGACTGACGATTGATGCGCCGACCCGCGCCCAAGTGTCGGGCGTGCCATTGATCCAGCAAGAGGCGTTTTATTGCGGCCCCGCCTCAATCGCGATGGTGATGCAATGGGCCGGTGCGGATATCAGCCAACAAGATGTTGCAGCGCTGGCATTCAGTCCGGGAGCTGGCGGGACCTATCTGGCTGATATGATTGGCAGTAGTCGTCGCTTGGGGCAGCTTGCGGTTGAGATCGGCGACTTTGACCAGCTGCTCGCCGAAGTTGCCGCAGGTCACCCGGTAATCGTTTTCCAAAACCTCGGCCTGGGCGTTTTCCCGGTGTGGCACTACGGTGTCGTCACAGGCTACGACTTTGCCAAGGATGAGGTTTACCTGAATTCCGGCCAGTTAGACCAAATGGTGATGCCTTTCGCGGTCTTTGAGCGAACATGGCGGCGCGGTGACTATTGGGGGCTGGTTGTGTTGCCGCCCGATCAATTGCCTGTCAGTGCCGCAGAAACCGACGTGCTGTCAGCTGCGGCAGCACTGGAACGTGTGGACCAACTTGAGGCCGCAGAAGCGCTTTATGAAACCGGCGCGGCGCAGTGGCCTGAAAACTGGCTTTGGCAATTCGGACTTGGTAATGCACGCTATGCCCAAGGAGACCTGCGCGGCGCGCGGCAGGCGCTGAGGCGGGCAAGAGCACTTGATCCATCAATCCCCGAGATTCGCGCGAATCTTGCTTTTGTAGAAGCCGAGATCGCCAGCTAGCGCCACCCAACAGAAACCCCGGTAACCCATCGGAAATCCCGCATGGCGCAAATGTCGCGCTGGCGGTCGCGCACGACCTTTCGATAAATCCGCGCAAATGGTCTATTCTGGACAACAAAGCCCGGAGAACGCGCATGTCAGACCACATTACCTTCACGCTCGACGGCCAGTCCGTGACCGCCGCACCGGGTGAAACGATCTGGGAAGTGGCCAACGGACGCGGCCTTATCATCCCGCATCTGTGCCACAAGCCCGCGCCGGGCTATCGGTCTGACGGCAATTGCCGGGCATGCATGGTCGCTATTGAAGGCGAGCGCACGTTGGCTGCGAGTTGTATCCGTGAACCGTCCGAAGGTATGGTTGTGACCACCGATCAGCCGCGTGAGAAACAGGCGCGCCGGATGGTCATGGAACTGCTGGTTGCGGATCAGCCAGCCCAAGAGGTTGCACACGACAAGTCATCCCATTTATGGAACATGGCCGCGACGCAAGACGTCAGCGACAGCCGCTTTCCGGCGAAAGACCCCGACCACATCCCGCTGCTTGACGACAGCCACGTTGCGATGTCGGTGAACCTTGACGCTTGCATCCAATGTGGTCTTTGCGTGCGCGCCTGTCGTGAAGTGCAAGTCAACGACGTGATCGGCATGGCCGGGCGCGGCGGCACCGCCTATCCGGTGTTCGACATGGACGACCCAATGGGCGCGTCATCCTGCGTGGCCTGTGGTGAATGCGTGCAGGCTTGTCCAACGGGGGCATTGCTGCCCGCGACCGTCACGGATGAAAAACAGATGGGCGACACCAAGGATTATGACCGCGAGGTCGAAAGCGTTTGCCCGTTCTGCGGTGTTGGCTGTCAGGTGTCGCTGAAGATCAAAGACAACAAGGTCAAATTTGTCGAAGGGATCAACGGCCCAGCCAACGAAGGGCGTCTTTGCGTCAAAGGGCGGTTCGGGTTCGATTACATCCACCATGATCACCGCCTGACCAAACCTCTGATCCGCCGCGAAGATGCGCCTGCAAAGGGTCTCAATGTGGACCCAGCCAACTGGCAAACGCACTTCCGCGAAGCGAGTTGGGAAGAAGCGCTCGACTTTGCAGCCAAGGGCATGAAGGACATTGGCGGCAAGGGCGTTGCGGGGTTCGGGTCGGCCAAATGCACCAATGAAGAAGCCTATCTTTTCCAGAAACTGATCCGCCAAGGCTTCGGGCACAACAACGTCGACCACTGCACGCGACTGTGCCATGCATCCTCTGTTGCGGCGCTGATGGAAAATGTCGGCTCAGGCGCTGTAACTGCAACCTTCAACGAGATTGAAAACGCTGATGTCGCCATTGTCATCGGGGCCAACCCGATCGAAAACCATCCGGTTGCTGCGACCTACTTCAAGCAGTTCACCAAACGCGGTGGCAAGCTGATTGTGATGGACCCGCGCGGTCAGGCGCTCAAGCGGTTTGCTTCGCATATGCTGCAATTCCGGCCCGGCGCTGATGTGTCGATGCTGAATGCGATCATGCATGTGATTGTCGAAGAAGAGCTTTACGATCGTCAATACATCGAAGCCTACACCGAGAATTGGGAGGCCGAGAAAGCGCATCTGGCGGACTTCACGCCCGAGAAAATGGAAGGTATCTGCGGCATCCCCGCCCAGACCCTGCGCGATGTCGCACGCACTTTCGCAGGTGCCAAGGCCGCAATGATTTTCTGGGGCATGGGTGTCAGCCAACACATCCACGGCACCGACAATTCGCGCTGCCTGATCAGCCTTGCGCTGATGACCGGTCAAGTGGGGCGCCCCGGCGCTGGCCTGCACCCGCTGCGCGGTCAGAACAACGTACAGGGTGCGTCTGATGCCGGGCTGATCCCGATGTTTCTGCCTGATTATCAGCCTGTGGGCGATGATGGTGTGCGCTCTGCCTTTCAGGAGATTTGGCAGGAGGGGTCGATTGACCCCAACAAGGGCCTGACGGTCACGGAAATCCTTGATGCGGTGCACACAGGCGACATCCACGGCATGTATATTCTGGGCGAAAATCCAGCGATGTCCGATCCAGACGTTGAACATGCGCGCGATGCGCTGGCGAAACTCAAACACCTTGTTGTGCAGGATATTTTTATCACCGAAACGGCAAACTACGCTGATGTGATCCTGCCTGCCTCGGCCTTTGCGGAAAAGTCGGGAACGGTCACGAACACCAATCGCCAAGTACAAATGGGCCGCCCTGCGGTGCCGCCACCCGGCGACGCGAAAGAGGATTGGTGGATCACCACAGAGCTGGCCAAACGGCTTGGCCTCAGCTGGGCATATACCCATCCCTCCCAAGTCTTCACCGAGATGGCGCTGTCGATGAAGTCGCTGAGCAACATCACATGGGACCGGCTGGAAGAGCAGAATGCGGTGACCTACCCGTCGCTGTCGCCGACAGATCCCGGCCAGCCGATCGTGTTCGGTGACGGTTTTCCGCGCGAAAACGGGCGGGCGAAATTCACACCCGCCAGCGTGATCGCACCAGATGAAACACCCGATGCAGAATACCCGATGATCCTGACCACCGGGCGGCAGTTGGAACACTGGCATACCGGGTCCATGACACGGCGGTCAAAGGTGCTGGACGCGGTTGAGCCCGAGGCGAACTGTTCCTTGCATCCCTCGACCTTGCGAAAGCTGGGGGTTGAACCGGGTGGTCTTGTCACGCTGTCCACCCGCCGCGGCAGCATCACGATCATGGCGCGCGAAGACCGCGCAGTCGCCCCCGATATGGTGTTCGTACCTTTCGCCTATGTCGAAGCGGCCGCGAATGTTTTGACGAACCCGGCGGTCGATCCTTACGGCAAGATCCCAGAGTTCAAGTTCTCCGCGGTAAGAGTCGAAAAGGCGAATGGACAGGTCGCGGCAGAGTAACAATCGGCCCATCTGCCTTTGGTTTATTCCACGCTATTGAATAGCAGCCCTGCACTGGCCTAGCCTGTTTGGTGCATGGTGCGCTTTCTGCGCGCCCATGCATGAATAACTAAAGGAGACGCGCCATGCGCAAACTGACCCTGATCGCCGCCCTGACGGGCCTTGCATTGCCAGCAATGGCGGATGACGCTGCCTTGCTGATGGGCGTGTCGCGCTATGATGAGTTTCGGCGGGTCAGCAACGGGCAGGACGTCCTGAATTCAGCCGACGCGCTGCGCGATGCGGGTTACGCTGTCAGTACGCTGGCAAATGGTGCGGGCAGCGACATGGACCGCCTGTTGGAACGGTTTGCCGTTGATGCAACGGATGCGGATCGTCTTGTTATTGGTCTGGCCGGGCGCTTTGTCACTGATGGAACGCGTAGTTGGTTCTTGGCCAGGGATGCGGACCGTCCTTCGCCTTTCGGTCTGGACGATGCCGTATCCATCGAAATGGTTATGCACGTACTGTCACAAGCGCCGGGGCAGGCGGTTCTGATCCTCGGGTTTGATCAGGATGCGGATGGCGAAATCGGTGCCTATTTGCGCCAAGGCGTCGGGCGTCTTGATGTGCCCCAAGGTGTGACGGTTCTTTATGGTGAACCCGACATGACCGATGGTGTGGTGCTAGACGCGCTGACGGTTCCCGGTGAAAACGTGATGGAATTCGTCCGTGATAGCCGCCGTTTGAATGCAACGGGTTATACGCCGCAAACGCTTATCATGCAGCCGCAGGGCGCAGAGACACCATCTACCCCATCGTCAGGCGGGACAATCCCCAGCCTGCGCGCATGGAATGACGCACAAGAGGCCAATACCGCGGATAGCTATCGCGATTTCATCTTTGATAACCCGCGCAGTCCTTATGCCGCTGAAGCGCGCCGCAGGCTTGATCAGATCGAACGTGACCCGATCCGTCTTGCCGAGATTGAAGAAGACGGGCTGAACCTGACACGCAACGAACGCCGCGCCATTCAGCGCAACCTGACCTTGCTGGATTTTAATACACGCGGTGTTGATGGTATCTTTGGCCCCGGATCACGCGCAGCGATCCGCAACTGGCAGCAAAGCAACGGTTTTACGCAGACCTCATTTTTGACGACCGAGCAGATCAACCGTCTTGATGCCCAAGCCGGCCGTCGCGCGGCTGAGGCCGAAGCCGAGGAAGAGCGCGCGCGTGAGGAAGCCATCGCGCTTGACCGCGACTATTGGGAAGAGACAGGTGCGCGCGGGACAAATGCAGGCTATCGCGCGTATCTCGACCGGTATCCTGAAGGTATTTTTGCAGGCGAGGCGCGCAGCAAACTGGCCGCAGTGGAAGAGACGAATAATGACGAGGCACGCGCGCGGGAGCAGGCGCTCAACATCAATCCTGTCTTGCGGCGTTTGATCGAAAACCGTTTGTCGCAACTTGGGTTCAATCCCGGCCCGGTGGACGGTCGATTTGACGACAGCACGCGCCGTGCCATCAGCAGATATCAGGCACAGGGCAATCTGACGGCCACTGGGTTCCTTGATCAGCCGACGTTGGCAAGGCTTCTGGCAGATACTTTCGGGCGGTGATGAAGGACGGGCAGGCTCCCCTCACTTTCCCATAAAAAGGGGCGTGTCAGCAACTGACACGCCCCTTTTTATTCCAGTGACGGGGGCTTACTGCGCCCGCACGTACCGCTCTGCCAACAACCTGATGAACCCCTGACCGCCCTCGTACTGGCGCACGCCAATGATGTAGATGCCCGGCTGCAGACGCACCGCGATCAGACTATCAAGCCCGTCGCCATAGTCGTCATTCTGTCCGACCTGACGCCCTAGATCATCATAGATAACCAACCATGGATCACTGTTGCCATTGGCAATCGCCTCAACCACCAACAGGCCGGGGTCTGCAAAATCAACGCTGAACCATGAAACGTCTTCTGAGGCCTGCACATCCTGGCGCACGCGCGATGTCAAAACACCCAGATCAGTGACCTGCACGCTGCCATCAAGCGGCGGGGCCGCTTCGCCACGGGCGTAAAGGTTGCGCAGGGCCTCTTCGGGATCGTATGCGCTGATGTTGACGGTGATCGGTGCGCTGTCATCGCTGAGTGCTGCGACCGCAAGGCAATAGGTGCCGGGTGCCAAACCGTCGGTTACATCAAGGCGAGAGTTCAGCCCGTCGTAGTCGTCGTTCTCGTCGATATAAACCTCGCCCGGACCATAAAGGGTAATCACCGGGTCAGCAGATTCGTTCTCGGCTGTAATGGTGATCGGTGTTTCGGTGTCCAGCGTGAAGCTCCAGTATGGGGTGTCATCGACGGATGCGGCGTTGGTCGTCCCAAGCGCACCAAATGGCACGGCCTCATCACAACTTCCCGTGGACACGTCACCGCCGGACGCGACACCATCGGTCAACGGCTCTTGATCCTGCCGGCCCACACGCACAAAGGCGGTCATTGGACCGCCATCGTAGCTGCGCATCGACATGCAGTAGGTTCCGGCCTCCAAGTATGTCTCTGCCCGCGATGCGGCGTTACCGCCAGAATCGTCATCAGACAGAATAACGCCCCCGGTGCTGTCGATCAGGTCAATAATCGGATCACCCGAACCGCGCCCTGCGGCCTCAACACGCACGTCTGTCGGGGCCGATAGTGTGAATAGCGACACATATTCGTTTCCACCCAGAACCAGTGCCATCTGCTCGCGGTAGCTGTCCGCCGTTGCGATATCAGATGAGGCTTCATCACCACCGATCCAAATACCATTGTCACCAAATCCGCCGCACATATCCTGCGCGATGGCGGGTGTTGCGACGCCAAGCATCAATGCGGCGATAGCGGGTGTCTTCAATTTCAGGGGGGTCATGGGGCAGGGTCCTTTGTGGTTGCACATGATCGTTGGGCAGAAGGTAACGTGAGTGCGACAGGAATGGCTAGGGCAGATCAGAGAAAGTGGCGAAAACCCTACCTTCGCGGCGCGCCAAATTGTGCGTTCCACAAAGGGGCACGCGCTGCGTCGCGGGCGTTGTATTCTGCGACGGCCACCGCAAGGTCAGCATCCGGGTCAACGTGTTGATCGTTACCGATACGGGTTAATTGCTGGGTATACCACGCGGTGATACCACCCTCGGGCGGATCAATGAAACGGGGGAAAACAACCTCGCCCTCGCGGGCGCGCCATGTCCGGGGCAGATGGGGATCAATGATAAACCCGCGCGCAACACCGATCATATCCGCATCACCATCCTCCAGCACTTGCAGGGCCTGCCGGGCCGTTTTGAACCCGCCGGTGATCATCAAGGGTTTGGTCGTTTCAGCGCGTGCTGCCCGGCTGAACTGTGCAAAGTACGGACCACCTCCGGCACTGTCCGAGGCTGATTTGGCACCCGGATAGTAGGTCCCGCCACTGATGTCGATCAGATCAATCGACGTCTGATCTAGCATGGTAATGACCGCGAGCACATCACTTTCAGCAAAACCACCTTCCAACTGATCGGTGGCATTCAGTTTGATGGCGATGGGGAAGGCGGGACCAACAGCGGCACGCACGGCTTTGATCACCTGCAACAGCAGGCGGGCCCGGTTTGTCAGGGTACCGCCATATGCATCATCGCGTTTGTTGAAAAGCGGCGACAGGAATTGGCTGAGCAGAAATCCGTGGGCTGCGTGGATTTGAATGCCGCCAAACCCAACCGCTTTGGCGTGTTGGGCTGTACGGGCGTACTGTGCAGGAAGGGCCTCGATTTCTTTAATCGTCAACGCGGCACAGGTTAGGCCCGGTAAAGTCAATGCGCTGGGGCCTCTTGGCGCGCCGATTGGCGGATGGGTCATGGCGCCGGCATGACCAAGCTGGGCAAAAAGCAAAGACCCATTCACCGAAGCGCGCTGGGTCAATGCGCGCAGCAACCTATCGTCAGACTGCGGCCCCAAGACGAGGTTGCCGGGTTTCTCTGCCGCATGGGGGTCGCCCTGCACCTCGCCCACGATAGACAAGGCGACGCCGCCTTCTGCCCAGCGTTCGTAAAGCCTGATCTGCGCAGGCGTTGGATTGCCGCGCCCATCACCGAGCGCATCCGACATCGCAGATTTTGCGAGCCGGTTCTTCAAAGTGACACCACAAGGCAGAGTCAAAGGAGCGAAAAGCGGGTCTATCTGCATGTCAGGTTGGGTCCAGAGGTGGGGTAAGGTGGATCATGATCCACCTTACTTGCCGCACAGATCGGTGAAAACGAAAAAGGGTCGTACCAGCGGTACGACCCTTTTCGAAAATCTTCTTATCGCAGGTTTAGCCCTGACGGGCTTTGAACCGGCGTTGCGTCTTGTTGATCACATAGACGCGGCCCTTACGGCGCACGATGCGGCAATCGCGGTGGCGCTGCTTGAGCGAGCGGAGTGAGTTACGTACCTTCATGGTCTCGTATCCTATCTGTCGCGGCGCGCGATTTGCGCCTTGGGTTACGTTTCAGGCCCGAAAGCCCGGCGAATTCGTGGTGGACGATACTGGGATCGAACCAGTGACCCCTTCGATGTCAACGAAGTGCTCTACCGCTGAGCTAATCATCCATGTCGTCTGCGTATCGCCTGCGTCCCATAACGAAATAGGACGCGGGGCGAACCGCGTCAGTCGTGCGGTCTATAAAAGGAGTCGTGAGAGGGATCAAGGCCTTTTGGAATTTTCCAAAAGCACGCTATCTATTGGCACGAAGGGACGAAATTCTTGCTTAACACCGCGTTTAAACTGGCCCAACCTGAAACACGTACCACGAGTGTTGTTTTTGCGTCCCCGCACAGCGGGCGCGATTACCCCGCGTCGTTTCTGCGTCGGGCGGTGTTGAATGCAAGCGAAATCCGATCGTCCGAAGATGCCTTCGTAGATCAACTGTTTGCAGCGGTGCCTGCAAACGGCGCGCCGCTTCTGACAGCAACGGCTCCGCGGGCATATCTTGATCTGAACCGCGGCGCGGACGAGTTGGACTCGGCCTTGATCGAAGGTGTGCGGCGCAGCGCCCACAATCCCCGTATCGCCAGTGGCCTTGGTGTGATCCCTCGCGTCGTCGCCAATGGCCGCCACATTTATCGTGGCAAGCTGACCTTGGTTGAAGCACATCAGCGCATTGCGAACTATTGGCGCCCTTACCATGACCAATTGCAAACGCTGCTAGACGAAAGCTTTAATGCTTTTGGCGAGGCAATTCTGATCGACTGCCATTCCATGCCGCATGAAGCGCTTGAAAATGTAGGCCCTCCCGGCAGCGCGCGGCCTGATGTGGTGCTTGGGGATCGGTTCGGCTCGGCTGCGGCAGGGTCAATTGTAGAGCAGGTCGAGGCCGCATTCGCTAGTGCCGGTCTGCGGGTCGCGCGCAACATGCCCTTTGCAGGTGCCTTCATTACGCAACACTACGGACGACCTTCGCGGCAACAACACGCCATCCAAGTTGAGATTGACCGGGCGCTCTATATGAATGAACGGACGCTGGAGCTGAATGGAGATTTCGAGGCTTTCCAGACGCTGATGGCTGGTGTGATCGCGGAAGTGGCGGGTATTGGTGTGGCCGGTGAACAGAAGGTAGCCGCCGAGTAGGGACGCTGTCGACATTAAGCTCTGATTTGAGCCAACCTGTGAATTCGATGTCCTCGCTGCATGCGCACGCATCGTCAAAAGTGCCACGCGAGCGAAGAATGTGACGCCGCTATGCAGCGCAAGAAACGGTCATTCCGGCAGACCGCAGCGAGGATCACGCAGCGAATTCACAGTTTGCGCACAAGCCGACCTTCTGGAACTGGGTCTCAGCTATTGGTTTTGATCCAAGTGGATATGGCACGCATTGGATGCCGCGAACAACAGTCACACTGATTTACCGTAAGACCCGAAACCTTCACGCGACCCCACACTGTTGTGCTGCTCGCCAAAGAGACAGTCTTTGCCAAGTTGTGCGGAGGATGTCTTATATGAAAGAAATTCTCTCGAAAGCGCAGCCAAGCGTTTCGCATGATTGCAAAAAGTCAATATATTACTTACTTTATGCAAGCAAAATACGAAAGATAAGAGCCATGCCAGAAAACACTGACCCAAAGCGGCGCATCGTTTCCTCACGTCACCTTGCCGAAGGTGATGGTTGGGAATCGTCAGAAGTCGAGTATGGCATGATCATCGCCTACAACGCTTTTTCCCGCTGGATGACCCGTTGCATGTCAGCGGCTGGCAACACCGATCTGACACCGCTTGAAATCCTTGTGCTTCATAACGCAAATCACCGTGGACGCGACAAGCGCCTGACGGACATCTGTTTTCTGCTGAACATTGAAGACACCCATACCGTCAACTACGCCCTGCGCAAGTTGATGAAAATGGAACTTCTTACTTCTGACAAGCGCGGCAAAGAGGTCTTTTACAGCACGTCTGAAACAGGCAGCGCGCTATGCGAAGCCTACCGCGTCGTCCGCGAGAGGTGTTTCCTGGATGGCTTGTCACGCCTTGATATCAGCAGTGAAGAGATGCGCGATATCGCGGCCAGCCTGCGCGCCTTTTCGGGGCAATATGATCAGGCCAGCCGCGCGGCTGCATCGCTTTAACTGCTCATGTAGGTGGGCAGGATCGTGACGATCTGCGGGAACATGCAGATCAGCAGAACACCTAGCAATAACAGCAGGAAAAATGGAAATGCTGCTTTCGCGATCCTAAGTATGTCGATCCCCGTCAAACCTTGAATGACAAACAGGTTGAACCCGACGGGTGGGGTGATCTGGCTCATCTCAACGACAATGACCAGATAGATGCCGAACCAAAGTGGGTCGATACCGACAGCCGTAATCATTGGCATAATGATGGATGTGGTCAGCACTATCACCGAGATACCGTCTAGAAAGCAGCCCAAGATGATAAAGAATATCGTCAGTGCAAACAGCAAGACTGGCACTGATAAGTTCATGTCAGAAATCCATGCCGCCAGATTACGTGGCAAACCGGTAAAGCCCATGGACACCGATAGAAATGCGGCTCCCAAAAGGATCAGCGCAATCATGCAGGACGTTCGGGTGGCCGACATCACGGCCTGCCCGAACAGTTTCCAGCTAAATGACCCGGACGCCCATGCAAGGATCGTTGCCAGCACCACGCCAAGCGCCGCCGCGTCGGTGGGCGATGCCAGTCCGCCATAGATCGACCCGATTACGCCACCGATGAGCAGTGCAACGGGGATCAACCGCCTTGAGGCCATAATCTTTTGTTTGAAGGAAAACGTCTCGTCAATGGCTGGGATCAACGCGGGGTTCATCCATGCGCGCACCGCCACATAGCCCGCGAACAGCGCCAGGATCATCAGGCCCGGAATGATGGCCGCGATGAACAGGCGGGCGATGGATTGCTCTGTTGCGACGCCATAGACGATCAAGATAATGGAGGGCGGGATCAACAGGCCCAAAGTGGCTGATCCTGCCAATGTGCCCAAGATCAGGCTTTCGGGATAGCCGCGCTTGGTCAGTTCTGGCACTGACATGCGACCGATTGTGGCAGCCGTTGCCGCTGACGACCCCGAGACAGCCGCAAAAATTGCGCAGCCAAAGACGTTCACATGCAGCAACCGTCCCGGCGCGCGGCTCAGCCACGGGACGAGCCCTGTAAACATGTCGTCACTGATCCGGGATCGCAGCAGAATTTCTCCCATAAGGATAAAAAGCGGCAGTGCCGTCAGCGCCCAACTATGGGAATGGCCCCAAAAGGTCGTCGCGAGGATCAACCCAGATGGCGCGTTCGAGAAAAACACAAGGCCCGCAAGCCCCACCAAAGACAGCGAAATGGCAACCCAGACGCCGGACGCAAGCAGCGCGATCAAAAGGGCCAGTAAGGTAAGGCCGATCATAGGATCAGACATGGCTATACCTCATCCGGAGTTGAAAGAATGGGTTTGCCCGCTTGGATCAAATCAACCAGCGTATGTACCAAAGCCAACAGCAGCAGCCCCATCCCAAAAGCCGCGATGCTTTGGGGTATCCAAAGTGCGACCGGGACGATCCCTGTGGACACATCGCCGTAGTGCAGGCTCTCAAGGACCAAGCCTCCCATGAACCATGTGGCAAATCCGACAAGCAAGATGGCGATCACCAGCACAACAGCCTCGGCAAAGAACTGAAGTCGCATTGGCAAGCGTCCGGTAACGAGGTTCACGCGTATATGTCCCCCAGCGCGCAAAGTATGCGCCAAAGCCAAAAACGTAGCGCCTGCTAACATAAATCCGGAAAAGTCGGCATAAGACGGAATGGTCGATGGCAATGTACCGGGACTAAGCCGCCCAAATCCGTTCAGAACGATTTGGGCCGAAATTAGCAGGCAGATCAGCAAGATCAGCCCCCCGGCAATCGCTCCGCAGATATCGTATAGCTTTTGAAGTGTGCGGCCCATGACGCCTGTACCCCTAATTATGAAACGAAAAGTGGCCGACAGCCCTACAGGGCTGCCGACCAGTCAGGGAGGATACTTTACTGCTGATAGGCTTGCAGGATCGCCGCGGCGCTTTCAGACGCATTGGTCTGCCAGTTTTCCAGCATTGTGGCACCGATGCCCTGCAAGCCTTCGACCAGTTCCGCGCTTGGCTCATAGACGGTGATGCCGTTTTCAGCCAAGGCGGCCGTCATGGTTTCTGCTTCTGCGGCGGACATCTCCCAGCCGCGGGTCTGCGCCGTTTCGGCAGCGGCAATAACCGCTGCTTGCGTGTCTGCATCAAGGCCGTCGAACATGCGCTGGTTCACAACAACGATGTTCTTGGGCACCCAGGCGTTGATCGGGCTGTAGTGCGTGACGAAATCCCAGGCCGTTGAATTGACGCCGGTAGATGGCGACGTAATCATGGCCGCGACCTGACCGGTGGCAAACGCCTGCGGGATGTCAGAGGCTTCGACCTGCACCGGGGCTGCACCCGCAAGTGCTGCGAATTCTTCCAAAGCCGCATTATAGGCACGGAACCGCAGCCCGTTCAGATCCGCCACGGTTGCAATTTCGCCATTGGTATAAAGCCCTTGCGGTGGCCAAGGCACGGAGAACAGCGGCATGAGCCCTTGTTCTGCCAGCAATTCGGTGACCACTGGGCGCTGCGCGTCCCAAAGCTTGGCTGCGTCTTCATAGCTTGTGGCGACAAATGGCTGACTATCAAGGCCATAGGCCAGGTCTTCGTTTGATAGGGTGGATAGGAAGAACTCACCCATCGGAACCTGCCGGTTGCGTACAGCACCTTTGATTTCAGAATGGGGAAACAGCGAGCCCGCTGAGTGGATCGTAATGTCCAATCCGCCATCCGTTGCCGCGCGCACATCGTCTGTGAATTGCATGATGTTCTGTGTGTGGAAGGTGGTGTCGCCATAGGGCGTGGGCATGTCCCAGCTTTCAGCATGGGCGGCGGTGGTCAGCGTCAAAGCGGCTGCGCCGATTAGAAAATGTTTCATGTGGTTCTCTCCGATGTTGGTGCGTGCGAATCTATTCGATTTCATTACGTTGACAATTTGTCAGTGTTATATCCATAAAGCAACAACAAATTGATTCGGAGCAGCATAGATGAGTTTTTCCAGCGAGAGCAAATGGCAGTTCTGGGTCGATCGTGGTGGCACCTTCACCGATATCGTCGCACGTAGGCCAGATGGTGCACTGCGCACACATAAGCTTTTGTCGGAGAACCCTGAGGCCTATGCAGATGCTGCGGTTCACGGTATCCGCGCGCTGCTTGGCATGAAACCGAGTGAGGTCATTCCAGCAGGTCAGATATCCGCTGTAAAAATGGGTACAACCGTGGCAACCAACGCCTTGTTGGAACGCAAAGGCGAACCCACGGTTCTGATGATCACCAAAGGTATGAAAGACCTTTTGCGGATTGGCTATCAGAACCGCCCGAACCTGTTTGATCTGAATATCAAGCTTCCCGAACTGCTTTATGATCACGTTATAGAAGTTGAAGAACGCGTTGGTGCCGAAGGGGAAATCATCGTACCGCTGGATACGGCCCACGCCCGTGAAGCGCTGTCTCGCGCCTATGGCAAAGGCTTCAGATCCGTCGCAATCGCCCTCATGCACGGCTACCGCTATACCGATCACGAAAAGCGGTTGGGCAAAATGGCGCGCCAATCCGGGTTTGACCAAGTATCGCTGAGCCATCAGGCAAGCCCACTCATCAAACTGGTGTCGCGTGCTGATACAGCCGTTGTTGACGCCTACCTCTCCCCCATTTTGCGCCGCTATGTCGCGCAAGTGGCCGATGCGCTTGGGTCTTCAGATGGCGGATGCGACAGCCTGATGTTCATGCAGTCCAATGGTGGGTTGACCGATGCGCGGATGTTTCAAGGCAAAGACGCAATCCTGTCGGGACCGGCTGGCGGTGTCGTCGGCATGGTGCGCACGGCGGCGGACCTTGGGTTTGAAAAACTGATCGGCTTTGACATGGGTGGTACCTCGACGGATGTCTGCCACTACGCCGGTGAATTTGAACGGTCGTTCGAGACCGAGGTCGCGGGCGTGCGAATGCGCGCGCCGATGATGTCGATCCATACGGTCGCGGCAGGCGGCGGGTCGATCCTGTCCTACAAAGACGGACGCATGCAGGTCGGCCCTGAAAGTGCAGGTGCCAATCCGGGTCCTGCATCCTATCGCCGTGACGGCCCGCTGACAGTTACCGATTGCAATGTTCTGCTCGGTAAACTCCAGCCAGATCAATTCCCCGCTGTATTTGGACCAAACGCCGATCAACCGCTTGATGCGGATATCGTGCGGACGAAGTTTGACGCCCTTGCTACGGAGATCGGCAGCGATAAATCGGTCGAGGATATCGCCGAAGGTTTTCTACGGATTGCCGTCGAAAACATGGCCAATGCAATCAAGAAAATCAGCGTACAGCGTGGCTATGATGTCACCCGATATACAATGAACTGCTTTGGTGGCGCGGGCGGACAACATGCCTGCCTTGTCGCGGATGCACTTGGGATGGAAAGCATTTTCATCCATCCATTTGCTGGCGTTCTGTCCGCCTTTGGCATGGGGCTGGCCGATGTACGCGCGATCCGCGAATTGCAATTCGCCCGTTCGATTGATGACATTGCAGCCGCCCGTGACGCCGTGCAGACCTTAACACGTGATGCTGAGGCTGAAGTGCGGGCGCAAGGCATTTCTGAGCATTCGCTTCACACGGTTGCTGTTGCACATATACGCACCAGTGGCGCGCACCAAACGCTTGAGGTGCCCTTTGGCGATCCCGCGCAGATGGCCGCAAGTTTTGCACAGGCCCACCAACAACGCTTTGGTTTTGTCCCCGAATACGCCGAGCTTATCATTGATCTGCTGACCGCAGAGGCGATTGGATCAACCGGTGAACAGGTGACAATACCTAACACCGCGCAAGCACGCGCCCAAACCGCAAACGCCACCATGTTCAGCGGCGGTGCATGGTGCGATGTGCCGCTGGTCGACCGGACCACGCTTGGTGCTGGCGACACTATCAAAGGCCCCGCCATTCTGACCGAACCGACTGGTACAAACATTGTTGAGGCCGGTTGGGAAGCAACCTGCGAATTGGGTGGCAATCTGGTTTTGCGCCGGGTTGTCCCGCTGGACCGGCAAGAGGCGATCGGTACGTCTGTCGATCCTGTCATGCTCGAAGTGTTCAACAATCTTTACATGTCGATTGCAGAGCAAATGGGCGCAACGCTTGCGAACACAGCGTATTCCGTCAACATCAAAGAGCGTTACGACTTCTCCTGCGCGATCTTTGATGCGGCAGGCGATCTGGTTGCCAACGCACCGCATGTGCCGGTCCACCTTGGGTCAATGTCCCAAAGTGTGCGTACAATCTTGGCGCAGAATGCGGGCAATATCCGTCCCGGTGACGTCTTTATGATGAACAACCCCTATAACGGCGGCACGCACCTGCCCGATGTTACGGTGATCACCCCGGTGTTTGACGACACCGGCGACAATATCATCTACACCGTCGCATCCCGCGGGCATCACGCCGATATCGGCGGCACAACCCCCGGCTCTGCGCCACCGGACAGCACCCATATCGACCACGAAGGTGTGCTGATCGACAATTTCCTGCTGGTCAAACAAGGCGTACTCCAAGACGCCGCCGCGCGCGAGTTGCTCGGCTCCGGTAAATACCCTTGTCGCAATATCAACCAGAACATGGCGGACCTTGCGGCTCAGATCGCAGCCAACGCGACAGGCGTGCAGGAACTGCAAAAGATCACCCGCCAGTTTGGTTTGGACGTCGTGCATGCCTATATGCGCCACGTACAGGACAACGCCGAAGAAAGCGTGCGCCGCGTGCTGGATGTGTTGCACGACAGCGCCTTCACCTATCCGCTCGACAGCGGCGCACAGATCAAAGTTGCGATTTCCGTCGATAAATCCGCCCGCGAAGCGACGATTGATTTCACCGGCACATCGCCGCAAGACCCATTCAACTACAATGCACCAAGCGCCATCTGCCATGCGGTTGTGCTCTATGTGTTCCGCACTTTGGTCGGCGCAAATATCCCGATGAACGAAGGGTGCCTGAAACCCCTGCACCTGATTATTCCCGAAGGATCAATGATTAACCCAAAGACCCCGGCCGCGGTTATCTCTGGCAATACAGAAGTCAGCCAAGCCATCGCTGACGCGCTTTATGGCGCACTGGGTGTGATCGCGGGCAGTCAGGGCACGATGAACAACTTTGTCTATGGCAATGAGACGTTCCAGAACTATGAAACTATCTGCGGCGGAACGGGTGCTGGCAATGGGTTCGACGGCGCAAGCGCCGTCCACAGCCATATGACCAACACCCGGATGACCGACCCAGAAGTTCTAGAGACACGGTTTCCAGTGCGCGTGGATGAGTTTTCGATCCGTGCAGGGTCCGGTGGTGCAGGTCAGTTCACAGGTGGCAACGGCATCCAGCGCAAACTGTGCTTCCTCGAACCGATGACGGTCACCGTTCTGACCTCGCACCGGATCACCGCACCGCACGGGGCGGCAGGCGGGGGTGCGGGCAAGACAGGTGAAAATGCGATCATGCGCGCAAATGGGACGCTGGAAAGGCTCAAAGGCAACGATGTCGCGCAAATGCAATCGGGCGACGTGTTCATTCTGAAATCGCCCGGTGGTGGTGGTTACGGACCAGCACGCTAACACACATATGCCGATCTTCGTATTGCGCGTTACGCTACCATCTCACCCGCCAAGAACGCCTCTGGATCGTCCACTTCCTCCAGTCGTTTCCGGTCAATCTGCCAGAACCTGGTGCCCACATTGCGTAGGAAGCTGCGGTCGTGGCTGACAAGCAGGCAGGCAGCGCCGTGGTGGATCAGTTCCTCCTCCAAAGCTTCCTGCCCTTCGATATCGAGGTGGTTTGTCGGTTCGTCCAGCAGATAGAAATTCGGCTGTTTCAGCCGCAAGATGAGCATCGCAAGCCGCGCTTTTTGCCCGCCTGAGAGCGCCTCGATCTTTGTATCCTGCATTTGGATGGTCACACCGGCCCCGGCCAGCAACCCGCGTGCGCGCTGATCGCCCACATCGAATTGCCCAGCGACGGCAGTCATCGGTGTGTCAGCATCATCCAACTGGCTGAGGTGTTGATCCGAATAGCCCAGAGCGACCGTTGGCGCGCTTTTGATGCCCGCTACCTCATCCACGATCGCGCGATGGATCATTTTGATCAGTCGCGTCTTGCCGGTGCCATTCGTGCCTAGCAAAACGACGCGATCCCCTTGCGTGATCCACTGTTTGCCGGTCGTATAAAGCAGCCGTCCATCTGGGGTTTCGACACCCACGTCATCCAGCGCAATCAACGCCTTTGCATGGGTGCCGCTATTGATCAGCTTGATGTCGCCCGCACCCCGTTCGCTATGCGCGGGCTTGGCCGCCGCCTCAATCTTGGCCGCGCGTTCGCTGAGTTGCTTGGTTTTGTTCACCAACAGATCGGAACCAGAGTTAATCCCGATGTTCTTGAGCTTCGCCGCTTGCTTACGCAATTGCTGGGCCTTGTTGAGGTCATTGGCAAAGCGACGTTCGTCAGAGGCATCTGCTTCGGCCAAGGCGGCGCGGGCTTCTGTGAAAGGCAGTTGAAAGACGCGGCTGCGTTCGGCGCGCAAGAACAGGGTGCGGTTTGTCGTTACATCCAGAAAAGCACGATCATGGCTGGTGATGATCACCGGAGTGTCGCGGGGCAAGGCACCCAGCCAGTCTTGCAGCAAACCGATGCGGTGCAAATCAAGGTGGTTGGTGGGTTCGTCCAACAGCAAAATATCAGGCTCGGTGATCCATGCAGCGGCCAAAAGGGCGGTGCGCTGCCAGCCGCCACTGAGTTCCGCGACCGGCTTTTGTTGCAACTCATATGGCACTTTCAGATCGTCCAGCACTACATCCACGCGCCAGCTCTCATAATCGGCTTGCTCTTGCGGGAGGGCCGCGAGGACCAGATTATAAAGAGTATCCTGCTGCGCCGCTGTCGGCACATATTGCTCAACATATCCAACGCGCAGGCCCCGCGCGCGGGTGATGTCGCCAGTGGTGTGTTCTAATGTTCCGGCAATGCAACCCATCAGCGTGGACTTGCCCCGCCCGTTGGCGGCGACCAATCCGATACGGTCGCCCTTGGAGATGGTGAGATTGAGGTCAGTGAAAAGCGGATCGCCCAAGGTCACGCCAAGGGCATTGATGTTGATGATGGTCATAAGAAGTCTCAGTCACAAAAAGATGCGCCGCGCACGGCATTTGGGGCAGACCGTTGACTGATCAGCCCTGCAAACGGATTTACAGGGCGGGACGGGGACCATGCTGAAGGCGACGGGTGATACGCATGCTCAGCACTGTCCTCCTGTTGTTGCGTGTGACTGTTGAAGGAACCGTATGTGCAGCACGTAAGGTGGGTCAAGACCCACCTTACGTTTAACGCAATGCCCGCCCTTTGATGATGGCATCTTTCCCGAACCGTGCACGGATTTTGTCGGCGGCCTTTTCGGCCTGCGCCCGCTTTTGCGCGCCGGGATCAAGCAGATCACCTTCGCGGTCTGCATCTGCGTTTGAGGTGATATCCGACAGCCCGACCCCCAACAGCCGGAATGGCCCGCGCCCACTGACCTGATCGAACAAGCCTCTTGCCGTTCGATAAACCGTATCGGCGATCTGGGTCGGGTGATGCAGGCTCTGCCGCTTGGAAATCAGTTTAAAATCTGAGGTCTTGAGTTTCAGCATCACAACCCGCCCAGCCTTATCCTTGGCCTTCGCCCGCGCACTGACCTTCTCGGCCATGCGCCAGAGGTGTCCATCGAGGATATCCACATCGCCTGTATCTTCGTTGAAGGTCGTCTCATTCGACAGCGTCTTGACGGGGCTGTGCGGTGAAATCCTGCGCCCATCCTCACCGCGCGCAAGGCTATAAAGCCGCTCGCCCATACCGCCAAAACGGTCGTGCAGATCGCGTCGGTCCCAGCGCAATAAATCGTCGAAGGTGCGGATACCGGCGTTGTTCAGGCTGGTTTGTGCGGCGGGGCCGATCCCCCAGATCAGGCGCACTGATTTAGGGCGCAGGAAGGCGGTGGTTTCCTCTTTCCCGATGATCGAAAAGCCACGCGGTTTGTCGAGGTCAGAGGCAACTTTGGCCAGAAACTTGTTATGGCTGAGGCCGATAGAGCCCGTCAGCCCCAACTCATCCTTCATCCGCTTGATCAACCGCGCCAACATCACCGCAGGCGGCGCATGGTGCAGACGTTCGGTGCCTGTGAGGTCCATGAAGGCCTCGTCCAGTGAGAGCGGTTCGACAACGGGTGTCAGCTCATCCATCATTGCGCGGATCGCCTTGGAGGCCTCGACATAGGCGTCGAAATTGGGTCGCACGACCACGGCCTCTGGGCAGAGTTTCAGCGCCTTGAACATCGGCATCGCGGATTTTACGCCCTTGATCCGGGCCACATAGCAAGCGGTTGAGACAACGCCACGCCGCCCGCCGCCGATGATCACGGGTTTGTCGGCCAGTTCGGGATTGTCGCGCTTTTCCACAGAGGCATAGAAGGCATCGCAATCCATGTGTGCGATGGTAAGATCGAACAACTCTGGGTGCCGCGTCACCCTTGGGCTGCGGCATTGCGGACAGCGGGTTTCGCTATCAAAGGTTGTCAGGCAATCGCGGCAGAGAGCGGGCATGGCGACAGTGTACGAGGCGTAGGATATGGACACAACGGGGCCGCATGATGGGGCGAAGGTTGCACTGTTTTTGGGGGACCAAATCGTCAGCATCCTGCGGGATGACTTTCACTATATCACCTACCCAAACCTCTGGGATTTACCCGGCGGAGGCCGTGATCCGGGCGAAACCCCGTTTGAGACTGTTGCACGCGAGACGCATGAAGAGTTGGGTTTGATCTTGCCAGCCTCGGCAGTGCTTTGGGAAAGTGCATTTCCAGCCAACTACAATCCGAGCAAATGGGTGGCGTTTTTTGTTGCGCAGTTGCCGGCGGCTGCGGTCGAAGACATCGTCTTTGGGGATGAAGGACAGCGCTGGGCACTTTATGATCTGGATGGCTTCCTGGCGCTGCCTGATCGGGTGCCATCCTACGGGCAGCGGTTGCGGAAATGGCTGGCCGAAACGGATGGTTTGGCCGGTTAATCAGAGCTTCAGTCTAAATCTCTGCGTAAACCTCAAGCAGGTTCCCATCTGGATCGCGGAAGAACAACGTGCGATGACCAAAATCCCTGTCAGTCGGGGGTGACAGAATCGGTATGTTAAGTTTTGCCAACTCGACCGCGCATGCATCGACTTGGCTCCCTGTCACCTTGAAGGCGAGCTGTAGAGCGGCAGACCCTTCAGGAAGTGGGTCATCCTTGGCCGTGTAACCCGGTCTTGAAAGTACAAAAGTGTTAGGGCCGACAGTGTATTCGATCCAGTTTTCAGATAGTTTGCGACTGATCGAAAATCGGAGAACGTTCTCATAGAATTGCTGCATCGCGTCCATGTCACGCACAAAGATGACGGTGTAGTCGATGGCGCGGATCGCTTCAAACGGCGATTGATTTGTGTCTTGCAAGGCGATTTTCCATTCATATGAACGCCAGATTTGGCTTTGGCAGCTTGCTTCATGATACCGTCAAATCAAGTAATTCAAAACTTCCGGTGTACTGCGGAAATGACCCGCACATTTTGGTTGCTTTGTGCGACAATCTGTCTATGAGTTTCCAATAGGAAACACGCTGACCGGGAGAGACCGGTTCAGTCCGTCGCCGAAGGAGCAACCGCCCCGGTCACTCTCAGGCAAAAGGACCGGTTGGGGTGCAACACGCCGAAGAGAGACCTTAAATGGTCCGCCGAAGGAGCAAGCCCAAGCTTGGGCGAATCTCTCAGGTACAGCAGACGGCGGGGGCAGATGGTAAGGAGAATTACCATGCCTTCGATTGCTGTACTTGGTGCCGGGATTACCGGTGTCACCACTGCTTATTCACTCATGATCCGTGGCTTTGACGTGACGGTTTATGACCGCCAGCGCTATGCCGGAATGGAAACCAGCTTTGCCAATGGTGGCCAGTTGAGCGCTTCCAATGCTGAGGTCTGGAACCAATGGTCCACTGTCCTTAAGGGCATCAAGTGGATGTTCGAGGGCGACGCGCCTTTGTTTGTGAACCCGCGCCCGGGTTGGCACAAAGTCAGCTGGATGACCGAATTTTTGGCCAACATCCCGCGCTATAAGACGAATACCACAAAAACTGCTGCGATGGCTGTTGCCGCGCGTGCCGGTTTGGCTGAGATGGCAGATAAATCCGGGGTTGATTTTGATTTCAGTCCGGCTGGCATTCTGCACTTCTATAAGACAGAAAAAGACCTCAAGCATGCCCGCATGGTCAATGGCTTGCTGGCTGAGGGCGGTTTGGAGCGCCACGAGTTGAGCGTCGATGAAGTCATGGCGAAAGAGCCCACTCTGCGTGGCGATATCATTGGCGGCTTTTGGACGGAAAGCGACAGCACCGGTGATATTCACAAGTTCACCATCGGTTTGGCTGATTGGCTTAAGAAACAGGGCGTCGTGTTCAAGCTTGGCGCTCCGGTCACCGATCTGCATGTGCGTGATGATGGCGTACACGTCGAGTGCGGCCATGAAGAGCGTTATGACGCCGTGGTCGTCTCTGCTGGTGTGGGCAGCCGCAAGTTTGCGCAAATGCTGGGCGACCGCGTGAACGTGTACCCGGTTAAGGGCTATTCCATCACCGTAAATCTTGATGATGCGGTCAGTCAGGCCGCCGCGCCAACAACTTCACTGCTGGACGACAAAGCCAAGATCGTCTCGTCCCGTTTGGGTAAGAATCGCTTTCGCATTGCTGGCACGGCCGAGTTCAACGGAGAGAATCGCGATATCCTCGAAAAACGTGTTCGTCCATTGATCAAATGGTGTGAAGAGCATTTCCCCGATGTGTCCACAGAAAGCTGCGTGCCTTGGGCAGGTCTGCGTCCGATGATGCCCAATATGATGCCGCGTGTGGGCGCCGGAAAAAACGACAGAGTCTTTTATAATACAGGGCACGGGCACCTTGGTTGGACGCTCAGCCCGGCAACCGCAGACACCATCGGCGCAGTAGTCACAGCACGGTTTAAAACGAATAGTATACCACAGCATACATTGAAATTGGCCTAGATCATACCTATCTGTCCTTCATAACAATGAGGGACAGATATATGCCGATTGAAGACTTATTCGCTGAATTCTTTGGACAAAACATACTTTGGCTGCTGCTGGCGGTGTTTATCATCGTCTGTATTATGGCCGGTGTCCGCATCGTGCCGCAGTCAGAGAAGTTTGTGGTGGAACGCCTTGGGCGTCTCCGCTCTGTTTTGGGGCCCGGTATCAACTTTATCGTACCGTTTCTGGACCGTGTCCGGCACAAGGTATCTATTCTTGAGCGCCAGCTGCCGTCCATGAGCCAAGATGCGATTACATCAGACAACGTGCTGGTGCAGGTCGAAACATCAGTGTTTTATCGGATCATCGAGCCGGAAAAGACGGTTTACCGTATTCGCGATGTGGATGGTGCGATTTCAACCACTGTGGCTGGTATCGTGCGCTCTGAAATTGGTCGTATGGAATTGGACCAAGTGCAGGCGAACCGTGCCAATTTGATCGACGCTGTGCGCACCCAAGTGGCCCAGCAGGTGGATGACTGGGGGATCGAAGTGACCCGTGCAGAGATCTTGGACGTGAACCTTGATCAAGCCACCCGTAACGCGATGCTGCAACAGCTGAACGCTGAACGTGCACGTCGTGCGCAGGTGACAGAAGCCGAAGGTCAAAAGCGTGCGGTCGAGCTGCAATCAGATGCGGAACTTTATGCCGCTGAGCAGGATGCAAAAGCCCGCCGTGTGCTGGCCGATGCCGAAGCCTATGCGACCCAAGTGGTTGCGGTCGCGATTGCGGAAAATGGGCTTGAGGCGGCGCAGTATCAGGTCGCTCTTAAGCAGGTCGAAGCCTTGAACAAGCTGGGTGAAGGTGCCGGAAGCCAGACAGTTATTCTGCCTGCCAACGCGCTGGATGCTTTTGCCAATGCATTCTCAATGCTGAAAGGACGTGGATAATGCCTCTTTGGACGGAATGGTGGGTTTGGATGTCAGGGGCTTTGATCCTCGCAACGCTCGAAGTGTTGATCCCCGGCTATATCTTTCTGGGGTTCGCAATCGGTGCGGCGATGATGGGACTGCTGATCCTCTTTGGGGTCTCGGCATCTGGACTGGCTCTGACATTGGTTGTCTTTGCGGTGCTGTCGCTGATTTCCTACATCGCGATGCGCAAGTATTTTGGATTGAAGACCGGTCAGGTCAAAATCTGGGACACTGACGTCAACGACTGATCCACGACAAATGATGCGAAACGAAACCCCCGGCCCTAGTGGTTGGGGGTTTCTGCTTGGGGTGAGGCCAGTTCAGCCAGAATGCTTTGCGCCGCCGCTTTCGGGTTTTCAGCCTGCCAGATCGGCCGCCCCACAACGACATGATCTGCCCCGTTCGCAATGGCTTGTGCAGGCGTCATGACCCGCTTTTGATCACCCAGCGCTGCACCCGCTGGACGTACGCCGGGGGTCACGATGAGTTTGCCTTTGGCTTCGGGTAAAGCGCGGATCAATGCGGCCTCTTGCGGCGACGCAATCACACCGTCTGCGCCGTTCGACAGGGCAATCCCCGCGCGTTCCTGCACCAGATCGGCGACATCGCCGGCCTTGATGCAAGATGCATCCAGATCATCGCGATCCAGCGACGTCAAAATGGTCACGGCGAGGATTTTCATGTCCGACCCGCCAGCCCCTTCGCGCGCCGCTCGCACAACGTGAGGGTCGCCATGCACGGTCAGGAAATCCAGATTGAACTGCGCAACACCACGCACAGCAGCCTCGACCGTGGCGCCAATATCAAAGAACTTCATGTCGAGGAAAATACGCTTGTCGTGCTCTTGCTTAAGCTCATTGGCCAGCGCCAGTCCGCCCCCGCATAGCATGCCCAAACCGATCTTGTAGAAACTCACGCTATCACCCAGCGTCTTGGCCAGTTCCAGTCCATCAAGAACGTTTGCTACATCCATCGCTACGATCAAACGGTCATCGGACATGGGCGGTACTCCTTGGCTGGTTCTGAATGGGTCTAGCGATTGCTGGCTGGGGGTGCAAATGCAATGACGCAACCTCTTTCGGGGTCGCGTCATTGCGCCTTGATCGTCTTCACCAGAGACGACCAAGGAGGGGGGTCGTGTGAGTGGCTTGTGGGCCGGAGACATAAGATCAATCTCAACAAGGCCGTTTTGCCTTACACATGTCAAAATTGCGCGGGGAAAAATTTGTATGATCTCCCCCCGGGTGGAAAATCCGAACCGTAGCCTTGCGAGCTGTCAGCAAAATCCCCATCTAACTGTCGAGGCCCAAACAGGGATGTGCCGCCAAGCCGGGCATCCCAATGATCCGGGCGCTTAACAAAGGAGAGACCCATGAACTTAGACAAGTTCACCGAGCGGTCGCGCGGTTTCGTACAAGCCGCCCAGACGATCGCGATGCACGAAAACCACCAACGGTTTGCGCCTGAACACCTGCTTAAGGCACTAATGGATGACGAAGAAGGGTTGGCCTCCAACCTGATCACGCGCGCGGGCGGTAACCCGCAAGCGGTGTTGTCAGCCATTGATGCCAGCCTCGCCAAACTGCCCCAGGTCACTGGCGAAGGCGCGCAGGTTTATCTTGATAACATCACCGCCAAAGTGCTGGCCGAGGCTGAAAAAGTGGCCAAGAAAGCCGGCGACAGCTTTGTGCCAGTTGAGCGTTTGCTGACGGCATTGGCTTTGGTGAAGTCCAAGGCGAAAGACGCGCTGGATGCGGGTGGTGTCACTGCCCAAAACCTGAACGCCGCGATCAATGACATCCGCAAAGGCCGCACTGCCGATAGTGCCACCGCCGAAGATAGCTTTGAAGCGCTGGCAAAATACGCCCGCGACCTGACCGAGGCTGCGCGCGAAGGCAAAATCGACCCGATTATTGGCCGCGACGAAGAAATTCGCCGCGCGATGCAGGTTTTGTCACGCCGGACCAAGAATAACCCAGTCCTCATCGGTGAACCCGGTGTCGGTAAAACAGCCATCGCCGAAGGTTTGGCGCTGCGCATCATCGACGGCGATGTGCCCGAAAGCCTGCGCAACAAAAAGCTGATGGCGCTGGATATGGGGGCCTTGATCGCTGGTGCAAAATACCGCGGTGAGTTTGAGGAACGCCTGAAAGCCGTTCTGAAAGAGATCGAAGCCGCTGCTGGCGAAATCATTCTGTTCATCGACGAAATGCACACGCTTGTGGGTGCAGGTAAGGCGGATGGCGCAATGGATGCCGCCAACCTGATCAAGCCTGCGCTTGCGCGGGGTGAGCTGCACTGTGTTGGTGCCACGACTTTGGATGAGTACCGCAAGTATGTCGAAAAAGATGCGGCCTTGGCCCGTCGGTTCCAGCCGTTGATGGTTGAAGAACCAACGGTCACGGATACGGTCAGCATCTTGCGCGGCATCAAGGAAAAGTACGAACTCCACCACGGTGTCCGTATCTCCGATAGTGCCTTGGTAGCCGCCGCCACGCTGTCGCATCGCTATATCACCGACCGATTCTTGCCCGACAAAGCCATCGACCTGATGGATGAGGCAGCAAGCCGTCTGCGCATGGAAGTGGACAGCAAGCCGGAAGAACTGGATGCGCTGGATCGCCAGATCCTGCAATTGCAGATCGAATCCGAGGCGTTGAAGAAAGAGGACGATCAGGCCTCCAAGGACCGTCTGGAGAAGCTGGAGAAAGAACTGGCCGACCTGCAAGATCGCGCGTCTGAAATGACCGCGAAATGGCAGGCAGAGCGCGACAAGCTGGAAAGCACACGCGACGTGAAGGAAAAGCTGGACCGTGCGCGCGCCGAGTTGGACATCGCCAAGCGTGAAGGCAACCTCGCGAAAGCGGGTGAGCTGTCTTACGGCGTGATCCCGGAGTTGGAGCGTCTGGTGGCGCAAGTCGAAGAAGGCGACGACGACCTGATGGTCGAAGAAGCCGTGCGGCCTGAGCAAATCGCCGAAGTGGTCGAGCGGTGGACGGGTATCCCGACCTCCAAGATGCTTGAAGGCGAACGCGACAAACTGCTGCGCATGGAAGAAGAGCTTGGCAAGCGCGTGATCGGTCAGAAAACTGCTGTGCGGTCAGTGGCCAATGCCGTGCGCCGCGCCCGTGCCGGTCTGAATGACGAGAACCGGCCACTTGGCTCGTTCCTGTTCCTCGGGCCAACAGGTGTGGGTAAGACAGAGTTGACCAAGGCCGTGGCTGAATACCTCTTTGACGATGATTCAGCTATGGTCCGCATCGACATGTCAGAGTTCATGGAAAAACACGCGGTTGCCCGTCTGATTGGCGCGCCTCCGGGCTATGTTGGCTATGACGAGGGTGGTGTTCTGACCGAGGCGGTCCGTCGCCGTCCATATCAGGTCATCCTGTTCGACGAGGTCGAAAAGGCGCACCCGGATGTCTTCAACGTGCTGTTGCAGGTCCTCGACGATGGTGTGCTGACCGATGGTCAGGGCCGCACCGTGGACTTCAAGCAGACGCTGATCATCCTGACGTCGAACCTTGGGGCGCAGGCGCTCAGCCAACTGCCTGATGGTGCGGATGCATCAGAGGCCAAGCGCGATGTAATGGACGCGGTGCGTGCGCATTTCCGGCCCGAGTTCCTGAACCGTCTGGATGAGACCGTCATCTTTGACCGTCTGGCCCGCGAAGACATGGCCGGGATCGTCACGATCCAGCTTGGGTTGCTTGAAAAGC
The DNA here is from genome assembly GCF_023015625.1 of Yoonia sp. F2084L. GTDB lineage: Bacteria > Pseudomonadota > Alphaproteobacteria > Rhodobacterales > Rhodobacteraceae > Yoonia. Next base: position 214,130 of record NZ_JALKAH010000003.1, read on the forward strand.
GGCTGGCGGGTCGCAACATCCACCTTGATCTGGATGAGGCCGCGCTGAAATGGCTGGCCGACGAAGGCTATGATCCTGTGTTTGGTGCAAGGCCACTGAAGCGGGTGATCCAGCGCGCGTTGCAAGACCAACTGGCCGAGATGATCCTTGCCGGTGACGTCATGGACGGTGATGCGATCAAGGTCAGCGCGGGTGTGGATGGGTTGCTGGTCGGTGACCGCGTATCATCCAGCAACCGGCAACCGCCGCAGGATGCGGTTGTACATTGATCTTGGCAGGGGCGCTCGCGGGCGCCCCGTTTGCATTGGCTGAACTCCTCAAGACTCATGCTTAAGGATTCACAGCTTTGCAAAATTCGCCTAGCGTCAGGGGACGCGAACCCCAGAATGAAGGTCCCCAAGATGCCCCGAACACTTACGCCTGTCGCGCTGCAGTCGGCTGCCCTGCAAAGCCACTTGAAAAACAGTCAGCGTATCATGCGGGTGTTTCCTGGATCGCCGGCGCAGGACATCGGCTTGAAGGTCGGGTGGTTTGTGTTGTTGGCAAAGCGCGATGCTCGCGCAGGCAGTGATCTTGAACTGCTGCGGCTGGCCCCAGACAACACTTATCTGTTCTACGACCCTCAGGCCGAGACCGCATATGAACTCACAAAGGGACCCTGGCCATTGGGCCTCACACTTACCGGCGTCGGAACACCGGGGTTCAATGATCGGATCAAGCGGCGCGATGATGTTCAAGATCAGCTTTATCAGGCCTTTGGTCGCGGAGAGCTTGATAGCTTTGCGTTGATGAAAGATGCCTTTCGCTTGGTGCTCAGTCTGCCCGGCGCAAAACTGTTGGCGCCCTTCATGAAAGAGGCGCACCAAGACAGCAGCATCGCCCGGAACCCTGACTTTGCTTCGCTGGCGTTTCTTGCGCTGTCATATCTGGCGCAGGGCAACGCGGACCGTGCGGACTTCTTTTTGGTCGCGAGCCACAACCAAATGCAAAAAAGCGGTCAGCAAAGCTTTTCTCTTTTACAGACAGCGTTGCAGTCATATATCGCGGCTCGCCTGAGTTGGGATGCCGGAGATCGTGAAAAGGGTCTGCGTTATCTTGAGGATGCATTGGCCGATGCGCCGGACTTTGAGCTTCTCTTGGATACCTATGCGATCTGGACGGATAAACCTCCACTTGTGCACAAGCCGAAATGGGTTGGTGAACCAAGCCCCATTGACTATGCCTTCAAGCAACATGATCCGTTGGGGTTTTGGCCGGACGGAGGGTTTGTCTCGCTGAAGCAGTCGCTGGCTACGCTGACCGCCGGGCAAATCCTGATCGTCGTATTGCTACCGGGATATCGGGCGAACTATTACTATAATCTTGATCTACCTGCGCTGGCTGCCTTGCATCGTTTTGATCCGTCCCGAATTGCCCAGATTCATGTGATCAGTGACAGCACCTACATGCTCTCGCCAGAGCATCGCGCCGAGGCAGAAGGCATTGCATATGCGAATGCTTTGCCGATCCACTTTCTTGATGGCAACCAAGCGGGCGGTTGGAAGCAGTCGCTGAACGATCTTTCCAATCAATTGGGCATTTATCGCGCACCAACCTGTTTGGTCTTAGACAAAGACGGCGTGGTGCTTTCCAACGGATTGTTCGCTGACGAAAGCGCCTATTGGGATGCCATTGCAAGGCTGTGACGGTGCTATTTTGATCCTTGGCTAGCCCGAAAACCCGATCCGTGCTTTGGTGTACCCAAAGCCACGTAGGGGACAGCCATGAACAAGACCAAAGTCGCCAGCCTCAGCCAGCTACCAGACCGCAATCCGCAGTACGCGCTGGTGGGCGAGGTTGATCTGGTTGTTGTCCGATTTGATGATGAAATCTCGGTCTTTTACGGGCGCTGCCTGCACCGCGGTGCGCTGATGTCCGACGGCTTCGTGCGGGGCAAGGACTTGATCTGCGGGGTCCACAACTGGGATTACCGCCTGGATACAGGGGTGTCGGCCTACAACAATGAAGAGGTGCTGCCCAAGTTCAATTCATGGGTGGAGGGCGATGACATCCTCGTTGACGCGGATGAGGTCGCGGCATGGGCCGAGGATAATCCGCAACCCTATAACCGCGACGCCTATATGGGGCTTTATGCCGACCATTCCGGCGGGGCGGCCGAGGAACCATACACAAAGCTGATCCAGCAATACGCCCGCGATGGCCTGTCCAAAACCGGACATCACGGCAAGGTCGATGCAATGGGGGTGCCGCGTCATGAATTGCCCGATTGGGACGATATTCAACTGCTGACCGCGCAGTTGCACAAAGCCCCGCTGCTGGATGATCAACCGGTGGGCACGGACGTCGTGATCGGGCCAAACGCGCAGAAACCGCTGCGTTTGAAGATCCCGCTCTTTGTGTCGGACATGTCTTTCGGCGCGCTTTCCGAACCTGCGAAAGTGGCATTGGCGATGGGGGCCGAGATGGCGGGCACAGGCATCTGTTCCGGTGAAGGCGGGATGCTGCCGGAAGAGCAAGAGGCGAACAGCCGCTATTTCTATGAACTTGCCTCGGGCCGTTTTGGTTTTGCATGGGAAAAGCTGGATAAGGTGCAGGCGTTTCACTTCAAAGGCGGGCAGGGGGCCAAGACCGGAACGGGCGGGCATTTGCCGGGCCATAAGGTGAATGGCAAGATCGCCGAGGTGCGCGGACTGGACGAAGGGCAGGATGCGATTTCGCCGCCGCGCTTCCCCGAATGGACCAAGCCATCTCAGATTAAGGCGTTTGCTGACGAAGTACGCAATCGAACCGGTGGTATCCCCATCGGCTACAAACTGTCGGCCCAGCATATCGAGAAGGATATTGATGCCGCACTGGAAGTTGGCGTTGACTATGTGATCCTTGACGGGCGGGGCGGTGGGACTGGTGCGGCCCCGATTATCTTCCGCGATAACATCTCTGTCCCGACGATCCCGGCATTGGCACGGGCGCGGCGGCATCTTGATACGTTGGGGCGGCAGGATGTGTCGCTGATCATCACTGGTGGTCTACGCAAACCGGCAGACTTTATCAAAGCCTTGGCGATGGGGGCGGATGCGATTGCCGTTTCAAACGCGGCGATGCAGGCGATCGGCTGTATCGCGATGCGCGCATGTCACACAAACAACTGCCCCGTCGGGATTGCCTCGCAACGCCCCGAACTGGCCAGCCGGGTGATCGTTGAAAGCTCTGCCAGGCAACTGGCGAATTTCTTTGAGGCGAGCGTAGAGTTGATGCAAGTGATGGCGCGGGCTTGCGGGCATGATCACCTGTCGAAATTCAACGGGGCGGACCTGACCACCTGGAAGCGTGAAATGGCAGATCTGTCCGGCGTGCCATTCGGGGGCCTTGGGGTCAGGACCTAGCCAATAAAAAGCCCCGACCAGCAGGCCGGGGCTTTCCGATCAAACCTGACAGCAGCCTTTAGCTTGCGGGCAGGATCACTGCGTCGATGACGTGGATAACGCCGTTTGACGCTTCGATGTCAGCGGTCACAACGTTTGCGCCGTCAACCATCACGCCGCCTTCGGTCATGATTGTTACGTCCGCGCCGTTCACTGTTGTTGCCATCATTTCGTTGGACAGGTCAGTGGACATCACTTTGCCGGGGACCACGTGGTAGGTCAGGATGGCAGCCAGCGCTTCTGGATCAGCCAAAAGGCCTTCGACTGTGCCTTCGGGCAGTGCTGCGAAAGCTTCGTCCGTTGGTGCGAAGACTGTGAAAGGACCTTCGCCTTTCAGTGTCTCAACCAGACCTGCGGCCTCAACAGCGGCGACCAGCGTTGTGAAGGTCCCTGCTTCGACGGCGGTATCAACGATGTCTTTTGAGTGTCCGCCAGCGAAAGCGGATGTAGCGAAAACCGCGGTTGTTGTCAGTGCGATAAAAGTTCTGCGTAGCATTTAGTAGTCTCCCAGATTTTAAGGAATGCCTTTTCTTTGGCATCGCACTTTATACGGGGTCGTTGTGCCTTGGATCATGGGGGATGTTTGCCTATGCGACTTGACGAAAATCGCATATCGCCTAAGCCTGCGTATTTGCCAGTTTCCAGTCACAGCTGCGTGAAAAATCGTGATTGATCTGCCCTGATTTTGGAACATTTCATCGTTCTGGCGGCAACGTGAAACATCTTTCAGAAGTTCTCACCTATATGATCGTTAGAATCGAAATGAACGGAGAGCCACAATGGCATATCGCTGGACCAACACCCTGACGCAGGCTGACGTGACACCCAAGGCCGCATATCTCAATCGCCGCCAAATTTTGGCGGGTACGGTTGGTCTGGGTGCCATTGGCCTCGCCGGCCGTGCCAACGCGCAAGAGCTTGAGCCAAACACGCTGGAAGAGATCACCAGCTACAACAACTTTTATGAGTTCGGCACGGGCAAGAACGATCCTGCACAGAACGCCCATCAGTTGGTGACATCCCCATGGTCCATCAAAGTGGACGGTATGGTAGATAACCCCGGTGACTATGCTTTGGATGATCTGCTGGCAGGCTTGTCGGTTGAAGACCGCCTGTACCGCTTCCGCTGCGTTGAAGCATGGTCGATGGTGATCCCATGGAACGGGATTGAGCTGGCCGATATCCTGAATAAGGTCGGTGTGCAGTCCGGTGCGAAATACGTGGCCTTTGAAACGGTCGTTCAGCCAGAGAACATGATCGGCGTGCAGCGCCGCGTTCTGGACTTCCCTTATGTCGAAGGTCTGCGCCTGGATGAGGCGATGCACCCGCTCACCATTATGGCGACCGGAATTTATGATGAACCGATTGCAAACCAGAACGGCGCGCCGATCCGTCTGGTTGTGCCGTGGAAGTATGGGTTCAAGTCAATCAAGTCGATCGTGCGCATCACGCTGACCGATCAGGAACCGCCAACCAGTTGGAACATCGCAAATCCTCGCGAGTATGGCTTCTATAGTAATGTGAACCCAACCGTGGATCACCCGCGCTGGAGCCAGGCAACCGAGCGCCGCATTGGTGGTGGCCTGTTCGCATCGCGTCAGGACACGCTGATGTTTAATGGCTATCCTGAAGTGGCGCCGCTTTATGAAGGCCAAGATCTGACAGTGGACATCTAAAAATGGCGGTTGCTCAAGCCATCAATGGCGGTCTGCGCCGCCTCCCAGCGTGGACTATATATATAGTCGGTGCCGCTTATGCGGTTTGGGAGTTTTGGCGCGCCCTCAACCAGATCGGCCCGTATCTGGTCGAACCGATCAATGTGCTTGAGCGCGCTTATGGTGAGATTGCCCTGATCCTGATGGTTGTGGGTCTGATGGTGACCCCGCTGCGTCAGTGGACGGGTGTGAACCTGATCAAGTTTCGCCGGGCCATTGGGGTGACGGCGTTCTTGTTTGTCCTCGCCCATTTCCTTGTCTTTGCCATCCTGGATGTCCAAAGCGTCAGTCGCGTTTGGACAGAGATCGTGAAGCGACCTTATGTGACAGTCGGCATGGCGGCATTCTTGATGCTGATCCCGTTGGCTGTGACATCTAACAACCTGTCAGTGCGCAAGATGGGGTCGGCAGCCTGGCGCAAGATGCACAAGCTGACCTATCCGGCGGCGATCCTTGGGGCGATACATTATCTATGGCTTGTAAAAGGCTTTCAGCTCGAGCCGATCATTTATCTGGTGGTGATCCTGGGCCTTCTGGCGACAAGATTGAACTGGCAGGAAAAGCGGCGCGCAGCTATGTGACGCCGAAAAGCTGATTAATTGCCAAACTGCTTGGCCGACAGTTCACTCAACACGAACAAGAGCAACGTTTGGACCATCTTCCAGCCGGTAGTTTGGATGATTTTGCAGGAATTCCGTTGTCGCTGTTTTGCAGCCATCATAGTGGTGATAGTCATCAAGAAGGATGATTGTGCCGACAGATGAGCGCGCGTCTATCTCACTCAAGCAGAGCTTTACCGGATCGTACCAGTCACAGTCGACATGAGCGAATGCAATGGTTGTTTGCGGGAAGCTGGCAAGGGTGTTCTCGAATAAGCCGCGATGAAGTTGCACGCCAGCGCCGTCAACGGGAATGCCGTGTTTGTCGAACGCGCGGCAGACATCGCCATAAAGATCTGACCGGTAACCGTAGTATTCCTGACCACCAATTCCGACAGACTGTTTTGATGCAATAACCTCATAGCGGGCCTTCGCGCCGTCACCATCTTTGTCGGATGTGGGGGCAGGTATCATGTCAAACACGTCAAAGCCGTGAAATTGTCGCTGTTCTAGTCGCGCCTGCTTTGCCAAAAGAATGGCAGAGCCGCCGAGCGCCACGCCAAACTCCATCAGGCAACCATCAGTCGTTTTCATTGCGCGGAGCGCCAAACGTTCAAGCCGACGTATCTTTGGTGGATGAAGATAGGTCAGCTTGTCCGCCCGCACGGCTTTTGCATCGGCGCTTAGGAGGACCTTGTATAGTAGTGCTGATGCTTTCTTCTTAAGCCGTGCCAGTAGTTTCATCTTAGACCCATCCCCATATCGCTGATGATCGCCCATAGGACTGGTCAGCATTTGGCGTCTTTAAGACACCGATTGGTTAGGGGTGCAAGCATCCGTCCAAAGCGCTGCGCAGTGTCTTGGGTCAAAAGGAACCAGCCGACTAGGGGTGGTGCAACAGCTTGATTCACTGACCCGGCAGCAAAACTGCCGGGTCTTTGCGTTCTGAGGAGGAGAATCGCGATGAATCTTGATGCCAAACTGACACCTGTCCCCTTAACAAAGGATGAATCGATGCGATTCAGGTCAATTTGTGGCGCTGAGTCCCCCTGAGTCTATGCGAGTCTTGTGGGGGACTCTGTGGATAACCCCAAATATGGTATGTTCTGTTTCTATTCCGCCTAAGAAAATTGCGATATGACCTAGGGTAGACGTATCGAAATTGCGCTAAACCCCTTAAAACATAGGAAAAATAGGGTTTGTCATAAAAAATGCATTTTTCTCGAAAAAAGGGGTTGCGGGTACCAGCCACTAACCGTAGAACCCCCCTCACCGGCGGCGCTAACAAGCACCAACGGGGCGCCAGACGGGCCACACGGCAACGAGACGCAAGACTAAAAACAGAGATAATACAGGCCAGGCGCGCCAGAAAGTTACGGCGCATCTAGTTCTTTTTTGTCTCTACGCTGTTTGAAATTGATATATCTGAAGAGATATGTGGGCGGTTTGGTTCAGTTCGATGGATCAGACGTCTGTATATCAACGCTCTTAGAACTTCGGTTCGATTATAGAGTGTCAGCTTCACTGTTTGGACGGCTTCCAGTTATCTTTGATAACTGAAGCACGATAAACAGAGAAAACGCCATTTGGTTTCAGTAAGGCCAAGTGGTGATGTGCAGAGGTTCGAACGTCAAGGTTAGCATCGCAAGATGCTTTCAACTTGAGAGTTTGATCCTGGCTCAGAACGAACGCTGGCGGCAGGCCTAACACATGCAAGTCGAGCGCACTCTTCGGAGTGAGCGGCGGACGGGTTAGTAACGCGTGGGAATATACCCTTCACTACGGAATAGCCTCGGGAAACTGAGAGTAATACCGTATACGCCCTTCGGGGGAAAGATTTATCGGTGAAGGATTAGCCCGCGTCTGATTAGATAGTTGGTGGGGTAACGGCCTACCAAGTCTACGATCAGTAGCTGGTTTGAGAGGATGATCAGCAACACTGGGACTGAGACACGGCCCAGACTCCTACGGGAGGCAGCAGTGGGGAATCTTAGACAATGGGCGAAAGCCTGATCTAGCCATGCCGCGTGAGTGACGAAGGCCTTAGGGTCGTAAAGCTCTTTCGCCAGAGATGATAATGACAGTATCTGGTAAAGAAACCCCGGCTAACTCCGTGCCAGCAGCCGCGGTAATACGGAGGGGGTTAGCGTTGTTCGGAATTACTGGGCGTAAAGCGTACGTAGGCGGATTGGAAAGTAGGGGGTGAAATCCCAGGGCTCAACCCTGGAACTGCCTCCTAAACTATCAGTCTAGAGTTCGAGAGAGGTGAGTGGAATTCCAAGTGTAGAGGTGAAATTCGTAGATATTTGGAGGAACACCAGTGGCGAAGGCGGCTCACTGGCTCGATACTGACGCTGAGGTACGAAAGTGTGGGGAGCAAACAGGATTAGATACCCTGGTAGTCCACACCGTAAACGATGAATGCCAGACGTCGGGGGGCTTGCCCTTCGGTGTCACACCTAACGGATTAAGCATTCCGCCTGGGGAGTACGGTCGCAAGATTAAAACTCAAAGGAATTGACGGGGGCCCGCACAAGCGGTGGAGCATGTGGTTTAATTCGAAGCAACGCGCAGAACCTTACCAACCCTTGACATCCTTGGACCGCCAGAGAGATCTGGTTTTCTCGTAAGAGACCAAGTGACAGGTGCTGCATGGCTGTCGTCAGCTCGTGTCGTGAGATGTTCGGTTAAGTCCGGCAACGAGCGCAACCCACATCCTTAGTTGCCAGCAGTTCGGCTGGGCACTCTAGGGAAACTGCCCGTGATAAGCGGGAGGAAGGTGTGGATGACGTCAAGTCCTCATGGCCCTTACGGGTTGGGCTACACACGTGCTACAATGGCATCTACAGTGAGTTAATCTCCAAAAGATGTCTCAGTTCGGATTGGGGTCTGCAACTCGACCCCATGAAGTCGGAATCGCTAGTAATCGCGTAACAGCATGACGCGGTGAATACGTTCCCGGGCCTTGTACACACCGCCCGTCACACCATGGGAGTTGGTTCTACCCGACGACGCTGCGCTAACCCTTCGGGGAGGCAGGCGGCCACGGTAGGATCAGCGACTGGGGTGAAGTCGTAACAAGGTAGCCGTAGGGGAACCTGCGGCTGGATCACCTCCTTTCTAAGGATGTTCCTAGCAGCATGAACTTGTTCATACTCGTGGAACACTTAGCAGTCGGCAAACAAAGCCGGCATATTCAGGCACTTCCTCTTTCCTTGGAAGTGACCTAGAGCCAGGCCGTCCTCATATCTCTTCAGTTAGCAGTTTCGCATCGGCGGAACTCACCTATGGGGCGTTAGCTCAGCTGGGAGAGCACCTGCTTTGCAAGCAGGGGGTCATCGGTTCGATCCCGATACGCTCCACCATTTGAAGTCTCTGACTTCAACCTAGTTGGGTCGGTAGCTCAGGTGGTTAGAGCGCACGCCTGATAAGCGTGAGGTCGGAGGTTCAAGTCCTCCTCGACCCACCAACAACTTCAAAAGCCAGTTAGACCGTTAAACAGCATTGCTGTTTTGCCGTCCAACTGGACGACTTGATCTTCGGATCATTTGACATCGTTTAGAGAGATACAAAACATCAGAATAGATGTTGAACCCGCGTAAGGGATCAACAGCTGACGTGAGGTTCCGCATGGAGCCATTGACCGTCACGCAAATCTATTTTGTTCCAAGTCAAGTACACTAACCGGAGTAGTAGTAATACTACTCGAACAGTGTTTGTTGCGAACCAGCGGCAAGCACTGCAATGTATGCATTTTGATTAAGGGCCCATTGAACTTTACAAAAGGGTGGGCCCACAGAAGCAGTCTGACTGTTTCTGGATCAAATCAAGCGCGAAAAGGGCGTTTGGTGGATGCCTTGGCAGTAAGAGGCGATGAAAGACGTGATACTCTGCGATAAGCCATGGGGAGCTGAGAATAAGCTTTGATCCATGGATTTCTGAATGGGGCAACCCACCTGATACTTTGTTATTATTATCCTTCGGGGTGATTAATAATGAGGTAAAACAGGTATTTTTAACCTGAATACATAGGGTTAAAAAAGCAAACCCGGGGAACTGAAACATCTAAGTACCCGGAGGAAAGGAAATCAATAGATACTCCCCTAGTAGCGGCGAGCGAACGGGGACCAGCCGAGCTGTGAGTGTGATTAGAATGGTCTGGAATGGCCAACCATAGTGGGTGACAGTCCCGTATAAGAAGCATGATCAGACGTATTAAGTAGGGCGGAACACGTGAAATTCTGTCTGAACATCGGAGGACCACCTTCGAAGGCTAAGTACTCCTTACTGACCGATAGCGAACCAGTACCGTGAGGGAAAGGTGAAAAGCACCCCGACGAGGGGAGTGAAACAGTACCTGAAACCGAACGCCTACAATCAGTTGGAGGGCCCTTGCGGCCTGACAGCGTACCTTTTGTATAATGGGTCATCGACTTAGTGTATCTAGCAAGCTTAAGCCGTTAGGTGTAGGCGCAGCGAAAGCGAGTCTTAATAGGGCGATTGAGTTAGATGCATTAGACCCGAAACCGAGTGATCTAGGCATGTCCAGGATGAAGGTAAGGTAACACTTACTGGAGGTCCGAACCCACACCTGTTGAAAAAGGTCGGGATGAGGTGTGCCTAGGGGTGAAAGGCCAATCAAACTCGGAGATAGCTGGTTCTCTGCGAAATCTATTTAGGTAGAGCGTCGGACGAATACCCTCGGGGGTAGAGCACTGAATGGGTAATGGGGGCCCACAGCCTTACTGATCCTAATCAAACTCCGAATACCGAGGAGTAATATCCGGCAGACACACAGCGGGTGCTAACGTCCGTTGTGGAGAGGGAAACAACCCTGACCTACGACTAAGGCCCCTAATTCATGGCTAAGTGGGAAAGCAGGTGGGACGACCAAAACAACCAGGAGGTTGGCTTAGAAGCAGCCATCCTTTAAAGATAGCGTAACAGCTCACTGGTCTAAATAAGTTGTCCTGCGGCGAAGATGTAACGGGGCTCAAGCCATGAGCCGAAGTCTAGGATGCAATTTATTGCATGGTAGCAGAGCGTAGTGTGACATAATTCCATGCGTCCTTAACCTCTTTCGGGGGGTATTGGACGCAAGGAATTTTCTGTGAAGCCGGCCTGTGAGGGATCCGGTGGAGAGATCACTAGTGAGAATGATGACATGAGTAGCGACAAAGGGAGTGAGAGACTCCCTCGCCGAAAATCCAAGGGTTCCTGCTTAAAGCTAATCTGAGCAGGGTAAGCCGACCCCTAAGACGAGGCCGAAAGGCGTAGTCGATGGGAACCAGGTTAATATTCCTGGGCCAGGAGATGGTGACGGATCATGAAGATTGTTGGATCAGGCGTAGTTGCCCCAGCAGTTAATTGGTTCCTGGAAATAGCCCTCCATAAGATCGTACCCTAAACCGACACAGGTGGATAGGTAGAGAATACCAAGGCGCTTGAGAGAACCACATTTAAGGAACTCGGCAAAATACCTCCGTAAGTTCGCGAGAAGGAGGCCCGTTCAGAAGGCAACTTTTGGGCGGGGGCACAAACCAGGGGGTGGCGACTGTTTACTAAAAACACAGGGCTCTGCGAAGTCGCAAGACGACGTATAGGGTCTGACGCCTGCCCGGTGCCTGAAGGTTAAAAGGAGGAGTGCAAGCTCCGAATTGAAGCCCAGGTAAACGGCGGCCGTAACTATAACGGTCCTAAGGTAGCGAAATTCCTTGTCGGGTAAGTTCCGACCTGCACGAATGGCGTAACGACTTCCCCGCTGTCTCAAATGTGGACTCAGCGAAATTGAATTTCCTGTCAAGATGCAGGATACCCGCGGTTAGACGGAAAGACCCCATGCACCTTTACTATAGCTTCGCATTGGCATCAGGCACAGTATGTGCAGGATAGGTGGTGGGCTTTGAAACCGGAACGCCAGTTTCGGTGGAGCCTCCCTTGAGATACCACCCTTATTCTGCTTGATGTCTAACCGCGGCCCGTTATCCGGGTCCGGGACCCTGCGTGGTGGGTAGTTTGACTGGGGCGGTCGCCTCCCAAATTGTAACGGAGGCGCGCGAAGGTTGGCTCAGAGCGGTCGGAAATCGCTCGTTGAGTGCAATGGCAGAAGCCAGCCTGACTGCGAGACTGACAAGTCGAGCAGAGTCGAAAGACGGCCATAGTGATCCGGTGGTCCCGAGTGGAAGGGCCATCGCTCAACGGATAAAAGGTACGCTGGGGATAACAGGCTGATGGTGCCCAAGAGTCCATATCGACGGCACCGTTTGGCACCTCGATGTCGGCTCATCTCATCCTGGGGCTGGAGCAGGTCCCAAGGGTACGGCTGTTCGCCGTTTAAAGAGGTACGTGAGCTGGGTTTAGAACGTCGTGAGACAGTTCGGTCCCTATCTTCCGTGGGTGTAGGATATTTGAGAAGAGTTGCCCCTAGTACGAGAGGACCGGGGTGAACGATCCACTGGTGGATCAGTTGTCGACTACGGCAGTGCTGAGTAGCTATGATCGGACAGGATAACCGCTGAAGGCATCTAAGCGGGAAGCCCCCTTCAAAACAAGATATCCCTGAGAGCCGAGGTAGACCACCTCGTCGATAGGCCAGAGATGTAAGCGCTGTAAGGCGTTCAGTTGACTGGTACTAATTGCTCGATAGGCTTGATTTGATCCAGTAATAGTAAGACTGGAAAAAATCAAAGTTCATACACACACAATCATCAGTATACGATGATATCTGGAACAACGATTGCATGCGGTGCATGCAAGGCTGATGTTTTGTACTTCTTTTTTGGTTTGGTGATCATAGCGCGAGCAAAACACCCGATCCCATCCCGAACTCGGCAGTTAAGTGCCGCAGCGCTGATGGTACTGCGTCTTAAGGCGTGGGAGAGTAAGTCATTGCCAAACCTAATAAGAAGTACAATTTATCTCTCTATCGATGCACCTCAATTCGACATTCTGAGGTGCGCTTTTTGGCGCGGGATGGAGCAGCCCGGTAGCTCGTCAGGCTCATAACCTGAAGGTCGTAGGTTCAAATCCTACTCCCGCAACCAAATCACCAAGTCCGACACAAAAGCAAACGCCCATTGGGCGTTTTTTGCGTTTATTCCTTTTTGCGCACTCTGCCCACGACACGGTCCCGCCGCCTATCTGGCGTTTTAGGTGTGTATTGGCCATGGAGAATACGGATCAGCTTACGATAGGCTGCCCGATGTCGGTTACGTAGGTTTACGCCCGCAAAAACCGGTTGATGAATGACGGGTGCGCCGGCGACATGGGCACATACTTTTGATGCGACCAGCGCTTTTGCCGAATGCTCTAACACATAGCCGCTCCCTGATAGTGATGTCAGCAAATCGACCATGGCCGCATTTTGCCCAATCGACAACGACACATGGGTGAGAGCCGGAAGCAGTGCTGCATGTGCGTGCGCAAATGCCGGAGAGTAGTTGGCAAGGATATAGCTGGCGGGGTCGATCTTGGACAGATCCTCGCATTCGGTCGATACCATGACGTAGCGCACGTCGCCCAGCGTCTGAAAATGCAGGTCGGGCTGCTGTCGCGGTGAGTAAAGGACCGCAATGTCCTGCGCCCCCGACATCAGATCAGCGCACATTTGCGTCGAATAGTCCGCCTCGACCAAAAACGCCGTATCCGGTAACACATCCCGAAACGCGCCAATCAATCGGTTCATTTCAAGACTGACCAGATCATGCTGCAGGCCAATGCGCATTGTCACGCCAGCCATGGCCGTGTCGCGGGTTGCGTTCAGCGCCGTGATCCAATTGTGGCGCAGACTACGGGCGTGCGGTTCAAACCGTAGCCCTTGCGTGGTCAGTGCGGTCCCGGCACGTGATCGTTGAAACAGCCTGACACCAACCGCCGCCTCCAGCGATTTGATCCGACCTGACACCGTTGATTGGGTGACGCCTAACCGTTCGGCGGTTTGGTTAAAGCTCTTGGTCTCACAGAGGTCCAGAAAGGTGTCGATCAGTTCCATTTGCATATCCTTAGACTGCACTAATCGGCTACTCCGATCAATAATGACCGGACCTGCGGATTGATCAGAGGTGAAGAGGCGAGAATACTACTTTCCAGCAGAGCGGAGGCTGCCCCATGACAGAACCACGAAAAAGAACAGGTCGTAGCGGTGGGCGTGCCGCACGTGTCGCATTGCGCAGTGCGCCTTTGTCCGAAGATCTGCGCCCGGTTCGCCCGGGATTACCGGGCGGTCAGTACAAACCGCTTACTGATGCTGATGTCACGCGGATCCATCATGCCGCCCTTGATGCACTTGAACAGATTGGTTTGTCACAAGCGCCGCCCTCTGGGGTTGAAATCCTGACCAAAGCTGGTGCCATTCTGGGCGATGACGGGCGCATCCGGTTCCCGCGTGCTTTGGTGGAAGACATGCTTGCGAAAGCTGCACGTAATATCACCCTATGTGGCCGTGAGGAAAAATATGATTTGCATCTGACCGGATCCAACGTTCATTTTGGAACAGCTGGCGCCGCAGTTCATGTGGTTGACCTGGAAACCAACACTTACCGCGATAGCACTGCACAAGACCTGCATAATGCAGCGAAAATAACGCATGCTCTTGATAACGTACATTTCTTCCAGCGGGCGATGGTCGCCCGTGATATCCCTGACAACCTTGAAATGGACCTTAACACAATCTACGCCTGCTGTGCTGGCACGACCAAGCATATTGGCACGTCCTTTGATGACCCCAGCCATGTCGCACCCGCTATTGAACTCTTGCACCGTCTGGCCGGGGGCGAAGACGCATGGCGTGCGCGCCCTTTCGTGTCCAATTCGAACTGCTTTGTGGTGCCACCCATGAAGTTTGCCGAGGAAAGCTGCCGGTCGATGGAGGCCTGCATTCGCGCCGGTATGCCGGTGCTGCTGCTGTCGGCCGGACAAGCGGGGGCAACAGCGCCCGCGCCCATCGCATTGGCGATCGTGCAGGCAGTGGCGGAATGCCTTGCCGGGGTCGTTTATGTGAACGCCATGGCGCCAGGACACACCGCGGTCTTTGGGACATGGCCGTTTGTATCTGACTTGCGCACCGGGGCGATGTCCGGTGGGTCCGCTGAACAGGCACTCCTGACGGCGGGCTGCGCGCAGATGCATCGGTTCTATGATATCCCGGGTGGCGCTGCCGCTGGTATCTCGGATGCGAAATTGCCCGACATGCAGGCAGGCTGGGAAACTGGCATCACCAATGTGCTTGCTGGTCTCTCAGGCCTCAACATGGCGTATGAGGCCGTTGGTATGCATGCCTCGCTCTTGGGGTTCTGCCTTGAATCGCTGGTGTTGGGCGATGACGTGATCGGGCAAGTCTTGCGCACCGTCCGCGGTATCGACGTGACCGAAGACAGCACCTCGATTGAGGCGATGAAAGCCGTTTGTCTTGACGGCCCCGGTCACTACCTAGGGTCCGATCAAACGCTTGAATTGATGCAGACTGAATACATCTACCCCACCTTGGGTAACCGGATGAGCCCAAAGGAATGGAACGAAGCGGACCGTCCAATGCTTCTTGATCAGGCGATCAAGCGGAAGAACGAAATCCTGGACAACGCGCAGATCAAGTTTGATCCTGCCTTTGATGCCGCCATCCGCGCGGATTATAACATCTACTTCGAATAGGAAAATCCAATGCACTACGGATATATCGGCCAGGGCAATCTTGGGGCGAATTGCGCCGCATGCTTGCTGCGCGCGGGGATGGATGTGACGGTGACCGACATCAACAAAGAGGCCGCCGCTGGCGCACTTGCTCTGGGTGCACGCTGGGTTGATACACCCGCAGAACTCGCGGCCAACGTCGATCATGTGATCACATGCCTGCCGTCGCCCGCCGTTTCCGAGGCAGTATCAGCGGAAATGCTGCCCGCGATGCGTACGAGCGCGCATTGGATCGAAATGTCCACTTTGGGCCGCGAAGAGGTGTTGGCATTCGCACAAAAGGCCGCGCAACATGAGGTGCGGATGATGGAATTGCCTGTGACCGGCGGGGTGCATCTGGCTGCCCAAGGCAACATCACGATGCTGGCGGGCGGCGATAATGATATGTTTGATTTGCACCTGCCCGCGCTACAAGCGATGGGCAATCAGGTGTTTCACATGGGCCCGCTGGGGTCTGCGTCGATTATCAAGGTGATCACCAATATGCTCGCCTTCATTCATTTGAAAGCTTGCGGTGAGGCCTTGATGCTTGCCAAGCGCGGCGGTCTTGATCTGGGGCAGGCGTGGCATGCGATCAAAGCGTCGTCGGGGACGTCATTCGTGCATGAAACCGAAGGCGCGCTTGTCCTCAATGGATCATATGACGTGGCCTTCAACATTGATCTGGCGCTGAAGGACCTTGGATTTGCGATGGGTTTTGGGCGAGAGTTTGAGGTGCCGCTCGAACTCGCTGCGGCAACTGAACAAACCTATGTCGCGGCGCGCGCGGCCTACGGCGGCGATGCGCAATCGCCGATGATTGTGAAATTATTGGAAGACTTGTTGGATACAGACCTGCGGGCGGACGGCTTTCCCGCGCGACTGACCTAAGCCAGCGCCTTGGCAAAGAACGGCTGCCATGCGTCCAACACTTTGTCGGGGTGCTGTTCGGCTAGATAATGCCCGCCTGGCAGTGCCCAACCCGTAACGTTTTCTGCCCGCTCTTTCCACAGTGCAAGACAATCAAAATGCGCTTCAATCGCCCCATCTTTTCCCCAAAGGGCAAGCAATGGCATCACAAGCTTGGTAGGATCGGCATCATCATGGGCAATGTCGATCGTTGCGGCGGCACGGTAGTCTTCGCACGCGCCGTGAATGGCGGCAGGCGTGCTAAAGCAGCTCAGATATTCATCCAGCGCTTGTTGGACGAAGGGCGTCAAACCAGCTTTTCCGACACCACATTTCTTCAACCAAAAGAAAGCAGGGTCGGCCTCTATCAGATGTTCGGGGAATGGATGAGGTAGGGTCAGCCAGTACCAGTGCCAGTAGGTATGGGCAAAGGCGCTATCCGCTTCGCGGTACATCTCGCGCGTGGGGGCGATGTCCAAAGTTGAAAGCGCTATCACCCGATCAGGATGATCTGCGGCCAGCCGGTGGGCAACCCGACCACCACGATCGTGTGCGCCGATCAGAAAACGGTCATGACCCAGGTAATCCATCAAAGCGATGACATCTCCGGCCATCGCCCGTTTGGAATAGGGGCTGTGCGTGGCATCTGTGGTCGGTTTCAGCGAACGCCCGTAACCGCGCAAATCAGGGCAGATGACTTGATAGGTCTGGGCCAGAACCGGGGCAACGGCATGCCACATCGCTGACGTCTGAGGATAGCCGTGCAGCAAAACCAAAGGTGGGCCTTTGCCTGCGATCCGATAAAACACCGGTCCATCGGCAGTGTCCAAAGTGCCTTCTTGAAACCCGTTAAAGAAGTGCGGCGCAGGCCGTGCGGATGCAGCAGCGGGATGCATCAGGTAAAGATACGCTGCCACGATGATTGCATGCGGCCAAACTGATCGGACTGATAGGCGATCAACGCAAGGTCCTTTTCATATACGGCCACAGCCGCAGATGCACCTTCTTCAAGCGCACCATCAAGGGTGATCAGTTGCGGGCCGTCCTCACCGCTAAGCGCTTTCTTATGTGTCTTGCGAAAATCCTCCATCTGGGATTTCCATATTGCTTTCAAAGCTTTGATTTCGCCAGAGGTTGCCACGACTTCACCTTGCCTGATGTGCAGCAACGATGAGAACGCAGTCGCATTCGCCGTCAAAAACCGCTCCATTGGTGGCTTTGGTGCTTCGTCAAGATCGACTTGCCAGAGGTCAGAGAGACCAACGGCCGATATACCGCGTTCACCGGTCTGTCCAAAAGGTTCTGGTGCATAGTTGCGGACGGTCAAGCGATCCGCATCGCCGCACAATTCATGTAACAGGTCATGGGCCGCCTGCACCGTACCCGGTTCTTCGCGGGACAATGATTGGCCGATGACATTGGATTTCTTGTCGGGCGTCACACTGAGAATACCGCGCAAACGGCGGCCAGAGGCAATCAGATTGATCGTCGTACCAGCGCTTTCCAGCGCAAGCTTTCGTTCCAGTACGGTGTCATCCACTTCGCGCAGGATCGCCGCAAGCGGCGCAGGTGTACCCCCTTCAGAGATGACGCGCGCACCGGCGTCGAACACTTCGTCATTTGACGCAAGTTCCGCGAGTTTTTTTGCCAAAGCGTTAAAATCGCTCATAAGCCTTTTCCCAGCCCTTCGTTTCTATTCATGCACCGCGACTAATGCGGTCTACGCAAGCGCGGGCCTCGGTCACAAAAGCAGCTGCGTCCACCTTTGGATCGCAGATGCAACACAAAACATCATTCGGCTCATCTGCGGCGCGCACAAATGCGCGAAACGCGGACGGGCTGGCCACACAAGCAGCATTGCTTTGTCGCTCACCCAAGGCCGGTTTACCCTTTGCGCCGAACAAAACCGTTGCTTCCCCGCAAAGCGCATCTAACGCTTCGCGCCGCAAATTTGAGTCTGAGTCTGTAATCAGGATCATCTTTGTGGACAAATCAGCAAAGGCCAGCGCACGGCAGCCACTGAACTTGTTGCGCAAAGCATCCAACTCACTACCAACCATATATGGCCTGCTTTTTACTTACGTTTCGCCATGAGTACGGCAAAAGCGAAGATTGTGAAAGCCTACACGGGCTGTTTGATTTTAGGATGACCGCAAAATCTGATCGGTGCTATCCGACGCCACTTGATCTGTACCGGTAGTCGCGCGCGCTGATCTGGGACTATCCGGCGAGCGTTGCACACGACGCGGCACCACAGCTGCGGCTGCAGGGATCGCGGCACTGCTTTCAAAGTTATAAAGCGGCGTATCAGATCGCGCGGCGAGCACGGCGAGCGTTTCGATCATATCAATCAAATGCGCGGTAAATGGTCCTGCACCGCTGGCTTCCCACAGGTCGTGGTCTTCGCCTGCCTGAATGGCCTGCAGCAAGGATACCGGGAAGGTTGCACCAAATTGGCCGCGGGTTTCACGGCTTACGCGCTTGACGACGCGACCGCGGTCCTTTTCATTCGTCAGCTTGTCAAAACGGGTGATCAGCAGGACCGAGTTTTGGCGCACGGGTTCCGGCATATCGTTCCAAACGGCTGCTTCTGATTGCCGCCACGCTTGGGTTGCATGGGTACACCAGATCACGGCGTCCACCTCGGGCAGCATACGTTCCCAGACGTTGGACGACATGTTGGGGTCCGAGATGCCTGGAAAGTCGATCAGATCGCAGACTTCAAGGATATCAGCCTCAACAAACAGACGGATGTAGCGCGTTTGGTCAACCGGGATATCCTCAAGCCGATCAATCGACACAGGCTCTGTCGTGCCATCCACATCCATGCGGTAGGGCGTGTCGCTGCCAGACGAAAGCCAAACCGGCGACAACCGTGTCGCGGTCACCTTTTCAGGCAAGGGGCTGGTGCCCATCACAAGGTTGGACAGCGTACTTTTGCCAGCGCTAAACTCGCCCATCAATGCGATGCGCGGCTTACGTGGCCCGCTTGCCTGTGGTGTATCTGTCGCCATTTATGCCGTTCCTTCTGCGTCAGCCGGAGTGTTGTCGCTGAGCTCTTCAAAGATGTAGTCGAAAAGCTCCTCGCGTTCCTGCTGTGCAGTAATGCCGAAAATGTCTTCTAAATCGTCAACAGCAATTTCGGATTTATTGCCGATATCACTCAGAATCGCGCGCTGCTCGCTGAGGAACTCGCGCAGTTCGCGTTCGGCCTTGGCGCGAATATCGTCCGATTGCCGGACTTTCAGTTCATCCACGATCGGGGCTGTTTCCGCTTCGATCAGGTCATAGAAACCGCTGGCAAACGCGCGATAGCCTTTGCGGCGCTTCCACCAGCCTTTCCACCACGATGTTTGCAGATCAAGCGCGATGGTCTGACCCAGCGAAACCGGGGCCGGAATTTCGGGTGCCGCGGGTGGTGTGATGGTAAAGTTCTCGACATCTACGCCAAAGGCTGAGCGATACGTCTCAGCCAATTCGGTCGCCGCGGCCGCATAAACCTGTTGGCAGGTCGATGACACATTGCGGCGCATCACCTGATAGCTGGTGCGCAGCAGCATGCGCAGGCCGTCAGGGCTGTATTGCCAAATTTCGTCTTCGCCGTTGGTTTCAAGGTGCTGCAACAACGATTCCAATGCGCGATCCAGGAACCGCTTATGTGATTGATCAACCCGCGATCCGAACTGCTGGAATACGACATCCAGCCGGTCGTTGAGGAATTTCAGATTGTCTGCTTCCAGCTTATCAAGATGCTTCGCGAGCGCGCTGCTCGACATCACCTCTACCGTGTCGCCGTCCAGCCGCATCGACACAATCGCGTTCGACGCGCGCACGCCGCCGACCAGGTTCAGCGCGCGCTTGCGTGACGCCGCCAGGATTTCAGCACCGGGCCCCTCCGAGATACGCTCAGACAGCGCCTTGTACAGCTCAGGTACACCAGAGAGGTGCCAGACCAGTTCCTTGGTATCCATGCCAGATGTTTCAGCGCTGAGCGACGCTTCGGCCCAGTTGAACATCGCTTCGGCACTATCGGCAACGATATCTTCGAGGTCTTCCGCCAGCGCCATATTGGCCCAATACGCACTGCCAAAGATCACTTGTGGATTTTCGGGGCCATTGTTGTCAGCCAGCGTTTGCAGAATACTGTCGCGAATTTCAGGGACTTGATCGGCAGGATTGGCCAATTCGTCGATCCGGTTGACGAAGATCACGACTTCGCGCGCTTTCACGTTCGAGATCAGACGGATCAGACCCATATCCATCGAGCTGAGCGCCTGATGGGCAGACAGAACCACAACGCAGATACGGCTGTCGCGCAGCGCGTTGATGGTGATCTGCTCGCGCATCATGAATGTGTCATTCACACCCGGTGTGTCGCGCAGGCAAAGCGGCATCGGGATGGTCTTGGCTTCGAGATATAAATCGGCGGATTTCGTGATGTCCGCAAAACGACCCTGCTGGTCGTCTTCCTCCATATCCTCAAAATCGTCGCCCATGCAGACATAGCGCTGCACCAGCTCGTCAGTCAGCTCGGCATAGTTGTGCTTTTGGCCAAGCAGCAGTTCAAACTTGCGGCCAAGACGCTGCTTGGTCTTTTCGCGCATCTCGGCGATCTGCTGGCGGACTTTTTCCAATTCGTCATCGGCGCCTGCCCGTTCAGACAGTTCACCGATTCGGCCACCGTTCTCAACCAGGTGGTCCCATTCGCCCTGGCTGAAGAACTGGAAGGTCGCTGTTGGCGCATCCTCAGGCAGCGGCGCATTGAGGTGAAGCGAGGTCACAACAGAGGTCCACGGGTTCACATCCGCAGGCAAAAGGTCGGGGCGACCGACCATGGCATTGACCAGAGACGTCTTGCCCGATTTGATCTGACCGATCATCGTAATGCTGGGTTCAAACGCACGTAACTGCTTGATAAGCTTGGCAGCTTTCTTTTCCGCGTCCTGTCCACCCAGTTTGACAACATCGCCGAGTGTCGCCTCTAGATCGGCAACCTCGTCATGAAAGTCATCCAGCTTTTCCAGACCAAGCCGCATGAAAGGGAGGTGCGCTGCCGGGATCTTGTAACCATCCCCTTTTGCCAGCTCTTCCATCTTCATTCCCGTTCGTCCTCAATCATCTCTACACAACACCACTATCAGCAGTTTGTCCTGCCGCCAAATGGGGAGGTTACCACAGTTTTTATTGCCATAACGGAAACAGACCAGAAGGGCAAAACTGTGGCGGAGCAATTACAACTTTTACAAGTGTCACAGCATCTTACGCCGCGAGATCAGCTTGCAGTTCCCGCTTAATCTGGAGCATCAGGCTGACAGCTTCAAGGGCTGCACTGTCTTGTTTTTCCATTTGCATCAATTGCACCAGGTCCGCCGCATCAAAAGCGGTGTCTCTGGCGCGTTGCAGTGACACATCTTCATCATCGCCGTTTTCTTGCAGGTAGTCGCAAAGCCACTGAATGCGCTCAACGGTCATTGCCATGACTTCAGCGGGGGCATCATCACCCTTTTCATCGAAAATCGCTGACAGACCGTGCCCTTGGTCTTCAATCGCGTTGATGACGTGTTGATAGGCTTCTCTGGTGGCTGGCCGAAGAGGCGGGTTCGCAGCAGGTGCTACAACAGCAGGAGCGGCCTCTTTAGGGGCGTCCTCAGGCTCTGGCGATTGTTCAGCCTCAGGTGTGGCTTGCGCTTGGGCAAGCGCTTTCTTCTTGGCTGCCATCTCGCGCAGCCGTGACATGGCGTCCTGACGCGATGCAGGTGGCGGTGCGGCGGGTGCCGGGGGTTTTTGTTCCACGGGTGCTTCGGGTACGACCTCAGGCTCAGGCTCAGGCTCAGGCTCAGGTGCAGTCACCGGCTCAGGTGCCGCTGCAATCTCTGCTTCTGGCTCAGGTTCTACGGCGGGTGGGGCTTCGGCCTGTGCAACCGGCTCGGGCGCAGGTTCAGCTGGTGCTGCCTTGGGGGCATCGGCCAGCAAATCTGCATGCTGATGCAAGAGCACGTCTGCCATATCAACAGCAGATTGCTTGCCTTGATCCACCTGCTTGAGCACTGCAGAAATCAGCGCCGACCCGCCGCTATCGCGCATCATGTCCTTGTCGACGCTTCCATCGGCGCGGCGCGCAGCAATAGCTTGAAGCGTACCGATCGCCAGGACCTGATTGAACTCAGGCTTGGCAAAATTGCGGACGGCCCCAAAAGCGGTTTCCAACAGGCCTTCCGCCTTCAGGATATCCGCGCGGGTCATCATGCAGAATGAGTGATCTTTGACGTTTTCAGGTACAGCGGCCCAAATGTCCTGCTCGGCTTCAACATATCCACGGGTGCACCAAAGGCCGACGTCACATCGTTTGGTCGCCCATTGGGTTGCACGATGCATCGCAGCGGGGTCATCGGGGGCAACGACCTCAAGCACCGAAATCTTGGCGAGTGCAGGCAAGGGCATCTGCATTTCGACGAAGACAGGGGACAAGGCGGAAATCGCGGCAGTGTCTACGCTGTCCAGCGTTTGTTTAGAGCCATCGGGCAGGGTACATATGCTTTGGGGGGTGTCACCATAGGTCAACTGCAGCGTGGGTAGGCGGACACCATCGGGGATGACGTCACTCCCCACCAGCAGGTTCAGCAAGGATGATTTGCCGGATCGGGGCAACCCCATCACGGCAATGCGCACAGGCTGTTGCAGGCGCTCCAGCAGCTTTGCTGCTTTCTCTTGCACAGAACGCGGAAGCAGGCCGCTATCGACGGCCTGCTTAAGCTCGGACTGAACCCGGTTCCCCAGCGATTGATTCGACATTACTTACCTCCGGCGGCAATCTTAGCCGGCGGCGCAGCCGCATCAACCTCCTCTGAAGTGTTTGTGTCGTCGGAAATTTCCACCTTCTTCAGCGGTTTCACCTCTTTGATGACAGTCGGCTCAGTCTTTATTGCCGTGTCAGGTTTTGGTTCCGCTGTCTTGGGTTCAACCTTTGCTGCGACCTTGTCGGTGTCATCAAGCTCGACAACACGGGTCACGGTCTTGGTTGGTGTGTCGAAATGACCAACAGGCTTGGCACGGATCGCGCGGATCACAGGCTTGTTGTGGTTCAGCTTGATCACAGAGAAGGTACAGTTGTCCTGATCGGGATCGGCCAACGTTTCAATCGCTTCCAACAGGTAACCCGCAATCTCTGCCGCCTTTTTGCGGCGATAGCGGTGCAGGATCTTTTGGATCTTGGGATCTTCAAGATATTGCAGACCATCGCTGGACACGACGACGATATCGCCGACCTGCAGCTCGAATGGGGTCTTTGGACAATCGGACTTGGCCACACGATCACCAAGGATCACAGATGTCAGGCAGTTCCGGTCAGGGTGATTTTTGCCAGCCTCTTCGTCCAGCAGACCCTGTTTGACCATAAAGTCGATCTGAGGGGCCATCGAGTGGTCCTCGTTCAACTGCTGCATCTTGCCAGCGCGATAGTGGTAAAGCGGGCTGTCACCGATGGACATCCAATACATCCGGTTCTCGATCAGGACGACCGATACCAATGTTGCACCCATCCCACGTGTTTCGGGATGTGTTTTGACGTGGTCCCGCACATAGCTATTGGCGTTGGACGCGGATTCCGTAAGGAAACGAGGAATCTCTTGTTCGAAATCGGCGAAGTTGGCGCTTTCGAATTTCAGTTCGCTAAAGACTTCGGTGACGACAATCTTACTGGCCACATCACCGGCAGCATGGCCACCCATGCCGTCAGCAAGCACGACCACACCACTGTCCGCCCCAAAAGGGAAGTCAGTGACGATAGCGTCTTCTTGATAGTCTCGTCCGCCCTGACAAATCGCTGATGCGACGTCAAAACGCGGTTCAGGCGATCGCCACATCTTCGTCCTCCTCGGTGGCGCCATCGGTCCAGCTGAAGGTTTGGTTGCATAGGGCAACAAAACGCAGAACTGTTTCACCGATACGAATAAGGTCACCTGTTTTCAGCTGTTCGTTGCTGATCAAAGGCTTGTCATTCAAGCGCACGATATTTGATTTTCCGCCATGACCCAGCAAGAACTCTTTGGTGTCTGCGTCAAAGACGATTGCGGCGTGATTGGTCCGTGAAATTGAGTTGTCGCCAAAATCAAGCTGGATAGCCTGATCTTCGCCGCGGCCGATCTGCGACATGCCAGCCAGCAAGGAGAAGCTTTCGCCACGGCCAGGGCCTTCAGCGACGACGATCCAGCCAACAGGGAACTTCACGTTCTTAGCGGGTACAGCGGCTGGGGCATCGCTAAAGATGTCCACAACGTCACCATCGGATTTTTCAAAACCGATCAAACGGGTTTTTGTCCGGCGGGACCGTGCAGGAGAGCGCGCCGCAGCAGCAGAAGCGGCAGCAGGAGCGGCGGGCGTTTCGGCTTTCGCAGTACCGTCATCTTCCATGTCCCAGATGTTCATGGCCGGGGCAGATGCGGGTGCAGGATCAGCAGCGGGAGCGGATGATTTCTCAAGCTCGACGACGCGTACTTCAGAGGTCACCTTTTCCGGTACAGCTGTCAGAACGTCACTGACGGATGGCCCACCGGGTGTTTTCAGCCCATCGGTTTCGTCAACGATTGAACCAATGGTTTCACGGTATGATTGCTCAAGCGATTCAATACCCTGCGCCCTGCGGTTCGGCTCTTGCTTACGCTTCTTACCAAGGAGATCACGAATGAATTTCATCTTAGCTACCTTCCAATTTACACACGGCAGAGCCCCAGGCCTCGCCGTAATGGTTTACTCCACATCGCCTGAGTAGGCGAGCGATGCGACCCAAAGACTTCCGTCACGCTGCACTGCAAACTGGAACTGATCGGTTCCGTTTTGAAGCTCGCGGTTAAAGATGCCCAACAATGTGTCGCGATCGTTTATAATTTCTGATGTCGGGATGTATGAACGGATCACATCACCGATTTGCAAGGCACCCTCTTGGCCCTCAGGTAGTGCGGTCACCGTCGTAACCCAGTCTGTGCCAGCAAAGACAGTCCGAAACGCGGCACCATTCAGCAAGACGACTTCCTGCACAACGGGCAAAACCCACTGACGGTCGACGACTTCACCCGATGCCGGGTTGAGGGTTTCGAATGTCACCGCGACGGTGGGCGACAATTCTGCCTCAGATGTTTGTGCGCGCAGAACGTCCGAGACATCTGCAATCGCCGAAATCGGTTCGCCGTTGATACCGGTAATCACCAGACCGGGCTGGACCCAAACTGGCGAAATTGGACCAGCTTCTGCGATGATGTTTGATTGCGCGCCTGCCGGTGTAAACGGCAGTTGCACCGACCAGTTCGAGATGATGCCCTCAGAACGGTCAGGCACAAGTTCATTGCCGGGCGTGACAGCTGCAATATCAACCACAGGACCGGCGCCGATTTCAGCTATGGTTGCTGGTGTGTCGGGCAATGTGACATCTGCAGTCTCAGTATCTGCTGCAGGTGGGGTTGCAGGCTGGTTTGGCAGTACAGTGCCAATCACAGGTTCTTCTGTCACCGGACGCGGTGTCGCGACAGGCTCTGGCAGAGGCGTGGGCTCGGGCAGTGCTGCGATTTCAACGCTTTCAGGGCGGACCGCAGGGCGCACAGCTGGTGTTGGTGTGTCATCGGCAGCCGGGCCTTCTACAACAACAGAGGGCTGAACGGCCTCTTGGATCGAAGGCTCAGCTGCTGCCGCAATTTCCGCTGCCAGTTCTTCGGCAACAGTCGGTGCAGGCGCTTCGACGACAGGCTCAACAACCGGTGCGACAGGTTCCACAACAGCGGCAACCTCTTCGGCAGGCTCTGGCGCTGCGATAGGCTCTACCGGTGTTGGGGCGGGTGCCTGCGCGACAACGGGTTCTTCCGCTTGTGCGGTTGGTGCAGTGACAGTGGCATCGTCGCCGCCTGTCATTGTGACGACGCCAACACCGACCAACAGGGCGACAGCGGCAGCAGAGCCCAAAAGCAACGGCATCTTCGACTTTGTAGCGGCTTTTGGAGCAGCAGCGGTCTCTGCGGCGGCACCGCCTGTTACGTTGAGCGGGGTCACATTGCCCAGCTCTCCGTCCATCATCTCGATCCAGTCCTTTGCGGACTGAACGCGATCTTTCGGAAGAACGGCAAGTGCTTTGTCCATCGCGCCAAGGAAGTCAGCGTCATAGTCTGCGAAACGGCCGGACAGCGGAACATAAGGATCAGGGTCACCAGACGCGATGGCGGCCAAACGTGCTTGTGAGTTTGGTGGCACGTCACCTTCGATCAGGTGATAGAAAGATGCAGCCAGCGCATAAAGATCACTGCTTGGGCTTTGCTCGGAACCGGCAATGTAGAATTCCTGCGGGGAATAGCCGTCCTTTACAACGCGCAGCGCAGACAGCACACGGCTTTGCTTCGTGGCCTCTTCACGGGCGGCGCCAAAGTCGATCAGGACGGGGCGGAATTCCTTATTGATCAGAATGTTATCCGGCGAGATATCACGGTGCAGAATACCTTGGTCGTGGATAAACCCAACAGCACCCAGAACCTCTTTCAGGATTGATTTGATCTGCGTTGGTGTCAGACCGTGGTTCGGGTCTTCAATCGTGTCCAACAGATCACGACCCTCGACAAAGTCGAGCGCCATGTAAGCGGTGTCATTGTCTTCAAAAACTTGGTGCACACCCACGATGTTGGGGTGATCAAGCTTGGCAAGGCTGCGGGCCTCTTGCACGAACAGACGCACAATCGATTTTAGCTCATTCTGGTGTGCGCGCGAACGGGCCTGAACCACGTAGCGGCTGCGACGGCAGAATGCGCCGGGGAAACACTCTTTGATAACGATCTTCCGATCGAGGCTGTCCTTCGCAAGATACGTGATGCCGAAACCGCCCGCGTTCAGAAAGCTTTCGATAGTGTACTGACCGTGCATCAGTTTAGTGCCCGGCTTCAGCTCATCAACAAAGCTGTCCTTATCGTCAGTGTTCTCTTTCTCTTGCGGCTTCGCCATCGTTCTACCCAGCTTTCAAACATCAATAACACAACAGAATCCCTGCCGGTCGTCTTCTCTTTGCTCTCATTCAAATTAGGCCAAAAAGTGACGCTAACTTGTTGTTTAGTGGTTCTTAATCAACGTATATGTCGCGCATTGGGGGCTTATCGCGAAACAGTAACCGGCGAAAAATCGCCGATAAAGCTTCATTTTAACTGAAAACATACTGTTTTGTGTTCAGCTTATGTTTGTAACATGCCCCGTGCGCTAACAAACGCCTCAACTTCTTTGATTGGCAGCCATTTGCACAGATTTTCACCGGTGACGCATCGGTTTTGTCCGTCACGATGACTGATTCTTCCCAAGTGAAGCAAAAATGCTGCGCCGATTCTCTTAAGAAGTCGTAAATCGAAATGGGCTGGTCAGCAATCAAACGTCGCTTGTGACCTTGCGTCCAATTGTGCAGCATCTCTGCACAAGTAGGGGACGGTGGATGACACGGGTTTTTATCAACGGCTTTGGTCGGATTGGGCGCACCATGCTGCGCGCGCATGCGTCTGGGGCTTGGCCCGAGATTGAGATCATCGGCATCAATGACATCGCGGCATCCGATCTATGCGCCCATTTGTTCACCTACGACAGCGTGTTTGGTCCTTATCCTGGGCAGGCCGCTTTGGACGGTGACGCTTTGGTCATTGACGGCAAGCGCATCCCGCTGTCGCGCACGGATGATGTCTCAAACCTGGATTTATCCAATGTTGATCTGCTGTTGGAGTGTACGGGGAAGGCCAACGCCCGCGATGTTGCGGAACGTGGCCTGCGCGCGGGCGCTGGGCGTGTTCTGATATCGGGCCCTTCTGCGGCGGCGGACCTGACCATGGTACTTGGCGCAAATGAGGCGGAACTCAAAGACCAGCTGATCGTCTCGAACGCGTCTTGCACGACCAACGCGCTGGCACCCTTGGTCCGGTTGATCGACGACACTTGGGGCTTGCGAACCGGTTGGATGACAACGATCCACTGCTACACCGGAAGCCAACCCAGCATTGACGCGCCACGCGGGGATATGATGCGCAGCCGGGCCGCCGCCTTGTCGATGGTGCCAACGACGACCTCGGCGCAACAACTCCTCAATCAGGTTCTGCCCGATATCGCAGGCCGGATTGAGGCGGCAGCAGTGCGCGTGCCGGTTGCCTCGGTTTCAGCGGTGGACCTGACGGTGACGCTTGAGAAGAGTGCGACTTTGGAAAATGTTCATGCTGTCCTCAGTGCCCAAAGCGGCATCATCGGCTGGACCGATAAACCGCTGGTATCCACCGATCTGCGCGCGCGGCCAGAAAGCCTGATCGTGTCACTGCCAGAAACGCGGGTGACCCAAGGCGGTCTGGTGCGGATCTTTGGTTGGTATGACAACGAATGGGGGTTTTCGTGCCGAATGCTGGATGTGGCGCGGTTGATGGGATGACGCCGCGATGCGCGTCTATTCCCCCGGCTGCGCGATAGGCGAGGCGATCTCGACAAGGCAGCCGTTCAAATCACGCACGTATGATACCGTCTGCCCCCAAGGCTTTTGCTCGGGTGCCGTGACGGGTGAACAGCCTGCCGATACCGCGCGGTCATAAGCGACCGTCACATCATCGGTGACAAAACAAACCTCCCAGCCCGCCGCCACCGCAGCAGGATCATTGGGTAGGATCGCGATCCCATTCATCTCTGCGGTCTCGGTCCCGGCAAAGGCCAGTGCTGTGGCCCCTGTCTCCATCTCGGCATAAAGATTGCTTTCATGCACAAAGCGGCGTTGCAGACCAAAAGCAGTTTCATAAAACGTGACCGTCTTGGGCACGTCGGCGACATAAATGATTGTGTATCCAAGTTTCATACTGCGACAATACCGAGGATGACCAACCGGGTCTTGAATAAATCGGACCTGTTTCAGGCAAAGAGCGTTGGCAACGTCAGATCGTGCGGGACGCATGAGGGGGCAAAACCGCCGTAGCGCCGGAATGCACGCGTCAGGTGGGCATGATCTGCGTAACCCCCCTCAAATGCAGAACCGGTAATGGATTGCCTTGGGTTCTTGATCAGCCGTAGCGCCCGGTGGAACTGGACAAGCTGGGCATAGGTCTTGGGCGTTAGCCCTATGGTAGACCGGAACATCCGGTTCAGATGACGCGGCGTACAGCCGATGAACCGGGCGAGTGCAGCAATGCGGATGCGCCCGCCAGACGCATGAAGCGTATCAATGGCAAGATCAATTTGCGCCGCACCTTGCCACTGCAACTGCGGCAATGCCCCTGCGAGATCATCCGGCGTAATGTCATTGCATCCTAACGCGGCAAGCGCCGGGACGAGCGCATGGGCATCCTGACTCCGTAGAACCCGGTCGGATGCCTGTGTGATCTGATCTTTCCACAATGCCACGCCATTGGCCGGGCGCAGGCGCACGCCCTGCCAACGATCCCCTATGTCATAGGTTACAGTGTAGGCGCGTGTCGCGGGGCCTGTGACAATCGCTACCGGAGCGCCCCGCCGGTGGATGTTATCGCGCAGCATGATATCGCAGCGCCCATCAGGCAGAACGACGCTGCGCCCGGCAGTGCGCGCTGTAAACGACCAATAGGCCTCTACCGCGCGCGAGGCCTTGGGCGTGACAACTGTCTCGTGATATCCGCTTGGAATAGGGATGGGGCCGCCGGTTTTCAGAATGATTGGCATCAACGCTAGACTGCGATGCGCCAGTTGCCAACGCTTGCGTCACCGGATGTCTGTGCGGGAAACCACCGTTGCATATGCGCACATCACATCCTGCATCAATACTGCCTTTCCCTCACTCACATCACGCATTACCTTGGTCCAACCAAACCAAAGGTCTTTCCCATGTCCGCGATCGTTTCTGTGAAGAACCTGCGTAAGTCCTACGCGGGAGGCTTTGAGGCCCTGAAATCAGTGAGCCTTGATATTGAGGATGGCGAAATCCTCGCGCTTCTTGGCCCGAATGGCGCAGGAAAAACAACGCTGATCTCAACCATTTGCGGGATCACTGTGCCTACCTCTGGCAGTATCACAGTGGGTGGTTTTGACACGCAAACCCAATTTCGCGCTGCACGCAGCCTGATCGGGCTGGTCCCCCAAGAGATCAACCTTGAACCGTTTGAGACCGTGATGAATTCGGTCAGCTTTTCGCGCGGGTTGTTCGGCAAGCCGCGCAATGACGCCTATATCGAAGATGTGCTGAAGCAACTGTCCCTGCACGACAAGAAGGACAACAAGATCATGACGCTTTCAGGCGGCATGAAGCGGCGCGTGCTGATCGCCAAAGCACTGAGCCACGAACCGCGCGTTCTGTTCCTTGATGAACCTACCGCGGGCGTCGACGTTGAGTTGCGCAAGGATATGTGGGAGGTCGTGGCCGGGCTGAAAGCCTCTGGCGTGACGATCATTCTAACCACCCATTATATTGAGGAGGCCGAGGCGATTGCCGACCGTGTCGGGGTCATCAACAAGGGTGAAATCCTGCTGGTGCAGGACAAGGCCGACCTGATGGCCCAGATGGGCCAAAAGCAGTTGAAGATCGAACTGGCCGAAGCAACCGCGACGATCCCTGATATGCTCGCTGGCTATGATCTGGAACGCGCTGGTGACGGCATGTCGCTGACCTACAGTTATGACACCAAAGGCGAACGGACCGGCATCACCACGCTGTTGAACGACTTGCAAAAAGCCGGGCTGCAAATGAAAGACATCCAGACCCAACAAAGCAGTCTTGAGGACATCTTTGTCGGCCTTGTAAAGGAAACATCATGAACCTGAACGCTGTTTGGACCATCTATGTCTTTGAAATGCGGCGGTTCTTTCGGACCATCACGCAAAGCCTCGTTTCACCCGTCCTATCGACGTCCCTTTATTTTGTGGTCTTTGGTGCCGCCATCGGTAGCCGCATTCAAGAGGTCGAGGGCGTCAGTTATGGCGCATTCATTGTGCCGGGGCTGATCATGCTTTCCGTCATGACACAGGCCACATCAAACGCCAGTTTCGGGATCTATTTTCCAAAATTCATCGGGACGATCTACGAACTCCTTTCGGCGCCCATCAGCTTTCTTGAGGTGGTCATGGGCTATGTTGGCGCCGCCGCAACCAAAGCACTTTTCATCGGCATCATCATCCTGATCACGGCGTTTTTCTTTGTGGATATCCAGATCGCACATCCCTTCGCGATGATGGCCTTCCTTGTGCTTACCTGCATCAGCTTTTCGCTGCTGGGTTTCATCATCGGCATCTGGGCGGATAACTTTGAAAAGCTGCAATTGATCCCGCTGCTGGTCATCACACCGCTCGTTTTTCTTGGTGGTTCTTTCTATTCGATCACCATGCTGCCCCCCGTCTGGCAAACGATCACGCTCTTTAACCCGGTGGTCTATCTGATCAGCGGTTTTCGCTGGTCGTTCTTTGGCGCGGCGGATGTCGGTATCGGTATCTCGCTTTTTGCGATTGCACTGTTTACGGGCGCTTGCATGGCGATCATCTGGTGGATTTTCCGTACCGGCTGGCGGATCAGACAGTAACCCTTGTGCGCCGCCTTTGAAGGTCTAAGTACATCATCATGAAAAAGTATATTCCCTTCATGAAGTCGGACCCTTTCGTCGCCGTCATTCG
The DNA here is from genome assembly GCF_023015625.1 of Yoonia sp. F2084L. Taxonomy (GTDB): domain Bacteria; phylum Pseudomonadota; class Alphaproteobacteria; order Rhodobacterales; family Rhodobacteraceae; genus Yoonia. The sequence goes on from NZ_JALKAH010000003.1 coordinate 246,044, forward strand.
GCTGCAAGGTGCCATTGCCAACTCTGGTCGCGGCCTGGACAATCCCGGCCTCGCCCCCGTCATCGAAAAAGCGTTCAGTAAAGGCAAACCTGCCGCTGTCGCGCTTGAAATCAACTGCCCCGGTGGGTCGCCGGTACAGTCATCGCTGATCGCCTCGCGCATCCGGCGCTTGGCTGATGAAAAGAAAATCCCCGTATTTGCTTTTGTCGAAGATGTAGCGGCCTCTGGCGGCTATTGGTTGGCCTGTGCGGCTGATGAAATCTTCATCGACAGCTGCTCGATCACCGGATCAATCGGTGTGATCAGCGCGGGCTTTGGCCTGCCCACCGCGATTGAAAAAATCGGCGTGGAGCGCCGCGTCCATACCGCCGGGAAATCAAAATCCATGATGGACCCGTTCAAGCCGGAAAAGCCTGCTGACGTCAAAAAGCTCAAAGGTTGGTTGGAAGACCTGCACGCGACGTTCATTGACTACGTCAAATCGCGGCGCGGGACGAAACTGTCCGACAATCCGGACCTCTTTACCGGCGAAGTCTACATCGGCCAAAAGGGCGTGGATGAAGGGCTGGCAGATGGCATTGGCCACCTTGCCCCCGTGATGAAAGAACGCTTTGGCGACAAGGTACAATTCCGCCGCTACGGGCAAAAAAAACCATTGCTGGCGCGTTTCGGCGCACAAATCGTGGATGACACAGTTGCGGGCATCGAAGAGCGTGCAGCCTTTGCGAGGTTCGGCCTTTGATCCTCAAAGCGATCTTTTTTTTTCTGGCCTTCATGCTGGTGCTGGCCATGTTCGGGAAATGGCGTTTCCCGGGGCAGGCACGTTTGGCGCAAGCCAAATGTCCCAAATGCCTGCGCTACCGGATCGGTAAGGGTCCGTGCCAATGCGAAAAACCCCGCAAATGAGGGCGCTTGTCACCGGGGCAGGTGCACGGCTTGGTCAGGCGATGGCGCTTTATCTGGGGCAACGCGGCTACGATGTAGCCGTGCACTACGCGGGCTCTGAAGCAGGCGCGCAGGATACCGTGGCCCAGCTCGCAGCGCTGGGTCGTCAGGGCGTGCCATTGCAGGCGGACCTTTTGGATGAGGACGCAACGCAAGCCTTGGTTGGGCGTGCTACAGACGCGCTGGGCGGGCCGCTGACCTGTCTGGTCAACAACGCCTCGATTTTCGAATACGACAACATCGTAACCGGCACGCGAGATAGCTGGGACCGGCACATGGAGTCCAATCTGCGGGCTCCTTTCGTGCTGACGCAAAACTTTGCCGCACAAGTGCCGGAGCCTGACACAGACGAATTAGGCGAGCCTGTCGCAAAGGGCCTCGTGATCAACATGCTCGATCAGCGCATTCACAAACTCACGCCCGAGTTCATGAGCTACACCATCGCCAAGATGGGTCTTTGGGCGATGACACGGACGACAGCACAGGCGCTGGCCCCCCGCGTGCGTGTAAATGGCATTGGGCCGGGGCCGACATTGCAGGGGCATCGGCAAAGCAAAGATCACTTTGACAAGCAGCGCGCGGCGACCGTATTGGAACGCGGGGCAAACCCGTCTGACATCACCGCAGCACTGGGTTATTTCCTTGATGCTCCGGCCGTTACAGGCCAAATGATCGCCGTGGATGGGGGTCAGCACTTGGCATGGGAAACGCCCGACGTACTGGGTGTTGAGTAGACCTTACGGAAAGTTGTACACGCCACCTGACAGTCAGTCACGAAACCGTCACAAAGAGCCTACTTTTCAAGGTGTTAACTAAATCGTAATAATAATACGTAGACTTTTCAGTGACTTAATAAACTGCCTATTTTTTAGGCAAATTAACGAAACCAGCCAAATACAACGAAAAAATCGACCTCGCCGGGATTAACCCACTGAGTTATCCACAGAAACAGTGGATGCCTTTTCTCTTGTCCCCGGGACGTTACCATTGCAGCCGAATGAGAATCACAAAGACACTTTCATGACCGAGCAACCGAGCAAAGCAACCAAGACAGGATACGACGTGATCCATGGGTATTTGCGCACCTTGGATAGCTCTCCGGGCGTGTACCGCATGCTCGATGCTGATAGCCGCGTTCTTTATGTTGGTAAGGCGCGCAACCTAAAGGCGCGTGTTTCGAATTATTCCCGCCCCGGCCAACACTCACCACGCATCACCCGTATGATCCGCGAAACCGCGTCGATGATGTTCCTGACAACGCGCACGGAGACCGAAGCGCTGTTGCTTGAACAAAATCTGATCAAGCAGTTGAAACCGCGCTACAATGTCCTGCTGCGCGACGACAAATCCTTTCCCAACATTCTGGTCGCCAAAGATCACGCTTTTCCGATGATCAAGAAGCATCGGGGCGCGAAGAAACAACAGGGCAATTACTATGGCCCCTTCGCCGGTGCCGGTGCCGTCAACCGGACGCTTAATCAACTGCAACGGGTCTTTTTGCTGCGCAATTGTTCCGACAGCGATTTCGAAACCCGCACCCGTCCTTGCCTACAATATCAGATCAAACGCTGCTCTGGTCCGTGCTGTGGATTGATTGCGGAAGCGGATTACGACGCATCGGTGCGCGATGCCGAGAAATTCCTGCAAGGTCGCACCAAAGGTATTCAGGAAGCGCTTGCCAAACAGATGCAGGACGCCAGCGCTGCAATGGAATTCGAGCGTGCCGCCGCTCTGCGCGACCGGATCAAGGCGCTGACCCAAGTGCAATCCGCCCAAGGCATCAACCCGCAAAGCACCGCCGAGGCTGATGTGATCGCCCTGCACCGCGACGGCGGGCAAGCCTGCGTGCAGGTCTTTTTCATCCGCGCGAACCAGAACTGGGGCAATCACGATTATTACCCCCGCATCAGCGGCGACGAAGACTTGTCGGAAGTGATGGAGGCTTTCGTCGGCCAGTTCTATTCCAACCGCGAACCGCCCCGCATGCTGATCCTGTCGCATGGCCTCGATAACGACGATCTAATGGCCGATGCGCTGGCCGAGAAAGCCGAGCGCAAAGTCGAGATCATCGTTCCCCAGCGTGGCGAAAAGGCGGAGCTGGTGCAAAACGCTCTGCGCAATGCCCGCGAAAGCCTGGCGCGGAAGATGTCTGAAACTGCCACGCAGGCCCGCCTGTTGAAAGGCGTGGCTGAGGCATTTGATATGGAAAAGGTGCCCCAGCGGATCGAGGTCTACGACAACTCCCACATCCAAGGCGCGCATGCCGTCGGCGCGATGGTGGTGGCTGGGCCCGATGGGTTCGACAAAAACCAATACCGCAAGTTCAACATCAAAGACGACAGCCTGACCCCCGGCGATGACTTCGGCATGATGAAAGAGGTGCTGACCCGCCGCTTCCAACGCCTGCTGAAAGAAGACCCTGAACGGACGCAAGGTACCTGGCCCGACCTCTTGCTGATCGACGGCGGACAAGGGCAGGTAAGTGCCGTGCGCGAGATCATGGATGACCTTGGTGTCAGTGACATTCCGATGGTCGGTGTCGCCAAGGGCGAAGACCGCGACGCTGGGAAAGAGGAGTTCCACCGTACCGGCAAACCGGTCATGGCGCTACGGCACAACGACCCTGTGCTCTATTTCATTCAACGGATGCGTGATGAGGTGCACCGCTTTGCCATCGGCACACACCGCGCGAAACGGTCCAAGGCAATTGGGGCAACGCCTTTGGACGATGTGCCCGGCGTGGGGTCGACACGAAAGCGGGCATTGCTGGCCCATTTTGGCTCTGCGAAAGCAGTGGCGCGGGCGAACCTTGCGGATCTGAAAGCAGTGGACGGGGTGTCTGCGAAGCTTGCGCAGACGGTCTATGACTACTTCCACGAGAATGGCTAACGTGAAACACCGCCCTGCGCGGATGATTTGACGCAGGACAACGACTTTCATGCGGACGTGGCTGGCACTTAAGATGACGACCTGGTTGGCACTGATCCTCAGGCGCTGCAACGCATACTCAGAGTTTTGTAGGACTTGGTCGCTGGTGGCCTGATCCTCGCGTTCGCTATTGGTTCAGGCCGCATTGCGTTGCCACTGGCAGCGCGAGGATGCGCCGTGGCCGGGAGGGAATTGCAGTAGCGCTGGGCGGTTTGGAACAAGTTACCCAGTGACCGGCACAGCGCAAAACATATCAGCATTTGGCGAAAGCCCGTCTTATCGACTTGGCCACCGTAAGGTGCGATGACGAAGGCCACTGGCATCCGCCCTTCAGCCGCGCTACCACTATCCCTATGACGCTGAACCTGCCAAATACCCTGACCATCCTGCGGCTTGCTGCAGCACCCGGAGTCGTGGTGATGTTTTTGTATTTTGCGCGGCCCTGGGCGGATTGGTTTGCGCTGATTCTTTTCGTTGTTGCGGCCTTCACCGATTTTCTGGATGGCTATCTGGCGCGTGCATGGAAGCAGGAAAGCAAACTCGGCGCGATGCTGGACCCGATCGCAGACAAGGCGATGGTAATTATAGCACTGGTCGTGATCACGGGCTTTTCAGGTATGAACCCATGGATTTTGCTGCCAGCGACGATCATCATTTTCCGCGAAGTTTTTGTCTCTGGCTTGCGAGAATTTTTGGGCGACACGGCGGGCACCCTGAAAGTCACGAACCTCGCCAAATGGAAGACGACCGCGCAGATGGTCGCGATTTCCATGCTGTTTGCGACCGGCGCGTTCGAGCATTACTTTGGGATGCAGTCACTCGCCATGACCTCCGAAATGGTCGAAGAGGCGATTTCAGGCACCGGCCCGGATGAGTTGGGTCTGTGGTGGAAATATCAGGGCATGGTCGTCAGTTGGTGGGGTGGCATCATTATGCTGTGGATCGCAGCCCTTCTCACCCTTGTGACGGGCTGGGATTACTTCAATAAATCGCGGCCATATCTGAAGGATACGAACGCATGAATGTTGTTTATTTCGCATGGGTGCGCGAACGGATCGGCCTGCCACAAGAAACGGTGCAAACCGATGCTGCCACCGTCAATGACCTGATCGCTGAGCTGAAATCACGTGAAGAACGCTATGCAGCCGCTTTCGCTGATACCAGTGCGCTGCGCGTTGCTCTTGATCAGGAACTATCGGATTTTGATGCGCCCCTTGCTGGCGTTACAGAAGTGGCGTTCTTCCCGCCAATGACAGGTGGCTGATGACCGTTCGCGTACAGGCAGAGCCCGTTGACGCCGGCGCAGAGCTGAACGGTTTTGCGCAAGACCGCCACGATGTCGGTGCGGTCGTTAGTTTTACCGGCGTTGTGCGGGATACCCAAGGCGACCTGCAGGAAATGCTGATCGAGCATTACCCCGGCATGACGGAAAGTGCGATTACCAAGATCGCAGATGAGGCTGTGACGCGGTGGGATCTGGCGGATGTGCTTGTCATTCACCGCTACGGTCCGCTGAAACCCGGCACGCCCATTATGATGGTCGCAACGGCCGCAGCGCACCGCGCAGCCGCATTTGAGGCCGCAGATTTCCTGATGGATTACCTGAAGTCCCGTGCGCCTTTTTGGAAGAAGGAAGTGACCTCCAAGGGTGCCGCATGGGTCGCAGCCAAAGATGCGGACGAAGACGCGCTTAAACGGTGGTAGGCCAAACCTCGCCCGGATCGCGGGCCAAGTCAGCACAGGGTGCGTGACGTGGGCAGGTCGTCAAGTGGTTGTTGATCAACCCCGTCGCCTCCATGAAGGCATAGACGATCGTCGGCCCACAGAACCGGAAACCCGCTTTCTTGAGGTCCTTTGAAATCTGTGCCGACAGCGGCGTCTGCGTCGGGATCAATGCGCGGTCGGCATGGACCGTTTGCAATGGCACCCCGTCAATGTAGTTCCACAAAAACCGGTCAAAGCCTTCGCGGGCTTCAATTTCTTGCCACGCGCGGGCATTGCCGATGGTTGCTGCGATCTTGCCTCGGTGGCGGATGATGCCTGCATCACCCAGCAGGCGCTCAACATCCACATCGGTCCATTCTGCAATCACGTTTGGGTCAAATCCTTCAAAGGCCGCGCGGAAATTCTCGCGTTTCTTGAGAATCGTGATCCATGACAACCCGGCCTGAAATCCATCCAGGATTAGCTTTTCCCAAAGGGTACGGCTGTCATACTCTGGTACGCCCCATTCGGTGTCGTGATAGTCGATGTAAATCTGTTCAGGCCCGGCCCATCCGCATCGCTCACTCATCTGCCTGTCCTTAACCTGCTGTTAGCTGCCGTGGGGCATCTTGGCGGGATCAGTATGGAGCGCCAAGATGCAAAACACCACGCTCAGCCGTGCGGAAGTTGACGAGCAATCGCTCGTTGATCCCTTGATCTATGCTATGGCCAGCCGTGATGCGGATATCACAAAACTGGTACGTGATGCCTTGTCGGCAGGGCGGGCACAACTGGCGTTTCATCCGGTGGTTACGGCAGACCGGGACAATATGGTCGCGTTTCACGAAGGGCTCGTGCGGCTGTCTGATGAAGGGGGACGGATTATTCCCGCTGCGCATTTCATGCCATTGATCGAAGAGACGGAATTGGGGCGGCAAATTGATTGCCTGACGCTGGAACTCGCCTTGCATCAGTTGCGGAAAAACCCTGAACTGCGGCTATCCGTGAACCTCTCTGCGCGGTCTATCGGAGACGGGGAATGGCGGCGCACATTGGACAAGGGTCTGCTGGACCGCAATCTGCTGGGCGACAGGCTTATCTTTGAAATCAGCGAAACCTCTGCGATGATGCTGCATGAAAACGTCATTCGCTTCATGAGCGAGATGCAGCCCCAAGGTGTTGGTTTTGCGCTTGATGGGTTTGGGGCCGGTTTCACCGCATTCCGGCATTTGAAATCATTTTTCTTCGATCTGGTGAAGATCGACAAAAGCTTTGTGCGCGGCATTGACCGCGATCCCGATAATCAGGTCCTGACCGAGGCGCTGATCACTGTGGCGCATCAGTTTGAAATGTTCGCCGTCGCCGATGGAGTGGAAACCGCGGAAGAAGCCGCCTTTCTTAACACCCTCGGCGTGGACTGCATGCAAGGCTATCACTTCGGGGTTCCGTCACTTACCCTGTGACGGGTTGCGCCGGGCGCATAGGGGCTTTGATTTGCCCTACGTCAACTTTCCCCCTAACCAGCGCCCGCAAATGACACTTGGGATTGTCTTGCACCTGATACGTGTAGATGGCACCTTCTTGTCCGAGGATAAACTGAAGGGGACCACCTATGACCAACGTCGTTATCGCATCTGCCGCACGCACAGCCGTGGGCAGTTTTGGCGGATCATTCGCCACCACACCCGCCCATGATCTGGGTGCCGCCGTTCTGGAGGCCGTCGTTGAACGCGCGGGCGTCGATAAATCGGAAGTGAGCGAAACGATCCTCGGTCAGGTTCTGACAGCCGCCCAAGGCCAAAACCCGGCGCGTCAGGCGCACATAAATGCGGGCCTCCCACAAGAATCAGCCGCATGGGGCATCAACCAGGTTTGTGGGTCCGGCCTGCGCGCTGTCGCACTTGGCGCACAGCACATCCAACTGGGTGATGCATCTATCGTCGCTGCTGGTGGTCAGGAAAACATGACGCTGTCCACACATGCCGCACACCTGCGTGCCGGTCAGAAAATGGGCGATATGAAGTATATCGACACCATGATCCGCGATGGTCTTTGGGATGCTTTCAACAATTACCACATGGGCCAAACTGCTGAAAACGTGGCAGAAAAGTTCCAGATCACACGCGATATGCAAGACGAATTTGCCGTTGCTTCACAAAACAAAGCCGAAGCCGCCCAGAAGGCTGGCCGCTTCGACGATGAAATCGCAGCCTACACCGTGAAGACACGCAAGGGCGACATCGTGGTCGATAAAGACGAATACATCCGCCACGGCGCGACCATGGAAGCGATGCAAAAACTGCGGCCTGCATTTACCAAGGACGGTTCCGTCACAGCCGCCAACGCGTCGGGTCTGAACGACGGCGCGGCAGCGACTTTGTTGATGTCTGCGGATGAAGCTGAAAAGCGCGGGATCGAACCGCTCGCCCGTATCGCATCCTACGCCACAGCCGGTCTTGATCCGTCCATTATGGGCGTCGGTCCGATCTATGCATCGCAAAAAGCGCTGGATAAAGCAGGATGGTCTGTTGGCGATCTGGACCTTGTTGAAGCGAACGAAGCCTTCGCCGCACAGGCCTGTGCCGTAAACAAGGAAATGGGCTGGGACCCGGAAATCGTCAACGTGAACGGCGGCGCCATCGCAATTGGCCACCCCATTGGTGCGTCCGGTTGTCGCGTGCTGAACACGCTTTTGTTCGAAATGAAGCGCCGCGATGCCAAAAAAGGCCTCGCCACTTTGTGCATCGGCGGCGGCATGGGCGTAGCACTTTGCGTTGAACGCCCCTGATCCAGATCAAGGCGGCGCGATGCAGCGCCGCCTACACCCCAATCAATTGAACACCTGAGGAGGAATTATTATGGGACGTGTCGCACTCGTCACGGGCGGCTCGCGCGGAATTGGCGCAGCTATTTCAACAGCATTGAAGGACATGGGATGCAGCGTTGCTGCCACTTATGCGGGCAACGATGAAAAGGCAGCAGCCTTTACCGCGGAAACCGGCATCAAGACCTACAAATGGGACGTAGGTAACTACGACGCCTGCAAGGACGGTATCGCCCAGATCGAAGCAGACCTTGGCCCGGTTGAGATCTTGGTGAACAACGCCGGCATCACCCGCGACGCCCCATTCCACAAGATGACACCACAGCAGTGGCACGAATGCATCGACACCAACCTGAACGGCGTCTTCAACATGACGCACAATGTCTGGGGCGGCATGCGCGAACGTAAATTTGGCCGCATCGTCACGATTTCTTCGATCAACGGACAGAAAGGCCAGTTCGCCCAAGCGAACTATGCCGCGACGAAAGCAGGCGACATCGGCTTTACCAAGTCGCTGGCGCAAGAAGGCGCGCGCGCTGGCATCACTGTCAACATCGTGGCCCCCGGCTACATCAACACCGAGATGATGAGCACGATCCCTGAAAAGGTCATGAACGAAGTCATCCTGCCACAAATTCCGGTTGGCCGCCTTGGCGAAGCCTCTGAAATTGCGCGCGCTGTATGCTTCCTTGCATCTGACGATGCAGGTTTTGTGACGGGCTCTACCCTGTCCGCAAACGGCGGTCAGTATCTGGCCTAAGCCAAGCGACAGACCAAAAAATAAGGGCCACGCTGATCAGGCGTGGCCCATTTTCGTTCGGATGCATTGCAGCATCCGGAGCGAAATAAAGAATTACTTGCGGCGTGTGAACCAACGAACTGCGTTGCGCAGTGCTTCTGCACGTTTCTGGTGCGCGCGTTGGATACCTTCACGAATGCGGGGGCTTGTTGTTGTCTCGTACATGGTGCGTTCCTTCGATGTGTCTTTGTTTGTCTTGATGTCCCTAATATGCGTATTCCGCGCCGTTTCGACAAACGAGACTTTCTATTGCTTCAGTTAAGCTGTATTAAACTGAACCATGTCAGATAGATTACCCCCACTCACCGCCCTGCGCGCGTTCGAGGCGGCCGCCCGCCATATGTCATTTGCCAAGGCAGCAGCAGAGCTAAACGTCACTCCCGCCGCTTTATCCTATCAAATAAAGGCTTTGGAGGCTGATTTGGGCCAACCAGTCTTTCGCAGGCTTAATCGGGCGGTTGAGTTGACCGAGGCGGGACGCTGCCTTGCACCCGGCGCAACGGATGCGTTTACGACTCTTTCATCCGCTTGGCGCAGCACAAAAAGGTTAACTGATAGTGGCGTCCTTACTGTCACTGCTGGCCCTGCCTTTACGTCAAAGTGGCTGGCCCCGCGCATGTATGATTTTGCGCAAGCCCATGAAGACATCGACCTGCGGTTTTCAGCAACTTTGCGGATCGTCGATTTTGACCGTGACGAAGTCGATGTGGCGATCCGCTTTGGTCTTGGCGGTGATGAAGGTGTCTATTCGCGTCCCATCTTTGAAGAGTGGATGACGCCGATGATGACACCGCAACTTGCAAAAGAATACGACACACCTGCCAAGCTGGCACAGGCAACGTTCATCCATGATGATTCGATCAATTTCCTCAAGCTACCGACGGGTTGGGATGCCTGGCTGAAGGCTGCGGGGGTTGAGGCGGATACCTCGCACGGCCCGCGCTTTTCGCAAGCGGATCACGCCATTGATGCGGCTGTCGCCGGGGCCGGCGTTGTCATGGGGCGTGCATCTTTGGTGGCGCGTGCGCTGGAAGACGGCCAATTGGTTGCACCGTTTGAAATCGGACTGATATCAGAGGCCCAGTATCGTTTCATCTGCCCGCTGGGCAGTGAGCGGCGGCCGCATGTCGCCGCGTTCGAGGCTTGGGTATTGAAGGAAATCCAATCGTCCAAACACATCGCCGATAGGCGTACGTTGATAAATGCCAGTGATTTGCTCTGACAGCGGATGCAGGCATCAGCTGTCAGTGCGTCGTGTGAGTGGTTAATGCGTGCTGAGGCGCGTGATTTCTTCTTTCAGCATAAGCTTTTGCTTCTTAAGTTTCGCAATTTCAATGTCGTCGGCGGCAGGGCTACGCTGCATCGCTTCGACATTCTCCGAGAGGTTTTGGTGTTTCTTCTTCAGTTCCTGCAAATGCGAACTCAAGCTCATGGTGGTCCTCCTCTGGTTTCCGTGTGTTTTGATTGCATCATATCCGGCGCTGTCTGTCACGCCGCAGGGCAGCAATTTTGCACAACCTGATCGTGCAATGCAAGTATTGCCAAACCGTTAAGGCAGAATGGGTAAATTTGCGCCACTTCTGAGAGCCGCCGCAACCTCTGCCCGATAGCTTTCCTGATCCCCGCCGTGAGAATCGCCCTGATGCATGATCAGCGTCGGCGCCATCCGAAACGGGGTTTTCCCGTCTTGCCGCGCTTGCAGGATAAACAACTCTGGCGCGCGCCCTATGCGTCCGGCAATTGGCCTCACGATGACCGCGCCCAAGCGCCCGGCGAGCGCGTCCAACACTTCGGGCAAGCGTTCCATGCGTTGAATGAGGGTCAGATAGCCGCGTGGTCCCACGCGCCGCGCGCCGACATCCAGCCAATCCTGCAACGGGGTGTCGCCGCCAAAGGCGATGTCCTTGCCGCTGTCTCGCGATGCGGATCCGGCGTTGCGGTCAAAGTAGGGGGGGTTCATCAAAACGTGATCAAACCGCTTTTGCCGCAGATCGGCAGGTAATGCGCGCAAGTCGGCTGCAATCACGTCAAATGGCAAGGCGTTTTTGATCGCGTTGCGCTGGGCAAGTGCGGCGTATTCCGGCTGCAACTCAACGCCGGTTACCGCCAGCCCCTTAACCCGCGCGGCAAGGCAAAGCGACGCGACGCCAACCCCGCAACCCAACTCCAATGCGGTTTGCCCCTGTTTTGCAGGCACTGACGCCGCCAAGATCACTGGATCAACCCCCGCCCGATAGCCGCGCCGGGGCTGCCAGACCCGGATTTGACCGCCCAGAAAATCATCTTGTGTCAGGTCGTCAGTCACGGCCCAGATCAATCTCACCGTCGCGCATCACGGCCTCGGCCATGAACAGATCGCGATCCAGAACCATCAGGCGGCGCGGCATAATGCCTATGCTGCCTTCCAGCACGCTCATATTTACGTCAAAGGCGAACCAGTCTATACCCTCGCTGTCCAACAGGGCGGTTGCAAAGGCAAGGACGGTGGGGTCGTTGGTGCGCAAAAGCTCTTTCATAACCAAGACCTAAGACGCCCTTTTGCGGATGTCTATTCACATGACGGAAACTTGCATGAGCCTTGATCACGCCGCCACAAAACCACATGAACAATTGGCCGCGGCGCTGGCTGATGATCTGACCGCTGTAAACGCACTGATCCGCGAGCGGATGGCATCAGAACACGCCCCACGTATCCCCGAGGTGACTGCGCATTTGGTCGAAGCAGGCGGCAAACGCCTGCGCCCAATGCTGACCTTGGCGGCGGCCCGGATGTGTGGCTATGACGGCCCCTATCATGTGCATCTGGCCGCAACGGTGGAGTTTATCCATACCGCGACCCTGCTGCATGATGATGTGGTTGATGAAAGCAGCCAGCGACGGGGGCGCCCTACGGCGAACTTGCTGTGGGATAATACGTCGAGCGTTCTGGTGGGTGACTATCTGTTCGCGCGGTCGTTCCAATTGATGGTTGAAACCGGTTCCTTGCGCGTTCTCGATATTCTGGCCAATGCTGCTGCGACGATTGCCGAAGGCGAGGTCTTGCAGCTGACTGCCGCCAGCGATCTGGCCACGACCGAAGATATCTATCTGCAAGTTGTACGCGGCAAGACTGCGGCGCTTTTCTCTGCGGCGATGGAAGTTGGGGGCGAGATTGCGGGTCAGGACGCCGTCACCAAACAGGCACTGTTTGATTATGGCGATGCCTTGGGCATCTCATTCCAAATCGTCGATGACTTGCTGGATTACGGCGGCACCAAAGCAACTGGCAAGAACGTCGGCGATGATTTTCGCGAACGCAAACTGACCTTGCCGGTGATCCGCGCCGTTGCCGCCGCCGATGTCAAAGAGCGAGCCTTCTGGGTGCGCACGATCGAAAAGGGCCGACAGAAAGAGGGCGACCTTGATCATGCAATCGCTTTGCTTGCCAAGTACGGCACGATGGAAGCCACCCGGCAGGATGCCTTGGCTTGGGCGGAGAAAGCGAAATCGGCCTTGGATGCAGTGCCCGATCACGCCTTGAAACAGATGCTGGTCGATCTGGCCGATTACGTGGTGGCGCGCATTACCTAGGCACGCCCATACAAGCCAAAGGTGCGGCCAGCAGCGTACCAAATCACAGCCAGCATGATCAGCCCGACAAGGCCATCCACGAAATAGTGCCAGCCCAGATGCACTGAGCCGAACCAGATGACCGTCGCGTAGATCGTGACTACAACGCCCAAGATGCGATGTAGATGGAATGCAGCAAAAACCCAAAGAAATGCCAATACGATGTGCATGGATGGCATCGCGGAAATCCCGCCGCCAAGCCCGGCGACATCACGTTCGTTCAGCTGCAAAAGATAGTCCTGCGCCAAGACAGCGCTAAACGGCCCTGCGGCCCCATTCTGTGCGGCCAATCGGTCAATCAAGGGTGCAAAAGTGGTGCCATCCCCGAACAGCACCCCATCATAAATTGGTCCGGCCGAGTGAAGCGCGTCGGCGCTGATCATCCCGATGAAAACAAAGCTGACCAAATAGGCGATTATATACGTGTAGCGCAGCGCGGGCTTGCTATGGGCCGTGACGCAAACCGTATAGCCGATGATCATCGGGAGGAATACGGGGTGGTAAAGAATGTCGATCACTTTGGTCGCAAACGCCGAAGGCAACATGGCATGTGTCAGAACCCAAGGATCATTACCGCCAAACAGTGCGCGGTCCCATGCAATGAACAGCCCATCAAACCCGTATCCTTCTGATCCAACAACGGTCGCCTTGTAGACGGTAAAGCATGACACAGTAACGATAAGCCCTATCAAAGCGATTGTGATATCGCTCCATCTGACCTGCGCCAAATAGGCACGATACCAAACCATAGGGTCTGCTTGCTCTTCTGCGTTTGGATGACGTCTGTCGCGCAGCCTGAACCAAACAAACCTGGCCACGATCAGAACCGCGACGATCGAAGAAACGCCGATCCCATAACCGGTCGCGATTTTGGTCACATCCGTGATGCCTGCGTCTGATTGAAACACCAACAGGGCAACCGCGATCAGCGAAATCCCAACAACGGCAACCCGAAACCTTGCGCCAATTTTGCTGGCAGCATCCGTTGTCGTGAAAGAAGAGGTAGTACCCGTTGTCATCCGCAATGGCAGGCCAATTAGTGAAAATCACCTTTGGCATAGCGGATCGAACAGGCATTGCATAACGCAATCAGCATTGACGCGCGCAACCCATTCCGGCTTGTGGCGAAAGGGTTGCGCGGCAGGTCCGGTTATTCTTCCGCGCGATTGGCGGCGACTGCTGCCTGCGCGCTTGCGACCAGTGCGGCACCGTCAAAGCCTTTCGCGTCCATCTCGGCGATCCATTCGAGGGTCACATCGGCACCTAGCGCCTTGATCCGGTCCGTCTCGGTCACGGACAATTGCGCAATCTCATTGCCATCCGCAGCCATCAGATCGCGACCTACAACATCACCTGTATCATGTGCACGCCCGGCCCATTTGCTTGCCATCATACCAGAGTTGGCATCAATGATCGCACGCAGGTCGTCGGGCATCCCTTCATACACATCCTTGTTCATCGCCCAGATGAAGTAGAGGTTATAGAGCGCCTGATCACCTGCTACATCCGTGTGACTGTCGGTCAACTCGTCCAGCTTAAGTGACGGCGACATTTCCCACGTGATCACGCCACCGTCGACAACACCACGGGACAGGGCTTCAGGAAACTGCGGGACTGGCATTCCGATAGGTGTCGCCCCGAGTTCCTCTAGCAGCAGGGTCGCAGGACGCGACGGACCGCGCAGTTTCAGTCCAGCAAAATCCTCGACCGTCTCGACGGATGCGCCACGCTTATGCACAATACCGGGCCCATGCATATGGGCTGCGATGACGTGCACATCGGCGAAATCGTCCATCAGATACTCTTGTGTGAATTCCCACGCAGCAGCGCTGGCCTCTTCACCGGATTTGGTGGTCATAAAGGGCAGTTCCATCGCCTCTGCCTCGGGGAAGCGGTTCGGCTGATAGCCGGGAATGACCCAGCCGCCATCAATCGCGCCGTCACGGATCAAGTCATATTGGTTCGGGGCAGAGCCGCCCAATTGCATAAACGGGTACAGTTCAACCTTGATGCGGCCTTCGGATTGTTCTTCGATCGTATCAGCCCAAGGCTGCATGAAATAAGTGGGGTTCGCGCTGGCAGGGGACACAAAGTGCTGAAAGCGCAGTGTGACTTCCTGAGCGGTCAAAGTCGTTGCAGAAAGGCCAAGAGCGGCCACCATAGCGGTCGTTTTCATCAGGTGCATAGGGTGCATCCTTTTCGTCAAGTTTTCAGGGGAAAGGCGTCACCGCTAGCGACACAGTAGATATAGGGACCTAGGTCACTAGTTGCAAGTCATTCGCAAGAGGGGAAATCGTCAGCGATTTTCCCTCTCAGCTTATGCTCCGTAGGTTGGGTGGAACTTCCCAGCCGGAGACAACGTGAAAATCTGACACCCATCCGCTGTGATACCGATGGAATGCTCAAACTGTGCCGAGAGCGATTTGTCGCGCGTCACGGCAGTCCAGTCATCACCCAAAACCTTGGTTTCGGGACGGCCCAGATTGATCATTGGCTCAATGGTAAAGAACATGCCTTCTTCCAGCACAGCCCCCGTGCCGGGGCGACCATAGTGCAAGACATTGGGCGGGGCGTGGAAGACACGACCCAGGCCATGCCCACAAAAATCACGCACAACAGACATGCGGTGACTTTCTGCATAAAGCTGGATGGCATAGCCGATGTCGCCAAAGGTGTTACCGGGCTTTGCGGCCTCGATCCCTTTCATCAGGGCATCATGGGTCACTTGGATAAGGCGTTCCGCCTTGCGGGGCAGGTTGCCTGCGACATACATCCGGCTGGTATCACCGAACCAGCCATCGACGATCACAGTAACGTCGATATTCAGGATATCGCCGTCTTTCAGTTTCTTGTCACCGGGAATGCCGTGACAAACGACGTGGTTTACCGAAATACAGCTGGCGTGTTGATAGCCCTTATAGCCAATGGTTGCCGAAACAGCACCCGCGTCATCAACCCACTGTGTAATCAGGCGATCCAACTCGCCGGTGGTCTGACCCGGAAACACATGCTCTGCGATGCGATCCAAGATTTGAGCCGCAAGCTCCCCCGCCTTTGCCATCCCGGCAAAGTCGCTGGGCTCATAAAGCCGGATCCCATCTTTGGTCAGGTGCGCAGTGTTCGTTTCCAACGGGTCGTTCCTTTTACGTGTTACTGGGCGACATAGGCGAAGTCCGCAGCAATTTCTAGGCCCGGAAAGGGATCGGAGGCCCAAGTGTGATCGCCGCAGGGCTAATGATACAAGATTGTGCAAGAACGATCACGCCCGCGGCCGCCGCGCTGTCGAAAGCGGCTTTGTAAGCGGGGTCAATGTCGCCCGCCAAAGCGACTGCTTCGCAATCTGTTCGTTGTACCAGATAGAACATGATCGCGCGGTGTCCTTGGGCGACCATCTGCGCCAGTTCTCCTAAATGCTTGGCACCGCGTGCAGTGACGCTGTCGGGGAATTCTGCCAGACCCGGCTGCCGGGACAGGGTGACGCTTTTGACCTCAACATAGGTATCCGGTCCATTGCCACTCAGCAGAAAATCAATACGGCTGTTTTCGCCGTATTTCACCTCAGGACGGACCAGATCATAGGCAGGCAGGCCCGGAACCTCATGCGCCATCAGCGCGGCCTTTAACGCGCGGTTTGGTACAGACGTATCAACACCCGTAAAATGCCCATTCTCATAGTCCACCAAACGCCAGCCGAACTTAAGCTTTTTCTTGGGGTCATCATTGGGTTCCAACCACACTTTCATCCCCGGTTCCGCCAGCCCCATCATTGAGCCGGGGTTGGCGCAATGGGCAGTCACTTCACGCCCGTCCCCAAGCCGAACATCGGCCAGAAACCGTTTGTAGCGCTTGATCAGACGGGCGGGGACAAGAGGCGTGGCAAATTCCATATGCGCGCTATAACCTGTTACTCCAGACAGGAGAACCACCCGATGCCAAACCCGACCGCCGCGATGCTTGTGATAGGCGATGAAATCCTCTCAGGCCGGACGCGTGATGCGAATATGCACTATCTTGCGGGGCAATTAACCGAGATCGGGATTGATCTGAAAGAGGTGCGGGTGGTGAGTGATGACCGCGACGCGATTGTTGCTGCGGTCAAGGCACTGTCAGTTCGCTACGCCGATGTCTTTACCAGCGGAGGGATTGGGCCGACCCATGACGACATTACCGCCGATTGTATCGCCGCCGCCTTTGGTGCGCATATTGACGTGCGCGATGATGCGCGCGCGCTCTTGCAAGCGCATTATGACCGTTCGGGTCAGGAATTGAACGAAGCCCGCCTGCGCATGGCCCGCATCCCGGATGGGGCCGACCTGATCGACAATCCGGTCAGCACCGCGCCGGGGTTCAGCCTTGGAAATGTTCACGTCATGGCGGGTGTGCCGTCTGTGTTCAAGGCAATGGTTGCCAGCGTGCTGCCCAAGCTTACCGGCGGTGCACCGCTTTTGTCGCGCACTCTGCGGCTGATGAAAGGCGAAGGCGATATCGCGGGGCCTTTGGGGCAGTTCGCGCAGGACTTTCCTGATCTATCGGTCGGGTCATACCCGTTTCAAAAGGACGGCGTCTATGGGTCCAATGTCGTGGTGAGGGGCAGTGACGCGGCTGCACTTGATACCGCGATGGCCGCGCTTGAGGCGACGTTCGCCGCATGAACTTTCCAACCGCGCAAAAACTCTATGCCGTCATTGATGGCACTTGGCCTGCCTCGGCCAAACAGGCGCTGGGACCTTGGATGGTGCGATTGGATAACAGCGGCAGCAGTCGGGTGAGTGCGACAACAGCAGAGATGCCCGTGACCGAGGCGGATGTGCCGGAAGCCGAACAGGCAATGCGCGAGGCAGGGCAGGTGCCGCTTTTTATGATCCGCGAGGGCGAAGATGCGTTGGACCAAGTTCTTGCCGCGCGCGGTTACGTGATCAAGGACCCGGTGAATATGTACGCAGCCCCGGTCCAGGACATCGCAACCCAGCGGCCCCCACCTGTGACAGCTTTTGAGATCTGGCCTCCGCTTGCCGTTCAGGTCGAAGTCTGGGCCGAGGGCGGCATTGGCCAAGGCAGGCTGGCCGTGATGGACCGCGCCCAGCAACCCAAAACAACACTGCTGGGCCGGGTGAATGATCGGCCAGCCGGCACTGTCTATATCGGGATAGCGGCGGATTGCGCGATGATCCATGCGCTTGAAGTCGCTGATGCGCACCGCAGGCAGGGTCTGGCGCAGCACATGACACGAGCTGCTGCCTTTTGGGCGCAAAGCCACGGTGCGGACTACCTGACGCTGGTGACGACACAGGCGAATGATGCGGCAAACGCGCTCTACTCTTCCCTCGGCATGACGCTTGTGGGACACTATCATTATCGGACCTTGCCGGAGTAATACGTGTGACAGACCAACCCACTGCCCTTGATCTGCCGATGGTTGATCCTTTACCTGAAGCGACGCAGAAATACTTTGATGTCTGCTCGGACAAGCTGGGGATGATACCCAATGTCTTGCAGGCCTATGCCTTCGATATCGACAAGCTGAATGCGTTCACGGCGCTTTATAATGATGTGATGCTGGCGGACTCTGGCCTGTCGAAACTTGAGCGCGAGATGATCGCGGTGACTGTGTCTTCCATCAACAAATGCTACTATTGCCTGACGGCGCATGGTGCGGCGGTCAGGCAGCTTTCGGGCGATCCGAAGCTGGGGGAAATGCTGGTGATGAACTGGCGTGTTGCACCGCTTGATGCGCGCCAAAAGGCAATGCTGGAGTTTGCCGAACTGATGACCGTCGCCAGCGCCAAAATCGAGGAAAAAGACCGCGATGCGCTGCGGCAGGTTGGATTTTCGGATCGCGATATCTGGGATATCGCAGCGGTCACTGGCTTCTATAACATGAGCAACCGCATCGCCTCGGCCACCGATATGCGTCCCAACGACGATTATCACGCCCTCGCCCGATGATCCGCCTTTGCGCTGTACTTTTGGCCGTTGCCGGTAGTGCGGCGCAGGCGCAAATGCTGGATTTCCCAAGCAACGCCAGCTTGCAGGCCGAGGTGGTCAGCCCGGCCGATAGCTATGCCCTGCCCATGGGCATTTGGGAGAATGGTGCTATGCCTGTGCAGACGGTTGAGGGGCAGGTGACCCAACAGGCATGGCGGATCGAGGCGGCGTCTTTAACGACGTTGCAATTGGTTCGACCTTTGCGCGAACAGCTGCGAAACAGCCGCTATCGCGTCATCTTTGAATGTCAGACCGAGGCCTGTGGTGGCTTTGACTTTCGCTTTGGTGTCACCACCATGTCGCCGCCGGACATGCGGATCAATATCGGTGATTTCCGGTTTCTAGCGGCCGAACGGACTGGCGCAGAGGGGCCGGAGTATCTGACACTGTTCACCAGCCGGACGGCTGAGGCGGGGTTTGTTCAGGTCACACACGTTGGCCCCTTTACACAGGACCCAACAGCGATTGCGTCGGCCCAGGCACCGGCTTTGCGGTCGTTTGACGCAACCCCTGACGCGGCAATATCCGATCAGCTGACACAAATCGGGCGCGCGGTCCTGGATGATCTGAGTTTCGGAACAGGATCGGCGCAGCTGAGCGTCGGCGAGTATCCGTCCTTGCAGGCATTGGCTGACTATCTGTTGTCATTCCCTGACCGAACGGTCGCACTTGTCGGACATACGGATTCGGCCGGGCCGTTGGATGCCAATATCGCTTTGTCAAAACGCCGTGCCGCATCTGTGCTGGAACGACTGGTCAGCGACTACGGCGTTGACCGCAACCAGTTAGAGGCCGAAGGGATGGGGTATCTCGCCCCCATTGCCTCAAACCTCACCGATGCGGGGCGCGAGGCGAACAGGCGGGTTGAGGTCATTGTGACGTCGACGCAGGAGTAGCGTGGTTCATCTGCACCAGATGGTTGGGCGTTTGCGTTGGAACCTGATCAAAAACCATCTGCGCCCGGCCATTTTGCTTGGCCCGGTACAAGGCGCGATCCGCCTGTGCCAACAGTTGATCTATGGTGAGATCAGGTTGTGACACGACGGCACCAATCGACATTGTAACAGAGAGTGACTGCGTTTCATCAACCAGAAACGTAATCGGTATTGTCAGTCGTTCACCAATCGCCAGGGCCAGCGACGCACTGGTGTCCGGCAGATAGATTGCGAATTCCTCACCGCCCAATCGCCCCAGAATATCGGTCTGTCGCGTGCTACGTTCCAAAGTATACGCGATGGTTTTCAAACAGTTGTCACCTGCTTGGTGGCCGTGGGTGTCATTGATCCTTTTAAACCGGTCGGCATCCAGCATCATCAGCACGCCAGTGTCGTTTTGGGCGCGAACCTCGTTTGTCAAAGCGAAAAAGCTGCGGCGATTGTTGATGGCGGTCAGGGCATCCTTGCGCGACAGTTGCCAGAAGTGGCGTTGCAGCCGCATCTGAAAGACACTGACTGTCAGGAAGAATACAATGAAGGGGCCACCGACCACAGCAGCGTGCAGGACATAATACCATGCGGCGTGGTCTTCATGGTCGCCAAAAGCCGTGGCGAAAGTGACGTTTGCAGCAGTGACCAAAGCCATCAAGAAAAACAGTCGCGCGAGAAACCCCGCTACGCTTTCGGGTGCGAGCCAACGCATGATTTGATTCATTGTTCATCTCCACCACGAGGGTGGTAAGGGCTTAACGGTCAAACATTGCGATGGTTTTAACAGGCATAAAAAAGCGCGGCCAAAACACGGCCGCGCCAGTTAGGTGACAATGCACCTTGGGAAAATTACCAAATATCGGGGCCTTTGTCGGCAAAAGCATGGGCCAGAAAGTCGATGAACGCGCGCACTTTGGGTTGCGTGAAGCGGCCCGGCGGATAAACCGCATAGATGCCTTGTGTCTCAACCGGCAGATCAGGGATCGCAACCTCGACCAGACCTTCGCGCATCGCATCAGCGTACAGAAAGCTAGGCAGGTAAGCGATGCCAAGCCCGCCGATACAAGCGTTCAAAAGCGACTGTCCGTCATTCACTGTCAGCCACCCAGCAGTCCGCACTTGCCGCTTTTCGCCTGAAGGTGCTGTCAGTTTCCAAACGGCTGAGTTGGCCTGATTGGAATAATGCAGCAACTTATGCTCGTTCAGGTCGTCGATCTTTTTGGGATGGCCATACTGCTCAAAATATGCGGGGCTCGCAATCATGCGTTTTGTGGTCTCAGTCAGCTTACGCGCGCGCAGGGTGCTGTCTTCCAGCTCACCAATGCGGACGGCCATGTCAAACCCTTCCGAGATCAGCTCAACATAGCGGTTGTTCAGCGCCATGTTGACGGTGATATCAGGGAACTCAGCCAGAAAATCACCCAAAACAGGGGATAGATGGTTCACGCCGAAATCGGTCGCAACGCTGATGCGCAGCAGGCCCGATGGTGCGGATTGCATTGAGGTTACCAGTGCATCCGCTTCACCTGCGTCGTTCAACACACGGCGGGCGCGGTCGTAGTACGCTAGGCCAATCTCTGTGGGGCTGACCCGGCGGGTGGTGCGGTTTAGCAGACGCGCACCAAGACGGGCCTCAAGCGATGAAACGTGCTTGGAAACAGCGGATTTGGAAATTCCCATCTTCTTTGCGGCATCTGTAAAGCCGCCCTGGTCCACAACCGTGGCAAAGGCCTCCATTTCGGTCAGACGATCCATTTGAAATTCCCAATACGTTTATTTTGACACCGTTGTTCAATGTTTGACGCTGAAATCAGGCAGGAATGGGACAAATGCCTGACAATACGGGGGTATGAATCGGCTTTGATGCCGATGCGGAAACAGCGGATTCCGTCGAAATGCCTTTAAGATAAGGCTATTGGCCTTTTGCGCGTGGGCGCAAAGCGGTCGTATTTCGATGAATTTAAAGCTGTGCAGCCAGACGCGTGCCTTGATCAATCGCGCGCTTTGCGTCCAGTTCAGCGGCGACATCAGCACCGCCAATCACATGAACTGTGCGCCCCAGAGCAATTAACGCATCAGCCAAGCTGCGCTGCGGGACTTGACCTGCGCAAAGCACGATCGTGTCAGCCGCAATCACCTTGGGGTTTTCGCGGGCCTCGCCATGGCTGATGTGCAAGCCGTCTGAGTCGATCTTTTCGTAGTTCACGCCGCCGATCATCTGCACGTTCTTCATTTGAAGCCCGGCACGGTGGATCCAACCTGT
Source organism: Yoonia sp. F2084L (assembly GCF_023015625.1). Taxonomy (GTDB): domain Bacteria; phylum Pseudomonadota; class Alphaproteobacteria; order Rhodobacterales; family Rhodobacteraceae; genus Yoonia. Next base: position 268,027 of record NZ_JALKAH010000003.1, read on the forward strand.
TGTCTTGCCCAACCGCTTGCCTAACTTCTCTGACTTGCGTTGCAGCAACGTGACCTGCCGAACAGGAGCCTCTGGCTGTGCTCCCTCGGGCCGCAAACCACCGCGCGTTTGCGACGGATCACCAACACCCCATTCGGCGAGCCACTCATCAAGGTTCTCAGTGGGGCTTTCATCTGTCACAAGGAACTCCGCCACGTCAAAGCCAATGCCGCCCGCGCCAATCACGGCCACGTTCTTGCCGACCTCAGCTTTGCCGCGCAGCACGTCGATATAGGACAGCACATTGGGGCCGTCTTGGCCGGGGATGGCCGGATCGCGTGGGGCGACGCCGGTGGCGATGATGATTTCATTGAAATCGACCAAAGCCTCTGGCGTGGCGGTCGTGCCCATTTGTAATGTGATCCCGGCCTTGGCGACCATGGTGCGATAATAATCGACCAGCCCCCAGAACTCCTCCTTACCCGGCACCTGTTTTGCCATATTCAGCTGGCCGCCGATCTCATCCGACTTGTCAAAGATCGTGACGGCATGCCCACGTTCAGCCGCCGTAAGTGCCGCAGACAGCCCCGCAGGCCCTGCGCCAACAACAGCGACTTTCTTTGTCGTATCGGCAGCCGCTATCGTCAGTTCCGTCTCATGACAGGCGCGCGGGTTCACTAAACACGACGACAGCTTGCCGCTGAAGGTGTGATCCAGACAGGCCTGATTACACGCGATGCAAGGCGCAATCTCTGCCGCCTTGCCTGCCTTCGCTTTAGCCACGAAATGCGCGTCCGCCAGAAAGGGGCGCGCCATGCTGACCATATCGGCGCAGCCGTCTGACAGCACGCCTTCGGCCACTTCGGGCATGTTTATGCGGTTTGAGGTGATGATGGGGATTTGCACCTCGCCCATCAGCTTCTTCGTCACCCAAGTGAACGCGCGACGCGGCACGGATGTGGCGATCGTCGGAATACGCGCCTCGTGCCAGCCAATGCCAGTATTCAGGATCGTCGCACCTGCGTCTTCAATCGCTTTGGCCAGTTGCAAGACCTCTTCCCAAGTGGACCCGTTCGGAACGAGATCAATCATCGACAGACGATAGATAACGATGAAATCAGTGCCTACGGCCTCACGGACCCGGCGCACAGTCTCAACCGGCAACCGCATGCGGTTTTCATATGAGCCACCCCAGCGGTCGGTGCGCTTATTGGTGTGGGTGACAAGGAACTGATTGATGAAGTAACCCTCTGATCCCATCACCTCGACCCCGTCATATCCTGCCTCTTTGGCACGGGTAGCGGCGGTCACAATATCGCTGATCTGTTTCTCGATCCCATCCTCATCCAGCTCTTTTGGTGGGAAAGGCGAGATCGGCGACTTCACGGGCGAAGGGGCCACACAGTTGGGCGAATAGGCATAGCGGCCGGCATGCAGGATCTGCATTGCGATCTTGCCATCGGCATCATGTACGCGGTCGGTGACGATCTTGTGGTTCGCGATGTCCTCGTCAGTATAAAGACCAGCGGCCCCCGGAAACACGCCGCCTTCTGCGTTGGGGGCCATGCCACCTGTGACCATCAAAGCCACATCGCCGCGCGCACGCTCGGCATAGAATTCGGCGACACGGTTCCAATCTTTCGTCTCTTCCAGCCCGGTATGCATGGAGCCCATCAACACGCGGTTCTTCAAAGTTGTGAAGCCCAGATCAAGGGGGGACAGAAGATTGGGATATTGGGTCATAAAGGTGCCTCCGGTTTGGGCAATCATGGCGAAAGCCGACGCGCGCGTCACCCTCAACGTGGCGTAATATCTGCGGCGATCTGGCCTGTGCGAAAGGTTTTGCGAAATGTGCACGCTGCGCTAGGCTGGCGGCAACACGACAAAGGGGTGGAAAATGGAGGCGAGCTTTTCCCGGCGCAAGCTGCTGACACCAACAGAACTGCGGGCGCTGTCCGAGCGATCAGACCTGCAAGGTGGGCTGCAAATGGCAAGCCACATGGGGGCAATTCTGCTTGTCGGTGTCCTGCATAGCTACGCCATGGGCACTGGTTGGGTCTGGGTGACAGGTCTTGCGCTTGGCGTACTGCTGAACTTCCTGTACGCCGCCCAACACGAGCTATCCCACGCGACCGTCTTCAAAACCCGCAAACTGAACGAGGTTTTCGGGCGCATCATCGGTTTCATCCAGATTTTCCCGCGTGATTTCGACCAGATCATGCATTTTGCACACCACCAATACACCCAAGACTGGGAACGCGACGGGGAACTGGTACGCGAACCCTACACGCTGACAACTTACCTGCTTTGGCTGAGCGGGATCACCTATTGGCGCAATCGGGTTTTTGGCACCGTCCGCCGTGCAAGGGGCATCATCATCGAACCCTTCATCCGAGCAGAGGAAGAGGCGCGCGTAATCCGCGAAAGCCGCCTGCACCTGGCGGGTTACGGGCTAATCGCGGTCGTGTCCCTGATCACCGGATCATGGGCCGCGCTGACCTTCTGGATTATTCCGATGGTTCTGACCAAGCCGATCCACCAGCTGCAAAACACCATCGAGCATCTGGGCCTGAGCCATGAAAACGACATCATGGAAAACACCCGTTCCACCCGCGCCAATGCGCTGCAAAACTGGCTTTGCTGGCAGATGCCTTATCACACGGCGCACCACACTTTTCCCGCTGTCCCGTTCTGGAAACTGCGCGAACTCAACAACCGGATCGAGGACAAAGCAGGCGAAGTGCACCGCATGGGTTGGCTCGAATTCCAGCGCGAAGTGATCGGCAAGCTGATGGCCAAGGACGAAAGCCAATATCCCATGGACGAGGTCTGGATCATCCCCCGAAGTGGTGGGCGCGTCACCCGGATGCCGGCGGAGTGAGGCGACTTAAGGTCTACACATCGCTTTGGGCGATGCAGCCGCATGATCAGACCGGGGTGAAACTGCCTCATAATCAAGTTTGCGAAATGGTCGCCGAGGTCGGCTTTGACGGCATGGCGATTGATCTGGGTGCGTCTGATGTGGCTGTCGCCCATGAGGTGCGACCTCATATGGAACGCAACGGGCTGACACCGCTGATCGTCGCCTTCCCCAAGACGATCGAAAGCTTAGAGGACACGCTGCATATGGCCGCCGATTTTGGCGCGCCTTTTGTGGATGTGATTGGGCAAGTGATGCCCATCGCACTCGACGATATGGTGCCAGTGATCGAAACTTGGATGAATATGGCCGACCGGATCGGCGTGCCGGTGCAGTTCGAGACGCACCGTAACTGCATCACCAATGATCTTTACACAACGCTGCAACTGCTTGACCGTATCCCCGACATGCGGATTTGCGCGGACCTGTCGCATTATGTCGTGGACCGAGAATTCTGGTTTCCGCTGTCCGAACACGACATGCGACTGATAAGCAGCATCCTGCAACGGTCCGACAGTTTCCAAGGGCGGGTGGCCTCACGCCAGCAAATCCAACTGCAACTGGACTTTCCCCAGAACCAGAAATGGGTTGAGCTGTTCAAAGGCTGGTGGCGCGAAGGGCTGGCCGACTGGCGGGCACGCAACCCGTCTGGGGATTGCATCTTTGTCTGCGAGTTGGGGCCGCCTGAATATGCGATGACCGGGCCGGATGGTGCTGAGATGTCAAACCGCTGGGAAGAGGCACAAGTGATCAAAGGCTGGGTGCGTGAGATCTGGAATGAACTGGGTGGGGATGGTTAGGGAAGGTCTGCTTTGCGGGACTTATCCGACCTTCACCACTTCCGAACGAACGTCCGGTCTTGCTAAACAAACCTGATTTCTGGTGCCGTTGCCTGACTAATCGCTGCGCCAGCATTCACAGCAGAGTAAATCGATCTCGGTGGACGAGCCGTCTCGTCAACGGCACGGCACACCCAGCTTCTGACTTCCATTATTTTCAGCGATTGCGACAATGCTCGATCCGTAATTGACGGCAAACTCCGCTTGATGTCATTGAAGCGGCTAGGTGTGTGAAGCGTCGTCAACACTGGCAGCGTCCATGACCGACGGAGCAAGTCTTGGTCTTCTTTACCGGCTACACTTTGAATTTTGTTGGCAATGGCAGCTGCTGAAACTCCTAACGATGTGAGTCGGAATTCCGGACGCAATGGATGACCATAACCAGGGTTTCGTTCTAGCAAGCCCACCGTGATTAAGTGATCCATGCTTTGGGCGAAAGCGGTTCTACTCGCGCCAGTTGCAGCCAACAAAGGTGCCTGCCGTCCCGCAACACCTGCGTGCAAGTTCGATAAAATGGCTAGCGCCCAAGCTCTTGAAGTGACGTTGACAAATAGCTTAATGTCCATAAAGTATAGTTAATATATTTAGGTAAAAAAGGAAAGACTATGTCTCTTATTTCGCCCAATGAAACCATCAATATTTCTCTGTCCGTCAAGGACCGTCACGTAAGCGCTGAATGGTACGGCAGCATGTTGGGATTTAAGACTATTTATCATGCGGACGACGCAGGCTGGTCAGAACTTCAAACGAATACAGTTGGCGTAACAATTGGCCTTGGCGAGCACACCAAGCCTGCACCGGGCAACTGCGTACCCGTCTTTGGGATAGCTGACCTGGACGCTGCAAGGCAGAAACTGGAGCACGCCAAAGTTAGGTTCGATGGCGAAACGGATGTCGTCGAAGGTATGGTAAAAACAGCAACTTTTTATGACCCAGATGGGAACGCACTCATGCTCGCAGAAGATTTGACGGACGCGTCATGAACGATCCCAAAAAGCGGTCGTCGATATAGCAGTCATTCGTAGAGTCCGCGGCATCCGGTGAAATGGGGCTCAAATCAGACATCCACCAAATCAAAAACCCCACCGTTTTGCAACGATGGGGGTGAGGGATGCCCTTAACGGGCAGCCCAACCGCACATCCGGGGAGAGGGAGCGGCTGGGCTTATCCGGTCTGACTTAGGGCAGCAGAACGCTGTCGATCACGTGGATCACGCCGTTGGATGCGATAATGTCCGCTGTTGTCACGTTCGCGTTCTCGACCTTCACGCCATTGCGGCCGTCGATGTGGACGTTTGCACCGTTGACTGTGGCTACACTCATGCGCTGACCGGCCAACTGATCGGATGTCACCGCACCGGGGACAACATGATATGTCAGGATCGCAACAAGCTGATCCTTGTTTTCTGGCAACAGCAGGCTGTCGACGGTGCCGGCTGGCAGTGCTGCAAAGGCTGCGTCTGTTGGCGCGAAGACGGTGAATGGACCCTCGCTTTTGAGCGTATCGACGAGGCCCGCGGCAGTTACAGCAGCGACCAGTGTGTTGAAGTTGCCGTTGGATGCGGCGATGTCGACGATATCAGGCTCGCTCTCCATCATGGGTGCACAAGCGGCAGCGACGGCTACGCCAGCGGCGAGGATGGCAGATTTAATTGCGAAGCGACGGTTCATTAGGTGTTCCTTTCAAGTTCCTATTAACCATGTTGTTACGGGACGAGATCGGGATTGGTTGTCGTTCTGACAATGAGTTTAGATGCTGTATTAAATGCATCCAAATCAGCGGGTTGCACGTAGGGTGGCGCTACGTTTCATTGCAGTGCTGGCGGAACGCTTTCTTCAATAGCTCCAGCTCACCCCTGAGCAATGCGATCTCTGCGCGCAGATCGTCGGCTAAAGGTTCCCCCGCAACAATGCTGAACTGCGCAAGGGTTGTTCCATCGGCGTCCCGAACCAAAAAGGTCTGCACGCCATCATTGATCAACGTGGGCGGGATTGGCACAGTCAGCCGCCAGACGTCATGGGTGCCGTCGTGGGTGCAAGTCACGCCCTCAAGCGCAACCCCAAGGTGTGTAACCTGCACCTGCGGCGTGTTTTCGCCCGCGCCGACCAAGTCGCCCTGCCAAACTCCGGCTTTGATCTGCGCATTCATCAACGACTGTTTGCCCATTACCGTGTTTCCCTAGATGTCCGCGCGGGGATACCGACACAGCGTCAGATCCCGGATTGTCACTTTGTTCATGCGGGGCTTTTCGATCATCAGATCCAGCCACATCCGCTCAGCTCGTTTTTCATTCAAACCGCTATAGGCCAGATCAAATTCAACCATCGCCTCGGGCGCGTCACTGGGCAACGTCAGCAGCAGTTGTTCGGTGTTGGGTCCGTTCTTGACGTTCAGCCGGGCATAAATCTCGGTGGGTTGTTCGCGTTCAATCAAAGCCGCCAGCCGGATCAGATGCCGTTTGCGCAGACCTTCACAAGACGACTGCGGGATCTCGATCACCAGCGACAGATAACTGCCGGTGAAGTGAAACACCTCCAGCGCTACCGAAAACGGCGCCAGATCAGTATCGCGCGTATTGCGGTCCTGCCGCAGGCTGACCTCGGCGCGCTTGCAATCGTGAAAGATGACCAACTCATTGGTCAGTTCCATCTTGGACAGCGCAGGCGCAATTCCAACCCCGGCAAAAGGGGCCCGCCATGGTTTAGGACGCCACGCCCAGTCTGTGCCAGGTGGTTGCGGGAATGTGGTTGACCCGATCCGAGGCAAGGCCAGCCTGCTATCGGCCTCAAGCTTGAATGCTCCGATATGGCGCAGCAGCTTTTTGGCAACCTCGTTCTTGCGGTCGAGCGTGGCCAGATCAAGTTTTGCCGATGCGCGCGCGGCCAACCGCCAACGCTTGATCGCGCGGCGTTGCAGGAACCTTTCAATGGGGCCTTGCAGGGGAAAGGGCATCTCTGCAATCTTTCGTTGTCAGGTGGCAACTGTGCCAAACAAGTGCTGCGATGAAAACCACTCAGACGTCGGGTGTGGCATTGTCTTCGGACGGGATCGCCGCCGCCTGCACGCCCGCCACGATTAGTTTCAGCAAGGTTGCCCCCGGTCCGTCCGTTAAAGGTGCCACCGCCAAACCACGCACCCCGATCGTGACCAGACGCCCGTTGATGGTGGTAAACGCCCGCCATTCTTCGCTTTGTAGCCCGGCAAGCGGGGGCGGGCCCTCATCGTTAAAGTGGATCATCACCTGACTATTGAAGGCTTGTGTCGACAGTACATTGACCTCTGCGCCGTCCCCGGTCTGGCTCAGCAAGCTGACCCCTTCGTCAGTGATCAGAAAATCCCGCAGCGCGATTTCATCTGCCGCGATACTACCGCTTTCGGCAGGACCAACCTGAACCGTGGCAAAGCCGACGACTTGTGGGATGCCGCCTGCCGCACCTAAGGACGCACAGGGCGCCAGGATTGCAAAATCATTCGCCGGTTGACTTGAGATATCGTCGACACAGTATCCAGCAGGAGAGGTCGCAATGACCTGCCCCTCACCAAGCGAGACTGACCGCGTCGGCGTGCCACCCTGCTGGGTGCAGCCAGCAATGGCCAGCGCGCCGCAAAGCGCAATAAACGCACGGATCATCAGGGCTATAGATCCATGTAGATGTGTTTTTCGGCCTTCGCACCGGGATGCGTCACCGCCCCCAGACGCGCACCACCGACAAGCTGGGCGTATTTCCAGAGTGCACCCGATGCATAGATCGTCTCTTTCGGGCCTTTCCAGTTGGCCTTGCGCTCCGCCAATACCGCGTCACTCAGATCAACTGACAACTCACCCGTGATCGCGTTGATCGTGATGACATCGCCGTTCTGCAACAGGCCGATCGGACCACCATGTGCGGCCTCTGGCCCTACATGACCCACACAGAACCCGCGCGTCGCACCCGAGAAGCGGCCGTCCGTGATCAGCGCCACTTTCTTGCCCATGCCTTGACCAGACAGGGCAGCAGTGGTCGCGAGCATCTCGCGCATGCCGGGGCCGCCGGACGGGCCTTCGTTGCGGATAACAAGCACTTCGCCTTCTTCGTACTTGCGGGCTTTCACAGCTTCAAAAGCATCTTCTTCGCTTTCAAAACAACGGGCAGGCCCGGTAAAGGACTGTTCCTGCGTGTTCATCCCCGCGACTTTCACGATCGCCCCTTCCGGGGCAAGATTGCCCTTGAGGCCCACAACACCACCGGTTTTGGTAAGCGGGTTTTCGACGGAATAGATAACGTTGTTGTCAGCTTCACCTTTGATCATATCCAGCTCTTCGCCGATGACACGTCCTGATGCTGTCATGCAATCCTCATGGATCAGACCAGCCTTGCGCAGTTCTTTGAGCACGACAGGCACGCCGCCTGCTTCGTAAAGGTCTTTGGCGACATACTGGCCGCCGGGTTTCAGGTCGACGAAGTAGGGCGTGTCGCGGAAAATGTCACAGACGTCCATCAGGTCGAAATCAATGCCTGCTTCGTGTGCGATGGCAGGCAGGTGCAGACCCGCGTTAGTGGACCCGCCTGTGCAAGCCACGATGCGAGCTGCGTTTTCCAGCGACTTGCGTGTGACGATATCACGGGCGCGGATGTTTTTGGAGATCAGGTTCATGACCGCTTCACCTGATGCGATGCCATACTGATCGCGGCTTTCGTAAGGGGCAGGGGCGCCAGATGAGTTCATCAGCGCAAGGCCAATCGCCTCAGACACGCAAGCCATCGTGTTGGCAGTAAACTGACCACCACAAGCACCGGCAGATGGGCAAGCGACGCGCTCTAACACCTCAAGTTCCGCATCAGTCATGTTGCCCGCTTGGTGTTTGCCCACAGCCTCGAACACGTCCTGAACGGTGACGTCCTTACCGTCCAAACGGCCCGGCAGGATTGACCCGCCATAGATAAAGACGGACGGCGTGTTCAAACGGACCATCGCCATCATCATCCCCGGCAAGGATTTGTCGCAGCCCGCCAGACCCACAATCGCGTCATAGCAGTGGCCGCGCATGGTCAACTCAACCGTATCCGCAATTGCCTCACGCGATGCCAGTGATGACCGCATGCCTTCGTGGCCCATCGCAATGCCGTCGGTCACGGTGATCGTGGTGAATTCGCGTGGTGTACCGCTGCCCTTTTTGACGCCCAGCTTCACAGCCTGCGCCTGACGGTTCAGCGAAATGTTGCAAGGGGCGGCTTCGTTCCAGCAGGTTGCAACGCCAACCCAAGGCTGCTTGATTGCCTCTTCATCCAGACCCATTGCGTAAAAGTACGACCGATGCGGCGCGCGTGACGGCCCTTCGGTAACGTGGCGGCTGGGCAGGTTTGTCTTGTCGACCGGGGTCTTGGGCATCTGGGGTGTCTCCTCGCAACTGTTAGAAACGGTCTAAATAGAGGGCAGGTCCGGCGCAAGCCCTCCAAACAAGCGTTGCGGCTGGTTGATTGTGAGATAATGTCGCGCAATGTCCGATCCTTATGCAGCACATCGCGGGTTCATCCGCCCCGCTTGGCAAACGCCTCAGATATGGCGGGTGCTGGTCATGCTGGTTGCCTTTGAGATCGTTTTCATGCTGTCGCCATCGGTCTTTGCCGGTTTTTTGATGAGCGAGGCCGCGGTCGATGCGTTCTACGAAGGGGTCACGACCTTTGGCACACTGGCGCAGTTCTTTTCGTTTGGAGTCGCAGGCGCCGGGTTTGTGGTTCTGCTGCGCCTGATCCACGGGCGCGGGTTCTGGTCGGTCATTGGTCCGGTAGAGGCGGTCAAACGTGATCTGATCCTTGTGGGCTGGGGTGTCGGAGTTTGGTTGATGATATTGGCGATATTGCCGCCTTGGGTCGACACTGCCGATCTGGCCGAGGTACGCAATATCGGGGTCTGGGCGGCGCTGATCCCGGTCACGCTCGCCGCATTGCTGATCCAAGTCGGCACGGAAGAGATGTTCTTTCGCGGCTACCTGCAACAACAGTTCGCGTGCATCTCAAACAGTCGTTGGACGTGGATGGTTCTGCCGTCGGCAATCTTTGGCGCGCTGCATTATTGGAACGGGAATGGTGCAGCGGACGGCGCACTTTGGGCGGTGTGGGCGATGGCGCTGGGGCTGGCCTGCGCAGACCTGACGGCGCGGACAGGCAATCTGGGGTCCGCCATCGGATTGCATCTGGCTAACAACGCCTTTGCATTGTTGATCGTCGGCATCCAAGGCTGGCCGTCGTCGGGTGTGGCCCTGTTCCTTTACCCTTATGAAGATCCTGACCTATACAGCTATCCGCTTGAGACCGTGTTCACTTTTTGGGGGCTTGTTCAGTTGCTGACGATGCTCACTTCAGTTGCGATCATGTGGCTGGCAGCACGGATTGCCTTGCAGCGCTGATTGCAATTCGTGACGCACCGTCATATCTCAAACGCGCAAACGTCTTAAAGGCCCGTCAATGAACTGGATTACCAACTACGTCCGCCCCACGATCAATTCGTTGTTTTCGCGCCGCGAGGTGCCGGACAACCTGTGGACGAAATGCGACGACTGCGGCACAATGCTGTTCCACCGCGAACTGGCGGATAACCTGAACGTCTGCACCAACTGCGATCACCATATGGCGATTGGCGCGCGGGATCGTTTGAAGTCGATCTTCGATGGCGGTGTGTTTGTTGAAGTCGCAGTGCCCGAGCCGGTCGCCGACCCGCTGCACTTCCGCGATCAGAAACGCTATACCGACCGGATCAAAGAAGCACGCAAGAAAACCGGCGAAAAAGACGCGATGCTGGTGGCCGAGGGCGAAATGGGGCGCACGCCTGTTGTCGTCGCCGTACAGGATTTTTCCTTCATGGGCGGGTCCATGTCGATGTATGTCGGCAATGCGATTGTGGCGGCGGCAGAACGCGCGATTGCGCTTAAACGCCCGCTGATCCTGTTTTCCGCCGCCGGTGGAGCACGCATGCAGGAAGGCATCCTTGGCCTCATGCAAATGCCGCGCACAACGATAGCGGTTCAAATGCTCAAAGAAGCAGGACTGCCCTATATTGTTGTGCTCACCCACCCAACGACGGGTGGTGTGACCGCATCCTACGCGATGCTCGGTGATGTCCAGATCGCTGAACCCAATGCGCTGATCGGTTTTGCCGGTGCGCGTGTGATTGAACAAACCATTGGGGAAAAACTGCCCGAAGGGTTCCAGCGCGCCGAGTACCTGCTGGATCACGGGATGCTGGATCGTGTGACGATGCGCACCGCTCTCAAAGATGAGTTGGTGACAATTGTGCGGCTGCTGATGAAGCAAGACGCGCCTGTGAAAGGTGATTTGCCGGCGCCTGAGATCACGTCAGAAGCGACGCTGCAACTTGAAGATCCCATCGTTCCGGACGACGCCAAGTGACCCAAACCTCGGATGTGATCCTGGAACGGATGATGACCTTGCACCCCAAGGTCATGGATCTGGTCTTGGATCGTGTCTGGCGCTTGCTAGCGGCGGTCGGCAATCCGCAGGACCGTTTGCCGCCTGTTATTCACGTCGCAGGCACCAACGGCAAGGGATCGACCCAAGCGATGATCCGGGCAGGGCTAGAGGCGGGTGGATCAAAGGTCCATGCCTATACATCCCCGCATCTGGCACGCTTTCACGAACGTATCCGTCTGGCCGGTGAGTTGATCACAGAAGAGGCGCTGACAGATGTACTTGACCGGTGCTATGTCGCAAACGGCCCCGAACCGATTACCTATTTTGAGATCACGACGGTGGCGGGTCTGCTGGCCTTCGCAGAAACCCCCGCCGACTACACCCTGCTCGAAGTCGGCCTTGGCGGACGTTTGGACGCGACCAACGTCGTCTCAGACCCTGCCATCACGATCATCACGCCGGTCGATCTGGATCACCAGCAATTCCTTGGCGATACGCTGGCGGCCATTGCGGGTGAAAAGGCGGGGATCATCAAGCGCGGTGTGCCGTGCGTGGTAGGACCGCAGCATGACGAAAGCATGGATGTGATCGAAGCCCGCGCCGCGTTGCTTGGCGCTCCGCTACTCGCGTATGGGCAGCATTGGCATGTCAGCACAGAGCGGGAGCGATTGATCTATCAGGATGAACGTGGGCTGCTTGACCTGCCCAAACCACATTTGCGCGGACCGCATCAGATTATGAATGCGGGCGCTGCCATCGCGGCACTGCGCGCGCTGGGCCGCGATGAGGCAGCATGCGAGGCCGCAGTGATGCGGGCCTATTGGCCTGCGCGGATGGAAAAACTGACGAAAGGTGCTTTGGTAGATTTGGCGTCACCGGCGGAACTTTGGCTGGATGGCGGGCATAACCCAGCGGCGGGACTGGCTTTGGCGGACACGTTGCGCGCCCAACCACCCCGCCCGACGCATTTGATCTGCGGAATGCTGAAGACAAAGGATGTTGGCGGATACCTGAGCCACCTTGCAAAGGTCGCCGAAAGCCTGACCGCGGTCTCTATTCCCGGCGAAGCCGCAACGCTGACAGCCGCGGAAACGGCAGCGGAGGCAAAGCAAGTTGGATTACCGGCTGCAGAGGCATCGGACGTCCGGCAGGCAATCAAAACCATCGTAAAGGACACACCCAACGCCCGCATTCTGATTTGCGGATCGCTGTATCTGGCGGGCCATGTGATCCGGGAGAACGGGGCATGATCCGGGCCGCTAGCTTCGCGCTTGCGCTTGTCGCCAACAGCGCCCAGGCGGCAGATTTCTATTTCTGCTGGCAAGGGTCCAACGGCTATACGATGACCGGGCAAATGACCTTAAATCCATCTGCGCTCAACAAGCCGGTGGTAACGCAGGACGATGTGACGCTATTCAAAATCGCCGGATATCAGAACAGTCAGCTGCTTGGAAAATGGGATATGGCGACGCGGGCAGACGGGTCCAGTTGGATCCTGCACTATGATCCGGCCCGCCGTGTGTTCCTGACACCGGGCGAAATTGGACTGGGCGTTAGCCAGGCATGGAATGCCGATGGAACGGCGACGGACTGCGGCGATCCTGGCTTTGGCTTTAACCTTGGCAATTACGCGCAGGATTTTTGCCTCAACGGGGTATGGGTGGAAGAAAGCGGGATGCCGCCCGAGACGCCTTTTCTGGTCAGCCCGATCCCGGTTGACCCGCTTTGCCGGGTTTATGCCCCAACAAGTTGACCGATTCGCGAATCAGTCTCTTGACGGCGAATCACTTCATCGCTTAGTGTCGCCCGTAACGTAAAGCGCCATGTATAATAGGCGCGGGCGAGCAGTATTGGCAGGGCGAGCAGATGGGCCGTAATGGCCTGTCTTCTTGTTTCTAAGCCTCGCGTTTTTTCACACAGCTTAATGTCCGACCCGCAACAATTTGCCGCCGCGACTTTGTCCAGTTTGCATGACAGCGTTTGCCTCACTAGGGTGCGGCGAAAGATATCAAAGGATGCGACCAGACTGTGTTGAAACGTTCATTTTTCGGGGCCTTGGCGGCTCTTGCGATTGCAGGGGCAGGCCCTGTTTCGGCTGATCCAGATGCGGGATCGTATCTTGCAGCGCGGCAGGCTGGCATCGCAAATGACTTTACCCAAGCCTCGCGCTATTTCAGTAAGGGTTTGATTGCCGACCCCGGCAACGCCTATTTGCTGGAAAACGCCATGGTGTCCTTTATCGCACTGGGCCAGTTTGAACGGGCCATCCCGGTCGCCCAATCAATCGTTGATCGCGGGTACGAAAGTCAGGTTGCCAACCTGACGCTCAAGGTGGCCGATGCAAAGACCGGCAATTGGGCCGGTATCTTTACCGCACTTGAAATGGGACGCAGCGTTGGCCCTCTGGTGGATGGTCTGTCACAGGGCTGGGCGCATCTGGGTCAGGGCGACATGAGCGCTGCGATCGCAAGTTTTGACCAAGCCATCGAAACCGAAGGCATGACGATTTATGCGCTGACCCATAAGGCCTATGCGCTGGCTTCGGTCGGTGATTTCGAGGGGGCCGAGGCGATTTTCTCGGGCCAGGTGCCCGGTGGCATGCGCTATAGCCGCCAAAGTGCGATTGCGCACGCACAAATCCTGAGCCAGCTGGGACGCAACGCAGATGCGATTGCGATTATCGACGGCGTTTTTGGCACACAGCTTGACCCTGCTGTCACCCAGTTGCGTGACCAGATGGCGGCGGACGCAGCCGTCGCATATAGCGCAGTTCGCACGCCCGAGCAGGGACTTGCTGACTTGTTTCACCTGATCGCCGGTATCGTGGAAGATGAGGCGCCCGCACAATTCACGCTGATTTATGCCCGCGCGGCGACGCATCTTTGGCCAGAGCACACGCCAGCGGTTCTAATGACGGCAAGGCTTTTGGAAGAGGTTGGTCAGTATGATCTCGCCAATACCGCCTATGCCTCAGTCCCGCGCGATGATCCGTCGTTTCATGCTGCCGAACTGGGCCGCGCCGAAGTGCTGCGCGATGCCGGACGCAGTGATGCCGCGATTGAGGTGCTTGAGGCGCTGACACGCAGCCACCCGGAACTGCCACAGGTCTATGTCACGAAAGGCGACACGCTGCGTCAGGCGGATCGTTATGATGAGGCGATCACGACCTATACACGCGCTCTTGCTCTTTATGATGAAGACGCCAGCGCGCGGTGGTTTGTGCACTACACGCGTGGGATCTCTTACCATAAGGTCGACAACTGGCCGGGGGCCGAGGCGGATTTCCGTGCGGCCTTGGCCCTACGTCCCGACCATCCACAGGTGCTGAACTATCTGGGGTATTCACTGGTTGAGCGTGGTGAAAAGCTTGATGAAGCCTTGGAGATGATTGAAACCGCAGCAGCCGCGCGCCCTGACAATGGGGCGATTGTGGACAGCCTTGGGTGGGTCTATTTCCAACTGGGCCGCTATGATGAGGCCGTGGTGCACCTTGAGCGCGCCGCGTCGCTTGAACCGGTTGATCCCGTTATCAACGATCATCTGGGTGATGCGCTCTGGGCGGTTGGCCGCGAAATCGAGGCGCAGTTTCAATGGCAACGTGCTTTGTCATTTGATCCTGAAGCGGACGAAGCATTGCGTATTCGTGACAAGTTACAGCGTGGGTTAGATCTGGTTTTGGTCGATGAGGGGCTTGCCCCCATTCGGATCGCCAGTGGCGACGATTAAGGTCAGCGCCCCTGCTAAGGTCAATCTGACCTTGCATGTGACTGGTCAGCGCGATGATGGCTATCATCTGCTGGACAGTCTGGTGGTCTTTGCCGGTGTTGCCGATCAGCTTAGTGCGAGCGTGGCGCCTGACCTGCGGATGACGATCAGCGGACCGTTTTCCACCGGCGTGCCCATCGACCACACCAATCTTATGATGCGCGCGGCCGAGGCTTTGCGGACCGTGCGCGGCGTCACGCAAGGCGCCGCTATGACACTTGAAAAGCATTTGCCGCATGCGGCGGGCATCGGCAGCGGATCGTCTGATGCCGCCGCGACCCTGGCAATGCTGGCAGAGTTATGGAGCGTTGCACCACTGCCTGCGACAGCACCCGAGGTCGTGGCGCTGGGTGCAGATGTGCCGGTTTGCGTGGGCGCTCCGAAGCCGGTGCGCATGTCAGGCATTGGTGATGTGTTGTCGCCGGTGGCGTCTTTGCCCCCCTGCGCGCTCGTTCTTGTCCGCCCTCCTGTGGATGTGCCGACGGGTCCGGTTTTTGAGGGGCTCGCTACAAAGAACGGGACGCCGATGGCGCAACTGCCTGACGGTTTGGACTTTGATGCATTTGCGCGTTGGTTGGCCGCGCAACGCAATGATTTGCAGGCCCCGGCCGAGGCTATCGCTCCTGAGATTACCGCAGCGATTGCGAAGCTGAAATCCTTGCCTGCGGTCACTGTCGCCGGGATGTCGGGTTCCGGGGCGACATGCTTTGCCTTGGTCAAGGATATGGCGACGGCGCGCCATGTGGCCCGTATTGTGCAAGTGGCCGAAATGGGATGGTGGGTGGCTCCGGCAGAAGTGCTTTAGCGGCGCATAATTTTCGGCGAAAATTATGCGGAGCCCAAGATTTTTTGCCAAAAAATCTTGTGTCTCACTCCGTATCAGGCGCGAGATCCATCCGCTTCCACAGCAAGCTCAACAGTGTTTCCCCGGCCAACGGGTTCACGCAATCCGAGATCAGGACCGGCGCGCCAAAAGGCACAGGCGCAGGCAACGGCACGCTGGGTGGCTGTTGCGCCGTAACCCGTGGGTTGCTGCCAAAGTCTGTCGCATCGGTCATGCAGCAAGCTTAGCCGTTTACCGTTTCGCGGGCAAACCCAGCGCGCTCGCGACTTCGCGCATTGTGGTGACCTTGATCGCTTTTGTCCCATCCAGCCGCGTCGGATCACCGTCCGCCACATACCCGTAACACTGCACGCACGCCGCCTGCGCGGCCCGGCAACCGGACGGCATGTCATCAATCATAACTGTTTCAGACGCCGTCACACCAAAGTCCCGCATAATCTGGAACAACATATCGGGCTTGGGCTTTGGCCCATGCTGATGACCCGAGTAAATGCGCCCTTCAAAGCGGGACCACAGGCCCGACGGCCCCAGACTGATCTCCATTTTCGGTATCGGTCCGTTTGATGCGATTGCGATGCCGATATCGTGCGCAACCAACAGGTCGATCAGGTCATTTACCCCTGCGATCACCTCGACGCCCTGCCGCAATGCGTCAAAGACGACCCCGTAAATCTGGTCCAACCAGCCGTCAGGCAATTGCGCACCTCGCTTGGCCGCCTCAACCCCGACCGATGCCATGGTGCCGCCAGAGAACAGCGTGATGATCTCATCCGGTGGAATGACCAGTCCATGTCGCCCCAGAAAATCAGCAATCACGGTATTCGTCACCGCCTCGGTGTCGACCAGAACACCGTCGCAATCAAAGATAACGAGCTTAGGACGCATGGCGCATAAAGCTGACCCAGGTATCGCCATAGCGCCGCTGATCCAAGCTGACAAAACCGTTTGGTGCGATCTGCGCGCGGCTTTCCTCCCAGACGATCAGAGCGTCCGGTGCAATCCATCCCCCGGCCTTCGCTGTTTGTAGGGCTTTGCCACCAAGGTTTTGGTCGTAAGGCGGATCGAGAAACACCAGATCACAGGCATGACCCGGCCCCAGCTTTGTGGCGTCATGCCCAAGAACCGTGGTGTCCGCTTGTCTGCGCAGTTTTTCGATATTCTCGCGGATCAGCTTTTGCCCAACACGCCCGTTTTCCACAAAGGTCACATGGGCCGCGCCGCGCGATAGCGCCTCTAACCCCAAAGCCCCCGTTCCGGCAAACAGGTCCAGCACCTGTGCGCCACCGATCGGATCACCAAACCGCCCGCCTTGCAGGACATTGAACAGGCTTTCGCGGACCCGGTCTGTGGTGGGCCGCAGATGTGCGCCCGCGTCCCCTTTGCCAACGGCGGTGAGGGCCGTCCCACGATGACTGCCGCCAATGATCCTCACGGTTTCAACAGCGCTTTCATATCCGTGGCAGGATCGGTGATCAGCGCCGGGTCAGGGCTGCGCCCCGCTTCGATCAACCGCTTGCCGATCATGTAGTTGCGTGGGTCGTTCATCGCATCGACTGCCAAAAGTGTCGTGCCATTGTAGTACCAATTTGACTGCACGCCGGGTGCATCACCCTTGCGCACATAAACGTCCGTGTAGCCCATATTCAGCCCTGCGATCTGCAATTTGCAGTCGTATTGATCCGACCAGAACCATGGCTTCGGGACGTAGGGGGCATCGCCGCCCGCGATATTGATCGCGACGGCCTCAGCCTGATCAATGGCGTTCCCGACGCTTTCAAGGCGGATCGTCTGGCCGTTGAACACGCAAGACGCGCAATCACCCGCCGCCCAGATATGCGGGTCAGAGGTACGCCCGTGAACGTCCGTGGTAATTCCGTTGCCCACATCAATGCCCGCGCTTTCGGCAAGGATCGTTGCAGGGGTGATGCCAACACCGACGACCGCGAAATCAATCGCGAGTTCGGTGCCATCGGTAAGCTTGGCACCCCTGACGTGATCGTCACCCAGCAACCGATCAAGGCCGACACCTTCGTGGATATCAACGCCGTGGCTTTGGTGCAGAGCGCGAAAATAGTCCGAGGTTTGCGGCGCCGCAACGCGCTGCAAAATACGATCCGCCATCTCCACCAGCGTCACCTGTAGCCCCAGCTTTGAGGCAACCGCCGCCGCCTCTAACCCGATATAGCCACCACCGATAATCAAAACCCGCTTGCCAGCCGTAAAGGCCGGGGCCATTGCATCGGCATCGCTCAGGTCACGCACGGCAAAGACGCCATCAAGCATCCCGCCGATGGCTGCAGGCAGCGTGCGCGGATGTGCGCCGACTGTCAGGGCAAGTTCGTCATAGGCAAGCGTCTCCCCATCGCTCAGCGTCAGGGTCTTTGCATCACGGTCAATCCCGGTGACCCGGGTGTCCAGCCGTAGGGCAACGTTCTGATCGGAGTAAAATTCCACAGGGCGCAGATAAAGCCGCTCTTCGGCCATTTCCCCAAGTAAATAGGCCTTTGACAAAGGCGGGCGCTGATAAGGTGGCACCTTCTCAGCGCCGATCAAGGTGATGTCACCGGCGAACCCTTCGGTGCGCAGCTTCGCGACCAGCGATGCGCCAGCCTGGCCTGCGCCTACGACAACCACGTGGGTCACGGTGTTACTTTTCATGTGCGTCTGGCCCTTGTTTCGCCGAACTCTATATGTGAAGCCTGCGAATACACAATTGCGAACAGGGGCTATTCTTATGACAATTCAAACAGGCGACACATTGCCAAATGCAACATTGCTGATCATCGGCGAAAGCGGACCAACGCAAGTGGCGCTGTCTGACAAGCTTGAAAACCGCAAGGTTGTGATCTTTGGCTTGCCGGGAGCCTACACGGGCACCTGCTCAACCGCGCATGTACCCAGCTTTATGATGACGTTTGATGACTTCAAAGCAAAAGGCGTGGACGAGATTATCTGCGTGTCAGTCAACGATCCTTTCGTCATGCAGGCCTGGGGCGAGAATACCCACGCCACCGATGCAGGCATCACGATGCTGGCAGATGCGGAAAGCGGATTCACGACGGCTATCGGCATGAACTTCAGCGCCCCGCCCGTGGGCTTTGTGAACCGGTCAAAGCGTTATTCGATGCTTGTTGAAAACGGTGTGGTGAAAATCCTGAACGCCGAAACCAACCCCGGCGAATGCGAGATTTCCGCTGGCGAGACATTGCTTGAAGCGATGGAATAATCCCGACAGGGCGGGGCTGATGTGCCGCCCTATTCGCTGACGTTGACGATTGTACGTGTCGGGAATGGGATCGGTACGTCAGCGGCATCCAGCGCTTCTTTCACCTGCCGCTTCATATCGGCTTGGAACCCGAAGTAGTCCGCACTGTCGCACCACACCCGCACCAGAAAATCGACTGAGCTGTCGCCAAGGTTGTTCACCTGAATGAAGGGCTCTGGTTCGGCTTTGGCGCGCGGGTCAGCCATGATGGTGTTCCGGATTGTTTCTTCAGCGGTTTTGAGGTTGGCACCATAGCCCACACCAAACACCCATTCTGCGCGTCGGGTGTCATAGGTGGAATAGTTGATGATCGTGTTGCCCCAAACCTGACTATTGGGGATGATGATCTGCACGTTGCTGATGGCCGCCAGCTCGGTGTAGTTCAACGTGATCTCTTTGACTGTGCCCATCTGCCCGTTCACCTCGACAAAATCGCCGATCTTGATGGGGCGGAAGAAGACAATCATCACCCCAGCCGCGACATTTGACAGCGTCCCTTGCAGGGCCAGACCAATCGCAAGACCGGCTGCACCGATGACGGCGACAACCGAGGTTGTTTGCACGCCAAACGTATTGAGCACGAATAGAAATGCAAAACCGACAACGACGTAGCGGGCCACGTTACCAAGAAAGTTGAATAGCGTGATATCAAGATGCGCATGCTTTCCACCCAGGCCCACAAGCCGCCGCCGGACCCAGCCACCAACCAGAAAACCGATGAACAGGATCGCAAGTGCAGCGAGTACATTGCCCACCGCCGATGCGAGGAATTCGAGTGTCAGCAAGTCCGCGATGGTTTTCCCATCCCAGAGCACGGTGTTCAGCAATGCGTCCAATTTAGCCCCCGGCGAGTTGGTCCAGTTTCGCGCCTAGTTTGGCGTCGAGCGCGCTTAGGCCATCTGCATCATGCGTCGTCAAGGTAACTTCGACGGTTTTATAGACGTTAGACCATTCGGGGTGATGGTTCAGCTTCTCGGCATGGATTGCAGCGCGGGTCATAAATCCGAAAGCCTCCACGAAATTTGCAAAGACGAACTTCTTGTAGATCGCTTCGCGCCCGTCAACCATCTCCCAGCCGTTTGCCAGTAGGGGGTCGATGTGTTCTGCGCGCTCTGCGTCGGTCAATTTGTCGGTCATTGGTGATCCTCCATGTTGGTTTTGCGGAATGGGCCGTAGCTTGTCAGCACTTCGATTTCGTTGTCGATGGCATCGCGTTCGGCGTCCAGATAGCGGGCAACGGCATCTTTGAACCCGGCATCGCCAAACCAATGTAGCGAATGGGTGGCCACGGGCAGATAGCCGCGTGCCAGCTTATGTTCGCCCTGCGCGCCAGCTTCGACCTTGGCCAACCCGTGCCGGATGGCATAGCCGATGGCGCGATAATAGCAGACCTCGAAATGCAGGCAGGGGTGATGTTCGGTGCAACCCCAGTAGCGGCCATAAAGCGTGTCGCGCCCGATGAAATTTAGCGCACCCGCCACAGGCCGCCCGTCGCGCATCGCCAGCACCATCAGCATGTCGTCGCGCAGATTTTGCTGGGCAAAGTGAAAGAAATTCCGCGTCAGGTAAGGCGTGCCCCATTTGCGGTTGCCGGTGTCTTGATAGAAAATCCAGAAGGCATCCCAATGCTCTTCCTTGATCTGATCGCCAGTCAGTTCGACAATCTCACCGCCAAAACCATTCGCCGTGGCCCGTTCTTTGCGCATGTTCTTGCGTTTGCGGCTGGAGAGCGAGGCGAGGAAGGCGTCAAAATCAGTATAGCCGTCATTGACCCAATGAAACTGCTGCCCGATCCGGGTGAGCAGACCCATCTCAGCACCGGCGATGGCTTCGGCCTCGGTGCAGAAAGTGGCATGCACCGAAGATATTTCATTGTCCGCTGCAATCTGAACCGCCCCTTGGATCAACGCGGACATGCCGGTGACCTCATGTCCGGGTTTAGTCAGGAACCGCCGCCCGGTGGCAGGCGTGAACGGAACGGCAATTTGCAGCTTGGGGTAATAACGCCCGCCAGCGTTTTCATAGGCATGCGCCCAGTTGTGATCAAAGATGTATTCGCCCTGTGAATGCCCTTTGGCATAAAGCGGCGCGACCGCGATCAGCGTGTCATCTTGTTTTGCAGTGATGTAGCGCGGTTGCCACCCGCTGCCGGGACCAACCGACCCGCTATCCTCCAACGCTTTCAAGAAGCGATGCGTCGTGAACGGATCATTGGGCCGCCCGCCTGCGGCCTCGGGGCAGGCGCATGCATCCCAATCGGCCGCGTCAATCGCGTTGATGGTCGGATGCGCTGTGATTTCGATGGGTGCGTCGCTCATGACCTGCAACTTGGGCGCATCGCGGGCGGCGTCAAGCCAAGTAGCCCTCGAATGTCACATTATCGACGATACGGCGGGCTTCGGCTTCGGCCTTGGCGGATCGAATGGTCCAAGTGAAGATCTTTGCGCCCCGCGCTTTCAGTTCTGCAACACGGGGGCGGTCGAGGTCGCTGGCTTCGTGGCTGATAAAGCAGGATCCGGTGCGGTCGTAGTCGGGGATGTCGCGCAGTCTATCGCGGGTGTCGGCGGGCACTTCGGGCCAGAACTGTGCCTGATAGCTTGAGGTCACGATGCCGCGCGGGATGTCGGGGGCAAGCTCGGCACATGCAGCGACCGCATGCGGGTTGAACGACATCAAGGCAACGTCACCGGTGTAGTCCTTAAGCGTCGCACAAGTCGCCGCTTCTAATGGGCCAACATTCGGGCCCATCGCGCCGTCTTGATCCTTGATCTCAATCAGCAGCGGGACCTGCCCTGCGACCATGGCAAGCACGGTTTCAAGCGACGGGATCATGCCACCATCATCGGTCAGCGGGATGGCTTCCAATTCCGCACGCGTCCGGTCGCGTACCGGCCCGGTTTCACCTGTCAGCCGATCCAGCATGTCATCATGAAACACCATCGCATGCCCATCGCTGGTGAGCTGCACATCCATTTCGATCCCGTAACCGGCATCCAATGCCGCCTGAATGGATTTGACGCTGTTCTCAACCCGCCCCGCCTTACGATCATGCAAGGCACGGTGGGTGATCGGGCGGGCGAAAAAGGACGCGGGCAGGGTCATTTGATCTGAAAAATCGCTTCAATTTCAACAGCCACGCCAAAGGGTAGGCTGGCGGCGCTGACAGCGGACCGGGCATGACGGCCTTTGTCACCCAAAGCCGCAACCATGAAATCAGACGCCCCGTTGATCACTTTAGGTTGGTCGCCAAAGTCAGGTGTCGAATTCACGAACCCCACAAGTTTCACAACGCGTACCAAACGATCAATGTCACCACCGCAGGCCGCCTTGAGCTGCGCCAAAAGCGAGATCGCGCAGGTCTTTGCAGCCAATGCACCGTCTTCGGCGGTTGTGTCATCGCCCAGTTTGCCTTTGATCATCCCGTCAGCATTTGCCGAGATTTGGCCAGAGACATACACCATGTCGCCGGCAATTACATAAGGCACATAGTTCGCCGCAGGGGCCGGCGCATCAGGCAAGGTCACGCCCAGTTCAGCCAATTTGTTTTCAATCACGCTCATTGCAGTTCTCCCATCATTTGCCCGGACGCTAGCGGGCAAAATAGCGGGGTGCAATCACGACTCGCGGAAGGCTTTGGTAAAATAGTCAGCCAGCGGTTTGATCAGATAGTCCATCGGGCTGCGATCAGCGGTGCGCACGAAGGCTTCAACCGGCATGCCGGGGATCAGGGTCATATCCGCGGGCAGGCGTTCAATCTGGCCTTCGTCCAGTTGCACTTCGGCGCGGTAATAAGATGCGCCGGAGGTTTCATTCTGGAAGGCATCGGCAGACACCAGCGTGACCTTGCCTTGCAGTTCAGGTGTGCGCCGCTGGTCAAAGGCCGAAAAGCGCAATGTGACCTCTTGGCCCACAAAAATCTGGTCCACGTCGACGATCTGCACCTGCGTGGCAATCACCAGCGGGCGGTCTTGGGGGATCAGAAACAGAACTGGATCGGCCGCGCGGATGACCGATTGTTCGGCAAAGACCTGTAGCCCGTAGACAATACCGGATACTGGCGCGCGGATATCCAGACGATCCAACTGGCGGCGCAGGGTCCGGCGTCGCTCCGACAGTTCCAATTCGTTGAATTGCAGGTCGCGCAGTTGGGTGATCGCCTCTTCGCGCCGGGTTGATGACAGGCCGAGGATTTGCAATTCAATCTCGGTCATGCGTTCAGCGGCCTGCGCGCCTTGGGCGGTCAATTCGCCAACGGTGCCCAGCAGGCTGGCCTCTTCGCGTTGCAGTGCCAGCACGCGGCTGGCTTGGGCCAGTCCCCGGTCCAGCAGACTTTGTTGGTCGGTCAGTTCCCGCGCGATCAGTTCTTGTTGGGTGGCAAGTGCGTCTTGCTGGGCGCTGATCCCCGTAAGTTGGCTTGCGATTTGCGCGCGTTGTTGGGTCAACTGTTCAACAGCACTACGGCTGGTTTCCAACCGGGCTTCAAACAGGCGTTCCTGCCCGGCCATGAGCTTTTGCACTTCGGGCGTTTGGACCTCCAGCAGCACCTCACTGAATGTCAGGCTGGCGGCATCATCGCGCTCTGCCTCAAGCCGCGCCCGACGCGCGAGGATTTCAAAAAGCTGGCCTTCCACGATTGCAAGTTCGGATTGCAGCGTGGTCGGATCAAGGCGCAACAGCAGATCACCGGCCTGCACGGTGTCGCCTTCGTCAACGATGATCTCTTCCACAACGCCGCCATCAGGGTGCTGCACGACCTGCCTGTTGCGATCCACCTCAATCTGGCCCGAGGTGATCACCGCACCAGTGATTTGCGCCATCACAGCCCAAGTCCCAAAGCCACCCACAAGGATCAGCAGGGCCAGCCCGCCGATTGTCAGATGCTTGGCCGCCGACCAGCGTTTGGTGCTTGCATCGCTCATGATACACCCCCGGCCTTGCCGGTGCTGCGTTTGATCTCGTCGTGGTTTTTGACCATTTCGGCCAGCACCTCATCTTTGGGGCCAAAGGCGCGGCGCGCACCACCTTCGATCACCAATAAAAGATCGCATTCCTGAATGGCAGAGGGGCGGTGCGCCATGATGAAGACGATCTTGCCTTCCGCTTTCAACGCTTTGATGGCGCTATTCAGCGCGATGGATCCGTCGTTATCAAGGTTGGAGTTGGGCTCATCCAAGACGATGACAACAGGTTCACCGTAAAGCGCGCGGGCCAGTCCGATCCGTTGGATTTGTCCGCCTGACAATCGCCCGCTTGTGGCCGACACACGTGTGTCATAGCCATCGGGCAGTTTCAGGATCATTTCATGCGCGGCGGCCGTTTTGGCGGCGGCGACAACCTTGGCATCATCAGGCTGCATCGACATGCGGGCAATGTTTTCCTTGATGGTCCCGTCAAACAGCTGCACGCGTTGCGGCAGGTAGCCCACATGCTTGCCCAAAACATCCGGGTCATATTGATCAAGGGCGGCGCCATCCAGACGGATCTTACCGCCCGCAGGTTGCCAGACGCCGGTGATGACGCGGGCCAAAGTGGATTTGCCTGCCCCGGATGTGCCAATGACACCAACCGCCTGGCCGGGGTTGACCTCAAAACTGATCAGGCGGAGTGCGGCCTGCTTTTCGCCCGGTGGCACCACGGTGACCTGATCGGCGACCAAGCGGGCTTTGGGTTGCGGCAGAACCGTGCGCGGCTGTTCTTCGGGGATATTGCCCAAGAGGACCGATAGGTTCTGCCAGCCTTCACGCCCGCGCTGGAACATGGCCCATTGGCCGACCAGCATTTCTATGGGGGCCAGCGCACGACCCAGCAGGATGGAACCTGCGATCATCGCGCCGGGGGACAGTTGGTTTTGCAAAACCAGATAGGCACCAAGGCCCAACATCGCCGACTGCAGAAACAGGCGAAAGGACTTGGTCAATGCGGTAAAGGTGCCAGAGGCATCGGCGGCGTCGATGGTCGTATCAAGGGACCGACCACGGGCCACCTGCCAACGGTCAAACGCGGCCTCACGCATGCCCAGTGAATGCACCATCTCGCTTTCATCGCGGATATGCGCGCCCAGTTGTTCAGAGGCAAAGCCGGCGGCGTTCGCCGCTTGGAGTGGTTTGCGGGTCACGAACTGGTTCAGCAAGGCGACGATCAACAAGACGACCGCACCAGCGACAGCCAACAGCCCCATCAGCGGGTGGAAGATGAAAATACCCAGAAAAAACAACGGCACCCACGGCAGATCGAATAGCGCCATAAGGGCAGGGGAAGTGATCAGGCGCTGCACGGATTCAAGATCGCGCAGGCCGGTTGCGGCCTCACGGGGCGCACGGTTAAGCGTTGTTGCCTTCAAAACGGCCGCGAACACGCGCCGGTCAAGCCGCGCCTGAAAACGCGCACCAACGCGGCCCATGATCCGCCCGCGTACAAAGTCCAGGATACCCATGACGCCATAAAGAAACGCAACCAAAACGGACAAGGCCAGCAAGGTCTCAAACGACCGCGAACTCAGCACCCGGTCATAGACATTCAGCATATAAAGCGGGCCGGTCAGCATCAGCAGGTTCACAAAGAAGCTGAAAACACCCACAATCCAATACAGATGGCGGCTTTCCCGCCGCGTTTGCAGCAGTTCTGCACGGCCTTTCGCTGTCAGTTCGTCAGACATGAACCCGTTGTCGCCTTTTCTTAGCTTGCCTTGTGCATCCATAACCTACCGTAAAGCCCGGCAGAGTGAACGGTATTTATCAAATTCGCTTTAATCTGCATAAATGATTGAACCGCAAGGCGGAAATGCGCAATGATGGCACCCTGATGAAAGTAAAACTGTCGCATATCTACGCCGTCGTTGCGATGGCACCTGCTGCCCTTTTCGCTGGACCTTATGACGGGGTCTACAGACAGACCGCCAATGCGGAATGCAGTCTGGTCGGTGTTGATGGCGGATCGCTGAAGATCGAGAACAACATCTTTTACGGGGTCGAGGTCGAATGCCGGATGACCAGCCCGGTCGACATCGTCGATATGGACGCCACGCTTTATGAGATGCAATGCTCTGGCGACGGTCAAACATGGACAGAACGTGCCATGCTGATGCCTGACGCCGAAGACACAGGTCTCTATATGATCTGGAGCGGGTATGCCTTCCGCTATGATCGGTGCGATGATCCGGGGTCGTGAACATGGCTGACAATCACCAAATACTTCAGCGCGCTTGCCATCGTCAGCGGATTATGGATTGCTGAGATCGCACGCAGCGCAGGAGGCCGCAGAATGATCGACCCATCTATTTTGGTGACATACGCTTTGATTGTTCTGGGCTTCGTCTTCATTCCCGGTCCCGCGACGCTTTTGACCGTTGCGCGCGCGACAACGTCAGGAACCAAAGTCGGTATCGCGACCGGTGCGGGCATCACGGCTGGCGACTTTCTACATACGATCATGGCCGTCGTCGGAATTTCAGCCATCATTGCGGCGTCGGCGACGCTTTTTACGCTCGTGAAATATCTGGGTGCTGCATATTTGGTTTACCTTGGATTGAAGGCGATCCTTGAGAAAACATCCGTTGACTTGGGGCAGGGCCGCGTCCCGATCACGGCGCCCCAGGCATTCCGACAAGCCATCCTGGCCGAAGTTTTAAACCCAAAGACCGCGTTGTTCTTTCTTGCGTTCCTGCCGCAATTTGTAGCACCCGAAAAAGGGAACGTGATGCTGCAGCTTACAATCTTGGGCGTTGTTTTTGCATTGATCGGGTTTTTCAGCACTATCGTTTATTCGGTTGCCGCCGGTGGTCTTGGCAACTTCCTGCGGCGCAATCCCGTGGTCCTAAAATGGCAAGGCAAAGTTGTCGGTGGCATTTATTGTGCGCTCGGGGTGCGGCTGGCCTTGCAAGAGCGGTAAGCGCGATCGTCTTGACCATGTCGCCCGATGCATCGCCAGTAATAGCAGTATCAGGCCAATAACGGGCACTCTACCTGTGCGGGAAAACGCGTGGAATCCCGCCTATTTAGGCCCCTCTAACCGACCATACACTTTGAAAGTGTAAACGCTTGCCCTACTGTTGCGGCGGATGTGGCGGGCACCCCTGCTGTGTAGAAAGGCGATGGCTGGTCGACTTTCTTCAAAGCTGTGTCCGCATTGCGTATTACGCCCATCTCTATTTTGGAACTGGAGAAAGACGAATGAATTATTTGGCGAAGACACTTGCTCTCCCGCTTATCACCCTTATCCCGACGGTCGGTTTAGCAGATTGGAATGGACCTTATGTCGGTGGCGCTGTCGGCACGGTCAACGCAGAGGCCGACTTTGAACTGGCTACCACGCCATCCACGACGTTTGATTTCGATGACTCTTTGGGTTTTGGCGCTTTCGCTGGTATGTTGATTCAAAGTGGTGATCTCGTTTACGGCGGCGAAGTTGCATTAACCGTCGCGCCGAACGCCGAAATTAGTGACGGTGAAGAACTGACACCATTTACCGATATCAAAGGCCGCGTGGGTTATAGTTTTGGTGACATACTTGCTTATGGTGTCGCTGGTATCACATTTGCAAACTACGATGAGAATGGCGAAGATTTTGACGGCACGGGCTTCAATTTTGGCGCTGGCGTTGACTACATGATCAACGACCAGATCTTTGTTGGTGCAGAGTATCTGGCACGCCGGACATCAGGCGATTACCCTAACGATGATGCCGAGTTCGATCTGGATATTGATACGTTGTCTATCCGGGCCGGCTTTAACTTCTAAGGCCTTCGCGAACGGAAAATTTGGGATGCCGCGCAATTCTGCGCGGCGTCCCTTTTTAGTTGCCGTCCGAGATGATGGCATCCAGCAGATCCAAGATATCCCCGTCCGCAACCTCGCCCCCCCGGCTTTCCAACACACCTGCAAATGCAGGCCGCTGTGGGATCGTCATCGGCAGCGCTGTAGGCTGTTTGCCCTCAAGCACCCGCACCATCGTCTCGCGCCAGATCGTTGCGGGTAGCCCGCCGCCTGTGACACCGCTCAGGCGCGAGTTGTCATCATACCCCATCCACACGCCGGTCACATAGTCCCCTGTAAAGCCAATAAACCACGCGTCGCGTGACCCTTGGGTCGTTCCGGTTTTGCCTGCGATGGGCCAGCCATTGATGCGCGCGCGTTGGCCTGTGCCTTCATCGACAACCTTGGTCATCATCCACGTCAACTGACGCGCGGCCTCTTCGCGTATGATGCGTTCGCCGATGCCGACACCCGTTGCATCCATCAAGGGGGTGTTGTCGCCCATAAACCGCAGATCGGTCAGGCCATAGGGTGTCACTTGTGATCCGCCATTCAGGATACCCGCGAAGGCGCCCGTCATATCAAGCAGTGTGCTTTCCGAAACACCCAGCGCCAGCGCAGGGCCAGCGGCCAGATCGCCCTGAAGGCCAAAACCGTTCGCCACATCACTGACCAGCCCGCGACCCACTTCCTCTGACACAAGGATCGCCGGGATGTTGCGGCTGGTGGCCAGCGCATCGACCATAGCGATTGGACCCACGAATTCGCGGTCATAGTTTTCCGGGCACCATGATGCCGAGCCGCGCCGTTCCCAGCAAGTCGGCGCATCTTCGATCATGTCATAAGGTGACATGCCCAGATCGAGGGCGGCGGCATAGATGAAGGGTTTGAACGCCGACCCTGTCTGGCGCAGCGCCTGTGTGGCCCGGTTGAACGCGCCTGTGGCGGTAATGTTGCGCCCGCCGACCATGGCGCGCACAGCGCCATCGGCAGACATCACCACGATCGCGGCTTGCGCTTCGGACCCTTCGCGCACGTCTCTTTCAAAGACTTCGATCAGCGCCTCTTCTGCGGCGGCCTGAATACGCTGGTCCAGCGTCGTCCGGATCAGCACATCTTCGGTAGTATCACGGGTAAAGAACTCGGGACCGCTGGACATCACCCAATCGGCAAAGAATCCGCCAGAGTTGGCGCGCGCTGCGTCAGACAAGGTGGCAGGGTTCAATCGCGCGTCACGGGCTTGGGCCTCGCTGATATAGTCTTGGTCTTCCATCAACCCGATGACGATCGACGCGCGGTCCTGGGCGCGTTGCAGGTTGCGGGTGGGCGCATTGGCGGAGGGGGCGGTCAGCAGACCTGCCAGCATTGCAGCTTGGGCCGGGCTCACTTCAGCGGCCGAAATGCCGAAATAACGTTGGGCCGCGGCCTCAAACCCCCGGCTACCCGCACCAAGATAGGCGCGGTTCAGGTAGATGGTGAGGATTTCCTCTTTGGTATAGGCGATTTCCATCCCGATGGCATAGACAGCTTCTCGCGCTTTGCGCCAAAGCGATCCTTGCCGACAATCATTTTCATAATCCCGTTCGCTGTCCCATTTGTTGGGGTCAAATGGTACGCCCAGACACAGCAGCTTTGCCGTTTGTTGGGTCAGCGTCGATCCGCCGTTTCCGGATAATGGCCCGCGACCAGCACGCAGATTGATGCGCACGGCAGAGGCAATACCACGCGGAGAGATGCCGAAATGACGATAGAATCGCTTATCCTCGGTTGCGACCACGGCGTTGTGCAGATGCGGGGACACGGTGTCGGTGGTGACCATTCCGCCAAATTGATCGCCGCGCCAGGCAAATACCTCGCCTTGCAGGTCGGTCAGGGTCACAGACCCCCGCGTGCGACCGTCAATCAGATCAGCCATCGCGGGCATTTGGGCTGCGAAGTAGAAAGAGAACCCGCCGATGATCAACGCAGCGATCAGGCCGATCCGCCATGTAAAGGCCCAGAACAGGCGAAAAACCCAGCGAAACGACGCTAGAATCCAGCCCAAAGGCCCGCTGGGTGCCGCCCGCTTTGGCGACGCCTTACGCCGTGCCGCCGGTTTGGCGGTTTTCTTTGTGGGAGCGGCCTTTTTCTTGGCTGCTGGTTTTTTCGCATAGCGCTTGTCAGCCACCAAAGGGGGCTTTTTGCCGTTTCCGCTCATGATCCGCTCGATTGACTGTTTCGTCTGATTTTCGACGACTATAGCGGGTCCTTTCACAAATGTAGAGCCGCGATGAGTCGCCGATGCCGCCTTTTTGCGTTGCACAATAATTAGGCGAAGGTATCAATTTGTGCAAAAATTGTGCAAAAGGACTCATTAACCACCGTCTTCGCACCTGCAGCAATCTTGCCGTTTTGCCCTGCACGCGCTCTTTGTCTGCGTGCAAGCAGGCGCTGCCGAAACGAGGGCCTGCACGAGAATTTGCAAGGGGAAGAACGTGAAACTCATCATTGCAACAATTAAACCGTTCAAGCTGGAGGAGGTCCGCGAAGCGCTGACCGCCGTTGGCGTGCGCGGTATGATGGTGTCTGAAATCAAAGGTTTTGGCTCGCAATCTGGTCATACCGAGATTTATCGCGGTGCCGAATATGCCGTGAATTTTGTACCAAAGGTCAAGCTGGAGATCGTGGTGCAGGACAGCATGGCCGAACAGGTCGTGACCACCATCGCAACCACCGCCAAGACCGAGAAAATCGGCGACGGCAAGATTTTCGTTCTCGACGTTGAAAGTGCGCTGCGCGTGCGAACCGGCGAGACCAATGATGACGCGCTTTGATCGCGGAACGAGGGACAGATTTATGAAACTGACTAAGTATCTATCGGTTGGGGCCGCGTTGACGCTGCTGCCAACTTTCGCGCTGGCACAGGATGCAGCGCCGAGCTTTGACGAGATCGGCCCGTATCTGATGACCACATTGCTGTTCTTGATCGGCGGCTTTCTTGTGTTCTGGATGGCGGCAGGTTTTGCCATGCTGGAGGCAGGGCTTGTGCGTTCCAAGAACGTCACAACGCAGCTGACCAAGAACATCGCGCTCTATTCACTGTCCGCCATCATGTATTGGCTGGTGGGCTTTAACCTGATGTATCCGGGCGACGCGTGGATTATCCCAGGTTGGTTTGGTACTTTCGCACCAACATCGCTGGAACCCGTCGGTTTGGCAGCTGCTGAGGCGTCGCTTGACTATGCCTCTGTTGCATCAGACTTCTTCTTCCAGTTGATGTTCTGTGCAACGACAGCCTCGATCGTGTCTGGTACGCTGGCTGAACGTATCAAGCTCTGGCCCTTCCTGATCTTCGTCGTCATTTTGACAGGTCTGATCTACCCAATTGGTGCCTCATGGCAGTGGGGCGGCGGCTGGTTGTCCACTCTCGGTTGCGTTGAAGGTTCCGATGATCCCTGTGGCTTCTACGACTTCGCTGGTTCAACTGTTGTGCATGCCGCTGGTGGCTTTGCAGCCCTTGCAGGTGCGATCATCCTTGGTGCCCGTATCGGCAAGTACAAAGATGGTCGTGTGATCCCAATGCCCGGTTCAAATCTCGCGCTTGCCACACTGGGTACATTCATCCTGTGGCTGGGTTGGTTTGGCTTTAACGGTGGTTCGCAGCTGGCTGCGGGCACTGTGGGCGACATCACGGACGTGGGTCGTATCTTTGCCAACACCAACATGGCAGCGGCCGCCGGTGCGGTTGCAGCGCTGATCGCGACTAACGTGATCTACAAAAAGCCTGACCTGACGATGGTTCTGAACGGCGCGCTTGCTGGCCTGGTGTCAATCACGGCCAGCCCGCTTGAGCCCACCTTGTTTGGTGCGCTGTGGATCGGTGCTGTCGGTGGTATCATCGTGGTCTTCGCGGTGCCTTTCTTTGACAAGCTCAAGATCGACGACGTAGTCGGCGCGATTTCGGTGCACATGGTTGCTGGTTTCTGGGGCACGATGATTGTGCCGGTTTACGCCGACGCAAGCTTTGTGACGCAGTTCATCGGCTTTGTCGCCATCGGTGGCTTCACCTTCGTGGTCAGTCTTGTGGCATGGACAATCCTGAAGGGTGTCGTGGGCATTCGGGTGTCTGAGCAGTCCGAGATTGATGGTCTGGACGTGTCAGAGCTGGGTATGGAAGCCTATCCTGAGTTCGCAAAAGGCTGATACCCTTCTTGTCAGCATTTTCTATGGCCCGGGCGTTCGCGCCCGGGCTTTTTGTTGGGGTAAGGTGGATCATGATCCACCTTACTGCATTTCACGGTCATTCCTTCGATAAATTGCCGAATTGGTGCAAGGACCTGTCGTCTTATCAGGGTAAGTAGACCTTTTCTGCGATGAAATTGCACAAGATTGCTGAATATCTTCACTTGAAAGCGAATCCCTGTGACCCGGAGCCCTGTGATGATCCAGACCCCCTATCTTTTGTTCCTCGGCGATGCCCCCGACCAACTTGCGGCCAAGGTGGCCCAAGGGATCAAAGACTGGCGTCCTGAAAACGCCGTTGGCCAATACCGGATGCCCGGTTGCGGCGCGGATTTAGGCATTGGCGACATGACGCTGGAAGAGGCCCGCGCTGCCGGTGCCCAAACCCTTGTGATTGGGGTGGCAAACCGGGGCGGCTATATCTCTAAGGCTTGGAAAGAGGTGTTGGTGAAGGCCTTGCAGATGGGCTTTGACATTGCCTCTGGCTTGCACAACCTGTTGCGGGATGAAGACGAACTGGTCGCGGCGGCGCGAGTCAATGGCCGCACGTTGTTTGATGTGCGTATCCCTTCAGTGGCCTATCCTATTGCCAACGGCAAAAAGCGAACCGGCAAACGGTGCCTTGCCATCGGTACCGATTGTTCGGTGGGCAAGATGTATACCGGTCTTGCAATGGATGCCGAAATGCAAAAACGCGGCATGAAATCGACCTTCCGCCCTACCGGGCAGACTGGCATTCTGATCACCGGTGGCGGCGTGCCTTTGGATGCGGTGATTGCCGACTTCATGGCCGGTGCCGTTGAATATCTGACCCCCGACAATGACGCCGATCACTGGGATCATATCGAAGGGCAGGGCAGCTTGTTCCATGTCTCTTACTCTGGCGTGACCATGGCGTTGATCCATGGCGGCCAGCCCGATGCCATGATCCTATGCCATGAGCCCACCCGCACACATATGCGTGGTTTGCCGGACTATGATTTGCCCAGCCTTGAGACATTGCGCGACACTGCGTTGCCCATTGCGCGGGTGGCGAACCCGGATTGTAAGATCACCGGCATTTCGGTGAACACGCAGCATTTGTCCGAGGAAGATGCCCTTGCCTATATGGCTGAGGTGGAAGATCGGATGGGTTTGCCAACCGTTGATACCTTCCGTCAGGGGGCGGCACGTCTGGTTGATGCGTTGGACGCGATCTAGGCCATGGGTCTTCCTGCGGGTGTCGGAGAATTGACTTTCAAGCCTCCGGCGGAGGTATTTTTGAACATGAGAAGAGGGTTTGATGCAGATTTCTGTTGCGCGTGATGTTTTTCAACTGGCGCAGGTCTTTACCATCAGCCGCGGGTCCCGGACGCAGGCAGAAGTGTTGACTGCGACAGTTGAGGGTGGCGGCTTTCGCGGGAAAGGCGAATGTGTGCCCTACGCCCGCTATGGCGAAACGCTGGACAGCGTTGCAGCACAGATTGAAGGGTTCCGCGGTGGGTGGCCTGATCTGCCCGATGCGCTGCCCGCAGGTGCGGCGCGGAATGCACTGGATTGCGCCTATTGGGATCATGCCGCCAAGAAAGCCGGCAAACGCGTGTGGGATTTGCTGGGCCTGCCCAAGCCCGCGCCTGAAATCACCGCCTATACCTTGTCGCTGGACACACCCGATGCGATGCAACAGCGGGCCGCGCAGAACGCCGCGCGCCCTTTGCTGAAAGTCAAACTGGGCACCCCGGATGACATGGCCCGGCTAGAGGCCGTCCGCCGTGGTGCGCCTGATGTGCCGATTATTGTGGATGCCAACGAAGGTTGGACCGCTGAGGTCTATGCCGATCTGGCCTCCCATCTGATCCGCCTTGGCGTACAGATGGTCGAACAACCCTTGCCTGCTGGTCAGGACGATATGTTGGCCGAAATCGCACGCCCCCTGCCAGTCTGCGCAGATGAAAGCTGCCATGATCGGGCCAGCTTGCCTGCCCTGAAAGGCAAATACGACATGGTGAACATCAAGCTCGATAAAGCAGGAGGGCTGACCGAGGCGCTGGCACTCAAGCGGCAAGCCCGCGCTGAAGGATATGGCATCATGGTAGGCTGCATGGTCGGATCATCGCTTGCGATGGCACCTGCCACCATTCTGGCGCAGGGTGTGGCGTTCACGGACCTTGACGGGCCGCTGTTATTGGCCGAAGACCGACATCAACCTTTGAAATTTGATGACCAAGGCGTGCACCCGCCCGCCGCAGCACTTTGGGGATGACCATGCGCACAGTCTATGTCAACGGCGAGTACCTGCCCGAAAATGAAGCCAAAGTGTCGATCTTTGATCGCGGGTTTCTGATGGCGGATGGTGTGTATGAAGTGACCTCTGTGCTCGACGGCAAGCTGATCGACTTTGCAGGGCATGCCAAGCGGTTGGA
The DNA here is from genome assembly GCF_023015625.1 of Yoonia sp. F2084L. Lineage (GTDB taxonomy): Bacteria > Pseudomonadota > Alphaproteobacteria > Rhodobacterales > Rhodobacteraceae > Yoonia. The sequence continues at coordinate 302,421 of NZ_JALKAH010000003.1, forward strand.
GCGGTCCTTGAGTGAGCTGGACATGCCGCACCCTGAGGTGCTGCCTGATCTGCTGGAAGTGCACCGCGAATTGGTCCGCCTGAACGGTATCGAGGAAGGGATGATCTATCTACAGATCACCCGTGGCGCGCCGGACGACCGCGATTTTGTCTTTCCTGATCCAGAGACGACGACCCCGACCGTCGTGCTGTTCACCCAAAACAAACCCGGCCTTGCCAACAGCCCTGCTGCGCAAAAGGGGATCAAAGTGATCTCTATCGAAGACCAGCGCTGGGCGCGGCGCGACATCAAAACGGTACAGCTATTGTTCCCCTCAATGGGCAAGATGATGGCCAAAGCCGCAGGCGTCGATGACGCATGGATGGTCGAAGATGGGGCAGTGACCGAGGGCACGTCCAACAACGCCTACATCATCAAAGGTAACACGATCATCACCCGGCATCTGGGCAACGAGATTTTGCACGGCATCACCCGCGCAGCCGTTTTGCGCTTTGCCAAAGAGGCGCAGATGCAGGTCGAAGAACGCAGCTTTACCATTGCAGAAGCACAAAAGGCGGATGAGGCGTTCATCACGTCAGCCAGCACATTCGTGATGCCGGTGGTTGAGGTGGATGGGGTGGCTGTTGGTACCGGCACTCCCGGTCCTGTGGCGGCGCGGCTGCGCGAGATTTATCTGGATGAAAGTCGCAAGGCGGCTGTGTAGTACGCGGTTCTCCCCGCCATGTTGGAAGTCGGGGCAGGCCCCGACTTACGTATCATACGGACGCTCAATGCCCAGCGTCTCTTTCAACTTCGCCCACGTCGCCGCTTCAAACCGTTCCGGCCAATCAACACCTAATGCCGTAGCCCGTTTGCGGGCGCGGGGCAGGTAGGCTGCGGCGTAGGCGAGATTGGTTTTGATCATCGCGTCGCGCTCTGGCACCGGCGGTGGCAGCGATATCATCAGCGCTTTCTGCTCATCCGTGATCAGCCGGTTGAGGTGCAGTATGCCGCCTCGATTGGGTGCATTCGTTTCCGCGATCAACAGCTCGACCAGCTTATTGCGCAGGTGGAACACACCAAGGACACCATTGATGTATTCCTCGCGCCCAGCGGCCAGATGCAGCAAGCCCAGGACCCGGATGAACTCCTCAATCTGATGCAGAAACCGGGCGGGGCTGGGCTGGGGCGGCAGGGCCACCTTTGGCAAAGTCGCAAAGATCCCATCATGATCGAACAGCGGTTTCAGCGTGTTTTGGGCATGGGCCTTCATCTGTTCGGGCTTAAGAATAATCAGGTCTGTGCGGGTCCAGTCTGCGGTAATTGCGTTGATCAGAACCGGCACGGTATTGCGGTCCCACCACAACACGACTTCGCCGGTTTTGCTGACCGCCTCTTTCCACATGGCGGCGATGGCATCCGTCGCCCCATCCTCGGCGACCATCACGAAATCAATGTCGCTGTAAGCATCGGCCATTCCATTGCCGTAGCTGCCGCTGAGAAACAGGGCTTTGACACCGGCGGCATCGCGTGTGGCGTCTGTGATCGTCTGGATAATCTCGTCATGGGTCATCACGGGTGGTCCTTTGATGGCTTATGGATCGACGGTTGGATTTGTCCAATTTGGTGAGGCAAAGGGCGTCTCTAACGCCCGCGCCACAAGCTCTAGCCGATCCTGCCCGTAGAAGGCATCGCCATCTACGATATAAGTGGGTGAGCCGAACACATCTTGGGTTCGCGCCCAGTCGGAGTTCGCCCCCAGGGCGTCTTGGCATGCGTTCGAGGCCGCCCGCGCGATCAGCGACTGTGCATCGTGGCCCAAACTTGTGGCAAGCTCGGCCAGCGTTACCGGGTTGGACAGGTCTGCATCGTCGCGCCAATGCGCCTCTAAAATCCGATGCGCCATCGCATCCACCGCCGCCCCGCTTTCACCAAGAGCGATAATCATGCCTGAGGCGAGGCTGTAGTCGGCATCATGATAGGTGGGCCGATAGTTGATCACCGGCACGTCGCGAAATTCCGCCCAGCGCTCAATCTCGCGGCCGAAGAAGTAATCGACATGGGCCTGCGTGCGGGCATGAAACGGCTGGCTGCCTTGGGCCTCGACCACAGGGGACAGCAGGACCGGTTTATGGATCAGGGTGACATTGTGCTGGGCACAAAGGGCCATCAGGCGGGCAGAGCCCAGATAGGCAAAGGCGGAATGGGCGGAGTAGATGTATTGGATGGTTGGCATGGGGAGAGTTTAGAGGAACGCGTTCGGGGACGGTAGGGTGTGCATTCATGCGCACCCTACCTTTCGGCTTGTGCCTGCAATTCTTTCGCCCGCGCAGGTGTGACCCCCAGCAATTCCTCGATCCGGTGCAAAAGCTTATCTTCTTGTTCCCGTCTGATCCCGTCCGCAAACACCACCTGCCAGAGCGCCACTAGCGTCGCCTCTTTTTCCTCTGTGCTAATCGCGTGGCTGAGGATCGTCGCGATCTCTTTCGTGCGGGGGATTTCCTTTTCCAAAAGCTCGCATTCGGCGCGCATCTTGGCGGCCTCGACCGGGTTCAGATCGTGCCGTTTGGCAAGGATTTGATCAATGCGGGCGATTTCCTCAAACAGATAAGCGTCATCCGCTTTGGCCGCCCGCACCAGCAACGCCCCCATCGCGTGGCTTGCGTCTGCCTGGGGCAGGGGGGTGTGATATCCAGCGGGGTTGCCAAAAAAGGCGGTCAGGCGTTCGAGCATGGCAATTCCTATCCGTGGCTATCCTTGAAAGCTTCCTTGGCGGCAGGCGACGCATCCGTCTGGTACTTCTCTTTCCACTCCGCAAAGGGCATACCATAAAACGCCTCGCGGCCTTCGTCCTTGCTCATCTCAATCCCGCGCTCATTGGCCGCTTCCTGATACCAGCGCGACAGGCAATTCCGGCAGAACCCGGCCAAATTCATCATGTCGATGTTTTGCGCGTCGGTTCGATCTTCCATCAGGTGTTTTTGCAGGCGGCGGAATGCGGCAGCTTCCAACTCAATACGGGTTTGGTCGTCCATGACGGTTCTCCTCAAAGGCCCGATTGGGCTAATACATCTGATAATAGAGGGGCAATCCGGTTTGCCCACAAGGTTTGTCCGGCTTCATCGGCAATCAGGTCCTGACGTAGTTCAATCAGCACGTTTGGCCGCCCATGTTGCAGCGCATGGCGGTCTACGGCGTCACCCGGCAGGTGGCCTGCATAGGGTTGGTTATCGCCGGTGCACCAGCCTTGCGCGCGGCAGGCGTCCATAAAAGGGATCGCGAGGCGGGCGTCGTCGGCGTAAAGGATGCCGATCTCCCAAGGGCGCGGGTGCCGTCCGTTCAGGCGTGGGGTAAAGCTGTGCACTGCACAGATTACCGGGTCACCGATCTTGTTGGCCAGATCAGCGTAGGCCGCGTGATACGGACGGTAGAGCCTGCGCAGCCGCTCTTCCTTCTCGGCATTATCGGCGTTGCGATTGCCCGGAATGATGGTGCCGTCATAAAGGCGCATCATAATCGTCGGATCATCCTCGCCGCGGTTCGGATCGCAGACCAGACGGGAAAAGCGGGACAGGATCGCGGGGCTGTCCAAGGCGTCGGCCAATTGGCGCGTAACCCCGGCTGCCCCTATGTCATAGGCGATATGGCGACCCATGTCGGTCGCAGGCAGACCCAGATCACCGTTATGCACCCAATCGGGGATTGTATTGGTGGCGTGGTCACAGGCCACAAGCCACCGTCCGGGCCGATTGGCCCCTATGATTTCAAATGGTTCGTTCGTCATTGTCGTGTCATTCCTTTGACACTGCATTTAGGCTAGTTGTAGGCGGAATGGAATTGCGCAATAAGGGCGCAACCCAAGCTGTTACCGCTAACGGCCCAGCGGAATGAACTCGACGCACGAAGGAATTGACATGAGACGCCACCGCAATGTGAAAATCGTCGCCACACTCGGCCCTGCTTCCAATGATTACGAGATGATCCGTGCGCTGCACGAAGCCGGAGCAGACGTTTTTCGCTTGAACATGTCCCATGGGGATCACGCCGAGATTAAGGTGCGTCACGAAATCATCCGTCAGGTGGAAAAGGACCTCGATAGCCCGATCTCAATTCTGGCCGATTTGCAGGGGCCCAAGCTGCGGGTTGGCGTTTTTGCCAATGGCGAAGAGGAGCTGGCGCCTGGTGCCGCGTTCCGTCTTGATCTGGACGATGCCGAAGGTGACATAAACCGGGTCAGGCTGCCCCATAAGGAAATTTTCGACGCGCTGGAGCCGGGCGCGCACCTTCTGGTTAACGATGGCAAAATCAAATTGCGTGTCAAAGACTGTGGTGCTGATTTCGCCAATTGCGAAGTCATCGTCGGTGGCACGATCTCCAACCGCAAAGGCGTGAATGTGCCGGACGTGACACTGCCCGTGGCGGCATTGTCACCCAAGGACCGCAAGGATCTAGAGTTTGTGTGCGAACTGGGTGTCGACTGGCTGGCTTTGTCTTTCGTCCAGCGGGCCGCAGACGTTGATGAGGCGCGCGAACTGGCCAAGGGTCGCGCCGCGATCTTGTCGAAGATTGAAAAGCCCAACGCGGTAAAATCCTTTGACGAAATCCTCAAAGCGTCCGACGGTATCATGGTTGCCCGTGGCGATCTGGGTGTCGAACTGCCTGTGCAGAATGTCCCTCCCATCCAGAAACAACTGGTCCGCAAATGTCGTGCCGCAGCCAAGCCCGTGATTGTGGCGACACAGATGCTTGAATCCATGATCGACTCGCCCATGCCGACCCGTGCCGAAGTGTCAGACGTGGCAACGGCCATCTACGAAGGGGCTGACGCGATCATGCTGTCGGCTGAATCAGCCGCCGGTTCCTACCCCATCGAAGCCGTGACCACGATGAACAACGTCGCAGGAGAGGTCGAGGCCGACCCAACCTATACCGACATCATCGAGGCGTCGCGCAGGGCAGACGGCAAAACCGTGGCCGACGGCATCGTCTCAGCCGCGCGCGAGATTGCGGAAACCACCGACGTTAAAGCGATCTGCTGTTTTTCGCAGTCCGGTACGACGGCCTTGCTGGTATCGCGCGAACGCCCGCGTGTGCCGATCATTGCGTTGACCAGCTATATCACGACCGCACGCAGGCTCTGCCTGTCCTGGGGTACGAATTGTGTGATTGTGGGGGATGTGAACCGGTTTAAAGATGCGGTTATTGCTGCGGTGACAGCTGCAAAGGCGCAGGGACTGGCGACTGAGGACGACATGGTCGTCGTAACGGCAGGTGTTCCTTTCAACACACCGGGGTCGACAAACATCCTGCGGGTCGCACCTTGTGCGGAACGTTTGATTTACGCAGCCGATCAAGAGTAAGATCACGCGGGGGCCGTAACGCAGGACAACACTGATGGATTTCGACCTGATATTCGTGACTGGGATCGCGTTGGCAGCCTTTGCATTACCCTCACTGGTCAGCGCCTATTCGGACAGGCGGTGGCCTAAGGCAGCGGTTGTTATGCTCGTGATCGGCGGCGGCGCAATCGCCTATGCGGTTCAAGAGAACTCTGGCGCTTATAGCCTTGCGACGGTGCCCGACATGATCGTCACCGTGATCGGGCGTTATCTGGGCTAAACACCTTGCATCAAACTGGGATGCGTCCTATACGGCGCGTCTTAACCCGCGCGTCCGGCCTAAATGGCATGCCGAGTCGCGCGTTTCGACCGACTTAAATAGGAGACGGAAATGCCGAAGATGAAGACAAAATCGAGCTGCAAAAAGCGGTTCAAAGTGACGGCCACTGGCCGTGTGCTTGCAGGCCAAGCCGGTAAGCGCCACGGAATGATCAAGCGTTCCAACAAATTCCTCCGTAACGCGCGTGGGACAACCACGCTAAGCAAAGCTGACGAAGGTATCATCAAACCGATGATGCCTTACGCACGTTAATTAGAGGGATTTGAGATATGCGCGTTAAAGGTGGTACAGTCACGCACCGTCGTCACAAGAAAGTTCTGGATCAGGCCAAAGGTTACTATGACCGCCGCTCCAAGACGTTCAAGGTAGCCGCACAGGCTGTCGACAAAGCCAACCAATATGCAACCCGTGATCGCCACAACCGCAAGCGCAATTTCCGCGCTTTGTGGATCCAGCGGATCAACGCAGGTGTGCGTTCGGTTGATGAGACACTGAACTATTCCAAGTTCATTAATGGCCTGACACTTGCTGGTATCGAAGTGGACCGCAAAGTCCTCGCCGATCTCGCCGTGAACGAGCCTGATGCATTTGCCGCAGTCGTCGGTAAAGCCAAGGATGCGCTGGCGGCCTAAGCCACGCACCGAACTGATTTTGAAAGGCCGTGCAGGAAACTGCGCGGCCTTTTCGTGTTTGATTGCAGGTCGGCGGATAGTGAAGTGAGGGAACGCTTTGCGGAACCAAGAGACCATCTTTCCCAAAGCGACCCGACAACTGCACCGACAGGCCGCTACCTGCGCCGGTCGGTTAGAGACCATTGCACCGTCCCCTGTTGATCTTCTCTATAGATATTGAACGCTGCGCCGTCGGGCCGCCCAGTCAGGGTTACCGGAGTTTTTGTGCGGCCTCATCGGCGCTTCGGTGGGCAATTGTCCCGTTGATCCAGCGCAGCATCTTCGCACGCCTGCGTTCATTGGCAGCGTCAAAAATGCGGTCGCTGATATGCGTTGTCGGGAAAAACGCAGGCGAACCAAGCCCGTCAATGATAACCAGACGCGGGGCATCGCCACCGGTGACGAGTGCGTTCATTGGGGTTACATCCTCCCAATCCACGCGAATGTCGCGCAGCGTATCAAATAGCGCGTTTGCGTCTTCGCGCAGGGCTTCCAGTCCCGACAACGATGTGTTTGCGTCCCTCAGCACTGTTTCCAGCTGCGGTGCCAACGCGCCATCGGGCCCGTTCAGCCGCCCAACAATCATGCCGGGACCCAGCGAGGTGTCGCAAAACCCAAACTGCCGCACCAACCGGTCACAATGGCCGCCATTATGCGCGAGCGACGCGATGTATTCCGCAATTTCCCGCTGCCACACCCGCATTTGCTTGAACCGCCGCACCGAAGGCCTGCGCAGGTTATGAACCTTCTTGGAGGGCTTCATCACCTTGATCAGTTGATCCGCAAACGCCGGATGCTGATAAATCCAATGGTCGCCACCAGCCGCGAGGGGCTCAACACCTAAGAGGTCAATTGTGTCAGAGGGCATCATTGCTTTCTCAGTTGTATGGCTCGCCTTCAGAAGTAGCCTTCGGGCTCAAGACTGTCCAGAAGCCCGCAATCACTTGCATGGTGCGGTGGCAAAGGTTAGCAGAACATCGACCACAGACAGGACTGCGCGCGATGGATGATCTGAAACAGAAATACCTTAGCCTGATTGCTGACGCGGCGGATGAAGCCGCCATCGAAGACCTGCGCGTGCAGGCCGTCGGCAAAAAGGGCGAGATCAGTTTGCAGATGCGCGAACTGGGCAAGATGACGCCGGAAGAACGTCAGGTCGCAGGGCCTGCGCTGAATGCGCTGAAGGATGAGATTAACGCGGCCCTGGCCGCCAAGAAAGCGGGCCTTGCCGATGCCGCCCTTGATGCGCGTTTGCGCGGTGAATGGCTCGATGTGACTTTGCCATCGCGCGCCCGAGCTCAAGGCACGATCCACCCGATCAGCCAAGTGACCGAAGAGGTTACCGCGATTTTCGCCGACATGGGTTTCGCCGTCGCCGAAGGCTCTCAGATCGAAAGCGATTGGTATAATTTCGACGCACTGAACATCCCCGGTCACCACCCGGCGCGGGCCGAGATGGACACGTTCTATATGCACCGCAAGGACGGCGATAACCGCCCGCCGCATGTGTTGCGCACCCATACCAGCCCTGTGCAAATCCGCTCGATGGAGGCGACAGGCGCGCCGACCCGCATCATCTGCCCCGGTCGCGTGTATCGTGCCGATTATGACCAGACGCACACCCCGATGTTCCATCAGGTCGAAGGGCTGGCGATTGACCGCGACATCAGCATGGCGAACCTCAAATGGGTGCTGGAAGAGTTCGTCAAAAGCTATTTCGAGGTCGACCACGTCGACATCCGCTTCCGCGCGTCCCACTTCCCCTTCACCGAACCCTCAGCCGAGGTCGACATCCGCTGTTCATGGGAAGGCGGCACGCTGAAAGTAGGCGAGGGCGACGACTGGCTGGAAATTCTGGGCTCCGGCATGGTGCACCCCAAGGTGCTGCAAGCGGGCGGGATCGACCCGGCGGAATGGCAAGGCTTTGCCTTCGGCATGGGCATCGACCGGATCGCGATGCTGAAATACGGGATCCCTGATCTGCGGGCGTTCTTTGACAGCGATCTGCGGTGGTTAAGGCACTATGGGTTTGTGGCGTTGGATCAGCCGACGCTGCATGGTGGGTTGAGTAGGTAGTATGGTTGCTAGTCACTTTTGCCATAAGGGTCGGATGAGCCAAGAGCGGTCAAGAGACCCAATACAAAAGTCGCTGCCAGCTTTGTAACAGAAAAGAAGGCGTCGCATATTTCGTAGTAGTCCGAAGCATCTTTTTGTATGTCTTCTCCAGATATCAAGAGACTGATGGCTTGGGTTTCATCTTCAGTCTTTTGGATAGTTGACATGAATGACCTGAAAGACAGGTGAACGAAATCTGAAGTTTGCTGATATACTGGACCAATCCAGGCGTGATCTTCTTCGAGTTTCTTCCTCAAGTAGGCATCTTGCATTCGAATTGGTTTTCCATTCGCGGTCTGTTCCTCGGAAATTAACTCTCGGAAGGTTTTGTCCTTTTGAAGCATCTCCCGCAGCTGGTCTTCGCGGTTTTTCAAATAGCGAAGGCCATTTATCCGCATCGCTGTATCGATCTGTGTCCGTAGAAGGATCGCTGCACAAGGAAAGTTACCGGTCTCAATAGCATTACGAAATCCTTTAGATTGAGCGAGCGTACGTTTGACGGCCCCAAATGCGTAAAGGCTAGTCACAAACATGGGCTGGCCGCCACTAACAGTTGATGCAGCTTTCTCGGAAAACTCTCTTTCTAGTTTTTCAATTGCGGTAAGGCGGCTTCTTAAGTCACTCATTTACGAAGTGTAGTAGCGGGCGAGCTACTTCACAATTGGGTGGTTCTTTGAAAACAATCCCGCCCGGCTCACCGGGCAGCGCCCGGACCTCCCCCATAGGGAGGGCGCTTCTGCAACGCTGCAAACAACACGACCCTCACCAATGAAACGAGCGTTCCGCACATCATGCATGTCGGTGCGCCCGCCCCGAGGTCCGGGCGCTGCCCTAACGTTCCGCTTCAAACCGCTGTAGGGTGGGTGAAACCCACGCGCACAAAGGCCCGCCATGACCAACGACACCGAAGACCTGCAAGACACATACCCCGGTGCGGGCACGTTCAAGTTCGGCGATAGCGCCCAACTCTGCCAGCATCTCATCGCCCTTGTCCGCCAAGGCAAGAAAACCGCGACCTGTGGCGCACTTTCCGACTTCGAAGGCGAGCCTGAGGCGATGCCCGTTGTCGGCCGCTGCGATATCGCGGCGAACTGGGATGGCACGCCTGCGCTGGTTATCCGCACCACCAAGGTCGCAGAAATCCGCTATTGCGACGTGACCGAAGACATGGCGCTTGCCGAAGGCGAGAACGACAGTCTTCTGGGCTGGCGCAAAGACCATAAGGCGTTTTTCAAGCGGAACGGTGAATTCCACCCTGAGATGATGCTGGTCTTCGAACATTTCGAACTGGTCGAAGACCTTGCTGGGCGCGAGCTTTAGTTGCGCCTTTATGTCACCATCCTGATCCTTGTGATCGTTGGTGCCCACATCGCGATGTGGACCTCGGACATGCCGCGCGATCTGGCCTTGCGCCTTACCCTGATCAATGCGGCAGGCTGGGCGGTGATCCTGATCCCCGCATGGCTCGTGTCCAAATGGGCGGCGGCGCATCAGCGCAAGTAGCTGCCTCTTCCCCCTTTGCGTGTTATCCGCTAAGCCCTTTCCAACAGATTTAACCCGCAGGACGGACCCATGAAATTCACGCTTTCCTGGCTGAAACACCACCTTGAAACCGACGCCTCGGTGGCGGAAATTGAATATGCGTTAACCGATCTCGGGCTTGAGGTTGAGGGGATTGAAAACCCTGCCGAACGCTTGGCCGATTTTAAGATCGGCAAGGTGCTGACAGCGGAAAAACATCCCGATGCGGACAAGTTGAAAGTCTGTCAGGTCGACACCGCCGATGGGCCGACCCAAATCATCTGCGGCGCACCGAACGCGCGCGCAGGCATCACTGTCGTCATTGCCAGCCCCGGCACCTATGTGCCCGGCATCGACACCACCATCGGCGTTGGCAAAATTCGCGGCATCGAAAGCTATGGCATGATGTGTTCCGAGCGCGAGATGGAACTGTCCGAAGAACACGACGGCATCATCGAATTGCCCTCTGGCGAGGTCGGTCAGCGTTTCACCGATTGGTTGGCCGAGAACAAGCCCGAACGCGTTGATCCTGTCATAGAGATTGCGATTACACCAAACCGCCCCGATGCGCTGGGTGTGCGTGGCGTGGCCCGTGACTTGGCCGCGCGTGGGTTGGGCACGTTGAAACCAGTGACAGTTGATCCTGTTCCCGCTGCTTTCAAAGCAGATCTGAATATGTCCATTGATGATGATACACGCGATGGATGCCCGGTTTTCTGTGGTCGTTTGATCAGGGGTGTCAAGAATGGCCCCAGCCCCGAGTGGCTTCAAACCCAACTGCGCGCCATTGGCCTGCGCCCCATCAGTTTTCTTGTCGATGTCACCAACTGGTTCACCTACGACCTGAACCGCCCGTTGCACGTCTTTGACGCGGATAAGGTGCACGGTAACCTGCGTGTGCATCGTGCCGCCGGGGGTGAGACGATCACGGCACTGGACGACAAAGACTATACGCTGCAAGCAGGTCAGATGGTGATCTCGGATGACAACGGCCCTGAAAGCATCGCTGGTGTCATGGGCGGGGCAGAAACAGGTTGCACCGCAGACACCGTGAATGTTTTCGTTGAAAGCGCCTATTGGGACCCGATCCAGATCGCCTACACGGGCCGTGCGCTCAAGATTAACTCCGACGCGCGCTACCGCTTTGAGCGCGGTGTTGATCCGGCATTCACACCCGAAGGGTTGGAGCATGCGGTGCGGATGATCGTTGATCATGCAGGTGGCGAGGCGTCTGAATTGATCCAAGCGGGCGAGGTCCCGGATACGTCCCGAGCCTACAAACTGGACGCCAAGCGCGTGATTTCGCTGGTGGGTATGGATATCCCAGAGGCCAACCAACGCGAAACGCTGACGGCGCTTGGCTTTACCATGAAAGGTGACATGGCCCATGTGCCGTCATGGCGCCCCGATGTACAGGGCGAGGCGGATCTGGTGGAAGAGGTCGCGCGCATCGCCTCACTGACCAAGCTGGAAGGCACGCCTTTGCCGCGCATTGATGCAGGTGTACCCAAGCCGATCCTGACCCCCAGCCAGACGCGCCAACAGGCCGCGCGCCGGACGGCGGCGGCGCTGGGGTACAATGAATGCGTGACCTACAGCTTCATTGATGCCGAAGCCGCGAAGCTTTTTGGCGGTGGCGATGATGTCACCATGCTGGAAAACCCGATCAGTTCGGAAATGTCGCATATGCGGCCCGACCTGCTGGGCGGTCTGTTGCGCGCTGTTGCGCGTAATCAGGCGCGCGGATTCATGGACATGGGCCTCTTTGAGGTTGGCGCTGGCTTCCATGGCGGTGAGCCGGGCGAGCAGCACATGCTGGTCTCTGGCGTTCTGATCGGACGTACTGGACCGAAAGATGTACATGGCACGTCGCGGTCTGTTGACCTCTATGATGCCAAGGCGGATGCCGAGGCGATCCTCGCTGCGATTGGTGCCCCTGCAAAGGTACAAATCCTGCGTGGCGCGAATGACTGGTGGCATCCGGGGCGGCACGGCAAAATTTGCCTTGGCCCCAAAAAGGTCCTGGGTATCTTTGGCGAATTGCACCCCAAGGTGCTGCGCGAAATGGATATCAAAGGGCCTGCTGTTGCCTTCACTATTTGGCCAGATGAAGTGCCGCTGCCGAAGAAAAAGTCAACGACCCGCCCTGCTTTGGCTGCGACCGATCTGCAAGCGGTCGAGCGCGACTTTGCCTTTGTCGTGGATGCCGAGGTTGAGGCGCTGACGTTGGTGAACGCAGCCTCTGGCGCGGATAAGGCGCTGATCACTGATGTGCGCGTTTTTGACGAATTCATTGGCGGGTCCTTGGGGGAAGGTAAGAAATCCCTTGCGGTGACAGTGCGCTTGCAACCGACTGATAAGACGCTGAAAGATGCAGATATTGAGGCGGTTAGCGCCAAGATCGTTGAGAAGGTCAGCAAAGCGACCGGCGGCGTGTTGCGTGGTTAGGCTGACTTGGCTGTCGCGGGCAAAATATGGAGAACATGAAACATGACACTGAAAATCTACCTCTCGGGTGAAATCCACACTGACTGGCGCGATCAGATCACTGATGGTGCGGCCGGGCTTGATGTGGCTTTTGACAGCCCTGTGACCGATCATGATGCCTCGGATGATTGCGGTGTTGCGATCATGGGGGCGGAAGAAAACAAGTTCTGGCACGACAATAAGGGCGCGAACCTCAACGCCATTCGCACGCGGCACGGGATTGAGAATGCTGATATCGTGGTTGTTCGCTTTGGTGAGAAGTACAAACAGTGGAACGCGGCATTTGATGCGGGCTATGCTGCCGCTTTGGGCAAATCACTGATCGTGATGCATGGGCCAGAGCATCAGCATCCATTGAAAGAAGTCGACGCCGCCGCGCTGGCTGTTGTGGAAGAACCGCAGCAAGTTGTTCAGATTTTGCAATACGTCTTGACCGGCAAACTGCCGTAGGTCGGGGCCTGCCCCGACACATGAGGAGCCGGTAATGATTGATCATGTTACTTTCGGCGTCACCGACTTTGCCCGCTCAACCGCCTTTTACGATCGGGCTTTTGCGCCACTTGGCGTCAAAAGGCTTTTCGATCTTCCGGCGGACCAGTCTGATGGCGTGAAGGTCTGTGGCTATGGCGATGATCGCCCGTGGTTCTGGTTGGCTGAAGAGAATGCGACGACAGGTATGTTGCATATTGCCTTGCAAGCGCGGTGTCGCGCGGACGTCGATGCCTTTCATGCGGCGGCGTTGCGTGCAGGCGGTATCGACAACGGACCACCGGGCCTGCGCCCGCATTACCATGCTGACTATTACGGCGCATTTGTTCTGGATCCGGATGGGCACAACATCGAAGCGGTCTGTCATGGGGCACCTGACTGACGCCAGCGATCCCAACTTGCTCTGATTTCATGGCAATGCTACCGAGGTTGCACGCTTGGCGTAAACGCCGGGCGGCAGGAGATTTTATGTTTACGATTGCGGGAAACCGCTAAGTCCTGATCAGCAGGGCAAGCACGACACATCCGGTCTGCGCGCAAAGTGGCAGGCCTCGTTTTTGTATGGCTCGTAAGCAATCATGTATTCACGAGAATAATTGACCAAAGCACGGGCTGTACGCACGCTGCGATACGCGTTTTTGCGCATGCGGTGATATTCAGAAAGACAAACACCAATGATCGTAAGACTAACAAAGCGCGATGACATCCCTGCCTTGCAAGAGGTTCTTGACGGCACAGAGCTCTTCCCAAGCGAGATGCTGCCAGACATGCTAGGCGGGTTTCTGGCTGACGCAGAAAGCCCGGATATCTGGCTGACATGCGAGGCTGAGGGCAAACCTGTCGGGTTTTGCTATGCAGTTCCTGAGCAGTTGGCAGAAGGCGCGTGGAACATGCTGGCGATTGCCGTTTTGCCAGATTTGCAAGGCAGCGGGTGCGGTGCCGCGATGACAAGGCATCTGGAAGCGATGTTGAACAAACGCGGACAGCGCACTCTGATCGCGGACACGTCCGGCACAGAGGATTTTGCCCAAACCCGCGCGTTTTATCGCAAGAATGGTTATGCCGAAGAAGCCCGCATCAGGGATTTCTGGGCCGCTGGAGACGACAAGATCGTCTTCTGGAAATCGCTCAGCGCGTCGTAGGTCGGGGCCTGCCCTGACGCCAGTGGGCCGGGGGTGGACCCCGGCCCATATTTTGCATCAAGACGGATCAGGGATGCGCTTGGCCTTCGCCACGGCAGGCCGCGCGAAAAACCGCTCAACATAGGTCGGCACGTTTTTGAGGTCGTGGTAACCGACGACGTCTTTCGTGCCGTAGAATTCCAGCGCATTCAGCCATGGGGCGATGGCCATATCAGCGATGGAATAATCGCCTGCAATCCAGTCCTTGCCCGTCAGCTCCTTGTCCAGAACAGCCAGCAGCCGGATCGCTTCGTCGCGATAGCGTTCGCGCGGGCGGGCGTCTTCTATGTCTTTACCCGCAAATTTGTAGAAGAAACCCATCTGCCCGAGCATCGGGCCAAGGCCGCCCATCTGGAACATCAGCCATTGGGTGATCTTGGCTTTGTCGGTGGCACTTGAACCGATGAATTCCCCAGACTTTTCAGCAAGGTAAAGCAGGATTGCCCCGCTTTCGAAAATCCCGATGGGGCCGTCAGGCCCGTTGGGGTCAATGATTGCCGGGATTTTATTGTTTGGGTTCAGCGACAGGAAAGCATCGCTTTTGACGTCCTCATCTTTCAACGTGACAAGGTGTGGTTCATAGGCGAGGCCCATTTCTTCCAGCGCGATAGATACCTTTACGCCATTGGGTGTCGGGTAGGAATACAGTTGAATGACCGATGGGTCCTTTGCGGGCCAGCGGGTCGTAATCGGGAATGCGGATAAGTCAGCCATCTGGCTCAGGTCCTTTGCGAAATTTCAGTCGACCCAAGGTAAGGGGAAACTTGGCAAATAAAACCCGTGCGAGTGTGGGTTAATATCGGTAAGACTGTGCGCAGTTGCGCAGTGGGCATCAGATCCGCGCGCCAAGTTAATACAAGTGGGGACTACAATGCTTAACGAATTCAAAACCTTCATCGCCAAGGGCAACGTCATGGACATGGCTGTTGGTATCATCATTGGTGCCGCCTTCACGGCCATCGTCACATCGCTGGTGGGCGATCTGATCAACCCGATCATCGGCCTTGTGTCCGGTGGTATTGATTTCACCAATAACTATGCCGTGCTCGGTGGTGAGGTGCCTGAAGGTGCATCGCTTGACGCCGCGCGCGAGGCCGGGGCTTCAATCTTTGCCTATGGTGCTTTCATCATGGCGATCATCAACTTTCTGATCATTGCCTTCGTGGTCTTCATGCTGGTGCGCAGCGTGAACAAGATCAAAGACGCCGCCGTCGCTGAGGAAGAGGCGAAGCCGGAAGAGCCAAAGGGGCCGACCGCGGAAGAATTGCTGGCTGAAATTCGCGATGCGTTGAAGGCCAACGCCTGATATCATCTACGCATTAGGAAGGGGCTCGCTATGAAAAGCGGGCCCTTTTTACGTTTGGCGGGTCAGGAAACCGGCGATGGCTTCGGTGACGAAAGCAGGGTTTTCCAAGGGTGACGTATGCCCGGCCTTTGGAACCTCGATCAGCGCTGACCCCTTGATTGCGTCCTGCATTGATTTGGCCGTGGCGGGTGGCGTGGGGATGTCGTCCTCTCCGACCATGATCAGTGTCGGGGGTGGCTTGTCCAGCCCGCGCAAGGCGTCCTGCACATCGTCCCGATCAAAGATTGCCCGCCCGAATTGCCGGACTGAGGTGCGGTCAAGGCTGCTTATGTAGCTCTTCAACTGGTTGAATTCCGCGCGCCGTGCGGGATCGTTGCGAAAGGTCTGGCCGAACAGCAAAGGCAGGACCTTGCCCAGCAAAGGTTTGATCCCGATCAGACGCACAAAGAACAGCAACTGATTGTATTGCTTCAGGCTGGCGGCACTTTCGGCGTTCGCACCGGTGTCTATCAGAATCAGTGATTTGAACAGATCGGGGCGGCGCAACAACAGGCGCAACCCGACATAGCCGCCTGTGGACATGCCCGCGAAATGCACCGGACCATCGCAGGTGGCGTCAATCAGCTTTTCGGCATCATCAACCAGATCATAGATGCCAAACGGGTCTTGGCACAGCCCGCTTTCCCCATGCCCCCGATGGTCAAAAGCGATGACACGATGGGTTTGGCTGAGCGCCTCGATCTGGGCGGCAAACATCTTATGGGACATCAGGTAGCCATGCGAAAACACGATAGTGTCCGGCCCGGAGCCAGTTGTCACATAGTGGATGGATCGTCCGTTGATATCAATCTTGGGCATGGTGTCTGGTCCGATCATTGATGAAGGAACGCTATAGATGACAATGTGGTGCGGCAAGGTGTGGTGTTTGTGCTGAAGGGCGAACGCAGTGGCTGTTTTTGAGCCCAAGAATGATCAATGCTGCACCGCGTACGAATGCCAGCTATTCCGCCTCGTTGGCCAGTCGTCTGACCAACACCAAGATCAGTATCACCGCAATGAACAGAAACACCGCACCGACAATCCATGCGATAGGTGTCGCGTAAACTTCCGCGACAGTTCCGGCCAAAACCAGACCCAATGCGCCCCCCAACTGTTGTACCAGCGACCTGAGAGATAGCATGGTCGACCGCTGACGGTCTTCGACACAGCGATGCAGAATGCTGCTGGCCGGTGTCTCGGTGATACCAAGGATCACGGAATACAGGACGAATACCGTTACAAAGCCGATGATACCGCCTTGCAATGCCAATGCGATCTGAACGACCGCCAAGCAAGCAAAACCCGCCGCCAGCGTCATGGCGTGCTGCCGCTTGAATATCCGGCTGATGTGTGGGGACAGAGATGCGCCGAAAGCGATGGAGAAGAAATAGGTCGCCGTGACAATACCTATGACGGTATTTGCATAACTCGCGTCCAACATCGGCTTTGCATGGGTCGGCCAGATCACCTCGACTGGGTTGGTTGCCATCAGAAAGAACGCCAGGGCTGCCAGAAGGATCGACAGAGTAGGATGTTTCAATGCCAAAAGGCTCGCATCCTTTATCACCGTTGGGACATTGGCAAAGCCATGGACGAGTGCAGCAACGTCTCTCGGACGCGGTTTTTCGACAATCGCCAACATCGTGAAAACAAACACCCCCAGCATCACCGCAAAGCTTGCCACGTAGGACACATCATAGATGCTGAACCCAAGGCGTGTGGCGAGATCGCCCAAAATATCGGGCAGAAGACCCCCAAAGACCGCGCCTATGGCCAGGCCTACGGCATTGGCCCATTGCGCTTTGGCAAGTGCGGGCTGGACATCCACATTGGGTGCTGCGGCCTTGAAGGTTTCGACAAACCAGGCATCAAGCGTGCCGGACCGAAGCGCGCGCCCAAAACCGATGAATGCAAATGAAAGCGCCAGAACGTAAAAATCGCTTGTCGAGAGAAAGAGCGCGAGCGAAATCAAGCTGGCGACGATCGCCGTCAGAAAGACCGGCTTGCGGCCAATGCTGTCGGCAAGCCCACCAAACGGCAGCTCCATCGCCATCGTCGTGAGCGAATAAACCCCGAAAAGAAGCGAGATCTGAAAGAGGTCCATGCCACGATCCGTCAATGCCAGAGCAACAACGGCGACCGTCAGCCCCATCGCAAAACGGTCAAGGAACTGGTGTATCTGAAACACGCGAATGTGCCGTCGCGCTGACGGGTTCAGTGCAGCGAAAGAGAATGCAACTTCGGTGGCCATCTTTGCAGCATCGTCATTGCTGTCGATATGCACAATACATTAAGTGCGCCAGAGCCTATGCCGCGCACTAAAGCGGCCGTTCCTGCAAGCGGGGCGAAGGTCCGGTTTGTGCAGCAGCGGAATTTGCCTATAGCCGTGCAAGCAGGGCTATGGGCATCCGATATCGCACGTGCATGCCGGGCTACTCCCTCAGCGCCAATGCGGGCGATAGCACGTCAATCCCAAGCGCTTTGCCCACCGCGTAGTACGTCAGCTTTCCTGCATGCACGTTCAGGCCGTTCAGCAGATGCGGATCATCCTCGCAGGCCTGCCGCCAGCCTTTGTCTGCCAGAGCCAGCATGAAGGGCATCGTGGCGTTGCCGAGTGCGATTGTGGATGTCCGCGCCACGGCCCCCGGCATGTTGGCCACGCAGTAGTGCATGATGCCGTCAACGTCGTAGATCGGGTCTTCGTGGGTGGTGGCCTTGGAGGTTTCAAAGCAACCGCCTTGGTCGATGGCGACGTCCACGAGCGCTGCACCGGGTTTGAGTTCTGCCAGCTGCGCGCGTGAGATCAATTTGGGGGCTGCTGCACCGGGGATCAGCACCGCGCCGATGATCAGGTCGGCTTCGCGTGCCAGCTCGATCGTATTGCCTGCGCTGGCGTAGCTGTTCTTGAACTGTCCGCCGAATGTGTCATCCAGATAGCGCAGGCGCGGCAAGGACCGATCCAGAACGGTGACATCAGCACCCATGCCTGCCGCGATCCGCGCGGCATGTGTGCCGACGACGCCACCACCGATCACGACGACGCGGGCAGGGCCCACGCCGGGCACGCCGCCCATCAGGACACCGCGACCACCATTGGCTTTTTGCAGGGTCCATGCCCCGACTTGTGGGGCCAGCCGGCCCGCAACCTCTGACATGGGGGCCAGCAGCGGCAGACCACCACGATCATCGGTGACGGTCTCATAGGCGATGCAGGTTGCACCTGATGCCATCAGATCCTTGGTCTGTTCGGGGTCTGGTGCGAGGTGCAGGTAGGTGAACAAAATCTGCCCTTCTCGCAGCATTTTCCGCTCAACCGCCTGTGGTTCTTTCACTTTTACAACCATTTCGGCGATTTCGAAGATTTCGGCAGCGGTGCCGACAATAGCAGCCCCTGCGTCAGTGTAATCGGCGTCCGTAAAACCAGCGCCATTGCCCGCGCCGGACTGTACCGTCACCTGATGGCCGTGGTTCACCGCTTCACGTGCCGCGTTCGGTGTCAGGCCGACGCGAAATTCCTGTGGTTTAATCTCAGTTGGGCACCCGATATGCATGACCCGTTCCTCCCTATTTCTGGGCGAAGTATTCATTTGGCGCTTTGCAATTACATCGGTCTTGTTCTTGGATGTTTGCGGTAACGCTGGTAAGAGTTTGTGCCAAATGGCGTATTTGTCGAAGGAACGTGCGAAATATGGAATTGGACAGTATAGATCGCCGAATCCTTGCGGTTCTGCAAAAGAAGGGCCGCATGTCGAATGCAGAGCTTTCGGATTTGGCGAACCTGTCCGCTTCTGCCTGTCACAGGCGTGTGCAACGGTTGGAGAAGGACGGGTATATCCGTGACTACGTGGCCTTGCTTGACCCGCGCAAAGTTGGCCGCCCCACAACCGTTTTTGTCGAGATCACGCTGAGCGGGCAGGCGGATGAAGTGCTGGACGCTTTCGAGAAAGCGGTGGCGCGGGTACCCGATGTGCTGGAGTGTCATCTGATGGCAGGGACTGCGGATTATTTGCTGAAGGTGGTTGCAGGCGACACCGAGGATTTCGCGCGTATCCACCGCAGATATCTGGCTACGCTTCCGGGTGTGGCGCAGATGCAGTCGTCCTTTGCATTGCGGACGGTCAGACAGACGACAGCGCTGCCTGTGTGAAATCATTTCGGGCCTTTTACGTTATCATT
Source organism: Yoonia sp. F2084L (assembly GCF_023015625.1). Lineage (GTDB taxonomy): Bacteria > Pseudomonadota > Alphaproteobacteria > Rhodobacterales > Rhodobacteraceae > Yoonia. Next base: position 322,064 of record NZ_JALKAH010000003.1, read on the forward strand.
ACTTTGATCTATGAGGTTGGAAACAAGCGAGTTTTTGCCCAAAGTCGAACGTCACCGTTTCGACATATTCTGGACCAATAGCTTTGCAATACAAATCAAGTAAAGCGGCCTGTGGTCAGGCTGAGAGAGTTGGGGAAGAACTGAATGTGCATACTTTGCGGCTGTGCAACGTGTAACGGCGATAACATACTGTCTGAAAAGACGGACGGATTTAACCAGATTGCAGTGAATACCGTCCAAGGTGGAACGGCGAATATCAAGTGGGGCAATGACGTCCGTGGTCAGGAAAGTGATGAAATCACTTGGTCGCTGAACCTTGCGGGGCTCAGTATCGTGGCTGGTTCAAACATCCAGCAATTTGAAGACCTGGTGTTTGATGCGTTTGATACTTGGGCCGCGATTGCGGGATTGAACTTCCGGTTTGTTTCAACCTTCGGCGGCTCTGATATCGACATCAATGTTGAAAGCCTTGCCGGTAGCACAATTGGCATTGCGCGCACGTCCTTTTTTACCAATGACTTCAACAACAACGGCATGGTCGAGATCGCTGAGTCCAACATTTCGATGGACCGGGACGTGACATGGCGGCCTGAAGGAGACTCTGGGGCCTTCACCTTTATTCAGGTTATGCTGCATGAAATCGGGCATTCCTTGGGTCTAGATCACTTTAATACGTCCGATGCGATCATGAACGCGTCTGCAAATGACGGGTCACGCGACTTGGGGGCTGACGATATCGCGGGCATCCAAGACCTTTACGGTGAACGGCGCTGGTCTGATAACAGCGAGGACGCGAATTTTGAGTTTATCGGCGTTGGTCAGACAGCCTTTGCCAAGGGTGGCAATGATGTACTGAGTGGCACCGCGCTGGGTGACCGTTTTTACGGTGGTGCAGGCAACGACGATCTGTTTGGTCAAGGCGGCAACGACCTATTGATGGATACTCGTGGCGACAATGACATTTTTGGCGGTAGCGGCAACGATACGATCATTGGCGGTGGCGGCGAACTCAATGCTGAAGGCAATTCCGGGAACGACACACTGATTGGTGGTATCGGGGATGACACGTTGAACGGCGGGACCGGCAATGACATTTTGCGCGGTGATCCCAGTGGCAGCTTTATCTCTGGTAATGATGTATTGATTGCGGGCGCAGGCAACGATGTGCTGGAAGGTGGTGGCGGTGCTGATACGTTCGTGTTTGACCGCACCAATGGCGATAACCGTATCCTCGATTTCGAAGCCGGGGTCGATGTGGTTGATCTTGTGGGCTTTACCCTGGGGCAGGGCAGCCTGACCACCTCGGGCGGCGATACGATTTTCACCTATAATCAAAACGGTGTCGATTTTTCAATCACCTTTGATGACGCAATTCTGACCGCATCGGACTTCATGTAATGACCACTCTTAAATTGCGGCATTTGCCGATTGCTTTTGTTGTGCTGACCCTTGCAGCCTGTGGCGCAGGTAGTGGTACAGGTGACAGCGTGAATAACATCCCGACGGAACCGACCGACCCCCCTGATGAGGTGCCGGGTGGCAGCGAATATGCGGAGCTGTCAAACCGTGCCGCACCGGGCACTGCCGGTACTGGCATGGCCTATGTACTGCTAGAAGGACAGACCCGCCGCAATAGTGACGGCGTTTCAATAGACTTTGCCAGTGGGGATATCACTGGGGGCTTGCTGAGCGGGACAAATGTTGACGAAGCCGAATACACCAACCCTGCGAATGGCGAGTTTTCCCGCATTGTCCGGATCAGTGGTGATAATGTCTTTGGTGCTGTCGGGCTTGACGTCTTGTCAGGTGACTTGCCGACCGCAGGCACTGTCACCAGTTACAACGAAGGCTGGGTCGGCATGACGGCTGCCTTTGAAAACGATGTGCTGGTACTTGAGGGCGATGCGACCTTCACGGCGTCATGGGGCGCCAACGACATCGACGGACGTTTCTTTAACCTGTCTGGTACAAGTTCCGCCGGCGGCGGTGTTACAAACGTGGGTACGATCATTTTGACCGATGGTACGATCACCGGTGATAACTTTACTGGCGGTGCGGTGAGCGGTACGGGTCGGTTTGCGGCAATTGGCGGCGCTGGCACCACATCGCAGACAGGCGGGACATTCTTTGGCCCCGATGCGGATGAATTGGGCGGTGTTGTTTTGATCAATGATACAACTGATGACATCCTTGTCGTGGGTGCATTTCAGGCTGATTGATCGTCTTTGGCTGTTTCCTCTGGATCTTGCGTTAATCCGTAAGGCCTAGCGAGGTTCCAGACATGCGTCGGTACCATATTCTTGATCTTGGCAGGCTCTTCCCTACGTAAATGCATGATGGTTTCCGCTGCTTTCATCTCAAGCCGTGCGCGGGCGAATTCCAGTCCCCGTGGTCCGATCCGTGGCATCAGCCACCCCATGACCCCACGCAGCCAGTTGGGCATCCGCCGCAGTGGCAGCCCGCCTGCGGCCAGCCTTGTATTTTCAACAAAGCCTTTGACCGAGCTTGTCCGGTTGCCCCGTGATCCCGGTGCGGCCAAGGTGACTTCATCGCCAAGGCTCTTCAGCATTTCTGCCCCGCGATCGTTGCGCACGATCAACCATTGGTCCCCTTCGCCCGCCATATAACCCACCGTGATATCGGCCAGCCGGTTGGTGTAATCCACGCAGGTCCGACAGGTGGTGGGAAAGAAATCGGGCGGCAAGTCCGAGAGCGGCAGTTTGAGGAACGGGATCAGCCGTTGGCTGCCGTCGCTGAACCGCAGTTCCACATGATAGTCGGCGCGGAATTCGAGGTATGTGACGGTGTCGGGTGCATCTGTCAGGCGGGCGAGGAAGCTGTGGAAGTTTTCGGTCGTCGTGTTGTCAGAACAGGGCGTGCCGATCACATAGATGCGGTCAAACCCAAGGTCAGCCTCCATCGCGCGCAGGGCGTAGATCTGGCAAGGGATGCCGATCACGGCGATTTTGCGGTGTCCGGCTTCGCGGGCGGGTTCGAGAAGTGCCAACAGCGGTGCATAGCCCATCCGCATGCCGCGTGCGTGTTTCATATCGGCGGCGTTGGTGATGATCGCAGGTCGGGGGCGCCATTTATCCTTATCGTCGGGCACCATGGTCAGGACTGCATCGACAGCGCCTGTTTCCAGCAGGCGTTCGGCGAAACTTGTGGTGAGGCCGGTCCATTGTGCGCCCGCGCGGGCGGGGGTGAGGGCGGCGCGGTACATGGCTTGGGTGACGCCGAAGAAACGCTCATCGCTGTCGCTTTTCGCGGGGCGGCCGTGGGTGGTGGTTTCGGCCGTGGGGTAGTCCGGTTTGATGAACTGGCAGGCTTTGCCGCAAGCGGATGGGTCGGCCATGCGGGAAACGCCGCAGTCGGTGCAGAGCCCGCGCGGGGCCGCATCATTCAGGATGGGAGTTGCGGGAGCGGTTGCCATACCACTACCCTACTGATGCCCTCAGGTGTGTCTAGTTGGATTTACACCTGATGCCTAATTGACGTAGTGCGCACCCTCTAACGCGATCAGATGGTTTGGCAGTTCATCAGTTTTTGGGGCGGTGACTGGAAAGTTCTGCGTAAGCAGATCGCCTGCGCCGCCGATGATATCCAAGAACCCGCGTTCCAGTTCGCCCGCCTTGATCTGGGTGACAAAGCCTGCAATCAGGCCATCCCAGTCTGATTGCTGGACCCGTTCGTTGATGCCCTTATCGGCCACAATGGTCACAAATCTTTCGTCCCATGAGACGAAAATCAGAATGGCATTACGCGACGCCGTTTCATGCAGCTTGTGACTAAAGAACTGCTCGGTGCTGTAGCGTGCGCAGTTTTGTTGTTTGATCCATGCGGGTGTCAGCATGTGACCCAAGGGCGTGAAAACGAAGAGTGCTGCAAGGACAACGAAGACAATTGTCTGGTGCTGAAAGGTGATCACGAACCCGGTCGCCCCAGCGGCATTTGCCAGTGGTTGTATGATGGGCATGAACAGCGCAAAGATGGCAGTAATCAAAAGCGGGAACAGGATGTATCGCGCCGACTGCCTTGTAATCAGGCAGACAAGTTCGCTTTCGCAATTCTTTTCAACCTCGGCGATCCGACCGCTGATTTTCCGCTTTGCAGTTTCATCAAGTTTTTTCATCTGTGTCCCTCTCATTACCAGCTCCCCGAAGCACCGCCGCCGCCAAAGCTGCCGCCGCCGCCTGAAAATCCGCCACCACCAAAGCCAAGGAACCTGCCGATGACAAAGAATGGCAAAAGAAGGATATGGATGAACTTTTCCCAGGGTGTGGGTTCACGATATTCGCCGCCTAGCGCCTGAATGATCGCGGTATGGCCCGCCACAATGCCAGCCTGTAGATCGTCATCACGGAATTCTGGCAGGATTTCGTTGTCAATAATACTTTGTGCAATCCTGTCTGACAGCAGATCTTCGAGACCGCGCCCGACTTCGATGCGGACCCTGCGATCATTGGGTGCGACCAACAGCAAGACCCCATTGTCCTGATCCGCCTGACCAATACCCCAGCTATTGCCCAGCCATCGTCCGTAGCGTTCGATTGTCAAGCCGGCCAATGAATCGACCGTTACCACGACAACCTGATTGGTTGTTTCCTGCTCAAAGGCTTTTGCGTTATCTGTCAGGGCTTTTTCAACCGACGAACTAAGCACTTCGGCTTTATCGGTGACCCAGTATTGGGTGTCAGGCGCATTTTCCGGGTCCTGCGCAAACGCTGCCGTCATGTAAAAAAGCGGAAGTATGAGGATAAGCCAACGGGTTTTCTGTAATAGACGATGAATAGTGTCTGTCATCCAGGCTCCTTCTTTGGTGTGTTGGGTGTGCAATCGCACGTGTTGCGCTGGGCGATTTGGGCATCTGTTTGACAGCCAGATGGCAGTTTGCCCCTCGGACTATTGTTATTAAACTGTTTTTCCTGGATGACGTACGGGAAATTTGCCCCAGAATTCCCATGTAGCTTTTGTAGTCATCTCAGAAATTCTGAATTTACCGCCGCCTTGCCGCGCACTTTTGATCGCTCGCTCGCCTTATCAGGAGGGGGCCCCTTCCCCTTACTCACCTCACGGGTTACATGACCGCATCTGTCACAAGGAGCAGCCAAATGGGCTATCGAATCGCCGTTGTCGGTGCCACCGGAAACGTGGGCCGCGAAATGCTGAACATCCTCGCTGAACGGGAATTCCCGGTCGACGAGATTGCCGTTCTGGCCAGCCGCAAATCGCTGGGCAGCGAAGTCAGCTTTGGCGACAAGACCTTGAAGACGAAAGACCTTGATACGTTTGACTTCACCGGCTGGGATATGGCGCTATTTGCTGTCGGCTCTGACGCCACCAAAATCTACGCGCCCAAGGCCGCCAAGGCCGGTTGCGTGGTGATCGATAACTCGTCGCTTTATCGCTATGACGCGGATGTGCCGCTGATCGTGCCCGAGGTGAACGCGGATGCGATCCATGGCTATGCGAAGAAAAACATCATCGCAAACCCCAATTGTTCGACCGCACAGATGGTTGTGGCACTCAAGCCGCTGCATGACCGTGCCACCATCAAGCGCGTTGTTGTCAGCACGTATCAGTCCGTGTCCGGTGCTGGCAAAGGCGGTATTGATGAGCTGTGGGACCAGACCAAGTCGATCTACAACCCCACAGACAGCAAGCCACCGCGCCAGTTCACCAAGCAGATCGCGTTCAACGTGATCCCGCATATTGATGTGTTCATGGACAGCGGCGAGACCAAGGAAGAATGGAAAATGGTCGCCGAGACCAAAAAGATCGTTGATTCCAAGATCAAGGTCACGGCGACTTGTGTGCGCGTTCCGGTGTTCGTCGGCCACTCAGAGGCGATCAACATCGAATTTGAAGACTTCCTTGACGAGGATGAAGCGCGCGACATCCTGCGCCAAGCCCCCGGTGTCATGGTAATCGACAAGCGTGAAGACGGCGGCTACGTGACCCCGATTGAATGCGTGGGCGACTTTGCGACTTTCATCAGCCGTATCCGTCAGGACAGTACGATTGATAACGGCCTGAACCTGTGGTGCGTGTCCGACAACTTGCGCAAAGGTGCCGCGTTGAATGCGGTGCAGATCGCAGAATTGCTGGGACGTGAGTGCCTGAAAAAGGGCTGAGCTTTATATAAGCGGATTTGATAAAGGCGCCCCCGCGGGGCGCCTTTTTGGATTGTAGTCGGATTGTGGTTTTGCGGGACAAAGGGTGCGTTCGCAGTGAATAGTGGCTGAGCGCTTGCCAATTCTACTTTGTCGTTATGTCGTTCGGACCCTAAATAATCTCGTCTTCGTCAAACAATGGGGCCTCTTCAAGCTGGGTTGTCAGATCGTCCACGGCAGCTTCGGCGGCATCTGAAGACTTGACCGCCGCCACGTGGAACAAAGCATCCCCTTCGTGCACAATAGGCATAACAGCCCGCCCGACAATGATGCCACCATAGCGGGTCACAACTTCTATTTCTCTGTCACCAAAGGGGTCAGAGATCGCAGCTACGACGTCGCCTTCTGCAACGACATCACCTTCGGCTTTGAACATGCGCAGCAGGCCGCCGGCAGGAGCACGTAGCCAATGGCTGTCTGAACAGATAACAGACTTTGCTTTGGGTCCGGCGATACCCGCCAAAGGCAACATACCCGTCTCTTTGAGCACCCTTAGAATACCCGCCAGACCGGCGCGGACATACATCTCGTCAAATCGCATGCCTTCTCCTGCTTCAAACAACAGAACATCGACACCAATCTTCTTGGCCTCTTGCCGCAAGCTGCCATCGCGCAACGCGCTCGTCAGGATGACGGGAGCGCCAAAGACGTTTGCCAGCTTCATCGTTTTGGCATTGTTGGCAGACACGCGCACTTGTGGCAGGTTCATCCGGTTGATCGCGGCTGAATGTAGATCGATACCAAGAGAGCACCTGACCACTATCTCTTTCATGAAAATATAGGCAAGGCGCGAGGCAAGCGATCCGTTTGGCGAGCCGGGGAAACAGCGATTCAGATCGCGTCTGTCTGGCAGGTAGCGCGAGTGGATCAGAAACCCGAACGTGTTCACAATCGGCACAACAATTAACGTCCCGCGCAACGACTTGAGGTTTTTTGCCCGCAACAGGCGTCGCACGATTTCCACGCCAATGACCTCGTCCCCGTGGATGCCTGCGCTGACGAATATTGTTGGGCCTTCGTTACGTCCATGAATGACATGTGCAGATAGAGTCACCGGTGTATGATCAGATAAAGTGCTAATAGGAATGTTGACGGTCTTGCGGGTTCCGGCCTCAATGCTGACGCCCGCCATCTCAAAACTGGGTCGTTTGATCATCCCTTGCCTTTTGTTTTTGTCGCGTTGGGTTTCGCGTGTTTTTCGATGTACTCGATAATCTTGCCTGCGATATCAAGGCCTGTCGCTTTCTCAACCCCTTCAAGACCGGGTGAAGAGTTCACCTCCATCACCACAGGGCCGTGATTGGCGCGCAGCATGTCGACGCCACAAACATTTAGACCCATCGCTTTTGCTGATCGTATCGCCGTCGATCGTTCTTCTGGTGATAGTTTGATCAATTCGGCCGATCCGCCACGGTGCAGGTTTGATCTGAAATCACCTTCCGCTCCGGTCCGTTTCATCGCCGCAACAACCTTACCGCCAACCACAATGGCGCGGATATCTGTGCCGCCGGCCTCTTTTATGAACTCTTGTAACAAGATGTTCACACCGGCACCGCGAAAGGCTTCGACCACCGACTTTGCCGAACGTTTGGTATCCGCCAGAACGACCCCGATCCCTTGTGTGCCTTCCAACAGCTTGATCACAACCGGTGCGCCGCCTGCAAGTTCAAGCACTTCTTCAGTCTGCTTGGGATCATGGGCGAATGTCGTTACGGGCAGGCCAATGCCGTCGCGCGCGAGTAGCTGCATGGAGCGTAGTTTGTCGCGTGACCGGCCTATCGCCACGCTTTCGTTCAATGGATAGACGCCTTGCATCTCAAACTGGCGCAGCACCGCCATGCCGTAAAACGTGATTGATGCACCGATGCGCGGAATGACAGCATCGTAGCCGACAAGTTTTTCACCATTGTAGTAAACTTCGGGCCTGCGCGAGGCGATGTTCATGTAGCAACGTAGGGTATTGATGATGTCCAGTTTGTGCCCCCGAGCTTCTGCTGCGGCCTTCAGGCGCTTGTGGGTATACAGTTCGGCATTTCGGGCAAGCATCGCGATCTTCATGGGCTTAGTCCTTTTAAGTTGGCTTGTTGCTGACAAGGTATGACTTGCCAGGGTGGACCGCGATATTGCGGCCACGCAGCGCGCGGCGACCCAGAATAAGAGGAAATCGCATTGTGCCACGGTCCGTTAGTGATATGTCTATGTCCCACTTTCGCCCGGCGAGTACCATGGGGGTGCGGATAACGATGCGGGTTTCGGGTCTCCCGCCTGTGTTTTTGATGTCCCGCTTGGTAAAAACGGGAAATTCGCATGTGCGGGCGGGTGTTCCCGCGATGTCGGGGCTTCGGAAACGCACCCATTTTTCGTCGCCTTTGTAGAATGTCTCGATATCATCGGCATGCAGGGCCGTTGTCTTCGCACCGGTGTCTACCTTCACTGCAAAGTCCTGAAGCCCGAGTTCGGGCAAGCTGATACATTCGTGCCAACCGATGACCATAAGTGGCCGTGACTGAACAGATTTTGGGTTTTTCATATGTATTCATTCCATCGCGATGCGTTGATTTGCACTGTGCCTTATCCATTGTAGCGACGCTAGTCGGCGAAGCTGCCAATCGTGCGCGGCGCAGTATGGGTGCCTGTGGGCGCCAAGCCGATCTTCATTCCCGAAGTAATTTTCAACCCTACCCAAGGATCGCTCCCCGCCATCCGTCAAAGCCTGTATAACCATATGCAACATATGCAGGAGACTATTCATGTATCGCTTTTTTCTGACCACCAGCCTGATTGCCCTCGCGGCCCCTTCCTTTGCGGATACGTTCACCGGCGAGGCCCGTGTTGATACCGTCACGATCTATCCCGGTCTTGCGACGGTCACCCGGCAGGTGACGCTGGATTTGCCCGCCGGTCAGCATGAGATTGTCGTGCCGGGTATGCCCGAAGGCTTGGCCACCGAAGGGCTACGCTTGGCGGCACCAGCGGGAACGCAGGTGGGCGCGGTGAACCTCGCCTTTGACCGTTTGCCGGTGACCCCGGATCAGTCTGCGCCAGAAATCATCGCCGCCCGTGATGAGGTCGAGCGGTTGGAAGGCGTGCTGCGTGATCGTGCTGCCGCCATTGCCCAGATCAGGTTGCGTGTGCAGGCCGCCGACGAGCAGATCGCATTTTTGCAAAGCCTGTCACAGGCCAGCGCAGGTGAGGCTTTGACCGCAGCTTCGGTCGCCGACATTCGGGCGTTGGCGCAGATGGTTGGATCTGAGACATTGGTTGCGCGTGAAGCGGCCTTTGCCGCCGAGCAAGAGGCGAAGGCCGCCGAATTGGCCCGTCAAGATGATGTTGAGGCGCTACAGGACGCCCAGCAGGCCTTGGCCGCTTTGTTGCAGCCCGAGCAGGAAGGCGCGGTTCTGACGTTCACGTTGACGGTGGCCGAAGCGGGTGAGGTGACGGTTGATGTCAGCTCTGTTGAGGGCTTTGCCAATTGGTCGCCGGTCTATGACATGCGCCTGACGACGGGGGATGAGGCGGCGTTGGATATCGACCGCGCTGTGGTGATCAGCCAGCAGACCGGGCAGGACTGGAATGATGTGCAGTTGATCCTGTCGACCGCCCGTCCGGGTGAGCAGATTGCCCCAAGCGGCGTTTGGGCACCGCTTCGCCGGATTATCTCGGAAGAGGAATTGGACCGCGAGAGGGGTGCTTTGATGATGGCGGATGAGGTGCAATCCTTGTCGCGATCTGCTGTTGGTGGGATGGCAGAGGCTATGATGGAAGCCCCGGTGCAGATGACCGCAAAGGCCGATTTCAGCGGGGCAACGGTGACTTACATCTATCCGGGTCGCGTGGATATCCGCAACGGGGTGGAGGACTTGCGCCTGCCGCTGGATACTTTGGCATTTGAAGCGGATGTCTGGGCCGAGGCGGCGCCAAGTCGTGATCAGATTGCGTACCGGATGGCGGAATTTACCAATGATACGGGCGAAGTGATGTTGCCCGGTCAAGCGCTAATCTTTGCCGATGGGACGATGATTGGCTTTAGTCAATTGCCGCTTCTGGCGGCCGGTGCGGATACTGAGATGGGCTTTGGTCCATTGGATGGTCTGCGCCTGACGCGCGCGACACCAAATAAGACGACAGGTGATGTAGGTGTGTTTACAAGTTCCAACCAGTTGACCGAGCAGGCGGTGTTGACGGTTGAAAACCTGACGGGTCAAGACTGGGCGGTGAAACTGCGCGATGCGATCCCCTATTCGGAGCAGGATGATCTGGAAGTGGAATTCACCGCCAGCCCGGCAGTGACCCGCCGTGATCCTGAGGGCTTGCGTGGTATTCTGGAGTGGGATCTGGATGTCGCCGCTGGCGATAAGACGGAAGTGACGCTGGACTATACGCTGACATGGCCAAGCGGGTTTGTGTTGCGGTAAGGTTGCGCAAAGGTAAGGTGGATCATGATCCACCTTACTGGCCGCACAAGAGGTGGCCGAAACAGGTGGATGTCACATGACACAAACGATGCAACGGCAACCAGATCGCGCGCTTTTGCCAGATTACCTGCGGCTGATTGCGCTCTTTGGGATTGTTGTTGTTAACGTCCAATACATCGCCTTTTCGGTGTTTGAGAGCATCGCCACTCCAACGGTGCAGTCGCAGACGGATGCGGTCACCTTGTTCTTGGTGCATGGGCTGGCACTTTTGAAAACCTATGGTCTTTTTTCCTTCATGTTTGGCGTTGGGCTTGGGTTCTTGATGCGCGCGTCCGAACGGCGCGGGCTGCCATTCGGGAAGGTCTATCGCAATCGGATGATCGGGCTGCTGCTCTTGGGTCTGGCCCATGGTTTGCTGTTTTTTCCGGGTGATATTCTGGTGATTTATGCAGTCACCGGGTCGATCTTGTATTTGTTTCGAAATTGGACCGTGCAACGCCTTGTGCGCGTCGGTGCCGCCCTGTTGATCGTTCAGGCGATTATCATTCCGGTGCTTGTGTTCATGCCGGACGACACCCCCGCCGAGTTTGTGCAGTTTGAACAGATAGCGCTGATCGACGGCGGCTTTCTGAAAGCTGCGATTTTTCGCAGCATCGGGTTTGCGTTTTCGCTGCCGGTCTTTTTGGTGTTTCAGGGTATCTCGGCTTTGGGGTGGTTCTGCCTCGGTCTGGCTGCGGTGAAATCCGGGATGATCGACAATGCCGAACATCCATTGTGGCGGCGTGCGCGGCGTTTGTGTTTGCTGCCCGGTGTCGTGCTTAGCCTGCTGGGTGCTGCCATTTGGCAGTGGGGTGCGCCTTTGCCCGGTGCTGCGCTGACGACAAGCATCGCGCCTTTGGCGACGCTGGGATATCTGGGCCTGATCGCCGCGATTGCCCGCCCGCCGGGGCCGTTGGTGGCGCGGGTGCTACGCGCGGGCGGGTCGAGCCTTAGCATTTATCTGGGTCAGTCGATCATTCTGACGACGATATTCGCGGGGTACGGGTTTGGTCTTTGGAATCAAGTCGACAGGATGACAGCCACCTTGATCGCCATTGGCGTGACTGTCCTGTTGATCGGAGCACTTTCCATTTGGCGGCTTTGGTTCCGCCAGGGTCCGTTTGAATTGCTGCTGCGCAGGATCACCTATGCGGGCACAGTTTAGTTTCAAAAGAGGGCTGAGCCCGAAAGTAAAAAGGGCCCCTCGCGGAGCCCCTTTCTGATCACATATTCGGATAGTTCGGTCCGTCCCCACCTTGCGGCACCGTCCATGTGATGTTCTGGCTGGGGTCTTTGATGTCGCAGGTTTTGCAGTGCACGCAGTTCTGGAAGTTGATCTGGAACTTCGTCTCAGCCCCTTCACCCACAAATTCGTAAACACCTGCCGGGCAGTAGCGCGCCGATGGGCCGGCGTATTTCGCCAAGTTCACACTGACTGGCACATCGGGGTCGGTCAGATGCAAATGCGCAGGCTGGCTTTCTTCGTGGTTGGTGAAGCTGAAGGATACGTTCGTCAGCCGGTCGAAGGACAGCGTGCCGTCCGGCTTGGGATAATGGATTTCCTTGTGCTTGCTGGCTTCTTCGGTCGCATCAGCGTCGGATTTGCCGTGCGCCAATGTGCCCAAGAACCCGATCCCGAAGGTGTTCATCCACATGTCCATGCCGCCTATGCCAAGCGAGGCAAGCAGCCCGTATTTGGACCAGAGCGGCTTGACGTTGCGCACTTTCTTGAGGTCATTGCCAATCTCGCCTTTGCGTACGGCCTTGTCGTAGCCGTCCAGCAAATCACCGCTGCGACCGGCTTTGATGGCGTCTACCGCGACCTCCGCCGCTTCGATGCCTGACAGCATGGCGTTATGGTTGCCCTTGATGCGCGGCACGTTGACCATACCTGCGGCACAGCCCAACAAAGCGCCGCCGGGGAATTCCAGTTGCGGCATGGATTGGTAGCCACCCTCGGAAATCGCGCGCGCGCCATAGGCGACCCGTTTGCCGCCTTTAAGCAATTCAGCCACCTGTGGATGGTGCTTGAACCGTTGGAATTCCATGTAAGGGAAGACATGCGGGTTTTTGTAGTTCAGGTGTACGACGAAACCGACATAGACCTGATTGTTTTCAAGGTGGTAGATGAATGATCCGCCGCCTGCGTTGCCTTCCAATGGCCAGCCCATTGTGTGGGTGACGGTGCCTTCACTATGCTTCTCGGGGTCGATTTCCCAGATTTCTTTCATGCCAAGGCCGTATTTCTGTACGTCGGATTTGGCAGCAAGATCGTATTTGGCGATCACCTGCTTGGACAGCGATCCGCGCACGCCTTCGCCCAGGAACACGTATTTGCCGTGCAGCTCCATACCGGGTTCATAGGACGGGCCGGGGGTGCCGTCGGCGTTCTTGCCGAATTCGCCCGCGACGACGCCTTTGACTTCGCCATTTTCGCCATAGACGATTTCGGAACAGGACATGCCAGGGAAAATCTCAACGCCCATTTCTTCGGCTTGTTCGGCCATCCAGCGGCAGACGTTGCCCATCGACACGATGTAGTTGCCGTGGTTGTTCATCAGGGGTGGCATCACAATGTTGGGGATGCGCAGTTGCCCGGCTTCACCCAGCATATAAAAGTTGTCTTCTTTCACAGGCACGTTCAAAGGCGCGCCCTTGTCTTTCCAGTCCGGGATCAGCTTGTTCAAGCCGACCGGATCAAGCACCGCACCAGACAGGATATGCGCGCCTACTTCGGACCCTTTTTCAAGGACCACGACATTCAGATCAGCGTCCAACTGCTTCAGCCGGATCGCGGCAGATAGACCCGCTGGGCCTGCGCCGACGATCACTACGTCATATTCCATCGCTTCGCGTTCAATCTCGGCCATGTCACATCCTCTAAACCTTGGGGCGCTGGCCCCTTTCAATCAGTCGCAGCAAGCGTTACCTGATGAAGGATTAAGGGGCAATCAAGACACGACGTCAAAATAGGCGCACGCGACATCAAATCGCGGCAAAGCCTTGACTTGGCGCGGCTCTAATAGACTATGAACGTTCGATTTATAATTTTCCCCTCGGAGGGGCGCGACGATGGACAAGATACCACTGACCCGGGCTGGCTTTGACAAGCTGGATGCAGAGCTTAAGCACCTCAAGACCGTTGAACGCCCGGCGATTATCCGCGCGATTTCCGAGGCGCGCGAACATGGCGATCTGTCCGAGAATGCGGAATATCACTCTGCCAAGGAAAAACAGTCCTTTATTGAGGGTCGTGTGAAAGAGCTCGAAGGCGTGATTTCTTTGGCGGATGTCATTGATGTGTCAAAACTATCCGGCACCGTTAAGTTTGGTGCGACCGTGGCGTTGGTCGATGAAGATACCGACGAAGAAAAGACCTATCAGATTGTGGGCGAATACGAGGCTGACATCGAGAGTGGGCTGCTGAACATGAAGTCCCCCTTGTCGCGGGCCTTGATTGGCAAGGACGAAGGTGACAGCGTTGATGTGCGTACCCCCGGGGGTGTGCGCAGCTATGAAATTCTGTCGATCGTCTATAAATAGAAAGCGCACCGGTTATGGCGCAGCATCCAATCAAAGGCAGGGCCCGCGAGGCAGATGGGTTATCTCAGGGCGAAGCACTGGCAGTCGCCCTTTCCGTTGGCTGGATGGTTGTGATCGGTATATTGTTCTGGATGCTGCCCTCAGACGCCCCGAGCGAAAGTTTTGCGCGCGTCCGCTGGATTATCTTTTTGATCGCGATCTTTACGCCAGTTGGTCTGGTTTGGGTTGCCGCGTCCTCGGCGCGGACCACCCGGAACCTGCGCGAAGACCTTGTGATGACGCAGGATGCACTAGAACAGGTCTACCGTATGCAAGCGGCCCAGAATGCAGCCGCCCAGCAGGCTGCGCCGGTTGCGGCACCTGAACCAGCACCTGTCGCACAAGCGCCTGCCGCGCCCGAGCCCGTCGTCGAACCGCGCTCAATCCCGCTGCCAGAGGCCCCGGCTTCGCGGTTTTCGTCCCGGCGCGAGGTTTCGCGCCTGATCGTGCCGCGTGCCGCCCCGCAAGCGCCAACTGATCAGCAAGCCTTGGCCTTGGACACCCCGCCCGAGGATACCAACCCACCCATTGAGCGGCCTGATCTGATCAAGGCGCTGAACTTTCCCGATGATGAGAATGACAACGACGGCTTTGCCGCTTTGCGTCGCGCTTTGCGCGATCGTGGCGCGCGCAAGCTGGTGCAGGCCAGTCAGGATGTGCTGACCCTTTTGTCGCAAGATGGTATCTACATGGATGACTTGCGCCCGGACCCGGTGCCTGCCGATCTGTGGCGGCGGTTTGCGGGCGGCGAACGCGGCAAGTCAGTTGATCGTCTGGGTGCGATCAAGGATCAGACCTATTTGTCGGTGATCAGCAGCCGCATGCGCGAAGACACGATTTTCCGCGACTCGGTGCATCACTTCCTGCGCCGCTTCGATCAGATGCTGGTCACCTTTGAGGATAGCGCAACAGACACCGATTTGCTGGAACTTGCCGAGACCCGCACCGCCCGCGCCTTTATGTTGCTTGGCCGCTCAACGGGGACATTTGATTAACCCCCATGTGGGATATTTTCCTCCAGACACTGCCGTTTTTCATGATCATCGCGCTGGGCTATGGGTCTGGCCGCACGGGTTTCTTTTCCGAAGAAGCGACAGCCTATCTGACGAAGTTCGTTTTCTATTTTGCTTTGTCGGCGATGCTGTTCCGGTTTTCGGCGAACCTGTCGCTTGAGGCGATCCTCGACTGGCAATTCGTCATGGCCTACCTGAGTGCCACGACGGTGGTCTATGTGCTGGCGATGTTTGTGGCTTTGCGCAGGCGCGTACCAATGACCGAAGCGGCGGTTGAAGGACAATGCGCTGTCATCGGCAATGTCGGGTTCTTGGGTATTCCGATGCTGGTGCTCTTGTTGGGCGAAGGGGCTGTTGGTCCGGTCATGATGGTGCTGGCCGTTGATTTGATCGTCTTTGGCAGCCTGATTGTCATTCTGGTAACCGGATCACGCGACGGGCGTATGTCACCAAGGATACTTTGGACGGTTGCCGTCGGACTGATCAAGAACCCCATGATCGTGTCGATTTCCCTTGGCTTGTTAGTGTCCGCCAACAACGTGCCAATTCCCGGCCCGGTCAATGAATTCCTGACCCTGCTTGGGGCCGCTGCAACGCCCGGTGCGCTTTTCGCCATTGGCGCGTCACTGGCCACTAAATCGGCCGAGCGTGTGGCGATTGCGGGCTGGTTGTCTTTCTGCAAATTGGTGCTGCATCCGACCGCGGTGGCTGTTGCGGCACTCTATGTCTTTTCCATCGACCCCTACGCAGCGGGCGTGATGATTGCCGCTGCCGCCCTGCCTGTTGCGGGCAACGTCTATATCCTTGCGCAGCACTATGGCGTGGCCCCGACCCGGGTGTCCGCCTCGATCCTGCTGTCGACCGCAGCAAGCGTTGTGACCGTGTCGCTGGTCATTGCGTGGGTGACAAGCTTCTGAACCTGCGCTAGCCCTTGGAGAAACGAAAGGGTGCGCTTATGGAAACGATCTCGGAAAACCACTGTTTTGGCGGCATGCAGGGGGTGTATTCGCATACCTCTGATGCCTGTTCCTGCGACATGACCTTTGGGTTGTTCTTGCCTGCCGAGGCCGCAGATGGACCTGTGCCTGTGCTGTGGTTTTTGTCGGGTCTGACCTGCACCCACGAAAACGCGATGACCAAGGCCGGAGCCCAGGCCTGGGCCTCTGAACATGGGATCGCACTGGTGTTTCCCGATACCTCGCCGCGTGGCGAAGGCGTGCCAGATGATGAGGCCTATGATCTGGGTCAGGGTGCAGGGTTCTATATTGATGCGACGGTGGCCCCTTGGGACACGCATTTCAAAATGTGGACCTATGTGACCGAAGAATTGCCTGCCTTGTTAGGCGACAACTTTCCGCTGGATATGGCCCGCCAGTCCATTACCGGTCACTCAATGGGCGGGCATGGCGCGCTGACGATGGCGATGGGTCTGGAGGGACGATTTCGGTCTGTATCGGCTTTTGCCCCAATCTGTCATCCCACGGCGAGCGATTGGGGCCGCAAGCAATTCGCGGCTTACTGGGGGGATGAGGCTAATTGGGGCCCGCATGATGCAACGTTGCTGATGCAGGAATTGGGATTTGATGGGCCGATTTTGATTGATACCGGCACCAAGGATCAGTTTGGCGATTTGCTGGGCACGGCACATTTTGCCCAAGCGATGGCGGCCAAGCGTCAGGAAGGTCAGATTCGGCTTCAGAAAGGCTATGATCATTCGTATTTCTTCATCTCGACCTTCATGGAAGACCATGTCACGTTTCACGCAGAGGCTTTATACGCGTGATATATGTCGACGCCGATGCCTGCCCGGTGAAAGCCGAGGTGGAACGTGTCGGCACCCGGCACAAGCTGCGCATGTTTGTGGTGTCAAACGGGGGTATCCGCCCTTCGGCCAATCCGTTTGTGGAAACGGTGGTGGTGCCGGATGGCCCGGATGTGGCTGATATGTGGATTGCGGATCGCGCGACCAAGGGTGACGTGGTGATCACGGGGGATATTCCGCTGGCCGCACGCTGTATCGAAAATGGCGCACTGGTGCTCAAGCATAATGGCGAGGCGCTGACGCAGGCCAATATCGGCAATGTTCTGGCGACCCGCGATTTGATGACCGATATGCGCGCCGCTGACCCGTTTCGGCAAGGCGGCGGGAAACCGTTCAGCAAGGCAGATCGCGCACGGTTCCTGGATGGGCTGGAACGGGCCGTGCGTGCGGCGGCGAAGCTGTGACACAGATGTCGCCTGCTAAGCTAGGCGCGCTTTGTGCGGTGATCTCGGTCTTCTTCTTTTCCATCAATGATGTGGCGATCAAGTTCCTGAGCGGCGGCTATGCGCTGCATCAAGTGGTGCTGATCCGCTCGGTCATTGGGTTGCTGATTATTGTGCTAATCATTGCGCCGCTGACGACGGGTTGGGCGCTTGCGCGCACCAAGAAGCTCAAGATGCATATGCTACGCGGCCTTTGTGTGGTGTTTGCCAATATGACGTTCTTCTTGGGCTTGGCGGCGATGCCTTTGGCGGATGCGGTGGCGATCTTTTTCATCAGCCCGCTGGTGATCACATTGTTCTCGGTTCTGTTTTTGGGCGAGGTGGTTGGCCCAAGGCGCTGGGCTGCGATTGCGGTGGGTTTCATTGGGGTCTTGGTGATGATGCGTCCTGGGACGCAGGCGTTCCAGCTGGCGTCTTTGCTGCCTCTGGCCGCCGCATTTTGCTATGCTGGCATCCATATCATCACTCGCCGGATTGGCGGCACTGAGAGTGCGGCGACGATGGCGTTCTATATCCAGATCATGTTCATCTTTGTGGGTGTGTCCTTTGGTCTGATCGTCGGCGATGGCCGCTTTGGCGATCAGTCTGATCCGTCGCTGGCGTTCCTGTTTCGGGCGTGGAGCTGGCCTGTCGTGGCCGACTATCCGATTTTCCTGATCATTGGTGTGGGCATCGGGATTGGTGGCTACTTGATCAGTCAAGCCTACCGCCTGGCCGAGGCATCCTATGTCGCCCCGTTTGAATACCTTGCGCTACCGATGTCGGTGGTCTGGGGGATGCTGGTCTTTGACGAGTTTCCGGGTGGTTGGGATTATTTCGGCATGGCCCTAATTCTTGGTGCGGGACTTTTTACTGTATGGCGCGAGGCGCAGACAAAACCGGTTGCTTTACAGCGGCCTTTGCGGCGTTAGGGTTTGGTCAAAGCGAAAAGGGAAATATGTATGGCAGGCGTTCAGGCAGTTGTGTTTGATATCGGAAACGTGCTGATCGAATGGCAGCCAGAGCGGTTCTTTGACAGCTTGATCGGGAAAGAGCGTCGGAAGGCAATGTTTGCTGCGATTGATCTGCATGGGATCAATGATGAGGTCGATCGCGGTGGGAATTTCCGCGACACGATCATGGCGGCGGCTAAGGCGAACCCTGATTGGCATGACGAAGTGATGATGTGGCATGACCGCTGGATTGAAATGGCGGCGCCAGCGATTGATCACTCGGTCCGGTTGCTGCGCGCGTTGCGAGGTAATGACGTACCGGTCTTTGCGCTGACGAATTTTGGTATCCAGACGTTTGAGGTGGCAGAGCCGGTTTACCCGTTCCTGGGTGAGTTCGACCGGCGCTACATCTCAGGCCACATGGGCGTGATCAAACCAGAGGCTGAGATCTATCGCATGGTCGAGGATGATTGCGGCGTACCGCCCGGCGGGTTGCTCTTTGCGGACGACCGAATTGATAACATCAATGTGGCAAGCGCCCGTGGCTGGCACACCCACTTGTTTGATGGGCCGCAGGGCTGGGCAGACCGGTTGGTGGCCGAAGGGCTGCTAAGCGAGGAGGCCGCAGCATGACAGTGATGATCCCCTTTGAGGAAGGCCAAAAGGCTCTTGATTGGCTGGCGCTGACCGACGCGCTTGCAGCGGGCCATAATGGCCCCAAGGCTGATGTGGCTGATGTGTTTTTGTATGAAGGTGACAACACGCTGCTCAACCGCTCTGCTTGGATTGCGGGGCTGGGGTTGGCTGTCAAATGCGCTACGATCTTTCCCGGCAACAAGGCCAAGGGCAAGCCTGCGATAGGTGGGGCGGTGAACCTGTTTTCCGGCAAGGATGGGGCGCTTGAGGCGATCCTTGATTTTGCGTTGGTGACGAAGTGGAAAACGGCGGGGGATAGTTTGTTGGCCGCGCGTCGGTTGGCGCGACCTGACAGCAAGAATATCCTGATTGTCGGGGCCGGGACTGTGGGCCATTCACTGCGCGAGGCCTATGGTGCTGCGTTTCCCGCGGCGAAGTTCACTGTGTGGAACCGCTCGCCGGAAGGCGCGCGGGAGCTGCAAGCGGCCTTCCCTGATATTGCTATTGCCGATGATCTGGAAACGGCGGTACGCGGTGCCGATGTGATTACCTCGGCCACGATGTCCACCGATCCGGTCATCAAAGGGGCATGGTTGCAACCGGGCCAGCATGTTGACCTGATCGGTGCCTACCGCCCAGACATGCGCGAGGTGGACGACGACGCTTTGAACCGTGCGCGTGTCTTCGTTGATAGCCGCGAGACCACAATCGGACATATTGGCGAACTGAAAATCCCGATCGCCAGCGGTGCCTTCAGCCCGGACGATGTGATTGCGGATTTTTACCAGTTGGATCAGTTCCGCCGCCATACTCCCGCCGAGATTACGTTGTTTAAGAACGGCGGCGGGGCGCATCTGGACCTGATGACCAGTCGCTACATACTGGAAGCCTGGAGCGCATCAGTGTAAGCCCCCGGCGTGGAAGTGAAAGGCGTGTGTCGTTGATTTGGGTTTTGGTTGCAGTGGGCGTCATCGCGATTGGCGTGATAGCTTTTCGCCCTTTCTATGTTGAGCGTCGCCGCCCTGTCATTGGCCCGACCGAGCGTCATGGCGCCAAGGGCGAATTTATCCAGCTGTCGCAAGGTGTCACGCATTGTCGGTGGGCCGGCTCTGCCCGTGGGCCGGTGGCCGTTGTGATCCACGGGGTCGCTACGCCGCTGATCTCAATGGAGGCCGTGGCCGAGGGACTTGGTGGTTTGGGCTACCGCGTGCTGCTTTACGATCTTTATGGGCGCGGCTTATCTGACGCGCCGGAAGGTGAACAGAACCGGCAGTTCTTTTTGCGGCAGCTGTCGGATCTTTGTGCCTACTACGGGCTTACCGAGGAGATCACCGTTGCAGGCTATTCGATGGGCGGCAGTATCGCCACGGCCTTCGCGGCCGAGTTTCCCCATAGTATCAAAAGCGTCATTTTGATTGCCAGTGCGGGCATCGTCACAAACGAAAGCCGGTTTTCCCGTTTTTGCAGGCGGACCCCTCTGCTGGGTGATTGGTTGCATGCGATGTTTGCCGACAGTCGCGTCTTGAAGGCGATCCCCGCAAAAGGAGCGACACGCGAGATTGAAGAGGTCTTGCAGGCGCAGCGGCGCGAGGTAAGGCGCCGGGGGTATCTGCCCGCGCTTTTGTCCAGCCGCCGGGGCATGCTGGCCGAGATGCAAGAAGAGGATCACCGCAAGCTGGGTCGTCAGGGCATTGCAGTCGCGGCGATCTGGGCGGGCAAGGATCCGATTATTCCTTTGCGGGCGATTGGTCTTCTGGGGTTGTGGAACCGCGCCGCCCGGCAAGAGGTTGTCGAGGATGCCGATCATGCCATGCCCTACACCCACAAAGCGCAGATGATCGCGGCTTTGAAAGCGGTGCTGCGTGACTGAGGCGGACCGCTTTTCATCAAGGATGCAGCGGGCTATCCAAACAGTATGACGGTTCAAGAGACATATGACGCGCTGGTCGCGGCGGGGACGCTTCATGCTGACGATGCGCAGATCGCCGTGCTGCCAGAGCTTGAACGTGTGCGCACGGCCCTTGCCGAGCCTGTCAAACGCGGGCTTTTTCGCAAATCCCCTGACGCGATACCGGGCCTGTATATGTGGGGTGGTGTTGGGCGTGGCAAATCCATGTTGATGGATTTGCTTTATGATCTGGTCGATACCCCCAAGCAGCGCCGCCATTTTCACGCCTTCATGCAATGGGTTCATACGGAAATGACCGAGGCCCGCAAAAAGGGTGTGGATGACGCACTTGCCCCGGTGGCCGCCAAGCTTGCTGATGAGGTGCGGTTTCTGGCCTTTGACGAAATGCAGATCACAGACATCACCGATGCCATGCTTGTGGGTCGGTTGTTCGAGGCGCTTTTTGATCGCGGTGTCGTCGTTGTGACCACATCCAACAGGCCGCCCGATGATTTGTATAAAGACGGGCTGAACCGACAGTTGTTTACGCCCTTCATCGCGCTTTTGAAAGATAAGATGGTGGTGCATGAATTGGCCAGCCCGACAGACTATCGTCAGGACCGGCTGGCCGGGACGCCCAGCTACTTTACCCCGGTGAACGCAGAGGCACGTCAGGCCATCGCTGATATCTGGGCGCGGCTGAGCAACGGGAAGTCCGAGACGCTGGTCTTGCATGTGAAGGGGCGGCAGGTCGAACTGCCAGAGTTTCACAACGGTGTCGCGAAAGCCAAGTTCTTTGACCTCTGCGGGCGTCCGCTTGGGGCCGGTGACTATCTTGCGCTGGCCGACGCGGTGCGGGTGCTGATCCTTGAGGACATCCCCGCGCTGTCGCGGCACAATTTCAACGAAGCCAAGCGCTTTGTGACACTTATTGACACGCTTTACGAAGGGAAGGTGCAGTTGATCTGCACTGCGGCAGCGACACCCGAAATGCTCTATGTAGAAGGCACCGGCACGTTCGAATTCGAACGCACCGCCAGCCGTCTGCGCGAAATGCAGTCGGCGGATTGGGGGACTTAGGAGGCCCTTGCCTTGCGCATCGGCTCAGGTAACGCGTTCTTCATTGACCACGTCAGCGAAGGATTTAAAGAACTTCGCCGCCAGCTTCTTTGCCGTGCTTTGGATCAGGCGGCTGCCAAGCTGGGCCAGCTTGCCACCGATGTCCGCCTTGGCTTCGTACCGCAGGATGGTTTGGTCGCCGTCTGCGGTCAGCGTCACGTCGGCACCGCCTTTCGCGTGGCCAGCCGTGCCGCCATTGCCTTGTCCGGTCAGCGAAAACGCATCTGGCGCGCCTGTTGTATCAAGTTGCACGTCGCCGCTGAACTTTGCTTTCACGGGTCCAACCTTCAGGACGACCTTGGCTTCCAGTTCCGTATCCGAATGCTTGATTAGCTCTTCACATCCCGGAATGCACTGTTGCAGAATTTCAGGATCATTGAGAGCCGCATAAACCCGGTCTTTGGGGGCGTTGATGATAATCTCGTCCGAAAGTTCCATTTGGGTGTCCTTTTCTTAATAACTGAGAAATCTGATTTGATCGGCCTGCTTGGGTGCGTGCGCGTATGACAGGGTTGCCCGGTGGCAAGAATGAAGGCTGCGGTCTTATGCATCGGCAACCCCTGCCGGCGCGCGGCGGATTTGCACCAGATCAGCGAGGATCGACAGCGCTATCTCTTCTGGCGTGACGGCCCCCAAATCAAGCCCCGCAGGGGCTTTGACGGCATTCACCCGCTGTGCATCTATGCCGCTGTCGATAAGCTTTTCCGCGAGTGTCGCGAATTTGCGCGCGCTGCCGACAAAAGCGACGTGAAGCGCAGGCTGAACCAGACAGGTTTTCAGAGCATCCATGTCCCCTTGTCCTTGTGTGGCGATCACAATGGCTTGCCGTTGATGCGCTGGCATTGCACCGGCGTCTGGCACGGCGGTGACAACCGCCCAGTGAAACGTTGGGGCCAGTGCAACCAGCGCCAGCGCCACAGGCGATGTGCCCAAAACAACCAGTTGCGGCATGGGCAGGCAGGGTTCGATGAAAATATCGACACTGCCTTTGGACGGGCATCCATTGCGGGCAAACCGGGTCCCTGCGACCTCATCCCCCGGACTGACGCCTTTTTCAGCAAGCAGTTCTTCGGGCGCAACCGACACCAGTTGCGGTTGCCCGCTTTGCAAGGCGGCAATTGTCGCTTTCTTGACGGCACTGCGCGTGCAGCCCCCGCCAAGCCAGCCGTGCAAGATCGTGCCGTCCGCGCTGAGTACTGCCTTCGCGCCCGGTTTCGCGGCAGTGGCACCAGCGGTGCGCACGATGGTCGCAAAGGCAAAGGGTTCTTCCTTGGTGCGCAGTGCCGATGCAACGTCCGCGAGCTCATCAGATAAAAACTCAGCCGGGGTCATAGCGTCATCACCTCCCGGTCCAATGCTGCGAGATCAGCAAGCGTGTTTGCGGCGCAAAACAGGTCAAGATGCGGGAGCGCTGCGGCCATCCCATCTGCGACAGGTGCATAATCGCGCCAGCCTTTCAGCGGGTTGAGCCAGATGATCTTGCAGCCACGTTTCCTCAGATCAGCGAGTGCTGCATCCATCACGGCGGGCGGGGCGGTGTCATATCCATCCGACAGGATCAGCACGACACTGCGTCCATCGACAAAGCGTTTGGCGTAGGTCCTGGCAAACCGGCCAAGCGACGGTCCGATCTCGGACCCACCGCCAAAGCCATCGGCCATCAGCGACATCCGCCCGATCGCGCGCATCGTGTCCTTGTCACGCAGGGCTTCAGTAATCCGCACAAGGCGCGTGTGAAACAGGTAGGCATCAGCCGTCGGGTCAGACCGCATGAGACCCGCGAGGAAAGCCAGAAAGATCCGCGCATAAACTGTCATTGAGCCTGACACATCGCAAAGGGCCACGATTTTTTGCGGCCTGTCGGGGCGGTTTTTGCGCATCAGCCTGATCGGTTCGCCGCCGGTGGCAAGACTTGCGCGGATCGTTTTACGAAAGTGCAGCCGGTCACCTTTGCGTGCGGCAATGCGACGCCGCGACCGGCGGTCCCGCAAGGCAGCGCCAAGTTTGCGCGCAACCGCTTCAGCCTCGGTGATGTCTTCGGGACGCACTAGATCGCGCAGGTCCTTGCGCATCAGATTGCGTACTTCGGTCGCGATCAAACGGCCCTCGCCATCGCTTTCGGCCGGGCCATCACCACCATCCGGCGCATTGGCTGATCCAGCGCCACCAGCGTCTTCGCCTTGCGCCTCGCGCGAGGAATGCATGTTGTCGTCGCTCTTGCTGGGTGTGGTGGACACGACCTTTTGCTTCACGCGGCCCATATCCATCCAGAAGCTGTCAAACAGCGGATCGAACTGATCGACCTCTTCCTTGCAGCCGGTACAGATCGCCTTGAGCACCTGTCGCGCCTGATCGGGCTGGCTGGCATCCACTTCGCACAATGCCGTCAGCGCCAGCTGAGTTTCGGCCACACCCAGGCGCAGCCCGTTTTCACGCAGATGCGCCATGAAACCGGTCACCCGTGCCGCTGGGCCGGGATCGCGTGCGGCGAATTTGGTGACCCGGCTCATGCGGCTTTTCCTGCGATCCGGCTCGCCACTTCCGGCGTGATGTGGGCGCGGTCGCTTTGGGTTTTCAACAAGGTGGAGAGCGTGTGTTGCAGGACGCCCGGATCGTCTGTCAGGTCCGCAATGCCAAGCCCCATCAGGGCGGCAGCAAAATCGAGTGTTTCCGCAATGCCCGGCACTTTCTCAAGCTCTTCCTCGCGCAGTTTTTGGACGAACCCAACGATCTGCGCGCCCAAGCGCGCCTCGATCTCTGGGCAGCGGGCATTGAGTATGGCCAGTTCTGTTTGCCGGTCTGGATATTCGACATAGTAGTACAAGCAACGGCGGCGCAGCGCGTCTGACAGATCGCGGGTTCCGTTTGAGGTGAGGATGACAATGGGCCGCGTGACTGCTGTTACAGTGCCAAGTTCCGGGATGGTCACTTGGAACTCTGACAGGATTTCAAGCAGATAGGCCTCGAATTCCTCGTCAGCGCGGTCAATCTCGTCGATCAGCAGGACCGGCGGTACGTCTTGCGTGATGGCCGCCAAAAGCGGACGTTCCAGCAGGAAATCACGCGAAAAGATGCGGTCCTCGACGGCTTTGCCAGTCTCGCCATCTTCAGCCGCGGCACGGATCGTCAAAAGCTGACGCTGGTAGTTCCATTCATAGATCGCCTGCGCCGCATCAAGCCCTTCATAGCATTGCAGCCGGATCAATTTGGTGTCGCGCGCTGTGGCAAGGCTGCTGGCCAACTGGGTCTTGCCAACGCCAGCAGCCCCCTCCAGCAACAAAGGCCGCCCAAGCGTGACCGCGAGATGTATCGCGACGCTCAGATCGTCAGAGGCCACATACCCGCCAGCAGCCAAGGCCGTTTGAAGATCAGTCCATGTCATCGTCGTTTTCCCGGCAAGGGGGAGCACCCGAACCAACGGATGCCCCACATGTCACCTAGTCGTGCAGGCCCAGTTCATTCGCGGTCTTCCAGATCCGCCAATGATCGTGGGGCATATTGGTGTGCGTATTGCCAAACGGACGGAACGCATCCTGCACCGCGTTTGAAAAACATGGCACGCCTCCCACATGCGGGCTTTCACCCACGCCCTTTGCCCCGATGGGGTGATGCGGGCTGGGTGTCACGGTAAAGTCGGTTTCATAGTTCGGCACTTCCCAAGCCGTTGGCAGGAAGAAATCCATCAACGTCCCCGTTTTACAGTTGCCCATATCGTCATAGGCGATCTCTTGTCCCAATGCGACGGCGAGTGCTTCTGTCAGACCGCCATGCACCTGCCCTTCGATGATCATCGGGTTGATCCGGGTGCCGCAGTCATCCAGCGCATAGAAGCGGCGGATTTCCGGCACGCCGGTGTCGACATCAATGTCCATCACGCAGACATAGGCCCCGAAAGGATAGGTCATGTTGGGCGGATCATAATAGCTGACCGCCTCCAATCCCGGCTCGATCCCCGGAATGGCCTGATTGTAGGCGGCAAAGGCGATTTCCTTCATGGTCTTGAACTTTTCAGGCGCGCCTTTGACGGCGAACCGGTCCACATCGAACTCAACGTCGTTGTCGTGGACCTCAAGCAGATAGGCCGCGATCATCTGCGCCTTGGCGCGGATTTTGCGCCCTGCCATTGCTGTGGCCGCACCGGCAACCGGCGTTGAACGTGACCCATAGGTGCCAAGACCGTAAGGGGCCGTATCCGTATCCCCTTCTTCGATGGTGATACTGTCCGCAGGCAAACCAATCTCTGACGCGAGGATTTGTGCGAAGGTTGTCGCATGCCCCTGACCTTGCGAGATCGTGCCGAGGCGCGCAATCGCAGACCCGGTGGGGTGGATGCGGATTTCGCAGCTATCGAACATACCAAGTCCAAGGATATCGCAGTTCTTCACCGGGCCAGCGCCGACAATCTCGGTAAAGAAGGACAGTCCAATCCCCATCAGTTTACGGGTCTCGCCACGCTTGAACGCCGCGACCCGTTCGGCTTGCTCTTTGCGCAATCCATCGTAGTCAACGGCCTTCAGCGCCTTGTCCCAAGCGGTGTGATAATCCCCACTGTCGTATTCCCAACCCAACGCGGCGGTATACGGAAACTGCTCTTTTTTGATGAAATTGATCCGGCGCAGTTCAGCGGCATCCATGTTCAACTTGATCGCGAGAACCTCGACCATGCGTTCAATGAAATACACCGCCTCGGTCACACGGAACGAACAGCGGTAGCTGACGCCGCCGGGGGCCTTGTTGGTATAAACCCCATCGACCTCAAGATAGGCGGTAGGAATGTCGTAGGACCCGGTGCAGATGTTCATGAATCCTGCCGGAAATTTGGTCGGATCTGCGCAGGCGTCAAAGCCGCCGTGGTCGGCCGTTACGTGACACTGCAAACCTGTGATCTTGCCGTCCTTGGTGGCGCTGATCTTGCCTTTCATCCAGTAATCACGGGCGAAGGCGGTGGTCATCAGGTTGTCCATCCGATCCTCAACCCATTTCACAGGCTTGCCGGTGACGATTGAGGCGACAACAGAACAGACATAACCCGGATAAGCGCCAACCTTATTGCCGAAGCCGCCGCCGATATCGGGGGAAATCACACGGATGTTGTGTTCTTCGATACCCGAAATCAGTGACACGATTGTCCGAATGGCGTGCGGGGCCTGAAAGGTGCCCCAAAGCGTCAGCTTGCCGTTGACCTTATCCATTGAGGCCACGCAGCCGCAGGTTTCGAGCGGACAGGGGTGCGTTCGGTGGTAGTACATGCTCTCTTCGGCCACGACGTCGGCATTGGCGATGACTTCTTCGGTCGGGGCCTTGTCACCAGCTTCCCATGTGAAGATGTGGTTGGGGTGCTTGCGTGGACCATGCGCCCCATCAGGGATTGTGCCGTCTTCGGCCACCAGATCTTCGCGCAGAACAACATCGGATTGCAGCGCCTTGAACGGATCAACGATGACGGGCAGCTCTTCGTAATCGACCACTACAGCTTCGATACCATCAGCGGCGGCAAAGCGATCTTCGGCGACAACAAAGGCCACCTCCTGCCCTTGGAACAGGACTTTGCCGTCGGCCAGCACCATCTGTTTGTCACCCGCGAGCGTCGGCATCCAGTGCAGACCAAGCGGTTCCAGATCAGCGGCGGTCAGCACCGCCAGCACGCCGGGCACTTCCAAGGCCGCGCTGGTATCAATGTTCTTGATGCGTGCGTGGGCATAGGGTGAACGGACAAAATCGCCAAACAGCATGCCGTCCAGCTTGATATCATCGACATAGTTGCCCTTGCCTTGCGTGAAACGGGCATCTTCCACGCGCTTGCGCGAGCAGCCCATGCCTTTGAGGTTATCAACGCGTTCTTCGCGGGTGATTTCGTCCTTCATTCTGCAGCCTCCACTTCTTTTGATCCTACCGCTTCGCTGGTTGAGGATGCGGCTGCATTCATTTCCGTGGCGGCGGCCTGAATGGATTTCACGATGTTCTGGTAGCCCGTGCAGCGGCAGATATTGCCTGCCATGCCAAAGCGGATTTCCTCTTCGGTTGGGTTGGGGTTTTCTTCCAGCAGTTTGGTCGCCCGCGTGATCATCCCCGGTGTGCAATAGCCACACTGCAAGCCGTGGTGTTCCTTAAACGCCTCTTGCAGCGGGTGCAGATTATCGGGGCCGCCGATACCTTCGATGGTAGTCACCGATTTACCGCTCGCCTGAGCGGCGAACATCGTGCAGGCCTTGACCGATTTGCCGTCGATCGTGACAGTGCATGCCCCGCAATGGGATGTCTCGCACCCAATATGCGGACCAGTGATGTTGAGCCGCTCGCGCAGCGTGTAGATCAGCAGCTCGCGCGGTTCGGCCAGAAACTCTTCGTCCTTGCCATTTACGTTCAGCTTGATGTGCAATTTGTTTGACATGGTCTGTTCTCCTATGCCCGCGACCAGGCGCGTTCGATGGCGCGGCGCAGGATGACGCCAGCGACATGTTTCTTGAAAGCGACGGGGCCGCGATTGTCCTCGGTCGGGTCAATGTCTTCCAACATCGCAGCCATGGCCGCTTTGAGTGCCGCATCGTCCACGGTGGTGCTGACCAAGGCCGCGCCTGCCGCTTCTGAATAGATCGGCGTATCGCTGAGGTTCGTCATCGCAATTGAGACGCTTGAACAGGTATCGCCATCCTTGGTGATCTGCACAGCCGCAGCGGCCGTTGCGTAATCGCCGATCTTGCGCTTTTGCTTCTCATAGGCCCAGCCACCTTTTGGGGTCGGGATGGTGACTGTTGTAAGCACCTCATCATCCTCGCGCGCCGTCATATAGGCGGCCTCGTAAAATTCGCGGGCAGGGATGTCACGGGTACCATCCGCACCCACAACCGTGAAAGTCGCGTCAAGGCATTGCATCAGGCCTGGCATGTCATTGCCCGGATCGCCATTGGCGACATTGCCGCCGACAGTGCCCATGTAGCGCACCTGCGGATCGGCGATCTGCAACGCCGCTTCCCGCAGGATGGGTGCAGCAGCGGCAAGACCCGCGTGGTCGATAATGTCGGATTGTGTGACCAATGCACCGATGGTGATGCTGTCTGTGCCCACGTCGATGTCTGACATGCCGCCAACATCCTGCAGGTCGATCAAATGGGGCACGTCGGCCATGCGCAGTTTCATCATTGGGATCAGACTGTGCCCACCCGCCATGACACGCGCGTCGTCTCCGTGTTCCTCAAGAATAGCCAGAACCCCGGCCATGTCCTGAGGGCGATAATATTCAAATGCCGCTGGAATCATCAGCTCTCCTCCCTAGAAGCGATTTTTCTTGCTGAGAGGAAGGCTGGCATGCTGCTGCACACCACGGCTTTAGCAAATCAATGAAAAACAGGTATTTTGCACGAGATGCGCCTTAGCTTGCACGAAATGCGCCAGACCGCGCGGCAAGCGCATCCTGTATCACCTTCAACTTTGATCGGGAAACCGGCGCTGGCGGTAAATCAACACCATCAAAGATACACCGCCCTTTGTCTTTGGTCCGTTCAAAGCGGGCGACATGCGCTGGATTGACCAGATAGCTGCGATGGCTTTGCAGGAAACCGGTCGGCACAAGGCGCTTGGTGGCCTCGGTCACCGGCCACACGCAAAACAAGCGTTCAGTGGCGGTGTAGACCTGCGTATAGTGCCCATCAGCGCGCACAAAGTGGACATCGCTGGACCAGACAAACACCTTGCCGCCCTCGCGCTCGCACGGGATTTGAATGCGCTGGAGTTGACCGGGAGCAACATCTGCCGCGTCGTTACGACCAACCGGTGCCGGGACAACAAGATATGTCACACTGACCCAAAGACAGGCACCGAAAATGACAAAGCTGAAAAAGATCACCCCAAGCGCAAGTGTCTCGTTGCTCATGGTGGGGCCAAACTCGGCGATGCTTGGAACGGGTTCAAAATTCGTCCCAGCCATTGCCAGAAAATGCACCGAGCAGACAGCGGCAGCAAAGCAAACGGTGCCAAGCAGGACGTTTTTGTTGGAACGCTGCCCATAGGCCGCCCAGATCGCCACAATACACAAGCCAATCGCCACGACTGATGACAGGATAACGCCCGCCGGGGTATAGACGGCGCGGCACAATTCCAAACCAGCCATCCCGATATAATGCATCACCAATACGCCGACCCCGACGATGCCGCCTGCAATCGTGATGATCTGCGGCGTGCGTTCGGTAAAATGCAACAGGATCAACGCGCCACCCACCAGCAGGATCGCCGAAAGCGCCGATACAAGTGTGATGGCCGCGTCATAATAGAACAGGATGGGCAGTTGCAGCCCCAGCATCGCGACAAAATGCATGGCCCAAATACCACCGCCGAGCGTGATGGCAGCAAGAGCAATTGAGAGTTTGCGCTGCAATATCGGTTTCGCTGCAAGATCACGTGTCAGCGAAAGCCCTGTAAACCCGGCAACCAAGGCAACGACACAGGACATCACGACCAACGCGTTACTATGGCTGACAGTCAAAAACTCCATGCTTTTGAGGATGCCCCAAAAAACTGAAGTTTGGCAAATGATGAAACCGTGTCGTGCCCGGTGGCTTCTATCTTATGACGCCGTTGTGCTGCGTCTAGATCGCTTTGAACGTGCCCGATTTCGGATCATACGCCTCTAGGCTGCCTTCGCCGATGTCATTCCACAGGCCGTGGATGGACAGTCGGTCGCCTTCGATGGCCTCTTTCACGAAGGGGAAGGTGATCAGGTTTTCCAGTGAGATCACAACAGATGCCTTTTCCAGCGCGCGCTTGCGTGCATCGTCATCGCCATCCGGCAAGGCCGCATAGCCCGGGCGCAGGATGTCCATCCAACGGCCAACAAAGCTGCTGGCTTCTTCCAGTTCGGGTGCGTTGCCGGAACACATGTTGTAGCACCCCTCGACCCCGCCGCAGCCGGAATGCCCAAGCACGATCAGGTGTGCGACTTTCAGCCCCGTGATCGCATATTCGACCGCTGCGGACGTGCCGTGATGGTGTCCGTCAGGGTTAAAGGGCGGCACCAGATTGGCGATGTTGCGGTGGATAAAGAACTCGCCCTGATCTGCGCCAAAGATGGACGTCACATGCACCCGGCTATCACAGCACGAAATCACCATAGAGCGCGGGTGCTGTCCGTCTTCAGCCAGCCTGCGATACCAGCCCTTGTTTTCGGTATAAACGGTGGCTTTCCAACCGTGGTATCGGTTGACCAGATAGGCCGGAAGGGGGCGGGCGAGGCGCATGATGCTGTCTTTCGTTGTTCCCGCAGGAATACGTCGCATTTTCACGAATTTCGAGCGATTTTTCGTCTTTGTATCAACCTTCTGAGAACCTTGTCGGCCTAAAACCGCCTTTATGAAGAATATCACACCTTTCCCTGCCCCGGTTTCGGCGACATCGAATGATGTCATCGCGTTGCATTGCCAGCATCAGATGCACTTTGATCCGTCCCCCATCGCGCAGCTGTTTGCGGAACGCCAACCCCATGAGGCTGAAGAAATCGTTTGCCGCATGTTGGAAGACATCGCGGCCCGGCTAGATATGCTGCAACGTGGGTTGGCGGAAAACGCTTTTGCAACCATGCATAAACCGGCACAACGCATCGGTGTAGTGGCTGATCAGATCGGATTGTCTGAGGTTGCGATTGCGGCGGGCCATGTCGGCACCTGCCTGCGCCAAAATGATGGTGTGGGTATTGAGGCGACCGTGGCGCGGCTGGAACGTGGTTTTGACGTTGCGGTGACAGAGGTATGGAATTTCCGCGATTTGTAGGATGGTGTGAACCGACCCTTGCAGCTTGTGGGCAGCTGGTTAGGTTGTGGCGTGAATAATTTCAACAGGATACGCCATGCCGCTCGCTTTTTCCGACCCGTCTGATGATGCAATTCCCGTTCATGTGATAGAAGCAGACGGCCTTGATGCGGCATTGGGTGGTCTGTCTCAAGAAGGGCGCGCTTGGGCCAAGGCCCAAGGTTTTACCGCCGCTTTGGGTCAGGTGGTGTGCCTGCCAGATGCCGAGGGCGCGATAGCGCGTGTTCTGGTTGGTTATGGTACGGCGCAAAAGCGGGCGCGCGGGCGGTTCCATATGGGGGCTGCGGTGCGCAAACTGCCTGAAGGAACTTACGAGATCATCAACGGTCTGTCGGGTGCCGATCTGGAAGAGGCCGCGTTGGCCTGGCTTTTGGCCGGTTATAGCTATGACCGCTACAAAAAGCCTGCGAAACCAGTGGCCGCACTGGTCGCCCCTGACGATATTGATGCCGCGCGCATCGCAATCATCGCCAATGGCGAGGCGCTGACCCGCGAACTGATCAACACCCCTGCCTCTGACATGGGCCCGGATGAGCTGGAAGAAGCCACGCGCGCTTTGGCGGCGGGACATGATGCCAGCCTGAATGTCATCACAGGTGACGACCTGATCACCTCGAATTTCCCAATGATCCATACGGTCGGGCGCGCTTCTGATCGTGAACCACGCTTGATGGATATGCGCTGGGGCAATCGTGGGCCGCAACTGACCTTGGTGGGCAAGGGTGTGTGCTTTGATACGGGTGGTTTGAACATCAAACCGGGTGCGTCGATGGGTCTGATGAAAAAGGACATGGGTGGTGCAGCCACAGTTCTGGGACTTGCGCATATGATTATGGCGCTGGAGCTGCCGATGCGGCTGCGTGTCCTGATCCCAGCGGTTGAAAACAGCATAGATGGAAGCGCGTTTCGTCCGCAGGATATTCTGACGTCGCGCAAAGGTCTAACCGTCGAGATTAACAATACCGATGCCGAAGGACGGCTAGTCTTGGCAGATGCGCTGACTCTGGCGGATGACGATGAACCAGATCTGGTCATTTCGATGGCGACGCTGACGGGTGCTGCACGCGTGGCGGTTGGTCCTGATTTGGCACCGTTTTATACCGATGACGATGCGCATGCTGTGGCGCTGTCACATGCAGCACAAAGGGTCGCCGACCCGGTCTGGCGCATGCCCTTTCATGAGCCCTATGAAGCAATGATCGAGCCGGGGATCGCTGATCTCGACAACGCGCCAAAAGGTGGGTTCGCCGGGTCTATCACAGCCGCCTTGTTTCTGCGCCGTTTTGTTGAAAGCCCTTACATGCATTTTGATATCTATGGCTGGCAACCCACTGCGGCACCGTCACGGCCCAAGGGCGGTGTCGGTATGGGCGCCCGCGCCGTGCTTGAGGCGCTACCAGAGCTGCTGAACCTGTGACCGACCGGCGGCTGACACCGGCCAACGGGCGTGTGGCCGCGATGCATTTGGCCGGATCGGTTGAAGCGAAACGCTATGTTGAGGGCTGGTCTGCGACGGTGACGGTCCCTGTCGCTGATCTTTGCCAAAGCCCGGATGGTCCGCGTGACCGTCAACTCTTGATCGGTGCCAGGGCCACTGTTTTTGAGGACCGTAACGGGTGGGCGTTTGTCCAAGCATCTGACGGTTATGTCGGATATCTGCGGTCAACTGAGTTGGGTGATGTGACAGTGCCAACGCATTTCGTGGCCACGGTCGCCACGCATGCCTATGCGCAAGAGGATTTCAAATCAGCAGACTTGCATCACCTGCCTTTCGGCGCGCGCGTAACCGTGTTGGATGAGCGGCGCAGGTTCTTTGAGACCAATCTGGGCTTTGTGCCCAAAAGCCATCTACGCGCGATTGATCGGCCCTTTTCCGATCCCGCCACTGTGGCTCAGCTTCACTTTGGTGTGCCTTACCTTTGGGGTGGGAATTCCACACGGGGCCACGATTGCTCTGGCCTGATCACGGCATCGCTTACGGCGTGCGACATCACATGCCCTGCCGACAGCGACATGCAGCGAGATGGATTGGGGCAGGCGTTTGCCGATGCCTACCAGCGCGGTGATCTTGTGTTCTGGGATGGCCATGTGGGGATGATGGTCGATGCTGATACGATGATCCACGCCAACGCGCATCACATGGCGACGGTATACGAACCGATCGAACGGGCGATCCTGCGGATTGAGGCGCAGGGCGATGGGCCTGTGATCGCGCGCAAACGGTTGTCGTCTATTTGACCGCACGGATCAGTTTGCGTTCAAGCACCCGCAAGACCTGACGCAGGTCATTGCCCCGTTTCAAGGTCTGCCCGTCCATGCCGATCACTGCATATTGCCCTTGTTTAAGCCGCAGCTTGGGCCGTTTTTCGATCCTGTAAAGCGGGTTTTCGGCCGCCCTGCGAAAGACCGAGAATACGGCAACTTCGCGGAGATGCGACATCCCATAGTCGCGCCACTCGCCGGCGGCAACCATGCGGCCATAAAGGCCAAGAATCACGTTTAGCTCGGTGCGGTGAAAAGCGATCTGCTCGGGGGCATGAAACTGAGAGGGGGACTGATCTGTCATATGGTAGAGTTGCGTCAAAACCCCTTAAAATCAAGGCTTGTTATCTAAACGCCTTTGTTCTGCCTTGAAATAACCATGACACTGCCGCGTCGGCTGCCAACTGGGAACACAAGTGATTGTCAGATTAACGACATAGCGAAATGCTACCCCGATGTCGCGGTCAATAGCCCCCACCCAGTTCGTGACATCGGGGAACTTCGTTTCCCCCAAAATATCAGCCACAGTTTATTGTTTGGATTGTTTCCATATCGTCAATCATGAAGTTGATCCGTTCTGGCCGGAAATCCTGTGTCACCATATCGCCCGGTCGGATGACGCGCACCATGCCAAGCCGCAGGTTGCGTTCCAGTACTGTGGTCTTCTGACCGATCAGACCAGCGAACTCAGCCGCGCCACAGGTATCTTCGATTTGCGGCGGTACAGGTGGTGGGGCAGGTACCGCGCATCCGGCAAGGGCGATTAATAATATAAAGTGTCTCATGCCCGCATTGTCCCGGCTTTATCGGACAGTGCAAGTCCATGGTTGAAATTTCGCCGACTTTCGCTGATCGTCCGAATGAACAAAGGGAGTTGTCGGATATGCGAACACGTGCAGCCGTGGCACTTGCGGCGGGTAAGCCGCTTGAAGTGATGGAAGTGAACCTTGAAGGCCCGAAGGCTGGTGAGGTTCTGGTAGAAATCAAGGCGACGGGGATTTGCCACACGGATGAGTTTACCCTGTCGGGCGCTGATCCCGAGGGCATGTTTCCCGCCATTCTGGGCCATGAGGGTGCGGGTGTTGTTGTTGAGGTTGGTGAAGGTGTCACCAGCCTGAAGCCCGGCGATCATGTCATTCCGCTTTATACGCCTGAGTGTCGCGAATGCGATTATTGCCTGAATCCCAAGACGAACCTGTGCCAGAAAATCCGGTCCACCCAAGGCGCTGGCGTGATGCCAGATGGCACGTCGCGGTTTTCGATGCTCGATGGCACACCAATCCTGCACTACATGGGCTGCTCGACTTTTGCCAACCACACTGTGTTGCCAGAGATTGCCCTCGCTAAGGTCCGCGAGGACGCGCCGTTTGATAAGATCTGCTATATCGGCTGTGGTGTCACGACAGGCATTGGTGCGGTGATCAACACCGCCAAGGTCGAGATTGGGTCGACGGCAATCGTCTTTGGTCTGGGCGGCATTGGTCTGAACGTGATCCAGGGTTTGCGCATGGCCGGCGCCGATCAGATCGTTGGCGTGGATCTGAACCCCGGCAAGGTTGAGATGGCGACGCGGTTCGGCATGACCGATTTTGTGAACCCCAAGGACGTCGAGGGCGATTTGGTGGCCCATCTGGTCGAACTGACCGGTGGTGGTGCCGACTATACCTTTGATGCGACCGGTAATGTCGGCGTCATGCGCACTGCGTTAGAAGCCGCCCATAAGGGCTGGGGTGAAAGCATTATCATCGGTGTGGCACCAGCCGGGGCCGAGATTTCCACACGGCCTTTCCAATTGGTGACCGGGCGCAGCTGGCGCGGGACGGCCTTTGGTGGTGCATCAGGCCGGACGGATGTGCCCAAGATCGTGGACTGGTACATGCAGGGCAAGATCGAGATTGACCCGATGATTACCCACAAGCTGAGCCTTGATGACATCAACAAGGGTTTTGATCTGATGCATGCAGGTAAGTCGATCCGGGCCGTGGTTGAATTTTGAACACTGCCGCACTTGATGCATTGGCCCGGTCACTGACCGGGCCTTTTGCGTTTTGCGGGATTGCGGTTAGCCGTCCGGGGCAGACGCATTACGCGATCGGGACGGCTGACGGGATCAAGGCTGATCCCGACACAATTTTTCGTGTTGCCTCGATCTCGAAAATCATCACAGCCGCGGTGTTTGAGGGCGCTGCGAATTACGTCGGGCTAGAGCAGCCCTACGATGTAGACGTGCGCGACGTCCTACCGCTGGATGTTCGGTCCCCCAATTTTCCGGCTCAACCAGTCACGTTGGGCATGCTGCTTACCCATACCTCTGGGCTATGGGACGATGGTGGGTATCTGTTTGATGGGCGGTTGTCCGAGGGTTTCGATGCGGCACAGATGTTTGGGCCAGATAAGCCGGGCACCTGTTTCCGTTACAGTAACTTAGGGTACATCTTGCTGGCTGCGGCGGCAGAGAAACTGTCAGGTGAGCGGTTTGACCTGCTTGTGGCAGATGCGCTGTCGCCCAATGACATTCGCGGTAGCTTCAACTGGTTGGGTGTAGCCGCGAAAGATCTTCAAAACGTACTGCCCACGTTCCGGCGTTCTGGCAGGGATTTTGTCGCTCAGATTGACACGCAGCCAATTCCCGCTGTGGTGCCCGATGGCTATGTTTTAGGTGAGCATACAGCCATATTTTCACCGCAAGGCGGGTTGCGTATGTCCTTGTCCGCTATGTTGGGCCTTGCGCAAGTCTATCAGGGTGGGCTCAATCAGCCACAATGGCGATCAACGGATGGTCCAGGCGAATACTGTGATGGGTTGTTTGAACACTACGGCGCAGGGTTGCAGTATCTTGACGCGCCGCCATTCTATCCGCGCCCATTGATCGGTCATTTCGCAAACGCCTATGGGTTCAAAGGCGGTGTGTGGTGCGATGAGGACGCAGGGCTCAGCTTTGCCTATGCGCTGAACGGGTTTCCGGTCGGTGACGAAAGCGATGATTTATCGGTGGAAGAGCGCGATATTTTCAACGCAATTGCAGCGCTTTAGGTTTTCACCCCATACCGCGCCATGAACATCTCAACTGCGCCGTTCACCACGCGCATTTTCTCTTCGCGGGTGAACTCATCGGTCATGTTGAAGACCATCCGCGGGAAAAGGTCAGCTTTGCACAGTTCGTGAAACTGTTCAGCGGCCAGTTCAAAATCGCTGATCTCAAGCTCGCCTTTCTCAACCGCCTTTTGAAAAAACTCGACCAGCCGATTACGGATCAGCATCGGACCACTTTCATAGAACTCGCGTCCCAGTTCGGGGAAACGGTCGCTTTCGCCCACACAGATACGAAAGATGCGTTTGCCGAATTGTGATGTAATGAAATCCACCATTTCCATGGCGATGTCGCACAACACCCGTTGCACTGGCGCGTCCATGTTGATCGTCTCAATCGCATGATCGGCTTGGCGTGCGCATTCGGTTTTGGCGACCTGCATGAACAGGAAGCGTTTGTCAGGAAAGTAGCTGTAAAGCGTCGCCTTAGAGACACCTGCCGCTTTGGCGATGTCGTCAACAGAGGCCCCCTCAAAACCATCAGATAGAAACACCTGTCGGGCGCCTTCCAGCACCTGATCAAATTTCCGTCCTTTTTTGGGTTCGACTGTGCCGTCGGGCATATTGGGTGCTCCTACCAGACCTCTACCATAAACTGATCAGTTCACTTCCGGCAAGGAGTTAGCAGCGATGGGGCCAAGTGGGGACAAGGAGCCCCATCGCTACAACAGGCGCTACTTGGTCGTGACGGTGCAAGTATCGCCGGAAAGTGTCGTCAGGTCGGCACAGCCTTGGCTGACCTCAGGGGAGGGCTGAGGTGGAAATGTCAGCGTGGGGAAGTTGACCGAAATCGACAGGGCTGAGGCAGGAGCGGCAATACCGACGAAAGCGGCGGCCGTGAGGGCAAAGAAGATACGAGACATTGTGTGTTTCCTTCTTGAGAATTTCTGTTCGTAAGCCATAACTAAACCGTTCAGTTTAGATTACAAGAGAAAAGTGAACTGATCGGTTCACTTTCTTGACTTGCGGGTTTGGAATGATGTATTACTTTAGAACTATTCTAAAGTAGGAGCATGTTATGCTAAATGGATTTGGCTACCGCCGTCGGTTCAATGAGCTGTCCGAACAAGAGGTTCTGGCCTTGGCCATTTCATCCGAAGAAGATGATGCCCGCATTTATCGCGGCTATGCTGAAACGCTGCGCGGGGACTATCCGGCCTCAGCCGCGATTTTTGATGGTATGGCTGAGGAAGAGGACGTCCACCGTCGCCGCCTAATTGACTTGCATCGCGCCCGCTTTGGTGAGGTCATTCCGTTGATTCGACGCGAACATGTATCGGGGTTCTATGCTCGTCGTCCTGTGTGGCTGGTCGAAAACCTTGGTCTTGCGCGGATCCGCGATGAGGCCGCCCAGATGGAACGCGATGCAGAGCGGTTTTATCTGACTGCGGCGGCTGCCACCAGTGATGCGGCGACCCGCAAACTGCTGGGTGATTTGGCAGCGGCGGAGGCAGGCCATACCGATAAGGCGCAAGCGCTGGCGGACACGCATTTGGATGGGGATACAAAGTCACAGGAAGAAGCCGCCGCCCATCGGCAGTTTGTGCTGACTTGGGTTCAGCCGGGTTTGGCGGGCCTCATGGATGGCTCTGTTTCGACCTTGGCGCCCATCTTTGCGGTGGCATTTGCAACCCAGGATACCTGGACGACGTTCTTGGTAGGTTTGGCGGCATCCGTGGGTGCCGGGATTTCGATGGGCTTTACCGAAGCCGCGTCGGACGATGGCAAGATTTCGGGGCGGGGTTCACCGTATAAGCGGGGCTTGGCGGCTGGCGTGATGACCATGATTGGTGGTCTGGGCCATGCTCTGCCGTATCTGATAACTGACTTTTGGACGGCAACGATCATTGCTTTGATTGTGGTCTTCGTGGAACTTTGGGCAATTGCGTGGATCCAGAACCGCTTTATGCAAACCCCATGGCTGAAGGCCGTGTTTCAGGTGGTTTTGGGCGGTGCGCTGGTCTTTGCCGCCGGTGCGATTATCGGGTCCGGCTAGACGTTGCGCACCATTGTTGTGGACGCGTTGAAGCCGAAGATATGCCTGAGCACGCCAATCTCGACCGTCTTGACTTCTTTGAAACCTACCTGTCGATAGAGCGCCTTCGCCCTTGGGTTGGTATCTACAACGTCAAGCCGGACCTGCGTATAGCCCCGCCGCTTCGCCTCATCCGCCACCGCATCCAGCAATGCCGTGCCAACGCCAAGACCGCGCGCTTCGGGGGCCACGAAAAGCCCATCCATCAAGAAGCGTTCGTTTTCGGTATCCCGTTCCAGCGTGGCCAGCAGTAGCGCCCGGATGGATGCGCTGACCCAGCCATAGGTCCGCTGCAGGTCACGAAAACCCCCGCCGACCAATGCGCCCTGCGTGGTTTTGAACCCTGCAATCCCCAAAAGCCGCCCGTCGTCATCATGCGCACAGATCCCGTGATCGGGCCGCAGCACAGAGCGGACGAACATCAGCGCCTGATATTTCGGCCCCATGGTAAAGCCCAGCTTATCGCCGAAAGCCTCCCAATAGAGGGCCGCCGCCTCTTCGCGGTCTTTGTGTGGAATGCCGACTGTAATTTTCATTATTCAAAGCTGCTAAACGGAATATATGCGACAGGGTCACCAAATCCGACCTTTTGCGCCGGATCGTCCAATTCCACAAGCCCTGTGGCCCAGCTTAGGCCCGAGACGCGTCCTGATCCTTCGGATGCAAAAATCGTGACCTGTCCGTTTTCCAATCGTGCGCGCAGATACTCGCGGCGGCCTTCCTTTTTGGACTTCGTGAAACCGGCAGGAAGCATGTAGCGCGCAGGCTCTGTCCATGTGCCGCCCGCCATGACACTGAGCGCAGGTGCCGCAAAGACCAAAGCGCAGACCATCGCCGCCACCGGATTGCCGGGCAGGCCAAAGACGGGCGTATCGTTCCAAAGGCCAAGTGCGAGCGGGCGTCCGGGTTTCATTGCGATCCGCCAAAGGGCCAGAGAGCCGGTGCCTTCCAGCAGGGCTGACATATGGTCTTCGTCACCTGCGGATGCGCCACCTGACGTCAGGATCACGTCGCATTTATGTGTGGCATCATCGAGGATCATGCGCAGTGTATCGCGGTCATCTGGTGCCCGCCCCAGATCAACAACCTGATAGCCCCAGCCTGCCGCCAAGGCGCACAGCATGGGCCGGTTTGCATCGAAGATCTCACCGTCGGTTGCGGCCTCGCCGGCTTCGCGCAATTCATCCCCTGTTGACAGAACGCCAACCCGCAGCGTTTTGAACACGCTGACGGATCTCACGCCCACCGCTGCCATCATGCCTAAATCCCCGGGAGTGATCTTGCGCCCTTGCGTCAGGATCGTCTGGCCTTGCACCATGTCCTCGCCTGCGTCGCGGGCGTTTGCGCCTTTCTTGAGGGGGCCATGAAAATTGACTTCAGTGCCATTGGCGCTGACGTCTTCTTGCAGCACGACCGTATCGACACCCTGGGGCAGGTTGGCCCCGGTCAGGATGCGGATGGCATGACCGGCGGGTACGTGGCCATGATAGGGCGCGCCCGCGGCTGAGCGGCCGTCTACCAACGGCAGGCGTACAATCCCTTCGGGTGCGGGTCCGGCGAACCCGTAGCCATCGACGGCGGCATTTGGCGCAGGCGGATGCGCGCGGGTGGCGTGCACGTCTTTTGCAAGAAAACGCCCTGCGGCGTTTTTGAGTGCGACGTCCTCTGCGGGCATGACGCAGGTGAGGCGGTCACGCAGGTGGTTTTGTGCTTCTGCGACGGGGGTCCAATAGGCGCCTTGTGGCATAGCAAAGCAGTCGTTTTTCAGAAGGGGTGGGTTGCTGATGAGCGCTTTACGCAACAACGCGGCTTGTCCGGCCCCCAGCACCCAGCCTTCAGCTGTCGCGTCCACCGCCATTAGCGTTGCCATGTCGGTTGCGGGCAATGCCGAGAAAGCACGGGCATACACAGAAACCTGTGCGGCATCTCGAATGGGCTCTGGGTCAGCCGTTACAAGATCGGGCAGGAGTGAAAAATAGGTCTCAGCTAAGACGATTTGTGCCTCGGGTGGCTGAAACGGCCAAACAGACAGCGCTTTGCCAAACCGGTGTCGCAGGCGCGCCAGTACTGGCAGCCCCATGATGACCTGCCCGCCGACAGCCCCCGCGCCCGCCAGTTGCCATGGTGAAAAGCTTCCGGGAATGGCGACGTCTGCCGCGCGTTTTTCGGCTAGCCCGTGATCTGACGTGCGATCAAGCCCCTTGCGCGGAAGATGCGCGATATCGCGTGGCAGCCCATTGAACCAGAAGGGTCCAGTACCGGGGAACATCGCGTTGATTTCGCCTGCCAGATCAAACCGGTTGTTGGCTTTGGGGTCGTCTTGCACACGGGCTTCGAACCAATCCCAAAGCGCAAGTGTGTCTTCTGAGCCGACCAGTTGGGTGGCAAAGCCGGTAGGATAGGCAAAGCAAAGGTCGAAGCCGACAAGCACCCGGTGGCCAGCATCTTGAAGCGTCGTCAGGGTGTCGACCAGCCAATCTTCGGCCAGTTGGCGGTTGCGCAGATAGATGGGTTCACCCGCGATGCCAGCAGTGCCGATACAGGCCCAGATCGCGTCTTTGACAGGACGCGGCCCCCGATCATTGCCGCCGGACCAATCGACCATAATGACTTTGTCAAAAGTCAAAGCCCGACCTCTGACAGGATGAAGTCGGCGATGGCTTTGGTGTCGTTGAGGTCAAAAAGAGGTTGGGTCACGTCCAATGCACAATCGCTGGCGACGGCGCGGATGGTGGGGTCTTCCTTGGCTATCAGGGGGTGGTTTGTCTCGGCGCGGTAGGCTTCGATTTTCGGATGGTCGTCGCGTTTGTAGCCTTCGACAAGGATCAGATCGACGGGGTCCAGGTGTTGCAGCAGATCCGCGAGCGGCAGTTCGTCGTTGTCGCGTAGTTCTGTCATCAGCGCCCAGCGCGCGCGCGAGGATAGCAGCACCTGGTGTGCGCCTGCGTGCCGGTGTCGATAGCTGTCCTTGCCGGGGTGGTCGACGTCGAAGGTGTGGTGGGCGTGTTTGAGGGTGGAAACGGTGAACCCACGCCCGGTGATCTCGGTCACCAGCCGTTCCATCAGTCCGGTTTTGCCGGCGTTTTTGTAGCCCACGACGCCATAGATTTTCATAACATGGTTTCCGCTTTGGTCAGGTCATCGG
Source organism: Yoonia sp. F2084L (assembly GCF_023015625.1). Taxonomy (GTDB): domain Bacteria; phylum Pseudomonadota; class Alphaproteobacteria; order Rhodobacterales; family Rhodobacteraceae; genus Yoonia. The sequence goes on from NZ_JALKAH010000003.1 coordinate 364,456, forward strand.
GGGTGTTGACGTTGAAGAAGGCCGCGTCGTCGGGGAAATGCGCCGTGGCGCACCCGTGTTTGTCGGTCCAAAGGACGACTTTGCGCAGGCCGTCTTGCAGCGCTTGACGCAGGTCGTCGCGCAGGGCGGTCGGCCAAAGACCGAAAGTTGGGTGCCGTCCGCCCGGTGTGCGCGCGAGGGCGATTTGGGTGCCTGCGTTTTCCGCAGCCTGAAGCAATTGCGGCACCAGATCGCAGGGAAAGAATGGCGTGTCAGCGGCGGCGGTGACAATGTGGGTGGCGTCTTGGGCCGCGGCCCAGTCGAGGCCTGCAAGGACACCGGAGAGAGGGCCGGCAAAGCCGTCTATGCTGTCGGGGATGACAGGCAGGTTCAGGTCGGCAAAACGGCTGGGGTCGCCGTTGGCATTCAGGGCGAGGCTTGCGACTTGTGGTTCCAGACGGGCAATCACATGCGAGATGATTGTGCCTCGGCCCAATGGCAGCCGACCCTTGTCGCCACCGCCCATGCGTGTGGCTTGGCCGCCTGCGAGGATGACGCCGAGGGGTTGTTTCATTGGGACACCTGCGCAGGTGGCAGTTCTTGTAGCCTCCGGCGGGAGTTTATTGGCCAAGATGAAGAACGGGTCATGTGCTTGCCTTGCGCCCGGTTTTGCGGGGTTCTTCGGCGACCTGTGCAGGGTCAGCGTCGCGGATGAGGCGTTCTTCTCCGGCAAGACAGACGAAGCGTTGCCCTTTCATGCGTCCGATCAGGGTAAGGCCGACTTGGTTCGCGATCTCGACCCCCCATGCGGTGAAACCAGAGCGAGAGGCGAGGATGGGGATGCCCATCATGGCGGTTTTTATGACCATTTCGGACGTAAGCCGCCCAGTGGTGTAGAGCGTTTTGTCTGCGGCGCTGACGCCTTCCGACAACATCCAACCTGCGATTTTGTCCACGGCGTTGTGGCGGCCCACGTCTTCCATATAGACCAGCGGGCGGTTGCCTTGGCACAGGATTGTGCCGTGGATGGCACCCGCTTCGAGGTAGAGCGATGGCGTGCGGTTGATGGTGGCGGCCAGGGTGTACAGGTCGGAGGTGCGCACCTGCACGTCGGGCAGCGTGACGCCTTCGAGCCCTTCCATCATGTCGCCAAAGACCGTGCCGACGGCGCAGCCGCTGGTGCGGGTCTTTCTCTTGAGCTTGTCCTCGTAGGTGGTTTGGTTTTCCGTGCGCACAACCACGGTTTCAAGTTCTTCGTCGTAGTCGACGCCTTTGATCACGTCGCCTTCATGCAGCATCCCCTGATTGCGCAGGAAGCCAAGCGCGAGGTAGGCGGGATAGTCGCCGATTGTCATTGCAGTGACAATTTCCTGCGCATTCAGGTAGATCGTCAGCGGGCGTTCTTCGACAACGTTGATGTTGATCGCCTCGCCGTTCTGGTCGGTGCCGCCCACTGCGCGGGTCAAGCGCTGCGCGCCCGGATCAGGCGCGATCAGGTAGTCAGAGGTGTCGTCGATCCGCGCCAATTGTCATTTCCCGCTTGCGTGGTTAAGGCTGTTGCAACGCGGCCAAGCTAGGGCAAAGCCATGACGACTTCTACTATGAAAACACAGCCAAAAACACCGGCGAGATCGGCCTATTGGGCCGGGGTGCGTGATGGTGCGCCCTTTATCTTGATGGCGGTGCCGTTTTCGGTGTTGTTTGGCGTGATCGCGACCGATGCCGGGCTGACCTTGGCGCAGGCGATGGGATTTACCGTTCTGGTCATCGCAGGTGCGGCGCAGTTTGCGGCTATTCAGTTGATGGTTGAAAACGCGAGCATTGCCTTTGTGCTGCTCGCCGCGCTGGCGGTGAACCTGCGGATGGCGATGTATTCAGCGTCCTTGGTACCTTATCTGGGGGCGGCTCCGCTGTGGAAACGGGCGTTTATTGCTTATTTAAACTTCGATCAGACCTATATCACCTCCATTGCGCGGTACGAGGCGCGGCCAGAGATGACGGTGGCCGAACGGGTGTCTTATTTCCTTGGGGTTGCGACGCCGATTACGCCGTTTTGGATGGGAATGACCCTCGTGGGGGTTTTGGCAGGGCAGGCGATCCCCGAGGCTTGGGCGCTGGATTTCATCATGCCGATTATGTTCCTCGCGATGGTCGCACCCATGCTGAAATCGCTGGCGCATGTGGCCGCCGCCGCTGTGTCTGTGTCGGTTGGGTTGTTGCTCGTCAATATGCCTGCAGGAACGGGGCTGTTGATCGCGGCAGCCTCAGCGATGTTGACTGGTGCGCTGGTCGAGATCTGGATGGAAAGGCGCGCGCGATGAGCTATTCCACCTTTGAAATCTGGATGATCATTATCATCATGGGGGTGGGCACATTCCTGATCAGGTTCTCGTTTCTGGGGCTGATTGGGGACCGGCCGATGCCGACATTCGTGCTGCGCTTGCTGCGGTACACGCCTGTGGCTGTCCTGCCCGGCATGGTCGCACCCTTGGTGATTTGGCCGATTGCAACGGAGGGTCAATTTGACCCGATACGCCTGCTGGCCGCCCTTGCCACCGTGTTGATCGGCGTTTGGACGCGCAATGTGCTGTGGGCGATTTTGGGTGGCGCAGTAACCCTTTACGGGGCGATGGGTATCACGGCCGTTCTTTGAGAATGCGAGAGATTTCTTCCAGCGCGAGGGTTTTATCGTCCGCGTCGTCTTCGCGGTATTCCAGCGTGGTGACGCCGGGCAGCTTGGCAAAGTCATCCGAAATCCGACCCGGTCCCCATGTCTGGCGAATGGTTTCAAACCCTGGCAACTGCCGCAGGATGCGTGATGTGACGCGCGCGCAATTGGCTTGCGCAACCGGTCCTGACACCATCGCCAAGTTGAGCGCTTGTTCAGCAACTTCTGGCGATACGTCCACCGATTGCCCAACGACGTAAAACGTCGAGCGTGCGTGGAAACTGACATAGAAGTTTTCCAGTCGCGGGGTCACGCCGAACAGGACATCGTTACGCTCTGGCATGACCTCTTGTTCGAATGATCCTGCTGGGTCAAATAGAACACGTTGGCTGGCGTTGATCAGCAGTGCTGAGTGGGCGCCACTGCCGGAGCCTACTCTTTTCATGGTATAAAGCGTCAGATAGTTGCGCCCGGGCTTACGATGGATTGCGCGCGAAACCAATTCATCAGGTGCCCAAACCTCTTGCGCGGTGCACGCAGATAGCGCCAACGGCAGGCCGATCAGGAAGCTGCGCCGATCCATCGGGTGTTAGACGGCGATCAATGCAAGGAAGATCAGGAGAACGATGATGCCAATCGACACTTTCGTTGTCATGCTCATGAAACCATCAAAGGTTTTTTCCTGAACTGAAGTATCCATTTCGCCGTGCTTATGTTCAGCCATCTTGCGGCCCTTTCGTCATCTGATTTGTCTTTCGCATAGACGATAAATTAGTCCATGTCACGCGGTCAGGTGGTCACATTTTTATCGTTGTTGGGCAGTATCGCGGCAAGATTGAACCGATACGTCAAGGAATGAAAGAAGAGATCGGTGCATGGTGCCGCGAAGGTCTGCAATGAGCTGATTCTGTGGAAAAACAACGTGTTGCAGGCGCGGAAAGTGGTGCTTAGAACGGTGCGCGAACGCCCTTCTGGTCAGGCTTTTCGCGAATGCTGCGGTGCAGGAAAGAGCTTGGCTAATTTGCGGAGGTTTTGGGCGGTGGCGGCGAGGAGGAATTCGTCATTTGCGCCGCATGGGCCACGTAATCGGAGGCGACCCAGTCCAAGGATGCGTTTGAGGTGGGCAAACAGCATCTCGGCCTTCTTTCGGAGCTTCATCGAGATTTCGTACTGCTTGGTTTTGGCAATGTCTCGGGCGACCTGGCGGGCGTCTTCGTGTTCTTCGCGGGTAGTCTTGCGCGCGTCTGCGTTGGGGCAGTACTTGGCTTTGGATGGGCAGGCTTGGCAGATCAGCTTCAAAGCACGATACCGCGCCACGCCCTTGCCGGTCGGACCTCGGTTCGGGTCTGAGTAGTTACGCCGGAACTGTTTGAGGGCGTGTCCTTCGGGGCAGATGTATTGGTCGTTCTCTGCATCCCATTCGAAGTCGGCGCGGGTCCAGGTTCCGTCGTTGCGTCCGGACTTGTCGAACACTGGAATGTGCGGCGCGATCTGGCGATCGACCAGCCAACCCAGAAGCGGCCCGGTGCCATATGCAGTGTCGGCGATCAGCCGTTCGGGATGCAGATCAAACCGTTCCTTCACCCGCTTCAGCATGGTTTTGCTCGAACCGACCTCGGCCTGCCTGATTGATCGCGTGGCTTCAACATCGACAATGACGCCGTGGTCCGTGTCGATCAGGTAGTTGTCGGAATAGCTAAAGAATGCCGGCCCTTTGCGGGCCGCGGTCCATTGGCTCGCCGGGTCAGAATGAGAAGTGAACTTGGGCTGCACCTCGCTCGCCGCACCAAACGCGGCATCATCCAGCGTGTCGAGATACTCGCGGACCGCGCGGGGGGCGTCTTTTGGATCGATGTTCTCCGCGTTCCATTCTTCCTTTGGTGTGGAGTTCTGCTTGTTGGCATCTGCTTCGATCAGACTGGCATCAATCGCCATGCGCTGGCCGCTGACCAAGCCTTCTTCGATGCACCGCGCCACCGTCGTCTCGAACAAGTGGCGCAGCAGTTCGCTCTCGCGGAAACGGCCATGCCGGTTCTTCGAGAAGGTGGAGTGGTCGGGAACACGGTCGTTCAGATCGAGACGGCAGAACCAGCGATAGGCAAGGTTCAGATGCACCTCTTCGCACAGCCGCCGCTCCGAACGGATGCCGAAGCAGTAGCCAACCAGCAGCATGCGGATCAGAAGCTCAGGATCGATGGAAGGACGGCCTGTGTGGCTGTAGAAGTCTGCGAGATGGGCCCGGATGCTGCTCAGATCGACGAAGCGATCAATCGAGCGCAGCAAGTGGTCTTGGGGAACGTGATCTTCCAGCGAGAACTCGTAGAACAGCGCCGCCTGCGCTTCCTGTCTCGGTCCCATCATGGCTGATCCTCCCCTCCATTACAGGAATTGAATCAGCAGTTTAGCCGTCGAGCAAGGAAGAGTTTTTCAACGAAATACGCCCAATACGGATGTGGTGCTTTCTTGCTGCACCGCCGCACCTCGGATGCGATGCGGACGTTTAAGCAGGATGCAGCAAGACTAGAGCTGCGTTTCACGCAACGGTGAAAAACCCGACCCACGCAGTATCAGCTTTTGCTCGTGGATACACCCTTCACAACTGCAACACATTAGGTTTTCCGAAGCAATCCTAGACTAACCCATAATGGTGCCGTTAGACTGAAACAGGCGTCGCGAACCTCGGCTGGCGGTTTTGCACATCGGCTAAGATTTGTTCAAACCGCGCAAAGACTCAGGCGATAATCTGCCGTGGGGTCTAAAGTTCGGTATTCATCCCATTTTTGCATTGTCATACTAAACTGGTCTTTAATGGTGCAGGGATGTGTGCAGGCCGTGTGGGTTTTGCATCATTGGAGATAGGTTAAGTTACGATTGGTCGCGCCACAGGGTGCCGCATTGCAAAATTCAGATAGTCATTTCATTTGCGCCTTGATCGGGGAGGAGAAGAGCGCAGCGACAACCAGGAGCACGATCCTTTATGGAACTGCGCACCCCCCCCAAGATAAATGCGTCTGGCACGAAGATGCTGAAGAAAAGATCAACCTCATCGCGAAGTCTGGTGCTGATTGCGGACCGCAATCCGGTTTTGGCAGAAGTTTTGGCCAGTCACTTAACCAACCAACCATCGTTGGAATGTCGCTATGTCGATCAGGCGGCGGACTTGGTGGCAGCCGTGACAGAGTTTGCGCCTGATGTCTTGATCGTTGATCCGGCACATCTTGAGTTGACAGCGAAAAATGATCTCTCTGACTTTAGCCGCAACATGCGCATGGCCCATGCCGACGCCCTATTGGTGGGCTATAGTTTCACCGTGAACCTCTCGATGTTGCGTGCCGTAATGGACGCGGGGTTTCGCGGTTGCGTGTCAAAGAATGCAACGCTGCACCAGCTTGAGATTGCGATTGAGGCGGTGCTGGATGAGGGTGTCTATTTTGACAAAGACTTTGGTTCGCAGTTGCGGCCCATGCTGGCCGATCGACCGAGTGAAGAGATCCTCAGCGAGCGCGAAAAAGAGATTGTTATTAGTTTTGCTCGCGGGCTGAGCGCGAAGCAGATTGCTTATGATCTGAAGATTAGCAGCAAAACGGTCGATACCTATAAAGCCCGCGCGAGCCAGAAATTAGGCCTCAGTGATCGGTCCAAGCTGGTTGACTACGTTCTTGAACAAGGCTGGCTCGGCTGACTTGTGCCGATGCGCGAGTGTGCGTCGCCGGTTCGGCTGAAATGTGCTTGTTTTTTGCGCCAAATTGCTGCGTTGCGGCACACGCAATACTACATTCCGTAAGAAATAGACGTTTTTATTCAATGTTTTATGGGAAGGTAAAATTTTCCTTACCCTGTAGGGTTTTTCCTGACTAACGAATTTTGCTGCAGCACAGCATCGTCAAAAGAGAAGACGACTCGTGGGCGGTCGTCGGTTTTCAAGGGCGACATTGATGGCACGGATTAGCATTTTCGGGATTGGGTATGTGGGGGTCGTTGCGGCTACGTGTTTGGCCAAGGACGGCCATGAAGTGATTGCTGTGGATGTCGATCCCGGCAAGATTGATGCGATCAATAACGGCCAGTCGCCAATTGTTGAGAATGGACTCGACGCGCTGGTTGCGACCGTTGTTGCGGCGGGTCGTTTGACCGCCACCGACGACGTTGATCACGCGATTACCAACACTGACGCCTCCTTTGTTTGTGTCGGCACGCCAAGCGCGCCTGATGGGTCAGTTGGTTTGAAATATGTGGAAGCTGTTTGCCAAACGATTGGTGCGGCTTTGGCGAAAAAGGATAGTTTTCATTCTGTTATCATCCGCTCGACAATTGTGCCGGGCAGCACCGAAGGCACCTGTGTCCCGGTGTTGGAGGCCGCGTCGGGCAAGGTTGCAGGGCAGAGCTTTGGGATGGGCTATTATCCCGAGTTTCTGCGCGAGAGCACTGCGATTGAGGACTACTATGATCCCGGTCTGATCGTCTTTGGTGCGATGGATGATCCGACCCGCGCGATCCTGACGGAACTGAATGCTGACCTGAACTGTAAAATCCATACCGTTGATGTGCGTACCGCCGAGATGGTGAAATATACCTCAAACACATGGCGCGCGGTGAAGGTCACTTTTGCCAATGAGATTGGCAATATCGCAAAGTCTTGCGGGTTGGACGGTCAGACAGTGATGGAAATCCTGTGCTCTGATCTGAAGGTCAACATGTCCCCCTATTTCATGCGGCCCGGCTTTGCCTTTGGCGGGTCGTGCCTGCCTAAGGATGTGCGCGCTTTGCGGCATTTGGCCACGGTGAATGACACGCCTGCGCCTCTGTTGAATGCGGTGCTGGACGCCAATGAAGCGCAGATTGCCAAGGCCCAGACTTTGGTGGTGCGGTCGAACGCCAAAAAGGTTGGGTTTGTTGGGATTAGTTTTAAGCCCGGCACCGATGATATGCGTGAAAGCCCTCTGGCAGAGCTTGCCGCGCGCTTGATCAAATCGGGTGTTGCGGTCGAGGTTTATGACCCGTTTGTCCATGAGGCTTATGCGAACGAGAATTCGACCGCTGGCCGCGGCAATGATGTCGTGCCTGATCTGAAGGATCGTTTGGTGATGGACTTGTCGACCCTGATCGATGGGTCGGATGCGATTGTTGTCGGCAATTACTATAAGGATGCGGTTGGCCCGTTGGGTGTTGCGTCAAAGTCCAAGCCGATGGTCGATCTGACCCGCATCAACCGCGATCTGGTCAGCGGCGACGGCTACGAAGGCATCTGCTGGTGATTGGTCACCTCGCATATCTTTCCGTCATCGTTTTGCTGGCGTCGATGGTGCCAGCCGCACTGTTGGGCGAGGCGCGCGAGGCGTTATTGGTCATGGGGGTGTTGGGCGCATGGCGCTATAGCTGGGCAATCATCAACTTTACCCGCGCGATCATCTTTAGGCTGATTGCATACCCCCGCCGTAAGGCCCGTGCTTTTGCGGCCTACGCCGCACAGCCGCATCGGGCACATGCGTTTTTTCTGACGACCTCTTACAAGATCGAGCCTGATGTCACGATTCCCGTCTATCGGAGCATCTTTCTGGCCGCTGCGCGGTCTGAGAATGGCGCGACGATTGTAGCGTCTGTTGTGGATGGCGCAGATGAACGGCTGATCCGTCAGCTATATGCGACGATGCCCGTGGATATGGCGTCCGTCGAACTGATCATCGACCGCATTCCCGGCACCGGGAAACGTGATGCGCTGGCCAAGGCGCTGAACCTCATTGCGCGGGCCTGCCCGACACCGCATGACATCGTGATTTTCGTGGATGGCGATAGCTGTGTGCCAGAGGATATCGTGGCGCAGACAGCACCTATTTTCACCGACCCCAAGGTCGGTGCGCTGACGACGGACGAAGAGGTTGAGATCCCCAAGCCGGGGTTGTTTCGTGACTGGTTTGAGCTGCGCTTTGACCAGCGGCAGGTGATGATGTGTTCAATGGGGCTAAGCAATCGCGTGCTGACGCTGACGGGCCGGATGTCGGTGTTTCGCGGAAACCTTGCGACCGATAGCGATTTCATTGATGCAGTGCAGAACGACTACATCGATCACTGGCGTCTGGGTCGAGTGAACTTCCTTACAGGTGATGACAAATCCACTTGGTTCTGGCTGATGAAGAACGGGTATGAGCTGGCCTATCTGCCGGATGTGGCTAGCAGTTCGATGGAAACGCAGCCGAAACCTACGTTTTTCGCCAGCGCCTCGGTCCTGATGGTGCGTTGGTTTGGGAATATGCTGCGGACCAACGGGCGGGCGTTGGAATTGCCTGTTTCGCGGATTGGGTTTTTTACGTGGTGGTCGATTCTGGATCAACGCTTGTCGATCTGGACGACGTTGGCTGGACCGCTTTGCGCGATTGTCGCCGCAATATTTTTTAACCCGTTGGTGATCCCCGGTTACATCGCGTGGGTGATGCTGACCCGCTACATTTTCTGCACTGTGATCTGCCTGTTTCGCGGGCGCAGTTTCCCGATTGTCTATACCGGCTTGCTGTACTTCGGCCAGCTCTACGGCGCGATGGTCAAAAGCTATGTGCTGTTCCGCCTCGACCGCCAGAAATGGACCCGGCAGGGCGGAGGCGGCGCTGTGCAGGGCGTTTCACTGGGCCGCCGTGTGATCGGGGCCAGTTCCTCTTACCTTCACATACTGACTTTGGGATGGCTGATGATCGGCGTCCTTTATCTGACTGGCGTTGTCTGATGACGGCCAAGAATAGGAAACCATCATGAGCGATACGGATGCTACGCTGATCCTTGAGCCTGAGGCGCAAATCTCAAACGGCTTTATCTATCAGGACGAACACCCTCAGTTGCAGATTCCCTTTACCGTGCAGGTCGGCGAGCGGCGGATGGAGGGCAAATCCATCTCTGTGACCCACGCCAATGTGTCGGGATTGTTGCCGCCTGCGGAACATGGTGCGCGCGAGACGGCAGTGCTGCGGTTTGATTTCGAAGGGTTCTCGGTGAACCTCTATGCAGAGGTCGATGTTGAGAAGGTTGGCGCGTCAGATAGCGCTGACATCTCACTGCGGTTCTGTGATCCGGTGGGCAGCCATCTGGCCCCGCTGCGGTACATCATGAACAGCCACTTGGCCGGTGATCTGGTCACGGTGGGCCGGTTTCTTGGTTATACCGGTCCGACGCAGGTGAAGGAAAATGTGCCTGCTGCGCGTCCAGGATTTACCAAGCGCGTTGGTAACGGCGTCCGCCATCTGGCCGTTTTGGGGTTAAGTGCAGGTCTTATCTTTCTGGCCGCGAACGTGATCCAAGACCGTTTCATGTTCAGCTATGAGGCGCGGCCTGTCACGCTGGGGATCAGTGGCGACACCCTGCGCGCGACAGCGGCGGGACAGATATCGTATGCCAATGATCAAGCGCGATTTGGCGAGGTGGCCTATTCCATCAGCGCAAATTCCGGCGATCTGCTGAGCGTTCAAATGCCCTGCGAATGTGAGATGCAGGCCCTGCCGGGGTTCTATGAAGGGGCCACGATTTTGGCAGGCACGCCGCTGATCAAACTGATCCGCAATGACGCGTCGGTTGAGGCTACAACGCAGATCAGTTTTGAGGGCGCCGCCCGTTTGTTAGCAGGCGACCAGGCCGAACTGGTGCTGAGTGATGGGCAGGTTGTGCCTGTCACCGTTGATCTGACCGAACCTGCAGATGTGGCGCAGAACGTCAATTTGCTGACCGCGCAGATTACCCCCGTTGATCCAGCCAGTGCCGAATTGGTCGTCGATCAAACAGCGCGACTGCGTTTTCGCAGAGAGATTTTCCCGCAACTGACCGGAGGCACGTGATCGCGGGGCACACCCGCACTGCAAGTTCTGAAGACGGATCGCAAACCGCTTTTCTCATCAAAGCGCACAACAGGAATTTTTGATAATATGCAGGACATTACGCCAGTTATTCTTTGCGGTGGCACGGGTTCGCGCCTGTGGCCGATGTCGCGCACGCAAAGCCCCAAGCAGTTTCAGCCGGTGGCGGGCAATGGGTCGCTCACGTTCTTCCAGGCCACGGTGCAGCGGCATCGGTGCAAGGGATACAGCAAACCGATTGTCGTCACCGCCGTGCAGCATAAGCAGACCGTGCAGCAGCAGCTAGACCAGATCCAATGCGATGCAACGATCATTTGCGAGCCGATGGCGCGCAATACTGGGCCTGCCGTGCTGGCCGCGGCGATGGTGTTGGCGGACGCGCAGCCTGAAGGGCTGATGCTGGTTCTGCCTTCCGATCATATGATCGCGGGCAATCTGAATACCCCGATATTTGCGATGCGCCGCGCGGCCAATGAAGGACGCATTGTGACCTTTGGGATCAAGCCGGCTTATCCAGAAATCGGCTATGGTTACATCACTGATGGTGGGCCGTTTACCAACTATGATGGTTTGCACCGTGTGGCGGAGTTTGTGGAAAAACCACCCATTGGCAAGGCTGTGGCCTTGGTCAATTCGGGTGCCTCTTACTGGGCATCGGGGATTTCACTTTATACGGCGACGACCATCATTGAGGAATTCGCGCGCCTGGAACCTGCAACCCACAAGGCCGTTGGACAAGCGGTTGAGATGGGCGAGCATGTCAACAGCACCCTGACCCTGCACCCTGATAGTTTCCGCCGTGCGGTCAATGAACCGACCGAGCGTGTGATCTTTGAGAACGCGAAATCCGTGGCCCTTGCGCCTATCGATGTGGAATGGAGCGATGTGGGGTGCTGGACCTCAATGCATTCCATTGGCCGCGCCGATGAGGACGGCAATGTGTTTGAGGGCGATGTGATCGCCGTTGATACGCAGAACTCACTGGTACGATCTGATAAGCGGTTGGTTGCGGTGGTGGGCATGTCTGATGTCATCGTGGTGGACACGCCTGACGCGTTGTTGGTGACGGCGCGCGGCAAGTGTCAGGACGTGAAAACGGTCGTTGAAACGCTGAAGGCCGAGACACGCCGCGAGTCTGTTCGTCACCTCGCGCGCCAGCATCATTGGGGTAGCAGCCAGCAGGTGATGACCTCGCGCGATTATGAAATGACGGTGCTGCAAATCAACGCGGGATCCTCGATTTCGATTGATCCGTTGCCGGGGCGACAGATGATTACCGGTCGCGGCGGGTTGGAGCTGTTTGATGGGTTCAGCCGCCGAAGCTTGGTCAATGGCGAGCGGATTTTGCTAGACGTCAGCGAACGTGTGGCGCTGACGAATACCTCAAACGACATCATCGATGTGATTTTGGTCACTATGAAGACTTCGGTGGCGTCAGAGCTGCAGTTGGGTCGGATGTCGCATGCGTAAAGCCGTTTGGCATATGTGGCTGGTTGCGGCGATCTTGGGCTCTCCTGCATCAGCGGATGGTCTGGAGCGTTTTCAGGCGTTGGAACTTGCGGCGGATGATTTGTATCCGTCCTTGGTGGAACGCGCGGTAGGCGGCGGCGATCCGGCAGAGATGATCGCGGATGCGCAAGGTTTGCTAGACGATGTTGCGAGTGACGCACAGCCTTTGCCACCTGCCGTGTCATTTGGCGCGGGCACTGTCCAACTGATTGATCTGCGCATTGCGCTGGTGCAACTGGCGATTTCAGCGGGGGCCAATGATCAGTTGTCCGTCGTGCGTGCGCAATCGTCTGAGGCGCCGCAGGTGATTGCGGTGCAGGACGGTCAGCGCAGCCTGACCGATATCCGCCGTTGGTTGGCCACGCAGCCAGAGGCCCGTGGCATGATGAATGGCGATGTTCTGCGCGCCCCGCTCGTTGTATTGCCCGGCGGTGCGCTGGTGCTGGAGCGGGGCGATACATTACTGCTCAGCCGTAGCGATGGTGCTTTTCTGGCGAACTTTGGTGCGCTGTTCATTGATGGCGCGACTGTGGCAGGTACGCCGGAAATCAACCCGCAAGTACCGATGTTTGCACCCTTCGTGACGACAGCTGGCACGGGTATGGCGCGTGTTTCGGATGCAAAGATTTCGGCGCTGGGGTTCGGTGAAACCGCGCTTTTCTCTGGTTTTTCGATCTCGAACCGAGGGCTTTATGCGGCGATTGGGCCGTCGTTCATCCGCGATAGTGTGCTGCAAGACGGCGGTGATCTGACGCTGATTGGCACGACGGGTGCGGTGGTTGAGAGTAACCTTTTTGCGACCACAACGCAGAGCGATCTGGCGCTGCGTGCAGCCAAACAAAGCCATGTCAGTGGCAATCTGTTTCTAAGCAGTGGGCTGCGCATCACGGATCGGTCGGACGATACACATGTGGCAGGCAACGTTGTCATGGCCGCGACACGGGCGGGCATTACGGTTGACCGGGCCAGTGTGAATACGGTGATTACGGGTAACTTTGTGTGGGATAGCGCCAAGGCCGGGATCACTGTTGCGGATAGTGATTGCGCCTTTGTCACCCGGAACATTGCCATCGGCAATGGCCAAAAAGGTGCGATTATTCGCGCCAGCCGCCAAAGCGATGTTGTTGAGAATGCGTTCCTTGGCAATCGCAGTACGGGGTTGTTTGTCGGCGATCAGGTCAGCGGGACTGACACTGTCGTGGCGCAGAATGTCTTTGTGGGCAACCGCACAGGACTCGCGTCAAGCTCGGCCGATCGACTGCTTTTGGCTGGCAATGATTTTAGCCAGCAATTCCCGCGTTTTCTGGGCGGTGACATCGTCAGGCAGGCGGATCAGATCATTGGTGACCTGCAAGGCGCGCAAGAGATCGAGATCGCGGCCGGTGCTGTAGAGAGCTTTCGCGCAGAACCGGTGACCTGTCTTTGGGATGGGGATAACTGATGGTTTTCTCGTCTGAGTCCTTTTTGTTCCTGTTCTTGCCGCTGTTCTTGGGCGTCTACTATCTGACGCCGGTGCGGTTCCGGTCGTATCCGATACTGCTCGGCTCTTATGTGTTCTACGCGTGGTGGCGGGTTGATTTCTTGGGGCTGTTGTTCCTGACGACAGTGTTCACCTATCTGGTCGGTCAAAAGATCGCGCAGCATCGCGGGACGCAGCGGGGCAAGGCTTATCTCACCCTTGGTGTTGTCGGCTGTTTGGGCGTTTTGGGCGTTTTCAAATACCTCAATTTCTTTATCGACAGTTTTGCCGCTCTGGTCGGTACGGATGCCGCGGGCCTTGGCGTTCATTGGCAGTTGATCCTGCCGATAGGGATTTCGTTCTATGTGTTTCAAGCGCTTAGCTATCTGATTGACGTTCATCGGGGTGATGCGACGGCGGATGCCGGGTTTGTCGATTTCGCAGCCTTCATCGCGCTGTTCCCGCAACTGATTGCGGGGCCGATCCTGCGGTACAAAGACCTTGAGGATCAGTTTCGCGAGCGTGACCACTCGGTTGAGTTGTTCTGCGACGGGCTGGCGCGGTTTCTGATTGGATTGGGCAAGAAAGTTATTTTGGCCGATGCCGTGGCACCACTGGCTGACCTTGCGTTCGCGACCGAAAACCCCGGTATGGCGCTCGCTTGGGCCGGGGCTGTAGCCTATATGCTGCAGCTTTACTTCGACTTTTCCGGCTATAGCGATATGGCGATTGGTCTGGGCAAGATGATGGGTTTCCGGTTTTTGGAGAACTTCCGCTTTCCCTATATCAGCCGGTCGATCACAGAGTTTTGGCGGCGTTGGCATATCTCGCTGTCGAACTGGCTGCGCGATTACCTTTACATTTCACTAGGTGGGAACCGCAAAGGGGCGGTGCGCACTTACCTCAATCTGATGACCGTGATGGTCCTTGGTGGTCTATGGCATGGGGCGAACTGGACCTTTGTGCTTTGGGGCTTTTGGCATGGTGGACTGCTGGCCGCTGAACGATATCTGGGCTGGGACCGGCGCGCCGCGAGCCACTGGTATGCGCTGCCATTGACGTTGTTTTTCGTGCTGATCGGCTGGATCATGTTTCGCGCGACCCATTTCGGCGAGGCGTTTGAAATTTACGGCGGCATGATCGGGTTGAACGGTTTCATGGGCGATCGAGAGGTTTGGTTGTCAGTGACCCGCGAAAGCATGACGCTGGCGTTTATTGCGGCTGGCGTCGTGTTTATCGAACCGCGCTTGCATGCCGCTTACGGCGATGCGGATATCCAGATCAGCGGTAGCGGAGTGGCGGTGGCCAATCCTGCGCTGCAGATAACGGCAACCTTTATGGTGCTGATTATCGGGGCATTCACTGTGCTGAAGCTCGCTGAGCAGAGCTTTTCACCCTTCCTGTATTTCCAGTTCTGAGAGGCGCGAGATGATGTCCAACATAGTCGCTGTGAAACTGCTGCTTCCCATTGCTTTCTTTGGGTATGCAATCTTTGCGAATATTGTTTTGCTGCGTTCTGATGTGGATGGGCCGAGCGTTGATGGCTTCCTCAAGGGCGCATTTACGGCAGAGGTTGATACGCTTTACCGCGCAAATCTGCCGCATCGCGAACCGGCGGTCGGGCTGGTGGGCGCTGCCCGTTATGTGCTGCTGAACGAAGGGCGCGACGGCGTTGTGGCGGGCGAAAAAGGGTGGCTGTTTACCCGCGAAGAGTTTCGCTCTGTGGTGCGTGAAGGCGCCTTGGCCCAGGACGCGTTGGCATGGATAGCTGATGTTGATGCGCAGTTGCGGCAGGTCGGCAGTGCGTTGGTTGTGGTTCCTGTGCCTGCCAAGTTGGACGTGTTGCGTAACCATGCAAATGCCGATGAACAGGCCCGCGAGAGCGCAATTGGGTACGACTGGTTTTTGTCGGCATTGGCGTCTGAAGGCATTGCCCATGTTGATAGCCGCCCGGCTTTGGCGGCGACACCCGATGCGTTTTTCCGCACCGATACCCACTGGACCGATGCGGGGGCTGCGGCTGTCGCCGAGGCCGTAGCTGTGTCAAACCTAATCGCGTTGGGCGAGACGGCTTTTGCGGACGAAGCGCAAGCGCCGGTGCAATTCATTGGTGACTTGGTTTCCTTTGTGACATCAGACGGCCTTGCGTCCGCGGTTGGTCTGCCTGCCGAAACGGTCGTACCTTATGTGGCGCAGCCCGAAGAGGCATTGGATGCCGATCTGGACTTATTTGGCAACAGCGGTCCAACACCGTTGGTTTTGGTTGGCACCAGCTATTCGGCAAACCCAAACTGGAGCTTTGTCGAAGCGCTGAAATTGGCGCTGGCGCATGACGTGATCAACTATGCCCGTGAAGGCCAAGGGCCGGTCGCGCCAATGGATTTATTCTTGGATCAGATGGATCCTGCGGCGCCACCACCCGTCGTGATCTGGGAATTCCCTGTGCGATATCTGAGCGATCCTGAATTGCTAGATGCCATGACTGAGGCGGAGGCGGTTGGCGATGCTTAGAGCGCTTTTGATCCCGGCCTGTTTGGCCTTTTGCGCCAGTACCCCGCTGGTTGCACAAGACGGTATTGAGCCGCATCGGATCACGGTTGAGATGGTGCGCGGCATCCGGTCCTCGACTGAATTGCCGACCGAGGAATTGATAGCGGCGCGCCGTGCTTTGGCTGCTGGGCAGCGGATCTCGACTGCGCAGTTGCGTCAACTGGCCGATATTGGCGATGGGTTTGCTGCCTTGCGGTTTGCGCAATGGCTGGACCGCCAAGGTGATAGCGTGCCTGCCGCTGACGTGGCCCATTATTACGGGATGGCAGCCGCAACTGGGCGGGGCGGGGCCATCGCCAATCTGATCAAAGCGCTGGATCGCATTCCGGCGGATGAATTGGGCCCACGTCGTGCGAATGTCTTTAAGAATGTCATTCTAACTTATGCACGCGCAGGCAATTCCCATGCGATTGATGCGGTCTTTCGGTATCACAGTCAAAGCACGCCATTTGGACCTTTGGACGGTGAGCTTGCGCAGATTGTAGAGCGCGCGGGCGGGGATGCAGCGGCAGAGCTCGCCTTGCAACTGGCGGTGATGTTGTTACGCGATCCGGCCAAGACGGAAGACGATCTAGAGCAGGCCGACGGGCTTTTGCAAACGGCGCTCACGTCATCATCACTGACCACGCAAGTGACCGCGCAAAACCTGATCCCAGTTTTGAACGACGCAAGGCGCGGGCTTGAGACCGCGCGATTGGAGGTAACGCAATGAAATTGCTGACGATGCTGACCCTTGGCCTGATGGTCGCACCCGGATTGGCACTGGCGCAGGATGAAGCGTCAAACTTTGGCTGCTACGGGTTGGAGCAAAACAAAGAACTGCCAGCGGTTGAAGGCAAAGATGGCGTGTTCTTTCGTATCAACGCGGATTTGCGCATGGCGCATCCGTTCTCTGACCAGATCGTTGCGGATTTGGCGGCTTTGTCAGAGGCATTGGCCGAAAGTGGCACAACGCTGATCTACGTCCCCATACCGACCAAAAGCGTCACGATGCCCGACTACTTGCCCGATGCCGCATCGCTTTATGGGTTCGACCTAGAGATCGCTACGCGCGTGCATGACGACATTTTGGAACGTTTGGCGGCGGTCGGCGTGGTCACCGTGGATGCCCGGTCTGCGATGCTGGATGCCCCTGCCGATGACTTGCCGTTCTTTAAGGCGGACTTTCACTGGTCTGCCAGCGGCGCCCGTGAAACAGCGCGCGCCATTGCCGAGACGATCCGCGGTTTGCCCGGTTTTGATGACCTGACCCCTGCGGCATTTGAGACGATGCCCCAGGGCACTGATATCGCGTTTTCGGGGATGCGGCGGATTTTGCAAAAGCATTGCACTGGAACCCTGCCAGAGGCGGTTTCGACCATCTATCAGACCGAGCAAATTCAGTCTGATGGTGTAGCCGAGGGTGGACTAGACCTATTTGGTGAGGCTGAGGCATCGATCCCGATTGCGATGGCAGGGACGTCGTTTTCCGACAGTCCCATCAACAATTTTCCCGGCTTCATCGCGCAATATTCCGAGCTTGAGGTCGTCAATTACGCCCTGACAGGTGGTAACCAATATGGCGCGATGCTGTCTTATCTTACCTCGACCGAGTTTCAGGAAACCCGGCCCAAATTCCTGATCTGGGAAAACCCAATCTACAACAATTTGGCCCAATATGGCGACCAGCCGATGCGCGAGCTGATCGCCGCTGCTGGCCGGACCTGCACCTATCAGCTGCCGTCTGTCGCGACTGACACCAGCGTCGAGGTGGACCTGTCTGCCTATGATCTGGGCCCTGATGACACGCTTTTGGTCGATACCAACCGGTCTGTGGGGCTGGAGGCTGATTTTGTTTTTCGCTCTGCCGATGGTGCTACACGCACCAAATCGATCGTGCGCGGCGCTCGCCTTGCGCGGACGGGGCGGTTTTACATGCCGCTGACCGGTCTTTGGCAGGACGGCGCCCAATCTGTGACTTTTACGATGTCCGAGCCGTTTGCTTCTGAACCCAGTATTTTCGCTTGCACCACTCACACCCTAGAGGAAAAATCATGACCCGTTCCCTGTTCACACTTGCAGCCCTGATCGCCATTCAAGGGGGCTCTGCCCTCGCCAATGACGAAGGGCTTTACGAAGATGTCTTTGCCCCCAATTCCAGTTTTGTGCGCGTCGTCGCACCGGGCCAAAGTTTCGTCGCTATCGACGGCACAACCTTGCGCGATATCGACACTGGCGTATCCGGTTTTGTGAACGTCATGCCCGGCGACATTGATATCAGCGCCTCCAGCGGATCAACCTCGCTCGCGGCAGGGCCCAGCACGCATTACACGCTGATCATGCTTGACGATGAAACGGTCGAGATTGTTCAAGACGAAATCGTGAATGACCCCGCCAAGGCCGATGTGACGCTTTACAACCTGTCAGACGCCGAAAACGTCGAGCTTTATGTGCCTTTGGCCGACACCGTCGCGGTTGGTGATGTGGCATCCATGTCAGGCGAAACGGTCAGCTTACGTGCCCCATTGACGCTGGATTTCGAAGTGCGTGCGCAAGGCGAGACCATCGCGACGGTCGCAGGCATTGATCTACAGCGCGGTGCAGGCGTGTCTATCGTGCTGACTGAGGCGGATGGCAGTTTTACGGCTGAGGCCACCAACAACAGCTACCTCAAGTAAGGTCAACCGGAGAAGACACATGAGACTGCGTGGTTTGAATTCCCGTTACCCGATCAAGGCGCTGCCCTTGGTTATTGCCACCTGTTTGCCCGCGCTCGCGCTGGCACAAGACGGTGGAGCAGCGCTTGATTTGGAATTCCGGCCACCCGAAATGTCGCCGACCGCCGTTTGCGTGGTCCGCGAACCCGAAGCCGTCACTGTGGCGACGTGGGGTGGGTGGGATCGGGAACGCTTGCCTGATATGTCGCCCACGTTGATCAAGCGCGATATCCGGCGTTTGCAGCAGATCAATGCCTCTCTTTGGTTGGACACAATTGAGGTGATGATCGACCGGCTGGTTGATGCGGACCCTAGTTTTGCGGGGGCCAACGCGCTTGTCACCCGCATTGCAGCACTGGAAGCGGCAGGCGACTTTGCCGGCCTGCGTGATCGGCAATTGGTGGTCCAACTGGCCGCTGATGCTGATAGTTTGTCGCCGCGACTAAAGAACATTCTGTCTCGTTTGTTGCGCGATGGGATCGGGATCGAGCGTGACATTGACCGCGCCAATGCGCTGTTGTTGGAAGCAGGCTATGCAGGCAATGCTGATGCGCTTTTGACGCTAAGCCAGATGACCCTTGATGGTAATGCTCCGGAAGGCTGGGATGTGCCGGTGGATCTGGCCGTGACGATGGCTTTTGGGTCACTGGTGGGCGAGATGAATGACACGATCTGCGACCGCACGGCCCGGATCGCCCGCGAGTATCACAACGGCGATATTGTCCAAAATGATGCGCAATTGGCCCATGATTGGTTCCGGTTCACGGCGGATCTGGGGGATGCCAATGCGGCTTGGAAAGTGGTCGAATACCACGTCCGAGCCGAGAGTTTTGAGAAAGACAACGAACAGCTGCTGCGGTATCTGCGTCAAGCCTCTGATGCGGGTCTGCCTTATGCGCAGATCGAATTGGGTCGCCTTTATGAAACGGGCGCGCTGGTGGACAAAGACCTCGACCGCGCCTTTGCGCTGTTTCAGGCAGCGGCTGCGTCTGGGCAGCGCCCGGGCCTGACCCGTGTTGCACTGTTTTTGGAAACCTACGCGGATGAATATCCGGGGCGGGAGGCAGAGCGTATTGCAGCGCTGGAGGCATTGGCTGAACTGGATGACGCGCCGGGTTGGGTATTCACCCGGTTGGCCCAGCTTGTGATGGCAGAGCGGGGACGATGGGCTGCGCAGGACGAGGCGATGGCGCTGTTTGAGCGTGCGGCTGAGTTGGGTGATACCGAAGGCATCAGCGAATTGGCGACGATGTTGATCGCGCAGCGTGATCCAGGCGATTTTGAACGGGCCGTCGATTTGCTCAGCAAGACGGTGTCAACGCTGGGTGGGATCACCCCGACTAAGAATCTCTACGGTGCGTTCATGTGTCAGGCCATCGATAGCCCGCGTTTGGCTGAGGCTGAGTATTGGCGTTTGCAAGAGACGGCGACGGCCTCGGCCAATTTGGACCTCTCCGCACAAGAGTTGATCTCGCTGACCGCAGAAGAGAACGCGCTGATGATTGCAACGCTGCAGTCTCAGGCGCTTTATGGGCGGCCGACGTCGCTGGCGAGTTATCTCAAGCACCTTGATTATGCGCCCAATGCCACGCCGGATATTCGCGCGTTCTGGGCAGAGTATTCGGGGCAGTTCCCCGATGTGTTGCGCGCGCTTGCCAAGCTGGAATTTGAGCTTGCGCAGAACCCTGAACAACGGCTGGTCGCCTTTGATTTGTTGCGCCGGGAATATCTGCGTTCAGGTGCTGATGCGGCGTTAGAGTTGGCACAGGCGATTTTGGATTATCAAAGCGATACGACCGATGGTGTGGAGCAGGTGCAAGCCCTGTTGGAAGGCCCTGCACAGGCTGGGCAGGGGGCCGCGATAAAATTGCTGGCGACGCTGGATGAAGATGATCCGACTGGCGCACAGACCTACGCGGATTACGCCGATGTGATTGCAGCGAACGGCGATTTTGATGCGCTTGTGTTCGCTGTCCCGCATGTGGCGTCGCTGGAGCGGGACGTCTATGTCGCCCGCGCGGTCAGTGCGATGCCGTGTGATTACAAAAACGTCATGGCGATGGCTGATCTATCGCGTGATATTGGCGATACCGCACAGGAAACCCAGTGGATGCGGATTGCGCAGAACCTAACGGGTGCCAATGCTTGGGCGATGGTTGATCTGGCCGAGCGGCACTATGCGATTGCGACGCCTGATGCGGTGGTGCAGGCGGAAAACCTGTTCGAGGCGGCCTTTGCGTTGGGTGACGAGACGGCGGCGCGAGGCTTGTTCACGCTGTCGCTGGACAAGACAACGACCGGCTATAGTCCTGATCGCGCGGCTGCGATGATCCGTGACGCGGTCAGTTCTGATCCCGCTGTTTTACCCGGCTATCTGGGTCGCTATCGCCGCACGGATGAGGAAACGCAGGCATTGATAGGGGCGCAAGTTGATATGCCTGCCGCCTATCTGGCCGCTGCCAATTCCGGTGATGTTTTTGCGATGCGCACCTATGCAATGTTCTTGCGTGAAACAGCGTCGACGGCGAATGATCTGGCGACCTCAACCCAGTGGTTGGCGCAAGCGGCACAAGGCGGCGACACCACGGCGATGGCCGAGTTTGGCTATGCGCTGGCCTTTGGGTTGGGCACGGCACCGGACCCTGAAAATGCAATGATGTGGTTGGAACGCGCGGCTGAGAGTGGATCAGAAAAGGCCCGCGCGATCACGACGCTTTTGAACCTTGAGGATGGCACATGAAAAAGACGGTTTCGACACTCATCGGTGCGGGCATGATGCTGACCCCGGCCAGTATTGCTTACGCAAATGAGGATGCTCTGGCCTGTGCTGCGCCGCCTGAACCCGTGATTTCGCTGAGCTATGGCAGCCGTTACACCGACGAAAGCACTACGCGGTCTGACATTGATGAAGAGGGCAACGCCGAGGTAAATGCGGCCCTCGGCCCAATTGATGATTTCCTGCGCGACCTGACGCGGATCGCCAATGCGATTACTGTGGGCAGCGATGAACGCGTGGCTGAGGCTGATTGCCTGATCGGCCAAATGGCGATCTGGGCTGAGGCGGATGCGTTTTCAGAGTTGGAGACGATTACCGCGAATTTCTCGATCGGGTCGCGTCTGGCTGGGTTTGCTTTTGCCTACCGTCAGGCCGCGCCCTACTCCACAAACCCGCAGCAACGCGCGGTGATCGAAGAGTGGTTCGGCGCGCGCATCACCGAGCAAATGTTGTTCTGGGAAGAGGACGCAACCCAAGGTGCCAAACGCGGTAATTTGCGGGCTTGGGCGACTTTGGCGGTGAATTTGGTGGCTGATATTACCGATGATCCGGTGGCGTTGCGTTGGTCGGCGTGGTCGGCGAGTTTCTTGCAGTGTCAAGCGCTTGAAGACGGTAGCTTGCCGCAAGAAATGCGCCGGGGGAAATATGCGCTGCACTACCAGTTGCACGCGATCACGCCGTTGGTGGTCACGACGTTATTGCTCGAACAACAGGGCATGTCGATCAGAGGCGTGTGCGACAATGCGCTCGACCGCATAGTGAAATTTGCTGTTGATGACATCGCAGATGGCAAAGCAAGCGAGACCTATTCGGGTGAAGTGCAAAGCTATTTTGACGGCACAGATACGCTCGATAGTTTTGAAATGGCATGGCTGGAGGCTTATCTGATTTTGTCCCCAAGCCTGGAGCTGGAAGCACTTGCCGAGGAATTCCGCCCCCTAAGTCATAGCAAACTGGGCGGCAATCAGTCGCTACTTTGGCGCGGGTTTGAGTGATCAACTTGAAGATCGCGAATTGACGCCAATGGCATCTTTTTGTGCCGTCCGCAAAGCTTGTATGGTTGGTATTTGCACCGCAGGCGCAATGGCAGGCGCTGACGATCTGTTTGCACCATCAGGCGATCAACCCCGCGTGATTGATCTAAAAGATTAAATCAAAGTCCGCCGCTTGGCTTAGCGCCTGTAAATCCAAATTGCCGTCGTTCACTTTCATGCCAATTTTAACAGTTTCTCCGGCTCTAATATCGTCACGTGAATGAACGCCATCAACGAGATAACGCCCATCTTCGTTGATACTTGCCTCCGCACGCCAAATGCTGTCGATTTCAAGGTCCGTCAGACTAAACGCTGCCTGCCATCCTGACACGTCAGCATCGCCTGCATTCGTGATGTGAAGTTCCAAAATGGCTCCAGAGCCCCAATCTTTGCTTAGGACAAAACTAAAGTCGAAAGCGGGGTCTTCGTTTGCAATGGGCATCGCCTCGACCGACGGCGCCACGGCTTGAGCCCCTTGTACGCCTGTTGTGTGCAACACCGGTTGCGTTGTGCCCAAACCCACGTCGGCAGCGTTGGTCGATACAACCACGTCATCGAAATATGCAGCGACATCGCGATCTGGCAGCCAGCCGTCCGTGCTACCGCCGAAAAACGAACTGAAGTAAAATCGATCAATCTGCGAACCATCATCGACAAATTGCAAACCATCGAGATCCAGCACTTGTTCGCCGTCAAACCACACATCCACCTCGCCATTTGCGCGGTCGTCGCTATTGATTTGGACCCGCTGCACCAGATTATGCCACGTGCCCGGTTCAAATTTGATAGGATCGCCATCGTCATCGACAAATTTGAAGCTTTCGCCGTATTCGCCCGGTTTATCCATGTGATAGAGATACAGCTCTGCCGCGCCGTCCTCGCGCCACATGTAGCGGGCTGTAAACCCATTTGAGCCATCGACATCATCACCGCCGCTGGCCAAACCGTCAGAGGCCAAACCGGGGAGTTTGCCACCGCTATGGTCGTCGCCATCAAAGTCGAAATCCTCTTCGAACTTCACCCAATACGACAGGTAGTATTCCTGTTCTTGGGGGAGCGCCCATGACGATGCTGCGGCCGCGTTATCAGAGCTGCTGTAAGTGACCTTCAGGGACTGACGGCCCGACGCTGCTTCTTCGCTGCTGATTGCCGCGTTCTTTGCTGTTTTCGATCCAAACGCGACCTCCCAATCCTCTTTTTGGAGTGAGGTGCTGTAAGCTGAGCCGCTACTATGGTTCTCAAATCCGCGCGTGATGGCGCCACTGGTGATTGTTCCGTCAGAGGATGTATAGGACTGGGTCAATGGATGCCTCATTTTAGGTGTGTTTCAAAAACACAAATCAACGCAGAGTGGATCGATGGCAAGGGCAGCCTAGGCGTCGCAATAATTTGGGCATATTCGGGCCAAACATTGGACCGATTGCAGCAAAGGTGCGCCAATGAGCAACGTCCATGACCCGTCACGAGGCTCATAAGACGGACCCGGGCGAAAAGTTCACAGCGTTGCAGCATGAGTGTATTGGTTTGGGGCGTGATTCTAGCCGATCTGACGTGCGTGGTTCACCACCACTAACCGCTTTTACAACGGGCTATTCATGCGCGCGAACCCCAGTTACGCAGGCCGAGGCAGGGTGCCGGTACGATGACAACGCAGGTCAGCGTTCAGTGACGACATTGAACGCATTCGGTCATCGCTACCAGTGGTCATTGGTTCACGTTGCCAGCGATAACCCGGCCGTTGATGTGGCCGCGAATGCATAAGTACGCTTTTCTCGCATCACGGTTCAACCGCCGACAGTACGGTTTGCGTGCCGCACCGCGTCGCCCCAAGCAATGACCGGTTTGACGACTGAGCTCCGCTGCTGCGAATTTCTTGCCGCGCGGGCAAAGCCATGCTGCGTCAGCGAAGGCAGAAAATCCAATGTCCGCTTCGTCACGCACACCCGCCACAGTTTCGTACAACTATGAATGTCTGATCTACATCAGCGTCGTTTTCGTCTTAAACCAGCTTGCTTGCTTGAAAACTCAAAATCAGAACAGCTGCTTCACGCTGTCTCTTCTCCATCCAAAGCAGAGGCCAGACGGAAGCCGATCCGGTTAGGTTCAGGTTGGTCGATGTGTTTTGGACTGGCAACCAAGGTCACGTTCATTTGGCTGACGTGTTGGATAAGCTGCGTGCGTGCGCCGCCTTCATTCATGCCGTAGTAAGTGACGATATCAGGGTCGTAGTAGCCCAAGCCTTCGATCTTAATCACGCCGGTCATACCACCTGCGAGTCCCAATCCGACCTCATGATCGTTGTCGAGCTGCTTTTCAAAGTTCTGGATGTACATGATGATCCGCTCATAGGCCCATTGCGCAGGGCTTTTCTTCGCCATCGGTTCCGACAGCGCCTTGGGCATATCATGTGCGGTGGCTGCCTGCGTTTCGGGGTTCGTGTGAACCTCGCGGCATTTGGGCAGGATATCGTTTTCCAACAGCTCGGCTGAGGTATCAATCTGCATCGTTGTCTTGGTCATAGCGGCACCGCGGTTGTTTCCTTGATTTCCTCCATAACGAAACTTGCCGAAATGTCCGATACAGAAATGCGTGAGGTCAGCCTTTTGTAGAAGGCGTCATAGGCCGGTACATCCGCCACGCGGACCCGCAGTACATAGTCGAGGTCACCTGTCATGCGGTATGCGCCCACGATTTCAGGGAAAGCTTGGAGAGTGGTCTGGAACTGTTTCATCCAATTTGCGTCATGTGCGTTGGTGCGGATAAGCACCATAGCGGTCAGGGGCACGCCGACATGCCCCGGGTCAACCAATGCGACGCGGCCTGTGATGGTACCCGCTTGCTCCATCACTTTGATCCGCCGCCAGCAGGCGTTGCGAGAAAGGTTCACCGCTGCACTGATGTCATCGACCGACAGAGTGGTGTCAGTTTGCAGGATACGCAGGATTGCGCGGTCTATCTGGTCTAATTCCTGTGGCATACTTGGGATGATATCTCAATAAAAGCTGAAAACACAATCATATTTGGGATCAAACTGCGCTGTCTTTTGATTAGTTTCGTCCAAAGCCAACAAGGGAATGCAAAGATGTCTGACACTTCACACACCCCAGCCCGCAAGAACCCACTCACCGCGGTCTTTCTTGATCACCCTGCGACAGTGAATGAGACGTACTTCCAGCACATGCGCTTTGCTTTCAGCTTTGCGTTTTGGTTGGGGGTCGCGGCTCTTGCCGCACTGGTCCACGCGCTGATCCCGGCGCTTTGTGAAACGACGGCCAGCCGCATCCTCAAGCGCCTCACCGCACGCATGGAGAGCCGCCACTAACATGTGTCGTATTGCGGCCTATACCGGCCCCGAAATCCCACTTGAGAATATCATCGTGCGCCCGGCCCATTCATTGCTGGAGCAAAGCCAGCATGCCGCCGAGGCCAAACTGGCGGTCAATGGTGATGGCTTTGGCATCAGTTGGTATGGGGTGGACGAGGCGCCGGGCCTTTACCGCGATGTGCTGCCCGCGTGGGCAGATGATAACCTGATCAACCTCTGCCGGATGGTGCGGTCACATCACTTTATCGCGCATATCCGCGCCTCGACCGTGGGCGAGACCAGCCGGACGAACTGCCATCCTTTCACGTTCGGCAAATGGTCCTTCTGCCACAATGGGCAGATTCCGCATTTCAAACGGATCAGGCGGGCGATGCTGGCGGCTTTGCCAGATGAGCTATTCGAAGCGCGGCGTGGCACCACCGACAGCGAGATGATCTTCCTGACACTGTTGGCGAACGGTTTGGACCGTGACCCGGCTGTGGCGATGCGTGCGACGCTGGATCAGATTGGCCCTGCGGGGGATGAGGGACCGACCAAGTTGACCTGTGTGTTTTCGGATGGGCAGACGCTCTATGCCTTCCGTCATGCATCCGGCGGGCAGGCCCCGTCGCTTTATGCGTCGGGTGTGCTGGATAATGGCGGGCGGTCTATGGCTTCAGAGCCGTTGTGTGGCGTTGCAGCGCGTTGGACGGAAATTCCGACAGATACGGTTTGTGCGTTGACGGCTGAAGGGTTGGCGATGACGCCACTTGCGGTGCGCGTCGCGGTTTAGGTTGCTTGAAAGACCCATGCGCCATCGTCGCGCAGAATACGTGTGGCAAGGCCCGCCTGGTGCAGATGGTTAAGATGGGCGACGGCCTCGACCAATGCCAGCCCGTATTCGCCGCCTGTGATGTTGCGCTTGAATAGCGGCATGAAGCATTCTCCAGCGCTGCGCGGCTCATCAAGGTGCGCCAAGAGCCGTTTCAGGGCGCCGTGGTGGTTGTCGATCAGTTGCATCAGTCGCGTTGGCAGCCCGGTAAAGGGCAATTTGTGGCCCCCTAGAACCAGTTGATCCGGTGTGGCGAAAGCTTGGAATTTCTCACATGATCGCAACCAATCCGTCACGGGGTCAGCGTCAGGCTCTGTTGGGTAGACCCCGAGGTTGGGGCTGATGGAGGGCAGCAACTGGTCGCCACCGATAACGAGGTTGTCGTCCTGGCTCCAGAAGGTTGCGTGTTCCGGGGCATGCCCGTCGCCCATGCGGATGTCCCATGTGCGCCCGCCCATTGTGATGGTTTCGCCGTCGGAGAGGCGCGTGAAGCCGAGGGGGAGGGGTGACACGCAGTCTGCGAAGTTGAAGGGGCGTTCGGTTTTGCGTTTCTCAAACACCGCAGAGTCCATCCCCGCGCGGGTGTAGAAGGTCAACGCCTCAGCGTTGGGTACCTCTTGGACATCCAGCGTCAGCATCCGCGCCATCAGCCAACCAGTGCGCGGCATCGCGAGCGTTGCGCCACTTTCCATGAACCACGCAGCAAGGCCTACATGATCAGGGTGATGATGTGTGACGATAACGCGCGAGACGGGTTTGCCAGCCAGCGGTCCGGCCAGCAGTTTTTCCCAGATCGCGCGGCCGCGTTTTGAAGCAAAGCCGGTGTCGATCACTGTCCAGCTATCACCGTCATCCAGCGCATAAACATTCACATGATCAAGCGCCATGGGCAGCGGTAACCGCATCCACAAAACCCCGGGTGCGACCGTGATCGCCTCACCCTCAGCGGGTGCGTCGGGGTAGGGGTAGCGGATGCCGCTTTGGTCGTCAGGCATTACGCGGCAAGATCGTCTGCGGAGATAGCCATAAGATCGTCTGCCCCTTCACGTGCGTGTGCCAGAAGGCCCACATGTTCAGGCAACATACGCTTGATGTAGAAGGTTGCAAGGCGCGCACGAGCGGCATCGCCTTTGACGGCGCTGGCAAGGTGGACGTGGCCGCCAAGGACGCGGGCGAAGGCGCGCAGATAAGGGACAGCACCGGCAAAACGGTGGTTCAGATCGTCTTGGGCGACGAGCCATTCGGTTGTTTCGCGCAAGGATTCCGCCGATTGCCAGACAGCCTCGGCCAACTCAGGGTGGGTCGCCTTGGCAGTCTCTGCCCCTTGTTCGATCTCTTCAAGAATGCGGAACGCAGCTTCGCCCCCGTCCATCAATTTGCGTGCGACAAGGTCCATGGCCTGAATGCCGTTGGTGCCTTCATAGATGGTAGCGACGCGCACGTCGCGGGAGTATTGGGCCGCGCCGGTTTCTTCGATAAAGCCCATGCCGCCGTGCACTTGGATGCCCGTGGCCGAGACTTCGCAACCCACATCAGTACAGAAAGCCTTGCCAATCGGTGTCAGGAAAGCGGCGCGGGCCTGCCAACCATCGTCACCTGTGGCATGCGCCATGTCGATGGCAACGGCGTTCATCAACGTAATCGCGCGGGCTGCGTAAGTGTCGGCCTTCATTGTGGTCAGCATGCGACGCACGTCGGCATGTTCGATGATCGCACCGTTGCCGGGGGCTTTCCCTTGTTTGCGGTCTTGGGCATAGGCCAGCGCGTGTTGCAACGCGCCTTCGGCGACACCGACGCCTTGCACCGCCACGCCAAGCCGCGCGTTGTTCATCATCGTGAACATCGCGGCCATACCGCCGTGCTCTTTGCCGACAAGCCAGCCTTTCGCGCCTGAGTACTCCATGACGGCTGTCGGTGATCCGTGCAGGCCCATCTTATGCTCAAGGCTGACCACGCGCAGGTCATTCTTGGTGCCGGGATTACCACTCTCGTCGGGGATCAATTTGGGGACCATGAACAGGCTGATGCCTTTCGTGCCCGGCACACCGTCGGGCAGGCGCGCAAGGACGAGGTGACAGACGTTTTGCGTGAAATCATTGTCCGCCCAGCTGATATAGATTTTCTGGCCCGTGATCGCATAGGTGCCGTCGCCATTGGATTCAGCCTTGGTGCGCAGCGCGCCGACATCAGATCCGGCCTGCGGCTCGGTCAGGTTCATCGTGCCGTTCCATTCGCCGGAAATCAGCTTGGGGATATACAGTTCCTTGATCGTGTCAGAAGCATGGTGTTCCAGCGCTTCAATCTGACCTTGGGTCATCAACGGGCTGAGTTGCAGGGACAGGCAGGCACTTGCCATCATGTCGTTGACAGCCGTTGTCAGCGTCATGGGCAGGCCCAGACCCCCGACCTCTTGGCTGGCGGACATGCCGATCCAGCCGCCTTCGGCAATCGCATTATAGCCTTCTGCAAAACCGGGTGACGTGCGCACGATCCCGTTCTCAAGGTGCGCCGGATGCAGATCGCCCGCACGGTTCAAGGGCGCAATGACCTCTTCGGACATTTTGGCGGCTTCGGTCAGGATCGCCTGCGTCATGTCCGGTGTGGCATCGGCAAAGTGATCTGTTGCGGCGACCTCATCAAAGCCGACGATGTGGTCCATCAAGAAGCGAAAATCGCTGACAGGTGCGCGATAAGGCATTGTGCTATCTCCGAATTGTGCAGCCGCTTGGCAAAAGCCAGTCCGAGGGCTATGCATCCCATTACCCGGCCAACCTACCGCAGCGTGGCCCCCCATCAACCAAAACGCCACGTCATGAAAAATGAACAATTACTTATGCTGAAGCCGGATCTTGCCGGACTGGAAAAGGCGGCGGTGATTTTGCAAGGTGGTGGC
Organism: Yoonia sp. F2084L; assembly: GCF_023015625.1. Classification (GTDB taxonomy): domain Bacteria; phylum Pseudomonadota; class Alphaproteobacteria; order Rhodobacterales; family Rhodobacteraceae; genus Yoonia. The sequence goes on from NZ_JALKAH010000003.1 coordinate 393,988, forward strand.
TTGGTCTCATTTCCGACGGAAACGGTTTACGGGCTTGGTGCGGATGCCCGGAATGACCGGGCTGTTGCGCGGATTTATGAGGCCAAGGGGCGGCCCAGTTTCAACCCTTTGATTGTGCATGTGGCTGATGCTGATGCGGCGGCGAGATACTGTGAATTCAACGATATAGCGCAGCGTTTGGCGCAGGCGTTTTGGCCTGGTGCTTTGACGCTTGTGTTGCCGCTAAAGGCGGACGCGGGGATATCAAAGCTGGTGACGGCGGGGTTGGATACGCTGGCGATACGTGTGCCGGATCATCCTGTGGCGGCAGGTTTGTTAGGGGCTTTTGGTGGTCCTGTTGCAGCACCTTCTGCCAATCCATCTGGCAAGGTAAGCCCCACAACCGCGGCACATGTCGCCGACGGGCTAGGGGACAAGATCGACGCCGTTGTGAATGGTGGCCACTGCGCTGTCGGTGTTGAGTCGACCATCGTGAGTTGTGTGGGCGACCCCGCTTTATTGCGCGCCGGTGGTATTCCGGCGGAGGCGTTGGAGGCGTGTCTGGGGCGTGCATTGGTGGTTGGGCAGGACCCGGAGTTGCCGACAGCACCCGGTCAACTTGAATCGCATTACGCGCCGCGAGGTAAGGTGCGTTTAAACGCACCTTACGCCCAAGAGGGCGAAGTGCTGCTTGGATTTGGTCCGGTTGATGCCGATCTCAATCTCTCGGTTGCTGGCGATTTGACAGAAGCAGCGGCGCATCTGTTCGCCTATCTTCATCAGCTGGACGCGATGGGTGCTAAAAAGATCGCAGTCTCTCCGATCCCCGATCATGGCTTGGGGCGCGCGATCAATGACAGGCTGAAACGGGCCGCAGCGCCGCGTTAGCGTCTACTCTGCGTTTTGCCGCTCAATGTAACCCCGAAGCTCTTCTGCCTCGCGCCGCGCTTCGCGCAGCCCGTCCATTGCCGCACGCAGCTCTGCTTCGGTCTGGCTAAGCTGATTGGTGATCTCGGCCTCGCGCTGCTGCAAATAGGTGATCGCCTGATCGCGGGTTTCTTCGGCCTCGTGCAGTGCCTGGGCCATCTTGTCCAATTCGCCCACCTCGGCCTTGGTCACGCGGGTGAAACGGTTGACCAGCCAGCTTGCAAACCAGCCCAGCATGAAGGCCACAAAGAGGATCCCAGCCGTAGCGATGATGAATTCGGTTCTGTTCATGGGCCTAGTCTATTCGCTTTCTGTCGCGCTGTCGTCTTCAACGGCGGGGGCGGGAGGATCTTGCGCCAATTCATCAAGGGTCGAGGTTTCTTCCGTGGTCGGTTCCGGCAGGATCAGGCTGAATTCAATCCGGCGGTTCCTTTCGCGGCCCTCTTCGGTGCCATTGTCCGCAATCGGGTTTTCTTCGCCAAAGCCAATGGACTCGAACGTGGACACCGGCACGCGGCGCGCGCGCAGGGCTGTCAAAACGGCGTCTGCGCGGTCTTGCGACAGTTGCTGATTCATGATTTCGCGCCCTTGGCTGTCGGTAAAGCCGGACACCCGAATACGCAGGTCACCGCATTTTTGCAAAATCTCGGCAATGTCATCGACAACCGGCTGCGTGTCTGCTGTCAAATCAGCAGAGCCCGGGTCAAATGTGATCTTGCGGCCATCGGTGATAGCGTTGATCTGTGCGATGCACTCTTCGGGCGTGGGCAGACCCGCGATTGGGTCAAGTTCTTCGACATAGGTGACGTTGATTTCGAAATCAGCCGTCTGGCCGAGCTTATCAATCAGCAGGCGTGAAATGGTAGCACTGGCGTCTTCATTTCCAGTGTTGCCTCGCACAAGAAGCCGATCAGGTTCGACAATGACTGCCCCGTTGGAAAGCTCGGACAGTGCCTCGATCCCGGCCAATACGCGTACTGACCAGCCCGACGGCAGCCCTTCGGCAATGCGTGTGCCCATCGTAATGGTGCGTTGCCCGAACCGCGCATTGGCGTAGTTTTCGACAACCATATTTGTGATGTCATCGGGCACGCGTCCGCGCAGTTGCACTGCACCTTCTGGGCTGAGCGTTGCTGTAAACTGTGGCAGTTCGTCTGTTGTCGCAGTCGGCAGTTCCGGCAGTTCAGCTGTCAGTGCGAAGGCGTCGGGAAGCGAGTTTTCCAACCGTCCGACGATGTTGTCAAAGGTGGCTTGCCCCGTACCCACAGGTGCAATCAGGGTCACATCCGTATCCGACACAGTGATGGTCCCGCCGCCCATGTTGTCGACGGCCGCAATAGATTGCGCTACTGCCTCGCCCCATGTGCGGGACGGCGCGCCAAGCGCCAGAGTGCAGTTGCCGCGCTCTCGAAAACCGGCCTCGGACGCGGCGGCGATGATTTGGCTGACGGCCTCGGATGTGTCGGCGGTGCAGGCGTCGAACCGTGCGCCGTTTTCATCAAGGATGAAGCGTGTCGTGAAGGGTGAAATGACAGGGCGCGGCGCACTGATGTTGACGGCCAAACGCACACCCTCGGGCGTGTTGCGGGCCAGTGCGGTTTCCAACTGCCGCTTTTCTTCGGGGCTGTCCGAGATCGCGTTGACGATGACCCTGTCCGCATTGACCGAGATTTTGGATTTGTTCAGCATCTCCAGCGCGCGTAGCGAATAAGCCACCGCATCGCGCCATGTTGGCGGGGTCGGGTAGTCGGCGACCTCAAGCAGGTCAGTGACGGGCTGCCCATCTGCGATGTCGGTGATACGGGCTGCAAGGGCGTCGCGGTCGGTTGAGGCAGGGATCAGGCCGATCAAGGACACACCTGAATTATTGCGCAATATCTCAATCGCGAATTCCGGTGGTGTAATCTTTTCCGAATCGGTCACCGACAAATTGTCGATCACCCGGCTTGCATCCACCATCCCACCGGCCGCCGAGATTGCGCGGAACCGCACGGCTTCTGTCGGGGCTTCGCCTTCAAGGATGACCTGAAGCCCGTCGCCAAGCACTGTCGCCCACTCGTACCCCTGATCTACAAGCGTTTCCTGCACGGCCAGCACAGACCGTTCTTCGACCACGGATACCGTTGTCTGTGCCGCTGCGACCGACAAAAAAGCGGCGGCGACAAAAACGATCAGACGAGTGAGAAGGGCTGAAAGGCGCATGGTGTTCCGATATTCAATGAGGCCCTTGCATAGGCCCACATGTGGCGGTGTTCAATCACACGAAAAAGGCTATGGCAAAAAACGGCAGGGGGATCAGCCCTGCATCTCTGTTTGAACGGAATGTCCTGAGCAATCCGTCGTTGTCGTCGGGGTTAAAGCGGCTGAGTTGCCATGTCAGATGCCAGCCCAGCGCCCAAGGCCCGCCAATCGCAATGACCAGCGACAGGACCGAGCGTTCATAGGTTGCCAGCACGACAGCGAGACCGAACAGAACAATCGTGATCGTCAAGAATAGTCGTAGCCATTTGCGGCTGTTCTCACCGAACAGCAGTGCTGTGGACTTCACCCCAATCAGCGCATCGTCTTCAGTATCCTGATGGGCGTAGATGGTGTCATAGAACAACGTCCATGCGATCCCGGCGAAGTACAACACCAGCGGGACCGGTCCAATACTGTTTGTATGTGCGGCCCATGCCAGCAGCGCCCCCCAGTTGAAGGCAAGGCCCAGAAACAGTTGCGGCCACCATGTAAAGCGTTTGGCAAAAGGGTAGATTGCGACAGGTGCCAGTGCCAGAACACCAAGGAAAATCGCTGTGGGGTAGAATGAGATCAGGATGAAAAACGCAATGATCGCCTGCGCCAGCATCCAGAACACGGCCGCTCTTACGGTCGCTTGACCCGATGGGATCGGCCGCGACCGTGTGCGCGCCACCGATCCGTCGATGTCCCGGTCGGTGATGTCGTTCCACGTACAGCCCGCCCCACGCATCAGAAATGCGCCGATGGCGCAGCCTGTGATGGTCCAAAGATCATGCGAACTGTAACTATCCGTCGCCAGTATCGCCAACGATAGCCCCCACAGACACGGCACATACAGCAACCATGTCCCAATCGGCCTGTCCGCCCGGCTGAGCCGCAAGAAAGGCCTGCTGAAAACAGGCGCGAAACGGTCGACCCAATTGTCCTTTACGGCATCTGCGACGGCCCCGTTAGGCTCTGGCATCTGAGTATCTTCGGTCATATGGTTCGGCCTATGGCATCCAAGGTTCGGCTTTTTGTAGATCACCCGCTAGGGGAAGGGCAATCGGTTCCGCTGTCGCGGGAGCAGGCGCACTATCTGTTTGGGGTGATGCGGCTGGGTGAAGGCGCGGTCTTGTCACTGATCAATGGCGCTGACGGGGAGTGGGATGCGCAGGTCGTGAAAGCGGGTAAGAAAGGCGGGGTTTTGCTTTGCTCGGTCCAGACGAAGCCTTTGCAGATGCCCCCTGATCTGTGGTTGCTGTTCGCGCCGATCCGCAAGGAACGCACCGCGTTTGTTGTTGAAAAGGCCGTGGAAATGGGTGTGTCGCGCATCTGTCCGGTGCAGACCGACTTTACCCAAAGCGCCAATCGCATCCGGCCTGATAAGCTGCAAGCGCATGCGGTCGAAGCGGCTGAGCAATGCGGCGGGACCTTTGTGCCGCCGGTGGATGAACTTGCAAAGCTGGATCGTGTTTTTGCCGATTGGCCTGAGGGCCGCCAGCTGATGTTTTGTGACGAAGTTTTGATCGGTGATCCTGTTGGGTTGCCGGACATACAGGGGCCTTGGGCGATCCTGGTCGGACCCGAAGGGGGCTTTTCGCCGGCTGAGCGTGACCGTTTGCGTGGGTTGCCCTTTTCGCATGCCGTGAGCCTTGGGCCGCGTATCTTGCGTGCGGACACGGCTGTTGTTGCTGCCCTGACCGTCTGGCAGCAAGCGCTGGGCGATTGGGCGTGATCCTCGCCACCCCAGAAGATCGCCCGGCGATTGAGGCGTTTCTGACCAAACACGTCGCGACCTCGATGTTTCCGCTTTCAAACCTGCGCCTGCACGGAATGACCGGGGGCCATCCGCGCGCCATGCGGTTTTGGGTACGCTGGGAAGCGGGCAAGATTGCTGATCTGATGCCGGTATCTGAGGAAGGCTATCTTTTCCCGCAATGCCCAACGGCACCTTGGGGGCAGGTGAAAGCCGTCATGACAGGTGCTTCTGTCAAAGGCATGCTGGGTGATGCGCGCCAGATTGCGACACTGCGTTCTGTCCTGGGTCTGTTAGAGCAGGGTGGGTTGGATGATGAAGAGCCACTTTATGAACTCGCCTTGCGCGATCTGATCGTCCCTGACTGTGCGGGGTTCACGCTACGTCCTTTGGCCGATGCGCCCCGCGATCTTATCATCAGCTGGCGTCATGCCTATCTCAAAGAGGTCCTGCCGATGCCCGGTGAGGATCAGGCGCGCAAGGCTATGGATGATGTTGAAAGCTATATTGCGGCGGACACGCACCGCGCCCTTTACGAAGGCGGCATGCCCGTGGCGATGACCGGATTCAACGCAGTGCTGCCGGAGGCGGTACAAATCGGTGCGGTCTATACGCCGCCATCGGATCGCTCGCGTGGGCTGGCGCGGCGCGCTGTGGCGATGCATCTGCAAGAGGCGGCACAGAACGGTGTCACAAGCGCCATCCTATTTGCGGCATCCCCCCAAGCTTGCAAAGCCTATGAAGCCATCGGATTTGCCCGCATCGGGGACTACACCATCCTTGTCTACGAGACCCCGCAGGTGATTTATGGATGATTTCTTTCGCCCCGAAGTGCGGGCATTTCTCTGGCGCTGGCGCGAAGTTCTGATCGCGGGCGTCGTTGTGCTGCTCGGCATTTGGTGGGCGCTGACTGGCGTGGGGATCAACCAATGGCTCGGCTATATCTTTTGCCTCATCGGGATCGGCTGGGGCATCGCAGGGGTTCAGCGTGCGCGGTTTGCCCAAGATGGCGACGGTCCGGGTGTTGTGCAGATACGCGAACGCCGCTTGGCGTACTTTGGTCCCTTGGATGGGGGGATTATGGATGTGGCTGACCTTAGCCGCCTAGAGATTGATCCGACCAGCCATCCTGATCCAAGCTGGGTTTTGACCAGCATTGAAGGCCAAATCCTTGCAATTCCTATCAACGCCAAGGGTGCGGAAGACCTGTTTGATGTCTTTGCGGCGCTGCCCGATATCAAGACAACCACGGTTCTTGACGTGCTTTCACGCACGCCTGATGCGCGGGTCACAGTCTGGAGCAGGGTCAAGCCGCTCTTGCATTGACAGGAGGCATCGGGCACGTCACCGATAACACCTGATCAACTGCGGAGCGTTACGCCCATGTCTATCCCTCAATCCGGCGGCGGCCCTATCGAACATCACGATCAACTGGCCGAAGAGCTGTCCAAAGGCTGCAAGCCCAAGGCGGATTGGCGGATCGGGACTGAGCATGAAAAGTTCGGTTATTGTCAGGATAGCCTGCTGCCTTTGCCCTATGAGGGCGAGCGCTCAATCAAGGCGGTGCTTGAGGGGCTTGAGGGCCGCTTTGGCTGGGACCGTGTCGAGGAAGAAGGCAATATCATTGGCCTGACCAAGGATGGCGCGAATGTCAGCCTGGAACCGGGCGGGGCTTTGGAATTGTCAGGCGCACCACTAGAGACGATCCACCAGACCTGTGACGAGGTGAATGTGCATTTGGCCGAGGTAAAGTCGGTCTCGGATGAGATTGGCGTGAAGTTCATCGGCCTTGGCGCGGCCCCCGAATGGACGCATGAGCAGATGCCGCTGATGCCCAAGGGCCGCTATAAGTTGATGAACAACTACATGGAAAAGGTCGGCAGCATGGGCACAGCGATGATGCGCCGGACCTGCACCGTGCAGGTGAACCTTGATTTTGGGTCCGAGGCCGACATGGTGCAAAAGATGCGTGTGGCGATTGCCTTGCAGCCTGTTGCCGCCGCATTGTTTGCGAATTCGCCGTTCTTTGAAGGCAAGGTGAATGGCCATAAATCATGGCGTTCCCGCATTTGGCGCGATCTGGATGCGGACCGGACGGGCATGGTGCCCTTTGTCTTTGACGAAGGGTTCGGGTTTGAAGCCTGGGTGCAATGGGTGCTGGATGTACCGATGTATTTTGTCTACCGCGAGGGCAAATACATTGATGCGCTGGGCATGTCCTTCCGGGATTTCCTGAAAGGGGAACTGCCTGCGTTGCCGGGCGAGAAGCCGTTGCTGTCCGACTGGGCGGATCACCTGACGACGGTGTTCCCTGAAGCGCGCGTAAAACAATTTATCGAGATGCGTGGTGCGGATGGCGGCCCTTGGCGCCGCTTGTGTGCACTTCCAGCATTCTGGGTTGGGCTGATGTATGATCAGACGGCTTTGGACGCTGCTTGGGACCTGTGCAAGGACTGGACTGCGGAGCAGCGGAACGCATTGCGCGTCGCCGCATCGGTTGATGGATTGCAGGCGCAGGTTGATGGGATCAACATGCATGATCTGGCACGCGAGGTCGTTGCGATCTCGGAGGCTGGACTGAAGGCGCGCGCGATGCCGGGGGCTGGTGGGTTGATCGCCGATGAGACGCATTTCCTGAACGCGTTGAAGGAAACAATTGAAAGCGGCAAGACGCCTGCGGATGAGTTGTTGGATCACTACAACGGTGATTGGAACGGGGATCTGAAGCGGATTTATAGCGAATACAGCTATTAATCCCCAGACCGCCGCAAAAATTATCATTTGCCACAAAGCAACCTGCGAAGTTAAGTTTGTTTTTGACGCGCGATAACAGATTGTTATTGTCGTAAAGAATAATGAAAGAACGCGAGGCGGCCATGTCGGACGGCAAGATCAGGAACATGGAAGAATTCTCGGCTGTGAGTGGGATTTCGAGACCGACCGTTTCCAAATACTTCCACGACCCCGAAAGCGTGCGGCAATCGACCCGCAAAAAGATCGAAGCGGCGATTGAAGAGTACGACTATCGGCCCAACATCTTTGCGATGAACCAGAACCGCAAACTGACCAAGAATGTCGGTATCGTGGTGCCTCTTCTGACTGACCCCTATTTTGCTGAAATCGCGCGCAATCTTGAACAGCGCTGCATTGATGCCGGATACCGCCCCACACTTTTCAGCGCGCATGGTGATCCCGCGATGGAGGTCGAGGTGCTTGACAACTTGCGATCCCTGAAACCGGCAGGCGTGTTGTTGGCACCCTTGGGGCGGGCGTCTGACCGGCGGGCGCTTGAGAAGTTTTGCGACGACGTTCACACGTTGATTTTCGACAGCAGCGTCGAACAGTTCGGGATCGCCTTTGTGGGGTCTGACAACCACCAGTTCACGACCCATATTTCCGACTATCTGTGTCGCACCGGTGAGCCGCCGTGTTTCTTTGAGATGAAGACACCGGCCAACCCAAATGCGCACCGCCGCAGACAAAGCTATCTGCGTGCGATGGAGGAATTCGGCTTTGACCCGCAGGTCATTTCCATTGAGGGCGAAGGTTGGGCTTTTGAAGAAATCGGGCGTTTGGGCGGACACGAGGCATTCTCGAACAAGCAGTTTTCGACCAATACGATCCTGTGCAGTAACGACCGTCTGGCGATCGGCCTTTTGACGGCGTGTTATGAGCAGGGGATCAAGGTCGGGCGCGGATCTGACGCCGCGATTCGGGTTGCGGGACAGGATGGGCATCCGCATTCGCGCTACACCTGTCCGCCGCTGACCACGATCTCGCATGACTATGACGCTGTTTCGAAACATGCAGCAGAGTCTTTGTTTGCCGCGATTGACGGTCACGTAGAGCCTTGGAAAAGCACAAGAATAGAAGGCAAGCTGATCATGCGGGACTCTGCATAATCAATGTATTCTTTACGCGCGTAAAAATTTTGTTGACGTCGCGTCTTTATTTCCATTAACCTCAACCTATCGCGTCCAACAGGGAGGAATACCGGATGTCTTTGAAGAGCACACTTTGTGCTGCAACTGCGCTTTCGCTGATTACAGCAAGCGGCGCTTTTGCGGACGGCCACTCAGCTACAATCACAATCGCAACCGTGAACAACGGCGATATGATCCGTATGCAGGGCTACACTGACCAATTCACCGCCGAGACCGGAATCGCCGTGGAGTGGGTGACGCTGGAAGAAAACGTACTGCGTCAGCGCGTCACAACCGACATCACCACAAACGGCGGTCAGTTCGACATCATGACCATCGGCATGTACGAAACACCGATCTGGGGTGCCAACGACTGGCTGGTCCCGCTTAACGATCTATCCGCTGAATACGACGTAGATGATATTCTGCCTGCAATGCGCAACGGCCTGTCCTACGACGGCACGCTTTATGCGGCCCCATTCTATGGCGAAAGCTCTATGGTGATGTATCGCACTGACCTGATGGAAGCTGCCGGTCTGGAAATGCCGGACGCTCCTACATGGCAGTTCATCCGCGAAGCTGCGGCTGCGATGGATGATCCAGCGAACGAAATCAACGGTATCTGCCTGCGCGGTAAGGCCGGTTGGGGTGAAGGCGGTGCCTTTATCACTGTCACTGGCAACTCCTTTGGCGCGCGCTGGTTTGACGAAGAGTGGAACGCACAGTTCGATCAGCCTGAGTGGGCGGACGCACTGAACTTCTACGTCAACCTGATGAACGACTACGGTCCAGAAGGTTACGCAACAAACGGCTTTAACGAAAACCTGTCCCTGTTCAACCAAGGCAAGTGTGGCATGTGGATTGACGCGACTGTTGCGGCATCCTTTGTCACTGGCGACGATTCAACTGTAGCTGACAGCGTAGGTTTCGCACTGGCACCAAACGCTGAAGGTGTTGAAAAGCGCGCAAACTGGCTTTGGGCTTGGGCATTGGCAATTCCTGCCGGTACACAGCAAGAAGCAGAAGCCAAGCAGTTCATCGAATGGGCAACAGGCAAAGAGTATATTGAGCTGGTCGCAGCCAACGAAGGTTGGGCGAACGTTCCTCCGGGTGCGCGTACATCGCTGTACGAAACACCTGAGTATCAGGAAGTCCCGTTTGCACAGATGACACTGGACAGCATCAACGCCGCTGACCCAACCAACCCAACGGTTGATCCTGTGCCATATGTTGGCATCCAATTCGTGGCGATCCCCGAGTTTGCGGGTATGGCGACAGAAGTAAGCCAGGAATTCTCTGCCGCTTACGCTGGTCAGCAGACCGTGGAAGAAGCACTTGCCAAAGCACAGGCGATCACTAACGAAGTCATGGAAGCTGCTGGCTACCGCTAAGCATTACCTCCCGATCCAAGGGGCGGCGCAATTGTCGCCCCTTGGTTTGCTACCTTTCCCCAATATACTGTCACCTGACAACAGTGCGTGAGACTACTCCGCCTGTGACCAGAGGAGGTACATCCAAATGGCGACCAAAGCTTCTCGATCCGCTGCCAGACTGATGATGGCACCCGCAGTGATCCTGCTCTTGGGCTGGATGCTGGTCCCTCTCATCATGACCTTGTGGTTCTCGTTCCGGGTCTACCTGCCGCTGCGTGGCGGTGACCAAGGCTGGGCGGGATTCGACAACTACACCCGGTTTGTAAGCTCGAGCGCGTTTTGGCCGTCGATCCAGACGACCCTAGTCATTGTTCTGGGTGTACTGGCAATTACAGTCATTTTCGGCACCCTGATCGCACTTTTGCTGGATCAACCGATTTGGGGGCAGGGGATTGTGCGTATCCTTGTGATTGCCCCGTTTTTTGTCATGCCAACCGTATCGGCGCTGGTTTGGAAGAACATGTTTATGGATCCAATTAACGGCCTTTTCTCGCACATCTCGCGGTTTTTTGGTGCGGAGCCGGTCAATTGGCTTTCCGGGCGAGGTATTGATTGGACGATTAATCTGTACTTCACCAGTTTTGATCTGGAAGTAACCATGGGCGTTTTTTCGATCATTATGATCGTTAGCTGGCAATGGTTGCCGTTTGCGGCCCTGATCTTACTTACCGCAGTTCAGTCGCTCGACAGCGAGCAGCTTGAAGCTGCAGAAATGGATGGCGCGCCGGTTCACAAGCGATTTTGGTACATAATCCTACCACATTTGGGGCGTGCGATCACAATTGTGATCTTGATCCAGACTATTTTTTTGCTTTCCATTTTTGCCGAGATTTTCGTCACGACTGGCGGCGCATTTGACACACGGACGCTGTCTTACCTGATCTTCCAGCGCGTGTTGGAAAGCCAGAACATCGGTCTCGGCTCCGCCGGTGGCGTCTACGCCATCATCCTTGCAAACATCATAGCGATCTTCCTGATGCGGATCGTTGGAAAGAACTTGGATTAAGAATATGGCACGTTCTGTTACACCCCGTCGGAAGCTTCTCAACACCACGATCGCTTGGGCGATTGGCCTGCTGATTTTCTTCCCGATCCTTTGGACCATCCTGACAAGCTTCAAGTCCGAAGCACAGGCCATTGCCTCACCGCCCATCTTTCTGGGCTTTGATTGGACGCTGGAAAACTACCGCGTTGTGATGGAGCGCTCTGATTACGCGCGTTTCCTGTGGAACTCGATCATCATTGCCGGGCTTTCGACGGTCCTTGGTTGTATCATCGCAATCCCTGCCGCTTGGTCGATGGCCTTCGTGCCGTCCAGACGGACCAAAGACATTTTGTTGTGGATGCTTTCAACCAAGATGCTGCCTGCGGTCGGTGTGCTTTACCCGATCTACTTGATCTTCATTGAGCTGGGTTTGCTTGATAGCCGCGCCGGTCTGGTTGTTGTGTTGATGCTGATCAACCTGCCGATTATCGTCTGGATGCTTTACACCTACTTCAAGGAAATCCCCGGCGAGATCCTTGAAGCAGCCCGCATGGACGGTGCCACGCTGCGCCAGGAACTGATTTATGTGCTGACGCCAATGGCGATCCCCGGCATTGCGTCCACGCTCCTTCTGAACTTCATCCTTGCGTGGAACGAAGCGTTTTGGACGCTCAACCTGACGGCTGTCAACGCAGCACCTCTCACGGCCTTCATCGCCAGCTATTCAAGCCCAGAGGGTTTGTTCTTTGCCAAACTCAGTGCGGCTTCCACCATGGCGATTGCGCCTATCCTCATCCTTGGCTGGTTTAGCCAGAAACAACTTGTCCGCGGCCTGACATTTGGCGCGGTGAAATAATCGCCCTCAAGCAGCAACGCGATAGGGCAACAAAAAAGGAAGACCTGACACATGGGACAGATCCAACTTAAACAGGTGACCAAGTCTTTTGGCGACGTGCAGGTCATTCCACCTTTGGACCTCACAATCCAGGATGGCGAATTCACCGTCTTCGTCGGCCCTTCGGGTTGCGGTAAATCAACGCTTCTGCGCTTGATTGCGGGGCTTGAGGATATCACCACGGGGCATATTGAGATCGACGGCACAGACGCCACCGATCTGGTGCCCGCCAAACGTGGCCTTGCGATGGTGTTCCAGTCCTATGCGCTTTATCCGCATATGTCGGTGCGCAAGAACATCGCTTTCCCATTGCGGATGGCCAAAATGGACCAAGCCCAAATCGACAAGCGTGTGGATGCTGCGGCAGCAGTGCTGAACCTCGCCGACTACATCGACCGCAAACCTGGTCAACTCTCCGGTGGTCAGCGTCAGCGTGTGGCGATTGGCCGTGCGATTGTACGTGAACCATCTGCGTTTCTCTTTGACGAACCGCTGTCCAACCTTGATGCGGCCCTGCGTGTCGGTATGCGGATGGAAATCTCCGAGCTGCATAAGAAGCTCGACACAACCATGATCTATGTGACCCACGATCAGGTCGAAGCGATGACGATGGCTGACAAGATCGTTGTTTTGCAGGCGGGCGTGATTGAGCAGGTGGGGTCCCCGCTTGAGCTTTACCGCACGCCGCGCAATACCTTTGTCGCGGGTTTTATTGGTTCACCCAAAATGAACCTGATTTCAGGCGAAGAAGCGGCCAAGCACGATGCAGCAACCATCGGTGTCCGGCCCGAGCATATTGATGTGGTCGAAAGTGGCGGCACATGGACAGGTACTGTTGGCGTGGCCGAGCATTTGGGCTCTGATACGTTCTTCCACATCCATAACACTGGTTTGGCCGAAACTCTGACCGTGCGCGCGATTGGTGATGTGAACCTGACACATGGTGACGCCATCCACCTGAACCCACGTATGGATGAGTTGCACAAGTTCGACGCGCAAGGTCTGCGGATCGGCTGATGCGACTGCATGGCAAGACCGCACTGATTACAGGGGCGGCCCGCGGTATCGGGTTGGCCTTTGCGCAGGCCTACGTTGCCGAAGGGGCGCGGGTGGCCATCGCGGATATTGATATCGTGCGCGCGCAGGCGGCTGCCGCAGAGATCGGCGTGAGCGCAGTTGCTGTGCAAATGGACGTATCGGATCAGGCCAGCATCGACGCGGGCGTGGCCGAGGCCATTGCCACCTTGGGCCAGATCGACATCCTGATCAATAACGCCGCGATCTTCAGCGCGGCCCCTATTGTTGACATTACGACGGCCGATTTCCAACGCGTCTTCGACATCAACGTGGCGGGCACCTTGTTCACGATGCAAGCCGTCGCAAAACACATGATCGAGCGCGGCATCAAAGGCCGGATCATCAATATGGCAAGTCAGGCTGGACGGCGGGGCGAGAGCCTTGTCGCGGTCTACTGTGCTTCCAAGGCAGCCGTCATCAGCTTGACCCAATCCGCAGGCCTGAATCTGATCCAGCACGGCATCAACGTGAACGCCATCGCTCCCGGTGTTGTGGATGGCGAACATTGGGACGGTGTGGATGCGTTTTTTGCCAAATACGAAGGCAAAGCACCAGGACAGAAAAAGAAAGAAGTCGGCGCAGCCGTCCCCTTTGGACGGATGGGCACTGCGGATGATCTGACCGGCATGGCTGTCTTTCTCGCCAGCGATGACGCTGCGTATATCGTCGCGCAAACCTACAATGTCGATGGCGGGAACTGGATGAGCTGATGACTGTTGCGATGCAGGGGAGTAGGCAAATGAAGTTAAGTGATGCGTCGCTGCCAAATCTGCCGGAAAGCGTAGGGCGTCCGACCTATGACCGCGCGGCATTAACGCCGGGTATTGTGCATATCGGTTTGGGCAATTTTCACCGCGCCCATCAGGCGTGGTATCTGCATCGCCTCATGCAGATGGGTCTGGCACATGACTGGGCTATTGTGGGCGCAGGCGTGCGCCCCGGTGATGCCGCACAACAGGAACGTTTGGCGGGGCAGGACTATCTGACGACGCTGATTGAACTTGATCCCACCGACACGACAGCAGAAGTGATTGGTCCGATGATCGGCTTTGCGCCCGTTCAGCCAGACAACGCGGCCTTGATCACTGCGATGGCTGATCCGGCCATTCGTATTGTCGCGCTGACAGTGACCGAGGGCGGCTATTTTCTGGACCCCGCCACCAAGGGATTTGACGCCGCCGATCCCGAGATCACCCATGACGCCGTAAACCCGCAGAGCCCCAAAACCGCATTCGGCGCGATGATTGCGGCCCTTAAGGCCAGACGCGACGCTCAGGCCGGCCCATTCACCTGCATGAGCTGTGACAACCTGCAAGGTAATGGTGACATCCTGCGCCAGACGGTCGTGTCCCTCGCGCGCTTGTCCGATCCGGGGCTCGCTGACTGGATCAATAAAACCTGTAGTTTCCCCAATTCGATGGTTGATTGCATCGTTCCGGCCACCGGCCCGAATGAGCTTGAACTGGTGCGCTCGCTGGGGATTGATGACGCCTCGCCCGTGACCCATGAAAACTTTCGCCAATGGGTGATCGAAGACAGTTTTTGCGCAGGCCGTCCTGACTGGGACAAGGTCGGTGCGACCTTCACCGACGATGTGCACGACTTTGAGGCGATGAAGATCCGTATGCTAAACGGCGGTCACCAGATACTTGCCAATGCGGGCGAGCTTTTGTCGATTGAGACGATTGCGGGCTGTATGGCGCATGATCAGATTGCGGGCTTCTTTGATCGGGTTGCCCGCCACGAAATTCTGCCGCATGTCCGCGCTGTGCCGGGCATGGCACCTGCGGCCTACGTTGATCTGATCAAGGGCCGCTTTGCCAACGCGCGCATTGTCGATACCACGCGCCGCGTGGCCTTTGATGGCGCATCCCGCCACCCCGGCTTTCTTATCCCGTCGATCCGGGACGGTCTGGCCGCGGGCACACCGATTGCGGGGCTTGCCTTGGCCGAGGCTGCATGGGCGCGCATGTGTGCGGGCACCCGCGAAGATGGTAGCATCATCGCGCCGAATGATCCGTTTTGGGATGATCTGCAGGCGGCAGCTATTGCTGCGAAAGAGACGCCGAATGCGTGGCTGGAACAGCGCCAATACTATGGCGATCTGGCCGATGATCCGCGTTTCGCTGATGCATTCACGGCGTCCCTGCGGATGGTTTGGGATCAGGGTATGGCGGCGGCTATCACTGCCTATCTGGAGGCTTAGGCCTCAGATTCCGCTTTTTTCGCGCCGATCTTGGTCTCATTGCCTTTGCGCAGCCGCTGAATATTGCTGATGTGGCGTGCGTAGACCAAAAGGCACAGCGTCGCGGTCAACACGAACATTTCACCGCGATCCGTAAAACCTACGACAACCGGCATCCATCCCGCTGTCAGCAAAGCCGCCAGCGATGAATACCGCGACACTGCTGCTGTCACCAGCCAGATAACGCAAGCCGCCAGCCCCATCGGCCATGATACCGCCAGAAGAATGCCAAAGTAGGTGGCAACACCTTTGCCGCCTCTAAAGCGTAACCAAACCGGAAAGCAGTGGCCCAGAAACGCCATCAATGCGCCGACTTGGGCAGCATCCTCTGCAGCCAACAACCGCGCTGCCAGCACCACTATGGCACCTTTGGCAGCATCGAATAATAACGTCAGTGCCGCAGCTTTTTTGTTACCCGTCCGCAAGACATTTGTGGCCCCGATATTGCCTGATCCAATCTCGCGTAGGTTCCCGAGGTTCATGACTTTGGCAAGGATCATCCCGCTTGGAATGGACCCCAGCAGATACCCGATGACGCCCCAAAGCACGAGAACGGATGTGATACTTTCAGCAGGTGGCATTATAGGCTCTCCCAGACGCGGTTACCGTTGACCCAAGTGCCGATAACGCGGCCCTGCATGCGTGCCCCGTCGAAGGGCGTGTTCTTGGATTTTGATAGCATCGTCGTCCGGTCCAGTTGAAACGGCGCATCCGGATCAAACAGGATCAGGTCGGCGGGTGCTTCGGGCAGCAAACGTCCCGCCGATAGCCCCAACAGATGCGCAGGGTTCAGTGACATCGCGCGGAACAGGCGGGGCAGGTCGATCATTTCGGCATGGTAAAGACGCAGGGCGGCGGGCAGCAGGGTCTCCAAGCCGACAGCACCGCTGGCGGCTTCCTCATAAGGCAAACGCTTACTTTCTTCGTCTTGCGGCGTGTGCATGGAACTGATGATGTCGATCAGCCCTTCAGCAACGGCTTGCACCACTGCGACGCGGTCTTCCTCGCTACGCAAGGGCGGCTTCAGCTTAAAGAACGTGCGGTAGTCGGCCACATCAAGTTCATTCAGCGTCAGGTGATGCACACCGACGCCCGCGGTGATTTTCAAGCCATTGCGCTTGGCCCGTTCCAGCGCAGGCAGGGCGCGGGCTGTTGTGATCTGGTCCACATGATAGCGCGCGCCGGTCATCTCCAGCAGACTGATATCGCGGTCCAGCCCCATGCGTTCGGCCATTGGGCTGACACCGGGCAGGCCACGCAGGGAGGCGAATTTTCCAGATGTGACCGCGGCCCCTTCGGACAGCCCCGGTTCCTGCACATGTCCGATGACCAATGCGTCCAAAGATCGGGCGTAGGTCAGCGCGCGGCTGAAGACCTTGGTGTTGGTCACGACCCGGTCGCAATCGGTGAAGGCCACGGCACCTGCGTCCTGCAGAAACCCGATCTCAGTCATTTCGCGTCCATCGCGGCCTTTGGTCAGGGCAGCCATGGGCAAGACATGAACCGGCGCATCCTCTTGCGCGCGCCGTTCGACGAATTCCAGCGTTTCGGGCGTGTCGATAGCGGGCAGTGTGTCGGGCCGGGTGACGATTGTGGTCACGCCACCGGCGGCAGCGGCGCGGCCGGCGGAGCGGAAGCTTTCCTTGTGCCGCTCGCCGGGTTCAGAGACCTTGACACCGATGTCGATGATCCCCGGTGCCAAACACCTCCCGCCGCAGTCGATCACATTGGCCGATTTGGGCGGGGTTGCGCCTGCCTCGAACACTTCTTTGATCACCCCGTCTGCGATCAGGATACCGCCTGGCCCATCCGTCAGCGCCACCGGATCAATCAGGCGGGCGTTGGCAAAGAAAGTTGCGGTCATAGGCATGATCCCGGGTGTGAGTATGCGAGGTGTGTCATGACTATCCACTGATCCAAATGATAAGACCGACAAAGGCAAACATGGCAATCAAAGCGTACATCGCGATCATCCCACCGACGCGCGCATCTGATTTGGGCGGTTTGCCAGTGGGTGCTTCGGCCAGGCCTTTCGCACTGTCTGAGGGGAGCGGTTCGAATTTCACACTCGCACCCTCTTCGGTGTAAGTACCAATCCATTTCAGTGGGGCAGTCGGGGTGATCGTCGTCTCGAACCCGCCAAAGGCCGACGACAGCACGATCAAGACCTGCCCACTCATCGCGTTCAACCGTGATGCATGTGGTTTGACGTCCTCTGCCGCGACGCCCAAGCCGTCGGTCAGGTAGCCCGCAAGACCAACACCTTCGAGGTTGCTCAGTGGAAAAAGCTCAACAAAGTCACTGTCGAGATAGGTGACACCCAACGCCCGATTGATCGGGGCGGGGGTGTCTTCGTCGGGGCTTTGTGTGAAGCTGGCCGCCTGTTCAGTCGTTAGATTGGCCATGAAAATGCGGATGACACCGCGTTCGGTGGCTTTGATCTGGAAAGTCTCGCTCACACCATCACCTCTTGCGGGCTGCGGCTGGCGCGCAGGTTCTGCGCCAGCAGGTCCATCGCGGCCATACGGACGGCAACGCCCATTTCGACCTGTTCCTGAATGACGGATCTGTTGATGTCGTCTGCAATCGTCCCGTCGATCTCAACCCCGCGGTTCATCGGGCCGGGGTGCATAACGATGGCATCGGGTTTGGCATGGGCCAGTTTCGCAGCGTCCAGCCCGTAACGGTGGAAATACTCGCGCTCAGACGGGATGAACCCGCCGTCCATGCGTTCTTTTTGCAAGCGAAGCATCATCACGACGTCAACGTCTTTCAGGCCTTCTTCCATGTTTTCGAACACCTCAACACCGAAATCTGCCACGCCCGATGGCATCAGGGTCGGCGGTGCGATCAGGCGGATACGGTTTTCCATCTTGCCCAGAAGCATGATGTTGGATCGGGCCACCCGGCTGTGTGCAATGTCCCCGCAGATGGCGATGGACAGGCGGTGCAAGCGGCCCTTGGCGCGGCGGATTGTGAGTGCATCCAGCAGCGCTTGGGTCGGGTGTTCATGCCTGCCGTCGCCTGCGTTCAGCACAGCGCAGTTCACCTTTTGCGCCAGCAGATCGACAGCACCGGAATGCGGGTGCCGCACAACCAACAGATCAGGCCGCATGGCGTTTAGCGTCAAAGCCGTATCAATCAGCGTTTCGCCCTTTTTGATAGATGACGCCTGCATCCCCATGTTCATCACATCCGCTCCCAGCCGCTTGCCCGCGAGTTCAAAACTGGCCTGCGTGCGGGTGGAGTTTTCAAAGAACATGTTGATCTGCGTCAGCCCCGCCAGCACATCGCGGTGGGCGACCCCACGCCGGTTATGCTCGGCGTAGCTGTCAGCAAGGTCTAGAAGCGCCGTAATCTCTGTCGGGTGCAGAGGTTCGATGCCCAAAAGATGCTTGGCGCGAAATATCATGGAAGCCTCTTACCTGCGGTTCGCGCTCTTATATGCGGGTGCGATGCCTGCATCAATGCCACAAGCACTGCACATCCCCGCCAATCCGTCATAACGTGGACGCGATGGATTCGAGCGAGACATATTGGACCGACCGCGCGCTGTTGGAGTGGCAGGTCGAACTGGGGGCAACAGATGCTATTCTGGATGTGCCTGTGGATCGCTATGGTTTAGAGGCGGCCAAGCCAGCGCCGAAGGCGGTCACGCCTGAGAAGCCCGCGGCAGTTCCTGTTCCAGTGGCGAAACCTGAGGTTGATGCGGTCGTGCTGGCGCGGACTGCCGCACAGACAGCCTCTGATTTGGGTGCCTTGTCCGCGGCAATGCAGGCGTTTGAGCATTGTGATCTGAAACAGGGTGCCCGCAGTTTTGTGTTCTGTGATGGCAACCCGGCGGCGCGTGTGATGATTATCGGCGAAGCACCGGGGCGCGAAGAGGACCGCGCGGGGCGGCCTTTTGTCGGGCGCGCAGGGCAGTTGCTGGACAGGATGCTTGAGGCGATCCAGATGGGCCGTGCTGCGGACGACGCGGCGCGTAGTGTCTACATTACCAATGTTCTACCATGGCGTCCGCCATCAAACCGTACGCCGGACAAGGATGAAATCGCGATGATGTTGCCGTTTTTGGAGCGGCATATTGCGCTAGCTGATCCAGAGATCATCGTGCTGATGGGCAATACGCCATGTCAGGCTTTGCTGGGCCGCACCGGGATCACGCGTATGCGGGGTAATTGGGTTGAAGTCCTGGGCAAGCCCTGCTTGCCGATGTTCCACCCTGCGTACCTGTTGCGCAATCCGATTGCCAAGCGCGAGGCTTGGGCGGATTTGCTCGAATTGAACGCGCGGTTGCGTGGCTGAGAAAGGTTTTTGATGAAACGAATTGCGATTGTTGTGGCATTTTGGGCTGCGCCTTTGACGGCTGACCCTTTGGATCTGATCGACTACGGCGCGCTGTTTGAACAACATGCGGCGGATGTTGAGCCGGTCTCGGAAACCCGAAATATACTGCGCCTTGATGACGTGACCTTGATCCAAGACCCCGCAGAGATACGCGAATACACTGGCATCGACGAAAGTGGGTTGGGCGCTGTTGGTTGTTTTGTCAGCATTCTGGCAACCATCGAAAGCGCGCATGCGGCCTGTGATGTCTCGCTGCCAGAGGAACAGTCTGCCAAACACGAAGCGTATCTGGGACAGGCGGTCAGCTTCTATGCCGAAAACCTGCCGCAGCCGACCCCCACGGGTTTGGTTTATCTGCGTTACTATGGGTTGATGGAATCGCAGATTGAAGGTGCACGCCCATTCTGTTCGAACCTTGATCTTGTAACTAATCTGGCAGATCGCCTGTTTTCAATCGAAGGCGAAGCGGAAGTGAACCGGATGTTGTCGCAACCTCGTTTGCCCGTCGCCCATCCTTGTTTGTGAGGTCGCAATGAGCCGTATTGATGAAACCATGGATTTTGTGCCGGTCCGTATTGCGGTGCTGACTGTCAGCGACACACGCCAGATGGCGGATGATAAGTCCGGTCAGACTTTGGTCGACCGGATTGCAGCGGCGGGTCATGCGCTTGCAGATCGCAAGATCATCGCGGATGAGCGGGATCAGATTGCTGAGCAACTACGCGCTTGGTGTGCGGATGATGCTGTTGATGTGATCATTTCGACAGGTGGCACGGGGCTCACCGGCCGTGATGTGACGGTCGAGGCGCATCGCGATGTTTATGAGAAAGAGATCGACGCCTTTGGCACGATCTTCACCATTGTCAGCATGCAAAAGATCGGGACCAGCGCGGTCCAAAGCCGTGCGACCGCAGGTGTGGCGCAGGGAACTTATCTTTTCGCGCTGCCCGGGTCGCCGGGAGCCTGCAAGGATGCCTGGGATGAGATCCTGCTCAAACAGCTCGATTATCGCCACCGCCCCTGTAATTTTGTGGAAATCATGCCGCGGTTGGACGAACATTTGCGCCGTAAATAACGTACCCGTGCGTATCACTGGAAAGCGGGCAGCGTTCGCCTACTTCATAAGGGCAGGCCAAGGATATTTTTGATGCGTTTTCTACGTCGTAGCCTTACAGGTATTTTCTTGCTGGCGGTCACGCTGGCCCTGATCGCATGGGCCGGGAATATGGTGCGCGGTGCCGTTGAGGCGCGCATGAACGAGGAACCCCGTAGCTTCCCGCAGCGCGAGCGTGTTTTGGCGGTGAATGTGGTCACCTTGGAACCGCAGACGATTGTGCCGGAACTGACCGTTTTTGGTGAATTGCGCAGCCGACGGACATTGGATCTGCGCAGTGCGACGGGTGGTACTGTGTTGTCTGCCAGCGATGCTTTGGTCGAGGGCGGACGCGTTGAGGCGGGTCAACTTCTGCTGCGGATCAACCCGGTTGAGGCTGAAGCCGCTTTGGGTCGTGTCCGCGCTGATCTACAGGATGCACAGGCCGAGGTGCGTGATGCCGAACGCGCGCTGACGCTCGCCGAGGATGAACTGACAGCAGCCCGCGCGCAGGTCACATTGCGCGAACAGGCCCTGACCCGCGCGCGTGATCTTGAAACCCGTGGTGTTGGCACGGCGGCTGCGGTTGAAACAGCCGAACTTGCGGTATCGTCTGCGCAAGGGGCTGTTCTGTCCAGCAGACAAGCGCTTGCATCGGCGCAGGCAAGGATTGATCAGGCCAGAACCAGCCTTGCCCGCGCCGAGATCAGCGTCGCAGAGGCGGAACGCGTTGTGGCCGATACTGAGATTTTTGCAGCTTTCGACGGCACGCTGGCCGATGTAGTCGTCAGCCCCGGCGGTCGTGTGACGGCCAATGAACGCATTGCCCAATTGGTTGACCCGACCCAGCTTGAGGTATCGTTTCGCGTTTCCACCTCGCAATATGCGCGGCTATTGGATGAAACGGGTGCGCTGACCCACGCGCCCGTTGCTGTGACATTGGACGTCTCAGGCGTCAATTTGCGTGCCGAAGGCCAGATCACGCGCGAAGGGGCCACGGTGGGTGCAGGACAAACCGGGCGTTTGCTTTTTGCCCGGCTTGAGGCGGCACCCGGTTTCCGTCCGGGTGATTTTGTGACCGTGCGGATCAATGAGCCTGCGTTGAATGACGTCGCCTTGGTGCCAGCCACGGCCGTGGCGGCAGATCAGACTGTGTTGGTTGTCGGCGAAGAGGACCGCCTTAGCCCGGTAGATGTGACCTTGCTACGCCGTCAGGGTGACGATGTGATTATCGCCTTTGGGGACAATGCCGGGGCCGAGATTGTTGCGGAACGCTCGCCCTTGCTGGGCGCAGGCATCAAGGTACGTCCCATCCGTCCCGGCGGAGTTGAGCCAGAGCCTGAACCGGAAATGATCACTTTGGATGCGGACCGACGCGCAAAGCTGATTGCATTTGTCACCGATGGCCGGATGCCCGAAGAGGTGAAAGCCCGCATCATCGGGCAGCTGGAAGAAGAGCAGGTGTCCTCGGAAACGGTGACCCGCCTAGAAGCCCGGATGGGCAGCTGATGGTGACCGGCGGTGACAGGCTGAACGCAGGCGCAGGCGGTATCCTGTCCTATTTCACGCGGCACCGAACGGCGGCGAACCTTCTGCTGGTGTTGATGCTGACGGCAGGCTTGTTCGCCTTTCCCAACATGCGGGCGCAATTTTTCCCTGATGTGGTTGTTGATGACCTGACCGTTTCGGTGGTGTGGGATGGGGCCGGGGCAGAGGATGTCGATGCGGCCATCGTGCAAGTGTTGGAGCCTGTTTTATTAGGTGTTGAGGGGGTGACGTCATCTTCGGCGACATCTGTCGAAGGCCGTGCATCCATCCGCATTGAATTCGATCCCGGCTATGACATCGACCGTGCCGCCGAAGATGTACAATTAGCCGTCGATAGCACGACAAGCCTGCCTGAGGACGCAGAAGAACCGACGGTGCGGCGCGGCGGCTGGTCTGACCGTGTAACGGACGTTGTGATCACGGGGCCGGTTGCTGTCGACCAACTCGGGCGCTTTGCGGATGAGTTTTCGACGCGATTGTTTGCCCAAGGCGTCACCCGCGTAATCGTGCAAGGCGTCGCGGCACCCTCAACGATTGTTGAGGTGCCAGCGCTGTCGTTGATCCAATATGACATTGGGTTGTCCGACATTTCGGCCCGGATCGCAGAAGAGGCGCAAGCCGATCCCGCCGGTGACGTATCGGCCAATGCCCGCGTGCGGACGGGTGTCGCCAAGCGGAGTGCGGAAGAAATCGGGGCGATTGTCCTGCGCTCAAACCCTGATGGGTCCAAGCTGACGATTGCTGATGTGGCGACAGTGCGGGTCGAGGGGACGGACCGGGAGCGTGCATATTTTGTAGGCGAAAACCCAGCGATCAAGGTGCGCGTGCAGCGATCCGCCCAAGGTGATGCGATCGGGATGCAGGAAACCGTTGAACGTGTCGCCGAAGAGCTTACCGCCTCACTCCCTGCGGGTGTCACGATTGCGCTGACCAACGGACGCGCCGAACTGATCGAGGGGCGTCTGAACATCCTGCTTGATAACGGGCTGACGGGTCTGCTGCTGGTTGTCGCGCTGCTTTTCCTGTTCCTGAATGCGCGCACCGCGTTCTGGGTTGCCTTTGGCATCCCGGTGGCGATGCTTGCCGCGATTGCGCTGATGTATGCGGTGGGGATCACGATCAATATGATCTCTCTTTTTGCATTGATCATCACGCTGGGCATCGTGGTGGACGATGCGATTGTGGTGGGCGAACACGCTGATTTCAGGGTCCGCCAATTGGGTGAAGACCCGACCGTTGCGGCGGAACGCGCGGCAAAGCGGATGTTCAGCCCCGTGTTCTCGGCGACAATCACGACCATTATTGCGTTCTTTGGTCTGGTGATCATTGGTGGGCGGTTTGGTGACCTGATTTCGGATATTCCATTCACGGTCATTGTCGTGCTGACCGCCAGTCTGATTGAATGCTTCCTGATCCTGCCCAACCACCTGTCGCACGCGATTGCCCATTCCGCGAAAGAGCATTGGTATGACTGGCCATCGCGCACCGTGAACCGTGGCTTTGACTGGTTCAAGGAAACACTGTTTCGCCCATTTATGGGGCTGGTGATCAAGGCACGCTATCCGGTCGTGGCGATGGCATTGGTTTTACTGGCTAGTCAGGTGTCCCTGTTTATCAAAGGTGACGTGAACTGGCGTTTCTTTAACGCGCCCGAACAAAGCCAGGTGACGGGTAACTTTGCCATGTTGCCCGGTGCCACACGCGATGACACGCTGGAAATGATGCGCGAGATGCAGCGCGCGGCAGAGGCCTTGGGCGCAGAGTATGAGGCAGAGCATGGTATCAACCCGCTGAAATTTGTTGTCGCCGAGGTTGGTGGCAATTCGGGCCGCGCGATTGCGGGGTCCGATACCAAGGACGCCGATCAGCTTGGGTCGATCACGATCGAGCTGATTGACGCCGACAGCCGCCCCTATACCAGCTTTGCCTTTGTCGCGGCGCTTCAGGAAAGCGTTGTGCAGCATCCAATGGCCGAGACTGTAAGCTTCCGTCGTTGGGGCTCTGGCCCCGGTGCCGATAGTCTTGATGTGCAGATGTTCGGGGCTGATAGCGAAACGCTGAAAGCTGCGGCTGAGGCGCTGAAAACGGAGCTCGCGCAATTCCCCGAGATTTCCGGGCTGGAAGATACGCTCGCTTATGACAAGCAAGAGTTGATCCTTGAACTGACACCGCAAGGCGATGCGCTGGGCTTGGGTATTGACGGGCTGGGGCGCGTTCTGCGCAATCGTCTTGGCGGGATCGAAGCGGCAAGTTTCCCCGATGGCGCGCGTTCTGCGACGATCCGTGTTGAATTGCCTGCAAGCGAGCTTTCAGCCGATTTTCTGGATCGCACTCAGATACGCACGCCTGACGGCATCTATGTCCCGCTTGCTGATGTGGTGACGGTTCAAAGCCGCACCGGGTTCTCGACCGTGCGCCGCGAGAATGGGATCCAGTTGATCTCGGTCATTGGTGATCTGGACGGTGAGGATGCGGCAAGGGCCACGGAAATTCAGAATATCATCAATGATGATATTCTGCCACGCATTGAAAGCGACTTCGCGATCGAAACGCAGCTATCGGGTCAAAGCGAGCAAGAGCAGCGTTTCCTGAATGATGCGCGGACCGGGCTGATTCTCGTTCTTTTGGGCATCTACCTCACACTATCTTGGATATTCAGCAGTTGGACCCGGCCTGTTGTGGTGATGTCGATCATTCCCTTTGCGCTGGTTGGGACGATATTCGGGCACTACGTCTGGGGCATTCCGATGAGCATGTTCACGGTTGTGGGTCTGATCGGGATGGTGGGGATCATCATCAACGACAGCATCGTGCTGGTGACAACGGTGGACGAATACGCGCAGGATCGCGGGCTGGTGCCTGCGATTATCGACGGCACGGTGGACCGGTTGCGCCCGGTGATGCTGACGACCCTGACGACAGTGCTTGGGCTGACGCCGCTGCTTTATGAAGGGTCTAATCAGGCCGAGTTCTTGAAGCCGACCGTTGTGACGCTTGTCTTCGGTCTGGCCTTTGGCATGGTGTTGGTCTTGTTGGTTGTCCCATCCGTCATGGCGATGCAGGCGGATGTATATCGGCAGGTTCAATCAGCCAAGCGGGCTTTGCGCGGACGCCGCGCGGCGATGTTCATCCCGGCAGGAATCGGGGCGCTGGGGGCGCTGGCCCTTTTTGCGGTAACGGTTGCACCCATCTTACTGACCGGTGCACCTATGGCCGGGGTCGCGGCTGTGCTGCCCTTGCTGAATGCTGGCGTTGGTGCGGCCTTTGGCGTGTTTGTCGGGGGGCTTATGGTGCTGCTGGTGGCGATCTATGTTGCGGCACTATTGAACCAAGGGGTGCGCCGCGCGCGCGGTTAACCCGCAGTGCAACCGCGCAGATCAATCGCGTGGCCGTCATTGCCCAACACGGTAATCCGCACGCCGGACCGGTCAAAGGCGAAAGGCGCGCCGCTTGGATGGACCATCTCGACGGTGGCTGTCAGTGTTGCACCTTCGCGGGTCACATCCGCCTGAGACACCCAAATGCGCGGATCGCTGGGTTCTATCACCACATATTCAGACGCACCTGACTGGGCCACATCAATGGATGTGGTCATGCGCAGCCCGTCACTGATCGGGTCAATGGCGCAGGTCACGGCTCCGACGCCCGCCTCGGCGCGTGTTAGCGGATCATCGGCGAGTGCGGCGGCAATCGTGCCATCGGCAGCCCCAACCGCCGGCAAGAGCGTGTCAAAATTGAAGGTCACGGGAATGCAAATCTCTTCGCAGACACCGATGGTCAATTCACCAGAAACGGGGATATCGCCGCTGACGCCGGTCGCGTCGATGGTCAGTG
The DNA here is from genome assembly GCF_023015625.1 of Yoonia sp. F2084L. Taxonomy (GTDB): domain Bacteria; phylum Pseudomonadota; class Alphaproteobacteria; order Rhodobacterales; family Rhodobacteraceae; genus Yoonia. The sequence goes on from NZ_JALKAH010000003.1 coordinate 420,253, forward strand.
GAAAGACGACGCTGTCGTAATAGCCAATGGACTGCAGGCCAGCATCGTCAAAGACCTCTGGCACCGGCCAATGCGGCGTGACGCTGGTGATATTGCTGTCGCTTGAGAATGCGAACTGCGGCGGGATGCCTGCGTCGCCGGGTGCGCGCCAGTAGGTGATCCAGCCGGGGGCCAGCGTGACCCTGACGGCCGCAATGTGTTCGCCGGACGCGGTGCGCCAGCCGGTGAGAACTTCAACTTGCGCCAAATCATCATAGGACTGCGCGACCATAAGGGTCGGGGCAGCCATGAGGGCGAGAGGGATCAGCAGCTTCTTGCGCATGCTTTCTTACTTATTCATCAAGGCTGCAATGGGAAGTCACGATTGCGATAGTCTTTGCAATGAAGGTGCTTGCGTCGCAGGCGGTGGTTACACATCTTAAGGGTATGAACGTTTCAGATTCGACCCTTGTCGGGAAACTGTTGATTGCAATGCCCGAGATGTCCGATCCGCGCTTTGCAAACACTGTGATCTACATGTGCGCCCACTCGGAAGAGGGGGGCATGGGCTTGATCGTGAACAAGCCGCAGCCCGAGATCAGGTTCGCCAAACTGCTAGGGCAGATGGATATACAGGCAGCTCCCGGTGCGCGCGATGTGCGGGTCCATTTCGGTGGGCCAGTCGATAGCCAGCGCGGTTTCGTGCTGCACTCGAATGACTATGCCTCGGACAATGGCACGCTTGACGTGGATGATGACTACCGGATGACCGCTACATTGGATGTGCTGGAGGATCTCGCAAAGGGCGAAGGACCATCTGTGTCGATGATGGCGCTGGGCTATGCGGGCTGGGGCCCGGGGCAGTTGGAATACGAAATTGGCCAAAACGGCTGGCTGACTTGCGCGCCCTCTGATGAGATTCTGTTCGGACCGGATAATGCGGGCAAATGGACGGCAGCACTGAACTCGCTTGGTGTCGATCCGCTTTTGCTGTCAGCGACGGCAGGGCGGGCCTGAGCGGATCGGGCGCGGCAAATTGCAGGCAATCGCGCTGTGCACCCGTTCATGATCGCAGACATCCGCTGACGCATTCAAATTGTGCATCAAGAGGCTGGGGTAACCGGCCTGTCGCAGCAACATTTGAGAGTTTTCGCGGGCTGATAAACCGTGCGCCGCGCATGGACTGCCCCCCGTATTGATGTCACAACATGTCCACTGCGTTGCACAAAGAAGACCTCGTTGATGAATGATCTTTCTCAAGGACTTGCCGAAGCCATTTACCGCGTTGCAACGTTGGACCCTGAACTGGTCGACATCACGCTAAGATCGCTTCAGGTAACAGTGACCGCCGTTGTGATCGCGGCAGCCATTGCGCTGCCATTGGGCGCCTGGCTTGCAGTCACGCGGTTTTGGGCACGTCGTTACGTTATTGCTGTGTTGAACGCATTGATGGGGCTGCCGCCGGTTGTCGTTGGGCTGATTGTCTATGTGATGCTCAGTCGCTCTGGTCCTTTTGGCGTGCTTGGCCTTCTTTTTACGCCAACCGCGATGATTATCGCGCAGGTTATCATTGTGACACCTTTGATCGCGTCTGTGGCGCATCAGGCGCTGCGTGATTTGTGGTCAGAGTATCACGACCTCCTGATCTCGTTGAATACAACCAAGCGTCAGCGTATTGCGACGCTTCTATGGGACGGGCGGCGCGCGCTTTTGACCGCATGCCTTGCCGGATTTGGGCGTGCAATTGGCGAAGTTGGCGCCATCATGATTGTTGGTGGCAATATCGACAATGTCACACGCGTCCTGACCACCGCCATTGCATTGGAAACCGGTAAGGGCAACTTTTCGCTGGCTCTTGGGCTTGGCTTTGTGTTGATCACGCTCGCCATTATCCTCAATCTCTTGATCCATTCTTTGTCCCGCACCGAAAGGTCAAACCTTTGGTAGCCAGTATCTTTCCATTGCGCATTGCAGGGGCATGCGTGAAGCGACGCGGTGTTCAACTGATTGGACCGATCAATCTTGATCTGGGTTCGCAGGGTCTTACGATTGTGCTGGGTCCGAATGGGTCTGGTAAGACGTCGCTGTTGCGGCTGATGCATGGGCTGGAACGACCGGCCAGCGGTACGATCAATTGGGCCTGTCCGGATAATGAAGCGCGGTCGCATCAGGCTTATGTTTTCCAGACCCCCACCATGATGCGCCGCAGCGTCACCGATAGCATTTCCTATGCGCTGATTGTGATGGGTGTTGCCCGCCCGACCGCGCGCGAAAAGGCCAAGGAATACGCCACGCGCGTGGGGCTGGGTCATCTGCTTGACTGCCCCGCAGGTGTGCTATCTGGAGGCGAAAAGCAAAAGCTCGCCATGGCGCGTGCCCTGATCCGGCAGCCGCAAGTCCTGTTTCTGGATGAGCCGTGCGCCAATCTGGACGGGCGCGCCACAAAAGAGATCGAGGTGATACTGAACGATGTGCGCCAACAAGGCACGCGGATCGTGATGGCAACCCATGATCTAGGTCAAGCGAAGCGTCTTGCGGATGATCTACTGTTCATGCTCAATGGCTGCGTTCGCGAACAAGGGGCCGCAGAGTCGTTTTTTGCCGATCCGCAAACCGCCGAAGCGAAGGCTTTTCTAAATGGTCAAATCGTGGAGTAAACTTGATGACACTGAGGTTCATTTCATGCGTTTTGGCGGTCCTGTTTCCAATGCTGGCCCATGCCGAAACGGTGCGCATGGCGGTCACAACGTCGTTTGAGAATTCCGGGCTTGCGGACGTCTTACTGCCGCCGATCAAAGACGAACTGGATCTTGATCTTCAGCTTTTGGTGGTGGGAACAGGGCAGGCCTTGACCTTGGGTGCCGCAGGCGATGTCGATGCCGTGCTGGTCCATTCCCGCGCCGCTGAGGACGCATTCGTCGCCGCAGGTCACGCCACGCACCGACGCGAAATCATGTATAATGACTTTGTCCTTGTCGGACCGTCCGCCGATCCTGCTGCCATTGCGGATGCGACAACTGCGATCGAAGCGCTGCAACGCATTGATAGGGCTGATGCTGTTTTTGTCTCTCGTGGGGATGACAGCGGAACCCACAAAATGGAGCTGTCGCTATGGGACAAGGCCGGGATTGCGCCTGATGATCTGGGCACATCGTATCAATCGGTCGGGTCCGGCATGGGCGCCGCGCTGAACACCGCGAGCGGTCTGAATGCCTATATTCTGTCGGATCGCCCGACATGGCTGACGTTTGGAAACAAGGGCGATCTAGTGCTGCTTTTTTCGGGTGATCCTGCGCTGTTCAACCCTTATGCGCTTTTACCGATCAACCCTTCCCGCCACTCGCATGTGAACGCTGATGCCGTTGCAAGGCTAGAGGAATGGCTGGCCGGGCCACGCGGCAAAGCTGCCATCGAAAGCTACACTTTTGATGGTCAGCCGCTTTTTGTGCACAGTGCGGTCGCGAATTAGTCCGTGCCGTCTGTGATCGTACCTTCAATACGATGTTCCAGATCAAGCCCCTCAATCCGCAACACCATAGTGGCCTGAAAGCTTTTCCCAGCAGTCTTTTCCGGCCCCGCAGCGCGCAATGCCTCTTCGATGGCCTGCTGCGAGGTCACACCAACCTGTTTTAGAAATTTGCGCATCGACATGTTGAAATCGTCGCTCATGGGGCGGTCTCCTTTGTGATGGGTCATCCGGTCTAACGGGTGACCATTTCCAGAAATTCAATCAGCGCAGCGCGGTCTTGCGCACTGGGCACCCGCTGTTCAGGCATGCGGCTGCCCGGAGTATAGGCGTCTGGGCCAAACTCAAAAAGCTCAGAAATGGTTTGCGCCGTCCACACGATATCAAGTTGCTTAAGTGCGTCAGAGTATTCGTACCCCTCTGCCGTCGCAATCGGACGACCGAAAACACCATGCAAGGTTGGCCCGGCACGTGCGCCATCATCCGGGGTCAGCGTATGGCAGACGGCACAGGCGCGAAACACCTCGGCCCCGCGCGGGTTGGTCAACGTGGGGTCCGGCGGTCCGTTGCCTGTCCCCAAGGCAATACCATCCAACGACCAGCGGCGGATCAAGCCATCATTGCCCCCTGTAAAAAGCACACCCTGTGCAATTGCCAAGGCCCATATCGGCCCTTGTCCGGTCTCGATCGCCACCTGCACATCCAATGTATCGGGGTCGATTAGCCAGACCTCGCCTGTTGTTGCGCCGACCGCGACAAAGCCGTCGCCCGCCGCAACCGACAAAAGGGGTCGCTTTGACAAACTGACTTGGGCGATTGGTGGGTCAACAGTGACCCGACGCAATGCGCCATCAGGCGAGGCGAGGAAAAGGGCCGTCCCATCTGTTGCCATTGCTGATGCCGGCGCCGGCAAGCTTACCTCGCCCCCGGTCGTTCCATCGCTTTGCCAAAACCGAAGCCTCAGATCAGCACCCACACTGGCCAAGCCATCGCGAAAAGCGATCAGCCCGGTAATCTGCCCGTCATGGGCGTTGATATAGCGTGGTGCACCCGTCCCGGACCACAGTGCGATCTGTCCGTCCCATCCCGCCGTCGCCAGCCCATCACCCAAAGCGGCCATGGCACCGACCGGAAGCGGATGCCAGATTTCTGATTGCAAAGGTTCAGGACCGTCCCCCCAGATGACGACACGGCCATCTTGGCCACCGGATGCGAACCGCCCTTCGCTCAATGGCAAAACAGCGGTCACTGCCCCTTCGTGATGCCGGGTAATTTGGGTCGCAAATGTGCCGTCCCAGACAATCGCCCGTGTATCGAATGACCCCGAATAGATGCGGCCTGCATCGTCCGTTGCCAGCGCGCGAACCGGGCCACCATGTCCGCGCAAATCCTGTGCGATCACAGGGCCAGCGCCGACCGCCATCACACTGAGCAGCGATGTGAACCAGACCCGCGCACGTTGCCCCACGGCGGCTTAGTTCGTGATCAGGTTTTGCTCACCGGGTGAGAGCCGCGCACCTTCGGTTGTGAAAGCGGCGGTACTATCGGTCTGGTAGGTGCTGTTCAACACGTTGGCTGCAACAAACGCGACGCCAATAATGACGACACAGGCGAGAAGGAAGGATTTCATCAGTCAGGCTCCTTGAAGTTTCTTATGAGTTTGAGTGGTCATGGACGACGCTGTCAAGTTGGCCCATAGCGCACGTGCCATGTCGATATAAAGGCGGCCCAGCGGGCCTTCGGGGTCGCGGGCGACAATCGGTTGTCCACTATCGGATGCGGCGCGTAAATCCATGGTCAGGGGCACCGCCCCCAAAAACGTGACCGACAGGCGTTCGGCTTCAGCTTTCGCGCCGCCAGTGCCGAAAAGAGCGTGTTCTTTGCCGCATTCGGTGCACGTGAAATGCGCCATGTTTTCGATCAATCCAAGGATGGGCACATCGACCTTTTGGAACATTGCGATCCCGCGACGGGCATCAATCAGGGCCAGATCCTGCGGTGTTGAAACGATCACCGCCCCCGACAGCGTTGTGCCTTGCGCGATTGCCAACTGGGCATCACCCGTGCCGGGCGGCATATCGACGATCAGCACGTCCAGCGCGCCCCAATCCACATCAGACAACATCTGCGTAATGGCAGACATGACCATGGGGCCCCGCCAAACCATCGCCGTTTCCGCATCGACCATCAGCCCCATCGACATGGCCGAAATACCGTTGGACTGCATCGGTATCAGTCGTCTGTCTTTGCCCATGCGCGGCTGGCCGTGCAGGGCCAGAAGTGTTGGGATGGATGGGCCATGAATATCGGCGTCCAGAATGCCGACCTTCAGGCCATTTGCCCGCAAGCCTAACGCAAGGTTCACAGCCGTGGTTGATTTGCCAACGCCGCCTTTGCCGGATGCCACGGCAACAACGTGGCGGACGTCTGGCAAAACAGGCTTTGCGGCTTGGGGTGCTGTCAGGACAGGCGCCTCAGGTGCGTCGTTTGTCAGGGTTACAAAGGCGCTCTGTGCACCGGGTATCCGGCGCAGGGCAGCTTCCGCTTTGGACCGGATATCGGCAAGCGAGGCTGCAGCCTTTGCTGTTGTTGAAATGGATACGCTGATGCGCCCGTTCGAAACAACTGGGCCAGTAACCTGTGACGCATCTAGAAACGGCGTGCCATCCGGCATTTGAAATTCAGAAAGCGCCGTGCGGGCCGCCAGCAGGATCGGATCATCGGCCATGTATTTGGGCTTTCTGTCAGGTCACATTTGGCTGGTAGAACACTAAAAGAATAGAAGCGACCGAAACTGATTTCCAGTGCCGGTCGCTGCAATAGACTATTCTGCGGGTTGCGTGCCTTTGGCGGGTGGATCCGCCGGGTCCGCTTTGCCCTGCACTTCTTCAACCCAAAGCGAATGGTGCTCCTTGGCCCAGTTCAGGTCCACTTCACCCGATCCCATTGCGTCAAATGCACCTTCCATACCGATTGAACCGATATAGATGTGGGCGATGATCACAAAGGACAGACCTGCGGCAACAATGCCGTGGATCAACTGGTAGAACTGCCAGTCCGCTTGCGTGCCTGCCAACACAGGGAAAAGCATCATAAAGCCAGTGAAAGACAGTGCGGCACCGCCCAAAGTCGTGGCCCAGAAGATGACCTTTTGACCGGCGTTGAACTTTTTGGCGGGCGGGTGGACGCCCTTCTTGAAAAGCCCGCCACCCTGTGCAACCCATTCGGCATCGACCTTATTGGGGATGTTATGGGCCACCCAGACAAGGAACGACAGGATCAAGCCCAGCATGAACGCCCAGCCCACATAGTTATGCGCGACCTTTCCCCAAACTGTGATCGTTGAAAATGCGCCTTCGCCAAGCCAAGGCAAAATCATCGTGCGCCCCAAGACAAGGTTCAGACCCGTCAGCGCAAGAACGATGAACGATCCCGCCATCAACCAATGGGCAAAGCGCTCAATAGCTGTAAATCGCAGGATACGGATGCCGGACATTTTGCCGTCGATCATAATGCGACCGCGGATCATGTAGAACAGCGCCAGAACAACAACGGCACCGACGACCGCAGCGATTGTCAGAAACCGCACTGTGCCCGTATGTGTACTGGCCCAGGACGCGTTGCCGGGTTTGATCAAACCACTGGACAGGTCATCGGGAATGGAGACCCGCCCTTCGATTTTGTCACCTTCTTGCAGTGCCTGAAGCAGCGCATCTTCGGTGACGGACTCGGCCGTGGGGTTGATCTGTTGGGCCTGTGCCGCAGGTGTGAACGCCATGCCGGCGACACCAAGCATCGCGACAACGCCAAGAACAGCCACAAAACGCTGCGCAAGAGTTTTCATATTCATATTCCTGTCTCCTGCTTACACTGTGATCGCATCGCCATAAGCGGTGCGCCAGCCCCATGCGCCAGAGCCATAGCCCCGCGTCACAACACGTTCTTTGTAAATCTCGGCGATGATATCACCGTCACCAGCAAGCAATGACTTGGTTGAACACATCTCGGCGCAAAGCGGTAGTTTCCCTTCCGCCAAACGGTTTGACCCGTATTTGACGTATTCCGCTTCGGTCATGTCGGCCTCTGGTCCACCTGCACAATAGGTGCATTTGTCCATCTTGCCGCGTGTGCCGAAGTTACCGACTTTGGGGTATTGCGGCGCGCCAAACGGACAGGCGTAGAAGCAATACCCGCAGCCGATGCAAGTATCCTTGGAATGCAGAACAACCGCGTCGTCGGTTGTATAAAAGCAGTCCACCGGGCAAACCGCAGCGCAAGGCGCGTCAGTGCAATGCATGCAAGCCATCGAAACGGAACGTTCACCCGGCAAACCATCATTGATCGTCACAACCCGACGACGGTTGATACCCCAGGGCACCTCGTGCTCGTTTTTGCAGGCTGTCACACAGGCGTTGCATTCGATGCAGCGGTCCGCGTCGCAAAGGAATTTCATTCGTGCCATATTATCTGTCCTCCCTTATGCCGCTGAAATCTGGCAAAGTGTGACCTTGCCTTCATGCATGCCAGTTACCGGGTCATATCCGTAGGATGTGACCGTGTTGACGCTTTCGCCCAAAACAATCGGGTCTGTGCCCGCAGGGTAGTTGCCCCGCTGGTCTTCGCCTTGGAACCAACCTGCAAAGTGGAATGGCATAAAGGCCACCCCGGACGCGACGCGTTCGGTCACAAGTGCTTTGACCCGTGCTTTGCTGTCGTTTTCAGGGCCATTGACCCAAACCCAACCACCATCGGTGATGCCGCGTGCCGCCGCATCCGTTGGGTTGATTTCCACGAACATGTCTTGCTGCAATTCCGCAAGCCATGGATTTGAACGGGTCTCTTCGCCGCCACCTTCGTATTCCACCAAACGACCAGAGGTCAGCACGATGGGGAAGCTGTCGGCAAGGTTGCGATCAACCGCAGAGGCCTGAAGTGTATGGCCAATGTTCGGAACGCGGAACTGACGTCCATCTTCGCGTGTTGGATAGTCGGCCACCAGATCAGGACGCGGCGAATAGATCGGTTCGCGGTGCACCGGGATCGGATCAGGCAGGTTCCACGCAACTGCGCGGGCCTTGCCGTTGCCGAAGGGCACACAACCATGCTCAATCGCAACGCGTTGAATGCCACCTGACAGATCAAGTGACCAGCTGACCTTTGCCATCGCTTCGGGATCATTGTTGCCGATGCGCTGGATTGTTGCCAACTCGTCCGCGGTCAGATCGGTGTCCCAGCCAAGGGATTGCAGGATGCCGTAGGTGAACTGCGGATAGCCATCCTCAATCTCGGATCCAACGGGATAGCTGCCCTCGGCAAGCAGTGTTTCACCTTCGCGGTCCAGACCAAAGCGCGGACGGAACCCGCCACCACCGTCTTTCACGGCGACGTTTGGATTATACAGGATATGGGTGCCGGGATGTCCAAACTCTGGCGTGCCCCAACATGGCCAAGGCAGACCATAGAAATCGCCCCCAACTTCTTCTGCGTCAGCAGGTGCGCGTAGCGTGACAAGGTCAAACTTGTCCTGATTGGCCATATGCGCCTTGATCCGCTCTGGGCTTTGACCGGTGTAGCCAGTGGACCAGCCACCACGGTTAATCTCGCGCAGGATCGATTCCGCTGTCGGCTCCATCGAGAATTTGCCCTGCACCATATCGTATGGTTTGAACATCTCATCAGCGAAGCCAAGCTTCTCAGACAAGCGGTAAATTACCGCATAATCGTTGTCGCTTTCAAAGATCGGCTCAACAACTTTTTCGCCCCACTGCACGGACCGGTTCGAGGCTGTCCGGCTACCATCACATTCAAACTGCGTTGAGATCGGCAGCAGGTACGTGTTGTCAGGGCGGTCATGCAAGGCCGCAAAAGTAGTCGGATGTGGGTCAGCAACGACCAAAAGATCAAGAGCGTTCATCCCCTTAAGACTGTCGCCCATACGTGGTACAGTATTACCACCGTGACCAAAGACGATCATCGCTTTGATATTGTCGCGCTGATCGACGTCGTCGGCATCAAGCGTTGCTGCATCGAACCAGCGTGTCGAGGGGATACCTGCCATTTGCATATTGGCTTGGCGGTCACGTGCGTCGCGGCCACCCTTTGCGGGTACTTCGTCAAAACGCGCTTGCAGATATTCGTAAGGGACGTCCCAAACGCGCGACCAGTGGCGCCAGCCGCCTTCGGACAGGCCGTAATAACAAGGCAATGACCCGATATCGAGACCAAAGTCCGTTGCACCCTGCACGTTGCAGTGACCACGGAAGATATTCGCACCAGACCCGTTCGAGCCCACGTTTCCGGTCGCCAGCAGCAGGTTGCAATAGGTCCGCACGTTGGCTGTACCAACAGTGTGCTGCGTGCCACCCATGCACCAGATGAAAGTCGCAGGACCTTGCGTTGCAAAGGTTTCGGCAACACGGCGCAGTTCAGGTCCGGAAATGCCGCTGATCCGCTCGACCACCTCAGGCGGATACGCTTTCACAGCTTCGCGGATCTGATCCATGCCCCAGACGCGCTGGTCGATATATTCCTGATCCTGCCAGTCGTTTTCAAAGATGTGCCACATGATCCCCCAGATAATCGCGATATCTGTGCCGGGGCGCATACGGATGTAATCCGTTGCATGGGCTGCTGTGCGTGTGAAACGCGGATCAATGACGATGACATTGGCGCGGTTCGTTTCCTTGCCTGTCAGGATATGCTGCAAAGACACAGGGTGCGCCTCAGCCGCGTTGGAGCCCATGAAAATGATGGTCTTGGAATTGCGGATGTCATTGTAGCTATTGGTCATCGCGCCATAGCCCCAAGTGTTCGCAACACCGGCCACTGTGGTTGAGTGACAAATGCGCGCTTGGTGATCGACGTTATTGGTGCCCCAGAACGCCGCGAACTTGCGGAACAGGTACGCCCCTTCGTTTGAGAACTTTGCAGAGCCCAGCAAATACGCGCTGTCAGCCCCGTTCTTTTCGCGAATATCCAGCATCTTGTCGCCGATTTCGTCGATCGCTTGTTCCCAAGAGACACGGACCCACTCGCCGTTTTCTTTCTTCATCGGATATTTCAGGCGGCGGTCCCCATGAACCAGCTCGCGCACCGATGCACCTTTGGCGCAATGGGTGCCGCGGTTGATCGGACTATCCCATGCGGGTTCCTGTCCAACCCAGACGCCGTTCTGAACTTCGGCTTTCACCGTGCAGCCAACCGAGCAGTGGGTGCAAATGTTGGTTTTGACTTCGACCGGTTGGCTGAAATCCATCATGCCGGCTTCGGCACGCTGCACGGTCGTGGCACCGATAGCGCCGAATGCGGCAAGCCCCCCGACGGCAAGGCCAGAGGTTCTTAGAAAACTACGACGGTCAACGGGTTTGGCCGCCACATTCTGCGCAAAAGCGGCAAGACCGCTGCGGGATGCATCTTTTGATCTGCGTTTTACCAGCATGGCTTATTCCCCTGTGTAGTAACGATTGGTGCGATAAAATGCCTGCACATGCTCGGTCTCTTGATACCGTGCTTTTGTGCGCTCATCGCCGACTTCTTCTGCAAATGCAGGACGCGCGCCACCTGCGACCACACCGGTCGTGGCAGCTGCGGCCACAGCGCCAAAGAACCCGCGCCGCCCAATGCCTTTGTCCGTCTTGATGCTATCAGCCATGTCATCCTCCCTTTTGTCGTCTCTACGACCCATCGGCTTTGCGCCGAATGGGCTGTTATTAAATCTTCTGGGCGCTTGACCCAGAGGTTCGATGCGCTTTGGCCTCAAGGGCAAAGGCGCGAATTTCTATATCTGTGAAAATACGGCCAACCTCGGCCACAGCGCGGTAAAAACGCGCACTTGGCGCAACCGCCAGATCGTCAAAGAACTGCGTTGCCCAAGGTTCCAGATGCCGCGCGAAAAACCCGGCCTGACCGGCGGCACCACAGCCCAGAACACCGGCATCAAAGTGACCCGCAGCAAGCCCCGACATCACTTCGGCCATGCTCGCGATATGATCTTCAGGCTCGAACCGCCCGTCGGCACGTTCCACACCCATCATCGCAAGATCGCGTCTGAGATCAGCCAAAGGCCGTTCGTTCAGGAACCCGGTCAGATAGAATGACGCATAAGGGAGCAATTCACCGCGCCCCACGCCCATAAATAGTTCAAAGTATTCACGAGCCACATCATCGACATCCGCAGTGGCGGCCGTTTCGGCAAGAACCCGGTAGGACTGCCCAAGCGCTGTGTCATCACCGGTCAAACCCGCTAATGCAGCGAGTGTTTCGCGATCCGGTGGCGCAACCAAAAGCGACGCAATCAGCGACCATTGCTGGGCGCGAAGCATCTCGTATTCTGATCTGGCTGGCTCGGCTTGGGCCGTGCTGGCTGTGGACAATGTCTTTCCTCACTGATGGAATCTAAGGCAAAGCATAGCATGACTGCCTAACGATCCCACAGTTTCCGACACTTGGCAATCATTTGCGACGCCGCAGATGCGCCGAAGTGCCGCAGTTATTCGGGCACCGCACCGCCATGCCGACGTCCGGGCGGAAGGGCTGCATGATCATCTGCGGGACGCTGTGCATCGGTTTCTTTTTGTGGCGTGGCCTTTGACGGTGTATCACGTCTGACGGCTGAGGGTGCTGGATCAGCCTGATGCGCAATCTCGATCGGTTCCGCCTCTTCGGGTGCAGCATCGTCTGCGTTCATCTCTTCGGTGTCCTCGGATTGGGTGCCGATGATGCCTTTGACCATTTTGGCGATACTTTGCTCTGATAACACGCCCCCACCGCCGGGCACACCGCCGGGGGCGTTCCAGTCCCATGCATAATCAACCGCCGGATCAAGATAATCGCGCACCGCAGGACTGGCCCGCCAAAGCCTGCGCATGGCCGCGTTTTTAAGATGAGCCGGAACGCCCTTGGCAAGAAACGGGCTGATATCAAAACCGGCTGTGATGTCATCAAGCGACGGCAATACTGCAACCACATCGGGATCTTCGACAGGGAGGTTGGGAATAGCTGCATCTGGCACGACATTTTTATCTTCTACAGTCTTTTCCTCGCGCCTGGCCGCCAGCTTGCGCTGCGACCAGCCTTTTAGACGTCCACTGTCTGTGCCTTCTGGATCGCTCATGTTGACCCCCTTGGCGGCAACCCTGCCTTGCCGCGCGTCTGCACCCATTTTTCGCGGTCCGACAGGATGCGTGGCGCACGCGGGTCATGCTGCGACGTGGCCGGCACGCGCTTGCGCTTGTGAAAGACCTCATGCACGTGATGGGCCTGAATAAAGGTGTCAATACTGGCTGCGACGGCAGGCGGGATCGGCAGTGCTTCGACCACACGCTCAGGATCACTTGCCATCGCCTCGCCTTCATAGGGGTCGGCGGTCACAAGACGCACCTGATCCCCATCGCAAGACACCCAAAGCGATGGTTGTGCCGCGCGCAGATTGTCAATGTAGTGAGCGGTTTCGCCGGAATGCAAAACCACCGCATGATCGCCCATGTAGTAGGTATGAACGTCGCCTTGTGTCGACATCAGCGCGCCTGCTTCAAGTGCGGGTATATCCGCCATCAATGCAGCAGGCACGACACGGCGTTGGGCCCAGACATTGGCAGGCGGATGTGACACACCCACAACGGCGACGCGAACAACCTGCCGGGGCATCAGGCCGTCCCCATTGTGGCCGGAAACGGCGTAACGCTGTCATCCGCAAGCGGCAGCCCGGTCACAAGGTTCTGCGGTTTGAACCTGATCACATTGCTACCATCAAGGCCGATCAAGATATAAACCGGCTGCGTCCCGATTTGCGGCAAAATGCCATCCGGCGTCGCAAAGGTCAGGGCGAAAAGGCCAACCAAAGAAGGCTCGGGCGTCTGCCCATTCCAAAGCGCATTCCCTACTTTGGTGCCCGCTTCATCAAGGCCTACGAACCATTGTAAATCAACATCATCGGCAGCCATCATCGGCGCAACGTGCACCGCTTTGCCCAAAAGATGGGTCACAAAGCGCGCAATCGCATTGGCCAGTCCTACGCGCGCCTGTTGATCGGCGCCGAAGGCCAACACCATGCTATGCGCGTCAGAGCGGCTCCAATAGGTCCAGGCATTGGCGTCGTTCAGCACATCCAGCGCATCAACTCCGCCGTTCATCATCGCAAATAGCGGATTGCTGTGCATTTCACCTTCAAGCTCAGAGACCAACTCGTCATCCGCCAGCATCAGCCCACCGTCATGCAGATAGGCGCGCTGCGGGCGAAAGAACATCTCGGCGGCGCGCAACGTATGGATATCGTCGCAACCGTCCAGCGCGTTGCGCAGGATGAGCTGCACCAATTGATCATAGAACATATGCGGCAGGCGGACCCGATTGCGTACCAGAGCCAAATAACCCTCTTCGATAGACCCAGCGTCAAGTAGCGTATCGCGCAAGGTCAACAGAAAGTCCCAGTTTTCACGCGCGTCGGCGTCTTGCATATTGGCCCGTTCCATCACGGTCACCGGCGCACGCGGCGTTTCCAGCAAGCGCACATGCAGGGCACGTTCTGCGGCGCAGGCTTCTGGGGGTGGGACAATTTCAGGACGGGCCAGCCACGCGAGGATCAACTCATCCGTCACCTGCATACGGCCTTCTGCATCAAGCCGCGTCATATGGTGGCCGGAGGCAACCCAGAATTCTCTCATGGCGCGTCCTTCTCTTCGACAAGTGCCGCAAGATCAAAACTCTCGTCCTCGTCGGTTTCAACCATATGAAAGGCTTTGTCGTGACCACCCAGATAGTCCGCCGAGAAGGCCGTCGTGTCACGCGGCTTCAGGGTACGAAACTGTTCTCTGATACCGCTTTGATCTTGCGTACGGTGCAGCGCGATCAATGTCCCCTCGCTATGACCACGGCACAAGTCCTCTGCCAGCGCCACCTCTTCGGCAGCGGCAGGACGGGCGGTTGCTACATCAGGCGCACCCAATTTTTCGACAAACTGCCGGGCCAATGTTTCAATGACCTCTTCGCGGTCTTCGGCGCGGGCGAAGGTCACAGTGACCAAGGTTGACCAGCCGAAACTGTCAGCACCCAGAAACCCCGACCGAAAGGCGATCTGTTCCTTCCGGCTCAGGCTTTCGGCATTCCGGCCAGCGAATAGGAATGTTCCGGGCACGGCCCATTCGCCGGGGCGCGCGGCAGGTGCAAAAATCACGTCGTCCGACCGATCAAGCTGGATAGTCCTGGGCAAGCGGATCATAGCTTTGGACCTGTTTCATTGCGCCACGGGGTCATGGTCACTGCATCTTTCAACGCGACAAGGCCATCCGCGGTCTGCAAATCACCGTCCATGGTGATGGTGCCTTCGTTTGCCAGCTTGCTGCTGTATTGCGCAGCTAATGGTTCAAACCCGCCATGCGCCATCCGGTCAAAATTCAGCATCAGATAGGAGGCAAAGCTTTCCAGGATCGCCGGTGGGTCTTCAAACTCTTCCTCCTTTAAAGACAGCGAATCTGGCTGATTGCCCGGCGCTGACAAATGGTCGCGGTCCGCAATCAATTCGACCCCCAGCACCATCCAGTCTGGAATATCATCCTCTGCGGTATCCGGGGCCACGCAAAGCCGCATACCACCAAGCCGCGCACCATCAAGGCGCACTTCACCCGGCCAGCCAAACCCGACCGCGCGTTCAGGCGGGCAGTGCGCTGCAATCGCATCGCCCAAACCCAACATACCCAGAATGAACGCTTTGCGCGCTTGCGACAAAGGCGTTTCAGGCTCAAGCACAACCGCAAAATCAAAACGCCCCGGCCCCTTCTGACCGGCGCTTGCATGCCACACAAGCGTCCCCGCCCCATGTTCAGGTGCCAGGCTGATGGCATGGTCAAAAGCATCCCCCTGTGCAAGCCAATGCGCTGTATAAGGCGGAGGAAGCAAAAGCGCACGGGGCGCGGTAACATCATCGAGCACTGCGGCTTGTCCTTGCATCGTCGTTTGTTTCATTCGATTGTAATGCTCTTTCCCCCCACTACAAGTGCGGTCGGGGTCATTCAAAACTGCTCGATTGGACCACAAAACCCATGACCAAAGCGACTTCAGGCCGAACTGTCCTTACATGCACTTGTGAAAACACCATGTCACCCGATGAAAGTGCGCTGGCCAAAGCAGGGTGCGGCGGTGCCGCGTCGGTCAACCAGCTTTGTCGCGCAAATCTCGATCATTTTCGCGCAGCCTTGGCGGAAGGTTTTCCCGTGACGGTTGCCTGCACGCAAGAGGCGCCGCTCTTTTCTGAGATCGCCGCAGACGAAGCCCCCGATGTGTCTTTATCCTTTGCAAACATTCGTGAAACGGCAGGTTGGACAGCGCAGGCTGACACCAGCGGGCCAAAGATGGCCGCCATGGTTGCCGCAGCCTCGGTGGACCCGGCCCCTTTTGGTGTGACCACTTTGGAAAGCAACGGTGTGACCTTGATCCTTGGTCGCGATGAAACCGCGCTTGAGGCCGCAGCGACCCTTGCTGATCATCTCGACATTACGGTGCTGATGCAGCCCGGCGTGGCCATTGTCCCACCGGCGCAAACACGATTTCCGGTCCTGCAAGGCCGCATCCGTTCGGCGACGGGCCACTTGGGCGCATTCGTCTTGACGGTCGATGATTATGCGGCACCCTCGCCGTCGTCTCGGGATGTGTTGAAATTTGAAACAGCGCGGGATGGTGCGGTTTCACGGGCTGATCTTGTAGTTGATCTGACCGGGGGGCGACCGCTTTTTACAGCCCATGATCTGCGGCCCGGCTATTTGCGCGCCGATCCTAAGGACACCCCGGCTGTTGCCGCCCTCATCGCTGAGGCGGGTCAGATGGTTGGGGCCTTTGATAAGCCCGTTTATATCGACTTTCTGGCTGATCTTTGTGCGCATTCCCGCAATGAGATCACCGGCTGCACCCGTTGCCTTTCGCTTTGCCCCACCGGGGCGATAACGCCTGATGGTGATAGCGTTCAGATTGATCCGGCTATTTGCGCCGGATGCGGTCAATGTGCCGCCGCTTGCCCCACAGGGGCTGCCAGCTATGCGCTGCCTGATGTGGCCACGGTCGCGACCCGTCTGCGCGCAGCGCTGAAGGCGTGGCATGCGGCTGGCGGCACTGTGGCGCCAGCGATCCTCCTGCATGATGCAGACCACGGAGAGCCTTTGATCAACGCATCAGGCCGTTTTGGCCGGGGCTTGCCCGCGCATGTCATCCCCATCGGCCTGAACGAAATCACCCAAGCCGGACCTGAAGTATTGGCTGCGGCCTTTGCATATGGTGCTGGTGCGGTTGCCCTTCTGGCGCGGGCCCGACCGCAGCACGATATCGAAGGGTTACGCGCGGGCATAGATCTGGTGGCCAGCGTCGGATCGGCCATGGGCCATGGGCCGATCACGCTGGTCGAAACGGACGACCCGGATGCTTTGGAAACAGCGTTGGAGGCCATGCCTCGCAGCCCCGTGTCGGCAACCCCGTCCAGCTTTTTGCCACCCACCGATAAGCGCGGGCTTTTGGTTATGGCATTTGCGGAAATGAACCGTGCCGCAGCACAGCCTGTACAAAACATGCCTTTGCCTCAAGGCGCGCCGTTTGGGCGCGTGCATGTGGACACAGATGCCTGCACGCTGTGTCAGGCATGCACCGGGGTTTGCCCGACAGGTGCACTTCTTGATAATCCCGAAACACCGATGCTGCGGTTTACAGAAAGCGCATGCGTGCAATGTGGCCTTTGTGCCGCTACATGCCCCGAAACAGCGATCACTTTGACACCGCAGATTGATTTTCAGGCGTGGGAAACACCACGTCAGATCCTGCATGAGGAACCGCCCTTTTGCTGCACAAAATGCGGCACGGCTTTCGCCACGCGCTCAGGGATTGAGCGTGTTCAATCGCGTCTGGCGGATCACTGGATGTTTCAGGGCGATACGGGTGCCGAGCGCATGAAGGTGCTCGCAATGTGCGAAGATTGCCGGGTTGAGGAAGTTGTCAACCAAGGCTTTGATCCGCATGATGAGACGACGCGAAAAGTGAGAACGCGCGCTGACTACGCGGACGATGACAAAAGCTGATCAGATTATCGACTAGCTCTCTGGCTCGATCAACGCCTGCATAATGGCCATGGCGTTTTCGCTCGACCAATCGGCATCGCCTTGCATGCGTCCGACCTCGCGGCCTTCTGGGTCGATGATGATTGTCACCGGCAGTCCCAAAACACCCAAGCTACGTGCGAGGCTCTGGCGTGCGTCTGTATGCAGCGGCAGGTTATCGACTTCGATTTCTGCGAAAAAGCGCTGCATACCGGGCAAGGGGTTGCGCCCCGTTGCGATTGTGACGACCTCTAGTTTATCCCCACCCATGGTTTCTTGCAGCGCTGAGAGATGCGGCATTTCATGCCGGCATGGCGCGCACCACGTCGCCCAGAAGTTCAGCACAACATGTTTTCCCGCATAATCGGCGAGCGTCATGTCTTGCCCGTCCTCGCTTTTGAAAGCGACGTCTGAGCTTTCAATTGGCGCGCTGTGAAAGATCAGCTTGCGCATATCGCCTTCGCGCATCGCCTCTGCCGCGGCCACATCCGCATGGCCGGTATTTGCAAGACCCAAAAGGGCCGTATAAAGCAGGGCAGACATTAACTTTCGCACAGGCGACTTCCTTTATGACCAAATCCGCAAACACAATGTGGGGCGGGCGTTTTGCCGCCGGACCAGACGCGATTATGGAGGCGATCAATGCCTCAATCGGGTATGACCGTCGTCTTGCGCCGCAGGACATTGCAGGTTCACGCGCCCATGCCGCCATGTTGGCCGCCACAGGCATCATTAGCGATAACGATGCAAAGGCGATCCGGGAAGGCCTGCTCACCGTATTGTCAGAGATTGAAACCGGGGATTTTCCGTTCTCGACCGCATTGGAAGACATTCATATGAATGTTGAGGCCCGGTTGCGTGATTTGATTGGTGAACCTGCGGGGCGGTTGCACACCGCCCGTTCGCGCAATGATCAGGTGGCCGTCGATTTCCGCCTTTGGGTCCGTGATCAGTGTGATCAGGCTGACGAGGCGCTCGCAGCACTCTGCCGAGCGCTTCTCGCGCAGGCCGAGGCTGGTGCGGATTGGGTGATGCCCGGCTTTACCCATTTGCAGACAGCGCAGCCTGTCACATGGGGCCATCATATGCTGGCTTATGTTGAGATGTTTGCGCGGGATCGGTCGCGGTTTGCCGATGCGCGCGCGCGAATGAATACCTCGCCTTTGGGGGCTGCTGCCCTTGCGGGTACGTCTTTCCCGATTGATCGCCAGATGACCGCCACGGCGTTGGGCTTTGATCGCCCGATGTCGAATTCTTTGGATGCTGTGGCGGACCGCGATTTCGCATTGGAGTTTCTGGCCTCTGCCAGCATCTGCGCGATGCACCTGAGCCGTTTGGCCGAAGAACTGGTGATCTGGTCCTCGGCCCAGTTCCGCTTTGTGAAGATGTCGGACAAGTGGTCCACCGGGTCATCCATTATGCCGCAAAAGCGCAACCCGGATGCAGCCGAGTTGATCCGCGCGAAGATCGGTCGGATTTTCGGGGCGAATGTCGCGCTGATGACGGTGATGAAGGGCCTGCCGCTGACCTACTCCAAAGACATGCAGGAAGATAAGGAACAGACCTTTGATGCCGCCGATAACCTGATGCTGGCACTGGCGGCGATGACGGGGATGGTCGCCGATATGACGGCAGAGCGGGACAACCTGAAAGCCGCAGCCGCTGGCGGATTTTCGACCGCAACCGACCTTGCCGATTGGCTGGTGCGCGAACTTGGGCTACCTTTCCGGGACGCGCATCATGTGACCGGGTCTTTGGTGGCGATGGCAGAGGGCAAAGATTGTGATCTGCCTGACCTGACGCTGGCTGACATGCAATCGGTTCACGATGGCATCCGTGCGGATGTGTTTGATGTGCTGGGGGTTGAGAATTCGGTGGCATCCCGGACCAGTTTCGGAGGGACCGCACCGTCACAGGTCCGCGCCCAGGTGGCGCATTGGAAAGAGGTTTTGAAATGAAGCGTATTGCATTGATCTTGACGGTGGCTGCACTGGCCGCCTGTGGTGCGGATGGCGCGCCGTTCACTCCAAACGCCAATGTCGGACTGAGCGTTGGCAGCAATGGTGTCAGCACCGGCGCGAGCGTTGGGGCATCGAACGGGAATGTGTCTGTTGGTGTAGGTTTCTGATGCGTATCGTGTTCCTCTTGCTTGCTATTTGGGGCGCTATCCATCCGATGTATTACTTCATCACGTGGTTTCAGGCCGAAGGCTGGGACATCATGGCGATGGTGGACGCATGGCACGTGAATGCGGCGACAAGTGGTTTGGTTTGGGATCTAACAATTGCGGCTGTTAGCCTCACGGTTTGGATACTGTATGAGGCTATTCGCAACAAAAACTGGCTCAGCCTTGTGGCGATTCCCGCGACCTTTTGCATCGGCGTCAGCTGTGGCTTGCCGCTTTACCTCTATCTGCGCGACCGGATCGTCTATGCAAAGGACAAGCATAGGGTGCGCGTTTAAGCGCAGCAAATCAGGGTTGGTCTTTGCCCGCGATCTGATATGTCCAAGTCTGGTTTTGGACAAGGATCGCAGGCTTGGATCATTTTCTCTATCGCAATGGCGCGCTTTATGCCGAAGACGTCGCCATATCTGACATTGCGGCAGCTGTTGGCACGCCGTTTTATGTCTATTCCACTGCGACCCTGAAACGCCACTTCACGCTTTTTGATGAAGCGCTGGATTGGGCCGAACATCTTGTGTGTTTCGCGATGAAATCCCTGTCAAATCAGGCCGTCATCAAGGTTTTGGGTGATGCGGGCGCGGGCATGGATGTGGTGTCTGGCGGCGAGTATATGCGCGCCAAGGCCGCTGGCGTGCCTGGTGACAGGATCGTATTCTCTGGTGTTGGCAAAACCGCCGATGAAATGCGATTGGCCATTGAAGGCGGCATCCGCCAGTTCAATGTCGAAAGCGAGCCCGAGATGGTCGTGCTGGATCAAGTGGCGCAATCACTGGGTGCCGTTGTCCCGATCACGATCCGGGTGAACCCGGATGTTGATGCAAAGACTCATGCGAAAATCGCCACTGGCAAGTCTGAAAATAAGTTTGGCATCCCGATAAGCCGTGCGCATGACGTTTATGCGATGGCGGCATCCTTGCCGGGGCTGAAAGTCGTGGGCATCGACGTGCATATCGGATCGCAACTGACGGAATTGGCACCGTTTGAGGCCGCGTACAATAAGGTTGCCGAGCTGACCGAACAACTGCGCGCCGAAGGGCACGAGATCAAGCGCCTTGATCTGGGCGGCGGTTTGGGCATTCCCTACGCCCGCTCAAACGAGGCTCCACCGCTGCCGACCGATTATGGTGCGCTGATCCAGCGCACCGTTGGGCATCTGGGCTGCGAGATTGAGATTGAGCCGGGCCGCCTGATTTCGGGCAATGCGGGCCTTATGGTATCCAAGGTAATCTATGTGAAATCCGGTGAAGACCGCGAGTTCCTGATCCTTGATGGTGCGATGAATGATTTGATTCGCCCTGCAATGTATGAGGCATGGCATGACATCGTGCCGGTGATCGAGCCTGCCCCAGGCGCAGCGCCAGCGCGCTACGATATCGTGGGCCCGGTTTGTGAAAGCGGTGACACCTTCGCAAAAGGCCGCGATATGCCTGCCGTGAAAGCCAATGATCTGGTCGCCTTCCGTTCTGCCGGGGCTTATGGCGCGGTGATGTCGTCAGAATACAACTCGCGCCCGCTCATCCCGGAGGTGCTTGTTGATGGCGATCAATTTGCAGTTATCCGCCCACGCCCTACCTATGAAGAGATGATTGCACGCGATACGCTGCCTGCGTGGTTAGAATAACAGACAACCACCGCGCGCCGCAGAAAATAGGAGAGGCCCGCTGAATAATCAGCACGACCCGATGCGCCATTTGCGCTTTCCTGTTGCTGCCACCCGTGCGGGTATGGTGGCCGAGCAAGTCGTGCGCGCGTTCTGGCCTTTCTGGACCGCGGTTTTCCTGATCCTCGCCCCCTTGATGATGGGTTGGCAAGATGAGCTGCCATTAGAAGTCTTCTGGGGCGGTGCTGTTGTGTCTGTCATCGCGTTTTTCGCAACGCTGGTCTGGGGCATTCGCAAGTTCCGCATGCCCAGCCCGGCCGAGGCGCTGGAACGTGTCGATGCGGCCATGCCCGGCCGTCCAATCGCTGCCGTCGCCGATACGCAAGCGATTGGCAGCAAGGATGCTGCTTCGATCGCGGTCTGGAAAGCCCATATGGCGCGGATGGCCGAGCGAACAAAGGACGCCCGCCCGGTTGAACCGGACCTGCGTGTTTCCGACCGCGACCCTTACGGCCTTCGTTTTATTGCGCTGTTGTTCTTTGTTGCGGCTTTGATGTTCGGATCGTTGTTCCGTGTCAGTTCTATCGGTGAAATCGTCACTGGCAGCGAACAAACGCTTGCGACCGGACCTGTCTGGGAAGGCTGGGTTGAGCCACCTGCCTACACCGGCAAACCGTCGATCTACCTTAACGATGTGCCTGCCGGACCCTTGCGGGTGCCCGAAGGCAGTCAGGTTACTTTGCGACTTTACGGCGAAGTCGGCGCTTTGACCGTCGCCGAAACCGTGTCGGGTCGTGTTGATGACCTTGGTGCGGCATCAGATGCGCAACAACAGTTCGCGGTGACCCAATCGGGGACCTTGACCATTGGCGGTGACGACAAAACCACATGGGAGATCACCGCGATTGAGGATGCAGCCCCGACCGTTGATCTCACTGGTCCCATCGAATCGGATGCGATGGGCGAGCTTTCGCAGCCCTTTTCGGCCTTTGATGATTACGGGGTCGAGTTTGGTACGGCGACGATCACCCTTGATCTGACGGCGGTTGAGCGTACTCACGGCCTGACCATTGACCCGGACCCGATTGAACCGCTGGTTCTGGACCTGCCCATGCCTTTCACCGGGGACCGCGCCGATTTTGAAGAGTTCCTGATTGATAACCTCAGCGAGCATCCGTTGGCGAATATGCCTGTGACGTTGCAACTTGAGGTGATTGATGCAGCGGAACAAACCGGAACAACACCTGCCGAACCCATGATCCTGCCCGGACGCCGCTTCTTTCAGCCGTTCGCTAAGGCCGTGATTGAACAACGCCGCGATCTGATGTGGTCCAAGGCCAACGCGCGCCGCGTGAACCAGATTTTGCGTGCCGTGTCGCACCGTCCCGAGGGGCTGTTTTCGAATGAGACGACGTATCTGCGCCTGCGCACGATCATCCGCCGCCTTGATAACTTTTCCGATGTTGGTCTGACCGATGAGGTACAGGCCGAGATTGTCGAGGCGCTTTGGGACCTTGCTATCCAGCTTGAGGATGGCCGTTTGGCCGACGCTCGCGAGCGTTTGCGTCGTGCGCAGGAACGTTTGGCCGAGGCGATGCGCGATGGGGCCTCGGACGAGGAAATCGCGGAGTTGATGCAGGAATTGCGCGAGGCGACGGACGACTATTTGCGGATGCTCGCACAAGAGGCCGAGCCTAATGACGGGACGGATCAGGCGGACAGTGGCCAGCAAGGGCAAGAGATGGGAATGGATGAGCTGCAAGCGCTCATGGATCGTATCGAAGAGCTGATGCAAGAAGGCCGCATGGCCGAAGCGCAAGAGCTGATGGAACAGCTGAACCAGATGATGGAAAACCTGCGCGTCACCCAAGGCGAAGGCGGCGATGGCCCGCAAACACCCGGTGAACAATCCATGCAGGACCTAGCCGATACGCTGCGGGATCAGGAAGAACTGTCAGATGACAGCTTCAGCGATTTGCAGGACCAGTTTAACCCCGGTCAGCAAGGCGAGCCGCAACAGCAGCCGGGCCAGCAGGGTCAGCAAGGGCAACCGGGTCAGCAGGGCCAGTCAGGCCAGCAACCCGGCCAGCAGCAGGGACAACAAGGCCAGAACGGTCAGGACCCCAGCCAAGGTGGCCAGCAGGGCGAAGGCCAGGGCGTTGGTGAAAACAGCCGCAGCGGCGAACAGCGTGGCGATGGTGCCGGCGGTGAGGGTGACCAGCGCAGCCTCGCTGAACGCCAACAAGCGCTGCGCGAAGAATTGCAGCGGCAGCGCCAAGGTCTGCCCAACCTCGAAGGCGAGCAAGGTGAGATCGCGCGCCGGTCGCTGGAACGCGCCGAGGGTGCGATGGAAGGTGCCGAAGATGCGCTGCGCGACGGTGATCTGGCCGAAGCGATTGATCAGCAAGCCGAGGCCATGGACGCATTGCGCAATGGTATGCGCGAGTTAGGTCAGGCCCTTGCCCAGAACCAGAATGCTGAACCCGGCCAAGGGTCAGAGCAAGGCGAGGCGTCGGGCCGTCCGGTTCCCGGTCAGCGCGATCCTTTGGGCCGCGAGATGGGTAACACAGGGCAGTTGGGCACGGATCAGAACCTGCTGGGCAGCGAAGACGTCAACCGCCGCGCCGAAGAGTTGCTGGATGAAATCCGCCGCCGCTCAGCCGAGCAAAGCCGCCCCGAGCTTGAGCGCGACTACCTGCGTCGATTGCTGGATCAGTTCTAGCAGACGTCCCCACTGAAATTGCGCTGCGATTGCCGCACAAACCTCATGCGATGCACCTAATCGTCGCAGCAGCCGTTTCCTTATGGCTGCGGCGTGTTACCTCTCAGCAAGGATAAAAAGTGACCATGCTGCTAGACGTTCAAAACATACATAAAACATATCAAACCGCTGACGGCCCTTTTGAGGTCTTGCGCGGTATTGATCTGACGCTGGATGCGGGTGAAACGCTTGCGCTGACGGGCGAATCCGGCAGTGGCAAAAGCACATTGCTGCATTTGATCGGTGGTTTAGACACTCCGAACACAGGGCGCATTATGGTGGATGACCACGATATCGCCGCTCTTGATGATGCCGGACGCGCGGCCTTGCGGCGCGGCACCCTGGGGGTCGTGTTCCAGCAGTTTAACCTGATCCCCAGTCTGAAGGTCGCCGATAACATTGCTTTTCAGGCGCGTTTGGCCGGTCAGCATGATCCGGCATGGGATGCGACGCTGGCAGACCGCATGGGCCTGACCGAGCAGCTCAACAAATACCCCGAACAGTTGTCCGGCGGTCAACAGCAGAGGGTTGCGATTGCCCGGACGCTGGCGCCTAAGCCACGCGTTGTGTTGGCCGACGAACCAACCGGCAATCTGGATGAGGGCACTGCGGCAGCGGTCATGGACCTGATGCTGGAATTGGTGGCCGAGACAGGTGCCGGTCTGCTGTTGGTGACCCATTCGGACAGTCTGGCCGGGCGCATGTCGCGGCGTTTGCATCTGCGCGCAGGTCAGATCGCATGACATGGGCCACCTTACAGGCGCTCTTGTCGCATTGGTGGCGTAATCCTTTGCAGCTTTTTACGCTGCTGGCTGGTTTGGCGCTGGCGACAGCACTGTGGTCGGGGGTGCAGGCGGTGAACGCTGAGGCCCGTGCAAGCTATGATGCGGCGGCGGCTACCTTGGGCGAGGGGCAGTATGATCGGTTGGTGCGCCGCGATGGGCAACCGATGGCGCAGGCCATATACGTTGATCTGCGGCGCGCGGGCTGGTTGGTCAGCCCGATCGTGCAAGGACGACTGGATGGTGTGCGGATCATTGGGGTTGATCCGCTGACAGCCCCCAGCGGGATAGGGCCCGTGGCACCCGCTGAAGGCACCGATATTGCGGCGTTTCTGACGGGTGATGGGCAGTTTTTTGGCACCGCCGAAACGGCTGCGGCGTTACCCGACCTCAACGTGATCATCACGCCCGAGACTGCACCGAATACAGCACTGACCGATATTGGCGTTGCGCAACGTGTGTTTGCGAAGTCAGGCCAGATTGACAGCTTGATCGTGCTGCCGGGCCAACCCAAAGGCCGCGCGGACCTTGCAACCCTTGCGCCGGATCTGATTCTTCAGCCCGCACAGGGCGGCAGCGACATTGGGCGTCTGACGGATAGTTTTCACCTGAACCTGACCGCATTTGGTCTGCTGTCCTTTGCCGTTGGCATTTTCATCGTGAATGGCGCGATTGGGTTGGCGTTTGAACAGCGC
Organism: Yoonia sp. F2084L; assembly: GCF_023015625.1. Lineage (GTDB taxonomy): Bacteria > Pseudomonadota > Alphaproteobacteria > Rhodobacterales > Rhodobacteraceae > Yoonia. Next base: position 445,790 of record NZ_JALKAH010000003.1, read on the forward strand.
CGCCCCGTCGTGCGGACGTTGCGCGCCTTGGGGTTGCCTCTGCGCCAACTGGTGATCCTGATGGGGGCAGAGTTGATGCTGTTCGCGTTGATTGCAGGGCTGATTGGTGTCGCGCTGGGCTATGTGATTGCCGCAGTGCTGTTACCGGACGTCGCCGCCACCCTGCGCGGGCTTTACGGGGCCGATGTGTCCGGCACATTGCAATTGCGTCCGGTCTGGTGGCTTTCAGGGCTGGCGATTGCGCTGGGCGGCACGGCGATTGCGGCCGGTGGCGCGCTTTATCAGATGGCGAAAATGCCCTTGCTGGCGGCGGCCCAACCGCGCGCGCTTGCGATGGCTGCTGGACGACGGGCCAGGGTCCAAGGGATCGCGGCCGCTGTCCTGCTTGGGTTGTCCGCGATCATGATGGTCACCGCAAATGGCTTGATTGGCGGGTTTACCTTGCTTGCCTCGCTTTTGATCGGGGCGGCTTTGGCGCTGCCGTTGATCCTTGATCGAATTTTGGCAGGATCCAGCAAAGCGGCAAAGTCAGTCACCGCGCAGTGGTTTTGGGCCGACACACGGCAACAACTGCCGGGGCTCTCGCTGGCGTTAATGGCGCTGTTGCTGGCAATGTCGGCGAATGTCGGTGTGTCCACGATGGTGTCGAGCTTTCGGCTGACGTTCACTGATTTTCTTGATCAGCGGCTTGCATCCGAGCTTTACATTCGCACCGAGAACGAAGCGCAGTCAGCGGCCCTGATCGCTTTTGCCAAAGACCGTACCGACATTGTCTTGCCTATCCAGAATGTCGATACGCAGGTCGCCGGGCAACCAACCGAGGTTTTCGGTGCACGCGATCATGCGACCTATCGCGACAATTGGGTGTTCCTGGAGCAAAGCGTGGACCCGTGGGATACGACATTTGGCGGGGAAACGGTGCTGATCAACGAACAACTCTCACGGCGTGCAGGGTTGAACGTGGGCGATGAAGTGACTTTGCAAGGCACACCCTTTGCCATTGCTGGTGTTTACGGTGATTACGGCAATCCCATCGGGCAGGCGGTCATCGGCGAAGGCGTCTTCGCCACGCTCTACCCCGACATCACCCCGCGCAACTTTGGCCTGCGCATGGACCCTGCAAGTGTGCCGGATTTCGTCGCTGACCTAGAAGCTGCGACCGGCATCCCGGCCACGCAATCGGTCAATCAGGCCAGCATCAAGGCGATCTCGCTGGGTATCTTTGAACGGACCTTCACGGTGACGACCGCGCTGAATGTGCTGACACTTGCGGTGGCGGGCTTTGCCATTCTGATGAGCTTGCTGACACTGGCCACGATGCGTGTACCCCAGCTGGCCCCGGCATGGGCAATGGGGATGACAAGGGCCCAAATTGGCCGTTTGGAATTGTTGCGTGCCGTCATGCTGGCGCTGCTGACAGCCGTAGTGGCTTTGCCGCTTGGCCTTGCACTGGCGTGGGCGCTTTTGGCGGTCGTCAATGTGGCTGCCTTCGGGTGGGAACTGCCGATGTATTTCTTCCCGATGGATTACGCCCGTTTGGGGCTGTTCGCCTTGCTGGCCGCAGCCCTTGCGGCGCTGTGGCCGGCGCGCCGATTGGCCCGCACGCCGCCTGCGGATTTGCTGAAGGTGTTTTCCAATGAACGTTAAGGCGTTTTTGTTGGCCCTGTTCTTGCCTTGCACAGCGATGGCACAAGGGTTCGCGGGCCTTGGCACGGATGCTGATGGGTTCACTGTACCCGAACCTAATCCGCAATTTGACTTTCCCGCAGATCACGGGGCGCACCCCGATTATCGTATCGAATGGTGGTATCTCACGGCAAACCTGACCGCCGAAGACGGCACGCCCTACGGGCTGCAATGGACACTGTTCCGGTCGGCCTTGGCACCAGAAGCAGGCGACGGCTGGACCGCACCGCAGCTTTGGATGGGTCATGCTGCGGTCACAACGCCGGACAATCATTATGTGACCGAGCGATTGGCACGCGGCGGGATTGGACAAGCAGGTGTGACTGCGGACCCCTTTGAGGCCTGGATCGACGATTGGGTCTTGCAGGGCGATTGGGACACGTTGCGCATGACCGCCAGCGCGCCTGACTTTGCCTATGACATGGCGCTGACCGCGCAAGGACCGCTGATCTTTCATGGAGACGCCGGATATTCGGTGAAATCAGCGGCAGGGCAGGCGTCTTACTACTATTCGCAGCCGTTCTTTGCGATTGAGGGGACGCTTCAGCTGCCAGAGGGCGATATTGCCGTGACTGGCAACGCGTGGCTTGACCGCGAATGGTCCTCGCAGCCCTTGGCGGATAACCAAACCGGCTGGGATTGGTTCTCTTTGTCGTTTGATGACGGACACAAGATGATGGGATTTCGGTTGCAGCAGACCGATGGGAACAACTTTACCTCCGCCACTTGGATCAGCCCTGATGGCGACACCACGCCATACACTGACGGCGCTTTGGTTGCGACCCCGTTGGCGATGAGCGACGACGACGTCCCGGTTCGCTGGCGTGTAGAACTGCCCGCACAGGGTGTGGACGTCACCGTCGCAGCGATCAACGAAAACGCATGGATGACAACAAGCGTGCCTTACTGGGAAGGACCTGTGACGGTCACGGGCAGCCACGCAGGTATCGGCTATCTGGAGATGACAGGCTATGAGTGAATGGTTTGAAACTGCCGACGGCATCCTGTCAAAAGTCTGGGGCACATTGGGCCGGGGTGTTGCCGACGCCAAGCACCCGGCGCGCCGCCCGACTTTCGCGACTGTATCCACGGACGGCTGGCCCGAAGCACGGACGGTCGTATTGCGGACAGCAGACCGCGCGTCAGGCATGTTGACGGTGCATACCGATCTCTACTCGGATAAGATCAAGAGCTTGCAGGCATCCCCTCGCGCAGCGCTGCATATCTGGGATGCCAAACAAGACCTGCAAATCCGATTGCAGGCCGAGGTCGTGATTGACACAGGGGCCGCCACCCGCGCTCTTTGGGACAAGATCCCGGATCACGCCCAACAGTCCTATGGTGTGACCCCGTCACCGGGCACGCCGATTGAGACTGCTTTGGACTATGTAAAGGAACCTGATCCTGACACTTTTGCCGTCCTGCACTGCACGATTACCACAATTGACGCCGTGCACCTTGGCACCGACCACCGTCGTGTCAGTTTCTCACGTGTCGGTCATTGGCAAGGACAGTGGCTTTCCCCCTGATCGCGCGCCCGCTACAACGGCGCTATGAACAGTCTACCCCTTACCCGCGACCTTGTCCTGATTGGCGGCGGTCACACCCATGCGCTGGTACTGCGCAGTTGGGGGATGAACCCTTTGCCGGGCGTTCGGGTGACGGTGATCAATCCGGGGCCGACAGCGCCCTATTCAGGGATGCTTCCGGGCTTTGTGGCAGGGCACTATACGCGTGAAGAGTTGGACATTGATCTGGTGAAACTCGCGCGGTTTGCGGGTGCGCGGATCATCAATGGCTATGCGACCGGCATTGATAAAGACGCGCGCATGATCACGGTCGATGGCCGTCCACCGATTGCCTATGATGTGGCGGCGGTTGATGTTGGGATCACCTCCGCGATGCCGGATTTGCCGGGGTTCACCACACATGCCATTCCTGCCAAGCCACTCGGCGCTTTCGCCAGCCGCTGGGACGCGTTTCGCGCGCTGGCTGATGCTCCGCAGATTGCGATTATCGGGGGTGGTGTCGCCGGGGCCGAACTTGCGATGGCGATGGCCTATGCCTTGCGGGACAAACAACCGACCGTACGCCTGATCGACCGCAGTCGCGTGCTGACGGCGCTGGGCTATAAGGCACGGCAAAAGATGCTGGCGGCCCTGACCGCCAGCAATGTCGAGATTATTGAAGACGCCGAAGTGACAGAAATCTTCGCCGAAGGCATCGTTCTGCGTGACGGGCGCACGATCCGCAGTGATTTCACAACCGGGGCCGCTGGAGCGAAGCCGCATGATTGGGTGGCCGACACAGGCCTTGATCTGCATGACGGCTTCATCACGGTGGATGCCAACCTGCAATCTAGCGCGCCCGAGATTTTCGCGGTTGGTGATTGCGCGCATCTCAACCACGACCCGCGCCCCAAAGCCGGTGTTTATGCGGTCCGCGAAGCGCCAGTCCTTTTCGACAATTTGCGTGCCGCTTTGTCTGGCGGTAGCTTGCGTGCCTACAAGCCGCAGCGCGACTATCTTAAGCTGGTGTCGCTTGGTGAAAAATCCGCTTTGGCCGAGAAATTCGGGACAGCCCGCGAGGGACCGCTGTTGTGGAAGCTCAAGGACTACATCGACCGCAAGTTCATGGATCAGTTTGACAGCCTCCAACCGATGGCAGCACCCAAGCTGCCGCGCACAATTGCGCTGGGTGTGAAAGAGGCGTTGGGCGATAAACCGATGTGCGGTGGCTGCGGGGCCAAGGTAGGGCGTGCGGCCTTGCAAAATGTCCTGACCGATCATTTTGGTGATGATGCAGCAGAGGTGCAGCCGGGGCAGGTCATGAGCACAGATCACCTGCGCGCCCTGACCAATGATCCGGTTTTGATGACCCGGATCGCAGCGGTGCATGCGTTGGGGGACATCTGGGCCATGGGGGCCAAACCGCAGGCGGCGACCGCAAGCCTGATCCTGCCGCGCATGTCGGCGGAACTGCAGGAACGGACGATGGCTGAGATGATGACAGCGGCGTCAGAAGTCTTCGCCAAAGCAGGGGTCAGGATTATTGGCGGGCATTCATCGCTTGGCGATGAATTGACGGTTGGATTTACCGTAACGGGGCTGACGAAGTCACCGATCACGCTGGCCGGTGCGCAAACGGGCGACAAGCTGATCCTCACAAAACCTATTGGCAGCGGCACGATCATGGCCGCAGAGATGACAGGCAAAGCAAAAGGGGCTGACGTGATCAAATGCCTTGATTGGATGGTGCAGGATCAGGCGCAGGCATCGGCGATCCTCGGCAAAGCACACGCGATGACCGATATCACCGGGTTTGGTCTGGCGGGCCATTTGCGTGGCATCTGCGACGCGTCGGGCGTTGGTGCGGTGCTGGATTTGGATGCGATCCCTTTGATGGATGGCGCGCTGGACCTGTCGGCTGCTGGCATCCGCTCATCGCTGTTTGAAGACAATCGCACCGGGGCGGGAACTCTCACAGGGCCGCGTTTTGATCTGCTCTTTGATCCGCAAACGGCTGGCGGTTTGCTGGCAGCGGTTGCAGCGAAGTCAGCGGATGGTGCCATCCAAAAGCTACTTAAAGCAGGTTACAATGCTGCCGTGATTGGTGAGATCATCGAAGGGTCAGGGATCAAAACCCAGTAACCGCAGCGGTAATGCCATCTGCCGCATGTTCTTGACCGTCATCATCCAGCGTTTCAACTGCGACTTCAGCCAGAACGTCACGTTCATCAATCCTGCGCGATTTCGCATAAGACGGATCGTAGTGATCGACCATCAGCGCGTGTGACAGATCAACCAATGCGCCGCCATTTGAGAGTGAAATCCAGTGATCCACGGTTGCATGCCCACGTAGACGGCGCAGCGGAGCGAGCTTTTTGGCGACCATGGCAGGGTCTTCAATCACCTCGCGATAGGCCTTTGCCAGATAAGTTGCGCGCGCGGCCTCCGGCACTTGCAGGACTATGCGGGGCGCGGCCAGCATTGCCGCCCAGACAGACGCGGGAAGCACAATGCGCCCGATCTTGCTGCTTTCGGCTTCGACAACCACCGGGCGGGCCGGGTCCAGCTTGCTGAGTGCCACGGCAAGCCCCGTTTCAAAGGCCTTCTGCGAAGGTTGCCCACCAGGCATTTCACCCAAAAGCGAGCCGCGATGACCGGCCAAGGCTTCCAGGTCAATGACCTGCACACCCCGTGCGGCAAGGCGCGGCAGTATTTCGGTCTTGGCCGTGCCGGTGTAGCCGTCCAGCAGGATGAAGCGATGCGGCAATGGAACATCATAGAGGCTGGCATTCACTAACCGCCGGAACGCCGTATATCCGCCCTTGATCGTATCTGTACGCCAGCCAATCTCAGACAGCAGTGTCGAAAACACACCAGAGCGCTGCCCACCGCGCCAGCAATAGACCAGCGGTCGCCATGCGCCGTCCTTTTCCATCAGCGGCCCGTCAATATGGTCGGCGACGTTGCGGATCACCATGCCTGCGCCAATCTTGCGCCCGTCAAAGGGGCTGATCTGCTTGTAGATCGTGCCAACCTCGGCCCGCTGTGCGTTCGACAAGGCAGGCAGGTTGATCGCACCGGGGATGTGATCTTCGGCAAATTCGGCAGGCGAGCGCACATCGATCACGGTATCAAACCCGTGGTTCAGGATCGCATCGACGCTGGCAAATTCAATCGGCATTGCAACGGTCTACGGCACTTGGGTGATAGGCAAAAGGGCGAAAACCATTGCGAGCGATACCACAGCACCCTAGCGTGAGCCCATGAGTTATGAAGACCTGCATTTGATCACGCGCTGGGCGCAGGTTGTCCAACTGCGCGACAACGACCTGCTGACCGCTGCCGAGCTGCTGTTGCTGGAAAACGCGCAAACGGGAACGACCGCGCAAATCGGGTTGACCGTGCCGAACCTCAAGGCACCGGGTGTTCTGATCCGGGCGGCACTTTTGCGGTATCTGATCCTTGGCGGCTGCAAGGATTTCATGACGCAACCTTCGGGTATTACAGTCAATGGGGCATGGATTGCGGGTAAGCTGGACCTCAGTTTCACGCAGGCGCGGGGTCCGGTGGATTTTTTCAACTGCCACTTTGCAGAACGTGCTCAGATGGTTCAGTTGCAGGCCGATGGTCTGGCGATTGTGGGCTGTACAATGGTCGATGGGATCAACGCGGCCCGCATTCAGATCAGCGGGAACCTGACGCTGAATGGCAGTCGGATTGACGGCAAGGTGTCGTTGTCGGGCAGCGATATCAAAGGGCATTTGTCCTGCACGCAAGCGACGCTGCGAAACCCCCAAGCCTCTGCGTTCAAGGCGCAAGGCATGAAAGTCGCCAGTAGCGTGCTGCTGGAGGGGACAACCGCCACCGGACAGGTCAGCCTGCTGGGTGCGCAAATCGGCGGCCAACTGGTTGCCATCGGTGTCGCATTCCACAACCCTGACGGCCATGCGCTGAACGCGCAAAGCACGCAAGTGCGCGGCGATGCGTTCCTGCGCTATGCGACCACCGATGGCGAGGTTAGCTTCATGGGTGCTGAGATCAGTGGCGTCCTTGATTGTACCCATGCCACCATGCGCAACGCGGAAGGCCATGCGCTGAACGTGCAGCGTCTTGTCGTGCGCGAAGGGTTTATCTGGCGGCGCATAAAGGACGTTGCCGGTGCGGTCGATCTGACCTCGGCGCATGTGGGCGATCTTTGGGACGATCCCGAAAGCTGGGCTTTGTGTGACACACTGTATCTGAGCGGGTTTATCTACGATGTGCTGCATGGCGGGATCAACGTGGCGGATCGCTTGGCATGGCTGAAAATGGGTGCTGTGTCGCGGCGCGAGTTCTACCCGCAACCTTACGAGCAATTGGCGAAACTCTTGCGGGACACTGGCCACAGGTCAGACGCGCGCGCGATTATGGTCGCCAAAGAAAAAGAGCAACGCAAAGCGTCCCGCGCGCGTTGGCGGCGCGAGCGGGATTGGCGCAATGATCTGTTGAAGACGAGCCTTTTGCCCGATGATGAGCGTTGGGAAGCGATTGAAAAACTGCGCAAACGTCGCCCGAATGATCCGCATGTGGCCCGTTTGGCTTTGCTGCATCCCAAGGATGAAGCTGTATTAGACGTGGGCGAGATGACGCTGGATCTTGCGCAAAAGCAGTTTCGGGATGAGCAGCGTTGGCATGGTATTCGCGTCGGTTGGCGTAATACTGGTAGCGTGATCGCGGATCGGGTGTTTGGCCTTGTCGTCGGCTATGGGCACAAGCCGGAGCGTAGCTTTTACATGTTGCTGACACTGGTCTTTATTGGCTGGTTTTTGGCCGATAAGGCTTGGGAAGCAGGTGATTTCGCGCCGACAATGGGCCCAGTGCTGATGTCGGAGGGTTGGCAGACGCTTGCCACGGATGAAAATATCGCCAATCCCGCACAGGTCTGGTCAGACAAATACATGCTGGCCCCCGATGGCACCACCGTTCTGACGCCCGGCCGAGACTACGAGACCTTCAACGCGGTATCCTATGCCGTCGATCTGGTGGTCCCCATCATCTCACTGGGGCAAGAGGCGTCATGGGCGCCATCCACCACGCGCAGCCCGTGGGGATGGTGGCTTTGGATTGCGCGCTGGTGGCTGACAGCGCTGGGCTGGATTGTTACCGCTATTGGTGCGGCTGCGGTAACGGGCGTTATTCGGCGGGATTAGGGCGTGAGCGACACGCGCCCCTGATCCGTCAGCAGCCAACAGTCACGGCCTTCAAAGACGGCAGGGATGAGAGGGCGGTGATACCCGGCACCACCATCGAGATCGACGCGATTGCCAAAATGCTGCGGGTAATCAAGTGCCGTATGCCCGTGGACAACCAGTTTGCCGAAGTCCTCATCACTTGTCAGAAACGGATCCCTGATCCAAAGCAGGTCCTCTGGGTCTTGCTGATCAATCGGCAAACCCGGACGCAGACCCGCATGAACGAACAACAGATCGTCTGTTTCAAACCAAAGCGGCAGGGTGTCCAGAAAATCCAAATGCGCCGTTGGTACGGCAGTAAGAGCCATTTGTTGCAGTGCCTCGGCATCAAAGGTTCCGTCAGGGGCTTCGAATGCCTCCAGCATCTCACGTCCATCTATGCGATCCTGCGCGAAACGCATGACACCCTTGATGCCGTAGGATGCCAGCGTCTCTGTGCCGCCCAAACGTGGGTTGAACCAGTTAATGCCGGATGCGACGCGCGCATCGTGCTGCCTGCCGTAACGTACAAAGTGGGTAAAAAAGCGATCGTGGTTGCCTTTGATGAAAACCCAATCGCGCCCCGCGTCCCGACCCGCAATCAATGTGTCGATCACGGCCCGGCTGTCTGGGCCGCGATCAGTATAGTCCCCCACAAATACGATCTTTGCGTCCACGCCGCCATCGGCCGTAATCAATGCAAGCGCATGATCGAGCATGTCTTTCTGGCCGTGAACGTCACCAATCGCGTAGATGGGTTTCATGTGTGTGCCGATCAGACTGTAAAGGTCAGCGGTTTGACCTGCTGGAACAATCCTGTTGCTTCCAAGGCCTTGATCGCAGCTGCAGGGACCGGTTCATCCAAATAGAGCAGCGCAATCGCCTCACCCTTCGCCTCGGACCGGCCAAGCGTAAAGTTCGCGATGTTGACGTTGTTCACGCCCATCGTCGTGCCCAAGGTGCCGATGATCCCGGGCCGATCCTCGTTCGTGGTATAGACCATGTGTTCACCGATCTCGGCGTCGATATTAATACCCTTGATCTGGATAAAGCGTGGCTTGCCATCGCTAAAGACCGTCCCCGCAACCGAGCGCTCGCGCTTTGCAGTTACGACGGTCACTTTGACATAGCCTTCAAACGCACCTGATTGATCCTGCTTCGTTGTCGAAACCTTGATCCCGCGTTCTTTGGCGATCACAGGCGCGCTGACCATGTTGGTATCCGGGTTTGCTTTCGTCATGATCCCCGCAATCGTCGCCGCTGTCAGCGCCTTGAGGTTCATCTCGCTTGCTTCACCGTCAAACAGGATGTTGATCGCCTTGATCGGCTCATCCGTCATCTGGCCAATGAAGTTACCCAAGTGGCCTGTCAGCTTGATCCATGGCCCCATGACCTTGGCCTCTTCGGCGGTCACGGACGGCATGTTCAGTGCGTTCTGCACCGCGCCGGTCAGCAGGTAGTCCGACATCTGTTCGGCCACTTGCAACGCCACGTTTTCCTGCGCTTCTGTTGTGGCAGCACCCAAGTGGGGGGTCACGACGACGTTGGGCAAGTTGAAAAGCGGGCTTTCGGTAGCAGGTTCTACCGCGAAGACATCAAAGGCCGCACCAGCGACGTGACCCGCGTTGAGCGCTTCAGCCAAAGCGGCCTCATCGACCAGACCACCACGCGCACAGTTTACGATCCGCACGCCCTTTTTCAGCTTGGCAATGTTCTCTGCCGACAGGATGTTTTTCGTCTGATCGGTCAGGGGGACGTGCATCGTGATGAAATCGGCGCGAGCGAGCAATTCGTCCAACTCAACCTTCTCAACGCCAATGTCGACAGCGCGCTCCTCCGACAGAAACGGATCGTAGGCGACGACCTTCATCTTCAGACCCTGCGCGCGGTCAATCACGATGGACCCGATGTTACCGGCACCGATCACGCCCAGCGTTTTGCCCGTCAGCTCAACCCCCATGAAACGGGACTTTTCCCATTTACCGGCATGGGTCGAAGCGTTTGCCTCGGGAATTTGCCGCGCCACGGCCATCATCATCGAAATCGCATGTTCGGCTGTCGTGATCGAGTTCCCGAAAGGCGTGTTCATCACGATGATCCCCTTCTTCGATGCCGCTGGAATGTCGACGTTATCGACACCGATCCCGGCACGACCGATTACCTTGAGATTCGTAGCAGCTGCGATGATCTTCTCGGTCGCTTTGGTGGCCGACCGGATCGCTAGGCCATCATATTGCCCGATCACTTCCAGCAGTTTTTCTTTGTCCTTGCCAAGGTCAGGCTGGAAATCCACATCAATGCCGCGATCCTTGAAGATCTGCACGGCGGCGGGTGAGAGTTTGTCAGAGATAAGTACTTTGGGGGCCATTTTGCCGCTCCTTTTGGAAAATCGTAGGGTGGGTGAAACCCACGTTATGCGTTGATTTGAGCCTCAAACGCCCATTCCAGCCATGGCAACATGGCCTCGATGTCGGATGTCTCGACCGTGGCACCACACCAGATGCGCAAGCCTGCGGGGGCATCGCGGTATGCGCCGATATCCAGCGCGATCCCTTCGGCCTCCAACCGTTTGGCAACGGCTTTGGCAAAGGCGGCACCGTCGGTGATGCGATCATCGGTGAATTTCAGACAGACAGAGGTGTTGGAACGGGTTGCGGGATCAACCGCGAGGTTCGCCATCCAAGACTTGTCTGCGCAGAAATTCCAGATGGCGCGCGCATTGGCATTGGCCCGGTGCATCAGCGCATCCAGACCGCCGATAGACCGGCCCCATTTCAGGGCAACCAGATAATCCTCAACCGCCAGCATGGAGGGCGTGTTGATCGTCTCACCCCGGAAGATGCCTTCGATCAGCTTACCGCCCTTGGTCAGGCGGAAGATCTTGGGCAGGGGCCATGCCGGGGTGTAGCTTTCGAGGCGCTCAACCGCGCGGGGGGACAGGATCAGCATGCCGTGGGCCGCTTCACCGCCCATCACCTTCTGCCAGGAGAAAGTCGTCACATCCAGCTTGTCCCAAGGCAGATCCTGCGCAAAGGCCGCAGAGGTTGCATCGCAGAGTGTCAGCCCTGCACGATCGCCAGGGATCACATCGCCTGAGACCACACGCACGCCAGAGGTCGTGCCGTTCCATGTAAAGCAAACGTCGTTATCATAGTTCAGTGCGGCCATATCGACGATTTCGCCATACTCTGCCGTATGCACCGTCGCGTCGATTTTCAGCTGCTTGACCACATCCGTGACCCAGCCAGCACCAAAGCTTTCCCAGGCGACCATCTCGGCCGGGCGTTCACCCAGCAAAGACCACATCGCCATCTCATAGGCGCCTGTGTCAGAGGCAGGTACGATGCCGATGCGGTAATCCGCAGGCACGCCCAAAATCTCTCGTGTCAGGTCAATCGCCTCGGCCAGTTTGGCCTTGCCGACAGCAGCACGGTGTGAGCGACCCAAAGGGGCGTCACGCAATGCATCAAGTTTCCAAACGGGGGGTTTGGCGCAAGGGCCAGAAGAAAAACGCGGATTAGCCGGCCGCGTCGCCGGTTTAGTCGTAACCATCAGTGGTATCCTCACAGATATGCGCCCTTCGTTGGGGAAGGGTGTCCCACCTGCGGGAATAGAGCGGTGCTGCGGTATCTACAACAGTGAAAGCGGCCCGAATTCGGCAAACGGTGCGTTTTTTGCGACATCAAGGTCGCCAATCGGAAACCTGCGCGGCCTTCCGCCGCACGCGTTGTATCCCGCGTTGCTACGCTTAATTAAGGACAACAACGCAGAAAGGATTACGCAATGAAATGTCCCATTGACGGCGCTACCCTCGTGATTTCTGACCGCAGCGGGGTTGAGATTGATTATTGCCCTGAATGCCGCGGCGTTTGGCTCGACCGGGGTGAATTGGATAAGATCATTGAACGCTCACCCGCGTCTGGTGGCGGTGGTGACAGTGGCCGCGACCGGCGCGATGACCGTTATCAGGAGCGCCCCCGCAAAAAGCGCGACAGTTTCCTGAGCGAGATTTTCGACTTTTAGGGGTGCGCCCTTGGCCCTACGGCGCTAGACCTTGCCCATCAATCCAAAGAGGTCCGCCATGCAGGTCGTCACACTGATCACAACACCGACCGAGCGCAATCTGGATGCCGCACTGGTTGATAGCCTGCGCAATGCATGGGGCGGCGGTGACGCCAACTGGCTTGCGGTGGATGAGGCGGCGGAATTTGCGATCCCTGCGGCTCCTGACAACCAATGGGATGTCTGGGCTGACCTGCAAAAGGGATGTGTTGATCTGGTGATCAGCCCGTTGGACGGGCGGCGTAAAAAGATGCTGCTTGCCGATATGGACAGCACCATGATCCGGCAGGAATGCATTGACGAATTGGCTGCCGAGGCGGGCGTGGGGGAACGGGTCGCCGATATCACCGCGCGGGCGATGAACGGCGAATTGGATTTTGAAGCGGCGTTGATTGAACGCGTCGGCTTGCTGAAAGGCCTGCCTGAGACGATCATCGAACAGGTCTTGGACGAACGCATAACCCATATGCCGGGTGGTTATGAGTTGGTGAATACGATGAAGGCACATGGCGCTTATGCGGCACTCGTGTCTGGCGGGTTCACTGCGTTCACTGCCCGTGTCGCCGCAGCGCTGGGGTTTGACGAAAACCGCGCGAATACTCTGCTGGCCGCTGATGGCAAGCTGACCGGCAATGTCGGGCGGCCCATTCTGGGCAAAGCCGCCAAGGTCGAGGCGTTGAACGACATTGCCGCGCGTTTAGGGATATCTGCCCAGGATGTGCTGGCGGTCGGCGACGGGGCCAATGATCTGGGGATGCTGACACTGGCAGGCATGGGTGTTGCCCTGCACGCCAAACCTACCGTGCAGGACCAATGCGATGTGCGGATCAACCACGGTGATCTGACTGCGCTGTTGTATGTGCAAGGCTATGGCCGGGATGAATTTGTAACCTAGTCACCACTTGCATCTCGCCCATGTCGCGCTGCACAAAGCACTATGGAAAATGATTTAAAGCCCGCCACCATTGCAGCCCATGCCGCCGGCGCCGTTGATCCGCAAACAGGCGGCGTCGTACCGGCGCTACAGCCATCCACGACTTATCTGCGTGACGAAGACTATGCACTGATCCGGCCGGATAACATCTATTCACGCGCAGATTCGGACAATCTGCGCCAAGCCGAGGAGGTGTTGCGCGCGCTCGAAGGGGCCGAAGACACGCTGCTTTTCCCTTCAGGCATGGCGGCAATTGCGGCCGTGTTCAGGACGCTGCCCAATGGCGGCACGGCGATCGTGCAGTCAGGTATTTATTGGGGAACGACGGCTTGGGTACGCGACTTTTGTGCGCGACGCGATGTGACATTGGTTGAGGTTGATGCAGATGATCTGCTCGCCACATGCCTGTCGCAAGAATCTGACATCGTCTTTGTTGAAACGCCTTCGAACCCGTGGCTGAAAACGGTCAATATCCGGGCGGTTGCTGACGCGAGCAATGCGACATTGGTGGTCGACGCCACTGCCGCGACGCCTATCCTGACCCGCGCGCTGGATCATGGGGCCGATATCGTGATGCATTCGGCGACCAAAGGGATCAACGGACATTCTGACGTGCTGGCTGGTGTCCTTTCAACACGGGCAACAGATGCCGCCATTTGGGATATGATCCGCGCTGATCGCAAAATGGCCGGTGCAATCCTTGGCCCGTTCGAGGCATGGATGCTGACCCGTGCAATGCGCACGCTGCCCTTGCGGGTTGAACGGATGTCGCAAAATGCGCAAACGCTCGCGGAACACCTGATGGCGCATGCCGGGGTGTCGGATGTGTTTTACCCCGGTCTGCCGTCACACCCCGGTTTCGACATCGCGCAAAGGCAGATGCAGGGCGGTTTTGGCAGCTTGCTGTCCGTTTTGGTCAAAGGAGGTCGGGACGACGCGCTGCGGGTTGTGGGCAAGCTGAAACTTTTCCTGCGCGCCACGTCACTGGGCGGCGTCGAAAGTCTGGTAGAACACCGGCACACGATTGAGCCGCACACCGGTATTCCTGAAAATCTGATCCGCGTCTCTGTCGGGATTGAGGATATCAGCGACCTGATCGCAGATTGGGATCAGGCGTTGGGTTAATCCTCGGTCGGTCCGCCTGCTTCTTTCCAATCGCCGATGCCGCCAACATTGATGACGTTCTTGTAACCCATGTCTTTCAGCGTCTTTCCGGCGAGTGCGGCCTGACCGCCTGCACCACAAACCAAACAAAGCTCTGCATCTTTTTGGAAGATCGGATTGTGGAACTGCATGTCCGGGTCCGCCGCAAATTCAAGAAATCCGCGCGGGACGCGGTGTGCGCCAGCTATTGTGCCGGATTTTGCGATATCGCTGCTGTCGCGAACGTCAATAAACGTGGCATTTCCCTCGGTATGTTTTGCAATCGCCTGCTCGGCGGTGATGCGGACGACATTGGCGTTGGCTTCTTCAAGAAAGTGTTTGGCGGATTTCATCGTGTCTCTCCCTATTCTATACATTGAATAGGTAAGATGCCGTGTTCAAATAGCCAGAGCAAAAAAAAGCCCGGACACAAGGTCCGGGCAAGTCCAACAGGGAGGTGGAGATATAACCCGATCTCCGGCGGTATTCTTGGGAACCCGGTGACCCGACAGGGAGGGGCCTGATCACCGGGAGGAGTACTTCTACGCCACTAATCTATAGCCACCGGATTCGGTCACAAGAAGGCGCGCATTTGACGGATCTGGTTCTATTTTTTGACGAAGACGGTAAATATGTGTCTCTAATGTGTGCGTCGTCACGCCCGCATTATAGCCCCAAACCTCGTGCAAAAGCACATCACGGGCGACAACACCTTCGGTCGCGCGGTACAGGAATTTGAGGATATTCGTCTCTTTTTCCGTCAGGCGCACCTTCTTTTCGTCCTCGGTAATCAGCAGCTTTTGGGCAGGTTTGAACGTATATGGTCCAAGCTGGAAAACAGCATCTTCGGACTGTTCATGGGTGCGCAATTGGCTGCGCACACGGGCCAAAAGTACGGGGAATTTGAAGGGCTTACTGATATAATCATTGGCACCTGCATCAAGGCCATAGATCGTGTCAGCGTCGCTGTCCTGTGCGGTTAGCATGACGATGGGGCACTTCACGCCCTGCTTACGCATCACACGGCAAAGTTCGCGGCCATCGGTATCGGGCAGACCCACGTCAAGGATCATCAGATCGTACAGACTTTCCTTGGCTTTGATCAGCGCGTTGGCACCATCGTCTGCCTCAAAGACGTCAAAGTCCTCGGTCATCAGCAATTGTTCACCAAGTGCTTCGCGCAGGTCGTCGTCATCATCGACGAGTAGAATCTTCTTGAGTTGTCCCATGACATCCTCCTTCGTTGTGAAATTAGATTTGTGCTTTGTTTACGTTTCAAACAACCAATCCCTTCGCGGTTTCACACGGACGTGTGATTTAAAGTGCAAATGTTTCACTTTGCGGCACAAACCGCTATGAGATGAAACAAATGAGAGGTGTCGTGCATGGGATTTGCCCCCGATATTACAGAACGACTGGCCCGCGCCCGCGCTGATCTGCGTATGGGCGTGCCTGTTGTGCTGGACGGTGGTGCGTTGGTGCTGGCGGCCGAGACGCTGGATGCAGCACGGTTGGCTGATTTACGCACGCTGGGCGGCGATGCGGTTTTGGCCGTGACGGGGCGGCGTGCAGAAACGCTTAAGGCGCGGGCCTATGATGGCGACATCGCGCGGATCGTCCTGCCGCCTGATGCCACCTTGAACTGGGTGCGGGCGGTTGCGGACCCCGCAGATGATCTGCGCGCGCCGATGAAGGGGCCGTTGCAAACAGCACGCGAGGGGTCTGCGGACCTGCATCGTGCGGCAATCGCGATGGTCAAGGCCGCGCGTTTGCTGCCCGCTGCGATGGTTTTGCATGTGGATGATGCGGCAAAGTTTGCCATCGCGCATAATCTGACGCTTGTTCCCGCAGATGCGGCCCTCGATACCGGGCTTAGCCCGCTAAGCCCGATTATTTCCGCGCGCCTTCCATTGGATGTGTCTGAGGCCGGGCGTCTACATATCTTCCGCCCCGATGATGGCGCGGAAGAGCATTATGCCGTTGAAATCGGCCAGCCAGACCGCAGTGTGCCTGTACTATCACGTCTGCATTCGGCCTGTTTCACCGGGGACCTGCTTGGGTCACTCAAATGCGATTGCGGCCCGCAACTACGCGGCGCATTGGCGCAAATGGGAAGCGAAGGGGCAGGGGTGCTGCTTTACCTCAACCAAGAAGGGCGTGGTATCGGGCTTGCCAACAAAATGCGCGCCTATTCCTTGCAGGATCAGGGGTTTGACACGGTGGAGGCCAATCACCGGCTTGGGTTCGAGGATGACGAGCGGGACTTTCGGATTGGTGCAGAAATCCTCAAGCGGATGGGTTTCTCATCCGTCAGGTTGCTGACCAACAACCCCGCTAAGATCGCCCGAATGCAGGCCTGCGGAATCAACGTCACTGAACGCGTGCCGCTGAAAGTGGGCGAGAACGCGCATAACCACGCGTATTTGGCAACGAAGGCCGCAAAATCAGGGCATTTGCTTTAGGGTCAGATTTGCGTCAGGTGACCAAGAAAAGGATGTTTGGCCTGCACCAGATCACCGCTGTTTCATCCGGCTTGCAGAGTTCATAACCCCTTGTAATTTCACAAGTGATTCGCCATTTCGGCATAAACTATGGTTTATCTGGGCCTATGAAACACACTGATCTTGTCGTCACCCCAACCCACTTACGGTTCATGGGAAGACGTTTTCCATGCACCATTGGCAGGGGCGGTTTGACCTCCCGCAAGGCCGAAGGGGACGGGGCAACACCACGCGGAATACACCGCCTTGTGGGGATGCTTTACCGCCCCGATCGCATGGCAAAACCTGCCGATTGGGCCCTTCCAATAGGTCCGTTTGACTTGTGGTCTGATGACATCAAGGACCCCGATTACAACATGATGGTAAGTGCCCCACACCCTTATAAACATGAGCGTTTGCGCCGGTCGGATCCGATGTATGATCTGGTCATTCTGACCGACTGGAACTGGCCCTACGCGGTCAAGGGGCGGGGGTCGGCAATTTTCATTCATGCATGGCGTGGGCCGGGCCGTCCGACCGCTGGATGCGTGGCGTTTCGGGCGGATCATTTGCGCTGGATCGCGGCACGCATCCGGCACGAAACACGACTTGTTATCGCATAACCTCTGGCCTCGCGCGTAGTCTTAGTCCACATCCAAAAAAGAGACCCAATGATGAAGCACCAAGGCCCTTTTATGACCCCCGAAGAGATTGCCGAACTGCCGTACCGTCCTTGTGTCGGCGTGATGATGGTGAACCCACGGGGCCACGTCTTTGTAGCGCAGCGCAAGGACCGCGATACCGATGCATGGCAAATGCCGCAGGGTGGCGTCGATCGAGGCGAAAGTACCCGCGACGCTGCACTGCGCGAACTGGAAGAAGAAACCAGCGTCACCCCCAACCTTGTGACCATCGAAGCAGAGAGCGCGGGATTGATCCGGTATGATCTTCCGCATGAACTTGTACCCAATATCTGGAAAGGCCGTTATCGCGGACAAGAGCAAAAATGGTATCTGATGCGTTATCATGGGCTGGACAGCGAGATTAATCTTGAGACGCAAACGCCCGAATTCACCGCCTGGCAATGGATGGCCCCAGCGCAAATGGTTGAAAGTATCGTGCCTTTCAAACGCGCGGTCTACGAGCAGGTTTTGGCTGAATTCGCGACTGAACTCTGATTTACTGCGTGTAAGGTCCAAGGATCGCACACTGTGATACGTCATATCCTGGAACCGATAACAGGAGTAGCCCGATGAAATCTCTGTTGCTTGCCGCAGCCCTCGCTACCGTCAGCGCACAGGCCCAAGCGCTTAGCTGCATGCGGCCTGACCCGATCAGAACGTTTCAGCAGGTCGCCGCGGCGCCCGAAAGCTACTATGTTCTTTACGGGCAATTGCGTTTTGATGAAGCCGACCTGCCCGTGCGCGATCTATCCCAGCAATTACGCAACCCAGAGCCGATCACGGCACGGTTTGAGGGCAAGGGCCTGACCCGCCAGGGGTTCACCAGCGACTACCAAAGTGATGTCATGCTTCAGATCGACTGCGCCAGCATCTGGTGTGGTGGCGCGCGTAGCGGCGTCGATGCTGTTTATTTTGTCCGCGTGACCGAACCGCTGGTGACGATGTATGCCACCCCCTGCGGCGACATGATCTTTGAAGAGCCAAGCCAAGCTACCCTCGACATGCTGACAACCTGCATGCAAGGCGGCGATTGTTCACCGCAGCCGTTCTAAAAGTGCCATTGACGGGTGCCCATCGGGGGGCAAGCCAACGCTGCGCTGATACGCTTGGATCGCTGCCCGTGAGTTCGGGCCGATCCGCCCATCGACACCTTGCGTTGAATACCCTGCATTGGTCAGCCGCTGCTGCAACTCGCGCCGTTCCGCGCGCCGCAATCTGCGTTCATCCGCCGGGAAAGCTGTCTGCAAGGGACCTGCGCCACGAATACGGTCTGAAAGGTGCCCAACGCCGATAATATAGGCCTCTGCGTTGTTGTAGCGGCTGATCACATCGTAATTGCGGAATAGCAAAAACGCGGGCCCGCCCGCACCTGTGGGCGTGCTGAGTGTCGCATCACCATAGTCCGGCACCGGTTGCCCATCGACACCAACAACGCCAAAGCGCGCCCAATCGCTGGGGCGGCGCGTCACGGTGCGCCCGGTTTGATTGTAATCAAAGTTTGCGGCCAATCGGACCTCGACCCCCCAAGGTTGCCCTTTGGTCCAACGGAAACGACGCAGGTAGGCCGCGGTTGAGGCCAGCGCATCACTGGGATCGTCGGCCCAGATATCGCGCCGCCCGTCACCTGTGAAATCGACGGCATAGGCCTCATACGATGTGGGCATGAACTGCGTATGGCCCATCGCCCCAGCCCATGATCCGGTCATATTGCGCGGGGCCACATCGCCGTTTTGCAAAATCTTGAGGGCGGCAATCAGTTGGCTTTCAAAAAAAGCACCACGCCGCCCGTTGTAGGCCAATGTGGCAAGCGTAGAGATCAACGGCGTATCACCGCGCCGCTGCCCATAGTTGCTTTCCATCCCCCACACAGCCACGACGACATGGGGTTCCACATCAAACCGCGCCTCAATCTGCGATAGCAGGGTCGCATAGCGGCGCACCTGCTCGCGGCCATTGGCAACCCGCGTGTCAGACACAGCCGAGGCCATGTAATCGGCCAGCGGGCGTACAAATTCAGCCTGATTGTTGTCACGCTCAATACTGTCGGGCAGATAGCGGATATCAGCGAAAGCGGCGTCAAATGTGCGGTCTGAAATCCCCGCAGCGCGGGCGCGCCCGCGAAACTGTGCGATCCAGTTTTGAAATCCGGCACCCTGGGCCCAAGGTACTGTCGGTATGGCCAGCGCTGAAACGGTCGTTGCGATAAACTGCCTGCGGTGCATGTCTGCCTCCTTATTTTGATCTTAACCTAGAGCAATCTCACAGAAGCCAAAATCAACTCTTGTTCACGGCGCGGCTTTTTGCCGGTAGTGTGGGGATGAAGAACAAAGGTGACAGCGCGATGACCTACCCTTTTGCCAGCGACAAGGTGGCGGATGTCTTTGCGGGCTTTCCAACCGCCGAGCGGGACATGGCCCTTGCTTTGCGCGATCTGATCTATGAAGTCGCCGCAGCCACGCCAGAAGTAGGGCAGATCGAGGAAACCCTGAAGTGGGGCCAGCCCGCTTATCTGACGCCCCAGACCAAATCAGGCTCAACCCTGCGGATCGGACTGGCAAAGGGGGGTGGCACGGCGATTTTTGCCCATTGCAGTACCGATATCGTCAGCACCTATGCGGCGACTTTTCCGGGCATGGACCGGGTTGAGGGCAACCGCGCGGTGATCTTTGCCAAGGCAGAAGACATCACACCAGAGCGGCTGCGGCTGCTGATCCGGCATGGGCTGACGTATCATTTATCTGAAGGCTAAGCGGGACGAAGGGTGAATTCGCTGCAGTTGCGCCAATGGCTGCTTCCCGAAGAGCGTCAGAAACTCTCATTTTGGGGAAGGCTACAAACCGACTGCCTCTCGAATGGTGGCGATACTTCCCATCTGCTGCCTGAAATAGATGATTACGTCTTCTGCCGCACTCCTGTGCGGTCGGTGTTGCCTCCAAACGTCATACGCAGGTCTTACTTCAGAGAGGACGTCACTTCCAAATATAGGATCCAAGTAGGCCACTGCTCCAAGTGCGGACCCTTGGTCGAAATCCAGATCGGTGCGCTGCAAGTAATAGTCCAGGTACTGAATTAAATATCTTTGTGCTGATACGCTTTCAAATGATGCCAGAGCCAAGCAGTATCCTTGTCCAGCGTAACAAACTTCGCTTTTCAGCAAGTGCGTTCCGATAATGGTTTCAACATCTTGATTTTTCGAGATGGCGGAAAAAATGGCACCAACCTTCCTTGGGCGCCAGTTAAACTCCCCCAGCATTTTCAGCAGAATATCATGCGATAATTGTGGATATAGGTTCTTGTATGTTGCGAGTGTCTCGTCATTGATGCGCAAACCAGCCATATAGAGTGGAACTACCCATTTCTCGATTAGCGCTAAGTCGCACTCGGTATCATTTCTATAGGTAGTCATGCTTTCGAAGGGGCTCTGATGCCTGACTGTCGCACCTGCTAAGTGTAACTCTACTTGCTTTTTCAATGCATCGTCCAAGCTAGCCTCCAATTTTGCAAACTAAGCGAAGGCTTTCCAAAGTTGCCCCTTTGGGTCAACCTTCTTGAAAGCCGACGTTAGTGCACAGCGCAGCATTTGTCTAAATGGGCTCAAACCGGTCATTTGGCGCCCTACTTCCGTGTCCGCTTCACCTTCCGCGCCGTCTTCGCCGCCTTCTTGCGCGCTGATCCCACCTTGCGCCGTGGCGGTTTGCCCCGCCCACGCGACGGACCACGCGGTACAGCGCGGTCTTCCAGCGTCAGCAGTTCAACAATCAGGCCACCGGTTACAGGCGCGGCCTCTGCCAGTTTCACCGTTACGCGCTGACCCAGCCCGATAATCATGCCGGTATCAGACCCCATGAGTGTCTGGCTTTCGGCATCATAGTGAAAATACTCGCGCCCCAGCGTACGGATCGGGATCATGCCGTCAGCGCCGGTTTCGTCCAGTTTCACAAAGACCCCGAACTTGGCAATCCCGCTGATCCGGCCCGTCAGCTCCGCGCCAATGCGATCAGACAGGAAGGCGGCCAGATACCGGTCTGTTGTGTCGCGTTCTGCTGTCATCGACCGGCGTTCGGTGTCGCTGATCAGTTTGGCCGTTTCGGTCAGGTGTTCGACGTCCCAAGCGCTGAGCCCATCATCACCCCAGCCATGTGCTTTGATCAACGCCCGGTGCACGATCAGGTCGGAATAGCGTCTGATGGGCGAGGTGAAATGCGCATAGGCGCGCAGGGCCAGCCCGAAATGGCCGAAGTTTTCGGGGAAATAATAGGCCTGCGTCATCGACCGCAGGGTGGCCATATTGATCAGCTCATCGTTCTCGGTGCCCGCAGCCCCTTTCAGCAGTTTGTTCAGGTGAGCGGTTTTCAGAACCTGCCCCTTCGCCAGAACAAGGCCGGAGGCCGTGGCCACCTCGCGCAATGCGTCGAGCTTTTCAGGGCTTGGTTCTTCGTGCACGCGGAACAGCAGGGGTGACTTCTTGGCAATCAGCGTCTCAGCGGCGGCGACATTCGCAAGTACCATGAATTCTTCGATCAGGCGGTGTGCATTCAGTCGTTCTTTGTATTGCACAGACGTGACCTTGCCATTGTCATCCAGCACAATCTGACGTTCCGGCAGGTCCAACTCCAACGGCTGGCGCTGCGCGCGCGCTTTCATCAGTGCAGCGAAAGCCTGATAAAGCGGCGTGATGATCTCATCCATCATCGGGGCGACTTTGTCGTTGGGTTGGCCATCAACGGCGGCCTGCACCTCTTCGTAGTTCAGAGAGGCGACCGATTTCATCAGCCCGCGATGAAAGGCGTGATCAATCTTGTTGCCTGCCATATCAATACGCATCGCAACGGCCAGACAGGCACGTTCAACTCCCTCATGCAGCGAACACAGATCGCCGGAGAGACGATCAGGCAGCATGGGCACAACACGGTCCGGGAAGTAGGTGGAGTTGCCGCGCTTGCGCGCTTCGCGGTCCAGTTCAGATCCGGGCGTGACGTAATGGGCCACATCGGCAATCGCGACCCAGATGATAAAGCCGCCAGCGTTTTTCGGATCAGGATCGGGTTCAACAAAACAGGCATCGTCGTGGTCACGCGCATCCCACGGATCAATGGTGATCAACGGCATATCGCGGAGGTCCGTGCGGCCTTTGAGCCCAGCCGGCCTGGCATTGTCAGCTTCGGCGATAACCTCGTCCGGGAAGTGATCGGGAATGCCATGCTGATGGATCGCAATCAGTGATACGGCGCGCGGTTCGGTTGGGTCGCCCAAGCGGGCGATGATACGGGCCTTGGGCAAGCCCATACGGCCCTTTGGCCCGGCCTGCTCGGCTTCCACCAACTCCCCGTCCTTGGCGCCGCCCGTAGCACCCGCCGCAACGGTCCACTGCTTGTCCGCACCCTTTTCGATGGGCAGCACCCGTCCTCCCTCGGATCCGGCACGAAACACGCCAAGAATACGCAACGGATTGGTCCCGATCCTGCGGATCATGCGGGCGGTGTGGCTGTGATCTTCGGTTTGATCGACAGCCAGGCGGCCCAAAATACGATCCCCCGCTCCCAGAGCCGGATCGCTGGCGCGCAACATCATCAGAATACGCGGCTCCGCGCCTTCGCCTTTCCATTCCAAGGGGCGGGCAAAAAGATCGCCATCTGCATCGGTCCCGACAATCTCCAGCACGGCAACAGGCGGCAGTTCTTCGGCATCGCGGTAGGAACTTCTGCGCTTGGTCAGCTTGCCTTCTTCTTCAAGCTCTTTCAGCAGGCGCTTGAGGTCAATCCGTGCAGCCCCCTTGATGCCAAATGCCTTCGCGATATCGCGCTTGGCAGCTTTGGTGGGATGCTCGGATATCCAGGCAAGGATTTCGGACTTGGAGGGGATACGTGTCATGACGCAGCCCTAGCACGGCCTGCGTCAAGCGTCATCCAAATTGAGGGGCGACGAACCCTAGCCGAAATCAGTGCGCGGGCAGGGGGCCGTGTCGCCGGCCGCCCATGCCTGAATTGCATCAACGATCCAGCCATTTCCCGGTCCGGCATAGGTCGTGGCACGCGCGCCAGATGCGGTCGAGGTCACATCGGCGACCAGATAGGGATACCAGCCGGGATTGCCCAGGTTGTTGGGGTTGTTGTGCTCAATCACAAGGCTGTTGCCCTGACGGCTCGTCCGATAGCTATCGGACAAAATTGCGCTCATCTGTCCGGGTTTTGTGATTGATGTCTGAACCGTGAAGTTCATACAGGCGCGGGCGCGATTGGTGATCGTACCTATCGCTGCCGATGCTGACCGGTTCACGTCGATCGCTTGTTCATTTGTCCAAGGGTGCACGCGGACCTCGTCCGGAGTCTGAGGCGCCTGAATACAGCCGGCCACAACCAGAAACGCGGCACAAAATGATAGTGCTTTCTTCATCACAGACTCCAATCCGTTACTCTCGTGAACAGCCTGAAACAAAAGAAAGGCACAACTTTGGCGCGCTTTTGATCTAATTTTGTTTTGCGACTAGGCGAAGTAGTCTGTCAGAATCCGTGTATAAATCGCCTTGAGTTGCTCAATTTGCGCAACCGCGACCCGCTCATCCACCTGATGCATGGTCTTGCCCACCAGCCCGAACTCCACCACCGGGCAGTGATCCTTGACGAAACGGGCATCTGACGTCCCGCCCGACGTGGACAGCTCTGGTTTGCGCCCGGTCTCGGCCTCGACGGCTTTTCCGATTAGATCCGATAATGGGCCGGGCGGGGTGACAAAGCTCTCACCGGACACCCGCACCCGCATCTCAACTCTGACATCAAATTCTGCAGCGACCATGTCGGCTTGGTTCTGCATCCACGCGGTCAGGTCGGCGCTGGTGAGGGTGTCGTTGAAGCGGATATTCACGGTGGCCTTGGTCTGCGACGGGATCACGTTGGTCGCCGGGTTGCCGGTGTCGATGGTGAGCACCTGTAAAGATGACGGATCAAAATGCGCCGTCCCCTCGTCCAGAACGCGGCTGGACAATACATCCATCAGCCGCGCCATCGCGGGCATCGGGTTCTTTGCGCTATGCGGGTAGGCAGCATGGCCCTGTACGCCCGTCACGGTAAAGAACGCAGTCATGGACCCGCGCCGCCCGATTTTCATGGCCTCGCCCATCTCATTGGGGCAGGTGGGTTCCCCCACCAGACACACGGACATGGCTTCGTTATTCGCAGCCATCCAGTCCAGCAGCGCGGTGGTGCCATCCACGGCATCGGCTTCTTCATCGCCTGTGATGGCCAGCACGACAGCGCCATCGGGCGGTGTATCATTGACGAAATCAATCGCCGCTGCGGCAAACGCCGCAACGCCGGATTTCATGTCAGTGGCCCCGCGCCCATAAAGAAACCCGTCCTTTATCTCGGCCCCGAAAGGCGGCATCGTCCAAGCCGCCTCGTCCCCCAATGGCACGACATCGGTATGCCCATTAAACCCAAAGGTTCGGTTCGCCCCTTGCCGCCCCCAGCGGGCATAGAGGTTTGATACCTCGCCACGATCCACGCGCGTACAGGTGAACCCGCCTTTGGTCAGGACTTCCTCAAGCAACACCAGCGCGCCACCTTCGGCAGGTGTCACAGACGGGCAACGGACCAGATCGGCGGTCAAGGCAACGGGATCAATCGGCATTGGCAGGCTCCTTTCCGCTATGGCTAGCGGGAAGGACGCGGGGATGCAATCAGGCGGCCAAATAGGCCCAAAAGACAAACATCACGATGAGAACCAAGACAACCTGAACAACCATCGCCTTAATCAGGAATTTCGAGCGTTTGGTATCTGCATCGACGTCGATCTTTTTCATGGCCTGTCTTTCTTTGAAAGGGTGCTCACCAAGTATGGTGGGGCGGCTTAGGCGGCTGTTACGACATAATAGCTTACCCAGCAGCATAGGTCCATCAAGGCTACGGCACGATCACGTGCGCACCACAAAGGTATGGATCGTGAACACGACCGCATCTGTGCGTAGCAGCCGTAGAATGCATTGCCGCTCTGAGCGGATGAAGGGCGTTTGCTGACCGTCGGTCTTCTTGTAGGGCTGATGCAAGTCAGCGTCGCTATAGCGCAGCTTGTTGAACCGCCAAAGCGGCTTGCCGACACGAACCCCGTCAAACAACCGCTGTACGCGGCGCGCGATGTTGTCGTCATATTCATCGACCGGCGCATGGATGCCTGTCAGCGGTCGGTTGATTTTATCGGCCAAACGCCAGTTCGCCGGAAAGCACAGGACGGCCCCGGTCAACACGTGCTCATCGCCGCGCTTTTCCATGATGCAGATGTCTTCCTGCGCCAGATGGCCCAGCGTCCGCAACGGCGCGACCCGGTCTATCTGAACAGCGCGCAGATCGGGGCAGATGACGTGATCTGCGGCCACCTCAAACCCTAATCCGGGCAGCAGTTTGAGCGCCTCTTCCAGAACTTCGCGCCCTGCGGTTACGTTCTCCGAGAGCACGGACTCCGACCGCTCTTCCAGCAACTGCGCGCGATAGGCCATCTGTGCGGCATAAGCCTCATCCACGCGCAGCCAATCATCTGCGTCACAGGGCAACGTGCCCGGCAGGCTGGGCGTGCTGTCGTGGGCATCGGGGAGGGCGTTTTGCAAGATCACCGTCATGATCTGCGCCGCCTAAGCCTTGTCAAAAAACGGCGTCATCTGCGCCACGATCACGCTGTTTTCTTCCAGCGCACGCGCCATCAGCGCCTTTTCATCGTCCGATATATCATGCCCCTCGGCCAAGCGTTCGTCTAACGTGCCGTACCCCGACACATCCAGCGGGGCAAGGTCGGCTTGCTTCAGGATCGCCACCGTTTCACGCACCGCTTCGGCTTCATCGACGCCGCTGGCATAGCACATCAGTGCCGCCCCCGTGGCCTCTTCGGGCAGGCCATCACCGGCGTTGCGCCCGACCTCAACAAGCAGAGTATAGACCTTCTGGCGGCTTTCCTTCTTGGTCATGTGGTGCCTTTCTCTTCCCAGCGCGAGCGGACCGCCCAGATGGTCGAAACGACAATGACGATCTGCAATGGCGCGTAGATCACCAGCATCAGCGCCAGTATCCGCCAGAATAGCGTCAGGTTCATCACGATGGTTAATGATACTGCGGGCAAGAACAGCGATGCCAGCAGGACCGAGATGATCACAATGTCAGCCGCCACAGGCAGCCATGCCGCCTTGAACGACGGGCGCACGCCCGCCGCGATGCGCCTGCGCGCCACTATGCGGCTGATGATCATTCAGTCACGCAAGAGTTCGTTGATGCCGGTTTTGGAGCGCGTGCGCTCATCGACGCGTTTCACGATCACGGCGCAGTAGAGGCTGATATTGTTTTTGGACGGCATCGAACCTGCAACAACCACCGAATAAGGCGGCACTTCGCCGTACATGACTTCACCGGTTTCACGATCCACGATCTTGGTGGATTGGCCGATAAAGACGCCCATGCCAAGCACAGAGCCTTCGCGGACGATGCAGCCTTCGACCACCTCAGAACGCGCGCCGATAAAGCAGTTGTCTTCGATGATCGTGGGGCCTGCCTGCATCGGCTCCAGCACGCCACCGATGCCGACACCGCCAGACAGGTGCACATTCTTACCAATCTGGGCGCATGATCCAACCGTGGCCCAGCCGTCGACCATGGAGCCTTCATCAACGTAAGCGCCAAGGTTCACGAAGGATGGCATCAGCACAACGTCCTTGGCGATATAGGCCGAACGGCGCACGATTGAGCCGGGCACCGCGCGAAAGCCGGCATCACGCCATTGGTTTTCGCCCCAACCGTCAAACTTTGATGGGACCTTGTCCCACCACGTCGTCCCGCCATTGCCGCCTGAAATCGGCTCCATATCGTTCAGGCGAAAGGACAGCAGCACCGCTTTCTTGGCCCATTGGTTCACATGCCAGCTGCCGTCTTCCATCTTCTCGGCGACACGCAGTTTACCGCTATCGAGCGCATTCAATGTGTCCTCAATCGCTTCGCGGGTTTCTCCGGTCGTGGATGTGTTGATCGTGTCGCGGGCATCCCACGCGGCTTCGATTGCAGTCTCAAGGGCGGCATTGGACATGTGGGATTCTCCGGTCAGATAATTTCAAAGGCTTCTAGCGGGGCTGGGCGCATCAATCAATCTATGTGTATCGCGTTGCATCTTTGGGCAGGTCGGGCAACTCTGCATCCAAACAAGGCAGGACATACACCCGATGAAAGACAACCGTTACCACCCGTTCCGTGACAGCCACCAAGACCGCGAAGAGGTCAAGAGCGTCCCGGACACACCGCAAACGCGGGCACCGTCCTATGCGCTGGCCTTCGCAGATGAGGACTTTATGTGCCGCGAAGAGCTGCGGCCTGTGCGGCTACAGCTTGAACTGCTCAAACCGGAAATGCTGATGGACGAGGCAGATATCGCATCAACCATCGTGCTTTTTGGTGGCGCGCGGATCCCGGAACCTGCCAAGAAAGATACCGCACGCACGCAAACGCTGGCCGATCTGTCAGCCTATTACGAAGAGGCGCGCAAGTTCGCCCAGATGATGACCGAACGGTCGCTGCAAACCGGCGGGCGCGAAGACGTCATTGTCACAGGCGGTGGCCCAGGCGTGATGGAGGCAGGCAACCGCGGCGCGCAAGACGCAGGCGGGCGGTCGATTGGCCTGAATATCGTGCTGCCACATGAACAGGCCCCAAACCCCTATGTGACGCCGGAATTGTGCTTTAACTTTCACTACTTCGCGATCCGCAAGATGCATTTCCTGATGCGGGCTTCAGCAGTCTGCGTATTTCCCGGTGGCTTTGGCACACTGGATGAAATGTTCGAGGCGCTAACGCTGATCCAGACCGGACGTATGGCGCAGGTGCCGTTCTTGCTGTTTGGACGGGCGTTTTGGGAAAAGATCATCAATTGGGACGCATTGGCAGATGCAGGTACGATTTCGGCGGATGATCTGAAACTGTTCCGCTTTGTCGACACCGCCGAAGAGGCGATTGCCGCCCTCGATAGCTGGGAAGGCAAAGGCGAAAAGCGCGGCGAGATCCCGGGCCGGTAAGACATGCACGGGGCCATCATGGTGATGGGCGTGTCCGGCTGCGGGAAATCCACAGTCGGGGCGGCACTGGCGGCGGCGCTTGGCGGTGTGTTTGTGGACGGGGACGACTATCACCCGCAGACAAACGTAGATCACATGGCGGCGGGGTATCCGTTGACGGATGACATGCGCTGGCCGTGGTTGGATGAACTGGCCGTCGCGGTCAACGTTCAGCGGCAGCGGTCCGTCACGGTCTTTGCATGTTCGGCGCTCAAGAAAAGCTACCGCGATCATTTGCGCACCGCGATTCCAGATTTGAAGGTGGCCTATCTTGATGCGCCCTACGCAGTGGTCGCCGCTCGGCTGTCGCAAAGACAGGGGCACTACATGCCTGCTAGTTTGCTTGATAACCAGTTCGCGACGCTTGAAGTGCCCCAAAACGCAACGACGACAGCGTCAATTGATCAGCCCGTCGCACAGATCGTGGCGGCACTAAGGGTTGTCGTCTGATGGCACTTCAAGCGCTTGCATCGGGGTCTCGTCTGGTTTGCGAATGGCTTGAATAGCCGCTTTGGCAAGAAAATCCCCCGCCGCGTTCACCTGTTCCGAGATCGTAAGAATATCGGCGCGAAACAGCTTCAGAAACGGCATCGCCTCTTTTGAAAACACATCAATCTGCTTGCCGACCTGTGCGCCGTGGTGTTCAACCGCAGCCACAGCCGCCATCGCAGAAGAGGTTGATGCGGTAATCACCGCGTCAATTTCGGGGTGGTCTTGCAGGGTCTTGCGCAGGGCCGCAACGACCTCGGCACTGGCTGTATCGCTGGTAACGCCGTCGGCAATCGTGACGGCCACGCCCTCTGCGGCACCGGTATCCAGCACGCCTGCGATCATATGTTGAGCATAGCTATGCCCGGTGGGGGGTGCGACGACGTAGATATTCTTGCGCCCGCGCGCAGCAAGCTGTTTGACCGCGATGCTGCCAAAGGCGTTGTTATCGAAGTCATAATAGGCGTGCTGATCTGACCAATTGGTGCGCCCATGTGTGGCAAAAGGAAACTTGCGTTCCATCAGGTAGGCCACACGCGGATCATTGGGTTGGATCTGGTTCATGATCACCGCATCGGCAGACCCGGTTTCAACGATATAGCGCACTGGCTCCATCGGGTCTTGGTCTGGAAAAAACGGGGTGACGACAAGGTGAAACGGCGTGTCGCGCAGCCCGCTGGCGACAGAGGCAATCAGCCGGGCGGTATGGCTCATCAGATCATGTTCGGTCGACATCACAAGACTGATGACATTCGTGCGGCCCGTGCGCAGGCGCACGCCCGCGCGATTCGGGACGTAGCCAATTTCATTGGCGATTTTGCGGATCAGTTTTTTGGTCTCATTGCCAATATCGGGGGCGTCATTGAGCGCGCGCGATACTGTCGGCACGGCAAGGCCGCTCAATCGCGCGATGGTTTTGAGTGTGGGTTTGCCCTCGGTCCGCAATGGTGTTGCCGCCGGATCTGGTTTTGCTTTGCTTTGCGGCATTTTTGGCATGTCTCCCCTTCTATCGCGGTCGCTAACACAGAACTAAAGCCACTTGAAGCGGATCGCGATGGCGAAAGCAGCATAACAACAAAGCCTTATTCTGGTTGCGTCTTGCTGTGGTTGAGTGTCGCCTAATTTGTCTTGCGAGGTCAATCTAAATCGTTATAGGCTCACCTACAACGATTTAGAACCAGGGAGGAGAGAATCGTGAAACTCACAACAAAACTACTCGCGGCGACTGCTATCGTCAGCGCATCAGCTGCATCAGCGGTCGAGTTAGAGGTCACACATTGGTGGACATCTGGCGGTGAAGCCGCCGCTGTCGCAAAATTTGCCGAGGCGTGGAACGCCGCAGGCAATACATGGGTTGATGGTGCAATCGCCGGGTCTGGCGGGACAGCGCGCCCCATTATTATCAGCCGCATTCTGGGTGGTGACCCAATGGGTGCAACTCAGCTGAACCACGGCCGTCAGGCAGAAGAATTGATCGAGGCGGGCATGATGCTTGACCTCACCGACGTCGCCGAAGCGGGTGGTTGGGCGGATATCGTCAACCCATCCTCGCTGCTTGATAGCTGCACGCTAGACGGTCGCATCTACTGCGTGCCTGTCAACATTCACTCTGCACAATGGCTCTGGCTCAGCCACGAAGCCTATGAAAAAGCTGGTCAGCCCGTTCCCTCAGACTGGAACGAATTTGTAGCATCCGCCCCTGCGCTGACCGAGGCGGGCATAGTCCCGCTCGCGATGGGTCAACAAGGGTGGCAGCAAAACCTGGCCTTCGGTGCGATCACAATTGCCGTTGCGGGTACGGACGCATGGCGCGAAGTGACACTGAACAAGAACGCGGACGTTGCACGTGGCCCCGAATACACAGCCGTGTTCGAAGCTGTTGCCGACGCACGGGAATTGGCGCGCGAAAGCAATGTTCAGGACTGGAACCAGGCGACCAACATGGTCATCACCGGCATGGCTGGCGCACAGCTGATGGGTGACTGGGCGCAGGGCGAGTTTTCGGTCGCAGGGCAAGTTGAAGGCGAGGATTATTCTTGCCTGCCCGGTCTGGGCCTGAACGAGATTCTCGATACCGGCGGTGATGCTTTCTACTTTCCCGCCAATGATGATCCAGAGATCACCGCCGCACAGAAGGAACTGGCCGCACTCCTGATATCCCCCGAAGTGCAGGTTTCTTTTAACCTAGCGAAAGGTTCACTTCCTGTGCGCGGTGATATCGACATGGCAGCCGCCAACGGTTGCATGCAAAAAGGTCTCGGTATCCTTGCTGACGGTGGCGTCCTGCCATCTGGCGATCAGGCGCTTTCTGCCGACACGCAGACACAGATCGAAGATCTGATGGCCGAATTCTGGTCCGGCGATATGCCAGCGGCAGACGCACAGGCGCGCTACGCTGACCTGATCGCGGCCGCAGACTAATACCACTCACCTCCCGAGCGGCCTGCCTGATCCGTCAGGTGGGCCGTTTGGATACCGCACCAAGGCCTGCAAAAGCCAGGCCAAGCAGCCAACAGGGGGAACCACAATGGCAGTGGTTGAAGACGGGACGCTCAACAGCGCCAAGGGTGCCAAACGCCCAATAAGGCTTTTCCGCAATCCAATGGCCAAAATTGCCTCGATCCCGATGATCCTGACGGCGATGGTGGTCTTTGTGGGCGGAACGGTTTGGACGATTGTCCATTCCTTCACGGGGTCACGCTTGCTGCCCAAATTGAACTGGGTCGGTTTCGATCAATACGAACGGCTGTGGGACACGCCACGCTGGCTCATTTCGATCTCAAATCTGGCGCTCTATGGCATCTGTTCCTTGATCCTGACGCTGACCATTGGCTTTATCCTCGCGGCTCTGCTTGACCGCAAAATCAGGTTTGAAAGCGCGTTCCGCACGATCTTTCTCTACCCCTTCGCTCTCTCTTTTGTTGTTACCGGGCTGGCATGGCAATGGATCCTGAACCCTGACTTTGGTCTGCAATCGCTGGTGCAGGGCTGGGGCTGGGAAAGCTTTCAGTTCGATCCGCTGAACAACCCCGATATCGTGATGTTTGGCCTGCTGATCGCGGGAATTTGGCAGGGGTCGGGTTTGATCATGTGCATCATGCTGGCCGGGCTGCGCGGCATTGACGAAGACATCTGGAAAGCAGCGCGCGTCGACGGGATCGGCACCGTAAAAACATACGTGCGGATCATCATCCCGATGATGCGACCGGTGTTCATCACCTCGCTCGTCCTGATCGCATCAGGCATCATCAAGCTTTATGATCTGGTCGTGGCGCAAACCAATGGCGGGCCGGGGATCAGTTCCGAAGTCCCCGCCAAATACGTCATCAACTACATGTTTCAGGCGCAAAACCTCGGTCAGGGGTTCGCGGCATCCACGATGATGCTGTGCTCCGTCATCATCATCCTGATCCCATGGGCCTACCTTGAATTTGGAGGGCGCAAAAATGCCTGATATCGCCCTCACCGGTCCACGTGGACCAAAACCGAAAAAGCGGTTCAGCCGCGCCAATATCTTCCTCTATGGCACGCTCATCATGGTCAGCATGTATTACCTGCTGCCGCTCTACGTCATGATCGTGACATCGCTTAAGGGCATGCCGGAAATCCGGTTGGGCAATGTCTTCGGCCCCCCGCTTGAGGTCACGTTCGAGCCTTGGGTCAAAGCATGGTCAGAGGCCTGCACAGGGCTTGATTGCACGGGGCTATCCAAAGGGTTCTGGAACTCAGTTCAAATTCTGATCCCGTCGGTCACACTGTCCATCGCGATTGCATCGTTGAATGGTTACGCCCTGTCGCATTGGAAATTCAAAGGGTCAGAGGTGTTCTTTACCATCCTGATCCTCGGGGCCTTCATCCCCTATCAGACGATGCTCTATCCCATCGTGATCATGCTGCGCGAAATCGGGCTAATGGGTGATCTATGGGGGCTGGTGCTGGTACACACAGTCTTTGGGATGCCGATCCTGACACTGCTTTTCCGCAACTACTTTGCATCCATTCCCGAAGAGTTGTTCAAGGCGGCCCGCGTCGATGGCGCGGGGTTCTGGCGCATCTATTTTCAGATCATGCTGCCCATGGCACTGCCGATCTTTGTGGTGGCGATCATCCTGCAAGTGACGGGTATCTGGAACGACTTCCTGTTTGGCGTGATCTATACCAAACCGGCAACCTACCCCATGACGGTCCAGCTCAATAACATTGTGAACTCGGTGCAGGGCATCAAGGAATACAACGTCAATATGGCGGCCACTCTTCTCACCGGCCTTGTGCCACTCGTTATCTATTTCGCTTCCGGGAAACTCTTCGTCCGTGGCATCGCAGCAGGAGCCGTAAAAGGATGAGCTACTCCGTAGAAATCAAAGAACTCGATCTGGCGTTCGGGGCGGTCAAGGTCCTGCAAGACCTCGATCTGAACATCAATGAGGGTGAATTCCTTGTGCTGCTCGGCTCATCGGGCTGTGGCAAGTCCACCCTGCTGAATTGCATCGCAGGGTTGCTGGAAGTCACTGACGGTCAGATATTCATCAAAGGCCAGAACGTGACATGGGCAGAACCGTCCGAGCGGGGCATCGGGATGGTGTTTCAGTCCTACGCGCTCTACCCGCAGATGACAGTGCGGGGGAACCTGTCGTTCGGCCTCAAGAACGCCAAGCTGCCCAAGGATGAAATTGAACAGCGCGTCGCCCGCGCCGCAGAAATCCTGCAAATCGGCCCGCTTTTAGATCGCAAGCCCGGCGCGCTTTCGGGTGGTCAACGGCAGCGTGTCGCCATCGGGCGTGCGCTGGTGCGCGACGTCGATGTGTTCCTTTTCGATGAGCCGCTGTCAAACCTCGACGCCAAACTGCGCGTTGATTTGCGGATTGAACTCAAGCGCCTACACAACCGCCTGCAAAACACGATCATCTACGTGACCCACGACCAGATCGAGGCGATGACACTTGCCGACCGGATCGCCGTGATGAAGGGGGGAGCGATCATGCAATTGGGCAGCCCGGATGAAATCTATAACAAACCTCGCAACCTCTATGTCGCTGACTTCATCGGCAGCCCGTCGATGAACTTTCTGGAAGGACATCTCGAAGGCGGCGACTTCAAGGTTGATGACATGGTCATGCCGATGACGGGCTATGACTTTGCCGCCCCGCAAACCGCTGATCGTCCTGCTGTTATCGGCATCCGGCCTGAACATGTGGTAACAGGCGAGCTGGTCAAAAATGCACCGCTGCAATTCAGTGTCGACATTGATTTGGTCGAACCGATGGGGTCGGACACACTCGTTTACGCGCAACTGGGTCAGCACAATTTCCGCATCCGCATGGACGGGCAAGCGACCGTCAAGGCGGGCGAGACCATGGCCGTCGGCGTCGACCCATCGCGCGCATCGCTCTTTGACAAAGCCACCGAGGACCGCTTGTGAACCCACTCAGTTTGGCGGGTGAATGGTCCCTGTCAGACGACAGTGGGGACTACATCTGCGCGATCAATTTGCCCACCGATGGGATCAGCGCACTGCACGACGCAGGACTGATCCCCGACCCCTATTGGGGACGCAATGAGTATGACTTGCGCTGGATTGCCGAGCGGGACTGGACAGCAACGCGCGCGTTCGAACTGACGGAAATTGACGTCGATCTGGTACTGTCCGGGGTTGATACAATTGTCGAAGTTACGGTCAACGGCATCACTCTTCTGAACTGCTGCAATGCCTTTCGCACCTTCCGCGCCAGTCTTGCAGAAGTGGCGAAATCGGGTGCGAATACGATCAGCGTGACGTTCAAGAACTCCATCGCCCATGCAGCTAGGCTGCAGGACGAACAGCCATTCTATCTGCCCTATCAAGAAAGCAACAATCCGATCCCAAATGTGAACCTGTTGCGCAAGCCGCAGTGTGACTACGGCTGGGACTGGAACATCGCACTGGCCCCTTTTGGCATTTACGGGGATATGCGGATTGAGCTGAGTGCTGCACCCCGGCTCGACGTGCTGACCGTGGATCAGGACCACCACGACGGCGTCGTTGATCTGACCGTCAAAATGCACATCAGCAACTATGACGGCGAGGTCGCAGTCACGCTTGATTGCAATACGGTGTACGTACAGGTTCTGTACGGCATATGTACGGCATCTTTTACGCTGACGGACCCCAAAATCTGGTGGCCTGCGGGGCAGGGGGATCAGCCGCTCTATGACCTTGAGGTGGCCTTCGCCAAGGCAAAGGCCACGCGGCGCATCGGTCTGCGCAAGATCGCATTGATCACGGAAACAGACGCCGCTGGGCTTGGTTTCAAGTTCTGCGTGAATGACCGTGATATCTTTGCCAAAGGGGCCAACTGGATCCCCGCTGATGCGCTGGCAGGGCAGATCACACCGGCGAAAACCCGCGACCTTTTGCAGTCCGCTGTCGATGCCAACATGAACATGATCCGCGTCTGGGGCGGTGGCCGATACGAGGATGATTGGTTCTACGACATCTGCGATGAGTTGGGTTTGATGGTCTGGCAGGACTTTATGTTCGCCTGCAATATCTACCCATCCGATGCTGCCTTCCTCGAAAACGTGCAGCAAGAAGTCACTGAAAACATTCAAAGATTACAGCATCACGCCTGTCTTGCACTGTGGTGCGGGGACAACGAATTGATCGGTGCGCTGACATGGTTTGAGGAAACCCGCGCCGACCGTGACCGCTATCTTGTGAACTATGATCGGTTGAACCGAACGCTTGAGACAGCGCTGCAAGACACGGACCCGCAAGCGAATTGGTGGCCATCATCGCCATCCGCCGGACCGCTGAACTTTGGTGATACGTTCCACGACGACAGCTCTGGCGACATGCATTTCTGGTCAGTCTGGCACGAAGGGCGCAACTTTGAGCACTACCGCGACGTGGCCCCGCGGTTCTGTTCGGAGTTTGGCTTTCAAAGCTATCCTTCCATGAACGCGATCCGCCGGTTCGCGGCACCCGAGGACCAAAACATCGCCGCCCCTGTGCTGGAGGCGCACCAAAAAAACGCCGGCGGCAACGCCCGTATCGCTGAAACCATGTTCCGCTATTTCCGCTGGCCCAAGCACTTCGATGATTTCGTCTACCTGTCTCAAGTGCAGCAGGGTCTGGCGATCAAAACGGCCGTTACCCATTGGCGCAGCCTTAAGCCGCACTGTATGGGCACGCTGATCTGGCAGCTCAATGATACCTGGCCGGTCTGTTCCTGGGCCTCGCTCGACCATGGTGGCGACTGGAAGCTGCTGCATCATATGGCTAAGGCATTCTATGCATCCGTGCTGGTGACCGCGATCCCCATTGAAGACCGGATCGTGCTGCGTGCGATCAATGACGCGCCGACAGCGCAGGACATCAGCGTCCAGCCTTTCGCGGTTAACACAGCAGGCAAACTGCGTGATCTGGGGGCGGCAACGGTGACAGTCGATCAGGCTGCGGTTGATGTCTTCAGCATGGCTGCCACCGACCTGCATGCGGATGAGATGTTGTATTTCAGCTGGAGCACACCAGACGGTGTCAGCGGGTCAGATATCTTCGCCCTGCGACCTTTTAAGAGCTATGATTTGGAACCGCCCCGCGTCACTCATACGGTCACTGGCAACCAGATCACAATCACCGCAAAGGGTCTTGCCCTGTTCGTCGCGGTCGAGGCTGATACCGCAGGTCGCTTCGACCAGAACGCATTTACTCTTTTGCCGGGAGAAGTGCGTGATGTGACGTTCACACCCGCCAATCCCAACGACACACCCACCTTCACGCTGCGCGATCTGCACAGCGCCACTTACGCATAGAAAGGCCGCATGATGCCCCGGATTTCCTATCAGCTTTATTGTTCGCGCAACCACCCACCACTGTCCGAAACCCTGCAAATGCTGGCCAAGGCTGGCTATCGCGAGGTTGAAGGTTATGGCGGATTACTTGACGATGTGGAGGCGCTGAGGGTGGGGCTTGACGCCAACGGGCTGCGTATGACCAGCTGCCATATCGGACTTGATATGATTGAGACTGATCCGGCGGGCACCTTGGCGATCATCAGAAAGTTGGGGATTGAGAAGGTCTTTGCCCCGTATATTGCCGCAGATGTTCGCCCCACGGATACGGCGGGTTGGGTCGCCTTTGGACAACGCCTTGCGACGGCAGGAAAGCCGCTCGAAGATGCGGGCCTCCAATTTGGCTGGCATAACCACGACTTTGAACTTGCGGCAACGCCGGAGGGTGACTTCCCGCTTGATCTGATAGTGGCGGCATCCGACACGATGATGCTAGAGCTTGATCTGGGATGGGTCCGGGTCGCAGGGCATGATCCGGTGGCATGGATCAGCAAATACGCAAAGCGGCTTGCAGCGGTGCACATCAAGGACATCGCACCCGACGGTGAGTGCGCCAATGAGGACGGCTGGGCCGATGTCGGCCACGGGATCATGGATTGGGCGGCGATCCATAGCGCGTTGCAGGCAGCGGGCGTTGATCACTATGTGGCCGAACACGACAACCCGTCAGATGACGCGCGTTTTGCAACCCGCAGCATTGCATCCATTCAGAAATTCTAGAGGAAATGACCATGACACAGCTTGGCGTTGGCATCATCGGATGCGGCTATATTTCGACCTCTTACCTGGGCCTTGCCCCGCTTTTCAAAGCGCTTAAGCCCGTTGCGGTTGCTGATATCAACATGGATGCAGCGCAGGCACGGGCGGCTGAATACGACGTGCGGGCCGAGACGGTTGAGGACTTGCTGAAAGCACCCGATGTGGATGTCATCGTGAACCTGACCATCCCCGCTGTCCATTTCGAGGTGACAAAACGCATTCTGGAGGCAGGTAAACACGCCTATTCTGAAAAGCCATTGGTTTTGACGTTGGAGGAAGGTGAAGAGTTGCGCGCATTGGCAGCAGCGAAAGGGTTGGCGATCGGGTCGGCGCCGGACACGTTTTTGGGCGGCGCTCACCAACAGGCGCGTGCGGCCATTGACGCAGGCGATGTTGGGGCGATTATTGGTGGTACATGTCATGTCATGGGTCATGGTATGGAAGGCTGGCACCCAAACCCCGACTTCTTTTTCCAACCTGGCGCGGGACCAATTCTGGACATCGGGCCTTACTACGTCACCAATCTGATCCAACTGCTGGGGCCTGTGAAATCAGTGACGGCCGTTGCGAATGCAACCTTTGCCGAACGCACTATCGGGATCGGCGACCGTAAAGGCGAAACGGTCCCAGTGAACACGCCGACCAACATTCATGCACTGCTTGATTTCGAAAATGGCGCCACGGTGACTTTGGGCGCGAGCTGGGACGTCTGGGCGCACCGTCATGCAAATATGGAGCTTTACGGTGAAACCGGCTCGCTCTTTGTGCCGGACCCCAATTTCTTTGGTGGCACGGTTGAGATTGGTGGGCAGGACAAAGGGATCACGGCCTTGCCCGCATGGGATCATCCGTTCGGTGTGCCCAATCAGGATGATCTGGCGAACTATCGCTGCGCGGGTTTGGCGGATATGGCGACAGGGATTGCGCAAGGACGTCCGCACAGGTGCAGCATCGATTTGGCCGTGCATGCGGTTGATGTGATGACGAGCATTCTGAAAGCGGGCGAGGAGCGGAGGTTTGTTGATCTGACAACGACCTGTGAACGTCCAGCAGCGCTGTCACCGGACGAGGCGCGCGCGCTGCTCGTCTAGTTGTTTGGTGTAGAGGTAACGGTGACTGTGCCCCGGAAACGGGGCACCAAACCGGCGCATCAGGCGCGTGTAGCTGTATCCAAGGTCAGAGCCTTTGCACAGGCGCGCGCCGGCGGTGTCGTGCAGTGCCAGCCCGCCACCAGCCTCGCGCAATTCATAGCCTTTGCGTGATAGCCGCGCCTGCAAATCATCCCACCCGTTTGCATAGGCCAAGTCATCAGCAAGAAGCGCCCGTAAGGGCGCGACGAGCTGCTCATCGGCTCTGCGAGCACTCTTCGCTCTGGTTCTTCGATACAAATCGCGTTTGATGGCACCACGGATCACCACGTCCACGGATGTATCTTCATCCCCGGCAATTTGACGTAACGCGGCAACCATCTCGGGTGGCATTTGAATGATTGCTCTGTCCATACCGCAACCATGCGCCAGCATGGTAAACGCGTGGTTAAAGCCCGGCCTCTTGAGCGATTTGCGCCTTTGACTTGCGTGCCCGCTCCGTCGCTGATTTTAACTGCCCGCAGGCTGCCATGATATCCTCACCGCGGGGTTTGCGCACAGGCGAGGCATAACCAGCCTGATAGATGATCTCAGCGAACGCGCGAATGCGGTTGTTCGACGACCGCTTGTAAGGCGCGCCGGGCCATTCATTGAAGGGGATCAGGTTGATCTTGGCCGGAATGCCATCAATCAGTTTGATCAATCGCCGCGCGTCTTCGTCACTATCGTTGACCCCATCCAGCATCACATATTCAAAGGTGATCCGTTCAGAGTTCGATACTTTTGGGTACGCACGCAACGCATCCAACAGATCAGCAATCGGCCAACGCTTGTTGATCGGCACAAGACGGTCACGCACTTCATCCGTGGTGCCGTGGAAGGACACGGCCAGCTGACAGCCGATTTCTTGCGCGGTGCGCGCAATCTCCGGCACCACGCCGGACGTTGATAGTGTAATCCGGCGACGCGACAGCGAAATCCCTTCCGGGTCCATCGCGATCTTCATCGCATCGCGCACGTTCTCAAAGTTATAAAGCGGCTCGCCCATTCCCATCAGCACGATATTGGACAACAGCCGCGCCTCTTGTGTATTGCGTGTGCCGGGTTCGGGCCATTCGTCCAAATCATCGCGGGCAACCATCACCTGACCGACAATCTCGGCCGCGGTCAGATTGCGGACCAGTTTTTGTGTGCCGGTGTGGCAGAATGAACAGGTCAAAGTGCAGCCAACCTGGCTAGAGATACACAGCGTGCCACGATCCGTTTCGGGGATATAGACAACCTCTACCTCGTGGCCGCCCGCGATGCGGACCAGATATTTGCGGGTGCCGTCGTCAGACACCTGGCGGGTCACGACCTCTGGCAGTGCAATCACGAAAGTGTCGGCCAGCATCGTGCGATAGTCCTTTGACAGGTTCGTCATCTCGGCAAAGTCGCGCACGCCCCAATGATAGATCCATTGCCAGATCTGCCCGACGCGCATCTTGGCCTGTTTCTCGGCCGTACCAGCCGCAATCAGCGCCTCGCGCATTTGATCACGGGACAGACCGATCAGGTTCTGCGGTCCTTCGGGCAGCTTGCGCGGGATGGTCAGCACGTCCTGCGTGATGGGGGCCTTGGCGTCCATGCGGTGTCTCTCAATCCGGGTTAAGCTGGCCATATAAGAGAAAGAGGCGGCTTCGACAAGGAAACCGCCTCTTTCTTTTGACTATTCGGGGTAGCCTAGCCTGCGCAGCGGTTCGCCGCTTCGTCCACGGCCGCAGTAAAGCCCAGCAGGCTAAACGTATCTTGTGTCTGCGTGCCACGGCCGGACCTGCCGGTCAAAACGGCATTCGCACCACGCTTCATGGCAGCCACGAATTTCGCATCATCTTCGGCTGTT
This sequence comes from Yoonia sp. F2084L, assembly GCF_023015625.1. Taxonomy (GTDB): domain Bacteria; phylum Pseudomonadota; class Alphaproteobacteria; order Rhodobacterales; family Rhodobacteraceae; genus Yoonia. The sequence goes on from NZ_JALKAH010000003.1 coordinate 486,618, forward strand.
GCAGGCCATGCGGTTTCACCATCGGTAAACATCTGGAAGGTGGTGTCGCCCACCTGCAGGGACACGGTCGATTCGTTGGCAAAAGGATAGCCACCGGTGAACATCACCTGCCCGGTGACATCTTCGGAAGGACGATAGAACACGATCAGGCGGATATCGCCGCGTCGCACATCAACAGCGTTGCCGTCGCGAGTGTTGATTGTTTCTTTGGGTGCAGACACCGCCCAGCATTCCGTCGGATCGCTTTCAACAAAAACGCTCCAATCGGTATTAGCCGACACGCGGTTGTCGCTCTCTTCCTGCGCGACAGCTGTTTGCGCCGTCAACAGTGCCAATGACACACCAATCATTCGTGAAATTCTTAAAACCATTTTACAGCCTCCAAGCTGTCCTTGCCTCTGGATGTCTCATCCGGTCTGTGGCGCATCTGGCGGCACCTTTTCGACTGGCGAGACTTTGTTCAACTCGATAGCGTAGAGCATAGCAAAATTCCGCCCGCAGGGGAAAGCCCCCAAAGCTTCGGGTTCTCAGACCGACATATACAATCCAAAAAGGCAAAAGAATGGCAAATCCTGTTGATCTGGTTGAAGTCTGGCGTGGCGACTTGTTGGAGTGCGTCCATCAAGGTCACGCAGTTGTGTGCGATGACACGGGGCATATTGTGGAAAGCTGGGGCGATCCCGCGGCAATCATCTATCCGCGGTCGTCCTCAAAGATGATCCAGGCACTGCCGCTTTTGGAAAGCGGGGCAGGGGCCAATCTGACCGGCGAACAATTGGCGCTGGCCTGTGCATCGCACCAAGGGGCAGCCATCCATACAGAACGGGTGCTGGCATGGTTGAAAGACCTTGACCTGACCGACGATGCGTTCCGCTGTGGCCCGCAGATGCCAAACGACAAGGACGCACGCTATGGTCTGATCCGTGCCCATGAACAGCCTTGCCAGGTGCACAACAACTGTTCCGGCAAGCACGCGGGCTTTCTGATGTTGACCAAGCACCTCAAGGCCGGACCCGATTATGAGCTGATCGACCACCCCGTTCAACGCGCGTGCAAGGCGGCTTTCGAAGAGGTCACACAGGAAACAAGCCCGATGTACGGGATCGACGGCTGTTCAGCCCCCAACCACGCGTGCACGGTGCACGGGCTGGCGCGGGCGATGTCGTTCTTTGCCACTGCCGGGGATCGATCCGACACACGCAGCAAGGCGGCTGCGAAACTGGTTGCTGCAATGGCGCGTTATCCCGAATTGGTCGCGGGTGAAACACGCGCCTGCACCGACCTGATGCGGGCGATGGATCATAAGGTGGCGATCAAGACGGGTGCCGAGGGGGTGTTTGTCGCCATTGTCCCGGAAAAGCGGCTCGGTATTGCGTTGAAGATCACCGACGGGGCCACAAGGGCAAGCGAAGCGGCGATAGCAGCGATCCTTGTCAAATACGGCGTTATTGATGCAGGTCACCCGGCCGCAATCGCGCGGATGACGCCGAAAGTGCAAAACTGGCGCAAGCTTGAAACAGGCTTTATCCGGCCGGCCCCTGCGCTGCGCTAGCCTTTGGTTGCTGCGCTGCGATTAGATCCGCGCGAAACAAACCGGCTTCAAACGCTTTGAGCGTGGTTGCCGCCGTGCTTCCAAACGCGTCGATCCCCGCCTGAAGCGAGGGAAACAGCGCGAGCAATTCGCGTCTTTGATCTGCCTCGACGCCAGCAACAGAGAGGTCTGACAAGAAAAAGCTTTCGCATAGAACGTCATTGGCGCTGACAATCTGGTGAGTGTCGAACATGAAATGCACATATGTGACCATGCCACCCTCACGTTGGGTGATACCGGGAAGACCGCACAGATGCTTGGCTGCGATCAACACTTCGCTTGCACCAAAGAGCAACTCTGCACGTGGACTACGAAGCAAGATCCGATGTTGCGGAGAGACAACCAACGGCGTGTCGTTCCCAATGGCACCTGCCGTGATTTCTATCGGGGCGAAGGCGCCTTTTGCCGCAACGCTGGACCGGCCCGCCCAGCGGACAGGTTGATAGCCACCGTCACGCGTCCAAACCATATCGCCGACAACGATATCTTCGGCGGCCTTCTGGCCTGACTGGGTTTTGATCTGTGTAGCGGCTTCAAAACAGGTGATGAAGTCAGCATAGGGTGTCGAACCCGCATTGCTACCGCCTACCTTGATGTAGGTGACCCCGTCTTCCAATGCTGTATCGGACCCAAAAGCCCAGACATTTCTGAAGTTGCCCCCTTGGGAAAAGACCGTGATAGTGATCAGAGGCCCGGTCGGGTCACCATTGCTGTCAAGCGCGCGCAATTCGATCCGCGACTCCGCCTCGACGGTGGTGCCGTTGGCGACGACGCCACCACCATCGGTAACGACATGGTCAAGGCGATCATCATCGTTAAAAATATCGGCGTTGCCGCCGCCATCAGTGTCATCAATCGTTACGGATGTGCCGCCGCCAGAAGAATAGGTGAACGTCGTGCCATTGGGCATGTCAGAGTTGTTGCGGATAGGCAGGCCTTCTATTCCGGGCCTCGGGCTTGTCTCGATAACGAGGTTTTCACTGTCGATCACGAATATCGTTTGCAGGACCATGCCCATTCCTCGTCTTGACTGTTTGCGGCATCCAAATTGCGCTTACACATTTGGTATAGCTGACTTATCAGACGTTTCCAGCATTTCAGCCAAGCTTCGGTGATCCGGCATATCGCCGCTTGCACTGTTGATCCTTGGTGAAACTCAGGGCAGACAGGATGTCGCTGCCGTGCCACCTTCTGACAGAAAGTCCTGAACATGCCCTTCACTCTTGCCACCTGGAACATCAACTCAGTCCGCTTGCGCGAAGACATCGTCGCAAGGCTGATGAAGGACGAAGCACCTGACGTGCTTTGCCTGCAAGAATGCAAAAGCCCCGTGGACAAGATCCCTCTGGAGCAGTTTCAGGCGCTGGGCTACACGCACATGGTTGCGCGCGGCCAAAAAGGTTACAACGGTGTGGCGATCTTTTCCAAGATCCCGATGGTTGAGGCGGGGGCAGAGGATTACGCAGGGCTCGGACATGCGCGCCACATTGCAGGCAAGCTGGAAAACGGTGTGACGATCCATAACCACTATGTGCCCGCAGGCGGTGATGTCGCAGACCGCGAAGTGAATGAGAAATTCGGTAACAAGCTGGACTACCTCACTGATATGCGCGATGCCTATCGCGCGCAGAAGCCCCAGAAAGCCATTCTGGTGGGGGACCTTAACATCGCCCCACGCGAAGATGATGTGTGGGACCACAAGAAGCTGCTCAAGGTCGTCAGCCACACGCCGATTGAGGTCGAACACTTTGCCGATGTGATGGAGGCAGGCGACTGGTCCGACGTGACCCGCAACGACATCGCCGAAGGCAAGCTCTATAGCTGGTGGTCCTACCGGGCCAAGGATTGGGACGCTGCGGACAAAGGACGCAGGCTTGATCACATCTGGGCAACACCAGATATCAAGAACGCCGCACATAGCAGCCGGGTCCTGCGCGACGCACGCGGTTGGGAAAAACCCAGCGATCATGCACCGGTCTTTGCGACCTTTGATCTATAGGAACATCCCATGACCCTACCCAGTGAAATGAATGCGCTTGTCCAACTTCATGATGGCTATGCAGGCACGCAGACGGGGCCAGATGTTACGGATTTAGCGCCGTTTCTGGCCCATGAAACCATCGCTGTTCCCCAGCCGGGCGAGGGGCAAGCGCTGATCAAGGTCCACCTTGCTGCCGTAAACCCGTCGGATATCCATTTCATCAAAGGCGAATATGGCCAGCCACGCGTGAAAGGCATGCCTGCCGGGTTTGAAGCGGTGGGCGAGGTCGTGGCAGGCGACACGCCGCTATTGGGGCAGCGGGTCAGTTTCTTTGCCTCTGCGTCAGGGGCTTGGGCGGAATATGCGCTGACCGATGTGGCCCGCTTGGTGCCCTGCCGCCCCGATTTGTCCGAGGTCGATGCGGCGGGTCAATTGGTCAACCCGCTTACCGCGATTGCGATGTTTGATATCGTGAAGGAAAGCGGTGCTGACAGTTTTGTCCTGAACGCCGCCGGTTCCCAACTGGGCAAACTGCTGATCGCGCTTGGCCGCGATCATGGGATCAAGCCGATTGCCGTGGTGCGGCGCTCTGCGCAAGCCGACAGCCTTAAGGCGCTGGGCGCGGCTGAGGTGATCGTGACCGGGGAATTGGACCCGCTTGGTGCGGCCAAGGCGATTTTTGAAACGCTCAAACCCCGCATCTTGCTGGACGCTGTGGGGGATCAATTCACCTCTGATCTGTTCTTTGCGATGCCAAGTCACGCGCGCTGGGTGAACTACGGTAAACTGTCGACCGAAGCGCCCGCGTTGACCGAACTGGGGCAGATGATCTTTCGTGGCAAACAGATCGAAGGGTTCTGGCTGACGCGTTGGATGGGACAGGTTGATTCTGCGCGCATTCCAGCGGCGTTTATGGAGATTCAGGAGCGTTTCGTTTCCGGCAAATGGAAAACCGATGTCGCCGGAATCGTGCCGCTGTCTCAGGCAATGGATAAACTGCCAGAGGTTCTGGCTTTGCCCGACGGCAAAGCCTTCATTGACCCGCGCGCATAAAGTCAGCGTCATCCGCAGGGGTCTGCGCCTCTAACAAATCGCCCGGCTGACAATCCAGAGCAGCGCAAATCCTGGCGAGCGTATCAAACCTGATACCCTTTACCTTGCCGGACTTTAGCAGGCTGATGTTCTGTTCAGTGATGCCGACAGCCTGTGCCAGATCGCGTGATTTCATCTTGCGGCGTGCCAGCATGACATCAAGGCGGACGATAATTTCCATACCGCTCATACGAAGGCCTTGTTTTCTGCGGCCGCGTCAGACGCTTCGCGCATGGCCCAGCCGATCACGACAATCAGCCCGCCCGAAAGTGCAAAGAAGATCATGTCGCTATTCAGCCCAATGGCGATGCTGCGTTGTCCGGGCGGATTTGCCATGGTCAGCAATAGCGTTTGAAGCGGATACAAGAGAAAATTCGCGGCGGCCAACGCCACAAAACCTTTGCCAATACGCTGGATCAAGACTGCGCAATAATCGGTCAAGACGTCGCCCTTGCTGTAGGCATCGAACAATTTGCGCATCCCATTCAAAATGAAAAGAACGATCAGCACATTGATCAACCCAAGGGTAATTGCGGCCCAAAGCTGGGTTTGCGTGATCTGTGGGGAAAGATCAAAATCGAATTGGCTCGTCGCAAATGTTGCCGGGGACGTTGCCAGGCCGACAATGATCGCGAGAGGCAATAGAATCATACCGCCAATCGTGAGAACCCGCAAAAGCCGGGCAAGCTTCGATAATTTCTGGAGTTTTGACATTTGTTACCTTTCCAAGTTCATAATTTAATGTAAAACAATAAAAAATTTATGTCAAAGGAGATCCCCATGCGCTTTTCTATTCTATCCGTTTTGGTCCTGTCGGCCTGCACAAGCATTGTGCCGCTGACTGCGATGCGACTGAGTACCTTGTCACCGATCACCGCCGATCCTGCGGATTTCGCTGTTGATCTGACGCTGCCAGCAGGGATTGACGTCAGTCCTGAAGGGGCAAAATTGTTATTTACTGTCACGCGCGCGGATCGTGACGAGACTCAGGAAGGGGCATTTGCCTTGCGACGTGAGGGGTCAGTTTTCACAGTAGACCCTGATGATCACGCGGCGCTACGCGTTCTGCAGGCGACAGCGCGGGAATGGAGAGCGGAAAACGGAAGTGAGACGAGCGGTTCGATAATGATAAATGTGTCGCCTTGCCGGCTGGACGCAGGCCCCAGCGCTGACGCACGGGTCAGTGTTGCGATAAGGATGGAACAAGGCGGCGTTTTCATGCCATTGGTGCGTAATGGCCCACTTTCTGCCGTGACGTCACAAGACCAGTTGCGCGATATGCCAGGCTGCCCGTGATCGACATGTTGAAAAATGTCGATGGCATTGCTAATTTCAGGTCATGCCCTCGCGTCGGGGCCATGACGACGTGCTTTAAGGAGGACAATGAACTGTCTCTTTCTACATCGGCTGGGACACCAGCCAACATCGGAGCCTCAGCAATGACCGCTTCGAAAACTGCGACCAGCGATAGCCTTTTGGCGGCTGTTCTCAAATCTCTTGAAGACGACAAAGGCGAAGACATCGTGCAGATCAATCTGCGCGGCAAGTCCGAGATCGGCGACTACATGGTCATCGCATCAGGTCGTTCGAGCCGTCAGGTCACTGCGATGGCTGAGAAACTGGCCGATCGCGTCAAGCAGGATTTCGGGATCATCTCCAAGACCGAAGGCAAGGACACGGGCGATTGGGTTCTGATCGACACAGGCGATATCATCGTGCACATCTTCCGACCCGAAGTGCGCGAGTTTTATCAGCTTGAAAAGATGTGGCAGCCCGGGGCGGCCACCGCCGTCTGATGCGCGTCCAGATTTGCGCTGTGGGCCGTTTGCGCAAAGGGCCCGAGCGCGACCTCTACGACGACTATCTCACCCGGTTTGACCGGACTGGGCGGGCACTGGCCCTTGGCCCTGCGCAACTGATCGAAGTCGAAGACAAAAAGGGCGGCGGCATGGCGGCTGAAGCCGCTTTGTTGGCGCGTACTGTACCCGATGGCGCCTTGATCTGCACGATGGATGAACGCGGCAAGGTCATGAGCTCGCCGGACTTTGCAGTCCTTCTCGCCACTTGGCGCGATCAGGGGCGGCAAGACGTCAGTTTCGTGATCGGTGGCGCGGATGGGATTGATCCCGCATTGCGCGTGAGGGCTGACGCATCTTTGAGTTTTGGCAAGATGGTTTGGCCGCATATGCTGGTGAGGGTGATGTTGGCGGAACAGCTGTACCGTGCCGCTTCGATTTTGTCTGGTGGTCCTTATCATCGCGCTTAGATGCCTCCGGCGCGAGTTTTTCGGGCAAGATGATAGGGTGCGGTGGTTTCCCTGATTGCTCTGCTGCGTTAGACAGCGTCCAATAGAAGTAGGAGCGTTGCGATGCCTGTGCCAAAACCTGTTGTTCTTTGTATTCTTGATGGCTGGGGCCTGCGTGACACGGTTGAAGGCAACGCGCCCAAGCAGGCGCATACCCCGCATTTTGATGCCATCATGCAAGGGCCACATGCGCAGCTTTTGACCCATGGCAATGATGCTGGATTGCCCAGTGGTCAGATGGGCAACTCTGAGGTTGGTCATACCAATATCGGCGCAGGCCGTGTTGTGGCGATGGACCTGGGACAGATTGAACTGTCGATTGAAGACGGATCGTTTTTTGAGGCTAAGGCGCTGGTGGCGTTTATTGCCAAGATGAAAGCCAGCGGTGGCACCGCGCATTTGATGGGTGTTGTGTCCGATGGTGGGGTGCATGGGCATGTCGGTCATATTGTTGCAGCTGCGAAAGCGCTGACGGATGCGGGTGTGCCTGTTGCCATTCATGCCATCACAGATGGGCGCGATGTGGCACCTGCGTCGGCGAAGGAATTTATGGTGCAATTGCAAACCAACCTGCCAGCCGCCGCCCAGATCGTGACCGTCATTGGGCGGTATTTTGCAATGGACCGCGACAATCGTTGGGAGCGGGTCGAGACGGCTTACGATGCTATGATCAACGGCAAAGGCCATGCCGCTGACACACCGCAAGACGCCATCACAGCGGCTTATGACGATGGCAAGACAGATGAGTTTATTCCGGCTACCGTCATTGGCGATTACGCTGGGTTGTCAGAAGGGGACGGATTTTTCTGCCTGAACTTCCGCTCTGACCGCGCGCGCGAGATTTTGGCCGCGATTGCTGACCCGGATTTCGACGGGTTCGAACGCGACCAGCCAAAGCCGGCAGCATTGCTTGGCATGGTCAGCTATTCGGACCGGCACGACGGGTGGTTCAACACAGTCTTCCCTAAGCGCGACATCCAGAACACCCTTGGGGCATGGGTCGCAAAACACGGTCTGCGCCAATTCCGCTTGGCTGAAACCGAAAAGTACCCGCATGTGACTTTCTTTCTCAACGGCGGGATTGAAACGCCCGAGAAAGGCGAAGACCGCCATATGCCCAAATCACCCAATGTGGCGACCTATGACATGCAGCCCGAAATGTCGGCAGGCGAAGTGACTGCGCATTTCGTTAAAGCCATCGAAGAAGGCTACGATCTGATCGTTACCAACTACGCCAACCCCGACATGGTCGGACACACCGGCGATCTGGGTGCTGCGATCAAAGCCTGCGAGGCCGTTGATGATGGTTTGGGGCAGGTGTTGGCGGCGTTGAAGGCCGCAGGTGGTGCGATGATTGTGACGGCTGATCACGGCAATTGCGAGACGATGATTGATCCTGAAACGGGTGGGCCGCACACCGCGCATACGTTGAACCCTGTTCCGGTGGCGCTGGTCGGCGGCCCTGATGGGGCATCCTTGCGCGAAGGGCGCTTGGCCGATCTCGCACCTACGGTGCTCGACCTCATGGGGCTGGACTTGCCGCCTGAAATGACCGGGCGGAGCCTGATCGAGACATGATGCGCCTTGCTGCTTTTCTGATCTGTTTTGGGTCCGTGGCCATCAGCCAGCAAACCGCGCAAGACGCGGCGGCCCAATTGCAGGCCGCACAAGAACAATTGCAAGCTGCGACAAGCGCGCGCGACCGGATTTCGGCACTGACTGAAACCGTGCAGGCCTATGAGGCCGGATTGGCCGCCATGCGCGAGGAGCAGCGCGACATCGCCCTGCGCGAAGCGATTCTGGCTGATGAACTGATCTTGCGGCGCGAAGAATTCGCGCAATTGCTGGGGGTCCTGTCGGCGATGAGCAAAACGCCGCTGCCTGTTTTGCGCGCCCATCCGCAAGGGCCGGTAAACACAGCGCGTGCGGGGATGTTGGTTGCTGATGTTACGCCGGGTCTGGAGGCAGAAGTTTCGCGGCTCAACACGCTTTTGGAGCAAACGCAGACATTGCGCGCCTCTCAGGAAACTGCGGCGCAGACGTTAACTGACGGTCTGCAAGGGGCGCAAACTGCGCGCGCGGCACTGGGACAGGCGGTGTCTCAGCGAACAGATTTGCCTGCGCGGTTTGAGGATGATCCGGTGCAAACGGCCCTGTTGGTGGCCAGCGCCCAGACGCTTGGCGATTTCGCAGCAGAGATGGCGGATGCCCGACCCGATGAAACCGCAACGCTGACGGCTGATGGTAGCCTGCCCTTACCGGTGGTCGGTGTCGTCCTGCCCGATGATGCCAGCGGTCGTCCCGGTGTGCGTATCGGCGCACCGCCCCGCGCGTTGGTTACAGCCCCCGCGCCCGCGACGATCCTGTTTCAAGGCCCGCTTTTGGACTACGGTACGGTTGTTATTCTTGAACCGGCAGCAGACGTGCTATTTATCCTTGCAGGCTTTGCCGAAGTCTTTGGTCAGGCGGGACAAGTGCTGCCAGAAGGTGCGCCAATCGGGCTTTTGGGCGATGGTACGGGATTTAATGACGGGATTTTGACCGAAAATTTAGGCAATGCGGCTGGGCAGCAGGCCCAAGCCCTTTATCTTGAGGTCAGACAAGGGCAAGGTCCCGTGAACCCCGACGCTTGGTTTGCGTTGGAGTAGGTAAGGAAACGCGATGAAAAAGTTGATACTGGCGGCCGTTGGCGGCGCTGCATTTGGATTGGTTGCGACGACGCAGGTGGCAGGCCCGCTTTTGGCGCAAGAGGCGCAGTCAAACACCAGCGTCTACGAACAGCTAGATCTTTTTGGTGATATCTTCGAGCGGATCCGATCGAACTATGTCGAAGAGGTTGATGACCGCGAACTGATCGAGGCCGCCATCAACGGCATGCTGACATCGCTTGATCCACACTCTAGCTATCTGTCTCCAGAAGCGGCACAGCGGATGCGGGTCAGCACATCCGGCGAATTTGGTGGGCTGGGTATTGAGGTCACGCAGGAAGAGGGCTGGGTCAAAGTCGTCTCACCTATGGACGGCACACCAGCGGAAGCTGCGGGCGTTCTGGCTGGCGATTTCATCACAGCCGTCGATGGCGAAAGCGTCTTGGGCCTGACGTTGGACGAAGCCGTACGCATGATGCGCGGCCCTGTCGGTGCTGAAATCATCGTGACAATCGTGCGCGAGGGTGAGGTGGAACCATTTGACGTCTCGATCATCCGGGACACGATCAAACTGACCGCAGTCCGCAGCCGGACAGAAGGCAATGCCGTTGTTCTGCGGGTGACGACCTTTAACGAACAGACCTTTCCCAACCTGCGTGAGGGGATTGAAGAACAGATCGAAGATGCAGGCGGTGTCGACAACATCGACGGTTTCGTCCTTGACCTGCGCAACAACCCCGGTGGTCTGCTAAGCCAGGCTGTCTATGTGTCTGATGCGTTTCTTGACGCGGGTGAAATCGTATCGACACGTGGGCGCGTCGCGTCGGATGGGGATCGCTTCAATGCCAGCCCCGGTGATCTGGCGATGGGTAAACCGATCGTTGTGCTGATCAACGGCGGCTCTGCCTCTGCGTCCGAGATTGTGGCGGGGGCCTTGCAAGACCATCGCCGTGCGATTGTGGTGGGCACAAACTCGTTCGGTAAAGGGTCGGTCCAGACCGTCGTGCCGCTTAGCCAAGATGGTGCGATGCGCCTTACAACGGCACGGTACTACACGCCATCGGGCCGGTCGATCCAGTCGCTAGGGATTTCGCCTGATATAATCGTGGAACAACCGCGGCCACGTCTGGATGAAGAGGAAGAAGACGAAAACGCGACACAGCGCTCCGAAGCCGGCCTGCGCGGGTCACTTGAAAACGACAGCCTGACCGAAGATGAAATCCGCCAGATCGAAGAAGACCGGGCACGGGCCGAGGCAGCGGCAGCGTTGCGCGAGGATGATTATCAACTGGCCTATGCGATTGATATCCTCAAAGGGCTGAACGCGCTGGGGCCAACGGCACTGGTTGATCCGTAGGGTCTAGTCGCGCGTGATGCGGACCTGCCAGCAGTTGTTTCTGGCAGACCGCAGATCGACAAACGCCACGTCGTCGCGGGCCAACAATGTAGCAGCATAGCTTTCGACCGCGTCGCGCGGGGTGATCTGGCCTGTCCCGTAGATGACGCGTTCGTCAGCAGAGTGCGCCTTCAGCAGGTAGTCGGGCGAGACGATGACTTTGGGCAGGGCGGTCCCGTCCGGCGCGCAGTGGTCAGCGCATATAAAGACTGGTCCGGTTTCGGCATAGGCATGGATCGCGTCAAACGGCCGGTAGGCCAAGATCAACATCGGTGCGCCTTCAGGGATCATTTTCAAACAGCAGCGGCAAGGCGCCGACCCATCGCTGATTTGACGCTCTGGCGGATTGCCATAGGCATCCAAACCACCTTCACGAAATGCATCGGCATGGTGGGTGGGCATTCCTGAAAATTTGGGCATCGGGCTCTCCTTGTCTTGCGTAGAGGCATCGCATGGCAAGACAGTAAAACCGACCCGAAACGTGCGGATATTAGGCTAGGTAAGGTGGATCTTGATCCACCTTACTCGCGGCGCACTCAGTTTATACCTTCACCCGCTCACTTTTGGGGTCGTAAAGTGGCTTCAGCTGGGCCTCTGCCTTTACCCGCGTGCCCATCACGTCGATCTCAAAACTGCTGGTCAGCAATTCTGCCACGCTTTCGCCTTTGCATGGCACATAGCCCATGCCAACCGCCGCTCCGAGGTGGTGCCCGTAGCCGCCCGAGGAAAGATACCCCACGGTCTCGCCGTCACGCACGACAGGTTCGTTGTGGTATAGCAGCGGTTCGGGATCAGTCAGTTTGAACTGCACAAGGCGCTGTTCCAACCCGTTTTCCCGCTTCCGCAGCACCGCGTCCCGGCCAATGAAATCGGGCTTGTCCGTCTTCACAGCAAAACCCAGCCCGGCCTCCAACACGTGATCTTCAGATGTGATGTCATGGCCAAAGTGGCGGAACCCCTTTTCCATGCGCGCGGCGTCCATCATATGCATCCCGCAAAGCTTCAGCCCCATGTCCTGACCTGCCTCATGCAGGGTTTCAAACACATGTCCGGCCATGTCAGAGGACATATAGACCTCCCAACCCAATTCACCCACGAAGGTCACGCGGTGCACCCGGGCGAGACCCATGCCGATCTCAATCTCTTGTGCGGTCCCGAAGGGGTTATGATCGTTTGAGAAATCAGCGGGAGACACCGCCTCCAACAGTTTACGGCTGTTCGGGCCCATCACGGCCAGCACAGCTTCGCCCGCTGTGACATCGGTGATCACCACGTTGAAGTCACCCACATGACGCTGCATCCAGACCTGATCGGCCAGACGGGTCGCCGCCGGGGTGACCACCAGATAGGCGGTCTCGGACAGGCGGGTCACTGTGACATCTGCCTCGATCCCGCCGGAGGTGTTTAGAAACTGGGTGTAGACGATCTTGCCCACCTGCACGTCGTATTCGCCGCCGCCGACATAGTTCATAAAGGCGGTTGCATCACGGCCTTCGACGCGGATTTTGCCGAAGGATGACATGTCATACATGCCCACATTCGTGCGGATCGCGTTCACCTCGGCGGCGACATTGCCAAAGAAGTTTTGCCGCTTCCAAGAGTATGCGTACTCCGGCACTTGCCCCTGATCAGCGAACCAGTTGGCGCGCTCCCATCCTGCGATTTCGCCCATTACGCCGCCATGTTGCACGATGTGCTGATGGAACGGGGTGCGGCGGATACCACGCGCTGTGGCTTTCTGACGGAAGGGGAAGTGATCGGCGTAAAGCAGCCCGAGCGTTTCCTTGGACCGTTCAAACAGATAAGTCTTGTTGCCCTGAAACGGCTGCATGCGGCCAATGTCCACATCGCCCAGATCGAACGGCTTTTCGCCCGCGTCCATCCACTGTGACAGGGCCATGCCCGCGCCACCGGCAGATTGAATGCCGATTGAGTTGAAACCAGCCGCGACCCAGACATTATCCATCTCGGGTGCCAGCCCAAGGTGATAGGCGTCGTCGGGGGTGAAGCTTTCGGGGCCGTTGAAGAAGGTATGAATACCCGCCTCGGCCAGCATCGGCATGCGCTCCACGGCAGCTTCGAGGATTGGTTCAAAATGATCGAAATCTTCAGGTAACTGGTCGAATTCAAAGTCCTCAGGGATCCCCTTCATCGCCCAAGGCTTTGCATTCGGTTCAAACGCGCCCAGCAGCATCTTACCGGCGTCTTCCTTGTAGTACGCACATTCATCCGGCACCCGCAGCACGGGCATTTGCGTCAGACCTTCGATGGCCTCGGTTACGATATAGAAGTGTTCACAAGCATGAAGTGGCACATTCACCCCGGCCATGCGGCCAACCTCGTGGCCCCACATGCCAGCACAGTTCACGATCATATCGCAGGTGATGGTGCCGGTTTCCCCGCCTGCCTGCCATTCAACAGATTGCACACGGCGACCTTCGCGATTTATTTTGGTCACTTTCGTGCGCTCGGCTATGACAGCGCCATTCTTCCGCGCGCCTTTGGCAAGGGCCAGCGCGATATTGGCTGGATCGCCTTGACCGTCTTTGGGCAAGTATACGCCGCCTTTGACGCCTTCGATATTCAGATGCTCATAGCGGCTTTTGATCTCATTGGGCGCAATCTCTTCGATTTCGACACCGAAGGCGCGCGCCATCCCGGCAGAGCGTGATAGCTCCTCACGGCGTTCTTCGGTGAGGGCAACGGTGATTGAGCCGACCCGCTTAAAGCCGGTGGCAACGCCGGTTTCCTCTTCCAGATTGCCATAAAGCTCTTGGCTGTATTTTGCGAGCTTCGTCATATTCGCTGTCGCACGCAGCTGGGCAATCAGGCCCGCCGCATGCCAAGTGGTGCCAGACGTCAGCTGTTTGCGTTCCAGCAATACGACGTCTTTCCACCCCAGTTTCGCCAGATGATAGGCGACCGAACATCCGATAACACCACCACCGATGATTACGACGCGCGCGTGTTTTGGAAGGCTTGGCATAGGCGGGGTTCCCAACGACTGAAGAGCACGACTTTTGTGTCAGCTTGCGATATATCGCTCTGCGGAGAAAACGCCAATCTTGGCGCAAATCCACTATTTGTGGCGACCTTTCTTGCGGGCGGCATTCGGGGTCATGCCAAAGGCCTCGCGATAGATCGTTGTGAACCCACTGGGAAAGCCGCAGGCCAGCCCGATTTCATTGATCCGCAGGTCTGTATTCAGCAGCAGGTTGTTGGCCTTGTTCAGCCGCAGACCACGATAATATCCATTCGGCGTCGTCTTCATCAAGCGGTTGAACTTACGCTCTAATGACCGCTTGGACAGGCCTGCGCGTGCCGCAATTTCGCTGATCGCCAGCGGAAATTCCATATTGTCCTGCATCAGCGCAAGACAGGCATCGAGCGACGTGTCGCCTGTTGTTGTGACCTCTTTGCCGGAAAAAGGTTGCAGCGTGTTGAAATGCCTGACCCGCTCATGCAGCAGAATATCAGCGACCGTGGTCATCGTGGCAGAGGTGGCGTGCTGGCTGGCAATCGACAGGGTGATGTCAAAGGTCGCCCCCATCCCCGCGCAAGTGATGATCGCCCCGCCATCCACGGCGAGAGTGGCCTTGGTGTCGAACAACCCCAGACGCTCCATCAGCACGGCCCGGTTTTCCCAATGGGTCGTGTGGCCGCCTGTGTCATCCTTGGTTTCGGCGATGTAATGGCTGGCCGCTTCGGACAGCAGAACAACACGCGCTTGACGACTGGTATAGGCGGACAGCGTGCTTCCCAACGACAAGGCGGGGCAGGCAGGGTCTGAATTGCCCAGCACGAACAGGTAATCAGCTTCAGGGCGTTTTGGCAGCGGTGTCGTGGCGACGATCACTTCGCTGCTGGCCGTGACCGATCCACCATGCGGCGACCGCAGATGCCACTCAAACAACGGTCTGCCGTTGATCCTGTTCGCGAGCCTCAACACTTCAACGACACCGGCAAATTCTGTCAGAACAAAGCCGTCGGCGATGAAGATGTCAAAGACGCATGGGGCTGTCATGGCATGGTGATACGATGCCCGGCGGCTCTGATCTCATCCGCGAGCTTGGCGATATGCGCAGGCCCCACTTCGCAGCACCCGCCGACAATCGTGGCCCCTTGCGCGATCCAGCCAAGGGCAAAGCGGGCGTAGGCCTCTGGCCCCAAGTCGCGGCGCGGGCTAAGTGCGTCAACGGTTGGCTTGTCTTTCAGGAAATCCTTGGTGATCTGGGTAAACCCGTTGGCATATGCGCCAAAGGGCTTGCCACCCTGCGCCAGCACATCCATCGCAGCACCTATCGCCTCTGGTGCGGCGCAATTGGCCAGCAATGCGGCGGCCTCGCTCGCGATGGGCAGCACATCGGCTAAGGGCTCGCCCGAGCGTAGCTTGCTGCCATCCTCATCATCGACGGTCAGCGCCATCCAAACAGGTTTGCCGCCAACAGTCGCAGCCTCAAGCACTGCACGCGCATGGGCCACAGAGGCCACGGTTTCGCAAATGATCAGGTCAACACGTGGGGCCAGCAAAGCAACCACTTCAGCATAAGCGGCAACAGCATCCGCATGGGGCGGCATCAAATCAGGCCGGTACGAGGCACCCAACGGCCCGATCGACCCGGCCAAAACACCGGCATCCTTTGCCTCATCCAACGCGGCATCATAAAGCGCCTCAAACTGGTCCTCCATCCCGGTGCCATCCAGACGGTCACGCAGGATCGCATAGGTATTGGTGGTATGAACCACAGCGCCGGCCGCGCGAAAATCGGCATGGACCTTTGCCACCAGACCGGGGTGATCAATCATCACCTGGGTGGACCACAGCGGCGTCGGGCGGTCGCCTGCGCGGCGCACAAGCTCTTGGCCCATGCCGCCGTCAAGAAGGATGATGTCTGTCAAGGATAGATGGCTCCAAATTTGTCTTTGTAGATGGCGATCATGTCGTCTTCGGTCGCGCCATCATCATAAGGTGGAGTCCATATCTCAGAAGCGGCAGTGATGTCTATTTCTATCAGCGCTGTCATGCGCTGTGCCAGAGCACCAAACACGTCCAGCCATTGCGGGTGCAATTGCACAAACCGGTCTGATGCTTTCATGTGCACGGTGGTGGTTCCACTGACACGCACCGCCTTGCGTTTGAACGGATCAACGAAATTCACCTCAACCGCCGGGTTTGCCATCAGGTTGCGCCGGGTGCCGGGCGAGCGGATGTCGCCATAGGCCACCGTGCGGTCATCCAAAACGATAAAGGTGCCCTTTGGCGACACCGCAGGTGCACCCGCTGAAGTCACCGACGCCACGAACCCGAGGGGGAACGTGGCGATCAGGTCTTTCATAGGGGCGGTCAGCATCAGGCGCGGATCCGTTCGTTCTGGGGGTCCCACAATGGCTGATCTTCCTCAATGGTGGCGGCATAACGCGCACCATAGATATCAACATCGACCTTCGTGCCGGGCACAGCGGCATCCGCGCGCAGCATGCCTAGCGCAATGGATTTATCCACGCGGTAGCCCCAACCGCCGGATGTAGTTTCACCGGCCACTTCGTCACCGACCCAGATGGTCGACATATAAGGCGCATCTGCCGGGCCGGGGTTATCCAGCGTCAGGGTCACAAAGCGCTTTTTTAGGCCCGCCTGCTTTTCAGCCAGCAACGCCGCCTTGCCGGGGAAATCCTGTGGTTTGTCGAACTTGATAAAGCGGTCCAGACCACCCTCAAGCAGCGAATAATCCGTGCTCAGATCGCCCTTCCACGCGCGATAGCCTTTTTCAAGACGCAGGGCGTTCAGGGCGAACATGCCAAAGGGCACAGCACCGGCACCCAGCACCGCATCGTAAAGGGCAGGCATATTTGCATTCGCTGCGTGAATTTCCCACCCCAACTCTCCGGCAAAGCTAACGCGGGCCAGCGCACAATCGATGCCTGCAACCTTCGCAGGTTGATGGCTCAACCAACCGGTAGACAAATCCGCCTCGGTCCCAAGACCCTCAAACAGATCACGTGCCTTGGGCCCCGTGACGATCAGCGTTGAATACTCGGTCGTGTTGTCAGTCAGCGTCAGCCCCTTGGGCAGCCCATTATTGAGCACCTCAAAGTCATGCCATTGGGCAGAGGCGGCGGTGATCAGGGTAAAGAAATCTTCATCGTGCCGCATTACCGACATTTCGGTCAGGATACGGCCGCGATCATCTGCAAAATAGGCCAGGTTCATGCGCCCTATTTTGGGCAAACCACCGGCGATGCGTCCGCGCAGCCACTCCGCGGCCCCGTCGCCAGACAGGTTGAACCGCGAAAAGCCGGGCAGGTCCAGAACACCGACACCATCGCGCACCGCCTCGCATTCCTCTTTCACGCGCGGTTGCCATGGACCTTTGCGGTCCCATGTTTCAGTGGCTTCCAGCGACGTATCATCGCCGTTTTTGGCAAACCAGTTGGCGCGCTCCCATCCGTTATAGGAGCCCATCTGACCGCCCAATGCGATCACCTTGTCATGCATCGGTGACAGTTTCTTGTCGCGCCCGGCAGGCCACATCTTGTGCGGGAAATGCATGCCGTATTCGTGGCCGTAGATTTCGACGGCCTTCTGATGGCAGTAATCCTGATCGGTGTAATCGGTGTAACGGCGCGGATCGACAGCCCACATATCCCACTCGGTCTGACCGTCGACGATCCATTCGGCGGCCACTTTGCCCGCGCCACCGCCTTGGGTGATGCCAAAGGTAAAGACACAAGCCTCATACGCGTTCTTCACACCGGGCATTGGTCCGATCAGCGGCAGACCATCGGGGGCATAAGGGATCGGGCCGTTGATGACGCGACCCACACCAGCGGTGCCAAGGATCGGGACACGCGCCATCGCATCCTCGATATACCATTCCAGCCGTTCCAGATCATCGGGGTAGAGTTGGAAGCTGAAATCATCAGGCTGCGGATCGTCGGGGGTTACCCAATGGGCCTTGCAGTTGCGTTCATAGGGGCCAAGGTTCAGGCCGTTCTTGTCCTGCCGCAGATAGTAAGAGCTATCGACATCGCGCAGCAAAGGCACCTTGTGGCCCTGCGCTTCGGTCCATGCCTTCAGTTCGGGGATTTCATCAGTCAGGAAATACTGGTGGGACATGGTCACCATCGGCACCGTGCGCCCACCAAAGGGCTTGAACCACTCACCAACCTTTTGGGCATAGTACCCGGCGGAATTCACGACCTTTTCGCAGTCGATATCACCCTTTTCGGTATGCACCGTCCATGTGCCATTGGGATGCTGGGTGACACCCGTTGCACTACAGAACCGCTCGATCTTCGCCCCCATCTGGCGCGCGCCCTTGGCCAGCGCCTGGGTCAACTGTGCCGGGTCGATGTCACCGTCATCGGGATCATAAAGCGTGCCTTCCAGATCATGCGTCTCAAGAAACGGATACATCTCTTGCGCTTCATCCGGCGTCATCAGTTTCAGGTTCAACCCCTGATAATTCGCCATCCCCATCGCGCGGGCGAATTCCTGCATGCGTTCCTTGGAATGTGCCAGCCGGATCGATCCGGTGACGTGATAGTTCATCGGATAATCGACCTCTTGGGCCAGCCCCTTATAAAGACCCAGGGAATAGCGCTGCATGTTCATCACAGCCCAGGATGTGCTGAACGACGGGCAGTTGCCTGCGGCATGCCATGTCGACCCGGCGGTCAACTCGTTTTTCTCCAACAGAACGCAATCGGTCCAGCCCTTCTTGGCGAGATGATACAGGGTTGAAACGCCGACCACGCCCCCACCAATAATCACAACGCGTGCGGTAGTCGGGAAATCAGCCATATCTTTCGCTTTCTCTAGTCGGGGATGTGCGGGGCATCATCCGGGATGGTGTAGTAATCGCCAGCGTCGGCGGTAAAGATATGCTTAGCAGGGCGCATGCCCGTGGGCAGGTCAAGGCAACCTGCGGCAATGCCTAGGTGATTTGCGCCAATCGGTTGATAAAACAGGCTTGATCCGCAGTTTTTGCAGAAGCCACGGCGCGCAGTGTCGGACGACTGAAACCAAGCCAGACCGTCATCGCGGGTGAAAGTCACGTCGGCAGTATCGGCACGGGTCGAGGCCCAGTAGTGTCCGCTGGTACGGCGGCATTGGCTGCAATGGCAAAAGGTGATGGTGTTGCGGGCGTTTGCTATTTCAAACGCGACAGCGCCACATTCGCAACGTCCCTGCATCGACACGCGCGCCACTAGTAGATCGGCGGAGAGATGACCCAGACAATCTCGCAAGGTTCATCATAGGGGTTCCACCATTGGAACTGCTCACCGCGCACGCGAAAGCTGTCACCGGCCTGAAGCTCAAACCGGTTTCCATCCAGTTCAATTTCAAAGCGTCCGCTGACAATGTAGCAGACCTCTTGTGTTGGCCGCGAAAGCGGCTCAGGCAGGCTTGAATGCGGGGCAAACGACGAATGAACCACCTCAAAATCATCCGTCAAATCAGGCGACAACAGCGCTTCGGTCAGGCCGTCGGTGCGACTTCCGATGGGCCTGCGGGCATGCGCGCGCACGATCAGCCCTTCTTCTTCTGGCGAAACACCCACCTGCAGAAAGCTTGAGATTGAGACATCAAGTATGTTCGCCATGCGTCCCAGGTCAACAATGGCAGGGTGCGACTTGTCCCGTTCCACCTGACTAAGCCAGCCGACGGAACGGCCAAGCGCATCTGCCAGATCAACCAAAGTCATCTTGCGTGCCTTGCGCAGCGCGCGGATATCCGCACCCAACGTAGGGACTGTGATCCGATCATCTGGCATGGGGGACCCATGCACAGGGATAGCGAAATGTCATTCAGTTGATCCAGTCAATTATCAAAACATATTTGTTGTTGCTCGGCACCACGAGTTTGCCACTAAATACTCAGTTTTCAAATACCAAACTGAGGACACGCTGCAGCCCGGCAACATCGTCCGTCGTAAAGATATCAGGCTGGTCGCTATCGATGTCAAAGACACCAATCAGCGTGCCCTGACGGTTGCGCACAGGCAGGACCAATTCCGACCGCGTACTGCTTGCGCAGGCGATATGTCCGGGGAAGGCATCCACATCCGGTACCAGTTGTACCTTGCCAGTACGCGCCGCCGCTCCGCAAACCCCGCGATGAAACGGGATCACCAAACAGCCATGCCCGCCTTGATACGGCCCGATCTTCAGCACTTCGGGTGCAGTCACGCGGTAAAACCCGGTCCAATCAAACCGATCATCGCTGTGATGTACCTCACAGGCGACGGTGGCCATCAGCGCGACTTCATCGTCTTCGCCCGCCGTCAGGGCCGCGACTGTTTGGTAGAGGTCGTCATAGTTCACACGCATTGTGCTAATTCTCGCTATTTTCCGTGATCGTCAAAACAATCTTGCCGGTATAGGCTTTGTCGGCAAAGGCCGCTTGCGCAGCGTTGATTTCTTTCAGTGGGAAAGTCGCCGCTACCAATGGTTTGATCGCGCCTGTCTCAATCAGCCGGACCAGATTGCCGAATACCGCAGGCTCCAGCACCGTGCATCCAAAAAAGCTGAGGTCTTTGAGGTAAAGCGTCCGCACATCCAGATCGACAATAGGGCCGCCAACTGCACCGGCAACCGCATAGCGACCCTTGGGGCGCAGCACATCCAGAAGACCGGACCACTTTTCGCCAGCGACCAGATCAACCACGACATCGACGCAGTTGGCACCCAAGGCCGCCACATAATCCGCATCGCGATCGACGATCACCTCAGCGCCCAGATCACGCAAGGACTGCGCTTTGGCCTCACTCGTCACCACCGCAACGCGCGCGCCCCGCGCCTTGGCCAGCTGGACCGCAGCAGAACCAACGCCCCCAGAGGCACCCGTGATCAGAACCGTCTCGCCTGCTTGCAAATTTGTACGGGTCAACATGTTCTCGGCAGTCGAATAAGAACAGGGAAATGAGGCCAGTTCCGCATCGGTCAACGTGCTTTCAATCGCATAGGCATGGCGCGCCGCAACCGTGCAGTATTCCGCAAAAGCCCCATCACATTCCGAGCCAAAGAACCAAGGCTGGTCCAGCATCCGACCGCGCGCTTCGATCAAACAAGGCTCTACCAATACACGTTGTCCAATGCGGGAGGGGTCCACGCCTTCACCAACAGCCACGATAGACCCGCAGGCATCAATGCCCTGAATACGCGGAAAGCGCAGGGGCATACCGGTCCAACTGGCATCACCCGCGTCATTGTCACCTTTGGAGTACCAGCCAACGCGGGTGTTGATATCGGTGTTGTTCACGCCGGCAGCCGCAACGCGGATCAATACTTCCCCGGCCATGGGAACCGGTCGGGGTAAATCCTCGCGCCACGCTAAAACCTCGGGCCCGCCATGCCCTGTCAGCGCGACACCGCACATTGTCTCAGTCATCTTTTGACTACCTTAAACCCGCTCAATCGCGATGGCCGTGCCTTCGCCACCGCCGATGCAGATGGCAGCGACACCACGTTTCAGGCCACGGGTCTCTAACGCATTGAGCAAAGTCACCATGATGCGCGTCCCCGATGCGCCGATAGGATGACCCAACGCACAAGCGCCGCCATTCACATTCACGATGTCACGCGGAATATGCATCTCTTGCATAAAGGCCATGGGCACAACGGCAAAAGCCTCGTTAACCTCCCACAGGTCTACATCATCGGCGTCCCAGCCGATCTTGGCTAACAGCTTTTGCGCCGCTGGGACAGGGGCGGTCGTAAACCACCCAGGTGCCTGTGCGTGGCTGGCGTGCCCCAAAACCCGCGCACGGGCGTTCGTGCCATCCGCCGACAACACCAAAGCTGCCGCACCATCCGAAATGCTGGATGCATTGGCCGCGGTAACGGTCCCATCGGGGCGAAAAGCAGGTTTGAGCAACGGGATTTTTTCAGGCCGCGCCTTCCCCGGTTGTTCATCGCGGGTGAACGTATCTTCGCCGGTGCGGGCATGGACGGTGACAGGTGCGATTTCGTTGTCAAAGGCACCTGATCGTTCCGCATCCAGCGCATTGGACAGCGACGCCATCGCATATTGATCCTGCGCCTCGCGGGTGAACTGATATTTCTCGGCGCAATCCTCTGCAAAAGTGCCCATCAGACGGCCCTTGTCGTAAGCATCTTCCAACCCATCCAGGAACATACTGTCCTGCACGGATTGGTGACCGATCCGAGCGCCAGCACGCATCTTGGACATCAGGTAAGGAGCGTTGGTCATACTCTCCATCCCGCCCGCAATCATCGTTTCAGCGCCACCCATAGCAATCTGATCGAACGCCATCATCGCGGTTTTCATCCCAGAACCACACATCTTATTGAGGGTCGTCGCAGGCACACTCTCATCTAGACCCGCCAAAAACCCAGCTTGTCGGGCGGGGGCCTGCCCCTGACCGGCGGGCAGCACACATCCCATCAGCACCTCATCCACAGTCCGGGCACCTGCCCCTTCGATGGCGGCCTTGATTGCGGCACCGCCCAAATGGGGTGCATCAACATCTGAGAAAATCCCTTGAAATCCGCCCATCGGCGTGCGGGCCGCACCGGTGATGAAAACATCTCGCATCGCAAATCTCCCATGGTTTCGCCGACAGGCTACGCCCCAAACCAGCAAAGCAAAAGCCCAACCGCTTATCATCTTGCCCAAAAAACTCCCGCGGGAGGCTCGGGGCCTTATCATCAAAACCGCACCTGCCATTGCACAGCCCGGCCCAAGCGTTAGTTTAAAGCGCAACACCAAAAAGGACCTCTCCAATGCGCAACTTCCATAAACCGGGCCGCTCCGCCGTTTACGCAACCAACGGCATGTGCGCCACATCGCACCCGCTGGCCGCCAAAGTCGCCGTGCAGATGATGGAAGCAGGCGGCAACGCCATGGACGGGGCCATCGCGGGTGCGGTGCTGCTGGGTTTGTGCGAGCCGCAGATGACGGGCATCGGCGGCGATTGCTTTGTGCTGATGACACCTCCCGGCGAAGATCGGGTGGTCGCATTGAACGGATCGGGACGGGCACCTGCGGGAATTGATGCGGAAAAACTGCGGGCCAAAGGCGACGTTATCGCACCCTATAGCGCAGATGCCGTCAGCGTCCCCGGCGCTGTCGATGCGTTCTGCCGCTTGTCCAAGGACTGGGGCAAGCTGGGTTTGAAAGCTGCCCTCGCGCCTTCCATCCACTATGCAGAGGCTGGCATTCCGGTGGCCGAACGCGTGGCCTTCGATTGGGCGCAATCGGTTGACAACCTTTCAGGGCATGCCCGCGACCTCTATCTGATGAACAACGCGGCGCCCCAAGCAGGGCAACTGTTCCGCGCCCCTGAACAGGCGCAAGTGCTGCGCCGCATCGCCATGGATGGGCGCGAGGGGTTCTATGAAGGCGAAGTTGCCGAAGATATGGTCGCCAGCCTGAACGCTTTGGGCGGCACCCACACGCTGGACGATTTCGCCAACACCGCCTGCGAGTACGTTGATCCGATCATGGGCGACTACAGCGGGCTGGACCTGTACGAGCATCCACCCAACGGGCAGGGGGCAACGGCCATCCTTCTGCTGAACATGCTCAAACACTTCGACATTGCAGGCATGGACCCTTGGGGGGCCGAACGGGCACATATCGAAGCGGAAGCAACCAAATTGGCCTACGACACCCGCAATCGGTTCCTGTCAGACCCCGATCACATGACGCGGCTCGACTACATGACATCGCCCGAAACGGCGGCTAAACTCGCCGCCCTCATCGACCCAGGCAAAGCTATGCCCGCAGGCCTACCGGGTGCCGAGGCCGTGCATAAGGACACGATCTATATCACCGTGGTCGACAAGGACCGCATGTGCGTGTCGCTGATCTATTCGGTGTTCCACTCCTTCGGCTCTGGAATCGCATCCGACAAATTCGGCGTGCTGTTCCAGAACCGCGGCGCGGGGTTTACGCTGGAAGAGGGGCACCCCAACGAGGTCGGCCCCGGCAAACGCCCCATGCACACGATCATCCCTGCGATGCTGAAGAAAGAGGGCAAGGTGATGATGCCCTTCGGCGTGATGGGCGGGCAGTATCAGTCCACCGGGCACGCGCGCTTCGTGACCAACGTCACCGATTTCGGGCTGTCACCACAGGCCGCCATGGACGCGCCGCGCTGCTTTGCCGAAGGAGAAGTGCTGAACGTCGAAGACGGCTATGGGGATGCAGTGAAAGCCGAACTGAGCGATCTGGGCCACAACGTGCAAAGACCCGAAACAGCGATAGGCGGATCACAAGCGATCCTGCTGCATGAGAATGGGGTGCTTGAGGGGGGAAGTGACCCGCGGAAAGATGGGTGCGCGATTGGGTATTGATCAATGAAACCAAATCTCAGTTCGCACTACAAACGAATTGTTTTCGTAGGATTCGTTTCGCATATCCTAGCAACTTCTGCTTTCGCTGATGGACCATCGCTAGCTGACGCATTTGAACAAGCTAGCCTCCCTTCAATGAGTGCGACAACAAGCATTTCATACAGTTTGAATGGCTGCGTTTTCCAAGAGGTATTGATTAACCAAAACTATTGTCGATATTTCGGACAAGTTGAGGGTGACCGTATAATAACCACAACTGTTGATCTTAGAGAGGTTAAAGCAATCTCAACGAGTGAAGCACTTGGGAATTTTTACATGAAATTTGACTTAGACTATGGCGGTCCAGGCAGTCTTTTTGTTTTAACTGATCGTCTCCTGAATGGTTCAGAAGGAGCCTTCGAAAGATTTTCAGAACAAGACGCAGCAGCTCTTAACGCGGCAGAACTGAGTAGTATGAGAATATTTTCAAGATGTGACGGTTCACCCGATGGGTTTCGAAAGCAATCGAGCCTTGCGATCATAACGGCTGTTGAACCTAGAGGCTGGCTACGTCTTGTAGAGTTGGCCACTGAGTGTCGAGCACCTGACGCGATGGAATACACCAGTAGATGATGTTGGAGGCCTAGTTGATAGATGCCGTCGTCACCCCGCCCGCAACGACCGCAAGAACAACCCAATCCCACCAACCAGCAGCACCAAGATCACGATCAGATCAAACGCGCTCATCCGCGCCAGTTGCAGCGTCATATTCGCGATCACGCCGAAGATCAGCGCGACCAGTGATGCCCCGGCAATTCCCCAGCCGAGCCAGTTCTTGGAATTGTAGAAAATCATCCCCACGCCAAACATAAACGGGATCAGGATCATGCCGGAGGTGATCGGCACGCCGCCGATCCCGAAGACCCGCGACCCCATCCCAAAGTTTGGCCGCACCACGATCCCGTTCAGCAGCAGATACCCGCCGCCGACCATCATGATCAGCCCGATCAGAAAGCTGCCGGTTCCGCCGTCGCTGCCGCCTGCGCCTCGTGCCATGAAATTCTCCTGTTTGCCGTCTTGCGGCAGAGTTTAGAGCCGCACCCTATCATTTGCTAGCCGCATCATGTGCGCGCACGGTCTGTAAGCTAAATGCGGGCCTTCAAAGCCTCCATCAGCTCGGTCAGCAGTTTGATGTACATCTCACCCGTCAGCTTGCCGTTTTCATCGAATTCATTGCTTGAATTGGCCAGCAACACCTCTGGCCCCTGCAAGATATCTGGTCGAAACGCCATCATGGCCAGCCGCAGTGAAAACTGCGCCCGCTCACCCCCGGCACGCCCCGCCGCAGCCGACATGATCGCCAGCGGCTTGCCGTTCCAGGGGCCGCCCTTTGTGCGGCTGACCCAATCGAGCGCGTTCTTGAGAGACCCGGAAATTGCCTTGTTATATTCAGGTGTTGAGATGATCACAGCATCTGCCGCGGCGATCTGATCGGACAGGGTTTGTACCTTCGCAGGCACCCCTTCGGCCTCTTCCAGATCACCGTTGTAGAGGGGAAAATCAATGTCGGCGAGGGTGAATTCATCTGCCCCGATAATCCGCGCTGCGTTGTGGACAAGTAGGGTGTTGGTCGATGCTTTGCGCAATGATCCAGAGATGCCAAGAAGTTTGGTCATGGTCGTTCCTTTTGCTGGTTTGAGCAGAGATAGCGCATGGGGCGCCGCTGGCCAGCACAAGGCTTGCAAGGCCGTGCGGACTGGCACATTGTGATGCCAAAGAAGGGGAGCCAAAGATGATCCGGCACGGCGGGAAAATACTGAGTGATCAATTGGTTAAGCTTGGCGTCGAGCGCGTTTTTTCGGTTCCCGGCGAAAGCTTTCTTGCCGCCCTTGATGGTCTTTACGACAGTGGCATTCCCAATATCGTCTGTCGCCAAGAAGGCGGTGCAGCGATGATGGCCGAGGCTTACGGCAAAATGACCGGCAAGCCCGGCGTCTGCTTTGTCACGCGCGGACCGGGAGCCACCAATGCGTCTGCCGGTATCCACATCGCGATGCAGGACAGCACACCAATGGTTTTGTTCGTAGGCCAGATCGACAACCGGCATACAGATCGTGAGACATTCCAAGAGGTTGATTACAAAGCCGTCTTTGGCGGGCTGGCGAAGTGGGTTGCCCAAGTCAACGACACTGATCGCCTGCCCGAATACATCGGGCGCGCCTTTCGCGTGGCCATGTCCGGGCGCCCTGGCCCGGTGGTACTGGCCTTGCCGGAAAACATGCTCAGCGCCAGTGCGGATGTGCCGGATATCAAGATGCCCCAGACGACTTCTCAACCCTTGCCCGAGACAACGGCGCAAACCATCCTGCATGAGCTTGCTCAATCACAGCGCCCGCTGATCGTGGTTGGTGGGCCCCATTGGTCGGCACAGGCGCAGGCGGATTTGCAAGCCTTCGCCGAGTGCCAGCAGGTGCCCGTCGCCGTCGGTTTTCGTCGTCAAGATTACATGGACAATCATCATGCAAATTATGTCGGCGATCTTAATGTCGGCATCAATCCCAAGCTCGCTGCGCGTGTGCGCGAGGCGGATACGTTGATCCTTTTAGGCACGCGTTTCGGTGACATCGAAACGCAGGGTTACACGCTGGTTGATCCGGCCAAACCGGGCAAACGGGTCGTGCATGTACATGCGGACGCAGATGAACTGGGCCGCGTCTATACGCCTAATATCGCGATTAACGCAACGGCGCCTGCCGTTTTGCGCCAACTGGCAAATGCAGAGCACGCGGGTGAATGGGCCAGTTGGACGGCCGAGGCCCGCGCGGATTATGAAAGCTGGCTGAAACCGCAGGAAAGCCCCGGTGCCCTTAAGCAGGAGGATGTGGTCAAGTGGCTCTCGGACAACCTGCCGGACGATGCAATCCTGACCAATGGCGCAGGTAACTACGCGGCATGGCTGCATCGCTATTTCGTTTACAAAGAATACGGCACGCAGCTTGCCCCGACCTCTGGGTCAATGGGGTATGGGTTTCCTGCGGCGATCTCGGCCTCGTTGGCCAACCCTGATCGGACGGTTGTTTGCCTTGCAGGGGACGGCTGTTTCCAGATGACTTGCAATGAAATGTCGACTGCTGTGCAACACGGCGCAAAACCCGTTGTCATCGTCATGAACAACGGCCGCTATGGCACCATCCGTATGCATCAGGAAAAGACCTATCCGGGGCGCGTTTCCGGGACGGCAATTCATAATCCCGACTTCGCTGCTTTGGCGCGCAGTTACGGTGGACATGGTGAGTTGGTCACAAAATCCGATGATTTTCCTGATGCTTTTGCACGTGCGCAGGCGTCCGGCACAGTGGCGGTGATTGAATGCAAGGTTGACGAAGAAGCGCTGGCAACAGGCACCACATTAAGTGCCGTACGAGAGGCCGCATTGAAGCGGTAAGCTAGACATCCTGCCAGATCGTCTCTGCGTTGGTTTGCCATGCATTGCGATGCAGCAGTGGCGTGTCATCATCTGATGCGGCTTTGCCCAAACACAGATACCCGGTCAGGTGCCAGTTTTCAGGCACATCCAGTGTGTGCGCTACGGCCTGTGGATCGAGGATCGACACCCAGCCAACGCCAAGATTTTCGGCCCGAGCAGCCAACCAAAGCGTGTGGATTGCCGCTACCGTTGAATAGTTCAACATCTCCGGCATGGTCTGTCGCCCCAATCCGTGCCCTGCTTCCGGTTCAGTTTCCGTGAATATGGCAAGGTGAACAGGGGCCTCGCGCAGCCCGGCGAGTTTGAGGGCGTTGTAGGCGGCGCGTTGGTCGTCTTGGTAAAGTTCCGCCGCTTGCGCATTTGCCGTTTCGAAGTTCCGGATGACTGCGTCGCGCCGGTCCGCCGATTTCACATGCAGCACGCGCCAAGGGCGGGCATTGCCGACGGATGGTGCAAAATCCATCGCCTTGCGCAAACGGTCCAGAACCGCGACCGGCACTGGGTCTGGCAGAAAGTGCCGCACATCACGCCGCCATAGCAGAATGTCCTGCAACGCGTCGCGGTGGGCTTGGCTGAGTTCCATTCAGGTCTGCACCCATTTACCTGCTTGTGAGGGTAAGAAAGCTTCAACAGAAGCTGTGGCAACGACGGCGGTATCGCCGGTTTCGGGATTGGGGATGTTCAGCCCACCTTTCACCACACTCACCTGCGCACGCCCGCGGGGCAGACCGGATTTCAGCGCATCGGCGTCAATCTTGTCAGGCTCCTGTACGGCGACGGTGACCTGCACGCGCATTTCGGTATGAGGCAGATCAATGCTTTCAAAGATCGGCAGCGTGGAATGGCGGATTGCGTCTTCGATCGCGCGGCGCGCTGCCTTTTGGTAGTCCATCCCGTGCAGGTCATTGCCCATGCCCATTTCGATAATGACACGTTGTTCCATCAGGCGGGCTCCATCTCAAACGACACGTTGATCGCGACATTGGCAATGACGGTCGGTTTGCCATCTGGGCGCGGGACATCAAGGCCACCGTGGTGGACGGTGATCGTCGGTTGGCCATAGGGGAAAATGTCGAGCAGGCTTTGTGTATCGACCTGATCGGGCTGCTGCACGCCAACCTCAACATCAATCAGCATCGCCTCTTTGGGAAAACCGAAAAGTTCGGCCATATTGATGGAGTTGTGCCACAGGGCGTCTTGCAAACCACGTCGCGCCGCTTGGGTATAGTCTTGGCGGCGCAGGCTGGTGCCCATGCCAAATTCAGTGAGGACGCGGTGTTTGGGCATAAGGGCCTCCGTTCGATTTACAGGCTGAATTGGCGACTGGTCGGGTCCCATGTCAGCCCCGTTCTATGGGCCAGACGTTTGCATCCGTCGTCAAGCCCGAAGCGGTTGAAGAAACGTCCCCATGACCGGACCGGGATCGCGTGGATATCGCCAAACCCATCGACAAGCACACATTCGCGCGGGCCTTGGACGCCACCGATCTGGCGATGCCCGAAGACAAAGTTGCGGGCAGTCATATCGCCGGCACGCACATCGTAGCGATAGAGGCGGGCAATGGTATCATTCAAAAGCGCAAGATCTTCCGAGGTAAGCGGGCCTGCTGCCGACTTCGATTTCAAGGTGGTGCCCAAGGCATCATTGTCCAGCACCGCATCGCTGAGGCACGCCAGCCCGAGGTTGGTTTGCACAAAGCCATACATATGCGAAATCGGCGGGTGGATAGGTGCGGGCCAGGGGCCCAGCATCAGGCGCAGATATTCCTGATACTCCTTGCGGGCCCACCGTTTGCGGATGTGGGGAAAGTATTTTTCCGTCAGCGTTGCAAGGCGCGCGCGTCCTGTCGTTAGCGGGATGTCACGAAGCACTTTCACCAGCTTTTCAGGATCGGTCGGGTGCCGATAGATCGCGCGCTGTGTGCCGCTGGCCAGCACGTTTTCGGGATCAAGGTAGAGCATGGGGACCATATCGGTGTTCCGGCTGTGCGCCTTAGAATTCCACCCCGATTTGCGCTTTGATCCCGGAGCGGAACGGGTGTTTGACCAGCTCCATTTCCGTCACGAGGTCAGCCAGTTCGATCAGGTCTTCATGGGCGTTGCGCCCGGTCAGGACCACGTGGGTCATTTCTGGCTTGTGGTCGCGCAAGAAGGCTACGACTTCGGCGGCGCTGACGTAATCATAGCGGATGGCGATGTTGATCTCATCCAGCAGCACCATGTGGTTGGTCTCATCCAGGATCAGTTCCTTGGCCTTGGCCCAGGCCGCCTGTGCCATTTCGGTGTCGCGGGATTTGTCCTGCGTTTCCCAGGTGAACCCTTCACCCATGGTGTGGAACGCGCAGGTGTCGGTGAATTTGGACAGGATCAGGTCGCGCTCGCCGGTGGACATGCCGCCTTTGATGAACTGTACGACGGCGCATTTCATATCATGTGCGATGCAGCGGAAGATCATCCCGAAAGCGGCAGATGATTTGCCTTTGCCTTTGCCCGTATGGACGATGATCAGGCCCTTTTTGTCGGTCTTCGTCGCCATGATCTTGTCGCGGGCGGCCTTTTTCTTGGCCATTTTCATTGCATGGCGGTCGGTATCTTCGGTCATGTTTGCTACCTTCAGTCCGTGGGTTTCACCCACCCTACAATAAACCCGCGATGCGCGCACGGGCGGAGTTGGATTTGGGTTGCCAGAGGTTGCGGTCAATCGCCTCTTGCAAGCGCTGGGCGATTTCCCTCAGCGCGGGGGCATTGGCGTCCGCGATAAAGTCGCGGGTGGCCTCGTCTTTGATAAAGGCCTCTTCGACCAGATCGAAGTGGTGGTTGCGCACCGCCCCTGTGGTCGCCGCAAAGGCGAAGAGGTAATCGACCGTCGCCGCGATCTCGAACGCGCCTTTGTAGCCGTGCCGCTTCACCCCATCGATCCATTTGGGGTTCACGACGCGGGACCGCACCACCCGTCCGATTTCATCGTCTAGTGTCCGAATGACAGGCCGTTCGGGGCGCGAGTGATCGTTGTGGTAGATGGGTCGGTCTTGGCCTTGCAGCGTGCTGATAGCGGCAGCGGCCCCACCTTCGAACTGGTAGTAGTCGTCACTGTCCAGAATATCATGTTCGCGGTTGTCCTGATTTTGCACGACTGCTTCGGCTTGCGAAAGCCGCGCCTCAAAGGCTTTTCGGTCCTTACGGCCCTCAGCGCCTTTGCCGTAAGCATAGCTGCCCCATTCCAGATAGGCTTCGGCGAAGTCCGCTTTGTCTGCCCATATCCGTTCGTCGATCAGTGCTTGCAGACCTGCTCCATAAGCGCCGGGTTTGGAGCCGAAGACGCGGGTGGCGTCTTCGCCTGCTTTCGCGCGTGCCGCTGCGGGGTTCAGATCGGCGGGTTCGTCCATGTCCTGCACTGCGCGCGCAGCACTATCGACCAAGGCGATAAGTTGTGGAAAGGCATCGCGGAAAAAGCCGGAGATGCGGAGTGTGACATCGACGCGGGGTCGTCCCAAGACGGATTGGGGTAGGACTTCGAAACCGGTCACGCGCCGGTTGGCGCTGTCCCACGTGGGTTTGACGCCCATCAAGGCCAGCGCTTGGGCGATGTCATCGCCACCGGTGCGCATATTGGCCGTGCCCCAAGCCGTGACGAGCATGCTGCGTGGCCAATCGCCGTGGTCTTGCAGGTGCTTTTCGATCAGCAGGTTTGCTGATTTCCATCCCAGCGCCCAGGCGGTTGGGGTGGGCACAGCGCGGCTATCGACCGAGTAGAAGTTGCGGCCTGTGGGCAGCACGTCAAGGCGGCCGCGTGTGGGTGCGCCGGATGGGCCGGGTGGGACGAATTTTCCGTTAAGCGCCTTGAATAGGCCCACACCCTCGCGCAGGCCGCACTCCCAGATCGCGGTGGAGATGGTGTCTTCAATCTCTTGCAAAACCTCTCGTGAGGCAGGACCAGGTGCCTCGACCATTTCATCAACAAGACGTTGGGAAAATAGCTCAAGACGTTCGACTGTGTCGCCATTCGTACGCCAAACACCCTGGCCTTCGAGGGTTTCCGGCTTCTTGTCGGCCGGTGCGGACAAGTCACAATCAAGCGGGTCAATGCCACAGCCAAAATCGTCTGCCAGAGCACGCAGCAGCGACGCATTCCGGCCCTTGCCATCTCCGCGTGGTACCCTTGCGATCGCAATTGCAAGGTCACGCGACAGTGACCCTTCGGGTGACTGCCCGAAGATATGCAAGCCATCACGGATTTGGGCTTCTTTGAGTTCGCAGAGGTAGGCGTCGAGTTTGCCCAGATCACTGTCTTGATCACCGGTGAAGCCTGCGTCTTTTGCCAGCCCTGTGACGTCAGACAGCGACAGGATTTCCCCCCGCAGGTGCTCGATCCGGCGCGGATCGACCCCTGCGGCTTCGTAGTATTCGTCGACCAGCGCTTCGAGATCGCGCAGGGGGCCGTAGGTCTCGGCGCGGGTCAGCGGTGGCGTCAGGTGGTCGATGATGACCGCCGATGTGCGCCGCTTGGCTTGGGTGCCTTCGCCGGGGTCGTTGACGATGAAAGGGTAGATGTGTGGGGTGGGGCCGAAGACAGCCTCGGGCCAGCAGGTTTCCGAAAGTGCCACCGCCTTGCCGGGCAGCCATTCGAGGTTGCCGTGTTTGCCCATGTGTACGATCGCGTCTGCGTCCCAGTGATGCCGCAGCCAGAAGTAGAAGGCCAGGTAGTTGTGTGGCGGCACCAAATCGGGCGAGTGGTAGGTGTCGGTCGGGTCGATGTTATAGCCGCGGGCGGGTTGCAGGCCAACGACGGCGTTGCCGAAACGGTGGATGCTGAGGGCGAAACCTGCTTTTGCTGTCTCTGTCGGAGCCTCCGGCGGAGGTATTTTTGAACATGAGAAGAAGGGGTCGTCTTCCGGTGGCCCCCAGCGTGTTTCGATGTCTTTCTTGATGTCCCAAGGCAGGGCATCGAAGTGCTGCTTATAGATACGCAGGGGTAAGAATTCACCGCCGTCCTTGTCTGCCCGGTCTGTCAGCCAATTGGTTGGTCCTGCCATGATTTGTGCCATCAGTGCGGCGCTGTCAGCGGGCGGGGTGACGTTGTGACCTTCCGCTTTCAGAAGGTTCAGGACGTGCACCGTCGCCGCGGGCGTGTCCAATCCTACGCCATTGGCGAGCCGCCCGTCTTTGTTGGGGTAGTTGGCGAGGATGAGTGCTGTCTTCTTCGTGGCGGCTTTGGTTTTTCGTAGGGTGGCCCAGTTTTTGGTTAGTTGCGTGACGAAGTCGATCCGGTCGCCCCGTGCTTGGTAGGTCGCGACGGGGCATTCCGTTGCTTCATCGAAGAATGCTTCGCCTTTGAAGCTGACGGCGCGGGAGAGGATGCGTCCGTCGACCTCGGGCAAAGCGACGTTCATGGCGATGTCGCGGGCAGTGAGGCCGTGGAGGCCATCGGCCCATGTGGATTCCGCGGCACCTGAGAGGATGACTTGGAAAATGGGTGCATTATTGCTCAAAAGTGGGTTTTGAGGGCTGTTGTCTCCGTCATGCGGGCTGCCGACAGCGAAGGCGGTGCAGTTGAGGATGACATCGGGGGGCGCCTCCGCAAAGAGATGGTGCAGTGTGGCGGTGCTGACCGGGTCCTTCAGGCTGGCCACGAAGATGGGCAACGGGTTCAGGCCAGCGCGTGACAGGCTGCGCGTGAGCCGGTTGATGGGGTTCAGCCCGCCGCCTTGGACCAGAGCGCGGTAGAAGATGATAGGGACGATGGGTTGGTCTGCCGTCCAGCTAGATTGGGCCGCTTTGAGGTCTGCGATGCCTGCGCCGGGCCAGTAGACGCCTGCGCGGAGCAGCGGTGCAGGTCCGGTTGGTTTTTCGCCGCCGTCGAGCATCGCCTTGGCGTAGGCCAGCAGGTTTGTACTGTTCTCGGGCCCGCCTTCAACGAGGTAGGACCAAAGTGTGTCGTAGTCTTCACCACTGACGGTTGAGAGTTCGCGCAATTCCGGGTCTGGCTTGTCATCGCCGGGCAGGGCCGCGAAGGGGATGCCTGCCTCGCGCAAGCGCGCGGCATATTGGGTCAGCCCGTATTTCCAATACCCTGCGCCGCCCAAGATGCGCGCGATCACCAGACGGGATTTGGTCGCGCAATCGTCCAAATGCAGATCGACCGACATGGGGTGGGTGAGGTGCATCATGTTCGCTAAACGCAGCGTTGGAGGGTCCGTCATTTCGGATCGCGCGTCTGACAGAGCGGCCAGTTCTGTGTCGGCCGCCGAGATGATGATAAGGTCCGCAGGCGTTTGACCCAAATCAACAGGTTCTGTCCCATCAGAGATCGCGCCGGGGGTGGCCGCTAGCAGGTGCATCCAGCAAACCCTCGTGCTAGGAGACGTATGAACAAAAGGTCACGACCATGGATTACAAAGCTGCAGGAGCACCGAAATTGGGTAAGAAAGCACCGAAACATCAAGAGCATAACGCCCATGGCAGCAGCAAGAAGCCCTTTGGCCAGCGCCCGAGCAAAGAAGAATTGCTCGCGCGGATGAAGGCGGCGGCTGAGGCGAAGAAAGCCCAGTAAGCTCACAGCTGCTTTTCCATGAAAAGCGAGCTCTTGCCGGTTTCATAGTCGCCAAAGACACCGCATTTGATGAACCCGTGCCGGGCATAGAGCCGGTGTGCAGCGTGGAGCAGATTGCCGGTTTCGAGCTTGAGGATGGTGATGCCTTCTTCGCGAGCGGTGTCCTCGATTTGGCGGAGCAGGGCAGCGGCGACGCCCTTGCCCCGCGCGGTCTCGGAGACG
Source organism: Yoonia sp. F2084L (assembly GCF_023015625.1). GTDB lineage: Bacteria > Pseudomonadota > Alphaproteobacteria > Rhodobacterales > Rhodobacteraceae > Yoonia. The sequence continues at coordinate 521,191 of NZ_JALKAH010000003.1, forward strand.
AACATCGACTTCACTTCGCCATAATCGGGCTTCACCATCAGGGCGCCAGTGCCCAAGATATCGTCGCCTTCGCGGGCGGTGTAGAAATGAATGTCAGGTGCGACTAGGTCATCCACGTCGAGGTAGAAGTTGTCTTCAGGCGGAAAGAGGCTCTGCATCAGGGCGTGGCTTTGCTTGAGCAAAGCAGTTGCCTTTGGGTGATGCGGGTCTGTCCTTTCGACGATGATCATGCTTGCAGGGCGGCCATGATCGCGGCGTGATCAAGGCCCGCTTCGCCAATGACCACCAGACGGGTTTCGCGGGGCGTGTCACCAAAGGGTTGGTCGAAGTATGTGTCCACGCGTGGTCCGACGGCCTGCAATGTCAGGCGCATGGGCTTGCCTGCAACCGCAACAAAACCCTTGAGGCGCAGGATACCGTGGGCGCGGATAACGTCAGCGACCTGTTCGGCGAATGCGTTGGCATCGGCGATTTCGCCACGGGTGACGATGAAACTTTCGAATTCGTCATGGCCATGCTCGTGTTCGTGATCATGGTGGTGATCGTCTTCATCATCATGGTGGTGATGGTGGATTTCGTGGCGCGCGGCGAGGTCACCTTCGGCGCCGATCCCTTGGCCCAAGAGGACATCCACTGGCAAAGCACCCATGGACGCTTTGATGACCTGGACGCCAGCGCGGGATTCGGACTTCAACCTGCTGGTCAGGGTTTCCGCCTCGGATGCTTCCAACAGATCAATCTTGTTCACCACAATCATATCGGCACAGGCAACCTGATCCTCGAACAGCTCGGAAAGCGGTGTTTCGTGATCAAGGTTCTCATCCTGCGCGCGCTGGGCATCAACAGCGGCCACGTTGTGTGCAAACTGGCCGTCGTGGACGGCGCGGCCATCCACAACGGTCACGACACCATCAACGGTGACTTTGGTCGAAATGCCGGGCCAGTTGAAGGCGCGCACCAGGGGTTGCGGCAAGGCAAGGCCGGAAGTTTCGATCACGATGTGATCGGGTTTTTCGTCGCGCGCCAGTAGCGCCTCCATCGTGGGGATGAAGTCGTCGGCGACGGTGCAACAGATGCAGCCGTTTGACAGCTCCACGATATCGTCTTCGGTGCAGACCTCGTCGCCGCAGCCTTTGAGGATATCGCCGTCCACACCCAGATCGCCGAATTCGTTTATGATCAACGCGATCCGCTTGCCTTTTGCATTTTGCAGCATGTGGCGGATCAGCGTAGTTTTTCCAGCGCCGAGAAAGCCGGTGACGACGGTGGCAGGGATCTTGGCGGGCATGGGGTGCGTCCTATCAGAAAAGCATGTGCGGGATGGTTGTCGCGTCACCTGCGGCAAGTTTCAAGAGCCGAGTGTCGGGTTGCGGCGTTTGTACCTTTGTTGATCCGGATGGGTCTGGTTGGGAATCGACGTTTGTCGCGCGCTCTGCGGCGCGTGATAGGTGATTTCACGGCAATCCTACCGCAAAACCGCAATATCTTGTGGATAACACGGCGGAACATAGCACATGCGGGGTTCAGGGCGTTGACTCGTGGTGCGACAGAGGGTGATGCTTTGCTACCTTGAGGAATCATACGGGCAAAACCCTTGCGCTTTAGCAAACTGCGATTGAACGGCTTTAAAAGCTTCGTGGACCCCACCGATCTGATCATCGCCGATGGTCTGACGGGTGTTGTGGGGCCGAACGGCTGCGGCAAGTCGAACCTGTTGGAAGCCTTGCGCTGGGTGATGGGTGAGAACCGCCCAACCGCGATGCGCGGCGGCGGCATGGAAGATGTGATCTTTGCCGGGGCCGCCACGCGGCCTGCGCGCAATTTCGCGGAAGTGTCCTTGGTCATTGATAACGGTGAACGGCTGGCGCCAGCGGCGTTTAACGACGACGACAACCTAGAGATTATTCGCCGGATTACGCGGGATGCGGGCTCTGCCTATAAGGTGGGTGCAAAGGACGTGCGCGCCCGCGATGTGCAGATGCTGTTCGCGGATGCGTCAACCGGGGCGCATTCGCCTGCGCTGGTTCGGCAAGGTCAGATTTCGGAGTTGATTAACGCCAAACCGAAGTCACGCCGCCGTATCCTGGAAGAAGCAGCGGGTATTTCGGGTCTTTATCAGCGCCGACACGAGGCAGAGTTGAAACTGCGCGGGGCCGAGACGAACCTGACCCGTGTCGACGACGTGATTGAGCAATTGGCCGTCCAGCTGGGGCAGCTGGCCCGCCAAGCCAAGCAGGCGGCACGCTACCGCGAAATCGGTGACAAGTTGCGGCGTGCGGAAGGCATGCTTTTATTCCGTCGCTGGAAAGAGGCGGATGAAGCACTGCTGGCCGCCGCTGATCAATTGCGCGAACGCACAACGACCGCTGCACAAGCCGAGAAAGCAGCACGCGAGGCCGCAAAGGCCCGCACGGTGGCCGAAGAAGCCTTGCCGCCGTTGCGCGAGGAAGAGGCGATTGCGGCGGCAGTCTTGCAGCGGTTGCAGGTCCAGCGCGATACGCTGAAAGACCAGGAACAACGCGCGCTGGATATGATCGAAACGCTGCGTGCGCGTATCGAACAACTGACCCGCGACATTGACCGTGAAAGCGGGTTGAACAAAGACGCGGGCGAAACGATTGAACGGCTTGAATGGGAAGCCCGCGAGATTGAAAAGGCGGGTGGTGGTCATGACGCGCGGCTGGAAGAGGCGCAGGTGGCAGCGCGGGAAGCCGCGGGCGTGCTGCAACAGCGCGAGGCTGATCTGTCACAACTGACCGAAGACGTAGCGCGGCTTGCGGCCCGTCACCAATCTGCGCAACGGCTGTTGGATGACAACCGCACAACGCTTGCCAAAAGCGAAGAAGAGGCCGTGCGCGCCAAAGCGGCCATGGCCGAGGCACAAGCGGCGCTGACCAAAGCCCAGGCGGACTTTTCCGCAGCGGGTGAAGCCGAGAAAGCCGCGGTCGCGGCTGCCGAGGCGGCGGATAAGGCGCTGGTCGATGCCGAAACCGTGCGTGCTGAAACGCAATCGCGCGAAAGCGATGCGCGCGCACTGCGGTCAGAGGCAGAGGGCGAGGCCAACGCATTGCGGGCCGAGGTCGCAGCTTTGGCCAAACTGGTTGAACGGGATACCGCCGAGGGCGGGCAGGTGCTTGATTTGCTGCGCGTTCAGGGTGGCTATGAAAAGGCGCTTGGTGCGGCTTTGGCCGACGACCTGCGCGCGCCCGAAGTGGATGCATCCGCGAAATCTGGTTGGGCTTTGCTGCCCAGCTATGGTTCAGCTCAGACCCTGCCCGAAGGTGTGCTGGCACTGACGAACTACGTGACCGTACCCGAGGTTTTGGCGCGGCGGATGAGCCAGGTTGGTTTGGTCGATGCTGCCGATGGGGCACGATTGCAGGCAGACCTGAAACCCGGCCAGCGCCTTGTGTCGGTCGAAGGTGATCTGTGGCGTTGGGACGGGTTCCGCGCCGGGGCCGAAGATGCGCCATCAGCCGCGGCATTGCGTTTGCAGCAGCTCAACCGTTTGACCGAATTGAAGCGGGATTTGGAAGAAGCCTCTGCCACGGCAATGGGTGCCGCACAGGCGCATGAAACGTTGACCGAGATGCTCAAAAAGCAGACTGAGGCGGATCACGCCGCCCGTCAGGCACGCCGTGATGCGGATCGCGCTGTGGCCGATGCCAATCGTGCTGCCAGCCGGGCCGAAGCCGACCGCAATCTGTCGCAAGGCAAGCTGGAGAGCCTTGGGTTGGCGGTGAAACGTCATGAGGAAGAGGCGCACAATGCGCGCCGGTCACTGACGGAGGCTGAGAAAGCAGCCAAGGATTTGGGCGACCTGGATACCGCACGCGCATCTGTTGAAGATGTTAAAATGACGGTGGAAGCGGCACGAATCACGATGATGTCGCGCCGCTCTGGCCATGACGAAGTGCGCCGCGAAGGTGAGGCACGCCTGAAGCGCAGTCAGGAAATCACCAAGGAAATCAGCGGCTGGAAACACCGGCTTGAGACGGCCAACAAGCGCACGGCGGAACTGGCGGAGCGGAAAGCGGAATCTGAGGCAGCTTTAGCCGAAGCCACGGCAGCGCCCGAAGAAATCGCGGCTAAACGTGCCGAACTGGCCGATGCGATTGATGAAGCAGAGGTGCGCCGCAAGGCGTCTGCTGATAAGCTGGCGGAGGCGGACAGTGTTTTGCGCGAGGCGGGGCATCAGGAGCGCGAAGCGGAGCGCCAAGCCTCTGAAGCACGCGAGGCCCGCGCGCGGTCCGAGGCGCGGTCGGATGCGGCCAAGGAAACGGTCGCCTATGCGGCCGAGCGGATCATGGAAGCGCAGGAGGTGACGCCGGACAAGCTGCTTGAGACGCTGGAAACCGATGTTGACCAGATGCCAGCAGCAGAGGTGATCGAGGGTCAAGTCAACGCGCTGAAACGCCAGCGCGACAGTTTGGGTGCGGTCAACCTGCGCGCCGAAGAAGACGCGAAGGAGGTACAGGTCGAACATGACGGGCTGGTTTCTGAAAAGGCCGATCTTGAAGCCGCGATTGCAGCACTGCGGTCCGGCATTGCCAGCCTGAACAAAGAAGGCCGCGAACGCCTGTTGACCGCTTTCGAGCAGGTGAATGAGAACTTTGGCCTGCTCTTTTCGCATCTCTTTGGTGGAGGTGAGGCCAAGCTGGTTTTGGTCGAATCTGACGATCCGCTGGAAGCCGGGCTTGAGATCATGTGTCAACCGCCGGGCAAGAAACTCAGCACGCTATCGTTGTTGTCAGGGGGTGAGCAGACGCTGACGGCGCTGGCGCTGATCTTTGCGGTATTCCTCGCCAATCCCGCCCCGATCTGTGTGCTCGATGAGGTTGACGCGCCGTTGGATGACGCCAATGTCACCCGTTTTTGCGATCTGCTGGACGAAATGACCCGCCGCACCGAAACGCGGTTCCTGATCATCACCCACCATGCCGTCACGATGAGCCGGATGGATCGGTTGTTTGGTGTGACGATGGGTGAACAGGGCGTGTCGCAACTTGTGTCTGTTGATCTAAAACGTGCGGCGGCGATGGTGGCCTGACAGGTGCCGCGCGTCTGACGACGACGCCCCACCCGCCGGCCCGATTACCCTGCAATGGCAGGTGTCAGAGTCGTTCACAGAGTTTGGGATGCCTTCGGCGGGAGTTTTTAAGGCAAGATGATGATGAGGGGCGCCGTGTTATGGCAGCCGTTCGCGTAACACCCGCACCATGTTTTCACCCATGACTTTGCGGATTTGCGCCTCAGAGATATCAGCATCCAAAAGCGCTTGGGTCAGCGCGCTAAGTTCAGAGACGTCGAAGCCAGTTGTGACTGACCCATCGAAATCCGAACCCAACGAGACATGGTCTTCGCCCAGAAGTGCAATTGCCGCCTTGATCGTTGCGGCGACGCTTGCCGGGGTGTTATCGCAGATAGCCGTTGTCCAATAGCCGATTGCAATAACTCCTCCGCGTGCGGCGATCTCTTGCATCAGGTCATCGGTGAAATTGCGTTTGACCGGGCAGACCCCGTGAATGCCAGTATGGCTGACCACGATGGGCATGTTTGTGATTGCCAGCACATCACGCGCGACCTGAGGTGATGAATGTGCCAAATCAAGGATCAGACCGCGCTTTTCCACCTCCGTCACAACGCTGCGTCCAAAATCAGTTAGCCCGTGATTGCCTTCGCCATGCAGCGATCCGCCAAGCGCGTTGTCAAAGAAATGCTGTAGGGCAATCATACGGTGTCCCGCAGCCTCAATCCTGTCGAGGTTTGCAATATCGCCCTCCAGCGGGTGTGCCCCTTCGATCCCCAAGAGTCCGCCGACAACAGTTTGCCCCGCAGCAGGGTCGGCCAGCAGCGCGTCAAGATCAGCGCGGGTCTTGATGACGCGCAACTGGCCGTCTGAGGCATCGGCGTATCGGTGCAAGCGCTCTGCCTGATAAAGGGCGCGTTCCAGCAGGCTGTTCCAGGTGCGTGGCGGCCAAAGCTGGCCAATAACGAGTGGCGTGATGTTATCGAAGGCGTCAGCAGAGTTGCTGTGGATGTTTTGTCCTGCAGGGCTTTTCGTCACAGCCGTGAACATCTGGATCGCCACGTTGCCTTCGATCAGACGCGGCAGATCAACATGGCCCCGGTCGGCACGATCAAGCAGGCTGCGCTTCCACAATAGTGTGTCGGCGTGCCAGTCGCCGATGATCAATTGATTATGCAGTGCCTGCGCCTGCGCTGAAATGGGGTAGGGATCATGAGGCGTCACCGCGTTGCGTTCGTTTTCAACATAGCCGGGGGCGAAGATTAGAAATGCGATCACCGCAACCACGATGAGCAACAATAACGCTTTCAACACACGCATGAGGGTCCTCCATTGTTTTGAAGATATAGGCCTTGATATGACCCGTTTTTACAGCTGGTTCAGTAGATCCAGCGTTGGCCACGCATCGGCTGGCAAGCCCAGTCTAACCTGTTCGGCCTGCACTGCCGCCCGTGTCATTGCCCCCAAAATCCCGTCAATCCCGCCCACATCATGCCCGCGTCGGGTCAGCTTTTGCTGCAATTGCTGCATCTGCGCGCCGCTGAGCGCGGGCGTCGGGTTGCCCGCGCTATACACAGGTGCCCCGCCCAGCCGTGTTGCGAAGTAGGCGGCTGTGGTGACGTAGACGAAGCTTTTGTTCCAATCAAAATAGACCTCGAAATTGGGATAGGTCAGGAAGGCCGGACCGTTCCGCCCCATTGGCAAAAGCACCGAGGCTTGCAGGTTTGCAGGCCCCAGCGACCCTTGCCGTGCCCGCACGCCGCGCGCGACCCAATCGCGCACGCTGGCCTTGTGATTCAGCCCGGTTTGTGACCAATCAAGGTTGGCAGGGACCACAATCTCCTGCAACCAAGGTTCATTCGCGCGCCAGCCGAGTGAGGATAGCACATTCGCACCTGTCATCAGTGCATCAGCCGAGGACCCTCTCAGATCAACAACCCCGTCACCGTCGCCGTCCATCCCTTGCCGCACGATCTCGCGTGGGAGTTTTTGGAGTTGCCCAATTTCGCCCGCCCATGCGCCGGTGGTTGTGGCAGGGTTCATGCCGCCGCGCCGATAAAGCTCAATCGCGGCAATCAGTTGTGGGCGGAAGAGTTCCGGTCTGCGGCAATCATGCGCAAGGGTCAGAAGCGCGTTACGTGTGTTGAAGCTGCCTTGCACCTGACCATAGTCGGTTTCAAACGCCCAGAACGCTAAAAGCACGCCGCGCGGGATGCCAAAGCGTGCCTCGATTGCGTTGAAGGTATTGTTGTTGCGTTGGCTGTAAACGCGCCCATTATCAATGCGGTTCTGGCTGATCAGCGCGCGTGAAAAGCTGATAAAGTCGCGTTGGAATACCCCTTGGGCGCGGTCTGCGTTGATGACCGATTGATCAATGCGTGCCCCTTGAAAAAACGCGTCAACTGTCTGTGCCGGGATGCCGGCGGCCCGTGCTTCGGCCTTGACCCCTTCGATGAAAGGGCCGACTGGCCCGCCGCAGGTTTGCGCGCTGGCCGCGCTGGCAAAGAATGAAAGGGCGAGGGCTGCTGCGCGCATGTGGCGTCTCCTGCAATAACGTGGCAGGACCGTAACAGGGCCGGGGGGCAGTGCAAGTCTGGTTCAGCGGATCACTGCTATGGCAAGCACAAGCAAAAGCGTCAGGCCCCATGTTTTCCAAAGCACGGTGACCGATCTGTCGATGTCATCTGCATCCAACGCGCGTTTGCCGTCACTGTTCACGAATGGGTATTCTCGGATTTCTCCGTCATAGCTGCGCGGCCCGCTGAGTGCGATGCCAAGCCCATGCGCCATTGCGGCCTCTGGCCAGCCTGCATTGGGCGAGCGGTGCAGTGGTGCCTCGCGCATTATTTTTGCAAAACCTGCGCGGGATGTGACCGCCCAGATCAGCGCAGCGGTCAGCCGCGCGGGGATGAGGTTAAGAAGGTCGTCCAATTTGGCGGCAGCCCAGCCAAACTCTTCATGCTTCTGGGTCCGGTAGCCGATCATACTGTCAGCGGTGTTCGTGATCTTGTAGACCAGCAGTCCCGGCAATCCGGCCATCGCGAACCAGAAAATCGGAGCGATCACCCCGTCGGATAGGTTCTCAGCCGCGCTTTCAATCGCGGACCGGGCGACGGCTGGGGCGTCCATATCTTTGGTATCGCGTCCCACGATCATGGCGACACTGCGCCGCGCGTCCCCCAATGACAGGCGCAGCGCATCGCCGACGGCCTGCACATGATCGACCAGTGATTTTTGTGCCAGAAGAATGGCAAGGAAGATGACGTCAAGCGCATAGCCTGGCACAAGCTGGATCAACCAGCCAAGCGCGGCAGCGGCAACGCAAAGTTCGGCAATGGTCATGAACCCCATCAGCCGCTTGTGGTTGCCTTTGTTGAACTTGGTATCGCACCACCCGATCAATCGCCCCATCAGCACGGCAGGGTGCGGCACGCGCGACCACAGCCAGCGCGGTTCGCCCAGTGCGGCATCCAGCAACATGCCAAGGATCAGGATCAAAACGCCGCTTCCAACTGCGCCCAGCGGTCCGGCGCGGGCAGGCCGAGGCGTAGCCAATCCGGCGCGTAGGGAAAGACCCGCGACCAGACATGCCCTTTGGCCAATTGGTCTTGGGCGGCTTTGGCGTCTTGGACTTTGTAAAGGCGAAACAGATTGGTGCCACCGACAAGTGTGGCCCCGTTTTGCGTGACCAATGCATCCAGTCGCGCCGCGTCCTGTGTCAGCCGTTGCCGCGTGTCATCGGCCCACATCGGATCGGACAAAGCCTCGGCTCCGATGGCAAGTGCCGGGCCAGAGATTTGCCACGGCCCCAAAAAATCTGTCAGCTTGGCGATGATCGCGGGATCGCCGATGGCAAAGCCAAGACGCAGGCCGGCAAGCCCCCAGAATTTGCCAAAGCTTTTGAGCACAACTGTGCCGGGCCGGGCAGCGAGATGGATCAGTGACTGTGCCGGGGCCACATCGCAAAAGCTTTCGTCGATTATGGTGAAGGGGGCATCGACGTCGCCAGCCTGCCAGATATGCCCATCGGGATTGTTGGGATGCACCGCGACCATCGCATGACGCGCGTCATCGCCCAAGCGCCAGCCAGCCGCCGCAAAAGCTGCCCCATGTTCGTTATAGGTTGGGCCGGGGATGCAAACATCGCGGCCGGGCATCACATGCGGCAAGGCTGCAATGATGGCTGATGCGCCCGTAGCGCCGATAATCCCGGCTTCGGCCGGAACATTCCAAAAGCTGCGGGCCAGCGCATAAAGTCGGTCGAATGCGGCTTCATCGGGTAGCGCGGTCCAGGCATCATCGGGCAATGCTGGCATCGGATAAGGAACAGGATTGATCCCCGTTGACAGGTCAAGCCAGCTGTCCCGCGTGCCGCCATAGGCCTTGATCGCGGCATCAAGCCCGCCACCATGATCGCGTTTTCCGCTCATTCGTCTTGTGGCAACGGTGGGTGGCGGGTGACAAAATGGCCCTTCACGGCCTGCGGCCATTCACGGTAGGGCACTTGGCCGGTCTCGGACACGGCGTGCGCCATCGCATAGGCCACAATACCCGAGGCGGCCTCGGTTGTGGGTTCAAATTCGCCCAGCGTGTAATTCAGCTTGCCGTCCCCTTGGATCGCCACATTGCAGGCTTTCTTGCAGCCCATCAGGCACGACACGCGGCGGGTCTTGACCTCTTTCAGGCCGGTTGCTGCAGCTTCGATCAAGGTTGCCAGCGACTCACCATCGGTTTGGGTCATATTGGTGGTCTCCCACCCTTCCTGCTTGCAGGTATCGCAAATCGTTATCCACGTTGTCATCGTTTTCCGCCTGTTATTTCGACACGCTTTCAAGCGGATTCTTGCCGGTTGTACAAGCTTTAGTGAATCACACTGTCTTTTGGGTCAGGTCGCCTTCTGCGTTAACACTTCGTTAATACTTAAGGCGCGACTGTGACAGTACGCGGTTTTCGAGGGTGCGATTTTGCGCCGATCCGTGTCTGATAATTGGAGCAAACATGCGGGCCTTGATAGTCCACAGAAACGAACAACTCGGTCGGGTTTGGCAACGCCATCTTGAACGGTTGAATGTTAACGTATCGCTTGTTCATACAGCCGAAAGCGCGCTCGATACGATTGAAACGACGCGTTACGATGTGATCGTGCTTGATCTTGTCCTGACGAAGGGCAGTGCGCTGGCGGTGGCTGACCTTGTGCAGTTTCGTCAGCCACGCGCGAATGTTGTGTTCGTCACTGATACGACCTTTTTCTCAGATGGGTCGATCTTCAACCATGCAGCCAACGCGCGCGCCTTTGTAAAAACCGCGACACCGCCACGCGATCTTGCCGCGATTGTGCATCACTACGGCGCTAGTCGCCACGACCGTGAGGCGTATCGTAGTTTAGTACCGGGTTAATCGGTAGGATGCGATGCGGGTTAATCGTCTCGTGGCTATAGTGATAGTGGCGCACGATGTGATCCATGTTGACGGTCTCGGCGATGCCGGGAACCTGATAAAGTTCGCGCAGATAGCCTGACAGGTTCGGATAATCCGCGATCCGCCTGCGGTTACACTTGAAGTGCAGGTGATAGACGGGATCAAAGCGTACCAGCGTCGTCCACAACCGCCAATCGGCCTCGGTCAGGCGATCACCCATCAGATAGCGGTTGTCCGTCAAGCGATCTTCCAGCCAGTCCAATGTATCAAAAAGTGGGTGGATGGCTTTGTCATAGGCCGCTTGCGTGGTCGCAAAGCCGGATTTGTAAACGCCGTTGTTCAGTGTGTCGTAAATCCGGTCATTTACGGGGGCGATGGCGTCACGCAGTTCTTCGGGCCAGTAGTCATCCGTATTGCCGGTGATGCCGTCGAACGCAGTATTGAACATGCGAATGATCTCGGAACTTTCGTTGGAAACGATTGTGCCCCGCGTCTTGTCCCATAAAATCGGTACAGTCACGCGGCCCGTCATATCTGGCAGCGCCTTGAGATAAATATCACGCGCGAAAGGCAACCCAAAAAGGGTGTCCCCGGTGGCGCCGTTTTCATCTGTCTCAAAGGTCCAGCCGTCCGACAGCATATCGGGGTGAACCGCAGAAATGCCGATACGATCGGTCAGCCCTTTGAGCTTGCGAAAAATCAAGGTGCGATGCGCCCAAGGGCAGGCGTATGAGACATAGAGATGATAGCGCCCGCTTTCCGCCGGAAATCCATCCGTCCCAGAAGGGCCCGCCGACCCATCTGCAGTAATCCAGTTACGAAACTGTGCATCTTTGCGCACGAAAGCGCCGCCGCTCTTTTTGGTGTCATACCAAACGTCATGCCAAACGCCGTCTACAAGCTGGCCCATCTTTGATCATCCTTTTGTCGTGTTGCCTGATCATCTAGAGCCTTTGCGCCGCCGAACAAAGCGGTGTTAGGGCGCATCATCCGTGCATCTGCGCACAGTGATGCTGCTGCCGCCCTCGCGCGCATTTGGGTCGCTTAAGCGTTTGCCCTGCGACCCGCCTGCGACTATACGAGATTCTGACGAAGCCCGATGAGGGCCAGAGAGGTTGGAGATGGTACGGTTGACCCAAAACGGGAACCAGACATCGCATCGTCAAGACCCGGTGACCGGGGCCTCTTGTTATGTGCTGAAACGGAGGAAGCCAATGCGGGGACTGCTTACTTTTCTTTTTATGTGTGCCGGGTCATCAGCGATGGCTCATCCGGGCCATTGGGCCGATGTCGCAGGTCATGATCATTGGGTTGCGGGGGCTGCAATTGGACTGGCCGGGATTGCTGCAATTTGGGGCGTGCTGAAGGGCAAGAAGGAAAAAGAGGCGGCTGAGGCCGAAGAGGCTTTGGAAGAGGAAAACGCATGAAAACCGGTGTGATGATTTGCGGTCACGGATCGCGCAGCCAATCCGCCGTGGACGAATTTGCGACACTGGCAGACAAGCTGCCCGCTTATCTGCCCGCAGACTGGATGACCGACTATGGCTATCTGGAGTTTGCCAACCCCGTCATCCGCGACGGGTTGGACAAACTGCGCGAAGCGGGCTGCGAACGGATTCTGGCCGTGCCCGGCATGCTTTTTGCTGCGATGCACGCGAAGAATGATATCCCCACCGTGCTTAACACCTATGCGGCTAAGCATGACATCAAGGTGCAATATGGCCGCGAGCTGGGCGTTGACCCCAAGATGATCGCTGCCGCGGCTGGTCGTATTCAAGCCGCTGTGGATCAGGCCAATGCCGACCACGGCGAGATGCCACTGCATGAGACTTGCCTTGTGGTGATCGGGCGGGGTGCTTCTGACCCCGATGCCAACGGCAATGTGGCCAAGATCGCGCGTATGCTGCAAGAGGGCATGGGCTTTGGTTGGTGCGAGGTCGGGTATTCCGGCGTGACCTTCCCATTGGTAGAGCCTTGTCTACAACACGTCGCACGTCTGCCCTATAAGCGGGTCATTGTGTTCCCCTACTTCCTGTTCTCAGGCATCCTGATCGACCGAATTTACGGGTTCACTGATCAGGTTGCCGCCGAACATTCCGACATTCAGTTCATCAAAGCAGCCTACTTGGGCGACCACCCCAAGGTGCTGGAAACCTTTGCCGAACGGATCATGGAGCAAATCAGCGACACACCACCACCCAACTGCGGTATCTGCGGTTATCGCAGTCAGGTTCTGGCGCTGGAAGAGGGCGGCCATCACCACATCAGCGCCGAAGACCGCAGCCACCCCGCCGTTGGGGCTGTGCCGCCGCCAACGTGCGTTCTGTGCAAATACCGGACTGCTGTGCTCGGGTTCGAGGGCGAAGTCGGTGCTGTACAGGAAAGCCATCACCATCATGTCGAAGGGCAGGGCGCCAATGCGCCGGGCTCAAACGTGGCCGATTGCGCGCTGTGCGATGCTTTCTGCACCGGTATGTGCCGACTTGAGGCCGCAGATCACCACCACCATCATCACCACGAACACGATCATCACCATGATCACGACCATGACCACCACCATCACGCGCCTTATCCACATGCCAAACACCCGCATGGCCCGGAAAGTGCGCGTAAGACGAAAGTCAGCTAATCGTCTTATCCAAAAAGCCCCGCCAGAGGCTCTGGCGGGGGCCACCCCAAACAAAGGCCAGCCCTTGCGCCCCTACGAAACAGACCCTCAGGCGATCTACGCACAAAGCTTTGCAACTGTCCGCAATGAGGCACGCCTAGAGCGTTTCGCGCCTGCCATGCATCCGCTGATCACGCGTCTTATCCACGCCTGCGGAATGGTGGAAGTGGCCGACAGGTTGGTGTTTTCGGAAGGAGCTGCCTTGGCCGGGCACGCAGCGCTCAAGGCTGGTGCGCCGATCCTGTGTGATTGCGAAATGGTGGGTGCAGGGATCATCCGACGCTATTTGCCTGCGGAAAATGAAGTGATCGTTACGCTGAATGACGCCGCGGTCCCACAGCTGGCGCAAGACATTGGCAACACACGCTCTGCCGCAGCGGTAGAGTTGTGGCGCGATAGGATTGAGGGCGCGGTCGTTGCCATCGGCAATGCGCCAACTGCGCTATTTCACCTGCTGGAACTGCTGGATGCAGGCTGGCCGAAACCTGCTGTGATCCTGGGCTTTCCGGTCGGCTTTGTCGGTGCGGCTGAAAGCAAGGCAGAATTGGCATCCGACCCACGCGGTTGTGACTACGTCGCCTTGCGCGGACGGCGCGGTGGCTCTGCAATGGCCTCGGCGGCGGTGAACGCGTTGGCCGCGGGATTGCCCGAAGATGCGTAGGGTGGCGCTTGTCATGCCCTATGGGCATTCCGCGCGAAGCATCCCGCAGGGGGCGACAAGCGATGGCTGATCCTTGGCTCCACATCGTCGGTATCGGTGAAGACGGCATGGACGGTCTGGTCCCTGCCACACGCGCTGTCGTTGAAGCCGCCGAGATCATCATCGGCGGAGAGCGCCATCATACGCTGACCGAAAACCTAACAGCAGAACGGCTGGCATGGCCGTCTCCTTTCGACGCACTGATTTCGACGATTGAAGGACTGCGCGGCAAGCGTGTGGTTATCCTTGCTACCGGCGATCCTCTTTGGTTTTCCATCGGTGCGCGCATCGGCCGGGCGATTGATCCGTCCGAGATTATTTACCACCCGCAACTCTCCGCGTTTCAGCTGGCGTCTGCCCGCATGGGCTGGTCCTTGCCGGATGTGGAGACGCTGACGGTGCATGGCCGCCCGGTTGAGCAGATGATTGCGTTCATCCAACCTGATGCGCAACTCCTTGTCCTGACAACAGGGGCGGAAACGCCGGCACAGATCGCGCAGTTCCTGACGGCGCGGGGCTTCGGGCAGTCGAACATGACCGTTCTGGCCGCGATGGGCGGCAAAGATGAAGCGCGCTTTGATGGGGTGGCCGAAAGCTGGGACCATACCGTGCCTGCCTTCAACACCCTCGCCGTCCATTGCATTGCGGCCCCCGATGCGGCCCTTTTGCCGCGCGTGCCGGGTTTGGCCGATGATCTGTTCCAATCTGATGGCACGATGACCAAGCAAGAGGTGCGTGCCGCCACCGTGGCCAAGCTGATGCCCATGCGCGGGGCGCTTTTGTGGGATATCGGCTGCGGCTGCGGATCGGTCGCGATCGAGTGGATGCGGGCGGCCCGCTATGCCCGTGCCGTAGGGATCGAACCGCGCGCAGACCGGCGTGCGATGGCTGCGGCCAATGCGCTGGCGCTGGGCGTGCCAAAGTTGGCCTTGGTTGAAGGGTCGGTGCCAGCGGCGCTGGAGGGGCTGGAAGCACCTGATGCGATCTTCATTGGCGGAGGGTTGAGCCGGGAAACTTTTGACGCCGCATGGCACGCCCTGCGCCCATTGGGCCGGTTGGTCGCGAATGCCGTGACGCTTGAAAGCGAGGCTGAGTTGATCGCGCTGCACAAGATGCATGGCGGGGACATGGTCAAACTCTCGGTGCATCGGGCCGAACCGGTAGGGCGGCTAACCGGGTGGCGACCGTTGATGCCTGTGACCCAGTGGAGCCTTGTGAAGCGATGACAGGGGTTCTTTATGGTGTTGGCTTGGGGCCCGGTGCGCCCGACCTGATAACGCTGCGCGCCGCAAGGTTGATTGAGCGGGCATCGGTTGTCGCCTACCCGACACTGGCCGGTGTTGCGAGTTTCGCGCGGTCCATTGCGGCAGACCTGATTGCGCCGGATGCGCGCGAAATCGTGATGGATGTCCCGATGTCGGTTGAACGCGCACCTGCGCAGGAAGCCTATGACAAAGGTGCGGCAGAGATTGCAGCCACTTTGGATGCTGGACATGATGTTATCTGTCTTTGCGAAGGCGACCCCTTTTTCTATGGATCCTTTATGTACCTCTTTGCGCGGCTGTCAGAGCGGTACCGGGTCGAGGTCGTGCCCGGTGTCACCTCCGTCACCGCATGTGCTGCGCGCGCTGGTATGCCTTTGGCCGCCCGAAATGAACGTCTGACGGTACTGCCGGGGCCTTTACCAGAGGCTGAGTTGCGTGCGCGCATTGAAGGCGCGGAAAGCGTTGTGATCATGAAGGTCGGGCGGCATCTGGCGAAGATTCGCGCTGTGATTGAGGACCTTGGGCTGACGGCAGATGCCGTCTATGTCGAACGGGCCACCTTGGCCGAAGAAGTTGTTCTGCCGCTTGCGGATGCGCCCGAAAAGGCGCCGTATTTTTCGATGATCCTGTTGACGAAAGGGGCCGATCCTTGGCTTTGAAACCGGTTGTTCTGGCGCTATCGCGCTCTGGTGAACCTGTGGCGCACCGCGTCGCGGCCACCCTTGGTGCGCAGGTCCATGGTCGCGAAGGCCGGGTTGATCAAGCGGATGCGTTTTTTGCCAATGCGCTGGATCACGCGCGGGATTTGTTTGCCGCAGGGGTGCCGATTGTTGGGGTATGTGCGTCAGGTATTTTGATCCGGGCGGTGGCCCCCCTGCTTGCCGACAAAACAAAAGAGCCGCCGGTGATTTCGGTGTCCGATGACGGTGCTGTTGTTGTGCCGCTATTGGGCGGGCATCGGGGTGCCAATAAGCTATCGGCGCAGATTGCAGCGGCGATGGATGCGGTATCGGCGGTGACCACTGCGGGTGATGTGGCGCTGGGGATTGCATTGGATGAACCGCCTGCCGGATGGCGGCTGGTCAATCGCGGGGATGCCAAAGCGGCGATGGCCGGTTTGCTTGCCGGTGGTGGTGCCGAGGTGATTGGCGATGCGGCTTGGCTGGCGGACTTGCCCAAAGGTGATGGACTACGCTTGTCCTGCACGATGGACTGGCAGGATGATTTGGGCGCGGCGCATTTGCAGTTTGCGCCGCAGCGGCTGACCTTGGGGGTCGGATGTGCGCGCAATTGCCCGGCCGAGGAACTGGCAGCGTTGGTTGCCACTGTCTTGAAAGAGGCGGGTGTTACGCCAGAGGCCGTGCATTCGGTCAACACCATTTCGTTGAAGGCCGATGAGCCTGCGATCATCGCATTGGCGGCAGATTTAGGCGTTCCGCTGCGCTTGTTTGAGGCGGATGCATTGGAAACGCAGACACCGTGGTTGCAGAACCCTTCTGACGTGGTCTTTGCCGAAGTGGGGACGCATGGCGTGGCCGAGGCGGCGGCGCTTGTGCAGGCAGGTGAGGCTGGAGCGTTCTTGGTACCAAAGCGCAAGACGGCCAATGCAACCTGCGCTTTGGTTGTTTCGCCAGAGCCTCTGGTTGAATTTCGGGGGCGCGCGCGGGGTCGTTTGTCGGTTGTTGGTATCGGTCCGGGTCAAGCGGCGTGGCGCACGCCGGAAGTGTCGCGCTTGGTAGCCGAGGCTGAGGAACTGGTGGGCTATGGTCTTTATATTGATTTGCTGGGGCCGCTGGCCGTGGGCAAAGAACGGTCTGATTTTCCGCTGGGCGGCGAAGAGGATCGTTGCCGTTATGCCTTGGAACAAGCCGGGAAGGGCAAAAACGTAGCCCTTATCTGTTCTGGTGACGCGGGCATTTACGCGATGGCCGCTTTGGTGTTTGAACTGCTGGACCGCGGGCCTGACCAGATGGGTGTGACGGATGCAGCCCGCCGGGTTGAGGTTGTCTGCTCGCCCGGCGTCAGTGCCTTACAAGGGGCGGCGGCCCGTGCGGGCGCGCCTTTGGGGCATGATTTCTGTGCGATTTCCCTGTCGGATTTGCTGACCCCGCGCGAAGATATCATCAAGCGGTTGAAGGCGGCGGCAGAGGGGGATTTCGTTATTGCGTTTTACAACCCGGTTTCGATGCGCAGACGGACGCTTTTGGCGGAAGCGCGGGATATTTTGCTGCAGCATCGCCCGGCGGATACGCCGGTGATGTTGGCGTCATCCTTGGGTCGTCCGGAAGAGCATGTGCGCTATCGCAGGCTGGATGAATTGGAAGTGGATGAGGTGGATATGTTGACCGTTGTTTTGATTGGGTCGTCCCATTCACGCTTGGCCGCTCTTGGTGAAGGGCCGCGGATGTATACCCCGCGCGGCTATGCCCGTAAGATTGACGGGGATCTGGCGGGATGACGCTGTTTGGCTGGCGCCAAATGCGCCCCACCCGCCATCCCAAAGCCTCCGGCGGAAGTTTGATTGGACGAAGAAAGAGGGGGGTTTGCGCATGACCGTTTACTTTATTGGAGCAGGGCCTGGTGATCCGGAGTTGCTGACCTTGAAGGCGGCGCGGATTATCGGGGCGTGCCCGGTTTGTCTTTATGCAGGATCTCTTGTGCCAGCCGAGGTAGTTGCCTGTGCCCCCGAAGGTGCGCTGGTGATGGATACCGCGCCAATGACGCTGGATGACACCCACGGTGAGATTTTGAAGGCCCATGCGCAGGGACAGGATGTGGCCCGCGTGCATTCAGGTGATCCGTCGCTTTATGGCGCGATTGCTGAGCAAATTCGGCGGTTGAAAGCGGATGGGATCGACTATCAGATCATACCCGGTGTGCCTGCTTATGCAGCTGCTGCGGCGGCTTTAGGGACCGAATTGACCGTGCCGGAGGTTGCGCAGTCGATCATTCTGACCCGGATGTCGATGAAATCAACCGGTATGCCTGCTGGTGAGACCCTTGAGAATTTTGCCCGTACCGGTGCCACACTTGCGATCCATCTGGGTATTCGCGCGCTGCGCGAGATCGAGCGACAGTTGGCACCTCACTATGGCGAGGATTGCCCGGTGGCTGTGATTTACCGCGTCGGCTGGCCGGATCAGATGATCATTCGTGGCACGCTGATGGATGTCCGCGAGAAGGTGCGTGCGGCAAAAATCACCCGCACTGCGCTGATCCTTGTGGGTCCCGCCTTGTCTGATTCGCACGGGTTTCCTGACAGTGCCTTGTATGATGCGGCGAAACCGCATGTGTTGCGACCGCGCGTTAAGGCCTAGTTTTAAGGGGTTGCCGCAGTGCGGCGCATTTTGTCATTTAATTGTTAACCATGTAAGGGCATGTTCTAACTAACCTGGAGGGGTTTGTTATGTATACGTTTTTGCCTGATGCGGTACGTCAGGGTTTGGAAGAAGCGCGGAAGGCTGCACTGAAGCGTAAGGATCGGCTTTCGGTCCATGATGGCGATGATACTTATCCTATTCGCCGGTTCTGGGATGGCGGCTTTGCGCTTGAACTGGATGGAACGGATCGTTTGCGCGGCCATGTCGATATTTATGACGGTCCCAAGCATCTTTACACCTGCCTTGTCGTGTCCTCGGTTGACGAGGATTTTGAGCGGGTGTTCGAGTTTAAGTGGGCAACACCAGTGGCGACCAAGCCTGCTGCGGATTTTGTCCGGCCAGATTTTGTGCCAGCCGGACTGATCGAGCAATAAACCTCTACTGAAGGTCCGAGAATGCTGTTTGCAAACGCGCAACGGCGTCTTCAATCTGTGCTTTTGGCGCGCCAAGGTTGAACCGCAGGAAACTGTCGCCGCCTTTGCCGAATGTCGGCCCGTGGTTGGCGGCGATCTTCGCTTTGTCCTGCACCCGCGCTGTGAACTCTTCGCGTGACATGCCTGTGTTGGCAAAATCCACCCAAGCCAGATAGGTGGCCTCAAGGTTCATTGACGCCAGGCCAGGGATCGCGTTGACACCTGCGTCGAAAATCTTGCGGTTGGTGTCGAGGTACTCGCGCAATTTATCCACCCAGGCGGCCCCTTCAGGTGAATAGGCAGCGGTTGCCATGAACAGGCCAAAGCTATTGGCCGATAGTCCCAGTGCGGCCATCCGCTTGGCAAACCTCGCGCGCAGATCAGGGTCTTCGATAATCACATTGCCCGAGTGGCTGCCTGCAATGTTGAAAGTCTTTGTGGTGGCTGTCATCATCACCAGTCGGTCGGTGATCCCGTCAATATGGCTCATCGGGATATGCGTGTGGCCGGGCATTGTCAGATCGTGGTGGATTTCGTCGGAGACGAGGATCAATTCGTGCCGCTTGGCGAAGGCCGCGACCGCTTGCAACTCGGCCTTGGTCCAGACCCGTCCACCGGGGTTATGGGGTGAGCAAAGGATCACCATCCGCTCGTTGCCCGTCATCTGCGCATCGTAGGCGGTAAAGTCCATTTCATAGCGGCCATCTGTGTTGACCAACGCGCATTCAACGACCTGTCGGTCGGCGGCGTCAATGACCCGTGCAAATGCGTGGTAGACTGGCGTGAACAAGACCACACCGTCGCCGGGGTTGGTGAAGGCGTCGATGCACATGGCCGTGCCATTGACGAGCCCATGCGTCGTGAAAATCCATGACGGGTCGATGGACCAACCGTGGCGTGTTTCCATCCACCACTGGATCGCTGCTTTGTATTTGCTGTCGTCGCCAAAGTAGCCATAGACGCCGTGATCGACCATATCCTGCACGGACTTCTGGATGCAGGGCGCGGCGGCGAATTCCATATCGGCCACCCACATTGAAATCCCCTCATCCGGGCTGACGCCATAAAGCGCCTCCATGCTGTCCCATTTGACACAGTGGGTGTTCCGGCGGTCGGGGGCGTGGTCGAATGTCATTGCGTACTCCATGTCTTAGCGGCGTCAGGCTAAGCACCAGCGGGCGGAGTGCAAGGGTTATTCCGGCAGTTCAAACAGATCGTGCACGCTGCAACCCAGCTCATCTGCCAGCGTCAAGGCGAGGGTGGTTGACGGGGTAAACACGCCATTCTCGATGGTGTTGATGGTTTTGCGAGAGACGCCAACCAAATCCGCCAGTTCCGCTTGGGTCAGCTTGGCCTGCGCGCGATACGCGCGCAGGTGCACAATCAACTTTGCCGTCATTCAGCGCGCCCACGCATCACCGAAACGACGTAGTGCGCCGGTGGCACCGCGCCTAATACAGGCCCAAGCCAATAGAAGGCGATGGCTGGGTCCATGAGGTCTGTCAGGCTAAGCGCCAGAAATGCGATGAATACCCAAAGCACCGCCCAGAAGCCGAAGATCAGGCTGTCGCGATGGGCGGCGGTGTTTTGTTCGTCCCACGCCGCATCTGCTGCATCGGGGTAACGCAGGTGGAGCACAACTGATAGCGCCGCATAGCCAAAAGCCACGGTGCCGATAATGCCCGCCCAGACTAAGCCCGATGGACCAACGGACAAGAACGCGGCGACCAAAGCGGCGATTGTCGTGACGACAATGGCTGCGCTGCCGAACAGGCGCGCGCGGCTGATAGGATTTGCAGACATGACTTCTCCTTCTTTTTCTACGAGTAACCTTTGGGTTACATAGTGAGACCTGCATGTAACGTCAAGGTTACATTTCGGCGACGTTGCATTTTGCCTGATTGCGGCCTAAATCACGGGCATGGCTTTGCGAAATATACTTATTCACCCCGACCCGCGTTTGAAGAAGGTGGCGACCCCTGTGGCGTCGGTCACGGATGAACTGCGCCGTCAGGCTGATGACATGTTAGAGACGATGTATCACGCGCCCGGAATTGGTCTCGCTGCTCCGCAGATTGCGGTGATGAACCGGATGCTGGTGATGGACTGCGCCAAGGAAGATGACGCGACCCCGGAACCGATGGTCTTGATCAACCCTGAGGTGGTTTGGACCTCGGAGGAACGCAACATCTATGACGAGGGCTGTTTGTCCATTCCCGAGCAATATGCCGAAGTGGAACGCCCCGCAGAGGTTGAGGTGACGTGGATGAACCTTGATGGCCAGACAAAGCGCGAGCGATTTGATGGACTGTGGGCCACCTGCGTGCAACATGAGATCGACCACTTGGATGGCAAGCTGTTCATCGACTACCTCAAGCCGCTGAAACGCCAGCTGATCACCCGCAAGATGCAAAAGCTGAAACGTGAAATGGCGCGAGGTTAGGCGGGTTGGCTGTGCGTCCGCTGCGCTTTGAAGGTGATCCGGTTTTGTTGCAGACGGCAGCCGCCGTCGATCAGTTTGATGATGATCTGGCCGTGCTTGTCCGCGATATGTTTGAAACGATGTATGCCGCCCCCGGGCGTGGATTGGCCGCCCCACAGATAGGCGTCAGCCGCCGTGTGTTTGTGGTGGATACCGACTGGAAAGAGGCAGAGCCTGCGCCGATGATCTTTGTGAACCCGCAGATCACTGCGCGTGCGACACATGAAGTGCAGGGGACTGAAGCGTGTTTGTCTATTCCGGGCAAAAGCTTTGATGTGATGCGTCCGGCTTGGGTTGAAGTGGCTTGGCAGGATTTGGATGGTACAGCGCAACAGGCCCGCTTTGACGGCGTGCAGGCGATCTGTGTTTGTCACGAGTTGGACCATTTGAACGGCCTTTTGATTACGCAGACAGGAACGTTGCAATGACACATCGACCGTTCGTGATGTGGCCGCACCCGGCTCTGCGGACCCCCGCGGTGGCTGTTGATGGGATCACGGATGAGGTGCGCGCGATCTGGGATGAGATGATCATCGCCATGGATATGATGCCCGGCGTGGGCTTGGCCGCTCCGCAACTGGGGATCGGGACGGCTTTGGCGGTTGTTGATGCCTCACAAGAGCGGGGACAGGCGATCCGCATGGCGAACCCGATCATTTTGCATAGCAGCGTAGAACCACGTGTGCATGAAGAAGGATCGCCCAATTTACCCGGTGTCTGGGCCAAGGTGACGCGGCCTCGTGCTGTGACCGTGCGGTTTCTGAATGCGGATGGGCAATGGGACCGGCAGGATTTTGTGGGCCTTTGGGCGACGTCGGTGCAGCACCAAATCGACCATTTGGCCGGGCGGATGTTTTTTGATCACCTGACGCGGGTGAAGCGGGATATGCTGATTAAGAAATCTGCCAAAATGCGGCGCGGCTAGCGTCGGAATGCCTCCGGCGGAAGTTTGATTGGACGAAGAAAGTCGAAGCTCATGCGAATAATCTTTATGGGAACGCCCGACTTTTCGGTGCCGGTTTTAGAGGCGCTTGTTGAGGCAGAACATGAGGTCGTGGCAGTTTACTGTCAGCCACCTCGTCCGGCGGGGCGTGGCAAGAAGGACCGTCCGTCATCGGTGCAGCTGCGCGCAGAGGCGTTGGGTTTGGAGGTGCGGCATCCTGTTTCGCTGAAAGGGGATGCAGAACAGGCGGAATTTGCGGCACTTGATGCCGATATCGCTGTGGTGGTCGCCTACGGCCTGATCTTGCCGCAGGCCATTTTGGATGCGCCCGCATATGGGTGCCTGAACATTCATGCCTCGCTTTTGCCGCGCTGGCGTGGGGCCGCGCCGATCCACCGCGCAATCATGGCGGGCGACGCCCGGACCGGCGTTTGTATTATGCAGATGGAGGCGGGGCTGGATACGGGCCCGGTTTTGCTGCGTGAAGCGACGGATATTGATGCGGAAGAAACGACTGGCGCGTTGCATGGCCGGCTGTCGCGGATGGGGGCGGCGCTCGTGGTGCAGGCTTTGGCGCAGTTGCCTGATTTGGAACCGCAGGTGCAGCCGGAGGATGGCGTGACCTACGCTACCAAGATCGACAAGGCCGAGGCCCGCGTTGATTGGGCGCAGCCCGCAGTACAAGTGGATCGGCATATCCGTGGGCTGTCACCCTTTCCAGGTGCGTGGTGTATGGTGGGTGAGCATCGGATCAAACTGCTGGGATCGCGCGTTGTCGAAGGTTCAGGTCCGCCGGGCGCTGTTCTAGATGGGTTTACCATTGCTTGCGGAGATGGCGCGGTTGAGGTCACGGTTGCTCAACGACCGGGCAAGAAGGCCATGCCGGCCCGAGAGATCCTCCAAGGGCTTGATTTGAGCGATGTCCTGTGCTGATCCGCTCATCTGACAAGAGTGTCACGAATTGAACAGCATTTGCGAAAACCCGCTTGAGTGATGTTTTGCCCTTCTGGGTCAGAGTGTTATCAGGGGATTCGGAATTGCCAGGGTGAGAATATGACGTCTGTCACGAATGTAAGCCGCCGCACGTTTGCGGCGATGGCGCTGGCGAGCACAGCGGCAGCCTGTGCGCCGCGTGTGCCGAGTGTCGAGATCGAGCCGCTGGTCTCGCGCGAGGCGTCGTTTATTGACGGCTACGGCCCCCTTGCAGATTCCGGATATGTGTTGCCCGGCATACCGTCCAAGTATCTGCAAGGCGTGAACCGGCGCAGGTCGGGGATTTACAATGGTGAAGCGGCGCCGAACACGTTGGATGTCGATCCTTACGCCAAGTTTTTGTACCATGTGCGTGAAGATGGGACGACAACCCGTTATCCTGTTGGTGTTGGGCGGGCTGGCCGGTCAATCCGGGGCAGCACAACGATGAAATTCATGCGCAAATGGCCGGGCTGGACGCCGACGCAAAACATGTTGCGCACCGAACCCGAAGTTTATGGTGATTTCCGTGCCGGTATTCCAGGTGGTTTGCGCAGCCCGCTGGGCGCGCGCGCGCTTTATCTGTTTCGTGGCGGGCGCGATACGCACTACCGTATTCACGGCACGAATGACCTTGAGTCTATTGGGAACTCTGGGTCAGCCGGGTGCATTCGCATGTTCAATCAGGATGTCATTCACCTTTATGACCAGATTGAGGCTCCGATGCAGGTTGTCATCCGGTCACCCGAGGAATCGCTGCGCGTTGACCCTGAAAACTTTGGCCGCGGGATTGAATTGCCGCCCAAGATCATCTCAGCAGAAGAACTGCTGGGCCCTGAAGCGGAGGCGTCTGACCGGCCGCCTGTGTTTGACGACGTATAAACCCTTTTCTTTATGGTCTGAGCGGGTCAAACTTGCGCCGGAAAGGGCCTGCCTGTGCGCGGCCTGACGTTGAAAATTATGACAACAGTGCTTACGTATCTGTTATCAAAGAAAAAATGAGGGATAGTATATGGCGAATTTTGAGACACAGATTAAGGACAGCCAGGCACAAGTTGCCGAGGCACAAAGCAAGATTTCAGAGCTGACCAGCCGGATCGAAGTGGCGCGCACCAAAATGGCCGAAGGCACTGATATCTCAGTCGATATCGAAAACGCCAGCCTTGAGGACGTGCATGCCCATACCGAGCTGATGAACGCCAACATTGCTGAACTGATCATGGGTCTTGATGACGTCACATCCGCCTTTTCCAAAGACTTTGACGAAATGCGATCCAAGACCGGCATGGAAAGCCTGATCGGGTTTTTCAGCAAGGGTAAGGCCGACAGCATGCGTCAGGAACGCATGCGCACCGCATCCATTGATGACAAATTACAGGATCTGATTAGCAAATCCGATGTGATCATGAAATTGCTTGAGGGTCAGTTGACTGTCCTGAACGAGCAAAAGGTCAGCGTTGAGAAGAACCTTGGTGGTACGTTGGAAGAACGTGAAGTCACCGTGGGTGAACTGGAAGCATTGCGCGCCGATATTCTGGCGATGGATCCCAAGATCATTGAACTTGAGAACAAGATTTCTGTTGAACAGGACGCCGCTGCACGTACCAAATTGGAAACCGAATTGGCCGCTTTGAACGGCAAGTACAATGAAATGGTCCAGAATGAACAGGTGCAGTTGGCGAAAAGCCAGACGCTTGAGCGCTACATCGAAAAGGGCAAGACCTGGATCGACAGTTTGCAGAACCAGGCGGCGACGCAGATGGTGCTGATCAACAAATTGCAGACGGATACCAAGCAGCGCGTTGTCCTTTACGATGCTTTGTCAAAGTCGTTGAAGACGGCACAGCAACAGGATGTGGCCCACCAGATCAACGAGATTGGTGTGAAGACCGATCAGGAAGCGCAATCAGCGATGGCGGCGATTGGATCGGCCACGAACGCTCGGATGACCGACATGCTGGAAGCGCATGAGGACCACATGGTCTTTGCCCGCGAAGTATTGGAGCAGAAGGCGAAAGCGGATGAACGCTTTGTGCGCCGATTCCAGGAGATCGTGCGGAAGCATGACAGCAATCAGTATGGGGAACAAAGCTAGGCTGGTCAGGAGTAGGTGGTTTGACTGTTAGAACGCGAACTATGCTCTGTCTGATCGTTGGTTTCCTTCTACTGTTGCATGCGATGTCTGTGCAGCCGGGCCAAAACAACGGCGTCCCACTCTCTTTCTTGATTGGTGCTCCTATGTTTCTGTGGTTTGGAGTTTGTGTGCCAGTGTTTAGAACGATCATTGGCGGACTAGCCCACGCAGATGAAGGGTCGAACGCATACTTGATGGACCGGTTTCGAAACTCTTGTGATGGGCCGCTTGGTCGATTTTGGATGTGGTTTGTCGGATCCGACCGTAACGGAAACCTTCGTCCATGACCGCCCCTGACCTCCAAGCCGACCATATGAAGCTGGAAGATACCCGCGTCACCCGTCGGTATTTTGATAAGTTCGCCAAGATAACCGGCTATCTGACCAAGGTTGCCGCAACAATGGAGACCGAAGGCCGCTTTGATCGCAAAGAGATCGAGGTGATGGCGCGCTATCTGATTGGCCTCAACTGGACCTTCACCGCGCTGTCACACAAGTATCATTTTGCCGGCCGCTTTGCCCATGCGGGCAAGTTGACCTTTGACCGACGCGAAAGCGGTTTTCCTGTCTACCAAGAGCTTTTGGAGATGGCGAATGATGCGTTGCAGGCGGACCGTCATTTGGACGCGCAGCCGAGTGCAGCGGACCTCAAAGACCAGATGGTGCGGGTGATCCTGAGTGAACAGGAAATCCCGACAAAACTGCAATATGCGTTGTCGCAGCGGCTTTATTATGAAGAACTGTCGCGCGGTGATCAGTTTTGGGCGCGCAATGATCCGCAGTGTCTGTGGCTGGGCAATGAAGGCGATCGGCGCCGGTTCTTGGTGCACTGGGCGGTCTATGACAGTCAGGTGAACCTGCCGACGATCTATCTGATGGATGTTGAAGACACCGGGCGCACCGGGTTGCCCAAGGACGAACACCGCTGGCCCGAAGCGCAGACGCATTTGATGGCGCAATCATTGGCGCATCTGAAGTTGCTGACGATTGCAAAGGGTTTTGATGAGGATTTTGCCGATCTGCACCCCACCCGTTTGCGCCGGTTTCATATCGGTCCGATGTATAGCAACGCCTTTACCCGGCAGGCGGGTCCGCTGCGTGATGTGCTGAAGGCCGCCAATGCGCCAATGGGTGAGGATTGGGCCTTGGTCTGGACCGAGGAAGAGCTGGTTTCGGAGCGTGTTGAGAGCGTGAAAACCGGCTGGTTTGGGTCCGTGGAACGCCAGATATTCGCGCTTGATCCGTTTGAGGGCGGCGGGGCCGAAACCGGCGCGACGCGCATGGAGCGGTCGTTGATTATGCCAGAGCGCCCTTATCAGGCCCTCGCTGAGCGCAACCCCGCGGGCTTTCGTGATGTGCGCAAGTTTGTGGTCAGCGATGGCGGGCGGGTGTTGAGTTACAGGTAGGGTGGGTCAAGACCCACCTTACGGGATGCGCTGCTGTGGCCCTTTGGCAGATGTCGGCGTGTTGTGAGAGCATAGATGCCTCCGGCGGAGGTATTTGGGAACATGAGAAGAAGGATGCGGCATGAGCCAGTCAAGTGACCAGATGGAATTGCGCGAAGATGATATCCGCAAGCACTATATCCCTGCGGCTGAGATGCTGATGCATCTTGATCATGCCCCTCGGTTGGCCAAGGCGCGTTTGTCGTTGCAGACGCCAGAGAAATCGCCGGATGTGGCGGCGACGCGCCGCAGGTTCCGGTCGACGACGCCGGGGTTGTTGTCGCGCACCTCTGCGCCTTCGGGCGGTGTGCGCCTATTGGACCGGATTGCGGAAACGGATGACGATGATCCGCTGACCTCGCCTGCGCAGGCCGCAGTGGCCCATGCGTTGCGTCGTGCTTTGTCGATTGCATTGACCGTGGCGGATGCGTTTTCGGATCAGACCGCTTTGACCGAGTTGAAACGCATCAATTTGGAAGGGCGTTTGCCGCAGGATCGGTCGGTGGAGTTTACCGAGTATCTGACGGCTGAATCGCTGGTGGCCCTTTACACATTTGCCAATGCGACGTCCTTCCTGCTGGCTACGCAAGCGGGTGAACAGAGCGTGGATGTGGGCAGTGTGGATGAGGTTCTGACGGACAATGCCCCGCTGGCCCTGCATGGTGCGATTTGGGAGTTGGATCAGAAACTGGGTCAGTTCGCCAAGGATGAACCGACACTGATTGCAACGATGCTGGCCTATGCCGAGCAGTTGATGGAGAAAGTTTCGTTGCGGGCCTCGACCGCCGGGCGGCTCGCGTCCTTCAACGCGGCGTCCTGGCGTGTTGAAGCGGATGATTTTGTGGTGCAGGGCTTTACCCCGGCGCGCAAGGCCAAGGGCTCTGCCCTGACGATGACCTTCAAGAAACCCAATGAAGTCGTAGGCAACCATATCGCCAAATATCAGGCGATGAAGCTGTCCAAGATGCTGATGGCCTATGACTTTGATCGCAAGCTGAACCCTTTTGCCGAATTGGGCGGGTTCATCTTTACCTTCATGGGCGATGGCGCCCCGGGGACGGGTAAGACGACGCTTATTCAGATGATGGCGGGGCTGGTGAATGAGTACTGCCAGACGGCGGGCTATCCGTTCCGCTACCAGAACCTTTCGACCGACAATATCGACAGCTATCAGGGTAAGTCCGGGCAGAACGCGAAGGCCTTTATCAACAATGTGCTTGATCCCGGCGTCATTGGGTTTGGCACGATTGACGATATTGACCAGTTGGCCGGTAAGCGTGGTGATCGTCAGTCATCGGCTGGGCAGTTGGAGATTACCGCTGTGCTGATGGAAAGCTTCGCGGGGGCCAATACCGTTGTGCGCGGGAATTGTACCTTTGGGATGTTCTCGAATTATCCCGAGAATGTCGATGACGCCTTGCGCCAACGTGCCGGGGCGCGGTTTTTGGTGGACGGGCCGCAGACGCGGGACGACTATATCGACATCCTTTACCTGCTGATGGGCAAGAACCACGATATCCCGGTTGGCGCACATGAAGTGTTTAGCGCGCAGGAGATCAAGAAGGCGGTCGCTGCTTCGTTTGATAGCCACGCGCGACCTCATGAAGACGGGCTGATGCGTGTGTTTGACAGGGTGCACTCGGAAGTTGGTGAACTGGACACGATTGCCAAGCTGGGGACCTATCTGAAAGGTATTCAGGAGGCCGATCCACGCTTCACCGGCCGTGCGATCAAGAACATCACGGATGCGGTCAAGGTCCGTGCGATGGATTTTGAGCTGCCGGATGAATGGATGGAGGAACCCGATCTGTTCCTGTTCAAGGATTACGACACCAAGAAGGGTATGATTTCCGAACTGCGTCAACCGATCACGGTGGAGATGGTGATCCAAGAGATCAACCGCTACGCCGACAGTGAATTCCGCTATGCCGATAAGTCCGATGAGGTTGCGATTGAGAACATGGTGCGTGACTTTGGTCGTCAGGAGATTGCCAAGAGGCGGTATCTGGAGGGAAAGGGGTGATGCTTTCGGCCCGGTTCCCTTTACTGCAGTATTTGCGTCACTTGAAGGTTTCGGATCATGTCCGGGACTGCGGTGTAAATTGATATGGGCGGTTTGATTTCAGACAGCTTGCTTCTCCCGACGTTCGTGCTGGCTATGCTGGCTTTTGTCGTCCCGCGTCTGTTGGCGCAGGCGCTGCCAGAGGGCGTCAAGTTTTTGCTGGCAAATGCGTTTCTGTCTACGCTATTGTTGTTTGCCATCTCGGCTATGTTCTTTTTCTGCCTCTACCTCTGGCAAGGTCTGAGCGTCGCTGACGTCGCCGCACCGGGACTGGCGGCCAATGTGTTTTTCTTTGGCAGGCTGGGTTTAGCCGCGGGGATCATCTGGGCGCCGATTATGATACTCTCAGTTGCGGGTCTGCCGCGCAAATGGGTCAAGGAGACGTGGTAAGTTGCATCGCTTGATCGAAAAGGGACTGATGTTCGGAAACCTGATCCGGGTGGATTCCCCTGTGCTGGTGGAGCGCTACAATCGTGCGCTGAAGCATCTTTCAGGGCGTGAAACGAAATTAGATGTGTTTCATATTGATATCTCAGGATATTCGCCTGAGGTGGGTGATGAGCTGGATGACCCGCTTTACCTTAACCACAGGGGCGTCAATCGTCAGTTTATTCTGCTCAGCACTGATCAGGCGACGGCCCCCTTGCTGAACGCAAAGTTCTCGACCTCGCGCGGTATTCTGCGTCAGTTCATCGAAGACAACAGAGCCGAGCTTTTTGCTCTGACGGCTCGCGATGCGGTGGCCGGGGAACTGGTCAATTCGGTTTACGTTGCTGACACGCCTGCCAAGCTGTTTGATATCCGCAAGGTCGCGGTCGAGGCGGATACCACAACCGGCACGGTGGCCGCTGCCGCCAAGCTGGGCACGCTGATTGATCGGTTCAAAGACGACCCTGACGGCTGGTATGACGATGTGCTGATTGCCGAAATGATCGGGATGGCCAAGCAGACCGGCGATGTAGTGCGCAACCCCGTTGCCTTGCAGCAAATGTCCTTTGCGCAAGACAACTTTTGGACTGACCATTTTGGCGGGATGTATGTGTTTCGCGGTGTCGCGCATCCGGCGGTTATTACGGCGGCCCCGAAAGAGGATGTGGGCGATCTGCCCATTCCGTTTACCTTTGATTTTCAGGATCGCTCGGCTATTGCGAAATTTCTGACGCTGAATGATCTGGTTGAACCGATCATGGATGCGCGCGGCGTTGATGCCGCGGCGATCCTGCACCAGAAGATGGATTTCATCGTAGCCTCTGTTGCGGCTGAGATGCAGGAAGATTTGGCCGGTGCCACCCGCCGTGATTTGCGCCGCTTGGGTCGTCGGTATGCCGACAAGCTGCCTGAGGCATGGCAGGGTCTTGCGGCCCTTGTGCGATGGGCAGAGGAGGATGGGCCGTGGCCCACAATCACCTCAGAGCACCCGGCGTATTTCTATACGTTGCGCGCCAAGGCCCACCCAGACGCTGATCTGGTGAATATGCTCTTGTCCGAGTTGACGCCGCTGGATATTCGTCAGCTCTTTATCTGCCATAAGGAAGTGTTCTATCGTACTTACGCTGATTGGCCGGATGAAAAACGCGCCTATGTCGTTGATTTTCTTGACCGCGAGTACCAAGTCGATAAAGCAGGGACGCGCAAGGCTTTGTTTGGCCACGAAGCCCCGATGACGGAATTGCCACGGGTCACGCAGCCTGATTTGATTGCACGTGTGGGCCCATGGGGTGCGTTGGCCCGAGGGAGGCGCTGATGGGATTTATCAAACTGGTCATCTTTGGTTTCATTGGCCTGACGGTCATTTACTTTTCGGTATCGCTCTATTCGCGGTCGGTGCGTAAGGAGCGGCTCGAAGATCAATTCGCCGAAGAAAACCCAGATGGTGGTGCGCCCGGCGCCCGTGATGCATTTGTGGCTGAGGGAATGCGAGCCTATCATAGTTCGATCCGACCTAAGCTGATTGGGTTAGTCTACGTGGTACCCACCGTTGTGATTGCCGCGATCATCTATACCATCAACGCGAACTGAGGATTTCGATATGAAACGTTTCAAAACCATCGTTCGTGTGCTGGCATTGGTACTGGCCGGGTCTTTTCTGCACTATGTTCTGCCCCAGCATGATATTGTTCAGGTCAGTCAGGCCGAACCGCGTCGTACCGATTTTGGGTCCTTTAACCGGTGGTTCTACGCGCAGGCTGACAGCGGCAGCGCTGAGATGGAAAACCGCGATATCTTTTATATTTTCACCGAAAAGAAAGAGACTTTCTTGTTTGGCTTTGTGCCGCGCGACAGCATGGAGGTGATGGTCTATCGCAACGAGGATACCGGCTGGATCTGGCCGCCGTACTTCAAGTTCGACAGCTCAAACCTGCATGGGCAGGCCACCACGCAGGCCCGCAAGGAACCCGATAGCGAAGGTGGGAATTGGGCCGTCATTACCCACTATGGCTGGCGTATTCCGTTTTTGTCGATCTTCCCGAATGCGGTGGATATCAAGCCCGTGGAGGGACCGGATGTGCGGATTATTCCTTGGTTTAACATCTTCTTTTTCATCTTCCTGATGGTGGCGATCCTCTTTGTGCGGGCCGCTTGGCGGCAATTCCGCGAACGCTCGGTCGATCCGCTATTGGACGCGGCCGGCCACCAGATTGACGAAGTTCAGGCTGACGTGGCCGAGCGCAAAGGCCGTTTTTCGCGCTGGTTGGGCACGTGGCGTGACAAAAACAAGAACCGCCCTATCGAGTGATCTGAAGGGGGCGCTGCCCCCGCCTGCGGCTCCCCCGAGGTATTTTTGAACATGAGAAGCTCAAGAGGCTATTCGCCGTAGGGGATCCAGATGTTTTTGATCTCTGTACTTGCGGCGAGGTAATCGGCCGTCGATGGTGTCATTGCCGTGCCATTGTTGACCCAAGTACGCTTGAGGTTGCCCGCACTTGCTTTCTCGATTTCGGCGCTGAGGTCGGAGCTGGAGAAAGACCAGACCGCATCAATGTCGAGGTGTTTGGCCAAGGTCGGGGCCAGCTCGGCGTGGCTGCCGGTGATGATGTTGACGACACCTGCTGGCACGTCGGACGTTTCCAAGACCTGATAGAAGTCGGTCGCCGCCAACGGGAACGGCTCGCTGGCGACAAGGATCACCCGGTTGCCCATTGCGATCGCGGGGGCCATGGTGTTGATAAGGCCTGCGAGCGGTGCTGCGTCGTCACAAAGAATGCCGATGTTCCCTATCGGTTCTTTCATGGCGAGGGCAACGCCTCGGATCGGGACACCGTGCGCCTGTCCGTCGTATTTGTCGGCCCAAGCTGCGTAAGTGAACAGTGTGCGAATGCCGGTTTCAACCTCGTCCGCACCGCTACGCCCGCCGGTCATCTGATTGATGCGCGTTGCAAATTCGTCTGCACGGGCGGACAGGTTTTCAGCGATGTAATAGAGGATCTGTGCGCGCAGGTGGCCCGTAGTTTTCGACCAGCCTTTGGCTGCGTTACAAGCCTCAACCGCGTTGCGGATGTCTTTGCGATTGGCGACCGATGCGTGCCCCAGCAGCTTACCACGCGGGCTGTAGACCGGATTGGAATAGCCGCCGTCGGGCCGCGCCTGTTTGCCGCCGATGTAGAGCTTTGCTGTCCGATCTAGCGGGTCGGCAGGGTGGCCGTCTTCGGTTGTGAAGGCTTCCACTTTCTTGAGCGGTTTGGCCGTCCCTTTCGGCTTGGTGTAGCCTGCCAGCCCTTCCCAACCACCTTCGCGTCCAAAGCCGCTTTCGCGTACGCCGCCAAATCCTGCGGCGGCGTCCATCATGTTGGTTCCGTTGACCCAGACGATCCCGGCAGCCAGTTTAGGTGCGATATCGAGCGCGAGGTTGATGTTTTCTGACCAGACTGATGCGGCGAGACCGTAGCGCGTGTTGTTGGCGATTTCGACTGCCTCGGACGGGGTACGGAATGTAGTCGCGGCCAAGACTGGTCCGAAGATTTCTTCCTGCATGAGTGTCGACGCAGGTGAAAGCCCGGTGATCAGCGTGGGTGGATAGAAGCAGCCGTCGGGTGCAGTGGTTTGGTAGGTTTCGCCTTCGGTATTGGCGCTGACCATCTTGGTGATCTGGTCCAACTGTACCGGGTCGACGATTGCGCCGATGTCGATGCATTTGTCCAGCGGGTCGCCGATCCGCAGCCCGTCCATGCGGGCTTTGAGTTTCGTGTAGAAACGATCCGCGATCCCTTCCTGCACCAACAGGCGCGAGCCTGCGCAGCAAACTTGGCCTTGGTTGAACCAGATCGCATCGACAAGGCCCTCGACGGCTGAGTCCATGTCGGCGTCTTCAAAGACGATGTAGGGGGACTTGCCGCCCAATTCGAGGGACAGCGCTTTGCCCGACCCTGAGGTCGCTTCACGGATTTTGCGGCCCACTTCGGTGGAGCCAGTGAAAGCGATCTTGTCGACGTCTGCATCGACCAACGCCGCACCGGTTTCACCATCACCTGTGACGATGTTGACGACACCGGGGGGGACACCTGCTTCTGTGCAAATCTCGGCGAAGATCATTGCTGACAGCGATGTGTATTCCGCAGGCTTCAGCACGACGGTGTTGCCCATCGCCAGCGCGGGTGCGATTTTCCATGCCAGCATTAACAGAGGGAAGTTCCACGGGATGATCTGCCCGCAAACGCCCAAGGCTTCGCGCTCGGGTAGTTCCGCCTTCATCAGTTGGGCAAAGCCCGCGTGGTGATAGAAATGCCGGATCGCGAGTGGCACGTCAATGTCGCGGCTTTCACGGATCGGTTTGCCGTTGTCGAGCGTTTCCATGACAGCCAACAGGCGGCTGTGTTTCTGCATCAGCCGTGCAATCGCGTAGAGGACGCGCGCACGTTTGTGGCCGGACTTCGCCCAGGTTGGCTGGGCTTTTCGTGCTGCGGCCACTGCGGTTTCGATTTCCTCGGCGGTGCCTTTGGTGACGCCTGCTAGTTTTTCGCCCGTGGCGGGGTTGTTGGACGCAAAATCATCGCGCAGCGGCCCCCATTTGCCGTTGATATAGTGGCCTGCGATGCCGCCACGGTCGGCGAGCCATTGCAGAGCCTCAGCGCTGCTTTCGGGGGCAGGGCCGTAATCCATGGTGTCGAAGATTTCTTTGATGGTCATGGCTTATCCAATCGCGTGCCGCCACTGGGCGGAATAGGCACCGGTGACGTGATGTTCGAGTTGCCGTTCGATGTCGCCCAACAGGCTTGATGCGCCAAAGCGGAAGAGGTCGGGTTGCAGCCAGCGGTCGCCTAATTCGTCTTTGATCATGCTGAGGTAAACCAGCGCATCTTTGGCCTTGCTGATCCCGCCCGCAGGTTTGTAGCCGACTTTCACGCCCGTCCGGTCTTCATAGTCGCGAATGGCGCGGATCATCGTCAGTGTGACAGGCAAGGTCGCGTTGATGGGTTCTTTGCCTGTCGAAGTCTTGATGAAATCTGCCCCGGCCATCATGCAAACCAGCGACGCGCGGGCGACGTTGCGCAGCGTGCCGAGTTCGCCTGTGGCAAGGATCGCTTTGACGTGGGCATCGCCGCAGGCAGCCCGCATTTCCTTCATCTCATCATAGAGCGCTTGCCAGTTGCCGGTCAGCACATGGCGGCGGCTGATCACGATGTCGATTTCCGCAGCACCGGCTGCAACGCTTTCGCCAATCTCGGCGATGCGCAGGTGGAAAGGAGAGAGGCCAGCCGGAAAACCGGTAGAGACCGCAGCGACAGGGATGCCCGTGCCTTGCAGCGCATCAACGGCCGTCGGCACCATGTCGTGATAGACACAGATGGCACCCGTGGTCAGGCCCTCCATGCCGAGCGCTTCGAGGATTGGTTGTGCGACGGGTTGGCGTGCTTTGGCGCAGAGGCGGCGCACGCGGCCTTTGCTGTCGTCGCCGGAAAGTGTTGTCAGATCCATCAGGCTGATTGCTTTGCACAGCCATGCGGCTTGGTAGTCTTTCTTGACGCTGCGCCTGCCGGGCAGCGTCTTGGCCCGCCGTTCAATCGCGGATGTATTCGCCTGCACGGCCATGACCCAATCAAGGTCAAGCGGCATGCCATCGTTGCGCGGCATCTGGACTTGGGGCAGTTGCGATGTGGTCATCGTTGGGGTTTGCGTCGTTTGCAAATTGGCCTCCTGCGGTGCCGGATCAGGGTCGCACTTCGCCGCAGTCTTGGCAAGTTTTGACCATTTGATCAAATCTTATGTTGGCTGGACAACCTGTCTTTGGAATTTTTGTCGA
This sequence comes from Yoonia sp. F2084L, assembly GCF_023015625.1. Lineage (GTDB taxonomy): Bacteria > Pseudomonadota > Alphaproteobacteria > Rhodobacterales > Rhodobacteraceae > Yoonia. The sequence continues at coordinate 556,339 of NZ_JALKAH010000003.1, forward strand.
TATTGTAGCGGGGTCAACCCATAGGCTGCGCGGAACAGTTTGTGAAAATGCGACATGTTGGGGATGCCGCAATCAGCCGCAATTTCACTGATCGCTTCGTTATCGGTGGTGAGTGCGCGGGCTGCATGCTGCATGCGGATCTGATTGACGTAGTCGGAGGGGGTCAGCCCAAAGTGTTTACGCATCATCCGGCTGACATGTGGATGCGCTTTGCCGGCCACACTGACTAGTCCGGCAGAACCCGCACGGAAGACCTCGATTGATTTAGCGGCGGTGCAGGCCTGCGCAAGCCAAGGCGGGATGTCACTGCCAAAGCTCTGCGCTGTCAGATCGGCGCAAAGTGGCAGTAAAAACGCCTCTGCCGCGAGCGTATCGCATGCGCTGTTTTCGAGTTGCACGGCGGCATGGTTCAACGCGGCCAATTGCCGGATATCGCGGTGCGTTGTTACTGGTCCGCCTTTGGACCAGAACAGATGGCCTTGCACGCTGGGGTGTCGCTTTGCCAGCGATTTGATCGTCGCAGGATGAATGCAAAGTGACACGACAAGCGCCTGATCGCCACGGCCTTGCAAAGCATGGGTCTGACCGGGACGCAGGAAGACGATGTCGCCTTCTTGCAGCGTTTCCGTCTGTTCGGCTAGATGGTGCCGGACGCGACCATTCAGTATCCAGAAAAGCTCGAAAAAGTCATGATCATGCAGGCTACGTGGCCGCGTTGGGGCCAGCGTAGCCCGTGTGAGGCGGATCTGTGTTCCCTCTGCAAGAATGTCGGCATGGCGCAGTATTTGAATCATGATATCAAAATAGCACAGTCATTGCTGCGATGCAGCATAAATCGCAACGTGATGCTGCGATGGCGTGACAATCGTCGACGGACAGGCTAAATCCTGCGCACGCAACCGACATAAGGTGTCCCATGTCATTTGATCGTTCCATCAAGATTGCCCCGTCCATCCTGTCTGCGGATTTTGCCAACTTCGGTGCGGAGTGCGAGGCGATTGAGGCCCAAGGTGCTGATTGGGTGCATGTGGATGTCATGGATGGGCATTTTGTGCCGAATATCACTTTTGGCCCCGCGACCTGTGCCGCGATCCGTCCGCATATCAAGGGTATAATGGATGTGCATCTGATGATCGCACCTGTTGATCCTTACATCGAAGGCTTCGCCAAGGCAGGCGCGGACATCATCACCGCTCATGTAGAGGCTGGCCCCCATATTCACCGCACCTTGCAGGCGATCCGTGGCGCAGGGGCCAAGGCAGGTGTCGCCCTGAACCCCGGCACACCCGCGTCATCGGTTGAGATGCTGTTGGACATGGTCGATCTGGTTTGCGTGATGACTGTGAACCCCGGTTTTGGCGGGCAGAAGTTCATTCATAGTCAGGTTGAAAAGGTCCGCACGCTGCGTGCCATGATCGGCGATCGGCCCATCCATATTGAGATTGATGGCGGCGTTGATCCGACGACCGCCCCTTTGGTGGCTGAAGCTGGTGCGGATGTCTTGGTCGCGGGTTCTGCTGTGTTCCGAGGCGGGTCGGTTAGTAACCCAGCGCCTTATGGTGAAAACATCCGCGCGATCCGCAACGCGATTTAACACCTCTGCACAAAAGCTGCACATTTGCGCAGGCGTCTTTGCACGGCGCACCCGTAGGTCCTTTCTGAACAAGAACAGAAAGGGACAGATATGGTTGTGCGAGGTGTGCCGCATCGGATTGCGAAGGATGCGTGGTGGCTGGATGATGCCGATCCACCGGCGGGGTTGCGGGCGGGGCCCGTGCTTATTTTGGCTCTGGTATTGGTCGATGTGCTGGTTTGGGGCGTCCGGCCGGGGCTTGGGCTGGCACTTTGGATGTTGGCCATTGGTGGTGCCATTGCGCTGACCGTGTTTTACCGGCTTGAGGTACGCCGGTTGGCAAAAGCGAGCGCGATTCTGGTTCTGGCCATCTTGCCCCTGTTTGAGGTTGTGCAGTTTGGTTCCGTCATGGTCGCCTTGCTGGGCCTTGTAACCTTTGGCGTGATGATCGCAGGCACCCAAGTTGACACGGCAATGCTGTGGCGCGCCGTGGCGCGCGTGCCGGGGTACGGCATCGTGCAGACGGCGCGTGATGCGTTGGCACTGCGCGTTACCACGCCCTCCAAGGGTAGTCTTCGAGGGTTGCTTTTCGATTGGGGCCTGCCCGTGGCGGTTGGTGGCGTCTTCCTCATCCTGATGGTTGCTGCGAATCCAATTCTGGATCGGTGGCTGATCAGCTTTGCGGATTTTGACGTCGATTTTCTGCCGCAGACCGGGCGGGTGGTCTTTTGGGGCCTCGCGGCGCTTGCCGTTTGGCCGTTGCTGCGGCTGGCGGCGATGATGCCCGCCTTGACCCGTGATAAACCAGCCAAGATCAGAGCCTTACGCTCAGGTTTCCTCAATGAGCGGTCGGTTCTTCGTGCCATGGTGACGTTCAATCTGATTTTTCTGATCCAAACGACGCTGGATATGGGCATCCTATGGGGCGGTGTGGCGCTGCCGGAGGGCATGACCTATGCCAATTACGCCCATCGCGGCGCCTATCCGCTGCTGGCGACTGCCTTGATGGCGGGGGTGTTTGCCTTGATGGCGCAACCCTATCTGGGCACCGGGCGCGCTGTGCGGATGTTGTTGTATCTGTGGATTGCGCAGACCGTTATTTTGGTGATCTCCTCCATCCTGCGGCTTGACCTTTACGTTGATGTCTATGGTCTGACGCGCCTACGGTTCGCGGCATTCGTCTGGATGGTCGTCGTGGCTTTGGGTCTGGTCCTGATCATCATGCAGATGGTCGGGCGGCACTCGGTTGGTTGGTTTTTCCAGCGCGCTTTTGGGTTGGGGTTGCTTGCGATTTACCTGTGCAATCTGGTGAACATTGACGGCTACATCGCGCGCCACAACCTGGCCGATGACCGTGACAATGATTACTATCTTTGCAGGCTAAGCGAAGGTGCGGCCCCGGCCATTCGTGCCCATCAGGTGGCGATAGGTAAGGAGATTTGCGATCCCCATCGCGTTCAGGTGTCCCGACGCGATGATTGGCGTGAATGGGGCTACCGCAATGCGCGCCTGCATCGTAGTTTGGCCGAAATGGAGACGAACCTATGATCCTTGTGGCCGATGATGATGCCCAGATCCGCGATGTTGTGCGGATTGCCCTGACCCAAGCGGGGCTAGGCGTGGCCGAGGCGGGTGATGGCCGCGCCGCCCTTGAAACGGCCCAGAGCCTGCGCCCCGATCTGATCATCCTTGATATCGGCATGCCAGAGATGGACGGGCTGGAGGTGTGCCGCGCTTTGCGCAAAACCTCGGCTGTGCCGATCCTGTTTTTGACAGCGCAAGCGGATGAGATTGATCGCGTCGTGGGGCTGGAACTGGGGGCGGACGACTATGTATCCAAACCGTTTTCCCCGCGCGAACTGGTGGCGCGTGTGCGTGCCATTCTGAAGCGTAGCAATGGCGAAGTTGCAGATCAGGCGGTCTTGCGGCGTGGGATCATCAGCGTCGATCCGGCGCGGCATCTTTGCCATGTGAATGATGCTGCGGTGACGCTGACATCGCGCGAAATGGATCTTCTTGAGCGTCTGATTGCGCGCCCAGATCACGTGATGTCGCGCCCGCAGCTTGTCGATGCGATCTATGGCACCAATGTGAATGTCAGCGACCGGACGATGGACAGCCATCTGCGTAATCTACGTCGTAAGCTGGGCAAGGCGGGCTGTGCGGATGCGATTGAAACGGTACATGGCGTGGGCATCAGGATGGGTGCATGTCGCGGCGCGTAACGGCCAAATGGCGCCCACCCCTCGCTCTTGTGCTCGGCGGGACGCTGGCGGCGGTTTTCTTTCTACCGATCATCGGAATTGGCTATTTTCGTGTGGCGGGTGGCGTATTGGGTTGGGCCGAAACCGCATGGATGATCGGGTGGATGGCCTTTGTTGCGACGGTGGTCTTGGGTGCGCTTTTGTGGCGGCTGGTGTTGCAGCCGGTGCGCGCGCTGACAGCCTATGCGCAACAAGAGGGTGATGCTGATGCCCCTGCCCATTTTGGGACGCCCGAGTTTTCGCAGCTTGGTCAGGCAGTTCTTGAAATGACCTCGGCTCTGCGGGGGCGCGAGGCGGTGCTGCGGTCTTATGCGGATCACGTAACGCATGAGTTGAAATCCCCACTGACGGTTATTCAGGGGGCGGCAGAGTTGCTGGAAAACCCTGATTTGGCTGATGCGGACCGGGCAAAGCTGCTGGCAGGCATCACCGAGAACACACAGCGGATGGAGGCCTTGCTCGATAGCCAACGCGCACTGGCCCGGGCGCAAGAGGTGATGCCGGCCGGGAGTTGTCAGTTGTCGAAACTATTGGCTGATGTCACCCCGACTAAGGTGATTGCCGATGGTGTTATCCCACTGTCGCGCGCTGTGATGGACATCGTCGTGACGCATCTTGTGGGGAATGCGCTTGCGCATGGTGCAACGAAGGTGACTTTTGATCACCAAGGCGACCGCTTGCTGATCGCGGATGATGGGACGGGGATCAGTGAAGGTAACCGGGCGCGGATTTTTGACCCGTTCTTCACAACGCGCCGCGCGGATGGGGGAACGGGCATGGGGCTGCCGATTGTGCGCCAGATGCTTCAGGCGCAAGGCGCATCTATCACCCTGCTCGATCAACCGGGCGCTGTTTTTGCGATCAGTTTTGACGCGTGAGGCTAAGACCCGGCGCGGTACCATGCGATCAGCTTGGCACGGTCCTCGGGCTCAATGTTGGTGATATTGGCTGGTGGCATCGCATGGCTGACCCCTGCTTGGAGATAGATCTCGCGCGCATGTTTGGCGATATCGCTTTCGGTCTCAAGAAACACCCCTTTGGGCGCCCATTGCATGTTGTTCCAGACCGGTTCGCGCGCGTGGCACATCGAACAGCGCCCGATGACGATATCGTGCGCCTCTTCAAAGCCTGCGGCGCTGGCAAACTGTTGTTCATAGGCGGTTAGCACCCGCGCTTCGGCCTCTTCATAGGTGTCGTGCCCGGGGTAGGTGGACAGCCATGCAATCACAATGAACAGAATGACTGTGACCGCCCATGTCCAGTTTGGCCGCCCTTTGCGGGCATGCATGGAGTTGAAGTAGTGTCGGATCGTCACCCCCATCAGGAACACGAGGGCCGCGATAATCCATGCGAACTCAGTCCCGAATGCCAGCGGGTAGTGGTTGGAGAGCATCAGAAAGATCACTGGTAGCGTCAGGTAATTATTGTGGGTGGACCGTAGCTTGGCGATCTTGCCGTATTTTGGGTCCGGGGTGCGCCCGGCTTTGAGGTCGGCCACGACGATGCGCTGGTTGGGCATGATGATGAAGAACACATTGGCAGTCATGATCGTCGCGGTGAACGCGCCCAGATGCAGCAATGCGGCGCGGCCTGTGAAAATCTGATTATAGCCCCATGACATTGCCACCAGCAGGATAAACAGCAGGAGCATCAACGTGGTGGGTTGTTCGCCCAACGGCGATTTGCACAGCAGATCGTAGATGACCCAACCGACGGCGAGAGAGGCCGCAGAAATCAGGATGCCTTGGAAAATGCTGATGTCGGCCTTGGCGGGATCAATGAGGTACAGCTCGGCACCGACCCAATAGACAACGGCCAGCATGGCAAAGCCCGATAGCCATGTCGCGTAGCTTTCCCATTTGAACCACGTCAGGTGCTCAGGCATCGCGTCAGGGGCGACGAGGTATTTCTGGATATGATAGAACCCACCGCCGTGGACCTGCCATTCTTCGCCATCGGCGGGACCGTCGATATCGCGGTTCAGGGACAGATCAAGCGCGATGAAGTAAAACGATGACCCGATCCATGCGATTGCCGTGATCACATGCAACCAACGCACCGCAAAGGCGATCCAGTCCCAAAGAATTGCGATATCGTACATGCGTGTCCCCTTATCGCCGCCAGTCTAGCCAGCAGTTACGTTTTCTTGTATTCCCTGATATTGCAAGGCTCTATCAAAAATAGCGGAATAATGTCGTATCTCGATAATATCAGAACATTCGTGCGGGTGTATGAACTCGGGTCAATGTCTGCGGCCGGGCGTGATCTGCGGATTTCGCCTGCGGTGACATCGGCGCGGATTTCGCAACTGGAGGATCATCTATCGGTGCGACTGTTTCAGCGTACGACCCGCAGCCTGACCCCGACCGCGCAAGGTAAGGCATTTTATGGTGGGGCTTGTGCTGTGTTGGATTCGGTCGACTACGCCGAGGCGCAAGTCACTGATCTGACGGAAAATCCCAAGGGTTTGCTGCATGTTGCGGCTCCGCTGGGTGTGGGCCGTCGTTTAATCGCTCCGCATGTGCCGGAATTCGCAGCCGCCTATCCCCTTATCAACGTGCGCCTGCGCTTGACCGACCGCAATGTCGATCTGACTGCCGAAGGTTTGGATGTGGCGTTTTATCTGGGTCAGCCTGCGGATAGTAATCTACGCATCAAAAAGATCGCGGATGTGGATCGGGTCTTGGTTGCGGCACCCGCCTACATCGCGGGACGGGGCAATCCTGCGGATGGTGAGGCGCTGATGCGCGACAGGCATGAATGTCTGAACCTACGCTTTCCCGGTGCGGCGGAATTTCAGTGGAACCTTGTGACCAAAAGTGGCCCGCAAAAGTTTCGTATCTCGGGACGGCTTGAATGTGATGACGGCGATGTTCTGACCGATTGGGCGCTGTCGGGCCAAGGGGTCGCGATGAAACCTGTGTTCGAAGTCGGCGACCATCTGGCAGCGGGTGCCTTGGTGGCCGTTGCAGAGGCAACGCCGCCGGTGCCGGTCCAGATGGCCTGTCTTTATACCCATCGCAGGCATCAAGACCCCAAAACCCGGCTGTTCATGGAGTTCATGATCCCGAGGATTGCTGCCGCAATCCACTCGGCGCAAAGTGTTTCGTGATTTTTTTGAAAAACGCCGACATTCTTTCACGTTAACCTGACAATGAAGAGGACGCAGTGATGCAACGCTATCCACGCGATATGACAGGGTATGGGGCGACGCCTCCGCAGGCTGAATGGCCTAATGCGGCGCGGATCGCTGTGCAAATTGTTCTGAATTATGAAGAAGGTGGCGAAAACAACGTCCTGCATGGCGATGCGGCATCCGAGGCGTTCTTGTCCGAAATTGTAGGAGCCGCAGCATGGCCCGGGCAGCGTCACTGGAACATGGAATCAATCTATGAATACGGTGCGCGTGCCGGGTTCTGGCGTCTGCACCGGTTGATGTCAGACTTACCCGTGACCGTTTATGGTGTGGCGACCGCCTTGGCTCGCGCGCCTGAACAGGTGGCCGCGATGAAAGACGCGGGCTGGGAAATTGCCAGCCACGGTTTGAAGTGGATCGAGTACAAAGATGCGCCCGAAGACGTCGAACGCGCAGATATGGTCGAGGCCATTCGTCTACACACCGAAGTCGTGGGGACGCCGCCGCGCGGTTGGTACACCGGTCGCTGTTCAACCAATACAGTGCGCTTGGCTGCGGAAACCGGTCAGTTTGCCTATGTCGCCGATAGCTATGCGGATGATCTGCCCTATTGGATGGAGTTTGGGCGCCGCGATCAGTTGATCGTGCCTTACACGCTGGACGCCAACGACATGCGTTTTGCCACGCCGCAAGGGTTTAACGCGGGCGCGCAGTTTCTGGATTACCTCAAGGCCAGCTTTGACGCGCTTTACCGCGAAGGTGGGCGGATGATGTCGATTGGCTTGCATTGTCGGTTGATCGGGCGTCCCGGACGGGCAGAGGCTTTGCGTGAATTCATTGCATATGCGCAAGGCCACGAGGGTGTGTGGTTTGCCATGCGCGAGCAGATTGCCGACCACTGGGCGCAGGTCCATCCGCATCAGCGGTTTGTGCGTCCTTCGCAGATGGATCGCGATAGCTTTGTCGCCAAGTTTGGCGGTGTTTTCGAACATTCTGCATGGATTGCGGAACGGGCGCATGGCTTGGAACTGGGTCCGGCGCATGACAGTGCTGTCGGATTGCACAATGCATTGGCGCGCATGTTCCGGTCCGCTTCACAGGCCGAGCGGTTGGGCGTGTTGACCGCGCACCCTGATCTGGCGGGGAAGCTCGCGGCGGCGAAACGGTTGACGGCGGAAAGCACGGCCGAGCAGGCCTCGGCGGGCCTTGATGCCCTGACAGATGGTGAACGCGCTGAATTTGCGACGCAGAATGCGGCATATACCGAAAAATTTGGCTTTCCTTTCATCATTGCGGTTCGCGACCATGACAAGGCTTCGATCAAGACTGCATTTGCCGACCGTCTGGCGAATGATCGTGACGTCGAATTCGCGCAGGCCTGTCATCAGGTCGAGCGGATCGCATTGCACCGCCTGAAAGACATGTTGCCGCGATGAGCAAAGATATTCGCATATCACCTTTGACCGCGCAGGCCTTTGCGCCGTTTGGGGATGTGCTGAATTGCGATGGCGATCCTGACAAGATGATCAATGCGGGGCTTTGTGGCCGCTTTCATGACCGCGCAAAAGTTGACGTCGGCGATGGCCGGGTCGGGATCAGCCTGTTCCGCTCCGAACTGCGGCAACTGCCCTACCAATGTGACATGGTCGAACGGCATCCAGAGGGGTCGCAGGCCTTTATTCCGATGAGTATGGACCCGTTTCTGGTCATCGTCGCGGATGCGGATTTGACCCCGCAAGCGTTTCTCACCGCCCCGGGAGAGGGCATCAATTTCCATCGCGGGACGTGGCATGGGGTGCTCACACCTTTGTCGGGCCCTGGGCTTTTTGCTGTGATCGACCGGATCGGTGATGGCGCAAATCTGGAGGAGCATGTTTTCGACACGCCATATCGCGTGATCTCGTAAATTCATGGACCGGCGCTAAGACCGGCCAATAACAGGGACATCAACATGACTGACACAACCTATTCCGATCCAAATGTGACGCCGCCGCTGGCGCAGGCGGTGCCACTTGGACTACAACACGTTCTGGCGATGTTCGCCTCGAATGTGACACCTTCCATTATTGTCGCTGGTGCGGCTGGTCTTGCCTTTGGCGGGCCAGAGCAGATTTACCTGATCCAGATGGCGATGCTTTTTGCCGGTATCGCGACGCTGTTTCAGACCGTCGGCATTGGCCCGATTGGCGCGCGTTTGCCGATCATGCAAGGCACCAGCTTTGCCTTTGTGGGTGTGCTTGCAGGCGTTGCCGCCACAATGGGCCTGAGTGTCGCGCTGACCGCCTGTATCATTGGCGGTATGGTGCACTTTGTCTTGGGTGCTTTCATCAAAAACCTGCGCTGGCTGTTTCCACCGCTTGTGACCGGGTTGGTGATCCTGGCCATCGGTCTTTATCTGATCCCGGTCGCGATCAAATACGCCGCAGGCGGTGCCGCGACCTTCCAGATGGAAGCAGAAAGCTTTGGCTCGCTTAAGCACTGGTCGGTTGCTTTGACCGTGATCATCGTATCGCTTGGTCTAAAATTCTTTACCAAAGGTGGGCTGTCAAATGCCGCTATCCTTGTTGGCCTGCTGGCAGGCTATGCCTTGGCCTTCGTCTTGGGCATGGTGAATTTTGCGCCGGTGGGTGGTGCCGCATGGATCACGCCAATCACACCATTACCCTACGGTTTTGAGTTCAACCTTGGCGCCGTGATTGCGGTCACACTGGTGTCGATCGTGTCAGCCATTGAAACTGTTGGCGACGTGTCAGCGACAGCCAAGGCAGGCGCAGATCGCAATGCCACGGATGAAGAGATCAGCGGTGCAACCTATGCAGATGGTCTGGGAACGGCAGTTGCCGGTGTCTTTGGTGGCCTGCCAAACACATCCTTTAGCCAGAACGTTGGCATCGTGGGCATGACAGGCATCATGTCGCGCCACGTTGTGACAATTGCCGGTCTGATCATGATTGTGTGTGGTTTCATTCCCAAGATCGGGGCGGTCATCGCTTCGATGCCTTTGCCTGTGCTGGGCGGTGGCGTGATTGTTATGTTTGGTATGGTTGCAGCTGCTGGTTTGAATATGTTGGCTGAGGAAAAGATGACCCGCCGCACGATGATCATCATCGCGGTGTCGCTGGCCTTTGGTCTGGGTTTGAACCTTGTCCCTACGGCCGTGCAGTATTTGCCGGGTGTAGTGAAGACATTGGCGACCTCGGCCGTGGCCCCAACGGCATTGATGGCGATTGCGCTAAATCTGATTTTGCCGAAGGATGAAGATGAACAGGTGGCTTAGGTTACCGTAAACGCAGAAAAGCCCCCGTCGTTTGACGGGGGCTTTTTTATTTTCGATTGGGCTTGTGGCCTAGAAATCCACGATTGTCGCGATCCCTTTTTCAACCGCAAGATCAACGATTGCTGATGCGACCGCGAGATCTTGCAAGCCGACGCCAGTCCCATCAAAGAGCGTGATTTCATCATCAGAGGTTCGCCCGGGATGGGTGCCGTTGATCACAGCACCGAGTTCGTTGACGTCGCTCTCTTTAATCAGGCCTTCTGCGATAGCGTGCTGTGCCTCGCCAATGCTGATGGATTGCGCGACCTCATCGGTGAAAACAGTTGTCTGGGCAAGCAGTGCTGCTTCGATCTCTTGCTTGCCTTTGGTGTCGGTGCCCATGCAGGCGATATGGGTGCCTGGCGCGACGTGTCCGGCCATGATTGTGGGCGCAAAGGTTGAGGTGATAGAGATGACGACATCCGCCTCGACCATGCCTTCCAATTCAACCGCCTCAAACGGGACGCCTGCCTCGTTTGCGACTTTCTCAATGTTGGGCAGCATTTCTGGGTGGTAGTTCCAGCCGATGACCTTCTCGAAGTCACGCTGCTCAAGGGCTGCGCGCAATTGGAACGTTGCCTGATGTCCTGCACCAACCATACCCATGACGCGTGCGTCTTTGCGTGCCAGATGCTTGATGGAAACCGATGAAGCCGCAGCCGTTCGCAGCGCTGTCAGCAGGTTGCCACCGACCATCGCCTTGACCATGCCTGTGTCAGGATCGAATAAGAAGACTGTGGACTGGTGATTGATATGCCCGTTCTTTTCTAGGTTGTTGGGCCAATACCCACCCGCCTTGAGGCCGAGCGCCATCCCAGCTTTGTCGAACCCTCCTTTGAAGCCGTAAAGCGCATCTTCATGGCCGATGGCTTCGCGGATCACAGGGAAATTATAGGCGTCGCCTTTGGACATAGACGCAAACACGTTCTCCACGGCGGTGAAAGCATCGGCGCGGTTCAGCAGACCGGCCATCTCTTTTTCGGGAACGATAATCATGGGTATTCTTTCTTTGTCGGCCGCTCATCGAGACCCTTGCGGGTTCTCTTCGCGATGAGCGACCGTTAGGGAGGGAAGAGCGTTTAGTAGGCTTTACCGCGTGCGGACACAGGCCACAGCGTTTCGACTTTGCCATTGCGCACACCGACGTACCAATCGTGCACATTGCAGGTCGGGTCACAGTGACCGGGCACCAGCTTCAGCTTATCGTTCACCTTCAACACACCGTCGGGGTCGGCGACAACGCCGTGCTCGTCCGAACATTTCACGTATTCCACATCCGTACGGCCATAGACCGTTGGCAGGCCACTATCGACGGACTGGGCCTTCAGGCCAGCGTCCACGATGGCTTTGTCAGCTTTGGCGTGGCTCATGACAGATGTCAGAAGGAACAATGCGTTTTCCCACTCACCTTGGTCGATGCGCTTGCCGTCCTTATCAAGGATACGGCCATAGTCGGCGTCCATGAATGCATAAGACCCGCACTGCAGTTCGTTGAAGACGCCCGATGCGCTTTCAAAATAGTAAGACCCTGTGCCGCCGCCGCCGACGATATCGCTTTCAAGGCCTTCAGCTTTCAGCATCTCCAACGTCTCCGCGACCTGTTGAATCGCGATCTCCGTTTTGCCTTTACGATCTTCGTAGCTGTCCATGTGCTGCATCGCACCCTGATAGGCTTGGATGCCCGCGTACTTCAGGCCGTCTGCCGCGTCGATCGCTTTCGCCAGATCAACGACGGGCTGGCCGTACTGCACACCACAGCGGCCTGCGCCTACGTCGATCTCAACCAAGCACTCAATCTGTGTGCCATGCTTCATCGCGGCGGCGGACAGGTCAGCGACGTTGTCGATGTCATCGACGCAGCAGATCGCACGCGCGCCCAGCTTTGGCAGACGTGCCAAGCGGTCGATCTTTTCAGGCTGACGCACTTGGTTTGACACCAGCACATCCTTGATGCCACCACGGGCAAAGACCTCTGCCTCGGATACCTTCTGGCAGCAGACACCGACAGACCCGCCCAGCTTTTCCTGTAGCAGGGCCACATCAACGGATTTATGCATCTTGCCATGCACGCGGTGACGCATGCCGTGGGATTTTGCAAAGTCACCCATCTTTTTGATGTTGCGCTCCAACGCGTCCAGATCCAGCACGAGGCAGGGTGTCTGGATATCCGCTTCATCCATACCCGGCAGGGCAGGGACGTCGTAGCCGACTTCGAGGTTTTTGAGGTTGCTCATATCGTTCATGGTTCTTCTCCCTTAGCCCTGCATCCAGGGCAGTTTATCGAGGTCTACGTTTCCGCCGGTGACAACAACACCGACGCGTTTGCCTTTGAAAAAGTCTTTGTTCTTGATGATCACGGCCAGTGGCACAGCACAGCTGGGTTCCATCACGATCTTCATGCGCTGCCAGGTCAGTTTCATCGCGTCGATGATTTCCTGCTCGGAAGCTGTGAAAATCTCGGACACATGGTTGCTGACAAAGTGCCAAGTCAGGTCCTTGAGTGGAACCTTAAGCCCATCAGCAACCGTCACCGGTGCATCATCGGCGATGATGTGGCCTGCTTTGAAGCTGCGGTAGGCATCATCGGCCTGCTCGGGCTCGGCTGCTATGATCTGCACGTCGGGGGCGATGTTGGACAACGTCAAGCAGGTGCCCGAGATCATGCCGCCGCCGCCGATCGGTGCAACAACCATATCAAGGCCACCGCCATGCTCGTCCTGCATCTGCTCCATCAGTTCTTTGCTGCAAGTGCCCTGACCCGCGACAACCCGTGGGTCATTATAAGGGTGTACAAAGTCCCCCCCTGTTTCAGCCTGCACACCAGCAAAGACTGCTTCTCGGGACGTGGTTGAGGGCTCGCATTCTGTAATGATCCCGCCATAGCCCTTCACCGCATCTTTCTTCGCTTGCGGCGCGGTGCGCGGCATCACGACATTGCACGGGATGCCCCGGCGGCCTGCTGCGTAAGACAGCGATAGTGCGTGGTTGCCGGATGAATGCGTGCAGACACCCTTCTTTGCGGCCTCATCAGATAGGCCAAAGACCGCATTGGATGCACCCCGAACTTTGAATGCACCGGCTTTCTGAAAGTTCTCACACTTAAAGAACAGCTCTGCCCCGGTGAGGTTGTTCATATACTCCGATGTCAGAACCGGGGTCCGATGGATGTATGGCTTGATGCGATCATGCGCGTCCAACACGTCTTGATAGGTTGGGATATACATGTCGTTGTGGTCTTTCATTACGCTGCATCCTTAAGGGCCATGCCGGTCGTGCCGCGATAATACTCTTGTGCTGCCGCAACGCCAGAACCCAGTTTGATATCAAGGCCAAGGTCCACCATGCACATCTCTGCCGTGGCGATCCCGGACAGGGCCATGACGTCGGTCATGCTGCCCAAGTGGCCGATACGGAACACCTTACCTGCGACTTCACCAAGTCCAACCCCAAAAGCCACACCATACTTTTCGGCGGCATGGGTTACGATGTCAGTGGCGTTGAAGCCGTCGGGCGTCTTGATGGCGCTTACTGTATCAGAATAGACGTCTGGTGTCGCGGCGCAAAGCTCAAGCCCCCAAGCGTCGACGGCGGCACGCACACCTGATGCAATGCGGGTGTGGCGGGCGAAAACGTTGTCCAAGCCTTCTTTGAGAAGCGTCTCGGTTGCCAGCAGCAGGCCGTTCATCAGACCAACCGCGGGTGTGTAAGGATAAGCGTTGGCAGCGTAGCCCTTTGTCATATCTGCAATGTCAAAGAACGTGCGCGGCAGCTGTGCTGTCTTGCTGGCATCCAGCGCCTTTTGACTAAACCCGACAATGGCGAGGCCAGCAGGCAGCATAAAGCCTTTCTGTGAACCAGTGACTGCAATATCAACGCCCCATTCATCAAAGCGGAAATCCATTGAGCCTATTGAACTCACACCATCAACAAACAGCAGCGCAGGGTGGTTCGCCGCATCGAGCGCTTGGCGCACGGCGGCGATGTCGGACTTCACGCCTGTGGCTGTTTCATTGTGCGTGGCCAGAACGACTTTGATCTTATGATCTGTGTCGGCCTGCAAGATTTCGGCATAGCGATCCGCTGGCAGGCCATGGCCCCAAGGTGTCTCGACGATCTTCACATTCAATTCGTGGCGCAGACACATATCAATCCAGCGATGGCTAAACATGCCGTTGCGTGCAGCCAGAACTGTGTCTCCGGCGGACAACGTATTGGTCAGCGCTGTTTCCCAGCCGCCTGTGCCGGTGGATGGAAAGATGAAAATCTCGGCTGTTTCAGACTTGATGATTTCCTGAACACCTGCGCGGGCAGGGTGCAGAATTTGACCGAACAAGGGTGACCGGTGATCAATTGTTGGCATGTCACAAGCCTTGCGAATAGCTTCGGGCATATTCGTGGGGCCGGGAATAAATACGGGGTTCTGAAAGCTCATCGTCCAATCCTCCATTGGGTTGAGCGTGTTTTGCCAGAGCAGGCCGCGCCTGTATATTTTTTTGAAATTATTTTTCAGAACATGGCGAGGAAATAAGTTTGTTTGTTGTCAGTGGGTTATATTTTTCATAAAGTGAAATAGATTTTCAAAAGTGGTAAAAGACATGCAAGATGATGTAAAAAGAGGCCGTGGTCGCCCCAAGGCGTGGGATGACAAAGGCGCGCAGAATACTATCAAATCGCTTGATCGCGCATTAGAGGTTCTTGTGCAGATGGGCGAGATGCAAGGCGGCACGCTGTCCGAGATCGCGGGTGCCTTGGATCAGTCCCCCGCAACGGTCTACCGCGTACTGACGACCTTTCAGGGCCGGGGTTTCGCTGACTTTGACGAACAAAGCCAAGTCTGGAGCATTGGCCCTGCTGCATTCCTGACAGGATCGCATTTCTTGCGTCGCACGTCCTTGGTTGAACGCGCCCGTCCCATCATGCGCGATCTGATGGAGGCGACGGGTGAGACGGCGAACCTTGGGATTGAGCGTGATGGTAAAGTCTTATTTCTGGGCCAAGTTGAAACCCACGCCACGATCCGCGCTTTCTTTCCGCCCGGTACTGCGTCGGCAATGCACTCGTCTGGCATCGGCAAGGCGCTGTTGTCGCGCATGGATGACAAACGGCAGCGCGAGGTTTTGGCTGCAGGTCAGTTGGAGCAATACACGCCCTTCACACTGACCGACCCGGAGGCGATGATTACGGACCTGAATGCGACCAAGGCGCGCGGCTACGCGATCGACGGTGAAGAACGCAACATCGGGATGCGCTGTATTGCGGCACCTGTGTATAATGTGTTCGGCGAGGCTGTGGCGGGGATATCGGTCTCTGGCCCGACGTCACGCATTACCGAAGATCGGATTGAAGACCTCGCTGCGCCCGTCATGGACGCTGCCACCCGATTAACCCGTGCAATTGGCGGCAACAACCGCCCTGCAGGTTAGCGTTTGGTCGACCGAATGGCACTGTTGCGATAGTTTGGGTCGTCATGGAATGGGTGGTCGCCGGTAGGGTCGATCAAATCGTTTTCCACGGAAACGCTGTTTTGCATCAGTTTTGCCCACAACCTGCGCGCCAGAAACTGCGCGATCACAACCAGGACGATGAAGGCCGCAAAGGCAGTAAGAATTGACCCAGTGCTCAGCATCACGCAAGCGCCGTCGGCACCAAAAACGATGGCTTGCAGGATACTTACGGTTTCAGTGCAATCGCCGAACATGGGGTCCTCTCATTGAACTACATAGTCATCTAAACCTTCCGCATGAAAACGGCAAACTTTTGGCGGTCCTCAGTTTTCCTGATCATTGGTGGAATTTCGCATGACATTCTCAAAAACGCTTCTTAGGGTTTTCTGTGCAATACCTAAGCGGAGCCCGCCATGCAGTTTGGCCTGACCGATGAACAACAGATGATCGTGGATACGGTCCGGTCCTTTGTTGAACATGAGATTTATCCGCACGAGGATCTGGTCGAACGCAGCGGCGAAGTCCCTGCCGAGATCGCAGATGAGATCAAGCGCAAAACGATTGAACTAGGGTTTTATGCTTGCAACTTTCCTGAAGAAGTTGGTGGTGCGGGCCTGAACCACGTGGATTTCGCATTGGTCGAGCGTGAGTTGGGGCGCGGGTCGATGGCGCTAAACCATTTCTTTGGCCGTCCGCAGAATATCCTCATGGCCTGCGATGGTGATCAACGCGAACGGTATCTGCTACCCGCTGTCAGGGGCGAACGTATGGACGCGCTGGCGATGACCGAACCTGATGCGGGGTCTGACGTGCGAGGCATGAAATGCTCTGCCGTTCGCGATGGTGGCGATTGGGTTCTGAATGGGTCCAAGCACTTTATCTCAGGCGCGGATCATGCGGATTTCTTCATTGTGTTTGTGGCGACGGGTGTTGATGAAACGCCGCGCGGCCCAAAAAAGCGGATCACCACTTTCCTTGTCGATCGCGGCACGCCGGGGTTTGAGGTGCGGGATGGCTATGCCTCGGTCAGTCACCGCGGATACAAGAACTGCATCCTTGATTTCGACAATTGTAGGCTGCCGGACGCACAGGTGTTGGGCGAGGTCGATGGCGGTTTTGCGGTGATGAATGAATGGCTCTATGCCACCCGCATCACGGTGGCCACCATGTCAGTCGGACGCGCGCGCCGCTGCTTCGACCACGCGCTCAGCTATGCAGCGGAACGTGAACAATTCGGCCAACCGATTGGCAAGTTCCAGGGCGTCAGCTTTCAGATCGCCGATATGATCACCGAAATTGACGCCGCCGATATGCTGACCCTCTCTGCCGCTTGGCGATTGGACCAAGGGCTGCCCGCCAACCGCGAGATCGCGTCGGCCAAGGTCTATGCGACAGAGATGCTGGCGCGTGTCACAGACGCGACGCTGCAAATCTATGGTGGGATGGGGTTGATGAGCGACTTCCCGATTGAACGGTTCTGGCGCGATGCGCGTGTCGAGCGTATCTGGGACGGCACATCTGAAATCCAACGCCACATCATCAGCCGCGAGTTGCTGCGCCCCTTGGGGGCCTGATGGACCCGCTGCACCGGCTTTTCCATCCTAAGACTATCGCCGTTGTTGGTGGCGGCGCCTGGGGCAGTGAGGTAATCCGGCAATGCCAAAAGATCGGCTTTGCGGGCGATATCTGGGTGGTGCATCCCACCAAGGACGACGTAGCAGGGCTGCGCCCCTTTCGCACCGTCGCTGATATGCCTGGCGCGCCTGATGCCGTTTTCATCGGGGTGAACCGGCATGCGACCGTCGATGTCGTGCGGTCCTTATCTGAGATGGGTGCGGGGGGCGCGATTTGTTTTGCGTCAGGATTTCGCGAGGCCCTGCATGAGGCCGCCGATGGCGATGAGTTGCAAACGGCCTTGCTGGAGGCCGCCGGTGATATGCCGATTATCGGCCCCAATTGTTATGGCTTCTTGAACTACGTTGATGGTGTCGCACTCTGGCCGGATCAGCATGGGGGGCTTGCCGTTGATAGCGGTATCGCGCTGATTGCCCAGTCGTCCAATGTGGCGATCAACCTGACAATGCAGATGCGCGGCCTGCCAGTGGCTTATGTTGTGACCGTCGGTAATCAGGCGCAGACGGGTCTGTCGGCGATTGGCAAGACGCTGCTGGCGAACCCCAAGGTGACCGCTTTGGGGCTTTATATTGAGGGTATTGATGACCTGAGCGCTTTGGTCGATTTGGCGCAGACAGCGGCAAGGCTGGGCAAACCGATTGTCGCTCTAAAGATCGGCCAGTCCGAACAGGCCCAGCAAGCCACGATCACACATACCGCGTCATTGGCGGGCAGTGACGCAGGGGCGGACGCATTGTTTGCCCGTTTGGGGATCGGGCGCGTGGGGTCGCTGTCGGCGTTTCTGGAAACGCTGAAACTGCTGCATGTCGTGGGACCTTTGGCGTCACCGTGCATTGCGTCAATGTCCTGTTCGGGGGGCGAGGCCAGCCTGATGGCGGATATGGCGCATGGCACCCCCATCACTTTTCCACCGTTGGCAAAGGATCAAACGGTGGTTCTGCGCAAGGTACTCGGCCCGTTGGTGACCCTATCGAACCCGTTGGATTATCACACGTTCATCTGGGGTGACGAAGATGCGATGGCGACGACTTTTGCCGCCATGATGTCGGATGCGGTGGCGCTGGGCGTGGTTATTCTTGATTTCCCAAGGCCGGATCGTTGCACGTCCCCTGCATGGGATCTGGTGCTAAACGCGATAGCAAGGGCGCAGGATGAAACGGGCCGTCCGATTGCGGTGCTCAGTTCCTTGGTTGAAACCATGCCCGAGGACGTGGCGCGTCGGTTGGTCGAGCAAGGCATTCTACCATTGTGCGGTATGGCCGAGGCGGTTGAGGCGATTGGGGTTGCAGCCAAGATTCATGATGCACCGATGGACAAACAGGTTTTTATCCCACCTCGGATGATGTCTGGTCGCGTACTGACCGAGGCAGAGGCGAAACACGCGCTTGCCGCGCGCGGTGTCGTGCTGCCTCAGGCGGCGCGCGCTGATGGCATCAATGCTCTCAAGACGGCGGCTCATGTAATCGGCTTTCCGGTGGTCCTGAAAGGGGAACGGGTCGCGCATAAGACCGAAGCAGGTGCTGTTGTGGTCGGGTTGCCAGACGAGGCTGCGGTCATCGCTGCAGGCAAGGCGATGCCAGCGACCAGCTTTCTGGTCGAGGAAATGATAGCCGATGCTACGGTGGAATTGCTGGTTGGTATCGTGCTGGATCCGGTGCATGGCTACGTCCTCACGCTCGCCGCCGGTGGCACGTTGACAGAGCTGATGTCTGATGCTGCCAACCTAGTCCTGCCGGTGACCGAACAGGACATTGCGGCGGCATTGGACCGTTTGCGGATCGCGCCTTTGCTGCATGGTTATCGTGGTGGTGCCCCGGTAAACACAAACGCTATCATTGACGCGGTGCTTGCTGTGCAATCCTATGTGATGGCAGCCACACCTTTTGAGGTGGAAATCAACCCGCTGATGTGCGGACCAGACCGGGCCGTTGCCGCCGACGCCCTTATCACAACAGGAGAGCGCCATGACTGACGGCCCCATCAAAACAAAGCGCGACGGGCATATCCTTGAGGTCACGCTGGATCGCCCCAAAGCGAACGCCATTGATCTGGCGACCAGTCGTATCATGGGCGATGTCTTTGCCGATTTCCGTGATGATCCCGACTTGCGGGTCGCGATTGTAACCGGTGCGGGTGAGAAATTCTTTTGCCCCGGTTGGGATCTCAAGGCCGCCGCCGATGGCGACGCGGTCGATGGAGACTACGGGCAGGGCGGCTTTGGTGGTTTGCAAGAGCTGCCACGCCTGAACAAGCCCGTGATCATGGCGATCAATGGGATCTGCTGTGGCGGCGGGCTGGAGTTGGCGTTGTCTGGTGACATTCTGCTGGCTGCTGAACATGCCAGCTTTGCCTTGCCGGAAATTCGCTCTGGGACCGTTGCGGACGCGGCATCTGTGAAACTGCCAAAGCGTATTCCTTATCACATCGCGATGGAGATGTTGCTGACCGGACGCTGGCTGGATGCAGAGGAAGCTGCACGCTGGGGGCTGATCAATCGCGTTATGCCCGCTGATCAGTTGATGGATGAAGCACGTAAGATGGCGGCGCTGATAGCATCAGGTCCGCCGCTGGTTTACGCTGCGCTGAAAGAGGTTGTGCGTGAAGCAGAGGATATGAAGTTTCAGGATGCGATGAACCGGATCACCAAGAGCCAGTTCCCGACTGTTGCAACACTCTATAAATCAGAAGATCAGCTGGAAGGTGCCCGCGCCTTTGCCGAAAAACGTGATCCTGTCTGGAAAGGGAAATAGGCTTAGGCTCGTCCGGTCCCAATCCGGCGGCACAGCAAGATCACAGGGATCAAGCCAATCGCGACGATCACCAGACTGGGCACCGCAGCACCTTCAAGCCGCTCGTCGGAGGCCAGCCGGTAAGCCTGCACAGCCAGCGTGTCATAGTTGAAAGGCCGCATGATCAAGGTGGCTGGTAATTCTTTCATCACATCAACGAAGACGATCAAACCGGCGGTCAGAAGGCTGGTCCGTAGCAAGGGCATATGCACCCGCCGCACCAGCCCGGGCATATCCTGACCCAGCGTGCGCGCCGCGGCGTCCATATTGGGGCCAACGGTGGCGATCCCGCCTTCGTATGCGCCGATGGCCGCTGCAAGAAAACGGATCAGATAGGCTGAGATCAGCAGCCAGATCGACCCGGTGAATAGCAATCCGGTCGAGATATCGAAGGTCGCACGCATCCATGCATCCAACGCGTTATCAAAGGCCGCGAAGGGTACCAGCAGGCCAACAGCGATCACGCCCCCCGGAACCGCATAGCCGATACGTGCCAGATAAAGCGACGTTCCGGTCAGCCGATTGGCACGCACGCGGTGCAATGTGCCCAGGATCAGCGCGGCCAGCACTGTGATCCCTGCGGCAATACTGGCCAGCATCAGCGAATTGCGGATGAACCCCAGATAGCGCGGGCTGAGCAGGTCTTGCTCAGAGCCAAGCGCCATCACACTAAGCGCCACCACAGGAAGTACGACGCCCAGCAAAATCGGCGTCAGGCAAAAGAGGGCCGCGCCGATCTTTTGCCCACTCGTGAGAACCAGCCGCTGCATCGGCGCATTGCGCCGTCCGTTGGCATATTTGGCACCACCCCTGCTGGCGCGTTCCAGCATGGCGAGAAGTAGCGCAAAGCTCAGCAGACCCAGTGCCAGTTGTGCGGCGGCGGCGCGGTCAGCCATTGTGAACCAGCTTTGGTAAATCCCAACGGCAAAGGTCTGTACGCCAAAATAGGCGACCGTGCCGAAGTCTGCGATCGTTTCCATTGCGACAAGCATGACACCGGATGCAATAGCCGGGCGCGCCATCGGCATCGAGACATGCAAGAAGGCTTTGAAGGGCGAACGGCCCAAGACTCTTGCCGCCAAAAACGTGCTGGCGCCTTGGGCGGCAAAGGCGGCGCGCGCAAGCAAATAGACATAGGGGTACAGCACCAGCGTCAACATCAGCACCGCCCCGCCCAGTGATCGGATTTCGGGGAACCAATAGTCCCGCGGCCCCCAGCCCGTTATGTCCCGCAACAATGTCTGAACAATGCCGGGATGATCCAGAATATGCGTGTAGCCATAGGCCAGCACATAGGCCGGGAAGGCCAGCGGCAGGGCCAGTGCGATCTCCATCCAGCGCCGTCCGGGGAAATCGGTCATGGTCACCAGCCACGCAGCCCCGGTGCCGATAATGGTGCTGCCCAGCATCACAAAGGCGACAAGTACGATCGTCGTCAGCGTATAGCGCACCAGTACGGTCTCGGCGAGATGGGCCAGCGTGTCGAATGACCCCGATGCTGCCGCCGCGAGTACCCCAAGATAGGGGATCACGCAGATGGCTGTCACAAAGATCGCGACCCCGGTAAAGCCGGAGCTTAACCTTGAGCGCCTGATCTTGCCTGAGGTGGGTTGTGGTTCCATGCCCGCCACCTAATCCAAAGGCGCACCAATGGGCAAGTTGGCTTTAACCGGGCTGCGTCCTTAACCCGCATGTGCTGCGATGGGACCTTACGCAGATGTGTATGGTGTATCTGTTCGCAAGATGATTGTATGCCGCCGAACGCGATTATGCTTCTTGGGATGGACATACCGATGCGCATTATGATGGCTGCCCTTGCTTTGGCCTTGCTCCCGTTTGTGGTTGCGGCGCAGGACATGACTGAAGATCAGATCAAGCAACTGGCGCTTGAGGCTATTCTGGAGAACCCGCAGATCATCATGGAAGCGGTTGCGATCCTGAATGAGCGGCGCGATCAGGAACGGGCGATCGCGCAGGCGCAGGTTTTGCAGCAGCAGCGTGATTTTCTTGAAAACGACCCTAACGCGCCGGTGATCGGGAATACCGAAGGTGATGCGGTTATCGTTGAGTTCTTTGACTACAACTGCCCGTACTGCAAACGCGCGGCGGCTGATGTGAAGGCGCTTTTGGCGGCGGATGATGAGGTTCGTGTCGTTTACCGGGAGTGGCCTATTCTGGGTGAAGGGTCCGTTTTTGCGGCCCGTGCTGCGCTGGCCGCTCGTGCGCAAGGCAAATACGAAGAAATGCATTGGGCGTTGATGGAAATGCGCGGTCGTGCGCAGGAAGCGTCCATTCTGGCTGCGGCGCGGGACATCGGGCTCGATGTGGATCAACTCGTGGTCGATATGGAAAGCGAAGAGGTGAACGCCCACATCGAAACCTCCCGCGCGTTGGCGCAAAGCCTAGGGTTTACGGGTACTCCGGCCTTTGTGATTGGTGATGCGCTTGTGCCGGGTGCTGTGCCGCTGGCTGATTTGGAAGGCTACCTAGCGGCGGCCCGCAACGGCGAGTGACCCAACTAAGCACTTGACCTTCCAGTTAGTGGAAGCCCCATAGTAGTGTTGAACCGCTTGGGAATCTTCCGATGGCATTGCATGATATCAAACTGCACCTGACAGGTCTGTCCTGCGGATCCTGCGTTGGACGGGCGGAACGGGCGCTGCAAGGCGTGCCGGGGGTGCAGGATGTGGCGGTCAATCTTGCGAATGAAACTGCGGCGGTACGGTTTGATGATCCTGCAGAATTGTCTGACATCACCGGCGCTCTTTTGCAGGCGGGGTATCCTGCCCAAGAAGAGCAGATCGTGTTGCACATTGCCAATATGAGTTGTGCGTCCTGCGTCGGGCGGGTTGAACGCGCCTTGGCAGATGCGCCCGGAGTGAAAGAAGTCGCTGTGAACTTGGCAAGTGAAAAGGCAAAAGTCACTTATATCGTGGGTATGACCACGCCTGACGGCGTCGCGGCTGCGGCAACTGACGCGGGATATCCCGCACAGGTCCCTGACCGTAACGCGACGGTTTCAGATCGGAAGGACGCCGAGGCACTTGAACTCAAACGCGACCTGACCATTGCTGCGGTCTTGACTGCGCCGGTTTTTGCCATTGAGATGGGCGGCCACTTTGTGCCGGGCGTGCACGCGCTTATTCATCAAACCATCGGGATGCAGGCCAGTTGGGTCCTGCAATTTGTGCTTGTCACGCTGGTTCTGGCATGGCCGGGCCGTGGGTTCTTTGCAAAGGGTCTACCTGCACTTTTTAAGGCGGCCCCGGATATGAATGCGCTGGTGGCGATGGGTACGGGTGCGGCTTGGGTCTTTTCCACGGTCGCAACATTCCTGCCGGGTATTTTGCCGCAAGGGACGCGTGCTGTGTATTTTGAGGCCGCAGCGGTGATTGTGACCCTGATCCTTTTGGGCCGCTATCTTGAGGCGCGTGCGAAAGGCCGCACAGGGCAGGCCATCCGCAAGCTGGTCGGATTGCAGCCGCAAACGGCAACGGTCGTGAAAGATGGCATAGCGACGATGACACCTATCGTGCAAATCACCACCGGAGACATTATCCGCGTGCATCCGGGTGAGCGGATTGCGCTTGATGGGGTGGTGGCCGAGGGCCGCTCATACGTGGATGAAAGCATGATCAGCGGTGAGCCGGTGCCAGTTGAAAAAGCCCCGGGTGCAGCGGTGATTGGCGGGACGGTGAATGGGGCTGGGAGCCTAAGCTTCGAAGTGACCAAGACCGGTGATGCAACAATGCTGGCGCAGATCATCCGCATGGTGGAAGACGCGCAAGGCGCGAAGCTACCAATCCAGGACCTTGTGAATAAGATTACCCTTTGGTTCGTTCCCGCGGTGATCTTGGTGGCTGCGCTGACCGTAATCATGTGGTTGGTTCTTGGTCCTGATCCCGCGCTCAGCTACGCCTTGGTTGCTGGCGTCGCCGTATTAATCGTGGCTTGTCCCTGCGCGATGGGCTTGGCAACGCCAACCTCCATCATGGTCGGCACTGGCCGCGCTGCTGAAATGGGCGTCTTGTTCCGCAAGGGTGACGCGCTGCAAGCGTTGCAGAACGTAAGGGTTGTGGCCTTTGACAAGACGGGCACGCTGACGGCGGGACGGCCCGAACTGACCGCGCTTCATGTCACGGATGATTTTGAAGCAGACAGCGTGCTACAAATGGTCGCCAGTGTTGAAGCACTATCAGAGCACCCCATCGCCGCGGCCATCGTGCGGGCGGCAGAAAACCGGGGCTTGGGTTTGCAGGACCCGCGTGACTTCACCACGGAAACCGGCTTTGGCGTGTCTGCGATGCTGGACGGGCGTCACATACGCATCGGCGCAGACCGGTTTATGCGCGACTGCGGGATTGACACCAAGGTATTGACCCAACAGGCAGATAAGATCGCGACCGAAGGCCAGACCCCGATCTATGCCGCGATTGATGGCCAACTTGCGTGTCTGATTGGTGTTTCTGATCCTATTAAGCCTGAGGCTCCCCAAGCGGTGAACGCCTTGCGCAAAATGGGACTGCGGGTTGCGATGATGACGGGCGACAATGCGGGAACCGCCAACGCAATCGCCGCGCAATTGGGTATTGATCTGGTCGTGGCCGAGGTCTTGCCTGATGGCAAGGTTGCAGCATTGGACACACTGCAAGCTACAGGAGACAAGGTTGTTTTTATCGGCGACGGGATCAACGACGCGCCCGCATTGGCGACCGCAGATGTTGGCATTGCCATCGGCACCGGCACCGATATCGCCATTGAAAGCGCAGATGTGGTATTGATGTCGGGCGATATCACCGGGGTGGTGAACGCCTTTGACATCAGCAGGCGCACGATGCGCAACATCCGGCAAAACCTGTTTTGGGCCTTTGCTTATAACACGGCACTTATCCCTGTTGCGGCTGGTGTCTTGTATGTCTTTGGCGGTCCGCTCCTGTCACCCATGATCGCGGCAGGGGCGATGGCGCTGTCGAGTGTCTTTGTTCTGTCAAACGCCTTGCGGTTGAGATGGGTCACACCAGCAACGAAAGGTGAAATGGCATGAATATCGGCGAAGCGGCGCAGGCCGCAGGGCTTCCGGCCAAGACGATCCGCTATTACGAAGACATTGGCCTTGTGAAGCCATTGCGCGATACCAACGGGTATCGGGCGTTTCAGGATCACGATGTGCACAAACTGACCTTCCTCGGTCGCGCCCGCGCACTTGGCTTCACCATTGAGGATTGCCGCAACCTGCTGGCTTTGTGGGAAGACACAGAACGCGCCAGTGCCGATGTGCGCGAAATCGCGAAAGAGCATCTAAACCAGATTGAGACCAAGATCGCGGATCTGGAAAGCATGCGCGATACGCTTTCGGACCTTGTGCGGGATTGTGCGGGGGATGACCGGCCGAATTGTCCGATCCTGAACAGTCTGGGCGACGTGCGATAACGCCATGCGCAATCGAAACCGCCAGAACAGTGCGTTGGCCGGGTGCAGCGATCAATGCTACTGATCTGTTCGATGTCCATCCCGCACCAACACCGCACCGAGGCTTTCATCGCAATCGTCTTAGGTGGTTTCTGTCTATTCGCTGATCAGTAAGGCGTTGATTTGCACCAGCCTGACGCTGCCTGTTGTTTTCGTGGGTATCGGTCAACGCCAGAGGTGTAAGCGCCCAGGACGGACTAGAATGCGGCGGCGTTCGGGTTTGGAGCCAGCCCGAATTTCACAATGCTTGCACAAAACTATATTTCTAGTTATATGACAATTATGACTGACTTAACCTTCACAGCCCGCGCACTTGCCGCCCTCGGACATGAGGCCCGGCTTAAGGTGTTTCGTCTTCTGGTACGCTCAGGCGATGAAGGGCTGATCATCGGCGATATTGCCGATCATACTGGCATGCCTTTGTCCACGCTGGCACATCATCTGCGCGCGCTTGTCTCGGCAGGATTGGTTACACAAGAGCGTCGGGGGCGGGAAACCCTGAACCGCCCCGATTTTGCTACGGTGAATGCCGCCCTGTCATTTCTAACAGCCGAGTGCTGCCAGGGCGTCGCAATCGTCCGGAAGGGTGCCGCATGACGAATGGGTGCATTTTTTCTTACCATAAAGAAACTATAAAACTGGATATATAGATATGTCAGAAACTACTCACGCAGCCACCGGACGCAACGGCATGCTGGTCCGCGACCTTTGGTCCGATCATCGTGTATGGCTTTTCACCGCCGCCATTCTTGCTGTGTTGGCTGTAATTGACCCGACGCAAGCTGTGCAAAGCCTTGGCTTTACCGCCAAGGCACTGCTGGAAACGGCACCCTATCTACTCCTCTCTATCGGCCTTGCGGCCTATGCAGGTGCGACAGGTGCCGATGGTTTGATCGCGCGCGTTTTCACGGGCGCACCGATCATCATGATTTTCGTGGCCGCCGCCTTCGGGGGTCTGTCGCCTTTCTGTTCGTGCGGAGTGATCCCATTAATCGCGGCGTTGCTTGCCATGGGTGTGCCGCTGTCGGCGGTTATGGCGTTTTGGCTGGCGTCGCCTGTTATCGACCCGTCGATGTTTGCGCTTACGGTGGGGGTGCTTGGCTTGGAATTTGCGGTGGCCAAAACGCTGGCTGCCATAGGCCTCGGCGTTTTTGGGGGCTTTGTGACACTCGCCCTCATGCGTTTGGGGGCTTTCGCGGACCCTTTGCGTGAAGGTGTGGGAAACGGCGGATGCGGGGCCTCTTCCATCAGGGACCCAAAGCCGCCTGTCTGGGCGTTCTGGCAAGATACCGAGCGGCGCGCCAAATTCCGGCGCACGGCGGTTTCAACAACCGTATTCCTTGCCAAATGGCTTACGCTTGCTTTTGTACTTGAATCGCTGATGATCGCTTTCCTGCCAGCTGATTTCGTTGCCAGCGCGGTTGGGGGCGAAGGTCTGGGATCAATTCTGACGGCGACACTGGTGGGTGTCCCTGCCTACCTGAATGGTTATGCGGCACTGCCACTTGTTTCGGGTCTGGTGGAGCAAGGCATGGCACCCGGCGCGGGGCTTGCGTTTCTCGTGGCTGGAGGCGTGACGTCATTGCCAGCTGCCATTGCCGTTTGGGCGCTGGCGAAACGGTCAGTCTTTGTTCTTTACGTCGCACTCGCCCTATCAGGATCGCTGGCAAGCGGGCTTCTGTTTCAGGCTTGGATTGCTTCATAAGCGGTGTAATGGAAAGGTCCGCATTGCCAGACAAACCAGTAGTGCTTTTGTCGCTATAGGGACTAAAGTGGCTTATGCGAATTCTTTTACGTGGTTTGTTGATCCTTCTAATCCTGGCTGCGGGGCTTTGGTTCGGCGCGCGTCATGAAGCGCCTTCCAAGGCCGCGCCTGCGGTTCTGGCGGCAGACAGCAGCGAAGCACGCGGCGCCGCTGCTTTTGTTGGCGAGGACTTTGGCGGGCT
The DNA here is from genome assembly GCF_023015625.1 of Yoonia sp. F2084L. Lineage (GTDB taxonomy): Bacteria > Pseudomonadota > Alphaproteobacteria > Rhodobacterales > Rhodobacteraceae > Yoonia. The sequence continues at coordinate 583,911 of NZ_JALKAH010000003.1, forward strand.
CAGTATGGCAGCTTTGGAAAGCCACGCGCTTCCTTGGAAATTGGTCACCGCAGCGCTCGTGTTGAATGAAGGCGATGCCGCTGCAACATCCGTGAATGACATTTTGGCGCGGTATGGTTTTCTTGTCGATGCTCAGGTGGCGAACCTACCGGTAGGTGTCGCAGATCGGCCCAATGCTTTGCCGCTTGGCATCACACATGGCACGATTTCACCCATTGCGGGTGCGCCCGTTCAGATCGCAAATCTGGGGTGCGCTGCCTGCCATGCCGGTGTGACCTATGACGCACGCGGCATTCCTGACCCTAAAACGGCCTGGATCGGAATGCCCAATACCTCGGTCAACCTTGAGGCCTACACACTTGCCGTCTTTCGCGCCCTCAAAGCGCAAGAAAGCACGCCTGATATGTTGATGGATCAAGTAACGGCACTTTACCCTGAAACCGGTTGGCGCGAACGGCAAACCCTGCGCTGGCTCGTCTTGCCGCTGGTGCGTGATCGTTTGAACAAGATCACAGAAGACCGCCCATTGCCATTTCCCAACGGCGTGCCCGGTGCGACCAACGGGGTGGCCGCGTTGAAATATGCGCTGGGCGTCCCTTTGGCTGGCGGCGGACCGGCCGACGCCGGGATCGTTTCTATTCCCGATCTGAGCTACCGCCACTGGCGTAACGGTTTGCTGGTTGATGCTGCCTATTCCGTGCCTGATCTACCTCAGCAGGTGCCGACTACAGCAGCGGATGATACGCCCACAAAACGGGCAGAGCTTGCGGCCATCACAACGTTCTTCACCGTACCAACGATGGGCGTCCATCCCGATGCAGCACCTGATTTGTTGCCGGCGGCTGAGGACATTTTTGCCTTTCTGGGTGACAACTACGCACCTCAACCCTTTCCCGGCGAGGTTAATGCAGCGATGGCTTTAGAAGGCCGCGCCATTTATGAGGCAGAATGCAGTACCTGCCACGGTAACTATGCAATCGAACAAGGCACTCCGCGCCTGACGTCATTTCCGAACTGGATTGGCGAGATTGGAACTGATCCGCTCAGGGCGCAGGCGCTATCAGACGGCCTTGTTGCGGCCATTCGCACGACACCGTTCAACACGCGTATTTCAGTGAACGTCAGCGACGGCGCTTATGCGGCCCCGCCACTTGGCGGTGTCTGGGCCTCTGCCCCTTATCTGCACAATGGGTCGGTGCCGTCTATCTGGGCGCTTTTGACGCCAGAGGCACGGCCAAAGGTGTTTGAGCTTGGCGGTCATATGCTGGATTTTGATCGACTGGGGATTGCATTGGACGGGGGGCGCTATCCGACAACATACGCGCCGTTCTCAACACCCGCTTTGTTTGATACCCGTCTTCCCGGCTACAGCAATGCGGGTCACCTGTTTGGCACCCAACTTCAGGACGCCGAAAAAGAGGCTTTGATCGCCTTTCTCAAGCAGCTTTAGACGATAATGTCGTCAGCCGCACGGCGCGCGCGGGCATACGCCACGCCCGCAGGCCTGCGGCCAATGCGAAATGCCGAAACCAAACGGCGGTCGGGTGAAATGTTTGCCATCTGTGTCACAACCGATGCCGCCTTTGGATCATCCGCAAGTGCGGCCAAAACAGCAGCACCGAAACCTGCCGCTTCCATTTCCAGCCACACGCGGTAGAACGCACGCCCGCTGACCAAAGGTACTTCGTCCTCGGGGCGATGGAACAGCAGGATGGCGGCAGCGCTTTCGGTTTTGGCAGCCTCGGCCAAAAGCGGTGCGGCAAGCCTGATCGCGTTCAGTGGCTTAAAGAGCGGCCCCATCACCAAAGACGCGCCAGTCCTTTCGACAGCACCGAGGCCCATCGCATCGGCATTCAGCCCGTCCTGCGCCCATTTTGGATGCCCACGTCTTAGCCGCATCCAAGACAACAGTTCCGCACGAAAATCGGCACGTGCCATAAAGCCGAAACTTGCATCATCGATGACCTTCGCCAAGGCCACGATATCTGTGTGGTCAGCAACCACGGCACAATCATCCGAGTTCAAGGCGCGCACGGCGTCCCGATCTTGCGGGGTGGGCGCCACAAAAGGCCCGCGCCAGCTTTGGCGGGCCTCGACATGATCTGCCAGCGGGTCGGCACTGCCTGCATCGGCGACCGTAAAGCGCGCAACAAAGCGCAAATCTTCGTGGCCATTGCCCTTTTCATCCGTTTCTGTCAGGGCCAATCCACGTTTTCGTGCCGCCAGCGACATTCCCTCGATCGCGGCCCCCATGCTGATTGCCGCGTCATGCCCGCGCGGGTCGCCGGCAGACAAGCGGACGGTCTTGTCTTCGAACAGGTCGAATGAATTGCCGTTTAGCCTCCACCGCGCGGGCTGAACGTTGTGCACGCTGGGGGCCAGACGTGCCTCTGCAACCAATCGTTGAAAAAGATCAGGTGTCATGATGTTAGGTCCTTGCGGAACAGATGAAGACGGTGCAGCGGTTTTGCCCCGATCTTATCCATCATGCGGAGCGACGCGGTGTTTTCATCGGCGATCCATGTCACCCCAAGGCGTTCATATCCGGCGCTGCGCAGTTGGGTCAGTGTGCGGGCCAATATCGCACTCATCAAGCCGCGACCGTGACAGCGTTGGGCAACCGAATAGAAAATGATGACGGCACGCTTGCGGCGCAATCGGTATCGCAAGAAATGGACGGGTGTCATTAAGCTGAACCGTGACCGCGTGGCTTTGAGAAACCCGTTCAGGTCCGGGATGCAGATCACCACACCGACTGGGTCACCGTGCTGCATGACCACCGAACTTAACCGCGTATCCATAATCGACATCATTTCACCTGCCTGAAAGGTGAATTCTTCCGTCGTCTGCGGCACAAACATGGGGTTTTGCGCAAAACCATCGTTCAGCACGATGCGCGCATCCTCCATGCGGGCCTTGAACATGCGCCGCTCAATCGGCGCAAAGCGAAACTCATCCGACAGCTGGCCCCTAGGTATGACGGCATTCGCCAGATTCAGATCAAAGGTCGTCACCGGAAAGAAAGCTTCAAACCCGTTTTGCTTGAGCAATTCGGGAATATGGGGCGGGTTCACGACCATATCGGTGTAGCCGGGCTTGCCGAAGTTGTCCGTCTGCACCCCCATCTGCTGCATCGCTGTGAGATTGAAATTGCCGACCAGTTCATCAAAGCCGCGTTCCCGCGCCCAGTGTTCGGCTTTGGACAGTAGGGCCGCTGCGATGTCCGGGTCGTCTGCACAGTCGAAGAACCCAAACGAGGCCCGGTTGCTTCCGTGAAGTTGGTTTGATTTGTGGTGGGCGTGAACGACAATCCGGCCCAATGGGCGATCATCCTTGAACGCCGTGTAATAGCTGAACGCTGCATCATCTGGAAAAAGTGGATTGGTGCCGGAGGTGACAAACCGCTTCAGATCTGATTTGAGTGGCGAGACATAGGGCGATCCCGCATCATATGCATGAAAGGGCACATCAAAGAATGAAGCAAAGTCTCTTTCGATGACCTTGATCATCTTTTAGTCTCTTGTTCTGCCAAGGCTGCGGTATGGCCAGTCATGTCATCAAACGCTGAAGAAAGCGCCTGACCAACGGCTTCAGACACGCGGCAATCATTGCGTTTCGGGGTCGTTCAACCCGTCCGGCATGCGGGTTGAAGAACCAACCGCGATAGTCGGCACCGGGCGGCTTGCCCAGAATGCCGTTCACCACCTCATAGGCCATCAGCATCCCCGTCGATAAAACCATTGGTGCGAAAGACATACGGCTGCGTTTACCAGCGGTCACCTCTCCTGCGAGGTCAAGATCAATGTATTTGCGCGAGGATGAGTTGACGACAACATAGAGGGCCTCATTAAAAAACGCCTCGTCACGTTGGTCTGGGCTCAGTTTATCCCAAGCGGTGCCAATCGTGGGATAGTCCAAGCGTTCCTCTGGCATCGGATCACCCGCTTGAGTGACATAGATGGACGGCAGCGGCGAGGCATATGCGTCAATGACAGCCCGTCCCGCAGCGCGGGCGGTCCGATAAAGCAGTAAGGATGCCCCAAGATCATCAGTTCCGTTGACCACAATCGCACTGGACGACACGGCTTGTTCGACATGATCGGGCCAATCGTCGTGATAGACTGTGATCTTCATTTCGGGGTTGATGCGCAGACACATATCGCGGGTCGCTTCGGCCTTATGGTGGCCAATGGTTTCCTGAAAAGCGAAGGCCTGCCTGTTCATGTTGGACGTTTCAAAGACGTCGATATCCGCGAGGATCAACCGCCCCACGCCCATCCGTGCAAGGGCAAACACACATGCACCACCCATGCCACCGGTGCCACAGACAAAAACCTGGGTGTCGCGCAGTCGCGCCTGTTCCTCAGGTGTGACAAAGCCGATGTTGCGGTTTGTGAAGTCAGTGTAGTCGAAACTCAAGAAACGTCCCTTCGCGGTCACAGTATATTTCAGCGGCGGCTGTTAGACTGATACCATGCAGGCAAAATCAACCGCTGCAATACTAAAACGGCGACAGTTGCCCCAACGCCAGCGCGTGATGCCTTGCGCGGAGCAGAGAATTGCGGGAAAGCGCCAAACCACTTAGGGTTCTGACCCCATACATCGACGGTGCTACCACCCGCAGTAGCCGGCCCAAACCTGCCATTGACAGGCCAACCGAGTGCTCCGTTACGAACTTTCGCCGCAGCCGCAAAAACCAGTTGAGTGGCGAAGTCACACATCGCGGGACGAAACGGACCCTCGTGAATACATTGCGAAGGTCCGCTGCTGTTGTCAGCGATAGCTCTCAGGAAAGGTGGTGGACCTCCTGCAACCCATAAACAGGCGTTGGAAGGCCCTCCATCCGCGCCTTGATCTGCAAGGACAAAAACTGCGAGTAGTGCCGCGACTGGTGCAGGTTACCGCCATGCATCCAAAGGTTTGGAACTTGGGTCGGTTTCCACATATTCCGCTGCTCGCCTTCCCATGGTCCGGGGTCCTTTGTTGTGTCAGACCCAAGCCCCCAGCATTTGCCAAGCTGGTCAGCCGTCTCTTGCCCCATCAGATCAGCGACCCAACCGTTCATTGAGTTGTAGCCGGTTGCGTAAACCACCAGATCAGCGTCCAGATGTGTGCCATCATCCAGAATTACCCCGGTTTCATCCAAGGCTGTGACCTGTCCGCGCTTCAGTTTGACATCTCCGTCGATGATCAACTGGCTTGCGCCGACGTCAATGTAATACCCCGACCCGCGCCGCAGATACTTCATGAAAAGCCCGCTTTCGTCGTCGCCCCAATCCAGCCAGAAGCCAGCTTTTTCCAGCCCGTCGTAGAACTCTTTGTCCTGCTCTTTCATGGTCGCATAGGCAGGAATCTGGAACTGGTGTAATATGCGATACGGCAACGACGCGAAGATCAGGTCCGCCTTTTCCGTCGTCACGCCTGCCGCAACGGCTCTTTCAGAGTACAGATCACCAAGCCCCACCTCCATCAAGGTCTCTGAGCGCACGATATGGGTTGATGACCTTTGCACCATTGTGACGTCCGCGTCGTGTTCCCACAGCGCGGCACAGATGTCATGGGCCGAGTTGTTCGAACCCACCACAACGACCTTCTTGCCGGACCAGGCATCAGGTCCGTCATGTTCCGAGGAATGCTGTTGAACGCCTTTGAACGTCTCCATTCCGGGGAAGTCCGGCATCCGCTTTTTGCCCGACATGCCGGTGGCCATGACAAGCTGCTTGGGTTTGAGCACAACCTCTTCGCCGTCGCGATCGACCACAATGGTCCATTCGCCGGATGCTGTGTCAAACTTGGCAGACTTTGCGGTGGTGTGCGTCCAATAGTTCAGCTCCATCACTTTGGTGTACATCTCCAGCCAATCACCTATTTTATCCTTCGGCGAAAAAACCGGCCAGTTTTCCGGGAATTTTATGTAGGGAAGATGGTCATACCAGATCGGGTCATGCAGGCAGAGCGACTTGTAGCGGTTGCGCCAGCTGTCGCCGGGTCGCGCGTTACGTTCGACAATAATCGTTGGCACACCAAGCTGGCGTAGCCGAGCGCCCATTGCGATGCCACCCTGTCCGCCGCCGATGATGACGCAATAGGGTTGCTTTTCGTAACCAAGCTCAGCTTCTTCGCGGGCGCGTTCTTCGGCCCAGGTCGCCCTGTTCTTTCCCGCCCCGTGCTTTGCGCCCATTGGCCGATTGTAGCCGGCCGGTTCCTCGTAACCCTTCAGCTCTGTCATCGTTGTCAGCAGGGTCCAAATTTTATCACCCTTGAGACGCAATAAACCGAAACCGCGCGCCACTACTGTTTCGAATTCAATCCAGGCGGTCGTAATGCCCCCATCTTCTGTTGGAACTTCACCCTCAGCAATTCTCCAGCCACCGGGCTTGGTAGTGGCCAGCTGATGGGACAACATATCCGCAATCTGATCCTTGCCTTCGACAGTCTTGATATTCCAAGTAAAGCTGACAAGGTCGCGCCAATAGCACTCGTCGTCGAACATATCACAGGCTGCGGCAATATCCCCTTTCGATAACGCCTCACCGAATGCGTCCAAGAACGCCTGAGTTTGATCAGAAACCGTGGTATCGAGCATGTTATTCCTCCCTTTTCGCTTCGATTTCCAATGAGCGTAGCACATTACGCGAGTCGGTCTATTCTTTGGCCGAAGCCGTGAGGCTGGACGTTCGTGCAAAGCGCAGCACCGGGTAACGAGTACTCTCAGCCAGCCTCGACTGCGCCGCAGCATGTTGGTGCGTTCAGCCCAAATTCGTTGCGGGCGGCCCATACCGATATAGGTTCGCTAACCTGAACGGCGTTCAATAGCATTGACGGGAAACAAATCCGAAGCTATCATGAACGTAGTTCAATTATAGGGCGTGATCATTTCCCTGAACTATTTCTAACGAGCCGTCTGTTGGTGGCTACATTTACGTTATCGCTGCGATGGTCGACCTTGTAATAGTGCAAGGTCTGCAATCAGACCACCTCGTAGCGCCATCAATAGGGAACAGTACCTTGGAAGCTCTTTTTGCCCTTGCCATCCTTCTGGTCTTCGCGATCCCGGTCGCAGTGATCTACCTATTGATCTCGAACGCAGGACTACGACGGCGCGTCGCTGCACTAGAAGAGAGCAGTTCAAGTGATGTTGTGGAAGAAAAGGTTACTGCGCGCGCTGAACCAAAAAGCTTGCCTGCCAAGCCTTTAGCATCGCCGCAACCCGTGACTGTTGCGCCTAAAGCCCCGAAGCTGGAGTCCGATGACCCCGTTGAAGGACCCCCAAAAGCCATTGTGATGACACGCAACAACTTTGGATTGCTGATCGCATGGATCATGCAGAATTGGTTCTACGCTGTTTCCGCTGTGTCACTCGCTCTCGCGGGCATTTTTCTTGTGCTTTATGGCGTGGAACAAGGCCTATTGCCTCCGTCTGTACGCATCGCTGCCGCCTTTGCCTTTGGAGCCGCCCTGGTCGGCGCTGGAGAATACATTCGCCGGCGTTACGGCGACGATGAAAACAGTAGCACCGCCTACTTGCCCTCAACCTTTTCCGGTGCCGGGATCGTTACATTGTTTGGTGCCGTGCTGGCCGCACGCCTGCTGTATGGATTTATCGGGCCGGAAATAGCGCTTGTTGGCATGGCGCTTGTTGGCGCAATTGCGCTCGTGTTGGGTTGGTTTTATGGACCACTGCTTGCAGGTGTTGGCGTGATTGGCGCAATGGCGGCACCCTTCATTGTTGGCGGTTCATCTGACGACCCCAGTTGGCTATTGGCTTATTTTGCGATTGTGGCTGTCGTTGGGCTTGCCATTGATACGCTACGCCGTTGGGCATGGGTTTCGGTGATTTCCCTGGTGATGGGTTTTGGCGCTGGCGCGCTACTCGTGCTTGATGCCGGTTGGCAGGTTCAGCCCTTTTTTGTCATGTACTGCGCTCTATTGGTTGCGGCGGCAATCGCGATACCCGTGAGGACGCTAACGCCAAATCATGACGGTACACCACTCAGTTTGGCACTATTTGCCCGTGCCAAGGGTGACGCGTGGCCCGAGTTTCCCACGCGACTTGCTGGTGGTGCCATTCTGGCGGCAAGCATAGCGATCGTGCTGACCGTGTTTGATACATCCCGCGCGGATCTGTTCTGGATCGGGGTGATCGTGTTGGCGGGAATGGTATTGGCTTTGCTGACCTGGGCGCGTCACGCGTCCGCTTTGACCGATCTAGCGGCGTTGCCAGCGACAGCGCTTATCGTTGTTGTTGCCGGCGGAGCGCGGCTTTGGAGGGCGCAGGCAAGCGCAGCAATGGAACCCGAAGCGGCGATGCCCTTGATGGCCAGCATATTGGTTCTCATCGGTGTGACCGTGTCAGTTGTGGCCGCATGGCGGTCGCTGCGCGGCGGGCAGGCGCAAATCTTTGTGGCGATTGGTGCGGCAGTATTCGCGCCAGTATTGGCCATCGTCATCGAAGTCTTTTGGAGCCCGATCACGCCGCTTGGCACCTACACCTGGGCGCTTCATGCTATGGCAATCGGGGCCGTGATGGTCGTGATGGCGGAACGTTTTGCGCGCGCGGACGGGCCAGATGAACGACAGCGGATGTCGTTTGCCGTTTTGTCTGCACTTGCTTGCATCGCGTTTGGCGTTGTCATTGTGTTTACGACATCGGCGCTGACGACCGCACTGGCGATCACAGTCGTGGCCGCAGCATGGCTTGATCGACAATTCAATTTGCCGCTTATGGGGCTCTATATTCTGGCGGGGATCGCGACGATCGGCTATCGCCTGGTTGTTGATCCCGGCCTTGAATGGGCTGCTGATGCGCCCATCTTTGAAATGCTGCTTTCACATGGCGGGGCCGCGTTGGCATTTGCTGTTTCCTGGGCCTTTGTGAAAACGGCCAAACGGCCGCGATCCGAGGTTTTGCTCGAAAGTGCGGTGTTTTCTTCAACGGCGATCTTGCTATCGCTGCTGCTTTATCGGTCTATTCTTTATTGGAGCGGCGAAGTTGCAACAATAAGCCATTGGTCCGTCGGCATCGGTGCTACGATTTGGATAGCGCTTGGATTGACGCAATTGCGCAGGCTTGAGATTGGCGGAGCGTTGTTGGTATTACGAAAGATACTAGGGGCGGGCTTCTTGTTAATTGGCGCGCTGCAACTGGCGCTGGTCGTTTCGGTGCTTAACCCCGTGTTCGACGTCTTTGGCAATCCGGTTTTGGGGCCGCGCTTGTTCAACACTTTGACCTCTGCCTATTTGTTGCCAGCGGTGATACTCGCATTGGGCTATAAATGGCTTCGCGGCTTGCCAAGTATCCTGAGGATCAGTTTTGCGGCAGTCTCAGTTGGGCTCGCTGCCCTTTGGCTTACCCTCACGATAAGGCACTTTTGGCGTGGTTCAAGTGAGATGAGCCTGCCGGGGATTGGTCAACCAGAACTCTACAGCTACACATTGGCACTGCTCGTCGTAGGTGCTGGTCTATTCTACCAATCGCTCGCGCGCTCCAGCGTGCCATTGCGCAAAGCAGGGCTTGTCGTGATCGGGCTGGCGGTTGCCAAGGTCTTCGTGATTGATATCAGCGGGCTTGGTGGCCTGATCCGCGTATTCTCTTTGATGTTCCTGGGGTTGGCTCTCGCCGGGTTGGCATGGCTTAACCGTTGGGCCGCAGAGCGCAACAAGAGATCAGAAGAAACTGAAGTGCCCTGACAAACCGACCCATTGCGAACACTCAAGCTGCCGTCGCGATGCGGCAGTTGCAGCCCGCAAAGCAGACATTGGCTATGGCGGAAAAACTGGCGATGGCCCAACTGACGATCTGCGGGACTTTCTGGGCTTTTGCTGCGGCTGGGCCAACGACCGGTTTTGGCTGTTCTTAGAAGCCGACATTCGCCGCGACCCAATATCTGCTTCAAACCGAGATCAGATCGTGCGTGACGGCGGCGCCACCTAAGATCGCTTGATCCATGCCAGATTGGACGGAGGTATGCTGCTTGTCAGAGGTTTTCGCGAACCCGGACGTTGTCATTCACGGTTTCGGGGACAGGTTCGCACTTCCTGTCCCCTGCAATGAAGTTACAAGTCCAGCAAACGCCAAAGCTCTGCCAAAGTGCCATCGGATAACTCCCGACCGCCAGTCAATTCAGACAGGCTTTCTTCGGCAGTGATCTGGGCTTGGACTGCATTTTCTCTTGCGACTGTGTACTCTTGGGCAGCAGTTGTGACTGCGTCATCGTAACCACCTTCTGGGAATTCGGCGGCGATCTCATCCTCGGTTAGCTCTGTCAGCCGTTGATATTCAGCATATGCATCATCTTGGACGGCAACGACATCAGCAAATTCCTCTTGCGCCTGCTTAAAGACGCTAAGCTTGCCGGGCATGCTGTTGGGCGAAGCATTGGCCAGCGCGTTGGGGTTGGCATGTGCCGCATTCAAACCGCGGAGTTCGCGCGCAAGATGACCGCGGCCGTTGTTTCCCGCAGAACCGCGCTCAGCATTGTTTGCGCGACTGTTGCCGCGGTCGCCGCTATTCCCGTTTCCGTTCTTGTTCCCGTTGCCATTTCCGTTGCCGTTACCACCACGCTCTGCGAAGGCAGGTGCGGCTGACGTTGTGAATACTGTGGCTGCGGTAAAAGTGAGGGCGAGCGCAAAGCACGCGGTTTTCGCAATTGCTGAAGCTTTGGAGGTCATATCATTCGTCCTTGTTGCCGATGATTCGACCCCGTTAATACTTCTGGCTTGATGAATGCCTTCTGAACCGCCTGTTGGATGTGGTTCATCCTGGCAAGTGGGATAATGTCTGTAAGAATGACAAGGATAGCCAGCAAAAGCCTTGATCGCATGCTCAAAGTATTGAACGCGCCAAGTACCTCGTGACGTATGCGACCATTCTTTGTTGGGCAGATTATCATTAAAGCTTTCACAATCTGAATGCCCAAAATGATTAACAGAACGTTAATGGCTCATTCGGAAGCGGTTCATTGCGTCTATGGCATGTTCGCTTGAGTGTCGGCGGGTTTTTGCCGAATCGCGGGACCAATAGAACGAACTGGAAGTAATCTCATGTCAGCGACGAATATCAGCATCTTGAAGGAACACATCGATCACAACGTTCGTGATGATGAATGCAACAGATCCACAAAGGCGCGCCCTTCCATGAGTTCGGGCTCATCTCGCTTTCCAAGCGTTGAGAGTGTTCTTGATGACATTGATAGGCTTTTGGTAAAGCGTACACGTGTTGCCTAGTCATGAGCGAAGCCGTTAGAAAAGTATCACCCTGAAATGCGTCATGTTTTGAAATCTATGTTGTTTGCATCTGTTACAGCATTGATGCCTGTCAGCGCTGCTGCTGATATCGTTGAACTGTCACAGGGGCAGTTGCGCCAGTTGGTTCTGGAACAGCAAGTTCTGGGGTCCGAGGCTGTATCATCAAAGGCCATGTCTGACTTTGGCGGGGCTGTCATTGATGTCCGTGGCTTTCTTTCAGACGGCAGAATGACATACCGCCTGCTATTACAGCGCGACGACGGATCAGTGGTCGAACTTCTGTATAATGGACCTGACGGGCGGCGCGTGTCCCACAACAGCCAAACCGGTAAAGAGGTCTCGTCCGAAGCCCGGTCCAACAATGGCAACTCTGGTAACAACGGTAATTCCGGGAACAACGGCAACTCGGGCAATAACGGTAATAACGGTAATAACGGTAATTCTGGCAACAACGGCAACTCTGGCAATGCCGGGAACAACGGGAACTCTGGCAATTCTGGAGGCCGCGGTAATTCTGGACGTGGCGGGGGCAATAGTGGGCGCGGAAACTAAGGCTGCTTTCGGCCCAAGTTTCGCCACCTTGACAAGCTAGATGATCGCCATGCGTATACTGGTTGCCGAAGATGATATTGAACTTGCTGATCAGGTCAAACACGCCCTGACCACGGAAGGTCACGCCGTTGATCTGGTTTGTGACGGTGAAGAGGCCAAGTTTCTTGGCGAAACCGAACCTTATGACCTTATCGTTTTGGATCTGGGGCTGCCAAAACAAGACGGCATCAGTGTTCTGAAAGCTTGGCGTAACGAAGGCAGCAACATTCCCATTCTTATCCTGACGGCACGCGACGGATGGGCCGACCGCGTTGACGGGCTTGATGCTGGCGCAGATGACTATCTGACCAAGCCATTTCACATCCCGGAATTGATCGCACGTTCACGTGCATTGCTGCGGCGAAACTCGGCTCAGCGCAATCCTGTGTTCCGGAAAGACGGCGTTACTTTTGATACCAGAAGTGGCCGCGTTAGCCTTGATGGGATCCCTGTCACGCTCACCGCACCAGAAACGGCTGTGCTGTCTTATCTTTTTCACAACGCAAATCGTCCGATTACAAGTGCGGAGCTGTCCGAGCACATCTACGAATATGGGGATGATCGGGATTCGAACACAATTGCGGTTTTCGTGACGCGCCTGCGCAAGAAGCTGGGAACCGGGCTGATTGAAACAGAACGTGGTCGCGGGTATTCGATCCAAATCGTCGCGTGAGGTCACTACGGCAAAGGGCTGTTGCAGGCGGCGCCATATGGGCCACTGTCGTTGTTCTGGCGGGAACCAATGCGGTTGGGAACTACCTGGAAAGCCTGACACTATCGCGGTTCGATGAACAGTTGGACGCAAGGTATACGCAAGCGGTTGTCGCCCTTGCGAATACGGGCGGTGACATTGACGCCATGCAGGATCAGCTGAACGATCCTGTCTACCAGCGTTCATTTTCGGGCAACTACTGGCAGGCCACCAGCGACGACGGGCGTATTGTTGTTTCACGTTCCTTGGCGGATGCGCTATTGTCCTTGCCCGAAATACCTGACGGCGACACGATCCTCCAACAAATTGATGGCCCAGCAGACCAAAGGTTACGGGCGATCTCAAGGCAGGCGGCGATCGACGATGGTACGGTTTGGTTGCTCACAGTCGCATCGTCGACAGAAACCTTAGAGGCTGATCAGGCGGAGCTACGGCGAAGGCTGATTGTATCCTTTGCGCTGGTTGGCTTGCTGGCGACGGCGGGTGCACTGCTATTGGTCTTGTTCACGCTTCGGCCCTTGGCGCAGTTACGCAAAGACGTCATTGCGCGAAAAGATCACAAAGAGGATCTGCCCGTCGACAACTATCCGCAAGAGGTGCAACCACTTGTCGCTGATATCAACGATTTGCTGGAACGAAACAGAGATATTCTGGCGCGATCCCGGCGGCAGACAGTAGATCTTGCCCATGCGCTAAAGACGCCGTCGGCGGTGTTGCGCAATGAGTTGTTTGAGTTGGAAAAAGAGGGCGTCAGAGTACAAAAGGGCATTAATGCTCTTGACCGATTGGATGCCCAACTCAAGCGTTCGTTTTCCCGGATGAAAGCATCACAGGGAAACTCGTTGGAAGGGACCTCAACAAATCTGGATGTCAGTCTGGCTCGGCTGGGGCGGGCCTTTACCGCCCTTGCGAGGAACAAGGAACGAGAGTTGGTCGTCGATGTCGCATCCGACCTACATGCGAAGATCAATCAAATCGACTTTGAAGAAATCATTGGGAACCTGCTTGATAACGCACTGAAATGGTCTGCCAGTCAAATTAGACTAAGCGCGACACCATCGGATGAGTGGATTCTGGTTCAAGTCGAGGATGATGGCCCCGGCATGGGGGACGACATTGGCGACCGGCCTTTTGTCAGCGGCCAACGTTTGGATGAATCGAAACCGGGTACGGGGCTGGGCTTAGCGATCGCCTCCGATCTAGTGGCTGCTTATCAGGGAAAAATCGAAATCACGCGATCTGAGAGTATGGGCGGTGCGATGGTTGTCGTGGCCTTGCGGCGATCAGTCTAAATGCAGCGCCTTCGGGGACTAACCCGAAAATAGCGCCGTAAGACTGATCCCAGCCCGCCACCCGCTGACCCCCCCAACTAGCAGTTTCCCAGCGTGTGATTTGTCCCAAGATTTCTCCGGCCGGATTACACTTTCGTCTAGTTAACGCAACATGAACGTCTCATTTTCGAGTGGTTCATTCGGCCTGTGCCAAACAAAGCGAAAGACGGCATTCCCATACAGAATCGCTTCCCCGATGAGAGAGAAAAATGAACTTAATGACGCCCTCGCAGTCTTCGTCCGCATCAATGATACCTCACAGTGATACTCGACTGATTGCCGCCCTGGGCTGGGCTGTCCTTTGCGCCGCGGCACTTGCGCTGACCGTACTGATCCTTGGCTATGGGCTGTTCGCGGCGCTCATCGCTTATAGTTTTGGCGGATCAACCGCACTTTTGATATTTGCCGGCCTCATGGCATCGCGATCCTAACCCGGCGCGGTCGAAACTGGTTGTCGCGCGCCCCAAAGTTGGTCTTGCGGATGTCAGTTGGCACCACCAGATCTATTGCGACTTTGTTCTGGAAAACGGCTGGCCGCCTTATTGCCCTTCAATAATGGGAGTCTCAAGAGGCGGGCTACCTATGCCCCATTTTTCTTGTTCATCCAAAATGGAGGTACATCACCCGCCATCATGCAGCCATGACTTGCGGCTCCGCGCCACTCGATGATCTGCCGCAATCTCCGGGCACGCAACGTCTCTTTGCCAGAAGCTAACACTCGTATTGAGGGGCGTCTGCCGTTGCTGATCAAAGCCCTTGCCGTTGAACGTCATGAACCGCGCCGGGTTTGCCGGAGGCTCCAACTCATGAGTAGGATGGAGCATCATGACAAAGACAACGAACAAGTATTCACCAGAAGTCCGCGAACGCGCTGTACGGATGGTATTGGATGGCGCCGGGCAGCATGAAAGCCGTTGGGCGGCGATTGTGTCGATTTCCTCGAAGATCGGCTGCGCGCCGCAGACGCTGAACGAATGGGTTAAGAAGGTCGAGGTTGATACTGGCCAGCGCGGCGGCCTAGCGACCGAGCAGGCCGAGAAGATGAAGGCGCTTGAGCGCGAAGTTCGCGAACTGAAGCAGGCCAATGAGATCCTTCGCAAGGCTTCCGCATATTTTGCCCAGGCGGAGCTCGACCGCCCACTGAAACGATGATCCAGTTCATAGAAGATCACCGGGCTGTATATGGGGTCGAGCCAATCTGCCGTGTGCTGCCGATTGCCCCTGCCACCTTCTATGATCATTTGGCCAAGCGTGCCGATCCCTCGCGCTGTTCCGATCGCGCCAAGCGTGACGGAGACCTGAAGCCCGAAATCGCGCGTGTCTTTCAGGAAAACCTGAGCGTCTATGGCGTGCGGAAAGTCTGGCACCAGATGCGACGGGAAGGATTTGACATAGCGCGCTGTACAGTTGCCAGACTGATGAAAGACATTGGCATCGAAGGTGTTGTGCGCGGCAAGAAGCCGAAGACGACGATCCCGGACAAGGCGCTGCCATGTCCGCTGGACAAGGTGAACCGCCAGTTCCATGCGCCCGCGCCAAACGTGCTCTGGGTCAGCGACTTCACCTATGTCGCGACGTGGCAGGGATTTATTTACGTCGCCTTCGTCATCGACGTCTTTGCCCGCCGCATCGTTGGCTGGCGTGTCAGTCGCACGGCGACCGCAGGCTTC
Organism: Yoonia sp. F2084L; assembly: GCF_023015625.1. Taxonomy (GTDB): domain Bacteria; phylum Pseudomonadota; class Alphaproteobacteria; order Rhodobacterales; family Rhodobacteraceae; genus Yoonia. Next base: position 599,462 of record NZ_JALKAH010000003.1, read on the forward strand.
GTTCTGGATGCTTTGGAGCAAGCCATTCATCAACGCAGACCGGTCCAGGATCAACTGGTGCATCACTCGGATCGCGGATCGCAATATCTGTCGATCAAATACACCGAACGGCTGGCAGAGGCGAAGATCGCCCCGTCTGTCGGTAGCGTTGGGGACTCCTATGACAACGCTCTGGCGGAAACGATCAATGGCCTGTTCAAGGCCGAGGTCATCCACAGGCGTGGGCCATGGCGCAGCTTCGATGCCGTGGAATATGCCACTTTGGAATGGGTCGATTGGTTCAACAACCGGCGCTTGCTGGAACCCATCGGGAATATCCCGCCTGCAGAAGCCGAGGCAAACTTCTACGCGGCTCTGGAAAGATCAGACATGGCCGCGTAACTAAGACAAATCAGCCTCCGGCAAACCCGGCGCGGTTCA
>NZ_JALKAH010000004.1 GCF_023015625.1 Yoonia sp. F2084L
GCCATCCAATACCATCCGTACAGCGCGTTCGCGGACTTCTGGTGAATACTTGTTCGTTGTCTTTGTCATGATGCTCCATCCTACTCATGAGTTGGAGCCTCCGGCAAACCCGGCGCGGTTCAATACGTCAGTGGACGTACACAGCCAGGATAGCCGTGATGAAATCGGTGAGATGGCCCGTGCAGTATCTGTCTTCAAAGAAGGGCTGTTACAAAAAGCCAAAATGGAACAAGAAAATAGCGTGCGCGATAAAAAGCAAACCGAGGTGGTTCAATCTCTCAGATCAGGCCTTTCCAGTCTAGCAAAAGGCGACCTTTCCTCTAAAATCACGACGAGTTTTCCGCAAGAGTATGAGCAACTCCGCCAAGACTTCAATGAGACTGTCGAAACGTTAAGATCAACCATCGAGAAATTGATCTCGGCGGCGCAAAGTGTAAACGGTGGCTCCAGTGAGATCAGTTCTGCATCTACCGAACTTGCGCAGCGTACCGAACATGCCGCGGCGACGCTGCAAGAGTCATCCGCCGCCATTCAGCAACTCAACGGCTCGGTGAAAGAAGTTGCAGAAAATGCGCAAACTGCAAAGAAGCTGGTATCTTCAACCCAAGATGAAGCTGAAGCAAGTAAAGGCGTTGTTGATAGCGCCGTTGCTGCAATGGCCCAGATCAAGGGATCATCCGACAAGATCAGCAGCATCGTCAGTGTTATCGAAGACATTTCGTTTCAGACGAATTTGCTTGCATTGAATGCAGGTGTCGAAGCCGCTAGAGCAGGCGAAGTAGGCAGAGGTTTCGCTGTTGTTGCTTCAGAAGTGCGAGCTTTGGCGCAACGGTGCACCGAAGCAGCTGCCGAAATCAGCGCGCTTGTCGTCGAGAGCCGTGAAAGCGTTGATCAAGGCGTTGAACTTGTTGGCAACACAGGCGATGCGTTGGGCAGTATCCTGGGGCACGTTGTTCAGGTATCGGACCTCATCGGTGTGATTGCATCAGGCGCACATGAGCAAGCCACGGGATTAGACGAAATCAGTCTGGGGGTGGGACAACTTGATACCGTCGCACAGCAAAACGCAGCAATGGTTGAAGAGGTGACAGCAGCGGCTCATATCTTAGCACAAGATGCAACGTCGGTGGATGAAATCGTCAGGCACTTCTCTTTGGAAGAGGCACCAGAGTTTTTTCGCAAGGCAAGCTGACTGTTTACGACGCTAACTGCACGCGATATGGCAAATGTATCTCGTAAATGCGGCATCAGGAGCGCCTCATCGTGTCACAGTATTTGCAATACGACGGATGACCTACGAAATCATCATCGCCCTGATTGGCTTTGCCGTCGCCAGCTCTATCACCCCCGGACCCAATAACCTGATGCTGATGGCCTCGGGCGCGAACTATGGTCTGAGGCGGACCGTGCCCCATATGCTGGGTATATCGCTGGGCCACGCATTTATGGTCACGATGGTGGGTGTGGTTTTGTTGCGTGTGTTTGAGACCTATCCAGTTCTAAACATCGTGCTCAAGGTGCTGAGTACGACCTATATGCTCTGGCTGGCATGGAAGATTGCAAACGCAGTCCCACCGGAGGCCAGCGAAGTTACAGGCAAACCTTTCACCTTCCTGCAGGCCGCCGCCTTTCAATGGGTGAACCCAAAGGCTTGGTTTATGTCGATCACGGCGATCAGCGCTTATGCACCGCAAGATCAAGGGATATTGATCGGGTCACTGATGGTGGCCGGGGTCTTTGCGATCACGAACCTGCCGTCGATCACGCTTTGGGCATGGATGGGCGTGCAGGTTCGCCGCTGGCTGGGCACCGCCAAACGCCTGCGGATCTTCAACGTATCGATGGCCGTGTTGCTGGTCGTGTCGCTTTATCCGATGTTAATGCACGCGTAGCGATCAATTTTCATCCGAAAATTGATCTGACGTCACCAGATTTTTCGTCGAAAAATCTTGCTCTTAAAACGGCACATCATCCGCTTTGTCAGCGCTCACAATAAACCGTGCTACAACATGCTTTGACCCGGCCTTGTCAAATTCAATCACCAGCTTATCGCCTTCGATCCCCATCACCTCGCCATAACCGAATTTCTGGTGAAACACCCGCTCGCCTTCAGTGAAGCCGCTGACTGCGTCCATATCAATCGTCATATTACGCGCCTCGGACGGCATCGACATGCCCCGCTGCTGGCTGCGCGATTGCAGGCGCTTCCAACCGGGCGAGTTATAGACGTCCGCCTTATGCGCCTTTTCATGCAGGTCTGAGCCGACCATACCCGCCATCGCAGGTGACGCGCTGGCCGACATGCCCGCGGCCCCATAGCCGCCACCATAAAGCCCGGGGGGTGTCAGTACCTCCACATGATCTTGCGGCAACTCGTCAATGAACCGCGACGGCATTGCCGATTGCCACTGCCCATAAACCCGACGGTTGGCGGCAAAGGACACCGTACAAATCTCTTCGGCCCGGGTAATGCCGACATAAGCCAAGCGCCGCTCTTCTTCGAGGCCATTCATCCCGCTTTCGTCCATTGAACGCTGCGAAGGAAACAATCCATCCTCCCACCCCGGCAAGAACACCGCAGGGAACTCCAGCCCTTTGGCGGCATGCAGGGTCATGATGCTGACCTTCTCGCCCTGCTCTTCAGTTTCATTGTCCATGATCAGACTGACGTGTTCGAGGAACCCTTGCAGGTTCTCGAAATTCTCAAGCGCCTTGACCAATTCCTTGAGGTTCTCCAACCGTCCCGGCGCTTCGGGTGTCTTATCGTTCTGCCAGAACCCGGTATAGCCGCTCTCGTCCAAAATCATCTCGGCCAGTTCGACATGGGTATCGGCCTCGGCGCGGACCTGCCCGTGCCAGCGATCCAAACCAGCGACCAAAATCGTCAGTTCTTTCAACCCCTTGCCGCCCAGCAGTTTGCCCTGACAAACCAACCGCGCGCCCTCAACCAAAGACACGCCATTGCTGCGGGCCGTCCGTTGGATCGTTTGCACCGCCTTATCCCCCAATCCCCGCTTGGGCGTATTCACGATCCGCTCAAACGCCAGATCATCCTCTGGGCTGACGGCGAGGCGGAAGTAAGCCATCGCATCGCGAATTTCCATCCGCTCATAAAACCGGGGGCCGCCGATGACGCGGTAGGGTAAGCCGATGGTCAGAAAACGATCTTCGAAGGCGCGCATCTGGTGGGAGGCCCGGACGAGGATCGCCAGGTCATCCAAGCCCATTGGCGCCATGCCCCGCGTCCCGCGCTGCATCGCCTCGACCTCTTCACCAATCCAGCGCGCCTCTTCTTCGCCGTCCCAATGGCCTATCAGGCGGACCTTTTCGCCGTCCTCCCCGTTGGTAAACAGCGTCTTGCCCAAGCGCCCCTTGTTGGCCGAAATCACGCCAGAGGCGGCGGCCAGAATATGCCCGGTTGAGCGGTAATTCTCTTCCAGCCGCACCACATGCGCGCCCGGAAAATCCTTTTCAAACCGCAGGATATTTCCCACCTCGGCCCCGCGCCAGCCATAGATCGACTGGTCGTCGTCGCCGACACAACAGATATTCTTGTGCGAAGCCGCCAGCAGACGCAGCCACATATATTGGGCGACGTTGGTATCTTGGTACTCGTCTACGAGGATGTAACGGAACCAGCGTTGGTATTGCTGAAGCACATCTTCATGCTTTTGAAAAATCGTTACCATATGCAAAAGGATATCGCCAAAATCGACAGCGTTCAGATCAAGCAAACGGCGTTGGTAGGCGGCGTAAAGCTCCACGCCTTTGTGATCAAAGGCTCCACTCTCAGCGACCGGTATCTTATCGGGGGTCAGTGCCTTGTTCTTCCATCCATCAATGATGCCCGAAAGCATCCGCGCGGGCCAACGCTTATGATCAATGCCAGCCGCCTCAATCAGCTGCTTCATCAGCCTGATCTGATCGTCGGTATCCAGAATAGTGAAATTCGACTTCAGCCCCACCAACTCTGCATGGCGACGCAACTGCTTGGCACAGACCGAATGAAAGGTCCCCAACCAAGGCATCCCCTCAACGGCTTCGCCCATCAATCCGCCAATGCGGTTCTTCATCTCGCGGGCAGCCTTGTTGGTAAAGGTTACCGCCAAAATCTCGTGTGGGCGCGCCGTGCCCGTGGCAAGCAAATGCGTAATCCGGGTCGTCAGCGCTTTGGTCTTTCCAGTCCCGGCGCCTGCCAACATCAACACAGGACCGTTCAACGTCTCAACAGCCTCGCGCTGCGCGGGGTTCAGCCCATCAAGATAGGCCGCACCGGGCCGCACCATCGCCCTCTGGCTCAGTGGCACAGCGGCTGCCTCAAAGGCATCATCTTCGGTAAATCCACTCATCACCTACACATAGCGCCAACCGCCGCGCGTGAAAAGCCTTGTTCTACTTCCGTTCTATTCTTCTCATGTTCCCAAATACCTCCGCCGGAGGCTCCAAAGGATTGCCAAAGGCGCGACAGTCGCAATAGCGTGCACAGCATGACACTGCACAGCCGCTATCCCGCCATCGCTGATCTGAAAGCCCGCGCACGCCGCCGTATTCCGCATTTCGTGTGGGAATACCTCGACAGCGCCACCGGGGTAGAGGCCACGCAAAAGCGCAATCGCGATCAGTTGGACAGGGTGCTGCTGAACCCCTCGATCCTGCACGGTGAATTCGACCCTGACCTCTCAACAAACCTGCTTGGCCAAACACACCCGCTGCCTATCGGCATCGCGCCAGTTGGTATGTCAGGGCTGATCTGGCCGGGTGCGGAACAGATGCTCGCGCGCACTGCCGCGCGCGAGGACATCCCCTTCACCCTCTCAACGGTCGCCAGCCAACTGCCCGAAGATGTCGGCACTCACGCGGGCCAGCACGCGTGGTTCCAACTCTACCCACCTCGTGATCCCGGTATCCGAGACGATATTCTCAAACGTGCCAAGGATGCTGGGTTTCACACTATCGTCCTGACCGTCGACGTCCCTGTAGCGTCGCGCCGCGAACGCCAAACGCGCGGCGGGCTGACCCAACCGCCCAGGCTAACACCGCGCTTGGCAATGCAAGCGGCCCAATGTCCCGCCTGGTTGAACGGTATTCGCAAAACAGGCATGCCCCGCCTGCGCCTGATGGAAAGCTATTCCGACGTTAAAGGCACCCTGCCCTCGAACGAACATATCGGATACCTGCTGCGCACCTCACCTGATTGGGACTATTTCAAATCGCTTCGCGATGTCTGGGACGGGCCGCTGATCGTCAAAGGTGTCAGCAACCCCGATGACGCCGCCCGCCTGACCGATGAGGGCGCCGACGCGATCTGGGTCAGCAACCACGCCGGTCGCCAGTTCGACGGCGGTCCTGCAACAATCGAAACGCTACCCATGGTGCGCGCAGCCACCCACCTACCTGTCATCTTTGACAGCGGTATCGAAGGCGGCCTCGACGTGCTGCGCGCCCTCGCATTGGGCGCTGATTTCGTCATGCTGGGCCGCGCGTTCCACTATGGGCTGGCCGCTCTGGGTGAACCGGGGGCGGCCCATGTGCTGGATATTCTGCGGCAGGATATGATCAGCAATATGGGCCAATTGGGCACCAGAACGCTGGAAGATATACCGAATCGCCTGCGATCTACCCAGTAATCGTTATAGACGATCCCGGATTTGCCCCTTACCAATGCTGCAACTGCAAAGGGGCCTACTATGACCGACTTCAAAAAAATCCTCATCGCCAACCGAGGCGAGATCGCCATCCGTATTATGCGCGCCGCCAATGAGATGGGGAAAAAGACGGTCGCGGTCTTTGCTGAAGAAGACAAATTGGGCCTGCACCGCTTCAAAGCGGATGAGGCATATCGCATTGGCGAAGACCTGGGCCCGGTTGCCGCCTATCTTTCGATTGATGAAATCATCCGCGTTGCGAAAATGTCCGGTGCGGATGCGATCCACCCTGGCTATGGCTTGCTGTCCGAGAACCCCGATTTTGTCGATGCCTGCACAGCCAACGGCATCACCTTCATTGGCCCCAAGGCCGAAACCATGCGCCAACTGGGCGACAAGGCCAGCGCCCGCCGTGTGGCGATTGAAGCGGGCGTACCTGTCATCCCCGCGACCGAGGTTCTTGGCGATGATATGAAAGCCATCAAGAAAGAGGCCGCCGAGGTCGGCTATCCCCTGATGCTCAAAGCGTCCTGGGGTGGCGGCGGTCGTGGCATGCGCCCGATCATGTCCGAGGATGAACTGGAAGAGAAAGTCCTTGAAGGCCGCCGCGAGGCTGAGGCCGCTTTCGGTAACGGCGAAGGCTATCTGGAAAAGATGATCATGCGTGCCCGCCACGTCGAGGTGCAAATCCTCGGCGATAGCCACGGCCAGATTTACCATCTGTGGGAACGCGATTGTTCCGTTCAGCGCCGCAACCAGAAGGTCGTGGAACGCGCCCCTGCCCCGTATCTGAGCGGCACCCAGCGCGAGCAGTTGTGCAATTTGGGCAAGAAAATCTGCCAGCACGTAAACTACGAGTGTGCCGGCACTGTCGAATTCCTGATGGATATGGACAGCGGCGAATTCTACTTCATCGAAGTGAACCCGCGCGTCCAGGTCGAACACACCGTCACCGAAGAGGTCACCGGGATCGACATCGTGCGCGCGCAAATCCTGATCGCCGAAGGCAAATCACTGGTCGAGGCGACAGGCTGCGCCAGCCAGTATGATGTGAAACTGGATGGCCACGCCCTGCAGTGCCGTGTGACGACGGAAGACCCGCAGAACAACTTTATCCCCGACTATGGCCGCATCCAGATGTACCGCTCGGCCACCGGTCCGGGCATACGGCTTGATGGCGGCACCGCCTATTCCGGCGCGGTCATCACCCGCTATTACGACAGCCTGCTGACCAAAGTGACCGCCCGTGCACCCACGCCCGAAATGGCGATTGCCCGCATGGACCGTGCCTTGCGTGAATTCCGTATTCGCGGCGTTTCAACCAACATCGCCTTTGTAGAGAACCTGCTGAAACACCCGACGTTTCTGAACAATGAATACCACACCAAGTTCATTGACGAGACACCGGATCTCTTCAATTTCACCAAACGCCGCGACCGGGCGACGAAGATCCTGACCTACATCGCGGATATCACCGTGAACGGGCACCCCGAAACAGCCGGCCGTCCACGCCCGGCTGCTGACGTCAAACCACCGCGCCCGCCGGTCAAACCAACGACCGATGTGACCCCCGGCACCCGCAACATCCTTGACCAATTCGGGCCAGAGGCCGTGGCCGACTGGATGCGCGAACAAAAGCAACTGCTGATCACCGACACGACGATGCGCGACGGGCACCAATCGCTATTGGCTACGCGCATGCGATCAATCGACATGATCAACGCAGCCCCCGCCTATGCCGCCAAGATGCATCAGCTGTTCAGTGTTGAATGCTGGGGTGGTGCGACATTTGATGTGGCCTACCGTTTCTTGCAGGAATGCCCATGGCAGCGCCTGCGCGATATCCGCGCTGTGATGCCGAATATCATGACCCAGATGTTGCTGCGCGCATCGAATGGGGTGGGATACACCAACTACCCCGACAATGTGGTGCAAAGCTTTGTGGCACAGGCCGCCAGTTCTGGTGTTGATGTGTTCCGCGTGTTCGACAGCCTGAACTGGGTCGAAAACATGCGCGTCGCGATGGATGCGGTGATCAAGGCCGAAAAGGTTTGCGAAGGCACGATCTGCTACACCGGCGACCTGATGAACCCGGATCGGGCTAAATATGATCTAAAATACTACGTCGGGATGGCCAAAGAACTGGAAGCCGCCGGCGCGCATGTGCTGGGGCTAAAGGATATGGCTGGGCTGATGAAACCTGCTGCGGCAACAGCGCTGGTGAAAGCCTTGAAAGAAGAGACCAATCTGCCAATCCATTTCCACACGCACGACACATCTGGGGCCGCGATTGCGACGGTCCTTGCAGCAACTGCCGCTGGGGTCGATTGCGTGGATGGCGCGATGGATGCGCTATCCGGCAACACGTCGCAGCCCACATTGGGGTCCATCGTCGAAGCCCTGCGCGGCAACGAGCGTGACACCGGACTTGATATCAAGGCGATCCGTGAAATCAGCAATTACTTTGAACAGGTCCGCGCCCATTACGCGGCCTTCGAATCCGGGCTTCAGGCACCAGCATCCGAAGTCTACCTGCATGAAATGCCGGGTGGGCAGTTTACAAACCTCAAGGCGCAGGCCCGCTCCTTGGGGCTGGAAGAACGCTGGCATGAGGTCGCACAAACCTATGCTGACGTGAACGCAATGTTCGGTGATATCGTGAAGGTCACGCCATCGTCCAAGGTTGTGGGTGACATGGCCTTGATGATGGTCAGCCAAAACCTGACCCGCGCGCAGGTCGAGGACCCAAAGGTCGACGTGGTCTTCCCCGATAGTGTCATCGACATGATGCGCGGCGATCTGGGGCAACCACCCGGCGGCTGGCCAAAGGCGATCCAGAAGAAAATCCTCAAAGGCGACAAGCCAATCACCGACCGCCCCGGCAAGCACCTGCCTGCTGTCGATCTGGAAGCGACGCGCGCCGACCTTTCGAGCCAGCTTGAAGGCAAGACCGTCGATGATGAAGACCTCAACGGCTATCTGATGTATCCGAAAGTCTTCCTTGATTACATGGGCCGCCATCGGACTTATGGTCCTGTGCGCACGCTGCCCACCAAGACGTTCTTTTACGGCATGGAGCCGGGCGAAGAAATCACAGCCGAGATCGACCCCGGCAAGACGCTCGAAATTCGCATGCAGGCTGTCGCTGATGTGAACGAAGACGGCGAGGTCAAAGTTTTCTTTGAACTTAATGGACAACCGCGCACAATTCGCGTCCTGAACAGGCTGGCTGCCGCTGACAAAATATCGCGGCCCAAGGCCGAGCTTGGCAACGACAACCACATCGGCGCACCGATGCCGGGCGTTGTGGCAACCGTTGCGGCAGTCGCAGGCAACAAGGTGAAAGCAGGCGACCTGCTGCTGACCATTGAGGCGATGAAAATGGAAACGGGCATTCATGCCGAACGCGACGCGGTGGTGAAAGCCGTGCATGTGCAGGCGGGCGGGCAAATTGACGCCAAGGACCTGCTGGTCGAATTCGAATGACCCTTGCCGTCACGCCCGTCTATGCGATTTTGCTGACGCTGCTGTTTTTGCTATTGGCGGCGCGCGTGATCGCAGAGCGGCGCGGCAACAAGTTTGCCTATGGCAACAACGACAGCCACCAAATTGAAGCCAAGATCAGAGCGCATGCGAATTGGGCTGAATACGTACCCATTGCGCTTTTGCTGATGTTGATGGCCGAAATTCAAGGCACGGCTTCGGTCTGGCTGCATTTGACGGGGATTATCCTGCTGGTCGGTCGCATGCTGCATGGGTTTGGCATGTCGTTCAAACCACGCGATTTTCGGTTTCGGCTATACGGGATGCTGTTGACAATCACAGCCATTCCGCTGGCGTTGATCCTCAATGTGATTGCTCTGCTATGACCCAAAGGCTGGCCCTGCTGTCGATCCTTGTGCCGGACTACGACGCAGGGATCGCCTTCTTTGTGGGTCAAATGGGATTTGTGCTGTTCGAAGATACCCCGCTTGGCGGTGGGAAACGATGGGTGCGGGTCGGACCGGAAGGCGCTGACACCATTTTCCTGCTGGCCAAAGCCGTCGGGGACGAACAGGTCGCAGCGATCGGTAATCAAGGCGGCGGGCGCGTTTGGCTGTTTTTGCAAACTGATGACTTCGCGCGGGATTACGTGGCGATGCAGGCAAAGGATGTCGCCTTTGAGGAAACACCGCGTGATGAACCCTATGGCCAGGTCGCCGTGTTTCGTGATCCCTTCGGGAACAGATGGGATCTGATTCAGTTCAAAGGCTGGCTATGATGCAGAAAATACTGTTCATCAGCGATCCGCACATCTGCGCGCCGGGCCAAAAGATCATCGGATTGAATCCGTCAGAGCGGCTGCAAGAGGTTCTGACCACTGCGACCGCCGCCCACCCGGATGCCGCAGCGCTGGTTTTGTTGGGTGATCTGACACACCACGGGCATCCCGATGAGTATCAAGAACTGCAGCGCATTCTGGCTGATGTGCAGGTCCCGATCATCCCAATGATCGGTAACCATGACCGACGTGACGTGTTTCTGGCGCAGTTCCCGGATGCACCACGGACCACCACCGGGCATATCCAGCACTGGCGCGATATCGGCCACCATCGGCTGATCACCATGGATTCGCTGGATGGACCACCCTACCCTAAGGGGCATCATGCAGGGCTGCTCTGCTTGGATCGGCTGGCATTTCTAGAGGATGCCTTGACGACCCGCAAAGGCCGCCACGCTATCGTCTGCATCCATCATCCGCCGTTTGAGACGGGTGTGATCGGGATGGACCGCATCATGGTGGCGAACGGGGCGGCAGTTCTTGATCTGCTGGCACATCACGGCAACCTGCACCTTGTCTGTGGGCATCTGCATCAGACGATTTCCGGCAATACGCGCGGCGTGCCATGGACCGTGTTGAAAAGCCCCTGTCATCAGGGGGTGGTTGAACTGGTCAAACCAACGTCCAACCTATCAACGGATGAGCCGGGCGCCTATGGTCTGGCCTTGCTTGCGCGTGACGGTGTCATTGTCCACAGCGTCGATGTGGACACAGGCGCGCACGTGTTTGATGGCTACAGCGCACGGGGTTGATGACGGATCACCAAGGGTGAGAAAATCCCGAAATCTTGTGATTTAAGTCTTGCAGAACGCCGCAAGTCTTTATAGATCAGCCGAACGAAAAGGTTGCGGGCGTAGCTCAGGGGTAGAGCATAACCTTGCCAAGGTTAGGGTCGTGAGTTCGAATCTCATCGCCCGCTCCATTTCGAAACACCAAAGGGCCGCAGCATATGCTGCGGCCCTTTGGTGTTTCGTGGCCTGTTGTCGCGCCAAAGGCGTTATCCGGCCTTTGCCGCGACAACACGATCGGGCTGCAGGAAGCTTGGCAAAGGATGCTTGCGAAAAAGGGCCGCAACTTCTGCGCCAACGGCATCATGATACTCTTCCGGAACAGTTTCGCGTTCAATTTCGGCCAGTTCGGGGGATGCAATTGCGACATCTGCATAGCTTGGCCCGCTTTCTTCGATCTCATCAACTTCCAGCGCAATGTCAGTGCGGGACAGGATCAGTGGTGCCACATCGGGCCCTGCGGCGACCTCCGCTGCATCAACAGCCGCGTTGCGCGCGACGCGTGCTGCGACCTCTTCCACATTACTGACAGCCGATAAGGCAAGTTGGCCCAACAAGGCTGGCGCAGTTGCTTCACCCATCAATGCATACAGTGTCGGGATCAGGGCGTAGAGATCATCAGTCTCTTCCCTTGACCGGTCCGTCAACAAAATGGCGCTAAGGTAGGGGTTACGCCGCTCACCCGACAGGGCGATCGCATGGGTCAGCTGTCCTTCAACCCGTTCATCCATCACAAGCAGGTCGATGGTATCAACCCGGATCAGCGCATGCGCGACGGCCAGCGTATCAACCGACAGGATCTGAAACCCCTTGTCGATCAATGCCCGCGCGGTGGCAACAGACGCTTTTGCGTCATTTCGTAGAATAAGAGCTTTCATCGGATTCTCCTGATCATTGGCAGCTTTGGACAATCATAGGAATCGAACCATTAAATTTTGCTGAAAAGTCACAGCAGTTTTTCCCCGGGGCTTGGCCCCTGCCCCGGTTCCCCCTATAGAACGTGGGCACCACCAAAGGACTGACGCGATGCGGACAGCAACGATCACACGGGCCACAGCCGAGACGGATATCACCGTCACCATCAACCTTGATGGCACCGGTACATACGACAATCAAACCGGCGTTGGGTTCTTCGACCACATGCTGGATCAGTTGTCGCGTCACGCGTTGATTGACATGACTATCCGCGCGAAAGGTGACCTGCACATCGACGATCACCACACGGTCGAAGATGTGGGCATCGCCTTGGGACAGGCGCTAAAACAGGCGCTGGGTGACAAGCGCGGTATCCGGCGTTATGGCAGTTGCCACCTTGCGATGGATGATGCGCAGGTGCGTTGCGCGCTTGATCTGTCGGCGCGCCCCTATCTGATCTGCAATCTTGATCTGCCATTCGGCAAGATCGGTACGTTTGACACCGAATTGGTGCGCGAGTTCTTTCAGGCGCTTAGCACCCATGGCGGTATCACCTTGCACATCGACAAACTGCACGGGTTCAACGCACACCACATCACAGAGGCTGCGTTCAAAGCGGTCGCGCGTGCATTGCGCGAGGCCGTTGAAACCGATCCGCGCAAGGCCGATGCCATTCCATCGACAAAAGGCAGCTTATGACCACCGTCCTTGTCGACTACGACAGCGGCAACCTGCATTCAGCGCAAAAGGCGTTTGAGCGGATGGCAGCCGAGGTTGGATCAGGGTCGATCATCGTGACCTCTGACCCCGATGCCGTGATCAAGGCCGACCGGATCGTGCTGCCCGGCGACGGGGCGTTCCCGCATTGCCGGGCGGAACTTTTCGCGCGCACCGGCTTGGCCGAAGCCATTGTCGAGGCCGTAACCGGCCGGGCGCGCCCCTTCTTTGGCATTTGCGTGGGTATGCAGATGATGGCGACCACAGGCCATGAATACGAAGAAACACCCGGCTTCGGCTGGGTCGCGGGCGATATCCGCAAAATCACCCCATCGGACCCCGCGCTGAAAGTGCCGCATATGGGCTGGAACGATCTGGTGATCGACAACCCGCACCCAGTGCTGGATGGGATCGCGACAGGCGATCACGCCTATTTTGTGCACTCCTATGCGATGGACGTGACGGACCCGGCGCAACGGCTGTCGCATGTCGACTACGGTGGCGATGTGACCGCGATTATCGGACGCGACACGATGATCGGCACACAGTTCCACCCTGAAAAAAGCCAAGACGCTGGATTGCGCATGATCGGCAACTTCTTGCGTTGGGCGCCCTGATCAAAACTGGTGCTATTGTATAGCAAAGTCCGCCAGCCGAAGGTTGACCTATCTTAAGACCAACTGCGCCAAGCAAGAGCGCCCAAACGAGAGCAGAGCATATTATGATCAACCGCCGTCATTTTTTCATGATCAGCGCAGGGGCACTGGCCGCTTGTGGCCGCAGTCGTGATACGCCCAGTGTCAGCCGTGCCGCAGACATTCCGCTTTACCCCAATGAAACGCCGGAGCTGCGCAGGCTGATCAACAAATACGCTGATGTCCACGGGATACCCGTCACGCTGCTGCACCGCGTGATCATCCGCGAAAGCACGCACAACCCGGCCGCACGCAACGGACCCTACTACGGGTTGATGCAAATCCTGCCAGAGACGGCGCGAACGATGGGTTATCGGGGATCACCCGAAGGGCTGTTGGATGCGGAAACGAACCTGATGTACGCCGGACGGTATCTACGGGGCGCATGGTTGCTATCTGACGGGGATGAGCAGACAGCAGTGAACTGGTACGCACGCGGGTATTATTACGAGGCGAAACGGCGGGGGATGCTGGTGGAGACCGGGCTACGAAGCGGGTGAAGTTTAAGGACAGATGTGCGGGATGAAGCCGACCTTTGGCTACGTAAGGTCAATGGCCGCTTTGGAACGGCTCTGCATACGCAGGGAAAGGCATCAGCGGCGGGCAAGACTGTTGCCACGGATGGGCGTTGCAAGTAACTCGTCGTCAAAGTGGACATTGATACTGCCGCATGGCGCAGGTGTTTTCAACGCTGGCGAACGCGGGACTCGCAACAAGGGGTGCCTGTCGTGCAATGCTGGCCCAGGCTCCACTCAGACCACCGACCAGACTTAAATGAACTTCCGGAAGAGCTTGGTTTGATCAAACATGTCTTCCAGACTCTCGATCCGCGCCTTTGTCTGTTTCCAATTCAGCGACTGTATCGAAGACACCATGGTTTCAAGCAAAAGCATTGTCGTTGTCGCACTATCCCAAGCGGACGGCACGACGATGTGATTGTTGAGGCAAACTGTCGCCAGATGATGCACAGGCGACCGCCACTGATCAGTTATCAGTATGATTTCGGCGCCCTGCTCATGGGCGAGTTCAGCAAGTTTCAGCGTATTATTCTCGTACCGCCGCACGTCAAAAATGACGAAGACATCCCCTTCCTTGGCGTTCAAAAGGTAGTGCGGCCATGTGTTTGACGTCGACTGAACATTGGTCAGGTTTGGCCGTATGACTTGCATGTGAAGGAACAGATATTCCGCAAGCGTATGGGTGATCCGACCGCCAACGATATATAGGTGTCGGTCTTGGTCGGCCATCAAATCGCACGCGTGATCAAAGGCTTGCGGATCAATACTGCTTAGCGTCAGCCGAATATTGTCAATCACGGCTTCGGTGAAACGGTTTAGAATATGCTCTGACGGGGCGGCCTCGGCCCAGGTTTCATGTTTCGCGATTGGCGTCTTGAATTTGGCTTTCAGTTCTTCGCGAAGCCCCGCCTGAAAGTCGGGATACCCTTTGTACCCGAGTTTGTGCACCATCCGTGCCACTGTCGGCACGGACACATCTGCGTCCTTGGCCAATGCGGCCAACGGGCCAAACCCTGAGGCAGGGTAATTCTCCAACACAGACAATGCCAATTGCCGCTCGGCACGGGTCAGGTCATCCAGCATTTCGTGAATACGGTCCGCTATGGTTTGTGCAGCTTCTGCCATCATCGCTCTCGTTTTGTGCAGTAAATTATCAGCTTGAATGGATGTGTGATTGATTTTTCACAATTCTGTTGACAACGAAGTGCGTTGGCAAGCAATTTATCACGAGGGGTGGCTATGGTTTTTCATCACGATGATTCAAGCGCAGGTCTGGTCTCACGCGCCGAGGCGAGATCGCCTGTCGTTCTGATCTGTGAACATGCTAGCCACCATATTCCGTCAGACCTGAATAATTTGGGCCTGAGCAACGCTGCACGTCACAGCCATGTTGCATGGGACCCCGGCGCATTGGCGGTCGCCGAGGCGATGTCGCAAAGGTTTGACGCCGTATTGATAGCGGCAACAGTTTCGCGTCTTGTCTACGACTGCAACCGCCCGCCTGACGCGCCCGATGCGATGCCTGCAAAAAGCGAGGCATATGATATTCCCGGTAATGTGGGACTGACTGAGCCGCAAATGAGAGAGCGTGTTGCCTGGTATTACGCGCCGTTTCGCGACGCGATTGCTGCCGCGATTTCACGTTTGAAAAAACCGGTCATTGTCACGATCCACAGCTTTACGCCGGTTTATCATGGGCAAAAAAGAGATGTGGAAATCGGCATCTTGCACGATGAAGACAGCCGTTTGGCTGATGCGCTGCTTGTCATTGATCAGCCGTTCAAGGTTCGCCGCAATGCCCCTTATGGCCCACAGGATGGTGTGACCCATACGCTGAAAGAACATGCAATTACGCCGGGCCATCTGAACGTCATGATTGAGGTTCGTAGCGACCTGATTGCGGACGGCCCGTCGCAAGTCGCGATGGCAAAGGTGCTGGTGGATTGGCTGTCTCAGGCGCTCCACAACATGGGGGTTACTGCATGCAAGGGGTGATGCGCGGATACATTCGCGCAGTTGATGCGGTCAACTACCGGCTGGGCCGTGTCATGATGTACGGCATCTTTGCCCTCATGGGGGTTCTGTTGTGGTCGTCGATCAGCAAAACCTTCTTTTTGCCGTCTCTCTGGACGCTGGAAATGGCGCAGTTTGTGATGGTGGGCTACTACATCCTTGGCGGTCCATATTCGCTACAGCTTGGCTCGAACGTGCGGATGGACCTGCTTTATGGCGACTGGACCGTGCGGCGCAAAGCATGGTTCGACGCGATCACTGTGTTTTTTCTGATCTTCTATCTTTGCGTTTTGCTCTATGGTGCCATTGGTTCGACCGCTTATTCGCTTGGCTATTGGAAAACCGAGCCTTTGTCCTTTTTTGCAGGCCTGATCACAGGGGCCGAGCAGATCGGGCGGCTTGAGCAATCCCCGACGGCGTGGCGACCGTATATGTGGCCCGTCAAAACGGTGATGATTGTCGGGTTTTTCCTGATGATCCTGCAATGCATTTCCGAACTTTTCAAAGATATCCTGCGTCTCAAGGGGGCTGACATCTGATGCCCTATGAGATGATCGCGACACTGATGTTCTCGACCATGATGCTGATGCTGTTGACCGGACAGCGGGTGTTTGGCGCGATTGGGTTTGTTGCGGTTGTCGCCGCATTGCTGCTTTGGGGCGACAAGGGCGGTTACGACATCGGCTTTTCCGCCGCGATGAAGTTGATGAAGTGGTATCCGCTTCTGACCCTGCCGATGTTTATTTTCATGGGCTATGTGCTGAGCGAGTCCAAAATCGCAGACGACCTTTACCGGATGTTCCACGTCTGGATGGGAGGTCTGCGGGGCGGGTTGGCGATTGGCACGATTGGCCTGATGGTCCTGATATCGGCCATGAACGGGTTAAGCGTTGCGGGCATGGCGATTGGTGCAACAATTGCGCTGCCGGAACTGCTGAAACGGGGCTATGACAAACGTATGGTGACCGGGGTCATTCAGGCAGGGTCATCGTTGGGCATCTTGGTGCCGCCTTCGGTTGTTTTAGTCCTATACGCGATGATTGCACGCCAACCGGTGGGGCAATTGTGGCTGGCCGGGATTATTCCGGGCCTGATGATGGCTGCGATGTTTATCGCCTACATCGCCATTCGTTGTCGATTGAACCCGTCCCTTGGTCCCGCCTTAAGTGACGAAGACCGGGATATGCCCCGTGCCGAGAAAATGCGCCTTTTGCGAGCGGGCCTGCTGCCCTTGGTGATCTTTGCGGTGATGATGGTGCCCTTTGTAAATGGCTGGACATCGCTGGTGGAAAGCTCTGCCATTGGGGCGTTGGCTGCATTTGTGGCGGCGATCCTGAAGGGACGAATGACACGCGAGGTCTTTGAAAACTCGGTGCGGAATACGCTGGGGATCACCTGCATGTTCATGTGGATCATTCTGGCCGCACTGGCGTTTGGGGCGGTGTTTGACGGGTTGGGCGCCGTGAAAGCGATTGAGAGCCTGTTCACTGAGCGGCTTGATCTTAGCCCTTGGATGATCCTGATCCTGATGCAGCTTAGTTTCATTCTGATGGGCACTTTTCTGGATGACACTGCGATGCTGGTCATCGTCGCGCCACTTTATGTGCCGCTGGTGGGTGCGCTTGGGTTTGACCTGATCTGGTACGGCATACTTTATACAATCACGACGCAGATTGCGTATATGACGCCGCCCTTTGGGTATAATCTGTTCCTGATGAGGGCGATGGCGCCACCGGAAATTTCGCTGCGCGACATTTACGCGTCCATCACGCCATTTGTGTTGGTGATGGTACTTGCCCTGACGCTGGTGATGGCCTTTCCCGGCCTCGCGACATGGCTGCCCAACCTCGTTTACGGACAATGAATTTATAAGCCGGGCCAACCGGCATTTTGCAACAAGGAGAAAGATAATGACGACAAGACGTAAGTTTATCAAAGGTGCCGCAATGACCGCACCCGCCGCTCTCGCGGCACCAGCATTGGCGCAAAGTACAATCACATGGCGGATGCAGACCTATGCCGGTGCGGCACTGGCCGCAGAGGTGGTTGATCCCGCAATCAAGATGTTCAACGACATCGCAGGTGACCGGATGCAGATTGAGCTGTTCTACGCAGATCAGATTGTCCCCACCGGAGAGCTGTTTCAGGCCATGCAGCGAGGCACGATTGATGCGGTGCAGTCTGACGACGACTCCATGGCATCACCGACGGAAGTCACCGTTTTTGGCGGCTATTTTCCCTTCGGATCGCGTTATTCTCTCGATGTGCCTGTCCTGTTCAACCGCTACGGTCTGAACGAGATTTGGGATGAAGAATATGCAGCCGTTGGCGTCAAGCATGTCAGCGCAGGCGCGTGGGATCCCTGCCACTTTGCGACAAAGGATCCGATCAATAGTCTTGCCGATCTGCAAGGCAAACGTGTCTTTACCTTCCCAACCGCAGGCCGCTTCCTGTCACAGTTTGGCGTGGTTCCGGTCAACCTGCCGTGGGAAGACATCGAAGTCGCCGTCCAAACCGGAGAATTGGACGGCATCGCGTGGTCCGGCATCACTGAGGACTACACCGTTGGTTGGGCTGATGTGACCAACTACTTTCTGACCAACAATATCTCGGGCGCATGGATCGGTCATTTCTTTGCCAATATGGATCGCTGGAATGAACTGCCCGACGATCTGCAAAAGCTGTTTCAGGTATGCTGCGAGCAATCGCACTACTATCGTCAGCACTGGTATTGGGGTGGTGAGGCTGATCTGCGTGTGAATGGCACGAAGATGGAACTCACCACCATCCCCGACGAGGAATGGGCAACGGTCGAGGCCGCCGCACTGGAATTCTGGGAAGAGATAGCCGCGGAATCCGACACCAAGCGACGCGTCGTTGACATCTTCAAGAAGTACAACGCTGATATGGTGAAAGCTGGCCGGCCTTACCGTTACGGCTAAGACAATATGGGGGGACGGTTTCGTGCCGTCCCCGACATTCAGAAAAGAGAATAGACATGTCCGGAAATCTGAGTTTCGACGACCTGAAAGCCCACGTCAGCGATGGGTCTATCGACACCGTGCTGACCTGTTTCCCGGACATGCAGGGCCGGTTGATGGGCAAACGCTTTCATGCGGTCAATTTCGTGGAAACGTCTTTTAAAGAAACGCACTGCTGTAACTATCTGCTGGCCACGGATCTGGAGATGGCGACGCCTGATGGCTACGCCGCGAGCAGTTGGGAAAAGGGGTATGGCGATTACATTATGGCACCCGACCTGACGACCATTCGCATTTTGCCTTGGCTCGAAGGAACCGCGATGGTGCTGTGCGATATCCTTGATCACCACACGCATGACCCCGTGCCTCATGCCCCTCGGCAGGTGTTGAAAAAGCAGATCGCACGGCTAAGCGCATTGGGCTTCGACGCCATGATGGCCACCGAGCTTGAGTTCTTTTTGTTTGAGAGATCCTTTGACGACATCCGCAAGACTGGCTTTCGCGACCTGACCCCGATCAGCGGATATAACGAAGACTATCACATCCTTCAGACCACCAAGGAAGAAGGCGTGATGCGTCCGATCCGCAATCATTTGTTTGGTGCTGGTCTGCCGATTGAGAATTCCAAGGGTGAAGCCGAGGCCGGGCAGGAGGAACTGAACATCCGTTATGCTGCCGCCCTTGATTGCGCCGATCACCACACGATCGCGAAGAACGGGATCAAAGAAATCGCTTGGCAACAAGGCCACGCCGCGACCTTCCTGCCAAAGTGGGACCATAACCGGGTGGGTAGTTCCTCCCATGTGCATCAGTCATTATGGAAAGACGGCGCGCCCGCATTTCACGACACTGATGCTGACCTTGGCATGTCCAAGCTGATGCAGCACTATATGGCCGGGTTGATCAACTATGCCCCCGATTACACGTTTTTTCTGGCACCCTACATCAACAGCTACAAACGTTTTGCGAAGGGCACGTTTGCCCCCACAAAAACCGTTTGGTCCATCGACAACCGCACGGCAGGGTTTCGCCTGTGCGGCGAAGGTACCAAAGGTATCCGGGTGGAGTGCCGCATCGGCGGGTCTGACCTGAACCCCTATCTCGCGCAGGCTGCGATGCTGGCCGCCGGTATCAAAGGGATCGAGGATAAGATGACGCTTGCCCCGCCCACCAAAGGCGACGTCTACGAAGACGCTAAGGCGCAAGACATTCCGCAAACGTTGCGCGCTGCGACCGAGACGTTGCGCAAGTCGTCGTTTCTGCGTGACGCTATGGGGGATGATGTGATCAACCACTACACCCGCTGCGCAGAATGGGAACAAGAAGAATTCGACCGCGTTGTGACCGATTGGGAAATCGCGCGCGGTTTTGAAAGGGCCTGATCATGATCCGTTGTATTTCGCCGATTGACGGGTCCGTTTATGCAGAACGTTCTGTGCTTTCCGCTGACGATGCAAAGGCCGCCGTTGCCCGGTCGCAAGCCGCCCGATCAGGCTGGGCCGCTCGGCCTTTGGATGAGCGGATTGCGCTGGTACAAGCGGGTGTTGCAAAAGTGGGCGAGATGAACGA
This sequence comes from Yoonia sp. F2084L, assembly GCF_023015625.1. GTDB lineage: Bacteria > Pseudomonadota > Alphaproteobacteria > Rhodobacterales > Rhodobacteraceae > Yoonia. The sequence continues at coordinate 20,163 of NZ_JALKAH010000004.1, forward strand.
CGAGATCGTTCCAGAACTGGCCCACCAGATGGGGCGCCCGATCCGTTATGGCGGTGAGTTTGGCGGTTTCAACGAACGTGCCAGCTACATGGCAAAGATCGCACAGGACGCCCTGGCCGATATTGTCATTGAAGATAGCGGTAGTTTCCGGCGGGTCATCAAACGCGTGCCGCATGGTGTCGTGCTGGTCGTGGCCCCTTGGAACTATCCCTATATGACCGCGATCAATACCGTGGCCCCTGCGCTGATTGCAGGCAACACGGTCATGCTAAAGCACGCAAGTCAGACACCGCTGGTGGGCGAGAGGATGGCGCGGGCGTTTCATGCCGCTGGCGTGCCCGATGATGTGTTTCAAAACGTCTTTCTTGACCATCAAACAACATCGGATTTGATAGCGGCTAAATCGTTTGGTTTTGTAAACTTCACTGGCTCCGTCGGGGGCGGTCAGGCGATTGAGCGCGCGGCGGCCGGGACATTTACAGGGGTCGGGCTGGAGCTTGGCGGCAAGGACCCCGGATATGTGTGTGATGATGCTGATCTGGATGCAGCTGCGGATACTTTGATCGACGGCGCGATGTTCAACGCGGGCCAATGCTGTTGTGGGATAGAAAGGATCTATGTGGCTGAGCAGCACTTCGAGGTCTTTGTTGCAAAGGCGGTGGCAATTGTTGAGGGCTACAAACTGGGCAATCCGCTAGAGCCTGAGACAACCCTTGGGCCGATGGCGCATAAACGCTTTGCTGATGAGGTGCGCGCCCAGACTACAGAAGCTGTTGCACAAGGTGCCAAGGCGCATATCGCGCCATTCCCCGACGATGATGGCGGTGCCTATCTGACGCCGCAGATCCTGACCAATGTCACCCACGACATGCGCGTGATGCGCGACGAAAGCTTTGGCCCTGTCGTTGGGATCATGCCGGTCAAAAATGATGCCGAGGCGGTGCGCCTGATGAACGACAGCAACTTTGGTCTCACTGCATCAATCTGGACCCAAGATGCTGCGCGCGCCGAGGCGATTGCCGATCAGATCGAAACGGGCACGGTGTTTTTGAACCGTGCCGACTACCTTGATCCTGGGCTGTGTTGGACGGGATGCAAAGATACGGGGCGCGGGGGTGGCCTGTCCGTGATCGGTTATCACAACCTGACCCGCCCCAAGTCCTATCACCTGAAGAAAGCGTAGAAGATGTCCTTGACTGCAAACTGGTCCTACCCAACCGCCATTCGATTTGGTGCCGGGCGTATTTCTGAAATCGCCGATGCTTGTGCGGCGGCCGGTATCAAAAAGCCGCTTCTGATTACCGACCGGGGTCTTGCCAATATGGAGATCACGACAAAGACGCTCGATCTGCTGCAAGCCGCTGGGCTTGGCCGCGCCATTTTTGCAGACGTTGACCCGAACCCCAATGAAAAGAATGCAGCAGCCGGGGTCAAAGCCTTCAAGGACGGTGGCCACGATGGGGTTGTCGCCTTTGGTGGTGGCTCTGGTTTGGATCTTGGGAAACTGGTGGCCTTTCTTGCTGGCCAAACGCGCTCTTTGTGGGATTTTGAGGATATCGACGATTGGTGGACGCGCGCTGATGCCGACGCCATCGCCCCGATTGTGGCTGTCCCGACAACGGCGGGCACCGGATCAGAGGTTGGCCGGGCGTCCGTCATTACCAATTCGGAAACTGAAGAGAAAAAGATCATCTTCCATCCCAAATTTCTGCCCTCCGTCGTCATTTGCGATCCTGAGCTGACAGTCGGGATGCCCAGCTTTATCACGGCGGGCACGGGTCTTGATGCTTTTGCGCATTGTGTTGAGGCTTTCTGCTCGCCGCATTATCACCCAATGTCGCAGGGCATGGCGCTTGAGGGGATGCGTCTGGTGAAAGAGTTCCTGCCGCGTGCCTACGCGGATGGTTCCGATCTGGAAGCGCGCGCGCATATGATGTCAGCGGCAGCAATGGGGGCGACAGCTTTTCAAAAAGGGCTGGGTGCGATCCACGCACTGTCCCATCCGATCGGTGCCATGTATCACACGCACCACGGGACCACGAACGCCGTTTGTATGCCCGCCGTTCTACAGTTCAACAAACCCGCGATCAGAGGCGTGTTGACCCAAGCGTCCAGTTACCTAGGGATAGCAGATGGGTTTAACGGTTTTTGTGCCTATGTCGACGATCTGAACGCATCGCTTGGCATTCCCAAAACGCTGACGGCGCTTGGCGTGACTGACCCCGACATAGACCGTATCGTTGCAGGCGCTTTGCGTGACCCAAGCACCGGTGGCAACCCTGTCAAAATGACCACTGAAAATACGCGGCAATTGTTACTTGCCTGCTTATAGGAGTTTCCGATAGAAAATATTCAAACTTAACGTTGGGAGAACCAGACCACTGGTGCCGAAGGAGCAACCGCCTCGGAAACTCTCAGGCCAAAGGACCGACGTTGAGCGCGACAACTCTGGAGAGTGGTGCCACATGCACCCGCCGAAGGGATAATGATCTCAGGCAACCCGGACAGAGGAGGCACTGGCGTGCAGGGATCGCCCTGTATCAATGTGGTGCCGCTTGGTTTTCAACGATCACGCTGGCTGGAAGAAGGCAAAGCGCGATGACTGCACTGAAACGGACCCCGTTACACGCACTCCATTTAGAGCTTGGCGCGCGTATGGTCCCCTTTGCGGGATACGAGATGCCGGTGCAATTCCCACTTGGCGTGATGAAAGAACACCAGCATACGCGTGAAAAGGCCGGGCTATTTGATGTGAGCCACATGGGGCAGGTCATTGTCAAAGGTGCCAGCTACGCCGCCGCTGCTGCCGGTCTGGAGCCGTTGATCCCTGTTGATGTTCTCGGCCTGCCCGAAAACCGCCAGCGTTATGGCTTCTTTACGAATGAAGATGGTGGGATCGCAGATGATCTGATGCTGGCGAACCGTGGGGATCATGTATTTGTCGTTGTGAACGCCGCCTGTAAGAGGGCTGATATCGCCCATATGAAAGCGGCGCTTGAACCCGGCGTCGCAGTCACCGAACTGGCAGATCGCGCGCTATTGGCACTGCAAGGGCCCTGCGCAGAGGCTGTTTTGTCTGCAATGGATGCCCGTACTGTGAATATGAGCTTTATGGATGTCGCGACCTTGGACTTGAACGGGGTCGCAGCTTGGGTGTCGCGATCCGGCTACACCGGAGAAGACGGGTATGAGATTTCGGTACCCGCAGACGCCGCCGAAGACCTCGCGAGAGCCTTGCTCGCGCATCCGGATGTTGAGGCCATTGGTTTGGGTGCCCGTGATTCATTGCGGTTAGAAGCGGGTCTTTGCCTCTACGGCCACGACATTGACGCAAGTACGTCGCCGGTTGAGGGCGGTCTGACATGGGCCATTCAAAAAGTGCGGCGAGCCGGCGGCGCGCGTGCGGGTGGTTTCCCCGGCGCGGATGCGATTATCGGGCAAATGGCGGAGGGTGCTGCGCGCAAGCGCGTGGGTCTGCTGCCGGAAGGCCGCGCGCCAATGCGTGAAGGCGTCGTTCTTTTTGCCACCGCAGAGGCCGTGGACCCGATTGGCAGCATCACCTCTGGCGGCTTTGGCCCCACGGTGGGTGGTCCGGTGGCCATGGGCTATGTCGCAGCGGAATATGCCGCACTTGGCACCACACTTTACGGGGACCTGCGCGGGAAACGTCAGCCAGTGACAGTGGTGAAAATGCCCTTCACCCCCGCCAACTTCAAAAGATAACAGGGAGAGACAACCAATGAAATTTACCGAAGAACATGAATGGCTACGTGCTGAGGATGACGTTTATGTGGTTGGCATTACCGAACATGCGACAACACAGTTAGGCGATCTGGTATTTGTAGAATTGCCTGAGGTTGGCGTCACCGTGACCAAAGACGAAGAGATTGTTGTGATCGAAAGCGTCAAAGCCGCGTCCGACATCCTGGCACCCATCGACGGTGAGATTACGGAAGTGAACACAGCCCTTGCCGAAGATCCCAGCCTTGCCAACAGCGATGCCATTGGTGACGGGTGGTTCTTCAAGATCAAACCATCAGACCCATCGCAGTTGAACGACTTGATGGACGAAGCTGCTTATAAATCCATGATTGGCTAAGGAACCGCACCGATGACCTTCACGCCCACCGACTACTTGCCGTACGATTTCGCTAACCGCCGTCATATCGGTCCGTCGCCTGCTGAGATGGAAAAGATGCTGGAGGTCGTTGGCGCGGCAAGCCTTGATGCGCTGATTGATGACACATTGCCGGCCAAAATCCGGCAGAAAAAGCCGCTTGATTTTGGCAAGGCAAAGTCTGAGCGCGAGTTGCTGCATCACATGCGCGTCACGGCCTCCAAGAACAAGGTGCTGACGTCGTTGATCGGTCAGGGTTATCACGGCACGGTCACGCCACCTGCCATTCAACGCAATATTCTGGAAAACCCCGCATGGTATACGGCTTACACGCCCTATCAGCCCGAGATTAGTCAGGGCCGTCTTGAGGCTCTGTTGAATTATCAAACCATGGTGTCGGACCTGACCGGTTTAGAAATTGCCAATGCCTCGCTGCTGGATGAGGCGACAGCCTGCGCCGAGGCGATGACAATGGCGCAGAGGATCAGCAAAGCAAAAGTGACCGGCTTTTTCGTCGATGAAAACTGCCATCCGCAGAATATTGCTGTGATGAGAACAAGGGCGCAACCGTTGGGCATTGAAATCATCGTTGGCAATCCCGATGATCTAGACGCAAGTACGGTCTTTGGTGCCATTTTTCAGTATCCCGGAACCTTTGGTCATATCCGCGACTTCACGTCAGAGATTGCGAAGCTGCATGAAAACAATGCGATTGGTATCATATCCGCCGACCCACTTTCGTTGACATTGCTGAAAGAACCCGGCGCGATGGGCGCCGATATTGCAGTCGGAACAACCCAACGCTTTGGGGTGCCGATTGGCTATGGTGGTCCGCATGCGGCCTATATGGCGACCAAGGCAAGCTATGCCCGCAACATGCCAGGCCGTATCGTTGGTGTGTCCATCGACAGCCATGGAAACCGCGCCTATCGCCTGTCGTTGCAAACCCGCGAACAGCATATCCGCCGCGAAAAGGCCACATCAAACGTCTGCACGGCGCAGGCGCTATTGGCGGTCATGGCGGGCTTCTATGCCGTCTTCCATGGCCCCGAGGGCCTGAAAGCCATCGCGCAACGAATACATCGCAAGACGGCCCGCCTTGCTGAAGGGTTGAAGCAAAGCGGTTTTGACGTTCGCCCCGCCACCTTCTTTGACACGATCACGGTAGACGTGGGCCCGCTGCAATCAGCGGTGATCAAATCGGCGGTCGACGAAGGGATCAACCTGCGTGCGGTTGGCACCACAAAGGTGGGTATTACACTAGACGAACGCACCCGTCCGGCCACAATCGAAAGTGTCTGGCGCGCCTTTGGGATCGAACGACAGGACAAAGACTACACGCCGCACTACCAGATGCCGGAAAAGCTGATCCGCGCAACGGAATATCTGACCCACCCGGTGTTTCACATGAACCGCGCCGAAACCGAGATGATGCGCTATATGCGTCGATTGGCGGACCGTGATCTGGCGTTGGATAGGGCGATGATCCCGCTGGGGTCCTGCACGATGAAACTGAACTCTGCCGCTGAAATGATGCCCGTAAGCTGGCGCGAATTCTCGCAACTGCACCCATTTTGCCCCAAGGATCAGGCCGCCGGTTACACTGAGATGATCAATGATCTGTCGGCAAAATTATGTGACGTGACCGGTTACGATGCGATCTCGATGCAGCCCAATTCCGGAGCGCAGGGGGAATACGCGGGTTTGCTAACGATTGCGCGCTATCACCGCGCCAACGGTGAAGGGCATCGCAACATATGCCTGATCCCGATGAGCGCGCATGGCACAAATCCGGCTTCGGCTCAGATGGCTGGCTGGAAGGTTGTGCCGATAAAATCTGCCGAAAACGGCGACATAGATGTTAAAGAGTTCAAAGAAACGGTGGCTGAGCACAAGGAGAACCTTGCGGCGTGCATGATCACCTATCCGTCGACCCATGGCGTGTTCGAAGAGACGGTGATCGATGTGTGCCAGATCACCCATGATGCGGGCGGTCAGGTCTATATCGACGGTGCGAATATGAATGCGATGGTGGGTCTCAGCCGCCCCGGCGATCTTGGCGGTGACGTCAGCCATCTCAACCTGCACAAGACGTTTTGCATCCCCCACGGTGGCGGCGGTCCCGGCATGGGACCGATTGGGGTGAAAGAGCATCTGATCACCCATTTACCCGGCGATCCAAACATTGGCGAAGGCGCGGTCAGCGCCGCAGCCTATGGTTCGCCTTCGCTGTTGCCGATTTCATGGGCCTATTGCCTGATGATGGGTGGTGAGGGGTTAAAGCAAGCAACACGTGTTGCGATTTTGAATGCCAACTACATTGCCAAGCGCTTGGAGGGGGCATTTGACGTTCTTTACAAGGGACCGACTGGACGCGTGGCGCATGAATGTATCATCGACACCCGGCCCTTTGCCGAAAGCGCGCAGGTGACAGTCGACGATATCGCCAAGCGTCTGTCTGATTGCGGGTTCCACGCCCCAACAATGTCGTGGCCCGTCGCCGGAACATTGATGATCGAACCAACAGAATCCGAAACGATGGCAGAGCTTGATCGTTTCTGCGATGCCATGTTGGGTATCCGCGATGAGATACGCGCGATTGAAGATGGTGTGATGGACCCTCTCAATAACCCGCTTAAGAATGCGCCACATACGATGGAAGATCTCGTGAAAGACTGGGATCGACCCTACAGCCGCGAAACTGGTTGTTTTCCGGCAGGTGCCTTTCGTGTCGATAAGTATTGGCCCCCGGTGAACCGGGTCGACAATGTATGGGGCGACCGAAACCTGACCTGCACCTGCCCACCAATGGAGGCATATTCCGAAGCCGCAGAGTAACACAAACTCCGGTTGAGCAAGCGCGCTTTGCCATAGACTCAAACATAGAAGGGTGACTTAATACTGTAACAAAAACCGTATCTTCATCGTCATGTTTTATCCAAAAGGGAGAGGGATTGTATGAAACATTCACTGGTATCATTATTTGCCGTTGTTGCGGTGCTGGGCGCGCAAGGTGTGCAGGCTGAAACGTTAAGACTGCTGACGTGGGGTGGGTATGCACCTGAAGAGGTCATCGCCATGTTCGAGGCCGAGACAGGACATACCGTCGAAGTCACCACATCCAACAACGAAGAAATGATCGCGAAACTGCGCGCAACCAATGGCGGCGGCTTTGATCTGGCCCAACCTAGCCAAGACCGGATCACCAGCGCACAGGAAGAATTTGGGATATACAAGCCGATAGATATGTCGCGCGTGACCGCCGACCTGTTTATCCCTTCGATGTTAAGCGCGACCGCCGCAAACACGACCTATGAGGGTGAGGTGTACGGCCTGCCGCATGTTTGGGGCACCAGCGGTCTTGTGGTCAACACCGCGATGGCGGGTGAAGTGACCGACTATACCGACTTATGCGATCCGTCGCTGACGGGCAAAGTGTCATACCGTTTGAAGCGCCCGACGCTCATCGGATTTGCCTATTCCATGGGACTCGACCCGTTCGCAGCCTATGGCGACACAGATGCCTATCAGGGCATCCTGGATGAGGTCGAAGCAATGCTGACCGAATGCAAGGCTATCGTCAGAACCTATTGGGATGGCGGGGATGAGATCAAGAACCTGCTGCGTTCGGGCGAGGTGGTGGCCTCAATGGCGTGGGATACAGGTGGTTGGCAGTTGAACGCTGACAATCCTGATATCACCTTCGTCGCCCCGGAGGCGGGTGCACTGGGATGGATCGATACCTTTGTCTTGCCCGCACGTGGCCGCGCCGACGATGCCGCATATGACTGGATCAACTTCGTCATGCAGCCAGAAATCGCCGCGATGATTACCAACACGGCTGGAAACTTCACAGCTGCGGTCGATGGCGATGCTGGTGTCAGCGCAGACCTCAAAGCGCGCTATCAGGGCAGCTTTGATCAGGCGGCCATTGATAACATCAAGTGGTATCCGCCAGTCCCCGCCGGGCTGGAAGCGCTGGAAGGTGCAACACTCGACCGGATCAACGCCGCGAACTAAGGCGTCACCTTACCAAAGCAAAGGGCACCAATCGGTGCCCTTTCTCCCTATACGAGGTTGCAATTTGACTGCCCCCCAACCTGACCTGGTGTGCCGGGATCTGACAAAGACCTACGACGCTTTTCGCGCCGTCGATCATGTCAGCTTTGATGTTCCGCAAGGCTCATTCTTTTCTATCCTTGGCCCCTCGGGCTGCGGCAAGACGACGTTGCTGCGGATGATCGCAGGCTTTCAATCGCCCACAAGTGGTGATCTGCTGATCAAGGGCAAGTCGATGATTGGTGTTCCGCCAAACAAGCGGCCTGTTTCGATGGTTTTTCAGCACCTTGCCCTGTTTCCGACAATGAACATCGGCGAGAACGTAGGCTTTGGTCTACGACAGCGCCGCGTTCCCAAAGCCGAGATCACATCCCGGGTCGGACAGGTTCTGGACCGTGTGGGGCTGCCGGATGTGTCGGCACGCCGCGTGGACCAGCTTTCAGGTGGGCAAAAACAGCGCGTCGCCATTGCACGGTGTATGGTGCTTGAACCCGATGTGCTGTTGCTGGATGAACCTTTGGGGGCGCTTGATCTGAAGCTCCGTGAGCACATGAAGGTCGAGCTGAAATCACTGCAGGCCGCGTTCAACACGACTTTTGTCTACATCACCCACGACCAGTCCGAGGCTCTTGTGATGAGCGACAACATCGCCGTCATGAACAACGGACGGTTCGAGCAGATTGGCACACCGCATGATGTCTATCACGCCCCCGACACCGCATTTGTCGCAGGTTTTGTGGGGGACGCCAACAAGTTCCATGCGAAGATCTCAGCCGTGAATGGGTCGCAGCTGACTTTGGAGACCCCTGCCGGGGAACCGATCAAGGTTGAAGCCCCCAATCCTAATCTGAGTGTCGGGCAGGATGCGGTAGTCTTTTTGCGACCTGAGGCAATCGCGCTCGCAACGTCAGACATCGGCGACACAGTGAATGGTTCGCGTGGTGAGGTGGAGTCTGTCTTGTTTAACGGGGCCAACAGCACAGTCACTGTAAGAGGTGGACAGGGCGACATCATCAAAGTTGCCTTGCCACAGACCGGAGACTTCGGAACCCTGCGCAAAGGCGACACCGTCTTTACCCGTTGGGACCCCAAAAAGGCGCGCTGCTATCCAGCGCCCAAGGGCTGAGCGATGGCTTCCGATACGTCGCGCCTTGGGTTCTATCTGCTGCTTGCGCCGATCTTGCTGTGGTTGGTTGTTCTTATCATTCTGCCGCATATCGGATTGTTTGTTGTCTCGATCAGCGAAAAGATCGGCCCCCGCGAATATGAGACCGGCTTTGGCAACTACGCGACCTTCTTTGGCGAACCACTTTACTGGCGGACATTTGCGCGTACAGCAATCATGTCGATCGCCGCGACAGCGCTGACCCTGATCCTTGGCTTTCCCATCGCATATTATATTGCAAAGCTGACACGCGGGCGGACCAAAACAACGCTCTTCCTGATGTGCATGATCCCGTTCTGGGTCTCTGAGCTGGTGCGCACCTTTGGCTGGATGATCCTGCTGCGAGAGACGGGCGTGCTGTCCAACTTCCTGCAATATCTGGGGCTTGTGAACGGACCGGTTGAGATGTTGTACAATGACGCCGCCATTATGGTTGGCCTCGTCTATACATCAATCTTGTTCATGGTCGTGCCGTTGGTGACGACGCTGGACAGCCTCGACGACAGCCTTATCGAAGCGGGATATGATCTGGGCGGTAGCAGTGCTGCAGTGATGCGTGAAATCGTGATCCCACACGCGATGCCGGGTATCGTGTCGGGGTGCATCGTGGTCTTCATGTTGTCGCTTGGGAATTATCTGACACCCATCTTATTGGGTGGAAAGGACAGCCTGTGGTTCACCGGCATGATCTACACGCAATTCATCACGCGGTTTAACTGGGAACTCGGATCGGCCTTTGGCTTTTTGTTGCTGGCACTGTCGTCGCTTGTTGTTTTCCTCGGCTTGAAGCTCTCTGGACGGTCATTGTCCGAGACGATGGGGCGCTCATGATCCCAACCGTCCCGCAACCTGCTTTTGCGAAATGGTGCTACCGCGCCTATGTCGTTATGTTCTTCATCTTCCTTGCGTTGCCGCTGACGGTTGTCTGCGTCTTTGCTTTCAACAACAGCGTCTTTCCAGCGCTGCCATGGAAAGGCTTCACGCTTGCCTGGTTCTTTGGCACAGAGGCGCCTTTCATCGGTGTGTTCAACGAACGCGCAATCCTGCGCTCAATTGGAACCTCTGCTTTTGTGGCGCTGTGGGTGTCGGGGCTCGCAGTCATTGTCGGGACCTGCAACGCATTTCTGTTCGTGCGGCATGATTTTCGCGGTAAGGCGCTGCTTTACATGTTGATGCTTTTGCCGTTGATCATACCCGGCGTGATCCTTGGTATCTCAATCTTGGTTTTCTTCAGCTCGGTCGCCAACGCGCTGGAGGACACAACAGGCCTCTGGTTCGATGGGCTGCGACCTGGCTTGATCCTTGTCATTCTGGGCCAGTTTTCTTTCATCACAACATTCGCGACATTAGTGATTTCAGCGCGTTTGCAGAAGTTTGACCCCAGTCTGGAAGAGGCGGCCCTGAACCTCGGGGCCAGCAAATGGGGCGCGATTTGGCAGATAACACTACCGTTTTTGTTGCCCGCGATCGTTGCCTCTGCCGTCGTTTCGCTTTTGATGAGTTTTGAGAATTTCAACACGACGCTGATGCTGGTCGGATCAGATGCGCCGCTGACCATCACGATGTTTGACAAACTCAAGCAAGGCTCGACACCCGTTTTGAATGCCGTGTCGGTGCTATTGATCATGATTTCTGCAGCGTTAGGCTTCTTTTCGTTGCTATTCCAAAAAATGAAACGGTAACGGGGCTGCCGGAGCCCCTTAGGTTGCAGCAGACGTTGGTCTGAAGACTTTGGTGGCGCTGGAATCTTTGTATATGGATATGCCCATCTGCTAACAGCGAACCATTTTGAGAGGCCCGATATGCGGGGTTTGGATTTGCTGCGTATTTTTCCTGAGCTTTCCGACCAGTAGTTGATATCGTCCGAAAGCAGACTTTGATGCTTGCTACAGCATCGGTCGAGTTGCGCTCTCTGCCGCCGTTAGATCGATTGCAGCATGTTCACTTGGTGGATCGTACTGCCCCAGCAGGAACGGCCCAAAGCGGATGAGGTGGGTGGCTCCTGCTCCACCGGCATGGAATGTGCCAAAATGCAGTTGTCATGGACTGCAAGGAAAGGAGCCACCCAATGACAGTTAAAACAATCGGCCTAGATTTGGCCAAGGAAGTTTTCCAAGTTCACGGTATTTCTGAGAATGGCCGCGTCATCTTCAATAAAGCCATCAAACGAGCAAAGCTACTCGCCTTCTTTGAAGCGCTGCCACCTTGCACAGTTGGCATGGAGGCCTGTGGTTCGTCGCACCATTGGGGTCGCACGTTGCGCAAGCTCGGTCACGATGTCAGGTTAATGCCAGCGAACTATGTGAAGCCTTATGTCAAACGCGGTAAAACGGATGCTGTTGATGCCGAGGCGATCTGTGAGGCCGTCCGGCGCCCAACCATGCGTTTCGTTGAGATCAAAACGGAAGAGCAGCAAGCCATTCTGTCCATCCATCGCACCCGAGATCTTGCCGTTCGGCAGCGCACCCAGTTGGCCAATATGATCCGCAGCCTGCTGCGCGAGTTTGGGCACATTCTGCCGATTGGGGTTGAGGCAGTGACTGCATTCGCAAAGCGCCACCTTGATGGTGATCATCCAGATATGCCCGACATCGCCAACGGCATGCTCGGCATGCAGTGTTATCAGTTCATTGGCTTGAGCGAGCGTATTGCAGGCTATTCAAAGATGATCGAACAGCATGCTTTGCTGAGTACCGACGCACGCAGGCTCATGCGCATGCCGGGAATTGGGCCAATCACGGCGTCAGCTATCGTCGCCACGATTGGTGATGCAAAACAGTTCCGCACAGGACGCGATCTGGCAGCCTGGCTCGGACTGACCCCTCTCAATAAATCCAGCGGTGGCAAGGAGCGCTTGGGTAAGATCACAAAGAAGGGCGATCGTTACATTCGCAAGCTGTTGGTCGTTGGTATGACGTCTCGTGCAGTGATGGCAAAACGCTCACCAGAAAAGGTAGATTTATGGACCGCGAAAATCATCGCTGACAAACCCTTCCGATTGGCGACAACTGCCATGGCCAACAAAGCTGCAAGGATCATCTGGGCGATGCTGACAAAGAAACAAGAATATCGGCAGCCAGCGTTCTAACCGCGCCGACTGCCCAAGAGATGCAAGACGTTGAAGTGATGATACGGAATTAAGTCAACCAAGAGCAAGGACACTCCGGGAACGGCAGCGGCCCATTGAGGTCGATAAGCCGATTGGAACCTCGCTCGTGGAATTCATCTGGGCCAGCGGAACACCACCGCACAAACAGGCCGGACAGACGAAAGTACTGACAAAAATGACCGCAAATATCGACAGAAAACGCTTGCAATGCAGGAGCCACCCGCAGACGCGCCACGCGCCGTGAAGGAGTATCTCGACACGCTGGATGAGGCCGCTTTCGGCGCGGCGAGCGAGGTGCAGCCCAAGTTCACCTCGTTCTCGGATCCCGCGAGCCAATGGACAGCGGCCCGCAAAGGCCCTGCTTTCTTTAGCTATTCTGATACCTATCTGATCGACACGGATCACGGTGTTATCGTCGATGTTGAAGCGACCAGATCAATCCGACAGGCCGAGGTTGGATCGACGAAGACCATGCTGAAGCGGGTTAAAGACAAGTTCGATCTACATCCCGAACGGCTGATCGCGGACACCGCCTACGGTTCTGGCCCAATGTTGGATTGGCTGGTGAAGCGCAAGATCGCACCGCACATCCCGGTCTTCGACAAGTCCGGTCGCAACGACGGAACCTGGTCCCGCGCGGACTTCGAATGGGATGCCGCGAACAACCAGTACATTTGCCCTGAGGGCGAAGCGCTTAAGCAGTTCCGCCGGAACGACTCCGATCCCAATCGTGGGCCAACCGGCAAAGGCGTGGCCAAGTATCAGGCCCTCAAACACACCTGTCAGGCGTGCCCATCAAAGATGAAGTGCTGCCCAAAGGCCGATGCGCGCAAGATCACCCGTCAAGAACATGAAGACGCCAGAGATGTCGCCCGTGCCATCAGAAAAACGCGCCAGTACAAAGTCTCATCAAAGCTCAGAAAGAAGGTCGAGATGCTCTTTGCCCACCTCAAACGCATCCTCGGACTGGGACGTCTCCGATTACGTGGTCCATGCGGCGCAAACGACGAATTCCTGCTCGCCGCCACCGCCCAAAACCTCCGGAAACCGGCCAAGATCTTTCCCGCACCGCAGCAAACGCGCAAAGCTTAATCAGAAAGGCATTTGCGCCCAGTTCATGCCGCTACTTTCTGCGCCCGCAACACGTTGTTTTTCCACAGAATCGGCTCATTGCAGCCATCCACCCTTACCACTCCAGCCCTCACCCCGCCGCAAACACCCCCGCCATATCCGCGTACCCTTTCACCTCAATCGGATTGCCCGAGGGGTCGCGGAAGAACATTGTCCATTGCTCGCCCGGCTCGCCTTTGAAGCGGACGGAGGGTGCGATGATGAAGTCAGTCTGACGCTCTTCCAGACACCCTGCCAACGCAGTCCAATCCTCTAACGGCAAAACGATCCCGAAATGGGGCATGGGGACCATGTGATCGCCGACCTTTCCCGTTGGCGCATTGGCGAAAGGTTCGCCCAAATGCAGGCTGAGTTGATGGCCAAAGAAGTCAAAATCGACCCATGTTTCAGTCGACCGCCCCTCAGCTGCGCCCAGCGCATTGGAATAAAATTCTCGGGCGTCGTCCAAATCCAAAACATGAAACGCCAAATGAAAGGGATGGGGCATCGTTTGTCCTTTGATCAAGAGAGCCGTTGAGGTGATCCAGCTTTCCCCCTAAACCACTCTGCAACGCATTTCAAAGGGAGACACACGATGACCGACGGCCCAAGTTACGGCTTTGACACGCTGCAAGTTCACGCAGGCGCACGCCCTGATCCGGCGACAGGTGCGCGGCAGGTGCCAATTTATCAAACCACCGCTTATGTGTTCCGCGATGCCGATCACGCGGCGGCTTTGTTCAACCTGCAAGAGGTCGGCTACATCTATTCGCGCCTGACCAACCCGACGGTCGCCGCACTGCAAGAACGGATCGCGACCCTTGAGGGTGGTGTTGGCGGTGTCTGCTGTTCGTCCGGGCACGCCGCCCAGATCATGGCGCTGTTTCCGCTGATGCAGCCGGGACGCAATATCGTGGCCTCCAGTCGGTTATACGGCGGCACCGTCACGCAGTTCAGCCAAACGATCAAACGCTTCGGCTGGTCCGCCAAATTCGTCGATTTCGACGATCACGCTGCCGTCAAAGCCGCCATCGACGACGACACACGCGCCGTCTTTTGCGAAGCAATCGCCAACCCCGGCGGGCACATCACCGACCTTGACGCGATCTCTGCTATCTCAGACGACGCAGGCATTCCGCTGATCGTGGATAACACGTCGGCCACGCCATACCTGTGCCGCCCGATCGAGCATGGGGCGACGCTGGTCGTGCACTCGACCACCAAATACCTGACTGGCAACGGCACAGTCACCGGCGGTTGCGTTGTGGACAGCGGCAAATTTGACTGGGCCGCCAACGACAAATTCCCCAGCCTGAGCGAACCAGAACCCGCCTATCACGGCATGAAGTTTGCCGAAACCTTTGGCCCGCTGGCATTTACCTTCCACGGCATCGCCATTGGTTTGCGTGATCTGGGCATGACAATGAATCCCCAAGCCGCGCACTATACGCTGATGGGGATTGAAACCCTGTCCTTGCGCATGGACCGGCACGTCGAAAATGCCATTAAGATCGCCAAATGGTTGGAGGATGATCCGCGCACGGATTACGTAACCTATGCGGGGCTTGAAAGCTCGCCCTACTCAAAACTGATACCAAAGATCTGTCCAAAAGGCGCAGGTGCCTTGTTCACGGTCGCAGTCAAAGGCGGTTACGACGCATGCGTGAAGCTGGTCGACAGTCTGGAAATCTTTAGCCATGTGGCCAACCTTGGCGACACGCGCAGCCTGATCATCCACTCCGCTTCGACCACGCACCGTCAGCTGACGGCGGAACAGCAGGAAGCCGCAGGCGCTGGTCCCGGCATTGTGCGGCTGTCCATCGGGATCGAAGATGCTGACGACCTGATCGCCGATCTGGATCAGGCGTTGGCCAAGGCCACAGCTTAACTCACCCAGACCCGCCGGTGCCCTTGGCGTGGGCGGGTTTCTGCTATAGGGTTCGCGCACGGGGGCAAAACGCGTTTTGCCTGTGGGACCAACATGCTAGAGCGTGCCGATGATCACGAATTTTGCGCTATCGCTTTCGTTCGATGGAATTGAGTTACTACATCGGGTGCCACGTGGGTGGCGCCGGATTGGGCGTGTCGATGTCGAAAGCGAAACGCTCGATGCCGATCTGGCCGCGTTGCGCAAAAAAGCCGAAGCGATTGAACCTGACGGGCTGCGCAGCAAGCTGATCATCCCGCTGGATCAGATCAAATACACGGCCATTGACGGCACCCGAACTACGCAAGAGGATATTGATGCGGTTCTGGAAGGGGCCACGCCTTATGCCCTTGATGAATTGGTGATTGACTGCGAACGCTTTGGCGGGCGCACGCATATTGCCGCTGTCGCGCGTGAAACGCTCAAAGAAGCCGAAGCTTTCGCCGCAGCACATGGGTTTCAGCCGGTTGCATTTGTGGCCGTCCCTGAACCTTTCACCTTCCAGAAAGAGGTGTTCTTTGGCCCCACTGACATGGCGCGTCAAATTGTAGGGCCCGACGCCCTGATTGAACGCGACAGCCTGCCTGTAATGGTGGTTGGCACGCGCATCAAGTCGCGCCTGTTGGTCTTTGATCTGCCGCAAGAGATGGAGGAAGAGGTCTATAAAGACGATCTGGCCGAATTGCTTGCCCCAAAGAAGGAAACGCCCAAACCCATCGAAGAACCTGTAGCGCAGATCGAAGAGGTTGAGGCCTCCCAAGCGCAAGCAGATCTCGACGCTCAGCCAGAACTTGACCTTGATATTGAGCCCGTGGACGACGCCGCACCCGGGCCGGAAGAGCTGGAAATCGCTCCAGTCGAAGAAATAACTGTCCCGACACCGATTTGGATTGATGCCATCCCGGCAGAATTCCACCCGCCCGCCGTTGAACCGCAAGCCGCTGAACCCTTAGCTGTTGAAGTCAAAGATCCACTGATCCCGGAAAATCCGGTTTTTGCGACCCTTCCCTTGCTGGACGCCGTAATCGCTGAATACCACCCAAGCCAGGCCAAGCCCGCGAAACCTGCATTGGTCGCCGTGGCCAGTGGCGGATCAAAGAAGGCACCCAAGCTGGGCGCAATGGCCTCTGCTACAAAACGCGCCTCTGCCCAAACTCTGCCCCGTAGCAAACCAGCGCTGATTGCGGTCGGCATCGCTGCGGGTGCGCTTTTGCTGGGCGGCTTGATCTGGTCGCAGCAAGGCCGCGAAGATATTGCAAACGCACCCGTTGCCACCCCGGCGGAAACGGTCGCGACCGCCGGTGAACTACCTGCCGAAACGCCCAACACCGCCGTGCCTGACGGACCGGCCCCCATCATCCCCGACGTCGAGATCGCCAATTTCGGCACAGCAGAGACAGCCGACAGCCCCCTACCAATGCCAAATGCCGAGGGTGAATTGTCGATTGCATCGGCACCCGATGCGCTGACCCTGCCCCCGGCAGATGCGGGTCTGTCGCCGGTGCAGGCACCACCCGCACCACCAGAACCCGAAACGGCGCAGGCCGCTGTTGGTGCACCCGTGCTGCGCGGTCAGGTCCTGAGCCCTGCCGAGGCCGAGAGTATCTATGCGGCGACCGGGGTATGGCAGCGCTCCGCGCGTTTCTTTGATGTCCCCAGCGGCATCATCATACTGGATTTCGTTCGCCCGATGGGCACCACACCGCCTGACCGGATCGCCCAACCCGACGTGCCCCAGCTTGAAGGCTTGGACACCGACCTCAGCTTTATCGCGCCCGCCAATCCGCCCGCCCCAGAGGTCATTTTCCCGCTTGATGAAAACGGCCTTATCCTCGCCACACCCGAAGGAACATTGACCCCGGAAGGAGCGATCGTCTTTGCAGGGCTGCCAGACCTCAACATCAACTTGCGTCCCGAGCTTTCGCAAGCCGATCTGGATCGCATGAAGCTGCTTGCACCGGCACCCGAGGGCGTCATCATCATTGCAGGCAGGCCGGATCCTGTGCCGCCCCTGCGCCCCGCAAACGCGCGTTTGCCTGAGACCGCGGAGGCATCACAGACCGATGACGCGGTTGCCCAAGCACTGACCGAGGCAGCAACCGATGAAGCCACGCCAACACCCGGCAGCGTGGGGCTGGCCGCGTTGGAGCTGCAAAACAGTGGTGCCGTCGCACTTGATCCTGCCGTTGTTGAGGACAACGCGATTATTGATCTGCGCCCGCAATTGCGCCCACAAGGTCTTGCAGCCGAAGACCCCGGCACGCCCGATATCACTGATATTCTGGCAGGGATCGAAACGGATGATGCAACCTTGCGGTTTGACAACAGCACCGCCTTGGCCGTCGTCCTTTCGCCGCGTCCGGATGTGCGGCCGTCGAACTTTGGTAGAATAGTCGCCGCAGCGCAGGCGCGCCAACAACCCCGGCAGGTCGCGCCCGCGGCCCCTGCCCCGGTGACAGCAGCGGCTCCCGTACCGCCTCAGAACTTTGCGCCGGTTCCGGGCGGTGTGGCGCGTGCTGCGACACAAGAGGACGTGATCCGACTACGCGAGATTAACCTGATTGGTGTGTACGGCAGACCAAATGCCCGCCGCGCCTTGGTCCGGCTCAGCAATGGGCGGTATGTGCGGGTTGAGGTCGGCAGCGCGCTGGATGGCGGCCAGGTGACCGCCATCGGTGACGACGCGCTAAACTACGTCAAGCGCGGTCGCACCTTTGCGATTGAACTGCCCTCGGGCTAGCTGGCTTTCAGCACGCCACGATCAATCTGATCGGCTTCGATGCTTTCAAACAGCGCCTTGAAATTACCTTCGCCAAAGCCGTCATCGCCTTTGCGCTGAATGAATTCAAAAAAGATCGGCCCGATGACCGTCTTGCTGAAAATTTGCAGCAGGATACGCGTCTCACCGCCGTCCACCACGCCTTCGCCGTCGATCAGGATGCCATGCTTCATCATCCGGTCCTTGGGTTCCTCATGGCCGACGACGCGGGTGGTGCTGAGGTCATAATAGGCTTCGGGTGGCTTGGGCATGAACTTGATCCCCCGCGCGGCAATCTCGTCGGTGGCGTCATATAGGTCATGCGCGCCAACGGCGATATGCTGAATGCCTTCACCATTGTAGCGCTTGAGGTATTCGACAATCTGCCCGGTCTCGCCCCGGTCCTCGTTGATCGGAATACGGATGCGGCCGCAAGGCGAGGTCAGCGCGCGTGACAACAGCCCGGTGAACTTGCCCTCAATGTCAAAGAACCGGATTTCCCTAAAGTTGAACAGATCGCCGTAGAACTTGAACCACAGGTCCATATTTCCCTTATGCACGTTATGCGTCAGGTGATCGAGATAGTGAAAGCCGACGCCTGCAGGATGAGCATCAGAGACCCAGTTGAATTCATCATTATAGGGGTTCGCCTCGTAATACTGATCAATGAAATAGATCAGGCTGCCACCGATGCCGACAATCGCCGGGACATCCATGGTTTTGCCAGCACCCTCATATGGGGTCGCACCCTTGCTGACCGCATGATCAAACGCGTGCTGCGCATCCACAACGCGCCACCCCATCGAGGGCGCACAAGGCCCGTGCTCTTCGACAAAGTCCCGCGCATGGCTGCCTGGCTCATTGTTGATTATGTAGGTGATGTCACCTTGCTGCCAAAGCTGGATATCCTTGGTCTTGTGGGTCGCGGTGTGGGTATAACCCATCTTGGTGAACAATTCGCGTAGCGTTTCAGGCTCAGGATGGGCGAACTCGACAAACTCAAACCCGTCCGTGCCTGCGGGGTTTTCAGCAGTGATTGTGGCTTTCGGGGCGTCGTGTGGAAAAGGTCCCATGGATAATCTCCTTCATGTCATTGTCAGAATACGCCGAATCAGATGCTTATTTTGCGCGATATGACTCGCAATCATTGAAATATGCGCGGCTTTCGCGCACATTATCCCCAAAAACCGCAGGAATTCCGCATGTCACTCGACCCGATGGACCTTGAACTGCTTGCCGCTTTGCAACGCGATTCCACCCAAACCGCACAAGAGTTGGGCGATGCACTCAACATGTCCGCGTCGCAGGCCGGACGCCGCAAGCAACGGCTTGAGGCCGAGGGTTACATCGCGGGTTACCGCGCTTACCTGAACCCCGAAAAAGTAGGGCTGACCGTGCAGGGGTTCATCCAGATTGTGATGGCCACACATACCGAACAAAACGCCCGCGACTTTGTGCGATTGACCAAAACAAGACCCGAGATTGTCGGCGCATGGACCCTGACAGGCGAAGCAGATTACCTGCTGCGGGTTTACTGTGCGGACCTGACCGCACTGAACATGCTGGTCCAGCAAGTGCTGCTGCCACATCCGGCCGTCAGCCGCGTGCAAAGCCAGATTGTGATGGAACGGGTGAAACCGGACGCGCCGCTGCCGCTGTAATTAGTAAAGACGCCGCAACTGATAGGCGCGCCGCGCCACAAACAGCATGACGATCCCGCCCGCCACAAATGCGGCACCAAAAGACAGGACCGATGCGATCGCGGCCCCGATGAACGGCGCGGTCAACAGGGCGACCGTATTGATCGCTTCGCTTAGCGCAGTGACACGCCCGATCTGCCCCGGAGCCACGTGATTTTGTATCACCGTGCGATAGGGGACAACAGTCATGGCAGAACACAGCCCAAGTGCGCCAAATATCCCGGTGTAGATCCAAACGGTCACACCGAGCCTTGCAAGTTCAAAGACGCCCAGCGCGATCACAAGCACCGCGCCCACACCCGACCCGATGGCGACCAGTAAAAACGGCCTCTTGGTCGGTTTTGCAGCGCCCAGCGCCAGCGCACCCAACACGCCGCCCGCGCCGACTGCGGCGAGCGACAGACCAAGGATGGTCTGCGAAAACCCCAATGCGCGCGTCAGCGGCGCAATCAGCGTGTCATAAAAGAACATCGCAAAGTATCCGGCACCCATCATCGCCAGCGCGGGGCGCAGTACCATGGAGCCGCGAACTGTGACCAAGCCAAGTTTGACCTCATCCATCATCGACATTTTGGCATCTGCGTTAGTCTGCGCGCGCGCAATGACAGGTAGTCGGAAGAACAAGCCGGCGGCGATCACAGAGACAATCGCATTCACCAGAAAAATCGCCTGCGGTGTCAACCAGATCAGCAAAGCGCCACCTAGCGCGGGTGCTGCGATCTTGGATGCTTGATTGATGGCATGGCTCAGCCCGTTCGCGCGCATCCGGCTGTCTTTGTCAGACAAGGCCTGAATGGCCGCCTGTTTGGCAGGTGTAAAAAAGCTATCAACCGCACTGCGCAGCAGGATGAACAGCAGCAGCACCTGCCAGCTTGGCGCAAAAAACAGAGCCGCCGTCATTACCGCACGCCCGATGTTGCTGATCACCAAAACCCGGTTGATCTGCGCCCGGTCGACAGCCACGCCCGCAAATGGCCCCACAATCAGATAGGGCAAGCCAAGACTGACGGCGAGCAAGGCAAAGACGAATGGATCAACCTGCCAGACATAGGCCAGCAACGCACCAATCGCCACGAAATCCAGCCAGTCCGCGAAATCAGCGGGCACCTGCGCAATCAGCAGATTGCGCAAATCAAGAGACATTTTCGACGGTGCCATTATTGACCTAGATTTAACCTAATACGCGTAGTTGAAATAGCCGGGCGGCAGCCTGGCTTACTTTGTGGTACCGTCTTGATGTGCCACTGCGGCAAAGACAAATCACAAACTGTTCTCTTTCAAAAGAAATTTTGACCGTTACACTGATGGTTAATACTCTAGAAAAAAGAGCATTTGAGCAAGAGACCGTGGCGGGCAGAACCGCGCCGGGGCAGCGTCAGGCAGATCGACAAAGATGGAAACCTTCCTTTTTCAAGCGACCATCTACCTGGGGGCCGCCGTTATCGCGGTGCCACTCGCGGCACGTTTGGGTCTGGGATCGGTTCTGGGGTATCTGCTTGCTGGCATCGTGATCGGCCCCGTCACCGGTTTGGTCGGGTCCGAAACCCAAGACCTGCAGCATTTTGCCGAATTTGGTGTTGTGATGATGCTGTTCCTGATCGGGCTAGAGCTGGAGCCGCGCGCGCTTTGGAACATGCGCCAGCGGCTGTTGGGTTTGGGCGGCATGCAAACCCTTTTGACAATGGCTGCGATCACGGCAGGCAGTCTTGCAATGGGGTATTCCCTGTCCACGGCCATCGCCATTGGCATGATCTTTGCGCTGTCCTCGACCGCGATCGTCTTGCAGACGCTGACCGAGAAGGGTTTGATGCAAACCGGCGGCGGGCGTGCGACTTTTTCCGTTTTGCTGGCCCAAGACATTGCCGTCATCCCGATGCTTGCGCTGCTCCCTTTGCTTGCAGTTCCCGCTGTCCTGAGCCTTGCGCCAGACGGATCGCTGGCCCTTGCGGATCATGGCGACGACCATCATGTCACGCTCAGCCTTGTCGAAGGCTTGCCCGGTTGGGGCGTGACACTGGTGACGCTGGGGGCGGTCGCCATGGTTGTTCTGGCAGGTACGTTTCTGACCCGCCCCGTCTTTCGCTATATCCACCACGCGCGCCTGCGCGAAATGTATACCGCCCTTGCCTTGTTGATGGTCGTCTCCACCGCCGTCCTGATGACAATGGTTGGGCTGTCACCTGCCTTGGGGACTTTTTTGGCCGGGGTTGTGCTCGCCAACTCTGAGTTCCGGCACGAATTGGAAAGCGACCTTGCCCCTTTCAAGGGCCTTCTTTTGGGGCTGTTCTTTATCACAGTTGGTGCCGGGATCGACTTTGAACTGCTCTTTTTTGACCCCGCCAGCATCATCGGCATTGCCATCGCTGTGATGGTGATCAAGGGTTTGATCCTTTTTGGTCTGGCCCTGCTGTTCAAGCTGCACAAGAAAGACCGCTGGCTGTTTACCCTTGGCCTTGCCCAAGCGGGTGAGTTTGGCTTTGTGCTGATTTCATTCTCGGTACAGCAGAATGTCCTACCAGATGCGCTTGCCGGGCAACTGTTGCTGGTGATCGCGCTGTCGATGCTGATCACCCCTCTTTTGTTCATCATCTACGAGCTGATCATCAAACGGATGGGCGACACGGAAGAAACCGAGCATGATGAGGTCGACGAACAAGGCACCGTGATCATCGCGGGCATTGGCCGTTTCGGGCAGATCGTGAACCGGCTGGTACAAAGTGCCGGGTTTGAAACTGTGGTCGTCGATAATGATCTCAAGACCGTGCAGATGATGCGCAAATTCGGGTTTCGCGGGTTCTTTGGTGACCCGACCCGCCCTGATCTGTTGAACGCCGCCGGGCTGGAGGATGCCCGCGTGCTGGTGGTGGCTGTTGATGACCGCGAGGCCGGCAACAAGCTGGTCCGCTACGCCCGCAAGACACGTCCCGATCTGCATATCATCGCGCGCGCCCGCAACCGGGTCCATGTACACGAACTGTATGACGCCGGGGCGAATGATATTGTGCGCGAAATGTTCGACAGTTCTTTGCGGGCGGGCCGTTATGCACTGGAAAACCTGGGCTTGTCAGAGTTTGAAGCGGCGGAACTGGAACAAGCCTTTTACCAGCACGACCGCACGGCGCTGCGCGAGTTGGCAGCACTTTGGCGGCCCGGCGTCCCGATTTCTCAGGTGCCGGAATATGTGGCGCGGGCGCGTGAACTCAACAGCACGCTTGAGATGGAACTGACAGCCCGCCAGCAAGCGAGCGAAAAGAACAAAGACGCGTCTTAGGCGTCACTTACCCCGGCTTCGGCAAAGGTAGCCATGCCGGAGTGACAAGCGATTGCCCCTTTCAGCACGCCAATCGCCAAAGCCGCACCTGATCCCTCACCCAGACGCAGCCCAAGCTGTAACAGAGGCTCTTTCCCCAAAGCATCCAGCAAACGCTGGTGCGCGCCTTCTGCGCTCAGGTGACCCGCAACGGTGTGATCCAGCGCGCCATCCACGGCCTTATGCAGGGCTGCCGCAGCAGCACAACAGATGAAGCCGTCAAGGATCACAGGGATGCGGTGGTGTCGTGCCGCGGCAATCGCCCCTGCCATCGCCGCCAATTCGCGTCCGCCGAGACAGCGCAGCGCCTCAAGCGGATCGGACGTGGCGTGCAAGGCCAGACCGCGCCCGACCACATCGGTTTTGCGCGCAAGTCCGGCATCATCCACGCCTGTCCCGCGCCCGGTCCAGTCAGCGGCATCACCACCCAAGACGGCAGCAGCGACGGCAGCGGCAGATGTTGTGTTGCCGATCCCCATCTCGCCGGTGACCAATAGGTCGGCATCAGGATCAACGGCCGTCCAGCCTGTTTGCAAGGCCGCGACGAAGTCTTCTTCGGTCATGGCGGGCGCTGTTGTGAAATCTGCGGTGGGTGTGTCCAGCGCCAGTGGGTAGACATCCATCTTCGCACCGAAAGCTTTCGACAGTTGGTTGATCGCGGCCCCGCCATGTTCAAAGTTGGCGACCATTTGGACCGTCACCTCAGGCGGAAAGGCCGAGACCCCTTGCGCACAAACGCCGTGGTTGCCAGCAAAGATAATCACCTGCGGTGCGTTGATCAGCGGGCGCGCATCACCGCGCCAGCTTGCGTACCAGATCGCCAGATCTTCCAACCGGCCCAGCGCGCCGGGGGGTTTGGTCAGCTGTGCGTTGCGGTCTTGCGCGCCAGTGGTGGCCGCAGCATCTGGGCCGGGGGCGGCCGCCATTGCATCGCGGAAGGTGGACGTACTGGTAAATGGCGCTTGCATCGCGTCCTCTCTGCGGTCAATTCTTGGTCTTGTTTAACGCAAGTCACAGCGATGAAAAGACCCCGAGGGACGCATTTTGTACAAACACGACAATGCCTTGATTGATCGGATTGATCTGCCTGCCGCACTTGGTTTGCTGACAAGGTTGCCAGTGGTTGTGGACAGCGCACGCGCCATGGATCGGGGGGCTGCTTCAGCGTGGGCCTATCCGCTGGTAGGCGTTATTCTGGGCGTGATCCTTGCCGCTGCAACAGCACTCATGCTGGCAATTGGCATCCCTGCGGGCATCGCGGCGGGGTTAGTGTTGGCCGGGTCGGTCGTGATGACGGGCGCAATGCACGAAGATGGGCTGGCTGACAGTGCTGATGGCCTCTGGGGTGGCTGGGACAAAGCGCGCCGGTTGGAGATCATGAAAGACAGCCATATCGGTGTCTACGGCACCTGCGCGATTGCGCTGTCGCTGTTGATCCGTTGGCTGGCGCTGGTCGTGATCGTGTCGATGGGGGCCTATTGGGTCGCCTTTGTCACGGCGGGCGCAGTGAGCCGGGCCAGTATGGTTGTTGTGATGGCAGCACTTCCCAATGCCCGCGATGGGGGGTTAAGCCGGAATGTGGGCCGTCCGGCATCGGCAACGATGTGGTTGGCGGTGGCGATTGCCGTTGGGTTTGCACTGCTTGGAGGTCACCCATGGGTTACCTTAGTTACAATTTTAACAACTTTGGCTTGTATCCTGATCGCCCGCGCCAAGATCGGCGGGCAGACCGGTGATATTCTGGGGGCAACCCAGCAAGTGACTGAAATCGCGGTGCTTATCGCGATTGTTGTGATGATAACTTAGCGTAAGACTCTACAGGCGAGCGCCGTTGCAAAGGACCGTCGGTCAACATGCGCCCCAATCGCGCGGGTTTGTAATTTACCATCTGTTAAGGTTGTGGCCATGATTTGCGACCAATCCGCATTGGCCGTGATCATCTCGGGCCCTTGCCCACAATCGCGGATACCGCCACCGATATCACGTTCACCGATCCGGTGATTGGTCAGGCCGGGCAGGTCTGCGACAGGTTCCAACGCACCATCCACAAAGCGCCAGACACGCAAGGTTTTTGCCAAATGCGGACGGTCGATGTAAGCGACCTCAACCAGCCCGTCACCATCAAGGTCAGCAACTCCGATGGGTGCGAGCCATCTGTTCGTGCGGCCAATATGCGGGGTTGCGGCGATCTTGCCTGTTTCATCATAGATGGCCAGCTGCGCGCCTTGTGGGAAATGCGTTTCAACCACGATGACTTCGGGTGCGCCATCGTTGTCGACATCGGCAAGGCGGGGGGCCACATCTTCGAACACACGGTCGAGTGGTAGGCTGAATTCGTAGACGTTTTTGCGCAGAAGAAGGGATTGGTTGATACCCCCCCGCCCACTGTCATCTGTGGTGATTTCAAGCGTGCCCCACTCTATCGCGTCACCCAAAATACCATGAGCGTAGCGATCTGTGGGTGCTGCATAGTCTGCCGACACAATCGTTTCGGCGCAGGCAGAGGTGGCCATGACAGCCACCAAAGCAAGGGTGCGTATCAAATCTGTTTTTCCGGCATCTGCACGCGCAGGCCGTCCAAATCATCTGTTACCTTCAACTGGCAGGTCAGGCGCGATTTGGCTGGGTCCGGCTCATACGCGAAATCCAGCATATCTTCTTCCATCGCGTCCTTGGCGGGCAGCTTTTCCACCCATGCGTCATCCACATAGACGTGGCACGTTGAACAGGCGCAAGCACCGCCGCAGTCGGCCTCGATCCCCGGTATGCCATTGTCGCGCGCGCCTTCCATGACGGTCAGCCCGTTGGCGACATCAACAACATGTTCTTTGCCGCCATGTTCGACGTAGGTAATCTTGGCCATTCTTGTCTGTCCCTTCGAAAAACGATTTGTCCGGAACTAACTAGTGCACGTTTTTCATGCTCGCCACCCCCAAATGTGATCATGTCAGGCGCTAACAGGTTTGTGCACTGTGGACTCTGGCGACGTAATCCTTACCTTTTCGCTACGTTGGGTCGGGAAGGCCCAAAACTAGGGAGATATTCATGAACTACATTACCAAAGCCGTTCTTGCGGCCAGCGTTGCTGTCGCCGCACCCATGGCGCAGGCACAGGACGCAGAGCCAGCCAGCTATATCCTTGCAACCGCATCCACCGGCGGCACCTATTATCCGGTTGGGGTTGCCCTTTCAACACTGGTGAAGGTCAAGCTTGAGCCAAGCCAGAAAATCGGCATGTCCGCCATCAGCTCTGCCGGGTCCGGTGAAAATGTCCGCCTGATCCGTGAAGGCGAAGCGCAATTCGGCATTTTGCAGGGCCTCTTTGGATATTATGCGGCCACCGGCACTGGCCCGGTTGATGAACCACAAGAACACCTGCGTTCGGTCTCTATGCTGTGGCAGAACGTCGAGCAGTTTGTCGTGGCTTCTGATGTCGCAACAACCGGCACGATCGAAGATATGGTTGCGCTGAAAGGCGAAGGCATGGCTTTGGGTCGTCAAAACTCTGGCACTATCGGGTCTAACCGCACTATCATGGCAGGCTTTGGCGTCGATATCGAAACCGACTATGAGCTGGTCTTTGCAGGCTACGGTCCATCGGCCGAGGCGTTGCAAAACGGTCAGGTCAAAGGGATCAGCACGCCAGCGGGTGTTCCAACGGGTGCAATCAGTCAGTTGATGGCGTCAGCAGGTGACGGTGTGACGATGTTGGACTTCACGGATGAGCAACTGGCAATGGCCGACGGTGATCGTGGTCTTTGGACGCGCTATGTGATTCCTGCTGGCACTTATCCGGGCCAGACTGCGGATATCAACACAATCGCGCAGCCGAACTTCCTTGCCACACATGCTGATCTGCCAGAAGAGAACGTCTATCAGATCACCAAGACGATCTATGAAAACCTTGCCTTTCTGCAGGCAATCCACCCCGCGACCAAGGCAATGGCGCTAGAGGCGGCGATTGCTGGCCTGCCCGTGCCCCTGCACCCAGGTGCCGCGCGGTTCTATCAAGAGCAAGGGATTGAAATTCCCGAGCGTCTGATCGCAAACTAAAGATATCGCGGCCCGCGCCATAAAGGTGCGGGCCGTTTTGCATCTAAGGGGACGCATATGTCTGATGAAACCCCCGTCGAAGCCGCCGCACAGCGTGACTTTACCGGCCTGATCAATACCGCTCTTTCCATACTTTGTTTTTTCATTGCGGTTGGGCACATATATGTGGCCTTTGACCCGCTTATTTCCGAATTCCAGCGCAACGCTTATCACTTTGCCGGTTTTGCATTTCTGGCAGCGGTCCTGAACCCGATGATCCGGGGCAAGACGCGCAGCAAACCGATGCTGGCGTTTGATCTGACGTTAGGTGTGCTGGTGGCCATGGCCGCCATCTACATGCCCTTTGCTGAACAAGGGATTTACGACCGGGGCGTCAAATTCTCGGCCCTTGATTGGATTGCTGCGGTGATCTGTATCATTGGCGCGATTGAGCTGACGCGCCGCCTGACCGGATGGGTCATCCCCTGTCTGATTATCATCGCCATTTCTTATGTTGGCTGGTGGGGCCAGTTGATTGGGGGCGTGTTTTCGTTTCCGGGGCTCAGTTGGGAATCTATCGCGTTTCGCTCGATCTTTGGCGATGACGCGATGTTTGGCACGATTGCGCGGATTTCTTCGACTTTCGTGTTTCTGTTTATCATCTTTGGCGCGTTCCTATTGCGGTCAGGCGCCGGTGATTTTGTCATCAACATCGCCCGCGCGATTGCCGGACGTTTGGTTGGTGGTCCGGGGATCGTGGCCGTGATTGCATCCGGTTTGACCGGGACTATTTCGGGATCTGCTGTGGCCAACACCGCATCCACCGGTGTCATTACAATCCCGCTTATGAAAAAGGCGGGCTTTCCACCAAAATTCGCAGGCGGGGTTGAGGCCGCGTCTTCCACAGGTGGCCAGTTGATGCCGCCCATCATGGGTGCCGGTGCCTTTGTGATGGCCAGCTTCACACAGATTCCCTACGAGACCATTGTTGCGGTCGCGGCACTCCCTGCCTTGCTTTATTTCCTCTCGGTTGTCTTCTTCGTTCGCATCGAAGCCCGCCGTCTGGGCCTGAAACCGATGGAGAGTGATGGCGAAACAATCGGCTCTGCTTTCAAGAAAGGCGGCGCAAGCTTTGTAATACCCATTGGGGGTTTGATCGCGATGCTGGTGTCGGGCTTTACACCCGCCTATGCCGCAGTCTTTGGCATTCTGGCAGTGATTGCATCCAGCTGGTTGACCCAGAACCCCATGGGACCGCGCGCGGTGTTTGAAGCGCTGGTAATGGGCACCAAGGGTATGATCATGACGGCTGTGTTGCTGTGCGCCGTCGGCCTTGTGGTCAATGTGATCGCGACCGCAGGCATCGGTAACACCTTCAGCCTGATGATCGCGGACTGGGCAGGTGGCAATCTGTTGATCGCTATCGTCATGGTCGCGATTGCCAGCCTTGTGCTGGGCATGGGCCTGCCTGTGACGGCCGCCTATATCGTGCTTGCCACGCTGTCGGCTCCTGCGCTTGCGGGCATGATCTCGGACCGGTTTGTGATCGAAGCTTTGGCCGCTGGTACATTGGGTGACGCAGGCAATGCGGTGTTGATGTTTGGCGTGCCGGACCCATCCGTGCTGGCAGGCGCACTGGCCACTGAAGAGGCCACAGCGATCATTCGCGCCCTCCCCTTAGAGGTCGCGGCCCCTTTGCGCGATCTGGTTGTGCCACAAGAAGTGGCCGTGGCGGGTATTCTATCGGCGCATATGATCATCTTTTGGCTCAGCCAAGACAGTAACGTCACACCTCCGGTCGCGCTCGCCGCATTCACTGCGGCTGCCATTGCAAAGGCACCGGCCATGGCCACTGGCTTTGCCAGCTGGAAGCTCGCCAAGGGA
The DNA here is from genome assembly GCF_023015625.1 of Yoonia sp. F2084L. Taxonomy (GTDB): domain Bacteria; phylum Pseudomonadota; class Alphaproteobacteria; order Rhodobacterales; family Rhodobacteraceae; genus Yoonia. The sequence goes on from NZ_JALKAH010000004.1 coordinate 49,334, forward strand.
CTATACATCGTGCCGCTGATGATGGCCTACACGCCCTTCCTGTCAGGAGATTGGGGTGTGATGCTGGTGATCTTCGCCTTTGGCGTTATCGGCATTTACGGGCTGGCTGGGGCGTTGCAAGGGTGTATGGAAACACCGTTAAACCCGGTGTTGCGCATCGTGGCAGGGGTTGCAGGCGCAGCCTGTATCTGGCCTGCGCCGCTTTGGGTGCATCTGGCGGCCGCGGCTGTAGTGATCTTGCTGGTGCTCTACAATGCGCGGCAAGCGCCCGTTGCCATGGCCGAGCGTGACCTTGCGTGACACATAAAGGCAGTTGTCTGTGCGGGATGATCACCTTCACCGTTACAGGTGACTTACCCGGCCTGAGCGCCTGCCACTGCACAGCCTGCCGCAAGCACTCGGGGCATTATGAGGCATCTGTCGATGTCGCGCGTTCGGCCCTCAAAGTGTCCGGTGAGACGCATGTGAAATGGTATCAATCGTCCGAAAAGGTACGCCGGGGGTTTTGCGGTCATTGCGGGTCGACGCTGTTTTGGGACCCGATCTTTCAGGATTGGACGGCCATTGCGATGGGCGCATTTGATACCCCGACCGGAACGCAGATCGAGCGGCACATCTTTGTGTCTGAGAAAGGTGATTACTATACGATCACAGACGGCTTGCCGCAAAACGAACGCTGAACGCCGTCTTTCTTCGTCCAATCAAACTTCCGCCGGAGGCATCGAAGTCTTGCAACACGCGGCGGTCTTTGTTTGACACGCCGCACAAAAAAGGCGGCCCCGCCGGACCGCCTTTTTCTACATTTCCAGACGGGTCTTACTCTTCCAAAACAAGCGCCACAAACCGTGGATCACCGCCGCGCCGCACCAGCAGCAAGAGCGATTTGCGCCCTGCTTCGGTCGCCGCTTCGATCCGCTCTTCCAGATCGGAAACCGATGCGACAGGTTCCTGCCCGGCCTCGGTGATCACGTCACCTTCCAACAGGCCTTTGGATGCCGCCTCAGAGTCCGGGTTGATCGCGGTGATCACCAGTCCTGTATCGACCGAAAGCGAAAACTGGTCAGTCAGGTCTGGTGTGATTTCTGACAACGTCAGACCAAGAATTTCAGACTGCTCTGGTGCGGCTTCTTCCTCGGTTGAGGCAGGGAAAGCCACTGCTTCGGATGTCTCGCGACGTCCCAGAACAACGATCAGGTCTTCCATGTCGCCGTCACGCAGGACGGCGACGGGCACTTCTTTACCGACAGGGGAATTCCCAACGATACGGACCAATTCGCGGGTGTCTTCGATCTCGATGCCGTCAAAGTTCAGGATCACGTCGCCGGCGAGCATGCCTGCGTTTTCAGCCGGGCCAGCAGGCACATCCGTGACCAGCGCACCACGGGCCAGATCAAGCCCTTCGATCGCTTCGACCATATCGGGGGTTACGTCCTGAATACGGACACCCAACCAACCGCGGCGGGTTTCGCCAAACTCGATCAGTTGATCGACCACATTCGTAACAACGGCAGAGGACATCGCAAAGCCAATACCGATCGAGCCGCCATTGGGCGAAAGGATCGCTGTGTTTACACCGATGACTTCGCCAACCATGTTGAACAATGGCCCGCCCGAGTTACCACGGTTGATCGCCGCATCCGTCTGGATGTAGTCATCGTAGGTGCCGGAAAGCGCACGGTCACGCGCGGACACGATACCGGCTGAGACCGAGAAGCCTTGACCAAGCGGGTTACCCATGGCCATGACCCAGTCGCCCACGCGCGAACCTTCGGCGGTGCTGTCACCGAATTCGACAAATGGCAGACCATCAAGATCAACCTTGAGTACGGCAATATCTGTGTTTGGGTCTGTGCCGATCAACTCGGCTGGCACACCAGGTTCACCGCCGGGGTAGAATTCGATCAGGATCTCATCTGCGCCCTCAATCACGTGATTGTTGGTGACGATAAAGCCGTCCTCCGAGATCACGAAACCGGAGCCAAGCGCGGATGATCTGCGCTGGCCTTGACCGGGACCACGATCAAGGTCGTTGAAGAAATCCTCAAATGGTGACCCTTCCGGCACAAGACCTTGCGGGCCTGTGCGGCCAGCGATTGTGGTGCTGGTTGTGATGTTCACCACCGATGGGCTGACTTGTTCGGCCAAGTCGGCGAAAGTTGCGGGACGGTTTTGCGCATTGGCAAAAGTCACCTGCGCCAGAACCAACGCGAACGCTGTGGCCAATGTCGTCACGAACGCCATAAGCAAACGGCGCGCGTGTTGCTGGTCTTGTTGAATTGCGATTGCCTTGGACTTCACGGGGCAAATCTCCTTTGTCTTGGACATGGGGCCGCTCTACTGCTGCCCTTTTCACTTACTGATGTTCTATGTAGGGCGCGATTTGTGCAACGCAAACTTCGCTACTCACCGCTCAATTGGACGTGATTTCTCGTGTTTGCTTTGAAACGTTCGCAGATTGTATCGTGCAAAAGGCAAATGCGGGGCATTGGACAAAAAAGGGCCAGCACAATGGCTGGCCCTTTCTATCGTTCAATGCAAAGCGCTTACTGGCCCGCCGCGCGCCCCTCGTCGGACTTCAGATAGTTGAAGAACTCATTATCCGGCGATAGCACCATAGTAGAATTGCCCGGTGTCAGTGACCGCTGATAGGCTGTCATGGACCGGTAGAACTCAAAGAATTCTGGATCACGCCCAAAGGCGGACGCAAAAATCTCGTTCCGCTGCGCGTCTGCTTCACCTTGGATGATCTGCCCTTCGCGTTCGGCCTCGGACACCAGTTCGATCACAGTACGATCTGCACCGGCACGAATTCGCTGTGCGGCTTCGTTACCGCGCGCACGCTCGTCTGCGGCTTCCCGGTCCCGTTCGGCCTTCATACGCTCATAAGTGGCGTTCAGGTTTTCTGGTGGCAGGTCTGTGCGCTTCAAGCGCACGTCGATGACTTGCAAGCCCAGCGCCTGCGCTTCGGCGATGGCCGAGTTCCGGATACGCAGCATGAGCGCTGCACGATCAACCGACAGGATGTCGTTGGATGACACCGAACCCAGAACCTCACGTGTTTCAGCACGCAGGATACTGTCAAGACGACGGGCCGCGGCCTCTTCGCCGCCGGCACCAACGGCGCGGCGGAACTGCTCGACATCGGCAATCCGGTAGCGGGCAAAGGCATCGACAACCAAACGGCGATCGTCAGAAGGCGTCACTTCGAGCGGTTCCAGATCACGGCTGAGGATACGGTCGTCATAGCGCACGACCTCTTGGATCAGCGGGATTTTGAAACCAAGCCCTGGTTCTTCCTGCACACGGACGATCTGACCAAACTGGAGCACCAGCGCCTTTTCACGTTCGTCCACGATAAAGACCGAAGACAACGCACCGATCACGACAACCGCAACTGCGGGTAAAAGAAATGCTGACTTACGCATTAGTTCGTTCCTCCAGCGGGCGCAGGTGTACGGCGCAATTCATTGAGCGGCAGATATGGGACAACGCCTTGTCCGCCCGCGCTTCCCTCATCAAGTAGGATGATGTCGACGCCACCAAGGACGCTTTCCATGGTTTCCAGATAAAGACGCTTGCGCGTTACCTCAGGCGCCTGCTCATATTCGCCCAAAACGGCAAGGAAACGGCTGGCTTCACCTGTTGCTTCATTGACGACGCGGGCGCGGTAACCTTCGGCTTCTTCAAGAATTTGTGCCGCCTGACCACGCGCTTCTGCAACCACCTGGTTGGCATAGGCGTCGGCCACGTTCTGTACCCGATCACGCTCTTGTTCGGCATCCTGAACGGCGCGGAAAGAGGCGATAACAGGTTCTGGCGGATCGGCTTTGTCGAAGTTGACACGAATGATCGTCACGCCGCTTGTGTAGATATCAAGCGTGTCCTGGATCGACTCGCGCAAGCGGTCGGCAATCGCGCCACGGTCCCGGTTCAGGATCGGTGCCAGCTCTGACTGTGAAATAATCTCGCGCATCGCGGACTCAGCTGTTGCCTCAATCGTCTGCGGAGGGTTTGCGAGGTTAAAGAGATAGAGTTGCGGATCAGCAATGTTCCAGACAACCTGAAAGTCGATGTCCACGATGTTTTCATCACCAGTCAGCATCAAACCAGCGTCGCCGCCTGTCCGGCTCACGCCGATGTCGATGTTACGCTCGGTTGTGACTGCGATGACTTCACGGGTCACGATCGGCCAAGGCGCAAAGTTTAGCCCTGGCTCACCAACGGCGAAGAATTCACCCAAGAAAAGTTCAACTGACTTTTCTTCCGGCCGGACTGTGTAGAACGACGCATAAAGCCACAATGCAATGACGCCAAGAATACCCAAACCGACTGTACCGCGTGTGATCTGGGGGCCACCGCCACCACCGCCTCCGGAGCGTTTGCTGCCATCACCGCCACCGCCCATCAGGACGCGGAGTTGCTCTTTGCCCTTGTTGACCAGTTCATCAATCTCGGGGATGCCCGGGCCGTCATTATTTGGCTTACGACCACCACTGTCGCGGTCATCATCGTTCCTGCCGCCCGAACCGTTGTTTCCACCGCCGCCCCAAGGGCCACCGTTATTTCCTGCCATTGTTTCCTATGCTTCCTTTTAGCGATACCCCACCACCGCGGGCTGTCATTGTGCCATGTGTGGCTTGATTTGTCGAAATCAAGCGGTCCGCATGGGTTCCTTCATGGTCACCAGTTCTTCGGCCATTGTGGGGTGCACCGCAACAGTCCGATCAAAGTCTTCTTTTGTGGCACCCATCTTGACCGCAATTCCAGCCAGTTGGATCATTTCGCCCGCATGATCTGCGACGATATGACAGCCTAACACCTTGCGCGTCTCAACGCTGACCACAAGCTTCATCAACACTCTGTCATCACGCCCGGCAAAGGCATGGTTCATCGGTTTGAACGAGGTGCAATAAATCTCAACCGGTTCAATCTCGCGCGCTTCTTCCTCGGTCAGGCCAACAGTACCCAGTTCAGGCTGCGTGAAGACCGCAGATGGGATCAATTCGTGATCCACCGGCGTCGGGTTGCCTTTGAATACGGTTTCCACAAAGGCCATGCCTTCGCGGATCGCCACGGGCGTCAGCTGCACCCGGTTGGTGACATCGCCGATGGCATATATCGAGGGCACTGCGGTTTGGCTGAATTCATCAACAACAATCTCGCCTCGGCGCCCGACCTCAACGCCGGCGGCCTGAAGTCCCATGTCTTCGGTGTTCGGCGACCGCCCGGTTGCGAACATGACCTGATCATAGACGTTTTCAGTACCGTTGGTCGCCTTCACCCAAATACCCTTACCGTTCCCTGCACCCGACATGGCAACGGGTCGTCCGCCCTCCATCGGGACACCCTGTGTTGCACCCGCGAGATCATCATCTGTCGCTTCGCGCATTTCAACGATGTTGGTGCCCAGATGCAGGTCAACACCTTTGGCGCGCATGCCTTCCGCGACCAGACCGCGTGCCTCGTCGTCAAAACCGCGCAGGATCTGCGCGCCGCGATAGAATTGGGTCACTTGGACGCCAAGCCCGTTCAGGATGCCTGCAAATTCAGACGCGATGTAACCACCGCCGATGATCAGGATGGATTTGGGCATCTCCTTGAGCTGAAATATCTCATTCGAGGTGATACCCAGTTCGGCCCCCGGCATGTCGGGGATCACAGGGCGCCCGCCTGTTGCCACAAGGATATGTTTGGCAGTGACCTCTTTGCCGGTCGACAAGGTGACAGTATGCGGGTCCTTGAGCTTGGCCCGCGCATCGACGATTTCGACGTTGGAGCCTTCCAGCAGCTTGCGGTAAATCCCTTCAAGCCGGTCGAGTTCGGAATTCAGTTTCGTACTGAACCGGGGCCAGTCAAAGGGTCCGTCCTGCACGTCCCAGCCGTAGGCGCGGGCGTCATCGAACATTTCCGAATAACCGGACGCAAAGACCATCAGCTTTTTGGGCACGCAGCCCCGGATCACGCAAGTCCCGCCCATGCGGTATTCCTCGGCCAGCGCCACTTTGGCCCCGGTTGCGGATGCCACACGCGCGGCACGCACACCGCCAGAGCCGCCCCCAATGACGAAAAGGTCATAGTCAAAAGTCATGAAGCAGGCTCCGATATTCTAAAGGTCAGGACACAGCAGGTCAGTCGGCCATATCCGAAAAGATGTTCTCATCGTCCAGCACCTCGAAACGGACAACATCAGAGGTGTCATTCGTGATATCACGGGTCGTCACTGTGCCGTCAGCGTGGCCGACGATGACAACATCACAGATGTCGATGAACAATCCATTTTCAACCACGCCGGGGATCTGATTGATCACAAGGCTGAGTTGGCGCGGATTGCCGATGCGCTTGAGGTGCAGATCAAGGATAAAATTGCCCTCGTCGGTGACGAACGGTTCATCACCCTGCATCCGCTGCACGACCTCATTGCCCAGCACATCCATGCCGGTCAACGTTTCGGCAATCAGGTTTTGGGTGATGGGCAGACCAAAGGGAACCACCTCAAGCGGCAAGGGAAACGCACCAAGTGTGTCGACCTTCTTGCTGGCATCCGCGATGACGATCATGCGGTCACTGGCTGTCGCCACGATTTTTTCGCGCAAGTGCGCCCCGCCGCCGCCTTTGATCAGCGTCAGTTCATCGTCATATTCATCTGTGCCGTCGATGGTGATATCGAGCCATTTCGCCTCATCCAGGGCGATCACATCAATGCCAACATCGCGCGCCAGCTTTGCGGTGCGGTTGGATGTCGGCACACCTTTGATCTTGAGCCCTTCTTCACGGACCATTTCGCCAAGGCATTGCACAAGCCAGGCGGCGGTTGATCCGGTGCCAAGGCCAACCTTCATGCCAGACGTGACGTATTCGCTGGCTTGTTTGGCTGCCACAAACTTTGCCTTGTCGATCGGGGACAACTGACCGCCCATGATACCCACTCCCAAATGCGTTTGGCGTGCTTATAGGCAAGATTGCAGCGGGGTGCGAGGCCCCAAATGACCATAAGACACACCAAAAGAGATCAGGCGCATTTTCTTTGGTGAAACGTCGCATTTGGCTAGCCCGACAAGCGGGGGATCAGATAGCCAGTCTGCATGACCGCCGATTTGCGCCTTCACTATGCCCCTGACAATGCCTCGCTTTGCGTGCGGTTGGCGTTGGAGGAGCTGGAAGTGCCTTATCAGACCGTTCTGGTTGACCGTGCCAAGCAAGGCCAAAAATCGGCGCAGTTCCTCGCACTGAACCCCAATGGGCTGATACCGGTGCTGGAGACACCCCAAGGACCGCTGTTTGAAACGGCGGCCATTCTGATGTGGCTGGCGGAACGGCACGGCAGGCTGATGCCAGCGGTCGATCATCCAGATCGTATGCATGCGGTTCAGTGGATGGTCTGGCTGGCCAACACCCTGCATCCGACCTTGCGGATGATGTTTTATCCGCAGCAATATGCGGACGGGGATACCGCCCCGACCCACCGGATGGCAGGGATGCGATTGCGGGCGCATCTGGATGTACTGGCAGCGGCTCAGACGGCGGATTGGTTGGATCGGGACGACCCCACGATCCACGCCTGCTATCTCGCACCGATGCTGCGATGGCCAGCGCTCTATGGCGGCGGGGCTGACTGGTTTGACCTTGCCAAGTGGCCGCGCCTGCATGCATTTGCCAAACGCACAGAAGCACGCGAGAGTGCAAGGCGGGCAGCTTTGGCCGAGGGGCTGGGGCCCACGCCATTTTCGCACCCCTCGCCTTGTAACCCACCAGAAGGATCGGCGCTTTAGCATGTTTCTCTCCGTTTTCGATATGTTCAAAGTGGGCGTTGGCCCGTCGTCGTCTCATACGATCGGGCCGATGGTGGCTGCTGCTCGGTTTCTTGATCACTTACGCGCGCAGCCCTTTGGGGTTGCCGGGGTGCAGGCATCGCTGCACGGCAGTCTGGCGTTTACCGGTGTTGGTCATGCGACGGATCGCGCCGTGATCCTTGGGTTGGCCGGGTTTCGGGCCGACGATTATGACGCCGAAAAAGCCGAAGCCGAACTGACGCGCATCGCAAGTGACCACACAGTGTCACCTGACGGGCTTGGTACGCTGCGGTTTCACCCCAAGGATGATCTGATCTTTGACTACGGCCCTGCCCTGCCCGGTCATGCCAACGGGATGATCCTGAAGGGCACCGATGCCCAAGGCGACGTGATCACGCAAGTGACTTATTATTCCATTGGCGGCGGCTTTGTTCTAACCGAAGCCGAGTTGGCGGCAGGCAAGGACAGTGACACTGGCCCGCCCGTTCCGTTCCCGTTTCATACAGCGCAGGAAATGCTGGATATGGCCGATATGGCGGGCAAAAGCATCGCTGAGATGAAGCGCACGAACGAGCTGTCGCGCATGCCGGGTGCCGATCTGGACAAAGGTCTGGCCCGCATATGGGAGGTGATGAACAACTGCATCACCCGCGGGCTGGAAACCGACGGGGTCTTGCCCGGCGGTTTGCATGTGCGCCGCCGCGCGAAGGGGATTTATGATGCATTGCAGGCCGAGCGGGGCATGAACCTGACAGCCCCGCATACGATCAATGACTTTATGTCGACCTATGCGATGGCCGTGAATGAAGAAAACGCAGCAGGCGGACAGGTTGTGACCGCACCAACCAACGGGGCCGCCGGGGTGATCCCGGCCACGATCCGCTATTGGCTAGATCATGTACCAGGTGCGGCTGCCAGCCGCGTGCCGGAGTTTTTGCTGACGGCGGCGGCGATTGGCGGGCTGATCAAATACAACGCCTCCATTTCCGGGGCCGAATGCGGCTGTCAGGCAGAGGTCGGCAGCGCCGCCGCGATGGCCGCGGCAGGATTTGCCGCCGTGCTTGGCGGAACCCCGGAACAAATTGAAAATGCGGCGGAAATCGCGCTTGAGCATCATCTGGGTATGACTTGCGATCCGGTCAAAGGTCTGGTGCAGGTGCCCTGTATTGAGCGCAACGGGTTGGGTGCGATCAAGGCGGTCTCTGCCGCGTCACTGGCGATGCGCGGCGATGGCGTGCATCTGGTGTCGCTGGATGTTGCAATTGAGACAATGCGCCAGACCGGAGCGGATATGAGCGAGAAATACAAGGAAACGGCCTTGGGTGGTTTGGCGGTGAACGTGCCCAACTGCTGATTTTGGTACTGCTTGGGGTGGCATTGAAGCCTCCGGCGGGCGTCATTTAGGCCAGATGATACGGGAAGTGGCGGCGATTGCCGCCAGTGTTTTGTGCGCTTAGGGTAACGTCATGACAACGGACCGTCCCTTTCTTGGTGTGATGCTGATGCTGGCCTTTTGTGTGCTGGCCCCTTTGGGTGACAGCATTGCAAAGCTGTTGGGCGGGGTTGTTGCGCTGAGCGTTCTGGTCTTCGTGCGGTTCGGTATTCAGGCGGCGATTTTATTGCCATTGGTTGCGATCAGCGGGCAAGGGTTTCGCCTGCCCCAAGGTATTCTGATGTGGACCCTGATCCGCACCGTGCTGCATATTCTTGGGATCGGGTTGATGTTCAGCGCCTTGCGGTATCTGCCGCTCGCGGATGCGCTGGCGATCGCTTTTGTCATGCCCTTTATCATGTTGATGTTGGGACATTTTGCGATGGGTGAGCATGTTGGGGTGCAGCGCATGGTGGCCTGTGCCATTGGATTTATCGGCACGCTATTGGTGATCCAGCCGAATTTTGTCGAGGTCGGCTATCCGGCCCTTCTGCCACTGGGTGTGGCCGTGGTTTTTGCGCTGTTTATGATGGTGACGCGCAAAATTGCGCGGGCATTGGACCCGATTAAACTGCAAGCAATCAGCGGGGTGCAGGCGACCGTGATCCTGCTGGTGGTTCTGATCGCACTGCCGGGCATATTTGGCGCGGTCAGCCTGCAATTTGATCCGCATACCTGGATCTTGCTTGGTGCTCTTGGCGTGATCGGCACCTTTGCGCATCTTTTCATGACTTGGAGTTTGCGATTTGCGCCCGCATCGACACTGGCACCGATGCAATATCTGGAAATCCCATTTGGCACCGCAATCGGATGGTTGATCTTCTCCGACCTGCCAAATGGCCTTGCTGCTGTCGGGATCTGTATCACCGTGGGCGCAGGTCTTTACATCATTCTGCGCGAACGACGGCTTGCAATGCAGTCTGCAAAAGCGCCCGCGGCAGTGTGATCAGCACCGGACCGTCGACCGCCAGGGTCACATCACCGCCAAGGGCGGCATTTGACGGGCTGGTGAAGCCATTGGGCGTCATCACCTGATCGGCAAACGGCCATCCAACTCCTGTCACTGTGACCGTTGCCGTCCCAAGCGGCATCATCGAAATCCGGCTGCCTTTTGGTGCAGAAAACGTGGTTTTGCCCTGCCGCGCCATAAAGCTGGCATCCTCTGTATCGGCCAATACAACAGCCCGGTCTGCGTATCGCGCCATGACGTTGAGCACCGACAAAATGTGATCAATGCGCCCCCCGGTAAACCCCAGCGCCAAGACCTTAGGGGCCACCACCCGCGTCAGTGCTTTTTCAAAGTCTGTCGATGACTGTTCTGCCACATGACACAGTTTGTCGGCAAATGTGGCACGCGCCGCTTCCGACAGACTGTCGAGATCACCGATGATTGCAGCGGGTGTGATTGCGGCCGCCAAGAGGTGATCTGCCCCCCCATCGACACCGATAAAGGCATCAACCCCCTTAGAAACAGAGGCAATTGCGTCATCTGCAATTGGGGCTCCCCCTACGAGGCAGACTAGTTTAGAACTTGAAACAATGGGTTCGGACTGCAAAGATTGCACCTCAATTCACAAACATTCCCTAAAAGGGTCACAAAATGAGCCCGAATGTCAGGTGTTTCTGTTCTCGATGAAGAACCAGTATGTGTCTAGCGGGTCGCCGCTGAAAACAAAAGAAAGCGTGAACTCATGGACGAGAACAACCAAATCCTTGATGTGACCTACGGCAATTTTTCGTGCCGCCTTGAAGGGTTCGAAGATTCTGTCGAAACGATGAAGACGGTTGTGACGTTCTTTCACGATCTGGCTGGTCATGAACGGTTTATGGATGTTCCCCCGCTTGCACCCGATATGGATACGTTGGCGCGCCTGACCGAAGAGCAGTCCGGTCAGCCCGTCGAGATTGAAGGCGAAGGCCATGCCGTCAGCCTGCGCGCGCTGCCGGACGCCGATGACGACGATCTGATGGATGATGTCGCCGCTCTGGAGGACGAGCTTGAGGACGAGGCCGATCTTGTCGCTGACGATGATTATGATGATGACGTCGGCGATGACGATGTTTCCGAAGACGATGATTATGATGTCGACGCCAGCGTCGCAGACAAGCTTGAGCGTATTCGTGCGGTGGTTGATGGTGGGCCGGACACGGATGCGGATGATTTCGCCGAAGACCTTGGCGAAGATGACGCGGCGACTGCCGCCGCCTCCCCGCTAAGCCAGCGGCTTGCAGAACTCGCACAGCGCAACACCGACTTGATGGCAGATGATACTGCCGCAGCGGCGGCCAATGAAGACACCGCTGGTGACAGTTTGCGCGATGTGTTTGAGGATACGGCTGAAGAGGCTGAGGACGAAATCCTCGAAGCCCTTGATGATGACATCAACGCCTTTGATGATCTGGAGGTTGAGGCCGAAGAAGCTGCATCAGACACTGAGATTGACACTGATCCGATTGCGGCGGAAGCCGATGATCTGGAGGAGCAGGTTGATCAGATCCTAGCGGCCGACACACCTACGGATGAATTTGAAATCACCGAGGCGCTGGATGATGAGAAAGCCGCAGATGATGCTTCTGATTTGTCACCACTTGTGCTGACACCCGGTGATGCTGCGACTGATACGGCAGGCGACAATGACGCTGCCGCTGACACCAGCGACGATGACGAAGAGTTTGACCTGCAAAAGGAAGTGGCCAAGGTAGAGGCGGAAATCGCCGCGCGCCAGCAAAATGGCGTGGCCCGTCACGGTCTGCCCCGCAGTGTCGAGGATGCGATGAGCCGGATCATGTCGCAGACCGACCAGCACCTGAACCAACCCGAAAGCCGCCGTCATCGCGATGCCTTTGCGCAGCTTAAAGCTGCCGTTGCCGCGACCGAAGCCGCCCGCCAGCTTGGTGACAAAGGCGCAGAAACCGTCGATCCTGACGAGGTGTTCAAAGACGATCTTGGTGCCCACGACGCCGAGGAGAAGGAAAGAAGCCAGGCCATCGCGTCAGCACCGCTGAAGCTGGTGCCGTCGCAAAAAGTCGAACCGGAGGCTGAAGCCGACGCCGAGGTAGAAGTCCCCCAAAAGCCAGAGCCTGTCAAAACCCGGTTCATTGAACCCGCCGTTGAGGAGGCTGCGCAAGAGGCCAAAACCCAACCCGCAGACGCCAAGCCACTTGATGCCGCGTCAGAGCGTTTGCGCCAGATTGCAGCACTCAAAGAAGCGGATGGTCAAACCGAAGCTGCGGGCTTTGCCGAGTTTGCAGCCGCACATGGTGCAACTGATTTGGTCGACAAACTGGAAGCTGCAGGCGCGTTTATCTGCTTTGTCGAGGGGGCTGCAGATTTTTCACGGCCTCAGGTCATGAAGGTCGTGCAATCCGCATCAAGCGAAGAAATCACCCGCGAAGACGGTCTGCGGTGCTTTGGCCGCCTGCTGCGTCAGGCACGCCTGATCAAACTACCCAATGGCCGTTTCCAAGTCGCCGAAAACACACAGTACAGACCAGACGGAGATAAGGCCGCGCAAGGCTAACCATCGAGCAGTCGTAAAACGCAAAGGCGGGGTATTTGCCCCGCCTTTTTTATTGCTGATCCGGGTCGGGTTGGCCGATCCCTTTGAACACCCATTTCAGTGGGAAGGCCCAGCCGATCCCCAACGCCACATAGATAAAGAACTCGACGATTAGCGGGAAACGTACTTCCTGGGTCATCATACTGCTCATGATGGTTGCGGCTATAATGATGTAGATCGGCAGACCCACAACAAGCACAAATATCGACAGTCGTTTGCGCGCTTTATATGTCATCTATCCTCAATCCGCGAAGGGGTCGGTCACCAAAATGGTATCTTCTCTTTCAGGTGAGGTGGAAACTAGGGCGACGGGGCATTGGATCAACTCCTCAATCCGGCGCACATATTTGATCGCCTGCGCAGGCAAGTCCGCCCAGGAGCGCGCGCCTTCAGTGGACTCCGCCCAGCCTTCGATGTCTTCGTAAATCGGTTTGCAGCGCGCCTGTTGGTCAGCGGCTGTCGGCAGATAATCAAGCGTTTCGCCGTCTAGGTCATAGCCCACACAGATCTTTAGCGTCTCAAAACCATCCAGAACGTCCAGCTTTGTCAGTGAGATGCCGGTCACACCTGATGTGGCACAGGTCTGTCGCACCAAGGCGGCATCGAACCAACCGCAGCGCCGCTTGCGCCCGGTGACCGTGCCGAATTCATGGCCGCGTGTGCCAAGGCGGTGGCCGTCTTCGTCGTCCAACTCTGTCGGAAAAGGCCCCTCGCCCACGCGTGTGGTGTAGGCTTTGACGATGCCAAGCACATAGTCGATGGCGGTGGGGCCAACGCCAACACCAGTGGCCGCCTGTCCTGCGATCACGTTAGAGGATGTCACGAACGGGTATGTGCCAAAGTCGATATCGAGCAGCGCGCCTTGTGCGCCTTCAAACAGAATGCGTTTACCCGCCTTGCGCTTTTCGTTGAGCACTTTCCAGACGGGGGCAGCGTAAGGCAGGATTTCGCCAGCGATGTCTTTGAGCTGCGCAACCAGTGCATCGCGGTCAACGGGCTCAATGCCCAGACCTTTGCGCAGCGGGTCGTGGTGCTGGAGCGCGCGGTCAACGCGGGCTTCCAAAGTCGCCTGATCGGCCAGATCGGCCACGCGGACCGAACGACGCCCCACTTTGTCTTCGTAGGCCGGGCCAATGCCGCGGCCTGTCGTGCCGATCTTGGTACCTTTGCTGGCAGCTTCTTCGCGCGCACGGTCCAGTTCACCGTGGATTGGCAAGATCAACGGCGTATTTTCCGCAATCATCAGCGTTTCGGGGTTGATCGTGACGCCCTGTTTCTGGATCGAAGTGATTTCCTTGACCAGATGCCAAGGGTCCAAAACCACGCCATTGCCAATGATCGACAGCTTGCCGCCGCGCACCACACCCGAGGGCAGCGCGTTGAGCTTGAAAACCTCACCATCAATGACAAGCGTATGGCCCGCGTTATGCCCGCCCTGAAAGCGTGCGATCACGTCGGCCCGCTCAGAAAGCCAGTCCACGATCTTACCTTTGCCTTCATCACCCCACTGGGCACCGACGACCACAACATTTGCCATAAGATTCTTTTCCCTCAAAGACTGCGTGCCCCCTATATCGGCGCACCGGGTCTGGGGAAACCGCAAAATGCCTGACTGGACAGCGAGACAATGACACCGCATTGTCGCCGCACCAAAAAGAAGTGAGGCATATCATGGGTTTCGTTATCCGTTGGATTTTTGCGTTTGTGTTGCTGGCGGCGACATATAACCCGACGCAGTGGAACTATGTCCGCTGGAGCATGGCGAACTATGAAACCAGCCTGTCTCTGACGGTGCTGTTTGGGCTGATCCTGCTGATCGGGTACATCATCTATCTGCGTGCAACCCTGCGATCTATCGGGGTTTTCGGGATGCTGTTGATCCTTGCCGTCGTTGGTACGGTGCTCTGGGTGCTGTTCGATCAAGGCGTGATGAGCTTTGCGGACCCGTCCATCAATACATGGATCGGGATCGTGGCCCTGTCTGTCGTTCTGGCAATCGGCCTGTCTTGGTCAATCGTGCGGCGGCGGCTGACGGGTCAGGCTGACATGGATGATGTCGACGAATAAGCATGGTTTCAGGGGTTGCGGGAAAGCCTCGCAGCTTTTAGATACCGCTTGTTCGCGAACGCCCGAAAGGCCCCTTGAATGGAAAACGTCGTCCTTATCATCCACCTGATCCTGGCACTCAGCCTGATCGGTACTGTGCTTTTGCAGCGCTCTGAGGGTGGTGGTCTTGGCATGGGCGGCGGTGGCGGTGCGACGGGTTCGCGCCCTGCCCCCACAGCGATGAGCAAATTCACATGGGCGCTGGCAGTTGCATTCATTTGCACGTCCATTGCGCTGACGCTGATTTCGGCAAGCAATACAGCAGGTTCCTCGGTCACTGACCGGTTGGGCATTGATCCAAGTGGTGATACACCATTGCTGCCTGATTTTGGTGATAGCCTTTTACCGCCGTCGTTGGGCGATGACGATCCGCTGGTCCCTGCGGGCGAATAACCACTAGCAGTTGCCGTGCTGTCACGCGCGGCAACATGATGTTGGGTCAGCGGTTGCCAATCGTGCCCGAATCCACTACACGTCAAATCCCGTGATGATGCGTATTTTCGGGTGCGCTTTCCCACAGTTTTTGGAATTTTTCACGGGGGCTCCCTGCTCATGGCGCGTTTTATCTTCATTACTGGCGGCGTTGTGTCCTCACTTGGCAAAGGCCTCGCATCAGCGGCTTTGGGCGCTTTGTTGCAGGCCCGCGGCTATTCCGTGCGCCTGCGCAAACTGGACCCCTATCTGAATGTAGACCCCGGCACGATGTCACCGTTTGAGCATGGTGAGGTCTTTGTCACCGATGACGGCGCCGAGACCGATCTGGACCTTGGTCATTATGAACGGTTCACCGGGGTGCCTGCCCGCAATACGGACTCAGTCAGTTCGGGTCGCATCTACTCGACCGTTCTGGAGAAAGAGCGGCGCGGTGATTATCTGGGCAAGACGATTCAGGTCGTCCCGCATGTGACCAATGAAATCAAAGAGTTCCTGAAGATCGGCGAAGACGAAGTTGATTTCATGCTTTGCGAAATCGGCGGCACGGTTGGCGATATTGAGGGTCTGCCGTTTTTCGAAGCCATCCGGCAATTCGCGCATGACAAACCGCGTGGCCAGTGCATTTTCATGCACCTGACGTTGCTGCCCTATCTGGCCGCCTCGGGTGAGTTGAAAACAAAGCCGACGCAACACTCTGTCAAGGAATTGCAGTCTATCGGTATCGCACCGGATATTCTTGTCTGTCGTTCCGAACATCCTATCCCGGACAAAGAGCGTGAAAAGATTGCCCTGTTCTGTAACGTGCGCAAGCAATGCGTTGTGGCGGCCTATGACCTGAGATCTATCTATGAGGCCCCGTTGGCCTATCACGAACAAGGTCTCGATCAGGCAGTTCTGGATGCGTTCGGTATATCACCCGCGCCGCAGCCTAAACTGGATGTTTGGCACGACGTTTACGACCGCATCCATAATCCCGAAGGTAAGGTAAAGATCGCGATTGTTGGCAAATACACGCAGCTTGAAGACGCCTATAAGTCTATTGCAGAAGCCTTGACCCACGGCGGTATGCACAACCGTGTGAAGGTCAAGATCGAGTGGGTCGATGCCGAGCTTTTCGACAAGGACGACGCGGCCCCTTATCTGGAAGGGTTCCATGCCATCCTTGTGCCGGGCGGTTTTGGCGAACGCGGTACAGAGGGCAAGATCAAGGCGGCGCAATTCGCTCGCGAAAAGAAGATCCCCTATCTGGGGATCTGTCTGGGTATGCAAATGGCGGTGATTGAAGCCGCCCGGAACGTGGCCGGTATGGCAAAGGCCGGGTCAGAGGAGTTTGACCATGAGGCCGGCAAAAAGCGTTTTGAACCGGTGGTTTATCACCTCAAAGAATGGGTGCAGGGCAATCATAAGGTCGCCCGCAAGGCTGACGATGACAAAGGCGGCACCATGCGTCTGGGGGCTTATAACGCGACACTGACCGAAGGATCGAAGGTCTCTGAAGTCTATGGTGGCACCACCATCGAAGAGCGGCACCGACACCGGTATGAGGTTGATATCAAGTACCGCGAAACGCTCGAAAAAGCAGGTTTGCTGTTCTCGGGCATGTCACCTGATGGCAAACTGCCCGAGATTGTCGAATGGAAAGATCACCCGTGGTTTATCGGCGTACAGTTCCACCCCGAGCTTAAGTCCAAGCCCTTCGCGCCCCATCCGTTGTTCGCTGATTTCGTGAGGGCCGCGGTGGAAACGTCGCGCCTGGTGTGATCGCTAAAACCCGAAGGTGATACGCCGGGTCAGCACGATACTGCCACTGATCTGATCGTCTTTTTCCGTGATCGGGCTGTCGGCGGCATCATCGCGCAATTGTTCGTAGCGCAATGTGCCAATCACCTCCCAATCGTCGTTCAGGGCATAGGTGGCCTCGGCCTTGGCGCCGGCGCTGACGATCCCGCCGCGCGCGTCAAATGCATCAAAGTTGCTGGTCCCGCTCTCTTCTGCGCTCACCCCGAAATAGGTTTGCGCATAGTCATCATCGCCCAGCAAAATGCGTGGGCCTGCCTTGAATGTGAGCTGATCTGTCGGGCGGTAATAGATATCGCTTCCGATTTCGGCGACAAAGGATTCGTGACCGATCACGCCATAGCGCAGCTTTGCAAACACCTCATAGTCGGGTGTTGTGAATTCCAAGCCACCGCCAAGTTCCAATGAAAAATCAATGTCGTCCAACCCGGTGAGTTCATCAAACTCATCAGCATCCCGCGCACCGATAAAGCGGAATGACCCGCCAAAACCGAGCCCATATGATGCGTCACCGCCGAACGAAAGGGCACCAAACTGCAACTTTTCAAGCTGAAATTTGGGACTGACACCAAGATCAAGGTCGTCATCACCGAAGTAGCCGGGCGATAACGAAGGGCCAAGCCCAAGCCGAAATTCGACGCTGTTGGGCTGCTCTTGAGCCACCGCTGCCAGCGGTGTCGTAATCAGCAATGCCGCGAGGGTAGCGCGTTTGAACATGTTAAGGCCTTTCGGTGTCACCCTACAGTTAGCGCCGGTCTTTGCACAAGCAACTGCGGAAAAACTGGGCGTTTTTCGGCAGATAGACAGGCTTGCTCGGCTGGGTTAAGCCGACAGCCGTAACCCAAGGGGCGTATCATGCTGTCATACCAACACATCTACCACGCCGGAAATCTGGCGGACGTGCACAAGCACAGCATGCTGGCGTGGGCTTTGGCGTATATGACCCGCAAGGACAAACCCCTGTCCTATCTGGAAACCCATGCGGGGCGCGGGCTTTATGATTTGCGCGATGAGGCGGCCCTGAAAACCGGCGAGGCCGCCATGGGGATCGCATTGGCGCAGGATTGGTTTGCCGCTGATCACCCTTATGCGCAGGTTTTGACGCGTATCCGTGCCAAGCACGGGGGCGATGCTTATCCCGGTTCCCCCCTCATTGCCGCAGAAAGCTTGCGCCCGGTCGATACGATCCATCTGTCCGAACTGCACCCGCAGGAATTCGCCGCCCTAAAAGACAACATGGCCCCTTACGGCGGTATCTTTCGCCAGAAGGATGGCTGGGACATGGCAATGTCGCTTTGCCCGCCTGACCCCCGCCGGGGTTTGCTGCTGATTGATCCGTCGTTTGAGGTGAAAGCGGATTATCAGACCATCCCCGCCACCATTGCAAAGCTACACCGCAAATGGGGCGTTGGTGTCATTATGTTGTGGTATCCGATCCTGACGGATGCACCCCACAAGCCCATGATCCGTGACTTGCAGACAGCGATCCCAGATGCCCTGACCCATGAGGTCAGTTTCCCCCCGGCCCGACCCGGGCACCGGATGGTTGGCTCTGGTCTGTTTGTCCTGAACGCACCTTACGGCTTTGCGCAAGAAGGCGCGCGACTGACTGCCCTCTTTCAAGATAGGCTTTCTCATCTTATGTAGGGCGCATGTTCAATGATCTCCTTAGGCGTCTGACCGCCCCCGACCCCGCAGCCCTACCTGAAATTGATTGCCGTTTGGCGCTTGGTGCCCTGCTTGTGCGTATTGCCCGCACGGATGGCGACTATGCCGATGTCGAAATCGCACAAATTGATCAGGCTTTGATGAAACGCTATGATCTGAACGCGACAGATGCTGCCGCTCTGCGCGCCGAATGCGAGGCGTTGGAGGCAGAAGCCCCGGACACAGTCCGCTTTACGCGTGCCATCAAAGACACTGTGTCCTACGAAGATCGGCTTGGCGTGATCGAAGCCCTGTGGTCTGTCGTGATGGCCGACGGTGTGCGTGACGATGAAGAAGACAGCATGATGCGGATGACCGCATCGCTGTTGGGTGTATCTGATCAGGACAGCCACCGCGCCCGCCTCAAAGTCAGCGCTGGATGATTGCAAGCCTGCCGATGTATGCACGTGCGTCCAATAGGGCCGCGCATGACGCGTTGTGGGCGCTGATCCGTGATGGGTTGCGCGCACGCGGGGTATCGGCCTGTGATCAGTTGGACTACGACACGGATCATATGGATGGATGGGCGCGGCCCGATTTGGTGTTGGGGCAAATCTGCAATCTGCCTTACCGCGCTCTATTCAAAACGAAGGTGACTGTGATCGGTGCCGCGGATTATGGAGTGGCAGGTTGCCCCCCCGGATACTACCGCAGCGTGTTTGTGGTTCGGAACGATTGCACCGCCACAACGCCACAAGACATGGCAACACTGCGTTTTGCGTTTAGCGAACCGCTTTCGCAATCAGGCTTTGGTGCCCCTCAGCTTTGGGCGCAGGCGCATGGGTTTCAGTTTCAATGTATTCCCAAGACTGGCAGTCACCAGTCCAGTATTGCCGCTGTCGCGGAAGGGCGCGCTGATATCGCGGCGATTGATGCGCATACATGGCGGATCGAACAAGCTGAAAACCCGCAGACGGCAGAACTTAAGATGATCGGGCACACGGACGTGACCCCGGGCATGAGTTTCATTACCCGCAGAGCGCAGGACCCAGTCCCCTATTTTGATGCAATCGCCGCTGCCATTGCCGCTCTCACCGTGCAAGACGCATCCACCCTTGGCTTGAAGGGCATTATCGCCTTGCCCCAAACCGCCTATGACCTGCCATTTCCGCCAAAGCAGGCGGCAGCCCCCCTTTGACGCCGGGTCAACGCGTCACTTACCGTTGCAAACCTGCGCAAAATCGGCACTACTCTGCGCTGGAACTATGAAAAGCTGCCAACCGTGACAAACGCCGCCCCTGTTATCGAAATACGCGACCTGCACAAAGCCTACGGCGACCTTGAGGTGTTGAAGGGTGTAGATATCGTCGCCCCCGCCGGGCATGTCGTATCGCTGATCGGATCGTCCGGGTCTGGTAAATCAACGCTTTTGCGCTGTGCGAACCTGCTGGAAGACAGCCAGCAGGGTGATGTGCTATTCTGCGGGGAACCGGTGACCTGGAAGGGTATGGGTGCCAACCGCCATCCTGGTGACCACGCCCAGATGATCCGCATTCGCACGAACCTGTCGATGGTGTTTCAGCAGTTTAATCTGTGGGCGCATATGACGATTTTGCAAAACGTCATGGAGGCCCCCGTCACCGTGCTCAAACGCGACAAGGCCGAGGCGGAAGCTGCTGCCCGCAAGTATCTTGCCAAGGTTGGCATAGGTGACAAATGCGATGCTTATCCGGCCCAACTGTCGGGCGGACAACAACAACGCGCCGCGATTGCGCGCGCGCTGTGTATGGAACCCAAGGCGCTGCTGTTTGACGAACCGACCAGCGCGTTGGACCCTGAACTTGAACAGGAAGTCGTGAAAGTGATCAAAGATCTGGCCGCCGAAGGCCGCACCATGATCATCGTCACCCACGACATGCGACTGGCCGCTGACGTCAGCGACCATGTCGTCTTTCTGCACCAAGGCAAAATCGAAGAGCAAGGCCCCCCGGCGGAGCTTTTCGGCAAACCCAAGACCGAACGGCTCAAGGGCTTTTTGTCCGCCACGGTTTCATAAAATCATCTAATCGGGAGAATACTGATGAAAAATCTTATCCTTACAACGGTCGCACTGGCCGTCGCAGGTTCCATGACATTCGCAGACGGCCATTCCGTCGTGCGTCTGGGCACAGAGGGCGCCTACCCTCCATATAACTTCCTCAACGACGACGGCGAAGTCGACGGTTTTGAGCGTGAAGTGGGTGACGAAGTTTGCGCACGCGCCGAACTGACCTGCGAGTGGGTCACAAACGAGTGGGACAGCATTATCCCCAACCTCGTTTCCGGCAACTACGATGTGATCATCGCTGGCATGTCCATCACGGACGAGCGTGACGAAGTCATCGACTTTTCTCAAGGCTATACCCAGCCTGATCCATCTGCATACCTTGCAATGTCCGCTGACGTTGATCTGGCAAATGGCGTGATTGCTGCCCAAACCGGTACAATTCAGGCCGCATTTGTTGCAAGCACTGGTGCCACGCTGCTGGAATTTGCGACACCCGACGAAACAGTTGCGGCTGTGAAAGCCGGCGAAGCGGATGCGGTTCTGGCCGACAAATCCTTCTTGCAGCCAATCGCAGATTCCGATGCTGAAGTCATGCTGCTAAGCCAAGAAGAACTGATTGGTGGCGGTGTTGGCCTTGGTGTGCGCGAAAGCGACGGCGAATTGCTGGCAACGCTGGATGCGGCCATCACGTCGATGAAAGAAGACGGCACACTGAACGAGCTGATCGCAAAATGGGGTGTTGGCGAGCAGTTCTAAGCCGCCAGTACCGTTGAGATCGAGAGGGCTGCCAGAGATGGCGGCCCTTTTTTATGGGTGCAAGAAACGGTCCGGCCGATAGGGTGCCAGCATCGCCGCATCAGCGTTATCCAGCCGTCCGGTGATGTCTTTGGCCGCAAGCTCTGCGATGATCGGCCCCAGCGTGATCCCCGAATGAAGGACACCGACATAGGCCCCGTCCGCGATGGGTCCGACGATGGGGAAACCATCGCGTGGCATGGGGCGCTCGGCGCGTGTCACTTCGGACCAATCCGCGTTCTCCAATCCGCCGCAGATCGCGTGCAACCGTTTGATCGCCGCGTCTGCGGCTTCTGTCGGGGTTTGCATCAGTTCTTCAGCATCGTCACTTTGATGGCCGGGCACGACCGGCATCAGGATTTGCCCCGACGGTTCCTGTCTGATTTCGCCCTGAGGTGTAGCAAGGATATGATGCAGCACCTTCTTTTGCGGGGCCGTGCGCAGGATATAGGCAGGCCGCGGGACCAGTGGGATGTCGCAACCGATGCTACCCACAATAGCTGCGGTGCCGGTGCCTGCGGCGATGACCACCTGATCGGCCAGCATATCACCTTGCGGTGTTTCGATGCCGATGACCCGGCCATTCTTGGTTTTGAGTGCAGATACATAGGTGTTACGGATCAGCTTGGCCCCCAAAGCTTGGGCGGCAGTCAGGAAATGCCGTGAAAGATCGGCCGGTGAAGCTGCCCCTTCGGCTGGAAAAAACAAGGCTTGGTCTGGCGCTGCGTTGAGGGCAGGTTCGCGTTTCTGAATCTGAGATTTTGCAATCATCTCGACGGGGTAATCGAACGCACGCAACTGTGTGAATGTCGCTTCCATATCGTCCGGGCTCATGTCCCAACAAAGACACCCTTGCCAATCCACGGATGCAGGCACGTTTTGCAAGACCCGGTGCCACGCCGCGATCCCTGCCCTCCGCAAGTGGTGGTGATCATCGTTGAGAAAGAAGCTTGCGTTGATCCATCCGAAAGACGTGCTGGTCGCATCCACCCCACCAGCCTGCACGATTTTCACGGCATGGCCTGCCTTGGCCAACTGCAAAGCAGTCGCCGCACCGATGATCCCCGCGCCTACGACAATGAATGACTGTACCATTTTTGACATTCCCACTTGAAACGGCCTGCGTTGACGTACCGAATGTGACCAGAACGCGTTGACTCAGCAATGCAATTGTTGGACGGATGAGAGGACTAGCGCAACAAGGCGATTGATGTTCAGTTTCTGTACCGACCCGGCGGCATTGGAAGGGTTCCGATGGCTTAGCTGTTATCTGACCACCGGCAAGCATATGTCGATGTATTGGGCGGTGGGAACAGTGTTGCTGTTGCTGGCGATTACGGCCCCTACAGCACTCGCTTTCGGTTTTGCAGGGGCCTCTGCCGCCCGCAGTAACGTCGCGCCGCTGCGCTGGATCGGGAAGACCTATATCGCTGTGGTGCGCGGCATCCCTGACATTGCGTTCTTTCTGTTCTTCGTCATCGCGCTGGATCAGGCGTTTGAGTACATCCGTCACCGGATCAAATGCCCGGACTGGGACGAACCCGTGCGCCAAGGAAATGACTTTATCGTCTGCACCGCCGCAAAACTGCCGTTGGGCAATGCGCCGCAATGGGTGCACGAGACATATGGCTTTTTGCTGGCAGTGCTGACCTTTGCGATTGTCTTTGGGGCCTTTGCCGCAAATGTGTTGTTCGGCGCAATGCGCGCCGTTCCCAGAGGCCAGCTTGAGACCGCAGAAGCTTACGGGATGAGCCGCCGCCAGACTTTTTGGCGCGTGTTGGTGCCGCAAATGTGGGTCTACGCCTTGCCCGGTCTGTCCAACCTGTGGATGGTGCTGATCAAAGCGACGCCACTGTTGTTCCTGCTGGGCGTTGAGGACATCGTCTATTGGGCGCGCGAATTGGGCGGAGCAAAGCAGCCACAATTCACCGAATACCCGCACCCTGATTGGCGCATGTGGTATTTCGCAGCGCTTCTGGTCTTTTACCTGTGCTTCACCAAAGTGTCAGAGGTCGTCTTGGGCCGTGTGATGTCCAAGCTGACCCACGGCCAGGCGACTGCGGCAGGCGAAGCCCAGCGGAAGGCCGCGGCATGAGCTGCTGGGAAACCATCGCAGACTACGCGTTGCGCAGCCAAGGGATTGGTGAGCGGTTGCTGCCGCGCACAGATTTTACGTTGTGCCAGCAGTTCACGCTGATCGGTTCCGGCATGATCTGGAACATCTACTTTGGCGTGGTCGCACTGTGTTCGGGCTTCTTCCTCGCCACTGCGGTGGCCATGGGCAAGGCCGCGCGCAATCCGTGGTTTCGCAAACCGGCTGAGTGGTTCATCTTTATCTTTCGCGGCTCGCCGCTGTTTATCCAGTTCTTCTTTGCTTACTTCGTCTTCCTCAGCCTCAAGGACGTCAGCAGCTTTTTCAACCCGCTCACATCCGCATGGGCGGGCGCGTTGGTCGTGCTGTTCCTGAACACCGCCGCCTATTCAGGCGAGATTTTCTACGGCGCGCTGCAATCCATCCCGAAAGGCGATACCGAAGCGGCAGATGCTTACGGCCTATCAGGTTGGTCCCGCTTTCGCCGGGTGATCTGGCCCACGATGTTGCGACTGGCCTGGCCTGCCTATACCAACGAGGCGATCTTTCTGTTCCATGCCACAACGCTTGTGTTTTTCTCAGGCTTTCCGGCGACACAGCAACGGGGCGATGCGCTTTATTACGCCAACTACTTTGCCGATAAGACGTTCAACCCTTTCGTCCCTTACCCAATCCTTGCGGGCTATTTTATCATTCTAACCCTGATTGTGATTGGCCTCTTTGGTCTGATCAACAACCGGTTGAACCGGCATCTGCCGCAGGATGTACGCAAGAAAGTCAAAGTGAGGCCGCAGATTATCCGATGAGCTGGCTTGACGATCATCCCGAAATTCGCAACCTGCGCTGCGGGGCGGCTGACCTGAATGGACAAGCGCGGGGCAAACGTGTGCCGCGCCGTTTTGCCGAGAAGCTGGAAAAGGATGGCACCCGCTTTCCGCTGTCGGTACTGAACCTTGATATCTGGGGCGAGGATATCGACGACAGCCCGCTGGTGTTTGAAACCGGCGATGCCGATGGGCTGTTGCTGCCGACCGAGCGTGGATATGTGCCGATGCCATGGTTGCAGGCACCGACGGCCTTGCTGCCGCTTTGGTCCTTTCATGACGATGGAACACCTTTCACAGGCGACCCCCGTCATGCACTGGCCCGTGTCCTGAAGGGTTACAAGGACCGCGGGCTGACCGCTGTTGCTGCAACCGAGATGGAGTTCTATCTGATTGACGACTCTGGTCGCGGAATTCGCCAGCCAAAGTCCCCCCGGTCGGGCAAACGCCGTGCGGGTGCTGAAATTCTGTCGCTGCGCGCCCTCGATGCCTTTGATGGGTTCTTCAACGAGCTTTATGACGCGTGCGAGGCGATGAATATCCCCGCAGAGGCCGCGATTTCCGAAGGCGGCGAAGGCCAGTTTGAGGTGAACCTTGAACATGTGCCCGATGCGTTGAAAGCTGCCGATGATGCGTGGCTTTTCAAGATGTTGGTACGTGGTCTGGCCCGCAATCACGGGATGGCGGCGAGCTTTATGGCGAAACCTTACGAGGATTACGCAGGCAATGGGCTGCACACGCATTTCTCGATCTTGGATGCGGAGGGCAACAACGCTTTCGCAAATGATACGTTCGCAGGCACACCCCTGCTTCACAATGCGATCGCCGGGTGTTTGGCGGGCATCCCTGATCTCGCGCTGATCTTTGCCCCTCACGGCAACAGCTATGAAAGGCTGGTGCCCGGGGCCCATGCGCCGACAAGTATTTGCTGGGCCTATGACAATCGCACCGCTTCGGTGCGTGTTCCCGGCGGCAGCTTTGCGGCAAGGCGCATTGAACACCGGCTGGCTGGGGGTGATGTGAACCCTTACCTGTTCCTTGCAGCGGTTCTGGGCTCTGCATTGGTGGGGATTGAAGACGGGATGACACCCCCCAACCCGATCACCGGCAACGCATATGATCAAAAGCTGCCGCAGGTGCCAAGCACATGGGAAGATGCCATAAACGCGTTTGAGCAAAGCACGCTTGCCCGGCGTATCTTTGATCCGCAACTGGTCGACAACCTGATCCGCACCAAACGACAAGAGATGGCGCATTTCGCGGAAATGACGCCGGAAGAACAGATCGACCACTATCTCGATCTGGTATAGGTTTAGGCAACACTCCCTCATTCCAAAGTGAGACCGCAATGAAGATCGGTATCCTGCAAACCGGCCACGCACCCGAAGAAATCATCACCAGCCGGGGCGATTTTGACGCGCATTTCAGGCGACTGCTGGACGGTCACGGCTTTGACTTTGTGACCTATAATGTGGTGGACATGCAGTTCCCTGATGCGATTACTGATTGCGACGGCTGGCTTGTGACCGGATCAAAACACGGGGCTTATGAAGATCACCCGTTCATCCCCCCGCTGGAGGTGCTGATCCGGGACATCTATGATGCTGATGTGCCCATGGTTGGCGTTTGTTTTGGCCACCAGATCATCGCGCAAGCGCTTGGAGGGAAGGTCGAGAAGTTCCCAAAAGGCTGGGCCGTGGGTCGCCGCGAGTATGACTGGCAAGGCGGGTCCATCGCGTTGAACGCATGGCACCAAGATCAGGTGACACAGCGCCCCGTCGATGCGACCGTTGTTGCCAGCAATGACTTTTGCGAAAATGCGGCGCTGGTTTACGGCAAACGGGCGTTTACCGTACAACCACACCCGGAGTTTGACGCAACATTTGTCGAAGGTCTTGCCACCCATCGCGGCCCCGGCGTGGTACCGGATACGCAACTGGCAGAGGTCCGCGAGAACCTGCCGCGTCCAATCGACAACGGGCAAGTCGCGGATCAGATCGCGCGGTTTTTCAAGGAACGGGTCGTCGCTTAAGGTTAGGCCTGCGTTAACCCTATTCGGGCATCATCTTGACGATGCAAGAGATACGTTCATCTAGACCGGTCGGTTTCGATTGGTTGGCGCAAGTCTTTCAGTGCCAGGCGGCACGTAATGGTGGTGTGATCCGCAGACAGGTGATTGACGTTGTTCGCGAGGTTGGCATCAACGCATTTGTGGCCGAGGTCCAGAAAAGACGGTTTCGACTGGTGCGGACTGACCACCATTTCGTGGTCATTTGTCACGATGGGCCTATCGAGATTGTTTGTTAAGCAACCAAATTTCTAGAAATTTGGTATGCCAACACATTTCTAGAAATGTGTTGCTACTTGCTCATCTTCGATAGCTTCTCTTGCAATGCGGCAAGTTGATTTTTGATTTCACCCAGATCACCGTCATCGCTTTTGTCATCTTCGGAAGATGCGGAAGCACCGGGCATCATGCCACCAGTCATCGCCTTAAAAAACGCTTCTTGCTGGGCGCGCATCGCCTCGAACCCGGGCATGTTGGCGATAGGGCTGGCCTTGCCGATGTTTTCCATCGCCTTGGTTTGTCCTTCGCGCAGCATATCAAAGCTGGCTTGCAGAAATTGCGGCACCACTGATGCGGCCTGGCTTGTGTAGCTGCGCACCAGATCGGTCAGCACATCAACAGGCAACACACTTTCGCCGCGGCTTTCGTGCTCTGCGATAATTTGCAACAGATATTGCCGGGTCAGGTCATCGCCTGATTTCAGATCGACGATCTGCACCTCGCGTCCTTCACGAATGAAGATCGCAATATCTTCGAGCGTCACATAGTCACTAGTCTCAGTATTGTAGAGACGGCGGCTCGCGTAGCGCTTGATCAGTAGCGGTTTGTCAGTCTTGGCCACGGGCGTCCCTCCCAAGGATGTTGCGGTGCAGCAAAGCCTACGCCGCGCCTGCTAAAAAAGAAAGCCTTTGCGCAAAACAAAAGACGGCCCGCTTTCGCAGACCGTCTTTCAAAATCTAACCCTTAGGGAGGTAAGGGCGATTTAGCTTACTTTGCAGCAGTTGCTTTTTTAGCAGCAGCTGTCAGCTCAGTCTGAGCTTTTTTCGCAGCAGCGTTCATTTCTTCTGACATGTCTTTGCCAGCAGCCATGACCAATTCCATAGTCTGTGTCTGAACTTTTTTCGCGATTTCAGCGAAAGCAGACATGTGCTCGGCAGCGGATTCAGCGGATGCAGATGCGAAATCTGTCATTGCTTTTGCATAGTCAGCAGGCTCTGCCTTTGCTTTGGACATTGCTTCTACTTTAGCAAGTGTGTCCTGTGTCCACTTTGCGGACAGCTCAGCGGATTTACCAGCAGCGTCGATTGCAACTGCGGACATTTTTTCGGCCAGAGCAGTCTGATTCTTGAACTGCTCTTCCATTGCTTTGGTGTCGACAGGAAACGCGCCTGTCATGTCTTTGAAGATCGCGGTGAAGTCTTGTGTTTTAGCAGCCATTGTAGTCGCCTTTCGATGTGTCAGTGCGGTGTGTTCCGCGTTAATTCGATGACACCAATATGCATGCTGCAGTGCAGCATTTCAAGTGTTTTTTCTGCAGTGCAGCATAAATTTTTCAAATTCCTGATTAGCCGATATATTTCAGCTACTTAGAAACAACATATGTCCCTGGCGCGGGCGCAAGAACGGGGTGTTTGTCATCACCCGGAGTGCGTGCATCAACCTTTTTACCTGATTTTTTCGACAACCAGCCGTCCCAACGCGGCCACCAGGACCCTTCGTTTTTCTCGGCAGCGTCAAGCCAGTCATCAGCCGTCAGCCCAAGTTCCGGGTTCGTATAATGTCCGTACTTGTTCTTTGTCGGTGGATTGATGATCCCGGCAATGTGCCCGCTTTCGGATAGTATAAAGGTTTTATCCTTCGACCCCATCTGCGCAACGCCTGCGTAGCTGCTTTTCCACGCCGCGATGTGATCGGTCTCACAAGCGATCGCGCACAGCGGCACGCTGACGTCTTTCAGCTTTACGGTTTCACCCGCAACTTCAAATCCATCGGTAGCGAATCTATCGTTCTGGCAAAGACCCCGCAGATATTCGACCGACATCTTGGCGGGCAGGTTTGTGCCATCTCCGTTCCAATAAAGCAGATCGAACGCTGGCGGCGCCTTGCCCATCATGTAGCTTTTGATGGCAGGGCCATAGATCAGGTCGTTGGAGCGCAGATATGAGAACGTGCGCGACATAAAGAAGGAATCCAGCACGCCGCTTTCCGCAACTTCTGCTTCAATCCCGTCGATGAAATCATCATCAAGAAACACCCCCACTTCGCCTCGGTCCGAGAAATCGGTGAGCGTCGTAAAGAAGGTGGCGCTATTGACGGAGGTATCCTTTCGTTTCTTCATCAATGCCAAGGTCAGCGACAGCGTCGTCCCCGCAATGCAGTATCCGACCGCATTCACTTTCTTGACGCCGCAGATATCTTTGACCTCTTTGATCGCTGTCAGATAGCCATCTTCGACATAATCGGTCATCGACGTATCGCGATAGCCCGCGTCTGGGTTGACCCAAGACACGACGAATACCGTATATCCCTGCTCTACGGCCCATTTGATCAGACTGTTTTGTGGCTTCAGGTCGAGGATGTAGAATTTGTTGATCCACGGCGGGAAGATGATGAGTGGGGTCTCGTACACCTTTTCGGTCGTCGGTGCATATTGGATCAACTCGAACATATGATTGCGAAAGACCACGGAACCGGGCGTGGTGGCGAGGTTTTCGCCCAGCGTGAAGGCGTTCTTATCGGCAAGCGTGACGACCAGATCACCGTCGTTGGCTTCCAGATCAGCGATCATATTCTCTAGCCCTGCCACAAGGCTTTCGCCTTCGGTCTCGGCTGCTAAGGCCAATGCTTCGGGGTTGGTGGGCAGGAAGTTGGTGGGGCTGATCATATCGACCATTTGCTGGCTGAAGTAGCGCAGGCGCTTTTTTTCCTCAGAATCAAGCGTGTCGATGTCTTCAACCGCTTGCTGCACCGCAGAAGCATTCATCAGATACTGTTGCTTGATGAAATTAAAGTAGGGGTTTGTGTCCCACAGCTCATGGCTGAAGCGGCGGTCATTGGGGGTTTCGTCGGTTGCCGGCTCTAGTTTGCCCTGCGCCAGCAAGTGTTGTGCCTCAACGTAATGCTTTACCGATTTGCCCCAAAACTCCAACTGATGCTCAATCAGCTTGGCGGGATTATGCATCATTTCAGTCATATAGGCGGTTGCCGCCTTCATATAGAGTTCTTGACTGGGGCCCTGTAGCGATGGGGCCACATGCCGCCCTTGGCCCATAACCTTCAACAAACGTTGGGTCAGCTCTTCGACCCGGGCAAGGTTGGCTTCCAGCTTTGCAACATTCGGACCAACTGTTTCTTGCGCTTCTAAATCGTTTGTTGTCATTTTAACCTACCTATGCGTATGCTGCAGGTGCAGCATAATCTGCGCCTGCCATCGGAGACCGAGTACATGAAGTATATGATGACCTATGACCTGATGGAAAGCATGCGCAACACCAATCAGTGGTTGGGCGCAACTGCACATGCATTTGCGTCCTACCCGATGATGTCATGGGGCGCGAACCCTGGCATGGATTGGTTGAAGGCTTGGGGCGAAGTGACCGAGCGTACTTTTTCACGGATGGTGATGAAGCCCGACTGGAATATCCCACCGGTTACAGGCGAAAAGGGCAAAGACTATCCTGTCGTCGTGGAAACAGTGGTTGAGAAACCGTTCGGTGATCTGATCCACTTCACGATGCCGGGCCGCAAACCCAGTAAGCGCCGTGTGATGCTGGTGGCCCCGATGTCGGGTCACTATGCCACACTGCTGCGCAAGACAGTCATCAGCCTTCTGCCCGATGCGGACGTGTACATCACCGATTGGCACAATGCCCGTGATATCCCTGTCAGTGCCGGTAAATTCGATATTGAGGATTACACCCTCTACCTGATGGACTTCATGCGCACGCTTGGCTCCGACATCCATGTGATCGCCGTATGCCAGCCTGTGCCACTTGCATTGGCAGCAACAGCCTATCTGGCCGAGCTTGATCCGGATGCGCAGCCACGTTCATTGACCTTGATCGGTGGTCCTGTTGACCCCGAAGCGAACCATACCGAAGTCACCGACTTTGGCCGTTCCGTTACCATGGGTCAGTTGGAAGAAACCATGATCCAGCGGGTTGGTTTCAAGTATTCTGGCGTGGGGCGCATGGTTTATCCGGGTCTGTTGCAACTGGCCTCTTTCATATCAATGAACGCAGAGACGCACAGCAATGCCTTCCGCGATGAAATCATCCGCGTCGCTAAAGGTGAAGCGTCAGAGCATGACCGCCACAATGATTTCTACGACGAATACCTTGCCGTAATGGACATGACGGCAGAGTTTTACCTGTCCACGGTTGAGCGTATTTTCAAAGGCCGTGAGATTGCACAAAATGAATTCATGGTCGCAGGCCATAAGGTTGATATGGGCAAGATCACAACGGTTGCCGTCAAAATCGTCGAAGGCGAAGAAGATGACATCTCGGCCCCCGGCCAATGCCTTGCGGCACTGGATTTGCTGACCGGCTTGCCCGATGAGAAGAAGGCGTCTCATCTTGAGCCGGGCGCAGGGCACTACGGTATCTTTGCTGGCCGCAGCTGGCGCAACAATATCCGGCCATTGGTTCTGGATTTCATTGACGCGAATTCTGATGCGCCCAAGCGCAAATCAGCCAAAGTTGTCAGTATTAAGTAACCTCAGGGCCGCAGCATCAGCGGCTGCGCCATCCAACGCTCGAGCGCATCCGTGGTTGCATCTGGTGCTTCCAGCGTGGGCAGATACCCTGCCCCTTCGATGATTTCGAGTTGTGCATAAGGGATGAGTTCGGCCAAGAACTCGTGCCTTTTCAGGTGATACTGCCCGTCATGGCGACCGCAAATGACAGCGACAGGTTGCTGGACCTGACGCAAAGTGGCCTGCTGATCCTTGCGCCGCTGCATCGCGCGGGCCTGTTTGACGTAGACATCTGGCCCCATATCGCGCCCCATCTCGGTCAATTGCCTGACAAGATCAACCTTGTCCGTCGAGGGGGCCATCCAAGTCGAGTTGATTTCATGCTGCAACACGTCATCCCAGCGCCCTGCACGCGCGGCAATGATATGCGGCTCACGCGCGGCAGCGGCTTCAGGTGTGTCTGCTTGCGGGCTTGTGCTGAGCAAGGCAATGCGCGTGATCCGCTCAGGCGCGCGGCGCAGCAGTTCCATCGCGACCATGCCGCCCATCCCCATGCCGCACAGCGCGAACTTGGACGGCGACCATGAAAGTATTTGACTGGCGATTTCTTCAATCCGCTCGCCGCAAGTCGGCGGTGCGACCATCACGGCATGCGCACGCGACAAAACCTGCATCTGCGGCGCAAAAATGCGTGCGTCAGATAGCATCGGCGGGATCATTACCAGCGTTTCACGCGGCATGGCGGGGTGGCCCTATCAAACTGCTCAACCTTTTGGGTTTTTTCTTAGTTTGACGCGGAATAGGCGCTGCCGCAAGTGTTTCAGCGGGCAGGCAGCCCACGCAACCAAGCTAAAATCTGCCGAGCCAGTGGCGCGTTTTGGCCCGGCGAAAAGATATCACCGGCCATGACATGCCCCATTGCGTCGTCATCCGGCGTCTGCTCGATCTTAATTTGCTCTGTAGCGGCACCCCAACGTGCGATGACTTTTTGGGTGTCTTCGGGGTGCACCACCTGATCGGCCTCGTTGAAACAGAACAATGCTGGCGTGCTGATCAATGTTAAATCCGCCCCACGCACGGCCCGTACTGCATCAGCCATGACATGCACGGCGTCGGTCGGATATTTGACTGTCCAATAGGCTGCGTGTGCTTGGTTGATTGGCTCAAACGACCGCGAACGCCCTGCGATGTATTTTGACCAATGCCGCGATCCGGGTAGATCAAGCAAGGTTTGCACAGCCCGGTGCCTCAGTCCGAAATTCGGCGAGACGTGGATCATGACTTTGGCCTTTGCCCCCTCAGCCAAGGCCAGCGTCGCCAAGGTGCAGCCGGTTGAACACCCCATGATGATCACTTCATCGCCCAGCGTTTCAGCGATCACAATCGCCTCTGCCACGTCCCGCCGCCAATCCGAAAGCGTGGCTTTGCCCATGGCATCACCATCCTGCCCGTGCCCGGTCAGCCGCGTGAAGTGGATGTTCGCGCCAAGCTCTTTTGCCACCAGATCAGGTAAAGGCCGCAGTTCTTCTCCCGTGGCTGAAAACCCGTGGATATACAGCAAGCATATAGGCGTCTTGGTGGCAGGCGCACCAGCCCAGACGATCCGCTTTTCGCAGCCTTCGCGCAGGTGTGGCACCTGCGCTTCGGCTGCGGCAAGGGCCGCTTCTATGTCGGCCAAATCATGCAAGGGCGCGCCGTGCCATTGGGCGGTAGATCAAGGCCAGCGCAAGGATCGCAACCACCAGAATGCCCGCCGGGATCAGTGTGATCGACATCTGCAAGGTGCCCAGTGCCGCATCTGATTGCGCAACCACCCCATTTGTTGTTTCCTGCCAGCCCGCTGCCGCCAGCGTCAGGCCCAGCACCGCCGGGGCTACCGCATTCGCCAGCTTTTGACCAAAAAGCCAGATCGCCGAGAACGCCCCTTCGATGGCGATGCCCGTTTCGCGCCGGGTCACATCCATCAGATCCGGGTAAATCGCCCAAGGGATTTGCTGATAGGCCCCGTTGGTCATGCCTGCCAGCACGAACATACCAGCAATCGCAGTGACATTCACAGAAGGTAGCATCGTGTAGAGTGCGTAAAGCAGGACAACATAGAGGCAAAGCCCCAAGATCAGCGCACCAACCTTGCCCAACCGATTGGATAGCAGCACCCAGACAGCCTGGCTCAGGATTGAACCGACAACAAAGGTGGCGAACATCAGACTAAGCGTGGACAGAGCCGCAGCAGCGCCAGACAGCATCGTGTCGCCGCTATCAATGATCAGATAAAGCGCAGCAAATGGCAGGCCTGCCGTGATCATCGCAATCGCCAATGTCATCACTCCGTAGATCAGGACCAGCACCACGAAAGCCTTGTTTGAGAAAACCAATCCAAACATACCAGACAGGCTGACCGTTGCGGGCTGTTCAATGCGCGGTGCATTGCGGATGGACCAAAGCGACAGCCACACCGCCCCGACCATCAAAGGTGTCACGATCAAAGCTGCCATTGCATAGCCCATTGATCCCGCCAAGCCGGGCAACACCGCACCACCGATCAGGATACCAATGCTGGCAAATGCCATGCGAAACCCCGTCATCGCGGACCGTTCTTTGGGATCTTGCGTGATCTCACCCGATTGTGCGCCATAGGGGATCGCCACCATTGTAAAGCCAATCGTCGCCATCACAAAGAATGCCACCACCCACGCAAGGTTCGCATTCATCCCCATCCCCGGCGGCACAGAAAACAGGCCGACCATTCCGGCCGACATGACCAGCACGCCCAGAAACATCCACGGCGCACGGCGGCCATAGCGACTTTGCGTGCGGTCGCTAAAGTAGCCAATCAGCGGGTCGGTGATCATGTCAAAGATCAGGACAGCAGTGGTCACGAAACCCGCAATCGCGACAGGCACACCCAGAAACGCTGTCATATACGTCAGGATCAGCAGTTGTTTGACGATGACAAAGACAACAATGCCCATGTCGGCCAGACCCCAGCCTGCCTTTTGCCCCAATGATAATGCCATGCGCGTCCCCTCCCAAGGATTTCGGGCACCCTAATCAGGCGCGCAGGTGATCCCAAAGGGAAACGTGGCGTCAGACCGTAAGGTGGGTTTCAACCCACCCGCCCCAGTACATCCTCGACAGCACTCACAATCAGGTCGAGGCAATTGTCATCCGAAAAACGATGATCTGCACCATCAACCAGCGTCAGGCGCATGTCAGGGCTTTCCGCGTGCTCTAACAGCCGCAATGCCACAGACATTTTCACATCAACATCCGCCGTCCCCTGCAATGACCGCACCGGAAAAGGCAACGGCAGCGGGTCACGCAGTACCAGTCGTTCACGCCCTTCTTCGATCAGGCGCCGGGTGATGATGTAGGGTTCGCCATAGTCCGACGGCAAGGCGACCTGCCCTGCCATCAACTCCTGTTTTTGTGCATCCGAAAAACCCGCCCACATGCTGTCTTCGGTGAAATCCGGAGCGGCGGCGATGGTGACCATACCGGCGATGCGTTCCGGCATAGCGCGCGCCACCAGCAGGGAAATCCAGCCACCCATGCTGGAGCCGACCAAGACCACCTTTCCAGCCAGCAGCCCGATCGCTGCACATGCGTCTTCAAACCAATCGCCGATGCAGCCATCAGTAAAAACCTCGCCGCTTTCGCCGTGACCGGAGTAATCAAACCGCAGAAAGGCCCGCCCCGAATCGCGTGCCCATTTTTCCAGATACACGGCCTTGGTACCGCCCATATCGGACTTGAAGCCGCCCAAAAACACAACCGCAGGGCCGGTACCATCGGTCAAATGATAGGCAATCCTACGCCCCTGCGGCGTGACAAAAGACGGGGTTTCACTATTGTTTTCCATGCACTTACAGCATCACAACGATCCGTTCGCTGCAAGTATTTTTAAGTGACTCTATTGTCACGTGACTATTTAGTAACCTATAAGGTTTCCGATGGATGCGATTTTCAAAGCCCTCAACGACCCCGCCCGGCGCGACCTGCTTGACAGTTTGCGCCAACGCGACGGCCAATCCCTCAGCGACCTTGAAGAGGTGCTGGAGATGTCCCGTTTTGGCGTGATGAAGCATCTGAAGGTCCTCGAAGAGGCCAATCTGATCGTCACCCGCAAGGATGGCCGGTTCAAATACCACTACCTGAATGCCCTGCCTTTGCAGGACGTGATGGACAGATGGGCCGCCCCTTTTTTGCAACGCCAAGCGCGCGCAGTGACTGAATTGAAAGCGAAGCTAGAGAGAGACACCGCTATGGGAAAACCTGATTTCATGATGCAAACATTCATCCGCTGCAGCCAGGATGCGCTGTGGGCGGCCTTGACCGAGGCCGACCAGATGGCCGCCTACCACTTTGCCTGCAACGTGGTTGAAGGAAACGCTGCGGTTGGCGAAGATATCGCCTTTATCCGCCCCGACGGCAGTGCGATGCTCAAGCAAACAACAACGGCGCTGGACCCAAAAAGCCGGATCGCAATGACTTTTGATCCGCTGTTTATGGGCCCCGACGCGCCATCCAGTCACATGGTCTATCTGATCGAACCGCAAGGCGAGCAATGCAAGCTAACGATTGAGCATTACGACATGGCCCCCGGTCAGGAAGGTTTCGCCGAAGGCTGGGCCCGTCTGGCGTCATCGCTCAAAAGCTATCTGGAAACCGGTACCGCACTCAAAGCGGCGATGTAAGGAGAGTGATCATGGAAAGCTTCCCAACCGAACTGGGCATTCTGACGTGCTTTGCCATTCTCGCGGCCTCGCTGTGGATACCATACATTGTCGGCGTGAACACCGCACCCGAAGGGTCGCTGCCCGCCGATGCACCTGACGGGTTCACCCGCATCCCCAACCCGCGCCTGCACCGCCCGTGGGTGCAACGGGCCTACCGCGCGCACCTGAACATGCTGGAACAACTGGTGCCATTTGCAATGCTGGTGCTGATCCTTGACCGGGTCGATGGGTTTACCGCTTTGACCTACTGGACGGCTATCGCCTTTTTCTGGCTGCGGGTCGCCCACGCGGTAGGCTACATAACAGGCACAGCAGGTTTCCCACTGCGCCCGATCATTTTTACCGCCGGATGGGTGTGCTGCCTGATCATGGCCTATGCAGTCTTCGCAGCCCGCTTCTGAAACAAAAATGCACACAGCTCTCGCGCGCTGTGTGCATCTTAATGGGGTCGCTGGCGCGCAGTCTTAGCCGCCGACGTAGACCGCCTTTTTGGGGCGATAAAAGATCTTCTGGTCGTGCAAACGACCCAACAGTTCTTCGTTCTGGCGCTGATCACGCTCAATCACGCGGATCGATTCCAGATGCGCGGGGTTTTCTTCGCTCAATGCCAAACGCATGCTGGACAACTCGCGACCGCGGGCGCGCAGCGCCTCTTCAATCATGCTGACGTCATTAATGCTCAGATCAAACTTGCGATTGTAGCTTGGCATAAGTCATCCCCTATATCTGGGTTTCGCATTGGAAACACTGTCGCTTTTATAGGGTCAGGTGTCGCAGTCAACGTATATCTGGGTATACGAAGCGGCGCTGAACTATTGCTCGGTGTATATCGCACCCTGAACCGCGATTGCGCCACCGCCAGTCGGCGTGGCCGTACCCGATACCACACCTGAGAAAAACTCGACATTCGGCCCGGAAAAGTTGCCCGCGAGCCCGGTGTCAATGTCCATCGCACCCGCTGCAAATGTCACATTGCCAGTCACGTTGCCCGCAACAAAGTTACCCAAAAGATCAACAACAACACCGTTTTCGATAGAGACCGTTCCCGCAGTTGCATTGCCAGACAGGTCATAGAAATTATCCGCGCCACCGGTCACCAAATCGGTGCCAAAATCGACATTCACCTGCGCCTGTCCAATCACCCCATCCATGCTGCCGTCCTGCAAAAGCAAGGTCATTGCGCCGTCATAGGTGGCGTCACCTCTGTCGGGAATGGCACTCTCTGGGCTCACGCCAGCTAGAACAACCTTGTCGATGATATCCAGATTTGTGGCGTTCAGTTCGGCAAAGCTGAGCACGGGTGTCGGATCGGAGTCGCTATTTGACGTAACTTGGCACGCTGCGGTCGTAACAATGGCCAGACAGGAGATCAGTTTGGATGTGTCCATGAATTCGCTCTCAGTTGGTGAAAAAATTGGGGAACAAAGACCACTCGCACGTTCCGTACGATACATCGCGACACAGGCTTTGGAATCTACAAACTTGACAGTGTTTGCGCCACAGGC
The DNA here is from genome assembly GCF_023015625.1 of Yoonia sp. F2084L. GTDB lineage: Bacteria > Pseudomonadota > Alphaproteobacteria > Rhodobacterales > Rhodobacteraceae > Yoonia. The sequence goes on from NZ_JALKAH010000004.1 coordinate 86,867, forward strand.
GAAACACCGCCAGACACATAACCCGCAACCGGGCGTTTTGTAGGCGCCAAACAGACGAGGAGCTTGCCCTAAGATGGCACAGATTTCCCTGACATTCCCCGATGGCAACAGCCGCTCTTACGCCGCTGGCGTGACAGCTGCGGCTGTGGCCGCCGATATTTCGTCATCCCTGCGTAAAAAGGCGATCAGTGCGACCGTGGACGGTCAGCACTGGGATTTGCAGTGGCCGATCGAGGCCGACAGCAGCATCGCCATCAACACCATGAAGGACGAAGAGCCCGCATTGGAGCTGGTCCGCCACGATCTGGCGCATATCATGGCGCGTGCAGTGCAAGAGATTTGGCCTGATACGCAAGTCACCATCGGCCCCGTCATCAAAGACGGCTGGTACTACGACTTTGACCGGAAAGAGCCGTTTACACCCGAAGATCTCGGCACCATCGAAAAGAAGATGAAAGAGATCATCAATAAGCGCGATGAGGTGCGGACCGAGATTTGGGACCGCGATGTTGCGATCCAGTATTACAAAGACCGGGGCGAGCCTTATAAGGTCGAGCTGATCGAAAGCATTCCAGGCGATGAACCGTTGCGCATGTATTGGCATGGCGACTGGCAGGACCTGTGCCGTGGTCCACATTTGCAGCATACCGGTCAGGTCCCTGCCGATGGTTTCAAACTGATGTCGATTGCCGGCGCCTATTGGCGCGGCGACAGCGACCGCGCGATGTTGCAGCGGATTTATGGGTGCGCTTTCACCAACAAGGAAGGGCTGAAGGCGCACCTGCATATGCTGGAAGAAGCGGCCAAACGCGACCACCGCAAGCTGGGCCGTGAAATGGACCTGTTCCATATGCAGGAAGAAGCCCCCGGTCAGGTGTTCTGGCATCCGAATGGCTGGACGATCTATACAGAGCTGCAAGACTACGTCCGCCGTAAACAGCGGGCGGGCGACTATAAGGAGATCAACACACCACAGGTGGTTGATCGCAAGCTCTGGGAAGCCTCTGGTCACTGGGACAAGTATCAAGAACACATGTTTGTCGTCGAAGTCGAAGAAGAACATGCCAAGGAAAAGGCGATCAATGCGCTGAAACCGATGAACTGCCCCTGCCATGTGCAGGTGTTTAATCAAGGGCTGAAGTCTTATCGTGATCTGCCCCTGCGTTTGGCCGAATTCGGATCATGTGCGCGATACGAGCCTTCGGGCGCTCTGCATGGGATCATGCGGGTGCGCGGCTTTACCCAAGATGATGGTCATATCTTCTGCACAGAAGAACAGATCGAGACAGAGTGCGCGCGCTTCATCAACTTTTTGGCGGACATCTATAAAGATCTTGGGTTCGAGAACTTTGAAATCGCCTTTGCGACACGGCCTGAAAAGCGTGTCGGTTCCGACGAAAGCTGGGATCACGTCGAAGGCGCGCTTGAGGCCGCTATCAAATCCACCGGACGCGATTTCAGGCTGGAACCGGGCGATGGCGCTTTCTATGGGCCGAAGCTTGATTTCTATCTGACCGATGCACTTGGGCGCACATGGCAATGTGGCACGTTTCAGGTCGACCCGAACCTGCCCGAACGACTGGGGGCCACCTACATCGGACAAGATGGGGCCAAGCATCAGCCATACATGCTGCACCGCGCGACTTTGGGATCGTTTGAGCGGTTCATTGGCATCCTGATCGAAGAACACGCAGGCAAGCTGCCGTTCTGGCTGGCCCCGCGTCAGGTCGTCGTCGCAACGATTGTGTCGGACGCTGATAACTACGCGCTGGAGGTTGTTGCGGCTCTCAAAGCGGCTGGCGTCCGGGCCGAGGCTGATCGGCGCAATGAAAAGATCAACTTCAAGGTTCGCGAGCATTCGGTGGGCAAGGTCCCTGTGATTCTGGCCTTGGGCGCACGCGAGGTGGAAGAAGGTACTGTCACCGCGCGTCGTCTGGGTGAAAATAAAACATCTGTAACATCCCTTGCGGAAATTGTTGCAGAGCTGGGCAAAGCGGCCACGCCACCCGACCTTCTGTAACATTCCAGCGCTGGAACCTGTAACAAACCCGCCGATGGAAACATCGGCGGGTTCTTTGTTTTCAAGGCTCAAAGCCCTGTGACAGGCTGTCGCGGGCGAAGCCGCGCTCACGCGATCTCACGGGAACGCGATGCACGGCCCTGTGAATGGCATATGAACAGAGGTGACGGTTAGGGTTTGGGCATCGCCGGAACACGGTGACGATCAAACCTGACCCAAATCAAAGGAAACTTCGATGTCCAACGCTACAAAAACACTCGTACTCGCATCTGCTGTTGCAACTGCTGTTGCAGGCCTGTCCACAACTGCTGCTGCGCAAGAAAACGTCAAGTGCTTCGGTGTATCACTGGCTGGTGAAAACGACTGTGCAGCAGGCCCAGGCACAACATGTGCAGGCACATCCACTGTTGATTACCAAGGCAACGCATGGACATTCGTCGCTGCGGGCACATGCGAAACCATGGAACTGCCAGCAATGGCTGACGGCAGTGAGCGCATGGGTTCACTGGAAGAGCTGGACCGCGACCTGCCAGCATAAGCTGAAATATGGTAAGGTGGATCATGATCCACCTTACCTACCCTCTATCCAAAGGCTTCCGATATGCTTGACGCGACAACACATCCTGCCCTGCCTGCGCGTCCGGGCGTCGGATACAAAGCCCAGCACTACAGCGACATCATGGAAGACTCCGGCCCCCTGGGCTGGCTGGAAATCCATGCCGAGAATTACATGGGCGACGGTGGCCGCCCTCTTGCCCAGCTACGCCACCTTGCCGAACGCTTTCCCATTTCTGTGCACGGCGTTGGCCTGTCCATCGGTGGCGAAGGCAACCTGGATACCGACCACCTTGGCCGCCTCAAGCACCTTGTCTCATGGTTGAACCCCGCTAGTTTTTCCGAGCATCTGGCTTGGTCCACCCACGACAGCCATTTCTTTAACGACCTGCTACCCCTGCCCTACACGGCCAAAACACTGTCCCGTGTTGCCACTCACATCAACCAGGTCCAAGACACTGTCGGGCGCCGCATGCTGCTGGAAAACCCATCCAGCTATCTGGCTTTCGCTGAAAGCACGATGTCCGAGACGGATTTCCTGCGCGAATTGACCCAGCGCACTGGCTGCGGTCTGCTATTGGATGTCAACAACGTCTTCGTTAGCGCCACCAACCTCAAAACCTCGCCCCAGGCCTACATCGACGACTTCCCGCTTGAGGCTGTCGGCGAAATTCACCTAGGGGGCCATGATGAGGACGAAGATGAAACCGGTGCACCGCTGTTGATCGACAGCCATGGTAAGGCTGTGGTTGATCCGGTCTGGGCGCTGCTGGATTATACGCTTGCCAAATCCGGCCCTAAGCCGTTGCTGATCGAATGGGACACCGATGTACCCGAATGGCCCGTATTAGCCGATGAAATTTCCCGCGCAGACCGCGCCCTTGCGCTGATCACATCATGACCGTTAGCCAAGCCGCCTTTAAAACCGCCATACTGGATCCGGCTGCCGCTGTCCCCACAGGCATCGTAAACCCTGATGGTGCCGCTGCCAGCAAACGTTTTGACGTGTACCGCAACAATGTGGCCGTCAGCCTGTCCGACGCGCTTGAGGCCGCTTTTCCGGTCGTCCGCAAACTTGTCGGCGATGAGTTCTTTCGCGCTATGGCCGGCGTGTACCTGCGCAAGCATCCCCCAAAAACGCCACTGATGATGTTTTACGGCGATGCCATGCCGCAGTTTCTGGGGCGGTTCGAACCAACCAAGAAATTCGGCTATCTGCCTGCGATCGCAAGGATCGAATTGGCGATGCGCCATGCCTATCACGCCAAAGACGTCACCCCGGCCGATGCAAACGCCCTGACCGCCGTTGCCCCCGACGCGTTAATGAGCACCAAGTTGAAGATCGCACCTGCCACACAAACGGTGACATCCGATTTTCCAATCCACGCAATCTATCTTGCCAACACCCAAGCGGACGCCCCCAAACCGGTGATGCAGCCAGAGGCGGTGATGATCACCCGCGCGGGCTTTGATCCGCAGATACATCTGATCAACGCAGCCGCTGCGTCTTGCATTGAAGCCCTCAAAAAGGGCCAGTCTTTGGGCCAAGCGACGGCAACAGCAGATACAACCCTTGATCTGGGTGTGGTGCTGGGCCTGCTTTTGGCCCAAGGCGCCGTGACTGAAATTTACTGAAAGGCCATCCCCCATGACCACTTCCCCTTTTGCCCAGATGGCCCACCCCATCAACCGCGCTGGTGACGAGATTTTGCCCCTCTTGGCCCGCTTTGTCTTTGCTGCGGTCCTGACGATGTATTTCTGGAATTCCGGCCTGACCAAACTGGGTGATGGGATATTTGGTATCTTCTCGCCGTCGATTGGCGCTTATGGCCAGATTTTCCCCAAAGCGATGGAAGCGGTCGGTTATGACATCTCGCAACTGAGCATCTTTCACTGGGCTGTTGCGACCGCTGGCACGATTGCAGAATTTGTCCTGCCCGTCCTGATCATCATCGGCCTGCTTACCCGGCTGGCGGCGGTTGGGATGATCGGCTTTATCATCGTGCAATCGCTGACCGACCTTTTCGGCCACGGCGGGATTGCCCATGACGGCACGCTTGGCGCTTGGTTTGACCGTATGCCAGATGCGCTGATCCTTGATCAACGCGCGTTTTGGGTGCTGTGCCTGCTGATCCTTGTGTTCAAGGGTGCAGGCACGCTGTCGATTGATCGCGGTCTGTTCAGAAATGCGCCTTAGGCTCATCCGGCTTACCGGCGGCAATCCCCAGGATGCCGCCCAAGGCCACAAAGCCAATCGGGAACATGGTGCCGACATTGAAGCCGAAAGCGGCGTAGAAACAAAACGCGCTGATCAGCATCAGAATGCCGCCCCAAAGCGCACGGGATTTGGCCATCGCACCACCCGCAATCGCCAGCAGAGGGGCAATGAAGCTGGCAAAGCGAATAAAGCCTGGGTTTTCAAGAAGCCCGAAAAGCTCTCCTACTTCGGCGTGCCGCTCTGATAGTTCTGCATAACCATAGCCAAACAGACCAACGATAATGCCAATCAGGCCACCGATGATGCCGAGTATACTTGCGGCGTTGCGCATGGGTCTTCTCCTTACTGCTCTGATGGTCACATAAGCAGTAAGTGGTCAGTCGCCAAGGTACTTTGCCTGAACGTCAGCTTTCCAGCCGACCGTCCACTGCCCATCCGCTTCGATCACAGGACGTTTCATCAGCGTGGGATGCGTCGCCAGTAGCGACGCCGGATCGGCCGCTTTTTCGGCGTCACTCAGCCCGCGCCAAGTGGTTGACGCGCGGTTGATCGCAGCATCACCAAACTGCGCCACAATTGTTGCGCGGTCGGCTTCTGTCACACCATCCGCACGCACATCAATCACCGCGGGTACATGCCCTGCCAGTGCCAATGATTTCAGCGCCTTTCGGCAGGTATCGCAGGATTTCAGACCAAAAAAGCGCATTTCGCCTCCTAATTGAGCAAAGAATGACCGGATCGCGGCAATGCGACGACGTGTCATTTGCCTTTTTCATAAAACACATAATTCTAAAGATATGAAGCAAAGGGAAGTCCGCATGTCGCGGGGCCCAACAGCTAGCCCAGCCATCCCCAAAGGGGACACGACAAAAGGAGAGCGGACAATGCCAAGCGGCACCGTAAAATGGTTCAACACAACAAAAGGTTACGGATTTATTGCACCCGACGACGGCGGCTCAGATATCTTTGTGCATATCTCGGCTGTGGAACAATCCGGTCTGACCGGTCTGGCAGACGACCAAAAAGTCACATTTGATCTGATCGAAGGCCGTGACGGTCGCAAAATGGCTGGCAATATCGCCATCGCCGGGTAGCCTAAGCAGGCCGGTTAACGGTCCCTGTTCTGCATACGACTGCGGACCAGCTCCATTGCGTCCACCTTGGGTTGGGCGGGTTGGTCCGCCTCAAGATACTTTTCGACCGATTTCGCGAAGTCTTTGTCCTTTTCCTCGACCGCCTTCAGGTGACGCATATAGACCAACACCCCACCCGCGCATTGCAAGCTGAAAAAGAACAGAAAGAAAAAGAGACAAAGCCCCGCAAAAATGGCGGCCTCTATGCCGAAAAACAGCGGGAGGTCGGTCATTGGATTGAACTCACCCACGGCATCCAGTTTCGCATTCAGGCTGTCAGCAATCCCCAACGGGACAGACAAAAGCACCACGATTGGGACGACCAAATAGGTCCCGATTTGTGACAATACCACCAGAGGCAACAGCGACGTAAAACCGCTCCCTACCCCGTAAAATGGTGTGTGGGCACGCCCGCTGGGATCCGCGCCGATCGAGGCACCGGTCAATGGCATCAACAAACAGGCCCGTACAGCGGCCAGAAGTGCAAAGCTACCGATGAACAGCCCCCAGGATAAGACTGGGCTGCTCTCGAGCAGTAGCGCTATGACGGCATCGCCATCGCTTCCATCAATTGCTTGGAAGTCATCAAGCGTCAGAGGCGTAAAGAGAATAAACGCAGCAACCGCAGCTACTGTGATCACAAGCGCGCAGATTGCCTCAAACATGCCGTATCCGACAGCGGGCAGCATCAGGCCAAAATATGTATTCGTGGGGCGGTGTTCTTTGGCCTGCATCCCAATGCGCGTACCCACCAAAATGGGCACGATGCCGACCCCGATGCTGCATGCGACAATCACCAGTAGCCCTAAAAACGGCGCGATCAGGGTAATTATCAAAGTAGGCACAACGGCAACGATGCCGAACATGATCATCGCGATGATCAAAATCGGCAACACAATCGCGTAACGCCAAAGAATCGCGAATGAAAATGGGATTGCACGCAGAAAAATCATCCCGAACTCCTCAAAACAAAGGTTAATTCGTTTATGCAGACGCAGTGCGGCAGTCAAAGTGAAAACTGCATAAACCCGTCAAAGAAGGCGTCAGGTGTGTTATTCGCCCCGCATATGTCGCGACTTGGCTATTCACCTCGTTGATCCGCCCGGGGCCTTTTCGAACCGCCATCATGCGCTAGTATTCAATCATGCGTTATCTTCTTATCCTTTTGCTGTTTGCCACAACAGCACCCGCCCAAACCGTTGAAACCGACCTTGAACTGGTTTTGCTCGCCGATGCTTCGGGGTCCATCGACGCGGATGAGCTGGCCTTTCAACGGCAGTCCTACGCAACCGCAATCACCGACCCGGCAGTCGTTTCGGCCATCGAAAACACGCTTTATGGATCCATTGCGGTGACTTACGTCGAATGGGCCGCAAACCAAGCGACCGTCGTGGGTTGGACCATTATCGCGGATATGGACAGCGCCACCCGCTTTGCAGAGGCTCTGATCGGCCCACCGCGCCAAGCCAGCGGGCGCAATGCCATCGGATCGGCGCTGCTTTATGGGATGCAGCAGATCGAGACCAATGACATCCGCGGTTTTCGCCGGGTGATCGACTTTTCAGGCGACACGATGGGGAACAGCTATGGCCCGCCGATTACGCAAGCGCGCGATGAGGTTGTCGCCAATGGCATCACGATTAACGCGCTGCCAATCCTGCGCAACGGGGATTTTGCCGCCAACAGCCTGCCCTTGGCCTATGAACAAAACATCATCGGCGGACCCAACGCCTTTGTCATGCCCGCCCAAAGCGGGCCCGAGTTCACTGATGCCGTACGCCGTAAATTGATCCTCGAAATCGCTGGCACCACGCCGGAAACGCAGTTTGCATCACTCTTGCTGAATACTCTCAAGATAGGCAAGTAGGTCGACAATCGGCTGAGAGGTCATAATCGGCTGGCCGGTTTCGGCTTTCGTCGGCGCATCGGTGCCTTCAAAGAAATCCCCATAGACCGGCATTGTACTGCCGTGACTGACCAATGGATCACGTCCGTCAATGCGCATAACAACGCGGGTCGTTGGGAAGACGCCTGCGTTACGTGCCGCCAGCGTTGTCAGATTTGTAGGGGCCACCACCAATGAAGGCGACATTGGCCCGTTGCCCGTGGCCGAGATGCCATGACAGGTGGCACAGTAATACCCAAAGATCGCCTCGCCTTGTGCTGCATCTTGTGCGGCTGCCGGGACTGCTAGGCCCAAGGCCGCTACTAAAGGAACTATTCGCATCACGTCCTCCTTTAACTCTCTGCCCAACATTAGTGGGGCTCAGATCGGGCGCGTTGATGCAAATCAAACCTTAACGCAGGCTCAGATTGCCAATCGCTGCCCGGATCATGCTGTCAGTGTCGTCGCTGTCACCAGAGACGGCCAAACCGACAAGCGCGCCCTTTTCACCACCAAAGGCACGGGCATAGTCCGCGGCCAGATCAACGCTTTCGCTGAACGATCCTGTGCCTGCCTGACGCAGTGCAATCGTGACACCCTGCCCTTGTGGACCGTAAGGCGAGTTGATCACCTGACCGCGCGAATGGTTGCCGCCCCAAGCGTATTGCATGATGCGCACGTCATCGTTGCCCAGCAGGCTGCGGATGTTGGCGCCTTCAAGGCTTGGCGCGAGGCTTTCTGGCACGAAGACAAAATAGAGCGAAATGTTGCGATCATCGCCACCTTTGCGGCTGAGATCTGTCGCCGGGACTGATTGTTCCACCGTCCAGCTCCACCCTGCTCCGTTTGATCCCCAATCGGCGCGGCCCACGCGGGTCCATGCGATTGACACCGAACCGTCAGAAACAAGACCAAGGTTCTGACCAAAGCTGTAGTCGTTTGAACTAAACAGCGACAAACGCTGTTCCTGCCACCCGCTGGCAAAGCTGACGGGGCCTGCCGTGGCGCTTACTGCGGTTGAGAGGGCAAGAACGGTCGATAAAAGAAGTCGCATGGGGCATATCCTTTGTGCGCGGTTGGCATAGACCTACCGCACCAAGGCGTTCATGAAACCACTCAGCTGCGGATGTCACGCGAATGTCAGCTTTGGTTACTGTTGGATGCTCTGCAAATACTCGGTCAAAAGCAGCAGTTTCATCGGGACCGGTGTGCCAAGCCCTTCATTTTCGACGATAACAGTCTCGCCCAGATCACCTGCCCCAAACTCCGGCATTGCCGCGCTAAAGTGTTCGCCCCGATCAAGCCCGTCAATCGTGCTCATCACCTGATTGGTGGGGAAAACGCCGCCATTGCGGGCCGTAATTGTGGTCAGGTCAGGCGGGGCTACCGCCAGTCCACGCGCCGCAGGACCATTGCCCATACCATCAGCACCGTGGCAGCTTGCACAGTTTTCCATAAACATCGTGGGTCCGTCGACGGGTTCTTCCACGCAGGCCGCCAGACCAAGGGCCGCAACAATCCAAATATACCGCATCTTTCACCTCCTGTTTTGACCCAAGTCTAACAACAATGATGCTGCCCGCCACTATGATCTGGATCATACGTCCCGTAAGCTGCGATTAAACCAGCAAAGGATCGCCCATGCCGCATCATATCGTGATCATGCTCGCCGCCGGGATTGGTATTCCGGTGCTTGCCGCACTCAATGCCGCGTTGGGACGACATATTGGCTCACCGGCAGTCGCCGCGACCATCCTTTTTGTTGTGGCTTTTGCGGTATCGGCCTTGGTTGCCTTCATGACAGCCCCACAAGCAGTAACAAAGCTCGCTACAGCCCCAAAACACCTGTTTTTCGCTGGTGCTCTGGTCGCATTCTACGTCTTGTCGATCACATGGATCGCACCGACGATGGGTGTCGGGAATGCCGTGTTCTTTGTGCTGCTGGGTCAGTTGATCTCGGCGGCGGCGATTGACCACTTTGGCCTGTTCAATGCGCAAAGCTCACCGCTGACACTAACGCGGGCAGCTGGAATTGCACTGATGGCAACCGGCGTTTTCGTTACGCAGAAAGCTTAAGAACCAGGTCCCAAAGCGCATCTGGCACATCGACTTGTGTCATCACTGTGCGGTCGGCACCGGGGATGCGTGCGCCCTCTTGTGCCGCAACAGCCTCGGCCACCCGCGCGAACCGTGCGCCAAAGTCAGCGTGATAGGTGCCGGGATCCATCAGGATATAGAATTGGCCCAAGCCATGTGGCTTGCCCTCGGGGACTTTTAGCCCCGCCACATCCAGCGAATTGACCGATCCTGTCATGCCAGCCGCCAGCAGTTCGGCCATCAAACCAAAACCCCAGCCTTTGTAGCCGCCGGCGCTGACCAGCGCACCTTTCAGCGCTGCTTCGGGGTCAGTTGTCGGTTCGCCATGTTCGTCCACAGCCCAACCAATGGGGATGCTTTCGCCCGCTGCCTTTGCCATCGTGATCTTGCCCAGCGCCACGGCAGAGGTAGAGAAATCGAAATGCATCGCCGGATCGCCATCACCCGGAACTGTCATGGCAATAGGGTTCGTGCCGATCACCCGCTTGCTGCCACCCGGTGGTGCCACGACTGGGGACGCATTGGTAAAGCCGATCCCGATCAGCCCAGCCGCTGCAATTTGTTCGGTGAAGAAACCCAGCGAAGTGCAGGTATGTGCGTGGGCGACGGCGAGTGTCGCCACGCCGTTTTCCTGCGCTGCGGCAACGGCTTGGGGCAAAGCGGCGGCAAAAGCAGGCTGCGCAAAACCGAATTTGGCGTCGGCCAATACCGCACCGGGACGTGGGCGCGTCACGACAGGATCAACCGTGCCATTCACGCGGCCCGAGGCCAGTTGTGTGCAATAGCTTTGCAGATAGTAAAGGCCGCAGATCACATTGCCCAACGCCTCTGCCCGCGCCACTGCTTTGGCGACGGCTGCTGCCTGCAAATCACCTGCACCATGCGACAAAAGGGCCGCGCGGCTTTGCGCCTCAATTTCAGCAACCGATACTTTCATGATGTCTCCAATACGCCGCCGTTAAGGCGGACTTGACGGTCCATGCGCGCAGCAAGCTCCAGATTGTGGGTCGCGATCACCGCAGCCAGCCCTGTGTCGCGGACAAGCCCCATGAGCGCGTCAAAAACACGGTCCGATGTCTCAGGATCAAGGTTGCCGGTCGGTTCGTCTGCCAGCAATAGTGACGGTTCATTGGCCAAGGCGCGACAGAACGCAACGCGTTGCTGTTCCCCGCCAGACAAGGCCGCGGGCCGATGCGTGGCGCGTTCAGCAATTCCAACGCGGTCCAGCAATGCCATCGCCCGCGTTTCAGCCGCTTTGTCGGAAATGCCGTTGGCCAGTTGCGGCAGGACGATGTTTTCCAGCGCCGTGAATTCAGGCAGCAGATGATGAAACTGGTAGATGAACCCCACGGTGGATCGGCGCACCGCTGTGCGTTTGCGATCTGAAAGGTGGCTCATGTCAGTGCCTTCGATTGCCACCGACCCGGCATCGGGTGTATCCAGCAGGCCCGCGATGTGCAGCAAAGTGGACTTGCCCGCACCGGAAGGCGCCACCAAAGCGACCACCTCGCCCGGTTTCACATCCAATGAGACACCTTGCAGCACCCGGACTTCATTGGGCTTACCGGCGTTGTAGGTCTTGGTCAGGTCTGCGACCTGCAATGTGTGATCACTCATAACGCAGCGCCTCGACCGGGTTCATGCGGGCGGCACGGCGCGCGGGAAAGATCGTGATGATCCATGACAGTCCCAAGGACAGCGACATCGCTTTGACGACATCAACCAAACGCAGCTCGGCGGGGACGTTGTAAATCCCTCTGATCGAAGGATCCCAAACACCGCCGCCGGCGACGTAGTTCACCAGACTGAAAATCTGATCAATGTAGATCGCAAAAAGGCACCCAAGGATCACGCCCAGCGCTGTCCCGATCGTGCCAATGCCTGCGCCACAGATGAAGAAGACACGCAGGATGGACCCTTCGGTCAGACCCATCGTGCGCAGGATGCCAACATCGCGTCCCTTGTTTTTGACCAGCATGATCAAACCGCTGATGATGTTCATCGAGGCCACCAGCACGAGGATCGACAGGATGATGAACATTACATTATCTTCAATCGTCAACGCCCGCAGAAACCGTCCGACGCGATCCTGCCAGCTATAGGCCCAGAACCCCGGTCCGGCCGCATTCGCGATGTCCTGTTTCAGGATTTCGGACTGGTTGAGGTCTTCAAGCCTGATTTCCAGCTCATCCGCCACGCCATCACGGTTAAAGATCGACTGCGCCACATCGAAAGGCAAATAGGCGCGCACCTCATCAATCTGGAAGCGCCCGGTTGAGAAGATATAGACCACCTCATAAGCGTTACGTCGGGTTGATGTGCCCATCGGGGTAGCGGCACCGGACCGCGTGGTTACCTCAATCCTGTCACCAATTCCAAGGCCCAGATTATCCGCCAACGCCGATCCAATCGCGATCCCATTCGGGAGATCGTCGATGTTGCCGACCGTGCGTTCGCTGTCCACGATGGCGTCAGATGCTTTCAAATCCTCAAGGCGGATGCCGTAGATATCCGCCAGCCCGATGCGACCCGAACCAGAGGCCATCGCCTGCCCGCGCACCAAAGGGGCGACGGAGACAACGCCTTCAACAGCCCGAATACGGTCCGCCACCTCTTCAAAATCTTCGATCACGGCCCGAGGTTGCACCACGGTAAGGTGGGCATTCGCTCCGGCGATGGTGTCGATGAATTCCGCCCGAAAGCCTGACCGCACGGCCAGCGTCGCGATTAGAGCAAAAACAGCCAACGTGACGCCAATCAAACTGATCCACGTCATTGTGCTCACGCCACCTTCGGCGCGTTTGGCACGGATATAGCGCCATGCGATCATCCACTCGAATTTTGCAAAGGGACGTGTGGTCCTGACCTCGGCCATGTCTGCTCCTGCTTGGCGTTTGCGCGCAACGTGGTGCGCGCAGGCGGAATGGTCAAGCTACCAGTGGTTTCCGGGGCTGTGAAATTGCGTGTGATCCTGCCCGGCGGCCAAAGCTTTGCCCGTCGCGGCCCACAAAAGACCGCGGCGAAGCATTTCATGTGCCGGACCCGAGGCGATGATATCAGCCTGATGGCCCAGTGCGTTGTAGTAGACGCGCCCCAAGCCCCAGCTTCGGGTCCAAACGACGGGCATATCCACCGGGCCGTTGGGGCTATGATACCATGTCACGGCGTCGGTGCGCGTTATTGCCAGCACGGTATTGGCCGGGTCGATGTGCAGATAATACTGCTCGGATTTCACATCGAAGTCGGGCAAGCCTGCGACAAGCGGATCGTCAGATGTGATCTGTACACGGTATGTAACGCCATCACCGCCAGGGTGGGCAACCCAATTAGCCCCAGTCATGAACTGCCATAGCGGGCTGCTGCGGAACGCATCACACATGCCGCCATGGCACCCCGCAAGTCCTGTGCCGCGGGCCACCGCCTCGGCCACGTTTGTTGCGGCCTCCCGGCTGAGGGTGCCATCGGTCCAGATCGGGACGATCAGGTCGTTCGTGCGCAATGCCTCTGCGTCGTCAAATACATCAAGGCTGTCCGACACCGTCACATCCATCCCAGCCGTTTCCAGCATCTCGCGGAAGATCGCGGCGACCTTGTCGGGTTCATGCCCATCCCAGCCACCCCAGACGATCAGGGCTTTGGTCATCGCTGAACACCTGCGAGTTTGGGAAGATGACTTGGCGTCGTGGCCACAAGGGCCGGGCGCGCAACAGGTGGGTCCATCTTGACCACAGGTTGGCGGCGTTTGGTAGGTTCGGGACGCTGCGTTTTTGCGCGGCGAAACGGTAGGGTCAGCAACGCCAGAAACGCTGCGAAACCTGCCCAGCCTCCTAGGAACCCGGCCCCCGCAGAGGTTGCACCAGCCGCGCTGAGCGGCATTGCCGGGGTGAAATCAGCCCAAACCGCCTGAACAGTTGCAGGGTCAGCCATGCGGTGTGGAAGGGTCAGACGCTGCATTGGGGTGGCGTCCCGCAGCACCATCAGGTTTTCGCTGAGGCGGGCATGGCGGGCGAAGGTGCGGCGCCACATCGCCTCTTGCGCGGCAACTACGGGGGTTTCAGCCATCGCCTGTAGCATCTCTTCGCGACCCAACCCTTCGGCCAGTGCGGTTTGGTCAAATTCAACAACCTGCCGCGTCAGCTCATCCACCTGACCTGCCAGACGTTGCAGATATTGCTGCGAAAATTCGGGAAACTGGGACAGACCTGCCGCGCCGGTCAGCCCGCCAATCAAGCATAGGGCCCTGATCATATCAGCGCCCTTTCGTGGGAATTAAGTGTCATCTGCTGCCTCGTGACGTCTTGTTTTGTCATAATCTAGCAGGTTTTGGCCGGGGTGTTAACGCCTCAGATGCCTATGCGCGTTCTTCCGCGTCGCTACGCAGCCATGCGATCACATTCGCGGCGTCCTGATCTGGGGGGAACACCGGGTAGAAGGTTTTGACGATCACGCCGTCTTTGACGATCATCGTCAGACGCTTGTGCAAGTGCTGGCCTTCTACTTCGATACCCGGCAAATCCAAGGCTTTGCCCAGCGCTTGATCCGCGTCTGACAAAAGCGGGAAGGGCAAATGCAGACGCTTTGCCGCCTCAGTCTGATATTCCGTCGTTTGGATCGACACGCCATAAAGGCCGGCCACGCCCCACTCTTGCAATTCCGCATAATGATCACGGAAGGCGCAGGACTGCGGGGTGCAGCCGCGCGCACCGGGGATTTGGTCCCATCCATCGGGTAAGTCGCGGTCCGGGCGGCCCGTCATCGGATAAATGTAGAAAACAACCAAGCCGCGCAGGTCGGACAATGTCACAGCCGGGCCGTCCGTCGCCTGCAAGGTCACATCGGGCAGCGACTGCCCTTCCAGATGTGCGGCTTTGCCATCATCGGCAGGGGCCGGGATCAGCGACCAATCGACCTCTGTCAGGCTCATGCGATGCCTTTGTAGATTTTGGCGATCTTGGCCACGGCTTCTTCCGGCGGCAGCTCTTCACTCTCGCCTGTGCGGCGGCTGGTCAGCTCGACCACGCCATTCTTCAGGCCACGTGGCCCGACGGTGATCCGCCATGGCAGTCCGATCATATCCATTGTGCCAAACTTCGCCCCTGCCCGCTCATCCCGGTCATCATAAAGCGGCTCAAGCCCCAATGCGGTGAGCGACGCATAAAGCGCTTCACAGGCCGCATCCGCCGCCTCATCGCCCGAGCGCATGTTCAGGATGCCACAATGGAACGGTGTGACCCCTTCGGGCCAAATGATGCCGTTATCGTCATGGTTGGCTTCAATGATGGCACCCAACAGACGTGACACGCCAATACCGTGCGAGCCCATGTGCAAAGCAACTTTGTTGCCTTTGCCATCATCGACCGTCGCCCCCATGCTTTCGGAATACTTGGTGCCGAAATAGAAAATCTGACCCACTTCGATACCACGCGCCGTGCGCTGGCGGTCTTCGGGCACTTTGGCAAAAACGCTTGCATCATGCGTTTCGTCAGTACGCGCGTAGGGCGCTGTCCATTCATCAAAGATCGCCTGACACGCCTCAACGCTGTCGTAATCGACGGCACGATCGCCCAGCACCAGATCAGTTACAGCGCTGTCATAGAATACCTCGGACTCGCCCGTTTCGGCCAGAACCAGAAACTCATGCGTGTCCTCGCCACCAATCGGGCCACTGTCGGCGCGCATCGGAATGGCCTTCAGGCCCATGCGTTCGTAGGTCCGCAGATAGCTGACCATATGGCGATTGTAGGCATGCAGCGCGTCTTCTTTGGTAAGGTCAAAGTTGTAGCCGTCTTTCATGAAAAATTCGCGCCCGCGCATGACGCCAAAACGCGGCCGCACTTCGTCGCGGAACTTCCACTGAATGTGATACAGCGTCAGCGGCAAATCCTTGTAGCTGCCCACATGGCTGCGCACGATGTCGGTGATCATCTCTTCGTTGGTGGGGCCGTAAACCATCTTGCGTCCATGACGGTCAGTGATGCGCAGCATTTCGGGGCCGTAAGAGTTGTCGCGACCGGATTCTTCCCACAACTCGCCGGGCTGTAGGGTCGGCATCAGCATGGGCAAATGCCCCGCGCGCTGCTGTTCTTCATGCACGATGTTTTCCAGCTTGCGCAGCACCTTGAACCCCAGCGGCAACCACGAATAAATCCCCGCCGTCGCCTGCTTGATCATGCCCGCCTGCAACATATAGCGGTGGCTGACGATCTGCGCCTCGCGGGGCGTTTCTTTGAGGACGGGCAGGAAATAGCGGCTCAGGCGCATGGGTTTGACCTTCTTGGGATGCAAGTATTGGGCCACGGTGTAAGCCGGGCTGCTGGCCCTCGCAAGCACTCAGATCACAGATACGGCACCTGCGCGAATAAACCGTCGGGCTGAGGCGTAGGTATTGTAATGATACTTCATCCAAAGGATCCCAGCTTATGACCCGTTATCTGACCTACGTCTTTGCAATGTTGCTTTTGCTTCCCATCGCCGCCCAGGCAGCACCTGTAGGTTACGACCTGCAAGAAAGCCGGTCCGAGGTTGGCTTTATCTACACTCTGTCCGGCGCTCAAAATCGCGGTACAATGCCGGTGGTCAAGGCCGATATCGCAATTGACTTTCAGACCTTCGCGGCCTCATCTGTCGACGTCTCGGTCGATGTGACGGGCGCACGCACAGGACTGATTTTCGCAACTGAGGCCTTGAAGGCCGGCAGCGTGCTTGATGCCCGCAACCACCCCACGATCCGCTTTCAATCGACGGCCATTCGCGCCAATAACCCGCGAAACCTGTCAGCGGGTGGCGAAATTGATGGTTTGCTGACCATTCGGGGTGTGACCCGTCCGGTGACCCTGAACGCGGCACTCTTCCGCCAGCAAGGCACGCAAGAGGGCGATCTGAGCCGCCTGAGCTTTCGCATCAGCGGCACGGTCAAACGGTCTGACTTTGGCGCAAGCGGGTATGGCGATCTTGTGGCGGACACAATCCAGCTTGATATCGCGGCACGTGTTGTCCGCGCTGAGTAATTTGGCACCCGCCCTTGCACCATCACCGCGCATACCGCATCTATTGCGGTAAGCAATTACGGGTGATCCATGGCACTTCCTGTCGGACAGCAAGCGAAATACTGGGGCATTGCCACGGCGGTCTTTTTGGTCGCTTTGTGGTTTCTGGGCGATGTGATCCTGCCATTTGTACTGGGTGGGGCGATTGCATACTGCCTTGATCCGATTGCGGATCGTCTTGAAAAGGCAGGATGCTCGCGCATGGCGGCGGTAGCGATCATAACGCTTGTAGCGATATTGATTTTCGTTCTCGTGATCCTGCTCGTGATCCCCTCGCTGGTCCAACAAACGGCAGCATTGATAGATACCGCACCCGAATTGTTCGACAGGCTGCGCAACGGCCTAACCGAACGGTTCCCACAGCTTTTGGACGACCAAAGTGCCGTGTATCAGCAACTGCAAGCGATAGGAGAAACGATCCAGTCGAAGGGCGGTGAGCTGGTCAACGGGCTCGTGTCGTCCGCATTGGGTCTGATCAATATCCTTGTTCTGATCGTGATTGTGCCGGTTGTCGCCGTCTATATGCTGCTTGATTGGGACAACATGACCGCCAAGATTGATGAGATGCTGCCCCGCGATCATGTTGAAACCGTGCGCACGCTCGCCCGCGATATTGACGCGACATTGGCATCTTTCATCCGTGGTCAAGGCACGGTCTGTCTTGTGTTGGGGACCTATTACGCCGTCGCACTGATGATCGCGGGGCTGAACTTTGGCCTGATCGTTGGCTTCATCGCAGGGCTGATTACATTTATTCCCTACGTCGGTGCGCTTGTTGGTGGTGTGCTTGCCGTAGGGCTTGCCCTTTTCCAGTTCTGGGGCTCTGTCGAGGTCGTGAATGGCGAAAGCGTATCCTATGCGACCAATTGGCTGCGCATTGGCATTGTCGCTGCAATCTTCGGCCTTGGGCAGTTCCTTGAAGGCAATATCCTGACGCCCAAACTGGTGGGGAGTTCTGTTGGGCTTCACCCCGTCTGGTTGCTATTCGCATTGTCTGTTTTTGGTTCCCTTTTCGGGTTTGTCGGCATGTTGGTGGCCGTACCTATCGCTGCCATGATCGGTGTGGTCGCCCGTTGGGGCCTTGGGCAATACAAGCATAGCCTGCTGTACCGCGGGCAGTCCGGGACCGAGTAAATGGCAGGTCAGCTGGCATTCGACTGGCCAACAGGCGTTGCACTTGGGCCAGATGACTTCTTTGTCTCTCAGGCAAACGCGCAAGCATTCACCATGCTCAGCACACCTGAGACATGGCCGGAAAGAAAGCTGGTGCTGACTGGCCCCAAAGGCAGCGGCAAGAGCCATCTTGCGCGTGTTTTTCAGGCGCAAAGTGATGCCGCTTTGATAAAGGCCAACGCTTTGAGCGCGGATTTCCAAACTGATGCCGTGACCGTGGTCATTGAGGACATGGAAGAACTGGCGCAATCGGCGGAAGAGGTTGTCTTTCACCTCCACAATAACCTGCGCAACGCAGGCGGGACGCTGCTGATGACCTCTGCTTTGCCGCCAAGCCGCTGGCCAATCGCATTGCCCGACCTTGCCAGCCGCATGCAGGCCACAACGGTCGTGCAGATCGACAACCCCGATGACGCGCTGCTGTCCGCGCTGATCATGAAGCTGTTCGCCGACCGCCAGATCAACCCGCAGCCCGCTTTGGTGCAATATCTGACCACTCGGATTGAACGCTCTTTCGCCGCTGCCGCTGCCATTGTTGCCCAGCTGGATACCGCCGCTTTGGCACAAGGGCGCAAGATCAACAAAGCGCTTGCTGCCGAGTTGCTGGACAAGCCCGGCTGAGGTCGCGATACTTGTCACAGAACCGCAACAAAGGCGGTACAAAAGGCCCCATGACCAACGCAGATTTTCTTGAAGGGGAGTATCCATCCCCGACGACGCTCGATATCGACCTCGAAAGCCCCGCGCGCTTCGTGAACCGCGAGCTGAGCTGGATCAGCTTTAACTGGCGCGTGCTGGAAGAAGCAGAAAACCCGCGCGTGCCGCTGCTGGAACGGCTGCGCTTTCTGTCGATCTCAGCCACCAACCTGGATGAATTCTACACCGTGCGGGTCGCAGGCCTGCGCGAGTTGTCGAATGAAGGTAACGTGACGCCCGGCCTAGATGGGCTAACGCCTGCCGAGCAGTTGGTGGTCATCGACCATGATGCCCGTGCGCTCATGACCCGGCAACAAACAGTATTCACCGAATTGCAGGCCGAAATGGCGGCGCAGGATATTCACATTCTGGACCGTAAATCACTGAGTAAGGCGGACATAGATTATCTGGAAGATGTATTTATCGAACAGGTCTTCCCGGTTCTGTCGCCGCTCGCCATTGACCCCGCCCACCCTTTCCCGTTCCTGCCCAACGAAGGGTTTGCACTTGCGTTGCAGTTAGAGCGCCCCAGCGACAAACGTCAGTTGCGCTCGCTTTTACCGGTGCCTGCACAGATTGATCGTTTTGTTGCGCTGCCCGCAGAAACAGGGCACCGGTTCTTGCCTTTGGAAGAACTGCTACTGCTGCACATCAGCCGTTTGTTTCCGGGCTATAAGATCAAAGGCAATTGCGCGTTCAAAGTCCTGCGCGACAGCGATCTGGAACTCGAAGACGAAGCCGAAGATCTGGTGCGCGAATTTGAAACCGCGTTGAAACGGCGCAGGCGCGGCGAAGTCGTGCGCCTGAAAATGTCCGCCGGAGCGCCCAGCGCACTGAAATCCCTGATCATGTCCGAACTGCACGTCACCGAGGAAACTGTCGTTGAGGTAGACGGCCTGATCGGTATCGCCGACCTTGGCGAATTGGTGCTGGACAGCCGCCCTGACCTGCTTTGGCCGACTTTCGCCCCGCGCGTCCCTGAACGCGTGCAGGACCACGATGGGGATATGTTCGCTGCAATCCGGCAAAAGGACATGCTACTGCACCACCCTTACGAAACCTTTGATATGGTGGTCCGCTTCCTCACCCAAGCCGCACGCGACCCCAATGTTGTGGCGATCAAGCAGACGCTCTACCGCACGTCCAAACGCTCGCCCATTGTTGAGGCGCTTTGCGAGGCAGCGGAGGATGGCAAGTCCGTCACCGCCTTGGTCGAGTTGAAAGCGCGGTTTGATGAAGCGGCCAACATACGCCAGTCCCGCAGGCTTGAACGCGCTGGTGCGCATGTGGTCTACGGCTTTCTGAACTACAAGACCCATGCCAAGATCAGCACGGTGGTGCGTCGGGAAGGTGACAAGCTTGTCACCTACACGCACTTTGGCACGGGCAATTATCACCCGATCACGGCGCGAATATATACCGACCTGAGCCTTTTCACCTGTGATGCCAATTTGGGACGGGATGCGACGAAAGTCTTCAACTACATCTCAGGCTATGCGCAGCCGGATGGATTGGAGAACCTGTCAATTTCGCCGCTGACACTGAAACAAACCCTGCTGGATCGCATCACGGCAGAGACCGAAAACGCCAATGCGGGCAAACCGGCGATGATTTGGGCCAAGATGAACTCGCTCATTGATAGCGATGTGATTGACGCGCTTTATGCCGCCAGTCAGGCAGGCGTAAAAATCAGCCTGATTGTGCGCGGTATTTGCGGGTTGCGACCGGGTGTCAAAGGGCTGTCTGAAAACATCCGCGTCAAATCCATTGTTGGGCGTTTTCTTGAACATTCGCGGATCGTCTGCTTTGGCAATGGCGGCGCGTTGCCATCAAAAAAGGCGAAGGTCTACATCAGCTCTGCCGATTGGATGGGCCGCAACCTGAACCGTCGGATCGAGACACTGGTTGAGATCAAGAACGCAACCGTCAAAGCCCAGATCGTCAGCCAGATCATGGCGGCAAATATGGCAGACATCGCGCAAAGTTGGGTGATGTCTGCTGACGGCAGCTTCACCCGTGCCACGATTGATGAAGGCCAATTTGCCTTTAACTGCCACCGGTTCTTTATGGAAAACCCATCGCTGTCAGGGCGCGGGTCAGCAGGCGCATCTGATGTACCGCAACTGACACATACCGACGATTAACCAAGGCCCAAGGCATTACCGGTTTCGGCGAAGTCGTCAAAGCCTTGATACAGCCGCGATCCATCGTAGCAAAAGCTGCGTTTGTCTTTGGCCATTTTGCCCAACAGCGCACTCAGCGTCCGGTATTCAATCGAGCCACCGGCATACCCCCCGCTTTCAAGCGCCCAGCTTATCCGGCGGTACGTTTCGCCGGTAAACCGAAAGTGCCGCATTGGCAGCAGCATCGCCGACGTTGCAAGGCCGTGAATGACATGGGGGCTGTTCATCACCGCAGTCGCGCTCCATTTGACCAGACTTGGCTTTTGCAGCGTATTGTAATGCAGCGGCGGCTTGGCCCTGAACCTTGCCCAGTGACGCGCCAACGGTTTGGCACGGTGATTGAGGGCATAGTCCTGCAAAAGTCGCGCGCGACTGCCAGCATATAGCTCTGACGGCGCATCTGGCGGCATCGGCTTCAGGTGTGGCTGGCCGTCAAAATACCACGTAGCATCCAAATCCAGTGTTTCATCCTCTGCCATCCGCGCAAGATCAGTGACGTTTTGTGGGTACATATCCAGCATCACGGCCCAGACCAAAGCGGCCTTTTCCTTGTCAGCCTTGGCAGCGATGTCAGGAAAACTTCGCCCCTTAGGCAGATCAATGAATTCGTCAACATCGACACAGAGCGCCCACCGGTCCATGGCAAACAGACGCAACAACTGTTGCCGCCAGATCGTGTTCATCTTCACTTTGCGTTTGCCAAAGGGCTTGGCGTCATCACCTTCGATAACGTCGCCAAAGCGATGTGGGCTACGCATGACCATAACGTCGGCTTGCGCGGCCAAATAGGTGTCGGACCCATCTATGGACTGATCATCAATGAAGATGAAACGCGCCACACCCAGGCTGCGGTAATGTGCCAGAAACGCGGGCAGATAGTACATTTCATTGTGGACCAAGCTGACAAGCGTAAAGGCGTCGCGATCACGCAGGTCGTTACTGGCAACGCTCAGGTCGCCGTATTTATCCAGCACATGATCCATCTTGCTTTGCGCCATGCCTTTAAACCCCACAGCCGCCCTTGCCATAGGCCCGCGTCCACTTGAACCCCACCCAAAGCACAACAAACAAACATTGGCAAACCCGGCGGATTCAGGGTAGCACTTTCACGCGATGGATGATGGAGCGGACACTGTGGACACGATCGACTGGGGTCCTTTCGGGCGTCCGCTTTTTGACGACGCCGCCGCCAAGGGCCTGAGCCGGGTCGGCGTGATTGATGTGGGGTCGAACTCTGTCCGTTTGGTTGTGTTTGATGGGGCCGCACGTTCGCCCGCCTATTTCTACAACGAAAAGATCATGTGCGCTTTGGGTGCGGGGCTAACCAAAACCGGGCGGCTGAACCCCGAAGGCCGTGTACGCGCGATCGCCGCAATCCGTAGGTTTGCCGCCCTCGCGAAAGGCATGGATATTCCCCCCTTGACGGCAGTTGCGACGGCTGCGGTCCGCGAGGCATCCGACGGCGCTGATTTTCGTGACGAGGTGCTGCGCGAAACCGGCATCAAGCTGTGGATCATCGACGGCAAGGAAGAGGCGCGATTGTCGGCGCAGGGCGTACTGCTGGGGTGGCCCGGCAGTTATGGCCTAGTGTGCGATATCGGCGGCTCTTCGATGGAACTTGCGGATCTCGCTGAAGGGCGCGTCGGGCGTCGGGTAACGTCTGCTCTTGGCCCCTTGAAGCTGCGGGAAATCAAGGGCGGGAAAAAGGCCGTCAAAGCATACGTGCGCGAAACGATGGCGCAATTGCATGACGAAATGGGCAACTCCACTGGCATGCGCTTATTCCTGGTCGGCGGCTCCTGGCGGGCGATTGCACGGGTCGATATGGAGCGCCGGTCCTATCCGCTGACGGTACTGCATGAATACCGCATGACATCCCGCCAAATCAGTAAGACGGCAGAGTATATACGCAAATCTGACCTGCAAGAACTGCGCAGCCGCTGCAATATCTCTGACAGCCGGATGTCGCTGGTGCCACTTGCCTCCATTGTTCTGAAAGAACTCATGCGCACCTTTAAACCAAAGGATGTGGCTGTTTCGTCCTATGGCATCCGTGAAGGGATGCTTTACGAGCAGATGCCGCGCGAGTTGCGCGAACGTGACCCGCTGGTTGAGGCTTGCCGCTTTGTTGAGGCGAAAGATGCGCGACTGCCGGGATTTGGCAGAGTGCTGTATGACTTTGTTAAGCCCTTGTTTCCAAGGGCAAATTGGCAACGCAAGCGAATTATCAAAGCCGCTTGCCTGTTGCACGATGTCAGCTGGCGCGCGCACCCCGATTACCGCGCAGAAGTCACGTTCGACAACGCCACGCGGGCCAACCTGGGTGGTTTGAAACACTACGAACGGGTCTTTCTTGGACTTGCGCTGATGAACCGCTACACCAGCAAGACAGCCAATTCACGGTTCGATGCGCTGTTTGATTTGCTGGACGCCGGACAGATCAAAGAAGCGGAAATCCTTGGCAAAGCGATGCGCCTTGGGGCCATGTTGTGGCTGACGTCAGACGAAGAACCGGGGACGCTGCGGTGGAAGCCGAAGTCACGCGAATTAACGCTGCGATTGCATGAACAAACACGCCCGCTTTTTGGTGAAGTCGCGCAATCGCGGTTTAATGCTTTAGCCTCGGCAATGGATGCCACTGGTGAGGTGATTTTTACCAAATAACAACCATGAGTTGATTCGCCATTTGCCGCACAGGCAATTCGATTTCTTGCCAAATACGGATGGTCGGTGGGTAATGGCGGCGAAGCGCTTTGAAACAATTCTTACATTTGTCGCTTATTGTTTTTGCATTTCACCGCTATCACCGCCTGAAAGTGAATAGCGGATGAACAGATACAGGGATGACACGTAAAAGTCTGATTTTCGCCATATTTCACTAGCTTTTTGGTTTTCATCGCGAGAATTTAGCCGAAGAGTGATCTCGAATGTGTATATTGAGCGCGACCCGAGCGGGTCATTTGGCGGTTTTGGATGGTATATTTTGTTTAAAGAAACACTCAGGTTTGACGTGGCAACAGCAGCGATCAAGGGTGGTCGTGACTATCAAGAAGACAGTCTGATCGCTCACTTTCCCCTCGGACAGGAAACCGGTTTTGCTATTTTGGCGGACGGCATGGGCGGCCATCTTTGCGGCAATGTTGCCAGCGCGCTTGTCATGTCCGAAGCGTTTGCCAAGCTCAAGATGAGTGAGACAAAGCTTTATGATGCGGACCTCGACATTCCACAGATGCTCAACAATGTTGCGCGCACTGCGAACGCGCGTGTGACGCAGCATATCGACGATGACCCCGAGACATATGGGATGGGGTCAACCCTGCTTGCGACAGTGATCCGCGGGGATCATCTTTTCTGGGTCTCGGTGGGCGATTCACCCCTGTTTTTGTTCCGCGATGGGGCGTTGCGTCAGTTGAACAAAGACCACTCAATGGCCCCGCAGATTGATATGATGGTCAAAGTCGGCGCTATGACTGCCGAAGTCGGTCGCACGCACCCTGATCGCAACACGCTGACCTCAGCTATCACCGGCGCAAAGATCGAAAAGATTGATTGCCCTGAAGAACCGACGCCCCTTTTGCCCGGCGATATCGTTATCGTCGCCAGCGACGGCCTTCAGTTTCTATCAAATGACACGATTGCGGACACGCTGCGCGACACCAAAGAAAAGCGCAGCGTTGATATGACAAGCGCCCTGCTGCAGGCGCTGGGTAACCTTGATGATCCCAATCAGGACAATGCCGCATTCACGGTCATCAAGATTGGCGACACCGAACAGGCCGTAAAGGCGGCTAAGATCGAAGTGCAGCCCGTTTTTGTGGCAAGGCAACCGCAGATCCAACAAGAACCCACAGTCCTGGAAGACGCGCAGGCAGGACACCATCATGCGGCAGCCTTGCCTCAGACCATAGATACATCGCCGCCTGCCCTACCAAAGGTGGAGCCCGAGACACGCATCATCCGCTTGATTCCTTCAAAGCATCGCAGCGCGACGCCTGCACCTAAGCCGGTAGATTTCCAACAGATTGCACCGGACACAGAAGGCACGCCCACACAACGGCAGGCTTATCGGCATCGCGGGCAAAAACACTACAAAGACTAGCTGTCAAAGCTCAATTTCGCCGCTTTCGTCTTGCGGCATCCAAATGGGCGCATCAGGACTGCGGCGCAGAATGATGTCACCATTTGGCAAGAACTCCGGCGCTTCATAGTTGCGCAGGTCATCGACCTGATCCAGCAATTCCGCAAACGCCGGCCCAACGGTCTGGGCAAACTCTGCAAATGCCGGACCCATTTCATCGAAGGTGTCACGCAACCCTTCGATGGCGGGTTCCATTTCGGTCATCAGCCCACGCATCAACAAACGCGCGCCTTCCTCCATCAAGCTCAGCCCTTCATCAAGGTCTGTCTCTGATTGCTCTTGCGCGGCTGCGGGTGTGCTTAGCAGGCCTATCGAGAGGATCACTGGGATAAACTGTTTCATGGGCAAAATGTAAGAGCGCGCCAACGCGATTTCAAATCACAAATCAATGTCCAGCACGACAGGAAAGTGATCAGAGGCAACCAAAAGCCCCTCGCGCAGCGCAGCATTCGCATAGCAGTCAGGATGATCAAACGGATGCCATATCTGCCATTTGGGGGACTTGTTGCGCAGGCCGGGTGATACCATGATATAGTCCAACAGGGCTTGCAGATAGGGTTCACCCTTGCGCTTGAACCGCGCGGTTGCAGGGGCGGCACCAAATCTGCGACCCAAAACCATTTGCGCATGAGGGTCAAAAAGCCGTTCTTCTGATCCTTCGCCCAGAACAATCTCAACCCCGGATCGCCCAAAAAGCTTTTCATACTCATCAAGGCCCGGTCCGTCGTTAAAATCACCCAGCACAATCAGATCATCACCCATCGCCAAATGCTGCGCCACACGTTTGCGCAGCCATATGCACTGGGCCAGTTGCTTGCGCCGGTTCTGAATTGATATGCGGGTGGCTTCGGCGTCGTTGCGCGCACCGTGCGGCGCTTTGGACTTTGCATGCACACCAATCAGGCGGACCGGACCATGCGCGGTGGTCAGGGCCACCTCAAGCGGTGGTTTGGACCACCGGATTGGATCAGGATGCGCGTCGATATCAACATCCATGCGGATTTCGGTCTCAAAAGATGGTGCGATGTCGTCACCCTTGGGATCATGGCGCGCCGACACGACATCAGGGTCGAACAACAGCGCGATCTCTTGTTGGGTGTCATTTGTGAACCCGGTGATCGCCTGCCGTGCGCGCAACCCAAAGCGGTCCGCAAAATGTTCCAGCGCCGTGCGTGTATTGCGGTGGGGGCTGGTATCGGGGGCCTCGATGATCATCACCGCATCTGCGTCCAACGCGCTAAAAACAGTGCCAAGTCCGGCAGTCTGCTGCGCCTTGGTCACATCCCAGCGCCCGGACCAGCTATCATCATCAATCAGCACGCCCGCGTCATCGAACAGGGTATTGAACCATTCCACGTTGTAGGTGACGATCCTCAAGTGCGACTGCCTAGGATTTCTTCCCAGGCGCGGTTAATCGCAACCATCCGCCGCTCGGCCAGTTTCACAGCCTCTTCGGGCACGCCGCGCGCCAGCATCTGATCGGGATGGGTTTCACGCACCAGTTTGCGCCATGCTGCGCGGACGTCCTCCATGGGGGCCGTAGGATCAACGCCAAGGATATCATAAGGATCGCGGTCCGCCTCGGCCACGAACTGACCCCGGATGCCCCGGAACCGGCGTTCGTCGAAGCCAAAGATATTGGCGACATCTTGTAGAAAGTCATCCTCTTTGGGATGATAAAGACCATCCGCCATCGCGATGTGAAACAGCCCTTCCAGCAGATCACACAGCGGGCGATCATCGTCGCCATACATCGCCTTGATCCGACGTGCGTAAATGTCGTAACCCGCCACGTCTTGCCGTGCCAGATTGAACACGCGTGCGGCGTTGGCCTCTTCTTCGCGCGGGATCACAAACACCTCGCGGAAGGCGACAACTTCGTCCTTTGTCACGAGTCCATCCGCTTTGGCCATTTTTGCCCCCAGCGCGATCACCGCAATGGCAAAAGCCACGGTGCGGTCTGGCGCTGCGCGCAGCTTGTCAAAAACAGCTGACAGCCCTTCGCCCTTGGCGAGTGCGGCGATTGCTTCGGCCATCCGTGACCAAATCGACATGAAATCTGTCCTTTAAAGGCGTTTCTGCATCAAAACGAGATCAATCCAACGCCCGAACTTGAACCCCACTTCGCGCAGCGTTGCAACCTCTTGAAAGCCGAGGCCTGCATGAAAGGTCACCGCACCGGGGTTTTCCGCGCTACATCCAGCAAACATTGTGTGGTTGCCTGCCGCCTTGGCGTGGCTGCAAAGCGCGCCCATCAACCGTTTACCACCACCCTGACCTTGGCCATCCTCATGCAGCATGACCGTATGTTCAATGGTGAAGCGATAGCCTTCGCCGCCGCGGAAAGGGAAGTAGCGGGCAAAGCCCAGCACCTGTCCGTCTTGTTCCCACACAAGGCAGTTCTGCGCGGTAAGATCAGCCACCTCGTCATCTGACTTCTCAACCGGGTTAAACGTGATTGTTGTCTCACGGATCGCGTGGTTCCAGATCGCAGCGATCTGTGGTGCGTCGGCTGGGGTCGCAGCCCGGATCATGACAGTGTTTTAATGCCGCTTGGTGTAAGGAATGTTGCGACAAACCCCAAAGACCCGGCCGTCAACGACACACGATCATCGTCCAGGTCCAGTATCTGCGCGATGTGATCAGCCTTCGGGTGACTCACCTTCAGCGTCAGCAGCTTAACCCCGCTTTGCGGCAACCGATCCGCCGGATGGCGGGTGCCCGCAGGCCACTCAATCAAGGTCGGAAATGCCCCTTGGTAGGGCAGCCCGCCATCATCCGGCACAGTAATTTGCCATGCCAGATCGCCACGGGTCAGTGCCTGAGCAGTGCCCACAACCGCAGGGGCGTTCTCTAAAGCCGCAGCCAAATCATCCGTCTGACAAAGCCAGTTCGCCAACCGTGGTGGACCGGTGAAATCATCCAAGCCAAACCAAGCATGCCCGGCCTCGGGGACAGCCCCCGGTTCTTTCGCGATCACCTCAAGATACAGCCCATCAGCCAGCCCAAGCAGCGTGTTGTGCGTGCCATAGCGCGCATGTTGCCCGCCGGGGTGGAGTTGCAAGCCAAGCTGGCTTTCAACCCAAGCTGTGCCTTCGGCAAGGTTTGTGCAAGCAACGGCAAGATGATCGAGCTTTAGCATCGGTGTTCACTTCTAACTGCGCGTTTCGCGGATTATGCCCAAAATATCCTGCGCCGCTTTGGGGATATTCGTGCCGGGCCCAAAGATCGCCTTCACACCGCTGTCATAAAGGAACTGATAGTCCTGCTGCGGAATAACCCCGCCGCAGATCACGATGATATCGTCGGCACCCGCATCCTTCAAGGCTGCCACCAGCTTAGGCGCGAGCGTCTTATGCCCTGCCGCCTGTGAACTAATCCCGATCACATGCACATCATTGTCGATGGCATCCTGAGCGGCCTCAGCGGGCGTCTGGAAAAGCGGCCCCACATCCACGTCAAAACCGATGTCTGCAAAGGCAGTCGCAATCACTTTCGCGCCCCGATCATGCCCGTCCTGCCCCATTTTCACGACCAACATGC
The DNA here is from genome assembly GCF_023015625.1 of Yoonia sp. F2084L. Lineage (GTDB taxonomy): Bacteria > Pseudomonadota > Alphaproteobacteria > Rhodobacterales > Rhodobacteraceae > Yoonia. The sequence goes on from NZ_JALKAH010000004.1 coordinate 115,554, forward strand.
GGGGGCGACGTCCCTCTTCCTCGGCGAACTTCTCGACCGAGGCCTGAATCGCCGCGAACCCTTCGTCGCCTTCATAAGCTGCGCCATAGACGCCGGCCAAAGTCTTGACCTCGGCCCGGTGCCGTCCGAATGCCTTTTCCATTGCCATGCTAATCTCTCCGACTGTGGCGCGGGCGTGGGACGCCTCGACCGCTGCCTCCAACAGGTTGCCGCCTTCGTTTGCGCGGCGGGTGAGTTCTGTTAGCGCCGCTTCGCAGGCCGCATCATCGCGGGCGGCTTTGGTTGCTTCCAGACGTGCGATCTGCGACAGGCGGACCGCGTCATTGTCGATGTCCAGAATGTCGATCGGGTCTTCACTGTCCTTGCGGTATTTGTTGACACCGACAACCACCTCGGTCCCGCGATCAATCCCCGCCTGACGCTTCGCCGCCGTTTCCTCAATCCGCAGCTTGGGCATGCCAGAGGCGACCGCCTTGGTCATGCCGCCCAACTCTTCCACCTCTTCGATCAGCGCCCAAGCCGCCTCGGCCAACTCATGCGTCAGGTTCTCTACGTAGTAAGAGCCCGCCAGCGGATCGACGACATTTGTCACGCCGGTTTCTTCTTGCAAGATCAACTGGGTGTTCCGTGCTATCCGCGCACTGAATTCGGTGGGCAGCGCAATTGCCTCGTCCAGCGCATTGGTGTGCAACGACTGGGTGCCGCCCAGAACCGCGCTCATTGCCTCATAGGCGGTGCGGATGACGTTGTTATAGGGGTCCTGTTCCTGCAACGACACGCCAGAGGTCTGGCAATGGGTGCGCAACATGGACGACTTGGGGTTCTTTGGTTCAAATTCTGCCATGATCCGCGACCACAGCAGGCGGGCAGCGCGCAGCTTGGCGGCCTCCATGAAGAAGTTCATGCCGATGGCGAAAAAGAACGACAGACGGCCTGCAAACTGATCGACATCCATGCCCCGCGCAATCGCGGTGCGTACGTATTCGCGGCCATCGGCGAGCGTATAGGCCAGCTCTTGCACCAAATTCGCGCCCGCCTCTTGCATATGGTAGCCGCTAATCGAAATCGAGTTGAATTTTGGCATCTCTTCGGTCGTATATTCGATAATATCCGCAATGATCCGCATCGACGGTTCCGGCGGATAGACATAGGTATTGCGCACCATGAACTCCTTCAGAATGTCGTTCTGAATGGTGCCGGACAGCACATTGCGCGGATGTCCCTGTTCTTCACCAGCGACGATGAAATTAGCAAGGATCGGGATGACCGCGCCATTCATCGTCATGGAAACACTGACTTTATCCAACGGAATACCGTCAAAGAGGATTTTCATATCCTCGACGCTATCAATCGCCACGCCAGCCTTTCCGACATCGCCCTCGACCCGGGGATGGTCGCTGTCATAGCCACGATGGGTCGCCAGATCGAAGGCCACCGAAACACCCTGCTGGCCTGCCGCCAGTGCCTTGCGATAAAACGCATTCGATTCTTCGGCCGTTGAAAACCCCGCATATTGCCGGATCGTCCACGGGCGGCCTGCGTACATCGTGGCCTTCACACCGCGCGTAAACGGGGCCTGTCCGGGAATACCACCCATATGCGGCAATCCGTCCGTTTCCTCTGCGGTATAAAGCGGCTGGACCGGGATGCCTTCAAGCGTATCCCATGTCAGCGCCTCCAAAGGCTTGCCACGCAGCTCTTTGCGGGCAATTTCTTCCCATGTTTTCTTGTCAGACATTGGCACCTCCGGCAGGGGTTGGATGGGGTAACACGCATTTGTTTGCGGCAAATGACACTTGCCCCTTAGCTTTTGCGAAATGGGCCTCTATATCCAAAGGCATGAAGTTACTTGTAAACATCGCGCTTGTCGCACTGATCGCTTTTCCGGCAACGGCAGAAGAGAAAACCGTTATTGAACGCTGGGAAGAAGACCGCACACAGATCTTTGATGGATCCGAGATTGTTCTGGACGATCTCAATTGGATTGCCCGACCGCTGGTGATTTTTGCGGACACACCCAATGATCCGCGATTCCAGCAACAAATGGATTTGTTGCTGACTGGAATTGATCGGCTGGCAGAACGCGACGTGATCGTGATCACAGACACGGACCCAGAGACAATGTCAGACCTGCGCACCACGCTGCGACCGCGCGGATACATGATGGCGCTTGTTGGCAAAGACGGGCGCGTGGCCCTGCGTAAACCCAGCCCATACAGCGTGCGAGAGCTGTCACGATCCATCGACAAGATGCCATTGCGGCAGCAAGAGATATCGGATCGACGGTTGCTAGGGCAGTAAGCCCGCATCGGAGTGGGAAGCGACCGTTTCACCAGAATTTCCAACCCGGCTTTTGCCGCCCCATCTCACCAGCGAGCGCTGTGAACGGCAATTCGTGGATACTATCGTAGTAAAAGCCCGTTAGCGTCGCAAAGACCGCGGATGCCAATGCGAAATGATCCTGTTCGATGTCCGCGCGCTCAGCGTCAGGAAAGTCCTTCAAGAAACGTTCAATCGTTGCCTTTCTGACCTCATCAAGATCAAACGGCAGATCGCCATCGACACCCAGCCCTTCTTCGTCGCCACCGACGCTCCAAGTGCATCGGCCATCGCTATAGTTTCGGGTAAACGCGGCCATGACGGTTTCGTTGATATCAAGGACCATGAACGGAACGGCCTTTGATATCTTTTCATAATCAGGTTCGGCCGTCCCTTTCGTCAGCCGCCAGTTCCGCCAGACAAAATAATGCGCGCCGTCGGAAGCGCCGGATAGCATCGTCTCATTGTGCGTATCGGGTTCTGTGGTCTCCGAAATGCCCGCAGCAGCCAAAAAGCTGTTCTTGTCCTCTTGGGCACAGGCCGTAATGGCAATTGAGAACCCCACCTATTCAAACTCCATGATCACTTCGTCCACCGCAAGGCTGTCGCCCGCACCGGCATTGATCATTTTGACGGTGCCTTTGCGTTCGGCGCGCAAAATGTTTTCCATCTTCATCGCTTCTATGGTGCACAGCGCCTGACCTTCCTGCACCTCATCACCCTCGGAGACGTCGATTTTGACAATCAATCCCGGCATCGGGCACAGCAGGTATTTCGAGGTATCGGGCGGTAGCTTCTCGGGCATCAGTGCCGCCAGTTCTGCCTGACGCGGCGTGCGTACATGCACCTTCAGGTCCGCACCCCGATAGCGCACGCGGAAACCACCCGAAATCTTACCGATCTTGAGCACCAAAGGTGCACCATCCACCATCAGACGGGCCAGCGGATCACCGGGGGCCCAATCACTTTCGACCCGCAGGCTTTGGCCACCGATTGACACGTCCGCACCGGATCTATCCGCAGTAATGGTCACATCGTGCGACGCGCCTTGCAGGGTCACCACCCAATCATCGCCCACGTGGCGTTCGTGGTTGTCCATGCGTCCCGAAATCCGTGTGCGGCGGATTTCGGCAACACGATGCATCGCGGCGGCGGCAGCGGCAATGCGTTGGCAGGCGCTCTCATCCAAGGTCACGCCTTCGAAACCATCGGGATACTCTTCCTCGATAAAGGCCGTCGTCATCTTGCCACTTGTAAACTTGGGGTGATCATAGACGGCGGCGAGAAACGGCAAGTTGTGCCCGATCCCTTCCAACTCAAACCCGTCCAACGCTAAACGCATCTCCTCAATCGCCGTTGCACGGTCCGGGGCCCATGTGCAAAGCTTGGCGATCATCGGATCGTAATACATGCTGATCTCGCCGCCCTCAAACACGCCGGTGTCATTGCGCACAGCGCGTGTCGGTGTGGCTTCCTCCATCGGAGGACGATAGCGGGTCAAACGCCCGATCGAGGGCAAAAAGCCGCGATACGGGTCTTCGGCATAAAGGCGGCTTTCCATCGCCCAACCGTTGATCTTAAGATCGTCTTGCGCAAACGGCAGCTTTTCACCCGCCGCTACGCGGATCATCTGCTCCACCAGATCAACGCCAGTGATCAGTTCGGTCACAGGGTGTTCGACCTGCAGGCGCGTGTTCATTTCAAGGAAATAGAAGTTGCGGTCGCCATCGACGATGAATTCAACCGTACCTGCGCTGGTGTAGCCCACGGCTTGGGCCAGTGCGACCGACTGTTCACCCATTGCCTTGCGGGTGGCCTCATCCAAAAACGGACTTGGTGCCTCTTCAATGACCTTCTGGTTCCGGCGCTGGATCGAGCACTCGCGCTCATGCAGGTAAACCGCGTTGCCATGACCATCCGCAAGCACCTGAATTTCGATGTGGCGTGGCTGGGTGACGAATTTCTCGATAAAGATACGGTCGTCGCCGAACGAACTGGCCGCTTCGTTCTTGGACGACTGAAAACCCTCACGCGCCTCATCATCGTTCCAGGCGATACGCATCCCCTTGCCGCCGCCACCCGCAGAGGCTTTGATCATCACCGGATAACCGACCTCATTGGAAATCTTGACCGCATCTTCGGCGTCCTCAATCAGCCCCATGTATCCGGGGACAGTGGACACATCGGCCTCTTGGGCAATCTTTTTTGAGGTGATCTTGTCACCCATCTTCTCAATCGCGCCCTTTGGGGGGCCGATAAAGGCGACGCCAGCGGCATTGAGCGCATCTGCAAACTTGGGGTTTTCGGACAAAAAACCATAGCCGGGATGCACGGCCTCAGCACCTGTCTGCTTGATCGCCGCCATCACCTTGTCGATCACGATGTAGGATTCGTTGGCAGGGGGCGGGCCGATGTGCACCGCCTCATCCGCCATTTTCACATGCAGCGCATTGCGATCCGCATCCGAATAAATCGCGACCGTTTTGATCCCCATCTTGCGGGCGGTCTTGATGACACGGCAGGCGATTTCGCCACGGTTGGCAATCAGGATTTTCTTGAACATGAGCTTTCGTCCCCAAAACGCAAAACCGCCGCCGAGGCAGAACCCCGACGGCGGTCTTTATTCATTGTACGCCCAAGATCGTGGGCGCGATTGTCTAACTTAGCGGCAGCCGTTGATGCCTGCGTCGTCGCAAAGCACGCCTGCGGCTGCACCGGCAAGCATTGTGCCTGTACGGTCTGTGCCAAGTACTTCTGCGGCAACAAGGCCTGCGCCTGCGCCTGCGACGCCACGCTCTGCGTCACCTTCGAGGCAACCTGCCAAACCAAATACTGCCACTGTCGCAAGGATGATTGATGTCTTTTGCATAATCTTACGCCTATCGTTGTTTTATAAGTCGCCCCACAATTGGTGCGAACTGCACCCTGATGAATAGCAATTCCGGCTTGATATCCAATATCACTTGTCTTTTTTTCAACAGACCGGCGGAAAACCGTTATCGGCCTGCTTGGTGAGTAAGCAGGCCGATCAGGGGAAGGGTAACGGTATAGAGAATTTGCAGAAGAACGATTGCTGGAACGCCCCTCTACATTATTGACATTGTACCAAGTCATAGTCTCTGAAAAGCTTTGTTGCGATCTTGTAGCAAAGTAAGCGATTTCCCGCTTAGATTGTTTCCCAAGCATCAGTTGCACCACAGATCGGGTCATGCGCCATCCCCAAATATCTCGGGAAAGCTCTGCCGTGCCACTGCGACGTCAATCTGCAACATCGCCTCATAGCTGGCGGGATCGAATGGATCTTCTGCCGCAATAACCTCGCGACCAAAAAGCCAGCTCAGCCGTCCAGCATCCAGATTGCCGCGCACGAAAGGTTCGTCGCCAAAGTGTTCCCACAGTGCCTGCATAAAACCGGCATCAGCGCGCTTGTCCGGCGGACGTCTGTCAGGATAGCGGATACGTTCAGTCAGCGGCGTCGCCCCACCTTTGTTGGCCCGGCGCAACACGAACTGAAAATCAGTCCCTGGCAGCCGCCCCGGAAAACCGCGATGTTTATCCATGTAAGGAAGGTTAGCCATGCACGCCCCCATATTGCGGACGGGCGGGTTGGACGGGCCCGAAAGCCCGCCCAAAAAAGCAATCGTTAGTAAACCAGCTGGTCGTAATGCACCTGCTGTTGTGCGGCTGCGTCTGACGTAATTTGCAGCGGCGCACGGTCTTGGCTGCCCGACACAGCAACAAGCGCCATGAGCGCTGCAACCGTGAAAGCCAAAAGTCCTTGTACCATTCTACTTGCCTGCCTCTTGTTGTGCAGGGTTGTCGGCGATCTACGCCGCCTTGACCCATTGAGAGCGCGATATCCACTTCGCGTGAGAGTAAGATAGGCAAAAACGCTTTGTTCTCAAAGGGCTCCAAGGCGGACTGCGCGTAATGTTGCAACAATGACTCAAGCGCTGGGCGCTTTACTGCGCAGCCGTCCATATTTTGGGCAAAACTCAAAATGCGCTCCAAATGTAGTGGCACACAGCGACGCAATGCGCGGCTTTATGATCACAGAGCCTGATCAAAGCGGAATGTTGTCGTGCTTTTTCCACGGCGTCGTGACTTGCTTTGTCCGCAAAGACGCAAATGCACGGCACACCCGTTTGCGCGTTGAGTGCGGCATGATCACCTCGTCAATCACGCCTTTTTCGGCCGCAACAAACGGGTTGGCAAAGCGGTCTTCGTAATCCTGCGTGTGCTGGGCAAGCTTTTCAGGATCGTTCAGGTCGGCCCGGTGAATAATCTCGGTAGCACCCTTGGCACCCATCACCGCAATCTCGGATGTGGGCCATGCATAGTTGAAATCGCCAGCCAGATGCTTGGACGCCATCACGACATATGCACCACCATAAGCCTTGCGCGTGATCACGGTGACCTTGGGCACTGTCGCCTCACCATAGGCATAAAGCAGTTTCGCACCGTGTTTAATGACGCCTGCGTATTCCTGGCTGGTGCCGGGCAGGAAGCCGGGCACATCAACAAGCGTCAGTAGTGGAATTTCGAACGCATCGCAGAACCGCACAAACCGCGCCGCCTTGCGCGACGCATCAATGTCGAGACACCCCGCCAGCACCATCGGTTGATTGGCCACCACACCAACGGTAGAGCCTTCCATGCGGATAAATCCGGTCAGGATGTTTTTTGCGAACTCCTCTTGAATCTCATAAAAATCACCTTCATCCGCCAGCTTGGTGATCAGCTCTTTCATATCGTACGGCATGTTCGGGTTGTCAGGGACCAGCGTATCAAGGCTTTCCTCAACCCGGTTCACATCGTCAAAGAAAGGCCGCACCGGCGCCTTTTGCCGGTTGTTCAGCGGCAGGAAATCAATCAGACGGCGCGCCTCGGCCAAAGCCTCAACATCGTTTTCAAAGGCACCATCAGCCACCGAGGATTTCTTGGTATGCGTCCCGGCGCCACCCAATTCTTCAGCCGTCACATGTTCGTTCGTCACCGTTTTGACCACATCCGGACCCGTGACAAACATGTAAGAACTGTCTTTGACCATAAAGATAAAGTCAGTCATCGCTGGGGAATAGACCGCACCACCTGCACAAGGTCCCATGATCAGGCTGATTTGCGGCACAACACCAGAGGCGGTGATATTGCGCTGAAAGATTTCACCGTAAGCGGCAAGGCTGGCAACGCCTTCCTGAATGCGCGCGCCACCACTGTCATTGATCCCGATGATCGGCGCGCCGTTTTGCACCGCCATATCCATAATCTTGCAGATCTTCTGGCCGTGGGTTTCGGACACCGAACCGCCCATAACGGTAAAATCCTGCGCAAAGACATAGACCAAACGCCCGTTGATCGTACCCCAACCAGTGACCACACCGTCACCTGCGGGGCGGTCTTTCTCCATCCCAAAGTCAGTGCAGCGGTGGGCGACGAACATATCGAATTCCTCGAATGATCCATCATCGAGCAGCAATTCAATCCGCTCGCGCGCGGTCAGCTTGCCTTTGCTATGCTGTGCCGCGATCCGTTTTTCGCCACCGCCCAGGCGGGCCGCCTCGCGCCGCGTTTCCAGTTCTTGCAAAACGTCCATCAGATCGCCCCCTGCCAATTGGTCCCCCTGCATAGCGTGGTGCGGCGGCGGAAAGAAGCAGTAATAGGCATATTTGCAAAATTACTGGTTTGCAGATTTATAATTTTGCAAATCTGCAAACCCGAACACAATACAGCAATGGACAAGCCCTCGCCCGAGGCATACATCTTGAAAATGACCACTCTCCCCTTCATCCGATTTCTTGATCGCACGACGCCCCCACACATCGTGACGCTGGTGTTGATCACAGGCATGTCGGCGATGAGCATGTCGATTTTCCTGCCATCACTGTCTGCGATGACCACGTATTTCGATACCGATTACGCAATCATGCAGATCTCGCTCTCTGGCTATCTGGCCGCAACAGCGGTGCTACAGGTCTTCATCGGCCCAATTTCTGACCGATACGGGCGGCGTATTCTGGTGCTTGGGTCTTTGTCGATCTTTGTGCTGGCGTCGATTGGCGCGCTGTTTGCAACGACGGTCGAAGTGTTCCTTTTCTTCCGTATCCTGCAAGCCGCAGTCGCCACATCAATGGCATTGGGACGCGCCATCGTGCGCGATATCGTCCCGCAGGACGAGGCGGCATCAATGATCGGCTACGTCACGATGGGCATGGCGCTGGTCCCGATGGTCGGCCCGATGATCGGTGGTGGGTTAGAGCAGGCCTTTGGCTGGCAGGCGACTTTTGTGTTTTTGGCAGCGACCGGGCTTGCCACGCTCGCGTTGGTTTATCTTGATCTGGGCGAAACCGTGAAAGGTGATGGCACCAGCTTTCGCGATCAACTCAAGACTTATCCAGAACTGTTCCGCTCACCACGTTTCTGGGGTTACGTGCTTTGCGCTGCCTTCGGATCGGGCGCGTTTTTTGCTTTGCTGGGTGGCACGTCCTTTGTCGCCAGCGATATCTTTGGGCTGTCACCATTATGGAGCGGCATCGCCCTTGGCGCGCCTGCCATCGGATACGCGTTCGGCAACTATCTGTCCGGGCGCTTCTCGGTCAAAGTCGGCATTAACCGCATGGCCATGATTGGCACCGCAATTACCATTTTGGGCCTTGGTTTGTCTGCGCTGCTGACGCTGGCTGGGGTGAACCATCCACTGAACTTCTTTGGCTTTTGCGTCTTTCTGGGCCTGGGCAACGGGGTGATGCTGCCCAATGTCATGGCGGGCTCTATCTCGGTGCGCCCGCATCTTGCTGGCACGGCAAGCGGTCTGAGTGGTGCGATTATGATTGGCGGCGGTGCGGCGCTGTCACAGTTTGCGGGCAGCATCCTGACGATTGAAACCGGCACCATGCCTTTGCAGTTGATTATGCTGGGTACATCTGTCCTTGCGTTTCTGTCGGTCCTCTTCGTCATATGGCGCGAAAAGCGGATCGCTTGACGCCCTCTTTGCAGCGGCTAATGTCACATAGCAAATCTGCAAAGGTGGGATATGGCCGTTCAGAAACTCTATGCCGGGGCCAAGCTGCGCGAATTACGCGGGCGGCTGGAGCTGACACAAAAGGCCTTTGCTGAAAAGCTTGGCGTGTCCCTGCCCTATCTGAACCAGATGGAGAACAACAACCGGCCCGTGTCGACGGCCGTGGTGTTGGGGCTCGCGCAGGAATTCGGCTTTGACGTGACCGAGCTGCAATCGGGCGACGAAGCACGACTTGTGGGCGATATGCGCGAAGCGCTTGCTGATCCGGTCTTTACAGGTCCCGCCCCGGCGCTGGCCGATATGCGGCTAGCCGCAGCAAACGCCCCAGCCCTTGCGCGTGCATTTCTGGACCTGCACGCAGCCTACCGCCAGACACATGAACGGCTGGCGTCGCTGGACGAGGCTTTGGGCCGCGAGGACGCGCGTCTGCAACCAAGCCCCTGGGAAGAAGTGCGCGATTTCTTTCATTATTGCGATAACTACATTGATGCGGTCGACCGCGCAGCCGAACGTTTCGCCAGCCGCACCAGTCCGGGTGAGGCGATGGCGGATGCCGCGGTGCGCATGCTTGATAGTCACGGGATCAAGACCGTGTTTCGGGATGCGGCCGATGTCAGGCACTTTGATGCAGCGACCAAAACCTTGACCATTTCGCAGTTTGCGAGCGCGTCAACGCAGACGTTTCAGTTACTTTTACAATTGGCCATGGTGAGCCAAGAACCACTTTTGGAAGCCACACTTGACCTTGCCCGTTTTCAATCGGACGAGGCACGCAGCATCGCCAAGGTGGGGCTTGCCAACTATTTCGCCGGTGCAGCCTTGATGCCTTATGCGGCCTTCCTGTCAGCGGCGCAGGCGACACGGCATGACCTTGAAATACTTGCGGCCCGCTTTGGCGCGTCGCTTGAACAAGTGGCGCATCGGCTGTCCACATTGCAGCGCCCCGGCGCGAAAGGCATTCCGTTCTTCTTTGTCCGCGTAGATCAGGCGGGGACAATCACCAAACGCCACTCGGCCACGACCCTGCAATTTGCCCGATACGGTGGTGCCTGCCCCTTATGGAACGTGCATCAGGCGTTTGAGTTGCCGGGGCAGTTTTTGCGGCAACTGGCCGAAACCCCTGACGGGGCACGGTACTTTTGTCTGGCGCGCGATGTCAGTAAATCAGGCGGGGCCTACAATGTGCCGACCCGCCGCTATGCCATCGGACTGGGATGCGAAGTCAAACATGCCCCGGCCCTTGTCTATGCAGACCATATGGATCTCGGCGCGGCAGAGGCTTACGCCCCAATCGGGATTTCCTGTCGGATTTGCGAGCGGCGCAACTGCCACCAACGCTCGGTCCCGCCTTTGGAACGACAGTTGCGTGTGGACCCGGACCGTCGTGGCATTTTGCCGTATCAGCTTGACTAGACACGCCAATCTGGATGCTATGGTCACACTGGGGGAGGATTATCCATGGAACTGAACGGCACCAAAGTCATTGCCGCCGATATCGACACGGTCTGGGCCCATCTAAACAATCCCGAGACCTTAAAGGCGTGCATTCCAGGCTGTGAAGAACTGACCGGGTCCCCCGAAGAAGGCTTTGCCGCCGTGGTCAAACAGAAAGTCGGCCCCGTGAAGGCGACCTTCAAAGGCGAGGTGACGTTGGAAAACGTGGTGCCAGGCCAAAGCTACACGATCACCGGAGAAGGCAAGGGTGGCGTGGCAGGCTTTGCCAAAGGCAGCGCGGATGTTGTGTTGGCCACCGTCGAGGGCGGCACCGAATTGACCTATACCGCGCAGGCCAAAGTGGGGGGCAAACTCGCCCAGCTTGGCAGCCGCATCATTGGTGGGTTCGCCCGCAAGATGGCGGACGAATTCTTTGAACGGTTTCAGAATACAGTAGAGGGCAACGAAGCCGCCTGATCACGCGTCCCGCAAGGCCGCGGCGATCTGATCCTTCAGCATCATACGCTGTTTGCGCATCTCGCCCATATGCATGTCATCGGTCGGCTCGATATCAGTTTCGGCCCGGTGAATGGCACGGTTGATCGTATGGTATTCATCAAAAAGCTTTGCAAAGTGCGCATTTGCTTCCTTGAGCGCATGCATTGCCTCAACCTTATCGGGGAATTCCTCGTTCAGCTCATGAGGGGTGTGCGACATCGCAAGGCTCCTTTATTTGTTGCTTGATTGGAGCTTAGCTTTCTTGATCGACAATCACTTTGATACGGATCAAGTCCGGCCCGCTATCTACGCGCGGCGCGCCAGCCTGCTGCTTCGGCTTCAGCGCTTGAGCAGAACCAACGTTCGCCATTGGCTGGATTGATCCGGGTGCGCGCATAATTCTCCTGCCCAGGCACATGATAGATACGTCCACCGGATGAGATATTGCCTTTAATGGCGCAGTTCTGATTGGGTGCAGGATTATCGGTCAGTTGTGCGGCGCGGAAGTCAGAGGGCATTTCAACCTCAACGGCCCAAAGCCCGCGCGCGGCGACAGCAGCCGCCTTTTCGTCAAGATCGTAGGTTTCCGAATAGCGCCGGAATGCCCAGGCCATGCCAGAGTAGACGATCAACTGCCCCATGTCCTGACCATCGACGCTGCATTGTGCCACGACCCGACCATAGCGGTCGGTGTCGCGCGTCGTGCAGCGTGCATAGGCCCCTTCAAAACGGTTGCGCACGGCGTCGCGCGTCCACGCCCCGCAGTCCCATTCACGCCCATCGGCCCAGCAAGGCTGGCCCATTTCCGGCGCGTCGATCCCAAAAAGCCGGACGCGGGTGCCGCCGACATCAATGGTATCGGCGTCGATGACACGGATCGTGCCATTGGGTGCGGCCAGCACAGGCGCGGCCAGAAGTGTAAGTAAAAAAGCAAAGATACGGATCATCCCCCGAGTTAGGGGTTGAGCCGCCGCCGCATCAAGCCAATTCGTTAAGAAAGGTTAAGATTGTGTTAACGCCGCGACAGCCCGTTATCTCTGCTTGGTTTCCCATTGCGGGTGAATCCACGGCTGATCGTTTGATGGCGTCAGCAGATTGCGTTCCAGAATATGATCCGCCGCCTTTTCGCCCACCATCAAAGATGGCCCATTGGTGTTGCCGTTGGTGACACGCGGAAAGATCGAACTGTCGGCGACCCGCAAGCCTTCAACACCAATGACCCGCGTTTCAGGGTCGACCACCGCCATTGGATCACCGGGGTCACCCATCTTGCAGGTGCCACAAGGATGATAGGCGCTTTCGGCATGGTCGCGGATCACTGCGTCGAGTTCTTCATCGCTTTGCGCGTCCTCGCCGGGCTGGATTTCACGGCCCCGGAATTCGTCAAATGCGGGCTGCGCAAAGATTTCGCGGGTGAGACGGATGCAAGTGCGGAAGTCTTCCCAATCTTGCGGGTGTGACATGTAGTTGAATTCGATTTTGGGGTGGTCGTTGGGATCGGCTGATCGCAGCGTGACTTGTCCCCGAGATTGGGACCGCATCGGACCGACGTGGGCTTGATAGCCATGCCCATCGGGGATGATCCTGCCATCATAGCTGACCGCGATCGGCAGAAAGTGGTACTGGATGTCAGGGTATTTGACGCCCGCTTTGGACCGGATAAATCCTGCGCTTTCAAACTGGTTCGAGCTGCCCAGACCGGTCTTCCACAACAGCCACTCCAGCCCGATTTTGGCTTTGCCGCGAATGTTCCAGTAAGAGAAGAGTGAGACCGGTTTGGTTGCTGATTGCTGGACGTAAAGTTCAAGGTGGTCTTGCAGGTTTTGGCCGACACCGGGGCGGTCGGCGACAACGTCGATGCGGTGTTCTTGCAGGTGCGCTGCCGGCCCGATTCCTGATAGCATCAGCAATTTCGGGGAATTGAGCGATGAGGCGGCGATGATGACTTCTTTGTTGGCGCCGATCACCTCAACCTTGCTGCCGCGACTGACTTCGACACCTACGGCGCGGCCATCCTCAATGACGATGCGGCGGGCAAGCGCACGGGTGATATTGCAATTTGGGCGTTTGAGAGCAGGGCGCAGATAGGCGCTGGCCGCAGACCAGCGCATTCCTTTGTAGATGGTCGCATCGAAAGGGCCAAAGCCTTCCTGCTGTTCACCATTATAGTCACCTGTCACCGGGTAGCCCGCTTGCCGTCCGGCTTCGACAAACGCCCGTGTCAGCGGGTTCTTACGTGGGCCGCGTGTCACATGCAGCGGGCCGTCTTTGCCGCGCCATTCAGGATTGCCGCCGTGGCCGCCGTCGTGCCAATGCTCCATCCGTTTAAAGTAGGGCAGCACGTCTGCATAGGACCAGCCATGCGCGCCGCTTTCCGCCCAATAATCGTAATCGCAGGCGTGGCCACGCACGTAGATCATGCCGTTGATAGAGGATGAACCACCGATGACCTTGCCGCGCGGCGTGACCAACTGCCGCCCGCCCAAATGCGGTTCAGGTTCAGACTTCATGCCCCAGTCGTAACGCTTCATGTTCATGGGGTATGAGAGTGCCGCTGGCATCTGGATGAAGGGCCCCGCATCTGTGCCGCCATATTCGATGATCAGCACCTGTTTGCCAGCTTCCGCCAAGCGGTAAGCGATGGCGCAACCGGCAGAGCCCGCGCCGATAATGACATAGTCAGCTTGCATTTGAATATCTGGCCTTTGGATGTGTTGCCTGCGCCGGAGCCTCCGGCGGAAGTTTGATTGGACGAAGAAAGACGGGGCTATTCGCCACGGGGGAAGCGTTGGTTTTCTTCCAGCACGTTGAGGTCCATATGATTGCGCATGTAGCGTTCGGACGCCTTTTGCAGCGGCTGGTAGTCCCACGGGAAATAGTTGCCGTTGCGCAGAGCCTCGTAGACGACCCAGCGGCAGGCTTGGGATTGGCGCACAGCGGCGTCATATGCGGCAAGGTCCCAGCGGCTTTCGGATTTGGCCCGCAGTTGGGTACGCGTGCCTTGGTGGGCAGGTTCTTCGGCGAGGTTTGTCAGTTCATGCGGATCAGCCTTCAGATCGAAAAGCTGATCGGGGTCCAATGCGCAGCGGGTGTATTTCCATTTGCCATAGCGCAGCGCGACCAGCGGCGCATAGCTGCCTTCGGCGGCATATTCCATGGCGACAGGCGTGTCGCGGCTGCCGCCTTGTCCGAGATGGACGAGGCTTTCGCCGGTGGTCCATGGTTCCACTTCGGACATGTCGATCCCCGCCAGATCGCAAAGCGTGGGTGCCACGTCGATGTTACTGACGGGTGTGGTGTTCAGCCCCGGTTCCATATCGGGGCTTGCGATCATCAAAGGGACGCGGGCAGATCCTTCATAGAAGGACATTTTGAACCAGAGACCACGTTCGCCCAGCATGTCGCCGTGGTCGGATACAAAGAGAATCGTCGCCTCTTGCCGCGTGTCTTCCAGCGTTTGCAGGACTTCACCAATCTTGTCGTCAAGGTAGGAGATATTCGCGAAATAGGCGCGGCGGGCGCGTTTGATATGGTCTTCGGTGATGTTGAAGTTATCGCGGTCGTTGGCGTCAAGAATGCGTTGGGAGTGCGCGTCTTGATCATCGTAGGGAATGGGCCCGACCTCTGGCAGCAAGTGGTGACAGTCTGCGTAGAGGTCCCAGTATTTCTTGCGCGCTACATATGGATCGTGAGGGTGCGTGAAGCTGACTGTCAGGCACCAAGGACGCGCATCATGACCGCGCGATAGGTCATAGAGCTTGCGGGTCGCATGATAGGCGACCTCGTCATCATACTCCATCTGGTTGGTGATCTCGGCCACCCCGGCACCCGTCACGGACCCCATGTTGTGATACCACCAGTCGATCCGCTCGTCTGGTTTACGGTAATCCGGTGTCCAGCCGAAGTCGGGTGGGTAGATATCAGTGGTCAGGCGTTCCTCGAACCCGTGCATTTGATCCGGTCCGACGAAGTGCATCTTTCCCGAAAGACAGGTTTGGTAACCCGCACGCCGCAAATGGTGGGCGTAGGTGGGGATGGATGAGGCGAATTCAGCGGCGTTGTCGTAGACACCGGTCCGCGATGGCAGCAGCCCGGACATGAAAGATGCCCGTCCCGGCGCGCACAACGGGGATGCTGTGTAGCTGTTGGCGAAACGGGTGGATTTGGCCGCCAGCTTTTTGAGGTTTGGCGCGTGCAGCCAATCGGCAGGGCCGTCAGGAAAGAATGTGCCGTTCAGCTGGTCGACCATGATGATCAGAATGTTGGGTTTGCTCATTGGGTCCGCCCTTCAAGTTCCATGTGCAGAAGCGCCAGCGCGTGTCTGGTCGCATCCGACTGCTCGGTCGTGGCCCGCGACAGCCCTTGGCGCAGATAAAGCCCATCAATCAGTCCGGCGATCCGTGCGGCCGCCCCTTCGGCGCGCGCACCGATCAGGGGCCGCAAGTCGTGTATCAGGTTACTGTGCAGGCGACGCTGATAGATGCGCAAAAGCTCATGGGCGGGCGTTGAAGTCTGGGCGAGGACATAGAAGTTGAGCCATGCCGCAATCACTTCCGGTTGGAAGTTTGACGACGTGAACCCAGCCCGAATGACCGCTTCCAATCGCGCGCGGTGTCCAGAAGCGCCTGACAACGCAGTGCGCACCTCGGCGGCATAAAGCGCCAGCGTGTGCCGCATCGCCGCCAGAAAGATCTGTTCCTTACCCCCAAAGTAATGATGCGCCAAAGCCGAAGACATGCCTGCCCTCTTGGCGATATTGCTGACCGTGACATCCAGATTGCCAACCGCCCCGATTTCATCAATCGTGGCTTTTACTAATGCGGCGCGGCGGATAGGCTCCATTCCAAGCTTGGGCATGATCTTCCTCATCGGGGACAGTTCGAGCAGATAAATCGTTCTTTATTGACTCGTCAATCAAGAAAAATCAGGGAGAAAGAAATGAAGTTGAAATCAACCTTATCTGTGTTGGCCGTTTGCGCCGCGATGCCTGCTTTTGCTGACTGTGACAGCGTGACATTCTCGGATGTGGGCTGGACCGATATTACCGCGACAACTGCTGCGACGACCGTCGTGCTGGAAGCACTGGGGTATGAGACCGACATCAAAGTGCTGTCCGTGCCTGTCACTTACATCTCACTGGCCGAAGGTGACATCGACGTTTTCCTTGGCAACTGGATGCCAACGATGGAAGCAGATATCGCCCCTTACCGCGAAGCTGGCACCGTCGATACCGTACGCGCGAACCTTGAAGGGGCGAAATACACACTGGCTGTGAACAAAGCGGCCGCCGATATGGGTATCGCCACCTTTGCCGATATCGCAGCCAACGCCGATGCGCTGGATAGCAAGATCTACGGCATTGAGCCCGGCAACGATGGCAACCGCCTGATCATTGACATGATCGCAGACGGGGCCTTTGGTCTTGATGGTTTCGAAGTCGTTGAAAGCTCTGAGCAAGGCATGCTGGCCCAGGTTGACCGCGCATCTGGCCGGGACGAACCGATTGTGTTCCTTGGTTGGGAACCGCATCCGATGAACGCCAACTTTGATATGTCCTACCTTGAGGGGGGCGATGATTGGTTTGGTCCGAACCTTGGCGGTGCGACCGTCTTTACCAACACATCTGCTGGATATGTGGACAGATGCCCGAATGTCGGCAAGCTGCTCATGAACCTCGAATTCACGCTGGCTATGGAAAATGAAATTATGGGTGCCATCCTGAACGATGGTGAAGACCCGGCGGATGCCGCTACCGCGTGGCTATCTGCCAACCCCGATGCGTTCATGGGCTGGCTCGACGGTGTGACCGCTGCAGATGGCGGCGATGCCGTCGCTGCCGTGAAAGCCTCCTTAGGCATGTAAACGATTTGGCAGGCCTCGGTTTCCGGGGCCTGCTTCCTTTGAGGGGTGAAGGTGCGGCATGGATTGGCTGACAGAGAACAAAATTCCAATCGGGCGATGGGCGAAATCCGTCTTTGATTGGATGAACGACAACTTTGGTTTTTTCTTTGACTGGTTGTCGGATGCGATGGAGGCCTTGATTGATGGCATCCTGTGGGTCCTGGAGACACCACATCCGTTCTTTGTGATTGCGGCCTTTGCGGGCCTGACCTGGGCTTTGCAGCGCAACTGGAAAACACCGCTATTTGTCGTGATTGGCTTTCTCTTCATCCTCAATCAGGATTACTGGGAAGAGACAATGCAGTCGCTCACGCTGGTGCTGTCAGCCTGCGTGGTCTGCATGGGGATCGGCGTACCGATTGGCATCGCCGCAGCCCACCGCCCCCGCCTGTACCGTGCGATGGTTCCGATCTTGGACTTGATGCAAACGCTGCCGACCTTCGTTTATCTGATCCCCGCGATCGTGTTCTTTGGCATCGGCATGGTGCCCGGGCTGATCGCCACGGTGATCTTCGTACTGCCTGCACCGATCCGATTGACGCACCTCGGCGTCTCCTCGACACCGACCCCGCTGTTGGAGGCCGCACAAGCGTTTGGCGCAACCAAGCGGCAAGTCTTGTTTAAGGTCGAACTGCCCTCTGCCCTGCCGCAGATCATGGCGGGCCTGAACCAAACTATCATGCTCTCGCTGTCGATGGTCGTGATCGCGGCCCTTGTGGGTGCAAGCGGTCTTGGCGTGCCCGTCATCCGCGCGCTGAACACGGTAAACACATCGCTGGGCTTTGAGTCGGGCTTCGTTATCGTTGTTGTCGCCATCATGCTCGACCGGATGCTGCGAGTGAAATCGAAATGAGCATCATGCACGGAAGCTGCCATTGCGGCGCGGTCAGGTTTACGGTGACGCTCTCTGATGGCATCGCATCGGCGCGGCGTTGTGACTGTTCGCTTTGCGCACGACGCGGGGCGGTGGCCGTTTCTGCGGCAAAGGACGACATCACCTATACTGCAGGTCGCGATAATCTGACGCTCTACCAATTCAATACCAAGGTTGCGGAGCACTATTTTTGCAAGACCTGCGGGATTTATACGCATCACAGGCGTCGCTCGAACCCCAATGAAATCGGCATCAACCTTGCCTGTCTTGATGGACAGACGCCATTCCTCTCTGCGGTTTTGGTGCACGATGGCCAGAACCACCCCAAGGACATTGGCAAGAACCGGGATGCAGGCATCTTGCGCTTTGATCCGATGGAGGACACCGAATGAACGCTGTTGAGTTTGATAACGTATCCATCGTGTTTGGGGCCAAGCCTGAGACGGCTCTGCCCTTGATGGATCAGGGGCTGGAGCGTCCTGAAATCCGCGAAAAGACCGACCAGATACTGGGCGTGCATAACTGCTCGCTCGACGTCGAAGTGGGTGAGATCTTGGTCCTGATGGGCTTGTCTGGTTCGGGTAAGTCAACGCTGCTGCGTGCGGTGAACGGCCTGAACCCGGTGATCCGGGGCGAGGTCCGTATCCATGATGGTGACTGGAGTTGCAGCGTCGGCAAAAGCTCGGCGGGTGACTTGCGCCGGGTGCGCCGTGAATGCGTGTCGATGGTGTTTCAACAATTTGGCCTACTGCCATGGCGCACGGTCCGCGATAACGTCGGGCTCGGTTTGGAACTCGGCGGCATGGAAAAAACTGCACGGCTCAAACGTGTTGATCAGGAACTTGAAATGGTCGGGCTTGCCGACCGTGCCGACGCGCTTGTCGGCGAACTTTCGGGGGGCATGCAACAACGCGTCGGCCTCGCGCGCGCTTTTGCCACCGACGCGCCAATCCTGCTGATGGATGAGCCGTTCTCGGCCCTCGACCCGCTGATCCGCACACGTCTGCAAGATGAATTGCTGGAGTTGCAAAAACAACGCGGGCGCACGATCATCTTTGTCAGCCATGATCTGGATGAGGCCTTCAAGATCGGCAATCGTATCGCCATTATGGAAGGCGGGCGGATCGTACAATGCGGCACGCCGCGCGATATTTTTACTAATCCGGCGAACAAATATGTGGCTGATTTCGTGGCCCACATGAACCCGCTGGGGGTACTGACAGCGCGGGATGTGATGACCAAAGGCTCAGGTTCAGGTCCCATGATCGACGTGGAAACACCGGTTCAGGACATCATGCATCAGATCGACGGCACAGGCTTGCAAGTCACCGAAGATGGCCAGCCCATTGGCGTCGTGACCCAAGCCTCGTTACTGGCGCGACTTAGCCCTCGCTGACCCAATAACTTTCTTCGTCCCTTCAAACTTCCGCCGGAGGCATCAAACCTTTGTCGCAGGCGCAGCAGGCGTTATTCTGCGTCGTGCGATCGCCTCGCGCCATGTGATGAAACTGACCGAGGCCATAATCACGGCACCACCGAATATGACCCAACCGTCAACAGTTTCACCAAAGACGACGGCCCCCAAAAGGACCGCCCAGACCAGTTGTAGGAATGTCACCGGCTGTGTCACGGTCAACGGTGCTGCCGCAAAAGCCAGTGTCATGGAGTAATGTCCGGCAGTCGCAAAGCAGGCGACAAGGAACAACCACCCCACCTGCGGCAAAGTCGGCGTCACCCACACCGCCCAAGCAAAGGGCGCTAACCCAACAGTCACAGTGATCGACAACATGCCAACGACGACAGGCGCGGAAACCTCCCCTGAGAGTTGCTTGGCAATCAGGTATCCCGCAGCAAAGCACACGGCAGTTGCGAGCATGGCAATATGCCCAAGTTCAACCTCTTTCACGCCAGGACGCAGGATAATCATCGCCCCGATCAGCGCCATGATAACCGCTGCCAGGCGCCGTGGCGGCAAACGTTCACCCAAGAACAACGCCGCCCCCAGCGAGACATAGACAGGTGAAAGGTAATTCATCGCCGTCACCTCAGCGATGGGAATGCGCGCCATGGCAAAGAACCACAAGATCACTGCCAGCGTGTGCACCAATCCCCGCGCCCAAAACAGCTTCTTCTGTCGCCCTGTCAAATGCGCTGCCATGATCGGTTTGATCATCGGGATCAGGAACACCAAACCCAGAACATATCGCAAAAATGCCGCCTGCGCTGCTGGCACGTCATCGCCCACATGTTTGACAACCGCCGTGACGGCCACAAACATCAGGCCGGTAAAAAGCATCCAGAAGATGCCAACGACGGGCCGGGATTGGGATTGCGCTTCCATGCTCCATCCGTCGCACCAAGCCCGCCCAAGTGCAAGCGCGCAGAAACCACTGGATGAAGCGCGCTGTTCCCCGTAACAACGCCGCCATGAAGATACTCTTTCTTGGCGATGTTATGGGCCGCTCTGGGCGTGCCGCGATTGTAACCCACCTGCCCCGTCTACGGGACGCGTGGAAGCTGGATTTCGTTGTCGTGAATGGTGAAAACGCGACCTCGGGGATGGGGTTGTCGGGTGATCATGCAAAGATTTTGCTGGATGCGGGTGCTGATGTTGTCACCCTCGGCGATCACGCCTTCGACCAGAAAGACATGTTGACCTTTATTGAGAAGGAACAGCGCATCATTCGCCCGATGAACTATTCCAAAGCCGCCCCTGGTGTTGGTGCGCGGGTGTTCAACGCCACCGGTGGTCGCAAGGTGCTTGTGGCACAGGTTTTGGGTCAGGTTTTCATGAAGCGTCCTTTCGACGATCCATTCTCGGCCCTTGATGCGGTGCTGCGCCAATACCCGATGGGTGGTCAGGTTGCGGCCAGCGTCATTGATATCCACTGCGAAGCCACGTCCGAAAAGATGGCGACTGGCCATTTCTGCGATGGGCGGGCAAGCATTGTTGTCGGCACGCATACCCATGTGCCGACAGGCGACGCGATGATCCTGCCGGGTGGCACCGCCTACATGACCGATGCGGGGATGTGCGGCGACTATAACTCGGTCATTGGCATGGACAAAGCCGAGCCTTTGCGCCGCTTTGTCACCGGCATGCCAAAGTCGCGATTTACGCCTGCGGCAGAGGAAGCGACGCTGTCTGGCCTTTATGTCGAGACCGACAACATGACAGGCAAAGCCGTGAAAACCGCGATGGTCCGCCAAGGCGGACGCCTGTCGCAGACGGGGCCTGCATGATATCCCAGCGTATGCGGCTGACAGGGTTCCTGTTGCTGCTGGGATGCGGTTGGGGGCTGACGCAACCGCTGATCAAAATTACGGTAAGCGCAGGATATCAGCCATTCGGGATTGTCTTTTGGCAGATGCTGATTGGTGCGACACTGCTGGGCGTGCTGCGCTGGCGGCAGATGGGGCGGATGCCGTTTACCGTTCGGACCCTGGCTGTCTGGTTGATGATTGCAACCATCGGCACGCTGATCCCCGGCTACACCAGTTTCCGTGCCGCGTTCCACTTGCCATCCGGCATCATGTCAATTGTCATTGCAACGATCCCGATGATGGCTTTTCCTATCGCGCTTGCCTTGGGCAACGACCGGTTCTCGTTTCGCCGTTTGGGTGGCCTTTGCCTTGGGCTGATCGGCGTAGGTCTGATCGCCCTGCCGGAAGCGAGCCTGCCAGAACGCGCGATGATCGCCTTCTTGCCTTTGGCCCTGATCGCCCCGTTTTGCTATGCCTGTGAAGGCAACATCGTGGCGCGCTGGGGTACGGCGGGGCTTGATCCGTTTCAGGTGCTTTTTGGGGCATCGGCTATCGGGACGGTGATCGCGCTGCCGTTGGCGATTGGCACCGGAGAGTTTTTTGTCCCGCAATCCCCTTTTATTCTTGCTGATTTCACACTCCTGCTCAGCTCGATCGTCCATGTGCTCGTCTACTCCGGCTATGTCTGGTTGATTGCACGGGCGGGGTCTGTTTTCGCCGGTCAGGTCAGTTACGTTGTCACCGGTTCGGGCGTGTTCTGGGCGATGCTGTTGTTGGGCGAAACCTACAGCCTGTGGGTCTGGGCCGCATTGGGTTGCATGGCTGTCGGTCTGAGCCTTGTGCAGCCACGGGTTGCTGAAACGCAAACGCTGGGCGACACTCGTGCTCATGGATAGTTTTTTTTCCTTGACCCAGACACAGAGCGCAATTTTGACGATGGCCGTCGTCGTGGGCATGTTCCTGATGTTCCTGCGCGAGGTCTATCCGACGGAAGTGGTCGCAATGATCGGGGTCTCGATCCTGTTGGCGACGGGTGTTTTGCCCTATGAGGCCGCGGTGATGGCGCTGGCCAACCCTGCCCCTTGGACGATTGCCGCGATGTTCATCATCGTGGGGGCGTTGGTGCGGACCGGTGCGCTGAATGCGATGACACAGATCGCAGAACGGCAGGCCAAGGTCAGCCCAGCGCGCGCGATTGGTGGCGGGTTGGTCTTTGTGGCCTTTGCAAGTGCTATCATGAACAACACGCCACTGGTTGTCGTGATGATCCCGGTCTTTGTGCAACTGGCGCGCACTTTGGGGACGTCAGCGTCCAAATTGCTGATCCCGTTAAGCTATGCTGCGATTGTCGGGGGCACGATGACCTTGCTGGGCACCTCGACCAATTTGCTGGTTGATGGCGTCGCCCGCTCCTCTGGGCTGGAGCCGTTTGGCATCCTTGAGATTTTCCCCATTGGTGTCGTGGTTGTTCTGTGGACCTTCACGTATCTCTATTTTATGGCCCCGCGCCTTTTGCCGGACCGGCAGAGCATGGCGACGATGCTGTCAGACAGATCCAAGAAGAAGTTCTTTTCTGAGGCGGTCATTCCACCTGACAGCAACCTGATTGGGCGTGACGTCACAAGTGTGCAGTTGTTCAAACGCGATGGCGTTCGCCTGATTG
Organism: Yoonia sp. F2084L; assembly: GCF_023015625.1. Lineage (GTDB taxonomy): Bacteria > Pseudomonadota > Alphaproteobacteria > Rhodobacterales > Rhodobacteraceae > Yoonia. Next base: position 138,525 of record NZ_JALKAH010000004.1, read on the forward strand.
ACGTCGTGCGCGGGGATACATCGTTGCGGCGCAATCTCAAGGACGTGACATTGCAGGTGGGCGACCGCATTGTTCTGCGTACCGAAATGACAGAGCTTTTGTCACTACAACAGAACAAAGAACTGCGGCGCGTCGATCAGGTGTCTGCGGTTGAAACCACCACTGTCGAAGTGCTGATCACGCCAAACTGCAAGATGGTCAGCCGACGCCTTGGGTCGATGCGACTGCGGCGGCGCTATGCGGTTTATCCTTTGGCGGTGCACAGACGGGACGCGAATATCAGCGCGCAGATTGATGACATCGTTGTGCGCGTCGGCGACACGCTGCTGTTGGAAGGCGCGCCAGAGGATATTCAGCGTCTGGCTGAGGATATGAACCTTGGTGATGTATCAACGCCGTCGCAGCGCGCGTACCGCCGGGGACATGCGCCTGTGGCCATCGGTGTGTTGCTCGGCGTAGTAACGCTGGCGGCATTGGGTGTTGCCCCTATCCTGATGCTGGCGATGATTGGTGTGACGATTGTGCTAATGACTGGCTGCATCGACGCAGATGAGGCGTTTTCCTATGTCGATGGGCGCTTGCTGGCGTTGATATTTGCCATGCTGGGCGTCGGGTCTGCGTTGCAGTCTTCGGGCGCTGTTGCGATCATTGCTGACACGCTTTCGCCGGTGATGCTGGTGCTGCCGCCGTTCTTTGTCGTGCTGGCGGTCTATATGCTGTCCAGTATCCTGACCGAATTGGTATCCAACAATGCCGTCGCCGTCGTGATGACACCGATTGCCATCGGTCTGGCCAGTGCGCTTGGCGTTGATCCACGTCCCTTGGTGGTGGCTGTCATGATCGCAGCAAGTGCGAGTTTCGCGACGCCAATCGGGTATCAAACCAATACGCTGGTTTATGGTCCCGGTGGATATAAGTTTTCGGATTTCCTCAAGTTCGGCGTCCCGCTGAACCTGTCGCTGGCCCCTATTGTTTCCTTTGTGATCCCCTTTATCTGGCCGCTCTAAGCCGGGGTTGCGGGCGCTGGGCCGCTTGCCGTATAGAGACGCAGATTAACGCGATAGAAGACGAGGTTTTCCGATGGCTGGCCACTCCAAATGGGCAAATATTCAGCACCGCAAAGGGCGGCAGGACAAATTGCGCTCCAAGCTGTTTTCCAAGCTGGCCAAGGAAATCACCGTTGCCGCGAAAATGGGCGACCCGGACCCCGATAAAAACCCGCGTTTGCGTCTGGCGGTGAAGGAAGCCAAGTCGAGCTCTGTTCCGAAGGATGTGATCGACCGCGCGATCAAGAAATCGCAAGGTGGCGATGCCGAGAATTACGACGAAATCCGCTATGAGGGTTATGGCCCCAACGGTGTGGCCGTGATTGTCGAGGCGATGACGGACAACCGCAACCGGACCGCGTCAACCGTGCGGTCGACTTTTTCCAAGAATGGCGGAAATCTGGGCGAAACCGGATCGGTCGGGTTCATGTTCGACCGCAAAGGCGAGGTGATCTACCCCGCATCTGTCGCCGACGCCGATACGGTGATGATGGCCGCGATTGAGGCCGGTGCCGAAGACGTGCAAAGCGATGATGACAACCACGTCATCTATTGCGCGGACACCGATCTGAACGACGTGGCGAACGCGCTTGAGGCGGAACTGGGCGAGTCAGAATCAACCAAGCTGATCTGGAAGCCCAATATGACGACCGAACTGGATGTCGAGGGTCTGACCAAGCTGATGAAGCTGTTGGATACGCTTGAGGAAGATGATGACGTGCAGCGTGTGACATCAAATTTTGAAGCCTCTGATGAGGTGATGGCGGCCTTCGCGGAAGAGTAGCTGGGGCGCTGCCCCCGTCCCTGCGGTCCTCCCCCGAGGTATTTTTAAACATGAGAAGATGATCAGGGCGTGATGATGCCCTGCTCTGTCACGATCAGGTCAAGCGGTTGATCGGTGGGTTCGAGTGGCAGGTTGGCGTCTTCTTGGGCTGCATAGGCAAAGCCAATGGCCATTGTGGGTTGGGCGGCGCGCAGTTGTTCCAGGGTGCGGTCGTAGAAACCACCGCCATAGCCCAGGCGCCCGCCGTTGCGGTCAAATGCCACCAGCGGCACAATCACGATTTGCGGTGTCATCCAATCGCCCGCCTCTGGGATCATCGCGCCAAATTCACCTTTGATCAGCGGACACTCAGGTTCCCAAATCCGAAACTTCAGCGGCTGCCCTGCCCCGATGATGACCGGCACGCCAACGGGTCCATGGGCTGCGGCCTCTTCCATCGCCGGGGTGGGGTCGATTTCGGTCCGCATCGCCATATAGCCAGCCAAGGGGACGCCACGATGCCCGGCGAGCACTTCGCTCAGATAGCCAGCGGTGGCTGCATGCGGTTGGTGGGCCGCTTTGCGCCGGGCGAAAGCGGCGGTGCGGGCCGCTGTTTTATCCATTACAAAAGCCAAATGGCGGCAAGGCCGAGGAAGGCAAAGAAGCCAACGACGTCCGTGACGGTGGTCACGAAAGCACCGGACGCAAGCGCGGGGTCGATCCCCATCTTTTCCAACACAACGGGGATAACCGTGCCAGCCAAACCGGCAACAACCATATTGATCACCATGGCGACGGCAATCACAACGCCCAGCATCGGTGACCCGAACCAGACGACCCCGACGATACCCATCACCACGGCAAAGATCAGACCGTTGATCAGCCCGACCAGCACCTCGCGTTTAATGACCCGCCAGACGTTTGCGGTTGTCAGGTCGCGTGTTGCAAGCGCGCGCACGGCGACCGTCAGCGATTGCGTGCCTGCATTGCCCCCCATTGAGGCCACGATGGGCATCAGGACGGCCAATGCGACGAGCCCCGCAATCGTTTCTTCAAAAAGCGAGATCACCATTGACGCAAAAATCGCCGTCACCAGATTGACCGCAAGCCAAGGAAAGCGCCGCTTTGTCGTGGCAATGACGCGGTCAGAGAGGCTGCCTTCGCCGACACCGGCCAAGCGCAGGATGTCCTCCTCTGCTTCTTCTTCGAGGAACATCATCGCGTCATCAATGGTAATCACACCGACGACCCGGTCATCATCATCCACCACCGGCGCCGTGATCATGTGATAGTGATTAATCGCCTGCGCCACCTCTTCCACATCTTGAGCGACGTGGAACGTGCGGAACGTATCTTCGACGATATCGCGCAGTGGTGTATCACGCGCATGGCTCAGGACGCGTCCCAGTGTGACGTAACCCACAGCCTTAAGCCGAGGGTCAACCAGAATGATGTGATAAAACTGATCCGGCAGGACCACATCAGAGCGCAGATAATCAATCGCCTCGCCCACGGTCCAGTGTTCTGGCGCGCGCACCAGTTCGGACTGCATGTGGCGTCCGGCGGATTCCTCGGGATAGGCAAGCGCCTGTTCGACAACAACACGGTCGCTGGCATCCAGCGCATCCAGAACCGCCTCTTGCTGCGCGTCATCAAGGTATTCGACAAGGTCGACGACATCGTCGCTTTCCAGATCACGCACGGCTTCGGCCAGTTCCGCCGGGGCAAGCTGTTCGATGACCTCTTCACGCAGCTCTTCGTCGAGTTCGGAAAGTACGCCACCTTCCAGCCCACCGGGCCAAGTGACCAGCAGCGCGCGCCTGTCGCGAACATCAATCTGTTCCAGCAAATGCGCAACGTCAGCGGGGTGCATGGGATCAAGTGCTTCACTGAGGAAGGCCCCATCACCCCGTCCGACAGCATCAAGCACGTCACTGACCAGCCGGTCGGTGATGCCGAATGCTTCGTCTTCGGTGGATTCGGGTTCGGCCATGGGACTTCCTTGCTGCTAGGGCAACATAATCACTCAGGGCTGTGGCACAACGCAGATTTCTGCGATTTACCCCAATGTTGCGGGGCCATATGCTGAATCTATGACAAAGCACCTCCTTCTTGGGCAAACCCTTGGGTTTTCAGGCAATCCCCTACTGGGGGACTGGGCGGATGCTGTTGATTTCGACAGCGTTGGCGGCGTGTTAATTGAAGCCGGGCGCATTGTGGCGACAGGCGACGGTGCTGCTTTGCGCGCGGCCCATCCGGACGCGGCTGTCACAGACTATGGTGCCGCTTTGATCAGTGCCGGGTTTGTGGATGCGCATATGCATTATCCGCAGACCGGCATTATCGCCAGTTGGGGCAAGCAGCTGATTGATTGGCTCAATACCTATACCTTTCCCGAAGAAGCCCGCTTTGGCGACCGTGCCTATGCGGATGATGTTGCAGGGCGCACCCTTGATCTGGCGCTGGCGCATGGCACCACAACGTTGGCCAGTTTCTGCACGATCCATCCGACAAGTGTTGATGCGTTTTTTGAGGCAGCATCAGCTCGCAACATGGCCGTGATTGCTGGCAAAACCTGCATGGACCGCAATGCCCCCGATGACCTGCGCGATACCGCACAATCCGCCTATGACGATAGCAAGGCGCTGCTGGAAAAGTGGCATGGGCGTGGGCGCGCCAGCTACGCGATCACACCGCGATTTTCACCAACCTCAACACCAGAACAATTGTCCGCTTTGGGCGCTTTATGGGCCGAACACCCCGATTGCCTGATGCAGACCCATCTTAGCGAACAGTTGCCAGAGATTGCTTGGGTGCAAGAGCTGTTCCCAGAAGCCCGCGACTACCTTGATACCTATGAACAGTTCGGCTTGCTGGGCGAGCGCGGCCTTTATGGGCATGCGATACATCTGACCGAGCGCGAGATTTCACGACTATCGGAAGTGGGGGCTGCTGTGGTCCATTGCCCGACGTCAAACACGTTCATCGGGTCAGGGTTGTTTGATTTGATGGGCTTAGCCAAGGCATCGGTCACTGTTGGGCTTGCCACCGACACGGGCGGCGGGTCGTCATTTTCGATGCTGCGCACAATGGCGGCGGCTTATGAAATCGGACAGTTACGTGGGGCGGCATTGCATCCTGCACAGTTAATCTGGCTGGCGACAGAAGGATCCGCTGCGGCGCTGAAGATGACAGGGCAGATCGGCCGTCTTGGGGCGGGTGCTGCGGCGGATATCACAGTGCTTGATCTGCACTCGACGCCTGCTATCGCACAGCGTGCGGCGCGCGCAGGGGATATCTGGGATGCGGTATTTCCGACCATTATGATGGGTGATGATCGTGCCGTGCGCGATGTATGGGTTGCGGGTGAGAGGCGGGTGGGCTAGCAGCTTTGCGCCAGCTTCAGCACCCAGATGTTTCCAGACCTGCCAAGTCCGAACTGGGTATAGCCGCGCACCAGCATGTTGCGTCGGTGCCCGCTTGAATTTTGCCAGGCCACCAGAACCTGTTCTTCGGACTGCTGTCCGTTGGCGATGTTCTCTGCTCCGCCCGTCATCGCACATCCGCCAGCGCGCGCACGATCCACAAAGGTATCACCATTCGGCCCACCGGGGCTGTCGTGGGAAAAATACCCACGCCGCGCCATATCTTCTGCATGTGCCTGCGCAGCACGCGCCAAAGCAGCGTTTGGCTGGACAGCCCCGCGCCCTTGGCTGGCACGGAATGCATTCAAATCAGCGGCAAAGCCTGTCGTAGACCCCGGTGCAGACGACACCTGAGCAGGTGTCGTCTGTGGTGTTGTGGTGGTCGTGCAGGCAACCATGCAGATCAAGGCAATTATGCTAAGCGCTGTCCTCATGGTGTGTCCCCGCGTGTGAGTGGTCGTGGGCCTGTCTTGAGCGCGAGAATGGCACGGAACACAGCCAGTTTCTGGTGCAGCTTTAGGCATCGGCAAGTTTCCGCGCGAGCGTGTTTTGTCGGGCAATCACCTGCCCCATATCAACGGTGGTCATTTGCCCTTCGGCCACAACCTGCCGTCCTTCGACAAAGAGGGCATCCACTTTCACCGGCCCGGCCAGAAGCAAGGCAGCGGGATCCCAGGAACCTGCGTTTTCAATCGTCTGTGCATTCCAGATAGCGATATCAGCCCGCTTGCCGATGGCAATCTGACCACAGTCATCACGGCCCAACACCTGCGCGCCACCACGCGTCGCAATCTCAAGCGCTTCGCGGGGGGACATCGCATCAGCCCCGTTTTGAACGCGTTGCAGCAGCATCGCCTGACGCGCCTCGCCCGCCAGATTGCCAATGTCATTGCTGGCCGAACCATCAACGCCCAGACCGACAGGCACACCCGCATCACGCATTTGCCGAACAGGGGCGATGCCGGACCCAAGCCTGCAATTGGAACAGGGGCAATGGGCGACGCCGGTCCGGCTGCGTGCGAATAGATCAATCTCCTGCCCGTCCAGTTTGACGCAATGGGCGTGCCAGACATCATCGCCGGTCCAGCCGAGGTCTTCGGCATATTGGCCCGGACGGCAGCCGAATTTCTCCAATGAATAGGCGATGTCTTCGTCATTTTCGGCCAAGTGGGTATGCATCATCACACCCTTGTCGCGGGCGAGGATGGCCGCATCGCGCATCAGGTCGCGGGTGACCGAAAACGGGCTGCAAGGGGCCACGCCCACACGGACCATGGCACCCGGCTTCGGGTCATGGAACGCGTCAATGACCCGGATGCAATCCTCAAGGATCGCGGCTTCGTTTTCGACCAATGCATCGGGTGGCAGGCCACCGTCGCTTTCCCCGATGCTCATCGCGCCACGCGTTGCATGGAACCGCAGACCTATGTCGCGTGCGGCGGCAATCGTATCATCCAGACGCGCGCCACCGGGGTAGAGGTAAAGGTGATCGGACGTCAGCGTGCACCCAGACAGGGCCAGTTCCGCCAGACCGACTTGGGCCGAGACATACATCTCTTCGGGACCGAACCGCGCCCAGATCGGGTAAAGCCGCTGTAGCCAGCCAAAGAGCAGCGCATCCTGAGCGCCTGGCACTGCGCGCGTCAACGTTTGATAAAGATGGTGGTGGGTGTTCACCAAACCGGGGGTTATGGTTTTGCCGTTGGCATGAACGACCTCAGCCGCCTCGGCGATCAGGTCTTGGCCGACCTGTGCAATCTGGCCGTTTCGCAGCAGCACATCAGCATTGTGCAATTCGCGGCGCTGGTCATCCATTGTAAGGATCACGTCAGCGCCTTTGATCAGCACATCATGCAAGCGGCATTTCCTGCAAAATAGCCAGTGCCTCGGCGTGGATTTCTGCGTTGGCGGCGGCAAGTGCGCGTCCGCCGTCATGTGCCGGACCGCCTTGCCAATCCGTCACGATACCACCTGCCGCCTGAATAACAGCGATGGGCGCCTGAATATCGTAGGGGTTCAATCCCGCCTCGATCACAAGGTCGACCTGCCCGGCAGCCAGTAACGCATAGCCATAGCAATCCATTCCATAGCGGGTCAGCCGGGCACGGCTTGCCACGGCAGCAAAGGCGGCACCCTCTTGCGGAGTTCCAACCTCCGGGAATGTGGTCAGAACTGTTGCCGCGGCCAATGGACGTGGATCGTGGCAGCGCAGTTTTACTTGCCCCATGGGCCCCGCGACCTCGGCCCGGCCAAAACCTCCGACAAATCGCTCACCAATATAGGGTTGATCAATCATGCCAAAGAGCGGACCGGTCGCATCCGCAACCGAGATCAGAACACCCCAGGTCGGTGTGCCACTGATATATCCACGCGTGCCATCTATCGGATCAAGCACCCAGGTCAGGCCTGAAGTACCGGTCTGATGGCCGAACTCTTCTCCAAGGATTGCATCGTCAGGGCGCATATCAGCCAGAACCGCGCGCATTGCCTCTTCGGCGTCGCGATCGGCCACCGTCACCGGGTCAAATCCACTGCTGTCCTTATTGGCAGTTGCCAGGCCAGATGCCCGAAAATGCGCCAAAGTCACTGGCCGTGCCGCATCAGCAAGAGCATGCGCGACACGGACCAGTTCCGTTTGGGTTGAAATGGGGACTGTCATCAAGGGAGATCCTTCATCTGCACCAGCTTAGCTTTCGCGGTAAGCGGTGCAGAATGACAGGTCAAGTAGTGGGCTAAGCTGCCTCGCTCAGTACCCTTGCAAGATCGAACAAACGCCGACGCTGATTTTCCGGGATCGCATAATACGACCGCAGCAATTCCAACGCTTCTTTATCGGTCAGGATGTCGCCCGGCATATCAGTGCCGGTTGCATCAGTTGTGACCGGTGCGTCCAATCCTTCGAAAAAGAAAGAGACGTTTACGCCCAATACCTTAGCAATGTCCCAAAGTCGGGACGCGCTGACACGGTTCATGCCAGTCTCATATTTCTGGATTTGCTGGAACTTGATACCAACAGCTTCCGCAAGTTGCTGTTGGGTTGTTCCGTTCATCCACCGTCTATGCCGGATTCGTTTACCGACGTGTACGTCAACGGGGTGTTTCATTTAGTCTTCCTCACTCTTCAAGGACGTCATGCGCAATATGCATCGTCCCTATCTATGCAGGTCAAACGCCTGCTGTGGTCAAACCACCGGTTACTAACGCATGCCAAACAGCATTCGCATAGAACACGCAACGGTTGCAGCCCAACTCCTTACCTTAAGGACAGGTTTAGAGGGCAACTATGAAAACTTTGCCTAAAATTTTGACATTTTACAAATCACAAGCGTGCCACGATAAGGGTTAACAAAATCGTAATACGAAGGAGCCAAGGCTGATGCAGGCATTTCAAGTAGCGTCTTTTGGCGACAAGCCCGGTCTCGCAGACATTGCAGATCCGGCGCCCGGACCAGGTGAGGTGTTGCTGAGGATTGCGGCCTGTGGTTTGAATTTCGCAGACCTGCTTATGGCCAAAGGCACCTATCAGGATACGCCCACCCCGCCCTTCACCCTTGGCATGGAGGTCTGCGGGACAGTCATCGCCCAAGGTGATGGTGTCACCCACCCTGCCCTCGGTGCCCGCGTCGCTGTATTTGGTGGTCAGGGCGGCTTGGCCGAGAAAGGCGTCTTTCCAGCCGCACTCTGTCGTCTCGTGCCTGACACGATGGATGACGCTACTGCCGCTGGTTTCATGGTGGCCTTTGGCACATCACATTTGGCGCTGACACGTCGCGCCAATCTGCAATCAGGCGAAACGCTTTTGGTGCTTGGTGCCGCAGGCGGTGTTGGGCTGACAGCGGTGGAAATCGGCAAAGCGATGGGCGCCAAGGTGATTGCTGTCGCGCGCGGCGCGGATAAGCTGGCTGTCGCGAAAGCGGCAGGCGCGGATCACCTGATTGACAGTGAAACGGATGACATCAAGGCGGCTGTCAAGGCGCTTGGTGGAGCCGATGTGGTTTATGACCCTGTGGGTGGTGATGCGTTCAAAGCCGCCCTTGGCGCATGTAATCGCGAGGCGCGGGTCATTGTGATCGGCTTTGCCAGCGGGGATGTGCCGCAAATTCCAGCCAACATTATTCTGGTCAAAAACATCACAGTAATCGGCTTTTACTGGGGTGGTTATCTGGGTTTCAAACCGCAAGCGCTGACTGAAAGCCTTGCTGAACTGATGTCATGGCATGCAGATGGAAAACTGCATCCGCACATCAGTCATATACTCCCGCTGGACCAAGCCGCAGAGGCGTTAGAGCTCATGCGCACCCGGAAATCCACCGGCAAGGTTGTTGTCACGCCGTAAGCAACTGGGGCACCAGCTTCGGCGTCGTGTAGCATTGTTGTATTATGCCGGCCATCGCCTGACTGGGCTGATCGTCGGGTTTCAGCAGGTAAAGATTGATGTTCTGTGGCTTTAGCGCAGGCAAAAGCCCGCCATGGTCGATCACTTCGGTATGCGGTGGCAAACTGCCTTTCAGCGCCACATGCACGGCAAGGTCGGCGCTGACTGCGGCCTCAACCGCGTTGTCCAACTCTGAATCCACCGCCATCGTCCAGTTGATCCCACGGCCATTCAATGCCTGCAGCACGCCACTGCGGAAAATGCAGTTGCCACAAAAAGCCACCGGCAAGGGCTGTTTGCGCCATGCCTGCCCGTCCAGCGCACCGATCCAAAGCAATGGAAGTTCGACCAAAACCTGTCCACCGGGGCCACAGGTTTCTTCGGTCGTCAGGATCAGATCAACCTCGCCCCGGCCAAACATATCCAACAGCTTGCGCGTGGGGGCGGAAATCAATCGGACCTGCATGCGCGGAAAATCAGCGGCAAACCGTTTCAGGACAGCGGGCACCACCGGATAAATAATGTCATGGGGCACGCCCAGTTTCAGCTCGCCCTCAAATTCAGTGGCCGTCAGTTTGTTCAATATCTCATCGTTGATCTTTAGCATCGAGCGGGCGTAACCCAGCAACTGTTCACCCGCAGGGGTCAGCGCGATCGTCCGCGCCGACCGATCAAGCAACGCGACATCTAACGATTCCTCCAGCCGTTTAAGCTGCATTGAAACGGCGGACTGGGTCAGGTTCAGCATACCGGCGGCACGGGTCACACCCCCGGCATCGGACACTGCCACAAACGAACGCAAAGCGGTCAGATCAAGATTTCGAGCCATATCACAATTCCTGATACTAGAATTCAAAAACATTCATTTTCATTATGGAATACCCTCCTCCATATATCAAGTATTGAAATACGAAAGAGACAAAGCATCACGAGAGGACATGATATGAGCATCTCAGCCCACACCGCAATTCAACACACAAACTGTGAACCAAAGCCCCTTGGTCTGTGGGCAAAGCTTGGCCAGATGCTCGCTGCTGGGAAGCAGCGGCGCCAATTGCGCGCGGCGGACGATCATTTGCTCGCAGATATCGGAATTACGCGCCACGAAGCCGAGTCCGAGGCCCGCCAACCAATGTGGAATGTGCCCAATCACTGGCGCAACTAACCCTTATGTTTACGAGACCTGCGACATTCCCGCCCAAAAAAGTCAGAAACCCGCGAAACGGCGCTATTCAGCCTTGAAAAAGTGCTGATGCCTGCCAATATCCTGCGCAAGGATGCCGTTTCGCGGCGCCACTGTTTAATCTGGAGGTCTCAATGGCTCAAGAACAACTCATTAGAACGGTCGGCGGAGCACGCGCGGCCGAGATTGATGCGGGTCTTCGCGCCCACATGAATAAGGTCTACGGCACAATGTCCGTGGGCATGCTGATCACATTTGCCGTGGCTTGGGCCGTGGGTACATCCCCTGCTCTGCTGTCTGTCTTCCGTGATCCGATCACACTGTCGCCAAATATCCTTGGCTGGATCGTGATGTTCGCGCCACTTGCGATGGTTTTTGGCTTTGGTGCGATGATCAACCGTTTCTCAGCCGCCGCTGCGCAGACGTTCTTTTACGCGTTTGCCGCCGTGATGGGCCTGTCGATGGCATGGATTTTTGTGGCCTTCACTGGTCTGTCCATCGCCAACGTCTTCTTGATCACGTCGATCGCTTTCGCGGGTCTTAGCCTTTATGGCTACACGACCAAGAAAGATATTTCCGGCTGGGGCGCGTTCCTGATCATGGGTGTGATTGGTCTGATCGTCGCGATGATCGTCAACATCTTCCTGCAGTCCCCTGCAATCATGTTCGCGATCTCTATTCTTGGCGTACTGATCTTTGCTGGCTTGACCGCCTATGACACGCAGAAGATCAAGAACGACTATATTGCGCACGCAGCACATGCTGATCAGGAATGGTTGGGCAAAGCGGCCATCATGGGCGCGCTGAACCTCTACCTCGACTTTATCAACATGTTCATGTTCCTGCTGCAATTGTTCGGCAATCGAGAGTAAAGTCTCACACACGCACGAAGTTACCGACAGGCCCCGCTTAACTATTTGTTAGGCGGGGCTTTTTCTATTTTTGCACGCGCCATGCTAAGATCAATTGATTCAGGAACACCAGCAGTCCAATGAGGCGTTATTTGCAACGCTTCTGCTGAAATGCTTGGAAACGATAATGCGCATGCATGCAGACTGTTCAGAGTTGCTCTTGAACGCGTAACTGCATGAAGCATTTGAACACAAACACGGAGGGCGTTCGCGCAAGCTAGCCAACCAAAGTCAGACAAGCTTACTCGTCGAAATACGCATTGTGAGTGGTGTAAATTGCCTCAACAGTCGGTGTCAGGCGATCAAGGTGAGCGCGCAATACCCGGTCCGCCGCCGAGGCATTTCCCGCGATAAGAGCCTCAAGCATCTCTTCGTGATCACGATAGAGAATGATCATCGCTTCTTTGCTTGTCAGGGCCAACATGCAAAGCCGATCAACCTGGGCTTTGTTCTCTGCGATGATTTCAAAGGCAAAGGATTGCTTGGCCGATGCGCATAGAAGCCTGTGAAACTCGTAGTCCAGCTCGTGAAACAACGCCACATCACCCGCATCAACCGCATCCGACTGCGCCCGCAAATTTGCCTTGAGGTCTGCATCAATTGATATGTCGCGACTATGTGCCGCCGACCTGATCACTTCCAACTCAACGGCTGTCCGCACAAACCGCGCATTCGCAATCAACCGACGAGAAAAAGGCCTTACGACGGTCGCCCGCTGGGGGCGCACCAAGAGAAGGTTCAGATTGGCCAGCCGGGTAAACGCCTCGCGGACGGGTTGGCGCGAATAGCCAAAGGTCTTTGCCACATCGCTTTCTGAAATCTTGGTGCCAGGAAGCAATTCCAACCGCGTGATCTGGCCGAACAATGCGTCAAAAACAACATCACTGCTTGTCGTGCGTTCAAGGGTTCCGAGTGCTGCCATGGTGTCTCATTCGTCTTCCGGTTGCCCTACTTTGGCAGAACCCAGAGAGGATTCATAGTGCAATGTTGCATACTAGAAGACAAAACTATTCATATTTTTAAAGGACTAACCACAAATCATACAAAAAATTCAAAACTATTATGTTGACTAGTATCCCAGTTTGCGTGTTGAGTACCGACACGAGCGAAGGTGTAGCTGCCGCGCTTGCCAGGGGAGAGCACGATCACCCACGACGTGAGTGATTGCTGATCTGGCAAGGCGATTTGCGCGTTTTCGAACAGAAAATATGGCCACAACCGGCCAGCCAAAATACGATTTGAACCTGATCTGGGAGGATACGATGTTCAACTACTCACTTAAGGGAATGGCCCTGGCGGCAGTTCTTCTCAGCGGCGCAACGACCGCTATCGCAGATGTCACTCTGCGCGGTGCAAGCATGTTTGACGAAGACCATGCTTTCACGAAAACGATGCGTGAATTCGAAAGACTGGTTGCCGAAAAATATGATGGTGATGTCAGCTTTGATCTGCGCCTGAACGGAGAGCTTGGCGTTGAATCCGACTACGTGACGTATCTGAACCAAGGCGTCGCCGTCGATTACACAATCCTTGCACCGTCCAACATGGCCGTCTTTTCTGAATCAGTTCCGCTGATGGATATGCCGTTCTTATTCCGCGACCTTGAGCATTGGGACGCTGTGCTGTCGTCCGATGCCTTTGCCCCGCTTGAGGCCGATTTGCGCGAAGCCGCTGGTATCGTGATCGTCGGCTATCACGGCGGTGGCGTCCGTAATCTGGTATCCGCCGAACCGATCACCAACATGCAAGAGCTTGCAGATCACCGCATGCGTGTCATGGGTGCCCCCATTCAGGCGCAAACTTTCGATGCGGTCGGCGCAGCACCCGCAGCAATTGCCTATAACGAAGTTTACAATGCGATCCAGACAGGTGTCATTGCCGGCTTTGAAAACGAAGCTGCATCCATCCAGAACCTGAAGTTCTATGAGGTGGCGCCGCATATCTCACTCACGCAACATACAATCACTGTGCGTCCTATCGTGTTCTCGGCAAAAATCTTTGATGCGCTTGATGCAGACCTTCAGGCTGCAATCATGGCCGCTGGCAAAGAAGCCGGTGCCTTTGGCCGCGCCCTTGAGTCGGGTGCCGACGGTGAAATCCTCGCTGAAATGGAAGCTGCAGGTCAGGTGGTAATCCATGAATTCGACGGCCGTGAGCAGATGCTCGAACTGGTCGGCCCCGTTCAGGATGCTTACGCTGCTGAACTGGGCGCGACGGCGTTGCTCGAAAACGTGCGCGGTATGTGATCTCCCGGTTGGCGGGCGGAATGCTGTACTTTTTCTGCCCGCTGACACTTCAACCTGACGCTGCTTGGCTGCGTTGCACTGCGAACGAGGGCAGATCATGTTTGGAAGATATCTCGATACGTTCTGTGCAGGCCTTCGCATTTTGCTTGGTGTCTTGATGGGCTCGCTGGCGATACCAGTCGCGATGCAAGTGATCTCTCGCTACACTGGCCTCATCCCGACGTTTCTTTGGACAGAAGAGCTCGCGACATTTCTGTTTATCTGGATTGTGATGATCGGATCCGTGGTTGCCGTTTGGGATGGTACGCACTTTGACGTGCGCATTACGCGCGATGCGGTCGGACCCTGGGGACGCCTTTTGCAAAACGGGGTAGTCCATATCGGGATCATGATCTTTGGCGCTCTGTTTCTGCTCTATGGCATTGAGTACACAGAGTTTGGCGGCAACCAGCGATCTGTGATGATGCGCGCAAATCTCGCCATCACACATGTTTCTGTGCCTGTTGCAGGCGGGCTTTGGCTTCTCTTTTCAGGCTATCGCCTGTTCGAAACTATCGCTGCATTTCGCAACCGTCGGGGCATCGGGTCATGATCCTTGGTACCGCCACAGCGGCCTCAATGCTGATCGCCGTATTTCTGATCCTGATCTTCATCCGTATCCCAGTTGCCTTCGCGTTGGGCTTGTCGACCATCCCGGTGGTTTTGGTCGAATTGCGGCTGACCCCTTTCATCGTGCTGGACCGGATGTTCCAGTCCTACAACTCGTTCATCTTGCTGGCGGTGCCGTTCTTTCTATTGGCGGCAAATTTGATGAATTCGGGCAAAGTCACCGACCGGCTGATCGAATTGGCGCGTGTGCTGACCGGCTGGATGCCCGGCGGCCTTGGCCATGTAAATGTCGCGGTTTCCATGTTGTTTGCCGGTATCTCCGGGTCTTCAACTGCCGATGCAGCGGGCATCGGGAAAATTCTGATCCCAGCGATGGAAAAGGAAGGCTATGACACACGGTTCGCAGTTGCGATCACAGCATGTTCTTCAGTGATGGGCGTCATCATCCCACCGTCAATCCTGATGATTGTCTGGGGTGGCGTCATGCAGGTTTCGGTAGGCGCGTTGTTTCTGGGCGGTGCAATCCCCGGCCTGATGATTGGTCTGGCTTTGATGGCGACCGTCTATGGTTTCGCCAAAGCGCGCAATTATCCGGTGACGGCGTCCCCAAACTGGGGCGCGTTCTGGGCCGCATGGCGCGGTGCAGCACTTGCCCTGTTGACGCCGGTGTTCGTGATTGGTGGTATTGTCGGCGGGTTCGTGACGCCGACAGAAAGTGCGATCATCGCGGCGGGGTACGCGCTTTTCCTTGGCATGTTTGTCTATAAGACAGTCACGCCAAAGGACCTTGGCGGTATCCTGTATGATACGGCACGTTTTGCGGCGATCTCACTTTTCGCCATCGGAACAGCGTCGGCATTCGGCTGGCTGCTATCGTTCTATAATGCGCCGCGCCTGATCGTCAGCATTCTGACAGCCTGGGAATTCGGCGCGTTTGGGACAGCGCTGCTGATCGCCGCACTCTTCCTGATCTTCGGACTGTTCATTGACGCGATCCCGACCATTATCATCCTTGGCACAGTCTTGATGCCCGTCGCACAGGCAGGCGGCGTAGACCCGATAGCTTTTGCAATCATTGGCATCGTCTCTCTGGCTTTCGGGCTTGTCACACCGCCTTATGGACTGTGCTTACTCATCTCCGCTGCAATCGGTGGCCTCAACGTCGTGCAGGTGTTGCGTGAAGTTGTCCTTATCCTGGCACCGATGCTCGTCATCCTCGTTTTATTAGCTGCATTCCCTGAAATCATCCTCTGGCTCCCGCAAACCTTGATGCCAGGGGCATTCCCAAACTAGCGCCCGCTGGGCTGCTTTGACCCACGCACAACAACTGCGAAATCGTCATTTCGCGAAAGGAAGGATCACTATGAAACTCGCAGGTAAGACAGCCATCATAACCGGTGGTGGCCGTGACATTGGGCGTGCGGTTGCAACCAAGCTGGCCTCTGAAGGGGCGAATGTTGCGATCAATTATTTCTCAAGCTCCGCGGGTGCTGATCAGACAGTTGCCGAAATAGAAGCCGCCGGGGGCCGCGCATTTGCGATGCAAGGTGATCTCAACAAAAAAGAGGATGTCGATGCGCTGGTGTCAAAAACGGTTCAAGCGTTTGGCAGCGTTGATGTCCTTGTGAACAACGCGGGCGGATTGATTGCACGCAAGACGGTTGCGGAAATGCCGCTTGAGCATTGGGAAGATGTGATGCGCCTCAATGTTACCAGCACCTTCTTGATGACCCAAGCCTGCCTCGCAGAGATGAAATCAGGGGCTATCGTCAATCTGGCCAGCCAAGCAGGCCGTGATGGGGGTGGTCCGGGTGCTGTTGCATATGCGACTGCCAAGGGCGCTGTGATGACGATGACGCGGGGCCTTGCCAAAGAGTTGGGCCCGGACATTCGCGTCAACGCGCTTTGCCCCGGAATGATTGACACGGATTTCCACAACATTCACACACCAGATGCAGGCCGCCGTGGTTTTGAAGCGAACGCGCCGCTGAAACGTCAAGGTCATGTCGACGATGCTGCAAATCTGGTTCTATTTCTTGCCTGCGACGACAGTGCATTTGTGACGGGCACCAACGTTGATTTGAATGGCGGCATGCTGTTTTCATAGACGAAAAGAGGCACCAAATGTCCAACTTCCCGATTGTCCCCACCGGTGAAAATGTCACGCGGCAGGTTCTTTCTGATCATCCTGATCTGATGGTCGTTGCTTTTCGGTTTGCGGCCTCCGGTGCGATCGGTGCCTTGCATGATCATCCACACGTACAGTCGACTTACGTCGAAAGTGGACGGTTTCGGTTCACCCTTGGTGATAGCGAGCAAGAGTTTGGACCCGGCGATAGCTTCATCGTCCCGTCGGGGCAAACCCATGGCTGCGTCTGTCTGGCCTCGGGCACACTTGTGGACAGCTTCACCCCGCGACGTGACGATTTTCTGTAGTTGCCATGCAGTTTCTGGCGATTGGTGAGTGTATGGCAGAGCTGGCCCCGATGGAACGGCCATCTGAATTCAGACTTGGCTATGCAGGTGATACGTTCAACACCGCGTGGTACCTTGCCCAAATAGCACCGAACATACACGTAAGCTTTGCAACGGCCGTGGGCGATGACGTGATTTCGCAAGGCATGCGGGCTTTCATGCGAAACAGCCATATCAACGACGCGTTTGTGCAAGTCATTCCTGGCAAGACAGTCGGTCTGTATCTGATCCATCTTAAAGACGGCGAGCGCAGCTTTTCTTACTGGCGCAACAGTTCGGCGGCGCGGCAGCTTGCTGTTGATCAGGCAGCTTTGGAGCAATCCATGGTCCGCGCTGATCTCATATATTTCTCGGGAATTACGCTTGCGATCCTTGATCCGCAATCGCGCCAGAACCTGTTTAGCGCCCTGGGGCGTGCACGCGCAGCAGGCAAAACCATCGCGTTTGACACAAACCTGAGGCCACGTCTTTGGGACGACACTGACGAGATGATACAGACGATCATGTTTGCCGCCGCTCAGTCCGACATAGTCCTGCCGTCGCATGAGGACGAAGCGGTTTGGTTTGGCGACAACAGCGCAACCGAGACCTTGGATCGTTACGCAAAGCTTGGTCCCGGACTTGTCATCGTAAAGAACAGCGCCGATCCGGTCGTATTTCAACATGCGGGCAAGCGCGGCGAAATCCATGTGGAACCTGCGATAGATTTTGTCGATACAACCGCGGCTGGGGATAGTTTCAACGCCGGTGTTTTTGCAGAGATTATGAAGTCCGGTGATCCAGTCAAAGGCATAAAGTCAGGCTGCCGATTGGCCGGGCAGGTCGTAAGAAAGAAAGGTGCTCTTGTGCCAATCGAACCTTTGGAGGGAGTTGAATAGCTGTGAAGCAAACATGGCGCTGGTTTGGGCCAAGAGACGCGATATCAATCTCTGACATCAAACAGACAGGGGCGAGCGGCGTTGTCACGGCGCTGCAACACGTCCCGCCGGGGACAAACGTGGTCGGTTGCCGATATCAAGCTGCGGCAGCAACAGGTTATTTGCCCTCATGGCGAGGGATCAGGTTTGAGCTGGGATGTCGTCGAGAGTGTTCCAGTTTCTGAAGCCATCAAGTGCCAAAAAACCCCACAGCTGTTCAGCAACCCAAAGTAAACATCCGGTAGGATCTGAGAACCACAGGCCTGCTAGACGAAATGTCTAGCTGGCCCTTTTTTGTGCATTTTGCAATTCGCGTCACTCATGCACTTCCAGTATGCGCCGATGTTTAAGCGCTTCATTCCGCACCTGTCCGAACGTACGAAAACCCCGCGCTTCAAGTATGGGAAGTAGAGCAGCAAAGGCCTGTGCCGTTGCCATCGCGTCGCCAAGACCGGTGTGGCGCAATTCTTCAGGGATGGTGATCTCAAGCCGCTCGCACAAAGCATCCAGCGTATGCACGGCAGACCCGCCGAAAACGATTGCCGAAAGGTGGACAGTGTCCATGACCGGATTTTCAAAACCAACCCCGCCCCGGTTCAGGAATGCCATGTCAAAGGGCGCGTTATGCGCGACCAGCACGGCATCCGCCGTGTAGGCCCGGAACGTCTCGTGCACTGCGGCAAAATCAGGGGCATCGGCAACCATAGTATCGTCGATCCCGTGCACCCTGGTGGATTGGGCTGGAATGGGTCGGCCAGGGTTAACAAGCGTGTCAAACGTCTCGGCCAAAATGACCCGCCCGTTCACGACCCGCACCGCCCCCAGTTGCACAACATCGTCCTTTTGTGGATCAAGCCCGGTGGTTTCACTGTCGAACACAACGAAAGTCAGATTGCGCAGTGCTGTCTCATTGATATCCGTGGCGGGCGTTTGATCGAACAAATCAAAGTCATAGACCAAGGGCCGGGCTGCATCAGGGTCCAACGGCTCTAACATCACCATATATCCGCTGTCGTCGTCAAAGATGCGGATATGACCCGAATAGACGGCCCCTGACTTACCCTTGATGGTGATCGCGCAACGCATCTGGCTTCGCTTTTTCATCTTCGCCAGCGTGTCATGCAACGTGCCTTCATCCAGATAGTCGCAGACAGATGCGTTCAATCGGGCCGGTGCCTCTTTTTCCATCAGATCGGCAGCTTGCCCATCGTAAAGCACGATCTGGTCGTCTGGCCTTGCGACGATTACCGCAACGGGGATGTCCGACAGGATGCGCAAAAGCTGCGCGCGCTGGCGTTCCAGGCGGTCAGTCTTTTGCGCCACTGTTTCGGCGGTGGCCTGCGATGCTTCGCCCAACCTGTCGCTGATGGCACAGGCGGCAGGGGCGAGGTCACCGAGGTATTTAGCGGCCTTTTCATCAAGTGCGGTTTCAATTCCGGATTCCGCGCGCACGCGGATTTGTGCGGCCAGCGTCTCGATGGGTTTGCTGACGTTTTCGTCGAACAACCGCCAGACGAAGGTCGCCAGTGCCAGAATACCGAAGCCCGCGGTCACTGCCACGGTTGTAAAGGCCGAAAATGCTGCGGGACTGCCAAGTTGCCGATAGCCCAAGATCAGGGCACCCAAGATCACGGCAATCCCCCCAAGCCCAATCAGACTGAAAAAGAGAAACACGCGCAGGCGAAGGCTGAGGTGCGTCATGTCACACGCCCTCGCACGCGGTCCTGAGTAGCGGGTCGGTCGCTTCAAGCGGGAACCACTGTGCATTCGTCACGGCACCGCCATCGCCAAAGGTGATCCCATCAACCACATCAGCGCGCTGATTTTCGGCGCAGTCAAATAGCATCGGCACCTTGGCGGTGCGCGTCCAGCGGCCGTAAAACACCAGATCGACTAGGCGTTGGTCGGGTTGGTTGGGATGTGTGCGGGTGCTTTGCTGATCTACGGCCACATATCGCGAGACGAACGGCGCAGTGTAGGTCCATGGGCGATAGAAGGCTTTTTCCTCAATCGTTTGTGCGACGACCATGCCTTCTGGCATTGTGGCGGTGGTCCGAGAATACCAACTGTATTCACTCGAAATTGTCGCGGCCAGCATCGCGGCACCCGCAGAAGCGGGTATCAACCATTTGGGTAGTCGCCCCTTTAGCGTTCTGTTCAACGCCCACACCAGCAATGCGGCAACAGCACCGGCCACAATGGTACCGATCAATTCGAAAAACATCGCCCCTCCTCCCTGTTTTGTATACTAGCCCAAAACGCCGCGTCCTTGCATCAAGGCTGATTGCATAGTTTTGATCACCACAAAGGCATCGCGCAAGTGGCTGCGTTCAAAGGCGGACAGCTTTGTGGGTGGCAAGAAGTTATCCGGCGCTTTGCCTTGCTTGATCAGGCGGGCCTGATGCTCCAGCCGCGTTTGCGCGACCAGATCATAAGCATCCAGTAAATCACGCCCGCCGCTTTCGCTGATCACACGGCCAGCAATGGCCGCCTGCAAACGCGCCCTGGTATTGACCGGGTCTAGCTCGCCTTGCAGCGCGTACATGCGCCCAAGGTCCACGACCGGGACAACACCGCTGAGTTTCATATCCACCGTATTGCGATTCTCGCCGGAACGAATGGTGGCCAGCCCCTTGAGCATCCCCAGCGGTGTGCCGTGGGTCAGTGCATTCGTCGCCATATGTGCGGTGAAAATCGAATTGGCAGAGGCCGTCTTGAGCGTCTCGGCCTGCAACCCGTCGAACAGGCTGAAGTCACCCCCGATAGGTCGCAGGTCAAACATGACGGAGGCCAGCATCTGCGCTTCTTTGCTGGGGCTTTTGATCCAGTGCTGAAAATAGTCATGCCAAACCGAAACAGGCTGCCGCCAGCGCGGGTTCGTCGCCATCATGTCGCCTGGGCAATAGACGTATCCGCAAGCGTCCAAGCCATCGCTGACGCATTGCGCAAAAGGTTCGAAATAAGCCAGATCGGTTTCGCTCAGGTCATCTTCCAAAATCAGGCAGTTGTCCTGATCGGACACGCCCGTCTGTTCCTGCCGCCCTTGGCTGCCACAGGCGAGCCAGACATAGCGAGCAGGTGGCGGTCCATATTTCTCCACTGCCATCGCCAGCAGGCGCCGGGTCACAACATCGGCGATATCGGTGATCATGCGCGTGACCACGTCATGCCGATTGCCAGCCGCGACAAGCTGCACCAGCAGATGCGGGATGCGTTTGGTAACGGTCGCCAGATCATCAACCGTTTCGGCACGGGCGGCTTCGGAAACGAAACCGGCAGTATTGGACGCCTGAAACCGGGTCAGATCGGTCTGGGTGACGATGCCCACCAGCTTGCCCGCCTCGACAATCGGCAGGTGCCCAAGGCGGTATTCCATCATCATATGCAACACGTCTGATCCGATGGCAGAAGGCGACAAGACACGCGGATCGGGCGTCATGATGTCGCTGACGGGCGTGTTGGGGGGTAGCCCTTGGGCAAGTGCTTTGCCAGACAAATCGCGCACGGTCAGGATGCCAATCAGTTTTTTCTGCGCGACCACGCACAGGCAGGAAATGCGTTTGTCCTGCATTTTCTTTGCAGCGTTCTGAATGGTCGTTGTCGGCGCGCAGGTGACCGGGTTCGGCACCATCAGCGTTGCGACCTGCACGCGTGTCAGGTCAAATCGGCTCAGGGCATCTGTCTTTTCTGTTTCGCGACTTCTATCAAAGAAACGGCGATAAGCGTCATGATCGGCACGCAGTTTGTGAAACGCCCCAGGCGGAATGCAGATCAGGCGCGTATCTTCTTGTGCATAGGCCGAGGTCACGGCTGTGCCGCCCTTCATCAGCCCGCGTTCACCAAAGGAATTCTCGCGTCCAAGCTGCGAAATCAGGTTGTTGTTTTCGTCGCGAACCGTGACTTGGCCGCTTTCCACGATAAAAAGCCCGTCCATATCTTCGCCCAGATCGTAAATCTTGGCACCAGCGGGATAGGTCCGAAACATCACCTCTTTCCACAACGCATGAAACGCCCGATCCGGCAGGACGTCGTAGGGGTGCAGTCGTTTGAGAAAGGACAGGGCGCTGTCGGTCATTCAAATATCTCGGAATAAAAGGAATGGGCCAGCAACAACAGTTGCTGGCCCGATTGGTTTAGTGATCGACGGCACCACCCGCACCGGCAGGGATACGGACGCTTTCGACCAAATCCTTGATCTCTTGCGGGGTGTCTTTGGTCATCATCGAGACACCATAGGCAACCGCAAAGTTGATCAAAGCACCGACCGCACCGATCGCAGTGGACTGGATCCCGAAGAGAGAGCCGTCAACGGTGTCCGGGAAGGAATTCGTCCCGGCGATGAACAACCAACCCTTGTGCAGGAAGATGTAGACCAGTGTGAAGACCAGACCGGACAGCATCCCAGCCACAGCGCCCACATTGTTCACGCGCTTGGAGAAGATACCCATCATCAAAGCAGGGAAGATCGACGCCGCTGCCAGACCAAAGGCCAAGGCCACGGTTTGTGCCGCAAAACCCGGTGGGTTCAATCCAAGGACTGTTGCCACTGCAATGGCGACAGCCATGGCGATCCGGGCCGACATCAGTTCCGCCTTTTCAGACATATTTGGTGTCAACTGACCCTTCAGCAAGTCGTGGCTGACCGCAGAGGAGATCGCCAGAAGCAGACCCGCCGCAGTGGACAGCGCGGCCGCCAAGCCACCCGCAGCCACCAGACCGATCACCCAACCCGGCAGGTTGGCAATCTCTGGGTTCGCCAGCACAAGGATGTCACGGTTGAAGTTGGTCAACTCGTTGCCTTCCCAGCCATTTGCAGCGGCTGTTTCAGCCATCGCATCGGACTGATCATTGTAATACTGGATCAGGCCGTCACCGTTCTTGTCTTCCCAATCAAGAAGACCGGTTTTCTGCCATGTCAGCATCCAGTCGTACTCTGGTGCGGTCTCAATCGTTTGCACTGAGACAGGCTCACCCGAGGTTCCATTCGGCCACATCAGTTCTGTGATGTTCAGACGCGCCATCGCACCAACAGCTGGGGCTGTGAGGTACAACAATGCGATAAACACAAGCGCCCAACCAGCTGACCAACGTGCGTCAGACACCTTGGGTACTGTGAAGAAACGCATGATGACGTGCGGCAGACCCGCCGTACCGATCATCAGCGACAGCGTGAAAAGAACCATGTTGAGGTTATCTTTATGCGCTTCGGTGTAGCTGGCAAAACCAAGGTCAGTCACGATCTGGTCCAGCTTGGTCAGCAGGTAAACGCTGCCTTCCGCACCTGTCGATGTGGTCTCAGAGAACAGACCCAGTGCCGGGATCGGCGTACCTGTCAGTTGCAGCGAGATGAACACGGCAGGGATTGTGTAGGCCATGATCAGAACAACGTATTGCGCCACTTGGGTATATGTCACACCTTTCATGCCGCCAAACACCGCATAGGCGAAAACCACCGCAGCGCCGATCAACAGACCGGCAGTGTTCGAGATTTCAAGGAAGCGGCCAAAAGCTACGCCCACACCTGTCATCTGGCCAATCACGTAAGTGACCGAGGCCACGATCAGGCAGATCACAGCCACCATGCGCGCAGTTGGCGAATAGAAACGATCACCGATAAATTCGGACACAGTAAACTTGCCGAACTTGCGCAGGTAAGGGGCCAGCAGCAGTGCAAGCAGCACGTAACCACCCGTCCACCCCATCAGGAAGGTCGAGTTGTCGTAGCCGGTAAAGGCAATCAGACCCGCCATTGAGATGAAAGACGCCGCAGACATCCAGTCTGCCGCAGTGGCCATACCGTTGGTCACAGGGTGCACGCCCCGGCCGGCCGCATAGAATTCTGATGTAGACCCGGCCCGGGCCCAAATCGCGATGCCGATGTAGATCGCAAAGGATGCGCCGACAAACAGCAGGTTAATGGTAAACTGTTCCATGCGATCAGTCCTCCTCTACGCCGTATTCACGGTCGAGTTTGTTCATCCGCCAAGCGTAGAAAAAGATCAGCGCGAGGAAGACGAGGATTGAGCCTTGCTGGGCAAACCAGAAGCCAAGGTCTGTGCCGCCGACGGCGATGCCGGACAGCATCGGCCGCAGCAGAATGCCGAACCCAAAGGACACGAGTGCCCAGATCACGAGGCTGACAAGGATGATGCGGACATTGGCTTTCCAATAGCCCGCCCCATCCTTGGCTACCTTTGTATGTGTTGATTGTTCCGCCATGTGGCGCTCCTCCTTGTTTTGTTGGCTATTTCTGGCTTGGACGATCGTCGCCCGCGCAATTTCTTAAGGCATGACGCGTTCTGTCAGCGTCACGATAGCTTTCTGGATGTCTTCAATCCTGCCCATCGCATCCACGCGACGCAGCGCACCTTTATCGGTGTAGTATGCAACCAGAGGGCTAGTCTGTTCATGATATGCATCAAGGCGGGACATCACAGTTGATGCATTATCATCCGCCCGACGGGTCATTTTCCGGGCACCACAGCAGTCGCAGGTGTCAGCAACTTTGGGGGTCTTGAAGGTGTCGTGATACCCTTCGCCGCAGCCACCACAGGTGAAACGTCCGGCGATCCGCACGACCATTTTAACATCATCTACTTCCAGCAGCACGGCCGCATCAATCTGTTGCCCGCTTTCCGACAACATCTGATCCAAGGCTTCCGCCTGCGCCGTGGTGCGCGGGAAGCCGTCCAAGATCACGCCGTTGCCGCAGTCGGGCTGAGCAAGCCTGTCGCGCAGAATGGCAATCACGATGTCATCGCCGACAAGGTCGCCTGCTTCCATCACAGCTTTCGCTGCTTTGCCTGCTTCGGATCCAGAGGCCACAGCGGCGCGCAGCAGATCCCCAGTGGACAGTTGAACCAAACCAAAGCGTTCTTCCAACATCCGTGCCTGTGTCCCTTTGCCAGCGCCCGGAGGCCCCAGCAAGATCAGGACCGGGGGTGCTTGGGTAATACGAGAGCCGTCCATTACGCGTCCTTCCGGTTCATGCGGTTTTCAATCAAGTCATCGACCACAGCAGGGTCCGCCAGTGTTGAGGTGTCACCCAATGCGCCAAAGTCATTTTCGGCAATCTTGCGCAGAATGCGGCGCATGATTTTGCCAGAGCGTGTTTTCGGCAAGCCGGGGGCCCATTGGATCAGGTCTGGCTTGGCGATGGGGCCAATCTCGGTACGGACCCAGGTTTCCAGTTCCTTGCGCAGTTCCGGGGTGGGTTCCTGCCCGTTCATCAGGGTGACGTAGGCATAGATCCCCTGCCCCTTGATGTCGTGCGGGTAGCCAACGACCGCGGCTTCAGCCACTTGGGCATGGGCCACCAGCGCGCTTTCAACCTCTGCCGTGCCCATCCGGTGACCCGAGACATTGATGACGTCATCAACGCGACCCGTGATCCAATAGTCACCATCCGCGTCGCGTTTGCAGCCGTCGCCGGTGAAGTAATAGCCTTTGTAGTCACTGAAATAGGTCTTTTCAAACCGCTCGTGGTCACCCCAGACGGTGCGCATCTGACCGGGCCAGCTGCTGGCAAGGACCAGCACACCTTCGGCTTCGGTCGTGGTGATTTCCTCACCCGTTTGAGGGTCGAGCACCTTGGGAACGATGCCAAAGAATGGTTGCTGGGCTGATCCGGGCTTCAACTCGGTCGCACCGGGTAGCGGGGTCAACAGGTGACCACCGGTTTCGGTCTGCCACCATGTGTCAACGATGGGGCAATTGCCCTTGCCAACGACATCATTGTACCAATTCCACGCTTCGGGGTTGATGGGCTCGCCAACAGTTCCCAGAACCCGCAGATCAGAGAGATCATACTTTTCGACAGGATCATTGCCCGCAGCCATTAAGGCACGGATTGCTGTCGGGGCCGTGTAGAACTGGTTAACATGACACTTTTCACACACGGCCCAGAACCGACCCGCATCGGGGTAGGTCGGAACACCTTCAAACATGATTGTCGTCGCGCCATTGGCCAGCGGGCCATAGACGATATAGCTGTGGCCGGTGACCCAGCCCACGTCTGCCGTACACCAAAATACGTCGCCCTCATGGTAATCGAATACCAGCTCATGCGTCATCGCCGCGTAGGTCAGATAGCCGCCGGATGTATGCACGACGCCTTTGGGCTGACCGGTGGATCCTGATGTGTAGAGGATAAACAGCGGATCTTCAGCGTTCATTTCAGCCGGGGCGCTGTGATCATCCGCTTCCAACGCCATTTCGTTGTAATCATAATCGCGGTCGGTCCATGTGGTCTGGCCGCCCGTGCGCTTGACGACAAGGCATTTGACCCGGTCATCGCAGTGCAGCAGTGCCGCGTCTGTGTTCGATTTTAGCGCCGTCTTGCGCCCGCCGCGCGGCGCCTCATCTGCGGTGATCACGACCTTCGCGTCGCAGCCGTTGATCCGGGCACCCAGTGCATCGGGCGAAAAGCCGGCAAAAACGATCGAGTGGATCGCACCAATCCGGGCGCAGGCCAGCATGGCATAAGCGGCTTCCGGAATCATCGGGAGGTAAATGACAACCCGGTCGCCTTTGCGCACGCCAAGCGTCTCTAAGATGTTGGCCATCTTGCAAACGCTGCGATGCAGGTCTTTGTAGGTGATGTGGAGAGCCTTGTCGTTCGGATCATCCGGTTCCCAGATGATCGCTGTCTGATCGCCGCGCGTTTCCAAGTGGCGGTCAATGCAATTGGCAGAAACATTCAGCACACCATCTTCGAACCATTTGATCGAGACATTACCGAGGGTAAAATCAACGTTCTGCACCTTGGTAAATGGCTTGATCCAATCAAGGCGTTTACCTTGCTCTGCCCAGAATGCGTCAGGGTCGGTGATCGAAGCCTGATAAAGCGTTTGATACTGTTGTGCATTGACATGTGGCACCCGTGAAGGCGCGCGTGAATCCGTGTTCATTTTGATCTCCTCCTCGCGATTTGACTGCAGGTGAAAAGCAAAAGACGACACAGCCACCTACGTCAGATCGTAAATGTATCCTATGGTATACATACATTCATTTCGATAGGGTATTGGATTGAATATATTAAATTGACAATTTATTTACTTATTTGGAACCACGATTGTAAATTATGCTAAAGCATTCGAGAAAACCGCGCGACAACAACGCTTTGTTAAGGTCCCGGATTTCAACCGACCTGACCGTTAGCGCATAACAAAAGACATCAGGATGTTCGAAAGACCGGCAGGTTTCGAAAAACAATCCAACGATCGCTTCGACAACACACATCATAAATCAGAGCAGCTAGGTTAAATGCGCGACAGATCCTCCGCGATTGATTCGAAAAGATGCTGGTCGTTTGGCGACATTTTCAAACTCACGAAAAAGGTCGTGCATGGAGTGCTTTTGATCTCAGCCAAGCACCTGAACATCGACAGAGGTATTTCCTTTGGTTGTAATTGATTGGGCATTGTTAACGGGCGCAGTGTCGCCTCTGACGAAGATACCTTCAGACTTGAGCCCCTCTGTGACGATTGTTCTGTTGTGGGTGATGCTCACGTCGTCGCCTTACGCGTCAACGCCAATACTGACCAACCTGTCTGTCGCACTGATCGTGCCGTCATTCGTCATCTGATTGCCATCGCCAGACGACAAAACACCATCATC
The DNA here is from genome assembly GCF_023015625.1 of Yoonia sp. F2084L. Classification (GTDB taxonomy): domain Bacteria; phylum Pseudomonadota; class Alphaproteobacteria; order Rhodobacterales; family Rhodobacteraceae; genus Yoonia. The sequence goes on from NZ_JALKAH010000004.1 coordinate 166,093, forward strand.
ATCGCCTGCTGTAATGATCGTCCCGGCTTCCTCAACCAGTACACTGCCGCCATCGCCGTTGATCACAACTTGGCGGCGGCGGATGGTGCGATGTCGAAGCTACTTTCGCTTGAGACAGCAATTTTGACCACATGAAAGATATTAACGTTGATCAAGAAACGGCGTCATTTCAAAAACTGAACAGCCGGAAGAATAAACCAGCCCCGTGACGCGTAACCTTGCAGTAGCCGCACGAATGAATGCCACCTAAGGTTGCCGAAAACGATTTGAGAGGACCTAGCCCCTATGAACATTCTTTTTATCATGTATGACCAGCTGCGCTTTGATTACCTCAGCTGCGCGGGCCACCCCCATTTGCAAACCCCGAACTTTGATCGGGTTGCGGCGATGGGGCTGCGTTTCACCAACGCCTACGTGCAATCGCCGATTTGTGGCTCCAGCCGCATGTCCTATTACACCGGGCGCTACCCCTCCAGCCACGGCGCGCAGTGGAACAACTTCCCTCTGCGTGTGGGTGAGCTGACCTTGGGCGACCATTTGCGCCGCGAAGGCATGGACTGTTGGTTGATCGGCAAAACCCACATGGAAGCCGATGTCGAAGGGATGGAACGGTTGGGCCTGGATGCAGACAGCGTAATTGGTGCGCGACAGGCCGAATGCGGGTTTGATATCTACATCCGCGATGACGGTCTTTGGGCCGAAGGGATTTTGGGGCCATATGATGAAAGCCGCTCGCCCTACAATGAATACCTCAAGGAAAAAGGGTATACAGACAGTGACAACCCTTGGGCCGATCACGCCAATGCGGGCGTGAAGGATCGCAACCGGATCGCCTCAGGCTGGATGTACGAAAACGCAGACCGACCGGCCCACATCCATGAAGAGGATTCAGAGACCGCATGGCTGACCAGCCGCACGATTGATTTCATGAAGCAAGCCAAAGACCCGTGGTGCGCGCATGTCAGCTATATCAAACCGCATTGGCCCTACATTGTGCCAGCGCCCTACCATGATATGTTCGGCCCCGAACATGTCCCTGAACCGCGCCGTCACGAGATGGAACTTGAAGACACCCATCCCGTTTTTAACGCCTATATGTTCAACCGTGTTGGACAAGCTTTTCAACGTGATGAGGTCCGCCAAAAGGTGATCCCGGCCTATATGGGCCTGATCAAGCAATGCGATGATCATCTGGGGCGCATTCTGGATTACCTGGAAGAAACGGGGAAAATCGACGACACGATGATCGTGCTGACCTCAGACCATGGCGACTATCTGGGTGATCACTGGATGGGTGAAAAATCACTGTTTCACGACCAGTCCGCCAAAGTCCCGATGATCATCTATGATCCGCGCCGCGAAGCGAACGCCACCCGTGGTAAGACCAGCGATGCCTTGGTCGAGAGCCTTGATGTCGCGGCCACCTTCGTTGAGGCCGCAGGTGGTGAGGTGCCGACCCACATTCTGGAAGGGCGCTCGTTGATGCCATTACTGGCGGGCAAGCGCCCAAGATGGCGCGAGTTTCTGATCAGTGAATTCGACTATTCTGCCAGTCCCGTCGGCGGTGAGATGGCCGAGCAGTATTGCCTGACGCCGCGCGATTGCCGCTTGTTCATGGTCTTTGATGGACGCTTTAAAATGATGCATGCCGAAGGCGGGTTCCGGCCTATGCTATTCGACCTGCAAAACGACCCTGATGAGTTCGTAGATCTGGGCAAGACAGACGAACATACCGAAACGCTTGAACGGCTCTACGGCTATCTCGCGCAATGGGGGCGACGTATGTCGCAGCGCGTGACCAAATCTGATCAGGCGATCATTGACATGCGCGGCAAGGCCGGACTGAAGGGTGTATTGCCATTCATGTACGACGGAACAGAAGTGCCCAAGGCGCTGATTGCGAAGTATGTCGGCAAGTCGCCGAAACTGCCCGAGAAGTAGGTTCCCCCGTCGTTAGCGGGCACCACATTTTGGTACTCGCTGACGCGCTTGACCAACGGCGGTCGACAATGCGTTGCCCGTATCGCCTCTGTCTGCATATCCGAAAACTCCATAAAATTATTACTTTACAGTCACTTAATCAATATGAGCCAAACTACTAAAATTTTAGTTTGACAGATCAAGGTTTCCGCGTTCACATGAACGTGTCGGCAAAAACCGGCTCAAAACATCTCAAGGGAGGAGAAAAGATGCGCAAGTATCTGCTCTCCGCAGTTGCAGTGTCTGCTGTGATTGCGGGGTCCAATAGCGCTTTGGCTGATGAGGCCGCAGCGCAGCGTTGGATTGATCAAGAATTCCAGCCATCCACATTGTCCAAGGACGAACAGATGGCTGAAATGCAGTGGTTTATAGAAGCCGCACAACCCTATGCCGGGATGGAGATCAATGTGCTCTCCGAAGGTATTCCAACCCATTCTTACGAAAGCGAAGTGCTGACCAAAGCCTTTGAAGAAATCACAGGCATCAAGGTCAACCATCAGATTTTGGGCGAAGGCGAGGTCGTTCAGGCCGTACAAACCCAGATGCAGACGGGTCGCAACCTTTATGACGCCTATGTCAACGACAGTGACCTGATCGGGACACACTCGCGCCTGCAACTGGCGCGTAACCTGACTGACTTTATGGCAGGCGAAGGCGCCGCCGTTACCAACCCCGGTCTGGATCTGGCTGACTTCATGGGCATCCAGTTCACCACTGGCCCCGATGGCGACCTTTACCAACTGCCTGACCAGCAGTTTGCGAACCTTTACTGGTTCCGCAAAGACTGGTTCGACAATCCTGACCTGCAAGCGCAGTTCAAGGAAAAATATGGCTATGACCTGGGTGTGCCGGTCAACTGGTCCGCTTACGAAGATATCGCCGAATTCTTCAGCAACGACGTGCAGGAAATCGACGGTGTGCGCATCTATGGCCACATGGATTATGGTAAGCGCGCACCCGATCTGGGCTGGCGGATGACAGATGCCTGGCTGTCGATGGCCGGTGCAGGTTCGGTTGGTGAACCAAACGGCGTGCCAATCGACGAATGGGGCATCCGCATGGAGGCAGGAAGCTGCAACCCTGTGGGTGCATCCGTCACACGCGGCGGTGCGGCCAATGGCCCGGCAGCGGTCTATGCGATCCGCAAATGGGATGAATGGCTGCGCAACTATGCACCACCCGGTGCGGCAAGCTATGACTTCTATCAGTCGCTGCCAGCCTTGGCGCAAGGCAATGTGGCCCAGCAGATTTTCTGGTACACGGCCTTTACCGCTGACATGGTCGCCCCGCAGTCTGCTGGCAACAACACGGTTGATGCCGATGGCAATCCGCTGTGGCGCATGGCCCCTTCCCCGCATGGTCCTTACTGGCAGGAAGGCCAGAAGGTTGGCTATCAGGATGTGGGTTCCTGGACGATCCTGAACTCTACGCCGTTGGACCGGGCACAGGCTGCTTGGCTTTATGCACAGTTTGCCGTTTCCAAGACGGTGGACGTGAAGAAGTCGCACGTGGGCCTGACCTTCATCCGCGACAGTACGGTGAACCACGAATCCTTCACAGAGCGCGCACCGCAACTGGGTGGTCTGGTGGAATTCTACCGTTCTCCGGACCGTGTGCGCTGGTCGCCGACAGGCATCAATGTGCCTGACTATCCAAAGCTGGCCCAGATCTGGTGGCAGCAGATTGGTGACGTGAACTCTGGTGCGTTTACCCCGCAAGAGGCGATGGACCGTCTGGCCGAGGAAATGGACATCACCATGTCCCGGATGCAGGCCGCTGATGAAGCTGCCAACGTCTATGGCGGTTGCGGTCCACGTCTGAACGACGAACAGACTGCGGAGTACTGGTTTGCAAACGGCGGCGCCAAGCCACCGCTTGAGAACGAGAAGCCGCAGGGTGAAACCGTCAACTACGACGAATTGGTCGCCCGCTGGGCGTCTGAGTAACCTCCCTGTCTGGCGCTAAGTTGCGCCGACACACGACCGGGGCCTGTCATGGGCCCCGGTCACTCATCCCGACCTCTCAAAGAGCACCCATGACACTCCAAGTTTCAAACATCACCAAAATTGTTGCGGGCCAGGTCCACATCAAGCCGACGACGCTGACGCTTGAGACCGGGCACTTCAACGTCCTTTTGGGCAAAACCGGGTCTGGAAAGACGTCGCTGATCAAGATGATGGCCGGGCTTGATCCGATTGCAGATGGTCAGATTTTGATGGACGGCCAAGACGTCACCAAGCTCAGCACGCAAAAGCGCAACATCTCATTGGTGCATCAGTTCTTTGTCAATTATCCGCATATGACAGTTTACGACAATATCGCCTCGCCGCTGAAAGTGGCTGGAATGGCGCAGTCGGAAATACAGGGCCGCGTCGAGGAAGCAGCCGACATCCTTCAACTGCGCCCGATGCTAAACCGCCGCCCCCATGAATTATCCGGTGGCCAGCAACAGCGCACCGCGTTGGCGCGTGCCATTGCCAAGGAAAGCCGTGCGGTGTTTCTGGACGAACCGCTTGCAAACCTTGATTACAAACTGCGCGAAGAGCTGCGCGAGCAGCTGCCCGAACTTTTTGCCGGACGCGGCGCTGTTGTTGTCTATGCCACATCAGAACCCGAAGAGGCCCTGCTCTTGGGTGGCTACACCGGCCTGATGGATGACGGCAACGTCGCCCAGTTTGGGCCTACTGCCGCCTTGTACCGCAAACCCGAAACGCTTGTGGCAGCGGCTGTTTTTTCCGACCCCCCCATCAATTCGGCGACCGTCACCAAAGAAGGCAACATCGTCCGTATGGGCGATGCGGTTTGGGACGCGCCCGATGCCGGTATGGCCGACGGCAACTACGTCGTGGCCGTGCGCCCGCACCACGTCTCCCCTGTGCAGACCGCCAAAAATACCGTCGCCCTTTCAGGCGAGGTTCTGGTGACCGAACTTTCCGGCTCTGAGAGCTCTGCGCATTTTCGCATGCCGAGTGCCGATTGGGTGTCACTGGCGCATGGGGTTCACCCTTATGAGATCGGCGTGACGCACCCCTTCTATCTGGACCCCAGTGCATGCTTTTACTTCGCGCCCGATGGCGCCCGCGTGATAGGAGAAACCGCCTAATGGCCAAGATCACCCTATCCAAGCTGCGACACAGCTACATGCCCAATCCTACGTCGCCCGATGATTATGCGCTCAAAGAGATTGATCTTGATTGGTCTGATGGCGGCGCATACGCGCTGCTGGGACCGTCCGGTTGTGGAAAATCGACGTTGCTGAACATTATCTCGGGGCTGCTGGAGCCTTCGGAAGGGCAAATCCTGTTTGATGGCAAAGACGTCACTGCCCTGCCCCCGGACCAACGCAACATCGCGCAGGTTTTTCAGTTCCCGGTGATCTACGACACGATGACGGTCTTTGATAACCTTGCTTTCCCGCTGCGCAATCGTGGGGTGGATGAGGCACGCGTTCAGCGCCGCGTCTCTGAAATTGCCACGATGCTAGAAGTGACCGACCTGCTGGGGACCAAAGCCGCTGGCCTGTCCCCCGACAACAAGCAGAAGATTTCGATGGGCCGGGGATTGGTCCGCGATGATGTCAACGTCGTCATGTTCGATGAACCGCTGACCGTCATTGACCCGCATCTGAAATGGAAACTCCGCTCGAAACTCAAAGAGCTGCACCAGAAGGTGCGCGCAACGATGATCTACGTCACCCATGACCAGACGGAAGCACTGACATTTGCCGATCAGGTTGTTGTGATGCAAGACGGCGAGATCGTGCAAATCGGCACGCCGGTTGAGCTGTTTGAGCGTCCGGCGCACACGTTTGTCGGCCATTTCATTGGCTCACCAGGAATGAATGTGCTGGCGGCTGAAATGCGCGATGGTGGGGCATTTCTGAATGGGCACCACATCGCGCTGGAAGGTGCTGTGACCGCGCAAGATGGAACGCCGCAGATCGGTGTCCGGCCTGAGTTCGTGCGCATTGGCGACACCGGCCTACCGGCGACGGTGCGCAAAGTATCCGACATCGGACGGCACAGCGTCATTGAGGCAATGGTTGGCGATACGTCCGTCAAGGCCATCACCGAGGGTGCGGTGCCCGAACAAGGTGCCGATGTGCATCTGCAATTCCAACAAGACCAGACGCGGCTTTACCGTGACGGCTGGCTTGCGACCGAAGGGGCAGCATCATGAAAACCCAAAACCAAAAAGCGTGGTACTTCGTTCTGCCGGTCCTGTTACTGGTCGCCTTCAACGCGCTGATCCCGATGATGACGGTGGTCAATTATTCGGTGCAGGAAACATTCGGCAATAACGTGTTTTTCTGGGAAGGACTGCGCTGGTTTGAAGAACTGCTGAACTCCGACCGCTTCCACGCCGCCTTGGGCCGCCAGTTCCTTTTCACCGGTTTGATCCTGCTGATCGAGGTTCCACTTGGCATCATCATCGCCTTGTCGATGCCGCGCAAAGGCCCTTGGGTGCCGGTCTGTCTGATTCTGATGGCGCTGCCGATGTTGATCCCTTGGAATGTCGTGGGTGCGATGTGGAACATCTTTACCCTGCCCGACATCGGCCTGCTGGGCTATCTGATGAACACGACGCTGGGCATTGATTATGACATGACGCAAAGTCCTTTTGCGGCGTGGGCCACGATTATCACGATGGACGTCTGGCACTGGACGTCGCTGGTTGTCTTACTGTCCTATGCGGGCCTGGTGTCGATCCCGGACGCCTATTATCAGGCGGCAAAGATCGACGGTGCATCACCTTTCAAAGTGTTCCGCTACATCCAACTGCCCAAGATGAAACAGGTACTGACCATCGCAATACTGTTGCGGTTCATGGACAGTTTCAACATCTACACCGAGGTCTTCGTCTTAACGGGCGGCGGTCCAGGAAACTCAACAACGCTGTTGTCCATCGACCTTGTCAAAATCGCGCTTGGGCAGTTCGATCTTGGTCCTGCCGCTGCGATGTCGCTGATCTACTTTGCGATCACGCTGCTGGTCAGTTGGCTGTTCTACACCCTCATGACGAAGGATGACGCGAAATGAAGAAACGCGCGCTTATTCCGATCCTCTATATCGCCTTCCTGATGTTGCCGATTTACTGGCTGGTTGCGATGTCGTTTAAAACGACGAATGAAATTCTGTCCGGGTTCAGCCTGTTTCCACAGAGCTTCACGCTGGAAAACTATGCCACCATCTTTACCGATCCGACGTGGTACTGGGGCTATATCAATTCGATCCTCTATGTCTCTCTGAACACCGTGATCTCACTCGCCGTGGCCCTGCCTGCCGCCTACGCATTCAGCAGGTATCGGTTTCTTGGCGACAAGACGCTGTTCTTCTGGCTTCTGACCAACCGGATGGCACCTGCGGCCGTTTTTGCTTTGCCGTTCTTTCAACTTTATTCCGCCGTGGGGCTGTTTGACACGCACATCGCCGTGGCACTGGCGCATTGCCTTTTCAACATTCCACTTGCGGTCTGGATTTTGGAAGGCTTCATGAGCGGAGTGCCGAAGGAACTGGACGAAACCGCCTATGTCGACGGCTATTCCTTCCCACATTTCTTTGTCACGATTTTCGTGCCCACGATCAAAGCTGGTGTGGGTGTCGCAGCTTTCTTCTGCTTCATGTTCTCATGGGTTGAGCTTTTGTTGGCCAAAACGCTCACCTCCGTCAACGCCAAACCAATCGCCGCAGAAATGACCAAGACCGCATCCTCGGCAGGCTATGAATTGGGACTGCTGGCGGCGGCGGGGACATTGACCATCATACCCGGCGCCATCGTGATCTATTTCGTGCGCAACTACATCGCCAAGGGCTTTGCCCTGGGGAGGGTCTGATATGTTTGGCTGGATGGCATGGACATGGCCGACTGGGCTGTTTTTTATCGGATTGTTCACCGCAATGGGGATCATCACTTTCATCGAAATCCGCTACCCCGGCACATCGGAACGCAAGGGCGCGCTGGGGCTGACCACAACACGCGGGGATCGGTTGTTTTTGTCGCTTCTGGGCACGGCCTACATTTTCCTTGCTTGGATCTTCTTTTTCGGAATGCCGCTTTGGGGCCCGCTAGCAATCAGCATCGCGTGGGGCGGCTTTTGCTTTTGGAAGGTCTGACGCGAAATTTCTTGGCGATACGAAAGTCTTAGTATCTACTTCCCCACGGGAGGGGAGCAGTTCAGATGATGATGAGGCGCGGTATGCGGCAAAAGAAAAAAAGCGAGTTCCTGACCGAAGTTGAACTTGAGTTCATGACAGAGCTTTGGGCATTGGGCGAAGGCAGCGTACGTGACGTGCTGGCCCAGCTCGCACCCGACCGCAACCTTGCCTACACTTCGGCGGCAACGATCCTGCGAATTATGGAACAAAAGAATTTTGTCGTCAGCGAAAAGCGCGGCAAGGTGTTTGTCTATCGACCGCTGCTTGCCAAAGATGCGTATCAGTCAAAAACCCTCCGCGATCTGTCTGATAAGCTTTTTGACGGCACGCCTGCATCTATGGTGGCGCGGCTTGTCGATGATCAGGGCATGTCAGAAGAGGCACTTACCGAAATACGGGCACTTTTGGATAGGAGGTTGAAAGACAATGACAACTGAACACCTACTTAGCGCCTATATCGACACCAATGTTGTGCTTATTGCCGTGGCAATCATCTGGTTTGGATCCAAGCAGATACTGGCGCGGTCGTCGCTACGCACGGCCTATCAGCTGCAACTGCACCTGCTTTACGGGCTCGTCGCAATGGTCGCGCTGTCTCCGCTTTTTGTGGCCGGTATCGAGATCTTGCAGCAACGCGGCATTCTTTCACAGCATTCAGGATTGCGGCTCTCAGACTTCCTTGTGTCGCAGTATCTGCACGGCAACATTGCCCTCGCTCCAACGGAATTTGAACGCATCCTGGCATGGCGCAGTGAAATCACCCATGAAATCGCGTCCGTCTCAAGCGGATTAAGCTATGTGGTCCTGACCGGATTGATTGGCGGGTTCGCCATCGTCGTGATACGCAATGCACGCGATACGCTGAGCCTGATGAAGATGATCCGCAACAGCTATGTGCTGCGCCGCATTGGCCGGATTGATATCCGCTTTACCCATCAGACACGGGTGCCCTTTTCAACCCGCGGGTTGTTTCGCCATTATGTCGTTTTGCCGACCGATCTGCTAGCGCAGCAAAATGACGTGCGGATTGCCGTGTCTCACGAAGTGCAGCACATCCGTCAGCACGACCTGACGTGGGAAATAGCACTGGAACTCATCCGCCCATTTTTCTTTTGGAACCCCGCCTTTGCGGTTTGCAAACGCGACGTCGAGCGGCTGCGGGAACTTGCCTGTGATCAACAGGTGCTGGGCAGAAAGACGCATCCTGTGTTGGACTACTGCGAATGTCTTTTGCGGGTTTGTCAGACAAGCCTGACCGGGGACCGCAGAAACCAGATCATCACGCCAAGCGTGCCCTTTGTGCAAATTGACCGTCGGATGCACGCCAGTCACACGGGCAGCTTTCTCAAGCTCCGTATCGTGTCTTTGCTGGATGGAAATGCCGCAGGCGAGGCCCGCCGCATCGGCAAAGCGATCATCATGCTATCGGTTGTTTTGACACTTTTCGCGGCCCTGTCATTGCGGCCCACAAACGACTGGAGCCATGATCGGCTGATGCTGTCCACGATCGTGAACCTTGAGCGGCTGAACACGCGGACAGTCCTGCCCTAGAGCGCGCTGACCCAAGACATCCTTCGGTCCCAACACCATCAAAGAGAAAAGCCGCGCTCAAAGAACGCGGCCTCATCACTGTTCAAAGTGGCGATCAGTTACTTGATCTTGCCTTCTTTGTATTCGACATGCTTGCGCACAACGGGGTCGTACTTTTTGATGACCATCTTTTCGGTCATTGTACGTGCGTTCTTTTTTGTCACATAAAAGTGCCCGGTCCCCGCAGTGGAGTTCAGGCGGATTTTGATGGTGGTAGGCTTCGCCATATCTCATATCCTCTGATTGCGGGCCGCGTTCGGCACATCGCGTTAATCTAATTGAAGCTGCCTTTTACCCGTGGGTGGGGCCGAGTCAACCGCAAAGGTGCGGGTAAGCTGGGAATATAGAGGCGGGGTGGTTCCATGTGCGTGATTGGCAGGTTTGGACAGCGGCGACAGCAATGGTGCTGGATCAGCGTTCTAAGGTCAGAACCCTGAAGCCTGTTTATATGCTTTCACAGAACGAGTTAACACACTAGGCATCTCTGAGCTTGCAAGTTTGGGAAGTATCATGGCGCAAAAAGCCACCATCTATAAAGTTGAACTTTCCGTTTCCGATATGGATCGTCACTATTATGAGACCCATAAACTGACCGTCGCCAAACATCCCTCTGAGACGGATGAACGGATGATGGTGCGTATTCTCGCTTTTGCACTGAATGCCCACGAGCAACTGGAAATGACCAAGGGCCTTTCAACAGACGAAGAGCCCGACATCTGGCATAAAAGCCTCAGCGGCGAGCTTGAGTTATGGGTCGCATTGGGACAACCAAGCGAAAAGATCATTCGTCAGTCCTGCGGCAAATCCAACAAAGTGATTATCTATTCCTACGGCGGCAGAACAGCCGAGATGTGGTGGGAAAAGATCAAGAATGGCACCACCCGGTTTGACGGCCTGACGGTCGTGAATTTTTCCGAAGCGGACACCAGCGCACTGGGCCAACTTGCCAATCGCGCAATGAAACTACAGGTCAACATACAGGACGGCGATGTGATGGTCAGTGTTAATGACAGCATCGTTTACGTAGCCCCGGTCATATGGAAGAATGCTGCATCGTGAGCGGATGTCATACATCCGGCCCACTCAGTAACAAATTTGCGCGGATGGCCTATAAGCCGGATTCTGTCCCTTGTGGTTGCCCACAAATGGATGACCATTCATCTTAAGCGCCTGTTGCCAAGCGCCCTCTAGCTGCCAACCCGGACCGTCTGGGGTTCAAGCATCCCCGTCTTGCGACGCGAGGTCCCTATTTGGCATTGCTCCCGGTGGGGCTTGCCGTGCCGCTTCTGTTACCAGTCGCGCGGTGGGCTCTTACCCCACCGTTTCACCTTTTCCTGACCAAGGTCAGGTAGTCTGTTCTCTGTGGCGCTATCCCTGGGGTTACCCCCGCCGGGCGTTACCCGGCACCGTGCTTTTTGGAGTCCGGACTTTCCTCGGCATCACTGCCGCAGTCATCCAGCCATCCGCGCAATTGCGCAGTTAGGCCCAAGCTGCGTTCACGTCAACGGGGAAACGGCGGGCAAGGTCGGTGATCATGGCAAGGTCAGTCGCATCCAGCGGGCCTTTTGCACCTGGCCGAAACCGCAAACGGAAGCTTTGCAAAAGCAAAGCGGGATCGTCCGTGGCCGTATACCCGAAGGCCGCCATCGCAGCACCAAACCGCGCGTCATCGGCCCCTCGCGGGCCCTCTTCCAAAGAGGGCGCGCCAGCGACCAATGAGGGCCACACAGACAGCCCTTCAAGCGCCAGCCTGCGCCAGTCAAATCGCCCGCCGGGATCAATCTTGCGCCCCGGTGCCATATCCGAATGCCCGATCACCCGCTCTGGCCGGATGTCCCACCGCGCTTTGATCCCATTGAGCAAATCCGTCAGCGCGTCGATCTGCGTCGCCGCAAATGGCGTGAACCCGGTGTTGGCCAACTCAATTCCGATTGAGCGGCTGTTCACATCCGTGACACCGCCCCAAGCCCCCGCCCCCGCATGCCAAGCGCGCAACGCCTCAGGCACCAGCGACACGACCTCACCGTCTTCCGCAATCAGGTAGTGCGCAGAGACTTCCGTTTCAGGATTACACAGCGTGTCCGCCGCAGCACGCGCGGTTGTCATCGCGGTATAGTGGATCACCACCATGTCCGGCGTCGCCGCATCGCGACGCGGCCCGCAGTTGGGCGATTGTCGTGTGGTCAGCTTCAGTTGCGCACAGCCTGAATGAAAGGCGCTGGATCCCAACCACAGGCGAACCCGTCGCCATCCGGGTCAAGTCCACGCCGATCCCGTTCCGGACCGCCACGGGCAAGAAAATCGCGCTGCGCGTCATCTGGCGTGGCGTAGACCGCACAGTTCCGCCTGAAGCGCCCCTCGCCGGACAACAAAGAGCGGCTGTACCATTCCTGTCCCTTCACGTTCGGCGCATTCAATGCGTATTGCACGATATTCGGGCCGGTATTGGAAGGGCGCTCAGGCACTGCCGTAGGCGCGATCTGTTCGCGCGCCGCAGCTTGCGCCGCACGGCGTTGCGCGTCACTTTCAATGGTCTCGCGACCACTGACCGCATCAAAGCTCTGCTCATCCGATAGGCTACCATCAGAGTTCGCCAGGGCGGGAGCCGCATTGGTTGGGGAAGCATCAAGGCCTTGCCTGCGTAAAGGATCGCCTGAAGTATTCAGCGGGCCCCCACTACCAATCCCGGCCTGCGCCAATGCGCTGGAAGGGATGCCCTGCGTTTGGTTTGCCGGTGCGCCGGACGGTATCGAATTGACCCGTGGCCCCGGCACAATTGTGCCACGTGGCGCGGTCAGTTGGGCCTCACGGCGCGCGCGCTCAAGTTCGAAATCGGAAAAATCATCAAAGCCCACGCCCCGTTCGGTTGGAACAACCCTCGGGGAACAGGCACTCAGACCGATCAATGTCACTGCAATAAGGATGCTCGGTTTCATACCATGTTACCTGTCAGACTACGTTTTCTTATCGGAGGGTTTACCACCACTTTGCAGGTTTGGCCACAAAACCGGCGGATTGCTCGAGGTTGTAGGCTACATTGAGCAATTCCCCCTCTTCCCAAGGCCGCCCGATCAGCTGTAATCCAAGTGGCAAACCTTGCTTATCCTGCCCCGTCGGCACTGCGATACCCGGCAGACCTGCCAGGTTGACCGTCACGGTAAACACGTCATTCAGATACATCTGGATCGGATCAGCATCCGTCATTTCACCCAATCCAAAGGCCGCAGATGGTGTTGCTGGCGTCAGGATTGCATCAATCCCATCGGCAAAGACCTTCTCAAAGTCCTGCTTGATGAGCGCACGCACCCGGCGCGCCCGGTTGTAATAGGCATCGTAAAAACCAGCGGAGAGCACATAGGTTCCCACCATGACCCGGCGCTGCACTTCTGGCCCAAAGCCTTCGGCGCGGGTTTTTTCATACATCTCGGTGATGCCGTCGCCCTGCGCCAGCTTGGCCCGATGGCCAAAGCGCACACCATCATAGCGCGCAAGGTTCGAGGATGCTTCAGCCGGCGCGATGACGTAATACGCAGGCAGCGCGTATTTCGTATGCGGCAGCGTGATATCAACGATCTTGGCGCCTGCGTCTTTCAACATCGCAGTGCCATCAGCCCAAAGCTGTTCGATCTCTTCCGGCATCCCGTCCATGTGGTATTCCTTGGGAATGCCGATGGCTTTGCCACGAATATCACCCGTCAAAGCCGCTTCAAAGTCCGGCACCGGCAAATCCGCGCTGGTGCTATCGAGCGGATCATGGCCCGCCATGGCCTTTAGCATAATCGCGGCATCGCGCACGTCTTTGGTCATCGGCCCCGCCTGATCAAGGGATGAGGCGAAAGCCACGATGCCCCAGCGTGACACACGACCGTATGTGGGCTTCATCCCAGTGATACCGACAAAAGCGGCGGGCTGGCGAATAGAGCCACCGGTATCCGTGCCCGTTGCGGCAAGGCAAAGATCGGCTGCAACAGCACTGGCAGAGCCACCAGACGACCCACCGGGTGTGAGTGCCGTATCATCATTGCCACGGCGCCAAGGGTTGACCGCGTTGCCATAGACAGACGTCTCGTTTGACGAACCCATCGCGAATTCATCCATGTTGAGCTTGCCCAACATCACGGCACCTGCATCAAAAAGCTGGGTGGTGACGGTGCTTTCGTATTCTGGCTTGAAGCCTTCAAGGATACGGGAGGCTGCCTGCGACGGCACACCCTTGGTGCAGAACAGGTCCTTGATGCCCAGCGGGATGCCACACATATCGGGGGCATCGCCTGCTTTGATCCGCGTATCAGCGGCGGCGGCCTGCGCCTGCGCGATCTCCGGCGTATGGTGCACGAAAGCGCCCAGCGCGTCTGCACCTGCGATGGCGGTCAGACAAGCTGATGTAATCTCGGCGCTGGATGTATCACCCTTGCGCATCGCGTCGCGGGCCTGTGCGATGGTCAGTTTGGTCAGGTCAGACATTATTCCACCACCTTTGGCACAGCAAAGAACCCTTCGCGCGCGTCAGGCGCGTTCTTCAAAACCGCCTCTTGTTGATCACCGTCTGTCACCACATCGGCGCGACGCTTCAGGCGCTGCGGGGTGACTGATGTCATCGGCTCCACGCCGTCCACATCGACCTCGTTCAGCTGCTCGATGAACCCAAGGATCGCGCTGAACTCGGATGCCAGCGCGGGCAGTGCGTCGTCTTCCACCTTTATGCGGGCCAGCTTGGCCACGCGGCGGGCGGTTTCGGTGTCAATCGACATGTGGAAACTCTCCGGTAAATCTGTGACCCGCGTTTAGCGCCCTGCGGGGGCAGTCGCAAGCATGTGGCGGATGTAAACATGGATCATCCAGCCCAGCATGATCCCATTGAGCACATGCCACATGAAATGGGTGCCAATCGGGAAGACATCGCACAGGATTTCATCAAGCGACCGGATGGTGATCGACAGGCACAGCAACGCCGCGCCAAATAGAAACCCTTGGGCGATTCCCGGTCTTTTGCGCAGGAAGATGGCATAAAGCACCAGCAGGATCGGCACGGTCCAATAGAAATTGGAAATCGCAATAAAGGGGATCTGGTTCAGGATCGGCACCATCGCCGCGGCATAGGGAATGAACAAGGCGGTTGCGAAAACCGCATACCAATGACCCATCGGCACAATGTCCCGGTTCACAACGAACAGGTAGACAAGGATGAAAACACCAATCGGCACCACATCCGCGACCGAGGCCCAGATCGTCGCATGGGTGTGAAACAGGAAACTGCCAACCCCGATCGCAAACAAGATACCTGACAAGACCCGCGCCATCGGAACGCCCGCGCTGCGCCGCCAAAAGATGATAGCCGCGATAATGAACGCCAGATTGGTGGTCGCGTTCAGAGGCTCGGACCAGTAGGTGAAATCCGTCCGCTCGCAATAGCCGTCAATCTGTTCGAACCAGTCCACTTTGCGCCCTCGCCTTTTGCGCCTATCCTGCCGACAAAGCGATGGAGGGCAATATGAAAATCACCTGGCTGGGGCATGCAAGTTTCCGAATTGAAATCGAAGGGGCGGTCTTGCTGATCGATCCTTGGCTAGACGGGAACCCGTCGTTTCCAAACGAACACCGCGCGGCCGCGTTGCAGGGTGCAACCCATATTCTTCTGACCCATGGCCATTTCGATCATACGTCAGAGGTTGATGCGATTGCCAAGGAAACCGGCGCCCCGGTCGTGGGCATCCCAGAGCTTTGCGCGATCTTCGATGCGCATGAGACGGTGGAGTTCAACAAAGGCGGCACCGTCGATCTGGGCGGGGCGATGGTGTCGATGGTGCAGGCGACGCATTCGTCTTCCGTGGGGTCCGCCTATGCCGGGACCGAGGCCGGCTATATGATCAAAGGCGAAGAGCATATGATCTATGTCTCAGGCGATACCGATATCATGGCCGATATGGATTGGATGGGGGATTTCTATAATCCTGACATCGGCATCCTGTGCTGTGGCGGGCACTATACGATGGGGATGGAAGGTGCTGCCTATGCCGCCAAACGCTACTTTAACTTCAAGACGGTGATCCCGTGCCACTATGGGACTTTTCCCGTGCTTGAACAATCAGCCCAACCTTTGGTGGACGGGCTGCCAAGCGTCGATGTACGCACCCCTGCAGTGATGGAAACGCTGGCGTTCTAGCGCTTTGCCGCGAAGAAATCGCGCAGCAGAGTTTCTGAAGCCTGCGCATCAATGCTGTCATAAACTTCAGGCGCGTGGTGACATTGCGGATGGCTGAAGATACGCGGCCCCTGCGCAACGCCACCTGATTTGGGGTCTGCCGCCCCGTAATAAAGCCGTGCAATCCGCGCATTGCTGATCGCGGCCGCACACATCGGGCAAGGTTCCAGCGTCACATAAAGGTCGTAGCCCGTCAGCCGCTCTTGCCCCAAGGCAGCACAGGCCGCTCGGATCGCCAGTACTTCGGCATGGGCGGTCGGATCGTTCATTTCCCGCGTACGGTTGCCTGCCTGTGCAATCACACCGTCTGGCCCCGCAATGACAGCACCAACAGGCACCTCGCCGCGTGCGCCTGCCGCGTGTGCCTCCTGCAGGGCGATGTGCATGTAGGTCCGAAACTCCATATCCATTGCATGCACCGCCGCTGCTATCGCTGGCAAGGGGCGATCAAAGCCGTTATGGGGCTTGCATGAACACTGATACCCCCCCACCCGGCGACCGGATCGCCAAAGTCCTGTCCCGCGCAGGCATCGCCAGCCGCCGCGAGGCCGAACGTATGATCGAAGACGGCCGCGTCAGCGTCAACGGCAAGACCATCACCAGTCCCGCGCTGAATGTGACCGACGCCGACCGCATCGTCGTGGATGGCAAACAGGTGGGCGAGCCCGAGCCGCCGCGCATCTGGCTTTATCATAAACCTGCGGGGCTTGTGACGACGGAACGGGACGAGAAAGATCGGCCAACTGTCTTTGCGTCGCTACCCGAGAGCATGCCGCGCGTGATGTCAGTTGGGCGGCTTGACCTGAATTCCGAAGGGTTGCTGCTGCTGACGAATGACGGTGAGGTAAAGCGCAAGCTGGAACTGCCGTCAACCGGCTGGCTGCGCCGCTACCGCGTGCGCATCAACGGGTCGGTCAGTGAGGCCAGGCTGGACGAACTGCGCGCCGGTATCACTGTCGAAGGCATCCAGTATCAGCCCATGGTCGTAACGTTTGACCGTCAGCAAGGGGCCAACGCCTGGCTCACAATCAGTCTGCGTGAAGGCAAAAACCGCGAAATCCGTCGGGCGATGGGTGAAATCGGCGTGACCGTGAACCGCCTGATCCGCGTGAGCTATGGCCCATTCCAACTGGCAGCCCTGAAACCGGGCGAAGTGGAAGAACTGAAACAACGCGTTGTGCGTGATCAACTGGGAATTTCGGGAAAACCCACACCAAAACGGGTCCGAAAGCCCGTGAATCGCCCTGCAAGGGGGAAAAAGCGGCCCAGTTGAACCTTGTTCTACCCCAAGCGTTGTGCATGGTGGTTGCTAATAAAAATACCTGGGGGACTTTGCATTGGCCGACTTGCTGACGCTCGAAAACGCTATCAACCTGATCATGCTGTGCTTTTTGCAAGCAGTATTGGGTTTCGACAACCTGCTATACATCTCAATCGAGAGTAAGCGCGCACCGGTTGCGCAACAAAAATCCGTGCGCACATGGGGCATCATCATTGCGGTCGCCCTGCGGGTCGTGCTGCTTTTCACCATGATCCGGCTGATTGATATGCTCGCCGAGCCGTTCTTTATCATGGATTGGGAAGGTGTCATCGAAGGTGGCGTGAACTTCGCAACCATCGTCTTTGTGTTCGGTGGCGCCTTTATTATGTACACGGCGGTCAAAGAGATCGGCCATATGCTGTCGATGGATAAGCTTGACCATGACGTTGATGGCAAAGGGGCCAAGTCAGCGACCCAAGTAGTGATAATGATCGTGGTGATGAACCTGATCTTCTCGTTCGACTCCGTGCTGTCCGCGCTTGCGATCACCGACGTCTTCCCGATCCTGGCCTTTGCGATCATCCTGTCTGGTCTGGCGATGCTTTTGCTGGCTGACGGTGTGACGCGGTTCTTGGAAAAGAACCGGATGTATGAAGTTCTGGGTCTGTTTATCCTGCTGATCGTCGGTGTTGTTCTGCTGGGCGAGGCTGGACCGGCGGCGGCCCATGCCATGCATGACGACAGCCTGCAAATCATGGTCTTTGGTCAGGACATCATTCCGATGTCAAAATCTACATTCTACTTCTCGGTCGTGGTTCTTGTTGCAGTGGAAGTCATCCAGTCCGGCTATCGCCGCAAACTGGATGCAGAGCGCGCGGCGTTGCAGAAACACTCGTAATTCAACGTACTACACCCTATTTGGAATGATGAAGAAACGAGCGGAGTAACGCGAAAATGGTGCGGTTGATCCTTGTAGTTGCCTTTGTAGCCGTGGTTGCGATTGCAATCATTGCTGTGCTGGGGACAATGATGGCGGTTGCCCGACCAAGTGCGGGAAAGGATGTTGACGATATGCCTGCGAAATTCCGACGGATCACTTATGTCCTGCTGGTTGTCCTGCTCTTTGGGGTCACGACAGGCTGGCTAGGGGGCGTGTGATGGCCAAACGCTTTGGCGGCAAATACAGCCCCGATGGGCAGGCACCTAAGGGTCCGCGGGACTCTGTGCAAAGCGACCGTCAGATCGCTGTGTCCAGTGGTCGGGTCAAGCTGCTTTATGTGCCCGCGGTTGTTTTGGCAGCTACGTCCCTGAATGAAGGGCCCGTCACGCTGGTCACAGCGCTTGTCGGTGCAGCGGTCCTGACGCTTGCGGCTTGGTTGCTGCAGGAAGGGCTTGAGGCCGAAGCTGCCTATAACGCCCGCAAAGTCGCCCGACGCCCTGCCCTGCCGCGCAAGATGCTGGCCACGGTGCTGACCGGCGTTGGTGTCGCGATTGCGGCCTATACCGGGGATAGCGGCACTGTTGGCTCCATACTTTACGGGATTGCAGCAGCAGGCCTGCACACTGCCACGTTCGGCATTGATCCGATGACCGACAAACGCATGGAGGGTGTTGATACCTTCCAGCAAGACCGCGTCGCTCGCGTGGTGGACGAGGCCGAGGCGCATCTGGACGTGATGAAGTCGCAGATTGAGGCAGTGTCTGACCGTCGCCTGACCGAACGGGTTGAGGATTTTCAGATCATCGCCCGCCGCATGATCCGCACGGTCGAAGAAGACCCGCGTGATCTGAGCGGCGCGCGCAAGTTTCTGGGCGTCTATCTGATGGGTGCGCGCGATGCGACGGTCAAATTCGTCGATCTCTATACACGCAAGAAAGATGCCGATGTGCGCGCAGACTATGAAGCGCTTCTGGACGATCTGGAACAGAACTTTGCCGCTCGCACCGATAAAATGCTGCTCGATGATCGCAGTGATGTGGATATTGAAATTAAAGTACTCCGCGACCGCCTTCAACGCGAAGGTGTAAGCTTGAAAACGAAAGGAAACGATTAATGTCAGAGACCGTCCGCCAAAAGGCCGAAGCGGCACTTGCCGAAGTCGAAAAAGTCACCGCAGTTGTCCTGCCAGAGCCAAAGGGTGAGCTGATCACGTTAGAGGCTGCTGATCCGGCGACAAGCGCCGAGATTGAAAGACGCGTGGCTGAGATTAATATCGAAGAAACCAACTCCATTGTGTCGTTCGGGTCCTCCGCCCAAGCGGAATTGCAGGAAATCAGCCAATCCATGCTGGCAGGTGTCCGCAACAAGGACGTCGGTCCTGCCGGGGATAGCCTACGCAATATCGTGACAACGATCCGTGGCTTTTCCATCTCAGAACTCGACGTGCGCCGCGAGCGCAGTTGGTGGGAGCGCCTGCTGGGTCGTGCGGCGCCGATGGCAAAATTCGCCGCCCGCTTTGAAGAGGTGCAAGGTCAGATTGATCACATCACCGACGATCTGCTCAAGCACGAGCATGTCCTGCTTAAGGACATCGAAAGCCTGGATGTGCTTTATGACAAGACCCTGCAATTCTACGATGAACTGGGGCTCTATATCGCGGCTGGTGAAGCCAAGATCGCTGATCTGGACGCAAATACCATCCCCGCCAAAGAGGCCGAAGTGCAAGCCGCCGCCGAAGATCAGGCCGTAATGAAAGCGCAGGAACTGCGTGACCTGCGATCGGCCCGCGATGATCTGGAACGCCGGGTGCATGATCTGAAACTGACCCGACAGGTGACAATGCAATCGCTGCCGTCCATCCGTCTGGTGCAGGAAAACGACAAATCACTGGTCACCAAGATCAACTCGACGCTGGTCAACACCGTCCCACTTTGGGAAACCCAGCTGGCACAGGCCGTCACGATCCAACGCTCAAGTGAAGCAGCAGAGGCCGTGCGCGATGCCAATGATCTGACCAACGAATTGCTGAAAGCCAACGCCGAAAACCTGCGTCAGGCCAACCGTACCATCCGCGAAGAAATGGAACGCGGTGTGTTTGACATCAATGCGGTGAAAGAGGCCAACGCCAACCTGATCGCCACGATCAACGAAAGCCTTGAGATTGCCGACGAAGGCAAGCGCAAGCGGGCCGAGGCCGAGACCGAGTTGCAGAAGATGGAGCAGGAGTTGAAAGAAACCCTCGCCTCTGCCAAAGCGCGCGGCACAGGTACCGGCGACAATATCGGCACGGCGGCTGGCGCTGAATAAAATATGACGATTGGGGGCAACACAAACCGTATCCTGATGCTCGTCCTAGCGACGGGTCTGATGGGCTGCGATTTGTTCATGCCCCCGATTGATGCCCCAACGCCACCCACGGTCGAGGTCCCGGAACCACCCGCCGGGCCGGTCGTCACACAACCTAGCCAAGCCAGCAAAGATCTGACGACCTATTATACACGCCTGCAAAACGACCTGCTGACCCAAGGCCTACTACGCGGCGACGGCGGCGGGCCCGACACGCCCTTTACAGATACACAACTGGCCCGCAACTTTGTTCGCATCGCATTGTTCAACGAATACCGCGATGACAGCGATTTCCAGCGCCCTCAGGCGACAGTGTCCAAGCTACGCCGCTGGACCGGGCCGATCCGCATGTCGGTAGAGTTTGGCAATACCGTCCCGCTTGCCCAGCGCGATGTTGATCTGGCCAGTGTCAGCGCCTACGCCGCACGTCTTTCGCGGACCACGGGCGTGCCGATCAGCATCACAGACCAGAACCCGAATTTCCGGGTGCTGTTCCTTGGCGAAGATGATCGCCGGCTTTACGGCCCCCGTCTACGCCAACTCATCCCCCGCATTTCCGACGCAACGGTGCGCACTTTCGTGAACCTGCCCCGCGACCAGCTTTGCGTCGTGATCGGCACTTTCGCGCCCGGCCAGTCGAATTATACCAAAGCCGTCGCGATGATCCGCGCCGAACATCCCAACCTGATGCGCAGTGCTTGTATCCACGAAGAGCTGGCGCAAGGCATGGGCCTTGCCAACGACAGCCCCGGCGCGCGGCCTTCAATCTTTAACGACGACGAAGAATTTGCGCTGCTGACAACGCATGATGAGCTATTGTTGCGCATGCTTTACGACCCCCGCCTGCAAACCGGGATGGACCCCGCCGTTGCTGCCCCGATTGCACGCCAGATTGCGCGCGAATATCTTGCGCCAGGACAAAGCTAACCGGATGCCCCCGCATCCATATTGATTGAACCACGGAGGCCACATCATGGGCATTTTCGATTTTCTGACCGGTGAATTCATCGACGTCATCCATTGGACTGACAAGACCCGCGACACGATGGTTTGGCGGTTCGAGCGTGAGGGGCACGAGATCAAATACGGCGCCAAGCTGACCGTGCGCGAAGGTCAGGCAGCCGTGTTCGTCCATGAAGGCCAGTTGGCGGATGTCTTCACCCCCGGCCTGTATATGCTGGAAACCAACAACATGCCGATCATGACGACCCTGCAACATTGGGATCATGGTTTCCAAAGCCCATTCAAATCCGAAATTTACTACGTCAACACGACCCGCTTCTCGAACCTCAAATGGGGCACGAAGAACCCCATCATGGTGCGCGACCCGGAATTTGGGCCGACCCGCCTGCGCGCCTTTGGCACCTATACCGTGAAGGTTGCCGATCCGGCTGTGTTCCTCCGTGAAATCGTCGGCACCGATGGCGAATTCACGATGGACGAAATCAGCTACCAGATCCGTAATATCATCGTGCAGGAATTCAGCCGCGTGATCGCGCAATCGGGCATTCCGGTGCTGGATATGGCCGCGAATACGGCTGATCTGGGCAAGCTGATTGCCAGCGCGATTGATCCCACGATGAAGCAATACGGCCTGACGATCCCAGAGCTATATATCGAGAACATCAGCCTGCCGCCCGCGGTAGAAGATGCGCTGGATAAGCGCACGTCCATGGGCCTCGCCGGTGATCTGGGCAAGTTCACCCAATACTCTGCCGCAGAGGCGATGACGTCGGCCGCGAATAACCCCGCAGGCGGCGGCATGGCTGCTGGCCTTGGCGCGGGTATGGGTATGGCGATGGCAGGTCAGATGGCACAAGGCGGCCCTTGGGGTGGGGCGCCGGCAGCAGCACCTCCGCCTCCCCCACCGGTTGAGCATGTCTGGCATATTGCATCAGGTGGCGAGGTCACCGGCCCATTTTCAAAGGCCGCGATGGGCCGCATGGTCACCGAGGGCAAACTGAGCCGTGACAGCATGGTCTGGACCCAAGGGCAGGACGGCTGGATTGCAGCGGGCGAGGTCATGGAACTGGCCCAACTCTTCACCGTTATGCCACCACCGCCCCCCGGCGCATGACGCGACGCAGGCTGACAATCCTGCTGCATTGGTCAACGCTGATGCTGGTGCTGGTCATGGTCAAAGGCGGCACGTCCGCGGCATGGGTTCGTTGGGCCTTTGTGCTGGGAGGTGGTGTCTGGATCGGCATGGCGCTGATCAAGGGCATGATGTGCAAACCGGGCCCGAAGCTGACAGGCACGATGCGGACTGTCTATCCTTGGATGCACCGCGGCATGTACGCCGTCTTGGCCGTTACCGTGGCGTTGAACGGCGCGGCACTCATGGGTTGGATGCCGCATGACACCGGATGGATAGCACTGCTGGTGCTTCTTGCAGCGGGCGCTTTGCATGGGCTGTTTCACTTCTGGCGGCACAACGTGCTGTTTGATGGCGCACTGCGGGTGATGATGCCCCGTTTTATGCATAAGATACTGTAAGATGGCAGACGGACAAACCTCAGATACCGACCACCGCTTTCCCTGCGATGCCTGCGGGTCTGATCTGCGGTTTGATCCCGGTGAGCATCAGCTGACCTGCGATCACTGCGGCAACGTCCAAGCGATCGAAAGCGCGGGGCCTTGGGCGGGCAGCATTGTCGAGCTGGACTTTCAGCGTGCCGTGCAGGAACGGCTGGCCGATGAGGATATCGAAGAAACCCGCGTCAACGCCTGCCCCAATTGCGGCGCGCAGACCGAATTTGACCCGGATATTCACGCCGCCGAATGCCCCTTCTGTGCAACCCCGGTCGTCACTGATACCGGCACGCATCGCCACATCAAGCCACGGGGATTGCTGCCCTTTGCGCTGGAAGAGGCACAGGCGCGCAATGCGTTGGTCAGTTGGCTGGGAAGCCTGTGGTTCGCACCCAACGGGCTGACCGACTATGCCCGCAAGGGGCGCAAGATGAACGGGATCTATGTCCCTTATTGGACCTTCGATGCCGATACCAAAAGCCGCTATACCGGGCAGCGCGGCACGCATTACTATGAAACCAAAACCGTGGTCCGCGACGGCAAGCGCCGCCAGGTGCGCGTGCGCAAAACCCGCTGGCGTCCCGCATCCGGGCGCGTCGCGCGGTTCTTTGATGACGTGCTGGTATTGGCGTCACGGTCCCTGCCCAAAAAGTACACTGACGGGCTGGAACCTTGGGATCTATCGCAATTGGAGCCCTATAATCCCGAATACCTCGCTGGATTTCGGGCAGAAGGATATCAGGTGGAACTGACCGACGGGTTCACCGAAGCCCGCGCCTATATGGACCGGATGATCCATCGCGATGTAAAATACGACATTGGCGGCGACGCGCAGCGCGTGCATTCGGTTGATACGGACGTCAAAGATGTGACCTTCAAACATGTGCTGCTGCCCGTCTGGCTGGCGGCCTACAAATACCGCGGACAGACCTATCGCTTTGTCGTCAACGGACGCACAGGGCGAGTGCAGGGCGAACGCCCTTATTCCGCGTGGAAGATTGCATTTGCGGTGGTTGTGGGACTAATCCTTGCGCTTGGCGTCGGATTTGTTATCGCTAACAGCCAGTAAAGACGGAAAGGCCTCTGCGATGATCCTGTGCTGCGGTGAAGCCCTGATTGATATGTTGCCGCGTGAAACGGCCGCCGGTGAAACCGCCTTTGCGCCGCATGCGGGTGGATCGGTGTTCAACACTGCCGTGGCACTGGGGCGGCTGGATGCGCCGGTGCAGTTCTTTTCTGGCCTGTCGTCCGACCTTTTCGGGGATATCCTGCGCGCGCAGTTGGCCGCATCACAGGTCGATAGCAGCCCTGCCGCGATTGCAGACCGCCCAACCACGCTGGCCTTTGTGACGCTGACCGATGGTCATGCATCTTACGCATTCTATGATGAAAACACCGCCGGGCGTATGCTGTCGGAAAGCGATCTGCCCAAAACTGACGCCGACGCGCTGTTCTTTGGCGGCATCAGCTTGGTCGTCGAACCCTGCGGTGCGGCCTACGAGGCGATGATGCTGCGCGAAGCCTCACATCGCCTGACCATGATTGACCCCAACATTCGGCCTTCCTTTATCACTGATGAGGCCGCCTATCGCGCACGGCTGACACGCATGATGGGTGTCGCGGATATCATCAAAACCTCTGACGAAGATCTGGAGTGGATCACTGGCAATACAGATGCGGATGCACTGCTTGCCAGTACTGGCGCGCAGGTGATCCTGCTGACGCGCGGCGGCGATGGGGTCAGCATCTTCACAGCAAGCGGGACCTACGATGTTGCCGCCGAGAAAGCCGAGGTGGTCGACACCGTTGGCGCAGGTGACACCTTCAGCGCGGGGTTCATGGCCCAAATGCATAGAAGCGGGCATTTGACCAAATCCGGGATCAAACAAGCAACCAAAGCGGATCTGCGCGCCGCTGCCAGCTTTGGGGCCAAGGTAGCAGCCATCACAGTCAGCCGGGCCGGAGCCAACCCGCCTTGGAGCCGCGAGCTTTGAGAGCACTTGTTCAGCGCGTCACCGACGCCTGTGTGCGCGTTGATGGCGCACTCATTGGAGAGATCGGCACAGGTCTGTTGATCCTTGTCTGCGCGATGGACGGCGATGATGCGGCAAAATCCAAAGCACTCGCTGCAAAGATCAGCAAGCTGCGCATTTTTACCGACGAGGCTGGCAAGATGAACAGATCGCTGGTGGACGTGGGCGGTGCGGCCCTGATCGTCAGCCAGTTCACGTTGGCCGCGGATACATCACGCGGCAACCGTCCCGGCTTTTCTGCCGCCGCAAGCCCTGATCAGGGCCGTGCGCTTTATGAACAGTTTGTCACGGATATCGCAGATTTGGGGATCAACACCGCGACCGGATCTTTTGGGGCTGACATGGCTGTCAGCCTTACCAACGATGGACCAGTCACCATTTGGTTGGACGTCTAACTAGCACTGCTTGCCGACAACCAGCACCCAATAGGGGCCTTTGGGGCCTTGGGTGATCCCGATCCCCATGTCCTCAATCCGGGGGTGCAGCATATTGCGGCGGTGACCGGGTGAATTCATCCAGCCAGAGATGATCCGCTGCGCCTGCGGATAACCCCATGCGATGTTCTCAGCCACGATACAATCATTGTAACCGGCCTGTTGGACGCGCGCCTGAGAGCTGGATCCGTCCGATCCACGGTGATCAAAGAAATCATTCGCCAGCATATCACAGGCATGCACCATCGCGGCCTGACCCAAGCGGCGGTTAAAGCGCAACGGCGCTTGGCCATTGGCGCGGCGGCTCTGATTGACGCCGGCTGCGATCTCGGTTGCCAGTTGATTGACATTCGGCGGAGTAACGCAGTTGCCAGCGACGGCGGCTGTGCCCAGAGAGGAAAACGCCAGAGCGGCAATAACGCGTGCGAGATTTTTCATAACGTTTGCCCCGAAACGTAAGTACATTTGCTGTACTCTTCACCTAGGAACAGGGCAACGCTAAGGCAGGCGGTGGGCCGCTCTGCGGCAATTACGTGCCGAAACCCAAAATACCGTGCTAAAAGTCAGTAGGCGCTCCTCCTTCGGCTTTGCGCCGGTCCACGAAGGCCCTGAGTTCTTCTTTCACTGCGACGTCCATAGGAGGCTCTTCAAACTGCGCGATGATGTCTTTGAAAATCCGATGGGCGCGTTCTGCCGTCCAGACACCGCCTGCGACTTCCCATGCTTCATAGTTGCGCCAATCTGACACGAAGGGCTGGTAGAACGCCTCTTCATAGCGTTCCTGCGTGTGTTCAATACCAAAGAAATGGCCATTGGGTCCGACTTCTTTGATCGCGTCAATCGCAATGTCATCAGGCGTCGTCGCTACGATCTGTGGTTCCATGTACCGCTGGATCATCTGGATCACTTCGCAATCCATGATGAATTTCTCTGGGCTGGCGATGAGGCCACCTTCTAGCCAGCCTGCCGCATGATACACGACGTTCGTTCCCGACTGCACCGCCGACCAAAGCGAATTGGATGTTTCCCACATCGCCTGCCCGTCAGGGACATTCGCCGCACAAACGCCAGAGGCCCGCATCGGCAACCCGTAGAACCGTGCCATTTGGCCAGTCACCTGGGTTGCACGCATATATTCAGGCGTCCCAAACGCGGGCGCGCCAGATTTCATATCAACATTGCTGGTGAATGTGCCGATCACGCAAGGCGCGCCGGGGCGGACGTATTGGAACAAAGCAATCGCGCTGATAGCCTCGGCGATTGAAAGTGTCACGGCCCCGGTCATTGTCACAGGTGCCATCGCTCCGGCAAGCGTGAAAGGTGTCACGATCACCGCTTGCCCCCGTCGCACACAACGCAGGCAGCCGTCGATCATCGGCACGTCGTGTTTCAGCGGCGAGGTCGAGTTGATGTTGGTGTACATATGCGGCTTGGATGCGAATTCTTCCTCGGTCATCCCGCCCGCGATCTTGACCATTTCCATCACATCCTCGACCCGCTCTCTGCCTAACGAATAGGCGTGGGCCACTTTGTCGGTCAGGGTCATCTTGTCATAGACCACGTCCAGATGGCGGACCGACGCGTGCACATCGACCGGCTCCACCGGATAGCCGCCCGCGAAATGGATGCAGTTGAAGTATTGGGTCAGCCGCAACAGGTTGGCGCATTGTTCACGACTGCCAGAGACCTTCTTGCCAATCTCCAGGTCAAAGTAATTCGGCGGCGATGAGACATTTCCAAACAGGATATGTTTACCCCCGATCGTGATTTTCTTGTCCGGGTTACGCGGTGTGATATCGAACTGCGCCGGTGCGTGGCCCAACATCTCCATCACCCAGTCGCGCCCCATGCGCACGTTGGTGCCGTTTACGGTGCAGCCAGCCTCTTGGAAGAGCGCCAGCGCCTCTTCATTCAGAAACTCGATCCCGATATCTTCAAGAATGCGCATCGCGCCGTCATGGATCGCCTGCACACCATCCGCGTCCAAAGGCTCGGTCGGCAGGTCGGTGTTGATCGGAAGCCGCCAGGGCATTTGCTCAATCGTCGCTGTGCCGCGTCGGTTTGCAGCCCCTGCCCTGCCGCCGCCGCGCCGCCTTGGTTTGCTGGTGTCTGTCATGGGTTTGATCCCTCGTTACTTGAGGATCAGCATCGCAAAGCGAGAATGACTTGGATGATGGGAAACCGACAGATGATGTCGGATTTAGAGTGCCAGCAGTTTTTCTGATTTAAGCCAGCCGGGAATGGCACCAATATCCGGCAAGACGACATCCGCGAAAGGCGCAAGTTCCGCATGTGGCGCAGGCCCCGTCAGCACACCAACCGTACGCATGCCGGCCGCCTGACCTGCGTGCAGATCATGGGTGCTGTCACCAACCATCAGGCAGGTCTTTGCATCCAATCCGGTATGCGCACAAAAAGCATGGAGCTGGCCGGGGGCAGGTTTGCCCCCATGCCCGCTGTCGTAACCCGCGATAAAATCAAAGTGCTTAGTCACACCGGCGCGGTCCAGATGCGTCCGCGCGGGCGCTTCTGCGTCATTGGTAGCGATGCCGAGGCGCAAGCCCAATGCAGTCAATTCGCTGAAGTAGGGAACGAGCGGGACCGCTTCAACTTGTGTCACTTCCGCCGTGGCTGCGTTCATACGGGCCAATAGTGCAGATTTATCCTTGTCGGGAATTGCGCTGAGAATGCAATCGGCCGTCTCACCAGCCGTGGCTGCAATCACGATGCTGTCAGGCCGAAATTGATTTGCCACGACGTCAAATCCCAATGCGTCAGAAAGCGCGTCGAAAACCGCAGGATCGCCCCTGCTTTCGGCCTCCAGCATTCCGCGCGTCCACGCCCCCCAGGTGGCGTTGAAATCAAACAACGTCCCGTCCTTGTCGAAAATGATGCCCTTGATCACGCGTCACCTCACCCTTCGTGCATTGACACCGGACCCTGCGCGCAAGACGGTGTCAATCGACATGTTGAAACTCCGCTCTTACGCTGCCCGCCCGATGCATCTTGGCCCCTTTCCTTTGGAAGGATTGCGACGCGTCGATGCAGTCGATTTATCCGATTTGCCGCCCATGAAAGGGCTGTCCTTTCGCAGGCCAGATGACCCCAAAAGCATCATCAACGCGATGCAGGATTATCAGGCGATGCTGGATGCCACCCGTGACGGCATGGTCAAGCGCGAGATCGCAGAAATTCCAGAGGGTTTGACGGAACGTGCCAATCACCTCAAGGCCTTTGGCTACTATTGCGATGCCAGCATGGTTGGTGTTTGCGAACTGACGGACGCGGCTTGGCTAGATAAGCCGATTGCAAACCCTGATGTAGACAGGCTTGCCCAGAAGCTGCGCACAATCCAACCCAAATCGCTTGCCGCGGGCATTGATGTCATCATGGCGGGCCTGCGCGAAAGCATGGCAATGCCGCCCGAGGATTGCCGCCACCACACGCATGCGCTGGTATTTTTGTACGATCACCCCCGCCCGCCCAAGGACACCGAACAAGGTACCGACTGGATCAAGGACGCCCTGCCCCAGCGGGCCTGCCTGCGCGGGATGGAAACCGCTGTTACACTGGCCAGCTATATCCGCACGCTGGGTTACGACGCACGGGCGCATTCGATGGCAGCATCCGATGTGCATTTGGGCACTCTTGCGGCCCTTGCGGGCCTTGTCGCGTTGGAAGACGGCACGCTGAAAAATCCATTCACGGGCGACCGCTATGGGCTGGCTGCGCTCACGACAACGCTCGCGATGACGCCGGACCAGCCGATTACACCGAGGCAGAAACCGCCCAGCAGTTATCGCACCGGGCTTGGCGATCATGCCAAATCTGCCCGCACCCGCGACCCTTTTGCAAAACGCGACTTTGCCCTTGGGCCGCACCCGTTTGAGACCCTCAAGCGCGTAGACGAGCCCACGACTTACATCGACAGGCCCAATGTCGCACGCGTGCCCAAACGCGCCAATCTGTTTGTGCGCGGGCTTTTCGGTGACATGGGCAAGCACGTGCAAGAGGCCACGAAAAACGGCAACTACGTGCGCAAATCTGCCGCCGCCTATGCCTTCCGCCCATCACTGGGGGCCTTTGTGCTGTTACAGGATGGTGAAGCCGTAGGTGACCCCGTCAGCGACACCCCTGAAAGCAATGCAGCCAATATCAAAGCCGCGCTATATTTCCTTGGGGTCGATGCTGTCGGCCTTTCGGCCTGCCCGGACTGGACCTACTACAGCCACGACACAACCGGCGCGCCGATCACGCCTTACCATGAAAACGCCATTTCGATGATTGTCGATCAGGGGCATGAGACGATGGAGGGCGCATCCGGCGACGACTGGATCGCCTGTGCGCAATCCATGCGCGCTTATCTGCGATTCTCCCTATTGGGCGGCGTCCTCGCACAGCATCTGCGCAACCTCGGCTATACCGCCCGCGTCCATTCCGTGATGGATGAAGAAGTGCTGCACCCGCCCCTCTTGCTCCTCTCCGGCTTGGGCGAGGTCAGCCGCATCGGCGAGGTGATCCTGAACCCTTTCCTCGGCCCCCGTCTGAAATCCGGTGTCGTTACGACAAATATGCCGATGACCCACGACAAGCCCATCGACTTTGGCCTGCAAAAGTTCTGCGATGCCTGCAACAAATGCGCCCGTGAATGCCCCTCGGGCGCGATCACTGCCGGGCCAAAGCTGATGTTCAACGGATACGAGATTTGGAAATCCGACAGCCAGAAATGCACCACCTACCGGGTCAGCCAAAAGAACGGTGCGATGTGCGGGCGGTGCATGAAAACCTGCCCATGGAACCTTGAAGGGCTGTTTGCCGAGGCCCCTTTCCGCAAGCTGGCCATGACCGTCCCGCAGGCGGCCAAGACGCTGGCGGCATTGGATGATAAGCTGGGCAAAGGATCAATAAACCCGGTCAAGAAATGGTGGTGGGATCTGGAGATGGAGGATGATGGCGCCTACCGCCCATCGCGCCATCCGGTGAATGCGCGCAGCCTGCAAACCGATCTTGATCTGCAATACGCCGATCAGACGCTTGCGGTCTATCCAGCGCCGCTCGCACCACCGCCTTACCCGTGGCCCGCACCTATGGATCGCGAGGCCGGGATTGCGGCGTATGAGGCGATGATATCGGCGGAGGAACACCAGAAACGGCGTGCAGAAGGGCAGCCACCAGAGCATGTCTACGCCCCCGCCCAAGGCGATGCCCCGGTCCTAGAAGTTGTGATCAGCAACGCCACGCAAATGACGGACGCGGTGACAAAATACGAATTCTCACGCCCCGATGGCAGCGACCTGCCCCCTGCCACCGCAGGCGCACATATTGATGTGGTCGTGGCACCCGAGTTCTTCCGCCAGTACTCGCTTAGCGGTGATCCTG
Organism: Yoonia sp. F2084L; assembly: GCF_023015625.1. Taxonomy (GTDB): domain Bacteria; phylum Pseudomonadota; class Alphaproteobacteria; order Rhodobacterales; family Rhodobacteraceae; genus Yoonia. Next base: position 196,945 of record NZ_JALKAH010000004.1, read on the forward strand.
CCGACCGCAGCAAATACCAGATCGCCGTACTGCGCGAAGATGAAGGGCGTGGTGGATCAAAGCTGATGCATCGGATTTTTGAAGTAGGACGGCGGGTCTTTATCTCGCTCCCGATCAATCATTTCCCGCTGTTTGAGGAGGCATCCAAAACGCTGCTGATGGGTGGCGGTATTGGCATTACGCCGATGATCGCGATGGCGCACCGGCTCCATGCAATTGGGGCTGACTTTGACCTGCATTATAGTATGCGCCGCCGCACAGATGCGGGATTTCTTGACGACCTGAACGACATGGCTTGGTCGGACAAGCTGCATCTACATGTCTCTGAAGAAGGGACGCGCGCTGATCTGGCAGCGCTCACGCAGTATCAACCGGGCGCGCATATCTACACCTGCGGGCCGGACGTATATATGGCCGCTGTAATGGACGCAGCTGCGGCCAACGGGTTCCCCGAAGACGCGCGTCATCTTGAGTATTTCGCGGTACCAGAACAGCCGGAATATGAGAATCATCCGTTCATGCTGATCCTCAACGATGGTCGTACGGTCGCCGTATCAGCGGGGGAAACGGCATCAGATGCGCTCATTGCGGCGGGCGTTCATGTCGATGTAAAATGCTCTGACGGTCTATGCGGCGTATGCAAATGTGGCCTGCGCAATGGGGCCGTCGAACACCGCGATTTCGTGCTGTCCAAGGCCCAGCGTGAAACCGAAATCATTCTTTGCCAAAGCAGGGCTGCGGAACCGGGCGGCACACTGAAAATCGACCTCTAGGTCCAATGCACGTTTTGCGCACCCGGTAAGGCATAACGTGCTTGCAATGGCAGCTCATAGGCCAGCCCGATCGTATCGCAAAACGCCATCACCCACGCATCATCCATCGTGATGAATTCAAGCACAGCACCCAGAAACGCAGGGTCCGTGGCGCGGTCGCGCAAATCATCAACGGACCCGCCTGAGGCCCCCAAAAACGTCGGGCAAAGTTCATCATTTCCGGCCAACCACGCCAAGGCCTGTAGGGCAATCACTTCGGCTTGTTCTTGTTGCATTCATCTTCCTTACGCTGATGGAAACCGTTTCTTAACCATTAATCCCGACATTGCTTGCAAGGAATCGAGCTAACCGCTCTTGAAAAGGTGCAAGAAATGCCAGGCCGCATATTGATCATCGACACTGTTGCGACAAACAGGATCGTGTTGAAAGTGAAAATGATAGCCGCACAGTTTGTTGTGGATGCCTGCTCTAGCAAGGCCGAGGCGATACGCATTATCGCCGCCAACAAACCCGACCTGATTTTAGTCAACCTGTCCGACGCGACCGAGGATCAACACAGCTTGTGTCATGATCTGCGGCGCACACCCGAAACGGCAGCCATAGCGATTATCGCTGTGGGCGTCGCTGATACCTCGCGGGCGCGGTTTGCCGCCCTTGATGCCGGTGCAGATGATGTGCTGCCCCACCCGGTGAACGACGCGCTGCTGCTCGCCAGCATCCGCAGCCTTTTGCGGGTCCGCAGCACCAGCCAAGAGCTATTTTTGCGCGAAAGCACCAGCCGTGCGCTTGGCTTTGAAGAACAAAAGAATGGCTTTGATGGTGCCGCCAAGGTGGCGGTGCTTACCCCCAACCCGGCTGTCGAAAACAGTCTGGTCGCACAACTCAGCGCTGGGCTGCGCAGCACGATCAATGTACTGCCGCCTGCCGATCTGCTGAAATCCGAAGGCGAAGATGCAGCACATGACCTGTTTGTCATCAATGCCGCTGAAGCCGACAGCAGTCATAGCTGGCTCTTTGGCCTTGTGTCTGATCTGCGATCACGCGCACAAACGCGGCTGGCAACCCAGCTTGTGCTGGTCCCCAAAGACAAACCCGAGGTCGCGGCAATGTTCCTTGATCTGGGCGCAGATGATGTGGTGCCAGACACATGTGACGCAGCCGAACTGACCTTGCGCGCCAAAAAACTGATCACCCGCAAACGCCAACATGACAAACTGCGTGACACGGTCCGCAGCGGGCTGAATGCGGCGGTGACCGACCCGCTGACCGGGTTGTTCAATCGGCGCTACGTTGATTCGCATTTGGCGCGGTTGGCTGAACAATCACGTAAATCAGGGCGTGAACTGGCCGTGATGATGATTGATATTGATCACTTCAAAACCATCAATGACACCTATGGGCATGCCGCAGGCGACAATGTTTTGGTTCAAATTTCAAACCGCTTGCGTGAAAATCTACGCGCAATAGACCTTGTGGCCCGTATGGGTGGCGAAGAATTTCTGGTCGCTATGCCGGGCGCATCCGTGAAAGACGCGCGTCTGACGGCGGACCGTTTGCGCGCACTGGTGAATACGACACCATTTGCCTTGGGCGATGACCAACCCGCGATCAAAGTTACCGTCTCTGTGGGGGTCGCCATGAGCGGTCAGATTTCCGCCGAACGTGGCGCGATGAGCAAGATTTGCAATCAGGCCGATCAAGCGCTTTATGCGGCCAAATCCGCTGGGCGTGATCAGGTCGCAATGAGCAAATCAGCCGCCTGATGAGCGGTCGCGGGGCGGCCGCGCGCGGGAGAGTTCTTCGGCCAGTCGATCCGCAAATGCGCGGCGACGTTCCGGTGTCATCGCGGCAATCTGTTCGATGAATGCGTTTTGCGCTGTCGCCTGAACCTCTGCGATACGGCTGGCTTGCGCGGCCATCAGCTCGCGAAATACATCCGGCTCAAACGGCTCTGCCTTCAAGGCTGACACCATATCCGTCACCCGGTTGCGCAGATTAAAATCACGCAGCGCACGATCTTGCCGCATGGTGCGACCAATGGCGCGGCGTTCATCTTTATCAAGCGCACGCGCGACGGGGCCAAGGCCCAGATCAAAGCTGCGCGGTGGCTCTTTTCCAAAGCGACCCGACGCCGCAGCCCCCACAACAAGCCCCACAACAGCAAGGTTCAAGGCGAGCGATATCACCAGCACAATTCGCCAAAGACGGCTTGGTCGCGGCGCAGGCATTTTAGCGTCAGCCATCCGAGAACACTCCTTCATCCAACATCAGCTCTGTGGAAAACAAACTGATGCTGACCTCATCGCCAATCAGTGTCGCCGTCAGATCCGAAACCGAGGCTGGGGGCGCAACACCCACCCAGAGTCCTGCGATAGTAGCAGCCGCCAATCCGCTAACAGCAGGCCAGCCGCCGACCGCATCAACTAGACGCACCCAGAACCCCGGTCGCGTGTCCGGTCTCACAACCGGCTTGGGCTGGACCGCATCGGCATCCGTCAGGACGCGGGTCATCAAATCGTTGCTCGGCGTAGGGTCCACACCCCGCGCTTGCGCGAAAAGATCGTCTAGCATGTCATCATTCGGGTTCGTCATCGTCATACCCCAGTTCTGCCTTCCGCCCTGCCATGATATCGGCAAGGGCCCGTTTTCCGCGTGCTGTCAGACTTTCCACGGACCGCACGCTGATGTCCATGATCTGTGCAATCTGGGGGTTGGATAACCCTTCGAGATGTCGCAGCGACACGGCCTGCGCCTGTCTTTCCGGCAATTGCGCCAACGCCTCTGACAACGCCGTCATGCGCGCCTGCGTCTGCATCTGTGCTGTCACACTTGGCGTTGCATCCAGCGGCTCGGCTACCTGATCGAGCGACACACCACGACGTTTGCGTAAGCGGTCGGTGCATAGGTTCGCCACGACCCGGTAGAGCCAAGTGGTCACCTGTGCTTCGCCCTGCCGCCAATCGGGCGCGACTTTCCACAAACGCATCATCGCGTCCTGCGCGACATCCTCGGCCTCGGCGGGCACACCCAGCATCCGTGTCGCCTGCGCCAAAACACGCGGCAGCAACCGCCGCGTCAAGACCCGCGCAGCCTGCCCATCGCCATTGGCGTATGCGACCAAAAGCGCCTCGTCTGGGGCGCCCGCAAAAGGATCCGGCGATGCGTTCATTTATACGTGTGCTAGCCAATTCAAACCCAAGAGGCAATTGGCAGGGGGATGAGGCACCCCCTGCCAACGCGTGGCTTAGCCCCGGCCTTTGGGGCCATGACCGCGGCGTCCATCACGACGTTCGCCCATACGTTCCTGGGCCTGCTCGAATTCTTCAGCTGAAATTGTGCCATCTGCGTTGGCATCGACACGGTCGAACATGCGCGCGGCGCGGCGCTCATCGCGCGTTGGCATCTCATCAAACTGCAACGCACCGTCACCGTTGTCGTCAAAGCGTTCAATCATCGTCGTGGCTCGCGCATTGGCTTGGGCCGCAATCTCGTCTGCTGACAAAGCACCGTCGCCGTTTGCGTCCAGATCGGCAAAACGCGCTTCGCCGCGTGCCTGCATTTCTTCCAAGGTCAAGGCACCATCGCCGTTCAGATCAAGGGTGGAAAAATCAGGTCGGTCGCGCTGCTCTTGCGCCTGTACCGCACCCGCAGTCATTACGAGGCCTGAAAGAAGGGCTGCCATCAAAATCTTCGTTTTCATTTTCTTTTCCTTTGTTCCGTTCATCACAGCGTTTCGGCGCTGCTGACCCTCCTTCAACGCAGCTGCCTGTCGCTTCCGTCGCAGGTTTTGGGAAAAATATGCATGGCCACTATTCCGCGCACCCCCTTTCAAAATCCCCGCCAATGGTCCATGTGAGGGCCAGTGAATGGAGCCGCATGATGTCCAACGCAGATTTTCCAATTGATGACCGCCCAACAAGGCCTGCCATATGGCATGGCCTGCGTTGCAAGTGTCCCAACTGTGGCAAAGGGAACCTTTTTGCGAAATATCTGAAAGTGGCGGACAATTGCCCGAATTGCGATGAAGAGCTGTTTCACCACCGCGCCGATGACGGCCCCGCCTATCTGACGATTCTTCTGGTGGCTCATATCATCGGCTTTGTGATCCATTTCATGTGGGTCTACTTCCGACCAGAGCCTTGGGTCATGGCGACCTCGCTGACGATTGGTGCGGTCGCACTGTCGCTCTTTCTTTTGCCGCGTATGAAGGGCATGATTGTGGCCATTCAATGGGCGCGCCGGATGCATGGGTTCGGCCATAACGGCTGAGGGCAACCATATCGACAAATCCGCGATCAGAGATGCCTCTACCATCATTGTGTTGCGCGACGTCGCCACGACACCATCGGTCTTGATGGGTCAACGTGGTGCAAGTGCGGCCTTCATGCCCGGCAAATTTGTGTTCCCCGGCGGCGCAGTTGACGCCAATGATGCAACCGTTCCGGCAACGGCATTGACAAAAATGGACCATGAAAGACTTGCCAGCGAAAGTACGCTTTCGCCCACTGCACTTGCTGCGGCGGCCATCCGCGAGCTGTGGGAAGAAACCGGACAAGTACTGGGCTATCGCGGCACCTGGACCGATCCACCACAAGGCTGGCGCGGCTTTGCCGGCACCGGCCATGTACCCAACGCGGCAGCCTTGCAATTCTTTTTCCGCGCCGTCACCCCGACATGCCGCCCCCGCCGCTTTGATGCGCGGTTCTTTCTGGCAGACGCAGCAGAACTGCAAACCGACCTCGATGACTTTTCAAACGCCGAGGATGAGTTGGCCCATCTGCAATGGGTGCCGCTTTCAGATGCCCGGCAATTTGACCTGCCATTCATCACGCAAGTCGTACTGGCCGAGCTTGTTAGCCACATCAAACGCGGTGGCCCGCCGGCCAGCGTGCCGTTCTTTCGCAATGATGATGAAGCCCATCTGGTCAGTCGCCTCAGCGGGCGCAGTCCGATCTAAAGCAGTAAAACGAGCATGATAATGCTACAGGTGAGCAGCGTCAGCCCTTGCCATTCGCGGGCGCCTATCTTTTCGCCGAACACGAATGCACCGATCATCAGCGAGAACAGTAGCTCAATCTGGCCGACTGCGTTCACGTAGGCTGCGTTTTGCAATGTGAACGCAGTGAACCAGCAGATCGACCCGATCATGCTGGTGATCCCGACCAGTCCCGCCACCCGCCAAGACGCGAGCACCCGCGTAATCTCGCCGTGTTCGCGCCAAGCAAGCCATAGTGCCATGGCAAGTGTCTGAAATGCCGTCACCAAGGCCAGCGTGATAATGGCGCGGTAGAACACATCGCCGTCCGCCAATGACAGTGACGCGCCGCGATACCCGTTACCGGAGATGCCAAAGAGAACCCCGGCTCCAAGGCCAAGTGCCGTGGCACGGTTGAAAATCCGTTGGTGCCAGGGGCCAATGCCGCCCGGAGGATCAGACAGCAACAACACCCCAACCAATCCGATCAGCATGGCAACGATCGTGAGCGCCGTGAATGTGTCGCCCAGAATGAGGAAACCAAAAAACGCACTTAGCAGCACTTCGGTCTTCTTGAACGTGATCCCGACGGCAAAATTGCGATGGCTGAAAAGCGCCACAACGCACATCGTTGCCAAAATCTGCGACATGCCGCCAGCAAGCGCATAGGGCCAAAAGGCCGCTGGAATATCAGGTGTGCCCTGTCCAGACGCCATCGCATAGACAAGCGCAATGACCGCTACCAAGGGCGAAGAATAGATGAACCGTGCAAACGTCGCCCCCGCGGTCGACAACGCCATGCCCTTCAAACGCTTTTGCAGCATGAACCGTAGTGTCTGTGCCGTCGCGGCACCGATTGTGATGGGGATCCAGAGTTCCATCCGTTCCCTATGCCCGCAATCAGCTACCTCCGCCAGAGTGGGTGCGCGACCGGGTCTTTGGCTTTCCACAGGTACTTGCGGATCACGTCGCGATAAGAGGCGAAGTAATAGCCGCCATTGCGGCGCAAGTAGTGATCTTTCCGCGCACGATAGAGCGCCGGAAGCGCGTACCACGCCACGCGTGGATGCATGTGATGCACGACATGCAGGTTGTTATTGAGAAAGAGGAAAGCCAAAAGCCCGCCCCTTTCGACAATCACACTGCGCCCGCTGGCGCGCTCATGTGCCTGGTGCTCAAGAAATGTACGCAGCTTAAGGATCGACATCGCCGCATAGGCCGCAATGAGATAGGCCCACAACGGCATGGGCGATGCGACAACGACGGCAAGCACCGCAATGACAGCCGGTAGATGAATCAACCAACCGCGCAGTATCTCGGCATCCCGCTTGCGCCACTCACACACCGCAAAGGCAATGGTGCCGATCATGGGCCCCAGCGTCAGCCTGCCCGCGACGGTGTTGTTCATTCGTAAGATAGCTTTCACAGACCACGGCAGACGCTCCCACACGCCGGCGTCCAGATAGTTGCTTTCAGGATCGTCAAAGGGATCTGTGATCACCTCATCATGGTGATGCGCAAGGTGGGTTGCCTTGTAGCGCACATATGGGATGAACAGGACCAAAGGCGGCCAAATGAGCATATCGTTCAGCCATTGATGTTGAAACGGATGTCCGTGGATCACTTCGTGTTGCAGCGAGGCGTGCAAGGCAATCGCCAAACCCGCAATGGCGATCCCCGCCCAAAGCGGCAAAACCCACAGCGCCAGCGCCCAAGTGCCATAACAAGCTGCAATCAATATAACTGTTGGCCACGCGATCTGCGCGCGTGATCCGCTTTTCTTTTGTCCCATAGAGGAACGCTAAGCTAGGCAGCTATAGCGGACCATTCTGAGAGTAGTTCACAAAAGCATCAAAATGTGATTAAATTCTTGCATGTTAACAATTATGGACAAACGTGACCGCGCCGCGATCTTTCGCTCCCGCCTTCAGGCAGGCATGGCACAGACGGGGATTACGCAAAGCGCGCTGGCGCGACAGGCGCAGGTTGACCGCTCAACCCTGTCGCAACTGATCAAGGACGATGGTGCACGACTGCCGAACGGGCAGTTGGTCGCGGCTTGTGCAACCGTTCTTGGGGTCAGCGCGGATTGGCTTTTGGGTCTCTCGGACCGTCCTGAGCAGGCCGAAGATCTGGTCGCCAGTGCCATTTCGATGACCCAAGCGCCTCGCGCCTTGGTCGACGAAGCCATCTTTGCATGGCATCAGGAAGCCGAGGGTTACAAAATCCGCCACGTGCCTGCGGGCCTGCCGGATATGCTCAAGACCGACGATATTCTGCGCTGGGAATATGCGCCGTCACTGGGCAAGACGACCGAACAGGCAATGGGGGCCAGCAACGACCGGCTGGAATGGATGCGCAGCGCGCGGTCGGATTATGAAATCGCGATTCCGCTTGCCGAAGTCGAGAGCTTTGCAAGCGGCGACGGGTATTATCGCGACTTGTCGTCTGCGCTGCGCAAACCCCAACTGGAAAAATTCCGCGATCTACATGCGCAGCTTTATCCCGCGTTGCGGCTTCATCTTTTTGATCAGCGCAAACTCTATTCTGCACCTGTCACGGTTTTTGGCCCCCTGCTTGCCGTGATCTATATTGGCCAGAACTATCTGGTCTTCCGGGACACTGAACGGGTTGCAGCGATTACTGCACATTTCGACGAGTTGGTGCGCGCAGCCAGCATCAGCCAGCGTGATATTGCGGCGTATTTCGATCAGCTGATCGCAAGGATCGACTAGCCGCGCACGCCCACAGCCTTGCCCACGCCCTCTGGCATCGGAAGTGCGGCATGCGCATCAGCGACTTTGCCAAGTGTTGCGGCCAAATGGGGGGCAGGCTCTGAGGCGCGCCGTGTCTCAAGGCTGACATGGATCAGCAAATGCTCTCCCGTTGCCAGCTCGCGGTCGCCCGCGAACATTCGGTGGAAGACGTGCATCTTCTTGCCCTCACCGTTCAACACCTGCGTTTCAATACGGATGACAGTCCCGGCGCGCACCTCATCCAAATGGCGAATATGCGTTTCGACGGTGAAATAGCTACCACCTGTCGCGATGTACTCCGCATCACAGCCGATCAGCAGCATGAGCCGGTCCGTCGCATCGCCAAATGCCTGCAAATAACGCGCTTCGTTCATATGGCCGTTGTAATCCGTCCAATCGAGCGGCACCGCGCGTTCCACCGTCACGACGGGTTTACCGAGGTCCTCTGGAAGACCAATCGCCCCTTCAACCCGGCGGTCCTGTTCATTCAAAAGTTTGCCGGCACCCCAATCCTGTGCTTTCAGGCCACGCAGGATGGTGACAAGGTTGTCATCGCGCGCGCGCTCCAATTCGCGAATGGTGTATTGACCGGACTGCGCATCCGACTGATCCGCAACCGCATCAATCAGCTCATCCGTCAGCTCTGGCACATCCATCAGCTTGGTCCACGGCCATTCAAGGCAAGGGCCGAACTGTTCGATGAAATGGCGCATCCCTGCTTCACCCCCGGCAATGCGGTAGGTTTCAAACAACCCCATCTGCGCCCAGCGCAGACCAAAACCATAGCGGATGGCGTTGTCGATCTCTTCGGTCGTGGCAATACCGTCCTTGATCAGCCAAAGGGCCTCGCGCCAGACCGCCTCAAGAAAGCGATCCGCGATATGGGCGTCGATTTCAGCACGGACGTGCAACGGATGCATCCCGATACTGGTCAGTATTTCTTTCGCACGCTCCACAATGGCGGGGGCGGTTTTATCGCTGGGGACCAGTTCGACCAGCGGCAAAAGGTAAACCGGATTGAACGGGTGGGTGACGACAATCTGCTCGGGACGGGTTGCGCAGCCTTGCAATTGAGACGGTTTGAATCCGCTGGTTGATGATCCAATGACAGCGTCCTGCGGGCAGTGCTCTTGCAGGGACTGATAGACCTTGCGTTTCAACTCCAGCCTCTCTGGCACGCTTTCCTGTATCCACGCCACGTCAGCGACTGCGGCAGACATTGTATCGTGAAAACTTAAACGTCCCTCGGCGGGCAACGCCACATCCGACAACCCCGGCAAAGACCGGCGCGCATTGTTCAGCACTTCCGAGATCTTGCGCTCGGCTTCCGGATCAGGGTCAAAGACCCGCACGTCCCAACCCATCAGCAAAAATCGCGCGGCCCAACCGCCACCGATCACACCACCGCCGATAATGGCCGCCGCCTGCCCCGCCATGACTTAGCTTGCCGGTTTGTCGTTGGGATGGTTGAACTCATCCGCTGGCACGGGTTCGCGCCGGATGGATGGATCGCAAGCCACCATCGCGGTGTTACTGTCGCGAATGATCAGACCGCCACGCGCGCGGCAGTCCTCAAACGACATGCGGTTCCCGATCACCATGAACTCGCGCATACCGCCGCCACTACCCATGCCTGCACCGTCGCAGGCGGCCAGTGCCAGCACACTGCACAATACCAAACGTTTCATCACTAAAACTCCTCCAGTCGGCCTAGATCATAGCCGTTGAATGCCAAAACATCACGCGCCGCTTGCAACCTGTCGGCGCGAATATCCGGAGTGCGGTTCAAAATCCAGCCGGACCGGCCATTGGGGGCGCCAACGACGGCAGTGCGATAGTCTTCATCTGTCCAAAGAACCCAATAGTCCGCCGCAACGAACGGCACAGATGGAAAGCGCACCTTCAGCCTGCCAGGTCCGACAATTTCAGCGGTGCCTTCGATCCGTGATGTCTCGGCTCCGCGCGCATCCCTGCAGATATTCAGCACCGACAGCAGGCCATCGTCGCGTAAACCGTATTCAGCTGTTACGCCAACGCAGCCCGCCTGAAACGGCACCGGGTAGCGTGATACTTCATGCCAGACACCTAAATAACGCTCCGGCTCAAACACCGCCTTTGATGCGATCGGCGTGTCCGTATCGCGGTAAACCGAGAACAGACCGCCACTGTCCTGCGTGGCACAACCGGCAAGTAACAGAACCAGCGCCAGTGCCCTCACGTCGTCACCGGCGCGCGTTTGGTCAGGCCAAGCTTGGCGCGCACTTCTGCGGGGCCGATCACCTTGGCGCCAAGGTTTTCAACGATGCCAGCGGCCCGTTCGACCAGCTGCGCGTTTGTGGCCAGCACGCCGCGATCCAGCATCAGGTTGTCTTCGAGCCCGACGCGCACATTGCCACCCGCAAGAACCGAGGCCGCCACATAGGGCATCTGGCTGCGCCCTAAACCAAAGGCAGAGAACGTCCAATCGTCAGGCACATTGTTCACCATCGCCATGAAGGTATTGAGATCATCGGGCGCGCCCCACGGCACCCCCATGCAAAGCTGGACCAATGCCGGACTGTCCAGCACGCCGTCTTTCACCAGTTGTTTCGCGTACCACAGGTGGCCCGTATCAAACGCTTCGATCTCAGGCTTCACGCCCAGATCCGTCATCATCTGCCCCATCGCCACCAACATGCCGGGGGTATTCGTCATGACATAGTCGGCTTCAGCAAAATTCATCGTGCCGCAATCGAGCGTGCAAATCTCGGGCAGGCACGCAGCCACATGCGCGACCCGTTCGGTCGCACCGACCATATCGGTCCCGGCAATCGTGGGCAGCGGGCTTTCCGTGCCGCCGAACACGATGTCACCGCCCATGCCAGCGGTTAGGTTCAAGACGACATCAACCTCGGCATCACGGATGCGGTCGGTGACCTCGCGATAAAGCGCCAGATCACGCGACGGTACGCCAGTTTCGGGGTCACGCACGTGGCAATGGACGACCGCAGCACCGGCCTTGGCGGCATCAATCGCACTTTCGGCAATCTGCTGGGGGGAGCGGGGCACATGCGGGCTGCGGTCTTGGGTGGACCCAGAGCCGGTCACAGCACAGGTGATAAAGACCTCGCGGTTCATCTCAAGCGGCATATGCAGTCTCCCTTTGTTGCGGGGACATTTGCCGATATCCCGGTATGGCACAAGCCGGAATTCTTGACACACGGGCGATGGCAATGGCATCAACGCTTTTATGAACAGAACGCTACAAAACACCGCGGTCTATTTTACCAGCGCCATATGACGGCGGCTGGGCCTTTTTGACGACATCTTGAAACAACAGCCGCCCGCAAGGGTGACTGATCTGTTGTGCGTCCTTGCGGGCCAACACAGCAAGGAACCACGATGACGGATACTTTGATCGAAGTTGCAAGACCGCGCGATCTGAGGCGCATGCAAGAGTTGATCCGGGAACTCTCTGCTTTTCATGGCGATGAAGCGCAGGTGACATTGGAGCAGCTGCAAGGGATCTTCTTTGGATCAAACCCCAAAGGCATTGCATTTCTGGCGCGCGAAGGCAGCGAAACCGTCGGATACGCTGGCGTCCTCGAAACGGTTGCGGTCCACAGCGCGATCCCGCGTTTTGATATTCATCACCTGCATGTCGTCGAGACCAGACGCAGCCGGGGTGTGGGGCGCAAGCTGATTGCGGCCGCCAAGAACTATGCCACGATGCGGGGCGCACGCGGATTGACCATTGGCACCGATCCACGCAACGCAACAGCGCAAGCGGCCTACCGCGCGATGGGGTTGGAAGAGATAACGGATGCCGGACCACGGTTCTGGATTGAAATCACAACAGACACGTCGGGTAAGGTGGATTAATATCCATCTTGCCTAGTAGGGCATAGGGTACTGCTTATGCACGGCGTCAATCTCTGCAATGACATCTTTTGACAGCACCACATCTTTGCCTGCCAATATCTGCGTCAGTTGATCGCTCGTCGTCGCACCAAAGATCGCAGAAACAGCAAAGGGCCGCGTTCTTTGCCATGCCATCGCCATATGTACCGGGTCCAGCCCATGTTTGGACGCCAGATCCAGATAGACCTGAACTGCCGGCCAGAGTCGTTCAGTGACGCGTCCACCCAGGTCATTGTTGATCGACAGGCGGCTGCCCTCTGGCACCGCACCGTTTTGGTATTTGCCGGTCAGCAGTCCACAAGCCAGCGGCGAGAAGGACAGTAGCGTCACATCCTCATTCACCGCCATCTCGGCCATGTCAGTGTCATAGAGACGGCAAAGCAAGGAGTATTCATTCTGCACAGAGGCCATGCGCGGCAGTCCCGCAGCCTGCGCCTGATCAATCCACTTGGTCATGCCCCAGGCACTTTCATTCGACATGCCGATGCTGCGAATTTTGCCCGCTTTGACCATATCGCCCAGCGCTTCAAGCACGTCCAACATATGGTCCATTGTCTGTTGGCGGTCCTGACCAGACGGATCATAGGTCCAGTTCTGGCGAAACATGTATGATCCGCGGATCGGCCAGTGCATCTGATAAAGATCAATCACGTCTGTTTGCAGCCGCTTGAGCGAGGTATCGACCGCCTCGCGGATCACCGCCCCATCATATCCACGCCCTTCGCGTACCCAGCCGGGGTTGTTGCCAGAGACCTTGGTGGCCACCACGATGTCATCCCGGCGGCCCGTCTTGGCGATCCAGTTGCCAATCACCTGTTCCGATAGCCCCACAGTCTCGGCGCGGATCGGGTTGACCGGGTACATCTCGGCCGTATCCAGAAAATTGATGCCAGCATCGACCGACATATCAATCTGGCGATGCGCATCATCTTCCGGCGTCTGGTTGCCAAAGGTCATCGTGCCCAGGCACCATTCACTGATCATGATGTCGGTACGACCTAGGGGGAGCTGCTTCATTCTGCTGTGCCTCAATGCGTGATTTCCGCAGAGCCTAATGTGCACAGCCCCAAGGGCAAGGGCACAAAGGCGACATGGCTCTGTCGATTATGGTCTAGCATAGCCTCAGCAGGCAGCGCATAGGTCAGATCATGCGGATGATCATTTCCTTTGCTGCATTGTTTTTGTCAGTTGCCCTGTTGCAGCTTTCCTCTGGCGGTGTTGGCCCCCTTGATGCGCTGACTGGGCTTGAGTTGGGATTTTCGCAATCTCAGGTGGGCTTTCTGGGTTCGGCTCATTTTGTGGGCTTCTTCATCGGCTGCTGGTGGGCGCCGCGCCTGATGGGCAGCGTGGGACACAGCCGGGCATTCGCGACCTTTACTGCAATGGGTGCCATCGGTCTGGCCGCACATGTCGTCACCACTGATCCTTACTTCTGGGCGTTCTTTCGGATCGGGTCCGGCATCTGCGTGGCGGGGTGTTACACGGTGATCGAGGCATGGTTGCAGGCCAAAGTGACCAATGAAACGCGCGGCCGCGCGATGGCCAGTTACCGGATTGCGGACACAAGCGCGTCTTTTGTCGCGCAGTTCATGATCGGGGCGCTGGCAACCGTGGAAACCTATATCGCCTATAACATCCTGACGATCCTGTGCTGTGCGTCACTCTTACCCTTGGCGCTCACGCGGGTGCCGCAACCCGAAACCCCCGCGGCGACGCGATTGCGCCCTGCCCTTGCCTGGGCGTGTTCGCCTCTCGCGGTTGCCGCTGTGCTGGTTGCTGCCCTATCCAGCGCGTCGTTCCGCATGGTCGGCCCAATCTACGGGCAAGAGGTTGGATTGACCGCAAACCAGATCGGTTCGTTCTTGGCCGCATTCGTTGCGGGCGGTGCCATCGCGCAATATCCCGTCGGTTGGCTGGCCGACAAATATGATCGGCGCTGGGTGATGATCTGGCTATCGGTCGCCGCGGTCATCTCTTGCACCTTCACCGTCGCGACAGCCGGGCAAGGTACATCGTTGATCCTCACCGCGTCGTTTCTGTTTGGCCTGACCACTTTTCCAATCTACTCGGTCGCGACGGCCCACGCACATGACTTTGCGACCTCTGATCAGCGGGTCGAATTATCAGCCGCCTTGATGTTCTTTTTTGCAGTGGGCGCGATTGCCGCACCTCTCACAACCTCGGCGCTGATTGGTGCATTTGGCCCGGCGGCCCTGTTTTACTTCATCTCGGTCGGGCATGTTCTGTTGGTCATCTTCGGGCTCAGCCGAATGCGCGTGCGCAAGGCCCCCGAAGAGCGGACACGCTATATTTACGCTCCACGCACCAGCTTTGGGATCGGGCGACTGCTGGGCCGCAGCCGCGACCGCTAAAAGCTGTAGAGGACCGCGATGCGTGTGGTCGTGACGGCTTCGGTAAAGATATCGTCCATAAAGTCACGAATGAACCCACCGCGTAAGACAAGGTTGGGCGACACCTCGCGTTCCGCCGCAAGCCCAAAGTTGAAACCGCCCGCGTTGTCGTCCTCGAAATAATACTCGGTGATGCCGCCACTGACGCGGAATGTATAGTCAGACCAATCATAGCTGAGCCAGCCGCCGACCCGGGCGGTGTCATAATCATTGTCACCTCCGACGCGCAGACCATATTCCGCCTCTGCGCCGATGCCAAAGTATCCGGTGTCAAACCCAAGCCCGCCAATGACAGACGTCACGGTTTGCCCATCACCAGAGTGAGGGTAATGATAATCAAGGCCCGCACCGACATAGGCGTCCTGCGCATGGGCAGCCGATCCGACCGTGGCCGCTATAACGAAGGGGAACAGACATTTCATGAGTATCTCCTTTGGCGCATGGGTATGGCTTAGATGTAATCGGGACCCGTCGAAAATGCCAGCGCGTCCGCAACATCTGGCATCTATGCGCGCACCCCGCTAGATAGGCTGCAAATCTGCAAGGACAGCACGCATGGCCCGCCATCTGATCACATCCGCCATTCCCTACATTAACGGGATCAAACACCTTGGAAATCTGGTGGGCAGTCAACTGCCTGCTGATCTCTATGCCCGCTATCTGCGGCAACGCGGGCATGAGGTTCTATTTCTTTGTGCGACCGATGAACATGGCACGCCCGCCGAGTTGGCGGCTGCAAAAGCGGGCAAACCGGTCGCGGAATACTGTGCAGAGATGCATGAAGTGCAGGCCAAAATCGCTGATGGGTTCCGGTTGTCCTTTGATCATTTTGGCAGGTCTTCCAGCCCACAGAACCATAAGCTGACCCAAGCGTTTGCGACGCGACTGGCCGAGGTTGATCTGATCAAAGAGGTAACCGAAGAGCAGGTTTACTCTGTCGCTGATGGTCGCTTCCTGCCCGACCGCTACATTGAAGGTACTTGCCCCAACTGCGGGTTTGACTCTGCGCGCGGCGATCAATGCGACAATTGCACCAAGCAGCTTGATCCGACCGACCTGATCAATCCGCATTCCACGATCTCTGGCGCGACCGAGCTTGAGGTGCGCGAAACCAAGCACCTCTATTTGCGCCAGTCTGATCTGAAAGAACAACTCGCCGCATGGATCGACACCAAGAAAGACTGGCCGATCCTGACAACCTCCATCGCCAAGAAATGGCTCAACGATGGTGACGGCCTGCAAGACCGCGGCATCACCCGCGATCTGGATTGGGGTATTCCGGTCAAGCAGGGCGACCAGATATGGCCCGGCATGGAAGGCAAAGTCTTTTACGTTTGGTTTGATGCCCCCATCGAATACATCGCCTGCGCACAGGAATGGGAAGACGCAGGCAAAGGCAGCGACTGGGCGCGCTGGTGGCGGACGGATCAGGGGGCGGCCGATGTGACCTACACCCAGTTCATGGGCAAGGATAATGTGCCGTTCCACACGCTGTCGTTCCCGGCCACCATTTTGGGCAGTCAAGAACCCTGGAAACTGGTCGATTACATCAAATCCTTCAACTACCTCAACTACGATGGCGGCCAGTTCAGCACCTCGCGCGGGCGCGGTGTGTTCATGGATCAAGCGCTGGAGCTTTTGCCCGCAGACTATTGGCGTTGGTGGCTTTTATCGCATGCGCCTGAATCTTCAGACGCGGAATTCACGTGGGAAAACTTCCAAACGGACGTGAACAAGGACCTTGCGGATGTTTTGGGCAATTTTGTTAGCCGGATCACTAAGTTTTGCCGCTCGAAGTTCGGTGAAGCTGTCCCCGAAGGCGGCAGCTACGGCCCAGCCGAAGAGAAACTGATCGCAGACCTGACCGCCCGCCTGAAAGCCTACGAAGGCTATATGGACGCGATGGAAGTCCGAAAATCCGCCGCCGAATTGCGGGCCATCTGGGTGCTGGGCAACGAATACCTGCAAGCCAACGCGCCTTGGACCACCATCAAGACCGATCCCGAAACGGCAGCGATGCAAGTGCGCCTCGCGCTGAACCTGATCCGTATCTATGCGGTGTTGTCAGCGGCGTTTATTCCTGATGCCGCCAAGACAATGATCACCGCGATGCAAACCGATGATGATGCATGGCCGACAGATATAGAGGCAGCGCTTCAGGCGCTACCAGCGGGCCACGCCTTTACCGTGCCTGAAAACTTATTCCGCAAGATCACGGATGATGAGCGCGAAGATTGGGCGGCGCGCTTCGCCGGGACACGCGACGAAGGCTAGCGATGGCAAAACCGCCACTTCAGGATGCGCCAGAAGTCACGGTCGAAACCCGTGCAGCCTTGCGTGATTGGCTGGCCCAGAACCACAACACCGCTGGCGGGGTCTGGATCGTGGCTTTCAAAAAGGCGGACGCCGACCGCTATCTACCGCTTAGCGAGGTCGTGGATGAGGCGCTGTGCTTTGGCTGGGTCGATAGCCTGCCGCGCGCCAAGGATGCGACACGCACCATGCTCTACGTCAGCCCGCGCAAGCCCGGATCAAAGTGGAGCCGGGTGAATAAGGATAAAGTGGCCAAACTGATTGCAGACGGTCTGATGACGCCAGCCGGGCAAGCCGTCATCGACAAGGCCAAAGCGGATGGTAGTTGGACGGCGTTAGATGACGTCGAGGATCTTATGATTCCGGCGGATCTGCAAGCGGCCTTTGATGCTTGCCCCGGCGCGCAAACCAACTGGGAAGGCTTTCCGCGATCCGTCAAACGTGGTGCTCTGGAAATCGTTCTTAACGCAAAACGAGCGGTTACCCGCGCAGCGAAGATTGCAACAATCGTCGAGGACAGCGCCCAAAACAAAAGGCCCTTCCAATGGAAGGGCCCTAAATCGTGACTTTGATGGAGACTTAGACCTCTGCGAAGAGATCCTCAGCGCCGCGCTTGGCGAGGTATTCCGCCTGCGAAATCGGGCCAGCACTACCAACCATCGCGCGGTAGGCATCATAGCTTTCCACAATACGGCGGCCCATGTCGTCATCTTCGGCAACACCTGCGGCCACTTCGAATGACACACGTGCCAGTTCGTTCCAGACGTCATCAGGCAGGCGCGTCGGCTTCACACCGGATTCGGCCAGCAACTGGACCAAAGCAAGACCATTGTTACCATAGTAGTCAGCGGTATGGTTGGTCAGCTCTGCGTCGGTCACCGTTTCGATCACTGCACGATCCAGATCAGACAAGTTGTTCCAGAAATCCAGGTTCATTCCGATCGAAGCCATCGTGCCGGGTTCATGGAAGCCGGGGTAGATGTACGTGGACAGCAGTTTCTGGAAGCCAAACTGCAGGTCGTTGTAAGGACCAACCCATTCGGTCGCGTCGATGGTGCCTTCGAAAAGCGCCTCAACAATACCACCACCGGGAAGGACAACAGCGTTTGCACCCATGCGCGCAATCACCTGACCACCAAGGCCGGGCATACGCATTGTCAGACCTTCAAAGTCTTCCATGCTTGTGATTTCTTTATTGAACCAACCGCCCATCTGGACGCCCGTACCGCCAACCGCCAGTGATTTCACGCCATAACCTGCGTTCAATTCGTCCCAAAGCTCCTGACCACCGCCGTATTTGACCCAAGCGGTCTGCTCGACCGATGTCAGGCCCAATGGCACCGTCGTAAAGAAGTTGAAACCACGGTGCTTGCCTTGGAAATAGTACTCAGCCGAGTGGTACATCTCGATTTCGCCGTTGCTGGCGGCGTCATGCACACCCAGCGGTGGGACCAATGATCCGGCCCAGTAGGTTTCAACATTCAGGCGACCATTGGACGCTGTGTTGATCCCGGCAGCCACGCGTGCCGCACTGTCAGCCAGACCACCCAGACCCTGCGGCCAGGACGTTGCCATACGGATCGTCAGCGGTGCGCCTTGGGCCACAGCAGGGGCGGCAAGAGCAGCACCGGTCAGCGCAGCACCGCCACCCAGCAACGCACGGCGGCGCGACAGGGTTTTCAGTTCAGATGACGTGTTCTGCATCATGTTGTCTTTCGCTTGATAAGTCATTGTGCGAGTGCCTCCTTACGGCCAAGGAAGAAGGCGGTTTCACCGATTTCGCTCCAACCGGCAACGTCGCCGATGAAGTACAGATAGGCATCCCCAACATCAGCGCCCAGATCACCGGACTCGATGATTTCCAGCATCACCGCGTTTGAGGCGCTGATCTGAGCGGCCCAGATATCCTCTGGCACCTCATGGGATGTCACATCAGACCCGGCTGCTTGCAGCGCGCTTGCACTGTCGTGCATTGCCTTGCTGCGGTTTTGGCCATGTTCAGCCATGATGCAACGTTCCAGCAACAACTGGTCAACTTCGGACAGACCATTCCACTTGCCCAGGTTGAACCCGACGGACAAGGATGAAGTCGGACGACCAGCGTTTGGTGTGGTCATATGTGGGAATGAGCCCAGCAACCCAGCCTCGGCCATCTGTGCAACGTTCAGCCCTTCAAAGGCATCCAATGAGCCCAGATCAACCGCTTGCGCACGGATATCGACGACGTCTGTCGCACCGATGGCGCGCATCACATTGACGCCCAGACCGATCGAACCGACGCGACCACCGGTCAGATCACCAGCACCGGACAGCGGAGCCTTGGACCAGATCGGCATCGGGCCATCGTCACCGGCCATAAAGGCTTTGACGCCATATTCTTCGCCAAGGATGTCCCACATGAAACGGCCATCAGCGACAAGGATCCAGGATTCCAGCTCGCTTGGGCTCATGCCACCAGGCATGGACGAAAAGATGCCGAAGGCGGCATTTGTGCCGACAAAAGCTTCTTCAGCGGTCATGTACATGTCGGCGCTGCCATCTGAGACGGTGGACAAGAAGCCCGCTGCATCCGGCGCGGGTGCCGTTTGTACGTTGATTTGGATGCTGCCGCCTGACGTGCGGGCAACGCGGTCGGCCAGGGCCTGAGCGGCGGCGGGCCGGTCGGTGATCAGGGACAGCGTGGTGGCACTTTGTGCCTGCGCTGTGGTTCCTGCGACCACCATGGCACCCAATCCGGTGCCGAGTAACGTTCTACGTTTCATCTACAAGTGTCCTTCACTTGGCGGTTCCTTGAGGTTGGCTTGTTCCTACCCCGGAACCCTGTTCTGTTTATGACGTGGATGGGGCGATTGCTTAGCGCAACCAGATCTCAACACGACGATTGCTTTCGCGGCCATCCGCAGTCTCGTTGCAGCCGACTGGTGCCAGCGGACCATAAGACGACACCTGCATGCGGCCTGCCAGAACGTCACCACCCACGGCGCCGACAAGCGCGTCACGCACGCTTGAAGCACGCAGTAGCGCCAGACGCTCGTTCAAGTCAAAACGACCAACGTCATCCGTAAAGCCAATGATCAGGATATCGCGGTTGCGCGCCTCAGGACCGTTCAAGAAGTCGACCATACGCTGTACGTCGACAACCGACTTCGTATCAAGCAAGGATGAGCCGGATGTAAAACGGAACGTCGTGGACAAACGATCAGCGGTGGCCAGATCACTTGAGAAGTTTTGCACCAAACCCAATGTTGTGTTGTTGTTGGCCGACAAGATTGCTGAAGTCATCCGTGTACCCTGAAGGCTGATCGGCTGCGCCACGACGGTTTGATCGACGTAGCCGACACCTTGGATCAACGGCTGCGCAGCCGGAGAGGTCATGAAGTCGACGAAGTCAGCACCGGTTGACGCCAGCACGGCATCACCAGAATAGGCAAAGACACGACGGCTCAGCGGGTATTCTTCGGCCTTGATCGCAAAGTCTGTGGCATAGGCGAGCGGACCACAGGTCTGACGGATTGGCAGCACTTCGCTATCGCCGGTTCCTGCCAGTGTTGTGATCGTGATCGCTGTTTCGTCCTGTGCAACGAGGGCAGCAGCTTGGCTTTCGCTCTCAGCGCGCTCGGCGCTGCGGCGCAGGCGGACACGCAAAGGATCCAGCACCAGTTCAGAGAAACCATCATCCAATGATGATCCTTCCGCAGGCAAGAGCATACGGATCGGTGCGTTGTCACCACCTAGTTCAGACCAGTTTCTGATCCGGCCGGAGGCGATCTGGGCGAGTTCTTCCAATGACACAGACCGCACTGGGTTATTGGGGTGCACGATCGGGACGAGTGCGTCCAGTGCGATAACCCGCTCGCGCGAAAGATCACGCAAATCATCACCACCACGCGCGATCACGCCGTCAGCCACTGACGCCGGCACAGGTGTTTTGGTAAGAGCGAGGCCAATCTGATTGCTCACCAGTTGCGCAAAGCCGTCAGTTGGCGAAACCACACCAACGTCTACTTTACCTGCGGTCGTGTTGGTGGCCATGTTTTGCAGGTCGATCCGGGCAACAACACCGTTTGCATCCGGGACGGAAAGGCCTGTCAGATCACGTGAAGACGCAAAACCATTTACCATCGCCTGCAAAAGGCTGGCGGTTGCAGGCTCGGTCACGGCGACTGTCAGATCAAGGTTTGTGTTGTTAGACGGGCACCCTTCGCCTGTGCAATTCGTTGCATCGCGCGATAGGCGCAGTTGGCCAATATCTGTGTCCAATACGTAAATTTCGTCGTCAAATGACAGCAGCGTACCGGAAATGGTCACCGCGTTGTCCTTGCTTGAAATCGTTACTTCCTGCGCCGTCACGGCAAGTGGTGCGGCTGTTAAACAGGCTGCCAGGGTGAGTTTTTGTCGAAAATGATTCATGTCATTAACCTTCTTTAGTGGTAAGCGACGCCGTAAATCACGGCGGACCGTTTCTGACCGTTGTGCTAAGAATCCATTTTGTCCAAAAAAAGATACAATTGCGTCCAAAGGGGAAATTGTTTCCTCTCAATGCCTATTATTATGCAACCTTTGATTGAATTGCTGTACTCAAGCGAGGGATTCTGGCGGCAAATTCGGGCCAGCGATGCGAATGTGACGGCTTTGAGGCACCATGCGAAAGGGCGTAACCTGCGCAATATCACGCCACGCTTGTTTCCATTGACCCAAAGCCATGCTTACTGCACATGTTCGACACATTTGCAAAGGATCTAAGCATGATTATCGGTCACATCGGCGCGCGCGCAGGCAGCAAGGGGGTGCCAAACAAGAACTTTCGCATGCTGCATGGCAAGCCCCTGATTGATTGGTCACTTGATCAACTTTTCGCCTGCGGCCGGGTCGACCATGTCGTGGTTTCCACGGATTCACCTGAAATATATGAACATGCGCTGAAACGCGGCGGGCTTGATATCGGTCTGCGCCCGGCGGTGCTGGCAACAGACACGGCAGCCAAGTGGGATGTCTGGCAACACGCATTGGGCGAGGTTGAAAAGCAAACGGGTCCGGCAACGGCATTTCTTGATCTTGACTGCACGTCACCCCTGCGACTGCCTCAGGACATAGAGGCGGGGCTTGATCTGTTTGCCGCCCAATCACCCGATATGGTGATGTCGTGCTGTGAAAGCCGCAAGAACCCCTACTTCAACATGCTTGAAACTGATGCCAATGGCGCTTTGCAAGTGTCAAAGCCGCTACCCCACGGTGTCGTGGCACGCCAGCAGGCACCGATGGTCTATGATCATGTTGGATTGGTCTATGTGGTCAAGCCAACCTATCTGCGGACGGCGACACGATTGTTTGAAGGGCATGTCATTCCACTTATCGTCCCGAACGAACGCGGGCTGGACGTTGACAGTCCATTTGACTGGGATGTCATTGAGTATTTGCTCGGCAAACAGATTGCCGATGGCCTGCGCGACCCGGCCTAGCGCCACCCCTGCCATGGCTTGAGCGCTGCCTGCTTTGCCAGAAAGCTTTGCGTGACCGCCTCGCGGTCATATTCGGTCTTGATCCAATCCAGAATAGCAATGGGTGATTGCGCATTTCGGGCAGCATAGACATCACAGAAGTGGTCCAGAATACCGGTCGCCGTGCGCCGGATATGGAGATAACGAAAGCTCAGATGTGCCCGTGCCTGATCCAGCGTTTTCCCTTCATGTACCATCAGATATAGGATGGCGGCCAAGCCGGTTCGGTCCGCGCCTGACTTGCAGTGCATCAAAAACGGACGTTCTATGGTTTCAAACGCGTCCATCAAATCCAAAAGGGCCTGCACCTTTGGCGCGCGTCTTGCGGTCATCTTGATGGTCACCAGCGTCATGCCAAGCGCGGCACAGCTTTCTTCTTCGAACAGATAGTGTGGCTGTTTTTCAACGCCACGCAAATTCAACACGGCCTTGATGCCCATCTTCGCGTAGGCTTCAAACCGTTTCGGGTCCGGCTGATTGGACCGATAGACGCCATCGGCGACCTTGTCGAAATTATGCCAGAACGTGCGAAAAATGCCGTGATCCAACCAACGCATGTGCGACATCGACCGGCGCCGTTCGGCTGGATCGGTGATGTCATGACCAAAGGATTTGCGCAGATCGCGTTCCTTTTGGTCCAATGCTCTGAATATCTTGCGGATCATAGCGGGCTCTGTCTGCGGTGTTGCGCTGTCACTTGGACCATGCCCGCCCGCATTGCAATGGGCGCTGCCCAATTGCCCCCCAAGGTGAAACCCCATAAACACGCACTTAACGTCAAACACAGGAGCCTTTTCATGGATATCGCTGGCCGCAAAATCGGGCCCGAGCACCCGCCCCTTTTGATCGCCGACATCGGCATTAACCACGGCGGTGATCTGGCTGTCGCCAAGGAAATGGTGCGCCTTGCTGCCGGTGCCGGCTGCGAGATGATCAAACATCAAACTCACATCATCGAAGACGAGATGACCGAAGAGGCCAAGCAAATCTTCCCGCCCAATGCAGATGTGTCGATCTGGGATGTGATGGAGGCCTGCGCCCTTTCGCTAGAGGATGAGGCGGAGTTAAAGCGCTATACCGAAGAGCTTGGGATGATCTGGATTTCGACGCCCTTTTCACGGGCGGCGGCAGATTTCCTGCATGAGCTTGATGTACCCGCCTTCAAGATCGGATCGGGCGAGGCAGACAACCTGCCCTTGATCCGACACATCGCGCGGATGGGCAGACCGGTGATCATGTCAACGGGAATGCAAAGCATCGAAACGATCCGCGCTTCCGTTGCGATCTTGGATGAGGCAGGTATCGACTATGCGCTGCTTGAGTGTACCAACCTGTACCCCTCACCGCCCGAGATCGTGTCACTGCAAGGCGTGACTGACCTCAGGAACGCATTTCCAAATGCGGTTGTTGGATTCTCCGATCACTCAATCGGGCCAGATATGGCGCTGGCCTCGGTGGCATTAGGTGCTTGCATTCTTGAACGGCACTATACCGACACCCGCTATCGCAAAGGGCCTGATATCATCAATTCGATGGATCCGGCTGAATTGCGTTACATCATCGACCGGTCCCGCGAAATTCACACGGCGCTACACAACCCCAAGCAACGCACCAGCGCCGAAGAAGATGTGTATCGCTTCGCCCGCGCTTCGGTCGTGGCGGACCGCGATTTGCCTGCAGGACATGTTATCACCGAGGCTGACATCTGGGCACGCCGTCCCGGATCAGGCGAGATTGCAGGCTATGATTTCGACAAGGTGATCGGCAAGACACTGACCCGTGCCGTGACACGAAATACCCAATTGAAGTGGGCCGATCTGGATGGCTAAGCCATTCACCTTTGTTTGCCTTGATCCCCGCAAGAAGAAGCGCGCGCATATCACGACGCTGCTGGCACCTTTGGGCGGGCTGCACTGGTGGCGTCTGCCCAAACTGGCTTTTGCCAACTGGCCCCAGACGACCGAACGCGCCGAAAAAGCGCTGCTGGCAGCGCGCGGCATTCCAGCACCCGGTCTCAAACGTCGCATTTGGACCCATATCCTGCAAATGCAGTACAACGGCACACGCCGCTATTTTGAACGCAACCCGGACAATGTCGCAGTGGTATGGAACGGCCTGAATGGATCGCGCAGGGTCTTTCTGGACGCCGCCAAAGATGCAGGCGCAAAGACGCTGTCATTCGAATTGGGTCCTTTCCCGGGGCGGATCACTGTAGACCCTGTCGGTGTGAATTATGCCAACTGCCTGCCCCGCTCTGCCGTACCCTATAAGAACTGGCTGGCCGACAGCGGCGTCGATCCATCCGCATGGCGCGCCTTGGGCGCACAGATCAGACAACGCACGCCGGACCAGCCCCCCACGCCAAGCGCTGGTTTGCCACCACTCACCGACCCATTCATCTTTGCTCCGTTGCAGGTGCCGGGTGATAGCCAACTTCGCCTCTTTGGCGGCGCGTTTCGCACGGTTGATGCCTTCGTGGGCGCCTTGGTGCAGGCGGCGAAAGCCTTGCCCGACGGCTGGCATTTACGCCTGAAGGAACACCCCAGCACACCCGCCTTCGTGGCTGACATATTGCGCGGGGTTGATGCCCCGATCTATCTGGACAACGCATCCGACACCTTCGGACAGGTCGCGGCCAGCCGAGGGGTTGTTACGATCAACTCTTCCGTCGGATTAGAGGCGATGTTCTTTGATAAACCGGTCGTGGCTTGCGGTCAGTGTTTCTGGGCGATCCCCGGCATGGCCGCGCAGGCGCCCGATCAGGACGGTCTGACCAAAGCCTTGGCGCAAGCTCCCGATTGGACGTTTGATCCCGACACGCGCAACGCAGTGATGAGCTTTCTTGATCAGGTCTATTATCCAAAACTGAGCGACAGCGACCCACAAACGATTAAGGATCGGCTAAATGGCGAAGGCCCGTTTGCCTTTCTGGCCACAAAAGAAGGGGCGGACGCATGATGTGGCCTTTCCGCAGACCCGCACCTTCCCGCGCCAGCCGCATTGCAATTCAGCCGCCCAAACCAGAGGCGGCGCGCGCATCCTTGGCACTGGTTCTCATTGCCCGGAACGAAGCCGCACGCATTGGCGATTGGCTGACGTTTCATGCACTCGCAGGGGTGTCGCACGTCTATCTGTACGACAACGGGTCTACCGATCAGACAGCCCAAATTGCGCGCGATTTTACCGGCTGTTCAGTGACGATCATCCCTTGGAAGCTGGACACATCAGAGGCCAAGACAGGTATGATCCTGCCGCGTCAGATTTTGGCCTACGCCCACGCGATTTGCACCTTTGGCGCAGGGTATCAGCGGATGGGGTTTACCGACACGGACGAATATCTGGTCCCGCACACTACGCTGACCCTGCCAGAAGCCCTGGCGGCGCTACCCAGCCCCAACATCTCACTCCCGTGGACGATGTTCGGGCATGGTGGCCATAAAATCGCCCCGCCCGATGCGGTGCCTTTCGCCTTTCAGCAGCGCGCGCCGGAAGCGGTCGGCCCACTGCTGAACTTCAAGTGCATCGTGGACCCTTGCGATGTGACCCAAGTCAGCACCCATAAGTTCCACACAAGATCGCAAGGTGATGTCAGCAGCAACACACTGGGGCAAACCGCACCTAACGCACGTCGTACGGGTAGTTTCGTGACCCAGCAGGCGATCCAGCTCAACCACTATTACCTGATGTCGGAAGAAGAAATGCAGGCCAAGATATCCGGCCCTGCGGTGTCTGGATCGGCCCAGAAACAACGCGCGGCGGCTGTGCTTCGCAAGGCAGCCTTGATCGAAGAGAACCCGATCACGGACACCGCCGCGATAGACTTTCTGGCCCGACACGGCATCACCAACACACAGGCGCTGCGTGCGCGATTTGCCGGATAGGACAAAAATGAAACTTCATTTCCAACACCTGCGCCGGACCGACAATATTGGGGACAATGCGTGTTCGCCATTCGATTACTTCGATTGGGGTGACGCAACCGTGTCGGACGTACGTGATGACGATACGCCAGATTATGACGTTGGCATCTACGGCGGCGGTAAGATCTTTGGGGGGCTCGCCAACTATGCCGGCGTGCGTCGTCACAAAGGTGCGATCAACATCGCATGGGGTGTTGGGACAGTGCAGTCATTCCCGTTCTCGCTGCGTTACATGAAAGCGCGGCGGAGGATGGATATTGTCGGCTCGCGCGATTATGGCGACAAACGCTACATTTACGCCCCCTGCGCAAGTTGCATGTCGCCCATGTTCGACGCGCCGCCCACTCCTGAACATGATGTGGTGTTCTATGCCCACGCCGGGAAAACGACCAAGATGGGCATCGACATTCCCGCAGACATGCCAACAACCGACAACCACTGCGCGTCACTGGAAGACGCGCTGAGTTTCATCGCCAGCGGCAAAACAGTTATCTCAAACTCGTACCACGGGGTCTATTGGGGGCTGCTGATGGGTCGCCGCGTGCTGTGCCTGCCGTTTTCCAATAAATTCGGTGGCTACCGTTTGCCACCCCATTATGGCACCGCAAAGAATTGGCAGGCCGAGATCAAGAATGCGGTCGCTCAGCCACAGATGCTTGGGCTGGTAAGGGCGGCGACGCAGGATTTCAAAGCCATTGTGGACGCCAAGATCGCGGCACTTTCGTAAGCGGTGCGGCAGTGCGCCGCGCGATTCCTGAAGGAGCGTTGTTGCCAGATTGGGATAAAGAACATAACGTGAACATATGGCAAAACTTGACCTCTCACAAAAGCTGGCGATTCTCAGTGACGCGGCCCGTTACGACGCCTCTTGTGCGTCCAGCGGCACGACGCGGCGTGATAGCCGTGACGGCAAAGGGTTAGGGTCGACCGAAGGGTCCGGCATCTGCCATGCCTATGCCCCAGACGGGCGCTGCATCAGCCTGCTGAAGATCCTGATGACGAATTTCTGCATCTATGATTGCGCCTATTGCATCAATCGGGTGTCGTCGAATGTGCAACGCGCGCGGTTTTCGGTGGATGAGGTCGTGCAGCTGACGATTGAATTCTACCGACGCAATTATATTGAAGGGCTTTTTCTGTCGTCGGGCATCATCCAGTCGCCGGACAAGACGATGGAAGACATGCTGCGCATCGCCAAACGCCTGCGCGAGGTTGAGAATTTTCGCGGGTATATCCATCTGAAGTCCATTCCTGACGCGGCTCCTGAACTTATTGAACAGGCAGGCCTATATGCTGACCGGCTGTCGATCAATGTGGAACTGCCCACCGACAATAGCGTCAAAGCCTATGCCCCTGAAAAGAACCCCGTGACCATCCGCAAAGCGATGGGCGATGTGAAGTCGCGCAAGGATGTGGCCGGTGAGCGCAGCTATACCGGCAAGCGCGGCAAGCGCTTTGTGCCAGCGGGCCAGTCGACGCAGATGATTGTGGGGGCTGATGGATCGACAGATGCCACTATTCTGGGGCAGTCCACCCGGCTTTATGGCGATTACAAACTCAAGCGAGTGTATTATTCGGCCTTTTCACCTATCCCGGACGCGACGGCAAAACTGCCCTTGATCAAGCCACCATTGGTGCGCGAACACAGGCTTTATCAGGCCGATTGGCTGATGCGGTTTTATGGTTTTGGCGTTGAAGAGATTACCGCCTCCCGAACGGACGGCAACCTTGATCTCGACATTGATCCCAAACTGGCGTGGGCCTTGCAAAATCGCGCGCAGTTCCCTGTGGACGTGAACAAAGCCGGTAAGGAAATGTTGCTGCGCATCCCTGGCTTTGGCACCCGCACCGTGCGGCGCATCCTGTCCACACGACGGCATCGCCGCCTGCGCTATGATGACCTGTTGCGCATGGGCGCGTCGCTGAAAAAGGCGCAGGCCTTTATCACCGCCGCTGACTGGTCGCCCGGTGGCCTGACCGACAGCGCCAATTTACGCGCACGCTTTGCACCACCCCCAGAACAATTGAGCCTGTTTTGATGTATACCGTGCCCCTGCCTCGGATCGGCACAGATGTCGCGTGGCGCGATGCGGCCAAACGGCTGATTGGCGCAGGCGTATCGCCCGAAGACATCCTGTGGGATTTCGACAATGAAATGGGCGAGCTCTTTGCGACAGCCACCGCCCTGCCCCCTGTGACACGACGGATCAAGGCCCCGCAAAGCTTTGTCCAGATGGCGGATTGGGTCGTCTGGCACAAGGACCCACAACGCTTTGCCCGGCTCTATGCGCTGCTTTGGCGGTTGCGCCATCAGCCAGGTCTGATGCAGGACCGCGCTGATCCAGAGCTTGCAAAGCTGCGCCATATGGAAAAAGGCGTGCATCGCTGCAAACACAAGATGAAAGCCTTCGTGCGCTTCCGCGATCTGCGCCAAGGCGGCGACAGGCGTAGTTTTGCAGCATGGTTCGAACCCACACATCATACGGTCGAGCCCACCGCGCCGTTCTTTGCCCGGCGCTTTGCCGATATGGACTGGATGATCGCGACCCCCGATGTGACCGCCCAGTTCGTGGATGGTAACCTGTCGTTCCATCCCGGCCAGCCCAAGCCGGATTTACCAGAGGACGCGGCAGAGGCCTTGTGGGGCACCTATTTCTGCAACATCTTCAACCCCGCCCGCCTGAAGGTTAGCGCGATGACGTCCGAGATGCCCAAGAAATACTGGAAGAACCTGCCAGAGGCGCAGCACATCCAAGGGCTGATCGCCGGGGCAGAAGCCAAGGTGCAGCAAATGCGTGACAATGCCCCGACCTTGCCGCCTGAACGGGCCGCCAAGATCAAACGGCAGTTGCGCGACGAATAGGTCAGCGTTGTGGTTTCAGATGATCTGGGCTTAAGTGCTGCGGAAATGAAGCGGAGCGCCTTGCATGACCACAACCGTCTTTCTTGCCGTCATCGGGGCGGCCCTACTGCATGCGGCTTGGAATGCGCTGGTGAAAGGCGGGGCCGATAAGCTAGTGTCGCTGACCGCGGTGATGTTCGGGCATACGCCTTTTGCAATCGTCGCTGTTTTAATCGCACCACCAATAGGGGCAGAGGCCCTGCCCTTTCTGGCGGCAGGCATCCTGCTGCACTTGGGATATCAGCTCTTTTTGCTTTATTCCTACGGCGCGGGCGATCTGACCCAAGTTTATCCCATCGCCCGTGGCTCCGCCCCGCTAATCGTTGCCTTTGTGTCGATCACGGTGCTGGGGGTGACACTAAGGGGCACCGAGCTGATCGCCGTCCTCATTATCGGGATTGGCATTGTCAGTCTTGCACTTGTCCGCCGTGCTGATGGGTTGCGCAACGGCAAAGCGGCCATGTTTGCGCTGATCACAGGCTGCTTTATTGCAGGCTATTCGATTGTCGATGGGATGGGCGCGCGGGCGGGTGGTACATCGCTGGGTTATTTCGGCTGGCTGGCCATTGGGAACAACATCGCGCTAGCGGTCATTGTGGCGATCCGCGCACCACAAACGTTTGGCAAGCTTTGGGAAAACGGACATCGGCTGTTCTGGATCGGCGGCGGCGCATCATTCATCGCTTACGCCATCGTCACATGGGCCTTTACCCAAGCGCCCATCGCGCTGGTCACCGCATTACGTGAAACCAGTATCGTCTTTGCGCTGCTGATTGGTGTCTTCTTCTTGAAAGAGCGGTTGGATCTTATGAAGGTTTTCTCCACCATGACTGTGCTTGTCGGGGCGGCATTGCTGCGGCTTGCACGGCCTTAGGTGTTGAACAAGAAGTGCATCACATCACCGTCTTTGACGATATAGGCCTTGCCTTCCGCGCGCATCTTGCCGGCTTCTTTGGCGGGCTGCTCGCCACCCAGCGTCACGAAATCGTCATAGGCGATCGTTTCCGCCCGGATAAACCCGCGTTCAAAATCGCCGTGAATGACGCCTGCGGCCTGGGGTGCGGAGGTACCTTCTTTGATGGTCCACGCGCGGGCCTCTTTCGGGCCGACGGTGAAGTAAGTCTGCAAGTGCAGCAATTCGTAGCCCGCACGGATCAGTCGATCCAAACCGGGCTCCTCCAGCCCCATTTCCTCTAGAAACATATCGGCCTCGTCCGGCTCAAGCTGGCTGATTTCTTCCTCAATCCGCGCCGAAATGACGACGTGGGAGTTGCCTTGAGCGGCCGCCATTTCAGCCACGCGGGCGGATTGGCTGTTGCCGGAACCGGCGCTGTCTTCTTCAACATTGCAGACATAGAGTACCGGCTTGGTGGTCAGCAGTTGCAGCAGTTTCCATGCTTTCGCATCTTCGGCATCCACCGCTACCGTGCGGGCCGGTTTCCCGTCTTCCAACGCAGCCTGCGCCATTTCCAACAAACGGACCTGCTGAACGGCCTCCTTGTCACCACCGCGCACTTTGCGCACGAGATTCTGCATCCGCTTTTCAATGCTTTCCAGATCGGCGAGCATTAATTCGGTTTCGATCACTTCGGCGTCTTCGACGGGATCAACACGGCCTTCGACATGGGTGATGTCATCATCTTCAAAGCAGCGCAGCACATGGGCGATGGCATCGCATTCGCGGATGTTGGCCAGAAACTGGTTGCCCAACCCCTCACCTTTACTGGCCCCCTTCACGAGGCCCGCGATATCAACAAAGGTCATCCGTGTCGGGATGATCTGTTTGGACGAAGCGATAGCCGCAAGTTTATCCAACCGCGCGTCAGGCACGGCGACATCACCAACATTGGGTTCGATGGTGCAAAACGGAAAATTCGCCGCCTGCGCCGCCGCCGTTTTGGTCAGCGCGTTAAACAAGGTCGATTTACCCACATTTGGCAAACCCACAATACCCATCTTGAAACCCATCACGGCTCTCCTTTGATCCTTGCCGCGCTTCTAGGGGTGGATTGTCCAAGGCGCAAGCTGCGCGAAACGACAGTCTGCCATTGATTTTCCCTGCCTCATCAAGCACACCGTCCCAAGTTTGCAGACCGGGGACGATGATGAGCAGAATCGACGCAAAATTCGCGCAGTTGCGTGGTGAGGGAAAGAAAGCTTTCGTGGCTTATGTCATGGCGGGCGATCCCGACTATGAAACGGGGCTTGAGATCGTCAAAGGCCTTCCCGGTGCGGGTGTTGATATCATCGAACTGGGCATGCCTTTCACTGATCCGATGGCTGATGGCACGACCATTCAGCTGGCCGGTCAACGCGCGTTGGAGGCTGGGCAAGATCTGGAAAAGACGCTGCAATACGCCCGCGAGCTACGCAAAACGGACGACACGACGCCCATCGTGATGATGGGCTACTACAATCCGATCTATTCGCGCGGGGTCGATACCTTTCTGACCGACGCCAAAGCCGCAGGCATCGACGGGCTAATTATTGTTGATCTACCCCCTGAAGAAGACGACGAACTTTGTATTCCCGCGCAGAAGATGGGCCTCAACTTTATCCGCCTTGCAACTCCTACTACTGACAACAAACGCTTGCCGACGGTTCTGCAAAACACATCTGGCTTTGTTTACTATGTGTCTGTGACCGGTATCACCGGCACAGCCGAGGCACAGGCAGGCGATGTCGGCCCGGAAGTGGCGCGGATCAAATCACAAACGGATTTGCCCGTCATTGTGGGCTTTGGGATCAAGACGCCTGATGCCGCCGAAGGGATTGCGAAGATCGCTGATGGTGCTGTTGTCGGCTCTGCCATTGTGGAAAAAATCGGTGCAGGCGAAAGCGTCAGCGAGGTTCTGGCCTTTGTGAAAACGCTCGCTGACGGCACGCATCGCGGTTGATCCACATCAACGCGGCCTCTTGCGCAAATCCTGTAAATCGGTAACAATTAATTACCAATTCAAGGAATTCGTCATGGCTGTCATCACCACAATCGCAGATCTCAAGCGGCTGCATAAGCGGCGCACACCCAAGATGTTCTACGATTATGCCGAAAGCGGCAGCTGGACCGAACAGACCTTTCGCGAAAACACCTCGGACTTTGATCAGATTCGTCTGCGCCAGCGTATCGCGGTGGATATGACGAACCGGACAACCGCCAGTCAGATGATCGGTCAGGATGTGGCGATGCCAGTGGCCCTTGCACCTGTCGGCTTGACGGGCATGCAATGCGCGGATGGTGAAATCAAAGCAGCCCGTGCCGCCGAAAAATTCGGCGTGCCCTTTACGCTATCGACCATGTCGATTTGCTCGATTGAGGATGTGGCCGAAAACACGACCAAGCCGTTCTGGTTTCAGGTCTATACACTCAAAGACGATGATTTCATGCAACGTTTGTTCGACCGGGCACGCGATGCGGGCTGTTCGGCGATGGTAATCACGCTGGATTTGCAAATCATGGGTCAACGACACAAAGACCTGAAAAACGGGCTGTCGGCCCCACCGAAATTCACGCTCGCCAGCATGGCGAACCTTGCGACCAAATGGCCGTGGGGGATTGAGATGCTGCAAACCAAGCGGCGGTTCTTTGGCAACATCGTGGGCCATGCCAAAGGCGTGTCCGATCCATCCTCGCTTGCGTCTTGGACGGCTGAAGCCTTTGATCACGCCCTTGATTGGGACCGCGTGGCGCAACTGATGAAAATGTGGGGCGGCAAGGTTATCCTGAAGGGGATTCTAGACGCCGATGACGCCAAGAAAGCCGCTGAACTTGGTGCTGATGCAATCATTGTTTCCAACCATGGCGGGCGACAGTTGGATGGCGCGCTATCCTCCATCCGCGCTTTGCCGGCCATAATGGATGCGGTGGGCGACAAGGTCGAAGTGCATCTTGATAGCGGCATCCGCTCTGGTCAGGACGTGCTGAAAGCGCTCGCGATGGGGGCCAAGGGTACCTATATCGGGCGCGCCTTTGTGAATGGTTTGGGTGCGATGGGTGAAAAGGGCGTCACAACGGCGCTTGAGGTTATTCACAAGGAATTGGATACCACGATGGCGCTGTGCGGCCGACGTGATGTGAAGACCTTGGACCGCGATATCTTACTGGTGCCTGAAGGTTTTGAGGGGCGTTGGGCTTAGGGTTAGTTGCCCATCTGATTTGACTGGCCCGGCTGCTTTTCCTGCTGGACCAACAATGCCAAGGGCAAAGCCGTCAAAAGCAGAACCGCGACACCAAGAAACGCAATGCGCAGCCCGAATGCCTCGGACATCAGCCCCATCAGCATCGGTGCAAAGAAGAAGCCCGAAAACCCGATAACTGCGGTCCGGCTGATCGCTTCCGTACGCAGATGCGGTGCCACCAGCTTGCCCACCAACGCGAGACCCATCGGCCCGATGACGGACACGCCAAGCCCTAAGATGCCGAACCCGACGTACGCCACGACGGGGGTCGGCGCCAAGGCAGCGATCACCGCGCCAGTTGCCGAAATGACAGACGCGCCGATGACAACCGGTATCTCGCGCATCCGCGCGGCCACCGCCTGCCCCGAGAAACGACCAACCGCCATGGTTATGCCAAGCATTGCAGGACCCAGCGCACCTTCAGCGGCACCACCGCCAAGGGTCCGTTCAACATGCAGCGCTGACCATGCCTCGACCGTGGCCTCGGACATGAACGCGACCAGTACAATCGCGCCGCATAACACGATCGGCCAAAGCGGATAGCCACCGTCATACCCGTCTTCAGCGGCAACGTAGGTCACATCCATACGCAACAAGGGTAGCAACAAAAGGGCGATAACCCCAAAACCCACAAACACCGGTGTGGGCGGCAGCCCTGCTTCGCGTGTAAAGCCCACCACCAAAGCGCCAACCGCATAGGCCACCGAAAACATCGCATGGTTTGCGTTCATCAGCGGGCGGTTGTGCTTGGCTTCCAACTCGCTCACCCGCGCGTTCATGATCACATCCAACAGACCAGAGGCTAAGCCGACGAACGCCATCGCCACAGCGAACACCAATGGCAAAGTGACTTGTCCCGGCAACAGCCATGCAATCGCCAAAAGCACAGCACCCACCTGCATCCCGCGTGGGCCAAGGATACGGTCCGCCCTTGGTGCCAACCACATCGCCGACACCAACCCTGTCGCTGACCCCAACAGCAACGTCCCAAAAAGTGCATCAGACGCGCCCAACTGCGCCTTGATCACAGGCACATAGGCGGCAAAACAACCCCAGAACATGCCCACTACAACAAAGGCTGTGGCAGGACGGCGAGACACGGAAAGAGCATTTAAAATGGACATGAACGCAGACCTGCATCCCAAATTTTTCCAAAGCAAGTTCCAAAGTGGACAGGAGTGATAAAACCTCTTTTCAAACTGACACAATGCCCCTATACGGCGGGCTTCATCGGGCTCGGACACCCTTGGAGGCGGGCCCCCACATTAAGGAATATATCTATGGCTGGAAAGATCCCAGATCTTAACGCCAAGGTACGCGCGGGGACAGGCAAGGGGGCCGCCCGCCAAGCTCGCCGTGAAGGCGACGTACCTGGCATTGTTTATGGTGGCGGCACAGACCCGCAATCCATCAGCATCCCATTCAACTACCTTCTGACAAAACTGCGCAAGGGTGGCTTTATGTCCACGCTGCACAACCTCAAGATTGAGGGTCAGGATGACGTCCGTGTGATCTGCCGTGGCGTTCAGCGCGACGTGGTCAAGGACCTGCCAACACACATCGACCTGATGCGCCTGAAGCGTACAAGCCGTGTGAAAATCTTTATCCCTGTTGAATTCCTCAACGCGGATACATGCCCTGGCGTGAAAAAAGGCGGCGTTCTGACTGTCGTGCGTAACGAGGTTGAACTCGACGTTCTGGCTGGCGACATCCCTGAGCACATCACGATTGATTTGGCAGAAGTTGAAATCGGTGACACCATTTCGATCAGCGACGTTACACTGCCTGAAGGTGCGACACCTGCGATCACCGACCGTGACTTTGTCATCGCCAATGTCCAAGCACCACGTGCGCTTTTGGCCGAAGATGATGAAGACACCGAAGAGGTCGCAGCAGACGAAGTGCCAACAACTGGCGACGAAGAAGAAGCTACCGAAGAATAATCAACACACACTTGTTGATGAAAGGGCATCCCACTGGGGTGCCCTTTTTTTTGATCTAAGACGCCTCAAATTAGGCGGATTCGTGGTGATACTGATATCCACCCTATGAACCTCTGATTGCGGAACCAATGCCACCAGCCTTAGAGCATAACTCGATCGCCGACAGGCTCGCCCTGCTCGCGGAACAACGCCGCGAAAATCAAATCGGGCGCTGGGAATTTGAACAAAGCAAACGCGATGTTCTCAACCTGCCACGGTCGCGCATTTCCCCAATCGTCCGAAACCTGCTGGCCTGTCTTATTGTGGATGTGACGTTGCTTGGGCTGACAATCGCCTTCCCTGCTTATGTAAAAATGGTCGCCTTGGTTGTCCTGCTCATTGTGGCGTACCTCGCAGCCACTGGCTGGTATGTCTTCTCAAACATCGACCGCGCGCGTCGGGACAGCCGCCACCTCTGGGGGCGCGACGCCGAATGGGACGATAACATGCGCAATCAGAGATGGCGGCCTTTCATCTTCAACAAGCAGGGGCGCAGGCGTTGAATAAGAAACCAGCCGTTGGTCCAACCCGCGAAGTTGCAAAGCTGCGCTATATGCGCGACGTGGGTGACATTACAGAACGCGAATATCTGCGCGCGGGACAGCTTGCCCTTGGCGAAACACCCAGCCGGCGGCGTGAATATATTACCATTGCCCTATTGATTGCGCTGAACATCTTAGTGCTTGTGAGCATATTCATTGTCGCAACCGTCTGAAAATAGCGCGGCCTAGTCGAGCTTGGTCTTGCCAATCTGCGCCAGCGTGATGCTTGTCTCTGTCTTGAGCACGGACCAAAGTTCTTTCAGGCCGTCCTCTCCTGCTGCGGCAATCGCAAATTGCAGGACCCGACCAAAGAACGCAAAGTTTGCGCCTTGGCCATAAGCCTTCACCACATCCTCGCCGCTGCGCAGTCCGGTATCAAAGAACAATGGATAATCCGGTCCAACCGCGGCCCGTATCTCGGCCAGTTTCAAAATCGGCGAGGGCGCGCTTTCAAGCTGGCGACAGCCGTGGCTGGAGACTTGCACCGCATCCACACCGGCCCGCTGCAACGCAACGGCGTCATCGGCATCCAGTACACCTTTCACAACAAGCTTGCCGGACCACATATCCCGCAACCGCGTTAGCGTGTCCCAATCTGCGCGCGCCCGGCTTTCAGTGCGGTCAAAGTCGTACCCGTCCATGTCAAAGTTCGCCATCTGCGGCTTGCCCGCGAAAAGGGATGTCAAAGACCAGCGCGGATGTAGCGCGAAATCAATAAACTGCTTGGGGCCGATTTTGAAGGGCATGGTGAAGCCGTGGCGCAGCTCGCGCGGGCGGCGGCCTACTTCGGCCACATCCACGGTCAGGACGATGGTTTCGTATCCGGCGGCTTTGGCCCGCTCGACGAGTTTGAAGGTGCCGGTGCCATCGCCCGTAAAATAAAGCTGGAACCAAGCGTTGCCTTCGGCCTCTTCAATCAGCGGCTCCATCGCAGTCGATGCAACCGTGGACACACCCAAAGGCACGTTTTCACGCGCGGCCAGACGCGCCAGCATCAGATCCGCGCCGGGGCCAGAGAGATTGCACATCCCCATCGGGCTTATGCCGAAGGGGGCTTTGGTGGACTTGCCCCATAACGGAACTGACAATGACCGATCACTGACATCGCGCAGGATACGCGGGCGCAGTTCCAGATTGTCAAAGGCCGCACGATTGCGCGCGGCCCCTGTTTCGGCGCCAGCGGCGCCATCAATATAGTCAAAAACCATCCAAGGAAGGCGCTTACGGGCAAGCCTGCGGGCGTCCTCGCTTGAATGGATCTTTGGTGCCATTTAGCTGGCGACCGCCTTCATAAAGCGATCACGGATCACAACAGGGTCCATCGTGATAACCGGCAGCTTGATGTTGCCGCTGTCGCATTTGGTCACGATGATCGTCATTTGTTTGCTGTCGATCGCCTCTTGCAGCACCTTGCCGGTGTCAACGTCTTGGCAGACGACCACATTTTCACAGCCACAGGCTTTGGCCACGTTTTCCAGTTTCGTCTTCTTGCCAGCATATGTTGGCTGGTCGCCGGTCGAGCCGTAAGAGCCGTTGTCGACGATCAACAGGATGAAGTTGTCGGCCACGTTGTTAGCAATCGTCGGCAGCGTGCCAAGGTTGGTCAGAACAGAGCCGTCACCATCGATTGAGATGACTGTCTTATCTTGTGCCAATGCAAGGCCCAGACCGATGGAGGATGACAGGCCCATCGTGCCCAGCATGTAGAAGTTCTTGGCGTTGTCGTCGATCATATGCAGCTCTTGGCTGGGTAGACCGATGTTACAGACGACCAGATGGTCATGCAGGATTGGCGCGATCTCGCGCAGGATTTCAGAACGGATCATTGGTCGCCGTAGCCTCCCCAGAAGGACGCATCCGTCAGGATCGCCACAGGTTTGTTGCACATGAATGTGTATTTCAGGATCGCATCCAGTTCATTCGCGTCCTCTTCCTTGTGGAAGTGGTATGTCGGGATGTTCATCTGGTTCAACAGCGCCTTGGTGTGCACGGCCATCTCGACCTGACAGGCCACGGGTTCGCGCAGCTCACCACGGTAGCTGATCAGCATGGGCAATGGCATGCGGTAATACTGGGTCAGCGTGGCGAGCGTATTGATGGTCACACCAATGGCAGTGTTCTGCATGATGATCGCAGGGCGCTTGCCACCCATGAATGCACCGGCGCAAAGCCCCATGCCCTCGTCCTCTTTATTGGACGGGATGTGGAAGATTTCGGGACGTGCTTCGACTTCGTCGATCACACCGGCCAACTGCTTACACGGCACAGTCGTGATGAAGGATACATCGTTGGCGACAAAGTCATCCACGATCTTGCTGCTGATACTCAAGGGCTTCGGTCTCCTGATTGCGCCCATCAAAGACAGGCGCGTTGCGTGTTGAAAGTGATTTAGGCGGGGTAGCGGGCGACATGTACGGCACAGGGTGCGTGTTGCACGACGCGCGCTGCGGTCGATCCAAGAAGATAGTCGATCAGGCCGGGCTTATGCGAGCCAAGGACGATGCAATCTGCTTTCAGGCTGGTTGCGGTGTCCACGATGGTGCGGCCGCTATGGCCTTTGACCGTCAGGGCTTTCACGCCGTCCATCTTGGACACACGGTTTTTCATCTCGGCCTCAGCGCTGGCGAAGGCATTGTCCATCACACTGGCCTCAACATAAGCGCCGACCGAGTTATTGGGGGCTTCATGGACATGCAACGCAGTGA
Organism: Yoonia sp. F2084L; assembly: GCF_023015625.1. Lineage (GTDB taxonomy): Bacteria > Pseudomonadota > Alphaproteobacteria > Rhodobacterales > Rhodobacteraceae > Yoonia. The sequence goes on from NZ_JALKAH010000004.1 coordinate 235,798, forward strand.
CTTGACCGCCCTCTGCCAGCAAAGTCCGCGCGATTTCCATCGTGGTGTCTGCGATGCCGTGATCCAAAGCCATTGGAACGATAATGTTCTTGTACATAGAAAACCTCCTTGGTGGTTCTATTCGCGTCAAGGACGCAGAATGATTTTGGGTGCCGCCACGATGCCAGCCCGGATGTCAGCAAAGGCCTGTTGCCCCTCAGACAACGGTCTTTCCTCGGTCCAGTCTAGCGCACCAAGGCGGCCATCGAAAATGGCTGAAGCCGTGTCGCGGAAATCCTGCGCGGTATACGTATATGTTCCGATGAAGGTGATTTCCTGCAAAGTCATCCGCCGGATATCAAGACCGCCGGTCGCCTCACCCAACCCGATATGCATGATTACGCCGCCCGGACGCGTGATCGCTGTGGCGTCAGCACGGGTCGCCGCATACCCCACACCGTCGATCACCAAATCTGCGTCGGTTACCGTGCCGGGCGCGGCCGCTGAGAACCCGTCAATTCCATCCAGCGTTTTCCGGCGAAGGGCATTGGGTTCAATCACCTGAATATCGGTGGCGCCAAACGCCGACAGACAAAGTGCAGCACCAACCCCGATCGCACCACCACCGATAACCACGCAACGTGCCTCGGTAAGAGGCGTATCAAGAGCGGCAGTACCAAGACGCACGGCATGCCAACCACAGGCCAGTGGTTCGGCCAAAGCGGCCTTTGACAACGGCACATCATCGGGCACTTCCACCAGATTGCGATTTGCCATGATGACCAACTCGCCAAACGCGCCCTCGCGCGGTGGCATGGAAATGATCATCCGGTCCGGGCAAAGGTTGTCGCGACCGGCCTTGCAGGCCGCACATAACCCGCATGTAGTCAGTGGATTGATCGTCACACGCTTGCCATCCAGATCGCCGCCCACGACACGGCCAGCCGCCTCATGCCCCAAAATCAATGGGGCTGGTCTGCGTTCATCATGGCCCAGATAGGCGTGCATGTCGGAACCACAGATGCCCGAGGCCTCAATCCTGATCAGGCTTTGGCCCAATGCAGGCACCGGGTCCGGCATATACCGATACACAAGCTTTTCTACGTCGTCGTAAACAAGCGCTTTCATTTTGCTGTGAACCCCCCGTCCACCATAAGAACCTGACCCGTGACGTAAGCCGATGCGTCAGAACACAAAAACAGCAAAGGCCCGTCGATGTCGGACAGATCACCGTTACGACCAATGCAGGTGTTTGCGGCGTTGCGCGCGGCGCGTTCCGGGTCGGCAAAAACCGGGCCGGTCAGTTCCGTTGGGAAAAACCCCGGACCAATTGCGTTTGCGGTGATCCCGTCCTTTGACCAGGCTTCGGCCATCGCGCGGGTCAGTTGCGCGATACCGGCCTTGGATGTCCCATAGCTAATCCCACCTGGAAAGGCGCGTGTTGTCTGCAAGGACGCAAAATTCACGATCCGCCCCCAGCCTTTGGCTTTCATCGCTGGCGCAAAGGCCTGGCTCAGGAAGAAAGGAGCGGCAAGGTTCAGGTTCATTGTGATATCCCACCCTGCGGCGGTGACGTCGTCCGCCGTCTCACGTGTGTTGATCCCTGCGGCATGAACAAGGATATCAGGCGCGCCAAAGGGCGCTGCGATCTTCGCAGCAAGACCTTCAATCCCGTCCCGGTCCGCAAGGTCGGCAGTGACAACGGCAGCATGGGATCCCGTGGCTTTCGCCCAGACCTCCAATGCCTCCTCCCGCCGTGCCACGCCGACCACCTTGGCCCCAGCGGATGCCAAGACCGTTGCAGCCCTTTGGCCAAGCCCCGCGCTTGCGCCAGTGACGCAAGCAACGTGACCCGTCAGGTCAAAGAGATCACGTGGATCAGCCATGCGGTGTCAGATCAAAGTTTTCACCGGGGAAGTACTTGGCCAGCCGCACATCGGCCGCACGGGCGTGACCTTCCATGCCTTCCAGACGGGAAATCCGGGCCGTTGCCTCGGCCACACGCTTGGACCCTTCGCGGGTTGCCTGCTGCCAAGTGACAATTTTCATGTACTTATGAACGGACAGACCACCGGTGTAGGACGCAGCACCTGATGTGGGTAGAACGTGGTTGGTGCCGGACGCTTTGTCGCCATAAGACACTGTGGTTTCTTCACCAAGGAACAGCGAGCCATAGCAGCTCAAACGCTCCAGCCACCATGGCAGGTCTTCGGCCTGCACGGTCAGGTGCTCGGGTGCGTATTCGTCGGAACAGGCCGCCATGTCTTCACGATCCGCGCACACGATGACCTCTGCATAGTCGCGCCATGCAGCAGCAGCATTGTCGCGGTTCACTTCGGGCAGGTCCGCGATCAGATCCGGCACGCGGTTCATCACGTCCTCGGCCAATGCGCGGTCATCGGTAACCAACCAAACCGGCGAGTTATACCCATGCTCGGCCTGACTGACGAGGTCGGTTGCAACGATATGTGGATCAGCCGATTTATCGGCCAAGATCAGGCTGTCTGTTGGGCCGGCAATCATGTCGATGCCGACGCGACCAAAGAGGATACGCTTTGCTTCGGCCACAAACTGGTTACCGGGACCGACAAGAATGTTGGCTTTGGGAAGATCGAACAGACCAAAGGTCATCGCAGCAACACCCTGCACGCCGCCCATCGCCATGATCTTGTCCGCACCACAGATGTGGGCAGCATAGATAATGGCAGGTGCGACACCAACGTCGGGACGCGGCGGGGAAGCGACGGCGATGTGGTTGCATCCTGCCACTTTCGCAGTCGTGACGGTCATGACAGCCGAGGCGATGTGGCTGTAGCGACCACCGGGGACATAGCACCCTGCCGCATCTACTGGGATCGCCTTTTGACCTGCAATCAGACCGGGGACGATTTCATATTCAATATCGCTTACGGTCGCTTTTTGCGCCTCGGCAAAGCGTTTGACATTATCGTGGGCGAACTGAATGTCTTCTTTCAGCTTTTCGGGCACCAGGGCAGTCGCCGCTTCAATCTCGGCCGCTGTCAGAATGACATTGCCATCGTATTTGTCGAATTTGGCGGCATATTCCATCGCCTTGGCGTCACCGCCTTCTTCGATATCGGTCAGGATGCCTTGGACGATGTCATGGACGTCCGATGCACCGGACTGAGCCGTCAATGTCGCTTTTTTCAGGTATTCGCGTGCCATGAATGGTGTGCCTTACTGTGTGAAACTGGGGTGTACTGAGGCAGAAACCGTACAGTGTTTTAAGCAGCGCATGAAAGAAATGGTCCCATATTCCACCTACGCGCGAAAAACTGCCGTGACGCTCTCCCCCCTTTACGTCTTGATTCTGATGCTATGTAAACGCTTACATTGTCGAAATGCAAGCCTTTACATTTCCGTCAGGTAAGTTTTACTAGTTCACTGATCGTTGCGAGCATACAAGGTGCCACAACCACTCCACTCTGGAAATCAAATGACAACGGACCGCCCAACACCAACGCTGCACGATGTGGCAGACGCTGCCGATGTGTCCACCGCGACGGTTTCGCGCTGTTTGAATTTCCCTGACAAAGTCGCACCGAAAACGCGCCAAAAGGTGCAGGACGCCATCGCGGCACTTGGCTATTCGCCCAATTTTGGGGCCAAGGTCATGGCCGCCAAACGCACCAACACAATCGGCGCGATCATTCCCACAATGGAAAACGCGATCTTTGCTCGCGGATTGCAGGCGTTTCAGGAAGAGTTGCGCGCGCATGGCTACACCATGCTGGTCGCCAGCACTGCCTATCAGCCGAATATGGAAGAAGAGCAAATTCGCACGCTTGTCGCACGCGGTGCGGATGCCCTATTGCTGATCGGCCACGCCCGCGCGCCATCAGTCTATGATTTTCTGCGCACACAGGATGTTCCGACAATTGTATCATGGGCCTATGACCCGCAAGGCGAAAGCCCATCAGTAGGCTTTGACAACAAGGCCGCGATGTATGCGATGGCCAAGCAGGTACTGGCGCAGGGGCACGTTCACCTGGCCGCTATTTCTGCCCCGACCGACCAGAATGACAGGGCTTCGGAACGCTTGTCCGGCATCAAGGCGGCTATGCAAGATGCAGGACTCGCACCAAAGAAACTGCACATCATCGAAACACCCTATTCCATCGAAAATGGCGCTTTGGCCTTCGCCGAATTGATGACGAAACACCCCCGCCCCACCGCAGTCTTTGGCGGTAATGACGTGCTTGCCATTGGTGCATTGCGACAAGCCAAAACGATGCAACTGGCCGTTCCGCAGGATGTCTCAATCGTCGGCTTTGACGATATCGAGCTGGCCCAAATTGCCGATCCCGCGCTCACCACTGTGCATGTTCCACATCGCGAAATGGGGCGGAAGGCCGCGCTGGCCTTGGTCAACATGCTGCGCGAAGGGAAATCACCTCCACACTTGGCGCTCGATGTTGAGGTCGTCTTGCGCGACACGCTGGGTCCGGTACCCAGGTCGTAAACTGCATCTGGCGCTGCACTGCGGCATAAGATAGATTGGGTTTATGAAGCTTATCGTTGGTCTTGGAAATCCGGGCGCGAAATACGCCCACAACCGTCACAATATCGGTTTCATGGCGATGGACCGCATCGCTGCCGATCACGGGTTCGGTGCGTGGCGATCAAAGTTTCAAGGACTGACCTGCGATGGCCGCTTGGGCTCTACGCGGGTCACCCTGCTGAAGCCCGAAACCTTTATGAACCTATCGGGTCAATCGGTTGGCGAAGCGATGCGCTACCTCAAACTCGCCCCTGAGGACGTGATCGTATTTCACGACGAAATTGATCTTGCCCCCGGAAAGGTCCGGCTCAAAACCGGTGGCGGGCATGCCGGCCACAATGGTCTGCGCTCTATTCACGGGCACATTGGCCCTGACTATGACCGCGTGCGCATGGGCGTCGGACATCCGGGGCACAAGGATGCGGTGCCCGGTTATGTGCTGCGCGATTTCCCCAAGGCCGATGCGGAATGGTTGGATGATGAATTGCGCGGCGTTAGTGACGGAATTGCCGATCTTGTCGCCGGTGATGGTGGCAAATTCCTCAATGCAATTGCGCTGCGGGTTGCACCGCCAAGGTCGTCCAAATCAACGCCCAAGCCAAAGGCAGCGCCTGCCCCGGAACCCGAGGTCGATGACCGCTCGACCATGCAAAAGCTGGTAGATCGGTTCCGTTGACACGCGCCGCTCTACAAGAGGCTTTCTTGTTTCAATCAAAAGCCTGCGCCAGCCTCGGCTCTCCGTTTATGGAGCAGCTCATGCGCCTGTTGGGTACGCGAGACTGGCCAGAGGGGCCAATAGCGGACCGGGTCTTTGCATGGAAAGGCGACATCAGCCCGCGCGGGCAATCGGTTTCCCTGCGGCTGGCAGGTGCACTGCATGCTTTGCATTTGCAGGGGCATGCTGTGTTAGGCCTTGTCTACCCACCTGCTAAGGTCGGCGATGATCATTTGTGGCGCGCGGTAAGTGCCACCTTGATCAGCGAGGTTGACCATATCAACACATGGCTCGACAGCGCCCCGCAAACCAATGAGGTACGCCGCTCTGCAACCCTGATCGCTGCGGGGCATCTGTTGGCCGACCGCTATGGCCTGCCACTGCGCACCTCTGAACTGGGCGCGAGCGGTGGCTTGAACCTGCATTGGGATGCTTATGCGATGCAGTTGGGGGATAAGTGTTTTGGTGCAGACGACCCTGTCTTGACGCTGACCCCAGAGTGGACCGGGCCTTTGCCACCAAAAACGGCACCAACGGTCGTGGCGCGTGCAGGTGTTGATCTTAACCCGCTTAATCCCGCCAACCCGGATCATGCGCTACGCCTGCAAGCCTATTTGTGGCCAGATCAGCCAGAACGCCTGGCGCTGACGCGCGCTGCGATTGCGGCGGCTGCAACACCCGTGACCCAAGGCGATGCGATTGACTGGCTTGCAGAACAATTGACCCACACACCCGGCCAGACCCATCTGATCTATAGCACGGTCGCATGGCAGTATTTCCCCGAGGATCAACAGGCCAAGGGGGCCGCGATGATTGCAAAAGCTGGGGAAACGGCAACCCAAGATACACCATTGGCATGGTTCGGCATGGAAAATGACGGCGGCGCACGTGGTGCGGCGTTGACCTTACGGCTATGGCCCGGCGATCATACGTTTGATCTGGGGCGCGCTGATTTTCATGGACGCTGGGTTGATTGGGCTGGGATGCCTGAACCTGCGGCGTAAAGGCCGCCGATATGGTAAATTAACCCAAAGTCGCTACATTATCTTCACAAGTAAGAACCGACACAAAAGGCCGCAAAGTCATGGAAAAAGACCCTTCATTCAACGTGCTTGGCAGTGCGCTGGCGACCTGCTCAACGGCACCAATGACCGGCTTTTTCCGCAATGGGGCCTGCGATACATGCGCCGCCGACCAAGGCAGCCACACGGTTTGCGCTGTCATGACGGATGAGTTTCTGGCCTTCTCAAAATACGTTGGCAATGACCTGAGCACACCACGCCCCGAATTCGGATTTCCGGGGCTGAAGGCAGGCGATGGGTGGTGCCTTTGCGCCAGCCGGTTCCTGCAAGCTCATGAAGAAGGCTGCGCACCTGACGTCAATCTGCATGCCACGCATGTGCGCGCGCTTGAGATCGTGCCGATTGATGTGTTGCGCGCCCATGCCGCACAGGACCCTGAGGGCTAGTCAGGCCTTCGCCATCAGATCGTCAATGAACAGACTAAGCAACTGGGTCCGCCCCGCAACGCCCGCCTTGCGGTAAATCGCATTGGTTTGTGCTTTGATTGTGCCTTCGCTGACGTCACGCAGGCCTGCAATTTCCTGCGTCGACATTCCCTTGATCGCAAAAAGAGCCACATCGCGCTCTGCCGGGGTCAGGCACCATGCGACGAACCTTTCCTCCAGAACCTCCATAAAAGCGCCAGAGGCAAGCCGAAGCTGATCTTCAACCACAACATTGCGTGCCATTGTGCGACGCAGCACGACCCAACCAAACGCCACGCCAAGCAAAAGACCAAGAGCCGCGCCCAATTCAATCAGTTCATAAAGTTGCCAGCTGATTGGCGCGACGCCAAGAATTGAGCCAAGTATTTGGGCCACAAAGAAAAAGGCGCAGAGAAGCTGCACCAAAACAATCACCACGACGGTCAATTGACCTTTCAACGATGGCCCTCCCTTTCGTCAGTTCAGGCTAATCTTCGTCATCATCGTCTTCATCATCATCGTCGTCATCATCTTCATCTTCATCGTCGTCGTCATCATCTTCATCGTCATCGTCGTCATCGTCATCTTCATCATCGCGGTCATCTTCATCATCGTCATCTTCATCATCATCGTCTTCATCATCATCGTCTTCATCGTCGTCATCATTGCCAGATCCGCCAGGGTTGTTCGAACCACCGCCGCTCGGATTAAACAGGGGCGGGCCACCATCATTACCGCTGATCGTGCGCCAGTAGTCGCGCAGGATTTCACCGGTTTGCGGATTGAAGACCAGCTCGCGACGCAGATCATCCCGTAAAGCTGTCACGCGGACTCGTCCCAACCAGGTGCGTTCCAATGTGATCTGTGAAAAGCCCTGTCCTTGCAACTGCGTCACAATCTGGTCCTGCACAGACTGGGCCGCCGCAAACTGCGGCGCCCCAGCAAGTGCAAGACATATTGCGACCTTCTTTAGCATAAGCTTTTTATCGCGCCTTCAGGACGATCACTCATCTTCGTTTTCGTCATCATCTTCATCATCGTCTTCATCGTCGTCCTCGTCATCATCTTCATCGTCGTCTTCGTCATCATCTTCGTCATCATCTTCGTCGTCGTCTTCGTCATCATCTTCGTCATCATCTTCATCGTCGTCTTCATCGTCGTCTTCATCATCTTCGTCGTCTTCGTCATCGTCTTCGTCGTCTTCATCATCATCAATGAAGTCTTCGTCATCGTCTTCAATTTTGACGCCGGGCTCAAAGTCGTCGTCATCATCAACCGGACCGACTTCTTGTTCGAGGATTGCACCGGTTGCTGCGTCATAGACAACTTCAAGCTTGCGGCCACCGCGGACCGCCTCGACCTTCACTTGCGAAGGACCGGTCTTGATTTCGATACTTTCATAACCCTCTGCCTGCAATTGCGTCGCGACCTGCTCGGCGATGGATTGCGCGTAGACCGGCGCTGCGGTGAGAGCGGCCAAAGTCGTTGTGGACAGTAGAATCTTTTTCATTTGTCAAACCTCCTGAGACAGTGCAGCGCGCATTGTGCGCGCCACTCTACATCAAAAGGCCCCATATCGCCCTGCACCTCTATTCATCATGCGTTTAATCGACGATGCGTAAACCATCGACACAGGCGCATAAACGTAAGTTTATGCCGTTTTCGTTAGCTAGACATGTCAAAGCCAAGGTGCTTAGCGACGGTAAAGATGTCTTTGTCACCGCGTCCGCACATGTTCATAACCAATAGGTGATCTTTGGGCAGCTCAGGCGCGATTTTCATGACATGCGCCAAGGCGTGCGATGGTTCGAGCGCGGGGATAATACCCTCTAAAGCGCAAGATAGCTGGAACGCCTCAAGGGCCTCAACATCGGTGATCGCTACATATTGGGCGCGACCGATGTCATGCAACCAAGCATGTTCAGGCCCAATGCCCGGATAATCGAGGCCGGCTGAAATGCTGAAGCCTTCAAGGATTTGCCCCACATCATCTTGCAACAGATAGGTCCGGTTCCCGTGCAGCACGCCGGGACGACCCCCCGTCAAGGATGCGCAATGCTCCATCTTGGCGTTCACGCCTTTACCGCCGGCCTCAACCCCGATGATGTTGACGTCCTTGTCGTCCAAAAACGGATAGAACAGGCCCATCGCATTGGAGCCACCACCAATCGCCGCAATCAATGTATCAGGCAAACGCCCTTCGGCAGTATGCATCTGCTCTTTGGTTTCTTTGCCGATGATCGCCTGAAAGTCGCGAACCATCGCCGGGTAGGGATGCGGTCCCGCGACAGTACCTATGCAGTAAAACGTATCGCGTACGTTGGTCACCCAGTCACGCAACGCGTCATTCATGGCGTCCTTCAGCGTACCGCGGCCAGAGGTTACGGCAACAACTTCGGCCCCCAGCAAACGCATACGGAACACGTTAGGGGCCTGACGTTCAACATCATGGGCGCCCATGTAGACCACGCATTTCAAACCAAACTTCGCACAGACCGTCGCGGTCGCAACACCATGCTGACCCGCGCCGGTTTCGGCGATGATGCGCGTCTTTCCCATACGCCGGGCAAGGATGATCTGCCCCAGCACATTGTTGATCTTATGCGCACCGGTGTGGTTCAGCTCATCACGCTTGAGGTAAATCTTGGCGCCGCCCAAATGCTCGGTCAGGCGCTCAGCATAGTAAAGCGGGCTGGGCCGGCCGACATAATGTGTCCAAAGGTCATGCATCTCGGCCCAGAACGTCTCATCCGTCTTGGCGTGCTCATACTGCTCTTCCAACTCAAGGATCAGCGGCATCAGCGTCTCGGACACAAAGCGCCCGCCAAAATCTCCGAAACGGCCCTTTTCATCGGGACCGGTCATGAAGCTGTTAAAGAGATCGTTGGCCATTGAACACCTGCTTTTTGCGCGTCAGGCAGGATTAGCGCCAACAAGGCAAATGGTAAAGCAGCCATCCGGTCGCAGAGGTCGCGACAGGTTGCCTGTGATGCAAAAAGGGGCGGCCGATGCCACCCCTTCCCCGAAACGCGTTTGACTTACTTCACGCTTTTGGACGACGCCGTGCAAAACCGAATGCGCCAACAGCCGTCAGCATCAGCAGGATACCCGCAGGCAGCGGCACGGCAGCGATGGTAACATTGTCGATCAAAGCCCCGCAGTTACCGCAACCATTGAACCGTGATCCGCCCAAAGCCGCAAACGACAATGCGATGGTCTGATCGCTGTCGATGGTAAAGTTGGCGACGACATTCGTCCATGCACCATGCGGATACGCAGGGTTAGGTGCGCCGGTGATGATGTTGTCGATATATGTCTCAGCCGCGCCTGCGACCGAATAGGACATGTCGTTGGTGGTTGTTGGGTCAGCATTCACGCGAGGGCTATACCAGAAGCTTAGGCTATAGCTGCCCGCATCCAACGCGATGTTCTGGAAGATACCGGCATCTTGGTTGGTGTCCAACTCGGCGTAGTAATTGCCGTCTTGTGCATCAATTGAACCCAAAGTGCGATCAGACTGAATTTCGATATTTGGCGAGCCTGTCCAACCGGGAACCGAAGAGAAGATGTTCCAACCGCTGCCATTCAATGCACCGTCGCCGATATCTTCAAAGCTGCCGTTGATGACCGTTGCAGCACTTGCACCAGATGTAGCGATTGCCATAGCGGCGGCGAGTGCTGATATCTTGAACCACTTCATCGTAAATACCTTTAAACCAAACTCTTTCTTTGTGTTTAGCTACCACAATCGCACCCGCAGAAACAAGGTTACAGCGACCCTCACCTTTCTTTAATCACGGCAGCGGAAACAGTCGCCGAATAGCGGCCGGACTGTTCTGACTTCGGCAGGTTCATACAACTCTAGCGTTTGGGGTGGATATGCCTATCCACAGGCACCAATGGCAAGATCGTCTTTTGACAACAGATTCGGTACATCAGCCGCCGTCGTCGCAGATAAGCCGAATCGGACGCGGTCAGCGCCCTCTTACCTGCGCATAAAGTTGCCACTTCAGCGGATAATTGACCCAATTGGCGGGTATTAGTTCGCGTCAGTGTCGGTATTTCGACCAAAACGGGGGATTCACGGTATTTCTTCGAGACCTCAAAATGCCTATAGTCGTTTGATAAGCAGGCACAAACCTGCCGCGTGTGTTTGCTTGCTGGTTGGGAGGCCAAAATATGATCCGTTCCGAGCTGATCCAGAAACTCGCCGACGAGAACCCGCACCTTTATCAACGCGATGTTGAAAAGATCGTTAATACAATTTTTGAAGAAGTCATTGAAGCTATGGCGCGTGGTGACCGCGTTGAACTGCGCGGTTTTGGCGCGTTCTCTGTCAAAAAGCGTGACCAGCGCATTGGACGCAACCCGCGCACCGGTGAAGCGGTCGCAGTTGAAGAAAAGCATGTGCCGTTCTTTAAAACGGGCAAATTGCTGCGCGACCGCCTGAACGGTGGCTAGGCGCGACATCTCTGCACCGTCATTTCGGTGAATTGCGGTTCACCGCGCGAGACAACTACGGTATGAGTGAGCCATGAAAACACTTCGCTATGCCTTTTGGGCCATCGTTGGCCTTTGCTTGATCCTGATTGGCCTTGCCAACCGCGATATCGTGACCGTGCGCGCCATGCCCGAAGCATTGGGCGACCTGCTGGGGTTATCCCCTGACATCCAACTACCGATGTTTGTTGTGATCTTCATCGGTGTCGGTGCCGGATTGATGATCGGGTTCTTGTGGGAATGGGTGCGCGAGCATCGCATCCGAGCAGAGGCCCGTGCCAAAGCGCGCGAGGTCGAAAGTCTGCGCCGTGAGGTGGAACAACTGCGCGGTGCCGCCGCTGGTGCCAAAAGTGACGACGACGTTTTGGCGCTGCTTGAAAAGACCGGCTAATGTCTTCGCTAACTCGGATCAAAATTTGCGGGCTGCGCGATGCAGCACTGCTGCAAGCCGCTGTCGATGCGGGGGCGGCCTATGTCGGGCTTGTGTTTTTCCCCAAGTCGCCGCGCAATGTGTCGATTGAGCAAGCCGCAACCCTGGCCCAGGCTGTCCCCCCCGGCGTGGCGAAGGTTGCTTTGGTTGTTGATGCTGATGATGCGCAGTTGGACGCCATAACCAGCAAGGTGCCATTGGATATCTTGCAACTGCATGGTCATGAAACGCCCCAGCGTGTTGCGGACATTCGCGCCCGCTATGGTCTGCCAGCTATGAAAGCGGTTGGCGTTGCCGATGCCAGCGACTTGGCCGCTTTGGACAGCTATGCGCAAGTGGCCGACCAGATCCTTGTTGATGCAAAACCACCCAAAGACGCCGATCTTCCGGGTGGCAATGGCTTGTCATTCGACTGGCGCTTGATCGCGGGGCGGCGCTGGCCTGTCCCATGGATGCTGGCGGGTGGCCTGACGCCTGAGACAGTGGCAGAAGCGATTGCTCTGACAGGTGCCACGCAGGTGGACGTGTCGTCAGGCGTTGAGACATCACCGGGCGTCAAAGATGCAGCACGGATCGCCGCATTTTGTGCGGCCGCACAGGGAAGGTAACGCGCTGTTTGCATTGCCGCCAACGTTGGTGAAGCAAGCATCACACCTGTCGCCGGTTTTGTGGCATTCGTCAGTTCAGTTGACAGGCGTCAACCAAATTCGCACGGTTGCCTCAACCCAAAGATGAACATCATTTATGTTGAGCTGATACTCTATGATCAAAGCAATTTTAAACGCCTTCAAATCCACGCAATTAGTGACACTGCGCAAGCCGAGTGGGGCAGTCGCTGGTCGCCCGATCGATGTGGTTGCCGCACTATTCATTTTCCTTGGTGCCGCCGCATTGGTAAGCCGCAGCTACATATCAGGTCCTGCTACGGTGTCATTATGGGGCCTTCAGGGTTTTGTCGCCACCTTGGCCGTCAGTGTTCTTGCGGTGACAATTGGATGCATCATCCTGCGTCGAGAAAAGGAATTGGGCGCAACGCTTGTTGTCCTGACGATGAGCATGTGTGTCTCGACACTTCTGATTGGTGGCATATGGTTCGCGTTCAAGGACAGAACATTCGCACAATCATATACGTTGTTTTGGGTGTTGGGGGTAGCTCCTGTCTTTGTCGCGCTTTGCCGCCAAACAGCGACAGCAAGATGGTACCAAGCATGGTCTGGTGCGGTTTTGTTTGGATTTTGGCTTTTGGCATCCATCGTCCTTGGACACTACTATGGGCAGTCGTATATCTTTGAGGTCGCCTATGACACAGAAGAAACCACCGATTATGACTATGGATCTCTTGCAGACCCCGAAGTCATATACCCCCAACAGGCTGATTTGTTGGGCGGACAGCTTACAGACCTTGAAGCAAGTGCCGACGATCAGGCTGACATGTTTGTACTACTTGGTGCTGGAACGCCCAACCAGAGCGTGTTTCAGCGGGAAATTGACCATCTTGAAACGCTCGCAGCTACCCGGTTTGACGCGCAAAACCGCACTATCAAATTGGGTCCTACGGTCGACGATCCCCTTCGTTTGCCGCTTCTCAACCGGACAAATTTGACGCAGAGTTTGAACGCAATTTCCAATATCATGGACCCCGCACAGGACCTTGTCTTCATCTTCCTGACATCACACGGTGGACGCGCAAGCCTGTCTACATACTTTCCCGGTCTGAATGCGCGCAACCTAAGCAGCGCTGAAGTCGCTCAGGCGATCGACCAAAGTGGTGTCGCGAACGTCATCATCGTCGTTTCCGCATGTTACTCTGGATCATTCGTCGACGAGCTTGAGGCGCCGGATCGGCTTGTCCTGACGGCTTCCGCCGCTGATAGATCATCCTTTGGCTGCGCGGATACAAATACCTTCACCGATTGGGGCACTGCATTTTTCGATGCATTGGAGGATACGCTAGACTTCCACCAAGCGGCACTGCGCGCGCAGGCGACAGTCGCAACAGAAGAGGCAGAACGCGGTTATGAGGCATCGCTCCCACAAATTGCAGAGGGCGAAGCGATTGGCGAGATACTAGAAGCCTGGGTTGCGGCGCGGTTGCCAAACTAACGACAGCGCCCAATCTGAACCGCTTTGCAGTGAGCTGCGCTGCAGTCGCATCGGCCCCAAAGAAAAGCCCCGCCGCAGTTTCCTGCGGCGGGGCCAATTCGTTCAGACTGCGAAGTCAGACTTACTCGTCGCCCTTCAGCGCTGCGCCAAGGATATCACCCAAGGATGCACCGGAGTCAGACGAGCCATACTGCTCAACCGCTTCCTTCTCTTCCGCGATCTCGCGTGCTTTGATCGACAGACCCAGCTTGCGGGTCTTGCTGTCGATGTTGGTCACGCGCACGTCGACCTTGTCGCCCACGCCGAAACGCTCTGGGCGCTGCTCGGCACGGTCACGGGACAGATCAGAGCGACGGATGAAGGATTTCGCACCTTCATAGTCGACCTCAACGCCGCCGTCTTCGATCTTGGTCACTTCAACAGTGATGATCGAACCACGCTTCACGCCGCCAACGGCTTCTGCGAACGGATCACCGTCAAGGGCTTTGATAGACAGCGAAATACGCTCTTTCTCAACGTCAACTTCAGCCACTTTGGCCTGCACGATGTCGCCCTTGCGGAAATCACCGATGACGTCTTCGCCGCGGCCTTCCCATGTCAAGTCAGACAGGTGGACCATGCCGTCGATGTCGCCTTCGAGGCCAACAAACAGACCGAATTCGGTGATGTTCTTAACTTCGCCTTCAACCTCAGTGCCCTCAGGGAACTGCTCTGCAAAGACTTCCCATGGGTTGCGCTGTGTCTGCTTGAGACCAAGGGAAACGCGACGCTTGGCGCTGTCAATTTCCAGAACCATGACTTCGACTTCCTGCGAAGTAGACACGATCTTGCCGGGGTGTACGTTCTTCTTTGTCCAAGACATTTCGGACACGTGCACCAGACCTTCAACGCCGGCTTCCAGTTCAACAAATGCGCCATAGTCGGTGATGTTGGTCACACGACCCTGATGTACGGAACCAAGGCTGAACTTCGCTTCAACAGCATCCCACGGATCATCCTGAAGCTGCTTCATGCCAAGGCTGATACGGTGAGTTTCCTTGTTGATCTTGATGACCTGCACCTTGATCGTCTCGCCAATGGCAAGGATCTCGGATGGGTGGTTCACACGGCGCCATGCCATGTCTGTGACGTGCAACAGACCGTCAACACCGCCCAGATCAACAAACGCACCGTATTCGGTGATGTTCTTGACGACGCCGTCAACTTCCTGGCCTTCAGTCAGGTTGCCGATCACTTCGGCGCGCTGCTCTGCACGGCTTTCTTCAAGGATCGCACGACGGGATACAACGATGTTGCCGCGACGACGGTCCATTTTCAGGATCTGGAATGGCTGCTTCAGACCCATTAATGGGCCCGCGTCACGCACAGGGCGGACGTCAACCTGAGAGCCGGGCAAGAATGCGACAGCGCCGCCAAGGTCAACGGTGAAACCACCTTTGACGCGGCCGAAGATTGCGCCATCGACGCGCTCTTCGTCAGCATATGCTTTTTCCAAGCGATCCCATGCTTCTTCACGGCGCGCCATCTCACGAGAGATAACAGCTTCGCCGCGGGCGTTTTCAACTTGGCGCAGGAACACTTCGACAGTGTCACCAACGGCCAGTTCAGCCTCTTCACCGGGATTTGCGAATTCTTTGATATCAACGCGGCCTTCCATCTTGTAGCCCACGTCGATGATGGCTTGGCCCGCTTCGATTGCGATCACCTTACCTTTGACAACTGACCCTTCAGCGGGTGTGTCCATTTCGAAGCTTTCGTTCAAGAGTGCTTCAAACTCTTCCATAGTATTAGCCATGTGGCGTCGTTTTCCTAACGTTTGGTTTTATACGGGCCGTGCGGTTGTCTCCGCCGGTCTTTGGGTTTCAATTGGTCGCAAGCGCGCGTTGCGGAACATAAAACAACAGGGCCGGTTACTCACCGACCCCGCTCAAGTCTCACGTCCGCGCCTGTCTCGACACTTCGACAGGGCGGCGTATAGGGGGGTTTGGGCTTGTTTGCAAGGGGATTTGCGAATGCAACACTTGTGACATTCTCCTGCGATGTAGCACTTCGCTCACTATCGGCTTTCGGTTCTCGGTGTAAATGTAGCAGCGACGATATGCTCATGTCGCGGAACGTACGTTTGAGCAAACAACTGGTAATTGTGGGGGGCATCGTGACCTCGAAGCTTATGCTCATTCACAGCCTGCGTGACAACATCTCGCATCTCAGGGAACGGACGAGTGAAGTTGCTCCAGTCAGTATACATCACTTGATAGTCATTCTCGCTATTGCCGTAGTCGACCCAATTTCTCGCACGCT
The DNA here is from genome assembly GCF_023015625.1 of Yoonia sp. F2084L. Lineage (GTDB taxonomy): Bacteria > Pseudomonadota > Alphaproteobacteria > Rhodobacterales > Rhodobacteraceae > Yoonia. The sequence goes on from NZ_JALKAH010000004.1 coordinate 251,834, forward strand.
CCGGAGTAAGCTGACGCCTCTTGAGAGACACCTTACTGAACTTACTTGGAATTACGTCTAAAGCATCTTCGAATGCCAAATGTATCAGTAGGGGCAAATCAATTGGCTCGTCAGGATGGCATCGCAATGCCACTTCGACTTTCATTATGACGCGCTTAATCTGTCGCATCGAAAGGTCACTCGCTGGCGCAATCACTCGCGTCATATCGGCGGCAGCCTCAACGGAAAAGGCTTTATCCGGTCCAATTGGTTGGAAGTCTGGCATCATAGTAAGGACCAGACTGGCAGCCGCTTCCCCAAGTGCCTCATTCGTCCGAGGCAACTGCAGACGGATATCAACAAACTTGTCCAGATACCGCTCACCTTGCTGCGCATCAGAGAACCGCCTGTTTGCCAAAGCCTCCAAATGATCCGCATTTACCATCAGCACAAAAGCAAAGCCGGGCTGACTAAACACCAGCTTCATCGCCTCAAGCAGCGCAATTGCATAATCTGGATGGCAGCGATCTAACTCATCGATAATAACAACGATCCGTCTATTCGGCGCGCCTTCGGTGATTGTATCGAAGAGCACTTTCAAATGTTCTGGCAGTTCTTTGGTACGGGCCTTATCGGCCTGCAGTTGATGCGCGATCAAGCCACCAAGGTAGTCGGAAAGCTCTTTGCCAACTTCGTCAACAATTTCAGACAACATCGCCTCAGCATCCGACGCCTCGGTCCCGTCACCAACAAGCGCTTCACCAATCTGATCAGCAGCGCCACGTGTCAGGACGTTCACGGCAACCTTGCTGCCAACAGCCCCCACCTGCTTTGCGCGCTGCCAAAATGCTTTTCGCCGCTCCGGCTCGCTTTCCGGTATCAACGCCAGCAGCGCGCCCAGAAACGTCACAACCGGATCGCCGGAATGATCCGACTGCTGGGCGTCAATCTCGACAACGATTTCGCCTTGCTGCCTTAGATGCTCTGCCCAAGCCTTCCGAAAGAACGTCTTACCATGGCCGAACCCAGCCTCGATTGAGATGACCTTGCACTCTTTCTCGCCCTCATCAATTGACTTGATCAACCGCGTGTAGCTCGCCCCGATCTCTCGAAAGCCAAGTTTGTCACCCTCCCAAGGGTTCTTCTGCAATGTGTCGGTCAAGGAAAGCTCCGTCGATGCAATCAATGTGTCAAAATACCTTTAGTTGAACAAAAGCACAGCGACACACCAATTTCCATATGACGTTTTAGGACACCCCCAAAACCTCACCCAGCTTGTCAAACGCCTGCATCCAGCCGCCTTCGCCCTGGCTCCCTGCAGGCACACCGGCGTGGGTTATTGTCATGACCGTTTTGCCGCCCGCCTCTGACAACTCGACAGTAACTTCGGTTGTATCCGGTGTCCCTTCTGGCATGCCCATCACTTGCGGTGAGATCACGTTCCCATCCGCGTCACACATGCTTTCAGTATAGACGAGTCGGTTTGGCGCTGAGACCTCTTTGTAAACGCCCGTGAACCACATCGTCATCACCCGCTCGGGTCGCTTCATTTCCATGCAGATCTTGCGGGTGCCGCCGACTTGCACATCCATTTCGGCGACCGGGACCGAAAAACCCATCGGGCCGTACCATTTCTGAAACTGCGCGGGGTCTGCCCACATGTCCCAGACGGTCTGAATTGATGCGTCAAAGCTGCGTTCGATTTTCACCCAATCTGTCATGTTACTTACCTTCCAAATCCTTAAGTATTTCGGTCATCGTATCAAACCGCACATCCCAGATATGACGGTATTGCTCGGTCCATTCCGCAACTGCCGCCAGCGGGGCGGCGTTCAGCGTGCATGGGCGAAACTGCGCGTTGCGCGCGCGCGTGATCAGGTTTGCCCCTTCCAGAACCCGGATGTGCTTTGAAACGGCAGGCAGGCTCATCTCAAAGGGTTCTGCCAGTTCATTTACTGTCGCTTCGCCTTGTGCCAAGCGCGCAAGGATTGCGCGGCGGGCCGGATGGGCAAGAGCTGCGAAGGCGGCGTCAAGCTGGGTAACTTCATTCATCATTCAATTATTAAACCACAAAGTTAATTAATCAAGTGGTTAAATAATGCCATGTTAGATAGCCATTGCGGCAAAACCCATCATTCGGGCGAACATCATGCTGTATTAGGTCTCTGGAATACGATTGTAACGCCGCACTTGGTCCGCGGCTTCCAACGAGTCGCGATGTACGATCGGAAAAGCGTCCGCATCAATGCTGTGGGCCTGGCACAAGTGATGCAGCAGGCTACCAGGCGGCGGTGTGCCTGTTGCACCTCTCCGCGTCAGGCGACGCCTGATCCCCGTCGCGTAGAGGTGCAAAGACATGCTGTCTTCGCGCAGTTGATCCACATCATATGGGGTTGGTGTTTCCAGCAACGTCGCTGAGTGACGTGCCGCTATCGGATAAAGGTAACTGAACGGTTTTGCGTGCTTTTGCTCACCAGTCGCGTAGATGAAATGGCCGAATGCTTCGGGGCCTGTAACACCAACGGGCAGGCTCTCGAATGAGACCTGATCGTGGTCTTGTTCAATCAGATCCACTTGCTCGGGCGACCACCACGGCGGGATACGTCCCGTCGCACTGACAAAGTCTTCCATCGCCAGGACAGCAGGGCTTTCTCGTGGCAAACGCAGCACACCGTTTGGGATAAACCGCCGCTTGCGCGGCGCGAACAGATAGCCTGCGTCAGCAAGATGCGGGCGCAAAGCATAGACATCCGCATCAACCCAAATGTGGTCGGTCTTACGCATCAACAACACGCGAAATATGTCCGAGTGGATGCGTGGATCGTCAAGCTGATCCTTGCCCCAGTACTTTTGCGTAAATGTATGATCCATGACCTCGCGGGCGTCACGAATGTCCGCATAGTCCGGTGGATCTTCCACATCATCATAAAGGTACAGGATCGGTTTCTGACCTGCGTCATAAAATGACTTAAGACTTAACCGCTCCAAGAACGACAGTTTTGGCCCAATCCAAAGTGTTGCAACCGTATCGGTCATTCTTGCGCCTTTTGTCGGTGAGTGTTGGATCATCTGATCTTATGGATTTGCGCATGTAAATCCCAAATAGAGGCAGACTGCCTCATAATCAGAGCATCCAAACACCAGAACTCCGCTCGGCGCAAAGTCCCGCTAAACTTGGTCTATAGCCTTCTGAACGGCGGCAAAGTAGGCCCCGACCTGTGCGCCATCAACCAATGCGTGATGGACCTCTAGCGTCATGGCCATGTCCCAGTATCCATCACGTTCCACGAATTTGCCCCATGTTATGCGCGGGATGCAGTCGTCAGGGCCAGGCAAAGCATTGTTGATCGACGTATAGTCCAACCACGGCATGCAAGACAGGTAGGCCAAATCATCACGCTCGCCGCTATTCGCTTGCAGCGCACCGCCCTTGGCGACCTCATCAATCAGTGCCTTGGCCTGCGTATCGAAGTGCACAAAATTGGCCAAGTACGGGACATAAGCATAACCAAAGCTGCCCGCTTCGGTCGGAACTGTCATCGACAATGTCACCATGTCATGCGCAACCACCAGGTCATCGCGAAACCGCATGCATAGTTCGGGCACGGCGTGCAGCCCAGCACCGATGGCATAAAGGCAGGCGCGATAAGGCGCGACACCGTCGGCCTTGCGCCGCATCAGGTGGGTTACATCCAACCGCGTGGTCGTGGCGTAGTGCGGCTGCTGATAGCTGCGGAAAAAGCGAAACTGCGCGGCACGTGGCCAGCTTTCAAGATCAACGATGTGATAGGACATGTCCAAGTGGTGTCAGATTTTCCGAAGGTGTGCCAGCGCTGTTTGGCATGAAATGCAAACGGTGCCGTCAGCCAAAGCTGCGGCACCGCATCATTTTCAGGTTGTCGCAGCAATCAGCGGAACAGCAATGTGTCCTGAAGAGCCGCGAGATTGGCCTTGTACTCGGCAACAGCCTGATCGCCCGGAATGCCAAGCGTGTCTGCCAGCGCGATCCAGTTATCAACGCGCGTGTCAGATACCTGTGACAGCTCGGCCAGCAATGCATCACTCGCCTTGACGGTGTTCAATCCAGTGGTCAGCATATGCGATCGGTGGCCGTTGTCGAAGGCGTCCCAGGATGCAGAGCGATGCGCCAGAAACTCACCCGAGACAGCGGCAATCGCCTGTTGATCCATGGGTGAGATTTGACCCCATGCTTCATCAGACAACACGATCGAAAACGTTGGGGTATAGAGGCCATTATCAACCTCGGTTACGGTCCGGTCTTCTTTCCAGACCCCAACGGCACGGGCCGCGCCATGCGCCATAAAGAACGTCAGCGTTCCATTTTCCGCTTCGTTCTGTGCCATCAGCTGCATTTCAGTTTCTTCGCGCACGGCCGCCGGGCCACGCGTATCAAGACCAACAAAGTATGGCACCGCATAGTTGTTCATATCCGCGATGCCCTGACCTACGACAACAGGTTCGTTACTCAACCGCCAGATATGTGCGGTTGGTGCTGCCACAAAACCCAGCAATTTGGCCTCATCAAAATAGTCGGTCTTGGACAGGTGGTTCTCGTGCAGGTTCCAAAGCGATACTGCTGTCTGCTCTGCCGAGCCACCCATCAGAGGGATCATGGGCAATTGAAGTAGCGGATGGCTGTCTGCAAGGTATCCGTTAAAGATGTAAGCGCCATCAACCTGGCCTGTTGTGACAAGATCCAGCTGTACCACTGGATCGCGGTTCATCACGGGCGGGTCAATGAACTGAACGCGCCCGTCGGTCACTTCGGTGATTTCGGCAAGATAGATATCAATAATCCCGCTGTTCATGATGAACTTTGGTGCGGACGTCTTGTTGAAGGTAAACACCAATGGCCCGGACTGGGCAGACGCAACCTCAACTTCCGGCGCTGGTTCCGCGACAGGCTCTGCCACAGCGACAATCGCGGTTTCGCCGGCTGCGCACGGCACCTGCAGGACCTGACCCACAAAGATAAGGTTCGGGTTTGAACCCACCACATCGCGGTTGGCGTTATACAGATCGTCAAAGATCGTGCTGCCATAAGCGCGCTTGCTGATCGCACTGAGCGAGTCGCCACTGGCTACTGTATAAGTCTGACCGCAAGTGATCGGCGTTTTGTTCTGGGCCAGCAGTGCACCGGGCAAGGCACCAATAAAAACAGCGGCAATTGTGCCGCTGACAAATGTCTTAGTCATCAATTCTTCTCCAAACCATTACCGCGCGAGAACGCTGAAAATCCCAGCCAGTTATTCACGCAAACTTGTTCACAAGGATGGTAGGTAAGGATTGATATTAGCTAAAGTATGGCCTCGGCGCAGATGCGCGAGCCGAAACAACACCTAAGAGCGCAACCCTAGATATCCTGCCCGCGCTCTAGCAGGTCTTCGATCAGCTGACGTTGCAAATCAGCACTGTCGCCAGCCCCGAACTGCGCTGCCCCGCCACTGTAAAGCGTGCCATAAGTGGTCGCGATGTTGACGGTTTGCGCCACGCCAGAGATAAACTGATCCCGCTCCAACTCTTTGAACGGGTGAATAAAAACACCCCATAGCCGCCCTTGCGCCACGGCATAGCGTGCATCCAGCGCACTATCAAAATTGGCCTGCATTACGCGCTGCATTTCCTCGGCGGTCATCGTCTCGGCCGAACGGATCGGCACCATCGCCCGCATTCGGTTAGCAGCAACGTCGGTGACGATCAGGACCGGAATATCGTCAATCACAAAGGAAAAACCTGATCCGGTCACGCCCGCCTCGGGATCAAGAGCCAGAACAATCTCGGCCATCCGGCTCAGCGTCATATGCGGTTCTGCCTCTTGGGCATGAACAGAGACGGGGAACAAAAATGCGACAAGGGCGATAATGCGGATCATGAGCAAACTCCTTTGCCTTAACCCTAAAGCGCGACCTCCAAGACACCAAAGCAAGCTTTGGTGAATGTCTGCAACAACCGTTACCTGCGCGCGTCGGCCACAATGGCGACGGCCTGCGCAATCGCCTCGTCAATGCTCAAGTCAGACGTATCAACCAACACAGCATCCTGCGCCGGAACCAGCGGTGCAGCAGCCCGGTTGCGATCGCGCGCATCCCGCTCTTTGACATCGGCCAGAACAGTTTCCAGTGTGATGTCCATGCACTTGGCCGACAGTTCCTGAAACCGGCGTTCTGCACGGCAATCGGGGCTTGCCGTTACAAACAGCTTCACGTCCGCATCCGGGCAAATCACTGTCCCGATATCGCGCCCGTCCAATACCGCGCCACCGTCACGCCGGGCAAAACTGCGCTGAAAGGCGACCAGCGCCTCGCGCACCTGCGGGATCACAGCAACCTCGCTTGCAGCTTGAGCCACTTGGGGTGTACGCAAGCTGTCGTCTTCCAGATCGACCGGGTCCAGTGCCTGTGCCGCCGCAATCGGATCGGCACCTGAAATAACCTTCGCCCCAACGGCCCTGTACAGCAGCCCCGTATCGAGATGCGCAAAGCCAAAATGCGCCGCGACTGCCTTGGAAATTGTACCCTTGCCAGCCGCAGCAGGGCCATCAATCGCAACGGTGAAACTCATCCGTTGGTCCGCACCAATTGGGCGCCCAGACCACCCATCAGGTCTTCGAAAATCGGGAAAGAGGTTGCGATTGGGCTGCCATCATCAATGCTCATGGGTTTCTGTGTTGCCATGCCCATCACCATAAAGGCCATTGCGATGCGGTGATCCAATTGGCTGGCAACCGTCGCACCGCCCGGCACATTCCCATGCCCAAGCCCCGTGACTTTGCACCAATCAGGCCCCTCATCAACGATGACACCCGCTGCACGCAGCCCCTTGGCCATTGCATCAATGCGGTCGCTTTCCTTGACCCGCAGTTCTTTGACACCCTGCATATCGGTCACGCCATGCGCAAAAGAGGCCACGACAGACAAAACCGGATATTCATCAATCATGCTCGCCGCACGCGCGGGTGGAACGGCGATGCCTTTCAGATCAGGCGAAAACTTCGCGCGCAGATCGGCAACCGGCTCGCCGCCTTCCTCGCGCATGTTCTCATAGGTCAGATCAGCACCCATTTCCTGCAAGGTGGTGAACAAACCGGCACGGGTCGGGTTCAGGCCAATGTTGGGCACCAGAACATCAGACCTCGGCGTAATGATCGCAGCACAGACCGGAAACGCTGCCGAAGACGGATCGCGGGGCACTACAATCGTCTGTGGGGTCAGTTCAGGCTGACCATCCAGCGTGATCACCCGGCCCTCGTCGGTGTCTTCAACGGTTAGGGTTGCGCCGAACCCTTGCAACATCCGCTCCGTATGATCGCGGGTCGCTTCCTTCTCGATCACAACAGTCTGACCGGGTGCGTTAAGGCCCGCCAAAAGCACCGCAGACTTCACCTGCGCAGACGGCACAGGCACCACATAGCGTACTGGCACGGGATCAGTGGCCCCCACCAAGGTCATCGGCAACCGCCCACCGGCGCGCCCAACGGTCTGCGTGCCAAACAAGGCGAGTGGATCAGTGACCCGCCCCATTGGACGGCTGTTGAGCGAGGCATCACCAGTAAACGTCACGGTAATCGGCGATGTCGCCATCGCACCCATGATCAAACGCACGCCGGTGCCCGAGTTGCCGCAATCAATAACCTGTTCCGGCTCAGCAAAGCCACCGACACCCACACCGGAAACAGTCCATTCACCACCGCCGTGATTGGTCACTTTCGCGCCAAAAGCCTGCATCGCCTTGGCCGTGTCCAGCACGTCCTCACCTTCAAGCAGCCCGGCAATATGCGTTTCACCCACACACATCGCACCAAGGATCAGCGAGCGATGCGAAATCGATTTGTCGCCAGGCACATTGGCCTCACCCGTCAAAGGGCCGCAAGGGCGGGATGTCATCGGGATCGGGGTGCCGTGACCGGACATGAGGAATTCCTTCTTACTTCGCGCGGTTGATAGCGCAGGGCAAAGGCAGGGTCCATTGCCCGCATTATCATCTTGCCCGAAAAACTCTGCCCGGAGGATCCTGCCCTCACACCCGACGGAAGGTCAGATAATGAGGCGTGCGGCCTTCGCGCAGCGCCTTTTGCTCATAGCGGGTTGAGAGCCAATCAACCCACGGGTTGCGCCAATCGGCAGGACCTTCGGCCACCCACTCAAACCCATGTGCAGGCACCTGCTCCAGGGTCTGACGCACATAATCCTTGATATCCGTCGCCACGCGCAGTTCCGCCCCCGGTTTCATCACCCGGTGCAGCGGGGCCAGATGCTCTGGCGTGACAAACCGCCTGCGGTGATGGCGTTTCTTGGGCCAAGGGTCAGGATAATTCAAGAACACCTTCGACAGCGTTGCATCCGGCAGTACATCGAACAGATCGCGCACATCACCGGGATGCACACGCAGATTGTCGACCTCAGCCTTGCGGATTTTCCCCAAGAGCATCGCCACGCCGTTGATAAAAGGCTCGCAGCCAATCAAACCCACGTCAGGATAGCTCTCGGCCATATGCACCAGATGCTCACCGCCGCCAAAACCGATTTCAAGCCAGATGTCCTTTGCGCCGAAAACGGGCGTCAGATCAAGCGGTGTGCGATCCGGATTTTCGTCCCAACCAATCGGACCGGGTGACAATGGCGCCAGATCATTTTCAAGATAGTCATGCTGCGACGCACGGATCGTCTTGCCTCGAAAACGGCCGTAGAAATTGCGCCACGGCGCACCGGAAGGATGTTTGGTCTTGCTCATGAGCGCGCTTTAGCAAGTGCCGCGCGCCAGCGCAATCGGCGGGTGGATCGTGATCCACCTTACCCATGCACCACCAAGCGTAAGGTGGGTCTTGACCCACCCACCTGATCAAACAGCGCGCTTGAGCGCCTCAACCAGATCAGTCCGTTCCCAGCTGAACCCGCCATCGGCATCGGGCGCACGACCGAAGTGACCATAGGCTGCCGTACGTTCGTAAATCGGCTTATTCAACTCAAGGTGCTGACGAATACCGCGTGGGGTCAGGTCCATGACTTTGGCAATGGCACGCTCAATGGCGACAGGCTCGACCTCGCCCGTACCATGTGTATCAGCGTAGATCGACAATGGCTTGGCGACGCCGATCGCATAACTCAGTTGGATCGTGCACCGCTCCGCCATACCCGCAGCCACAACATTTTTGGCCAAGTAACGCGCCACATAAGCGGCAGAACGGTCTACTTTGGTCGGATCCTTACCTGAGAAAGCGCCGCCGCCATGCGGGGCTGCCCCGCCATAAGTATCTACGATAATCTTGCGCCCTGTCAGACCTGCATCACCATCAGGGCCACCAATCACAAAGGTGCCCGTCGGGTTCACCCACCACTCCGTTTGCGGTGTGATCAGGCCATCTGGCAGGACTTCAAGAATATAGGGCTCAACAATCGCTCGAATGTCAGCACTGGTCTGGCTTTCTTCGCTGTGCTGGGTGGACAGCACGATTGAGGTTACCTCAACCGGTTTGCCGTTTTCATACCGCAGCGACACCTGGCTTTTGGCGTCAGGGCGCAAAGTGGGTTCTTCACCTGATTTACGCACTTCGGCCAAGCGCCGCAAAATCGCGTGGGCGTATTGGATCGGGGCGGGCATCAATTCCTCGGTCTCGGTCGTGGCATAGCCAAACATGATCCCTTGGTCGCCGGCACCTTCGTCCTTGTCCTTCGCTGCATCAACACCTTGGGCGATATGCGCCGACTGCTGATGCAGCAGGTTCGTGATCTCACATGTGGCGTGGTGAAACTCGTCCTGCTCATAGCCGATGTCTTTGATGCAAGCGCGTGCGATATCCTCAACGCGGCCCATGTAGTCTTTCAACTTGGACTGGTCCGACAGACCCACCTCGCCGCCGATCACCACGCGATTGGTCGTCGCGAAGGTTTCGCACGCCACCCGCGCTTCTGGTTCTTCGGTCAAGAATGCATCGAGAATCGAATCTGAAATCCGATCACAGACCTTATCGGGGTGACCCTCAGAAACGGATTCCGAAGTAAAAATGTAGTTTTGGCGTGCCATGGGGATGTGCTCCAGTGAAATTTACTGTCACGTCAGGAAGCCGTTGTGACAGCGTTGCGCTCCCGCATAGGGGGTGCCTGAGGGAAGGTCAATCGCTATCGCGTCGCGTCAGCAGATATCGCCCAAAGGTTAACAAAAGAAGGGACACAATCAGCGGGGCATCACCCCAACGGCTGTAGAACGTGGCCGCCCCCACCGGTGGTAAAGGCACGTCAATCGCGCCATCCCGACCCAAAGGCAGCGATGCCGTGATCCGACCCTTTGCATCAATCATCGCACTGATCCCGGTGTTCGCAACACGGACCATCGGAAGACCATGTTCAATCGCGCGCAGCCGTGCTTGGGCCAAATGTTGATGCGGCCCTGCCGCCTTGCCGAACCACGCGTCATTCGTGATCAAAAGCAGCAGCCGGGGGCGGTCCCCACCATAGGTGATTTCTTCAGCAAAAATGCCTTCGTAACAGATCAATGGCACGGCCGCACCAATACCAGGCAAATCAATCGGGCCGGGAGTGGTGCCCGGTGTGAACCCAATGCCAAGATTGCGCGCCAGCCCTGTCGCGCCGACTTGCCCCAATAATCGCGCCCCGGGCATGTATTCACCAAAGGGTACAAGATGGCGTTTGTCATAGATGCTTTGCGCCATCCCGTCCGGCCCCATCACCACAAGGCTGTTATAGGCGCGCGCCTCGGCGTCCCGCCTTTGAATACCAAACACCAAAGGCGCACCGCGGGCCGCCCCGGCAAGCAAGCTGAGATCATCATCAATATGGTTGAGCAGATAGGCAATTGCGGTTTCAGGCCAGACCACAAGGTCGGGCACGTCTCCTTCGCCAGATAATTGCAAGAGCCGGTTCAGGAACACATCACGATACGCAGGATCCCATTTTTGGTGCTGCGGCGCGTTGGGCTGGACCAAGCGTACGACAGGCAGATCAGCACGCGGATCTAACGGGGGTCCGGGGCGCAATACAAAAGCAAGTGCCACCAACAAGCCAAGAGTGACCAACCCGATGATCTGGTCGCGTCTGACCAGCCATGCAATCGCCCAGCCGGATAGAACGGTTATCAGTGTCAGCAGGTGCGGCCCCCCAAAAGCCGCTGCCTGCGCAAGGCCGGTGGATACCCAAATGTGCCCTAACAAAGCCCAAGGAAAACCAGTAAGGATCAAAGACCGCAGCACCTCGGCCCCGACCAGCAAGAGGCCAAAGAAAATAACGCTCCGTGGGGCCAATCGCGCTGCAAACCAGCCAGCCAGCCCCCAGAAAAGCGCCCCACCCGCCCCCATCAGGAATAGCGCAAAGGGGGCCATCCAGCCGTGGCGCGCGATATCCACCAAAAACGGCTCAACAATCCAGCGCAGGCTGAAGGCAAAGTAGCCAAAGCCGAATGCCCACGCATGAAAGGCCGCCTGACGCGGCATCGCACTCACCGGATAGATCACAAAGAACGCGCCCAGCGCCAATACGGTCGCAGGCCAAAGATCAAACGGAGCTTGGCCCAATCCGGCGATGACACCCAGAAACCCCAAAGCAATGAACCGAAGCCACGTCGGACGGGCGGCGAATTGCGCCAAAATGTCAGCCATTGCGGGCGGCAGACAGACGCACACGCAACCGTTGGACACGGCGTGGATCGGCGTCAACGACCTCAAACTCGGGACCATCGGGATGCACGATCACTTCGCCGCGTGCAGGTAAATGCCCGGCCAACATGGTGACCAAACCGCCCAATGTATCAATCTCTTCTTCGTCGATCTGGTCGGGGTTGGTAAGGGTCATCCCGATCTCGGCCTCAAAGTCATCCAGATCGGTGCGGGCCTGCGCCAGATAGCACCCCGGTTTTTCCATGACCCAGCTTTTGGCCTCTTCGATGTCATGCTCATCCTCAATCTCGCCGACCACCTGTTCAATGACATCCTCAATCGTCACCAGCCCATCAGTGCCGCCGTATTCATCAATGACCAAAGCCATATGGATGCGCTCAGCCTGCATCTTTTGCAGCAAGACGCCCAGCGGCATCGACGGCGGCACATAGATCAACGGGCGCACCATCTCGCGCAGGTCCATCGAGGGGCTTTTGCCATTGAAACCATGCAGAAGCGCAAAGTCCTTCAGGTTCGCTGTGCCAATCGGCGTATCAAGCGTGCCATCGTAAACCGGGACACGGGTCTTTCCGCTGTCCCGAAAGACAGTGACCAATTCGTCTTTGGTGATCGTCAGCGGCACAGCCACAATATCGGGCTTGGGAACAGCAACGTCTTCCACCCGCATCCGGCGCAGGTTCAGCATCCCCAGAACAGAGCCTGCCGCCTTGGTCACCTCGGCGGGTACATCATCATGCGCAGGCTGCACCGTGGTAGGGCGAAACGCATTGCGTAGACGGGTCATGAGCCCCGGTGAAGTGGTCATTTGATCCGGCTGCGCGCTTTGCGCAGCGCTAGACGGTACGTCGCCAGTGTCGCCCATTTTATCCTTACCTATGGGGGCTTACTGCCCCGGTTCTTCCCTATATGGGTCAGCAAGACCCAGTTTGCCAAGTATCTCTGTCTCTAACCCTTCCATAAGGGTGGCGTCGCGGTCACGTTCATGATCGAAACCCAACAGATGAAGTGTGCCATGAACCAGTAAATGAATGGTGTGATCGCGCATGGTTTTGCCTGCTGCTTCTGCCTCGCGGGCGCAGGTATCGTATGCAATCGCGATATCGCCAAGCTCTGTATCAGCGCCGGGTTGCGGCGGCAGCGGCATTTCGCCATCCATTGCGGCAGCGCGTTCCTGCGACGGCCAACTGAGCACATTCGTCGGCTGCGGCTTTCCGCGAAAATCTTCATTCAGCACCGCGATACGCGCGTCATTGCAAGCCAGCACGCTGACTTCGAATGCCGAGGGTTCGATCCCTAGCCTTTCAAACGCAGTATCAATCGCGACTTGCGCAAGGGCGTCGATATCGCCCCAACGCTTGTCCTCGACCAAGCAGTCAACGCTCACTTGGGATCATCCGCCTCATATGCCTCAATAATTGCAGCCACCAGCGGATGACGGACGACGTCCTTGGAGGTGAAATAATTAAAGCTGATCTTTGGAATGTTCTTGAGCAACCGCTCTGCGTCCCAAAGCCCCGAATTCACACCACGTGGCAGATCAATCTGGGTGCGGTCACCCGTGATGACCATGCGGCTGCCTTCGCCCAGACGGGTCAGGAACATCTTCATCTGCATCGTGGTCGCGTTCTGCGCCTCATCCAGTACAACAAAGGCGTTGGACAGGGTTCGGCCGCGCATAAAGGCCAAAGGCGCGATTTCAATCACCTTTTCCTCAATCATTTTGGCCGATTGCTTGCCTGGCAGAAAATCGTTCAGCGCGTCATAAAGCGGCTGCATATAAGGATCGACCTTGTCCTTCATGTCACCGGGCAAATAACCCAGTTTTTCGCCCGCTTCGACAGCAGGTCGCGACAGGATGATCTTATCGACATGACCGGAAATCAGCATGTTCACGCCAACGGCGACAGCCAGATAGGTCTTGCCCGTACCTGCGGGGCCAATGCCGAAAGCAAGTTCGTTCGCAAAGAGCGACTTAACATAAGCCTTCTGCGCATCGGTGCGCGGCTCGATCAGCTTCTTGCGGGTCTTGATCTCGACCCGCTCGGTTTCGCCTTTGAAAAGCTCAATCTGGTCGCCATCGCGCGCGGGATCAAACATCGGCGCGGCACCCATGCGCAGTTCGCGGTCCAGATCACCGGGTTCCAGCGTCCGCCCAGCCTCTAGCCGACTGTACAGCGCACCCAAGACTTGGGTAGCCTCCAAGCGCACATCATCTTCGCCAATGACAGCCAATTGGTTGCCACGACGCAGAATTTGCACGCCAAGTTTGTCTTCGATGGTGGTCAGGTTGCGGTCATATTCGCCGCAAAGGTCGATCAGCAAAAAGTTGTCAGGGAATTCTAACAGGGTTTCTGGGGTCATGTCAGCGGGTGGGGTCAGGGCACCGGTGGCCAATCAGCTCTCCTTTTCATGTATGTATAACTATGGTGGCGCGTCAAAACGCAAGGTGCAAGGTGTCTGGGACAATTGTCACAGATTTGATACTGGATTTTTTGAAAGCGCTACATGATCGGTTGGGTAAGGTGGATCATGATCCACCTTACGTTAACTCACCCTTGAGCGAATTTGGACTGTCCTGCAGCACTTTCACCCGGCGCACCTGCCCGATGATATCCGAAGGCGCATCGGCATAAACCGCATGAAGGTACTCGGACTTACCGATCATCTGGCCCGCCTCGCGGCCTGCCTTTTCGAACAGCACCTTTACTTCGCGCCCGACCATTGCCGCTTGGGTTGCCTGCTGCTGCTCACGCAAAAGGGCTTGCAAGCGCTGCAAACGGTCGTTCATCACATCCTCTGGAAGCTGCGGCTTTTCCGCCGCCGGCGTGCCGGGGCGGGTGGAATATTTGAAGGAATAGGCCTGCCCGTAGTGTACGTCGCGCACCAGCTGCATGGTATCTTCAAAGTCCTGATCGGTCTCACCGGGGAAACCAACGATAAAATCACCCGACAACAGCAAATCCGGGCGCGCTTCGCGAATTCGCGCGATCAGGCGGATATAGCTTTCGCTGGTATGCTTGCGGTTCATCGCCTTCAGAATGCGATCAGAGCCCGACTGCACAGGCAAATGCAGATAAGGCATCAGCTTGTCACAAGTCCCATGCGCCTCAATCAGTGCATCATCCATGTCATTGGGATGAGAGGTCGTAAACCGAATACGCTCCAATCCATCCACTTTGTCCAAGGCCCAGATTAAGCCAGCCAATCCACCTTCGTGCCCATGATAGGCGTTCACATTCTGACCCAGCAGTGTGATTTCTTTCACACCGCTTTCGACCAATTCGCGCGCCTCACGAATGATGCGGTCGGCGGGGCGGGATACCTCTGCACCACGGGTGTAAGGCACCACGCAGAAGGCGCAAAACTTGTCGCAGCCTTCCTGCACAGTCAAAAACGCCGTCGGACCGCGCTTGATCTTTGCGCGTTTCTTCAGCGTCTCAAACTTGTCATCATCTGGAAAATCCGTGTCGAGCGCCTTGGCCCCCGACTGGATTGCATCGTCCATCGCGGGCAGACGGTGATAACTCTGCGGGCCGACGACCAAATCCACCATCGGCTGACGTTTGATGATCTCTTCGCCTTCAGCCTGCGCCACACATCCCGCCACACCAATTTTCAAATTGGGGTTTTCAGCCTTGAGACCTTTGAACCGACCCAGTTCAGAATAGACCTTCTCAGCGGCTTTCTCACGGATATGGCAGGTGTTGAGCAGAATCATATCCGCGTCATCCGGCGTCTGCGTTTCGACATAGCCATTGCCGCCCAGCGCCTCGGCCATGCGTTCACTGTCATAGACGTTCATCTGACAGCCATAAGTCTTGATATAAAGCTTCTTTGGCGCGGACATCGGGCGGACTCATGTGTTGGGATAACTTGCGCCTTCTAGCGACTTGGCGGAACGCTTGCAATGCGGCCTGATATCACCGATTTTGCGCAGGTTGTTCAGCAATGTGAGCCTACATGCATTACCCATCCCTGTCCGCACTGATAAATGAGACCAAGCGATCCTTGTCCAAGGGACCAATTGCGCTGATCTTGATTGAAGATGAGACAGAGGTCGCAAGCACGATCACCCATCATGTAAACGCCGGGTTTGCGCATCTCATCGTGTTTTGCGCAGCAACGCATCCGCTGCCCGCTGATTTGCCCGAGAACCTGCACCGGGTGGATTTCGACGTCAGCGCGGAGGACGCGCTGCAAGTCATCGCAAATACCCTGATCAAGGCCCTGCCGGACCAGTGGTTTTACTACTGCTACAACACCGAATACCTGTTCTTTCCGTTCTGCGAATACCGCAGCGTGGGCGAAATGCTGGGCTTCATGCAAGAGGAACGGCGTCACACCGTCATGGCTTCTATGGTTGATCTTTATGCAAAGGACCTGAACGCCCACCCCAACGCAGTTGATCACGCCAGTGCGCATTTTGATAAGTCAGGGTATTACGCTCTTGCTCGCGAGGATGCAGAGGGCGCCGCGCTGGAACGGCAGGTCAACATTTTTGGCGGGCTGCGCTGGCGGTTTGAGGAACACATCCCGAAATCACGCCAACGCACCGACCGTGTTGCATTTTTTCGCACGCAACCGGGGCTGCAGATGCTGCCGGACCGGTCATTCAACATGGCAGAATACAACACCTATTCCTGCCCTTGGCACAACAACCTGTCTGCGGCGATCTGTTCGTTTCGCACCGCCAAGGCGCTGCGGCGTAATCCGGGCAGCCGGGCGGTGATTGACACATTTCATTGGCCACAGTCTGAGCCGTTTAGCTGGCAATCGCAGCAACTCTTGGACTTGGGGCTGATGGAACCGGGGCAATGGTTCTAGTCGGGCGTGTTTTTTGACGGTGCAGCGAACAATAAGGCCAATCGCTGGGCTTTTTGACAAAACCCTCCTGAATTGGCGCAGATCGGATCAAATGCATATGCAGCGCCAAATCCTGATCGTCCCTGATCAGATGTTCCCAAAACCGGCGTTGCCAGATCCCCTTTTCGCCGCGTTTGCGGTGACTTTCAGGGATATGTAGCGGTGCGGGTGCGTGGCGCGAAAAGCTTGATTTAATCATACGCCAGCGTTTGGAAAAATCGGCGTCCCCGTCGGGCAAAGTCCAAATCATATGCAGTTTGTTCGGCAAGATCACCGCTGCATCAATCGCGAATGGCCAGCGTTTCAGACAAAGCCGTGTTGCATCCCGCAACAGGTCAATATGCGAGACCAGAACATCAGATCGCTGATCCTGCAAACGGACGGTGAAAAAATACGTGCCACCTGGCACGCTAAGGCGACGGTAATCGGACATCCCGACAGCGTCGCGGAACGAAGTTAATTATGTGTAAAACTGCGCGAAAAAGTAAGGTGGATCATGATCCACCTTACGCTTCAGGTCCGCCGCAACCTGATAACCACATCCACAGATGCAATCTCTGCGCCCTCGGGCGCGTCGGGCAAATGCCTGATTTCCAACTGCTCGGCCGGTGCATCCGTTAGCTTAGCGGTATCTTCCCAATAGAAATGTGGGTGATCTGTCATGTTGGTGTCAAAATAGCTTTTTGACCCATCAACTGTAATCTCGCGCATCAACCCGGCGTCACAAAACGCGCGCAACGTATTGTATACAGTTGCCAGCGATACCTTTTCATCGGCATTTGATGCCGCATCAAAAAGGCTCTCAGCTGTCACATGTCGGTCCTGACCATCGCCAACCAACAAGGACGCCAAGGTCATACGCTGACGCGTTGGACGAAGCCCTGCTCCGGCCAGCCAATCGGCGCTGCGCTGTGATGCTATGTCTGACATGATCGCTCTTTTTGACAACTATTCTCATCTATATGGGAAGAATATGCTCCGGATCAAATGAAAACAGTCAGAAAATCGGCAGACTTGCTCTTATAAACCAGTGGGTGCTAGAGGTCTGCAGACGCAGTTAAGAAGAATGAGACCAGTGATATGGCCGATTATCCCACATCTTTCGACAAAGACGACCTGCTGAAATGTTCGCGTGGCGAACTGTTTGGCGAAGGCAATGCCCAGCTTCCTGCCCCGCCGATGCTGATGATGGACCGTATCACGGACATCTCGGGTGACGCGGGCGAACATGGCAAAGGCCATGTGGTGGCTGAGTTTGATATCACGCCGGACCTTTGGTTCTTTGATTGCCATTTTCCGAACAACCCCATTATGCCGGGTTGCCTTGGCCTTGATGGTTTGTGGCAACTAACTGGCTTCAACCTTGGCTGGCGCGGCTGGCAGGGTCGCGGCTATGCGCTGGGTGTGGGCGAAGTAAAGCTGACCGGTATGGTCCGCCCGGACCGTAAAATGCTGACCTATAAGGTTGATTTCACCAAAGCCATCCAAACCCGCCGCCTGACCATGGGTGTCGCCAACGGCATCGTTGAAGCCGATGGCGAGGTCATTTATCAAGTCACCGACATGAAAGTCGCCCTGTCTGAAAGCTAAATCTGAGAGCCAAGCCCTCAAACCCATCGAAGAAGGAGAGGTGCCCATGCGCCGTGTCGTTGTCACAGGTCTCGGGATCGTATCACCCATCGGCAACAATGCCGAAGAAGTGCTTGCTGCGCTGAAAGCGGGCAAGTCGGGTATTGAAGCATCGCCTGAGATGGCCGAGCACGGCTTTCGCAGCCAGATCGCCGGTACGCTCAAGATCGACATCAAGGAACATGTTGATAAGCGCACCTTGCGTTTCATGGGCCCCGGTGCAGCCTACGCGCACATCGCGATGGGTCAGGCGATTGCAGATGCAGGGCTTGGCGAAGATCAGGTCGTGAACCCAATGACCGGCCTGATTGCGGGGTCCGGCGGGCCGTCCACCTCTGCGATTTTGGCCGCCCATGAGGTCGTAAAAACGACAGGTGCGACAAAGCGGATCGGCCCGTTTGCGGTGCCAAAAGCAATGTCTTCCACCGTCAGCGCGAACCTCGCGACGGCCTATCAGATTAAAGGCATGAACTTCTCGATTACCTCTGCATGTTCCACCTCGCTGCATTGCATCGGGATGGCGGCACAGCAGGTCGCCCTTGGGAATCAGGACATCATGTTTGCCGGTGGCGGTGAAGAACTCGACTGGACGCTGTCGTGCCTCTTTGACGCGATGGGGGCGATGTCGTCCAAATACAACGACACACCCGAACGCGCGAGCCGGGCTTTTGATGCAGACCGAGATGGTTTCGTCATCGCAGGTGGCGGTGCGATGGTCGTGTTGGAAAGCCTTGAGAGTGCGCAAGCGCGAGGCGCGAAAATATACGCAGAAGTGACCGGCTTTTCTGCCACATCCGATGGCGCCGATATGGTGGCACCATCCGGTGAAGGCGGCGAACGTGCGATGCGCGGAGCGCTGAAAACACTGCCCGATGATCGTAAGGTCAGCTACATCAACGCGCACGGCACATCGACCCCGGTGGGGGATGTGGGCGAAGTTGAGGCCGTGCGCCGGGTCTTTGGCCAAGGCAGCACACCGCCGATCAGTTCGACCAAGTCGATGACAGGCCACAGCCAAGGGGCCACCGGCGCGCAAGAGGCTGTCTATTGCCTGCTCATGCTGGAAAACGATTTCATCGCGCCGTCGATCAACGTCGAGACACTCGATCCGGCACTCGACCCCGCTGAAATTGCAACGACACTTGTTGAAAATGCGGGGCTTGATACCGTGATGACCAACTCCTTCGGGTTTGGCGGCACCAACGGGTCGATGCTTCTTTCCAAATTCAAAGGGTAATCCTATGACCATTTCGATGCAGGGCAAACGCGGGCTTATCATGGGCGTCGCAAACGAACGCTCTATTGCTTGGGGCATTGCAAAAGCCATGTCCAAGGCCGGTGCAGAGCTGGCCTTCAGCTATCAGGGCGAGGCCTTTGGGAAACGTCTTGAACCGCTGGCACAGTCTGTTGGATCAGACATCATGGTCGATGTGGATGTGAACGATGACGCCAGCATGGATGCCGCCTTTACCACGTTAAAAGACAAGTGGGGCAAGCTTGATTTTGTGGTGCATGCGATTGCCTTTTCCGACAAGGCCGAACTGACCGGGCGCTTCATCAACACCAGCCGCGACAACTTCAAGAACTCGCTGGCGATCTCATGCTATTCGTTCATCGACGTGGGTCGCCGCGCGGCTGAGCTGATGCCGGACGGGGGCACATTGCTGACGATCACCTTTCAGGGGTCCAATCAGGTTGTGCCATTCTACAACGTCATGGGCGTGGCCAAGGCGGCACTGGAATCAGCAACGCGTTATCTGGCCAATGATCTGGGGCCACAAGGCATCCGCGTGAACGCGATCAGCCCCGGCCCCATGAAAACCCTCGCAGGTGCCGCCATTGGCGGGGCGCGCAAGACCTACAAACATGCCGACCAGAATGCGCCGTTGGGTGGTAATGCCACGCTAGAGGCCGTGGGCGGCACTGCGGTTTATCTTGCCTCTGACGCGGGTGCCTGCACGACCGGTGAAATCATCCACGTTGATGGCGGCTATCATGTGCTGGGCATGCCGCAGATTGACAATATCGGGTAGAGGGCGCGCAACGCAGCGGCTGTCGCACCTCACGATGCGTTTTGGTTCAGAGCAAAAGGTCACTACCTTTTCACCACCCGACATTCAGCAAGGCCAATGTTCGGTATCTTCAGCTTCGCCTTCTTGAGTGCCTTCACCAGTCTGTCGGACATAAAGATGCGTCGACCAATTAATGGATCACGCCAAAGATCAACTCCTTCCGCACATGCGGCATCGACAGCAAGGACATCACGCCGTGGCGACCAAATCACACCACCTTTGAGCGGTTTGACACCCTCCGATAATTCCGGGATGAAGCCCTTCTTCCGCTCAGCGATGTGAAAGATGTAGCATTTGTGATCCAGCTGTGTGGTCTGGTCATAGTCGAAGATCGGTACCGGGATCAGTTGAGTTCGGCCCAAATCGAAGTCATCAAGCACCGCCTTGAACTTTTGCGAAACGATAATAACACCGCCGTATATCCAGAAAATGTCCTTTAGGTTGTTCTTTTCGTGCGTAGATAGGTCTTTATACTCGAAGTAGAGGTACTCGGGTGCATGCTCTTCAGAAATGGGCTCGCATAGGTCACGGCCGCGCTGGAAGAGCGGCTGAGCCTCTTTGCTGATATGATAGCCAAGGGGTGTCCATGCGTCTTGCTCCGACATGATTCTGGATCGCCAGATTTTGACATTGCTTTCTGCGGTGCGGGTTGGATCAGCGATCAAAGTGTTCGTCTCATCTTGGACCTTAAAACGTAAGTCTGTTTCAGAGATATCGTTGAAACACCCCTCAGAACGTCAAGCTGCATCAATGCCCACAATCTCAATCGCGAAGTTCAGGTCTTGCCCAGCCAGCGGATGGTTCGCATCCAGCGTCACCTCGGTCTCTGTCACCTCAGCCACCGTCACAGGCACCACCTGCCCTTGTGGGGTTTGCATTTGCAGTTGCGTGCCTACCTCGCACGGGATCTCCGCAGGGATTTGGTCGCGTGGCACCGCTTGGCGGGCATCTGGGTTCACGTCGCCATAGGCCTGCGCACACGGCACGTTCACGTCCTTTTTGTCACCGACGGCCATGCCAGGAATGGCGGCATCCAGGCCCTTGATGACCTGACCAGAACCTACGACAAATTCAAGTGGTTCGCGGCCTTCGGAACTATCAAACATTTCGCCACTATCGAGAGTGCCGACATATGTCATTCGGACGGTATCACCTGCTTTGACTTGGCTCATGGGTCTGCTGCTTTCCTGTAAGAAGAATTAATCGCAGGTACGCTATGCGCTGGGGCACGGCATTGCAAACGCATTGCCCCTTTTCGCGGACGGGCGGCCATGACACGATGCAGCGAAACAACGGAGACCAAGATGCCTATCACAACAGTTGTGTTTGACGCCTATGGCACCTTGTTCGATGTGAACGCCGCCGCGATGCAAGCCGCGAAGGACCCCGCACATGCCGACCTGGCAGCGGTTTGGCCCGCACTTGCGCGCGATTGGCGGCTCAAGCAGTTGCAATATACATGGCTGCGCGCTGTGGCTGGGCAGCATTGCGATTTCTGGCAAGTGACCCAAGACGGGCTGGACTGGGCGATGGAGGCGCAAGGGCTGACCAACGCCGCAACACGCACACGCCTGTTAGAGCTTTATTGGGAGCTTGCGGCCTACGCAGAGGTTCCCGCGATGTTAAAGGCATTGAAAGCGCAAGGCAAAGCAACCGCGATCCTGTCAAACGGGTCCCCCGATATGTTGGGCGCCGCCGTGACATCTGCAAAGATCAGCGACGTTCTGGATGCGGTTCTGAGCGTCGAAGACGTCGGTGTCTTCAAACCCCATGATCGCGTTTATGATCTTGTGGGGCAGCACTTCGGATCCGCGAAGGACGAAGTCCTTTTCGTATCTTCAAACGGCTGGGACGCTGCTGGTGCTGCTGGCTACGGCTTCCAAACCGCTTGGGTGAACCGCGCAGGCGAGCCGATGGACAGGCTCTATGCCAAACCGCACCACGTTCTATCGGACCTGACCACCATACCGGAGCTTGCCTGATGCCCAGTTTCCAATCGCGCGACGGGCTGAACCTACATTACACCGACGAAGGCGGCGGCATCCCTGTCATCGCGCTCGCGGGGCTAACCCGTAATGGCGCTGACTTCGATCATGTCGCCCCGCACTTGCCAGTCCGGTTGATCCGGCTGGACTATCGCGGACGCGGCCAATCCGATTGGGCCGATCCGGCGACCTATACGATCCCGCAAGAGGCCGCCGACGTGCTGTCCTTGATGGATCATCTGAGCCTTGAGAAAGCTGCGATCCTTGGCACATCCCGCGGCGGCCTGATCGCGATGGTGCTCGCAGCGACAGCCAAAGACCGGCTGATGGGCGTTGCGCTGAACGACATCGGTCCGGTGATTGCCGACAAAGGTCTGGACGTCATCAAAGACTATATCGGACGCAACCCAGCGCAGAAAACCTACGCCGAAGCGGCTGAGGCGCGGGCCAAGCTGTGGACCCACTTCAAAGGCGTGCCGATGGACCGCTGGATGGCCGAGGTAAAGGCGCATTACCGGCAAACCGATGATGGGCTGATCATCCGCTATGACCCTAAACTGCGTGATGCTGTTCTTGCGGCCGGCGCGCAACCTGCCCCGGACCTCTGGCCTTTGTTTGATGCCCTTTCCGACCTACCCTTGGCGCTGATCAAAGGTGCAAATTCGGATTTGCTAACCCGAGAGACGGCGGACGAAATGTCCCGCCGCCGCCCAGACATGATCCGCGCCGATATCCCCGGACGCGGGCACGTCCCCTTCCTTGATGAACCAGACGCAGTCAATGCACTGCACCTCTGGCTGGAGAAACTGCAATGAACATCGACATGATCCGCGCCGCCGCAGAGCGCATCAAAGGTCACGCACGGCGCACGCCGATCCTGACCTCGCCTTTCCTTGATGACATCGCAGGCCGCCGTGTTTTCGTGAAAGCCGAGTGCTTGCAGCACACAGGATCGTTCAAGTTTCGCGGTGGGCGGTCGGCGGTGTCCGCTCTTGGTGACAACGCGCTCAAAACCGGTGTGATCGCCTTTTCCAGTGGCAACCACGCGCAGGGTGTGGCCCTTGCCGCACGTGAGTTTGGCGCACCTGCGGTCATTATCATGCCCAATGATGCACCAACGATTAAGATTGAGAATACGCGCGCTTTAGGCGCGGAGGTCGTGCTTTATGATCGCGAAACAGAAGACCGGGATGAGATCGGCGCACGTATTTCGCAAGAACGCGGTTTGGTTCTGATTAAGCCTTTCGACGACCCACAGGTCATCGCCGGGCAAGGCACAACCGGGCTTGAAATTGCCGAGGACATGAACGCCATCGGTGTGACCGATGCGGACGTCATGGTCTGTTGCGGCGGTGGCGGGCTGACCTCTGGCATTGCCCTAGCGCTTGCCGCCGATGCGCCGGGGTTACGTGTTCGTCCGGCAGAACCGGAAGAGTTTGATGATGTGACGCGGTCGTTGAAAAGCGGCAAGATTGAAAGCAACGCCCGGCTTGGGGGATCGCTTTGCGATGCAATCGTCACCAGACAACCGGGCAACCTGACCTTTCCCATCATGCAAGAACACTGCGGACCGGGTGTCGTGGTCAGCGAAGAGGAATGCCTGCGCGCCGTCGCCCTCGCCTTTGACAGGCTGCGTATCGTGGTCGAACCGGGTGGGGCCGCGGCGCTTGCTTCCGCTCTGTTCCACCCGGATGAATTCACTGGCGATGCCGTGGTCGCCGTCGCCACCGGAGGCAATGTCGACCCGGACGTGTTCGCCAAAGCCTTGGAGACCCTCAAATGACCCGCTTCACGATCGCCAGCTTCAATGTCAAAAACCTGATCGAGGCAGAACAGGAATACTACCGCTTTGAAGAATACACGCCCGAAGAATATGCATGGAAACGGGCATGGCTGGCAGATCAGCTGCTGACCATGAACGCGGATGTGGTCTGCTTTCAGGAAATCTTTGCCGAAGATGCCCTGCGCGACGTGGTCATCGAAACCGACGAACTGGGACAGGCCGCGAATGATGCCGTAATCCCCGACCGATCCAAACGCTATGCGCGCAAGGCGATTTTCCGCAAACTGGCCTATGAACCCTATACAGAATCCGGACTGGCCTTTGCGCCCAACAGCTTTGACGGCGGCCCCGGCCAACGCCGACCCGGTGTCGCGATCTTGTCGCGCTATGGGTTTGAAGGACTGCCTGAGGTCATTCAAGATTTGCCAGAGCCGCTTACTGTGCCGTTCAGTGATCTTGATGGTAGCGACGGCGGATCATACCAAATCAAAAGGCTTAGCCGCCCGATTTTGAAGGCGCGCATTCCAGTGGGTGATCAGGTTATCACCGTTTTCAACTGCCACCTGAAGTCGAAGCTGGGGGAACTTCCAAGGCCCAAAGGTGCCCTGTTCCCGCCTGCTGCCGATTTGGTGAACTATGACCCGGCCACACGTGCAATGGGATCGCTGCGCTCTGCGCTGCGGCGCATGGCTGAGGCATGGGTGCTGCGTTCGGCTGTGTTGCAAGAACTGGAAGCCGGCAATCCCGTGATGGTCCTTGGTGATTTCAACGATAGCGAACATGCCGTGTCATCCGAGATCATCAGCGGCGAGGCCCCCTTCAAGAACTACGCATGGATGCGGCGGCACGACGCGCAGACGCGCCGGGACCGATACTCAGACGAGGAAAACGAGATTATTCAGGAAAAGATCAGCAAAGTGCGTCTCTACTCTGCGGAAAAGCTGTTCGTAAAGAAATCCCTGCGTGACATGGTCTATACATCGGCCTTTGGTGGCGTCTTCGAAAGCATCGACCAAATCCTGATGTCGCGGCATTTCCTGCCGGAATTCGCAGGCAAGATCGGCGAGATGGAGTATTTCAGCGTCCTCAACGACCACCTGACCGACGGATCACACCCGGAGGCGCCTTACAACAAACTCGCCTCTGACCACGGGCAGATCATGGCGCATATGGTGCTGGGCGATCCCGATGCCTGAGGTGGTGCGCGACGGTGTGCGGATACACTATGAGACGCAAGGACCGGAGGATGGTCCAGTCGTGGTCTTTTCCAACTCGCTCGGCACCTCCCTTCATTTGTGGGACCCGATCCTGCCCTACCTGCCAGGTGATTTGCGGATCATTTGCTATGATATGCGCGGACATGGAAAATCTGATGTGCCACCTGCCCCCTACACGATGGGCCAGTTGATCAGCGACGCCGAAGCGGTTTGCGATAGCTGTGGCGTGCGTGAGGTAATGTTTGTTGGCCTGTCGGTCGGGGGCATGATTGGCCAAGGCTTGGCAGTGAAACGCCCGGATATTGTCCGTGCACTGGTCTTGTCATGTACTGCCGCCAAAATCGGGAACCCCACATTCTGGCAGGACCGCATCGCCATGATCCGCCAGCGCGGCATGGCCGCCGCATCTGACGAGATTATGAAACGCTGGTTTGGCCGTGATTTTTACAACAGTCCCGAATTGGCCCCTTGGAAAACGATGATTGAAGCCGTCGATCCGGTCGGCTACACAGGCGTCTGCGCAGCCATCGCAGGCACGGACTTTTATACGCCCACAAGCGGGCTGCGCATCCCAACACTGGGGATCGCCGGATCAGAGGATGGATCGACCCCACCCGATCTGGTGCGCGAGACAGCTGATCTGATCCCCGGATCACAGTTTGCGCTGATGCAGCGTGCTGGGCATTTACCTTGTGTCGAGCAGCCCGAGGCCTACGCCGCACATCTTACAGCATTTCTGCGGAATACCGGCCATCTCTGACGCGCATTTCACTCGGCGCTTGCAAACTGAACGCACCGGCTTAATCCTGCTTTGATGAACAAACGCCTTGCCGTCACCTTCATTCTGATCTCCGTCATGCTTGATAGCATGGGGATCGGGTTGATCATGCCGGTGATGCCTGATCTGATCCAAGAGGTCGAAGGCCAAGGGATCAGCGCTGCCGCAGTCTGGGGCGGTATATTGGCCACCACATTTGCCGCGATGCAGTTTTTGTTTGGGCCGACAGTAGGCAATCTGTCTGACCGCTATGGGCGCAGGCCCATCCTGATCATCTCGCTTGTGATCATGGCGATGGTCTATGTGCTGATGGCATTGGCCCAATCAATTGAATTGTTGATTATCGGGCGGATCATTGGCGGGATCACGGCGGCCACCGCCGCCACCTCTGCCGCTTATATGGCGGATATTTCGAAGCCCGAGGACAAAGCCGCCAACTTCGGTTTGATCGGTGCTGCCTTCGGTGCGGGCTTTGTGCTGGGACCCATGTTTGGCGGATTGTTGGCCGAATATGGGACCCGCGCGCCATTTTGGGCGGCGGCTTTTCTGGCCGCTGCCAACGCCATATTTGGCTACTTCGTATTGCCAGAAACCGTGACAGATCGCATCCGCCGCCCCTTTGAGTGGCGGCGCGCAAACCCTCTGGGCGCGTTCAAAAACATCGGTGATCTGCCCGGACTGAAACGGCTGCTGCTCGTCACATTCGTCTATACAATCGCGTTTTTCGTATTCCCCGGTGTCTGGGCATACTTCGGCGCAGAACGTTTCGGTTGGGGGCCGGGGATGATTGGCCTGTCACTGGGACTATTCGGCATCGGCATCGCGGTTGTCCAAGGTGTCCTGATCCGCCCCATCCTGCGCCGGATCGGCGAGCGGAACGCCGTGATATTAGGGCTGTCGATGGATGTCATCGCATTCGTGGCGCTGGCCTTCGTTACAAATGGCTGGGTCGCACTGGCCCTAACTCCGCTGACAGCCCTCGGGTCCATGGCAGGACCCGCCTTGCAAGGCATCATGTCGCGTAGCGCCTCGGACGATCAGCAAGGCGAATTGCAGGGCACTGTGACCTCCATCAACGCCGTCGCCACCATCATCGCGCCGCTGATGGTAACCCAGACCTTCTGGTACTTCACCAAGGACACCGCACCGTTCTATCTGCCAGGCGCACCTTTCTTGTTATCGGCGGTGCTGACTATCGGCTGCATCATCGTTTTTATGCAAACGCCCCGGCCAAAGCGCGCCCGCATCACATAGGGACGTTTTCAGACTTGCATGACTGCAAGACCCGCAGCAGGGTCATTTCCAAGATATGAACCAAGGACGACCCCATGCCTCAGATCAAAGCCGCCGTCTGCCGTGAATTCGGTGCACCATTGACCATTGAAACAGTCATCCTCGCCGCCCCGGATATGGGCGAGGTCGAGGTGACGCTGAAAGCCTGCGCCATTTGTCATTCCGATATCTCGTATATGGACGGCGCATGGGGCGGCACTTTGCCTGCGGTCTATGGGCACGAGGCCGCTGGATACGTCAGTGCCATCGGTAACGGCGTACGCGGTGTGGCTCTCGGCGATCCTGTTGTTGTGACCCTGATCCGCGCCTGTGGCGCCTGCCCGTCCTGCGCCGGCGGCAAACCGGTCGCCTGCGAAAGCGATATGGCCAGCGGGCCTCTGACGGGCACAAACGGCGAAACACTTGTGCAAGCGATGCACACAGGCGGATTTGCCGAGCGGGTTGTCGTCAATCAAAGCCAAGTGGTGAAGTTATCTGACGGGATCGCCATGGAGGCCGCATCACTGCTGGCGTGCGGTGTGATCACCGGAGTCGGTGCTGTCGTAAACGCCGCAAACCTACGCGCCGGTCAGGACGTTGTTGTCATTGGTGCCGGCGGCGTTGGCCTCAACGCGATCCAAGGCGCGCGGATCGCAGGCGCGCGGCGGATCATTGCGGTAGATATGTCTGAAGAAAAGATCGCGATTGCCAAAGAATTCGGCGCGACAGATGGCGTGCTGGCAACTGAAGAAAAACCTTGGCGTTCGGCCAAGAAAGCGATGGGACGCGGGGCCGATGCGGTCTTCGTCACCGTCGGCGCGATCCCCGCCTATGACACGGCACCCCAGTATCTGGCCAACGGTGGCAAAGTCATCATGGTCGGCATGCCGCATTCCGGTGCCATGTCGTCCTATGAACCGGTGATGCTGGCGGCCACCGGGCAAGGCATGGTCGGCTCAAAAATGGGTGACGTGGTGATCGCGCGGGACATCCCATGGATGGTGGACCTGTATGAACAAGGTCGCTTGAAGCTGGATGAGTTGATCTCTGGGCGTTGGTCGCTGGAGCAGATCAATGAGGCAATTGCGGATACAAAGACCGGATCAGCCAAGCGGAACGTGATTGTCTTCGACTGACTGTGCTGTGGGTAAGGTGGATCATGATCCACCTTACATATCCATCGCGCCGTCCCAGTCATAAACCACAATGTCTTGCGTCTCTCGCGCCTTCAATGACCGATAAAGCGCGCGGGCGGCCAAGTTGTCACTTTCCGTTGCCAACCAGATCCCTTCACAGCCCCGTGCACGGGCAATCCCCAGCAAGTTTTGACACATCCGCTTTGCGATCCCGCGCCGCAGGTATTCATCGCGCACCCCAACCTCGGCCACAAAAAAGGCTGGCGGTTTGTCGGGGTGCAAAAGCACCTGCCCGCTTGCCATGCCAATAATTGTGTCTCCATCAAAGGCCAATACCATCTCATGTAGCGGATCGTTCAAAAACGCCTTTGCCTGATCCGCCCTTATGGGGTTGTCGAACAGGCCCTCTTTGACATCCAACAAGACCGCCAGATCTTCTGGACCCAGCCTGCGAAGCGTGATTGTCTCGCTCATAAGAATACCTCAACCCGAAAGACCTTACTCATGAAACTCGCCGATCTTGATGTGATTGTCACGGCACCGCCTGCCCCCGGCTGGGGCGGGCGCTATTGGATCATTCCCAAGGTGACGACCGACACCGGCGTTGTGGGCTATGGCGAGTGCTATGCGTCCTCCATCGGGCCCGAGGCGATGAAGGCCGTCATCAAAGACGTGTTCGAACGCCACATGGCAGGCGAGAACCCCGAAAACATCGAACTGATGTTCCGACGCGTCTATTCCGCAGGTTTCACCCAGCGCCCCGATCTTACCGTCATCGGCGCATGGTCGGGTCTGGAGATGGCCTGCTGGGACATCTTGGGCAAGGACCGCGACCGCCCGGTCCATGCCCTGATCGGTGGGCGCATGAACGACCGCATTCGCGCCTATACCTACCTCTACCCCCGCCCCTCGCATCCGCTGCCTGACTTCTGGGCCAACCCTGATATGGCCGCTGAAGTGGCGCTCGATATGGTCGAGAAAGGCTACACAGCCGTCAAATTCGACCCAGCAGGCCCCTATACCATCCGAGGCGGGCATATGCCGTCGATGCATGACATCAGCCTTTCGGTCGCCTTTTGCCAAGCGATCCGCGAGGCGGTCGGCGACCGCACGGACCTGCTATTTGGCACGCATGGGCAGTTCAGCACCGGCGGCGCAATCCGGCTGGGCAAAGCGTTGGAACCCTATAGCCCCCTTTGGTACGAAGAACCGATCCCGCCCGATAATGTGGCCGAGATGGCGAAGGTGGCAAACGCCGTGAGCATACCAATCGCCACAGGCGAACGCTTGACGACTAAGGCTGAGTTCGCGCCGATACTACGGTCGGGTGCAGCAACCATTCTACAGCCTGCCCTCGGGCGGTCAGGCGGTATCTGGGAAACCAAGAAGATCGCCGCCTTGGCCGAAGTCTATAACGCGCAGATGGCCCCGCATCTTTACGCAGGGCCGGTGGAATGGGCAGCCAACATCCAACTGGCGGCCTCAATCCCCAACATCCTGATGGCCGAAACGATTGAGACGCCGTTCCACAACGACCTGATCAAAGGCAGCTTGCGCGTAGAGGGCGGCTACATCCCAGTGCCAACAGCGCCCGGCCTTGGGATCGACTTTGATGAGGAGCTCGCGCGGGCACATCCCTATGAGGGCGATGGGCTGCATCTGGAGATGCAGGAGGAGCCGATTGGCTATCATGATGTGAATAGCTTTGCCGGTGGGGCGCCGGTTAAGGTTTAGCAGACGGTAGGAGGTTCGACGGCATCCGCCTGAGGCACATGGAAGGCTGCTTTGAGCCCATACTGCCGGCGCAGATTTATGGTCGAATCTCTGTCTTGAGCCGACCTCAGTATTTGTAACAATCAAGAACTGCGTTAAAAGAAAAGCCAAGCGATCACGGAGAACCCGGAAAATGGTATATGCAGCATGAGTAAGACATATTTCGCACATGCTATTTGCTTTTTTCTGTGTTCACTAGGCACTTCTGCTGCGGCTGACGATGCCTATTCAGAAGACTTCATTTACTTCGAGTCACAAACAGGCGCTCCATTAAAACTCAGTATATTTCAGGAGATCCCGGGATTTCGCCAATCGCTAGCTAGGTTGGATGAGAGCCGAAACCTGATTGATAGAGCTGACGAATGGACTTCGATGTCTGGTACCGACGTTTGGGTGTTCTTCCTCGAGGACGACTCCAATGCATCATTTTTGCCGGAATTCATTTTGGACATATTGAACCTGCACTATGATGGTAGTCCAGCATGGTCCGCTATTGCCACGATTTCCATCGATGGGGAGCCCCGAGAGCAGTTGATGTTCTTTGTTTTCCTCGACAAGTTTCGCGAAAGTGACTTTGCCGCTGTTGGGTGTGACACTGCTACACTTTTGTACTCTCAGCTAAAGCGGAATGAAATTGAAGACGTAGAACGCTTGCAGATGGAATGCCTCGTGAGGTGAGTTGTACTCGCTAAGGGAGTCAAGACAGCGTCCAATTCAATTCGCCTGTCTTTAAAGTCCGTTTTGCTTAAATAGCAGACACCCACCGGTAACTCACACTTTTCGCCAAACATCCCAAAAACCTTTCCAATCCAATCAACCTCTTCTATCATTGAACTGCGTTCATTGAGATGAGGCCCCCCAATGGCAACCAAAACCGAAATCCGGCGGCAGGAACTACGCGACAAGCTGATCCTCATTGCCGAACGGACCATCGCGCAAAAAGGTCTCAGCGCCCTGCGCGCCCGTGATCTGGCGAATGAGGCAGGCTGTGCGGTCGGTGCCATCTATAATGTCTTTGGTGACCTGACCGATCTGACACTTGCCGTAAACGCGCGGACATTCCACCGTCTTGGCGCAGATGTCGCCGAAGCTTTAGCCGATGCTCCTGACGATCCTGTCGAACAACTGGTGGTCATGGCGCAAGCCTATCACCAGTTTGCAGCGCAAAACCATCTAAGTTGGCGCGCGCTCTTCGATATTGAACGCGCGCCGGGCGAGGCAGCACCGGACTGGTACTTGCAGGAAATGGGCAGACTCTTTGTCTATATCTCAGACCCGCTTGCTGTCATTTTTCCGAACCGCGACGCAGAAGAACTCGCGCTTTTGACCCGCGCCCTATTCTCTTCGGTCCATGGGATCGTGCTTTTGGGGCTTGATGAAGCCAGTGCAGGCGTCTCGTCCGAGAATATCGACCGGATGATCGCCCTTATTCTCAGGCAATTCGCGGCCAATCCAGAATAATTTGAACAATGTTCATTTTTTGCTTGCAAACAAAAAACAGATTCGTTATCTCTAATTCATGAACAGTGTTCACGCACTGAATGGAAACGGAGATAGCAATGTTCAAGACACTCGCCACACTGATCAATGGTCAGAACGCCCGCGCCGAAGACCGCGTGCGTGATGCATTCGCAATCGAGTTGATCGACCAGAAAATCCGCGAAAGCGAAAACAGCCTGCGCGCCGCAAAAGCAACGCTGGCCAGTCTGATCCAGCGTCAGCGGTCCGAGGAAAAGCAGCACGCCGCCCTCAAGACCCGCATCGGCGACCTGACCAAACGCGCCAAAGAGGCGCTGGACAATGACCGCGAAGATATGGCGGCTGAAGCCGCCCGCGCCATTGCAAACATGGAAAACGAGCTGACCGTGCGGACCGAGACACTTGATCGGCTTGCCCAGAAGGTCATGCGCCTGCGTACGTCAATCGAAAGTGGTCACCGCCGGATCATCGACCTCAAGCAAGGTGCCATTCAGGCCCGTGCCGTGCGTCGCGAACAGAATATCCAAGTGCAGTTAACCCGCACCGGCGTTCAAAACGGCAGCGTCGAAGAGGCCGAAGAACTGATCAGCCGCGTCCTTGGCCGCGATGACCCGTTCGAGCGGACCGAAATCCTGGCCGATATCAACCGCGATCTGGAAGGCGACAGCCTTGCCGACCGGATGGCCGACGCAGGCTTTGGCAGCGCCACCCGTGCAACTGCCGACGACGTCCTGAACCGCCTGAAATCAAACAAGAAGTAACCAAAACAATTCCCCGACTTTGAAAGGAAAATCCAATGTTTAACAATAAATCCGACAACGGCCTGATCATGTTCGTCAACCTGCTGGGTGTAGGCGTTGCCTACGGTATGCTTGGCATCTCGCTGTGGCTCTCAACCGAAGTCCCACTTTCGACCAAGGGTTTTTGGGGCATGGCCGTTCTGATGCTGACCCTCGCACTGGTGAACTTCGTGAAATACCGCTTTGACGACAAGATGTCAGAGGACCGCATCCAACGGATCCAGGACGCCAAGAACGAAAAGCTGCTCTCGGAATATGTCGGCAGCGACAGCGAAATCTAAACTGCTTGTCCCCTCCTCGAACCCCGTTCATCAAACGATGGATGGGGTTCACCCCTTTTCAAACGCCCTTCCCTTCGCCAAAGTTGGTCCCATGAAGTTCTTACGCCAGTTTGCCGCCCGGATCGTTGGGCAATCCATCCGCATCTTTGCCCGTGCTATCACCGCCGTGCGTGCAGATTGGAAAGGGATCGAACCTGTTCCGCGCCAACGCGTCTATTTCGCCAACCACACCAGCAACGCCGATATGCCGATGATCTGGTCGGTGCTGCCACCCGCCATGCGCCGCACCGTGCGCCCGGTGGCTGCCGCTGACTACTGGTTGAAAAACAAAGTGCGCGCCTTTGTCGGCCCAGAGGTGTTCAACTGTGTCCTTGTGGACCGCCGGCCAGAGGTAAAAGACAAACCGATGGACAAGATCATCGCGGCCCTCGACGAAGGCGCCTCGCTGATCATTTTTCCCGAAGGCAACCGCAACATGACAGACGACCCGCTGCTGCCGTTCAAAGCAGGGCTTTACAACATGGGCGTTGCCCGCCCCGACGTTGATCTGGTCCCCACATGGGTCGCCAACCTGACCGAGATTATGCCAAAGGGCGAAATCATCCCCCTGCCCCTGATCTGCACCGTGACCTTCGGCGAACCGATCCATGTGCGCGAAGGCGAAAGCAAAGACGATTTCCTCAAACGCGCCTCTGATGCCCTGTTGGCCCAGCGCCCTGAGGTGCGGACATGACCGATACAATGACCGATATCCTGCTGCTGACCATCGGCAGCTTCGGGATTCTGATCGCGCTGACCTTTGTTGGCGAAGTCCTGCGCGCGCGCGAAGAGCCAGACTTTCAGAACCCTGTCCTTGATACCTATATGACCCGCGTCCAAAGCTGGTGGGGCATGGTCGCCTTTGTGGGTTTTGCCCTGCTCATGGGCCGGATCGGCGTGATGGTGCTGTTCGCATTCGCCTCTTTCGCGGCCTTGCGCGAATTCCTGACATTGACGACCAAAGCCCAAGCCGACCATCTATCGCTCGCGCTGGGTTTCTTTGCTGTCCTGCCACTGCAATATGTTTTCGTGGGATTGGGCTGGGACGGGCTCTATGCCATCTTTATTCCGGTCTACGCCTTCCTGCTTCTGCCCATCGTGTCGGCCTTGCGCGGCAATCCCGACCGGTTCCTGATGCGTGTGGCCGAAACCCAGTGGGCGCTGATGATTGCCGTGTTCTGTGTCAGCCATGTGCCCGCCTTGATGAACCTCGACATTGCAGGATACGGCGACCGCTCACTGTTGCTGGTCGCGTTCCTTGTCATGGTCGTACAGCTTGGCGACCTGCTGGAATACTTCTTTGGCCGCCGGATTGGCCGTACCAAGATCGCACCTGGACTGTCGCCTAAAACGTGGGAAGGTGTGCTGTGCGGGGTTGGCTCTGCCATGCTGGTCGGTGCACTGCTGAACTGGATCACGCCATTCGGAACGTTTGGGGCAATGGCTATGGCAGGTGCTGCTTCGCTGGTGGGCATGTTCGGCAGTCTGGTCGTGGCGTCCATCAAACGCGACCGTGGCGTGAAAGACTGGTCGCATCTGATCCCCGGTCAGGGTGGCTTTGTTGACCAGCTGGACAGTGTGATCTTCGCGGCTCCGATCTTTTATCACCTGACCAAGTACTTTTATACCTGACCGCGCCCCACGAACTGCGGCAGCTTGGACAGGTTCTTGGCGACCAACGTTCCAAAGCCGCCGACCTTGTGTCGTTTGATCGCGCGATAGTCTTCGCGACTTTTGCGGATCATATGCGCGAAGGACCGATTGCTGACGCCCCCCAGTTTCATCTGCACCATGACCCGCGGAATGTAGCCCAACCGCACCTGCCCAGCAGTCAAAAACCGCAGCATTGCTTCGTAGTCTCCGGCAATGCGATAACTGGTGTCGTAAAGCCCCGCCTGCTCGAACACGGCGCGCCGCAGATAGAGCGTAGGATGCGGCGGCATCCAACCGCGCCCGAGTTGCGCTTGGCTATATCCCCCCGCCCGCCAATGCCGCACCACGCGGGTCGGATCGTCGCGGGCGACATACTGCAAATCACCGTAGACACCATCAAGGTCAGGATCTTCCAGCGCTGCCGCGACCCACGTCAACACGTCCGGCCCAGCCAATTGATCATCCGCATGCAACAGTCCAATCACATCCCCCGTTGCCCGGCTGATCCCTTGGTTGATCGCGTCGTAAATGCCTGTATCCGGTACGCTCTGCAGCGCTATGTTCGGATGCCCTTCAAACGACAGATAGGCCAATGTGCCATCAGTTGATCGGCCGTCCTGCACGACATGTTCGACATCGCCGTGGGTCTGCGCCTTTAGGCTGTCCAACATGGCAGGCAGCGTCGCGCGCCCGTCCTTTACGGCTGTCACAACAGAGATTTTCATGCAGCCATATCTTTCTGGAACGTGTTCATAGCGGCGACATCAACACCAAGAACCGAAGCAATCGCAGCAATCGGTTCGGCCCCCGTCGTTGCCATATGCCGCCGAACCTCTGCCAGTTTGGCATCGACCAGATAGCGATACCAAAACCCTTGCAAGACGTGGAAAGACCGTGCTTGCGGACCATCCAGAAACCCAAAGCGCAGCACATAGCGGTAAAAGAAATAGGCGCCCGCACGCAGTCCGGCAGGCAGCCGCCCATAAAGATGCAGCTTCACCCAGCGTTTCATCACCGTGCCGCCACGCCCGGGCAGATCGCCCGCGCCGGGAAGAAACTGATACTCCCGATTCAAGACATCTACGACCTCGCGACTGGCGTAGGCATTGTGCTTGGCCACCCACCAGTCCAGCGGATTGCGGTTGTCGTCTATGATCTCACCTTGCAAATGCGCGGTCGACCCCTCCACCACGATATGTTCGTCCATCCACCGCGCCTCGCAGCGCCCGCGGCCATTGCGAAACAGGCGGATGATCGGCACCGGGAACAGACCGCCGTATTTCACCATCTGCCCCATAAACTTAATCCGCCGACCGATGTAGCAGCCATCGACATCAGGCAGGCCTACCGCAATCCGAGTGGCGAGTGCGTCCGTCACGACCTCATCGGCATCCAGCCTCAGAACCCAGCCGGAGGTGCCTGCAATCTGGTCCAACGCCCAGTTGAACTGCGCCGCGTGATTGACCCAAGCGTGATGCAACACCTGCGCCCCTGCGGATTGGGCCAATGCCACGGTGTCATCGGTGGACCCGCTATCCACAACAATGATCCGGCTGGCGACCCCGCGCACGGAGGCTATCGCGCGCACGATGTGGCGGGCCTCATTCTTGGTCAGGATAATGACGGTCAGTTCAGTCATCGCGCGGCCTGACCTGCATTGGGTTGCCCACGCCGATATGCATCGCTGCTAGATCCCGCATGGCAACGGCGCGCGCGCCAAGGATTGCGCCTGCACCGACGTTTACCCCGGGACCTACAAACGCATCTGCACAAATCCACGCGTCAGCGCCGACCGACACTGGCAGCTTCCGTAAAGGTCGTGCAGAGTCTCGCCAATCATGGGTGCCCGCGCAAAGATGCGCGTATTGGGAAATCGCAGCACGCGCGCCAATGTGGATCGGCCCAAGCGCGTAAAGGATGGCGTAATCCCCGACAGCAGCATGATCGTCGATCCGCAAGTGCCAAGGCATCGTGATCCGTGCTGTTGGGTGAACGCGGACTTGCTGTCCGATCACAGCCCCAAAACAGCGCAGCATCCATCGCCGCCACCCCCAAAGAGGGCGCGGGCTGAAACGAAAAAGCGGGTGCACACCGGCCCAAAGCATGCGGCGCATATTCTCTGCACGGCTGTAACTGCGCGTGTTGCGATTGCGCGCGACATCGACCTGCGTACTCATGCCGACACCCGCGCAGGCTCGGACGCCACCATGTCGCGGTAAAGTACCGCGAATGCCGCAACCATCGCCTCTGCCGAAAAATCACGGCGCATCCAATCGCGGGCTCTCGCACCCATTGCAATCAGATCGCGCTGGCTGAGGTCCATGATTTCCTGCACCAAATCGGCCTGCGCCAGATCAATGCAACGTCCGCAACCGACCAGATCAACCTCGGCCCAAGGTGTGGCAGTTGTCGTCAACACTGGCAAGCTATGGGCCATAGCCTCGGCCACAGCGATCCCGAAGTTTTCGGAATGGGACGGCAGGACAAAAAGGTCTGCATCGGCGAAAGCCGCCGCTTTTGCAGCCCCGTCAACATGGCCATGCATGCGAACGCGCCCTCGCAATTGCGCAGCTTTGTCATGGAGAGCCGCTGTAAATGCCGCGTCCCCCGTGCCGTAGACATCCAACGAGAACACATCCGGCAGTTGTGCCACCGCGTCAAACAACTCTATCAGCCCCTTCTTGGGATGCAGACGACCCAAAACCATGAGACGGCATTGACCGTCCACCCGATTTCTAACGAGATTGGCCGCAGGAATGTCCACACTATTTGCAATCGTGACCGTCGTGATGTCACCAAGACGGCGGATGCTTTGGGCTCCTTCCTGCGCCGCCGTGACATGTAGAACCGTCTGCGCAGGTCGCAGCATATTCGCGGCCTTTTCAAACATCTGCTTGGCGTGTTGGTGGGGTGCGCCAGCCCAGTCAGCTGTCGCTTGCAACGCTCCGCGCGGGGACCAGACGACAGGTTTGCCCAGCAGTTTGGCCAACCCCAGACTGGGTAAAACCGGGGGACTATAGGTGGCACTCAGATGGACAATATCCGCCCAAGCTATAGCACTTGGCAACCGCGCGAGCAGTCCCGGTGCCACGCTATGCCCGGCGATCCGGCGGGCGTAGTGCACCGGATAGGGAAGCATTGTCGGTTGCACCCGGTCATTTACCTGCGGACCCGCAGCGTCGGTCGTCAGCACCCGCAAATCCACGTCAGGCAACGCCGCGATCCCGTCGCAGATGGCCTTGGTCGACCAGATCGGCCCACCCCAATAGGTCGCCGGATAATAGGACGGCGTGATGTGAAGCACCTTCATGCCGCCACCAGCCCGGCGTCGCGCTGACCAATCACGCGGGCAGGGTTCCCGGCCATAATGGCCCCTGCTGCAACATCCTTTGTCACGACGGCCCCAGCGCCTATCACGGCACCAGCACCGATAGTCTTGCAGCCCGGCAATATGACCGCACGCGCACCAACCCATGCGCCCGCACCGACATGCTTGCGGTGCAAAACCGGATCGCTATGCGGATCAAGCCCGTGATCATGGGTGTAAAGAATGGCGTCTTGCGAAATCATAGCATCATCAGCCAGTGTTAATCCCCCGGTGCTATCAAGCAGCACATTGCGGTTGATCTGCACCCTGTCACCAATGACCAGTCCGGCCTGCGATCCTTCGGCCGCAACACCGACCCCGCGCCAGATCAGACAATCCCTACCAATAGAAACGCTGTGCGGCTGATCAAACCTGACGCCGGCCTGCACGACAGAACCCTCACCAAGCGAAGCCAAGACACCGCGATAAATGCGCGTTGCCAAATAGCTCGTTGCACGCCGCCATGCCGCGCGTGCAAGCCGCGCACCCCAATAGATCAGCTTAGACATATGCGCGGCCTCCAACATCCGGCTGCGCCATGGCCCGCACCCGGTAGCGCGGTACAAAGACCGCGATCATGCCCACAATCAGCACCATCTGCGCTGCTGCTCCTACGATAAAACCGCTGAAGGACGACTGTAACGTTGCCTGAATAAACGGGTAAAACAGCATCGGATAAAGCAAGAACGCCCCGTATCGCAGGCTGTTCCGGGACGCCAAAAGCACCTCTTCGCCGCGCCGATAAAGCCAGCCAAGCGCAAAGCCAACGCTCACCCCGGCCCAGCCGAAATTGATGAAAGCCTCGCCCGGGCCCGTCACGTTAAAGGCTCCACCCGTTGTCAGACCCATCACGTCGCGCTTAAAGAAAACGCCCAGATCAATGGCGGGTTTGTCGACCCAGATGGCGCGCGGTACCCAACCAAAGCTCCACCAGAGATAGCTTTCACCCCATAGCTGCATGTCGGGGCGCACGCGATCCGTGACCATCACAGCTGTGTTGATATCCAAGAAATAGGTCGATCCGACGATCTGGTGCAACAGACCTGCATCATTGCCCCGCAACGCCGTCATATAGGCTGATAGCAACAGCACAGTTGCAGCGGCCACCACTGTGATTGCCCACGTCTGCCACCGCAAACGCCCCCCAAGGATCAAATGGGTGGCGGCACCGAACACCAGCAGCTCTACCAGTTCAAACCGGTCACCCGACACAAGCGCAATGAACACCAAGAGCCCTGCGAGAATGGCGGCCTGCGCCAAAAGAAGCCGATTTTGCCGCACAAGCCCCTGCGCCAGCAAGAGCACAAAGGCGAATTTCGGCACAACAAACAGGGTCTTTAACCCCGCAAGTGTGGCCCCAATCCCTTTCGCGTTTACATTGATCTGTTTGTCAGTATTCAACTGTGACAGCACGTCCAAGGACAAGCCTGACACCCCCCGCGCCTGCAACATCAACGCAAGCGTCAATGCAGCAGTCCCAAACGC
This sequence comes from Yoonia sp. F2084L, assembly GCF_023015625.1. Taxonomy (GTDB): domain Bacteria; phylum Pseudomonadota; class Alphaproteobacteria; order Rhodobacterales; family Rhodobacteraceae; genus Yoonia. Next base: position 291,072 of record NZ_JALKAH010000004.1, read on the forward strand.
CAGCGAGAACAGAATTCCATGCCTGCAAAGGTTCGCTGCCACCATACTTGCGGCGTCGATAGAAACTTTGGCGCGCATGGGTCGGACCGCACAGCGATAGCCCAGACAGACCAGTAAAACGAAAGCAGACAGATAGAGCGCACCGGTCATCAGCGCCCCTGATGTGTCGACAAAGCGGGTGTAGAACGCAAATTCCGGGATCGCCGCGAAGACTGCAACTTTGATAAGGAACCCAAAAAGGCAGAAGTATCCCAGCAGATGCATCGGCGATACCAACGCCACCACACCATAGCGCGCCCCAAGCCAAAGAGGTGTTGCCGTGCAAAACAGGGCCAGCACGATAATCAGGACGCTTTCCATGCACCCACCCTTGTTCGCCACAGCGCATAGGCTGATGTCTCAATCCCGGTTTTGCGTTTCAACTGCGCCCAGAGCAGCAGGCTGCCGCAGCTCATCGCGACCGTGTATGCGACGGCGTTGATGACCGGCGATAGCTGCCCGCCAATAATCTGCACACTCAGAAGGTAACACCCAAGCGCTGCAAGCCGCGCAAGAACCGAAAGACGCGCCTGCCCGCAAAGCGTGGCCACAGTGAACCCTGAGGCCAGCAGAACCTGAACAAGCGCCCCAACCAGCAAGACGACAAACACAACTGTCACGCCGGGCAGCAAGATCAAAATGAATGGTATTGCCGTCAGCCCCAATAAAAACAACGCAGCACCCGGCAGTAAGGCGATCCGGCTGCCGTCCCGGCTTGCCTTTTGGAGGGCAGCCATATCGCCTTGCCCGTAGGCGGCTGAAATCGCTGCGGCGCTGACCCAAGTTGCGACTGTCACGGGCAAAGCCACAAGGTTCGCGATGCGACGCAATAGCGCATAAACGCCCAGCGCCTCAGCAGGCAAAACCATCCCACCTACGATCAAGTCCATCTGCATGATCCCCATGCCAAGGACGGAAGTTCCCCAAAGCGATGCATCAATAAGACTTCGTTTGTGTTCACTGAATACGACGATCGAGTGCCTCGCACGCCAACACCAAACCGTCGCGATCAGGCCAATCAGCAGCATCACGCATGTCGCGGCTACCAGAATGCCAGCAGCCGCATGGCCTGACGCCAAAACAGCGCCAAACCCCAAAGCGGCTTGCGGCGCCCCGTCCCGCAACACCATCGACCAGTGCAAACTGCCCAGAGCGCGCATCACGCTGGCCAGACAGGTCAGCACATTCACGCCAAACCCTGCAGCCAGAATAGCGAACCAAGGCAGCGCTGGCCAAAGCGAGGCCATTAAAAGGAATACCAACAAGGTCAGGATCAAAGGAAAAGCCACGACAAGTGCGACTACGTCGCGCATCCGCATCCCGCAGCCATCCGTTAGCCCGCGCAAAAGGATCAGCGGGCCACCCAATGACAGTGCCGTTCCGGCAACCAATGCCCCGCTCCAAAAAAAGATAAGCGCGCCAAAACGCTCCAACCCCAGACCCGCGGCCAGCCCTACCATCACCACAAAACTGCTTGCGACGAGGGCACCGCGCAGCGTCAGACTACGCCCTGCGGTTCGTTCGATCAGCTTGGTCAAGGTCGTAGAAATCATCATACCATCAAAAACTTGCAGGCCCATGCCATGGCACCTGACTGATGCGTTCAGTCCTCATTCATTGAGATTAATTTTAGGTTAACCACTCTGTGTTCTTTTGCGGGCGTAAGAACAGCCGACAAGGACACCGGTTTTTGATGACACAGCACACCGCAACGGTCGCGGTTGATCCGATCCCTGTGCTTGATCTAGCGGGGATGCTGCGCGTGATCTGGCAGGGCAAGTGGATCATCGCATTAACAACAGCAATCTGCATCGTAGCAGGGGGCTATTATGCCTTTCGCATGATACAGCCTCGTTTCGCGGCCACCGCCGTTTTGCAGATTGATGTGCAACCCTCAACATTGCAGGATGTGTCCGGTGTCTTGGCCGCACCGGTGTCTGACGCCATCAGCCTGAATACGCAACGCGCGATGATGACGTCGCCTTACCTACTGGCACAGGTTGTGGATGCTTTGGCACTTGAGGATGATCCAGAGTTTAACCGCTACCTGACACCACCTTCACCGCTCTCGGTGAATGCGCTGCGCCGCACACTGCGCCATGCACTGGCTGGGACCACCGATGCGCCGCTGACCGCCGAGGCCATACGCGAAAAAACCATTGAAAACCTGCAAGCCGCGGTCACAGTCAACCGGCCCAGCAACACTTATATCTTCGATATTCGTGCACAAAGCCGATCTGCCGAAAAAGCAGCAATCCTCGCCAACACACTTGCCACTGTCTATCTAGCCGACAAAATCGCGACGCAGGACGCGGCATCGCAAGAGGCAGAAGACTGGCTCACCGGCCGCGTTGTCGCCCTGCAAAGCCAACTGCAACTGCAGGAAACCGAAATCACGGCGCTGATCGCGACGGCACAAATCCAAGAAAACACCAAGCTGGACGCGCTCAGCAATCAGGTGTTGAACGTGGAACAACAGCTTCAGGCGGCACGTGCATCACTTGCGGTGTTGGAGGCGGGGACGGGTGTGCAAAACTCCACGCGGGAACAGTTCGTATTGGTCGAATTGCGCGCAGAAATCGCCAACATTGTGCAGCAACGCGATAGGCTGCTGACCCAACTGTCAACCCAATCAACTGGCTTGGTTGCACTCAACCAAATGCAAAGGCAGGCTGACGCAACGCGGGTCCTTTACGAGACCTACCTCGCACGCCTACAGGAAACACGCATCCAACGCGGCCTCGAAACCCCCGACAGCCATCTGGTCGCCGCGGCCACACCCGGCACCTATGCCGGGGCCCGCAAGACGCTGATCGTTATCGTCAGCGCTTTCGTCGGGCTGCTGTTGGGATTGATGATCGTCACGCTGCGGCACACCTACCGCAAAGACGTGGGCGACGCCGCACGTTTGCAGCGTGAAACCGGTGTGCCGGTCTTCGTGCAGATCGCACGGTGCAAAGCGCATCGCCCGCGCGGACTGCAACAACGATTGTGCGCCAACGAACCGCTCTTTGGCAGAGCGATGCAAAACCTGCGTGCTTCATTACTGATCGCCGCAAAGGGTCCAGCACCCAAGATCATCCTGTCAACCTCCAGCATGCCAAACGAAGACAGCGCAGCCTATGCGACCGCTCTCGCCCAATCCTTTGTACATGCAGGCAAATCCGTTCTATTGATCACTGGGACGACGGGACACAGCGTGCGGTCGCGCATGGATGACATCTTGTTCGCGGGCGTCTCATCGGATCAAGCGATCGCCCACAGTGACATTCTAGGCGCTGATACCCTGCGACTGACGAATGACCACATGCAAGAAAGCGTGCTGCTTGCCGACGGGTTCGCCGCGTTTCTGAATGATGTGGCACGGCAATACGATCATGTGATCGTCGATGGCCCGCCAGTGCTTGGATCACCGCAAACCCAGCTTTTGGCGCAGATGGCCGATGCGGTGCTCTATTCTGTCAGATGGCAGCGCACGCCGCTGTCTGCGGTGCAGGCCGGGCTACGGCTTTTGGCTGATGCGGGCGCGCCTGCGACAGGGTTGATCCTATCCCAGGTCAATCTGCGCAAAGCTGCGCGACATGACACCACAGTGCCGATGAACACCGGCGCGATGTCAGGCGCGATGTAAGAAGGGCCGCGTTATCGCGGCCCTTCTTCAGTTAACTCGGTGTCATCGCAATGCTGTGACGACTAAAGAACCCAAGCGCCTCTCCGGGATCAAAGGTCATCGCCCCGCCGTCCTGCGCCTGCAAATAGGCTTTCGCCGGCCAATCAAGGGTGCCTGTTTCGGATCGCCCTTCCAAGTTCGGGCGCAGGAACGCTTCAAACCCGTTGATGATATTGCCCGACACAGGCGTCGCCCCAACCTCATGGCCGTACACAAAGCCAACACCGTCCACTTTACCTGCAAGACCCAATCGGGCCACCGCGCCAAAGTCGGTGTTCGGCGGTGTCACGCCAGCGAAGCTGGCAAGATCCACAATCGGCGCATCCGGTGCCTTGACGGTATCGACCACGGTCGTGCCGCTTTCACCATCCCAACGCACCATCGGCAGCATGCCTGCGTAAAGCCATTCGACATCCATCTGCGGACCTGTCGCATGGGCGGTGACGCTGTGGGTGATCGCACCGGGGGTCACGGTGCGAACCAGACGACAGTCCGCAACAGCAGCACCCGACTGGGTTTGCCAAGTCGTGTCTTCAACGAACGCCAGGTTGGTGCCAATCTGCAAACCCAAACCGGTCGTGGCAGGCACCCAAGGGACATCATCCAAAGTAATCGTGCGGGCCACCAAGGCATCATTGCCATGGGTCTGACCACCCGCCTCAGTCGTGGCACCCGATACGGCAAAGCGGATCGCGTACTCGCGCTCAGAGGGGTAATCAATCGCCACAAATTCAGGATAGGTAGGACGATCATCAGCGCGCCAGTCCAGCGCACCATCCGATGCGATACCACCTGAATGGCTCGGACCGGCCGCGCCGCTGACACCATTGGCGCGTGCTGAGTAGTACATGCCACCAAACTGCACTTCATCGCCCATTTCATAGGTTGTGCCAGCAGTCCATAATGGCGGCAAAACATGCGGATCGGCCAATGCACCGGAAATGCCAACAGCCTCAATCAGGATCGCGCCACCACCCGGGGATGCTGCACCGCCAAAGCTGATGGCCACATCGTGGTTACCCATCAGCCCACTTGCCACTTTTACCGTTTGCCGGCGCAGTAAATCAGTGGACGAATAAGAGGAAAACGCCTTGAACCCTAAATCAGCGGGATCATCAATCTCGTTCACCAGCGTTTGCGCGCCGTCGATCTCAACCTTGATGTAACCTCCACTGGTACGGCCCGTGTAATGCACCCAAAGATCATAGGGGGCGGCACGGCCAACCGTGACCTGAGCCAGCGCAGAGGCCGACCCGGTGCTGATCGCGCGGTTGCCCGTATAGCTGCCCGCCCGGCCAGAGCCGGACGATTGCAGCTTTGCCCATGATCCTGACAGCGTCAGAGCACCCACAGGATAGATATTGCGCAACTCGGCAATCAGGGTTTCGCGCCATGACAAACGGGTTGTAGGATCGTCGCTGTCCAGCCGCATCCGCGCAACATATCCCTGCCCCAGCTCAGTCCACGCAAACAACCCTCCGTTGATACCCTCGGCAAGGGCCACAGACTGCCCCCCGCCGTTGCGGAAATACGCAGCCAGCGGCGGGGCATTACGCGGCCCGCCTTGAAGCGTGCCCGGCGAAAGCTCAAATCCAATCATGCGTCAGTACCACGCGACCAGCTGCGCCGTGGTGCCAGAAGCCATAACACGGTTTGGGCGCAAAGGTAGTATAGACCCAGCCATCAGCTCATAGCTGACCGACTCGCCGCTTGCGTCCTGCATCACGGCGCTGCCGCCGACATTGACATACAGCGCACGCGGGCGCACCGGCAGATCGGCGGCATCAGACGGGCTGATGACATAGTGTGAAACAGCAGGGGATGTCAGGTTGACGTAGTCTGTATCGAATGGATCGGGCATTTTGCTCTCCGCTTGAATGTGATCCACCATTCCTATGTGCGGGAGTTTACCAATCGCTTGAGCCATCGGGCGCTGGCATATGCAACACCAGAGCGATTGTTTCAGGTAGGCCGTGTTCGGGGTGACAAGCCAGGCATCCGGTTGCGCAGAAGTGACGACTTGACGATTGATGTATGCGTTTCAGCGCGCTCATGAAGCGGCAGCAGGATGTCATCTAGCTCCGCAACGCTCACCAAAGCCAGCCGCGCGATGAAACAGTCGTCACCTGTCACCCGGTCGCAAGATGTGAAACGCGGCTCATTCAGGATCATTTGCTCGACGTTGTGCAGCTGCTTAGAGCGCGGCTTTATGCGGACAATCGCCTCTAAGGTATAGCCAAGTGATTTGGCATCAACCCGCACTGCAAAACCTTCGATAACCCCGTCTGACTGCAAACGCCGCAACCGCTCACCAACGGCCGGACCCGAAAGACCAACGACTTTCGCAATCTCGGCTAAGCTGGCACGACCGTCATGCTCAAGGGTAGAGATGATCTTCCGGTCAATTTCATCAATCACTTTCATATTGATGGCTGTATAACTGAAACGACCGTCGATATGAACGAGTAATAATAATTTGCCTTACAATATCACCGGGACGTGGTGCGGTAGCAGAATGTATATTCTGTCCATAACCAAATGGAGAACCAAACGTGGATATTCAGCGCATTGCAGCTTTTAGCGCCAACGGAAAAGGCGGTAACCCCGCCGGGGTCGTCCTTCTCGACAAGGCTGTTCCAGAGGAGGACATGCAAAAGGTAGCGGCAGAGGTCGGATACTCCGAAACAGTATTCGCCGTTCCGGTAGAGGGGAAAGACGGATCGTGGCGCGTCCGCTATTTTTCACCCGAGTCGGAAGTATCGTTCTGTGGACATGCGACAATTGCGCTCGGGGCAGCACTTGGGCAACGCAACGGTTCGGGAACATACAAACTAGATCTGAACAACGCCTCGATCACTGTAGATGCCGCACCCTCGGGCGAAGGCATGGCTGCAACACTGGCCTCGCCGCCAACGAAAAGCCGCGCGATAACCGACGACGAGTCGCAGGATGCGATGGAGCTGTTAGGTCTGACCAAGGACGATTTGGACGTGCGACTGCCCCCAGCCCGCATTCACGGCGGCGCTGATCATCTTATGTTCGCACTCCATGACCGTGCGCGGCTGGCCGCAATGACTTACAGTCTTGATGAGGGGCGCGACATGATGCGGCAGCACAAACTCGTGACGATCATGCTGGTTCATATCGAAGGCGACCGCGTCTTCTCGGTCCGCAATGCTTTTGCGTCCGGGGGGGTTTTGGAAGACCCCGCGACTGGTGCGGCCGCAGCTGCCTTCGCCGGCTACTTGCGTGATCGCGGCTGGCCACATGGAAAACAGTTCACGATCCGGCAAGGCGAGGACATGGGTGCCCCGTCGATCATCGAGGTTCAGTTGAGCAGTGAAGCCGGGTCATCGGTCCTTGTCTCGGGCAGCGCACGTTTGATGCAGGCTGTCTAATTGCTCATCCACGCAAAGGACTTGGTTTGACGCCTCCACGAATTCTTCGCTACATCTTATCCAAGCTTTTGCGTGCTTGGGTTTAGTCATTGAGGTAATAGTCATCGTTACCTGACGTTCAACACTGATCAAAGCTATCGTCAGAGCCTAGCTGCCACGACACCCCAGAACCACACAGAACGTCCGCCAGGTGATCCACAGATCAAACCAAAACGTTGTATGGCGCAGATAGTAAAGATCAGCCGCGACCTTTTCTTCGATCCCATCAAGACCCTCGACATATCCCACCTCGGTTTGGGCATACCCGCTGATCCCGGGCAACATCTGATGGCGTTGCGCGTATCCGGGCACCTGCCGTAAGAAGACGATCGCATGGTCAAAGGCATCAGGACGCGGGCCAATCAGGCTCATTTCGCCGTGCAGAACATTCAGAATTTGCGGCAGTTCGTCCAAGCGACTTTTGCGCAAAAACCAACCAAGCGAAGAGATGCGGTCCGTTTCCAGAGCATCAAAGGCACCACGGTGGGTCTCGGTTTCGGGCAGCATCGTGCGGAACTTGATCGCTGTAAATGCGCGACAGTCTTGCCCCATACGTTTCTGGAGAAAAATCAACGGCCCTTGATTGAGAAACGGGTTCAAAATCAACAGGACCGCAGCCACAACCACAAGCGGGATCAACAGGATCAATGAGACACCCAGGTCAAACATCATCTTGGGAACGTGGCGCCGCCGAAGGCTGGTATCATAGGTCTGATCGTCAAATTCAAAAACATCGTTACGCAAGTCAAACACGCTAAATCCAGTCTCATTTCCCGCAAGCCGCGCGCCGATACGCTAGGCTTTTCATAGTTAAGGAAAATGAAATATCTCGGTTAAAGAGACATTAACCGCAGAGCCGTCAAACGGACTAAATCTGCCCATTCGGCACCAAGAGCCCAGTATTTTGTTAACTTTTACGTTATTTTCGGCGGGAAATGACCCTAAACGTTACTTTGAAACCGACGCACCCGTTTACCAAAAATGCACGGTTAGCGGGCTTTCGCCGCATCAGACCCATGCAGTGCGCCGCATCCACCACTACTCTGCGACAGGCAGGAAAACCCGCATCACAGTGCCGGTAGTTGCCGTATCAATGGAGAGCCCGCCACCCACGCGATCGGCAATGGACACGGCCATGGACAAGCCCAGCCCGGTGCCCTTGCCCACCGGTTTTGTTGTAAAGAAAGGGTCAACCACCGATTTGAGAAGGTGATCCGGGATGCCGCTGCCAGTATCGCTCACCTCGTAAATGACGTAAGATCCAGTGTTCAGGATACGATCCCCGACCACATGTGTCTCAGCGCGCACGTCGCTTTGCCGCACGGTCAGCTTGATTTGTCCGCCCGGTTTGGTGGCATCAACGGCGTTCAGGATAAGGTTCATCAATGCGGTGACCAACTGATCGGGATCAATTCTGACCGAACGGGGTGTGGACAGTGGCGTCATCGCAAACTGCAACGTAGGCGGCACAAGATGCGCCATCAGCACTGCGATGCTTGAAAGCGGCCCATTTGCGTCAACCGTTTGCATTTCAACCGGTGACTTGCGCGCATAGATCAGGATCTGGCTAACGATCTTTGCGGCGCGTGCGCTAGAGTGCTGGGCGGCAGTGATCACTTCATCCTTCTCGGCTTCAGTCTCAAGCTCTTTGTATAGTTCAAGATTGCCGGAAATCGCCGTCAGGATATTGTTGAAGTCATGGGCGATCCCGCCCGCCAACTGCCCCAAGGCTGATAGTTTTTGCGCCTGAAACGCCTGTTGCCGGGCCGCGTTTTCGGCCAAAATCCGTGTGCGCGCCGCCAACATGGATTGGGCCAGATAGAAGATCAGTGCAAACCAGCTGACCAAGATACCGATAATTGCCACAGGTTCGGTGATCTGTGGCAGAACCGAAATCAGCAGGGAAATCATAATCCCGCAAACAGCGGCGGTCGTGCCGACGATCAAGAAAAGTGGGGTATCCCCGCGATGCACCAGATGCACCAGTTGCGCGCCAACCAAAGCTGCACCAACAAGAACTTCGTTGCGGTCCGTATCAACCAGCATCAGCGATGGCATCCACAAAAAGCTGATGGTCATGGCGATGATCAGCAAATGGACAATGACTTGCTGTCCGAACGACACGAACTGCGACAACGATCGCATGTAAATCCGGTAAATCGCGTAACAAGCGACGTAGCCACCGCTCCACAAAAACGCAGTGTATTCTTGAGTGTAAAGGAAAAGCAGCACACTGCCGATCGGAACCCCGATCAGACGGACTTTGATATCCCAACCATTGCCACGTTCAAGCAGCAGCAGCCTGTCAATCTCGTCCCGGTGGTTCAGCCCAGTGCCAAAATGGCTTAAAATGTCAAAATTCATATTACAAAAAGTACATGCTCTCTCAGCCAGCTAGCGCCCCATGCGTCAACATAATACAACCCTAAGTAATAGAGAACAGCCATGTTAGGGAAAGAGGCAACTATGACAAAATGACCCAACGGGCGCGGAACGATCAGGTCCAAAACCGCCGATTGTTGATGTGGCGTGGATAAGTAATGCTTTGCGAGAGATGATGTTGGTAAATGGCGATCCGAGAAGGACTCGAACCCTCAACCTGCTGATTAGAAGTCAGCTGCTCTATCCAGTTGAGCTATCGGACCGCACGAGCGTTGGTATGGCGCGACAAACCTGTCTTTGGCAAGCCCTAGTGCGTCCAGGACCCACGACGGTTGGTCGCAAAGTTTTCACCATAACCGCCGGGGCGGATGTTGGCTTTGCGGGCTTTGGGTTCGCGCACGACCGCATCAATCCCACGCTCTTTTGCATAGTCCAGCGCCGCTTCTTTGCTGTCAAACTCAAGCTTGACCTGCGCTTGGGTATCGGACGATGACGTCCACCCCATCAAAGGATCAACCTCGCGCGCGGTCTCAGCCACATGCTCCAATACCCAATGCTTTGTCTTGGCTGTGCCTGACGACATTGCAGTTTTGGCTGGCTTGTAGATTCGTGCGCGCATCGCAACTCTCCTTTGGGTGATCTCTATATGTGCAAAACGACACGTTTACGCAAGCATTTGCAGCAGATATTGCCGCGGTTTCGGGCGTGATCCAGAACCTCTACCTCAGGCCCACTCACCACTACGCATGACCGGCACACGCTCACCTGTCTTTGTGATGCCGTCGATATCCACCGCATCAGAGCCCATCATCCAGTCGACATGGATGATGCTCTGATTACCGCCCTTTTGCTTCAACTCTTCAGGCGAAAACTCAGACCCGCCTTCAATCGTATCCGCATAGCATTGACCCAGCGCGATGTGGCATGATGCGTTTTCATCGAAGAGCGTGTTGTAAAACAAGGTCCCCGACTGGCTGATCGGGCTGGAGTGCGGGACCAGTGCGACCTCGCCAATCCGGCTTGCACCATCGTCCGTTTTCAGCAACGCCCTGAGCACATCCTCACCCTTGCTGGCCGTCGCCTCAACAATGCGGCCCGCCTCAAAGCGCACCGCGATATCCTCTATTACGTTACCCTGATGCGCCAGCGGCTTTGTCGCCGCGACAGTGCCGTCGACCTTATACGCGTGCGGACAGGTAAAGACTTCTTCGGTCGGGATGTTTGGCTGACAGATTACCCCATTCAGCGCAGGCGACGCACCGCCTTTCCAGATATGCCCATCGGCCAGTCCCAGATGCAGATCAGTCCCCGGCCCGCTATAATGCAACGCGCTGAAGTTCTGCGCATTCAACCAGTTCACCCGCTCTTTCAAGGTCGCCGTATGCGCAGCCCAGTTCGCCACTGGATCATCCCCATCCAGACGCGATGCGGCATAGATTGCATCCATCAACTTGCCCTGCGCCTCTTCCACAGGCAAATCGGGATACACCTTCGCAGCCCAGGCAGCCCCCGGATAGGCCACAATGTTCCAGTTGACCTCAAACCCCACAATCGGCGCCATGGCGGGTTTGGCGGCAATGGATGTAGCCTTGCTGAGGCGCGCCACCTTGGCTGGGTCCTGCTCGGACAACAACATCGGATCATCACCCGTAATTGCCATGCGGGCCGCACCACCTTTGAAAGCGGCCGCCATGCCCTCAAACAACCACCCCGGCGCGCGATCAAAGCTTTCGTCCGGTGCATGCTTATACCGAGCCAGCGTAATCGCATCATCATTGAAAAACGGCGTCACAATTCCCGCGCCCGCCTTATAGGCATGCACCGTAATCAGGCGCACCAGATCAAGGGCAGCCATAGGTGCCGTGATCACCAGATCCTGCCCGGGTTGCAGGTTCACACCCGTGCGCACGGCAACTTCGGCAAGACGGTCAAGTTTTACGGGATCAATATGGTCTGACATGAAAGCACCTTTGGTTTCCAACGGATCGCGACCCTATGCGCTTGGCGGCGAAGGTCAAGCCATCACCCTGCTGACACATCCTGTCAGCAGCCGCCCTTGAACCCTGTTTCAAACGGGTCAAATATATAGGGTACTTCAAAGGACCCCTCGCCATGACCGATACGGCAACCGATCCGCATCAATACCTGTCCAACCCCGCCCCTGACGTCAAAACCCGCGAAAAGCTGGAAGGCGGCAAGCAATTCGTCCTGAAAACCGAGTTTGAGCCGGCAGGCGACCAACCAACGGCGATCAAGGAACTCAGCGAAGGCATCCGCAACGGCGAGCGCGACCAGGTCCTGCTGGGTGCCACCGGCACCGGCAAGACCTTCACGATGGCCAAAATGATCGAGGAAACCCAACGCCCCGCGATCATCCTCGCCCCCAACAAGACCCTCGCCGCCCAGCTTTACGGCGAATTCAAAGGGTTCTTCCCCGAAAACGCCGTCGAATACTTCGTGTCGTACTACGACTACTACCAACCCGAAGCCTACGTCGCACGCTCGGACACCTACATTGAGAAAGAAAGCCAGATTAACGAACAGATCGACCGGATGCGCCACTCTGCCACCCGGGCACTTCTGGAACGCGACGATGTGATCATCGTCGCCTCCGTGTCCTGCATCTACGGCATCGGATCGGTCGAAACCTATGGGGCAATGACCCAAGACATCCACGTTGGCAAAATGTATGACCAGCGCAAAATTATCGCCGACTTGATCGCACAGCAATACCGGCGCAACGATGCGGCCTTCCAACGCGGCACCTTCCGGGTGCGGGGCGATAGCCTCGAAGTCTGGCCTGCCCACCTTGATGACCGCGCGTGGAAGCTATCGTTCTTCGGTGAAGAGCTTGAAAGCATCACCGAATTCGATCCGCTGACTGGCGAAAAGACGGACACATTTGAAAAGGTCCGCATCTACGCCAATAGCCACTACGTCACGCCCCGCCCGACGATGAACCAAGCCATCATCGGCATCAAAAAAGAACTGCGCATGCGGCTGGATCAGCTGGTCGGCGAAGGCAAACTGCTCGAAGCACAACGGCTCGAACAACGTTCCAACTTCGACCTCGAAATGCTGGAAGCCACCGGCGTCTGCAACGGGATTGAGAACTACTCCCGCTACCTCACAGGCCGCGCACCGGGTGAGCCGCCCCCTACCCTTTTCGAATTCATCCCCGACAACGCCATCGTCTTCGCGGACGAATCCCACGTCTCCGTCCCGCAAATCGGCGGCATGTACAAAGGCGACTATCGGCGCAAATTCACGCTGGCCGAACACGGGTTCCGCCTGCCCTCCTGCATGGATAACCGCCCGCTAAAATTCGAAGAATGGGACGCCATGCGCCCGCAATCCGTCTTCGTCTCGGCCACCCCCGCGGCGTGGGAGCTGGAACAGGCGGGCGGTGTCTTCACCGAACAAATCATCCGCCCCACTGGCCTGATCGACCCCCAAATCGAAATTCGCCCCGTTGAGATGCAAGTAGATGATCTGCTGGACGAGGTGCGCAAGGTCGCCGCCGACGGCTATCGCACGCTGGTTACGACGCTGACCAAACGCATGGCTGAAGACCTGACCGAATACATGCACGAACAGGGAATTCGCGTCCGCTACATGCATAGCGACATCGACACGATCGAGCGCATCGAAATCCTGCGCGACCTGCGCTTGGGTGCCTTCGACGTGCTGATCGGGATCAACCTGTTGCGCGAGGGGCTCGACATCCCCGAATGCGGATTGGTGGCCATCCTTGATGCCGACAAAGAAGGCTTCCTGCGCTCTGAGACCTCGCTGGTGCAAACCATCGGCCGCGCCGCGCGCAACGCCGACGGCCGCGTGATCATGTACGCCGACCGGATCACCGGCAGCATGGAACGCGCGATGAAGGAAACCGAGCGCCGCCGCGTCAAACAGCTCAAATACAACGAAGACCACGGCATCACACCGACAACGGTCAAAAAGAACGTCGAGGATATCCTCGCGGGCCTCTACAAAGGCGACGTCGACATGAACCGGGTGACCGCGAAGGTCGACAACCCGCTTGCAGGCGGCAACCTCGCCACCGTACTGGAAGGGCTACGCACAGACATGCGCAAAGCCGCCGAGAACCTGGAGTTCGAAGAGGCCGCAAGGCTACGGGACGAGGTCAAGCGGCTGGAAACGGTCGAACTGACAATAGCCGACGACCCACTGGCCCGGCAGCAGGCCGTGGATAAAGCGGTGGGTGATGCGCAGAAAGCGTCAGGGCGAAGTACTGGTGGCCGCGGCGGAATGCGCGGCGGCAAGTCACGTTATGGTGGAAAACGGAAGTAGATCAGCGAAAGACACCCAATTCCAGCCCGCGCGTGATACTCTGTGCGTCGTCCTGCAACTCCAGCACGCGCCGCTGAATTGCGGGGCTTGCTGCCACGGCAGGCACTCTGTCAATTTCATTCTTGAGCGTTGCAATCTCGGACACCAAGGTAGAACTTGCATCTGCCGCTTCTTCTAAGGCCGCACTCTGAACAACGATCACATCTTCGGCCTCTTTCAGCCTCACTTCCTGTGCTTCAACTTCAAGGCGTGCTTCTACCAGCATTGCATTCGTGCGTTCCAGTTCTTGCTGAGACGCAACAACCTGCTGTTCGATAGACTGCAACGAAGCTAGCGCCTCTTGCTCTTGCGCCAGTGCTTCGGCAGCTCGCGCAGCGGCAGCTTCGGCCGCCTCATCGCTTTCCCTAAACGCACCTAACGCCCGAGACACATCGACAGTCAGCGACGTCGGCTCATTGATCATGACTTCCTCATCACGGCTTATCGCGGCGCCATTCTTCAAAATACGGGGCGGTGGAAAGTCGAACCCTTCAAGATCATTGGGCAGAACAGCAACAACCAACCGATGTTGCCCGGTATTGTCATAAAGCAAGGCGGTCACAAAGCATCCCGCACCCACGACCATAAAGAGGCCAAGCAAAACCGCCTTTCGCGTCGAAAGCGTCGTCGTCACCAGCGTGAAGATAACCAAAACAAGCATGAGGCCCGCCAGCCCCAAAGGACCCCATTGCAGGAACTTCTCAAACGCACCAATTGCATCTGCATCCATTTTCTTTCCTTTCAAAAATCGTCCAAAAATACCAAATATTATAATGGGATTAGGATATCACATTTTGAAAACCGAGTCTTCTGTTGGCTGGAAACACAACAAACCTTGGGTGCGACTTCGTAGGTACCTTGCTGTATTTGGCGCGCTGAAACCGCACAACCTACAACGTTGCTAAACTCTAATATCTCATTCACACATCCACCGCATACCACCTTAACTCCCTAACCCGCACACAGCGTGTGTACGCATTGCATACGCCCCAATCCCCCATGAGAACTCAGCGTTAATGCATGATTCCCCGGCGCTAGCCCGTAATCGTCCACAAACCGCCTGCGTGCGTTGCATCACCCCAACCTTGCCCGCCGCGAACATCCAGCTACATCCTCTCCATGCGTACCATTCTCGCCTTCCTCCTCCTCGCCTCACCCGCCGCCGCGTGGGAGTTTTCGGCGAGCCCGATCTGCACCCTGACCGATACGTCCGACGCAGGCGACATCATCGTCACTTACGACCCTGCAATCACCGAATACACCGTCACCGTGACCCTGCCCGAAGGGCGCTGGCCGGGGGAGCCGATCTTCGGCATGGCATTCGCCAATGACCGCCCGATCAGCATCCAGACCGACCGGCACACGATCAGCGCCGATGGCCGCAGCATCACTGTTAAGGACCGCGGCTTCGGCAATGTCCTCAACGGATTAGAGTTCAACACACGCGCCTACGCGATACTCGGCGACACGACTGTCGGCATCGACCTCACGGGTATCGGCCCCGCCATCACAGCCTTCCGCGATTGCCCGGCAGACAACCTTGCCTAAAGCGTTCCGCGCCAAACAACCGCCCCATCACGCCAAGTGCCTCCGATCAAAACACCCTTCTTATCCGCATGCGGAAACCGCACGCGCCAATCGCGATATTTGTCATTGGTGACAACGCGCAAGTGATGATCCGTGGCAAACGCAAGGATGCCCTCATCCGCCACGACACCCTTATCGACAACGCAGACATGATGCGCAGGCGCACCAATCAGCGAAGCAATCTTGGCATCATCATAGTAATGATCATCAAGGACATAACCGACATTCGCGTCGAAAAAGACGATGGGAGTATATCCCTTATCTTCCAAATTCCGGAGTATACGTAGCACTACATTCAAAGATGGCTGTTCACCCCAATACAGCACATTTGACCCATCGACGAGAATAGCATTGGGCGGCAACCCTGCCCCGGCGATCTTGTCCGCACGCGGCTTTCGCAGCCTGCGCAGCACCATCAAAATGACGAAGGCTGCTAAGGCTGGCGCGAGCAAAAGAAAATCAGACAGCAGCACGATGATCAAACCAAAAAGGGCGAAAGATTTGCACCCTCGCCCTTGTTCTTTTGTCTGTCAATAAGGGGCTTAAATCAACCCTTACCCTTCCAAGGCACCAGCCATTTTTCGGCCTGCCGCATCAACATATCAATACTGAAACCGATGATACCGATCAGGATGATCCCCATCAAAACGATATCCGTGCTTTGGAATTTCGACGCCACCATGATCATCATGCCAGCCCCCTTTTCGGCGGCAACCAGTTCGGCCGCAACAACGGTCCCCCAGCACACACCCATCGCCACGCGGGCACCGGTAAAAATCTCGGGCAGCGAGTTGGGAATAATCACGTGGCGCATGATTTGCCACTTGGATGCCCCCAACGAATAGGCCGCATGCACCTTGGAAATCCGCACGCCGGACACACCGGAACGGGCCGCAATCGCCATAATCCAAAGGGCCGCGAGGAATAGCAGGATAATCTTGCCAACCTCACCAATACCCGCCCAGATGATCACCAGCGGGATCAGAGCAAGTGGTGGAACAGGGCGCATGAATTCCACAATCGGATCAAACCAACCCCGGAACCAGTTCGACAGACCCATCGCATAGCCCAAGGGTATGCCCACCAGCGCACCCAGAATGAAACCGACAATGACGCGGAACAACGAATAACCGAGGTGCTCAGCCAAGGTCGAGTTGCGATACCCAACCGTCGCGATCTCACCAAGGCGGCTCCAAACTGCTTCGGGTGCTGGCAGCCAGATAGGTTCCATCTGAATGCCTGTCGAAGGAACAATATTCAGTGTGCCTTTGTCCGACATTGCAACCCGTCCAAAATCCACATCAACCGATCCACCCGGTGTGATAGCCTGACCATCAACGGCAGTGATGAACGTCTCCTCATCGCGGCCCATTTCATCGTTGCGATCTACGCGTAGCAGCTCATTGCGGTAGACGGGGATGGCGATCGCATCGTTCTTTGCAATGCCGTCGCCCTCTTCCACCACCGGTGCGTCAACCTCTTCACCCGTTGGGTGCACGACAACCGAAACGGTTGCAGTATCACTGTCACCTGCCGGGGTTGTGATCGTATATTCAAAGCTGCTTTCACCAGTGAACGGGCCCGGCGCATGCATGAAGCTTGGCAAAAGTTGGGACCCAGTAAAGGTGCCCCAGAACACGAAGATCAACACAATGGAAATGATAGAGGCCGCCGTGTTCGATGTCACAGCGCTTTCATCGCCAAAGGTCACGGTCTTTAACGAGCCATAATCGCTTTTCGGCGTCAGCAAACGCTTCACACCGGACCAGATCACCATCATCAAAAGAATGATCAGAATATAGCCAATCACATAGGGTGCAGCGGCAAAGAGCGTCACAAGAACGGCCCAAAGTTCGCCCCAAAGGTTACCTAGCAATTCCATTATGCGTCCTCCGTCCGGCCCATGATTTCCTCTTCCATGTCCCAGATCATGCCCAAAATTTCTTCGCGCACTTCAGCGAATTTTGGATGCTTTTTGACATCACGCAGATCTTGACCAACGCCCATTTCCGCAAATGGCAAACGATATTCGGTATGAATACGGCCCGGACGCGGTGCCATGACAAGGAGCCGTTCGCCTAGCAACAACGCCTCTTCAACCGAGTGCGTAATCAGGATGATCGTCTTACCGGTCTCTTTCCACAGCTTCAGAACCAGACCTTGCATCTTTTCGCGGGTCAGCGCGTCAAGCGCACCCAGCGGTTCGTCCATCAAGATCACGTCAGGCTCATTGGCAAGGCAGCGGGCCAAAGCCACACGCTGCTGCATACCGCCAGACAGTTCGTAGACTGCCTTTTCCTTGAAGTCCTGCAGGCCAACAACATCCAGAAGGTGATCAACAATCTTGGCCTTCTCGGCCTTGGGCATACCCTTCATTGACGGACCAAAGCCTACGTTTTCACGCACGCTCATCCATTCAAACAAAGCGCCTTGTTGAAAGACCATACCGCGTTCGGCGTCTGGCCCTGTCACAGTGTGTCCGTTGAGAATGATTTTACCATCCGTTGGGGCTAGAAAGCCCGCGACGATGTTCAAAAGTGTCGTCTTACCACACCCCGATGGGCCCAGAACCGACAACAACTCCCCTGCTTTCAGATCAAGAGAGAC
This sequence comes from Yoonia sp. F2084L, assembly GCF_023015625.1. Classification (GTDB taxonomy): domain Bacteria; phylum Pseudomonadota; class Alphaproteobacteria; order Rhodobacterales; family Rhodobacteraceae; genus Yoonia. Next base: position 309,147 of record NZ_JALKAH010000004.1, read on the forward strand.
GTCTTTCAACGCCTGCACCGATGACCCATTCGGCAGGTCAAAGCGCATTGATAGCTTATCTATTTGTAACCCTGACATGGCTTATTCCCATTGTTTCCCCTGAAAATTCTTGGCGCAGCGGCAAGGATTATCACGAGAAAAGATGGTATGCTGGCGCAGGAGAACCCGCGCCAGCAATCAAGCAATTTACATGTCGTTTACAGCCATCAGTGGGCCGGTGTTCACAGCGCCTTCGTAGCTATCCAAGGACGCTGGGATCGAACCGGATTCGACGAATACGTCGGCCACGCCCTTCATGAATGATGGTGCCGCGCCACCAAGCCAAGCTTCGGAAAGCTGCGTTGGTACGTCTGGAAACACGAATGTCGCCATTGTTTCGGCTGTGGCCGCTTCATCCATACCAGCGTCGTTTGCGATGACTGGCAACATAGCTTCAACGCCAGAACCATCGTTCCATGCTGCATTGGCCGCAGCAGTCACTTCGAGGAACTTTGCAACCAGATCACCGTTCTCAGCTACAAAGCCTGCTGGTGCGGATGTCACGTCAAATACCAGAATACCCAGTTCTTCTTTCTCAGCACCGCTCAGCAGCACGTTGCCGTGCTCTTTCATACGACGCAGCGCACCACCCCAACCGCAAGACATGTCAACTTGGCCTTGCGCCAAAGCAGCCGCACCTTCAGCAGGCGCCATGTCAACAACGTCAAGCGATGCAAGATCTACGCCGAAGTGATCCATCTGACGCAGGAAGCCATAGTGAGCAGCTGTGCCAAGTGGAACAGCGACTTTCTTACCTGCCAACTCATTGGCGCTATCGGCGTCGATTTCGAGGCCGGAGGAAACAACGCAGTTGTCGTTCTCAGCGTAGGATACAGCCACGTCAAGGATCTGCAGGTCTTGACCGGCAGATGTCGCCACAACGAATGGCGGCACACCTTGGCTGACTGCGATCTGCACGTCGCCGGATGCCATGGCCGCAGACATTGCTGTGCCGCTGTCAAAGCTGACCCAGTTTACCTTTACGCCCATCTCTTCATCATAGGTGCCGTTCACCTTCGCGTATTGAAATGGCATTGGCCACTCAAGGAAATAGGCAACGGTAATTTCGCCATGCCCAGCGGCAAAGGCCGTTGAGGCACCTGTCATCAGTGCAACGCCAGCAGCGGCACCCATAAGTGTGTTCTTGATGTTCATTGATCGTCTCCCGTGTTGTGGCTTGTGCGTGACAAGCCGATCTTTATGGCGAGTTTTTCCCGCCTTGATGCGATAGCTGAGCATGAAAAAGCTTGGGTTCCAAGCCCCAACATACGCAGCCGGTTGTCTGCCGCGCGAGCGGCGTCTGATTGGCCTTCTCGTTTCTTGGGTGCCCAAGAAAGCGACAAGTCAGGGCGCAGCGAAAGAAATTCAGGCCGCTGCGTCAATCATGGATATTCTGCCGCAGTAATGCAGAATGCTTGGCCAGGGCCCGGGACGCAACGCATTTGTACAATTTAATCATGGAGTTACCGATGACTGCAGTGTGCCAAGGCAGATATCCGCTCCGAATTTGGCTATATTCAAGCATCACAACTGGCCCTATTGGAAAGATGCACCCTACAGGCAAACTGCACCAGCTTTGGGCGGTATTGAAATTGGAATCGGGCCACCCACCCCCTTTTATTGATGGAGTAACGGACATGGACACGCTGAACTTCGCTAATGATCCTGAGCATGTGGTCGAAGCCGACCGCGCCCACGTCTGGCACCACCTGAGCCAACACAAACCGTACGAGACGGTCGATCCGCGCATCATCGTTGAAGGCAAAGGGCTTCGGGTTTGGGACATCAAAGGCAAAGAACACATTGATGCCGTGTCAGGCGGTGTTTGGACCGTGAACGTCGGCTATGGCCGAGAGCGGATCGGCAAAGCGATGGCTGATGCCGTAACAAAGATGTGTTTCTTCGGCGGCACTGCGGGCACAATACCCGGCGCACAGTTCGCTGAAATGCTAATCGACAAAATGCCCGGTCTGGACCGTGTGTATTATGCCAACTCCGGTTCTGAGGCGAACGAGAAAGCGTTCAAAATGGTCCGCCAGATCAGCCACAAGCACTATGGCGGCAAGAAGCAGAAAATCCTCTACCGCGAGCGTGACTATCACGGCTCCACCATCGCCACGATGTCGGCAGGCGGTCAGGATGAACGTAACGCGCAATATGGTCCGTTTACTCCGGGCTTTGTTCGTGTGCCGCATTGCATGGAGTACCGTTCACAGGACGGCAGCCTTGGCGAAGAATACGGCGCAAAGGCCGCGCAAGCGATTGAAGACGTCATTCTGGCCGAAGGTGCTGACACCATCGGCGCGCTGTGCCTTGAACCGATCACCGCGGGCGGGGGTATCATCGTGCCGCCAAAGGGGTATTGGGAGCGCGTTCAGGAAATCTGCAAAAAGTACGACATCCTGCTGCACATTGACGAGGTTGTTTGCGGTATTGGACGGACCGGCACTTGGTTCGGCTACCAGCAGTTTGGCGTGCAGCCTGACATCGTGACAATGGCAAAGGGCGTGGCCTCTGGCTATGCGGCGATCTCTTGCTGCGTCACAACGAACCGAGTCTTCGACATGTTTAAGGACGACACCGATCACCTTGGGTACTTCCGCGACATTTCAACGTTCGGTGGTTGCACCGCCGGGCCAGCCGCCGCGATCGAGAACATGAAGATCATCGAGGAAGAAGATCTGCGCGGCAACTCTGTTGCGATGGGTGAGCACCTGAAAGGCAACCTTCACGCACTGATGGAAAAGCATAAGTGGATCGGTGACGTGCGCGGCATGGGTTTGTTTGCTGGTGCTGAACTGGTCAAAGATCGTGATACAAAAGAGCCGGTTGACGAAAAGCACGTCGGTGCCATCGTCGCCGATTGTATGGCGCAGGGCATCATCATCGGTGCAACGAACCGGTCCCTGCCTGGCTACAACAACACGCTGCTGTTCGCGCCATCACTGATTGCAACCGCAGACGACCTTGATCAAGTGACATCTGCCGTTGACGAAGCGATCACTCGGGTCTTGGGCTAAAGATCAACAGGAGCAGGGATAACACTTTCCTGCTCCGCCACATCACACTTTTGATGCAGTGTGCTTGAGGTGGCGTACGTAGCAAAACAAATGCTGCCAAGCACGGCAATGAAGGCGATCTGCAAAAGTTTCATAGGCCATTCTCCTAAAGCGCATAGTCTTCAAACGATGCCGCCTCCGGTTTCCGTCGCAGACTTTGGTCATTCCGGCCTGATGGACACAGCGGCGACTTGCGCTTTCGGGTGATTAAGTCCAATCTGGCCACCTGATTAAGGCCAGTACATGTCGATTTCCGTTGAAACTTTCTTCCTAGATCCGTCAGCCGAGGGCACCCTGCAAGCCCGCATTCAGCAAATGGTCGCGCAGGGTATCCTCGCTGGCCGCTTTCGCCCCGGCGAACGCCTGCCATCATCGCGCAAGATGGCAGCCCATCTTGGGGTCAGTCGGATCACGGTAACACTGGCATATACGGAACTGGTGGCTGATGATTATCTCAGTTCTCGCGGACGGTCGGGGTACTTTGTATCCGAGAACGCGCCGGAACCACCCGCCTTCCCTGCTCAGCGCTTCAACACCGGCACGGTCGACTGGTCGCGCGCAATCGGGCAACGCTTTACGCCGGGCCTCATACTCGACAAACCTGCCGACTGGGCCAACTATCGTTATCAGTTTATTTACGGGCAAGCCGACAAGACGCTTTTTGACAGTGCGAACTGGCGCCTCTGTGCTTTGCGCGCATTAGGTATGCGCGACTTCAACGCGCTGACATCGGATTACTTCGACGGGGATGACCCGCAACTGGTGGATTTCATCGCTCGGCAAACTTTGCCGCGCCGCGGGATCCTTGCCAATACGGATGAAATTCTGGTGACGATGGGCGCACAAAACGCGCTTTGGCTCTCGGCGCAGGTGCTGCTGAACAGCCGCAGACGGGCCGCCATTGAAGACCCATGTTATCCCGCATTGCGCACGATCCTGACGCAGTCGCGCTGCCAACTGAGCGTTGTGCCAGTAGACGGGGATGGGCTGGCACCCGAGGCATTACCGGAAAGCACCGATGTCGTTTTCACAACCCCCAGCCACCAATGCCCGACTGCAGCAACGATGCCGCTGGCGCGCCGCAAAGCGCTTCTGGACAAAGCCGAGGCTGAGGATTTTGTCATTGTCGAAGACGATTATGAATTTGAAATGTCGTTTCTCAAATCACCCTCGCCATCTCTTAAATCGCTCGATCAAAACGGGCGGGTCATCTATGTAGGCTCTTTTTCAAAATCACTGTTTCCCGGGCTGCGGCTTGGCTATCTTGTTGGCCCCGCACCCTTTATCCGCGAAGCACGAGCACTGCGCGCGACCGTCCTGCGCCACCCACCTGGCCATATTCAACGCACGGTCAGCTACTACCTTTCATTGGGTCATTACGACGCATTAGTGCGGCGTATGGCCAAGGCCTACCACGAACGGCGGCAAGTCATGGATACTGCGCTTACCGCGCATGGCCTGACGATTGCGGGGCAAGGCACTTACGGCGGATCGTCCGTTTGGCTGCGCGCACCCGATGGCACCGACACCACCGCATTAGCTGCGCGTTTACGGGCCGATAGCGTCTTGGTTGAGCCCGGTGCGCCCTTCTTCGCGGACGAAAACCCACCTACGGAATACCTGCGTCTGGCTTACTCTTCTATTCCCTCAGCACGTATTCCAGAGGGAATTCGCTTGATTGCTGACGCGATCAGAAATAGATGATTATTGAGACCTGCGGTCTCATTAGTATTCCATTTGGCCTTAAGAACGAACGTCATCTGGACCTAACTGTCTTTGGTTGCAGAATTTAGTGTCACCGCAGCGAAAACGGGGGGATTCTGCGCCCTCTTTTTCTTATGAATTTTTAGGGAAGGACCCACCGCAATGAAGATGACCACTGAAGAAGCCTTCGTCAAAACACTCCAAGCGCACGGCATTCGCAACGCATTCGGGATCATCGGTTCTGCCATGATGCCAATCTCTGACATCTTCCCAAAGGCTGGGATCACTTTCTGGGACTGCGCCCATGAAATGACGGCCGGCATGATGGCTGACGGCTACACCCGTGCAACTGGCGAGATGTCCATGATGATCGCGCAAAACGGTCCGGGCATCACAAACTTCGTCACATCCGTGAAGACCGCCTATTGGAACCATACACCTTGCTTGCTGGTCACACCACAGGCGGCCAACAAGACAATCGGTCAGGGCGGCTTCCAGGAAATGGAACAGATGAACCTGTTCAAGGACTGCGTGGCCTATCAGGAAGAAGTCCGCGACCCGACACGTATCTGCGAAGTTCTGGCCCGCGTGATCTCCAAAGCGCACCGTCTGTCCGGTCCTGCCCAGATCAACATCCCACGTGATTTCTGGACACAAGTTGTCGACATCGAAATCCCTGAGCCGATCAACTTCGAAGTTTCCCCCGGCGGCACGGCTTCCATCTCGCAAGCGGCCGAAATGCTGTCCACCGCGAAATTCCCCGTGATCTTGAACGGCGCAGGCGTTGTTCTGGCCGAAGGCGGCATCGAAGCCTCTCGTGTATTGGCTGAAAAGCTGGACGCGCCTGTCTGCGTTGGCTACCAGCACAACGACGCATTCCCCGGCAACCACCCGCTATTTGCAGGTCCGTTGGGTTACAACGGCTCGAAAGCAGGCATGGAGCTGATCAGCAAGGCTGACGTTGTTCTGGCACTGGGTACACGTCTGAACCCGTTCTCCACCCTGCCCGGTTACGGTATTGATTACTGGCCCACAAACGCCAAGATCATTCAGGTCGACATCAACCCAGACCGCATTGGCCTGACCAAGAAGGTCACTGTGGGCATCGTCGGTGACGCTGCCAAAGTTGCCCAAGGCATTACAGCCCAACTTGCAGACACCGCTGGCGATGCGGGTCGCGCGGATCGCAAGAACATGATCGCGCAGACCAAATCTGCCTGGGCGCAGGAACTGACCTCGCTTGACCACGAAGAAGACGATCCGGGCACCACATGGAACGAGCGTGCACGCGCCGCACGTCCTGACTGGATGTCACCACGCATGGCATGGCGGGCTATTCAGGCCGCAATGCCCGAGGATGCGATCATTTCTTCCGACATCGGCAACAATTGTGCGATTGGTAACGCTTACCCAAGCTTCCCGACAGGTCGTAAGTATCTGGCACCAGGCCTGTTTGGTCCATGTGGCTATGGTCTGCCTGCGATCATCGGTGCGAAGATCGGCCAACGTGATGTGCCGGTTATCGGTTTCGCTGGTGACGGCGCATTCGGGATTTCGGTCAACGAGCTGACAGCGATTGGTCGTCGTGAATGGCCCGCCATCACACAGATCGTGTTCCGCAACTACCAGTGGGGTGCTGAAAAGCGGAACTCTACACTGTGGTTTAACGACAACTTTGTCGGGACTGAGCTGGACACGCAGGTGTCCTATGCTGGCATCGCCAACGCATGTGGTCTGAAAGGTGTCGAAGCCCGTTCAATGGACGAGCTGACGGAAGTTCTGAACCAAGCGATCAAGGACCAGATGGAGAACAACAAAACCACGCTGATCGAAGTCATCCTGAACCAGGAACTGGGTGAACCATTCCGCCGTGATGCGATGAAGAAGCCCGTGGAAGTTGCTGGTATCTCTGCATCCGACATGGCAGCTGAGTAAGCTTGCCATTCGACCTAGGCCCCGGCACAGCGGCGGCCCTTGCATTTGCTTTGCTTGGGGCCGCCTACGTCCGGGGCTATTCGGGTTTTGGGTTTTCGGCAATTTTCATTGCCTTTGCGGCTCTTGTGACAAACCCACTCCCTCTCATTCCGGTAGTCTTTGCATGCGAAGTGTTGATGACAGTCTTTCAAGCCCGCCAAATACGCGGTCACGTGGACTGGCGTCGGGTCTTATGGATGCTTGCCGGAGCCGCAATCGCACTGCCGTTTTCGGTCACTGTGATGTTATCAGTGGGCGAGGATACAGCCCGCGTGACAATATCCGCGATGATCTTGGTCCTGTCTTTGGTGCTGCTCACTGGTTGGACGCTCAAAACGCGCATCGGCCCCTTGGGCCACGGCGGCGTGGGCGTGATATCGGGCATGTGCAACAGCGCAGGGATCGGCGGGCTGCCCGTTGCCGCGTTCATGTCGGCACAGCCAATCGAGGCCGCAGTCTTTCGCGCCACAATGATTATCTATCTGACCGGGTTGGATATCATCACCCTGCCGCTGCTTTGGGCAGGCGGGTTGGTAACATGGGATACGGCCATTGCGGTCGCACTGGCCTTTCCCATTCTTGGTGTGGGCATATGGCTAGGCAGTCGCCAGTTTTTGTCCGCGTCGCCTTCGACATTCAGGCGCTTTGCGGTGATGCTGCTTCTAACGCTCGCCGTTCTGGGCCTAATCCGTGTTCTTCTAAGGATATAAAATGACCTCTCCGTTCCTATCAACCCGCGAGGCCGTGGCCCCCGCTGACCTCATCGCCCGCGCACAAACCTTTGGCCCACCACGCGTGGCCATCGCGCGCGCAGGCTCGCCCTTACCGATGGAAGCCGCCGAGGATGCGACCAAAGCAGGCATCATGGTGCCTGTCTTTGTGGGTGAGGCTGATATGATCAAAACCGAGGCCGCAAAGCTGGACTGGGACATCTCGGGCTACGCGCTGCACGACACCACAGGCGAAGAAGAGGCGGGGAAAACTGCCGCCGGTCTTTGTGGTGCCGGTGAGGCCGATGTTCTGATGAAAGGTCAGTTGCACACCGACGTCTTTATGAAATCCGCCGTCAGCCGCGATGCCGGTCTACGGACCGGTGCGCGCTTCGTTCATATCTTCCACATTTCACACCCCGATGGGGGTAAGCCCATTCTCATCTCGGATGCCGCCGTGAACGTGGCACCCGATCTGAAAACGCGACAGTCTTCAATTGTTGAAGTCAGAAACCTTCTGCACAAACTCGGCAACGACCGTCCGAAAATCGCGATCCTCTCAGCGACGGAAAGTGCCATTCCCTCGGTGCCATCGTCGATGGACGCCAAAGAACTGGCCGACTGGGCCAAGGCAAATGTGGACGGCCTTGATGTGTCCGGCCCTCTGGCGCTGGACCTAATCATATCGCCCGCAGCGGTCGCAACCAAGAAGCTGACCAATGATCCGGTGGCAGGTCACGCTGACGCGATCATCGTCCCCGACATCGTGTCAGGCAACGCGCTGTTCAAAGCCTTTGTCTACCTCACAGGCGGCTGTGCTGCTGGTGTGGTGACAGGCGCAAAGGTCCCAATCCTGCTAACATCGCGCGCCGACCCACCTGCCGCGCGTATTGCATCCGCCGCCCTTGCGGCCATTAGCTGCGGTTTGCCAAAATGATCCTTGTTCTGAACGCTGGCTCCTCCTCGTTAAAAATCGAGGTGTTTGATGAGGGCTTAGGCTCAGTCATCTCCGGCCGCGTGACAAACCTTGGCACGGCGGGTGAACTCAAACTGGGTGAGGCCAAAACAGAGGTCACCACCCATGATCATGCCCACGCTCTGGAACTGATGCTTGCCGCCTTGGCCGAAGCAGGCTACCCGATCACAGCGTTCAGCGCCGCCGCCCACCGCATCGTGCATGGCGGTGCAGTGATGACCCAACCCGCACGCCTACGCCCGCCGGTGATCGCAACCATTGAAAGCGTTATCCCGCTGGCTCCGCTGCACAACCCCAACAACCTGGCAGGCGTTTATGCCTTGCAGAGTATTGCGCCTGATCTGCCACAGTATTGCAGCTTCGGCACCGCCTTTCACGCAACCAATCCTGAGGTTGCAACGCGCTACGCGATCCCGCAAACACACCATGATGCAGGCATCCGGCGTTATGGTTTCCACGGGCTGTCTTATGCCAACATGGTCGCAGACTTCGGGGATGCGCTCCCTGAGCATCTGCTTGCCTTCCATCTTGGAAATGGGGCCAGCCTTTGTGCAATCCACAACGGCAAATCCATCGCAACATCCATGGGCTACTCGCCCTTATCTGGTCTGACAATGGGCACCCGCTCAGGCGATATCGACGGCGCCGCGGTACTGCGCATGTCAAAGTCACTGGGCGAAGATGAAACAGACCGGATGCTCAATAAGAACTCCGGGCTGCAAGCCTTAGCAGGCGACAACAACATGAAGACCCTATTGGAACGCGATGACGACGCGGCCAAGTTCGCGGTTGAGCATTTCTGCTATTGGGCAGCGCGCAACGCAGGGTCCGCGGTCGTGGCCATGGGGGGCCTTGATGCCGTCGCCTTCACCGGCGGCATTGGCGAGAACGCGGCCCCCATCCGCGACCGCATCATGGAACTTCTCGCATGCTTTGGTGATGTTCCGGTCCATGTCATCGCGGCCGATGAAGAAAAGCAAATCGCCCGCGACGCGCTCACCTTGATTGCCGAGGGTCGCTGAGTGTTTGAAAGCCTGCTCATAACTGTCGATCTGACTGGGCAGGAATTTCTGATCCTGACGGTAATCGTAATTGTGGCAGGCATCGTGCGCGGCTTTTCTGGGTTCGCTCTGTCGGCCATGATTATGGCAACGGCCATCATCATCCTGCCACCGATCGCGCTGATCCCGATGTTATGGTGGCTGGAGCTTAGCGCGTCACTTCTGATGCTCAAAGGCGGCTGGGCCGACGCAGATCGCGGGACGGCAATTGGTCTAGTCATTGGATCGACCGCAGGCTGGCCCATCGGGCTGTGGCTGACACTGAGCCTGCCGGTTGAAACCTCCAAGCTGCTGGCGCTGGGTGTGATCATCATCCTCGCGATTTCACAACTGAGCAAACTGAAACTAACTTTTCTTGCCACAAAATCCGGCCTCTATGGGACTGGTATTGTCGCGGGGATCGTCAGCGGCATTGCCCATGTCGGGGGCATGGTCGTGGCCCTGTATGTTCTGGCCAGTGACTCGCCAGCACGCCAGATGCGCGGATCACTGGTATTGTTTCTTTTTCTAGGGTCGCTGACGTCGATGATCACATTGCTGATCTTTGGCGTAATGGATTTTTCTGGCATATCGCGCGGGTTGGTCTTTGCCTTGCCAACGCTTTTGGGTGTCTATCTGGGGCAAAAACTGTTCACGCCGGGCCTTGAAAAATACTACCGCAGCTTTTGTCTGACCCTGCTTTGCGTTTTGGCGTTGGTGAGCATGTTGCGCACGTTGGCCACATCGTGATCACTGTAAGCCCTCAAAGCATTATGGATCGTGGCAAGGTTCTGTTCCCCGGCGTTGTCGTCGCTGGCATGACCGCGATCACTGCACAGTGGTTGGCCGAACACTATGCAACGCCCGCAATGCTGCTGGCATTGCTGCTTGGGATCGCGCTGTCGTTTTTGGGTGAAGAAGGCAAAACGGTTGAAGGCATCGGCTTTTCCGCACGCACGCTTTTGCGGCTCGGCATCGCCTTTCTTGGCGCACGGATCAGCATGGAGTTGACGGCACAACTTGGCCTACCACTTGTTTTGCTGGTTGCCGGAGCCGTCGTGCTGACCATTGGCTTTGGTCTGCTCATTGGGCGGTTCTTTGGGTCCAAATGGCGGTTCTCTTTTCTGACGGCTGGATCGGTGGCGATCTGCGGCGCGTCAGCGGCACTCGCCATTGCGGCTATCCTGCCCAAGGACGAACGCTCCGAACAACGCCTGCTGTTTACAGTTATGGGCGTCACCGTTCTATCGACCATCGCGATGATCCTTTATCCGATCATCGTGAATATGCTGGGCTTGTCTGACCTTGCGGCAGGTGTGTTCTTGGGCGGCACCATCCATGACGTCGCTCAGGTGGTTGGCGCAGGCTTCTCCGTGTCCGAAAGCGTCGGTGACACCGCGACATTGGTAAAGCTGATCCGCGTGTCCATGCTGGCCCCGGTTGTTATCATTGCCGCGATCATCATTCGGTCTTTCGCCACACCAGATGAGGGCGGCGAGCGTCCACCTATCATCCCGCTATTCGTGGTCGGCTTTCTTGTTCTCGCAACGCTGAACTCATTCGGTATGATCCCACCTGCTTTGGCGGATCTGCTCTCCGAGACCTCGCGTTGGCTCCTGCTGACTGCAATCGCGGCTGTGGGCATGAAAACTAACCTAAAAAAGGTTCTGGCAGTAGGTGGATCGGCCATCGCCCTGATCATCGTCCAGACCATTTTCATTGCAACCATCATCCTATCCGGGGTTTACTTCCTCACCTGATAGCCGCCCGAAAGGTACGCCATATGTCACTTGATCAACCACAGCTGGATACATCGCCTCAAGTCTCAGACGAAGTGCGCAAAACGACCTGTTACATGTGTGCCTGCCGCTGCGGGATCAACGTGCATATGAAGGACGGCAAGGTCGCGTATATCGAAGGCAACAAGGATCATCCAGTGAACCAAGGTGTGCTTTGTGCCAAAGGTAGCGCTGGCATCATGCAGCACAATGCGCCTTCGCGGCTGCGGGCGCCGCTTAAGCGGGTCGGTCCACGTGGATCAGGCGAGTTTGAAGAAATCACGTGGGAAGAAGCGTTGACCATGGCGACAGGCTTGCTTGCGCCAATCCGGGAAAAGCACCCTGAAAAACTGGCGTTTTTTACAGGACGCGATCAATCGCAGTCTTTCACCGGTTTCTGGGCGCAAGGGTTCGGCACACCAAACTTTGCCGCCCACGGGGGCTTTTGTTCCGTGAACATGGCCGCTGCGGGTATCTACACGATGGGTGGCGCCTTTTGGGAATTCGGCCAGCCTGATTGGGACCGCACCAAGCTTTTCATGCTCTTCGGCGTGGCCGAAGACCACGACAGCAACCCGATTAAGATGGGCATCGGCAAGATCAAAGCACGCGGCGCGCGCATGGTCGGCGTGAACCCGATCCGTACCGGATATAATGCCGTCGCTGATGACTGGGTCGGCATAACGCCCGGCACCGACGGTCTGTTCATCCTCGCGATGGTGCACTGCCTGATGAAGGCCGGCAAGGTTGATCTGGACTATCTGGCGCGCTTCACCAACGCCTCGGTTCTGATCAACGAAGACCCCAAGTCCGAACAGTTCGGCCTGTTTCTGCGCGACGACGACGGCCAACCGCAGGTCATCGACAGGAACACAGGTCAGCTTGCCCCATGGAACGGCCAAGGCGTTGAACCCGATCTGGCAGCGACCTACCGCGCCAAAGGCATCACCCACCGCCCTGTCTTTCACCAAATGGCAGACCGCTATCTGTCAGACGAATACGCACCCGAAGCCGTAGCCGACCGCTGCGGCATCCCTGCCCAGCGCATTCGCGCATTGGCCGCTGATCTGGCGCGTGTCGCATTCGACGAAGCCATCGAACTGGACCGCCCCTGGACCGACTTCCGTGGTAAGAAACACGAAAAAATGGTCGGGCGTCCGGTCAGCTTTCACGCTATGCGCGGCATCTCGGCCCATTCCAACGGCTTCCAGACCTGCCGGGCACTGCACACGTTGCAAATCATCCTCGGCTCGGTCGAAGTGCCCGGCGGTATGCGCTTCAAACCACCCTACCCCAAGCCTGCAACGGCGCACCCCAAGCCGCACGGCAAAGTCACACCCGGTGCTGCCCTCGACGGCCCGCATCTAGGCTACACGCATGGGCCCGAAGACCTGTTGCTCGACGAAGAGGGCAACCCCACCCGCATCGACAAAGCGTACTCGTGGGAAAACCCAATGTCAGCCCACGGGCTGATGCATATGGTGATCTCAAACGCGCATGCAGGCGTGCCCTACAAGATCGACACGCTGTTTATGTATATGGCGAATATGTCGTGGAACTCGTCCATGAACGTGGGCGGCGTGCATAAGATGCTGACGGATAAGGATGAAGACGGGAACTATGTCATCCCCAACATCATCTATTCCGATGCCTATTCGTCGGAAATGGTGGCTTACGCCGATCTGATCCTGCCCGACACGACCTATCTGGAACGGCACGACTGTATCTCGCTGCTCGACCGCCCCATCTGCGAAGCGGACGCGGTGGCCGATGCGATCCGCTGGCCGGTTGTGGAACCTGATCGTGATGTGCGCGGCTTCCAATCGGTGCTGTGCGATCTTGGCGCGCGCCTTGGCATGCCCGGTTTCGTCAACGAAGACGGCAGCCAGAAATACCAGGATTACGCCGACTACATCACCAACCACATCCGCCGCCCCGGTGTGGGTCCGTTGGCCGGGTTCCGCAAAGGCGAGGACGGCCCCCAAGGCGGACGCGGCGACGTGAATCCGAACCAAATCCAAGACTACATCGACAATGGTGGTTTCTGGATCGAACACGTCCCCGAAAACGCAGCCTTCTACAAACCATTCAGCATGGATTACCAAAACTGGGCGGTGAAGATGGGTTTCTACGATGTAGTCCAACCCTATATCTTTCAGCTCTATGTCGAACCACTACGCAAATTCCAGGCGGCCGCCGAAGGTATCGGTGAACGCCAACCGCCCGAACACCTGCGCGAGCGGCTGAAGCTGACAATGGACCCGCTGCCGATCTGGTACGGCGCGCTAGAGGATGACGGCGTTGATCTGGATGAATACCCCGTCCACGCGCTGACCCAGCGCCCGATGGCGATGTATCACTCTTGGGGCACGCAAAACGTATGGCTGCGACAAATCCACGGTCACAACCCCCTGTATGTGCCCACCAAGATCTGGGAAGAGAAGGGGTTTCAGGATGGGGATTGGGCCAAGGTCAGCTCGACCCACGGTTCAATCGTCGTGCCGGTCGCGCACCAAGCCTCGCTGAACGCCAACACAGTCTGGACATGGAACGCCATCGGCAAGCGCAAAGGCGCATGGGCGCTGGACGAAGGCGCGTCCGAGGCCACGAAAGGCTTCCTGCTCAACCACCTGATCCATGAATTGCTGCCGCCTAAAGGGGACGGATTACGTTGGGCAAACTCCGATCCGGTCACCGGTCAAGCGGCTTGGTTCGATCTGCGGGTGAAGATTGAAAAATCCGACGTGCCGAACGAGGCCCAACCCGCAATGCCAGCAATCAAGTCACCTGTCGGAAAAGGCCCGAATGAGTTGGAATGGAAGGTAGGCAAATGACCAATCGCCAAGTCCTGATGCTGATTGCCGCATTCGTCACGCTCATTTTGGGGAGTTTCATTTGGTTCATCGCCACATGGGACGCCGCCAAAGAACAACCTATTGGCATGCAAATGCCAACATACATCGAAGGGGCCACAGTATGACCCAACTCCCTCCACCCTCCGCCAAAAAGCTGGGACTGGTTATTGACCTTGATACATGCGTCGGCTGTCACGCCTGTGTGGTGTCCTGCAAAGGCTGGAACACCGAAAACTACGGCGCACCTTTGTCGGATCAGGACGCATACGGCGCCAACCCATCAGGCACATTCCTGAACCGGGTGCATTCCTACGAGGTGCAGCCAGACCAAGGCGAAGCCCAACTCATCCATTTCCCCAAATCCTGTTTGCACTGCGAAGACGCGCCTTGTGTGACCGTCTGCCCGACAGGCGCCAGCTACAAGCGGGCGGAAGATGGGATCGTCTTGGTCAACGAAAGCGACTGCATCGGTTGCGGCCTTTGCGCCTGGGCCTGCCCCTACGGCGCGCGCGAATTGGACGCCAAAGAAGGGGTGATGAAGAAGTGCACCCTTTGCGTGGACCGCATCTATAACGAAAACCTGCCCGAAGAAGACCGCCAGCCTGCTTGTGTGCGGACCTGCCCCGCAGGTGCACGGCACTTTGGTGATCTGGGGGACGAAAACAGTGACGTGTCCAAACTGGTCGCCGAACGTGGTGGGTTTGATCTGATGCCGGAACAAGGCACCAAGCCGGTCAACAAATACCTGCCACCGCGCCCCAAGGACGAGATGCCCGAATTCGACATCCTCGCACCCTACCTTGAGCCGATTGCCAGCGACGGTAAAGGCTTCGTCGGCTGGCTCGACAAGGCGCTGTCATCTCTGCCCGGAGGAGCCAAATAATGCATCCCGCAGCTTCCGTTATTCTTTTCAACACGTTCTCCGGCCTCGGCTTTGGTCTGTTGTTCTGGCTGGGCATGGGCGCGCTGGTGCCGACAGGCACAAGCGCATTCATCTGGTTCGCCATTGCCTATGTCTTGGCGGTTGGCGGCCTGATCGCCTCTACTTTCCATCTCGGCCACCCCGAACGCGCGATCAAAGCCTTTAGCCAATGGAAAACCAGTTGGCTCAGCCGCGAAGGTATCTGCGCCGTTTTTGCATTGGTCATGATGGCAGTTTACGGCGCTGGATTGGTGTTTGCCGGAACACAGCTTGCACTGCTTGGCATCATCGGTGGCATTGCATCCCTTGGCGTCGTTTTCACGACCTCCATGATCTATGCTCAGATGAAGACCGTACCCCGTTGGCGACATTGGACCACACCAGCGATGTATCTGCTCTTGTCCATTGGCGGCGGCGCATTGTTGTCCGGCCAGGTCAGGATCGCTGCAGTCTTGTTTATTGCCAGCGGTATCTTGCAAATCTTCGCTTGGGCCTCGGGCGATACACGTTTCAAATCCTCTGGCACCAATATGGAAACCGCCACCGGCCTTGGTCACATCGGCAAAGTCCGCGCGTTCGAACCACCTCATACCGGTACGAACTACCTGATGCGCGAATTCATCCATCAGGTCGGGCGTAAACATGCGGATCAGTTACGGATCATTACAATCGGTCTGGCATTTGTCCTGCCCGTCGTGCTGCTGCTCTTGCCGTTCAGTCACACTTTGGCGGCGCTGGCAGTACTGAGCCACATCGCAGGGGTGCTAACTTTGCGCTGGCTCTTCTTCGCGCAGGCAGAACATGTGGTCGGTCTTTACTACGGCAAGCGCTGAACGAACAAAGGCCCGCAATTTTGCGGGCCTTTCATTTATCAATCAAACTTAACTCAGGTCCGAATGCGCATCTCTGTTTCCGCGTCAAACAGATAGATCCGGCTTGCGTCAATCTCGATCCCGACCTTTGCACCCTCTTCGCTGCGTACGTCGCCACGTTCTTCAACCACGATGCGCTCTCCGGTAGCACCGGCGAGGTAAGCAAAGGATACACCACCAAGGCTCTCTGTCATTTCGACCGTGTGCGTATCACCTGCCGGGTTAATCGTGATGTGCTCAGGACGGGCACCAACGCTCAGCGCTTTGCCTTCATAGGCTGCGTTGATCATACCCTCATATGAAGCAGCAAGGCCGGGTGCTACGACCGCCCCGTCTTTGGCACTGCCATTCACAAAGTTCATCGCCGGTGAGCCGATAAAGCCCGCCACAAATTTGTTGTCGGGATCACGGTAGAGGTCCATCGGCGCGCCGACTTGTTCAATCACACCCAAACGCAGCACGACGATCTTGTCGGCCAAGGTCATCGCCTCGACCTGATCGTGGGTCACGTAGATCATCGTCGCCCCGATTTCCTTGTGCAGACGCGCGATCTCGACGCGCATCTCGACACGCAGTTCAGCATCTAGATTTGAAAGGGGTTCGTCGAACAGGAAAACCTCAGGTCCACGCACAATCGCACGGCCAATAGACACACGCTGGCGCTGACCACCGGACAAAGCGGCTGGCTTACGGTCAAGATACGGTTCAAGCTTTAGAATGCGGGTAGCCTCAGCGACCTTTTCCTCGATCTCAGACTTCGGGTGGCCGTTCATCTTGAGGCCGAACCCCATGTTATCTTTAACGGTCATATGCGGGTAAAGCGCATAGGTCTGGAACACCATCGCCACGCCACGCTGCGACGGATCCATGCGGGTGACATCGCGATCACCGATATGCATCGCACCTTCGGTTGTTTCCTCAAGACCCGCGACCATCCGCAACAGCGTGGATTTACCACAACCTGACGGCCCGACGAAAACGCAAAACTCACCATCTGCGATTTCCAAATCGACGCCATGAATGACTTGCACGTCGCCATAGCGCTTGATGACCTTATTCAGCGTGACACCTGACATGGCTTAAATCCCCGTTGTTTCTTTTGTTTGGTAGTCCGGAAAGCTCCAGTTTTGGGCATCCCGCGTAATCTTATGCGCCGTCTCTTTCAGGATCGGCACAAACGCCTCTAATCCAGCAAGGTTCGTGCGGCGCGTCGTGCTGGTTACAGACAAAGCACCCAGCACCCGACCTGTTTCGGTGAGAATCGGCATGGCGACACAAATAATGCCAGGTTCATGTTCTTCACGATCAAACCCGTATCCGTTCTGGCGAATGTCCGCCAACTCGGCGCGCAACGCGTCTGCACAATCCAGCGTGTGTTCTGTAAAGACGTGAAAGGACTGTTGTTCGATAACAGCGTCTGCGCTGGCTTCATCGAGAAAGGCCAGCATCACCTTACCAACGCCCGTGCAGTACGCAGGCCCAACTTTGCCGGCTTGGCTATACATCACAACCGGGTGCCCGGAATTGCGTTTGTCGATGTAAAGGACCTGCGCATTATCCAATTGGGCCAAGTGGACTGTCTCGCCCACAGCCGCACTGAGCGCGTCGATGTGTGGGCGGGCCACAGGGGCCAATGTGGATTGCTCCCAAGCTGCATGTGCCAGCCGCACCAAACGCACGCCGGGACTATATGTCTGGCGGTCCGGGTCATAGGCCAGCATTTGCTGGTTGGTCAGCGTCTGGACGAACCGGTAAAGGGTGGGCTTGGGGAATGAGGACTCTGACAGCAACTCACTGAACCTCACAGGTCGCCCAAAAGCTGCCACCTGATCAAGCACTTCAAGTGCCTTTCCGACTGTGCCGTCACCGGTCACGCGTCCCATCAATCCTCCCTCATCTCAATCGCGCTTTTGACACCGGTCTCCTCACCGGTGCAGCTTTGAGATGTTGACAAGGCTAGCCGAGTCGCGGTTTAGTATCAACATCCAAAACTAAGTTTCAAATAATGAGACAATTATTGAAACGGCGTTTTATACGAGGAAGCATACTGGGAGGAAACCATGCATTCCATTTTGAAGACGTCGCTCGCGGCGTTGGTTGCTGCTGGCGTTACAGCGTCATCCGCTGCTGCTGATGGCCACGCGCTGTCCGGCGAGTTGAATATCATCTCTGACATGTCGAACCCTGCGCCGCGCGCAGTGATGGAAGGCCTTGCAGAAGACTTTGGTGCGCTGCACCCCGGACTTGAGGTTAATCTGACAATCGTTGACCGCGAAGCATGGAAAACACAAATCCGCAACGCGTTGGGCGCAAACCCACCGGACGTTGTGAACTGGTATGCAGCCAACCGTATGCGTCCTTATGTTGATGCTGGTCTGTTTGCTGACATCTCTGACCTGTGGGCCGAGCCGGAATTCGAAGCGCTGGCATCCACCAAAGGTGCGATGACACTCGACGGAGCACAGTGGGGTGTACCTTACACGTATTACCAGTGGGGCGTTTACTACCGCAAAGACATCTTCGACCAGTACGGCCTGTCTGAGCCATCCAACTGGGAAGAAGAGTTGGCAAACTGCCAGACTCTGCTCGACAATGGTGTGAAGTGCTACACCATCGGCACCAAGTTTCTTTGGACGGCTGGCGGCTGGTTTGACTACATCAACTCGCGCACAAACGGCTATGATTTCCACATCGCACTGGCCCGTGGCGAAGTTGAATGGACAGACGACCGCGTGCGTCAGACATTCGCCAACTGGCGTCAGCTGATCGACATGGGCGCGTTCATTGATGATCACCAGACATACAGCTGGCAGGAAGCGCTGCCTTTCATGGTCAACGGCGAAGCGGCATCATACCTGATGGGTAACTTTGCGGTTGCCGCGATGCGTGATGGTGGCCTGACCGATGACCAGTTGGACTTCTACCAGTTCCCGGTCATCAACCCAGATGTTGATTTCGCGGAAGACGCGCCAACAGATACGTTCCACATCCCATCGGGCGCGCAGAACATGGACGCCGCGAAAGAGTTCTTGCGGTTTGTCACATCTGCTGAAGTCCAGACCGAGATCAACAGCGGTGCGGGCCTTGGCCAGCTGCCTGTAAATGCGAATGCATCAATCGACGATGACAAGTTCCTTGCGCAGGGTTTCGACATGCTGTCGAACAACGCAGGCGGCGGCATCATGCAGTTCTTTGATCGCGACTTTGAAGCTGAAATGGCCTCTGTCGGCATGGAAGGCCTACAGGAATTCATGGTGTTCCCAGACAATCTGGACGACATTCTTGAGCGTCTCGAAGAGACACGTCAGCGTATCTACCAGTAAGCTAAAGGGTAAGGTGGGTTCAAACCCACCTTACTTACCCAACACAGCCTATCCGCAAATCTGATCTTAGATTTCCGCATGTGCTGTCCGCAGGGGAGACAATTCCATGGCAACCGCCGCACCAAACCGAGGCTGGTATAAACGCAACGAGATCGCGATTACGCCGTGGCTTTTCCTGCTGCCTGCGATGATCTTCTTCGCGGTCTATGTGATCATTCCAATTGGACAGTCGTTCTGGATTTCGCTCCACGAATGGGACGGTTTGGGTGACAAAACATGGGTTGGCACGGCGAACTACGAACGCCTGCTCGGCTGGGGCGATGCCAACATCGACCGCAAGTTTGAGACATCGTTCTGGAACAACATCAAGTGGCTGGTGCTATATCTGCTGGCGATCCCCGCAGGTCTGTTCATCGCGCTTTTCCTGAACCAAACAGTCACAGGCATCCGTTTTTACAAATCAATGTTCTTCTTCCCCTTTGTGATCAGCCAAGTCGTTGTTGGTCTGGTCTTCAGCTGGTTCTACCTGCCACGCGAGGGCCTGTTGAACGCGGTATTGGGCTTTTTTGGTGCAGGCCCGGTGAATATCCTTGGCGATCCTACACTTGCCACATACGGCATCATCGCTGCAGGCCTCTGGCCGCAGACGGCATATTGTATGATCTTGTACCTGACCGGGCTGAACGCCGTTGATCCTGAACAGGTTGAGGCTGCGCGCCTTGATGGCGCAAAGGGTCACAAAATGCTGTGGTACGTGATCCTGCCGCAGCTTAAGCCCGCAACCTTCATCGCCTTTGTCGTGACAATCATCGGCGCGCTGCGGTCCTTTGACCTGATCAGCGTTATGACCAACGGAGGACCGTTCGGATCAACGCGGGTACTGTCGTTCTATATGTTCGAGGAATCGCTTTCAGAATTCGGGTTCCGCATGGGCTTTGGCGCGGCCATTGCGGTGGTCTTGTTCTTCATCATGCTCGGGTTCATCGCCTACTTCCTTTACTCCATGTACCGTGACGAAAAGGGAGCGCACTGATGTTTCCAACCCCGCTCGCAAAGACGTCACGCCAGTGGCAGATCTCTTACCAAGTGCTTTTGCCCATTATGCTGATCGTCTGGCTGTTACCGCTGATCGCGGTTGCCAATTTCTCGATCAAACCAGAGGCTGATTTCGTTAACGGCAACTATTGGGGTATCCCAAGCAGTTTCTCGGCGTTTGAGAACTACGGCAAAGTCTTCTTTGAATCGAACATGCCGCGCTATCTGTGGAATTCGCTGTTTATCACCATTCCGACGGTGATCGGTGCCGTCGCGCTATCCTGCATGGCTGGTTTCGCGCTGGGAGTGTACAAGTTCAAAGGGAACCTGCTGATTTTCTTCATCTTTATTGCAGGCAACTTTGTGCCATTCCAAATTCTGATGGTGCCAGTACGCGACCTGACTGTGAACCTGAACCTGTACGACACAAAGACCGGTCTGGTGCTGTTCCACATCGCCTTCCAAACCGGGTTCTGTACGCTTTTCATGCGTAACTTTATCCGCGCACTGCCCTTCCCCTTGATCGAAGCGGCCCGGGTCGAAGGCATCGCTGAGTGGAAGATCTTCCTCTATGTCGTCCTACCTTTGATGAAGCCTGCGCTGGCCGCCTTGGCTGTGCTGATCTTTACCTTCATCTGGAACGACTATTTCTGGGCTGTGGTCCTGACCCAAGGGCCAGACGCACAACCTGTTACTGCCGGGATCACCGAGTTCAACTCGCAGTTCCGCGCCGCCTATCACCTGATGAGCGCAGGCTCTATCGTGGCAGCCCTGCCACCTGTGGCCATGTTCTTTTTGATGCAGAAACACTTTATCGCGGGCCTCACCCTCGGAGCTGTAAAGTAAACCACCATGAACCGAACCTATCGTATCGACGATGGCCGTCAGACACTTGTTCTGGCGGCCCGAAATGACCGTCTGCCCGAAGTTGTCTATTGGGGGGCTTTGCTGCCAGCTGACGAAAATCTCGACACGCTGCATGCAGCCCACGCGATTGACGTGACCGGCGGAATGCTGGACGAAAATCCCGACCTGTCGATCTGTCCAGAGGCGACGCGGAGCTTTCCCGGTCAGCCCGGTCTGATTGTACGGGACAGCGATGGTACGCCGCTTCTGCCAAAGTTTTGTTTTGCAGATGCAGTGCAAAAAGATGACCTTTTGTACCTCGCCTACTGGGATAAAGAAAATCGCATTGGTCTGAAGTTTGCCTTCAAGAGCGACGATGAAACTCACGTCATTGCTTGTGAAACACATCTAGATGCGACCCGCCCCGTACACCTGCACTGGCTCGCAGCCCCCGTCCTACCGGGACCGCAGCAGTCGGATGAGATGATCGACGTTTCAGGCCGTTGGTGTGGCGAATTCCAACTGTCGCGCACCGCCTGGGCGCCCGGCATGCGTTACCGTGAAAACCGCACAGGACGCACAGGGCACGAACATTTTCCCGGCTTGATCGTCCCCTGCCGGGGTGCAACTAACACCGAAGGTGAGGCGTACGCGTTCCACTATGGCTGGTCGGGCGGCCACAAGATGATCGCCGAAGAGCTGCAAGACGGTCGCCGCCAGATCCAATGGGGACACGCCGCCCGGATGGAGACAGAAGCGGCGACCCAGTTCAAAACTGCACCGCTTTATATCGTCTACTCAGATACCGGCCTGAATGGCTGCGCCGTGGCCTTCCAACGCCATCTGCGCGACCGCATCGTCACTTGGCCCAAACCAAATGCGCCCCGCCCCGTGCATTATAACTGTTGGGAAGCCGTCTATTTCGACCATAAACTGCCTGTTCTGCAAGACATCGCAGACCGCGCCGCCGCCCTTGGCGCAGAACGCTTTGTGTTGGACGATGGCTGGTTCGGCAACCGCGACGACGACACACGCAGCCTGTCGGATTGGACAGTCGATCCGCGCAAATACC
The DNA here is from genome assembly GCF_023015625.1 of Yoonia sp. F2084L. GTDB lineage: Bacteria > Pseudomonadota > Alphaproteobacteria > Rhodobacterales > Rhodobacteraceae > Yoonia. Next base: position 331,352 of record NZ_JALKAH010000004.1, read on the forward strand.
CCGATGGCCTGCACCCGTTGATCGAACATGTGCATGGGCTGGATATGACATTCGGCATCTGGTTCGAACCCGAGATGATCAACGAAGACAGCGACATCCACCGCGCAAACCCGCATTGGGTGTTTGGCGCCGAAGATCAGACGCTGGGACGCCAACAAAAGGCGCTCAACATGGCGCTGCCTGAAGTGCGTGATTTCCTTTATGAGCGTATGTCGGCGATCCTGCGCGACCATCATATCGACTATATCAAGTGGGACCATAACCGCGTTTTGCCTATGCCAGACGCATCGCAAACGCGCGGGTCTTATGCGCTCATCGACCGCCTGCGGGCGGAGTTCCCGCTTGTCGAAGTCGAAAGCTGCGCTTCCGGCGGCGGGCGCATCGACTTTGGCATCCTGCAACGTACCCAGCGGGTCTGGTTGTCAGACAGCAACGACGCGCTTGAGCGGCTGCGCATCCAGCATGATGCAGCCCTTTTCCTACCGCTTTCGGTCACCGGCAGCCACGTTGGTCCGCGTCATTGCCACACATCCGGGCGCACCCTCGATATCTCGTTCCGCGCCTGGGTTGCGGCGCAGCGCCATATGGGTTTTGAGATGGATCCGCGCGAGTTGGATGAAACCGAAGCAGCCGTGTTGACCGAGGTGACAAGCTGGTGGAAGCACAACCGAAATTGGATGCAGACCGCCGATATCCTGCGGCTTGATAGCGCCGATCCTGCGGTGATCGCCGAACAGCAGCTGGCCCGCGACAAAAACCGCTTTGTGGTCTTTGCAGGCAAGGCTGCGACCAGTGCGCAGATCGCACCACGCCCCTTGCGCCTGACCGGGCTGGAACCAACGGCGACGTACCGGATCAACCTGACGAACCGGAACACGCTGCACCGGCTTTCACGCGGCACTACGGCGTTGAAGACTGACGCGCTGGAAGTCTCAGGCGCGTACCTCATGCGGCACGGTGTGACACTGCCGTGGTCCTTCCCGGAACGCATGTGGGTGCTGGAAGGCACGCGGCTATGAACGCGACTTTCCATGATATCAAAGGTGCATCAGTGTTTATCACCGGCGGAGGCAATGGCATCGGTGCCGCACTGACTGATGGGTTCATCGCACAGGGGGCAAAGGTCGCCTTCGTCGGGCGCTCTGATGCAACCGCGTTCGCCAATGAGATGGCGGATAAGCATGGCACTCGCCCGCTTTTCATCCAATGCGACATCACCGATACAAGCGCGCTCCAAGCCGCAATAGATCAGGCCGTTGCCGCCCACGGACCGCTGCGCGCACTGGTGAACAACGCCGCCAACGATATGCGCTATGACGCATCAGAGGTTGATGAAGCGACATGGGATAGCCAGCAAGCTGTTAATCTGAAAGCCTACTTCTTTGCATGCCAGAAAGCGGCAGAGGTGATGGGGGCCAATGGGTCAATCATCAATTACTCATCCATCACCTATATGATGGGGGCATCGGGTATGGTGCCTTATGTGACCGCTAATGCTGGCATTATGGGAATGACGCGGGCTCTGGCGCGCGAGTGGGGACCAAAAGGCATACGCGTGAATGCGATAGCGCCAGGGTGGGTCTTTACCGAAAAGCAGGAAACCAAATGGGCCACGCCAGAAAGCAAGGCGGCATTTCTACAAAAACAGTGCCTGCAAGCATTCATCCAGCCACAGGATATGGTCGGTGGAACCCTGTTTCTCGCGTCCACTGCATCCGCTATGATGACAGGGCAAACGATGGTCATTGATGCAGGCGTGGTAGGAACAGGATGACGGACCCAAAGATCAAAACCGATTGGGTCGCCGTCGATTGGGGTACCAGCAACATGCGCGCCTGGGCCATGTCGGCATCAGACACAGTTCTGGCTGAGGCGACATCGGATCAGGGCATGGGTAAGCTTACCCGTGATAGGTTCGAGCCTGCGCTGCTGGCCGCGATTGGTGACTGGATTAGCGGACCGACGACAGTGGTTGCCTGTGGTATGGTCGGATCACGACAAGGCTGGGTCGAAGCGCCCTATGCCACTGTCCCTTGCGGCATTTTACCAACCGACCTCGTGCAAGCACCGACCACACACCCTGACCTGACGGTCCATGTGATCCCCGGGATCAAACAAACGAACCCCGCCGACGTCATGCGCGGCGAAGAGACCCAGATCAGCGGTTTTCTGGCCCGCAATCCCGGCTGGGATGGGGTGATCTGCCTGCCGGGCACCCATACCAAGTGGGTCCACATCAGCGCGGATGAGGTTGTCAGCTTTCAAACCTTCATGACCGGAGAACTCTTCGACACCATCGCCAAACAAACTGTCCTGCGCCATTCGATTGCGACCAATGGCTGGGATGATGATGCCTTCGCCGAAGGTTTGGATATGGGGCTGTCCCGGCCTGAACGCATTGCGGCCCGGCTGTTCTCACTGCGTGCAAACGGACTGTTGAACGATATGCCCGGCACGGCGGCGCGCGCGCAACTGTCGGGCCTTTTGATAGGTGTCGAACTGGCAGCGGCAAAGCCGTATTGGCTGGGCCAGAGAATCGCCGTCATCGGTAGCAGCGGCTTGTCAAAACTCTATGTCGATGCGCTCGCAACACAAGCGGCACCTGCAACCCAGGTCAACGCATCAACGATCACGCTTGCCGGTCTGACCGCCGCCTACAAGCGTCTGAAAGGATAAATCATGGACCGCCCTTTGATCGCCATTCTACGCGGTGTGACCCCAAGTGAGGCTGCACCAATCGCCGCTGCCTTGATTGACACAGGGATCACGAAAATCGAGGTGCCCCTCAACTCTCCTGACCCTTTCGACAGCATCAAGGCGATGGCAGATGCATATGGGCGCGATGCGCTCATTGGGGCGGGCACGGTTTTGTCCACCGACGATGTTGGTCGCGTCGCGCAGGCGGGCGGAAAACTGGTGGTATCGCCCAACTGCGACCAGAGGGTCATTGTGGCCACAAAAACCGCAGGCATGCAAAGCTGGCCTGGCGTCATGACACCGACCGAATGCTTTGCCGCCCTCAAAGCCGGTGCTGACGGGCTAAAGATCTTTCCCGCCAGCTTGCTTGGCCCCGATGGCATCAAAGCAATTCGGGCCGTTTTACCCAAAGGCACGCAGGTCTACGCCGTAGGCGGTGCTGGCGCGGATAACTTCGCCAAATGGATGGCCGCCAGCGCGGATGGATTTGGTATTGGCTCTGCGCTTTACAAGCCGGGGCTGTCGGTCGCCGAGGTGACGGCGCGCGCCCGCGACATTGTCGCCGCCTATGATGCGGCGGCAGCATGATTTACGACGAAACCCAATGCCAGCTTGGCGAAGGGCCCCTGTGGCACCCATTGCGCAAGCAGCTGTTTTGGTTCGATATCCTGGGTAAGCGGCTACACACCAAGGGCCAGCACTGGCAGTTTGACGATTATGTCAGCGCGGCCGGTTGGACCTCTGAGACGACGCTGATGATCGCGACCAGCAATGCGCTGCGCCACTTCGATATCACCACCGGCGAACACCATGTCATCACCCCGCTTGAGGCTGACAACACAGTCACCCGGTCCAATGATGGGCGCGCCGATCCGCAAGGTGGTTTTTGGATCGGCACAATGGGGATCGAAGCCGAGGAAGGCGCGGGCGCGATCTATCGCTACTACAAGGGCGAATTACGCAAGCTTTTCGCCCCGATCACGATCTCGAACGCGATATGCTTTGCCCCGGACGGCAAGACCGCCTATTTCACCGATACACCAACACAAATGATCATGCGCGCAGCCCTTGACGATGATGGGTGGCCCAAGGGCGAACCTCATCTGCACATCGACCTGCGCGGCACGGACTTCCGACCCGATGGCGCGGTTGTCGATGCTGCGGGTAATTTGTGGAACGCGCAATGGGGTGTGGGGCGGGTTGCCGGATACGATCCCGCCGGTGCTTTCATCGAAAGCTATAGCTTTGCAGCCAAGCAAACATCTTGCCCGGCATTTGGCGGCGATAACTTCAGCACGCTCTATTGCACAAGCGCCGCCGTCGGCCTTGAAGGTCCAGATCAGGGCAAGACTTTCGCCGCCAAAACACACTACATTGGTCAGGCAGAACATCGGGTCATTCTTTAAGTCCCTCACGCCATCATCCTGACCAAAGAAACGCAAGAGATCTCGCCCATGAAACGCACACTTGGTGTCTGTTATTATCCTGAACACTGGCCCCAAGATAAGTGGGCCAGCGATGCCGCCCAAATGGTCGCTACCGGACTAACTTGGGTCAGGATCGGTGAGTTCGGGTGGAGCCGGATGGAACCGTCACCAGAGACATTCACTTGGGATTGGCTGGATCACGCGATTGAAGTGCTGGGCGGCGCAGGGTTAAAAGTCATCCTTGGCACACCGACAGCCACGCCACCTCGCTGGATGATCGACAAGCATCCCGACATGCTCGCAGTGGATGCCGAAGGACGCCCCCGCAAATTTGGCTCGCGCCGTCATTATGATTTCAGCCATCTGGGTTATCGTGACGAATGTCGGAGGATCGCCCGGCTAATGGGGGAACGCTATGGCGCAAACCCCCATATCGCCGCCTGGCAGATCGACAACGAATACGATTGCCACGATACCACGCTCAGCTATTCAGACGCAGCGCGGCGTGGATTTCAGGACTGGCTGGCACAAAAATATCAGTCAACCGACGCGCTGAACCGGGCTTGGGGCAATGTGTTCTGGTCGATGGAATATGACAGCTTTGACCAGATTGATCTGCCCAACCTGACCGTGACGGAACCGAACCATCCGCATCAGCTGGCGTTCCGCCGCTACAGCTCTGATCAGGTTGTGGCTTTCAACAAGGTGCAGGCAGATGTGCTGCGCCGCCACACCAAGGCCCCGCTGATCCACAACTACATGGGTCGGATCACCACGTTTGATCATTGGAAGGTCGGGCAAGACCTCGATATCGCGTCATGGGACAGTTACCCTATTGGCTTTCTGTCTGATCGGCTTGAGGGCAGCCCAGCATTCAAGCATGCATTTCTGCGCCAGGGTCACCCCGATATGCAAGCCTTTCACCACGACCTTTATCGCGCGGTGGGAAAAGGCCGGATGTGGGTCATGGAACAGCAGCCCGGTCCGGTGAACTGGGCCCCTTACAACCCCGCCCCGCTACCCGGCATGGCGCGGCTTTGGGCGTGGGAGGCTTTCGCGCATGGGGCTGAAACGGTCTGCTATTTCCGTTGGCGACAGGCCCCCTTTGCCCAAGAGCAGATGCATGCAGGGCTTTTGCGGCCCGACAGCGCGCCAGCCCCTGCACTGGACGAGGCCCGTCAGGTTGCCGATGAAATCGAGACGCTTGCAGAGGTAGGCACTGCGCCTTCACCGGCCGCGCTCGTTTTCGATTACGAAAGCGCATGGGCTTGGGATGCCCAACCCCAAGGGGCTGATTTTGAAATGTTCCGCCTTGCATTTGCCGCCTACTGCGCCCTGCGGCGGGCGGGTTTGAACGTGGATATCCTGCCGCCTGAAACGGCTGATCTGTCGGCCTACAGACTGGTCATGGCACCGGGGATTATGAAGCTTTCTGATCCAATGCGAGAGGCACTTGCCAGCTTCAAAGGGATCGCGTTGATCGGCCCGCGGACAGATACAAAAACGGACGAACTGAGCATCCCCACACCGCTTGGCCCCAACCTGCCTGGTGCCGATATCAGCGTTAGCCTGACCGAAAGCATGCCCCCCGATGACGCCATTGCGCTGGAAGGCGGTGGGACATTTGCGCATTGGTTTGAACATCTGGAAGGCAGCGCCGAGGTACACGTCCGCACGACAGCAGGGCATCCCGCGATCATGGGTACAGCGCATTTGCGCTATCTGGCGGGCTGGCCAGATGATGCGACCTTTGATCAGATCATCGCCGATGCTTGCGGTGAACTTGACCTCAAAACCCAACAATTGCCCGACGGACTGCGTATCCGTGACACCGCCACCCATCGTTTCGTCTTCAACTACGCCAATCACCCGACTGACTGGCACGGCACAACGATCCCCGCTGCTGGCGTGCATTGGGAGCCGCTATCGTGATCCACTTTGGAACAACGCAGAACGGTGAAGACGTCCAAAAGATCACACTTGCCGCTGGCGATCTGACGGTGCAACTGCTCACATGGGGGGCTGTTGTTCAAGACGTGCAATTGGCGGGCGCAGACAGGTCACTGACGCTGGGGTCCGATCAACTCTCTGATTATGAAGGGGACATGCGCCATCACGGGGCACTGATAGGCCCCGTCGCCAACCGGATCAGCAACGCGCGGGTCAGGTTAGACGGCATGATGTATGAGCTGGAGCGCAATCAGGATGGGCGGATCCACCTGCACTCAGGCGCGCAGGCGACACATCTGCAAGTCTGGGATGTGGTTGAGGTCACGCCCAGTGCCGCCACCCTTGCCATCACGTTGCCCGACGGCATGTGTGGGCTGCCGGGCACTCGGAAAATTACCGCAAGGTTTGAGATCACTGCCCCTGCGACCCTGACAATGACCGTTCATGGCACGACCGATGCCACCACGCTGATGAACTTCGCCAACCATAGCTATTGGAACCTTGACGGCAGCGAGACATATGACGGGCACCGGCTGTGGATCGCCGCAGATCGCTATCTGCCCTGCATGCAGGATGACTATCCCACAGGCGAAATTGTTGACGTGACAGGGACCGACATGGATTTTCGCGCAGAGCGCGAAATCACCGTGAACAGGCCGCCCTTTGACAACAACTTTTGTTTGTCCGACACAGACCAACCACTACGGGATGTACTTACGCTTACAGGCGGCAGCGGCGTTCAGATGACGATGGGAACGACGGCGACCGGTATTCAGGTATATGATGCGCGTGACGCACAGCGCCCCGGCAAAACCCGCTATGAAGGTTTGGCGATTGAGGCTCAGGCGTGGCCTGATGCACCTAACAATGCAGCGTTTCCGTCAATCAAAGTCACCCCTGACGCGCCTTACAGCCAGACAACCCAGTGGCGGTTTCAGGCCTAGCTGCCGCGATAGGTGGAAAAGCTGAAAGGTGAGACCAGCAATGGGACGTGATAGTGCGATGATGGATCATTGATCCCAAAGCGCAGCGGAATTTCATCCAGAAAGCTGATGTCTTCTTGGCGCCCAAAATACGCACCTGCCTGAAAAACCAGCTCGTAGCGTCCCACGGCAAAATCGGCCGCTGGCAGAATAGGACTGTCCGTCCGCCCATCATCATTTGTCACCATCCGCACAAGGTGAGTCCGGCCATCGCCCTCCAGCCGATAAAGATCAATCTGCATCCCGGCGGCAGGCAATCCGCTGGCCGTATCCAGAACATGCGTCGTTAAAAATCCGCTCATCTCGCCCCCGCTATTTTCACCACGAACATTCAGGATATTGCGCACGATGTCACGCAGCTTTTCAATGATTTCGTCGCGGGTATAATCGCACGGCATTGCCGCGCTTTGCTGTCGCACCCCCCGTGACCTATGCCGCAGCGCAGCTACATGAGCGGCAACGATTGAAACGAGGCAAGTCATGGAACTTGAAACACTGCTTTTGTCCCGCATCCAATTTGCGGCAAACATTTCTTTCCACATCCTTTTCCCAACGATCACGATCGCATTGGGCTGGGTGCTGCTGTTCTTCAAACTGCGCTACAACCGCACCGGCGAAGAGCGCTGGATGGAAGCCTATCGCTTCTGGGTGAAAATCTTTGCCCTGTCCTTCGCGATGGGCGTCGTTTCAGGTATCACCATGTCGTTCCAGTTCGGCACCAACTGGCCGGGCTTCATGGAAAAAGTGGGCAATATCGCGGGGCCATTGCTGGCCTACGAGATCATGACCGCGTTCTTCCTCGAAGCTGTCTTTCTTGGCATCATGCTGTTTGGCTTCAGCCGCGTGCCCAACTGGGTGCACACGCTGGCGACCTTCCTTGTAGCGTTTGGCACCATGATGTCGGCCTTCTGGATCATCGTGCTGAATTCATGGATGCATACACCCCAAGGTTTTGAGATGATTGACGGTGTGGCCCATGCAACCGATTGGTCCGCAATCATTTTCAACCCGTCTATGCCATACCGCTTTACGCATATGGTACTGGCCAGCTTCTTGACCGTCAGCTTCCTGATCGCAGGTGTCAGCGCATTCCGCTGGCTGATCGGCGGACGCACCGAAGGTGTGCGGGTGGCGATGAAAACCGCGATTATTGCGGCTGCTGTGCTGATCCCAATACAGATCCTCGTCGGTGATTTTCATGGACTGAACACAAAAGAATATCAGCCTGCGAAAGTCGCAGCGATGGAAGGCAACTGGGAAACCGGTACCGGTGTTCCGCTGATCCTGTTTGCAATCCCGGATGAAGAAGCACGTGAAAACCGCTTTGAGATTGGCATCCCCAAGCTGGCGTCCTTCATTCTGACCCATGACTGGAACGGCGAAGTCCAAGGTTTGAACGACTTCGTCACCGAGGACGGCGAGGTGCTGCACCCACGCGTATCCCCGGTCTTCTGGTCGTTCCGCGTCATGGTGGGCACAGGTTTGCTGATGCTGCTGGTCAGTTGGACCGCGACCTACATGATTCTGCGCCGCAAGCGCGGGATCGAGGGACTGCCGAAACCGATGCTCTACGGCTTGGTTGGGATGAGTTTCAGCGGATGGCTGGCCACTCTCGCTGGCTGGTACACAACCGAGATTGGTCGCCAACCTTGGCTTGTTCACGGTGTCATGACAACTAAAGAAGCGGTCGCCGATGTGCCTGCGCCGTTGGTTCTGTCAACACTGATTGCTTACCTTTTGGTTTATGCAGCACTGCTTGCGGCCTATATCTTTGTCATCTTCTATCTGGCACGCAAGACAGCGCGGGGCGAAAGCATTGGCACTTCGATTGCACCGTCACCGGCTTCGGTCCCTAAAGCCATGCCAGCGGAGTAGCACCATGTATTACTTTGGCGATCCTACCATATGGCTACCCTTCGTCTTTGCGGGGCTCATGGGCGTATCCATCCTGATCTACGTTGTACTCGATGGTTTTGACCTTGGGGTCGGCGTCCTTTTTCCCTTTGCCGAGGAGGATGAAAAAGACCGGATGATTGCATCCATCGGGCCATTCTGGGACGCAAATGAAACATGGCTGGTTCTGGCTGTCGGCCTTTTGCTGGTGGCGTTCCCATCAGCGCACGGCGCGATCCTGACGGCGCTCTATCTGCCGGTCGCGATCATGCTGATCGGATTGATCCTGCGCGGCGTCGCATTCGAATTTCGCGCCAAGGCTCCCGCCCCGCATAAACGCCTGTGGAACAATGCGTTCTTTATCGGCTCTCTTATGACGTCACTCAGCCAAGGCTTTATGCTGGGCATGTATGTGATGGGGCTGGAATGGACATGGCTGAACTTCGCGTTCGCACTGCTGACAGCGGTGTTTCTGACCGTTGGCTACAGTTTTATCGGCGCGACTTGGGTCATCCACAAAACATCGGACGCATTGCAAATCAAGGCCGTCGAGTGGGCCAAGGGCGGTATCTGGGGGCTGGTGCTGGGGATTGGTGCAATCTCACTTGCTACCCCATTCGTCAGCACCCGGATCTTTGACAAATGGTTCAGCTTTCCCGAGGCACTTTATCTCTCGCCGCTCCCAATTCTATCCGCTTTGCTGGTTTTCTGGCTCTGGTCGATGCTGCGCAAAATGCCCTACGCCGATGACCGCAGATCGTGGCAGCCATTTGCGGCGGCGACAGCACTTTGGGTGATGGCCTTCGGCGGGATGGCCTATAGCTTCTACCCCTATGTGGTGCCCGAACAGATCACGATTTATGAGGCCGCCAGCGCGCCCGAAAGCCTGTTCATCATTCTGATCGGGACTTGTATCGTCCTGCCGACAATTATGGGATATACAGTGTTGTCCTATGTGATCTTCCGCGGAAAGGCGACGGAACTGCGCTATGACTAAAGTAGGGTGGGTCAAGACCCACCTTACGCTTGGCGCGGTGGTCGCACGTAAGATGGGTTTTAACCCATCTCACCAGCAGAATCGGTTTGACACCCCAGCCCCCATTGCGTAATCGGTCGCTCGTGGTAAGGCGCGGTAGCTCAGTTGGTTAGAGCGAACGACTCATAATCGTTAGGTCGGGAGTTCAAATCTCCCCCACGCCACCACCACTCTCATTCCGGGTTAGCTGATGGGGATACGCAAGCTGTTGGCCCGACTTTGGGCGTTTGCTGCGCAAGCCACCCTGAGTGCGGGAGTTCAAATCTCCCCCACGCCACCACCACTTCCACGATCCCGCATTTGTCGCTAACGTTTGTGCGAACGAACAGGGATGCATCATGACAGTTCTCGACCAAATCACGGCTGCGATTGGCGCGGCGCATGTCCTGACAGGGGCAGATGCCGCCCCCTATGGCAAAGACTGGACAGGGGCCTACACATCGATCCCTTTGGCCGTTTTGCGCCCTGCAAACACGGCCGAGGTTGCCTCCGTTCTCAAAATTGCGAATGAAACCAAAACACCGGTCGTCCCTGCATCTGGACGCACGGGGCTGACCGGTGCGACTTTGGCCGAAGGCGCGCTTATGCTGTCGGTCGAACGCCTGAACGACATCTCTGAAATCAACGTCGCCGGGCGCACTGCGACCGTTGGCGCTGGTGTCATCCTGTCCAACCTGCATGATGCGGCGGACGTGCACGACCTGATCTTTCCGCTGACCCTTGGCGCGCGCGGTTCGGCGATGATCGGCGGGCTTTTATCTACCAACGCTGGCGGGTCAAATGTCGTGCGTTATGGCAGCACCAAGGGGCTGTGTCTGGGGTTGGAAGTCGTCATGGCCGACGGGCGCATCATGAACCTGATGAGCGCGCTGCACAAAGACAACTCTGGCCTTGATCTACGCAATCTGGTGATTGGGGCGGAAGGTACGCTGGGGGTTATTACCGCAGCTGTCCTCAAGCTGCGCCCAAAACCAAAAGCCTATGCCACTGCGATGGTTGCTGTACCTGCGTTGCCTGACGCACTGGCATTGCTGCACAGGCTCCAAGACGAAACCGGCGGTGGTGTTGAAGCATTCGAGTATATGCCGCGCAGCTACATCGACAAACACAAGCAGCTGTTCCCGAATACCCAGCCACCATTCGCCGAAAGCTATGACGTCAACATCATGATCGAAGTCGCAGCAACCCAGAACAAGGACGCGATCCCCGGCCCTGACGGCAGCCTACCTGTCGTCAGTTCGCTGGAAGAAATCCTTGGCGGCATGCTGGAGGACGGCACCGTGCTTGACGCCGTGATCGCACAAAACGAAGCGCAACGGCGCGACATCTGGAAGCGACGTGAAGATGCAGGCGAAGTGGCCTTCTTTGGTGGTGTTTTCGTGAATACCGATGTCGCAGTCCCGCTCGACAAGGTTGAGGTGTTTGAAAAAGCGCTGACGCCGCGCATCAAGGCGATTGATCCAGACGCGAGTGAAGTCATCGTGGCCCACCTTGGCGACGGGAACATTCACCACACCAGCTATATCAGTCGGAACGATCCCGCAGTTATGGACGCGTTGGTTGAAGCCGTCGAGGACGTCGTGCAGGAACTCGGCGGATCGTTCAGCGCAGAGCACGGCATCGGTGTGTCAAAACTTGAGACAATGAAGCGGCGCAAGGACCCGGTGGCGTTGGACGCGATGCGCGCGATTAAGGCCGCATTAGATCCGAACAATATCCTGAACCCCGGCAAGGTCATTCCAAGCGCCTGAGCAAGAAAATTCTCGAATTTTCTTGCGGCACCAGAAGGAATTTCGCGAAATTCCTTCGCCTTTCAGAAAAAATCGGGGCCAGCTTGCGCCAACAGCTTTCCCGCCATTGCGCGCCCCATCTCAGCACCGTCCTCGACAGCACCACTCATGTCGTCGACATAGACCTCGGTGCCATCGGTGCGCAAAATTTCTCCGCGCAGCCTGACCGACCCGCCATCAAGCTCAGCCAAAGCACCAATCGGTGTTTCGCATGACCCATCAAGATGCGCCAGAAACGAACGCTCGGCTGCCAGACGCTGGCCGGTGGGGCCATCATGGATAGCTTCAAGCATCTGCGCTGCTCGGCTGTCATTACCCCGGCGCTCAATCCCAATAGCACCTTGGGCGACAGCGGGTAGCATATCCTCCGGCGCAACTGCGGTGCGCGGGACATCCGTCATATTCAAGCGATTTAGTCCAGCCATTGCCAGAAAAGTCGCCTCGGCCACACCATCACCCAGCTTTTTCAGCCGGGTTTGCACATTGCCACGGAACTCGACGATATTCAGATCAGGCCGCTTGGCCAGCAACTGCGACCGACGACGCAAGGAAGACGTGCCGACAGTGGCGCCTTGGGCCAGATCATCCAGAACCTTGGCTTGCAGCGACACAAAGGCATCGCGCACATCTTCGCGCGGCAAATAGGTGTTCAGCAGCAACCCACCGGGCTGATCGACCGGCATATCCTTCATCGAATGCACGGCGATGTCGATGGACCCATCAAGCAATGCTTCTTCAATCTCGCGGGTGAACAGGCCCTTACCGCCTATCTCTTTCAATGGGCGGTCCTGGATGGCGTCGCCTGTCACCTTGATCACGCAAATCGCAAATGCCTCTTGGGGCAGATCAAAGGCGGCCATCAGCCGCGTCCGGGTCTCATGCGCTTGCGCCAAGGCAAGCGGTGAACCACGAGTTCCGATGTTGAAGGGTGATGCGGGGGTGGGCAAATCAAGTGTCATGTTTGGATTGTTAGACGTGTCAACCTAGCCTGACAACTCCCTTGACAACATCTTCTGCAATTGGGACCACAGTGGCGATACAAAAGGACACCTCATGGCGCAGCAAAAGACTATCCTCCGAGCCCTCGCGGGCGAAACTCTTCCCACGCCACCCATCTGGATGATGCGGCAGGCGGGGCGCTATTTGCCAGAATACAAAGCAACACGTGCGCAGGCCGGGGATTTCCTGTCACTTTGCTACAATCCCGAACTGGCGGCCGAGGTTACACTGCAACCAATCCGCCGCTATGGCTTTGACGCCGCGATCCTTTTTGCCGACATTCTGTTGCTGCCTCAGGCTTTGGGTGCGGACCTGTGGTTTGTCACAGGCGAAGGCCCACGTTTGTCCACCATCACATCAGCGGATGAACTGGCAAAGCTGAAACCAACCGACGCAATCCATGACACGCTAAACCCGGTTTATGAGACCGTGAAAATCCTGTCACGCGAACTGCCCAAGGAGACCACCCTGATCGGTTTCGCAGGCTCCCCTTGGACTGTCGCCACCTACATGATCGCAGGCCAAGGCACGCCGGACCAAGGGCCAGCACATGCACTGAAAGCTGAGAACCGCGCGGTGTTTGACGGCATCATCGAACGGATCACCGAAGGCACAATCGCCTATCTGTCCAAACAGATTGAGGCCGGTGCCGAATGCGTCAAACTCTTTGATAGCTGGGCGGGATCGCTGCAAGGCGAAGATTTCACCAATTATTCCATCAAGCCGATGCAGCAGATCACAGCAGCACTGAAAGAAAAGCACCCCGGCATTCCCGTCATCGCCTTTCCACGCGGCGCGGGGACCAAATACGCAGGTGTACATGCGGCAACCGGGGCAGACTGCGTTGCGGTTGACGAGGGTGTGGATGCCGCTTGGGTCGCCGAACACGTGCAAAAGAACGGCTGCGTGCAGGGCAATCTGAAGTCATCGCATATGGTCACTGGCGGCGATGCCCTTGTGTCCGAAACGCGCCGCATCTGTGACGCCCTGTCAGGCGGACCGCATATCTTCAACCTTGGTCACGGGATCACGCCGGATGCCGATCCGGAGAACGTACAACTGATGATTGACACCGTACGCGGGTCCTAAATTTGCCGTAAATGGTGGTTTTATTCAGGCGAACCGGTTGGAGCCCGCCTTGAAGTTACCTTTCACATTGCGATTGGTCTATCACACTGCCCGGGCCACCGTGCGGGCAGGTTTGTTGGCGGTTTTGGCGTGGCTGATATTTGTTCCCGCCACCGCTACCGAAGTCACGGCACTGGGTGCGCGCGACGGAACCCAATACCCGGCGGGCCTGCGAACAATGCGCGTCGCCCGCGTTGTCGTTGCCGTAGCACCACCACGTACCTATGACATGATCGCCATGGTTGTCGGGCCCGACATATCACCATTGATGATCCGGCTTGCGATGACGCAGATGGCCGCCGGTAACGTCCTGCCCGCATCAACGCGTCAGAAGCCCATCGGCACCATCGAGAGTGACCGGGATATCCCCGGACCACGCTTTATTCAGGTGGATTAGCGTTCCAACCGTAACTTAGACCCATTTGGCCAAAGGCGGCAGGCTCATCAATACCGCATTGGCATCATGCCCGGTCGCCAGACCAAACTTCGTCCCCCGATCATAAACCAAGTTATACTCGGCATAGAGCCCACGATGCACCAACTGCGTGTCCTTGTCAGTGTCAGACCAAGCAGTGTCCCGACGCTTTTCTACCAACGGGACATAGGCCGGCAGAAATGCCTTGCCAATATCCTGCGTCAGCGTGAAATCGGCCTCCCAATCACCGGTGCAATAGTCGTCCATGAAAATCCCGCCCACACCGCGCGCGCGATTGCGGTGAGGAATATAGAAATACTCATCCGCCCATTTCTTGAGCTTGGGATAATGGCCTTCTCCATGCGGGTCGAGATGCGCTTTCTGCGTGGCATGAAAATGCGCAGTGTCCGCGTCATACTCGATGCACGGATTCAAATCAGACCCGCCGCCAAACCACCACGCATGCGGAGTCCAGAACATACGCGTATTCATGTGTACGGCTGGCGCATGAGGGTTTTGCATATGGGCCACCAGCGAAATACCCGATGCCCAAAACCGCGGGTCATCTTCCATTCCGGGCACACCGCGGGCGGCCATCGCCTTTTGCGCGGATGCGCCCAACTGGCCATAAACTGTCGATACGTTCACACCCACCTTCTCAAACACGCGGCCACCGCGCATCACGGACATCAACCCGCCACCGGCGTCTGATCCATCGTCTGAGGTGCGTTTGGTCTCGGACACTTCAAACCGACCCACACTACCCTCACCTTGATAGCTATCTTCGAGGCCTTCAAAGGACGCTACGATTTCGTCGCGCAATGTGCGGAACCATGATGATGCTTTGCTTTTTTCCGCCTCAAACCCGTCTGACATTTTGCGCTTTTGCCCCTGATATTGAATAACATGCTAACTTAGCTTTTATGCACCATAGTGATCGCACAACGATGATCCAGATCAAAACCGGAGACAGCCATGCGCCCCGCCTTCATTCTGCTTCCACTCGTCGCGCTCGCCGCCTGCGCGACCCCGCGCGAGCAATGCATCAGCGATGTCACGCGCGATACCAAGGTTCTAAGCCATCTGATCAACGAAACGCGCGGAAATCTCGCGCGTGGCTATGCGTTGGATGAACGACAGGATGTGCGCACGATACGGTCCAGATGTCGCGGGCGCGATGAAGCCGGTGATGTTTTCACATATCGCTGCGACAAAACCCAGACGTTCAACACAACGGTACCGGTGGCCATTGATCTGAACGCCGAACAGGCAAAGCTTGAGTCGCTGGAAGAGCGGTTTGCACAATCGCAAGCAAACTCAAATCAAGCGGTTGCCCAATGTATCGCAGTGCACCCCGAATAGTCAGTGTGCAGATACGGCAGCCGGATCAAGCAGCGTGCGACCACCATCAACAGTGATGATCTGGCCCGTTACAAAGGCCGACGCATCGGACGCCAGATATTGCACGGCATCTGAAACTTCGCCCGGGCTTGCGATGCGTTGCAGTGGCGTACTCTCAACGATCGCCTCGCGCACATCGTCGTGATCCTTCAACGATCCCTTCAGGCTCGCACTCATGACGCTGCCAAAGGCCACCGCATTCACGCGGATACCATGCGGGGCAAGAGCAACTGCAAGTGAACGTGTCATCTGATCAGACGCCGCAGAGCTGACAGAATAAGCCAGCAGATCAGGGTGCGCGCGCCGGGCTGCAATCGAGCTAAGGTTCACGATTGACCCAATCGGGTGACCTGTTTCACCATCCGCCTGCTTGATCATACGACGTGCGACGGCTTGGCTGACGCGCAAAGCTGTCATGGCGTTTTGCTGCAACAGCTCATCCACCGAGTTGTCATCAGGGTCCAAAGGATCGGTTTCCATCACCTGACGCGATGCATTCACCAGAATATCCACACGCTCAAATGCATCAATGGTTGCCGACAACAGGTTTGCAATGGTTAGTTTTTTACGTAAATCGCCGGCAAAAATACGAACATTTTCTTCTTTATCAGCATCTTCACCGATCTCGTGACAAAGCGTCTTTTCGTCCATATCCGCAAAGACGACATTGGCGCCCATCTTTACGAAGTGTCGTCCAATCGCCAGACCGACACCGTTGGCGGCCCCTGTGACAATCGCGGTCTTTCCTGTGATGGCAAATGACATCTGACCTCTCCCTTGACCCGGTTAGCGCTGGGGCCGGTTGGCGTGGAACACTTTGAATGCACCATTACCGGCAATCATGTCCACATTGCGGAAACATTCGCGCAAGGTGGCCTCATACGGCAAATGCCGGTTTGCGACCATCCACAGCTTGCCGTGCGGTGCCAAAAGGCGTGCGGCAGCTTGGATAAAAGTCCGTCCCAAACTGGGATCAGAGGCACGAGAGGTGTGAAACGGCGGGTTCATGACGATGCCATCGTACGCGCCGCCATCAAACCGGGTCGCATCAGCCCATTGAAACGACACGCGTGGATCGGTGACATTCAGTTTAGCGCATTGCACCGACAATGCTTCTGCCTCAATCAAATCCAGCGATTTCACACCGTCGCGCGCAAGAACTGGTGCCGCTAGGTATCCCCATCCGGCGCCCAAATCTGCCATGCGCGCGGGCAGTTTTGCAGGCAGCGTCTCGGCCAATAACGCCGATCCGGCATCTACTGCGCCATCTGAAAACACGCCAGCCATCGTGAAAAACCCGTGTGGTCCTTTCGCCGGTGGTGGGGCTGTCCATTCTGCAAAAGCATCCGTGCGCGCAAACCAAAAGATGCGGCCATGCCCTTTGGCGACTGATTGCAAATCGCCCAGCGCCTTGCGGCAGGATTTGAACAGGCTATCAACGCCGTCGGTCTTTTGACCGTCAACGATCACGAAATCCGCCTTGGCGCAGGCTTCAGCGACCATGGCGCGCGCCAAGGCCTTGGCACGAGGCACAACGACGATGGCAACCGAAACGGCAGGCATGTCTTGGCTGACGTCATATCCGGCCGCCTGCCATGCAGCCGCATCAGGATAGAACCCATGCACGATCTGCACCTGCGCGCGCGGCAACGCAGATACATCATAGGTGGCCGGAGGGCGCATGAGCGCAATGTTGCCTGACGGCAACGCAATCAAGCCGTCTAGAAGGGCGGTGCTGAGGCGGGATTGGGACATCGTGGGGAATAACGCCTGCGCGTTATTCTTTCTCCATCGTGCATTGAAGGGGGTGTTGATGGCGTTGGGCAAAGTCCATCACCTGCGCCACTTTTGTCTCTGCGATCTCATGGCTAAACACGCCGACAACCGCCACACCCTTCTTATGCACGGTCAACATCAGCTCAAACGCCTGGGCGTGGGTCAGGCCAAAGAAACGTTCCAAGACATGTACCACAAATTCCATTGGTGTGAAATCGTCGTTGAGGATCAAGACCTTGTACATTGGCGGGCGTTTTGTCTTTGGCTTGGTTTCAAGCACGACACCGACGTCACCGTCGTCATCGCCCTTTTTGTCAGCCATCATGTAAAACTCTGCGCGCATGCGGTCCGCCTGTTAGTGTTGGCGTTATATATAAGGCACAGGGTGGCTATGAAAACCCCACGCGTGCACAATCATTTTCGGGAGCTCAAAGACCAAAAATCATTCATGTTGCGGCACATCATGCGGCAGACACAAGATGTTGGTGACCTAAACGACAAACGCCCCGAAAGTCTTTGAATTTAGGGTATTTTCGGAATTCGCGAGTTATGTTAGCGTCCTCTCATAATAATAAGACCACCAGAAAAATCTGGGGTCGTTGAGGCAGAAAAAGAGGCAAGCGACGTGACAAGTCGTCCGGGACAGTGGGCCCTCCATGGGCTATTTCTTTGTGTATTTTTGGTATCTTTGCTTGCCGCACCTATGCGCGCAACGGCTGCACCCTATGCGGCGATGGTGATGGACGCGCGCACAGGTGAGGTTTTGCATTCGCGCAACGCCGACACCCAGTTGCACCCTGCATCACTGACCAAGATGATGACACTCTATGTGGCCTTCCAAGCGATCGAACGCGGCGAGATCACGCTGGATACGCCCGTGCGTATCAGCCGCCTTGCCGCATCCGAACCGCCATCCAAACTGGGACTGCGCGCGGGTCAAACGATCCGCCTGCGGTTTCTGCTGCGGGCCGCTGCCGTGAAATCTGCCAATGATGCTGCAACGGCCATTGGCGAGGCGATTTCAGGGTCCGAAGCCGCATTCGCCACCCGCATGAACCGTACCGCGCGTGCGATGGGCATGCGCAACACCAATTTCCGCAACGCACATGGGCTGACGCAGTCCGGGCACCTGTCTACTGCGCGCGATATGTCGGTCCTTGGCAGGCACGTGATTTATGACTTCCCGCAGTACTACAACCTGTTCTCGCGCCGTTCTGCCGACGCAGGCATCGCAACGGTACGCCACACAAACCGCCGCTGGCTTGATGCATATGAAGGCGGCGATGGGATCAAAACCGGCTATACCCGCGCGGCTGGTTTCAATCTCGTCGCATCCGCTCAGCGCGGACAAGAGCGTGTAATTGCCACCGTCTTTGGCGGATCGTCCACCTCTGCGCGCAACGCACGCATCACCGAACTGATGGACATGGGCTTTAACCGCGCCCCATCGCGGGCCACGATCCGCCGTCCAAACCCGCCTGCGGCGATGCTGTCCAGCAACAGCGGCACACAGGCAAACCCGGGCAAGATCGTGCGCGTCAGCGGCCTGATCAATCGTAGTATTCGGCCCACTGCGCGCCCCACGGCGGCACCTGTTGACGCTGAAGTTCTGGTTGCGGCGGTCGATGCGGATATCATCAATGCAGCCGTCGCAGATTCAGTCAATGCCGCGCTGGCTGAGGCGCTCGCTGCCCCTGATCCTGCACCCGCGCAAGTCGCAGCCGCGGTTCCGCCTGCCGTCACCCCAGTCGCACGCCCGACACAAGAGACAGTCATCGCCGCCGCACCAGCTGCTGTTGACGCGGGACCTGAGGTCGTGACGCGCATCTCAACCTCCGGCGGACGGCACTGGGGTGTCAACGTCGGACGCTATAGCTCGCGCTATGATGCCGAGCGGGTGTTGTTGCGCGTTGCTCTGAACGAGATGAGCACGCTTGACGGATCTTTGCGCCGCGTCGTGCAACGGTCGGGCGGATTTGATGCCAACTTCATGGGGTTGACCCGCGAAGGGGCTGATCTGGCCTGTCGTCGCCTTCAGGCGCGCGGTACAACCTGCTTCATGATTGGTTCTGACGGCTAAAAGCCCCATCACCAAAAAATCAAACGACGTAAGAATAGAACGCAAGCTCCATGCGTAATCCTTGTAAGAGCGGCCACGAAGGCGGCTCATTACAACACTGATTTGGAGCTTACTTATGAAACTCATCGCCGCTATTTCCGCTGGTTTGTTCGTTGCAGCCTGTGACGAAGCCTATGCACAGTCGTATGACTATTCCTACGACACCAAACCGTCCGAAGTCACCTTGGCCGCAGGCCATGGGCCATTGACGGCCGCAAATGGCATGACGCTTTACACCTTCGATAACGACGCCGCTGGTGTATCAAACTGCTATGACAGCTGTGCAGAAAGCTGGCCGCCCTACCTGGTTGAGGCCGGTGCCGCACCGGGTGAAGGCTTTACCCAAGTGGCCCGCAATGACGGGACAAGCCAGTGGGCCAAGGACGGCGCGCCGCTTTACTTCTGGGTAGGTGACGCAGCACCCGGCGACACAACCGGCGACGGCGTTGGTGGCGTTTGGCACATCGCCAAATAATGCGAGCCCGAGAGGCACTGACAAACGGTGCCTCTCGGTGCAAAGCGGCAAATCCTTGCCAAATAAACACGCTGGAGGCATTGCAAATTCTCGCACAATCATCATCATTGCCGTTAAGTAAGGTTAACAAAGAACGGTGCATGCGCGCCGCTCTAGAACTTAGCAGAGCAGTGTTCATGACACCGGACCAATTCAAATCTGAATTGATTGGCCTTCTGCCGCGCCTGCGGCGCTTTGCGCTTAGCCTGACGCGTTCCGGCCCCGATGCAGATGATCTGTTGCAGGATGCATGCTCAACCGCTTTGCAGAAATGGCAGCAGTATGATCCGGGGCAGCCATTTGACCGCTGGATGTTCCGAGTTTTACGCAATCTTTGGATCAGCGAAGTACGCAAACGGCAAACACGTCAGGGTGCGGGTCAAGTACCCGCCGAAGAGGCCGATGAATTGCGCACCGAAGATACGGCCGCTGACGTGCTGACCGCAAAGCAAGTGCGCGGAAAAGTTGACGCGCTTGATAAGGACCTATCTCAACCCCTGATGCTGGTTTGTGCCGAAGGGTACAGCTACAGGGAAGCGTCCGAGCTTTTGGACATACCAATCGGCACGGTGATGAGCCGCATACACCGTGCCCGCAAACTACTCGCTATGGGCTTGTCAGAAAGGGGGCATGTCGCACAATGACAGACTTTTCGACAAAACTCAGCGCCTACCTTGACGGCGAACTGGACCCTACAGCAGCCGAAGAGGTTGAGGCACGTCTTGCAAGCGATCCTGACGCGCAGGCAGAGCTTGACCTGCTGATGGGCATCGACGCGATGGCGCAAGAGGATTTTGCGGATCAACTGAATGAGCCTGTACCGTTTGCGCTGGCTCAGCAGATCAAGAACACGCCATTGCAGGAACCAAATGCCCCGTCCCGCCCGATCTGGGGCACTTTAGCGGCGAGCCTTGTTGTCTTTGCGATGGGCGGCGCTGGCGGCTATGTACTCAAAGACCAGACGACGCCCCCCGTTGTGACAGCGGGCTGGCTGGCCGACATCGCCGACTATCACGCCGTTTACGCCAGCCAAGGCCGCCATCTGGTCGAGGTCGGCGCGGATGAGGCCGAGCATATCGAAACTTGGCTTGGCAACACCATCGGGGCCAGTTTCTCAATCCCCGACCTGTCTGGGTTCGACCTGACGTTTGAAGGCGGGCGACTTTTGGTGGCAAATGGTAAGCCGGTCGCGCAACTAATGTACCGCGATGCGGACGGGGCCGTCGTGGCCCTCTGCCTTCAGCAAAGCGACACCGAGACAACAGCACCGCCCACCTTTAACGAGCGTACAATCAACGGCTTTGACTTCGTGTCATGGCGGGGCGGCAACGCGCAATACGTTGTGATCGGCGAAAGCGGGACACCTGAGTTGCAAGATATCGCAGCGGCAGCAGCATTGGAAATTTAGCGCGACAGCGCGGACTTCAGCAGCCCCAATCCAGCGGCTGCAAACAGCGTCGCGATGGCTCCTTCAATCCATCGGCGAAAGCGCTGATACCCCCGCATGAAACCTGCCAACGAAAACGCGACGGCGTGACCTGCGTAATTCATAAAGCCTAGAGCCATGCAAACCACCGTCGCAATCACAAGCGGTGCACCTGCTTGTTCGGCCCCCATCCCCATAGACAAAGCAGCCATCCAAGCCACAACCGCTTTGGGATTTGACAGATTCAGGACCAACCCGCCCATAAACCAATGATCTTTGCGTGTAGTAGGGGCCGGGGCATGGTCGGCACGCATAGCCGCGCGATAGGACTGCCATGCCAACCACAGCAAATAGAATCCACCAAATACTTTCAGCACCGTCAGCAGTACCGCCGAGCCCTGCAAAATCGCACCCATCCCGGTTGCTGCTACAAGCCCCCAAAGTGCCAGACCACACCCCAATCCCATGCCAAAGAGCATTGCCGCACCACGCCCCGACCGCATTGCAATTGTTGCCACAGCGACATTTGCCGGACCGGGTGACACAGCAACTATGAAGAACGCCAAAGCGATCGGGATGATGTCGGTCAAAAAGGGCATGCTGCGGTATCCACCATGATTTCACATCAGCGTGGCACGACGCACCGCAGGTGTCTACGCCACCTTGCCCTCAAACGCCGCTGCCATCAGTGCGCGGGTGTATTCCGTCTGTGGTGCATCAAAGATCGCATCAGCATCTCCCGCCTCGACCACATCGCCCTGCTTCATCACCATCACCTTATGCGACAACGCGCGCACAACTTTCAGGTCGTGACTGATGAACAGATAGGCCAGCCCGTATTTTTGTTGCAGCTCGCGCAAAAGATGCACGATTTGCACTTGCACGGTCATATCGAGCGCGGAGGTCGGCTCATCAAGGATCAGCAGTTTTGGACGCAGGATCATCGCCCGTGCGATCGCAATCCGTTGCCGTTGCCCGCCAGAAAATTCATGCGGGTAACGGTCCATCAATGATGGATCAAGACCCACCTCGCCCATGATCTCGCCCACCATATCGCGGCGGTCGCGGCCGGGTTCGACCCCATGCACACCCAGCCCTTCGGCAATGATCTCAGCCACTGTCATCCGCGGGCTCAGTGATCCGTAAGGGTCCTGAAACACGATCTGCATGTCGCTGCGCAAAGGGCGCATCTGACGTTGGCTGAGGTGCTGAATATCGGCCCCTTGAAAGGCAATCCGCCCCTCGGACCGGATCAACCGCATCACAGCCAGCGCCAGCGTCGTCTTGCCCGAACCACTTTCGCCGACAACACCCAGCGTTTCGCCCGCGCGTATCGTCAGGGTCGCCTCATTCACGGCCTTGATGTGGCCCACGGTCCGTTTCAACAGGCCACGATGGATGGGGAACCAGATCCGCGCACTGTCCGTTTCCAAAACAACAGGCGCGCTTGGTTGCACGGGTGCAGGCACGCCGCTTGATTCAGCAGCAAGCAGCATTTGGGTATAGGGGTGTTGTGGGCTTTCAAAAATCGTGGCCGTTGGTCCGGTTTCAACAATCACGCCATCTTTCATGACGCAAACACGGTCGGCGATCTTGCGCACGATGGTCAGGTCATGGGTGATGAACAGCATCGACATGCCTTCGTCACGTTTTAGATCCGCCAACAGATCCAGGATCTGCGCTTGGATCGTCACATCAAGCGCTGTTGTCGGTTCATCCGCGATCAACAAGTCGGGGCCATTCGCCAATGCCATCGCGATCATCACGCGCTGGCGCTGCCCACCCGATAGCTGGTGAGGATAGGCCCCAAGGCGGCTTTCGGCATCACGAATGCCCACGCGCTCAAGCAGCTCAATGATCCGCACGCGGACCGCGGCACCACGCAGACCTTGATGCAGTTCGATACTTTCGGCCAGTTGTTTTTCCAGCGTATGCAGCGGGTTCAGTGATGTCATCGGCTCTTGAAAGATAAAGCTGATGTCGTTGCCACGCACACGGCGCAGGGCACGTTCGTCTGCACCGACCATTTCTTCACCGCCGTATTTGATGGAGCCGGCCATCACGGCACTGTCACCCAGCAACTGCACGGTCGAAAGGGCAGTGACCGATTTACCTGACCCGCTTTCACCTACAATCGCGACCGTCTCACCTTTAGCCACCTGAAACGACACACCTTTGACGGCATGGGTTGTGTCACCATCCTGCCGGAACGCCACGCGCAGGTTTTGGACATCAAGAACTGCGTTACTCATCGTCCCTCCGTCCCGGTTGCCTTTACCTCGGTCTCAACCGCAAAAACCATGTCGTCCGTGACCACATCGCCGTCCGCCACGAAGGTCTTGCGCGGATCAAAGGCATCGCGGACCCCTTCAAATATGAAGACCAAGAGCGACAACATAATCGCGAAGGTAAAGAAGGCCGTAAAGCCAAGCCACGGCGCTTGCAGGTTCTGTTTTGCCTGCAACGTCATCTCACCCAAGGACGGAGCTGAAGACGGCAAACCAAAGCCGAGGAAGTCCAATGAAGCCAAACCACCGATCGCGCCGGTCACAAGGAACGGCAACATCGTCAAGGTCGCAACCATCGCGTTCGGCAACATATGACGGAACATGATCACCCGGTCGCGCACGCCCAGCGCTTTGGCGGCGCGGACATATTCCAGATTGCGCGCCCGCAGGAATTCAGCCCGGACCACCCCGACCAAGGCGGGCCAGCCGAACAGCACTGTCAGGAACACAAGGAGCCAGTAACTTCGCCCCAATATCGCGAACAGAATGATGATGACGTAGATCGCCGGTGTGCTTGTCCATATCTCAATGACACGCTGGAAAATGAGGTCAGTCCACCCACCGAAGTACCCTTGAACGGCGCCAGCGACGATCCCCACGACCGAGGCCGCGACAGTGACCGTCAGCGCAAATACGATGGATAATCGAAATCCGTAAATCACGCGCGCCAGCACATCGCGTTTGGTATCATCAGTGCCCAACCAGTTCTCAGAGCTTGGCGCTGACGGGGCCACCCCGCCCACATCCACAATGGTGTTGTAGGAATACGGAATAATCGGCCAAATCATCCAGCCCGCTTGAAAATCCCCGTCCAACGTTTCACCGGCATCAACGGCGGCGATCAGTTCTTGGGGGGTATCGAAACACTCTTCCAGCCCGCCGGTGACAATCAGACAATCCACTTCTGGTTCGCCATAGCCAGCTTCGGTCGGGAAATCGCCGCCAAAGTCACGTTCGGAATAGAAGCTGAAGATCGGCATCTTGATTTCGCCACGGAAGCTGACCGCGATTGGCTTGTCGTTGGCAATAAACTCTGCAAACAGCGATAGACCAAACAGCACGCCAAAGATGATCAGCGACCAATAGGCCCGCCGATTGCGGCGAAAATTGCGCAAACGGCGCTGATTGAGCGGGGACAAGAAAGGACGCTTTGCCATCAGTTCCGCGCCTCAAAATCAATCCGAGGATCAATGAAGACGTAGGTGATATCCGTCAAAATCCCAACGATCAGGCCAATCAACGAAAAGGCGAACAAAGTGCCAAACACGACCGGATAATCGCGTGCGACGACCGCCTCAAACCCCAAACGCCCCAGCCCATCGAGAGAGAACAGCGTTTCGATAATCAGCGACCCGCCAAAGAACACCCCGATGAAAAGCGCGGGAAAGCCCGAGATCACGATCAGCATCGCGTTTCGGAACACATGGCCGTAAAGCACCCGGCGCTCTGACAGGCCCTTGGCGCGGGCGGTGATCACATATTGCTTTTTGATCTCATCCAGAAAGCTGTTCTTGGTCAGCAAGGTCAGGGTGGCGAACGCAGCAATAGTCGAAGCCAGAACCGGCAGTGTGATGTGCCAGAAGTAGTCCAGCACTTTGCCAATCATCGACAGGTCCTCAAAGTTGCTCGATGTTAGACCGCGCAGCGGGAAGATACGGAAATAGGATCCACCTGCGAACAGGACTATCAACAGGATTGCAAACAGAAACCCGGGGATCGCATAGCCTATGATAATCGCGCCTGAGGTCCATGTATCGAATGGCGTGCCATCTTTTACAGCCTTTTTGATGCCCAGCGGAATCGAGATCATGTAGGCGATCAAGGTCGACCAAAGCCCAAGTGTGATCGAAACCGGCATCTTTTCGATCACAAGATCAAGCACGCTGATCGACCGGAAATAGCTTTCACCGAAGTCAAAGCGCACATAATTCCACATCATGTTCAGGAACCGCTCAAGAGGGGGTTTATCAAAGCCAAACTCGCGCTCAAGCTCTGCGATAAACTCAGGCGGCAGGCCACGGCCACCGATATAGTCACTGTCCGAATTCTGGCCGACGTCCGCATCGCCGCCGCCACCGGAAATGCCTTCAAACACATCGCCCTGCCCTTCCAGATTGGCAAGGATCTGTTCAATCGGACCGCCCGGGACAAACTGTGTCAGGGAAAAGTTGATGATCATGATCCCCAACAATGTGGGGATCACCAGCAGCAAACGTCTAAGGATATAAGCGCCCATCTGCGTCGCTTACTGAAACGCGCCTGCGGCGACAAGATCGTTGTATTTATCCTGATTGACCCACCAGTAATCAAGGTGGCCAAGGCCGAACTCTGGCAGGTTTTCAGGGTACTCATAGAAGTCATAGCGGGCAACCCAGTGCTTGCCGAGATACCAGACTGGCACGACGAAATAGTCATAGCGCATGATCCGATCTGCCGCTTTGATCAACGCTGCCATCTCTTCATAGCTTTCGGCCTCAGGCAGCAGATCACCTATGACTTCAATCGCCTCTGAACAGTAAGCGCCTGGATTAAAGATATCATTGGTATTCTCACAACCAAACCGCTGAGAGAACCCCCGACCCTCAAGCAGACCAGTGGTGTAGGTGCCAAAAATCATGTCATAGTCCTTGGCCTGTCGACGCGCCTGATACTGCGAAGGATCGACGCGATTGTAGGTCACGTTGACGCCCAGTCGCTTCAGGTTTTCAATGTAAGGGTTGATGATCCGATCAAAGGCCTGCCGGGTTTCCAAAAACTCAACGTCCAAGGTGTTCCCATCTGCATCGCGCAACAGGCCATCGTCCCCCGTGGTCCAACCTGCCCCTTCCATCAGGACCAGCGCACTGCGTAGATTGCGCCGATCAATTGGCCGATCACCTGAGGTGTGAGGCACAAAGGCTTCTTGTGTGAAAATCTCTTCGGGCAACTTGTCTCGGAGCGACTCAAGTATTTCCAGTTCCCGTCCTTCAGGGAGTCCAACCGCTTTCAAACGATCATTTTCCCAGAAGCTTTCGCGCTGTTGAAAGAGACCGTACTGCAAATTCTCATTGGTCCAAGTGAAGTTATAAACAAGGCCAAGCGCACGTCGCACACGACGGTCAGCGAATTTCGCGCGGTTCATGTTGAATATGAAACCCGTGGCCCCCGGCAATGTTCCGTCATCAAGCTCTTCACGGACAACCCAGCCGTTGTCGATGGCGGTAAAGTCATAGGATGTGGCCCAGTTGATTGAGCTGCTTTCACGGCGAAACGTAAACTCACCCGCCTTAAACGCCTCAAACCCGGCAGATGAATCCGCAAAGTATTCGATGCGGATACTGTCGTAATTGCCGCGGCCAACGTTGATGGGCAAATCTTGTCCCCAATAGTCGGGGTTGCGCGTATAAGTAACCGAGCGTCCAACATCCATCGAGCCCAAGACATACTCGGCCGTTCCAGGCGACACCTCCAGTGACGATTCATCCAAGCGGGAACCAGTTTCCTCGAACCATGCTTTCGACATCACAGGAAAGATGCCCATCTGCGAAATGCGGCCACGGATTGGCGCATCTTCGTTAAAAGTGACCCTGATAGCGTTGCCTTCGAGCACTTCGATATCCTTGACCAGCAAGCGAATTGATCCCGCAGCCGACGGCGTGCCCTGCTCCAAAAATAGCTCGATTGTGAATTTCACATCTTCAGCGGTCATCGGCGTGCCATCTGAAAATCGCACACCTTCCCGGAAGTTAAAGATAACCCAAGACTTGTCTTCAGGATAGGCCATGGTTTCGCAGAGCAAGCAATACACTGATCCAACCTCATCACTTGTCGTGGTGAGGATCGTTTCCCAAACCGACGATGACAGCGCGGCTGGCGTACCTGACAGGGTTGCATAAGGGTTCATGCTATCGAAAGTACCAGTGGTCGCGATACTGATCTCGCCGCCAATGGGCGCATCAGGGTTCACATAGTCCAAATGCTTAAAATCCGGCCCATACTTCAAATCGCCATATTCGTTAAAACCATGGCTTTCGATGATCACCTCATGGCTCTCCGCGAATACCTCTGACCCCGCCCAAAGCGCGCCAAAACCAATCAAAGCTCCCATAGCCCATTGTTTGAACAGGCTGGTCCTCATGTCCCGCTTGACTGCGATGGCATGGGCACTGGGGCGATTTAGCATTCTGGTCTCCGGATTGAAAAAATTCTTATACTGCTTACATGAACTAAATGGGCAGTTTGGCAAACTTTCAAGTTGAGTTTGCGTGAACGTACGGTGAGTTCACTGTAACAATTCACGAAAAAAGGCCGCCCAACTGGACGGCCCTTGGTCTTTTTTGATGGCGCTAAGACTTACCCGCCAATCGTGGCAAGATAGGCAATCAGGTTCGCACGATCTTCAACATCACGCATGCCGTTATAGCTCATCGCGGTACCGGGCGCGTAACCACGTGGGTTTTCAAGGAATGCGTTTAGCTCTTCAGGGGTCCAGACCTCTGCCGCCTCAATCAATGCACCTGAATAGCTGAAATCATCATAAAACTGCACAGGGCGGTTCACGATGCCATAAAGCGCAGGGCCTGTGCCGTGCTGGCCTGATTCAAGTGCGTGGCAGGACCGGCACCCGCGCCACAGGCCTTCACCGTCTGTCGCGCTGGCAGACGCAAACACGACAGAGAACGGCACTTCTTCGACTACTTCTTCTGCTTCGCCCTCAGCACCTTCGACTTCAATCACATAAGCCTGTTCATGATGTTTTCCGTGTCCACCAGAGTGGTAAATCTCTTCAGCAAGCCAAGCACCAAGCAGAAAAATAAGAAAAGTACTGCAAAGACCACCAATCACTTTGGTCATTGTCATTGTGTCGAACATGTCGCGTTCCATCCAGTTCAAAGTTTTGTGGTTATCTATCCGCTTCCAACACGTGGTTGCAAGGTATACTGCCGCGACCAAACGCCTATTTTCGCAGGGTGATGACACGGAGGTCACATTGATGTCGCAGAAAATCGCTTTTCAAGGTGAATTGGGTGCCTACGGGCACGAAGCATGCGTGACCGCGCGCCCAGAGTTTGCTCCCCTCCCGTGCAGCACTTTTGACGCCGCAATTGATGCCGTACGCAGCGGTACCGCCGCGCTTGGCATGATCGCCGTTGAGAATTCGACCTACGGTCGCGTGGCCGATGTCCACTCGCTTTTGCCCGAAAGCGGTTTACATATCGTTGATGAAACCTTCGTGCGGGTGCACATCAACCTGCTGGGCAAACCGGGTGCCGCCCTGCCGGACATCAAAGAGGCCCACGGTCACCCTGTGATCCTGCCGCAATGCGGTGCGTTTCTGCGCGAAAAGGGGATCACCGGGCGCACCAGTTCCGACAATGCCCGCGCCGCCCGCGAAGTTGCCGCAGGCGATGATCCAAGCATCGCCGCCCTCGCGTCCGAGCTGGCCGCAGATATCTACGGCCTCAAGGTATTGGCGCGCCATATCGAAGACCACGCCCGCAACACCACACGTTTTTTGATCATGGCGCGCGAGCCTGACTACGCCCGCCGCGGTTCATTGGGCATGGTGACAAGCTTTGTTTTCCGGGTGCGCAACATTCCTGCGGCCTTGTACAAGGCAATGGGTGGTTTCGCGACCAACAGCGTGAACATGACCAAGCTGGAAAGCTATATGGTTGGTGGTGCGTTCACAGCCACACAGTTCTACGCCGAAATCGAAGGACACCCTGACGATGCCAACGTCAAGCTTGCGTTGGAAGAGCTGGGATACTTCACCGATCATCTGCATATCATGGGCGTTTATCCTGCCGCAGCACGGCGGCACGAAAAAGAGTGATGGCGAGGGTCAGGACCCAAGGGTCTACTGCCCGCGTCGATAATCATCCTCAACGCTTTCGGCATAGTCGAGTACGCGCGATTTAAAGCGCTTCGTCATTTTCGCCTTCGCCAGCTTCAGCGACTGCAACAATAAGCGCGCCGTCAGCGTTTTTGCTTTCATGTCAAACGACACCAGGACCCGCGTCCTTGTTGCGGAAAGCGCCACAAGGTCAACCTGTGTCACTGCGATCAGGCCGTCGGACTGGCTTTCAATCTCTAAGGCTTGCTCGGCCTCTCGTTTGGTAAGTTCTGCCTGCACCTTGCGCGATCGTCCCCGAAATTCGAACGCGATATCCCAGATCGTACCAACCACCGGCGCGCCTTCGGTCCGGCAACTAACCTGCGCACCCTGTCGCAACGCGCGCCGTTCAAACGCTGCAAAGTCACTCACCCGCTCGTAAACATAGGCAATCGGGGCTTCGATATCTTCGCGTGTACTCAGCTTCATCTGCGTCGGTCCTTAATTCTGCCCTTAGTCAAGCCGATCTGACAACCAAGCCTCAAGCAAGAAATGCGCAATGGCACCTTTGCGAGCCGGTAGGATCGTTGGGTGCGTGCCAGCAAAGGCATCTGCCATCTCTTCTCGGGTGACCCAGATTGCATCTTCAATCTCAACCGGATCAATGGTCAAATCGGTGTTCAATGCCTTACCCGCGCAGCCAAACATCAATGACGCAGGGAAAGGCCAAGGCTGGCTTGCCAGATACGACACCGCCCCCACCCGCACACCTGCCTCTTCGAACACCTCGCGACGCACGGCGGCCTCAATCGTTTCGCCGGGCTCCACGAAGCCGGCCAACAGAGAATACATTCCTTCGGGCCAGCCGGGTGAGCGTCCGACAAGCACCGCATTGCCATGCGTGATCAGCATGATTACGACAGGGTCTGTCCGGGGGAAGTGATGCCCACCGCAGGCCGCACAATCGCGCTGCCACCCACCCATTGCCAGTGTGCTTTCCGCCCCGCAACGGGCGCAAAACCGGTGCGTCTGATGCCAGCCCATGACGGCCTTGGCCGTCGCGGCAAGCTCGGCATCGCGCGGGCTAAGCCGGGTCATGATCGCACGCAGTTCTGCAAAAACGGCATCTGGCACGGCAGGATGGCACTGTTCTGAGGGATCAAGAAATGTGTCCAGCGTCTCGGCGTCCAAATCTTCTGGCATCCATGCCGAAAGATCAGCCGCAAAGACCGGGCAGCCGTTTTCACGGCCCAAAAGTATCAACGCCTCGGCAGCGTCAACCATCACAGGATGATCCAATGCGATCCGCACCAGAACATCATTCAAAATCATAGGCTTACCGCGCCAGAATAAAAGCGCAACGCTGTCGCTCTGCGTCCTAAGCTCATCCGCCTTGCCGCGCAGCTCTGCGGCGCGATCAAGGCCGGAACCACCAAATGTCACTGTCTCTGCAATTTTCATTCCGCCGGGATGACATGGACCCTGCACAAGTGCAATTTTTTCTGACAGTTAGCTGTGGTAGGTGCCAAAAATGCCCGTTAAGGTTGCGTGATGAAAAATCGAATTTCCCCTCTTCCAAACGCGCCGACTGGGCAGTTGCGTCTGTTGCAGACAACAGATCTGCATATGCAGCTTTTGGACTATGACTATTTTTCCAATCGAACCGATCCAAGGATCGGACTGATTGGATTGGCCGACAAAATCAGCGCTTTGTCGGGCGACCCGAACATTACCACGCTGCTTTGCGATAACGGCGATCTTTTGCAGGGTAACCCACTGGCAGATCATCTTGCGCAAACCCTCAAACCCGGCGTCCCGCATCCCATGATCGCCGCTTTGAATATGCTGGGGTATGATGCAATGACCCTTGGTAATCATGAATTTGACTATGGGTTGGATTTCCTTCAGGTCGCCTTGAAAGGCGCGCAGTTCCCGGTTGTCAGCGCCAATGTCACTGACGTCTCAGGCGAATTGATCACCAGTCCGTTTGCCATCCTTGAACGACAGATCATATGTGACGACGGCGAAAGCCGGACGATCAGAATTGGCATCACTGGATTTGCGCCGCCGCAAGGCAGCGACTGGGATGATGATCACGTAGGCGGCGACTTTCACGTCAGCGATATCATCGCCGCCGCCGCGCGGGTCATCCCGCAAATCCGCGATGCTGGCGCAGATGTAATCGTCGCACTTTGCCACGCGGGCATCGGTGCCGCAGAGCATACCCCGCGCATGGAAAACGCAGCCCTGCCGCTGGCTGCAATTGACGGTATTGATGTGGTCTTGACCGGTCACACCCATGAGGCCTTTCCTAATACAACGACCAGCAATACGTCCGAGATCGACTATGCCAACGGCACACTGCATGGAAAACCCGCTATTATGGCGGAATTCTGCGGCAAATCGCTTGGCGTGATCGACCTGACGCTGCGCTGGGACGCAGACACATGGCAGATCACGGGCCACAACGCCCGGCTTGCGTCTGCGCAGGCACCCCAAGGCACCGAAAGCCCCTTGCGCCACAACCTGCGTGCTCTCGTGTCGGCACCGCATGCGGCGACAACGGCAGAAATTCAGCGCCCCATCGCGCAGACCGATATCCACATTGTCAGCTATTTCGCGACCATTCAGCCCGACCTTAGCCAGCAACTGCTCGCGCGCGCGATGCAAGATGCGGTGGTCACGATGCTGACGGACATAGACCTGCCTGAGCATCCTGTTTTGGCGGCAACGTCATCCTACCGCTTCGGAGGGCGCAGTGGCTTGGGGCACTACATTGATGTGCCAAAAGGCCAGATCACGCTCCGCGATGCGGCGGCGATTTTTCCATTTGCGGATCGGATGTGTGCGGTGCGGCGGACGGGACGGCAAATCAGACTGTGGCTGGAACGATCAGCGACCCACTACAATCAACTGCAGCCGGGTCTGCAAGCGCAGCCGCTGATTGATCGGCTTAGCGCAGGCTACAACAACGATGCAATCTTTGGGCTGACCTATCAGATTGATCTAAGCCAACCGGCGCGGTTTGATACAAGTGGTCGGGACAAAACCGAAAGTGGCGCGCGTATTGTGGAACTTCGGCACCACGGCAATCTGATTGAGGACGACGATATCTTCATTGTTGCAGCCAACAGCTTTCGTGCAAGGGGCGGTGGGCGTTTCCCGATGATCGCGCCCGAAGACATTATCGCAACGTCTGAGTTGAACCTGCGCGCGATATTGATCAACTATCTGGGCGCGCTTGGTGTCGTCAAAGAGCCGGTTGAGCCGCATTGGGGCTTCAAACCGATCCCGCAAACAAGCGCTGTATTCGAGCGCGCGCTAGATGGGCGCCATCACCTGAACGCACCGATCAGCCATATCGGCCCCGGCAAACAAGGTCTTGAAACCTATCGGATCACGCTCTGATGTCTTGCGAACCGTCCGAACTCGGCCTATATCAACGTTGAGAGGTTGGCGCGGGCGAGCGCCTCGCCAACCTGGTCAGGTCCGGAAGGAAGCAGCCACAACGAGCCCCGCTTGGGTCGATGTCCAGCCTCTCACCTTCACTTTGTTGCGCAAAGTGAAGAACACGAAACACATCCAGCAAAGGAGGATGTTCATGATTGTCGCAACAAACGCCCTCCCGGTCCGGGTGCGCTGAAGCTATTTCCGCTCCCTCGTCCGGTTCCCGCTGATTGCCTCAGGCACCCAGCGCAACATACGCCTTTGACGAGGACAGATCATTGACAGAATTGACACGCGACGCCCTTGGTTGGTCGCCTTACTATATGTCCCAGCTTGACCTTGAAGAGTTGGAAACCCTTACCCCTGCCCGCATCGCCACGGTCCACCGCGACCGGGTTGTGGGCTTTTCAGAAATCGGCACGCTAGAGCTTACCCTCGATCCGGGCATCACGACCGCTGCGGTTGGTGTCGGCGATTGGGTGCTGTGCGCGCCGGAACAGCGCAGGTTGATCCGGGTGCTGGACCGACAGACGGAACTGACGCGCGGGACCGAATATCACACTGGTGAAAAGCAACTGATCGCGGCAAACCTTGATACGCTGTTTATCACCTCATCGTGCAACAACGACTTTAACCCTGCACGCTTGGAACGCTACCTGGCACTGGCCCATGACGCGATGATCACACCGGTCGTCCTGCTGACGAAGGCGGATCAGACGGACGACCCTGATAGTTATGTGGACCAAGCGCGCGTGTTGGGCCGTGATCTTGAAGTCATCGCATTAGACGCCAAAAACGATGATGTGCCGGAGCTTCTCTTACCGTGGTGCGGCAAAGGACAAACCGTAGCGCTTGCGGGGTCCTCAGGGGTTGGCAAGACGACGGTCGCTAACGCGCTCACGGGCGGGGATGCGGCGACGCAAGCCATCCGCGAAGACGATGCACGCGGGCGACATACGACAACCGGGCGATCACTGCACCGGATGGGCACCGGTGGGTGGCTGATCGACACGCCAGGCATGCGTGGGCTGGGTGTTGCAGAAGTTGCGTTTGGGATTGATGCGACATTCCCAGAGATTTCGGAACTGGCCGAGACCTGCAAGTTCCGCGATTGCGAGCATGAGACCGAACCGGGGTGCGCCGTGCAAGCCGGGATTACGAGCGGCGATGTCGATCCGGACAGGCTCAGACGGTTCAAAAAGCTCAAACGCGAAAACCAGCATGCCACGCAGACGATTGCGCAAGCGCGCGACCGCAATCGCAAGCTAGGCAAAATGTATCGTTCGGCGGTCAAGAAAAAAGACAGGTAGCGCGGCATGTAAGGTGGATCGTGATCCACCTTACCCCTCGCATGCCCAGCGCATCTGTTCATCTGTTTCCACTGCACAGGGCCGCACGGCCCGCAAACGCGCCAAAGCCGCATCCGGCGCCTCGCCCGCTGCTATCATCAGACGCAGAACCATCATACCAGATCGCCCGCATCCACCAAAACAGTGGACCAAGACGCGGCCACCCTCCCCCAGCACGCCAAGTGCCTGATCGCGCACCTGCGGCCAATTCAAATCATCTGGCACACCATAGTCAGGGACCGGGAGATGCAACCAGCCAATCCCTTCATTTGCCAAATCAGCCCCCAAGCTGCCTGAACCTTTGCGGTCCAACTCTGCCTGCGTCGTCATCGTCAAAACCAGATTGGGGCGCCATGCCATCAGGCGCAGCCAATCCGTATAATAGTGCCGGGTGCGTCCCGGCATTGGCGTGATCGCAAGATCACCACAAGCGACTGGCAGACTATGAATGATGAACTCTGGCAAACAAGCGTCCTTTGGGGGTCAGCGAGGGCTGGGATACATTGCAAAGTAATAGAACCAGACCTAAATAACGACAATAATTTCAAAGGATTTCCATGACCAAATTACGTCTGTTCTCTGTGCTCGCTCTCGTCGCTGCCGCTGCAGTTTTTGCCTTAGCGCAGGCAAATGGACTCGACCGGTTGGCCAGACAATGTCTTTCGACGACCGCAAGTGATGGCGCGATGGACACCTGCATGGAGGCCTACGAGGCGGAACAGTTGACGGACACCGAACGGGGGCTGGTCGCATTTCGCTTAGGCCGCCTGCACAAAGCAAATCGGAACTGGGATCAAGCGGTCCGTTTTTATGGTGAAACAATCCGTCTCTACCCGCAAAAGACCCGAGCTTTCTATGACCGCGCGTGGCTCCGGCACCAGTATTTAGACGACAACGCAGGCGCCATTGCCGATTACAGTGACTACATTGCGGCAGGCGGGCGGGAAATCTCGGGCCTTACAATGCGCGCGCACGTGTATCGCGAAACCGACGCATTTGCGCTGGCTGAAGCTGATCTACAGGCAGCGGCAGCGATTGACCCTGACGACAGATGGCTCTTGCGAGAACAAGCAGATCTGCTGCAAGACACGAATGATGACGCAGCCGCACTTGCCGTCCTTGATCGCGCCATTGCGTTGCATCCATCGGTCATGTCGCTATGGCGTGAAAGATCATGGGTCAAAAGGCAACTCAACGATAATGGGGGGGCCTTGGCTGACATCGGTCACGTCATCGGAACCGACCCCGGCGCCATGTGGCCTTGGTATCAACGCGGCTGGCTGAATGTGCGGCGACAGAATTACAGCCAAGCGCTGACCGATCTTCAAACCGCGATTGAAAAAGACCCGACATATCGCCCGGCACAGCGCGAAATGAAGCGGCTCATGGAAAGTATACAAGGCTGGCTTCGTGGACAGCCCGCGCAGCTGACTGCCTTTGCGGACGCCGGGTTGATCAACGCGCCGTCAGATAAAGATCTGCTCTATCTACGCGCCATTGGACAGATGGGTGAGGGTAAATTTATCGGTGCCATAAATGACATCAATCTTGTGATTGACGCTACAGAGCACCCGCAAGCATTGATCTTCGCGCGCTCCGCCATCCATCTGACCGCACAGCAATTTGACCTTGCTCTTGCGGACCTCGAATGGCTGACGCGAGATCCGGGCGCATATGATGACGCGATCAACGAGATTGCCGCGCAGGCCCAAGCGCTGATGGAGGATGGCAAACACGACGAAGCCGCAATTCTTGACGGCGACGTTGGCGTCTTGGCCTCGCTTTATGCGACCGCATTGCAAGCACGTGTCGCCGTGAATATCGGACGCAACAACTGGCTCGGTGCGCTTGAAGCCATTGATCTTATGATTGCCTATGACGGTGATGACAGCAGCCACTGGACCGCGCGGGGCGAGGCCTTGGAACGGCTCGGTCGTCCGGACGAAGCCTTAGAAAGCTACAGCGCGGCCATCAGATTGATCGAAGCGGGTGCGACGGACCTCAGCAGTGATAACGATGCGCGCGCCAACGCCCATTTGCTGCGCGGTGCACTGTTTCAATCCCTGCGGCGCGGGCAGGAGGCTACAACCGATTTTGAAACAGCGCTCAGCATTGGCGGTGCGCCTCTGATCCGGGGGTTTCAACAGAAAATGCAAGACGCAGGCCACTACAGCGGCGCAATCGACGGTACATATGACATGACGACCAGGGATGCTGTGCGCCGCTGCGCCAACGACCCCACCTGCTGAACGGGTTTAACATCAACCGGATCGCACAAGCCTTTGACATGACCAGCGTTAGGGCCACAGCCATGCTTTGTGCGTACCAAAACGCTGCCAACACAGCAGCACAAAAATCCCGCAAGCACTCGTCTTGCGCAAATGCTCTGCTATTGTCTTGGGTATGGCGGATGACGATGAACAAGCACAAAGAAGAACCGACTGGGCCGAAGATCGTACGATCATGGCCAATGAACGCACTTTTTCAAGCTGGATGGGGACCGGGTTAGGCGCAATCGCCGTGGCCATCGGGCTCAAAGCTGTCTTTGGCGCGTTTGAACCGACATGGGCCGCAAAACTGGTGGCAAGCATCTTTCTTATAGTCGCAATCGCCATTTTCTGGTCGGCGCGTCACCAAGCCTGCAAAACCTTTGCCCGGCTCAGTGAGCGCGACATCGAGGCCACACCAGCCCGCAACTACACTTTGCTTGCAAGCATCATGACTTTTGCATCTGTCGCCACCGGCATCATTCTTTGGTCGCTGTGATGTGGTAGACCTCTGAGGCCACTGCCCCTAGTCTGACGAAACGTCCGAATCCTATCCAAAGGCCGCCATGACCGATCAGCCGCAATACCAAGTGCTCGCCCGCAAATACCGGCCTGAAACCTTTGCCGATATGGTTGGTCAGGACGCGATGGTGCGCACGCTGAAAAACGCGTTTGCGGCCGACCGGATCGCACAGGCGTTTATCATGACCGGCATCCGCGGTACCGGCAAAACGACGACGGCACGGATCATTGCCAAGGGCATGAACTGCATCGGACCTGACGGGAAAGGCGGCCCAACGACCGAACCATGCGGGCAATGCGAACACTGTGTGGCGATCATGGAAGGGCGCCATGTCGATGTCATGGAAATGGATGCTGCCTCGCGCACCGGTGTCGGGGATATCCGCGAAATCATCGATTCAGTGCATTACCGCGCCGCTTCCGCCCGGTTCAAAATCTACATCATCGACGAAGTACACATGCTGTCCAAGAACGCCTTCAATGCGCTCTTGAAGACGCTGGAAGAACCGCCAGAGCATGTGAAATTCATCTTTGCGACCACCGAAATCCGACAGGTTCCTGTCACAGTGCTCTCGCGCTGCCAGCGCTTTGACCTGCGCCGGATCGAGCCGGAAACCCAGATCGCCCTATTGCGCAAGATCGCGACCGCCGAAGGGGCCGAGATTACGGATGAAGCCCTCGCCCTGATCACCCGCGCTGCCGAAGGCTCTGCGCGCGATGCGCAATCGCTGCTTGATCAGGCGATCAGCCACGGCGCCGGCGAAACCACCGCCGATCAGGTCCGCGCCATGCTTGGCCTGGCCGACCGCGGTCGTGTGCTGGATCTCTTTGACATGATCCTGCGCGGCGAAGCCGCTGCTGCGTTGACCGAACTTTCAGGCCAATACGCTGATGGCGCTGACCCGATGGCGGTGCTGCGTGATCTGGCCGAGGTATGCCACTGGATCAGCGTCATCAAGATCACCCCAGAAGCCGCCGAAGACCCCACGATCGGACCAGACGAACGCACACGCGGGCAAGCAATGGCCGCTGATCTGCCGATGCGGGTCATGTCGCGGATGTGGCAAATGCTGCTGAAAGCGCTGGAAGAGGTGGCGATGGCCCCCAACGCGATGATGGCCGCCGAAATGGCTGTCATCCGGCTCACGCATGTCGCTGACTTGCCCAGCCCAGAGGAGCTGGTGCGCAAGCTGCAAGACACGACACCACCACCAAGTGGCCCGTCTGGAGGAAGACCTGCGCCGCAAGGCGGCAACACGGCAGCGATCAGTAATACGCCGGCACCCACACATTCCGGGCCAAGCGGGCCATCGGCCTCGGGGGCGCAGACTGCCGTGGCTTTGCAAACCGACGCGCTGCAACACTATGCGCGGTTCGAGGACGTCGTTGAACTGATCCGCACACATCGCGATGTGAAACTGTTGGTCGAGGTCGAAACTGGTCTGCGCCTTGTCAGCTATCAGCCCGGCCGGATCGAAGTGAACCCCACGTCCGACGCCGCCCGTGATCTTGTCGGACGTTTGGGCGCGCGGTTGCAAGCCTGGACCGGCAATCGCTGGGCCATCAGCGTGGCAGATGGTGGCGGCCCGACCATTGCCGAAACACGCGACGCCGCTGAAAATGCGCTGATGCAACAGGCGCAAGACCACCCATTGGTGAAGGCCGTCATTGCTGCATTTCCCAAGGCTAAGATCACCGAAATCAGGACCGAGGCCGAAAAAGAGCAAGACGCATTGGAAGATGCGCTGCCCGAAGTGGATGATGAATGGGACCCATTCGACGAAGACTGATCTGGGGCGCGGCATTGCTGTCTCCGACCAGCGCATTTGCAGAAGTATGCAGCCAAGAACGCCCAAGCTGGGACGGCTTACCTGTCACCGCGCTGGGCGAATTTCTGATCCTGATGCAAACGCCCGTCGTCTTGCTCCTGATCGTCGTCACAGCGCTCGTCATCCGATTTCGCAGTGAATGGGGCGGTTTGATCGTTGTTGTCGGATGGAGCCTTTCAACCTATCTGGTGATTGACTGGGCGGGCACAAATCCGATCAGAACCAGTGCAATCAACGAAGGGTGCATCGGGAACCCCGCGCTTTTCATAGTCGTTGCTGCGGCGGTATGTATCGGTGTAGTGCTCTACACAGCACCCTTGAAACGGGGCAATAAATCGGGAGATCAGTAATATGCTTAAAGGGCTGGGCGGACTTGGCGATATGGCCAAGATGATGAAGCAGGCGCAGGAAATGCAGGGCAAAATGGCCCAGATGCAGGAAGACCTTGAAACGATCATGGTCGAAGGTGTCAGCGGTGCGGGTCTGGTCAAGGCGACCGCAACGGCGAAAGGCGAACTGAAGGGTCTTGATATCGACCCCTCCATCTTCAACGGCGACGATAAGGAAGTGGTTGAGGACCTGATCCTGGCGGCGATCAAAGACGCGCAAGGCAAAGCGACCGCGCGTGCACAAGAAGAAATGAGCAAAATGACCGAAGGATTGGGTCTGCCACCGGGCATGAACCTGCCTTTTTGAAGCAGCAAAGAATTTTCGACGAAAATTCTTTTGGCGGCAGAACAAATTTCTCGAAATTTGTTCGCCCTGATGTGAGCAAGATGACAAACGGCACAGAAGACCTCGACAATCTGATCGCACTGATGGCCAAGCTGCCGGGACTCGGGCCCCGCTCGGCCCGGAGGGCGGTGTTACATCTGATCAAGAAACGATCGCTGGTGCTGTTACCGCTTGCTGACGTGATGCAACGGGTTGGTGCGACTGTGCGCGAGTGCCTGAACTGCGGGAATGTTTGCACCACCGACATTTGCGACATTTGCAGCGCTGACAAACGCGCAACGGGTCAGATTGCCGTCGTCGAGGACGTCGCTGACCTTTGGGCGATGGAGCGGGCGCAGGTTTTCAAAGGCCGCTACCACGTGCTGGGCGGCACATTATCTGCACTTGATGCCATTGGCCCGGACGAATTGCGCATCCCCAAGCTGATCGACCGGATCAAAACCGAAAACATCACCGAGGTCATCCTCGCGCTTGGTGCGACAATTGACGGACAAACCACCGCGCATTACATCGCCGATCAATTGCCCGGGATCACGGTCACATCGCTGGCCCAAGGTGTGCCTGTCGGTGGTGAATTGGACTACCTCGACGACGGCACGATCACCGCGGCGCTGAACGCCCGCAAGGCACTTTAATCATCATCCAAGGTGGCGTGACCTGAACCGGTAAAGGCCTCTGCCAAAGCATCAAACACGACCCTGATCCGCCGGCTGGTGCGCAATTCGCGATGTGTGGCAAGCCAAACCGGAAATGCGATGGGGTC
This sequence comes from Yoonia sp. F2084L, assembly GCF_023015625.1. Taxonomy (GTDB): domain Bacteria; phylum Pseudomonadota; class Alphaproteobacteria; order Rhodobacterales; family Rhodobacteraceae; genus Yoonia. The sequence continues at coordinate 371,921 of NZ_JALKAH010000004.1, forward strand.
CGCATGTGTCATCACCCGTTCGACCCCTTTGGTTTCGGGCCAAAGCCCCGTTGGACCCACGACAATCCCCAACCCGGCCCGCATCAATTCCCACATCACCACACCGCTGTCTGAATTCGCCTTGAACTGTGCGGGCGACAGATCAATCCCGCGCAGAGAGAGAAATTCAAGCATTTGCGTCGTATCGCGTGGGCCAACAAACACATGGTTTTTTAAATCTGTCGCGGTCTGGGGGCGCCCATAGCGATCAAGGTATTCAGTGGCGGCGTAATACCCCGCCGTCGCATCGGTCAGTTGACGGGCAATCAGGTCAGGTTGGTCAGGACGAACATGACGGATCGCGATGTCGGCATCACGGCGCGTCAGGTTTTCAATGCGATTTGAGGCAACGATATCGACGATAATGCCGGGCGCGTCCTCGCGCAGTTTTTTCAACACCGGCGGTAAAAACCCCGCTGCCAGCAAATCACTCGCCGTGACCGACACATGCCCCGCGACATCCTCACTTTGCCCCGATGCCACCATCGAAATGCGGCTTGCGGCGTCGCCCATCGCTTGCACATGCTCAAGCAGATCCTGACCGGCCGTGGTGATCACCAATGATCGCCCCGCGCGTTCAAACAATGTCACCCCAAGATCGGCCTCAAGCGCGCTGACCTGACGACCCAGTGTCGGCTGTGTAGAGCCCAACGCGCGAGCCGCAGCACTCAGCGATCCCTCTTCAGCGGTCGCCAAAAACGCTCTGACCTGATTCCAATCGAAAGACACAGCTTGCCAATTCATGCATTTATGTATGTCTAAACATCATATTTTGGCAATTTATATGTGAGATGCGTATGGTTAGTCTGCGGATCAGAATGATGACAGATAGGCAGGCAGCATGGCTAACGCGACATTTTGGGATAAGGCAGCAAAGAAATATGCAGCCTCGCCTATCAAGGATATCCCGGCCTATGAGGCAACACTTGATCGCGCGCGGCATTACCTGCGCGCCGATGATCATCTGTTAGAGATCGGGTGCGGGACCGGTACAACGGCCCTGACGCTTTCCGATTCGGTTGGCCGGATCGCAGCCACGGATGTATCGGCCAAAATGCTGGCGATTGCAGAAGGCAAACAGGCCGACCAAGGCATCACGAATGTGACCTTTCTCCAAGCAGAGGTGATGAAACCACTTGCCGACGCTCCGTTTGATGCGATCTGCGCCTTCAGTATCCTGCACCTTGTGGATGATCTGCCCGAAACGCTGATGCACTTGCGCGAACAGCTCAAACCCGGTGGCTATGTCATTTCAAAGACCGCCTGCCTGCGCGACATGAACCGGTTCATTCGTGTCATGGTGAAAGTGATGAAGCTGTTTGGCAAAGCCCCGGATGTTCTGATCTTTAGCGCAGGCGAGCTTGAACGCGCGTTCAAACGTACCGGTTTTGAGGTGATTGAGGCAGGGTACTTTGGCAAAAACAAATACGCCCGCTTCGTGGTTGCGCGCAGGCCCGCCTAAACGAAAAGAGCGCCCACATGGGGCGCTCTTTGCTGTGGTATTATCAAAAAGATCAGTCTTTGCTGTCGTCATCATCATCTGGCAGGTTAAAGAAGCTGTCCGCATCCGAGACGTCACGATCATCTGTTGCGTCGTCTTCGTTCTCTGCATCACGCGGATCCGACAGGCTGAACGTTTCAAGACCGGCCATCGCAGCCGGCATCTTCGGCTCTGCGGGCATGCCCAGTGACTGCTCGGTGCTGACCAGCTTGCGGCGTTCATCATCTGACATGACCTCGCCCTCTTTGGCCTTCTTAGCATTGGCTTTTTGCACGGCTGCGTCCAGCTCAGACTGCTTGCACAGGCCCAAGGCAACCGGATCAATCGGTTCGATGTTGTTGATGTTCCAGTGGGTCCGGTCGCGGATCGCCTGAATTGTTGGCTTGGTCGTGCCGACAAGTTTGGAAATCTGGCCGTCTGTCAGCTCGGGATGGAACTTGACCAACCAATAGATCGACGCCGGGCGGTCCTGACGCTTGGACAGCGGCGTATACCGCGGGCCACGCCGCTTTTCTTCGCCAGCCGCAGCAGCGTAAAACTTCAGCTTCAGCTTATGTTTCGGGTCAGCCTCGGCCTTGTCGATTTCTTCTTGCGTCAGCTGGTTATTGGCAATCGGGTCAAAACCCTTCACGCCAGCCGCGACATCACCATCCGCGATGCCTTGCACTTCCAGCTCGTGAAAGCCACAGAACTCAGCGATCTGCTTGAATGTCAGTGTGGTGTTATCACAAAGCCAAACAGCGGTCGCTTTGGCCATAATCGGTTTATCGGACATCTTTCATCTCCATCATATCAGCAGACAAGCCTTTCCCGCGCCCTTAAGTTGGGCAGACTGTGGTAGCAGCCGGGTTCGCATTGTCGGGGAACTTGGGGTGTATATAGTGGTGTGGACGAAAATTGGAAAGATCAAAATGCGCCGCTTATTCACGCTACTTTGCCTGCTGGCCGGACCCGCTGCCGCCCAAGACCGCGCAGGCGCGTTCGACTACTACGTGATGTCACTTTCGTGGTCTGCGAATTGGTGCGCGCTGGAAGGGGACGCGCGCAATTCACCGCAATGCGATCCTTCGGCGGATTTCGGCTGGATTTTGCATGGTCTGTGGCCACAGTACGAGCGCGGCTATCCCGCAAACTGTGTCACGAACGAGCGATCGCCCAGCCGCAGCGATACCGCTGCCATGGCCGACATCATGGGAACCTCTGGTTTGGCGTGGCATCAATGGCGCAAACATGGGGTGTGTTCAGGGCTATCCTCTGATGACTATTATGCTTTGTCACGCGAGGCATATGGCAGCATCACCCGTCCTCAAGTGCTGCGCGATTTGACCCGACAAGTGACTTTGCCCGCCACGTTGATCGAAGACGCCTTTCTGCGTGAAAACCCCGATCTTAAGGCGGATCAGATCACCATCACCTGCAAATCCGGCTATATCCAAGAGGCGCGCATCTGTATGACCCGCGATCTGGAGTTACGCGATTGCGGACGTGATGTCATCCGCGATTGTAGTATGAGTAACGCGCAGTTTAATCCAATGCGCTAGGCGCAAAAAGAAAAGGCGCCGGAAAACCGGTGCCTCTTCAATACCTTACGACACTGACGTGTGCTGGGCGTCAGGAATTCGTCGGCTCGGGTTCAGACGCCATCGTACTGCCATCCTTCAGCGTAATCTGACCGCGGGTGTCCTGACACTTTGGTGTACCATCACGGTTCAGACGCGGCGTCATAAAGCCCTCTAAGCCGTCATCAATATACCAATGCTGGCAGCCATCAGGGTCGATCCAAACGTTCGCCACGCCATCGCGCAAGAAACCACCATCAATGCCGCCATCAGTAACGCCTGTGTCGTCGCCGACCCGCTCACAAGCCACAAGTGCTGTCGCCGCAAGACCTAAAATTAAACAGCGTGTAAAACCCATCTTCGATACCATCCCATAGTGCGCGATTCGCGCTTTTTACCATTGGAAACACCATATGTTGAGATTTGGTATAGGTCTACACGTCCGATACCTGTCCAAAGGCTAGTCTGACGACAGCGGGCTACCCAACAACCGCGTGGGTCAATGCGCTTTCTGGATTGGCCAGCCCTTCGACAACGCTGAAATGGTGATGCGCGCGCTCAACCATATGATCGCACTGCCATGCAGTCGCCAGTCCCATTGCCTGCTCAAGAAAAACTGGCCGTTCCTCTGCGCCGACCCAGACGGTGACAGGCACTCTGCGCGTGGGCAGATGAATGGGACTTTCGGCCTGTGCCTCGGCTGCGTCCAGCTTCAGGTCCGCATTCATGGATGTGCGCATCAAGGGGGCCAAATCAGCTACGGGGGAAATCGGCACGACCTTTTCCAGCCGATCCTGCCAGCGCGCCCCAAAGCGGCGGACCGTCATGCGCGCCACCAACTGCCCACCTGCGGAATGGCCCGTCAGACGCACGGGCCCCGGCACCCGGTCGGCGGCCAGCGCGATCGCAGCCGCCACCTGATTGCCGATCTCTGTAATGCGCACGTCGGGACACAAATCATAGGACGGCATCGCAACAGCCCAGCCATGCGCCAAAGGCCCTGCCGCCAAATGTGACCAGAACGATTTATCGAAGCGCAACCAATAACCGCCATGCACGAAGACCACCAAACCTTTGGCAAGTCGGGCTGGATGAAACAGGTCAAGACGCTGGCGCGGGCTTTCGCCGTAAACCAGTTCAGTTTCGCACAAAGTCTCGGTCCGGAACGCAGCGGCAGCCGCCGCCCATTTATCCGGATAGGCATCCGCGCCCGGAATATAGGCCGCATTTGCATAAGCATCGTCTAATTCCATGATGTCCCCCCTTTACGGCACTCCCCCGCATAGGTCAGATAGCGCGCAAACCAAAGGGAGGCCACTATGCTTGATGAAACCACAAACCTCAAATCCATGCTGTCGCGTCCCGATCTGGTCTGCGAGGCCGCGTTCTTGGCAGGTGACTGGGTGCAAGCTGCCAGCGGCAAAACTTTTGACGTGACCAACCCCGCGCGCGGCGATGTGATTGCCCATGTGCCTGATCTGTCCCGTGCGGAAGTGGCAGACGCTATTGCCGCCGCCAAAGCTGCGCAAAAGCCATGGGCAGCCCGCGCCGCCAAAGAGCGCGCCAACGTGCTGCGCAAATGGTTCGACCTGATGATGGCCAACCAAGAAGACCTTGCCATCATCATGACCGCCGAACAAGGCAAACCACTGGTCGAAGCGCGCGGTGAAATCGCCTATGGCGCGTCCTTTGTGGAGTGGTTCGCAGAAGAGGCCAAACGCATCTATGGCGAGACGATCCCCGGCCATATGGCCGACAAGCGCATCACCGTGATCAAGCAGCCCATCGGGGTTGCTGCCGGGATCACGCCGTGGAATTTCCCCAACGCGATGATCGCGCGCAAAGTCGCTCCGGCCTTCGCGGCTGGCTGCGCCTTTGTGATCAAGCCCTCAGAGCTGACACCACTTTCCGCCCTCGCGATGGCAAAGCTCGCCGAAGAGGCGGGCGTGCCCAAGGGGCTGTTCTCTGTCGTCACGTCCTCAGACGCCTCGGCGATGGGCAAAGAGTTCTGCGAAAATGAGACCGTGCGCAAATTGACGTTCACGGGCTCAACCCAAGTGGGGCGCATCCTGCTGGCGCAAGCGGCTGATCAGGTCATGAAATGCTCAATGGAATTGGGCGGCAATGCACCTTTTATCGTGTTTGACGACGCTGATCTGGATGCGGCAGTCGAAGGCGCCATCGCCTGCAAATTCCGCAACAACGGCCAAACCTGCGTCTGCGCGAACCGGATTTACGTGCAATCGGGCGTCTATGATGCCTTTGCGGCCAAATTCAAAACTGCGGTCGAAGCGCTCGCCGTGGGGGACGGGATGACCGCAGGCACAACGCTCGGTCCGCTGATCGAACCCAAAGCGGTGGACAAGGTGCAAAGCCACCTTGCGGATGCGCTTTCAAAAGGTGCTGAAATCCTGACCGGTGGCAAACCGCATGATCTTGGCGGGCAATTCTTTGAGCCGACCATCGTGACGAAAGCCACCAAGGACATGTTGGTCAGCACAGATGAGACATTCGGCCCCTTCGCGCCGCTCTTTATGTTCGAAGACGAGGACGACGTGATCGCGCAAGCCAATGACACGATCTTTGGGTTAGCCTCATACTTTTACGCCAAAGACCTAAGCCGGGTGACCAAGGTCGCCGAAGCGCTGGAATACGGGATCGTCGGCGTGAACACAGGGATCATTTCGACAGAAGTCGCACCTTTTGGTGGCGTCAAGCAATCCGGTCTGGGGCGCGAAGGGTCCCGCCATGGGATCGAGGACTACCTGGAAATGAAATACATCTGCACGTCAGTATAGAAAAGAGCCTGTTGCCTATCGGTCGCGCGGTACAATGTCGTCAGTCAGACGGCCACGACGTGATGGATCAGCTGAAGATTGATTTAAGCCGATCTGGCGCAATCAGGACATGTTAGCGCAACACTTAGGCATAATCGCACCGACGGTGTATTAAGCTGATTGACCATTTTAGAACGACAGGAATATCAGGTGCTTATTCGTAACAAAATTGAGGTATTCCAAATGAAAAATGTCTTTCTAGTTTCCGCTGTTGCGGTTTGTGCATCTGTTACTTCTGTCGCTGCAGAAGGTTTCTATGCTGGCGGTGCCGTGACATCGATGCAGGCAGAGGATGGTGGGCTCGAAATCGAGACAACCAACCTAACTGCTATCGCAGGTTATCAGGTCAACCAAACTTTCGCAGTCGAAGGCGAATTCAGCTTTCCCGTTCAAGAGGATGAAATCTCGGGCGTTGATGTTGGGCTCACCTCCCTTGGCGTTTTCGGCAAAGCATCATTTCCGCTGTCCCCCGAGTTTTCTGCGCATGGGCGTATCGGATTTGTGAACCTTGAGGTAGAGGCCAGCGGCGGTGGTGAGACGGTTAGTGACGACGAAACCGGCATTGCCTTCGGCGTAGGGGGTGAGTACGCGATTACGTCAACTGCTGCCATCCGTGCTGATGCAACATTCGGAGACATTGACGGGGTCGATCTGACAGCACTGTCACTCGGAGCAGTATTCAGCTTCTAAGCGGGCCTGGTCTAATCAATGGCCGCCTAGGCTTTGCAATAGCCTAGGCGGTATCGACATCTAAACACATCACTTTGATGTGCACTGCCGCCAACGTGGTGTATCGCCATAGAGACAACGTTGATTAAGGCGGACACTTGAAAAAATCGAAGAAAAAGAACCGTCCGACAAAGACAAAGGGCCAACCGGCCCGTGCACCCGCGCAAAAGAACCGCCGGTCTTTCATGTCGATGGCGGGCACCATTGCAGGGGGTGCTGTGCTGCTGGGCGGTGCCGGGTTTTGGGGCGTTCGCACCGTGCAAGCCTCGGTGGCGGAACGCGACTTGTCTGGGATTGGCCAAGGCACGCCTACAATTGTTCAGGTGCATGATACCCAGTGCCAGACCTGCATCGCGCTGCAACGCGAGTTACGTGCTGCGTTGCAGGAGATGGATGAGCACGATCTTAGCTACCGTGTCGCTGACATCAAATCTGAAGATGGGCTGACCTTTGCAGCGCGCTTTGGGGCCGGGCACAGCACGCTGTTGTTCTTTGATGGTGAGGGAAACCTCACTGGGCGGCTGATAGGCCCCAATGACAGGCAGACGCTCGCGCGCGCGTTTGGAAGGCACGCAGCCGCAGCGCTATAGCCGCGCAATCGTTAGAACGTGCACGGACTTTGGGAAAAGCTTTTCATTTCCACCCCGGCAAGGCGAGATTTCCCGACAAATCCAAAAAACTTTCTCCTTCCACCAAGGATTGACGTCCGGCCTGCGTCAAACCACCGTGATGCGCATGATGACAAGCGACGAAGATCTGGCCCAAGCGGCCGCTGCCGGCGACGGCGCGGCTTTCGCAAGCCTGCTTGATCGGCATTATGACCGACTCTTTGCGTTTTGCTTTCGCCTGACCGGATCGCGCAGCGAAGCCGAGGATTTGACCCAGGATATCTGTGCTGCCCTGCCTGCCAAACTAGGTAGCTATCAACGCCGGGCGAAAGTGACGACATGGCTCTACCGCGTGGCCGTCAATGCCGCCCACGACCGCCGCCGCAAACGGGCCACCTATGCCAAGGCCACAACCGGCTGGGGTGACTGGGAAATGAGCCGTACGGCGGCGATGGAAGATACAACCGCCAAACTGGATTGGTTGACGGCAGCCATGAACCAAATACCCGAAGACCTGCGTGACACGCTTGCCTTGGTTCTGGACGATATGACCCACGCGCAAGCCGCTGAGGTTCTTGAGGTGTCCGAGGGCACAGTCAGCTGGCGCATCTCAGAGGCGAAAAAAGCGCTCCGCGCGATAAAGGAAAAGGAGGACGCGGTATGAATGATGACCTGAACGACCTCAAAGCCATGATGGAGGACGCGACCCCACGCCCGGATGCGGCACGGCGGGCGGAAAGCATCGCATTGGCGCAGAAAAACTTTGCCGACCTCCAAGGATCACGCGATGCGGCGCGTCCCACTTCTGTAACCGGGCCAAAAGGCCTTTGGACAGGAGTGAAGACCATGCTGAACACGTTAACCACCAAAGGCGGGCTGACCGCGACCACCGCACTTGTCGCTTGCGGATTTCTTGTGCTGACCCCGCAAGGCCAGGATTTGCTGCGCCCACCATCGGCCCCGCAGATCACGATGACAGAGTTTGATGGACAGACCCTCGCGCCGCAGCTTGAGAGTGGCCCGCTTCTGCAAGAAGAACTGTCTTCCGATATGATCATTCAAGACGCGCCAGCCGAGATCGTCGGTGAGGTTTTGCGCGGACCCTTGGAAGTGCCTGCGCCGGAAGAGACGTTTACCGATCGCTCAACCCCAGCGCCGCAGGAACCGTCATCAATAGCGCCAAGCATCCAAACCCTTAATTTGGAAAGCGGTGATCTGGCGCCTGCAGTACCAGAACCTCAAGCACTCAGGGAACGAACCACAGTTCTGGCATCTCCCGCGGCACCAAAGGATGCGCCTGCGGTTTCTAACCTCACCGCTGAAACGCGGGCCATTGCGCTGCCGCCGCCACCAACAGACGATGTCGCAGCCCCTGTCATCGGCAACACTGAAACCTTTGCCAACGCCGACACCAACCCGTTGCAGATCACGGCTGACACCCCGGTTTCGACTTTCTCCATCGACGTCGATACTGCCGCTTATGCAGTCGTGCGCTCTTCTCTTTCTCGTGGCCAACTTCCCCCCACTCAGGCGATACGGATCGAAGAGCTGATCAATTACTTCCCCTACGACTATCCCGCACCTGACGCAGGCGAGGCACCTTTCCGGCCTACGGTGACCACCTTCCAGACCCCGTGGAACGCAGACACCCAGCTGGTGCATATCGCCTTGCAGGGTCAAATGCCCGAGATTGCCGCACGGCCACCGCTGAACCTTGTGTTCCTGATCGACACCTCTGGGTCGATGGATGACCCGACCAAGCTGCCGCTTCTGAAGCAATCTTTCCGGCTGATGCTGGATCAGCTGCGCCCCGAGGATGAGGTCGCCATTGTCGAATACGCCGGCAGCGCAGGACAGGTTTTGGCCCCTACGGCAGCGTCTGAAAGAACGGTGATCCTGCAAGCGATCCAGTCCCTCGGTGCAGGAGGGTCCACGAATGGGCAAGGCGGGCTGGAGCAGGCCTATAGCGTCGCAGAAGCAATGCGAGAAGACGGCGAAGTGAACCGCGTGATCCTTGCCACCGATGGCGATTTCAACGTGGGGCTTAGCAATCCTGACGCGCTTAAAGACTTCATCGCCGATAAGCGGGACACCGGCACCTACCTCAGCGTTCTTGGCTTTGGCCGTGGCAATCTGGATGATGCAACGATGCAAGCGCTGGCCCAGAACGGAAACGGCACAGCGGCCTATATCGACACCCTATCCGAGGCGCAAAAGGTGTTGGTGGATCAACTCTCGGGCGCGCTTTTCCCCATCGCAGGCGACGTGAAAGTGCAGGTCGAATTCAACCCTGCTCAGATCGCTGAATACCGTCTCATTGGCTATGAAACGCGCGCGCTGAACCGCGAGGACTTCAACAATGACGCTGTAGATGCGGGTGAACTGGGTGCAGGCCATGCCGTGACCGCGATCTATGAGGTCACGCCGGTGGGTAGCCCTGCGCAACTGAGCGATCCATTGCGCTATGCCCCGAATACCGTGGCTGCAACGTCGGACGAATTAGGCTTTCTAAAGCTGCGTTACAAAGAACCCGGCGAAGCTGTCAGCCAGTTGATCGAAACGCCGATTGTCGGCAGCAGCATTCCGGGGACCGAGGCGAATTTTGCCGCCGCAATTGCCGGGTTTGGTCAGTTGCTACGCAATCCTCAGTATCTGGGCGACTGGAGTTATGACGATGCAATCGCACTGGCAAATGCCAATCGTGGCTCAGATGACTTCGGATATCGGACCGAGGCGGTGCAACTGATGCGTCTGGCACAAAGTCTGTCACAATAATCGCCCCATTTCCCCACCTTATAATGTATCATAAGGTGGGGGAAATCAGAGTACCCTCATGCCCAAACGCATCAAAAGCCGCCAATCCCTGGAAGAGATCCTCGCGTCTTGTTCTGACACGCTTTTCCCTGCTCAAATGGGCAAGGCAGAGGTGCAGGTGAACAGTACTGATGTTGAGGGCGACACGCCGCTTCATGTACTGACCCAACGCGGCAACACTTATGGGATCAAACTGCTGCTTGAGGCTGGCGCGCATGTGAACGCCCTTGGCGATATGTCCGAGACGCCCTTGCACATTGCCGTGCGCAAAGGGAATGCAGAGGTTGTCGCGTTGCTGCTCGACAGCGGTGCGGACCCCGATATTGTTTCTGAATTCGATGAAACGCCTCGGTCAATGACCGCTCAGGCAGATAGCGCGCTACTGCGCCGATTATTCGCGCAACGGTAGCGTCAGGACATCTGGGTTCGCGCTAACGGCAGAATTTGGCCTTCGATCAACCTTTGCAGGTCTCCAAAGTAGCCGCCGCTGCGCGCAGGGCGCATCGGATCCGATGTAAGAGCGAGTGTCAGTTCCACCTGCGGCGCCACACAGATGATCTGCCCGCCGTAGCCGCGCGCCAGCGCATAGCGCACCCCTGCCCCCTCGCCTAAAAACCAGCCATAGCCGTAACCGAGCCCCGAAAAGACCGACCGTGTGCGTGGTTGGAACGATTGCCTGACCCAATCAGCGCTCAGCACACGTCTATCTCCGATAGCCCCGCCCATCCGGTACATCTCGCCAAAGCGGATCATGCTCTCCAGCGTCAGCGACATTTCATTGCCGCCCAAGTAGCGCCCTTGCGGGTCGCGAGTCCAGGCGGGCACATCAAAGCCCAAGGGCGTGCCCAAGCGTTGGCGCGCCAATGTCAGAAGCGATTGCCCCGACACTTCGGCCAGAACTGCGCCCAAGATGTGAAAAGACCCTGTGGAATAGAGCATCCGCGATCCCGGTTCCGCGACAAACGGGCGGCTCAGCGCATTTGCGACCCAGTTGCTGCTGCTGACCCATTCACCGTAGTTGGCACCCGACGTCCGTTCAAGTCCGGCCTGCATGGTGATGAGGTTTTCGATTGTGAGCTGTGCAACCCGTGGATCAGCATTGGCGGGGATTAAACGCGGTGCCACGTCGCCCAGACGCGCATTGATTGACGGCAGCTCACCGCGGTCCAGAGCGGCACCAGTCAATGCCGCAACAATCGTTTTTGACACCGATTTGATGGGGACGGCACGGCCCAGAGCGGGACCGCGAAACACCTCTGAAAGGACAGTTTGCCCTGATTGCCGGATCATCAAGGCGTGGCATTGATCCAGACTACGGGCAGCACCCGATATCTGCGCCCAAAGGTCCATCTGTGCCAGCATCGGCGTGGCCAAAGTCGCGAGGCTACCTGACAGAAATGTGCGGCGTCTCAGTTGCAATAGGCAAACCCTTCTTGTGTTCCGAAAGGAAGGATAGATCACAGCGCTCAATACGCCACAAACAATCGCGTGGGGTCAGCAGCGATAGGCTTGTGTCTCATAGAATTCGCGCAGGGTCTGGCCTTTGATGGGCCGGTAGCGATCAAGCTCTTGCAGCTCTGACACGCGGTCCAGTCGAAACATCCGAAACCCTTCGCGCAATTCGCACCAACAAATCGCGGTCCAGACCTTTCCCCAGAACCACACGCCCAAGGGCCGCACGACACGCTTCGTCTGTTGACCCGCTTCATCGCCATAGCTGATCTGAAGTCTGATATGCGCCTCGGATGCGGCCTCAAACCGGTCCAGATAATCACGCCATTGCCCGCGCTGTTCTGCACCACCCATCGCATGCACGTTCACTTGGCCGACCTGTTGGCGCGCGTCGTCTGGCAAAACCGCGTCGATCTTGACCAGCGCCTCTTGCGCGGCGGCGGCCATTTTCGTGCCGCCCCATGTTTGCAGAATACGCGCGCCCGAGACCAGCGCAACAATCTCATCATGGGTGAACATCAAAGGCGGCAGATCATACCCGTCGCGCATCAGATAACCGACCCCGGCTTCCCCTTCGATGGGGACGCCGGAACCAATCAGATGGGCCACATCGCGGTAAATCGTGCGTGGCGTAACCTCAAGTTTGTCGGCCAGTTGAGCCGCCGTGGTCAGGCGACCGCCTCGCAGATATTGCAGGATCTGAAAGAGGCGGTCAGCACGGCGCATTTAGGCTGCGGCCTCAAACAGACCGATAGAGTTGCCATCCAGATCCTTGGCATAGGCAAAACGACCAGCGGGGATAGCAATCGGTGGGCTGACCACCTGACCGCCTGCTTTCCAACACCTATCAATGCCGTCTTCCAACTTATCCGTGATCGCAAGATGAATGGTGTTGCCGCCATCCGGCGCAGGTTTGCCCGGATAAAGATGTGCGCCGGCACTGCTGTCCATGCTGCCCAAAACAGCCATCGGGTTGGGGCCGGAGTTGTCTATCTCCATTTCGTAGCCGAAGACTTCGTTGTAAAAGGCCACAGCCTTGTCCATGTCAGTCACTGGAATCTCACCCCAGGCCATAATTGTACGATCAGCCATGTTTCATCTCCTTGATTTCAGGTTGATGAACATCTTTAACCATACCCCTGCTGACAGCATTATGTCAGCATGTTTTCAGCAGATGTCACTAATCCAGCCCAAGCGCGCTTCGGTGGTCGTGCGCGGTTTGTATTCCCCCGCAACCCAACCCCTGTAGCCCTGAGCATCAAGCTGCGCAAAAAAGGCAGGATAGTCGATGTCGCCCTGACCCGGTTCATCCCGGTCCGGCATCTGCGCGACCTGCACATGCGCCGTGATATCCCGCATTGCGTCCCAAGTGCCAATGACGTCGCCAGTGATCCTGGCGGCATGATAGGTATCAAACTGCAGTTTGAGGTTGGGCGCATCAATTGCAGTGATCACCTCACGCCCCAGATCAAAATCATTCAGGAAATACCCGGGCATCGTATCATTATTCATCGGCTCAATCGTCAGGCTTTGCTGCGGGGCCTCACCGGCAGCCCAACGTAGATTGTTGATAAACGTCGCCTTCGCCTCGGGTCCTTCGGCCACACCAGACATGATGTGTAAATGCTTTGCACCCAAAGTCCGCGAGTAGCGCAGCGCCCGGATAAAGTCCTTCTTAAATCGCTCTTCCAGCCCCGGGACCGCGGCAAAACCTTGGTCGCCACCGGTGTAATTGGGCGGCGGGCAGTTGATCAGCACCATTTGCAGCTCATACCGCCCAAGTTCATTCACGATGTCCTGCGCATTCACGTCATAGGGAAACAACACCTCAACCGCGTCAAAGCCTGCCTCTTTTGCAGCAGCGAACCTTTCGATGAATGGAAGTTCGGTGAAAAGCCAAGTCAGATTGGCGCAAAATTTCGGCATGAAGTATCCTTGAGACGCATGTGTTTGGACATCGGCGGCACGAAACCGAAATTCCGTCTTCTTTGCAAGTCAGCAGCAAGTGTTCGGGCCGCTCGCCGACGCCGCCGGAAACCGGTGAAGAATGATTTTCAACGCCTTAGTCCGGGATCGCCTGCCGCACAAACGTCGTCAGCTCTTTTTCGTTCATCTCATCAAGCGTGTGTAATTTCAGATGCCGCCGCATCTTGCCAGCACCTTCCAAATGACCATCTGGGTCGTCAAACGATGCGCCATTTGAGAATTCGACAGACACGTGGTCTTTGTAGCTGAAGACACCACCGAAAAAATGCTTGTCATCATTAGGATCAAGAGCAAACACTTCACCACCATATTTTGGGACAAAACGCACATCAGGCGCGAGCTGAACAATCAGTTTCTTTACAGCAAGACTAATTTCGTCAGCCTTTGATTGATCCATGATCTTCCCCCTTTGTTGTGGTGCGTTGCTTACTACAAAGATTGCGATCAGGACTCTAACCAACAACTGCCAAATGGGAAGTGCGCTATGCGAAGTCCGCTGACATGTCTTGACGCGGGTTACGCCAACTCAGCGGCTGGAATGATCGGAAAGAACACACCTTGCGAGCGGATACCAAACCATTCCGCGCCTTCATGGTCCGCATGTTCGCCGATCTCCACCAGACGGTAAAATGATTTGCGGTCGATGAGCGCTTCAAGGTTGGCACGCACCAGCACATAAGGAGACGGCTCGCCTGTTTCAGCATCGCGCACAACACGGATCGGGTGATCTGGTCCGGCGATCATGCGGTCACCAACGTTTGTTTCGAACTCAAGCCCGTCGCCTTTGGCATTGAAGTCCACCGCCACGAATGGCGCGTCATCGACCGTGATCCCAACCTTTTCAACCGGGGTCACAAGCACATAATCGTCACCATCCCGACGCAGAATGGTTGAAAAGAGCTTCACCAACTCCGGCCGCCCAATCGGCGTGCCCATATAAAACCACGTTCCATCGCGCGCGATGCGCATGTCGATATCCCCGCAATGGGGCGGATTCCACAAATGCACGGGCGGCAAACCGCCCTTTTGGGCAGCACGGGCGCTACTTGCGAGGCTTTCTGCGGAGGGGGTCACAATCTTTTGTGTGGTCATTGTTTTTGCCATTGGGTGTGATGGTATTATCTGTTGTTATGAAAGATATAGTTCAACCGGAGGAATGTCATGGCCAACGATGCCGATCTTGTCGCCCAAATTGAAAAACTGGGCGCAAAGCTGGGTGAAGCCCGCACCAGCATCTCGGCCCGTTTTATCGGCCAGCCTCGGGTTGTCGACCTGACATTGACCGCGCTGATTTGCGGCGGGCATGCGGTGCTGATCGGACTGCCGGGCCTTGGTAAGACACGGTTGGTTGATACGCTGTCGACTGTGATGGGCCTTGATGGCAATCGCATTCAGTTCACGCCGGACCTGATGCCTGCGGATATCTTGGGGTCCGAGGTTTTGGAAACCACCGATGACGGCAAGCGCAAGTTCCGCTTCATTCAAGGCCCGATCTTTTGTCAGCTTTTGATGGCCGACGAGATTAACCGCGCCTCGCCCCGGACCCAGTCGGCGCTGCTGCAAGCCATGCAGGAGAAAGAAGTCACGATCGCGGGCGAACATCGCTCACTGGGCGTGCCGTTCCACGTGCTTGCCACCCAAAACCCGATCGAACAGGAAGGCACCTATCCGCTGCCAGAGGCGCAGCTTGACCGTTTCCTTGTGCAGATCGACGTGCCCTACCCGGATCGCGCGACCGAAAAAGACATTCTGATTGCGACGACAGGTGTGGAAGAAGCACAGTCCAAGCCCGTCTTCACCGCGCAAGAACTGTTGGACGCGCAAACTGTCCTGCGTCGCATGCCGGTTGGTGACAACATCGTTGAAATGATCCTCGACCTTGTCCGCGCTTGCCGTCCAGATGATGAAAACGCGCCTGATATCATCCGGCAGAACGTCAGCTGGGGGCCCGGCCCCCGTGCGGCGCAAGCGCTTATGCTAACCGTACGTGCGCAAGCGCTGTTGGAGGGTCGCCTTGCGCCATCCGCAGAAGACGTGCGCGCGATGGCCGTGCCTGTGCTTGAACACCGGATGGCCCTGTCCTTTGCCGCCCGCGCACGCGGCGAGAGCATTCATCACGTTATCAACACAGTCGCAGACCAAATCACGACCGTGGCCAACGCCGCATGACCAACTCCCTCGCCCTGAGATCCGACGCCGAGGCGCTTGCCGCCCCGCTGCCTCCGCTTCTGGCGGAAGCAGAGCATTTGGCGTCGGCGGTGCTTTTGGGCGAACACGGACGCAGACGAGCAGGCACAGGAGACACCTTCTGGCAGTACCGCCCAGCCCAGCCGCATGACGAGGCACGCAGCATCGACTGGCGCCGCTCTGCCCGGTCAGATGCGAATTTCGTGCAAGACAAGGAATGGCAAATCGCGCAGTCGGTCATCCTCTGGGTGGATCAGGCCGCGTCAATGTCTTTCGGGTCAGACGATAACCTGCCCACCAAAGCCGCACGTGCCCGCACACTTGGCCTCGCCTGCGCGATCCTTTTGATCCGAGGTGGCGAACGTGTCGGATTAACCGGCCTGCGCCTGCCCCCACGCCGAGGCGAGGCGCAGCTTATGCAGATGGCCCAGCTTTTGTCGGAACAAGACGACACCGATTACGGTGCGCCAGAAGCCCAAGGGATGCTGCCGCATTCGCGCGCTTTGTTCATCAGTGACTTTCTGGGGGACATCAAACCCATCGAAGAGGCGCTGTTGCGTGCCGCAGATCGGGGCGTAGGTGGCGCACTGTTGCAAGTGCTCGACCCGCAAGAGGAGGCTTTCCCCTTCGACGGACGCACGATTTTTGAAAGCATGTCAGGTGCCCTCCAGCACGAAACGCTCAAGGCTGGCGACCTCAAAAGCCGCTACCTTGACCGGCTTGCCGAACGCAAAGACCGGCTACAACATCTTGCGCGCATCACCGGCTGGCAATTCCAGACGCACCACACCGGCGAGAGTCCCACCAACGCCTTGCTTTGGCTTTATGGCGCTTTGGAGAATCGCGCCTGATGTGGTCTATCGGTCCCATAGGTTTCGCGGCGCCCTGGCTTTTGCTTGGTCTGATTGTCTTGCCGATCTTGTGGATCTTACTGCGTGCTGTGCCACCCGCACCAATCCGACGCCGGTTCCCCGGTGTGGCGCTGCTATTGGGCCTTACCGACGACGAAAACCAAACAGACCGCACGCCCTGGTGGCTTTTGCTGTTGCGCATCCTCGCGGTTGCGGCAGCGATCATCGGCTTTGCCGGTCCTGTCCTGAACCCGCAGAACGCTCGCGAAGGATCGGGCGATTTGGTGATCTTGCTAGATGGCTCATGGGCCGGTGCTACCAGTTGGCAAGCCCGGCTCGATCGGGTTGATACGCTTCTGACCGAGGCCGCATTGGCGGATCGCCGTGCAGCGGTGATCAACCTCAATGATCTGCCGGTAGATGGGTTGCCCTTTGCAGCGCCAAACGACTGGCAGAACAGATTGGCTGGCATCCAGCCGCTACCTTGGCAGCCCAGCGAAAGCGTTGCGTGGTTTGCGCAGACCGAAGGACCGTTTGAAACCTACTGGATATCCGACGGGCTGGAATGGGACGGTCGCGAAGACCTGTTGGCAGAATTGGAAAGCCGAGGTGCTGTGACCGTGTTCCAGACGCCGCGCCAGACTGTTGGCCTGCGCCCAGCGCGCTTTGAAAATGGCGAAGTGATTGTTTCGGCAACACGCTCGCCCATCGGCAACCCGCTGGAAACGACAATCACGGCCATCGGCCTTGATCCGGCCGGTGTTGAGCGGCAGTTGGCGACCGTACCCCTCAGCTTTGCACCCGGCGAACCAGTGTCAGAGACCGCAATGGTATTGCCCCCCGAACTGCGCAACAGGATTACCCGGTTTGAAGTCACTGGCACCCGCTCTGCCGGTGCTGTCAGCCTGACCGACGACGCGCTGAAGCGCCGCGAGGTCGCCCTGATCGCCGGGCGCGACGACCGCGAGGGGCTGGAACTGCTTTCGCCGCTTTATTACCTGCGCGAGGCGCTTGAGCCGACGGCGGATATCATTGACGGGACGCTGGACGATATCCTTTTGGCCAACCCCGATGTTATCATTCTCGCCGATGTCGCCAATCTGGCAGAGACTGAGGCGGAGGCCGTGCTGGAATGGGTCGAAAACGGCGGAATGCTGTTGCGTTTCGCAGGTCCGCGCCTTGCAGCCTCTGATCAAGGACGCAACCAAATTGATCCGCTGCTGCCTGTCCGCCTGCGGTCGGGTGGGCGTTCAGTTGGCGGTGCGATGAGCTGGGGCGAGCCAAAAACTCTGGCTCCGTTTGCTGAGGACAGCCCGTTCTTTGGACTGCCGGTTCCCGATGACGTGACGGTGACAAGTCAGGTCATGGCACAGCCTGATCCAACCCTTGCCGACCGCGTGATTGCGCAACTGACCGACGGCACCCCGCTGGTCACCCGTAATCTGGCAGGCGACGGCCAAATCGTGCTAGTCCACGTGACAGCCAATGCGGAATGGTCAAGCCTGCCATTGTCCGGTCTTTTCGTACAAATGCTGGAACGCTTGGCGGTTTCAACGCGCCCAGCGAACCCCGATGAAACAGAACTCGCTGGCACAACATGGCTCCCAAACAGGGTGCTGGACGCCTATGGGCGGTTAGAGGATGGCAGCGCTTTGCCCGGTGTTGCCGGAGAGACGCTCGCCACAGGCATCCCCGGACCTGACCTGCTGCCCGGCCTTTATGCAGGCGGTGACCGGCAACTGGCAATCAACGTCATTGACGCGGAAACGGTGCTGACCGTCGCCCAATGGCCAAACCGTATCGCGGTTGAGGGCATGGCGGTGGTGCGCGAAACAGCGCTCAAAGGCTGGCTGCTCAGCGCAACTGTGTTGCTGCTGCTGATTGACGTGATCGCATCGCTGGCCGTCGGCGGACGGCTGCGCGGCCCGCGTGCCGATGTGGCTGCGGCGCTTGCATTGTTGGTCCTCTGGACACCAGAAGCGCAAGCGCAAACCGCCGAGGACTTCGCCCTGCGCGCCACATCTGAGGTTGTGCTGGGTCATGTCCTGACCGGAGATGCAGAGACCGATGGAATCTCGGAGGCCGGGCTTTTGGGTCTGTCTCAGACACTGTTTCGTCGCACATCAATTGAACCTGCGGCACCCATCGGTGTGAATATCGAAACCGATGAACTGGCGTTCTTCCCTTTCCTTTACTGGCCTATCACCGCTGATCAACCACTGCCCAGCCGCGAGGCATATGCAAAGCTGAACCGTTACCTACGCTCTGGTGGCATGATCATGTTTGACACGCGCGATGCGGACAGCGCGCGGTTTGGCTCTGGCTCACCCGAAGGGCAGCGTTTGCAGGCCATCGCCCGCTCACTTGATATTCCGGGGATCGAGCGTATCCCCCCCGATCACGTCCTGACCCGTACCTTCTATCTGCTTCAAGATTTCCCCGGTCGCTATGCCAGCCGCGATGTCTGGGTTGAGGCGGCCCCCATCACCGCCGAACAGATCGAAGGCATGCCCTTTCGCAACCTCAATGACGGTGTGACCCCGGTCATCATCGGCGGCAACGACTGGGCGCGCGCCTGGGCCGTTGATGGCAACGGGCGGCGTATGTTCCCTGTTGGGCGCGGTATGTCAGGCGAGCGGCAGCGCGAGTTTGCCCTGCGCTTTGGCGTTAACGTCATCATGCATGTGCTGACCGGTAACTATAAATCAGATCAGGTTCATGTCCCGGATCTGCTGGACAGGCTGGGGCAATGATATGACAGACACCCTTGTCCTTGATCCGCTAATCCCGCTTGTGCTGCTTTATGGTGTGGCAGGCCTTGCCCTGCTGGTGCTGATCCTTGCGGTGTGGCGGCGGCTGCCCGGATGGTGGCTACGCGGGTTGGCTGGGCTTGCGTTGCTGGCCGCAATCGCCAACCCCAGCATTCAGCAAGAGGATCGCGAACCGCTGACCGATATCGTGATATTGGTAGTGGATGAAAGCGCCAGCCAACGCATCAGCGACAGGCCCGCGCAAAACGCTGCGGCAGTTGCCAATATCGAGGCTGAGCTGGCCCGCCAGCCGAATACCGAACTACGCACAGTGACGCTTGGTGATGGCGAGGGTGATTTGGGTACCACGTTGATGACCGTGCTGTCAGGGGCCTTGGCTGAGGAGCCGCGAGCACGTATCGCGGGGATCATCCTTGTCACGGACGGGCGCTTGCACGACATCGAACGTGCGCCCGGATTGCCCGCGCCGTTACATACGCTGCTGACGGGACAACCGGATGACTGGGATCGACGTTTGGTTGTTGAAAACGCGCCAGCCTTCGCGATCTTGGGCGAAGAGGTCAACCTGACCCTGCGCATCGAAGACCAAGGGGCTGCGCCCGAAGCGACATCGGTGCCGCTCTCCATCTCAATCGACGGTGAGACACCGGTGACCGTGCAAGTCCCCGTCGGTGAAGACATCCAACTGCCGGTTACCCTGCCGCATGGCGGCATGAACGTTCTGCAATTCACGATCCCCGACGCTGAAGGTGAATTGACGAACCGCAACAACGCAGCCGTTGTACAGATCAACGGCGTGCGCGACCGGCTGCGCGTCCTGCTTGTGTCAGGCGAGCCGCACCCCGGAGAGCGCACATGGCGCAACCTTCTGAAGTCGGATTCCTCTGTTGATCTGGTCCATTTCACCATCCTGCGCCCACCCGAGAAACAAGATGGCGTGCCCGTCAACGAACTGTCGCTGATTGCCTTTCCAACGCGCGAGTTGTTTCTTGAAAAAATACACGATTTTGATCTGATCATCTTTGACCGTTACCGCCGTCGGGGCATCCTGCCCAGCGCGTATCTGGACAACATCCGGTCGTATGTTGAGCAAGGCGGGGCGGTTCTGATTTCATCCGGGCCAGAGTACGGATCAGCCGAAAGCATCTATCGCTCGCCCTTGGGCGCAATCCTGCCCGGCGCACCCACAGCACGGGTGTTTGAGGAAGGGTTCGTACCGCAAATCACGGATTTGGGCGCGCGGCATCCGGTAACCGAAGGGCTTGATGCGCTGTCACCCAACCCCGACGGCGAAGGCCCGGGTTGGGGCCGCTGGTTCCGCCTGGTTGACGTGTTGGTCCCGCAAGACGCGATGACAGTGATGTCCGGTCTGGATGATCGCCCTTTGCTGACGCTGAACCGCATTGGCGAAGGCCGCGTCGCGCTGATCGCCTCTGACCATTCCTGGCTGTGGGATCGCGGCTATGAAGGCGGTGGGCCGCAGCTTGAATTGCTACGCCGCCTTGCGCATTGGATGATGAAAGAGCCCGAACTGGAAGAAGAGGCGCTTTGGGTCGAGCCCACCGGGCAGACGATGCGTATCATCCGCCGCACGCTTGAATTGGAGACGGGCGATGTGACGATCACCCATCCCGACGGTACAGAAACCGTGCTGACGCTGGAAGAAGTGTCGCCCGGACGATTTGAAACGCTTTGGCAGGCACCCGAGATTGGCCTTTACCGGCTTGATGATGGCGAAGAGACAGCCGTGATCGCGCTTGGTCCCGCAGCACCGCGCGAATTTGAACAGACAATTGCTGGCAGTGATCTGCTAGCACCTTTGGTGGAAAGCACGCGCGGTGGCATCATGCCGGTCTCTGACGGCGATATCGACATTCGGACCGTGCGCGAGGGCCGTCCCGCCGCTGGGCGGGGTTGGATCGGGATCACCCCGCGCGACGCTTTCCGCACAGCAGATATCAGCATAAACCCACTCTTACCCGCATGGGCTTTCCTGCTTTTGGCATCGCTTTTGATGATTGGGGCATGGCTGCGCGAAGGGCGGCGTTGACCGGATGATCGTAACGATCATGAAAGCGTTTGGCGCGATACTTTTGACACTGCTCACGCTTGTCGGCTGCCAAACCATCCGCAATTCCGGCAACATGCCACTACTTGCCCCAACGGCGCAAACGCTAAGGATTGCGACGTATAACGTACACTACATTATCCTCGAGCGTGACACCGGCGCGTGGTCTGTCGGTGATTGGGAACGGCGCAAGACACCGTTGGATCAGGCCTTCAAGGCCGTGCAGGCGGACGTTATCGGCTTTCAGGAAATGGAAAGCTTCGGGCGCGGCAGCGGCGGCCGGATCAATCTGACGCTGGATTGGCTGCTTGAGAATAACCCGGACTATGCAGCAGCGGCCGTTGGTGATCCTGCCGTGTTCCCGTCAACGCAGCCCATCCTGTACCGCTCTGACCGGCTGACTGTGCTGGATCAAGGCTGGTTCTTTTTCTCTGACACACCCGACGTCATCTATTCGCGGACCTTTAACGGCTCTTTCCCTGCCTTTACATCCTGGGCGCAGTTTCGTGACGACAACAGTGGAGAGGTCTTTCGCGTCGTGAACCTGCACACCGACTTTGGCAGCCGATCCAACCGTATCCAGTCGATTGAGCTTGTGGCAGAGCGCACTGCGCCTTGGATTGCGGATAATGAAACGCTCTTTGTGATCGGGGACTTCAACGGGCGGATCGGCGATACAGTGGTCGATATCCTGGCTGAAGCAGGTTTGGACTTTGCGCCAGTTCAAGGATCAACCTTTCACTTCAATCGCGGGATCAACCTGTTTGGTGCCATTGACCATATCGCCAGCTCAGGCAACACCCAACTGGTGGGCCCGCCAATCGTATTACGCCAAAAGTTTGCGGGCGAATGGCCAACCGACCACTATCCTGTCATCGCCGATTACCGGTTGGGTCAGTAGGCCGGAACGATTAGCACAGCGGGTTCAGGCGACAGTACCATTTCACCTCGTCCTCACTGCCGCTTGCTTCAACCTCAACTTCGGCATCACGACCCCAAGGCCACCAGCCTTTTGACTTTTCCGGTTCTTCCACGGGGTTTGGCGCACTGTTAAAAGGCCAGAAATCAAACCAACTGCTGAACCACCCGGTGAAACTGTCGACGACGTATGTGACAACCATCAGCGCAATAATCGCAAGCATGACGAAAAAGATGATGCGGCCAAATGATTTGCCGCCTTCTTTCGCTGCATTGAATGTAAAAAGCTTGAGCGAGCGGCTCAGCACTTCGCTCCACGGTTTCTTCGAAACACAGTCTTCGTCTTTTGGAGTTTCAGTCATGCGTCATCTTTTCATCGTGCTAATAAGTCGCGAAATGGTTGGCAAATGAATACGGCAACAATAAGAGTTGCAATAGAAAAACGATGTTCTTGTCGATCTCCCGCTGAGATTACTGGGGCAGCACGACCTCAAACAGGTCATCCGACCAGCCATCCACGTTGCAGCGCGCGCGGACATAGACGACAGATGCCCCGTCTGGCACCTGCACCCCTGACAGTGACCTTGTGAACGGTTGTTCGGTCACATGCGGATGCAAAAGTTCGCGGATACCAAGGCTGTTGCCATCAGCGTCCAGCACCTCCCACCCGTCGGCATAATGGTCCCATCCGGTGTCGGGATGTGACAGGGTCACGCTAAAGCGGTCACCGTTGACAGTGACATCTTCAACAACAGGGGCATCGGCGAATGCGGGACCAGCGATCAGAGCGGCAATCAAAGCGTATTTCATGGCATATCCTTTAGCAGGATACTGCGCGGAAGGGATGCAAATTCGCGTGACCAGACCACCCAGGCGACGATTGCCGTTGAAACCATCAACGCAATCGGCCCCAATAGCCATGCCAAAGCGCCCAGCGCAAAATACATCGCCTGCAAACCGCGGTTGAAATTGACTGCCGCGCGGATGTTCAACTCGGCCGCTTGGGCGGCACGTGGATAGGCGATCGGATCATCAGGGTCGTTTGGCACAGCGGCCATCATCACAGCGCAATACCCAAAAACACGGTTGGCCCAGACAAATTTCAGAAAGGCGTTGGTCAGAAAAAACGCAACCAAGGCAAGCTTCAGCTGAAAGATCACAACAGGCACCGCCATTTCCGTGACTTCGGCAGCAACACCGCGCAACGGGTCGGTATTGCCGGCAAGCGCCAGAACAGCCCCAAGGGCCAAAAGGCAGGTCGATGCGAAAAACGATGTTCCTTGCCGCAAACTGTTCAGTATCTGGCTATCAAAAATCCTGGGATCGCGCGTCACAAAGACCTTCATCCAGTCGCGTCGCCGCTCTGACATCAGAATCGTCACAGACGGGCGTTTGGCACCAGGATGTTCAATCATCCACCCCAGCACAAACCAAGCTGCGACAATTGCGCCCGATGCGGTCCAATCAAGGGGTGAAAGCAGCGCCATGTGATCCAGTATTTGCATGATGCATTGTGTAGCCTCTACAGTTGAGACTTGCCATATCGCAAAATTGGTAATATATTTTTACCAATCAACCGTTCGGGAGGAGTCGCCACATGGAAATGCCAGTACCAGACGCCAGCGTTCTGTCACGCAAAGCAAAGATTGTGGAGCGCTTGTCACAAGTCCTGCCACGCGACGCTGTCATCTCGGATGAACGTGAAACGCGGGCTTACGAATGTGACGCCCTGACGGCATATAAATGCCCGCCACTCTGCGCGGTACTGCCTGCCAACACCAAAGAGGTCGCGGACGTCCTGCGCGTTTGTCATGAAATGGGCGTGCCTGTTGTACCGCGTGGTTCTGGTACCTCCCTCGCTGGTGGTGCGCTGCCCACGGCCGACTGCGTCATCCTTGGTGTTGCCAAGATGAACGACGTGATCGAGACGAATTACGATGACCGCTATATTCGGGTGCAAACCGGGCGGACAAACCTTTCTGTGACCGGCGCTGTTGAAACAAACGGTTTCTTCTATGCCCCTGACCCCTCCAGCCAGTTGGCCTGTGCGATTGCGGGTAACATCGCGATGAATTCTGGTGGCGCGCACTGCCTGAAATACGGGGTGACGACGAACAACCTGATGGGGGTCACCATGGTCCTGATGGACGGCACCGTCGTCGAAATCGGCGGTGCACACCTGGACTCAGGTGGTTTGGACATCCTTGGCGTGATCTGCGGGTCCGAAGGGCAGTTGGGCGTCGTGACCGAAGCGACCCTGCGCATCCTGCACAAGCCAGAGGGCGCGCGGCCCGTGTTGATGGGCTACGACAGTTCAGAAGTGGCAGGGCAAGTTGTCACCGATATCATCAAGGCTGGCATCCTGCCTGTCGCTATCGAGTTTATGGACCGCCCTTGCATTGAAGCAACAGAGGCTTTCGCTAAGGCTGGCTATCCTATGTGCGAGGCCCTCTTGATCGTTGAAGTCGAAGGATCAGACCCCGAAATCGACGCGCAACTCAAGCTGATCATGGAAATCGCCGCCAGCCATAACCCAGTCGAGCTGCGCGAGGCCAAGGACGCTGAGGAAGCGGGCCGCATCTGGCTGGGTCGTAAATCAGCCTTTGGCGCGATGGGCCAGATCAACGATTATATGTGCCTTGATGGCACGATCCCTGTGTCTTCCCTCCCCTTCGTGCTCAAACGGATTGGCGAGATGTCCAAGGAATTTGGCCTCGATGTGGGCAACGTATTCCACGCAGGCGATGGTAACATGCACCCGCTGATCCTGTTTGATGCCAACAAACCTGGCGATCTGGAACTGTGCGAAGAATTTGGCGCGGAAATCCTCAAGCTTTGTGTCGAGGTCGGCGGTTGCCTGACAGGCGAACACGGGGTGGGCATCGAAAAGCGCGATCTGATGAACGTGCAATACGATCCGGCTGATCTGGAGGCGCAGATGGCCATTAAGGATATCTTTGATCCGGCTTGGTTGCTGAATGCCGCCAAGGTGTTCCCGCTAGAGACATCCGATGCGCGGCGGGCGGCGTAAAGGGGCTCTGCCCCCGCTCCGCTCCCCCGAGGTATTTTTGAACATGAGAAGAAGATAACCATGACGCCGAAAAGCGAAGAGGAACTGGCCCAGATGATCACCGGGGCCAACGGCCCCTTGCGGATCAAAGGGGGCGGCACCCGGCCCATCGGGCGGTGTGAAGGTGATGAGTTGAGTACCTCCGCGATGAGCGGGATCAGCCTTTATGAACCCGGCGCGCTGACGATTGTCGCCGGTGCTGGCACCCCGATTTCTGAGGTGGAAAAAGTGCTCGCCGCTGAGAACCAGCGTCTTGCGTTTGAACCGATGGATCACCGCACTTTGCTTGGCACCAAAGGCGAGCCAACCTTGGGTGGCATGGCCGCGGCCAACGTATCAGGCCCGCGCCGGATATCCGTCGGTGCTTGCCGCGATTTCATGCTCGGCGTGCGCTTTGTCGACGGGCACGGCAATATCATCAAGAACGGCGGCCGCGTGATGAAGAACGTGACCGGCTATGATCTGGTGAAACTGATGACCGGATCTTACGGGACGCTGGGCGTGCTGACCGAAGTGTCGCTGAAGGTGCTGCCGAATGTAGAGACCATTGGCACCGTCATGCTGCGCGGCCTGACAGATGCCAAAGCCATTCAAGCGATGTCTGCGGCCCTTGGGTCGCCCTTTGAGGCAACCGGTGTCGCGCATTTCCCCAAGAGCAAATTCGGCGATCCATTGACCATGATCCGTGTTGAAGGGTTCGAGACGTCTGTGACCTATCGCGCGGAGAAACTACGCGATCTGTTGACGTCTTACGGAGATGCGGAAATCCAGGTTGGCGCGACAGAAGGTCCGGGCTCTGCTGAAGGGTGGGCATGGGTTCGCGATGTGACCGCCTTTGCGGAACAGCCCGGCGACGTCTGGCGCATCTCTGCCAAACCGTCTGATGCGGCAGAATTGGCCGCAAAAATGGACGCCAAAGCCGTGCAATACGATTGGGGTGGCGGCCTGATCTGGGCCCTGACGGACGAAGGCCGCGACCTGCGCACCGCGTTGGGCGATTTCGATGGGCACGCGACGTTGATCCGCGGCACCGCCGATGTGCCAACCTTCCAACCTGAAGCCCCTGCCCTGGCCGCGATCACAGCTGGCCTGCGCGCGAAATTCGACCCACGTGGCATTCTTAACCCCGGGATCATGAACTGATGCAAACGACCTTTACCCCCGAACAGCTGACCGATCCTGCCATTAAGCGATCCAATGAAATTCTGCGGTCCTGCGTGCACTGCGGGTTTTGCACGGCGACATGCCCGACCTATCAGGTACTGGGCGATGAACTCGACAGCCCGCGCGGGCGTATATACCTCATCAAGGATATGCTTGAGAATGAGCGCAAGCCGGATGCCAAGACGGTCAAACACATCGACCGTTGTCTGTCTTGCCTTGCCTGCATGACGACCTGCCCTTCCGGCGTGCACTACATGCATCTGGTCGACCACGCGCGGGCGTATATCGAAAAGAACTATGACCGCCCTTGGTCCGACCGCGCGTTGCGTTGGATTTTGGCGCGCATTCTGCCTTATCCGATGCGGTTTCGCGTGGCCTTGCTGGGTGCCAAGATCGGGCGCCCCTTCGCGCGGCTGATGCCGGATGCGCGTCTGCGGGCGATGTTGGAAATGGCGCCCAAGACGATCCCACCCGTCAGCCGCAATGACGATCCACAGACCTTCCCTGCGCAGAACAAGAAAATGCGCGTCGCCTTGATGACGGGTTGCGCCCAAAAGGCGCTGAATACCGATATCAACGATGCCACGATCCGCCTGCTGACCCGACTAGGGGCCGAAGTCGTCGTTGCTGAGGGTGCAGGCTGTTGTGGCGCGCTGACCCACCACATGGGTAAAGAGGACGAAAGCCACGTGACGGCGGCCAAGAATATCCGTGCATGGGCCAAGGAAATGGACGGCGACGGGCTTGATGCCATCGTGATCAACACATCAGGCTGCGGTACGACAGTGAAGGACTATGGGCATATGTTCCGCAACGATGCACTTGCTGCGGATGCCGCGCGGGTGTCTGACATCGCGATGGATGTGTCTGAAATCCTGATGAAACTCGATATGCCTGAAGGCGAAAATAAGGGCACAAAGGTCGCCTATCATGCGGCATGTTCCTTGCAGCATGGACAGCAGATCAAGACGTTTCCCAAGGACTTGCTGAAAAAGGCCGGGTTTACAGTGTTAGAGCCTGCGGACAGCCATTTGTGCTGTGGTTCTGCGGGCACATATAACCTGATGCAGCCGGAAATATCCAAGCAGCTTAAGGATCTTAAGGTGCAGACGTTGGAGGCCCTGACGCCCGATATCATCTCAGCCGGGAACATCGGCTGCATGATGCAGATCGGCGGTGGCACAGACGTGCCTATCGTGCACACTGTTGAGTTGCTGGATTGGGCAACAGGTGGCCCGCAGCCCCCTGCCCTGACGGCACCCGGCAAGCAGGAACCACAAATCCCAATTTTGCGTTAATGTCATAATCCTGCCCCAACTGTCGGCCAAGTTTCGGAGACGAAGCGAGGACGACTGATGCGGCAACTTGTAATCTCGGCAATTCTGACAATCGCAGCGACCTTTGGGGCGCAGGCACAAGAATCCGGGCTGGTCGCGCTTGAAACCCGTCAGGATAGCCAAGGCTGGGAAGCCGTCGGACGTCTGGATATTCGCGGTAAAGGGTTTTGCACTGCCGCGTTGATCCGCGACCGGTTAATTCTGACAGCAGCTCATTGCCTTTACGACACTGACGGCACTTTGCTGTCCCCTGATCGCTTTCAATTCCGCGCCGGCCTGCGCGATGGCCGGGCCGAAGCCACGCGGGCCGTGGCCCGCGCGATTGCGCACCCTGAATATGACTTCAACGGTAACGCCACAATTCCCGAAGAGGTCGCGATGGATATCGCGGTGCTAGAATTGGACCTGCCCATTCGCAACACCCGCATTCGGCCCTATTTGATTGCGGCCCGCCCGATCACAGGGGACGAAGTCGGCGTTGTGTCATATGGGCGTGGGCGCGAAGACGCAGCCAGCCTGCAAGAGGTCTGCAACGTGTTGGGCCGCCAAACAGGCGTGATCGTAATGACCTGCGATGTGGAATACGGCTCAAGCGGATCGCCGGTATTCATTGTGCGCGATGGCGAAACGCGGATTGCGTCTGTGGTATCAGCGATGGCGCAGGTGAACGGACAGAAAGTCGCGCTTGGTACGTCACTGGAAGGGCCGCTGAACGCTTTGCTCAGCCATTTTGCAGCCCTTGGCCCGGCGCGTCCGGGTGGGACGCAACGGCTGATCAATGTCCAGGAACGCAACAATACAGGCGCAAAATTCGTTCGGCCTTAGGCCTCTTGAAACCCGGAAATGCTGTGCCCAAATAGGTGGTACGGGGACGCCAATGATGGGTCCCTGCAAACCGGCCTGTCCTCCATGGGAAGGCTACACAATTGTTATCGCTTAAGAAAAGGATGACCCAAATGCGTGCATTTGATATGACACCCCTCTACCGTGCCACCGTTGGCTTTGACCAGATTGCCGATCTTATGGATCGTGCGCTTGCCAGTGATGTCGGCCAGAACACCTACCCTCCATATAACATCGAAAAGACGGATGATGACGCTTGGCGCATCTCTATCGCGGTTGCGGGCTTTTCCGATAACGACCTCGCGATTGAGGTCAAGGACCGCGCGCTTCACGTTACAGGCCGCAAGGCTACCGACGAAGAAGACCGCAAATACCTGCACCGCGGCATCGCAACCCGCGCATTCGAGCGTCGCTTTCATCTTGCCGACCACGTCCGTGTAACCGGTGCAAGCCATGAAAACGGTATGCTGCATATTGATCTGATGCGCGAAGTGCCCGAAGCGCTAAAGCCGCGCCGGATTGAGATCACGGCTGCTGGCAAGACTGACGCAAACCTTGTTGAGGCAAAATCAGTTAACTAAACCGCTGACCTATGAAACCGCGCCATCCTTCGGGGTGGCGCATTTCGTGTCAGCCGCGACAGCGATTGCGGCTGACAACGTCAATCTCCTGACCCGGAAACACGACCTGAACGCCCGGAAATTCAACTAAAAAACCACCGTCCGTTGCTGACCATCGCCCGTCACCAAACTGCAGGCTAAACGCGTCACAAGACCGGCCCAAGTAAAGCGCGTTCCCGGGCGCGACCACCGATCGGCCTGAGGTCCCTGCCAAGAGTGACCCTCCGCTTGGATCAACTGATTTCAGAACAGCGCCATGGCGGTTCTTTTCATACGAAAACAGGCCGCCATCCGCAGACAGATATTGTGTATCTTGTGCCGCCGCAGCCCCTGCGATCACCATACACACACCAACTAAAACGTTCCGCATCCTGATCCTCTAACCTGTCAGTGGGCCTCGGCCCAGTTCAGTCCTTGCCCCGCATCGACCGCCAGTTTGACGTCAAGTTTGACCGCCGGGTCGCTTGCATTTTCCATGACCGCGCGCGCTGCATCAATGAGCGCATCGGTCGCACCTTCCTCAACTTCGAACAACAATTCGTCATGCACCTGCAAAAGCATTTTTGCAGGCAGCCCTTCGATTGCCGCTGGCATCCGTATCA
Organism: Yoonia sp. F2084L; assembly: GCF_023015625.1. Taxonomy (GTDB): domain Bacteria; phylum Pseudomonadota; class Alphaproteobacteria; order Rhodobacterales; family Rhodobacteraceae; genus Yoonia. The sequence continues at coordinate 401,877 of NZ_JALKAH010000004.1, forward strand.
TCGCACGCCTGATCACATCTGCCGCAGTGCCCTGAATCGGCGCATTGATGGCCGCCCGTTTGGCAAACCCGGCGTGCGGGCCTTTGGCATTGATCTCTGGCGTGTTGATCTTTCGCCCAAACAATGTTTCCACATAATTGTGGTCTTTGGCAAAGGCGATTGTGTCATCCATATACTTTCGGATACCCGGGAAGCGCTCAAAATAGCGGTCAATGAACCCCTGCGCCTCACCACGCGGAATGCGCAGGTTCCGCGCCAGCCCAAAACCAGAGATACCGTAGATCACACCAAAGTTGATCGCTTTGGCCTGCCGCCGCACATCCGGAGTCATCTCATCCAATGGCACGTCAAACATTTCTGACGCGGTCATCGCGTGAATGTCGATCCCATCGAGGAACGCCTGCTTGAGCGCGTCAATCCCCGCGATATGCGCCAGAATACGCAGTTCGATCTGGCTGTAGTCAAGGCTGACAATCACCTTGCCGGGTTCCGCGACAAAGGCCTCGCGGATCCGCCGCCCTTCCTCGGATCGGACGGGGATGTTTTGCAGGTTGGGATCGGTCGAGGCGAGCCGTCCAGTGTTCGCACCCGCGATTGAATAGGACGTGTGCACGCGACCCGTCTCGGGGTTGATGTGTTCTTGTAAAGCGTCCGTATAGGTCGATTTCAGCTTTGAAAGCTGTCGCCAGTCCAGAATTCGGCGCGGCAGGTCATGCAGCGTGGCGAGGTCTTCCAACACATCGGCCCCGGTGGAATAGGCCCCCGTTTTCCCAGTCGATGGCTTTTTGCCATCGGGCATTTCCAGCCCCATTTCATCAAACAGGATTTCACCCAACTGCTTGGGCGAGCCCACGTTGAAAGGCCGCCCTGCCATTTCCTGTATTTCTGCTTCCAGTCCCGCCATCTTCTGCGCAAAGGCGTTCGACATCCGGCTAAGCGTATCGCGGTCTACCTTGATGCCGTGCCGTTCCATCTGCGCCAGCACCGGGACCAAAGGCCGCTCCATCGTTTCATAAACGGTCGTGACCCGGTTCACATGCAGTTGCGGTTTGAACTGCTGCCACAGGCGCAGGGTGATGTCGGCATCCTCGGCGGCGTATTTCACCGCGTCATTGACAGGCACCCGGTCAAAGGTAATCGCTGATTTACCGCTTCCCAACAACGGCTTAATCGGAATGGGCGTATGTCCCAGATAGCGTTCCGACAGCACATCCATCCCGTGATTATGCTTGCCCGCGTTCATCGCGTAAGACATCAGCATCGTGTCATCAATCGGGGCGACGTCGATATCCAGACGAGCGAAAATCTTGGTATCATACTTCATGTTCTGACCGATTTTGATGACCGCAGGATCTTCCAAAACCGGTTTGAGCATCGCGAGGCATTCCTCGAAACCCATCTGTCCTTCAGCCAGATCATCCGATCCAAACAGATCGTCAGAGGCCGCAGATTTATGGGTCAAAGGGATATAGCAGGCCTGCCCCGCCTCAACGCAAAGCGAGATGCCAACCAGATCGGCAATCATCTCATTCAGCCCGGTCGTTTCGGTATCAACGGCAACATAGCCACGCTCGCGAATACGGTCGATCCAGATCTGCAAGGCGGCGGCATCGCTAACACATTCGTAGAGGTCAGGATCAAAACCAACAGCCTCCGGCGTCGCTATATCCGCAGCAGCAGGTGCTGCGGGCTCAACCACTGGTGCTTCAACGCCCAATTTATCGGCTATCCGTTTGGTTACCGTGCGGAATTCCATCTCTGCAAGAAACCCCAGCAGAACCTCTGGATCAGGATCGCGCACTTCCAGATCATCCAGACCAAAGTCCAGCGACATATCACAATCCAGCTGCACCAGCTTCTTTGACAGCTCAATCTGCGCGCGGTTCTCGATCAACGTCTCACGGCGCTTGGGTTGTTTGATCTCTTCGGCGCGGTCCAACAGGCTTTCCAAATCGCCATATTCGTTGATTAGCAAGGCGGCCGTCTTGATCCCGATCCCCGGCGCACCCGGCACGTTATCAACGCTATCGCCAGCCAAAGCCTGCACGTCCACCACTCGATCTGGCCCCACACCAAACTTTTCAATCACCCCATCGCGGTCAATGCGCTTGTTCTTCATCGGATCAAGCATGTCGACGCCGTCACCGACCAACTGCATCAAATCCTTATCCGAGGACACGATCGTCACGCGGCCCCCGGCATTGCGGCCCTGATGGGCAAGGGTGGCAATGATATCATCGGCCTCAAAGCCTTCGACCTCTTCACATGCGATGTTGAACGCTTTGGTCGCCACACGGGTCAGCGGGATTTGCGGGCGCAGATCCTCTGGCATCGCCTCGCGGTTGGCTTTGTACTGATCATACATATCATTGCGAAACGTATGGCTGCCCTTGTCAAAGATGACCGCGACATGGGTGGCGGCGTCAGCCCCATTATTGCCGTCAACATAACGCTGGAGCATGTTCACAAATCCACTGACCGCTCCAACAGGCAGACCATCAGACTTGCGCGTCAGCGGAGGCAGCGCGTGGTAGGCGCGAAAGATAAATGCCGATCCATCAATCAGATGTAGGTGACAGCCTTTGCCGAATTGAGTGCTCATGGGGTGGCTCCTTCGCACGGGTACGCGGTGGTTCTGCTGCGATCAGGCATGATCCGCGAGGTCAGACTTTGCCTTCAAACTCTTTATGCACCAGCTTGGCGTCGCAATAGGGGCATTCGATCCAGCCATGTTCTTGCGGAATTTGCAGCCAGACACGGGGGTGGCCCAAGGCACCTTCACCACCGTCACAGGCCACACGCCAATCATGAACAATACGGGTCTCGGGTGCAGGTGTGGCCATGATTACTCTCATCTGGTTGCAGCAGGGGCAGCCCCGCCTTAAGTCTGCACCAGACATACCGCAGACGCGGACAAGGGGAAAGACGGCATGAGCGACAACGCCATAGAAATTCAAGGCCTGCAAAAGACATATGCCGCCACCGGACGCAGCCCCGCGAAAGAGGCGTTGAAGGGCATTGATCTGACGATCCCGCGCGGGTCGATATTTGGGCTTTTGGGGCCAAATGGGGCGGGTAAATCAACGTTGATCAACATCCTCGCCGGTCTCGTCGTGAAATCCGCAGGCAGCGTCAAAATCTGGGGTTTTGATCAGGACCAAAACCCCCGCCAATCGCGCGCTGCCATCGGGATTATGCCACAAGAACCGCATTTGGATCCGTTCTTTACGCCCGCCGGTTCGCTGGACGTCCAAGCGGGGCTTTATGGCGTGCCCAAAAGCCAACGCAAAACAGCCGAGATCCTCGAACTGATCGGGCTGACTGACAAAGCAGATGCTTATGCGCGCTCGCTGTCCGGCGGCATGCGGCGAAGGCTACTGCTTGGGAAAGCACTGGTGCATTCACCGCAAGTCCTCGTGCTGGACGAGCCCACCGCCGGGGTCGATATCGAGTTGCGCAACATGCTGTGGCAAAACGTGCGCAAGCTGAATGAAGACGGCATGACAATCATCCTGACGACGCATTACCTCGAAGAAGCCGAGGAAATGTGCGACGACATTGCCATCATCAACCACGGTGAAGTCATCGTGCGCGATAGTACAGCAAATCTGCTTGGGCGGTTGGATCGCAAAACACTGGTGATCACCCCAGAGACTGACGCGGCATTGCCCGCCTTGCCTGACAATATCACCGGCCAAAAACATGCAAACGGCACGCTGACCTTTACGTATCAAAGTGGGATCACACCGGCAGGCCAAATCCTGTCACTGGTGCAAGATGCTGGGATCACAATCAAAGACGTCAAAACCGAAGAAGCTCATCTTGAAGATGTGTTCCTATCACTCACGTCATCGCGCTGACCCGCATCTTTCTTCGTCCAATCAAACTTCCGCCGGAGGCATCAAAATTCTAGAATTTTGATCAACCCTGTAACATCCGCCCCAACTGACGCCCGCCTAGGATATGCATGTGATAGTGCGGCACATCCTGCACACCATGCACACGCGTATTGGAAATACTGCGGAAGCCCTGTGCAACATCCGTGATACGGCACACTTCTGCCAAGGCTTGCATAAAGCCTACCTGCTCTTCGGGCGAGGCATCACGGGCAAAGTGGTCAAGACTGACATAGGCACCTTTGGGAATGATCAGCACGTGCACCGGCGCTTGTGGGGCGATGTCCTCAAAGGCCAGCGCGTGATCATTCTCGTAAACAGTCTTATTCGGGATCTCACCGCGCAGGATTTTGGCAAAGATATTCTGGTCGTCGTAGGCGTATTCCATAGCGGTCCTCAATCAGCAAAAAGATGGGGGGTATCGGCAAGCGTGCGCGCCACCTCGGGCGACACGTTCAGGAATTGTGCAATAGCATGGGCGTTTTCATCAACTGCAGCGGTTTCTTTGATCCGGCTGGCTTGGGCAAACTTAGCATCGCGGATCGCGTCGCGTTCGTAGATCATGTCATGGCGGATCGTGGGCAGCAGCCGCGCCAGCGTCGCCTCGCTGGTCTGCGGTCCCGCAAGACCTACCCGCATCGCGTGACCCACTAAATAATCATCGTCAAAACTACACTCGATTTCCAGCAACCGAACCGTTGCACGGTCCGCAAAGAAATCCCGCATCAGATCAAGGCTTGAGGTATCCAGGCAGATCACCAAACGGTCACTGTCGTAGTGATCGAACAACATCCGCATCAGCGCCCTACGATGACGCCCGCGCTTTTGCAGCGAACTTTCAATCCCACCCAGATCAGGAAGGTTGGTATCATCCTCATTGAAGAGATACTCAATCGCCGGGATATTTGTGTGGTGCCCGATCGCCGCAACCAGCCGCTTTGCGACATGCCATTTCTTGCAGGCAATGATCATCAACTCGCGGCTACGGCCCAGCGTGGTTTCATTTTCCCAAAATCGCGGCGCAAAGCGGCGGCCACTGCGGCCGCGCCCTGTCAGGAACTCAAACAGATTGCGCCCTTCATCCGAGATCACAAAATCCATCTTATCGCTGGCATAAAGCGCGCCCAGACGGGTCCGTAGATCCGCAGCCTCTGCGCTGATCTTGCGCGCAAAAAGTGACCCTTGCCCCAAAAGCAGATCATAGTGGTCATTGTAAAACGTCACCGGCATCCCGTAGTCCGAGAACATCAGAAACGTCAGCGTCCGGTTTTCAATCTCGCGGGCGGGCACCAGATGGCGCACGAGCGTTTGAAAAAATGTCTCATCGGGAATCCACGTTGTACGAAAGAAACGCATCACATCACGGCGGGCATAGGCGAATTCAAGCACGGCTTCGACGGTTTGACGCCGCAGGCACCACCACTGACTGCCGATCATGATCTGCAAATCATCCGGGATTTTACGGGTCATCTTGAAGCGTTTTTGGAGTTCCAGTGCCGTGTAGAACCGCCGCTTTTGCGTGCGTTCATTAAAGAAGTGGCGATAGATCAGACGCTCTTCGCGAAAGCCCGTCTTGATCCAGTTGCTGTCAAAGAAATCATGGCTCTCGACATAATCGACGTCATTCTCGTCCAGCATCTGATGGGCGAAACCGGCAGACTTAATCGGCATGCAGTCACCTGACACCATGTAAAAATGGGTCGCGCGCGGAAAGCCATTCACTGCCGCTTCCACCGCATGCAGGGTCGCCTGCACCAGGCTCCACTCGCCCCAACCGCATTTCACGCGGCGCTTGGCAAAGGCCACATTGGGATTATCCGACAGTGATGACTGGATGCTGCGATAATCCTCTGCTGACGCGGACGCATCAAAATGGATCGCAATATAGTCACCCGCCGCCGTCAACTGCTCAGCCTGCCGCACAATGGCAGCTGGGTTCTTGTGACACAGCAGGATAAAGGCAATGCGGGCCATGGGTGCGCGATCAATCCTTACTTCGCAAATTCCGCCTAAGGCTGTCATAACGCGAACAGACATTGAAGTGACAGGGTTTCTTTGCTTTGAAGAAAGCGGAGTAGTAAGAGGAATAAGTTGGTGGCGCATTTTCCCGGAACATGGATGACCCAAAGCGAAAGCGTGGTGTATCGCGTCGTACCCAAATGCGCCTGTTCGACCATTGGTCAGATCATGTATTACTCGGATCATGGGGAATTCTTCGACGGTGACATTCACGACGCCAAGTCAGGCATTCACAAATGGGCGATGGACGACAGCAAGCCGGTGATTGCGGCAAATGTAAAAGCGCACAAAAGCTACGCCTTTACCTGTGTGCGTAATCCCTACACCCGTATTCTGTCGTCGTTTTTCGATAAGATCTGCGGCGTCCAACGAAACGGCAAGTATTATCGCGGCAACCTTGTACCACTTCTGATTCAGAAATACGGAATCGAAGTCGGCGATCCTGATACCGGTTTCGAATTCGATCAGATTAAAAGCTTCCGCCGCTTTTTGCTGTTTGCCCGCGATACCATCCGCTGGCGCCGTCCGATGGAGCCGGACATTCACTGGTCAGCCATGTCGGGTCACATCTCAACCTACATCGCCAATGGCGGGCGCTACGATAAGATCTTCTGGACGGAACAGTTCAACGACGGGATGCAAGATGTGCTGAACGGGATTGAGACCGCGCACCCTATCAATCTGGCAGAAATTCCACGCTTCAATGAAAGCGAAGGGCATGGTCCAAAGCGGGCGCACCCGGTTGAGGACTATTTTGACGATCTGTCGATGCATCTGATTTACGAGATCTACAAAAAGGACTTTCGGATCTTCAAATATGATTTTGAGAACCCCGCCAACAAGATGCCGATAGGCGAGATTGATCTGGACGAGGTGCACGCGAAACTGGGCTAGGCCCCGCCTGCAACTGACCACCGCAAATATTTTCAACGATGCAAAGCCTTTCGCCTCGACTGTGACAGGGCTGGGTCTACATGCTTGATCGTAAGCATAAAGGAACCTGTGCGTGTCAATTGTTCTTATTCTGGGCAGTGGCCCAAATGTGGTGGCCTGCCGCGATTGGCCGCGCGATCCATTTGATCGGATTATCGCGATCAATAACGCCTGGGCCGTGCGCCCCGATTGGGATGATCTGATCCATCCTGATGACTTTCCAGCAGAACGGATGCCGGTCGATATGACAGCCAGCCAGCGGATTATCCGCGCCGCGGACTATGTACCGCTGCAAAACACGCTTGGCGGGTTTGTCTATGCTGGTGGCACGATGGCGTTCACGGCGTCCTATTGGGCCTTGGCGGCGCTCAAGCCGCGCGTGATCGCCGTGTTGGGTTGCGATATGGTCTATGCCGGGGCCAGCAAGACTCATTTCTATGGCACAGGCACCGCCGATCCCTTGCGCGAGGATGTTACCTTGCGTTCACTTGAGGCAAAATCGGCCCGCCTGATGGCGATCGCGGCCCGTCAAAACTGCGCGATGGTGAACCTTTCAACCGATGAAAGCCGATTGATCTTTCCGCGCGGGACCCAAGACACTGTTGCGCAGGCAAAACCTGTCATACTCGATCAAGGCGCGATTGATGCGGCTTTGGCCGAGGAAACACGTTTGGATTACTATGTGCCGTCAGGCAAATACTGGAAAGAAGAAGACCGCTTTGATGTATCAGCCATCGATGCGCTGGATGCGCTTTGGCTTAAATCAGCCCTTCCGCTGCAAACAGGGTCTTAAGATCCGCCTTGGGGCGCGGCCCGATGTGTCCAATCACTTCTGCTGCCGCAACAACCCCCATACGCCCGCAAGTTTCAAGCGATTGACCGGTTGTGAACCCGTAAAGGAACCCTGCCGCAAACTGATCACCCGCGCCGGTCGCATCGACAGGCACAACCTTTTGCACCGGGACTTCAATCCGTTTATCGCCTTGAAGCAAAATCACCGGATCGCCTGAACACGTACAAACAACGGTTTCACAGACGGCACTGGCCTGAGCGAGTGCGGCTGACAAATCGTCCGTTTCATAAAGCGTGGTCCATTCGGCAGCATTGCCAAGAACGAAATCCATTTCTTCTGCCACCAAGCGTTGAAAGTCGGCACGGTGCCGGTCTGCACAGAACGGATCGGACAAGGTAATACCAGAGCGCCCACCGGCCGCACGCATGGATTGCGCAGCAGCAGTGAATGCGGTTTTGCCGTCTGGTTTGTCGAACAGATACCCTTCAAGAAAGAGTATCTTGCCGCCATCAAACAATGCCTCGGACACATCAACCTGTCCCAAATCCGCACCTGCGCCCAGATAGGTGTTCATCGAGCGTTCGCCATCAGGCGAGACGAAGATCATCGAACGGGACGTAGGGGCCGCTGCTACGGCGGAGGGTGGATTTGGAAAAGCCGTTCCTGCGTCCTCCATGCCCTTGGCGTAAAACCGGCCCAGCGCGTCATCCTTGACCTTGCCGATGAATGCGGTCGACAGGCCCAGACTGCCCAAACCTGCGATCGTATTTGCAACCGATCCACCGGGGGTTTCGGTCCGGTCAGTCATCGCGCCGTAAAGCACCTCGGCCCGGTCCCGTTCGACCAGTTGCATGATGCCTTTTTCGATCCCCATGTGATCAAGGAATGTATCGGCGGCATGTCCAATCACATCGACAATTGCATTGCCGATGCCGATGACGTCGTAATTACTCATAGGTTTTTGTCCTCAAACATACAAAGATCGCGGATCAAACAAGCCGCGCATTTAGGTTTTCGCGCCACGCAGATGTAGCGGCCATGCAGTATCATCCAATGATGTGCATGAAGTTGAAAATCAGCTGGTATATGATCCTCAATCGCGCGTTCCACCGCATCCACGTCCTTACCGGGTGCTACACCACTGCGGTTACCAAAACGGAAAATATGGGTGTCGACAGCTTGCGCGGGCTGGCCCCACCACATGTTCAGGACGACATTGGCCGTCTTGCGGCCCACACCAGGTAGCGATTGCAAGGCGGCGCGGGAGTTCGGCACCTCACCACCATAGTCATCGACCAAAATCTGGCTCATCTTGATGACGTTTTTCGCCTTTTGACGGAACAGGCCAATGGTCTTGATATGTTCGGTCACGCCTTCAAGCCCCAGATCGAGCATCTTTTGCGGCGTGTCGGCAATTTTGAATAGTTCACGGGTCGCCTTGTTCACGCCAGCATCTGTGGCCTGCGCGGATAAAGCGACAGCCACAACAAGCGTGTAGACGTTCACATGTTCCAATTCGCCCTTCGGTTCCGCCTCGGCGGCCTGAAAGCGCGTAAAAATCTCGCGAATGGTATGATAATCAAGCTGTTTTGCCATGCGAACCCGTATGCCTTGAAGGGCATGAGGGAGCAAGCGTCAGATGCGCAATTTCCGGGTCGCACTGCGGGGCGGTTGCCCCTAATTTGAACGGTATGGAACAGACAGAGACATATCACTACCAAGTCATGCGCCGCGCTATCGAAGCGATTGATGCCGCAGGCGACGAACCGCAAACGCTGGCTGATCTTGCCACCGACATGAACATGAGCCCTGCGCATTTTCAGCGGCTTTTTTCGACGTGGGTTGGTGTGTCCCCCAAACGCTATCAGCAGTATCTGACTTTGTCCCACGCCAAGACGTTGCTCCGGGACCGGTTCACGACCTTGGAAACAGCACATGCGGTTGGGCTGTCCGGCAGCGGGCGCTTGCATGACCTTTTCGTGCGGTGGGAAGCAATGAGCCCCGGCGACTATGCCCGCGATGGGGCAGACCTCACGATTTTCTGGGGATGGTTTGAAAGCCACTTTGGCCCCGCGATGGTCATGGGCACGGATCGCGGCATCTGCGGGTTGGCCTTCGCCGCTGAGGCAGGACCAGAACCCGCGATGGCAGACCTTCAGTCACGCTGGCCCAAGGCATCATTCGTCGAAGACCCCGCCTTCCTGCGCCCATGGGCCCAGGCCGCGCTTGGCATGACCGGCGAAACCAAGCTGCATATGATTGGTGCACCGTTTCAGTTGAAGGTTTGGGAGGCGCTGCTGACCATTCCGTCAGGGCATGTCACCACCTACTCCGAGATCGCACAATCCATCGGCAATCCAAAGGCCGTGCGCGCCGTTGGCACCGCCGTCGGGCGCAACCCGGTCAGTTGGCTGATCCCGTGCCACCGCGCCCTGCGCAAATCTGGCGCTTTGGGCGGCTATCATTGGGGTCTGCCGGTCAAGCGCGCGATGCTCGCGTGGGAGTCTGCGCGGGCGGATGCGCAAATCGAAAATGTCGTAAAATAGGCAAAACCCTGCTGGTCGCGGGGCCGTTATTGGATATCATGGGGGAAATGGGCATAAGCTGACCCATCGAACAGGTGCAATTTGCGCACCCATACAAAATGGAACCATGACCATGACAATTAAGAAATTTCCCCTCGTGCTGGCCGCTGCATCGCTGACATTCGTTGCTGCCTGTGACCCAGCGGGCCCGAACCAGATGCAAAACACCCAGCAAGGCGCGCTGATTGGCGCAGGCGCAGGTGCCGTCTTGGGTGCACTGACTAACAATGACGGCAGTGTGCGCGAGCGCAACCAGGCAGCGCTGATTGGTGCGGCCCTGGGTGCAGGCGTTGGTGCGGGCGTTGGTAACTCGCTTGACCGTCAAGCAGAAGAGCTGCGTCGCGCGCTGCGCAATGATGTGGGTGTGTCCAACAACGGAAACAACCTTGTTGTTGTCCTGAGCCAGGACCTTCTCTTTGCAACAAACAGCACGCAGGTATCCAGAGTATCCCAGAACGAATTGCGGATCGTCGCGAATTCACTCAACCAGTATCCGAACACAACCGTGAACGTCATCGGCCACACTGACAACGTCGGTGATGCATCCTTTAACCAAGGGCTATCCGAGCGCCGTGCGCAGGCCGTGTCTGCGATCCTGTTGGGTGGTGGCGTATCACCAAACCGCATCCGCTCTATCGGTGCAGGCGAGAACAACCCGATTGCGTCCAACCTGAACGCCTCTGGCCGTCAGATGAACCGCCGGGTCGAGATTGTAATCACACCCAACTAAGGGCTGCAAATAATTAGTCCTGTGAAGGGGTTGCAGAGATGCAGCCCCTTTCTTGTTGAAGATGCCCATTTTTGGTCATATCATTTGACCAATCCAAGGCGGTTGGTCTGATGCCATTTGAACCCATTCAGCAAGAAAAACTGTCGCACGGCGTCATTCGCCAGATCGAAGGGTTGATCCTGCGTGGCATCCTGCGCCCCGGTGAAAGACTGCCCTCTGAACGCGAGCTCAGCGAGCGAATGAGCGTGTCGCGCCCTTCTCTGCGTGAGGCGCTCGCGGATCTGCAAGACCGGGGTCTGCTAACCTCAAAGGCCGGAGCAGGCGTCTATGTGGCCGATGTCTTGGGCTCAGCATTTTCACCCGCGCTTGTGACCCTATTCGCGACGCACGATGAGGCCGTCTTCGACTACATCAGCTTTCGCCGCGACATGGAGGGGTTGGCCGCAGAACGCGCGGCGCGTCTGGCCAGCGATACCGACCTCAAGGTTATCAATACGATCTTTAAAAGGATGGAGGCCGCCCACCAAAAGCGGAACCCGGCGGATGAGGCCCATCTGGACGCTGATTTCCATCTGTCGATCATTGAGGCAAGCCATAACATCATCATGCTGCACATGATGCGGTCAATGTATGAACTGCTGCGCGAAGGCGTGTTCTATAACCGGACGATTATGTTCAAGCAGCGCATGACCCGTGACACGCTGCTGGACCAGCACCGCACGATCAACACCGCCTTGCAGAACCGCGATCCTGTTGGCGCACGCAAGGCGATTGAAGCCCATCTAAGCTTTGTTGAAGGGGCGCTATCAGATCAGCAAAAGGCCGACCGGAATGAAGCGTTTGCGCAAAAGCGGCTAGAGCATGAGGTGGGGCGCTAGCCCTGATGCGACCCCCGGATCAATTCTGCCCAAAGCCAGATCGCAATAACCGTCTGCATCGCAATTCCGATCAGGACAAACGGGTGCATGATGCCCGCGTATTGGCTTAGAAATACTGCGATATTCCACAGCCAGTGCCAGATAATTAAAGGCCAAAGGTTGCCAATCCGCACCGCAATCGGTGCAAGATAGAACCCAACGAGCACTGCAAAAAGCACTTGCTGCGATGCGCCCGCCAACTCTTGGTCGCCCAAACCGTTGACCAGATGGAATGCGCCAAAAAGCACCGCACTAAGCGCCATTGCCTGTGGTAGTGTTAGCTGCGCCATAGCACCGCGCAACAGGATCCCGCGGAAAAGAACCTCTTCCCCAAAGGCAACCAACAGCGGCGTGGTGATCAGCAGGAACAGAAAACCACCGCCCAAACTGCGCAGGTCGTTGAGCGTTAAGACATCGGTGAGGCTCCAACCTATCACGCCAAGCACGGCCCAAGACGGTAGAAGCCAGATCAAACCAGACCACCGCAAAGCACCAAAACCGACATGCCGCCAGCCAAAGTAACGCATCACAACCAAGCAACAGAAGACCACCGCGATGAGTTGAACCGGAAGCAATGCCGCCAAAGCGCCTTGGATATCAGCTGGTGCTTCGGAGATTTGGAAAACATAAAAAGTGGCCGCTGCGATCAAGGCGGTATAAGCTGCCGTCGCCCATATCCCGAGCCTGAGGCTAGGCATCGTCAAAACTCCTGCACTGCGCCCCGTTTGGTAGTGTCAAAGACCACCCTGCCCCTGTCAACGAAAAAGCCCAACTGCGGATTGCGCAATCGGGCTTTCAAATCTTAGTTTGCAAAAAGGCCTAGTGCAGTTTTTCACCAACCGTCGCGATAGAATCGTCGATCAAAGCACCGGCAGATTTTGCGTCCATCTGCTTGGCGATCACGTCTTTGGCGGCACCAACAGCAACGGCAATGGCTTGATCGCGGACTTCTTTTACAGCCGACGCCTCAGCGCTTGCGATCTGGTCTTCAGCAGCAGCAAGGCGGCGCGTGATGGATTTGGCGATATCTTCCTTTGCAGCAGTTGCCGCATTGGTTGCCTCTTCTTTGGCGGCGGCAACGATGCGCGCGGATTGCTCCTGCACTTCTTTTTGCTTTCGCTCGTAGCTGGCCAGCAACGACTGTGCTTCTTCGCGAAGCGCCTTGGCTTCATCTAACTCGGCTTTGATGCTGTTTGCGCGCTTGTCCAGCATGCCACCGACAAGGCCAGGGACCTTGAAGTACAACAGGATGCCGATGAAGATTGCAAAGGCGATCGTGACAACGAAGTCGGTGTTCGCTAGCGAAAAGAACGGTTTGTCACCAGCGGCCAGCGCAGGGCTTGCCGCAATGGCGAAAAGGGATGTGAGCATTACACGCATGGTCTTATCCCTTCATCCGCGCGGTGACCGCAGCGGTAATCGTTTTTGCGTCAGCAGTGCCACCCATGGCCGCAACCAATTCCTTGGCTGTGTCCTTGGCGACTTGCGTGACGCTTTTGACTGCACCGGCGCGAATTTCGCCAATGGCTGCTTCGCTTTCGGCTGTTTTGGCGGCGATCTGCGCATCGGCTTTCTGAAGCTCGACATCCAGTTCCGCCTGAATTTCTGCTTTCGCCTCGGCCACGATCTTTTGGGCTTCCGCGCGGGCATCCAGAAGGGCTTGGTCATAGGCAGCTTCGGCTTCGGCTGCTTTGTTCTTGAGCTCTTCGGCTGCGGCAATATCATTTGTGATCGTGCCAGAGCGTTCGGCCAGAACCGCACCAATGCGGGGCAGCGCGATGCGGGACATCACAAAGTAGATAGCGATCAGCGTAACCAGCAACCAGAAAATCTGGTTCGGCATCCAATCTGCGCAAAGTTGCGGCATGCCAAGGGCGGAACCCCCTGCATCAACGCATACTCCTGCGGCGTCTGTTGTTTCTGTTGCCATGATGGCCCCCGAATACCTTGAATGTTTACCCGGTGGTCGCGGTTACGCGACCACCAAGCCGTAAGGATATGGGTGTGCTATTAGCCGCCGACCGCAAACATAAGCAGAAGTGCGACAAGGAACGAAAAGATCCCCAAAGCTTCGGCAAATGCCAGACCGATAAACAATGTTGCTGTTTGACCAGCAGCAGCAGATGGGTTGCGCAATGCGCCAGCCAGGTAGTTGCCTGCGACTGTACCAACACCGATAGCGGCAGCGCCACAACCGATAGCTGCGAGACCTGCGCCGATGTGTGCGAGTTGACCTTCCATGAGTATTTCTCCTTACGATTGGAAGTTAATTGTAGGGTGGGTGAAACCCACCGTCGTTAGTGTGCGGGGTGCAGCGCGTCTTTCAGGTAGACGCACGTCAGAATTGTGAAAACATAGGCCTGGATACCGCAAACCAGCACCTCAAGCCCGTAGATTGCGACGATGCCAAAGATCGCGACAGGGCTGACCAGTGTCAGGGCAGCAAAGCCCGCGAACACCTTCAGAACCGCGTGACCCGCCATGATGTTACCTGCCAAACGAATAGAGTGGCTGACAGGGCGCACGAAGTAAGAAATAACCTCGATCACCGCAATGATCGGGCGCAGAATTGCAGGCGCATCAGACATCCAGAACAGGCCGAGGAACGCTGGGCCATTCTTGACGAAACCAAGGATCGTGACCGCGAAGAACACACCGAAACCAAGGATCGCTGTGACAGCGATCATCGAGGTTGGCGAATAGGACATCGGGATCAGCGCAAGGTAGTTCGAGAACAGGATGAACAGGAACAGCGTCATAATGTATGGGAAATACCGCAGACCGTCTTTGCCACATACGTCCTCGACCATCTTGTAGATAAAGCCGTAGATCAGTTCACCGATGGATTGCAAACGTGTCGGGATCACAGCGCGGCCGCGGCTGCCCAAGACGAAAACGGCGACAATCGCTGCAAGTGCGATGACCATCCAAACCGTCAGGTTGGTAACTGTGTACCAATGTACGGGACCGTTCCCGAACAGCGGCTCAACGATAAACTGGTCAAGCGGATGGAATACCAGACCACCTTCTTTTTCTTCAGCCACGTGCGTCACCCTTTTCTTTCGCAGCTTCAAGCTGCTTACGTTGGACCTCTTTGGCGGATCGCATCATGGTCAAAACACCAGCCGCGAGGCCAAAAAATATGAACAGCACCAGGAAAATCGGGGTTGTGCCCAAAAGGGTGTCGATCCCGTATCCGATGCCAAAACCAATCCCAAGACCGGCTACAAGCTCTATCACCATCCGCCAGGCAAGCTGTGCCTGAGAATAATGCTCTTCTGAATGGTGCTTTACCTCGTCCGGCTCTTTGAGCGCCGCGATTTTCGCTTCAAGTGCCTTGAGGCGGTCAGCGTCATGCGGATCAGACATCGGTTTGCACCCTTCACAAGGTTGGGCTTGGTCTATGATCTGCCCCATTTAGAGTCAAGCGCGCGTAGTGATCATATTATACCTATATTATCAAAGACTTACCGCTATGATGACCGGCGGAACCTATGGCGAATGACGCACAAGACGGGCAAAGAGATGTTCAACCAAATGGTTGACTAACGATTGACTGATCGCAGCCCGGCACTCTGGTCAAGTATCCATTCCCGAAACAGGCGCACCGCGCTGCGTCGCATCACACCCTCTGCAGAAACAAGATGGTAGCTTCCCATGCGAAAGCCGATATCCGAGCATTGGATCAGCCTGCCCGAAGCCGCATCAACTTCAGCGATCTCACTTGAGATCAGCAAGACGCCGTGACCCGCCAATGCCGTTTCATAGGCCAACCGCGCACGCATCCGCCAATCCGACGGCGCACCTGCAGGTGGCGCGCACCCAGCCAACCCAGCCCACTTGCGCCATGTATCTGCGTGCCGATCGCGCAACAGTGGCAGAGACAAAATCTTCTCTGGCGGCATCAATCTCGATACGACACTTGGCGCAGCAAAAGGATAAAGCGGCGCATTGCTCAAGAGCGGCGCATCTTGACCCTCGGGACCTGCGTGAAAAAACCGCAAGGCCAGATCAGCTTCATAGCGGCCCAAATCCGCAATCGCGCTATTGGCCTGCAAGCGGAGTTCGATATCCGGGTAGCGTCGATAGAAATCACCCAACCGCGGGATCAGCCACTTCATTGCAAAGAGAGGCTCTGCATCCACCGTCACCTGCCCAGTGGGTCTTTGATCGAAAACCTCTGACGCTTCAGCGATCCGATCAAACGACGGGCTAAGAGCGGCAAGATAGCGTGCACCAGCTTGCGTGAGCGCGACACCGCGTGGCAAATCACGAAAAAGCTGTGCGCCAAGCCTGTCTTCTAACCCGCGCACATGACGGCTGATGGCGGAATGGCTGACACCCAACTCTTCGGCAGCACCAGAAAAGCTTTGATGGCGGCCTGCGGCCTCAAAGGCGCGCAAGGCATTCAGGGGTGGTAAGGCTCGCGGCATATCAAAAGCGTGCCTTTTTCGCACATATCATGTCAAGGAATTGACTTTGATATCGCGCGATCATTGTCGCAGTCTTTATCTGGAAACATCAGGCCATGTCAGGAAAGCCCATGAAAATAATGACTGCTGCGGCAGGCATATGGTCACGCCTTGCCAAATGGATAAAGCCGGACCCGACAAAACTGCCCAAATCAATCAGTGATCGTATGGCACAGGATATCGGCATGACAAAAGCCGAACTAGAGCGTCATCGCTTTACCTGGCCCTCTGAATCCAAAGACCGGCCATTGTTATGAAACACTGGTATGACAGGCCGTTGATTGCTAGGACTTGGCCGCATGACGCAACCACTCGACACCATCTTTGCGGCGCTCGCCGATCCGACCCGCCGCGCGATCCTGGCCATGCTGCTAGAGGATGATATGGCTGTCACGGATGTGGCCGAACCATTTGAGATGTCGCTGGCCGCTATTTCGAAACACCTTGTGGTACTGACCACCGCCGGGCTCATCAGCCAGGAAAAGCGCGGACGGGTGAAGTGGTGCAAGCTTGAGCCGGACGCGATGCGCGAAGCATCTGTCTGGATGCAGGCCTTTGGGCAGATGGAAGCGATAGATCTGGACGCGTTTGAGAGTTTTCTGGCACAGGAGCTGAACACGTAAGGTGGATCATGATCCACCTTACGTCACTCCTCGCGCAGCAAAAGAACCAACGCGGTCACAGTCAGCATCACCCCTGCCAGAACCAACCCCGGCGGCGGTGTGCCACCCAAGGCCAGCTCCCACACAATCACCCAGGTCGGCACCAGATAGGTATAGGCCATAACCTTTGAACTGGGCAGGCGCAGCGTTGCGAACTGCAATAGCACGAAGGTCGCCGCGCTAGCGAAGATGGCCGTGTAAAGGATCGTGACCCAGACAATCCCCGGCAAACCCTGCCAATCCGTTGTCTGCAAGTCGCGCCAGCCCCAGACTGTCAGGATAACTGATCCCGCCAGCAACACCCCAAAGGAAAACACCACCGCCGTTTCGCCACGGTTCAGCTTGCGCACCAGTGGCGTATAGATCGCATGGGCCATGCAGCCCCAGAAATAGATGAATTCACCGCGTCCGACCGCAAACTGCAGGATCGCCGCGACATCTGCGCGGAAGATCACCCAGATCGCCCCCGACGCCCCGATCAGCAAGGCCAGCGCCATGCACGGTGTCAGCACCTGCCGTAGCAAAAGCCAGCCAAACCCTGCCGTCAGAATGGGGGTCAGGGTAAAGACCGCAGCGGCGCTGACCGGCGGCGCGGTCTTGAGCCCCTCGAACATCAGCACGAAGTAGGTCGTAAAGAACACCGCTAGCACGACATAGCGCCAAGGGGCCACCCACGCCGCCCGTGACACGCCCGAGGTCGCCAATGCCGCCGCCCCGATGATCGCCGTGGCGATCCAGAACCGCACCGCGTTGAGCGCGCTTGGTGAAATCTCATTCGCCGCCAATGATCCCAATGCAAACGATCCCGCAACCAGCATCGAGAACAACAGCATCGCCAGATGCCCGGCACGTGGCCCCGTCATCAGCACTCGAGCGACTTGATACGGTCTTTCAGGAAACGCAGGAAGGATTGCACCTTGGTTGTGCGATGCAGATCCACATGGGTCACGATCCACAAGGGCGCTGACCATTCATCATGACGCGGGATCACTTCGGTCAGCTCAGGATGGTTTTTCAGCTCTTGCGCCAGCACAAAGCCGATCCCAGCCCCGGCCACAATGGCGTCCTGCATGTTGCGGTTTTCTGTCGCGCGATAGGTGAACCTGTCATCCGACACCATCTCGCGCAGCCAACGGGTGAAGGGCGCGCGCGATTTTTCATTGTCATGGGTTACAAAGTAATGGTTCTTGAGGTCGGCCTCATCCTTGGGCATCCCATGCCGCGCCACATATGTATCAGAGGCCACCAAGGCCATTTGTTGTTGCAAGAACGGCTGCACGACATTGTCCGGCTCTTCCGGCATCGTACCTGCACGGATCGCCACATGCGCTTCACCATACTCCAACCGAAACACCCGGTCGCCAGTCCGGTAACGCACGCGCACCTCGGGGTGTTCGGCCTGAAAATCCACCAGGATTGGGGTCAACATGCGCGACGCCATGCCCAGCGATGTCACCACCAGATCGCCCGACACACCTTCGCCCTGCCCTTTGATCCGGCCCGCCAATTGTGTGAACTGATCATCAGTCGCTTGCGCCACCTGCAACAGATCCTGCCCCGCCTCTGTCGCTGTGTAGCCCCGCGCGTGCCGCTGAAACAGTTTCACACCCAAACGCTGTTCCAATGCATCAATGTGGCGGATGACGGTCGCATGGTGGACGCCCAACTCTTCCGCTGCACCGCTTACCGTTCCTTTGCGGGCAACCTGAAAGGCAGTTCTGATTTCGTCCCAGTTATCCATTGGCAATCCTGTGCGCTGGCAAACATATCATGTGGAAATTCGGCTATATCGTTCGCCAATGCAAGAGGTTACTTGCTGACCAAGGCGACATTCAGGAGACTTCGCATGACAACTGTTCTACACATCAATGCCTCAGGCACCGTTGACGGATCCATCAGCCGTGCTGCGACCGCGCAACTGCTGCAGGAACTGGCACCGACCAGCGTCATCACCCGCGATCTGGCGGAAACGCCACTGCCGTTGATTGACGCGACATGGATCACCACCCGCCTGATCCCCGAGGCCGACCAAACCGACGCCGACCGCGCCGTGCTGGCCCTGTCCAACGACCTGATCGCCGAATTGCAGGCCGCAGACGTCGTTCTGATCGGGATGCCCATGTATAATTTCGGGATGCCTGCCGCGCTGAAAGCCTGGATCGACTTAATCGCGCGGCCGAAGGTGACTTTTGCCTATAGCGAAAACGGCCCCGTTGGCCTGTTGGAGGGCAAGCGCGCCATCGTGGCCGTGGCATCAGGCGGTGTGGCCGTTGGCGCGCCTGCGGATTTTGCAACGCCGCATCTGCAACAGGTCCTGAGGTTTATTGGCATTGATGACATTACCGTGCACACGGCCAAAGACGTTATCGCCGAAAAGGCAGCCTGAGGCTGGACAATATGCCCAGCGCGCTAAGTCGCTGGGCATGACCAAGACATCCCCCTTCATCACCGCCCTGCGCGCGGCCCTCACACTGGCTTTCCTCTACTTTGGCCTGCGCAAACTGGGCAGTTTCAGCACCGATGTCGCTATTTATGAGGCCATAGGCTTTAGCCAGTTCCCCCGCTACATCACCGGATCCATCGAAGTGATCGGCGCAGGCCTGTTGTGGCTGAAGGGCTGGGAAGGCATCGGCGCACTGCTTTTGTTGCTGACGATGTTTGTCGGTCTCAGCGCCCTGCTGATCTGGGTCGGCCCGCCCTATTGGCACATGCTGCTTCTGATCCTTGGCACGGGCACAGTCACATGGGCATACCGCGATCAGATCGGGCGCTTGATTGCATAACGCTAGCCGCGCTATGTCAGCGGCATGAAGATTGTCGAAAATACCCCTGACAGGCTGGTGCTGAAATCAATACCCTGGATCGTCGCCATCATGCTGAGCGGTATGTTGTTGGCAGTCATCGCCTTCGGGCTGTCCGCCCTCTTTTCCGGCAACATGACTGATGCCTTTTGGGGGTTGCTGGCGATCCCCTTGTTTCTGTCGATCTTCCTTGTTGTCTTTGTGCGGCGCGACGACCTGATCCTTGACCGCAGAAGCAACCTGCTGGAACTGCGCCACTCCACCTTTCGTGGACGCACGCGGGTTCAACACAAGCTGGAACATCTTGACCGGGCGATGGTGCAAAGCAGCCAGAGCGATAGCGGCGGCAAAACCTACCGGATCGCATTGGTGCTGAACGGCGGCATGGACGCAGGCACGCACCCCGTGACGCAGGTTTACGCCAGCGGCAATGGGGCGAAACGCGGGGCAGATGCGATCAACGCTTGGCTTGCCCAAGATGTTGACTCGCAGCCCCGGCAGGCGTAAACGCCCCCCAACACCCGGATAGCGCCAGCTTTCCGGTCCCCGATATCAGGGGATCGCCCTCCGTCAGCGCGTCGCGCCCACGGGGGCGCGCTGCTTTGGGGATTGCCCACGGGGGCGCTACTGCTTTATGCCATGCGTTCTTATATACGCAGGGCAACGATAACGAGACGAGGGCCTTGGCCGATGTTTGAAAATCTATCTGAACGCCTATCAGGTGTCTTTGACAAGCTGACCAAGCAAGGTGCGCTGACGGATGATGACGTCAAGACAGCGCTGCGCGAAGTGCGCGTGGCCTTGTTGGAGGCAGACGTGTCGCTGCCCGTTGCCCGTGATTTCATCAAGGCGGTGCAGGAGAAAGCAACTGGCCAGGCCGTCACCAAGTCGATCACCCCCGGCCAACAAGTCGTCAAGATCGTCCATGATGAACTCAAGCACGTTCTGACCGGAGACGAAGACCCCGGCGCGCTGAAGATCGACAATCCACCAGCCCCGATCCTGATGGTCGGCCTGCAAGGCTCGGGTAAAACGACGACAACCGCCAAACTGGCCAAGCGCCTGAAAGAAAAAGAAGGTAAGCGGGTGCTGATGGCGTCACTCGACACCAACCGCCCGGCGGCGATGGAACAGCTGGCGATCTTGGGTGGGCAGATCGGTGTCGATACGCTGCCCATCGTAAAGGGCGAAGACCCGGTTGCGATTGCCAAACGCGCCAAGACCCAAGCCAGCCTTGGCGGCTATGACGTCTATATGCTGGACACTGCCGGACGCTTGCATATCGATCAGGAACTGATCGCACAGGCCGCCGCCGTCCGCGATGTGGCGAACCCGCGCGAAACATTGCTGGTCGTTGACGGTCTGACGGGCCAGGACGCAGTGAACGTCGCACAGGAATTTGACGACAAGATCGGCGTGACCGGCGTGGTTCTGACGCGCATGGACGGCGACGGGCGCGGCGGTGCGGCGCTGTCGATGCGGGCCATCACCGGCAAGCCGATCCGCTTTGTCGGCCTTGGCGAAAAGATGGACGCGATTGAGACGTTCGAGCCAGACAGGATCGCAGGCCGCATCCTTGGCATGGGCGATATCGTCGCCCTCGTCGAAAAGGCGCAGGAAACCATCGAGGCCGAACAGGCCGAACGCATGATGAAGCGCTTCCAGAAGGGTCGCTTCAACATGAACGACCTCAAGATGCAGCTTGAGCAGATGATGAAAATGGGCGGCATGGAAGGCATGATGGGCATGATGCCCGGTGCCGCCAAAATGGGAAAACAGATGGCCGCGGCGGGGATGGACGACAGTATCCTGAAACGCCAGATCGCGCTGATCAATTCGATGACCAAGAAGGAACGCGCCAACCCCGATTTGCTGGCCGCCTCCCGCAAAAAACGGATCGCCAAGGGCGCGGGGCTGGAAGTGTCCGAGCTGAACAAACTGGTCAAACAGCACCGGCAAATGGCCGATATGATGAAAAAGATGGGCAAAGGCGGGATGCTGAAACAAGCCATGAAAGGGATGTTCGGCAAAGGCGGCGGCATGCCCGAAGGCGGGATGCCCGACATGAACGACCCCAAAGCGATGGCGGAAGCCGCCAAAGCGCTGCAAGGCAAAATGCCCGGCGGTTTGCCGGGTCTGGGCGGCGGGGCACAACTCCCCCCCGGCCTCTCTGGTTTCGGGAAAAAGAAATGACCCAACCCCCCGCTCTTTCTTCGTCCAATCAAACTTCCGCCGGAGGCATCCTGTCTTTGGCCAAACACGCTGTCGTCTGAGGCAAAATGACCCCAGCCCCCACCCTCACAACAGCACGGCTTATCCTGCGCGGCCCGCAAAAGCGGGACCTTGCGGCTTTCACCGCTTGGGTTACCGGCTCTGCGCGGATGGAGGCCGTGGGCGGACCTGATACCGAAGGCCACGCATGGCGCGGCTTTATCGCGGGGATCGGGCACTGGCATTGGCATGGCTATGGGTTCTTTACGGTGACCGAGCGGAAAACGGGTGTAGCGACAGGGCGGGTTGGCATCATCAACCATATCGAGTGGCCGCAGCCTGAAATGGCATGGCATATGTTTGATGGGTTTGAAGGCAAATCCTACGCATTTGAAGCCGCATGCGCGGTGCGCGAATGGGCGGGCCGGACTTTGGGATTACAACCGCTTGTGTCGCTGATCTCGCCCAACAACACGCGTTCGCTGGCATTGGCGACCCGGCTGGGTGCGACGGAAGAAAGCCGCGATGTGGTAGACGGCGAAAGCGTCATCGTATTCCGCCACTTGGCGTACAACGACAGCCGGGCCATAGCCCAAGCCGCCGAGGCTATCGCATGATCCCGACGCTACACACAGATCGGCTGTCGCTGCGCGCGCCACGCTGGGATGACTTCGATGCCTATGCCGCCTTCCGTGCCTCACCGCGCACGGCAACGGTAGGTGGTCCTTTCTCACGATCCGAGGCTTTCACACAACTCTGTGCAATTCTTGGCCATTGGTCACTGCGTGGCTATGGCCGCTGGATGGTGGCGGAGCGCGCGACGGATGCGCCGGTTGGCATCGTGGGTCTTTACTATCCAGAAGGCTGGCCTGAACCCGAACTTGCATGGTCTGTCTTTGATACCGCCGAAGGGTGCGGATACGCGCATGAAGCAGCGATAGCCAGCCGTACATATGCATATGATACGTTGGGTTGGTCCAGTTTGATCAGCGCCGTAGACCCAGCCAATACGCGCTCGGTTGCTTTGGCCAAGCGGTTGAACTGCGCACAAGAAGCCCCGTTTGAACACGAGGTCTATGGTTCCCTTCATATCTGGCGACACCCCGCACCGGAGTTAACCGCATGACTCCGACGCTGCAAACCGAATGCCTGACCCGGTGCACACACAAGCGCTGCAATTTCGCACAAGGACCCGTCCAATGACCAACACCGCAACCCGTGCCGCCGAGATCCTGAAAGGGCATCGCGAAAGCATTGACCGGCTTGATGCCATTCTTGTCTATACGCTGGGCGAGCGGTTCAAACATACGCAAGCCGTGGGCCGCCTTAAGGCGGAACATGACCTGCCCCCATCCGACCCCGCGCGTGAAGCGACCCAGATCGCGCGGCTCACCGACCTTGCAAACCGGGCCGATCTGGACCCCGAATTTGCTAAGAAATTCCTCAATTTCATTATTGAGGAAGTCATCCAACACCACAAACAACACCAATCGTAAGGTGGATCATGATCCACCTTACAAGCATCATCTTTAAGGAGACTATCTGATGGCTATGAAAATCCGTTTGGCCCGTGGCGGCTCAAAGAAACGTCCATTTTATGCAATTGTTGCTGCTGACAGCCGCATGCCGCGCGATGGCCGCTTCATTGAAAAGCTGGGCACATATAACCCCATGCTGCCCAAAGACAGCGAAGAGCGCGTCAAAATGAACATCGAGCGCGTCAAGTATTGGTTGGGCGAAGGCGCACAGCCGACTGACCGCGTATCGCGCATGCTGGAAGCCGCAGGCGAGCTGCCCAAGAAAGACCGCAGCAACCCCAAGAAGGGTACTCCGGGCAAGGCTGCTCAGGCACGTGCAGAAGAAAAAGCCGCGAAAGTGGCTGCTGCTGAGGAAGCTGCAAACGCACCTGTTGAGGAAGCACCTGCAGAAGAAGCACCTGCGGAAGAAGAAGCCGCAGCGACAGAGTAAACCTCTGACAGGTTGCCCCGGCACACGCCGGGGCAACACCCCCCTTCCCCTTTGGGACCAGCCCAATGTTCCGCTTGTTGCGCACGATCATTTTGGTGATGTTTGCTTTTGTGGCCGGCATGCTGTTTGAACGTGAGGGCCAACAAGGCGTTTGCGAAAGCGGCGGCGGGCTATGGATCGAAAATATCTGTGTCGGACCGGAGTTTAAGTGATGAGCGATCGTGTGATTGTTGGTGCCATTGGCGGCGCATTTGGTGTTCAGGGCGAAGTGCGCCTGAAGTCCTATTGTGCTGATCCACAAGCAATTTCCAGCTATACCCCGCTTTATGTCGAAGATGGCCGTTCCTTTGCCCAAATTGTTCTTACGGGCCAGCTCAAAAACGGATTCACCGCACGGATTGATGGCGTTGTCACCAAAGAAGACGCTGATGCGCTGCGCAATGTGAACCTCTATGCCGAACGGTCGCTAATGCCGTCTTTGCCCGATGATGAGTATTACTACGCTGACCTGATGGGTCTGACCGTTGTTGATACGGGTGGCGTGACGTTGGGTACGGTCAAGAACGTGATGGATCACGGCGCGGGCGATCTGCTTGAGGTCACAGTACCGGGTCAGGCCGAGACGATCCTGCTGCCGTTTACCCAAGCCGCAGTGCCAACTGTTGATCTGACCGCAAAACGTATCGTGGCCGACCCGCCTGACGGGCTGTTTCCTTCCGATGACTAAGAAGACGCCAAAATCAGCGGGGCGCATTGCAGTACGCCCAACGCTGAAACCGCGCGAATTGATGTCAGATACACCTGATATTGCAGGTTCTTGGACCGCGCAGATCATCACCCTGTTTCCGCAGGCCTTTCCCGGCGTGCTGGGGGAAAGCCTGACCGGCAAGGCCTTGCAGGACGGCCTGTGGCAGCTGCGCACCTATGACCTGCGCGACTATGGCATCGGCAAGCATCGCAATGTCGATGATACACCCGCAGGTGGCGGGGCCGGCATGGTGCTGCGCGCCGACGTGCTGGAGAAAGCCATCATTGATGCGCGCCGTGGCACCAAAGGGACGGCACCACTGATCTATCTTTCGCCGCGCGGTCGCCCCTTTGATCAGGCCATGGCCCGCGATTGGGCGCGCATGGACGGGGTCACGATGCTTTGTGGCCGCTTTGAGGGTGTGGACGAACGCGTGCTACACCACTTTGGCATTCAGGAAGTCAGCCTTGGCGATTTTGTGATGACAGGCGGTGAGATTGCCGCGCAAGCGATGATTGATGCGACCGTGCGCCTGTTGCCTGGTGTGTTGGGCAATGCGGAAAGTGCGATTGAGGAAAGCTTCTCGACCGGGCTGTTGGAGCATCCGCAGTTTACCAAGCCAGCCGAATGGCAGGGCTTGCCGATCCCCGAGGTGCTTTTGTCTGGCAATCATGCAAAGATTGCCGAATGGCGCCGCGAAATGGCGGAGAAGATCACGCAGGAGCGTCGGCCCGATTTGTGGGGTAAGCACCAAAAGAGATAGGGGCGCTGCCCCTCCGCTTCGCCTCACCCCGAAGTTTGATTGGACGAAGAAAGACGGGTCAGGTCGGCGTGATCGGCCAGCGTTTTCCCAGATCATCAAGGCCCGCGCGAATGAGTTCTTCAAGCACCTTCAGGTCCACATCGGCAAGCTTATTGATATAGAGGCAGGATTTGCCAATCTTGTGTTTACCCAACCGTTTCAGAATTGCTGCGAAATCCGCATAACCGGGCATGATGTAAACCGACAGGTTAGACTTGCGCGGGCTGAACCCGGTTGCCAGAAAGTCACCGCTGCGCCCGCTTTCATAGGTATAGTGGTACTGCCCATAACCGATGATCGAAGGCCCCCACATCTGTGGCTGCCAGCCCGTGATGTCGCGGAACGTCTGGTCCAGCACCTTGGCATCAGCTGCGCGCGTGGGGTGTTCAACCGCCCCGATGAAGTCAGCGACGCTTTGCTGGGTCACTTGTGTTTTGTTCTCGGCCATAGCGCATAATAGCCGGTTTTGTCGCGCCGGCCAACTTGCTGCTGCCCTATGGGTTATCACCTGAAGACAGGAAGCCCGCGACCAGAGCATCAAACTTTCTCTGATAATCTGTCAGCCGCTTTTCATCTTTCTTGAGGTTCAGGAATGGTTTGCGCCGTCCGGTGACCATAACCTCATTGCTTCGCGAGATTGAGCCGGTGCTTTGATAGGCAACAAGGTCTTTGCAGCGCAGATCAGGGCATTTTGCGCGCAGGTAAGCGTAGTCTTCGGTCGGAAAGGTGTTTGGCAGGCTTAGATCGGTAAGAGCCGCGCAGTGGGCCAAGGGACGCAAGCTGTCATCACCCAGCTTAATCGCCGTCAGTCGTAATTCGCGCAAATGGCGCAGATGTGTCAGCGGCTCTAACGTGTTGATCAGCTGCGTCGTATTCATTCCGCCCGAAATTGCCAACGCCCGCAGTTTTTTGATCTGCGCAAGCGGTGTGATGTCATTGGCATAACGCAGGTCATCCAGCACGAGACAGTCCAAACAAAGATCGGCAAGTGGCGAAAGATTGGACAGCTTTTGCACCCACCAAAGCCCAAGCCCGGTAAGCCCCTTCATTTGGCGGAGCGGTGCAAGCGTAGTCGTGCGCAGCCCGTTGAAGCCCAGAGCCGTCACATCAACATGCGCACACAGATGAGCCAGTTCGTTTTCGTTGACGGAATAGGCGAAGGCCCCGGACCCTTTGATCAGGTCGCTGATATCAAGAATCCGGTGCAACGTGCCATCGACGAACACATGCCCACCCTTGCCCTCTGGTACTGTTGCCTGGCCGCGCGCTGCGGTCAGAGCATCATTAAGACGCGCCTGCCGCGTGAACTGCGGTTCAACTGCCATCACGCCAGCGGTTCACGATAGGATAGCGGCGGTCAAGCCAGAACGCCCGATCTGACAGGCGTGGGCCGGGCGCGGATTGGAACCGCTTGTATTCGCTGATGTAGATCAGATGTTCCACCCGTTTTACCGTATCACGGTCGTATCCAGCGGCGACGCAATCCGCGACCGACGCTTCTTGATCCACCAGCATCATCAGGATGCCGTCAAGCACGTCATATGGTGGCAGACTGTCATCGTCGCGCTGATCGGGTCGCAGTTCGGCCGAGGGCGGTTTGTCGATGATCGCCACCGGAACAACCTCACCTGCCGGGCCCATCATCCAGTCGCGGTGGTTGGCATTGCGCCAGCGCGCGGCATCGAACACGCGGGTTTTATACATATCTTTGATGGGGTTATAACCGCCAGACATGTCACCATAGATCGTGGCATAGCCAACCGCGACCTCGGATTTGTTGCCGGTGGTCAAAAGCATTTCACCAAACTTGTTGGACTGTGCCATCAGCAACAGGCCCCGCAGACGCGATTGGATGTTTTCCTCGGTCAGGTCCTCGGCCAATCCGTCAAAAAGCGGAGCGAGTGCTTCGGTCACCGCAGCACGGGGTCCTGCGATGCTGATGGTGTCATACTTGCAGCCCAGCGCATCGGCAGCCGCTGCCGCATCATCAAGCGAGCCCTGCGAGGTGTATTCCGATGGCAGCATCACACAGCGGACGTTTTCAGCGCCAAGCGCGTCCACCGCGATTGCGGCAACAATGGCACTGTCGATCCCACCAGACAGACCCAACAGCACCTTTTTGAACCCGGTTTTCGCCATGTAGTCGCGCAGCGCATGCACCATCACGCCGTAGTCTTGTTCCATCGCATCAGGATGAGTCGCTTTTTCGCCATCTTTTGCGGTCCAGCCTTCGTCCGTCAGCTCAAAATCGACATGTGTGACGGCCGTTTCCAGTACCGGCATTTGCACCGCCAGCTTGCCGCCACGGTTCAGCACGAATGAGCCGCCGTCAAACATCTGATCGTCCTGCGCACCCATCATGTTGATGTAGACAATCGGTACGTTGTTTTCGATGACCCGTGACACGATGGTATTCATGCGGATCGGAAACTTGTTGCGGAAATAAGGCGAGCCATTGGGCACGACCAGAATCTCGGCCCCGCTTTCGACCATCGCTTCGCAAACGTCCGGGTACCAGGCATCTTCACAGATCGGATGGCCGATGCGTGCGCCATTGTTGATCATATAGGGACCGGCGATCTCGGCGCTTTTGAACAGGCGGACTTCGTCAAAAACATTGAAATTGGGCAAAAAGTGTTTGCGGGCGGTGGCCGCAATCTCGCCTCCGCGCAGGGTGAAATAGGCATTGTAAAGTCGCTCGTCCTCAACCACTGGCGCACCAATAGACAAGGCCGGACCGTCCGCGCAATCGTGGGCCAAATCCATCAGATGTCTCATGGCATCCGCAACAAAGGCGGGTTTGGCCACAAGGTCCTGGGTCTGGTAGCCGGTCAAAAACATCTCTGGTAGTGCCACCAGATCAGCGCCCGCTTCTTTGCCCTTGGCCCAGGCCGCACGGGCCTGATCAGCATTCCCTGCAAGGTTGCCCACAGTAGGGTTCAATTGCGCAATCGTGAGGCGAAATAATTTTGTCATAGTTTTGTCCCAAAGCCTTGTCATGCATGTAGCAGAAAGAGGCGCAGGGGAAAGCTGTTTGCGACTGCGTGGTGTTAACCGTTGTCAGGTGACACCCCGTCCCATAAGCTGCGCCAACGTGATACAAACGGAGAAACCGATGACGATGTTTGGACTATCAAAAGGTATTGCTGTTGCCATCTTAGCAGCAGGTGTTGCGACCAGTGCGACCGCACAAGACGTCCAGACAAAGCAGTATGATGACGGCGGTATCTACGAAGGTACATTCGTTGATGGCAAGCAGGACGGCACGGGAACGTACCGCCTCCCCAATGGGTATGAATATACCGGTCAATGGGTCGAAGGTGAAATCCGTGGCGAAGGGATTGCGCGCTTCCCCAATGGCTCTGTCTATGAAGGATCGTTTGCCGCAGGCAAGCCAGAAGGCCAAGGGCGAATCACATTTGCCGATGGTGGCACCTTCGAGGGCGAATGGGTCGACGGCAATATCACCGGCCAGGGTGTCGCTGAATATGCAAACGGTGTGGTTTATCAAGGCGAGTTCCGCAACGCCCGACACAACGGTGTCGGCATCATGACAAGCCCCGGCGGCTATGTTTACGAGGGCGAGTGGATCAACGGCGCCAAAGAAGGCCAAGGCAAGATCACCTATCCCGATGGCGCGATCTACGATGGCACCCTGAAAGCAGGCGAGCGTCATGGCATTGGCACGCTGACAATGGCAGATGGTCTGATCTACAGCGGCGAATGGGTTGACGGCCAAATTCAAGGCGTGGGCACGTTGTCCCAGCCCAATGGCGACGTCTATCAAGGCGCGCTGATCAATGGCCGCCGCGAAGGCGAAGGGTCCGTCGTCTATGCCAATGGTGACACCTATGAAGGCACCTTTATGAATGACCGCCGGCATGGCACAGGTACCTTCCGCGGGACCGATGGCTATGTCTACACAGGCGCATGGGTTGAAGGCCAAATCGAAGGCGAAGGCCAAGTGACTTATCCCGACGGGTCGGTCTACGTTGGCAGATTCGTCGATGATCTGGCTGATGGCAAAGGCACGATCACCTACCCTGACGGATCGACCTATGAAGGCGACTGGCAAGTAGGCGTGATCAATGGTGTTGGCGTGGCAACTTACGTGAACGGCCTTGTTTATGAAGGCGAATTCCTGAACGCCAAGAACCACGGTCAGGGCAAAATGACTTATGCCGACGGCTACGTGTATGAAGGCCAGTGGTCCGAAGGCCAGCGCAACGGTCTGGGTCGCGCGGTCTATGCGGACGGTACTGTCTATGTCGGTGAATTCCTGAACGGTCAGCGCAATGGCGACGGTGAAATCACACTGCCCGACGGGTTCAACTATGTCGGCCAGTGGCAAGACGGCGAAATCAGCGGCGCGGGGCTTGCGACCTATGCAAACGGCGACGTCTACGAAGGCAACTTTGTGCGTGGTCGCCGCGAGGGCGAAGGCATCATGCGCTACGCCACAGGTCAGGAAAGCATCGGCATCTGGTCCGATGGGGCGCTGGTGTCAGAAACTGGCGAAAACTAAACACTGATTTTCGACTTAGATTAAGAGGCTCTTGGCATCAGCTGAGAGCCTTTTTTGTGCGTGATGCCTAACAGGGCGCAACTTTCGCAGCCGTTAGCTTTGTAAAGCTGCGAAACTGCAACTGCCCATTATCATCCGCGTGAGGACCCAGAAGCTCTGCAAGTTCTGCGTCAAAGCGATCCTTTTGATCACCCAGCTTTGAGAAGGCAAAAGTATCGCGTGAATGCTGGCACAGGATGAAATCATCCACTGTTTGCTTGATTGGGCCAGAAATGAACTCAAACTCTTGCGTCACATTCACGTGGTTCTGATAGTCTTCCCAAAATGACGTGCCACTGTTTCTTTGGAATATCTGCCCAGTAATCAAAGGCACCCACCTGCCTAGGAAACTTTGCCAATCCGCCTCCCACGGAGGTTCATGTGCGCCATCACCGACAATAACCGCAAAAAGATAGTGTGGTTTGAGATGCACGCCGAGCTTTGGAAACAAGCGTGCATAATCCATCCAGTGAATGCTTAGAGCGGCAACGACAACATCATACTGTCCCGACAGAGGCGCATCTTCAGCGATGCTCTCGATCCATTGGATATTGTCCGCGCACCCATTTTCCAGTGTTTTGCCCAATGCGATCATTTGCTTTGATGGATCAACTGCGGTGATGTCGCCAAAAGTATCGGCCAGCCGTCTGGCGATTTTCCCATGGCCACACCCCAGATCAAGCAATCTGTCATGTGCCGGTGCCAACTCTATCAGTTTGTCATAAAGCGCTTGCGGATAAGGCGGACGATGGAGGTAGAGATCAACCACCTCAGCATTTCTGAAAGACGTTCCGATCGACTGCGTCATTGTTCCTCCAGATGCTTTCCCACGGCCCGATATACGATTGTACTTTAGACAAAAACCGTTGCGCTGCGGCTAAACGACTTTACCTGCATCCATCCGGTCAAGGAAATCGGATGCCTCCTTCAGCACGGTTTCGCGCCGTTCTTCATCCATCCGGTCCCAGACCCGGTACATATTCCCCATGCGCGGATTGCCCTTGAACCGTTCCCGATGGCGATCCAGAAAGTGCCAGTAAAGCAGGTTGAAGGGACAGGCGTCTTTGCCCGTCTTGTCCTGCACCCGGTATGCGCAAGCCCCACAATGATCTGACATCTTATGAATGTAGTTGCCGGACGAGATGTAGGGCTTTGACGCGATAATGCCGTCATCTGCAAACTGGCTCATCCCGATCACGTTGGGCGCCTCAACCCATTCATAAGCGTCAGCATAGACCGCCAGATACCATTCATGCACCTCAGCCGGGTTAATCCCGGACAACAGCGCGAAGTTGCCTGTCACCATCAGGCGCTGGATGTGGTGGGCATAGGCCTCGGCCTGCGTTTGCCCAATGGCCTTGGCCATGCAGTTCATTTTGGTCTCAGCGCCCCAGTACATCGCCGGCAGCTTGCGGTCATGACCCAACGCGTTGCGCGATGTGTAGTCAGGCCCTTCGCGGAAATAGATGCCGCGCACATATTCGCGCCAGCCGATAATCTGACGAATGAACCCTTCGACAGCGTTCAGCGGGGCCTGTCCTGCCCGATAGGCGGCCTCAACCTGTTGGCAGACGTCAAGCGGATCAAGCAGTCCGGCATTCAGATAGAAACTGATCAATGAGTGATAAAGGAAACGATTGTCATTCAGCATCGCATCCTGAAAGTCGCCGAACTTTTGCAGGCCACCTTCAATCCAATGGGTCAGTTGTTCCTGGGCTTGTTCGGCATCTGTCGCAAACCAGAACGGGTGCAGGTCACCGAAGTTGTCACCAAAGCGAGCGTCAACCAGATTGAGTACATCCTTATCCGGCGCGAACTTTAACGGCCCTGCAAAATCCACCTGATCCGGGGCAGGTTTGCGGTTGTCGTGATCGTAGTTCCACTTGCCGCCCTCGGGTTTATCACCGTCCATCAGCAGGCCCGTCTTGCGGCGCATGTCGCGATAGAAATACTCCATTCGCAGCTGCTTGCGGCCTTCGGCCCAACCGTCAAACTCCTGATGCGTCGCGATAAAGCGGGTGTCGGGCAGGCTATGCGACTTTAACGGCATATCACCCAACGCTTCGATCAACCGCCATTCGCCGGGTTCGGTGTAAACAACGCCTGTGGCATCATGTTCAGTAGCACGGCGGATTAACTCGCCAGTGATGGAGCCGGTGTTATCTGCGTCATCAAGCTGCGTGTAGGCGACCGTCCAGCCCTGCCCGCGTAGTTTTTCGGCAAACTTGCGCATGGCCATGAAGGTGAAAGCGATCTTTTTGGGATGGTGAGGGACATAAGTCGCCTCGCCCGTCACCTCGGCCATCACGACAACATCCTGCGTCTTGTCTGTCTTTTGCAAAGCAGACAGGTTCGTCGAAAGTTGGTCACCAAGAACAAGAACAAGCCTCACCACGCGATCTCCTGTCCTGCATAATCAAAGAAGCCACCGCTTTGGTCAGGTGTCAGCTTTGACAGGACATCCAACAGGTTTGCTGCGGCTTCTTCTGCCGGAACTGTTTTGTGACGACCAGCGTAGTTTTGCGTGAACGGTGTCTCAACCGTGCCGGGATGCAAAGCGACGCAAACAGATTGCTTGTGGCTGCGCCCCAACTCAATCGCGGCCCCATGTACGATTTGGTTGAGGGCTGCCTTTGACGCACGATATGAATACCACCCGCCGATCTGATTATCACCAATCGACCCCACGCGGGCCGACAAGGTCGCAATCACACCACGCCCGTCCTTTGGCAAAAGCCGGGCAGCATGGCGCAGGATCAGCGCAGGCCCAATCGTGTTCACGGCCAATACACGGGCCATTTCATCAGGCTTGATGGCTGAAAGGTTCTTTTCCGGGTTGCCCCAAAGCGGCGCCAAAATGCCAACTGCCACAAAGATCAGATCAAAAGGCCCTGTCAGCTGGCCCATCCCGCGCTCAACTGATGCGGCATTGCCTACATCGAAACCATCAATCGAGCGCGACAGACCTGTCACATCCCATCCGTCATTTTGCAGCCGTTTGAAAACGGCGGACCCGATACCGCCACTTGCCCCAATAACCAATGCGCGCATGCAATTCTCCCTTAGTCTGCATAGACTTAGCGCCAGCCAACCAAGGGACAAGTCAGACAGCCATCACGCCAGATCAACTCTGCACAGGGTCTCTTGCTGCTGGTGCACCTTGGCAAAAAAACTCCTGCGCAGAATGTAATAAGCCCTTTTCAACAAAAGTTTCGCCGGTATAGTCGCGCCCATGATGACACGCGCACATATCACAAGCACAGCCTCCAAGGGGCTGCTTTCGCGCGACATCCTACTCCTTAGCTGCCTCTGAGCGTGCCTGTCGGCGCGACCGCTCAGAGGTGAAACGCGCCAAGACATGCTAAGGACCAAAGGAATTCAAAAATGACCAAATCGAACGAAGTGTTGATTTTCGACACAACCCTGCGCGACGGCGAGCAATCGCCAGGTGCGACCATGACCCACGACGAGAAACTGGAAATCGCCGAGATGCTGGACGACATGGGTGTCGACATCATCGAAGCGGGTTTCCCGATCGCATCCGAGGGCGACTTTCAAGCGGTGAGCGAGATTGCGAAACTGGCGAAGTCGGCCACGATCTGCGGCCTATCCCGCGCCAACTACAAAGATATTGACCGGTGCTGGGAGGCCGTGAAGCACGCCAAATCCCCGCGCATCCACACCTTCATCGGCACCTCACCCCTGCACCGCGCGATCCCGAACCTGAATATGGATGAGATGGCCGAGCGTATCCACGACACCGTGACCCACGCGCGTAATCTTTGTGAGAACGTGCAGTGGTCGCCAATGGATGCAACCCGGACGGAGTGGGATTATCTGTGCCGTGTGGTCGAGATTGCGATCAAGGCCGGTGCGACCACGATCAACATTCCTGACACTGTGGGTTACACTGCGCCTGTTGAGAGTGCGGATTTGATCCGCAACCTGATCTCCACCGTTCCCGGTGCCGATGACGTGGTCTTTGCCACGCATTGCCACAATGACCTTGGCATGGCGACCGCGAACTCGCTGGCCGCCGTTGAAGGCGGTGCCCGGCAGATCGAATGCACGATCAACGGACTGGGCGAGCGCGCTGGCAATACCGCATTGGAAGAGGTCGTCATGGCGCTGAAAGTGCGTGGCGACATCATGCCCTACACCACCAAAATCGACACGCGCAAGATCATGAGTATCTCTCGCCGTGTGGCGACGGTTTCGGGTTTTGCGGTGCAGTTCAACAAAGCCATCGTCGGCAAGAACGCCTTTGCCCATGAAAGCGGCATCCACCAAGACGGCATGCTGAAGAACCGCGAGACATTTGAGGTCATGAAACCCGAAGATGTGGGTTTGGCAGGGACCTCTCTGCCCTTGGGCAAACACTCTGGCCGGGCGGCGTTGC
Source organism: Yoonia sp. F2084L (assembly GCF_023015625.1). Classification (GTDB taxonomy): domain Bacteria; phylum Pseudomonadota; class Alphaproteobacteria; order Rhodobacterales; family Rhodobacteraceae; genus Yoonia. The sequence goes on from NZ_JALKAH010000004.1 coordinate 436,377, forward strand.
GCGCGAAGCTGAAGGAGTTGGGATTTGATCTGGCCGACAATCAGCTGAACGATGTGTTTGTCCGTTTCAAGGATTTGGCCGACCGCAAGAAGGAAGTCTTTGACGACGATTTGATGGCGCTAGTTTATCAAAATGACGCCGAGGATGACCGGTTGAAACTGAAATCCTTGCGTGTCGTTTGCGGCACCGACGGCCCGCAAAAGGCCGATATGGTGATGGAGGTTGACGGCGCCGATGTTGAAACATCGGCCACGGGTGACGGTCCGGTGGATGCCACATTCAATGCGGTCAAAGCGATCTTTGCCCATGGTGCACGCCTGCAACTCTATCAAGTAAGCGCCGTGACCGAGGGCACCGATGCGCAGGCGACTGTGTCTGTTCGTATGGAAGAAGATGGGCGCATTGCGACCGGTCAATCTGCCGACACAGATACCGTTGTGGCGAGTGCGAAAGCTTACATCAACGCGCTGAACCGTTTGTTGGTCCGGCGCGAACAATCCGAGCCCGGATATGATGTGAAGGGCGTGAGCTACAAGGACGCCTAGTGTATCTGGTCCGACTCAATCTCAAAGCGGCGATCCATTTGTTTGGGTCGCCGCATTTCGTTTCCGGTAGACCACGGTGGCCGTAAGATCACACTCGCTTCGCCCATATAGTTGTAAAAGTATAACTTCTATTGCTAGAAATTCGCAAAATCGCCCCAGATTGAACAGAAAAGTATAAGCGGCAGATTGCCGCCGCGTATCTTTTCAGCAGGGGTTCTATCCTCAACCCACTGTCTCTATAACCAGATGAAACCCGCAAAACAGGGCATTTGCGGAAAAGGGACACTGGGATTGGGAAGGCCACTGAAATGGCAGGCTTCGGCGGATTGTTTTCATCAGATATGGCGATTGACTTGGGCACAGCGAACACGCTGGTCTATGTCAAAGGCAAGGGCATCATTTTGTCTGAACCTTCGGTGGTCGCCTACCATGTCAAAGATGGGGTCAAGAAGGTTCTGGCCGTCGGTGAAGACGCCAAACTGATGCTGGGTCGCACCCCCGGCAGCATCGAGGCAATCCGCCCGATGCGCGACGGTGTGATCGCGGATTTTGATACCGCTGAAGAGATGATCAAGCATTTCATTCGCAAGGTGCACCGCCGGTCCACGTTCTCGAAACCGAAGATCATCGTCTGCGTCCCACATGGCGCGACCCCGGTTGAGAAACGCGCGATCCGTCAGTCTGTTCTATCCGCAGGCGCACGCCGCGCTGGTCTGATTGCGGAACCCATTGCAGCCGCTATTGGTGCTGGCATGCCCATCACGGACCCGACTGGCAACATGGTTGTCGACATCGGCGGCGGCACAACCGAGGTCGCCGTTCTGTCGCTCGGCGACATTGTCTATGCCCGCTCCGTCCGCGTCGGCGGTGACCGCATGGATGAGGCGATTATCAACTACCTGCGCCGCCAGCATAACCTGCTGATCGGTGAAAGCACGGCGGAACGGATCAAGACATCCATCGGAACCGCGCGGATGCCGGATGACGGCCGCGGCCAGTCGATGCATATTCGAGGCCGCGATCTGCTGAATGGTGTGCCGAAAGAAACTGAGATTTCCCAAGCGCAGGTGGCCGAAGCTTTGGCTGAACCCGTGCAGCAAATCTGCGAGGCTGTGATGACCGCCTTGGAAGCGACCCCGCCGGACCTTGCCGCTGATATTGTAGATCGTGGCGTGATGCTCACAGGTGGCGGCGCATTATTGGGCCAGCTTGATCTGGCGCTGCGTGAACAGACCGGATTGGCGATTTCTGTCGCGGACGAGTCACTCAATTGTGTAGCATTGGGCACAGGCCGCGCACTGGAATATGAAAAACAGCTGCGGCATGTGATAGACTACGACAGCTAACACTAACGCGAGGGAACAACGGCCCTTGGCACGCGACAAGAACAGCGAAGATTTCGTCGGCCCGATCCGCAGATTGCTGGTCGGGGTGTTGGTGTTGGCGCTGGTCGGGTTGTTCCTGATCTGGCGCATTGACAGCCCCCGCGTCGAACGCCTGCGCGCTGCTGTCATTGATGCGGTCGTGCCATCTTTCGATTGGGCGATGGCCCCGATCACTGGGGCAGCTGATCTGATTAGCGATTTTGAAAGCTATCAGCAGCTGCGCGCACAAAATCGGGACCTGCGCCGCGAATTGCAGCAAATGAAAGCGTGGAAAGAAGCGGCCCTGCAACTTGAACAGGAAAACGCCAAGCTGCTTGACCTCAACAACGTGAGCCTTGATCCGCAGCTGACCGTCGTCACCGGCGTCGTGATTACAGACAGCGGCTCGCCTTTCCGCCAATCCGTTTTGGTAAACGTAGGTGCGCGCGACGGCATCATTGATGGCTGGCCCACAATGGATGCCATTGGTCTGGTGGGCCGCGTGGCTGGGGTTGGTCAGAATACCAGCCGGGTGATGTTGCTGACAGATACCTCAAGTCGCATTCCGGTGACGATCCAACCGTCCGGACAAAAGGCCATCCTTGCCGGTGATAACTCGCTCAATCCACCGCTGGAGTTTCTGGATGACACCGCGCTGGTGCGTCCGGGCGACCGTGTTGTGTCATCGGGCGATGGCGGGGTCTTCCCTGCCGATTTGCTGGTGGGCCAAGTCGCCCTTGGCACGGATGATCGGCTGCGCGTCCGGCTTGCTGCGGATTATCAGCGATTGGAATTCCTGCGCGTCCTGCGCTCGCAACCGCATGAAGAAATTGCAGATCCCGATAACCTGCTGACTCCGGAAGCCGAATTCTTTGGCCCAGCGGCGATCAACCCTGCGGCGCTCAGTACATCGGAGCTCACCGATGGCTGAGCGTACAGATGGCAAAACATGGATGAACCGGGGCCTCTTTGTCCTTTTGGCGTTTGTCCTGATCGTCGTCGATCTGGTGCCGCTGGATATGCGCCCCACACTTTGGGCAGCACCCGACCTTTTGCTGGTGGCGACCCTTGTGTGGGTGGCGCGCAAGCCACACTACCTGCCTGTGCTAACGATTGCTGTGCTTTTCCTGATCACCGATTTTCTATTCATGCGTCCGCCGGGTCTTTGGGCAGCTTTGGTCGTTATCCTGACCGAAGCGATCCGCCGTCAGAACCGTGACTTTCGCAATATGCCGCTTTTGGTGGAATGGGGTACGGTCGCTTTTGGCATCGTCGCAATCACTGTGGCCAACCGGATCGCCATTGCCGTGGTGATGACCCCGCAAGCGCCGCTCGCACTGACGTTGATTGAGATGGTTGCCACGATTGTCGTTTACCCGATTGTCATCGTCGTCGCGCATTTCGTCTTTGGCGTTTCACGAACGGCACCCGGTGAAATTGGCAGCAGAGGGCAGGTTCTATGAAACGCCCCCCCAAAGATGTCATAGAAAGCGTCCGCACAGTCAGCCGCCGTGCATTGGTGATGGGTGGTGTACAACTTGGTGTGATCGGCGCATTGGGCTGGCGGTTGCAATCAATGCAGGTCGAACAAGCCGACCAATTCCGCCTTTTGGCCGAGGAAAACCGGATCAATATCCGTCTGCTGCCTCCTGCGCGCGGCCTGATCTTTGACCGCAACGGCATTGCCATTGCCGACAATGAGCAGAACTACCGCGTTGTCATGGTTCGCGAAGATGCCGGTGATGTGGGTGAAGTGCTCGCTAAACTGACCGAGATCGTGGACATCGACCCCGATGATCTGTCCCGTGCGATGGAAGAGATGCAGCGCAGATCGCCCTTCGTCCCGGTCACGATTGCGGATCGCTTGTCTTGGGAAGATGTCGCAGAGATCAATCTGAACACCCCCGCCCTACCCGGTATTCAGGCAGAGGTCGGGCTGAGCCGGGTTTATCCGTGGGGCGCTGATCTGGCTCATGTTGTGGGCTACGTGGGTCCGGTCAGCGACTTTGATCTCAGTCGGATCGACGATCCTGATCCTTTGTTGCAAATCCCCAAGTTCCAGATCGGCAAAACCGGTGCTGAAAACAAGCTGGAACAAACCTTGCGCGGCAGTGCTGGCACCCGCAGGATTGAGGTGAACGCAGCAGGCCGCATCATGCGCGAGCTGGACCGCCAAGAAGGTGATCCGGGCAAAGACATCCAACTGACGCTCGACAGCCGTCTGCAAAGCTATGTGCAGGCTCGGATGGACGGCGAATCCGCCGGTGCGGTGGTTATTGACCTTGAAAACGGTGATCTGCGGGCGATTGCTTCTGCACCTGCGTTTGATCCGAACCTCTTTGTGCGCGGTATTTCAGTGCCCGACTGGACCGCGTTGAACGAAGATAAATATCGCCCGCTGGCTGCAAAGGCTGTCCAGGGTACTTATCCGCCCGGCTCTACCTTCAAAATGGTCACATTGATGGCCGCGATGGAGGAAGGTTTCGTCACCGCTGATGAAACGGTTTACTGCCCCGGTTTCACGGATGTGTTCAATATCCGCTTCCACTGCTGGAAACGTGGCGGTCACGGCAATATCAACTTGCATGAAAGCCTTAAGCAAAGTTGCGATTGCTATTACTATGAAATCGCGCAGCGTGTCGGCATCGACAAGATGGCAGAGATGGCCCGCAAGCTGGGTCTTGGGGTGCGCCATGATTTGCCGCTCTCCGCTGTGGCCGAAGGCCTCGCACCCGATAAAGAATGGAAGGCACGCGTACGCGGCGAAGACTGGCGGATCGGCGATACAGTCAACGCCTCAATTGGGCAGGGCTATGTGCTGAGTTCACCCTTGCAACTGGCTGTTATGTCAGCGCGCATTGCAACGGGCCGCGTTGTCACGCCAAGGCTGATCCGCTTGGTCGATGGGGTTGAACAGCCTTCCGGCCTTGGTGAAAGCCTTGGCATCAACGAAAACACATTGCGCCGCGTCCGCGCGTCAATGGAAGACGTTTGCAACCATCGCCGCGGTACGGCCTACGGGTCGCGGATCGTTGATGAGGCGCATAAGATGGCAGGCAAGACGGGCACCAGCCAGGTACGCCGGATTACGCCCGAAGAACGCGCCGCGGGTGTGACCAAGAACGAAGACCTACCTTGGGAACGCCGCGACCACGCGCTTTTTGTGGGCTATGCGCCTTACGACAACCCGCGCTATGCGGTGTCGGTTGTCGTGGAACATGGTGGCGGCGGGTCACGGGCCGCGGCGCCCATCGCCCGTGATATTCTGTTGCAAGCGCAGTATGGCGGGCCGCCCCCGCTTGAGGCCTATCCCGCTGGTGTGCGTGACAAGATCGCGGAACAACAACGCCGTATCGCAGCGCGCGTGCCACCGGGCGCCAAAGGGCGAAGCCGCGCATGAGCTATCTTGAGTACAACACCAAATACGTCCCGACCGGGCTGCGCAAACTGCTGCATCTGAACTGGCCGATTATTCTGCTTTTATGTGCTGTCGCCTGTGCCGGATTCTTGATGCTCTATTCCGTTGCTGGCGGCTCTATGACGCCGTGGGTTGAACCGCAGATGCAGCGCTTTGCATTTGGCTTGGTGCTGATGCTGATCGTCGCGATGGTGCCGATCTGGTTTTGGCGCAACATGGCTTTCGTGGCCTACGGTGGATCGCTTTTACTGCTTTTGGGCGTTGAGTTCTTTGGCGAGGTGCGGATGGGCGCGCAGCGCTGGATTGATCTGGGCTTCATGCGGCTGCAACCCTCCGAGTTGACCAAGATCACGATGGTGATGTTTCTGGCCGCCTATTATGACTGGTTACCCAACAAGAAAACGTCACATCCCTTTTGGGTTGTTCTGCCGGTATTGTTCATTCTTACACCCACAATGCTGGTGCTGAACCAGCCTGATCTGGGAACTGCACTTTTGTTGCTGCTTGGTGGAGCCACGGTTATGTTCCTGGCAGGTGTGCATTGGGCCTATTTCGCAACCGTTGTCGGTGCTGGTGTAGCCGGTATTATGGCGGTGTTCCAAAGCCGGGGGACGACATGGCAATTGCTGAAAGACTACCAGTACCGCCGCATTGATACATTTCTTGATCCAGCCAACGATCCTTTAGGCGCAGGTTACCACATCACCCAAGCCAAGATTGCGCTGGGATCCGGTGGCTGGACCGGACGCGGTTTTATGCAAGGCACACAATCGCGGCTGAACTTTCTGCCCGAGAAGCACACCGACTTTATCTTCACCACCTTGGCCGAAGAATTTGGCTTCGTCGGTGCCTTCACGCTGCTGGTGCTTTATCTGCTGATCGTCATATTCTGCATCATCTCTGCATTGGGTAACCGCGACCGGTTCGCATCCTTGCTGACACTTGGCATTGCGATGACGTTCTTTTTGTTTTTCGCCGTCAACATGGCGATGGTAACCGGCCTTGCGCCGGTGGTGGGCGTCCCGCTGCCGCTGGTCAGCTATGGGGGGTCGGCGATGCTGGTGCTGCTTGTGGCTTTCGGGCTGGTACAAAGCGCGCATATTCATAGGCCCCGCTAATGATAAATATCCTCTTTTCCGCCAAATCAGAACGCTGGGACGAGTATGAAAGCCCTCTGACCAACGCGCTGGCACAGGCAGGAGTGCAAGCGAACCTATCGCGCGACCATGACCCGGTCGATGTGGACTATATCGTCTTTGCGCCCAATGGACCGGTCACTGACTTCACACCTTACACAAAGACCAAAGCCATCATGAGCCTTTGGGCCGGGGTTGAAACGGTGGTGGACAATGCGACCTTGACCCAGCCGTTGTGTCGTTTGGTCGATGACAGCCTGACCAACGGCATGGTCGAATGGGTGGTCGGTCATACCCTGCGCCATCACCTTGGTATAGATGAACACATCACCAAACAGGACGGGGTCTGGCGCGATTTTGTATATCCACCGGTCGCGGCACATCGCCCTGTCACCATCCTTGGGGTCGGCGCGTTGGGGGCCGCGTGCGGGCAAGCCCTGCACCAGCTTGGCTTTCCGGTCACGGGCTGGAGCCGCAGTGCGAAAGACATTCCCAACATCACATGCCTGCATGGCGATGACGGATTACGCGCCGCGCTTACGGGGGCGGAGGTCGTTATCCTGCTGTTGCCGCAGACACCAGAGACCGAAAACATTCTGAATGCCGAACGCATGGCTTTGCTCGCAAAAGGCGCATTCATCATCAACCCCGGGCGCGGGCCGTTGATTGATGATGATGCATTGCTTGCAGCACTTGATAGCGGACAAATCGCTCATGCAACTTTGGACGTGTTTCGCACTGAACCTCTGCCTGCGGCGCATCCGTTCTGGGCCCACCCAAAGTTGACCGTGACCCCGCATATCGCGTCCAGCACGCGGCCCGAAACGGCATCGCATGTCATTGCCGAAAACATCGCGCGCGGCGAAGCAGGCCAGCCGTTCCGCTATCTGGTTGATCGCAGGCGGGGATATTAAGGCGCGATGTCGCCCATCTTTAAGAGGATGCGATAAGCTTTCCGAGTTTATCAGGGTGCCACGCCATACCGTATCAGCCCAACCGTCAAGTGTCTCGCAGCGCAACCCGACCTTCATCACGATCTGTGCCAAGGTGGGCAATGCGGATGCAGTGGACTTGTGCACCTGCGGCTATTGCTGACGCAGCATTCTCTCGCGAAGGCAGCACTTTAAACGTTGCGTCGTAGTCGATGTCGCCAGAACGGTCATCCTTAGTTGCGGCCTGATTCCGATGACAAACATTCCGGTTGCTTTTCATAGTTCCTGACAATAAAAGTCGGATATAGCCAGGGTAATTTTGATACTGCGCCGCCGCGTCCCCAAGCCACACTAGCATCACCAGAAAGGGAAGCTTCACCGTTTCCCGGGGGGGGCACTTGGCTTTTGCGACCATGAACAGGCTTGTGACGTATATGCTGCCCTATCGCGGGACGATGATCGTCGTCGTACTGGCGATCCTCGCCGTGACGGCAACAGGTCTGCTGGCGCCTTGGATGATCCGCGAGATCGTATTGATCATTGAGACGGGCGCGCAAGATGCGGGCGCTCGTCTGACGTTGATCGCTGCGGTCCTTGTCAGGATCTATGTCGGGCGCAGCACAGCGGAAGCCGCCGTGTTTCACTATTCCCATGTTGTTGCCTTCAAGACCTGCCGCGATTTGCGCGATGCGGTCTACGCCCACCTGCAACGGCTGTCGCCAAGCTGGTTTGCCGCGCGCAAATCGGGCGACATCACCAAGCGGGTGATTGATGACACGCTTAAGCTGGAACCTGTGATTGCCGATGCGGTCTATGGGTTCGTGGTCTCCATCATTCTGTCGCTTGGCATTCTGATCATCCTGTTCAACCTCTCGCCGGTCTTGACGCTGCTTGCACTGATCCCTTTGCCGGTTGCCTTGATCATCATGTTCTTCGTTGGTCGCAAGGCGATCCCATCGTTTGACAACGAGGCGGACCGCGAGGGCGATCTGGCCGCATTGGTGCAGGACCACGTCAGCGGCATTCGCGAGATACAGATTTTCAATCAAGAGGCCGCAGCGCAGCGCAGGTTCATGCGGAAATCCGACTTTCTGGCACGTCGGCAAATCCGGTCGCGCACGCTGATTGCTCCGTTTGATCCTGCGGTTGAAGGCGCGATTGGGGTGTCCACGGCTTTGGTCGTGCTTGTCGGCGGGCGCATGGCCTTGGCGGGTGAGCTTGCCGTGGCGGATCTGGTGGCATTCATCCTGTATATCGTGACGCTCTATCAGCCCTTGTTCACGGTTGTTGAGGCAACCGAGGCGGTGCAGCGCGGCCTGTCCAGCCTTAAGCGCGTCAATGATCTGTTGGACACGCAGCCAGGGGTCGCGGACCCTGTGACACCGCGCAGTTTGCCCTCACCATTGCGTGGTGAGATTGCGCTTGAGGGTGTCAGTTTCCGGTATCGCGATGACGCACCCGTCTTGCGGGACCTGACACTTACTATTCAGCCCGGTGAAACCGTGGCGGTGATTGGCCAAACGGGGGCTGGCAAATCGACACTCGCACATCTGATTGCGCGCTTCTATGATGTGACGTCGGGCAGGATTACACTGGATGGTGTCGACCTGCGCGATGTCCCGCTTGCCGACCTGCGGCGCAATACGGCGATGGTGTTGCAGGATGTGTTCCTGTTCAACGGGTCGATCCGTGACAACATCCGGTTTGGCGATCAAATGGCCGATGAGGATGCGCTGATCGCCGCGGCAAAGGCCGCTGGCGCGCATGACTTCATCACAGCACTCCCGAAGGGCTATCAGACGATTGTCGGCGAACGCGGCGTGCGGCTGTCGGGTGGGCAGAAACAGCGTATTTCCATCGCGCGCGCACTTCTCAAGAAGGCCCCGCTTTTAATCTTGGATGAGGCGACCAGCGCGATTGATGCCGAAACCGAAGCCGCCATTCAGGACAACCTCAATGGTTTGCTGACAGGCTGCACCGCAATTGTGATTGCCCACCGCCTGTCCACGATCCGCCGGGCTGACAGGATCGCTGTGCTGGAAAACGGACGGCTGACGCAGCTCGGGTCTCACGATGAAATTGCAAGGCAAACCGGTGCCTATGCGCGTCTTTTGCAAGCACAGGAGACTGCTGCATGACACCCGATTCACCTTTGACAGCCAGCGGACTTTCGGTCGACTATGGCGACGCAACCATCGTCAAAAACATTGATCTGAAGATCGCGGCAGGCCAGATCACGGCGCTTGTGGGTCCGAACGGGTGCGGAAAATCGACCTTGCTCAAGGCTTTTGCGCGGATCCTCAGACCCAAGACCGGCCATGTCACGTTGCAAGGCCAGCCGATCACGTCCTACGCCACGCGCGATGTAGCGACCCGCCTTGCGATCCTGCCGCAGGGGCCTGTTGCCCCGGAAGGATTGACCGTGACCGAATTGGTGGCGCAGGGGCGGTTCCCGCACCAGACACTGTTTCGCCAATGGTCGCCTGGTGACCGCGCGGCGGTCGAGCGGGCTATGGACATGACGGATCTGGCAGAGTTCGCTGACCGCCCTGTCCACAGCCTGTCTGGCGGGCAGCGCCAGCGCTGTTGGCTGGCGATGGTGTTGGCGCAGGATACGCCGCTTCTTTTGCTTGATGAACCGACGACCTTTCTTGACCTCAAGGTGCAGGTAGACCTGATGGCGCTGCTGTCGCGCATCGTGCACGAGGACGGGCGCACCATGGTTCTTGTCCTGCACGAGTTGAACCTTGCTGCCGCCTTTGCTGATCGCATCGTGATGATGCGCGAAGGAGAGATCGTTGCGGAAGGCACCGGCGCAGAGGTCATCTGCCCCGACCAACTGCGCGCAGTTTTTGATCTGCGGGCTGATGTGATCGCGGACCCTGAAACGGGCCGCCCGGTGTGTCTGCCGCGCACGCCCGATCATGTGCCCATGCACGCGCTGGCGGCTGCTGCGGAATGAACGCGACACGCACCATATTTGCCGCCACCGGGTTTTGGCTTTGCCTTGGAGGGGTCGTGCTGGCGTTCTTGTGGCACATCTCGGTTGGCGCAAAGGCGATCCCGCTGGGGGTTGTTTGGCAGGCCATCACAGCCCCGCAAGACGGGGTGTTTGACCATGTTGTCGTCCGCGATCTGCGGATGCCCCGTGCGATCTTTGCGATCAGTGTGGGTGCGGCGCTGTCGGTTGCTGGTGCTTTGATGCAAGGGGTGACGCGGAACCCGCTGGCGGAACCGGGGATACTGGGGCTGATGGCGGGGGCGACCTTTGCGGTGATCATCGGGATTGGCTGGTTCGGGCTGGCCGGTAGCGCATATGTGCCGTTGTTCGCGGCCATTGGTGCCTTGATCGGTGCGGTGCTGGTCTGGACCATCGCGAGTGCGGCACCGGGGGGTGCGACGCCACTGACGCTGATCCTTTCCGGGGCTGCGGTGGGTGGATTTCTTTATGCGATCGAAAGTGCGGCGATCTTGCTGAATGAAGATACGTTCCGCAATTTCCGGGTGTGGTTGTCCGGTTCATTGACCGGGCGGGACATGCAAACCTATCTTTGGGCGCTACCGTGGTTCATCGCCGGTTTGATCGCCGCATTGGTGATCGCCCGTCAGGTCACAGCACTGGCCATGGGCGAGGAAACGGCCGCAGGACTGGGCGTCGACACGTTCCGGATCAAGGTTATCGCGTTGGGGGCGGTGGTTGTTCTGACCGCGGCGGCGGTATCGGTCGCCGGGCCACTTGGGTTTGTCGGACTGGTCATCCCGCATGTGGTGCGCCTGTTCGTGGGATCGGACTACCGCCTGATTGTGCCATTCTCGGCGATTGTCGGGGCGGGCTATGTCACGGTGGTTGATATCGCAGCCCGTGTCGTTCTGGCGCCCGTCGAAATCTCAACCGGGATCGTCACTACAATGCTGGGCGCGCCAATGTTCATCTGGCTGGTGAGGGCCAAGTTATGAGCATGACAACGTTAGAGGGCTTTGGCGGGCGGCTTGCCCTGCGTGTGCCGTACCGCGCGGTGCTTGTCAGCGTAGGTCTGACTGTCGCCATCATCGGCGTGCTGACATGGAGCCTGATGACGGGGTCTTACCCGCTTGATGGCGCGCAAGTCTGGGCAACTTTGCTTGGCGACGCACCCTCTGACACGGCCACCACCGTTGTCTGGGAATTTCGGTTTCCGCGCACCCTGGTCGCATTTATCGTTGGCGCGTTTCTGGCGCTTTCAGGGGCCGCACTGCAATACGTCACGCGCAATCCTCTGGCAGATCCCAGCCTTGTGGGGGTCAGCCAGGGTGCGGCGTTGGTTGTCGTTGCGGTCACAATTCTGGCCCCAGGCATGGGCTATTATATGCGGCCAATTCTGGCGTTTGGTGGGTCACTGGTCGTCGCGGCATTGATCCTGTTGGCATCATCATCACGGCGCGGGGGCGAAACGCTGCGCTTCATTCTGATGGGGATCGGGGTTGCGGCGCTGATTTCATCGGTGACATCAGCCTTGCTGACCTACGGTGATATCGACCGCGCGATGTCGGCACTGGGCTGGCTTGCCGGGTCGGTGCATTCGGTTGGCTGGGACGAAGTCCGCTGGCTCACCGTAACTGCGATCTTTGTCGTCCCTGCGTTCATGGCAGCCGCACGCCCGCTTTCCGCGATCCGGTTTGGCGAAGACGTCGCCACGGGTCTTGGCATCCGGGTGCGCATGGCGCGCTGGGGCTTGATCATCCTCGCCGTAGCACTGGCCGCAACGGCGGTTGCTGCCGTCGGACCTTTGGGGTTCGTGGGCCTCGTCGCGCCGCATCTTGCCCGCCGTCTGGCGCATTCCGGCGTCGGTATGCATCTGGTGCTGACCGGACTGACCGGTGCTTTGCTGGTCGGTCTGGCTGATTTCGCAGGGCGCGCCGCCTTTGCCCCTGTTCAGATCCCCGCCGGACTGGTCACCGCCATGATCGGCGTGCCTGTCTTTGTCGCCTTGATCCTTAGAACACAGGCGAGGAGCCAGCTTTGACAGATCAGATCAAGACGACAGGGCATCCGAGTAGCCAAATCAACCGCGAGGCAGCGCCTTTCCGCGTCACCCAGCCAATCACATGACAAAGGAAGTGAACATGAAACCTCTTTACGGGGCCTTTGCTGCCGCTCTTGTTCTTTTTGCCACGCCTGCCCTTGCGCTCGACTGTGATGTTGGCATGCGCGCGTTCACCCATGCGGCGGGCGAAACCTGCATTCCCGAAAACCCGCAGCGGATTGCATCGCTGCGCGACGATGACGTGACAACACCATTAATGGATATGGGGGCAGCTGTTTTTGCAACGGTCTCCCGCGAGGCAGAAGGCGGTCCGCGTTGGGTGCGTGGCGCTGCCGACATTCTTGGGTATGCCAGCGTTGCGGATACCGGCCTGATTGACCTTGGCGGCCATAATCCCCCCGATGTCGAAGCGGTAGCTGCCGCCGGGCCGGACCTGATCATCATGCGCGGGTACCAGATCGACGTGTTGGACCAACTGCAGACGGTCGCGCCAACGATCGTGATGCCAGACGATATGCCCTTTTTCGATCATATGGCCTGGCTCGCTGATGCGGCGGGTATTCAGGACCGGTTCGATGCCGAGCGGGCCGCCTATCAAACCCGCATCGCGGCGGCCAAGCAAAGGATCGGTGATCCGGGTGCGATCGTCGTTTCCCGCTTCGACATGTGGGATGACGGGCTTTGGTACTATCCGAACTGGGGCGCGATCGATCAGGTGATCAACGATATCGGTTTCGCGAAACCGGCCTTGCAGGCGGAGGAGCCCGAGGGCTTCAACGGCATGAGCGTTGAACGCATTCAGGAATTTGACGGGGATGTCATGCTTGCCAGCATTGCGCCGCGTTGGGATCAGACAGAGGCAATGCTGAGTGCACAATGGGACGGCCTTGCCCCGTTCTGGCGCGACTTGGATGGCGTCAGGACCGGGAATCTCTTCTGGTATGAGCGTGACATCATGGTCGGTTACACATTCGAAAGCCTGAACAGATCAATTGACCTTCTGACCGTCGTAACCGCAGGGCGCGACTTCAACTGACACCGTTGCGAGCCAAGGGTGTCCTTGCCACCCCAGCCAGCCTTTCACCACATTTGAAAGGACAAGATATGAAGTTGTCACTTGCTGCAGTGTTGGCCCTTGCCACCTCTCCCCCGCCCTCGCACTTCTTGTTTCTGCTGCGCCAGCCAAATCTACCGCGTCGATAGCAATGCGTGGACCTATCATCTGGTGCAGTCTCAAATTCAGGTGCTTAAGCAGGTCGACAGGATTTTGTCGGACGGCGTTGAAAATCTGGGCGACTTCTAAAGCGCCTTTCCACGAATACAGCAAGGCAGCGCATCCTTCGCGCAACCCAGCAGACACTGCAAAAGAAGGAAGTACCATGAATATGAAACTTGTCGCATCATGCCTATTTGTCTGTTTGGCGTCGCCCGGTTTGGCGCTGGATTGCGCGGACGGCCAACGTGCCTTTGCCCACGCAGGCGGTGAAACCTGCATTCCCGAACTGCCGCAACGCATCATCGGGCTACACGATCAATCCGTCACGCTGACCCTTGTTGAATTGGGCGCCCCTGTTATCGGCAGCCATGGCCGCGTGGATGACAATGAACAGCTTTACATGCGTTCAGTCGATCTTCTCTTTGGTCTTGATTTCGACAATGGCCAGATCGGGTTTGCCGGCACATGGGACCAGATGGATTTCGAAGCGATGGCGGCGATGAGCCCCGATCTGATCATTGGTCGTGAATACGACATGGAGGCACGCGAAAAATATGAAACCATCGCGCCGACGGTTTTCATCGCCGATACGCCGACCGACCCGATGGCCTTTCCACGCGGAATTGCCGATGCGGCGGGCGTCAGTGATACCTATGAAGCACAGCTTGCGATCTATGAGGCAAACCTTGAACGCGCAAGATTTGCTTTGCCGCAGGTGCAAGGGGCCACCTATTCCAAGATACAGGGGTGGGAGGGCAAGCTCGAAGTTTATGCAGGTTATGGCGGGTTGACCAAAGTGCTGGCTGATCTGGGCTTTGCGCGCGGAACTGCTGGTCAGCAGATGGCTGATCGCGGTGTCGTTTGGGGGGAAGAGGTCAGTGCGGAAATCCTGCCCGAACTTGAGGCGGACTATCTGTTTGACACCTACACCATTGCCTACGGCGACACGCTGGCAGACCCCGCGTTGCGCCTGAACGATGCGGTGCCCGGATGGTGTGGCTTTCTGACGGCCTGTACTGAGGGCCGCTACATCGTGCTGCCACGCGAGTATGCAACGGGGTTTTCCTTCACCCAGTTGAACATGCTGTTGCAGATGATCACCACCAATGTGGCCACAAGTGCGGCACCGCAAGGTTAAGCCGCCAAGGCAACGCCAACCATCCGGTCAGGCAGCTATCGCGCCACCCAGCCGTTCCAAAAACCTCAAGGAACCTTGGTTCATGAAACATGCACTTATCACCGGCGCGACCCTCGCTGTTTTGGCCACACAAGCATCCGCCGATTGCGACGACGATCAACGCGCTTTCGTTGATGACCGTAACATCAGCGTTTGCATCCCGGCGGATCCGCAACGGATTGTCACGACAGTGGACGAGGCGATTTTCGTCCCGCTTTACGAGCTGGGGGTTGTTCCGGTCGGCACGACCGGGTCCACTTTGCCCGACGGCGCGCATTTCATTCGCGGCGGCATGAACAACGTCGGCGTTGATTTTGATACCGCCGACAACGTCGCCTTTATCGGCGACTACGAATTCATGGATTACGAGACGATTGCCGCCTTGAACCCTGATTTGATTATCGTCGGCCATTGGGGCGATTGGTTCAACGGGGATATTGAGAAACTGTCGCTGGTTGCACCGACAATCAGCATCAATATCGAAGAACGCACGGGCTTTGCCACCCACGACTACCTTGCCGATATCACCGGGACCCAAGCGGAACTGGCAGAGGTCAAAGCCCGCTACACCTATCAGATCGAGACATTGCGCAGCGTGGTGCCCGAAGGAACAACCGCATCCATCTTGATCCCCGGCGATGGGGAACTCTATGCGTTTCACACCTGGCCCGGGCTTGGCCAAATTCTGCGCGATGCGGGTATTGATGCGCCCGACATTATCAACGCCATTGCCGAAGGGCAGTCCGACACATTCTCAGCCGAAGTGTTGGAGCAATTTGATGCGGACTGGGTGTTTCTTTCCTACGCCAACCAGAACGGGGAGACGCCTGCGGACGCCATTGCCAATATGGATGCATTGCTCCCGTCCTGGTGCGCGGCGCTCACCGCCTGTCAAGAAGGACGGGTGATCCCGGTACCCATTGTCGAGGCCGCAAGCTGGTCGTCTGACGCATTCTTCGCCACGACGATGTTGCTGATCGGCACAATGGGAAACCCTCTGAATTACAACTGATCAAAAGTGCAAGCCAGCCTCGGTCCGGGGCAAGCCAGCATCATGCACCGATGCGAAAGGACGCGCTTTGAAACATCTCAGGTTAGTTTTGGCGACGCTGGTGATAACGGTATCGCCTGCTTTTGCGCAGCAATACCCTCTGACAATCGAGCATAAGTTCGGCACCACAATCATCGAGGCGGCGCCGACGCGTGTGGCCAGTGTGGACTATAACGGTGCGGATAACCTGCTGGCCCTTGGTATTCAGCCCGTCGCGATCCGGTACTGGTATGGCGATGCCGAAAACGGGCTATGGCCTTGGGCACAATCGTTGCTGTCATCCAACCCGGAGGTCCTGCGGGGCGATCTGAACTTTGAGCAGATCGCGACATCTGAACCCGATGTCATCCTGGCCATCTGGTCGGGCATCACCCCGGATGAGTATGACCAACTGTCCAAGATTGCACCCGTTGTGGCTGTGCCGAAAGGCGTGGGCGATTATGCTTTGTCGTGGGATCAGCTTGCGCTGATCGCTGGCGAAGCAACGGGCAAGTTGGAAGAGGCAGAATTGCTGGTCGCTGACCTGCGCGCAGATATTGCCGCGATGGCGGCGCGCAACCCTGAATGGCAAGGTCTGACTGCCGCTGTCGCATATTATTGGAACGAAACGCTTGGCGTCTACGCAGGCAACGATATTCGACCCTTATTGCTATCCAACCTAGGGTTTCGTGTCCCTGACCAAGTCACAGATGCCACGCCAAGCGGGGAGTTTGCCCTTACGTTTTCAGAGGAAGAACTGGACATCATTGATGCCGACGTTCTGATTTGGGTCACCGATGGCAGCCAAAGCCAACGCAACAAGATCGAAGGCCTTGCCTTGCGTCCGGCGCTCACGGCGTTCCAGGAGGGACGCGAAGTGTTCACAGACAATGCTCTGACGGCAGCGTTCAGCCATGGCTCCCTGCTCAGCCTGCCCTTTGCGCTTGAGCAGCTTGAACCAAGGATCAACGCCGCAATTGACGGCGATACGGCGACAGAAGTTCCAGAATAACGCACCATTTTTGACAAAAGGAAGGACTGCCCAATGAAAACCCTGATCAAGATCACCATTTTCATCTTAGTCACCGCAACCCCTGCCGCAGCACTTGATTGCGCGGACGGCTTTCGCGCGTTCACCCATGCAGCCGGTGAAGATTGTATTCCCGTGAACCCGGAACGCATCGTCACCCTGCAAGACCAAAACGGACTTTTGCCGCTGTTGGAACTGGGTGTTACACCCGTTGGCAGCGCGGGCCATATCACCGACGCTGGTCCCGTGTTCCGCAGTTTGCGCGGCTTTGATGCGACGGACGTCGCTTTCATCGGATCATACCGGGAACCTGATGCCGAAGCCGTTGCCGCGCTTGCCCCTGACCTGATCATCGCAACCCCTTGGCCCGAAGGCGCCTATGAAACCTACAGCCGCATCGCGCCAACCATCATTATCGACATGTTCAGTCAGCCGATGGACGCAACCTTGCTGCAATTCGCTGACGCGGTGGGCCGTATGGACGAGGCTGCGGCCCTTCAGGCCCAATTCGAAACGGAAATCGCGACAATCCGGCAAGAGATTGACGATGTCCTGCCTCAAACGACTGTCTCTTTCGTCGGATACTGGGACAACACGATCTCGGGTGTGCCGAACAAGCAGTCTCTCAGCCTTGCCATACCTGCCTTGGAGATTGTCAGAACACCCTATGAGCAAACGATTGACGATTGGGTGCCACTGTCGGTCGAGATCTTGGGGAACAACCCGTCCGACATCATGATCCTGATCGCCAATGCCGATGATCAGGTTGGGTCAATGGATCCTGCCGTCGCTGAATTCATGGCCAATCCTGTGGTGCAAGCGACCGAAGTGGCAAAGGCGGGTCAGGTTTTCGCCGTTGATAGCAAATCCGTCTACGGCACCTCTTGGGGGGCCGTTCTGGATGCGGCGCGTGCTTTCGCAGCGGTGATCGGACAGGACGGTATCAATCGCGATCTCGTTGTCGAGTAAGCCAGATGCCGCGCGTCCTCCATGATCTATTGGCGAATCTCACGCCGCTGGAGGGCGCGTTCTCTCCTGTTCTCAGGCTGGACAATTCCTCTGCGGCCAGCCTGTCACTGTCGGACGTGACAGACGATTGCGCGCGTCGCCTGATGGCGGATGCAATTCTTGATGAACCGGGCGGGGACGCAAAACTCGCGGCCGCATACCTGATTGGAACAGTGTCATGGAGTATCTGCGAACCCCTTGCAGGTCTGGCCCTGCGCGGGCTTTGGCTTGCTGCGGCAAAACCAGATGCCATCAGCCTGTCCGAGCGGTTTGTGCATTGGGAAGATGATGGCGAAAAAGGGGTGAGCCTCGCATTTGACCTGACCATCAATGAAGCTGCGATGGCTTTTGTCGACGTGCCAGCAACCCACGGATTTGCCGCGACATTAGAGCAGCTGCATGAACCGCTGATTGAAACGCTGCGCCGGGTCAGTGGGCTGTCGCGGTCGGCCCTTTGGCGACTGGTGTCCGACAGCCTCGCCTACGCCTTTCTGGAACAAGGGCGCGCGATGGGTCAGGCTGAACCAGCCATTGATCATGGGCGCACTGTTCTGCGGGATCGCGGATCAAAACTCTTCAACAAGCAAACCGACTTTGAGTGGATTGACCTGCCGGAAAGCCCCAATATCGGTGACTGGATGCGCATCCGCGGCGGCTGCTGCCGATACTACACCTCTCCTCGCAAAGATGCCGCTTACTGTACAACCTGCGTCTTGCGGCCCGCTGACAGTCGCCGAGAGCGCTATCGAGATTATCTCCGGCGGACTCGGCTGCCGTGAAAGGCGGACATGTGGGATAGAGCCATGACCGTTTTGTCCGCAATCGGAGTCTGATCCACGCCCCGGTCTGCATGAATAACCGGTCCTTCTGCTACGCAGCAGCACCAAGACTATTGCGCCAATTTCATCTCAGACGCAGCGAGCGCACGCAGCAAAGAAATCCTGAGGACGTATTGGGCTCACCCCAAACCTTCGCTTCGCTTTCCGTTGATGGCTGCTTTGCCGCTTGCTCTAACGCTGAGACAGTATTTTGACATAAGGGTCAAACATATCTGACGTTTCACAACTAACGCAGCTTTGGTGGCTTTTCGGGGTCCATGCCGGGTGCGCCCGGAACTTGCGGCACCTCTGGCTCGGGTAGATCGAACCGCAAGCCGACCTTGGCCAGATGCGCCGCGAGCGGATCACTTGCCCGCACGAACAGGACGTCCATGACACCGGCCTCAATGCCCGAAAACGTCAGCGCCTCGCTCGCGGCAGACGCCAGTGCCTTTTCTGCGCCTTCGACTGCATCGACAAAGGCCAACACATGCCCGCGCGCGCGGTCTTCATAAGTGGCCGCCGCCAGATAGGCAAAGCGTGCCAACCCCGCCGCAATGGCAAGTTTGCGATCAAGGCCGGATACAACAACCTCTGGCAATCCACCAGGTGCGGAGACTTCGGTCAACCGCGCTTCTGTCTCATCTGGACCATGCGACAGGGTTGCAACCAGCCAGTCCACAGCCTCTGCCGGGATCAGCATTGCGGACGGAGCGACCTCCAAGTTCAGCGCCAACCCAATCCCCTGCCCCGCCAGCATATTGGCCAGTGCGCGGCCGGGAACACCGGCATAGGGCGCGACACGGCCCACAAACTGCGACAGCCGCTCTTCGCGATCAAACACGAGTGTGAAGTTCTGATCTTCGATCTCGAACAGTTCGGGCGTGATCTGATCGCCGTCCGCTTCAGCGCCGAGCAGCATGAACAGCTCGGTATCCGCGAGCCGTTCATAGAACCGTAAGCGCGCCGCATCATTTTCGGGGGCGGCTTCCATTGCAGCATGGGCTTGGTCAAGGTCGGTCATTTCAGCGCATCTTTCACAGCCAAACGTAGTTGAGGTAGAACATCAGCCTCAAACCACGGATTTTTCTTCAACCATCCGGTATTGCGCCATGATGGATGAGGCAAGGGAAAGACGCGCGGTGCAAGGTCGCGCCAGCCCTGCACGGTCGCGGTTACACCGGCGCTTTGGTCCAGATGCCAGCGATGGGCATAGGCACCGACCAGAACGGTCAGCGGAACATCACCGATGGCCGCCATCACCCGGTCATGCCATGTGGCCTGACACAACGGCGGCGGCGGCAAGTCAGACCCTTTGGCGTCATAGCCGGGAAAGCAAAACGCCATTGGTACAATCGCAACCTGTGTCCGGTCATAAAAGGTGGTCGCATCCATCCCCAACCAGTCCCGCAGCCGATCACCGGACCGATCCGTGAACGGACGGCCACTTTCATGTACACGCAACCCTGGCGCCTGCCCCGCGATCAAAATACGCGGGGCGTTGTCAAACCAAACCACCGGGCGCGGTTGATGCTGTGTTGCCGTGGCTGCAAAACGGTCGGCACACAGGCGGCAGCGCGTAATTTCATCCTGGAGAGGCATTTGGTCTCACATGTCAGGTTCGCTTGGATCGCGTATAGCACCTGATCTGACGCCCAAGCCAAGCATAGCGAGCCCGCATCGCGCAGATCACAGGATTGTCGCTGTATTCATGCCGCAATGTCGCTGTATGGAAACCGGAGCAGTCATGTTAACCTATTGATGTTAGAGAGCGCAGGTCGTCAGGCACGGCCATAAACAGGATCAAAATGCTAGAATTTGCCGAAGTCAGCAAATCGTTTTGGACAGGCACACAGCGCAAGGTCATCCTTGATCGCGCGTCTTTCCGCGTGGAGCTGGGGAATTCCTTGGGTATTCTTGCACCCAACGGGACCGGTAAGACGACACTGATCAACATGATGTCGGGGCTTGAAAAGCCGGATGAGGGCACGATCCGGCGCAGTTGCCGCGTATCTTTTCCGCTGGGCTTTATGGGTGGGGTCGAAAACACGCTTTCCGCAATGGAAAACTGCCGGTTCATCGCCCGAATCTACGGGCTTGACCCTGACTATGTCGAAGCGTTTTGCAGATGGCTGTGCGGGCTGGAAGAATACTTTGATATGCCTGTCGGCACCTATTCAACCGGAATGCGGGCACGATTTTCCTTTGCGCTCTTGCTTGCGCTGGATTTTGATATGTATCTGATCGACGAAGGCATGCCCGGATCAACGGATGTTGAATTCAATCGTAAAGCAGGCGAAATCCTGCGCGAACGACTGGAAAAAGCGACTGTGATCATCGTATCGCATCAGCCCGGCGTGCTGGAACGGCTTGTGAAATCCGCAGCTGTGCTCAAAAATGGGCAACTGCATATGTTTGACACCTTGGAAGAGGCGAGAGTGCTTTATGACTACCAGACCCAAGGTTAAAAAGTTTCGCATCCGGCGCAAACAGGACGGCGAGGCGCCGACTGTGACCGCTGAAGCTGTTGACGATCCCAAAGAGCCTTCACAGGCCGAACAAATCGCGGCCATCAGCAAAGAAGGGCTGACGGGCCGCCAATTGCGCATGGCGCGCCGCGTTGCGCTGAAGAACGGGTTTGAGGCGTCATCAGACTATGATGCTGTGCGCCAGTTGCGTGCAGCAGGGATTGATCCGTTTCAGCGCAGTTCTGTGCTTGAGCTGGTCAAACCCGATGGCGCAAAAGTGCCGGGCAAACGGGGGCGCATCCTGCTGCCGGATACCACTGCCGACGAAGTTATTTCACTGCCCAGCACCAATAATCAGGATGCGCTGAACCGCAACGCCGCCGAAATCCGCCAGATTCAGCGCGACATTGCCAATCGGCGCAAACGCAAACTCGCGCTTTTGTGGACACGCCTGTCGGTCTTTATCTTTCTGCCCACGTTCCTCATTGGCTGGTACTTTTACAATATCGCGACCCCGATGTACGCGACAAACTCTGAAATCGTGATCCAGCAGGCCCAACCACAAGGCGGCGGCCCGCAGGGCCTCGCAACACTGTTCCAAGGCACCTCGATGGCCACCCAGCAGGACAGCATTGCCGTGCAATCCTATCTTGCCTCGCGCGAAGCGATGCTGCGATTGGACGCTGATTACAATTTCAAGGAACACTTTAGCGATCCGTCCATTGATGCCATCCAGCGGCTTGAGGAAAACGCCACGAATGAACAGGCGTTTGGCCTTTATTCCGATCACGTCAAGATCAGCTATGATCCGACGGAGGGCCTGATCCGCATGGAAGTGATCGCGGCAGACCCGGTGCGCAGTTTTGAATTCTCTGAGGCGTTGATCGGCTATGCTGAGGAACAGGTTGACCAATTGACCGGGCGTCTGCGCGAAGACCAGATGCGCGGCGCGTTGCAAAGTTATGAAGAGGCCGAGCAACGACGCGCCGATGCCTTGGCGGTATGGTTGGCCATTCAGGAAGACTTTGACCAGATTGATTCGACCAGTGAGACAACGGCGCGCATGGGCCAGATCAATTCTCTGGAAACCGAGAAGCAGCGGCTTGAGCTTGTGTTGCAATCACGCTTGAACGTCGATCGGCCAAGCCAAGTGCAGGTGCAATCATTACGCGCCCAAATCGCCAACATTGACGAAGCCATTCAAGAGCAACGTGCGCTATTGACGGGCGGCGACAGTCTTGAAGGCTCTCTTGCCGCCCGTAACACGCAACTGCGCACGGCCGAGGAAAACTACACCTTCCAGACCGCGATGGTACAGCAGGCACTGACCCAAATGGAAACTGCCCGCATTGAAGCCAACCGTCAGGTCCGCTACCTATCGCAAAGCGTGCGGCCGGTGATACCTGATCAGGCCACCTATCCCCGCGCATTTGAAAACACGATCCTGGCGTTTTTGATCCTTTCAGGCATCTATCTGATGATCTCAATCACCGCTTCGATCCTTCGCGAGCAGGTAAGTTCTTGATGCATAAAGTTGAAATTGGCGCGCTGACCGTCAGCAATGATCATCCGCTGATGGTAATGTCGGGGCCTTGCGCGCTGGAAACCGTTGATCACGCGCAGATGATTGCCGGACAGATGGCGGAAATCTGTGCCGCTCATGGCGCGCAGTACATCTTCAAAGGCAGCTTTGATAAGGGCAATCGCACGTCACTGTCAGGCAAGCGTGGTGCTGGTTTGGACGATGGTCTTAAAATCATGCAAGCCGTGAAGGACACGGTTGGTTGTCCGGTCGTGACCGATATTCATACCGCAGAGCAATGCGCACCGGTTGCCGAGGTGTGCGACGTGCTGCAAATCCCGGCCTTCCTTTGCCGCCAGACCGATTTGCTTCTTGCAGCAGGCGAAACCGGCGCGGTGATCAACATCAAGAAAGGGCAGTTTCTGGCCCCATGGGACATGACCAACGTGGTGTCCAAAGTAGAAAGCACCGGAAACAAGCGCATCATGCTGACCGAACGCGGTGCATCCTTTGGATACAACACGCTGGTCGCTGATATGCGGTCGCTGCCAACAATGGCGCGCACGGGCTATCCGGTTGTGATGGATGCCACTCATTCGGTGCAGCAACCCGGTGGTATGGGCGGATCATCAGGCGGGCAGCGCGAATTTGCACCTGTCATGGCGCGGGCGGCAGTATCACTGGGTATTGCAGCGGTGTTTATCGAAACGCATCAGGATCCGGATAACGCGCCCTCGGACGGGGCAAACATGATTCCATTGAATCAAATGGATGCTGTGATCAAAAGTCTGATGGCATTCGATGCATTGGCTAAGGCCGATCCACTGCGGGTGTGACAGAGCTGTTTTCCCTGCTATGAGACATCATTGCCTAATGGAATGATGTCATGCGCCTTTTTGTGATCTTCGCCCTCTTTTTGACCTTTGCAGCGCCCGCCGTCGCCCAAAACGCGAACGGGCCGATCACAACCGAGAATTCAGCTCAGCAAGACGCAGATATCGCTTTGCGCATCCGCGAAATCCTTACCGAGCTGGGCAACTACAACGATGTGACCGTGACGGTGAACGAAGGCGTCGTCACCCTGCGCGGAACGACCACATCCGTGATTGAGGCGGATGAACTCAACCCGCTCGCGAGCCGGGTCGAAGGGGTTGTTGCCGTGCGCAATCAGGTCACTGAGACGACCGATATCGGTGAACGGCTGAACCCTGCGATTGAACGGTTCCGGTCCCGCATTGACCAGTTCATCGTTTTCTTTCCGCTTGCGTTGATTGCAGGGGCTGCCTTTGCCTTGGTCGTACTGATCGGCTTTACACTGGCCCGGTTGCGGCAACCGTGGGAACGATTGGCCCCCAACACCTTTATCGCCGAGATTTACCGCCAACTTCTGCGCATCGCCTTTGTGATCTTTGGCATCGTCATCGCCCTTGATATCCTTAACGCAACGGCATTGCTCAGCACGATCCTTGGTGCTGCCGGGATCATCGGCCTCGCACTTGGCTTTGCCGTGCGCGATACAGTCGAAAACTTCATCGCCTCGGTGATGCTCTCATTCCGCCAGCCCTTCCGGCCAAATGATACGGTCGAGATCAATGGCGATATCGGAAAAGTCATCCGCCTGACCAGCCGAGCAACAATCCTTTTGTCTTTTGACGGCAATCATATCCGAATCCCCAATGCGTCCGTCTTCAAAAGCCGGATCATCAACTACAGCCAAAACGCCGAACGACGGTTCATGTTCTCGGTGATGGTTGAGCGCGAGGCAGATTTGCATGAAACGCGCGCCTTGGTGGCGAAAACGGTCCAGGACCTGCCCTTCATCCTGAGCGAACCTGCTGCGCAAACATGGATTGAGGCCTTGCATCCCGCCGGTGTCGAACTGGTCATCACCGGCTGGGTTGATCAGAACGAGACATCCATCGTGCGTGCAAAAGGCGAGGCATTGCGTCAGGTCAAACTGGCCATCCAAGCTGCAGGCATCGTGATCCCCGACGCAACACAAGCCATTCACCTCAGCCGCGAAGCCAAATTGGCCCCGCCCGAGCCACACGAAAGCACGCAGGTTGAAACGGTGGACGCCAGCGAGGACGCCGCACTGGACCGCATCGTGGACGCCGAACGCGAAGAAGAAATCTCGGAAGATCTGTTGCGTAAAGACAGTCTGAAGGAATAGGCGCATTTCTTTGCAAAACGGGGCTTGAACCGATCCCGCCTTCGCAGTATCACGCCCCTCGCTGCTGGGATGTAGCCAAGTGGTAAGGCAACTGTTTTTGGTACAGTGTACCGTAGGTTCGAATCCTACCATCCCAGCCAGCTTTTCTCCCCAAACCGCTGATACGCAGAGCTCCAGTAAATAGTGCCGTTGTTTCCGGAGGTTGCGAGGTACGTTTCGGAAGCAGACAGTTTGCAGCCGCATTTATCAGCGACACAACCGCATCAGTCTGCGTTTGCGTTTTCCGCGATACACTTTGATGGGGAATTAGAGATTTCCGATGCGCTTGCGCTGCGCATCCCATTCGGCGGGCATGCCGTGACGCAGCAGCCAGTCAGATGTCAGACCTGCTGGCTGTTTGCCTTGTGTGATCTGACGGACAACGTCCGGTGCAAGGAATGCGAGATGGATCATCTGCTGGATGCGACGCTTGGATGTCCCGGTTTCGGCCGAGATCTGATCGAAGGTCGCGCCCTGTTTGATCCGTTTGTACCAGTGGTTGGCACTGGCGATGTTGCGCATCAGCCGTTCATCGATTGTGGCATCGCCCTCAATGACGAGCTTCATTTCGACACCGCGACGTCGCTCGGTGAACGGTAAATTGAGCTGCAATTCGCTTGGTTTGGGTACTTTCGTGTCCCCGAGATGGGATTGTACCTGTTTTGGATCGAGCTGCACCGTCAGCAGACCGGGTTTAATCTTTACAGACTCGATCATCTCAAGCGCGCCGTTATGGTCAATGACCATGTCTTTACCGGCTGCGATGATTTGATCTGAGACATGAACACGAAGATTACCGATGTGCCTTTGCACTACACCTCCAATGGGCTCTTCCAATTGCTTTGCAGGGATCCGCCATGTCCGCTGCTTGTCATCAGCACGGCTCATGCCCGTCACCAGCTTTTGGGAGATGTAGTAGCGGTAGCGTCGGTCGCCTTTTTTTGTATGACTGGGCGTCAGCTTCTGCCCTGCCTCATCGAAGATCTTTCCAGCTAGCGGAGATGTGTCACGGTGCTGTTTGGTGTTGCGTTCTTTTGCGCTATTGCTTGAAAGCTGTTGTTGAAGTCGTTCCCATGTCTCTGGATCAATGATCGCGGGATGCTGTCCTTCAAAGACCTGTCCTTTGTGCCGGATGCGTCCGGCATAAATAGGGTTCGTCAGGATATGATGCAGTTGACCGCGTGACAACAGATGTCCGCCGCGCTGATTGCCATCCGCGAGACGACACAGCTTTGATCGCAACCCAAGACGTTCGGCTTGCTCACGCACCTTGTTCATAGTGCGATGCTTGTCATAAAGGGCGTAGATCGTTTTGATTATTTGCGCTTCCGCCGCGTTGATCTTCAATGTTCTGCCGTCTGGATCATATCCCAGTGGCACATTACCACCCATCCAAAGACCTTTGCGTTTGGAGGCCGCGATCTTGTCGCGGATCCGCTCCGCTGTGACCTCCCGTTCAAACTGCGCAAAGCTGAGCAGCACGTTGAGTGTGAGCCGCCCCATGCTGGTCGATGTATTGAAGCTCTGGGTGACTGAGACAAACGACGCACCTGCTTCATCCAGCCGGTCAACAAGCTTGGCAAAGTCGGCAAGCGATCTGGTCAGCCGGTCGATCTTGTAGACCACGATCTGGTCGATCTGCTTAGCATCAACCTGATCCATCAACCGCTGAAGCGCGGGGCGTTCCAGATGACCACCGGAGATGCCGCCATCGTCGTAGTGTTCAGGCAGCAGCTCCCAGCCTTCATGACGCTGGCTGGCAACATAGGCCTCACAGGCTTCGCGTTGTGCATCCAGCGAGTTGAAGTCTTGCTCCAATCCATCTTCTGAGCTCTTGCGGGTATAGATGGCACAGCGGACGCGGTTCATTTTGCTGTGCTCAAGCCAAAGAAGCGCGGGCCGCTC
Organism: Yoonia sp. F2084L; assembly: GCF_023015625.1. Classification (GTDB taxonomy): domain Bacteria; phylum Pseudomonadota; class Alphaproteobacteria; order Rhodobacterales; family Rhodobacteraceae; genus Yoonia. Next base: position 463,182 of record NZ_JALKAH010000004.1, read on the forward strand.
CACCCTGCCCCTGTGATCCGCTTGGCGATGGCACTGAGGGATCGATAAGTCTGACCGTCCATCTCAAACCCGTCATCCGTCACAAGAACCCGGTAGATGCGGCCATTCCATTCACGGACGAGCTGGGTTCCCGGCGTCAACATGGGTTTGGCTGTAGTGGCAGCGTCATTGCGGATACTGCTGGTGGCCTGACTGCGCAGCTGTTGCTTCACTGCAGCACCGTGGCCGCCCATCTACTTGCATTGACACTCGAAGGCGAGTGCTTTGCGCAGGAATGTCACTGACAGATGACGACCAGCAACTGTCCCGGTCAGCTTCAGCCACTCCGCAGCGCATTGCTCCTTGTCCGACCTAGCGATGTCAATAAACTCCAGAGGAAGGTTGGGCATCATGCGCCCTCCTCGACTGGTTTGGCTTGATAGAGAGAGCCTTTGGCTGATGCGCTGCAGTCAATTGCCAGCCCACCTTTGCGCAGCCGTGAGATCTCTGCCCGGATGGTATGTGGTTGCCAGGCAAGCTGCTTTTGCAGCGTCTCAATCGTTGCGCCTGACTTGCGGCTGATCAGTTTGGTAAGCTGTGCGCGCTTAGTGATGGGTTTGGTCATGATTGTCTCCATATTAGACTGCAGGCGATCCGCAGCCTTGTACTGAGACAAACCCGGGCTTTCCGGGCGCCTTGGAGATTGGGGCACACCTCTATCGGCTTAGTACGCCCGCCAGCTCTTCCAGAATGTTGCCAGCTGAACCGCGCCGGGTTTGCCGGAGGCTCCAACTCATGAGTAGGATGGAGCATCATGACAAAGACAACGAACAAGTATTCACCAGAAGTCCGCGAACGCGCTGTACGGATGGTATTGGATGGCG
>NZ_JALKAH010000005.1 GCF_023015625.1 Yoonia sp. F2084L
CTGGAACCCATCGGGAATATCCCGCCTGCAGAAGCCGAGGCAAACTTCTACGCGGCTCTGGAAAGATCAGACATGGCCGCGTAACTAAGACAAATCAGCCTCCGGCAAACCCGGCGCGGTTCAATCGCGCAATCATCGCTTTCTTCATCATGACAGGCGCACGGGTGAAGGCAACGACAACGCTCAAACTGAAGCGGGTGAATCTTGAGGAGAGGACCGTGTTGCAAGATGCCCGCGATGTGGACACCAAGGGAGCAAAGACGTTCCTAACGGCGTTCTACGTTGCTGAGCCGGACCTATGGGAAGCGTTTTGCAATTGGGTCGCATACCTCTACGATCAAAAGCACTTCGGGCCTGAAGACCCATTGTTTCCAAAAACCGGTCGAGAACGAGATGAAGATGGCAACTTCACGTCAGACGCTGTCACAAGGGCGCACTGGTCTCAGACTGGCTCTGTCCGGTTGATAGTCAGGAGTGCATTTCTGAGGCTCCATATGCCCGCCTATGGCCCACACAGCTTCCGCCACATGCTTACTCATGTCGGCATGGACATCTGCCTCACGCCGCGTGCGTTCAAAGCGTGGAGCCAGAACTTTGGGCATTCGGATGTAACAACAACGTTCAACAACTATGGCACGCTCACAAACCGCGAACAGGTGGATGAGATCAGGATGTTGTCCCATGAAGATCAAACTCGATTAAGCAGTTAGCCAAACAGGATCGACATTCGCTTAAAGCCACATTAGCCGCCGCTACGCGGTAAACAGAACCAGTCGGAGTCTCAGCACTTTCCAGGGTTCAATAAACCGTCAATCAAGTCGAAATTCGACAAGTTATCGCCAACTTTTCCGTGAGCGCGGCATTATGGGCGTGAAACCGCCAAGGAAATTCAAGCAATCACTCATTGCTTGTTGGTGCGTTCCAGCGACTGACAATCACGTCGCCAATCGCCCCGGCCCTCGCTTCAATGCTCTTTTCGGTCCAGTCTTCTACCTTCGCGACCATGCGGTTTAGGGCAAGCAGCGAACTGGACAGCTTTTCACGCTTCTTCACCCAACCGGCGTTACCCAAGCTTGGGTTCAGTGACCCCGTTAAGAGCGTGAGATTTCCTATTGTGTCCACTGCTTGAGCGCGGGTTTCGACCAGACCTTTCGTAGCGTCATCCATGGGCATACCCGCAATCATCGCCTCGAAACTTGATTCGTGGGTTGCATTGCTTCCATCACTTAATGGCCAATGTTCAGCCCACTTGCGGGGTATCACATGTTCGATGGTCAAGTCTGAGGTCGAAACGGTCATTTCGTCGAATTTGTCGCGAAGACCGTATTCCACGTTTTGAAGGATGAACCGAAGTCGGGGTGTCGGGATCACCGCGTAGGCTTTGCGACGCAGCACGGCTTCCTTCACTTGGACGTCCGTCGGCATTCTCGATATGTCGCCTGTCATCGACGCCATGTGCGCCTTAAAGGCGTTGAATGCATCCGGAGCGGATTTTGCGGCACGGATGAAACTTGTTGTGACCTTGTTATAGTTCTTAGTGGTCAGGCCGCACAGTTCGCGGCGGACCAGATAGCTTTCAAGAAGCCCAAGGATTTTTCGTTGTTCACTTTCGTCGGGAACGTAGCTGAGCACCCATAGAACGAAGGGATGAAACGTAGATAAGTCCCAAGTCTTCAAGACATTGGATATGCGCCCAACTATAGAACCCTCTTTAGCCTCTTCAAGAAGCCGATAGTTCTTGGCATGGCCGATAAGCACATCCAGTTCTTCCGCAACTGTCGGAAAGGCGCGGTCGCGGGCATAGTGCTGATATTCGGTTGCGATCTTACCGATATTGGCGTCCCTTGCGGTTTCAGCTACAACCGTATGTGCTATCAGGTGATCTGCTCGCGCCCGCTTGAGTCGCCCTTGCCGTACTTCGTCTGACCAAAACGGCTCTTCGAATAGCTTCCACCGACCATCGAATAACTTTTCATCGTCTTCCCCAAGCTTGCGTGCACGGTGGAAGACGCTGTTTCGGATAAGATCGAAAGGCATAAGCGGCTTGCCCAGCCCGTTCAGAGAAGCAAAAATCTCTTGCGCGTCGTCGTTCTCGTCCAGTTGAATAATTACGATTTGAAACCCCGCGAGAAAGCCTTCAAGCAGTGCACCAAGAACGGCCTCGGCATCGTCGCCCACCTCTACGCGATCAGTAACGAAGCTAGCTATTTCTGTGTATAGATGCTGGTAGGCGAGCAAAAGCTTGGGTGTGCCACCCTTTTTGATACGCCCCGTGCCGTGAAAATACATTGGTGTGAATGAGGCTACGACTTCGGCGTATTCTTTGGTGGCAATCCTCTGGAACAAGTCGCGGTCATATGCTGACGACCAAAGCTTGAAGCGCTCCTTTTCGGCGTCCTTCATGCCCTTGTTTTCGTCGTTGAACAAATAGGTGTTTGCAACTTCGATTAGGCGCTTGTTATCCAGTTTGCGAGCTGCCTCACGAATTGCGGCAAGCACGATCTGAAACGTCGTTATCCGTTGTTGGCCATCTACTAGAAAACGAAGCGGCACTACTCCAAATGCTTGCTTGCTCGGTTCAGCGTATATTATCGCGCCGAAATAGTGGGGCAGTGGCGTGCGGTCTTCCTCCAACCGTTCAACGGCCTTGTCGCGAAGATCATCCCACAATTTTGGAATTTGTTTGTCAGCATCCGTTTCCCACTCATAATGGCGCTGATACACAGGCACGACCCATTGTTGCCGTTGCCCCAGAACAAAATTCAGATCGTGGGCCTTCGCGTCCATTCTCTACGTCCTCACATTAAACCATAAAACTTTGAAACCTGCTCCTTCACCGCCTCGCGAAGCTTGTTGGTGTCGTTCAGGCGCAATTGCTTGATCCCAGCAATGTTGAATCCGATATCCTTCTTCACGTCACCAATCGAACCATTGTGGATCAGAAGGAAGTTCTCATGGGCAAAGCCTTTGCCTTGGTTCAGTCCCATGAGGTAACCAATTTCCTGATAGACGTTCTTATTTCCGTGCGTGAGGTCTGCGATCAGAAGGCCAGAATCTTCGATCAGACGTAACACTTCAGCGTTGATTCCGTAGGAATAGCCGGTGTCAAATTGGTCGATACGAATTGGCCGAATTTCGATGTCGAGTTCGTGGGCCTTGTTCAGATCATCGACCGCGCTTTTGATGGCGTCGAAGTTGGGCTTGGTGTCTTCGCTGAACTGCATAGATACAAACACTTGACGTTTGCGCGATTGGGCAATCTTGCCGAAAATCTTAACTAAGTCCGCAGCGTGGATCGATTGCAGTTCGTATTGGTGCGTTCGCAAGACCCAATTTGTAAACTGTTCGTAGGTGCCCCGTGACCGGTCGGCACTCAACTGGAAAAACATGAACGCAGCAAATAGTCCTTGCGCCGTTGATGTCTGCAAACGTTTGTCGCTGTAGGTGTCATTGATGTGTTTTATCGCTTCAAAGACGGCTTCACTGTCTAGACTCGCGGTTGGGTCAATTTGTTTGCGTACGTCTTGTAATGACTGGATCAACACCGACCTGGTGCATTCATTCTGTCCCGCACACTTGCCGAAAACGCTCTTCAGGTTGGAAAGGTATGTAAAGTCCAGCCGGTCTTTGAGTTGGCGGCATTGAAGGTACTCCGGCCCAAAGCGATCATTCAAATCGCTATTGGAAAAGTCTTCTGTGGCGTCTACGATCCCCTTGAACACCTCTTCAGAAGTGAGCGGCAAAGCCTTGGAGTTGATGTTGTGGAATAGTGCCTTTTCGTTGCGACGGGCGTCCTTAGCGTTACCGAAAAACACCAAGCAAAAGGGTGCAACGTAACGGTCGAATTCCACGTCTTTTAGTGCCTCAAACGCGCTGAGTCGATGGTTGCCATCGATGCGTTTGAACAGCTTTTCGCCGTCCGGCATGCTGATTTCATAGCGGGTTAGATCGGCGCTTGAACGGGGCTTTCGCGGCTTGATATCTAACCCATTGGTGTTCGATTTGAAGGGCTGGCCATCCCGGATCAATTGGAACGGATCGCCGCCCGACGGTGCACCCGATTTGTCGTAATCGACGTCCAACTGAACGGACAGGATGATTTCAGGGAAGAAGAGATATTCGCCGTCATTGAAGAACTTCCTGATCTCTTTCACGTGCTCAGGCTTCAAATCGCGTTGATAGGCGTTGTCGGCAAAAGAGCATTTGGCGATATCTGCCAGCCGGGCATAGCCACGAACCGTTAGAAAGCCGCCGATTGAGGGAGCAAAGGCACCATTGAAAACTGTGCTCATGCCGCATCCCCCAACAAGATCGCTTCAATTTCGGCTTTGGCCTTATCAAGTTCAGCGTTGGCTTCTTGGCGAAGGGAATTGGCTTGATCAAAGATTTTGCTAATTTCACCTGCGATTAATTGCTGCTTTTCAACTGAAGGGACAGGTATCGCCAGCTTACGCAGTAGATCGACATTGACGCCGGATTGATTGTTCCAATTCGTGCAAATGCTGTAGAAAACCTTTAAACGCTGATAGGTGTTCAGCACGGCGGTCAGATATTCCGGCACCAGTACCGCTTCGTTGGTCAAGATACGCGTAATATGATTGGAACATACGAACGGGCCTTCGATATCGAAGAACGATGTTTTTCCAACTTGCTCTTGGCTGTTGGTGTTGTTGAAAAGCACTTCCCGACGGTTCAGCACATCGGTTGGCCGTTGGGTGAGAATGCTTCGATCAAGATAGACATTGCGATCAAACTTCAACTGACGATCTGCGCCGATGTTCGTTGGCCGTATTTGAATGATGCCATCGTCATCGTGAAGTTGCATGTCGCCACCGGCTGCAAAGCCAGTTTTCGCCAAACGGCAATAAGTGCCAAGGTGTCCACTCGGCGTTGGCGAAGCTTCTATAGCATGCCAAAGCTTGAACGAATGGAAGAGCGGATCAAATCGCCAACCACCAAGTTCATGGGCGTTCGTGCGGAACATGCGGTTGCCTATAGTGTTTTCCAGTTCTGCCGGAAGCACGATGCCAAGTTCAGAAAGCAGGTAGTCATCGATAGAGGCAAGCAGCGCGCCGGCCTTATCCAAGGCCACTTTGCGACGAGAGTTCCCGTTGTCCAAGACTGACAATATTGCTTCGTTGTATATGATCGGGATGGATCGAAGGGCGGGATAGTCGAGTGCCGGTCGTGTTCCCCCTGTTGCTCGGCGTGTGGCCAACGCTTCACCAATGTCGGTGTTAAGGAACGCAGCAAGCGCCCGGCTTTCCAGCCTGCTTCGGGTTTTTGCGCGTGCAATATGCTGATTGATGTTGCCCACAAAACTTACCGGCGGCACTGACGAAACGGCCATACGGCCAACGCCCGTGATCTTCACTAAAAGGTCATTCTCTTGAACATGGCTACGCGCAAGCATTCCGTTGTGCGTTGACTCGTTGATCAATTTGACGTCGTTTGTATCAAGATCGCCATTCATATTTAGGTTCTGCACCCGGATGAAAGGAATGCCCGTTTCAGGGTTGTCGGAATAATAAAGTTCCTTCTCTTCTGCCTTGGGAGTCGCCCCGCTTGCCATTGCTAAGCAAAAATCTCGAAGCTTTCTGTTGGTCCTTAAACGCACCTTTTCTTCCAACCGCACAAAGTGCGGAAGGTAGAAGCGGGCATCATGCCTGCGTTCAAGTTTGCCCCAACTGACCATGAAGAACCGTTCTTCATCGACGCCGGGGCTTAGGCAAAAGGGCGCGGCGCCCCACTTTCAATGTGTTGGATGAAGTGGCTCAGTTCACTGGAAACTGTATCGAGTTCATTCGCTCCTGTTGGTCGCCCCGTTGCGTCGTAGCCAATGTCTTCAGCAATCGCCATGAAGATTTCATAGTCGGCGACTTTCGCCTTCACTTCGGTTAAGAACTCGTCGTTCAGCGTTTCTCGGAAGGTGGCAATGCGCTCGTTGTATTCTTCCGATGTTGCTGTTTTCCATTGCTGATAGGCTTCGCTGACCTCATGTGCCTTCTTGGCCTTGTCCGCTTCGGCCTTCAGCTTGCGCTTTGCATCCGCTGTCAGATTGCCTTGGGCGTCCAATGCATCCAGCTTGGCCAGTAGCTCTTGGTCGATATGCTGAATGGTGGCATCACCCTTCTTAAGCTTCGAGGCTTTTTCCTTGATCAGTTTTTCAAGCGCCTTGCCGCCGTTCTTGCGTGCATGGATATCGTCTTGCGCCTTTTCCTTGGCGCGCTGAATGGCGATTGTGGTTGCTGCGTCATGCTTGCGCAGAAAAAGGACCGAACTTTTGACGCCCGCGCCATTGGCCGCAAAGGCAAATTGTGGAAGCGATACGACGCTTACAATGCGCCAATGCTCTTCGATCCAATCGCGTACATATTGCATGCTGGAATTGGTCAGGATGCTATCGGGTATGACCATCGCCATATATCCGCCGGGCTTCAGGAAGCGGTGGCATTGTTCGATGAACAGCACTTCGGTAGTCTGTTGGTCGCGCGCCTTGTCCAAGAGGGTGCGGCGGATGAAGTCTTTTTCGCCAACCTTCTTCTGTTTGACGGTTACGTTCTTCAGCTTGGCGTCGATCCAATCGACGTCCTTACAACCGAGATCATAATCTTCGAGATAGCGCTTTTCGTTCAATTTTACTTTCGCGCCGAAGGGCGGGTTGGTGATGATGTAGTCAAAGCTATTCGGTTTGAAGCCTTGGTTCTTAGTCCGGGCGCGCATGGTATCGATTGGTTCAAGCCCGTCAAAGGCGATGACGTTGGTATGCCCATCATCATGGATGATCATGTTCATCTTCGCCGTACGGGCGATGCCTTCGGAAATCTCAATGCCAAACAAGTTGTTTTCGGCGAAGTCGTGCCAATGCTTGTGATGCTGGACCGATGCCATTTCGAAGTAGCCCTCATCGGCCATCTGGTCGGCCTCACGGCGCACCTTATCCAGCGCATGCAGCAAGAAGCCGCCGCTGCCGCATGACGTGTCGATTACGACGGAATCATGATTGATCGGCAAGGCATCGACGATGAACTTGACGATGTTGCGCGGGGTAAAATACTGACCAAATTCGCCCCGGAAGAAGCCGGTCATGAAGGTTTCGAAAGCGCGGCCCTTGCTATCCAAGTCGGTCTTTCCAAGGTCTGTACCGGCGAGATAGCCGACGACGGTTTGAAGCTCCGAATTGGAAAGGCGGATATCCTCCTTGAAGACTTCTGGGTCTTTGTCGCGGCCCTTGTGGTAAAGTGCTTGAATGCGCTTTTTCAGATCGTCACCCTTGTCGTCAGTGAATACCTGAAACTCGTAGGGTTCGCCCGGCTTACGATTAGTCCGTTCATCCCAAATCTTACAGAAGATGAGTTTGTCGAGTTCGTCGAAGGCTTCAGACGGGTTACGTTTGCCGCCTGCCCACAATGCATCATGGGCTTGCTTGAACTTGCGCGTCAGTTCATTTTCTTCGACGATCTCAAGTTCAAAACCATCTTTGCCGCCCTTGGTGTATTTGGCGCGCGAAGCCTCTTCCTTGCCCTCTTTGGGAAGGTCGGCAATGCGGTTATCGATGCGTTCAGCGCCGCCGAAACCGGATACCTTGAAGTAATCGTTGCGGATGCCTGATGTCATCCACATGAAATCGGCTTTCAGTGAATTGGCGTATCCGAAGCCTTGCTCGACTGCCTGATCCAACTCGCCTTGGCTAGCCTCTTCGCGCTTGCATTCAACCACAATGTACGGTGTCTTCTTGGCTTTGTCCTTGAAGACAACGATATCCGAATGAATGTTGGGGACGCGGTGCGGAACTGTGAATTCGATATCGATTTGTTCTTGTGAGTAACCGTAGTCGAGTACTAGCGAAGCGTAGGCGCTTGCGCGAACGAACTCTTCAGGATCGCCAAGCCGATATTTCTTGTTCAAGGCGACATAGATGACGTTCTTTTCATCTTCGTCTAAGGCGATGATGCCGCCCTGCAACGCGGCTTCGTTTTCGCGCTTGAAGCGATCCAGATTTTCTTCGTATGCCATTACTATCCATTCCCGTTCGAGTGTTTCGCAGCTACGATCGCTTTTGACTGTATAACTCACAGTTCAGGTTCTTCTACTGCCATTCCTACCGAATCTGCCGACGCAGCAAATGTCCGGCCTTGCGGCCAAATTGCAAAAGCTGGTTGCGACGTCTGCCGAAAGCTTAGACTCGTTTTGATTCATGACCGTTGGCAAAGAGAAATCCAAAAATCCTAGCCTGCCGTGGTATTAAATGTGGTATAAAGTATGACTTTCTTCTTTTATTGCAATTTTCCCAGTACTTTAGTTGATATGTTAGGATGATCCCCAGTCCGCCACTAATAACATCCATACTCTCGCATTTTTATTAAATAAATAAGGCTTTTGACGCACTATCTGGGATGCGAGCCGCTTTGGCGGTCCCCATATCCGTCCCCATAAGTGGAAATGAGAATTGGTTTGGGTGCCGCCCCAATTCCCGCCCGAAGGAAAGGCGATTGCAACTGTCCGCCTACCTGCTGACTTCTTGGTTTCAAAGATTCAGGGGGGGTCTTCGAAGTGTGATGTCAATGCTTATGCTGACCCGACTATGTCATTTTGGCAGGTTTTTTACTGTCAGCGGACGTAAGGGAGGGGGGTAGTCTCATCTTAAGTGCATTCGCTTTAAGGACCGGGGTTCCCTTGTCGCGCCAATTTTTTCAAAAATTACCTTTTTTGATATCGACAGCCGACCCTGTTGTGTTCGGCTATCGCGGCTTCGAGTGAGCATTTCCAGCCTCTGGATTTTTAGGCCGCTCTGTACTGTGGAATGTTGATTTGCCGGTCCCGGATTTCAGACGGCACTTTGAGACCTTTAGAAACAATCAGTACTTCTGTGCCCTTGCGCTTAGTTTCGACTGAATAGTTGATATCAAAAGAGTATTGCCGCCGAGAGCGATACAATTTCGTAATTTCAGGAGTTTGGTCATAGGTTACAACCCAAGGGCGGTCGATTTGAACAATGGCATTTGCAAGAATGGCATGGTCATCGGGGTTGTAGAAGCTCGTGTATAGGCTTGACCCTTTCTTAAAATAAGGTGGATCGATGCATACGAAGCTCTTTTCAGGAAGCTTAGAACAATTCTGCTGTAAGAAGTCTAATGCGTCTCGGCGTGTGAGATGAATGCGGTCTCTGTACTTTGCTATACGACGGATGCGGTTTGCTAAGCCTTCACGATTGAAACGACAGTCGATCTTGTAGTTGCCACGTTGGTCCAAACCACCAATAACACCAGCGTCTTTGATTATTCCTGATCTATTGGTTCGGTTGAGATAGAATGCGGAAAAGCCAAGTGACAGTGGATCAGATAAGTCTTGGGACTTGAAGATTTCGCGCTGTATGTGCCATTCCGGAACGCACACCGGCGTTTTGTCAATCTTATAGCAGAACTCGTCGGGTTCGTTCAGTGCACTCCACCAAAAGGCCCATATAGCCGGGTCAACGTCGTTGAGGTGAATGTCGCTTACTTTGCCGGAAAACAAGAGCGACAGTGCAAGGCCACCCCCGCCTGCATAAGGTTCGGCATAGTTTTCAAGCTCAAGACGGTTGAGTTTTAGGAAGCGAGTTATGAGCGGCTCAAGGCAAGACTTGCCGCCGGGATATCTTAATGGTGATGCTGTCCGTGCCATGGCTTCAGTGCCTTAAAGTATTGCAGTTAATGGAACGTGTACCGGACCGCGGCAACGTCGGCCACTGTCAACGATCTGATGCTTCGGTCACCCGGTTAACAAGCTCCACGAGCAACTTTTCAATGACCTTAGAATCATTTATTAACTGTTCATACGCAAATCCCGCAGCTTCACCGTCATGTTTGGTACCATTGCCAAACTCTGCCACCCTTCCGAGAGCGGTTCTTAGGAACTTTGTCTTATCCTTATTGCCGAACCCCATTTCGGCTAGCCGAAGGGCGCTTAAGTATGACGTGAAGGAAGTTTTGGGGTCCCTTCCATCAAGAGCAGTCAAGCACTCAACCAGCGACCAAAATCCTACGTACATAAGTGGGCAGTGGTCTTTTGCGGAAACCTTTGTCAGCGAGTAATAGAGCTTTTGTAACTTGTAGTTCCCCAGTTTTGATAGGCCATCTTCCAGCTTTAGAGAGTGAGAAATCTTTGTGAGCACTTTGGGCTTTGTGGGTTTGGTGCCACTTGCTGACCTTCCACCTGACCCAAAGAGCACTTCTGGATCTTGCCGTTGGCCAGAAACGCCAACCTTTGCCAAATCGTCGTTAACGTAAGATTCTACTCTAGTCTTATTGAATTGATGGGCCTTAAACTCCTTGCCCACGATGTCCTCAAATAACTGGCCAAGAAGCTTGTCAAAGTCTTCCTTTGGAATCGTGGAAGAGAAGCCACTACTGGAACCCGTGAGGCCCAACATATTCTTGAAGACGGGATTACTTGAGAAACGCTGAACTATGGCTAGCTTCGCCTTACTATCGTCCGCGCTTATAAGCCCATTGTCTACACCGTAATCTATCAAGTTCAGTGGCAACCTGTTGGAACGGGATGAGGTCGTGGTCGTTCGCCTAGTCTTGACGTCAGAGTCCCAAGAGCTTCGCCCCCTGCCACCGTCTTTGCCGCCATGAATTCGGTCCAGCCATATCTGCACGTCATCACGGTTTGCGAATTCGGCGCAGAACCATTCAGTAAGCGGCGTCCATCCTTCTGACGCTACCTTGAGTCGATCTCTGTACTTTTATGGCGCACGGTCAGGGTCGTTCAAGAGCATGAGCGCGCAAACGCGTCGATTTCCTTCAAGAGCCACATACGCATTGCTGCCCTTTTTCATAACCGCAACAAGTTCTAGTGGATTCGGCCCAATTTCTCGGATGTCCTTTGCCAAGGTCAGGACGTCCTCATTGTCACAAAGCCAAGCGATGGCGTCGTCTTCGGACTCAAAAGGATTTGCCACTCTTGGGTTTTCTAAATCGAGAAATATTCGATTTGCGGAAATCATCTTCGCGTTTTTAAGGCCGTAACTCAATTCGTATTCTCCAATGGCACTATCCCCGAAACGTCTATGTTGGTGTGATTGGAGTCAACCTGCGGATAGCATTTTGCGCGGGGGAGTGACCCAAGAAAGCTGTGAAGGCGCGACTCTACCTGTGCCCCTAGGCGCTTGTGTGCAACACCAGTTCAATTATGGAATGGCGGGCGTTGCGACATGCGACACATCCCTCAGCCCCCGTAGAATATGACTTGTCGCAGATGTCGCGTGTCGCAGTGTCGCAATAGGATTATGCGGAAACCACCTTGTACGCCTCGTCTGTCTTGTGGCCATCCACCTCAGCACCGTCCCCCAGAGGCACTACCCATCCGTGACGTTCAAGGACAGCAAGAGCGGCCCGAACCTTGGTTGTGTTGCGCATAGAGGATGGGCCGCGCCGCACCAAAGAACGGACAGACACCACGTCCTGTGCCTTAGCCAAGAGCCACTGCCGCAAGGCCTCAGCCTCAGACAGCCCCTCAGGGACAGAGGCACCGCCACAGAGCCGGACAGCCTCTTTCAGGTAGTAGTCTGCCAGCGCAATGGCATTCCCCATATACCCCCCATTCACTTGGGCGGCCTCAGGGTGGGCCCAGATGGTCAGTACACCGGCGATGCGGCAAGCGTGTTCCGTGGCCTTCGATGCAAAGCCGGTGAAGCCCTCATAAGGCCCATCCGGGCGCTGGGCGCGTTCCACATCCATGTAGTAGGCCAGAACCGCATCACGGGCTTCTGGAGACAAGGGCAGTTCCCGGATATTCAGTTCCCGCTCTTGGCCGGTCCCTTCAAGGTGGCGCTTGAGGTCGTGAGAGGTGGCTGAACGTTCAGCATTCAACTTGCCAGCAACTGTACAAACAAGATGGGTGGGCTTGTTTGCCGGAACTTTTTCCAGAAGGATCACTGCGTCATCCAGCATGACCGGACTTGCCAACCGACGGCAGGCGGATGCCGATCTGCAGGAGATGACCGCAGCCAACGCCAAAGCGCAGACCGATTTTTGTGTGATGCAGGTCGATATCGACCGCTTCAAGACGATCAACGATGCACTGGGCCATGCGGCGGGCGACTTTGTCCTGACCACTGCATCAGCCATTTTCAAGGATTGCGCCGGGCCAAAGTCGCGTTGCTATCGGATCGGTGGGGACGAATTCCTGATTGTGTGGGCCGGCGTCTACACCACAGCACAAGCCGAAGCGATGGCCGAGCGGCTGATCCGTCTTATCAAGGCCCCGATGGATTTCAAAGGGCATCGTTGCAACGTGGGCGCCAGCATCGGCATCGCGCTGGGGCGTGACACCGGTTTTGATGCGATGCAGGCGGCGATTAATGCCGACCTTGCCCTTTATCAAGTCAAGCGGAGCGGTCGGGGCACTTACTCCTTCTTCACCGAAGATCTTGCCGATTTGACCGCGCAGACCAAGGCCCTGTCTGACAGATTGGTTCAGGCTATCGATCAGAAGAAATTCCAGCCATTCTACCAGCCGCAATTCGACGCGCGCACGCGGGTTCTGCGCGGGGTAGAGGTGCTTTGCCGTTGGCATGAACCGGATATGGGCTGGATCTCGCCCGGAGATTTCCTTGAAGTAGCGGACGATCTCGGCTTGGTCGGCACAATCGACGACATTCTCTTTGAAAAGGTCGCCGAAGACTTGGAGACCCTTGCGGCGCGGGGGTTGTCATTGCCGAAGGTCAGCTTCAACGTCACCGCTGATCGTCTGTTGAGGTCTGGTCTGGCGCATGATCTTTCGAGCCGCATCGGTATGCATACAACCATTGCGCTTGAACTTCTGGAGTCGATGTCATTGGACAACCCGCCAGAATCGGTACGCTGGGCCATTGACGAGCTGGCGGCCCACGGGATCGAGATCGAGATTGACGATTTCGGAAGCGACCGCGCCTCGCTTGCTGGTCTGATGGCGATCAATCCGCAGGCAATGAAGATCGACCGATCAATCGTGATCCCCATTGTCGAGTCTGTACGTCATCTGGACCTTGTTAAGAAGATCATCGACATCGGGGCTGCATTGAATGTGGAGGTCGTGGCGGAAGGTGTCGAGACGGAGGAACACGCCCTCCGGCTGGCCTCGCTGGGCTGCGATGTGTTGCAGGGTTACGGTCTGGCGCGGCCGATGCCGTTTGCCGATCTGATCGTGCATTGCGAAGCCTATGAAACCGGCACACGAGAGGCATCGCGCTCGATCGCCTAAGGCACAGAGGAAACTTAAGGAATACGGGCAACGAAAGCGAAGGATAGAACTGCGTCGCAGAGTTCGGCTTTTGGAAAGCTGCAGCGCGGCGTCAACACATGCGATGAAAGTCAGCTATGGGCCGCCCGCGAAGGCGACCCGATGTTTCTAGATCTCGGTGGACTCGGCGATTGCCAACGCATCCTCCAGTTCGACGCCTAAGCGCCCTCGGTCTCGGCATTCTGTTGATCATATCCGCCGTCTTTTTCAGCATCGCTGTCTGACGTCAGCGCCTATGGGGCCAAATCGTGTGATTTGCTAAGACAGTGTTTGTTGCTCATCGTAACCACTGAGGAGTGGCAGATGAGGAAGACAACGAAGAGCCCTGGCGAGAAGATCGTCAAAGACATCAAACGCTTTAAGCGCCAACCTCAATCATGACTTTGCCATGGCTCTCGCGCGGCGCACGCAGATACTCCCACGCCTCACGAAAGTCCTTCATAGCAAAGACCTTATCGACGTTCGGCTTGATCTTGCCCTCGGCCAGAGCTTTGTACATGAAATCAAGGCCGGTCTTTTTCGACGCCTCATCTTCGATGTAGTGAAAGAGTGAGTAAGGTTTGAATGTCGCGTTCGCCTGATAAAGGTCCATCATAGGCAACTGCGGCAGGTTTTCATCCAAGGTTCCATACGAGAATATCTGGGCATCCTTCGCCAGACATTGACTGTATTGCGCGATCATCCCGGCGCCTATTGAATCAAAGACAGCATGGACGCCTGTACCACCAGTGAATTCCTTGACAGCTTGCGGCAAGCCATCACCCTCACCAATATAGACGTGGTTTGCGCCACCTGACATGAGGTATTCGCGGTTATATTCGAACCGCGACGTACCGATCATGTTCGCACCCAGAAGATTGCCAATCTCTAGCGCAGAGTATCCGGCGGTGCTGGTGGCCGCAGTCACAAGGATATTCACGCCCGGTGCAGCCTTTGCAAGCTCGGCGATTGGATAATAGGCGGTCATGAATTGCATCCAAATCGACCCAGCCTCAACAGCGCTCAGGCCTTCAGGCGCTTTGGTCAAATAACGTGGTTCGCGAATGACGGTATCGCCGCTGGCGCCATTCATGTCGTAGAAATACGGCAATGAACAGTATCGCTCTCCAACCTCTATGCCGGCCACGCCTTCGCCGATCTTGTCAACAATGCCGACCGCCTCGCAGCCAATACGCGCTGGAAGCTGGCTGAAGTTAAAGGAATACCTTCCCTGCATCAGGTCCATGTCACCCCAGTTCAACGCGAATGCCTCAACCTTGAGACGTACCTCACCGGGTCCGGGCTCATTGGGGGTATATTCCCGAAGCTCGAGTCCCGAGGTTCCAGTGTATTCGGTGACGACCCATTCATGGTTGGTATTTGACATTGCTTTGCTCCTATTGGTTTTCCGTCTGGTATTGTCTTGCGAATGATTGCGTCATCGGCGTTGCCCAATGGCAGAGATGCCGACGGCGGCAAGAATGATCAGACCCATGGTCAAGTCACGGTAGAACGGATCGGCGCTCAGGATGTTGAAGCCGTTGTTGACAAGGGCGAGCAGGAAAACACCCGCAAGCGACCGCCAGATCGCACCTTGGCCGCCATAAATCGAAGTGCCTCCAAGAATGACGGCCGCAATAGCTTGAAGCTCCAACCCCTCACCAGCAGTTGCTTGCCCCAGCGCAACACGCGAAGTGCTGATAATCGCGGCAAGACCGGCGGCAAATCCTGCGATAGCAAATGTTGCGATCTTGACCCTGTCGGTGCGAATGCCTGACAGGATAGCAGCCTCTTCATTTCCACCCACTGACAGGATGCGACGGCCCAGGGTCGTGCGTGTCAAAAGGAAGGTCAGCGCCAGCGCAAAAATGACCATGATCCAGACAGAGTTGAACACACCCAGAAACTTGCCGCGCCCGAGCCATGTGAATTCATCCAACCGCACCGAGATAAGGCGCCCATCAGAGACTGCAACGGCGATCCCCTTGAAAATCAACGCCGTCGCAATGGTCGCAAGAAAGGAATGCACGCGCAGGAACGTGATGGCGAGACCATTGACATAGCCAAGTGCCAGCCCGACGAACGGTGCCAACGCGAGGCCCAGATAAGGATTGACGTTCAATGCGATCCACGCTGCGGTGACCGACCCCATGGCAAAGATCGCCGAAACAGAAAGGTCAAACCCACCGGCGATAATCACCAAGGTCATCGCCGAAGCCATGATCGCCAGCGGTGCGTTTTGGTTGAGGATATTCAACAGGTTACGTCCGGTCAGAAAACTGTCAGACAGAAGGGACAGTGCGACCATCAGGATCGCGATCAGGATCAGGACCGCATAGTTTTGCAGGAAAGTAAGTGTTTGTGCGCGGGTCATGCAACGATGTCCTTGGTGCTTTGGTGTTGAAAAAGTGCGGCAAGCACATCGGTTTCGGTCACGGTGTCGGGGTCGATTTCATCGACAATCCGGCCCCGATCAACCAGCATGACACGCGTCGCAAGGCCCAGGACTTCGTCAATCTCGGACGAGATGACAAGGATCGCGACACCTGTCGCTGCCATGCGTACGATCTCTTGGTGAATGGTTTCGCGTGCGCCCACATCAACCCCGCGAGAGGGTTCATCAAGGATCAGGACACGCGGTTTGTCTGCGATCCATTTGCCAATCAAAACCTTTTGCTGGTTCCCGCCTGAATAGTTCGATACGTCGCCGTCAATCGTCGCCGGACGGACGCCAAAACGATCAATTAGCCGCTTTGCAAGGCTGGTCTCGGCGCTGCGATCAAGCATGCCGGTCTTGGACAGGGTATCGAGATGGGGCAGCGATATATTTGCACGGACCGGCAATGTCATGACCAAACCCTGACCGCGGCGGTCTTCAGGCACCATCACGATCCCGGCTTGAGTGGCGGCACGGATTGTCCGTTTTGTCAGCGGTTTGCCTGCAATCTCAATTGTGCCTGTCGCCGGATCAGCGCCAACAATGGCGCGGGCAATCTCGGTCCGGCCAGCGCCGACAAGCCCGGCAAGCCCCACAATCTCACCCGCCCGGATTTCCAGCTGGTCAACCTGGGTACCATTTGGCGATTGCAGATCGCGCACGGACAGCATGACGGTACCATGATTACGCGGCTTGGGTGGATAGAGCGTTTCGGATTTGACGCCACCCAACATGGCCGAAACCATTGTTTCCTTGGTTTCGTCAGCAGTATCTGTGGTATGCAGCATCTTACCATTGCGCAGCACAGTCACACGGTCCGTCACATCAAGAATATCGTTCAGAAAATGGGTGACATAGATAACTGAGCGACCTTCATCGCGCAGCGTGCGCATGATGCGGTGCAGCTGATCCACTTCGGTTTTGGAAAGCGAAGAGGTAGGTTCATCCATGACAATCACCCGCGCTTTGCGCGCCAGTGCGCGCAAAATCTCGATCTTTTGTTGATCAGCAATTGTCAGATCGGCGGTAACGGCACGGGGATCAAGCCGGAGACCACATTCAGCCATCAAGGTCTCAAGGCGTTTGCTTTCGGTACCACGCAAGACACCGCGCCTGTGATCTTCAATGCCCAGATAAACATTCTGGGCCACTGTTAATGCCGGCACCAGTTGCAGTTCCTGATGCATGATGGCCACGCCGTTTTGAAGTGCTGTTGGGGTATCCCAGCGGTCCATGACGTGGCCATCAACGGCGATGCGACCAGCACTTGCACGGTAGTATCCGCCAAGCACCTTTCCGAGAGTGGATTTGCCTGCACCGTTCTCACCTATCAGCCCGTGTATTTCTCCGGGGCGGATATCAATGTTCACCCCGCTCAATACACTGACATCGCCGAAACGCACTTTGATGTCATGCGCTGACAGGATCGGCTTGCCGGTCACCTTATTACCGATGCCGACTGGTCAACGGTGCCATCGGGCTGGATGACAACACCGTAGTACGTTTTGGCGGCCTCTGGGCTGACAAGACCGCGACGCACATCGCGTGCGACATCGGCAAAGGCGCGCTGCATGGGGTCACCATTGCCGCCACCGCCGCCGGTTTTGCACTCGACGATTGTGCCTTCTGGCAAGGCGCTCGCACGCATTTTCAAAGGGTGATCCACGGTGCCATCAGGAAAGGTCAAGTTGATTTCAGGACCTTGGCCCTCCTGCCCACCGTTAAGGCCCCAGGCAGGCGTATTGGACCGTTCAAACCAGATTGCTCCAAAATTATCCTCAAGCATCTTGTAACGCCGGACAACGCCCAATCCGCCACGGTTCTTACCCGGTCCAGCACTGTCGGGACGCATTGAAAACTCTTCCAGCCGCACCGGGAACTTTGTTTCCATCACCTCGGCAGGAATGTTGCGGAAGCCACCGTTCACAAGATTGATCAACGCGCTTTCGCCATCACTGTCGGCGCGTCCACCCCAGCCACCGGCAGTGGGTTCAATGGAAATCCACTGGCCGCGTTTGGGGTCGACCGAGAAGAAGCCAACCACCATCGAGTCGCCATAATGCGCAGCCGTTGACCGCTCTGGCATGGCCTCGGACAGACATGAGATAAAGAGATCGGCCAGCAAGCCCAGCCCAGTGAAATACCACTCGCAGGCCGAAGGTTCGCCTGCATTGAAAAGACATTCTTCGGGCATCACAACATGCATCGTTTCAAACGCACCGCCAGTGATCGCACCTTCGGGCGAAATCATGGTCTTATAAGCAAGGCGTAGCAACGACTCTGTCTGACTGGCGCCGCAGTTGATTGAACCCGCAACAGGACCAGACGTGCCGGTCAGGTCAATGATCAGATCCTCATCCTTTACGGTCAGGGTCAACGCGACTTTCACAGGCTGATCACCCACACCATCATTGTCCAGATATCCTTCGCGGCTCCAGGTCCCGTTGGGCAGTGCGGCAATCGCGGCCTTGTCCATGCGGCGGGCCTGTTCAAAGATGTTCTGACAAGACGCCCGATATGTCGCGGACCCAATCTTGGACAGAAGTTGCCCAAGGCGCGTCTCACCTGTGCGGATGGCAGCAACCTGCGCGCCAAGATCACCAATGGTGGCCCCTTCCAAACGCGTGTTCAGCTTAAGATGGTCATACCATTCACGGATCGGTTTGCCTTGGCTCATGATGCGGGTTGGCCCAAGGCGCAGACCTTCTTGATAGATGTTCTGCGACGACATGGTAGACCCGGGATCCATCGCACCAATATCATTCCAGTGGGCACGGGCGGCACCAAAGCCAACCAGTTCTCCGTCATGGAAAATCGGACCAATGGCGGTGACGTCATGCAGGTGTGTGCCCTGCATATAACTGTCGTTCATGATGAAGATATCGCCTTGGTGGATATCGTCACCGTAGTAGTCTTTGACGTGACGAACGCAGACATCAATTGCGCCGATAAACAAAGGAACACCCGTCGATTGACCCAGCATATTACCGTGTTCATCCATCAACGCGACGGCGCTGTCCTTGCCCTCATAAATGATCGCGGAATGGGCAGAACGCCACAGCGAGGCATTCATATCCTCGGCGCAGGAAATGACAAAGTTGCGAACCACTTCGGTGGTGATTGGGTCTGCCCGGCTCATGCGGCGTCCTCCTTGGTCAGGGTCATGTGACCGCCTTCAATCAGCTGTGCCGTCCAGCCCGGCGGCAGCAGTGTGGTCGACGTCACTTCCTCGATGATCGCGGGGCCTTGCACGGCATCACCATCGTCCAGGGCGTTGCGGTCAATGATGCGGGTGGGATGTGCTGTGCCAGCAAACCAAACGTCCCGAGACCGCTCCGGACGGGCGGCAACAGGCAAAGGTGGGGCATTTGCAGGCCGTTCCAGACGGCCAAGGGCCGCAAGTCGGACATTGGCCATCTCAACCCGGTTTTCAGGACTGTTGTGACCATATTGGCGCAAATACGCGGCGTCGAAGTCAGCACGGATCTTGTCCATGTTGATCGCGCCTTCGGCAATTGGGATCGTCAGCACGTATTCTTGCCCAAAATAGCGGAAATCAATGGCCCGTTCAAAAGCGACACGGTCACCGGTAATGCCTTCATCCCCCAAGAATGTGCGACCGCGCTGCTCTAGCCCGGCGAAGGCCGTATCCAACGTTGCCACATCAATCTGATCCCAAAAGCTGTAAAGCGTCTCTTTGAAGTCGTGTTTCACATCCGTTTGCAACATGCCCCACGCCGAAAAGGCACCGGGATGCACGGGGATGATGACCTCTTTGATCTCAAGCTCTTGGGCCAAGGCTGCGGCCTGCGCAGGGCCGGCGCCCCCGAAGGCGACAAGCGAAAATTCACGCGGGTCGATGCCACGTTGGATCGTGATTGTGCGGATCGCATCGGCCATCTTTGCGTTGACGATGTCGATCACACCCTGCGCCATCTCTTCGGCATTCATGTCGAAGTCGTCACCCAGTTCCGCCAGAGCCGCAGCAGCTGCATCACGATCCAGTATCATTTCACCGCCGCCGAAATTGGCGCCATCAAGACGTCCCAAGACAAGGTTTGCATCCGAAACAACCGGTTCAGTACCACCAAGACCATAACAAACCGGTCCGGGCTTTGATCCCGCAGACTGGGGTCCGACACGGGCAGCACCGGCCTCTTTCCAGGCAATTGAGCCGCCACCGGCACCGATTACATGAATGTCCACGACAGACATTTGCAGCGGCAGACCCTCCAGCAATGCTTCGTTCGAAGTGGAAGGCAAACCGTCAATGACCAGCGAGGCATCAAAAGACGTACCCCCCATATCGACACAGATCAGATTACCGCGCCCCGTTGCCTTTGAAAGGGATTTGCCGCCAATTGCACCGCCGACAGGACCAGATAGCAGGGTTTGGAGGGGCGTTTGCGTGGCTGTCGCGGCAGTCATGACACCGCCATTGGATTCCATCACATGCAGCGATCCGCCATCGGGCAGCCTGTCACCCATCTCGTTTTGAAGGGTCGCGATGTATTTGCGGACAACCGGGGCCAGATAGGCATCGGTGACAGTGGTAGAGGTGCGCTCAAACTCGCGCCATTCTGGCGACACTTCATGCGACATGACCAATTGAACATCCGGCAACCGCGCTGCCAGGTAGTCGCGGACCGCGATTTCATGGGCTGCATTATTGAATGAAAACAGCAGTGAAATCGCGATAGCCTCATACCCTTCGCGTTTGCAGGCATCGACCAGCGTATCAAGGTCCGAGAGGCGCAACGGATCAAGTTCTTCGCCGGAAGCTGCAATACGACCCGCGACAGTGTAGGTATGTTCAAGCGGTGTCAGCGGTTCTGGCTTGTCCCACTGGATCGAAAAAATCTCGCCCCGGTTGTTGCCTTGGATCGTATAGATATCGCGAAAGTTCTCATTTGTGAGCAACGCCACCTTGGATCCTTTGCGGGTCAAAAGCGCATTCAAGCCAACTGTGGTACCATGAACAAAAAACGCGAGGGTGCCATCGGCGCCAAGAACCTGATCAATCCCTTTCAACACAGCCAACGCGGGGTTGTCCGGCGTTGACAGAACCTTGGCCGCACCGCAACGTCCGGTTTCCACGTCCTGATAGACGATGTCTGTGAAAGTGCCGCCAATATCTGCTGACACACGAAAATTCTTGCTCACGGTCTTGATCCTTTCGTGACGAAACTGAAGGCAGCATGCCGCCGCCTTCAGGTATTCACTTGCTTACTGTTCCCACTCGCCGCCAAAGTCTGGATTGGCTTCCAGCACAGCGGCATCAATCATCGCTTGGACGGGCCCGGCCTCATCCATATTGATGGACTGGACAACGTCCTTGCCTTCGATGGCATTTGCGATCTGTTCCATGGCGAGCGCGCCCATGGTTTTGGGGAAATAAGCCAAGGTCGCATCCCAACGACCCTCGCGGATAGCGTCGACCGCAATCGCGGCTGCCCCACCACCGGAAAGGTAGAGATCAGCGACATTCACCCCCGCAGCTTCAAGCGCGATTTCAACACCGACAAGGTGCTGGTCAGCGTTGGACAACACGACGTCAACATCCGGGTTTGCTTGCAGAATATCAGTCATTGCCTGCAAGCTGGGATCAGGTGAATAAAAGCCCTCACCAACGGCAACCACGTCGATATTGTTATGCGCGCCCAGTACGGATTCGTATGTTTCCAGACGCAAGTTATCAAAGGGAAAAATCTTGCCGCCGATCATGATGACCACACGACATGGGGCCTTGTCTGCGCAGTGATCGACAACCGCCTCTGCCTGTATCGTTGCACCAGCAACCGGGGGTGATGCGGCCGTCGTCGTGATGCCATCAACCTGTGGATCAAGCGAGTTCAGGTCAGGCCCGATTGGGAATAGCACGGTGCCGATGGGAATGCCTTCTGCAATGACTTGCTCGAATGCGCCCGCAATGCCGACTGAATCGTTGGGCGCCACAATCATGCCGACGTATTTGCCGGAGGCGAGCGCATCTTCGATCTGACTATACTGCAAAGCGGCATCAAACTGGCCATCCAGAATTTCTGTCTCATACCCACGCTCAGCGGCTATTTCTTGCACGCCTTCGTAAGTCGCTTGGTTAAAGCCGTTCTGCGATGTGGCCGCGAAATAGGCAATCGTGCCCTCAGCTGAAGCAGCACCAGTCATCGCGACCACGGATGCCGTTGCTACGAGTGATCTCTTTAAAGCTTTCATTTGGGTGACTCCCTCTTTTTTCAACCTTATTCGACTCAATGCTTGCACATTATGCAAACTTTATGCAAACTATTTCTATGGATAGCAAATCAACACCACCCCGAACGCAAGATGGCGAGACACCCAAAAAGAAGCGTGGCGCGCTTTTGGTTTATGAGCGCATGCGTGATGAAATTATGTGGATGCAGATCGAGCCGGGATCAGCGCTTGATGAGGTCGCTTTAGCCTCAAAGTATGAGGTATCGCGCACCCCTATTCGGGAGGCATTGTTGTTGTTGGCAAACGAAGGTTTCGTACAATTCCTGCAAAACCGCACCACCATCGTCGCACCTCTGACACTGCACAACATACCTGCTTTGCTCGATACATTCTTGTTGCTGGCGCGCGGTCTCTTGCGGTCTGTTGCAATGAACGGAACCGCCCGGCCAGATGACCTATCTGATTTCATCGAAACCTATCGTCACGGCTTGGCAGTGAACGACACCAGAGGCGCATTTGAAGCGCAGCTGGGGCTATACAAGCATCTGGCAGCCTTGTCAGAGAACAGATTTCTGGAAAAGTATTTCCTTGAAGCTCAAGATGCATCTGTTCGTCTCAAGCAACTTTATTTCTTTCCGGATCTAACCCCCTTGGAACAGGAAAAGGCGGTAAACCGACTACGCGCCGTGGTTGATGCCGTCACCCAAGCCGACCCCGAAGCAAGTGATGTCGCGGTCGTGCAGTCGATTATGTTTGAGGCCGGTATTGTGCAGCGTCGCCTCGGCCCCCGCTTTGGCCACAAGATGAGCATTGTCTCTCCGACGACTGTGACGGAACAACCATCATGACAATACCTGCTGACCGATTAGTACGAGCGTGCGACTTGCTGACAAAGGCAAATATCGACGCCGTTGTTTTGGTCCCAGGCTCAAATTTCAGCTATCTGACTGGTGTCCAAATGCACCTCATGGAGCGGCCAACACTGTTTGCACTGACCTGTGATGGCGGCAAGTTTGCCGTGATGCCCGCTTTGGAGCGACAGAAATGGGCGGCGGCGATGCCCGACGCCGAAACATTCTACTGGGAAGATGCTGACGGCCCAAACGCCGCTTTCGTGGCCCTGGCGGGCGCTGTCGGAACCCGTAACACTCTGGGCATCGAAGGGCTACGTATGCGGGCGGCAGAATACTTGGCACTGCGAAAGCACTGGCCGGTCGAAAGGCTGTGCGATGCTGATGGGGCGCTCACAGGCCTAAGACTGCTGAAAGATGCCACCGAAATCGCAGAGTTACGCCGCGCTATTGCGATCAGCGAGGCCGCATTGGGCGAGACTTATGACAATGGCATTGGCGGGCGGACCGAGGCCGAGATCGCAGGGCAACTCAAGGCGGCGATGCTGGCGCATGGTGCGACCGGCTTTGCGTTTGAACCCATCGTCTTGACCGGAGGTGCAGCAGCCGACCCGCATGGTGACGCAGGCGCGCGCGCGGTGAAACCGGGTGATGCATTGCTCATCGACTTTGGGGCAAGCTACGGATCCATGCACGCCGACATCACCCGAACGGTTTTTTGTGGGCACGCAAGTGACGATCATGCAGCCCTCTATGAAACGGTCCGTGCGGCCAACGCCGCAGGACGCAAAGCGACATACCCAGGTAACGCAGTTGGCGACATCGACGCAGCTGCCACCGATGTGCTGGCCGCGTCACCCTACGCCGACCTTATCTTACACAAAACGGGCCACGGTTTGGGGCGCGACGTTCATGAAGCGCCACAAGTGATGCGATCAAATCGAGCACCACTGCAAAAAGGCATGGTCATTACCATAGAGCCGGGCCTCTACCGCGCAGGCGACATCGGTGTGCGGATCGAAGACGATGTGGTCGTCACTGAAACTGGGTACGACTGCCTGACGCAATTCCCTCGGGAGCTTTCAGCCTATGACTGATCCATTTGCTACGTATTCAAATGAATTACGCGATGGTGCATGCGAAAACCCCTTCGCCGCCCTTGATCAGCTCTGCCAGGATGTCATTGGTCACAGACTGTTTTCCTGTTCGCATTTCTTCCTGAAGTCCGATGGCAAAAGCACTGCTGCGCGTGTCTACACAAGCGACGAGCGAAACTACCCAAGATCCGGCCTGAAAGACATTGTTCCAAACCGGTGGACCGGGATCGTCATCGACCGTCGCAAGACATTTGTTGCCAATTCCGTCGACGGCTTTGCGGATGTTTTCCCGGACCACGCTTTCATCGCTTCACTTGGACTGGGGTCAGTTATCAATCTGCCGGTCATCTTGAAGGGCGAGTTCCTTGGCACCATCAATCTGCTGCACAACGCCGACCATTATCAGCCTGAACGACTAAAGAGCATTGGGTCAATTGAAACTGCGGCGCAACTTGCCTTTGCTCTCAGCAGTAAACCTGCCAGCCCAGCGGCGCGCTAGGGTCAGGATTTGCTCCGCTCTGGCGTCAAAGAGGCATGCTGTTCAATGATCTGTTCGATACTGTCATCTGCCTCGAACCCCATCTGTTCCGCGCGAGGCGTAAGGATTTTACCCGGCCAACTGCGCACAATTTGCGCGACCCTGGCATCATATTTTTCAATCACACGCGCGACGACAGCATCGCCACCGATTTTCCCGAGTGCGTCAAGCATTTCGGCCACAGTCACAGACACGCCGGGCAAAGTGATTGTCGTTTCTCCGTGCAAAGCATCCTGCGGCAGTGCGATCGCGGCCAACGTATTTGAACAGGCCCGGTCAGGGGACGCCAGATGCAGGCGAAGGTCTTTGCCGACAGGCAGTACAGTATTCTGGCCAGCCAAAGGTTCGCGAATGATACCGCTGGCAAAACTGGAGGCCGCTGCATTTGGTTTCCCTGGACGGACGGAGATTGTTGGAAACCGAAGCGTCCGCCCCCGGATTATGCCTT
The DNA here is from genome assembly GCF_023015625.1 of Yoonia sp. F2084L. Lineage (GTDB taxonomy): Bacteria > Pseudomonadota > Alphaproteobacteria > Rhodobacterales > Rhodobacteraceae > Yoonia. The sequence continues at coordinate 24,809 of NZ_JALKAH010000005.1, forward strand.
TGCGTGAGGCATCCCGCACCAAAAGTTCGCCAATCAATTTTTGCGTGCCATACGACGACATCGGCCGCGGTAGCGTATCTTCGTCAATGGTGTCATTGTCAGCGCAAGAAAAGACAGCGACCGAAGACGAAAACACGAAAACGGGCGCTACAGAGAACTGGCGGATGAGGTCAATCAGTCCGATTGTTGCATTCACATTAACGTCGATTCCAAGCTTAAAATCCGCTTCAGCTGCACTGCTGACGACAGCTGCAAGATGCACAATCACACCCGGTTGCACCGCTGCGATCTGATGCAGGACGGCTTTATCGGAAAGTGACCCGCTGATCGGCTGGATCCGCGGGTCATGATCTGCCAAGTCCAACAGCGCGTCTGTTGACAGATCAAGTGCCAGGATGTTGCCGATCGTTCGTGGCGCACCGTCCACATTGATTTCAACCTTGGATGAAAGTTCGGTGAGAACGGCCTTTCCGATAAAACCAGCTGCACCTGTGATAAGGATGTCTGTCGTCATGTCCGGGCGTTGTCCTTCTTCCAAGTGAGAATGGTGCTGATCAGCGGCCAGATGAGGCCGACAGCTGTGATGGTCATCAGCACTGCCGCAATCGGATGACCGTCGAAGAAGGCGATGAAAGAGCCATCGGTGATGATCAGGCCCTGCCTGAGGCTCAGTTCGAACGCAGGACCAAGGACCATCCCAATGATCAGTGGCGCCATAGGATACCCTGCCCGGCGCAGAAAAAACCCGGCTACCCCAGCGCAGAACATGATCAAGAGATCGAATGGATTGCCGCGAACATAGTAGACCCCGAGGACGCAAAGCACACCAATCGCGCTGAGAAGAAGCGGTTCACGGATGCGCAGGATCGGGGCCGCGACCTTGGACAACGCAAAGCCAAGCGGCAGCAGCAGAATGTTGATGATGAAAAACCCCAAGAAGATTGCCGACATGAGGACAGGATTGTCCTCCATCAGCCGGACACCCGGCGTTATCCCGTGCAACGTGAAGGTGGCAAGCATGACAGCGGTAATGACGTCACCGGGAATCCCAAGTGCCATCGTTGGCACAAGGGCACCACCGGTTACCGCGTTATTGGCGCTTTCGGCGGCAATGATCCCATCAGGTTCGCCTTTGCCAAAGTTTTCGCCGCGGGGCGAAGACCGCTTCGCCTCAGCGTAAGAGATGAATGCCGCTGTGGCGCTGCCGGTGCCCGGCAGGACGCCCACGCCTGAACCAATCGCGATGGATTTCACCAGACCCTTGATCCGCCCTTTCCACTGCCGAAGCCGCGGTAAAACGATACCATCGAATTGGACATTTGTGCCGCCCTCTGATGCGCCATCTGAGATGCGGATCAATATCTCGGAAAATGCAAAAACCCCGATAACGACGGCCAGCAGATTGAACCCGGCGATCAGCTGGTAGTGCCCAAAGGTAAAACGCACCTCGCCTGTGATCGGATCACCCCCGACCGTGCTGAGAAAGATACCAAGTGCGCCTGCAACCAACCCTTTCGGGACAGAGCCCTTGGACACAGTCACAATGCAGATCATCCCCAGGCAAATCAGTGCAAATGTTTCAACCGGGCCAAACCGCAATGCAAAAGCGGCCAATTGCGGTGCGGCAAAAAGCAAAAGCGCCGCAGAAAACAGCCCGCCCGCGACGGATGCAATGGTGGCCCACCCCAATGCTTCGCCCGCCTTGCCCGCCTTTGCCATTGGCGTTCCGTCCAGCACGGTGGCGGCCCCCGCTGGGGTACCCGGCGTGTTGATCAGAATAGCTGAGATCGAGCCGCCATAGACCGAACCTGCATAGACTGCCAGTAACAGCAGTATTGCCGGGGCTTGCTCCATCGACAGCGTGAACGGTAGCACCAAGGCAACGGCAACTGTCGATCCAATGCCGGGCATTGCGCCAAGGATGATCCCAAGGGCGGTCCCGATGACAAGCACCGTCATCCCTTGAAAGGTCAAAAGCAATCCAAGCGCTGCGGGCAGAGCATCAAACATTAAAACAGATACGAAAATGGTGACGTGGGCAGAGGCAATCCCAGCACATGGTGAAACAGCACAAACAAAACGCCCGGCACCGCCACCGAATAGCTGATCAGCAAGACCGGTCCGCGCACCTGCAAGATCAGAAGTGTCGCTAGGACAAACCCAATACTGCTGAGCAGGAAACCTAACCGCGTGGTCGCATAAACAAACAGACCCATTGCAAGCGCCACACCCACAATCTGCATCCATCTTCTGGCAGAGGTTCTATCTGAGAAAGCACCGGCAGCGCGCAATTCAATGACCAGCGTCAGGGCCGCGACTGCGATCCACCCCCACAGGACAGATACCGGAAAGAACATCGGTGAAAATGCACTGCCGAGAGCTGCAAACTCAGCCCTGCTCGACACCAGCAAAAGCACAACAGGTGCAAGCAGCAGGAGCACGGCAACGACGATACGTTCGTTAAGTCCGATCGTCATTGGGGCTCCTGCTTTGGTTTGGATTGCTGCGTATGGGTGTGCTTTTGCACCCCCGGTTCAGAGGCCCGATGCTTCGATCAATGTGCTGTTTGCATCCCATTGCTGGCGAAAGAAGGCGTCAAATTCGCTGGGTCCGCGATAGTTGATGACCGTTCCGGTGTTTTCCGCAAAAGCCTGAAAAGCATCCGACTGCACAGCCACTTCGCAGGCGGCAGCCAGCGTTTCAGCGACCTCGGGATCCAGCCCGGCCGGTGCAAACAGGCCGCCCCAAAGATACAATTCGTTCAGCGGAGCAGGTATGCCCGCTTCTGTTGCGGTTGGCACGTCAGGCAGCGATTCAAGTCGTTCATCGGCGAACACGGCAAGCGGCTTCAGATCATAGCGCGACATCATGACTTCGGTATCGCCAAAAAACTGGATGACACCGCTGGCCATGGATTGCATCGCAGGACCAGAACCCTGATGCGGCAGGTGTTTTACCTGATCCATCACACCCAAACCGTTCATCGCGGCAACCATCGTCAGATGCGTGATGGCACCCGGGCCGGATGAGCCAAAGATCAGCGCATTCGGGTTTGCCTCGATGTCTGCTTTGACGTCAGCAAGGCTGTCGTAATCACTGTCACTGTTCACAAAGAACATGGTAGGCGAAGCCGCGACAGAACAAATCGGTGTCCAGCTTTCGCGGTCATAAGGCACGTCTTTGATTTGCGGTTGGATCGTTGAGACGGTGATCGACAAGTACCCCAGCGTGTAACCATCAGGGTCGAGCCCCGCCAAATGGGACGCAGCAACAGTCCCAGAGCCACCGGCCATGTTTTGAACCACGGCAGTGCCGCCGAGAGCCTCTGCAAAGGGTTCTTGGAACCCGCGCAACAACAGGTCTGTGCCGCCGCCTGCGTTGAAAGGCGCAATCAAGGTCACGGGCTTTTCGGGAAAGTCCGCAAGGGCTGGTCCAGCCAAGGCGATGATCGCCGCGCAGCAAGCTGATTTGAGTTTCATTTCGTTTCCTCCCAGGTTTGTCATTCTTTGAAAACTGGCACGCCAGATCCTGACTGACTCAGCGTAACTGGTATGATGTGTTTGTGTCCAGTCCAAGTTCACGGACTTTAGAATATAGCCGTGCATTGAATGATATCTCTAGAATTGCATTCTCTTACAATGATGTATGGAGTCGTTGCTTTGAAACTGCTTGGTTGACTGATCATATCAGTTTAACGCAACTTTGGGCGGGACGCAGCGCAAGAATTGGGACTGGCAATGCATATACATGTCGAAACTCATGGATCAGGTAAGCCGCTGTTGTTTCTTGGCGGTTCGTCATGGGACTTGCGATTTGACCGCGTGGCCTTTGATTGGGCACCCCGCGCCAGTGTAACGGCTTTTGATCAACGCGGACTGGGTCAGACAGACACGCCAAGTACGGCTTGGGCCATGGCCGACTATGTTGCCGACGCGGCGCGTGTCATGGCCGGGCATAAGCGGTTCGACGTTGTCGGATATTCTTTCGGCAGCATGGTCGCGCAGCATCTGGCCGCAAAAATGCCTGACCGGATCAATCGGCTGGCCCTGATCGCGGCAGGACCGGGTGGTGATCTGAATTCTTATCCGCTTCATGAACTGGCAGAACTGCCGCTATTGGAACGCGCGCGGAAAATCATCGCAATTCAGGACATCCGTAAAGAAGGGAAAGTGTCCGATGTCGAGGTTGACCGCATGGTTGCGAACATAAAACGCAAAGCGGCTGTATCGCCAAAGGATGGACCGACCCGGCTTCTTGCTGTGCGGGCCGCGCATGATGCGCGTGCCGTACTTGCGTCAGTTCGGTGTCCGACTTGGGTTATCGGTGGCCGTCATGATGGACAGGCCCCGCGCGATATTGTCGAGGCGCTGGCCGGCTTGATCCCAGATGCGCGACTGATGCTGATGCCAGGCGGGCATACCTTTGTTCTGGATCCAGACGGCCCTCTTCAGGCGTTGGCGAGGCTTTGGGATATCACCTAGTTTGAGGGTGCGGGCGTCGGACTTGCCGTTGATTTACGGCGATAGTGCAAAAGCGCGACTGCGGCCATAAGGCCCAAGCCTAAAAGGTCGGTGACCACCCCACCCATCAGTAGGCACACAGCAGCGGTCAACAAGACAATCCTCTCGAAAGCATTGGCTATGACCATCAGGTATGCTTGCGCCGCAGCGGCCAGAGCGATGATGCCCAGCGACGCCGTGACAAGCGACTGTACGATGTTGATCCACGTATCATCCAACAACAAAGCGGGCGTCAAAATGAACATGAACGGCACCAGATAGACGGCAATACCAAGACGCATTGCCGTGAAACCGACCGCCTGAAGCGATTTGTCCCCCGCAATGCTGCCTGCGGCATACGCGGCAACTGCAATGGGCGGGGTAATGGCTGACACGATGGCATAATAGAAAACAAACAGATGGGCCGACAGCGGTGATATGCCCAGTTTGACCAAGGCAGGTGCGGCGAAAATCGCAACAATGATGTACGCTGCGGCCGTTGGAAGACCCATCCCCAGAATGATGCAACTGATCATGACCAGCAGCAGCGTGATAACCAAGTCGCCATTCGTCACGCTGAGCAGCAATGCCGTAAACCGCAGGCCCAGCCCTGTCAGCTCAATCGTGCTGATGATCATCGCAGCCACGAACAATGACATGGCAATCGGCGCGATGATGCGCCCACCCGTCTCAAACGCTTCAAGGATGCCGCGGATGTTCATCCGCGTCGCCGGAAAGATCTGGGCCAGAACGATTGTGCTGACGATGCCCCAATACGCCGCGTTATAGGGCGAACGCCCGTCGATCAGCAGATAGACGATCACAACCAACGGCAAGCCAAGATGCGCATATCTGAAAAAGTCGGTCTTTGCCGATGCGATCAGGTCTTCGCCCATCGCGGGGATGTCGTTCTTGGCCGCTTCAAGGTGGACCATCATGTAGACCGCAAAAAGGTACAGATATGCCGGAATGATCGCGGCCTTCACGACTTCGAAATACGCTGTTCCTGTGAAATCAGCGATTAGAAACGCCGCTGACCCCATAATCGGCGGCACCAATTGCCCACTGGACGATGCAATCGCCTCGACCGCGGCGGCAAAGCGTGGTTTGAACCCGGTGCGGATCATCAATGGAATGGTAAAGCTGCCCGTCGCGTAGACGTTGGCAACTGCAGACCCCGATATCGACCCGAACAGCCCACTTGCAAAAACCGCAACCTTGCCCGCACCGCCTTTCAACCTGCCAGCCAACAGTGCTGAGGCATTCATGAAGAATTTGCCCCCCTGCGCGCAATCCAGAATAGCGCCGAACAACACAAACATCAGCACATATGTCGCTGACAGGCCTGTAAGCGATCCATAGATACCCGCAGTTGTCATAAAGGTGTGGTCAATGATCCTTTCCGGACTGATCGCCGGTTGTTCCAAGACGCCGGGGAAATACGGCCCAAACAGCGCATGTCCAAGAAAGAATGCAAGCATCAGCGCAAGTGTCAGGCCCAAGGCCCGCCGGCAAGCCTCGGCTGCGAGGATCATGACCGTCAGCCCCATGATCCAGTCCCATGTCTCCAGCGCGGACACGTAGGGATACCGAAGTGAGATACGGTCATAGTCAAAGTAGACATAAAACGCGGGGGCGAGTGCGATGCCTGCCAGAACGAAATCATACCAAGGAATGCGATCCGCGTTGCGTCGCGCTGATATGCCATATGCCAGATAAACAAGCGCAGTATACATGCCGACGTGAATAGACCGGAAAATAAGTACTTGGGGTTGGCCAAACTGAACCGTGTACAGATGATAGAAGATCACGATCAGCGTAAAATATCGCAAGATAATGGCATGACCGCCTGACAGAATACGCTGCCCACTCACCTCTACGGCCATTTCGCTGGTTCCCCGGATAACTGTGTCTGCGACAGGTGAATTGAAATAGAATGCTGCCCCGCCTGGACGGGACAACCAATCATGATTTGTAGCTTTATTCGAGAACGCCGATTTCGCGGTAATACCGCTCTGCCCCCGGGTGGAGCGGGACCGTCAGGCCGAACGGTGCTTTGTTGACATCAAGCGCCGTGAACGCATTGTGCCCCGCGATCAATTCATCCGTCTTTTCAAACATCAGTTTTGTCATCTGATAGACCACCTCTTCGTCCATGTCGGCCGTCGTGACGAACAATGGCGTCTGGTAGGTCGTCATGATATCCTGATCCTGCCCTTCGTAAGTGCCAGCAGGGATCACACCGGGAATATAGCCATATTCGCTTTCCATCAGCGCGATGGCCTCTGCCGATTGCGAATAGATCGTGATGTCGTCCTTTCCGGCAAATTCCGCAAAGAGCGGCGCGCCAGGCAAGTCATCATTCGCAAAGCCATCAATCTGTTTGTCGTTCACACGGTCCATCGCTTCGCGATAGGGCGAGTAAGTGATTGAACCGCCCCATGCCTGAATGTCTTCATATGATGCGCCATGAGCGGCAAGCATACGTCCGGCCGCAAGTTCACCACCGCTGCCACGCGGCCCAGTATCAATTTTGAGTGGGATTTGCCGCGCGGCGATATCATCAAGCGTTTCAATACCCAGCGATTTATCGAAGTAGACATGCATATAGGCAGACAGGCCCGTATTCGCGATGGCGCGGATATTGTCGAGTTGGGCTTCGTAAGGTTCATCACCGCGTGCCGCGGCAAACAGATTGGTCGAATACGACATCGCAAACTGGGATTGCCCAGCGCTAAGTGATATCGGGTTTGCAACACTGCCGCCGGGGATGGTCGTGTAGGTCAGATCTTCGATATTGTTGCGATAAAGCTCGAACATGGTTGTCATGATCGCAAACCAGCTCCCGCTGATTGAGCCCGCCGAGACGGTGTAGGCTTTGTCTTCTGCGTGCGCAGCCGTTGGCATGATCGGCGCTGCGGCGACGGCAAGCAAAACTGCGACGATGGGGCCGCGTTGCCAGAACGTCTTTGAATTGGTCATTGTTATTCCTCCCAAGAACACCCTGTCACCAGTTACTTGGACAGAGATTAACACTATTGGGGCGCCAGACTGCCATAGTCAGAAACCCACTTATCATACCAGTTCATCTGATTTGATAAGTCAAGTAACCACAAAGGCCATTATGCGTGACGCATCATACCCAAAATTTTATACATATAAATCATATTGTTATACTATCTCTAGGCGTCTTTCACAGATTCAATAGTCTTGAAAAGCGTAACATATCGGTGTTAATCAGTTAGAAACTTGACCGACTCAATAGACTAGATTGAATAACTGGTCTGATCACCTGATAACAGCAAAACGGCGATGGGCCTGTTGTCTTTCGACAGACGAAACCGCTTGAATAAGCTCTCATACTGTATGAATTTGTGCCAATGACCGCAGCAAAACCAAAAACCCGCAAAAAAAACCTGTCACATGACATACGTGAACGTCTTATCGCGTTGCTCGAGGATGATGCCTATGGCCCCGGATCAGCCCTCCCATCCGAGAGAGAGCTGATGGCGCAATTCGGTGTGGGCCGACCGGTTGTGCGCGAGGCCATGCAGCATTTGCAAGTGATGGGTCTGGTCGAGATCCGTCATGGTGAGCGCGCAAAAGTCGCTGAGCCTTCTATTGGCAAGATGGTTGAACACTTCAGTGGTACGATGCGTCACCTGCTGGCGTCTTCAAGCGCAAATCTCGAACACCTGAAGGTTGCGCGGTTTGCGTTTGAAAAATCCATGGTCCAAGAGGCCGCACGGATGCGCACCTCGTCCGATCTTGACCGGATGCGCCGGATCATTGAAGCGCAAGCAGGTGCAATGGCGGATAAAGAAAGCTTTCTCAGCCATGACCGCGAATTTCACCGCGCGATAGCGGCTATCAGTGGCAATCCGATCTACACAGCGCTTGCCGAAGCAATGTTTGGCTGGCTGGCTGATTTTCACGCCGATACTGTTATTCTGCCGGGCCGCGAACAGCTGACAATTGATGAGCACCTAGAGATTCTGGATGCCGTCGAAGCAAAGAGTGAAAAACGCGCAGCGAAAGCGATGCACGACCATCTCACCCGCGCGAATGTCCTGTATCACCGCACACATTTAAACTAATGCGAGCGGTCTGGCAGGTGCGCCTGTTGCGCCTTTAAGTTTCGCGGCGGCCACAATGATGCAGAAAACTGATATGTCTTGTGCGATCAGTGGCTCCAGCAACATGTTCTCGATCAGGTTGACGCCCGCATCGACAAGACAATGCAGGTGCACCGGCATCTGCATCTTGGGGAAATCTGCGCCTGGCAAAACCTCTACCGCCATCGTGTCCGCGCCAATCGCGATGACCCCATGCGACGTTAGATATTTTGCGGCTGCCAAATCAATGCCGGGTTCACTCGCAACATAGCGTGCGGGATCCGTTTCATAGAATTGGCCCCATCCCGTGTGAAGGCACACAACGTCACCCGGTCCCAGTGTGGCATCAATCCTATCAAGTTCCGTTTTCAGATCGGCCACCGTTATGGTGCGGCCTGGCCGAAGATGATCGCCACCATCCAAGCCAGCGAAATTCAAGACGATGCCTCTTGTGACCATCGGCGGGATATGTTCCGCGCCAAGATCGGCCAGTCCGACCGGTGTTGTCAGTACAGCGGCGGACCGACCGCCATGCATCACATCGCCTTGGGCAAAATGCCCTAACGCGTCGATATGTGTACCAACATGGGTTGTCATACCAATACGCTCCAATATCGCGCCCGCATCGTTTTCGCCCCCATTGGCCCGCCGCATGGCGATGTTGTCAGCCGCACGAACGGTGGGTGAAATGACATAGGGCGTCATCAACGCCGGATTGGCTGGCGCGCCCGGCGCTATAATACGGCCAAGGTCGATGATGTGCCCCTTTTTGACCAACGATAAAGCATCCAGCGTCACATCTGTCGTCAAATACCTGCCCGCTGCACCCGTCGGGTCGCCGGGCTGCCATTGTGAATGATTGTGAATACAAGCTGTCATTCTGTCCTCTCAGGTCTCATGAAACCATCTGTCCGATGGGTCGAAAATACGCGTCTCACGTCCTTAGAAATACAATGGCTTGACATGATCACATTTTCAACTGGTATGATGACTAGGTGAGAGAGTGCGCGGTAACGTGTGCGACATGTAACGCAGAATATGCCGGACTTTGCGGCGGTCTATTGGGAGGGAACGATGACGAAATCAATCGAACGGAGACGGTTTATCAAAACGGCCGGCCTGAGCGTTGCAGGTGCTGCAGCGCTTGGTTCGCCAGCCATTGCGCAGGGCAAGAAGGAACTGCGCTTTGTAACGTCTTTTCCGACAATGTTTCCGGGGTTGGGCACATCAGCCCGACGCGTCACAGATCGCATTAACCTTGCCACTGAGGGGCGTATTGAGGTCACGCTTTATGATCGCGGTGCGCTTGTGCCCGGCGGTGTGGGCGTGTTTGAGGCCGTCGCGGCGGGCAATGCTGATATGTATTACTCATCCGAATACTATCACCCATCTAAAAGCCAAGCCTACAATATCTATGGCGCGGTGCCGTTCGGTATGACGACCCCGGAGACATACGCCTGGATCTTGCATGGCGGGGGTCAAGAACTGTGGGACACGCTGCATGAGGGCTTTAATATGAAGCCATTTGCCGGCCCATCCACAGGTGTACAGATGGGTGGCTGGTATAACAAGCAGATAGAATCGTTGGACGACATGCAGGGCGTAAAGTTCCGCATGCCCGGTCTGGGTGGCGAGGTGTTGCGGTCCATTGGGGTGGCAGTGGTCAATCTTCCGGGATCAGAGGTCTTCGCAGCACTTCAGTCTGGCGCAATTGATGGGGCCGAATGGGTTGGGCCGTGGCATGATCTGGCCTTTGGTTTCCACAAGGTTGTGAAGCATTACCATTGGCCAGGCTTCCATGAACCGGGCAACATCGGGTCTTACGGGATCAACCTGGATTTCTGGGAAGGTGTCTCAGACGCCGACAAGCAGATCATCACATCAATCTTGGAAGCCGAATGCTATCTGCAAACGGCAGAATACAACGGTGCCAGCCCCGATGCGCTCGATAAGCTGCTGACAGAGCATGATGTGCAATTGCATCAATACCCGGACGATCTGCTGGTCGAATTGGCTAAAGCCAGCCGCGATGTGATGGAGGATGTCGCAAACGCAGACGCCACGACGCGGGCCGTGTGGGATAGCTATCAAGCGTTTCGCGAAAAATCTATCGGATGGTCCAGCTTGGGGATTCAAGGCTTTCTGAATGCCCGCACAATGGCTGGCTCAAATCTCTGACTGGTTCCTCCCCGCTGACAGCGCCCTTGGCCACCTGCCTAGGGCGCTTTCGGTTCTTGAATGAAGTACATGCTGAAGCTGTCCCGCCATCTTGATCTGATTACCGACACGTTTGGGCGTGGTCTGTCGTGGCTCGCGCTTGCTATGGTGTTGCTGCAAGGTGCCGTTGTTTTTATGCGGTATGTTTTTGGGCTGTCGATCCTGTGGATGCAAGAAGGGATTCTATATCTGCATGCGATCATTTTTCTATCGGCGGCTGGATATACGCTTTTGCATGACGGGCATGTGCGCGTCGACATATTCTATAGCGGCGCGTCACCCCGCACCAAAGCGATCATTGATATCATCGGTGTCGTATTTTTGCTGACGCCGGTGTGTGTACTGTTGCTGTGGGCAGGCTGGCCGTATGTCGCATCGTCGTGGGCGGTTTGGGAAGGGTCGATAGAACCCAGCGGCATCCCGGCGATGTTTCTGCTCAAGACATGCATCTTACTTTTCCCTGCAACGCTGTTGGTGCAGGGGTTTTCGCTATTGCTACGGTCGGTTTTGGTTCTGCGCGGGGTGTTGGCAACGAATGCATGGCAGGCCCCCCAGATCGGCACGAAGGGGTAACACATGGACCCCGATATCCTTCTTGGTCTGATGATCATCATTGTTTTCGGCACGCTGATGCTGGGGTTTTCAGTTGCGTTTACCCTAGCGGGCGCGTCCATATTGTTTGGCCTGCTAGGGTGGTGGCTAGACGCCTTTCAGCTGTCATTCTTTGCGGTGCTGCCTAACCGTGTCAGCGGGTTGATGTCGAACCAAGTGCTGATCGCGATTCCGCTGTTCATCTTTATGGGTGTCATGTTGGAGCGATCCCGTGTGGCCGAAGAATTGCTTGAAACGATGGGCATGCTGTTTGGGCGGTTGCGCGGCGGACTGGGCATATCGGTCGCTGTTGTGGGTGCGATGCTGGCCGCATCAACAGGCATTGTGGGTGCTACTGTTGTGACCATGGGGCTGGTGGCGCTGCCCACCATGTTGCGGCGGGGGTATGACCCGAAACTCTCGACCGGGATTATCGCGGCGTCCGGCACACTTGGCCAGATCATTCCACCCTCAATCATTCTAGTTGTGTTGGGGGATCAGATTTCGATCGCGTATCAGCAGGCGCAACGCGAACTTGGGAATTGGTCGCCCGACCCGGTGTCGGTTGGTGACCTGTTTGCAGGTGCCCTTGTGCCGGGGCTTGTGCTTGTTGGTCTCTATATTCTGTACATTCTGATTTACTGTTTGATCAAACCATCTGCTGGCCCCGCATTGAGCGCCTCCGATACGACCCAGACCACAGATTTAGGGCGCCGCATCGTGCATGCGCTTCTCGCTCCTGCCGTTCTGATCTTTTCGGTTTTGGGATCCATCCTGTCCGGTATCGCAACCCCGACCGAGGCCGCCGCACTGGGTGCGCTTGGTGCGACGGTCCTTGGTGGTTTCCGCGCTAATCGCCAAAAAAAGGGGGCTGCGCTGGCCGTCTGCACAGGGCTGGTCATGCTGCTCGCCCTTGTGACCCAAGTGGACATACGGGTCACGCGCGACATTGGAACACCGGTTGAGAAAGCCGCGATCTGGGTCGCCGTTGGGGCCTGTCTCGCTGTGGCCTATGGTCTTGCGGTTTGCCTGTGGCGGGTATTTCAGAACGGCACATTGGCCGAGGTCAACCGCCAGACCATCCGCATCACGTCAATGGTCTTTGCGATCATCATCTGCGCGCAACTGTTTTCGCTCGTCTTTCTGGGGCTTGGCGGGGACGAGATTGTGACCCATGTCCTGACGTCACTGCCCGGTGGTGTCTTTGGGGCCGTCTTTACCGTGATGGTCGTAATCTTTGTGCTGGGTTTCTTTCTGGACGTATTGGAAATCTCGTTCGTGGTTGTGCCGATTGTGGCGCCTATCCTGCTTGCGATGGACCTGAACCCGGTTTGGCTGGGTGTGATGATTGCGGTGAACCTGCAAACATCCTATCTGACACCGCCATTTGGCTTTGCGTTGTTTTACCTGCGCGGGGTGACACCCCCCGAGGTCAAGACCAGTACCATCTACGCAGGGGTCGCTCCGTTTGTCGTAATACAGCTTTCTATGCTTTGTATCCTCGCCTTGTTTCCGGCGCTCGCCACGTGGTTACCCGGCGTGGTCTTTGGTCCTTGATTGATATACTTATCAGCGCTCATCATTTCGGATCGTCTGGGGCAAGCATCGCGCTTCCTCATTTGGCATAATATGCAAGTCTGCTGGAAGGCTCACATCACCAACAACACAGCATTCTATTCACAAGGTTCTCATCAAGAACGCGGTGTTCAATTCTGCGCATAAGAAATCGTTCAATGCCTAATTTTTCATCTTGAGCGCGCACAATTTCCCGATCGCAACCCCGAGACAGGCGGGAATGCGCCAGAATACGCTGGCCTTCAGGAACAATGAGGACGCTCGTTGACAATTAAAACGACTCGCCTCACGGTAATGTTATCGCATCCATGAATACCCTATTACGTGTTACGGAAATCTCCGTCTGACACCAAGAGAGAATTGCGATCTCAAGAGGCTTAATTCAGGCAACTGCTTTGAAGGCAGCCTTCAATGCTGAAAGGAAGCATCATGTCCATAAGGTTCTTAAAGCTTACCACTGCACTGGCAATTGTATTTGCCACGCCGGCCCTCCAGTCCTTCGCTGACGTGCCGTCGGGTATGACCGCGACAATTTCCGAGCAATCCATTCACAATGCAGGCCGCAATATAATGCGGACGGCCGACGGCGGGATTGTCGCCACATATGCATCCGTGAACGGAAATCGCGCCGAACTGACATTCTCGCGAACGCTCGATAACGGCCAAACATGGATGCCGGTGTCCTTCTCCGAAGTGACAGGTAATGTCGGCCAGGCGGCCGTCGACTCAAACTTCAAGGGCTCCTACATCGTCTTCACAGAAGAGGTGAATGGAACTTTGATTAGTCGCATGGCATTCACGGGTGCCCCGTTCGCAGAGAATCCGGAGTTCATAGTCTCAGACAGTGTTTCTCCTGTTGGGGTGATCCCGCAGGACGTCTATGTTCAGGCGTCGCGCAAAGGCTGGGGACAGCTCTCAGACATCTCGCGCGAGACCGTCGCCTATGGCTATCAGGATGCTGTGACGGGCGATCTTTACGTCGGCGTGTCCTTCGACGGCGAAACTTTCCCTGTTGCGCAGAAGGTCCTCGCGGACCCCTATGCAGCGTCCGGCCCAGCGGTGGCGGTTCGCGGGAATTATGTGGTCGCGAGCTATCAAACAACGCATCCCGACATCGTTCCCAGCGATGTACCGGTGTCCATGCGCGCAGATCGCACCTATCCAGCGTGGATCGAGTCCATGGACGGAGGCAAGACATGGTCCACACCACGGCCCGTCTTCGGCGATATGTCCAATGACTTCCCAGTGGCCGAAGTTGCCAGCAAAACAGGTGAAATCGAGTATCTGCGCCTTGCAGCTGGGACAGATCTGCCAAATTCTCCGACACTCAACTGGGGCTCGTCACGATCCTCGACAAGTGGCGGCGGACGCGATTACGTAGACCTGCGGACACGTGGAACTGATGAACGCGCCAACCCGCTGCTCAACCCGGAAGAGACTTCGCCAGGTGTCCAGATGGCAAGCGTGAAGGACAATGAGAACGGGCTAACCTTCGTTCAAACGTCCATGCTGCCTATGGGTGTGGACGAACCCGGGAGTGAAGTGAGCATCGTCAGCTTCCGCGAAATCGAGCCCGGTGCACCGTGGACCCACGTCGTCGCACATAACGTGTTAACCGCAGATCCGACTGCCGTGGATCGGACCACATCGACGCTTGATGTGGATGCCACGCAGTTCCAATACAGCGCACTGATCGACACTAAGATCCGTGCAACCTCTTATAAGGAGATGGATCCAAGTTCCGGCGAAGCACGTCTCGTCGTGGCAGTGTCCACGGATACCGGCATGACGTTCTCTCACCATACCAGCTTCAGCGCTGCTGAGCTCGAGGCACGGGGGATCACTGACTTCGACGCGGCGGGCATCTTCACGTCGAGCCAGTGCCTCTTCGAGGATCGCGACGGAGAGGTCTACGTCGATCTTATGGTCTCTCAAGGCGGGGAAATGCGCTTCGTCAGCCTTCCGACTGGGGTGAATGCCGCGGAGCTACGCGAGGAAGAGCATGCGGCTCTGATTACCGAGTAGTTTCTGCTGAAAATGACAAAAGCACGGCCGATTATTTTGGCCGTGCTTACCTATCGAATACAATAAGAGAAATGAATGCTACACCACGTTGAAATATATGTCTCGGACCTCCGCACGACAAAATCGTTTTGGAAGAATATACTCAAACATATCGGATGGAGGCAGACTGGATCATTTGATCAAGGGTTTACACTATCAAATGATCACGACGCCTACCTGACTTTCGTTCAAGTTGAAGACCATCACGCCGACCGCCCTTATCACAGATGCGCCGTCGGGCTGAACCATCTCGCTTTTTCGGTTGAGACCCGCGAACTGGTCGACGAGCTCCGCGCATATTGTAAAAAGAAGAGGTATTCGATGCTTTATGACGACCGTTACCCCTTCGCGACCGGAGGAACCGACTATTACGCGCTTTTCGTCGAAGATCCCAACCGCATCAAACTCGAATTCGTGGCGAAGTGAGAGGCTGACGCCATGCAGCTTCGCAAATTCCCAATCCTTGTGGGCTGTGCGATCTTCATCGTGTTTCTGGCGGCGGTCGTGGGACGAAGTGAGGGGTGGCACGGCACCACCGCAGGCAGCGCGCTACCGCTAGAGGAGTGGGCACAGGTTGACGCTGTTGCCGGACGTTTCACTGTCTATTCCTATGGGCGCGCACCCTACAATCGCGGAGCGCCCTTCCTCACGCTGCCCGAAAGGCGCATGTTTTCAGACGGGGCGGTCGCCTTTACCAATCATTGGCCGGTGATCACCGACGTGGCCACAGGCCTCGCCGCAGGGCAAAGCCATCAAGGTCCGTCCTGCGGCGGCTGTCACGCTCTTGATGGTCGCGGTCGCGTCCACAACATGGCCGACCTTCACATGTCGGGGCTCTCCGTGCCAGCACCGGTGGCCGGTGCCACGGAGCGCGTCTATCGCTATCCAATGTATCATGATCCAAACGCGCGGCGGCTCGACGATGTGGAATGGCGTACTGCTCGTAGGGTGACGCTTCCCGAGGGCAAAACCATTGAACTTGTCGAACCCGTCGCGCTGGTGGATGGGCAGGAGATGAAGCTGCCGCTTCGCACCTCGCCGGGCGTCTACGGCCTCGGGCTGATCGAGTTGATCCCGGACGCCGACATCCTCGCACATGCTGCAAACGGCACAGGGCAAGCCAGACTGAGTGATGTCCCAGGAGAAGAGGGCCGCATCGCCCGCTTCGGCTGGAAAGCGAAATTCGCAACACTTGATGCTCAGGTGCGCGATGCAATGGTGCTGGAGCTTGGTCTTGTTGACCTGTCAAAAGACGTGGGCGAGGAAAGCGCCGCCCTCGTAGCTCTCGAAACCCTGCTCACAGACTACATCCGTATGCTCGCAATCCCGGCGCGCCGGATTGATGACGAGACCCGCATCCTTGCCGGTGCGCGCCTGTTCCAAGACGTTGGCTGCATCGAATGCCACAAACCGGCATGGGAAACCTCAAGCGCGCCGCACATTCCCAAGGAATATCGCGGTGTCGCGATCTATCCGTTCTCCGACTTTCTCTTGCATGACATGGGCCCGGCGCTGGCTGAACCGGGTGGGTCCCCGGATGCATCGTTCTGGCGGACCCCTCCACTCTGGGGCATCGGCGCACAGCAGGGCGTCGTCCCCGGCGTCGGCTTTCTCCATGATGGGCGCGCCCGCACTCTGACCGAAGCTATCCTTTGGCACGGCGGCGCGGCACAAGCCTCCACAAATCGGTTCGAGACCCTAAGCGCGCGCGACCGCGCAGATCTCATGGATTTTCTGGACTCGCTTTGATGCACATGACCCCTGGCAACGAAAGGTGACGAAATGAAAGCTATGAAAACCGCAGCGACAATAGGCGCTGTGCTCGGCCTTCTGCTCGTTAATGGGGTCGCCTCCGCCCAAGAGATAAGCGGACCCTACGCTCTGCACCCCACCTCTCACGCCGATACGCTCGTTGTGGAGATCAATAACCGCCTATGGATCACCGAGATGGAGAGTGGCGAGGCACGACGTTTGACCGACAACAACGTAGAGGAAAGCACGCCAGCCCTCTCGCCTGACGGATTAGAAGTAGCCTATGTCGCGGATGCAGGTGCACATCTTGAGGTATTCGTCACCGATATCGAAACCAAGGCCACCGAGCGTCTAACCTACGAGGGCGGCTTCAGCGTGGAGGTCGAGGGATGGCTGAACGAGACCGAGGTCCTCTTTTCTAGCATTGGCAAGGCAGGAAAGCGTGGCCCCCTTCTCTTTGCCGTCGACCGGGACACGCGGCGCGTCCGGGTGCTGCCACTGCTTGAAGCATCAGAGGGCTGTCAGCTTGGTGACGATCTAATTTTCGTCAAGAACCAGCCGTTACTCGACAACGTCAAGAACTACCGCGGCGGCTACGCACAGCAGATCTACCGCATCCCCAATGAGTTGGTGGACACGCCAGAGTTCATTCAGATGCCCGGGGCTCCCTCTGTTCTCCTGACCGGCGATTACGACGGCATCAGCCGCGATCCGATCTGTCTTGGAGAGCGCGTTTTCTTCCTCTCCGACCGCTCTGGCACCTTTAATGTCTGGTCGATCAATGGCGATGGTGACGCGCTGACCCAGCACACGTTCGGCGAAGATCACGACATCAAAGAAATCTCATCCGGCGATGGCAATACTATCGTCTTCAGCAGGATCGGTGGGGTGTTCCGGCTTGACCCGTCAGACGGCGTCGTCTCCCGTATCTCACTAACACTCCCCGAGAGCGCCATCCCTGCGCAATTCCCCGCAACCCTGGCCGCCTTGTCCTCGGAGGAATTCGCAATCTCCAACGACGGCACCCTCGTTTCTCTCGTCATTCGCGGGAACCTTTGGGCCGTCGACATGAACACCCTTGCGGCCACTTGCCTCGACTGCGCCTCAGGGCACCGCGTCCGCAAGATCAGGTTCTCTCACGACGGCACGCGGATCTTCGGTCTCAACGATGCGACAGGGGAGTTCCTGCTTACCTCATACGACGTCACTGGCCGCACCGGGTCCGCATCCATACCACTCGAAACGTCTTCTCCCATTCAGAATTTTATGCTCTCACCCAACGGACGCGACATTATCATCCGCCTCGTGGACGGTACTCTCATCGCCCACGATGGTGACACGGCGAAAGAAATCGCCGTGGACACCCGCACCCAACCAGAGGAAATCAGCTGGTCCCATAGCGGCCGATACGCGACCTTCGTAACCTTCAACGACATTGATATCGGCCGCATCACCGTCTACGACGCGCATTGCCACCAGATCGCATACCTTACCAGTGGACGGCACGAGGTCTCTTCGCCGGTTTTCGCCAACGACGACAACGACATTCTTCTCATCGCCGACATGAACTTCTATTCGAGCGTCAATGATACTTGGGCGCCGGGCACGCACTGGCCATCCTTCGACAAACGCTCCTTGATCCATACGGTCGCCTTCCTGCCAGACAACACCGCCCAACAAGGAAACGCCCTGTCTTGGCAAGCTGCGGGGCTGGAGGCCGCGACGGATGCTGCGTGCTCGACCCGGATCGAACGCACATCGGCCATTCCGCCGCGCGCACGTCCCATGATGAGAGAACTTCCCTATCTTCCCGGCACCTATTCCAACCTGCGCGTCGTAGACGACATCCTTCTGGTCTTTGCAAAAGAGGCCAAGCGCCACGACTGGGGCGAAATCCATGCCTTCCCCGTCGTCGATGATGGCCCGCGCATGGGCCCTAGCATCCCCCTAGAGCAAACCATCGACGTTGTAAGTTTTTCGACCAACAATCGCGCCATGATCGGCCTCACACCCGCCGGCATCTTTATTTCCACGATGGATGCAGAGGGCCGCTTTACCGATCCCGACTACAGGCTCAACGCCTTCACCCCAGAAGTCATGATCGACCGCCAAACCGAATACGCCCAGCAATTCCGCGATCTCTGGCGACTTTATCGTGACTACTTCTGGGACGAAGGCATGGTCGGGGTGGACTGGGCCGCGCAGTACGACAATTACCGCCCCTACCTCGCTGGAGTCGCCAGCGACGCCGCGTTCAACGACCTGGTATCTTATATGGTGGGCGAGCTGGGTGCAGGGCACACCTCTTTGACGCGTACCGCCGTCGACACTGATGAGACCCGGGCCATCGCCAGTCTCGGCGCGGATCTTATTGAACATGACTACGAGGTCTTCATCAGCGCCATTCTGGACGGGGACCTCGACATCACCGACCAGCGTTCCCCCCTGACAGAGCTGTCACCGCCTGCCCGCGTCGGCGACCGCATCGCCAATCTGAACGGCGCGCCAGTGCTATCCATCGGTTCTCTACAACGGATGATGATGGGCAAGGTCGGCGAGCTTGTCCTGCTCGACATTGAAACCCCCGAGGGCGACTTCTACCGGCACCGGATTGAGCTGCTCTCGGCAGGCGATGAAAGCTGGCTGCGCAACAAGGCCTTTGCGGCGAGAAACGCCGCGCTGGTGGACGAGTTGAGCAACGAACGCGTCGGTTACATTCACATGGAGTCCGCCTATGCCGACGACTTTGCCGAGTTTGTCCGCCAGTATACCTCTCTTCATGATCGCGATGCGCTCATCCTTGATCTGCGGGGCAATAGTGGAGGGAACGTGGACCCCTGGGTTCTCCATTTCTTGCAGCGGCAGGCCTGGCTTTCCGTTCAGGATCGCTATGACAGCCAAGTATTGAAGCACCCGCGCGACGCCTTTACCGGGCAACTTATCGTGCTGATTGATGGCGATACTTATTCCGATGGGGAACTGATTGCCGAAGGCGTCCGCCAACTCGGCCTCGGCACACTCGTCGGAACGCGGACGACGGGTGCGGGTATCTGGGTCAACGACGACCGCCGTTTAGTCAACGGGGCTGCTGTCAGAATTCCAGTTTCCGCTTCCTACTTTCCCGGACAGGAAGGGGGCGAAATGATCATCGAGGGCCGAGGCGTCCTCCCCGACATCGAGGTCAAGAATGATCCCTATCTCTTTTTCCACGGCCGGGACACGCAACTGCGCGCGGCATTGGAGCTGGCAATGGGCGAGAGGTGACAAGTCTAGCGGAGTCTAACCGCTGGTGCCTCTTGCATAAAACCGCTGGCTTTAGGTCTTCCCATAATTTGATCTCGAAGGCGCGGAACTGGAAATTTATTAAGATTTTCCGGCCCGCGCTTCATGAACTTCCGCATATCTGAAGACACGCGTTGGCAACTTGCTTGCGCCACGGTCGGCACCGATTCATTCCGCACCCACAGTTTGACAGATGACCTGAAGCACCCCGCCAAGATGACGGACGGTGTACGGTCAAGTGATCCTGACCTTCGGTATCAGTTAAGCGTCCACGTATAAGAACCGTCAGTATAGCTACCCCCACCAACACTCGTCACCGGCCCACAATCAAGTGCTGGCTCCTTGGTATAGCGCACGCAAATATCATCGCCACGGACCGACCATTCGCCGGTGTCAGTGCCATAGATCGCATCATCGTAGGATGTGGTGCCATCCGCATTGTAGCATTGGGTACCATTTGTAGGACCGGTGTAAGTTAAGCATTTGCCGGCATGGCTGTCGATGAACTGTTGACCGGTCAGTTGCTGAGCCGTAGCCGGGGTGGCAAGCAAGGTGAAGCCAAGTGCGGTCACAGGCATGATTAGCTTCAGGTGGGACATTGCCATAGTGGTGTCTCCTTATCATGGGGTTAGGCGAAAGACGGCGCGGGCTGATCCAGACAGCACCGCACCAAACTGCTTTAGAAATCGAAAGAAATCGTTGTGACAATCAGACCATCGGCCCCTTCGATGAAGTCGCCGGTTTCATCTGAATCGTGATAGGTCAGATCAAGGGTGATGGTATCAGTCAGGCTATAGCTGCCGCCGATCGACCAATAGTTCCACTCATCCGCGCCAGAGATATCCGACATGACAGACCCGTAAGAGGCCGCCAGCGCAAGACCCGGCAGATCGGTAAAGTAGTCCACATCCAAAGACAGATCGGTCGTTTCAAACTCGGGCGCATAGCCCACATTGCCGGTAACATAGAGCTGCAAATTCACCGCATAGCCTGCGCTGACCAGATACTCTTCGTAAGAAATCGTATCGTCTGGCGGTGGGAACGTGCTGTCCTGGAACGTGTAATACGCAACTGAGACATCATAATAGAAAGCCTCGATCTCTCCGCGATAGCCGATATAGTAATCAACCTCACTGTCGGCAAACAACAGGTTCTCATCGCCGTTTGACGCCCAGACCCCCGCATAAAGGCCACCATAGCTAAGTTCGACATAGGGCTGCACCGCTGGTCCATCCGAGAATTTCAAGCCTTGCGAAACGTATTCGGAAGTCACTGCAAAGCCGGCACTGATGCTAAACTCTTCGGCGGTGGCGACTGTGGGCCCCGCAATTGCAAATACTGCAGCCGCAGTGGTTGTCGCATAAAGTGATCGCATGTTAAGTCCTCATTTCGTTGGTTTGTGTTGCTTGTCAAAAAGTCCATGACCTAACGACGGCGTGTCGGCTGCAACCGGCACGCCACCGCTTCCTTCCCCCGGATCAGGCGGTCAAATCGATCCAGATCGTTTTCAGCTCGGTGTATTGCGCGTGGGCGTGAATGCCATTGTCGCGTCCACCAAAGCCAGATGCTTTGAAACCCCCAAAGGGCGTTGAAATCTCACCTTCGGAATAGGCGTTCACACCCACCGTTCCCGCTTTCAGCTTGCGGGCGTAGCGGTGCGCCTTGCTGATGTCCGAGGTGTAAAGCGTCGCAGCCAGCCCGTATTCGGTGGCATTGGCCAATGCGATCGCGTCTTCATCCGTTTCAGCGCGGGTGACACCAACGACAGGGCCGAAAATCTCCTTTTGAAAGATATCCATGTCGGCGGTCACGTCGGCAAAGATCGTGGGTTGGAACATCAACCCTCCGGCTCCATCGCCACCAGCCACAAGGCGCGCGCCCTGCGCTTTGCCGGTTTCCACAAGGCCCGCGACTTTCTTGTAATGCATCTCGCTCACTAGCGGTCCATTGCGCGTTTCAGGGTCCAGCTGATCGCCTAGTTTCCAATCCGCGATCTTTTTTTCCATCGCGGCGATCAGGTCATCATACACATCCTTATGGGCAATGATCCGGCTGTTGGCAGTGCAGTTTTCACCCATGTTCCAGAAAATCGCATTGGCCTGAATGTCGGCGATGCGGTCAATGTCCTTAGCGTCGCTAAGCACAACTGCCGCTGACTTCCCGCCCATCTCTAAACAGACCTCTTTCATGTTGCTTTGGGCCGCGTACTCCAAAAACCGGCGGCCTGTTGCGGTCGATCCTGTAAAGGTCAGCGCGTCCACATCCATGTGACGCCCCAAAGGTTCACCCACATCGGGGCCCATGCCCGTCACCACATTCAACACGCCGGGCGGAACACCTGCCTCAACCGCCAATTCCGCAAGGCGCAGCGATGTCAGGCTGGTGTACTCGGCGGGTTTCACCACAACTGAATTGCCGGTCGCCAGCGCTGGCCCGATCTTCCAAGCCATCATCATCAGCGGGAAATTCCAGGGCAGTACAGCCGCCACAACGCCCACAGGTTCGCGCACGATCAACGCCACAGCATCAGGGGCGGAAGGGGCGATCTGGTCATAAAGCTTATCCTGCGCCTCGCCATGCCAGCGGATGCAGTTGGCGGTCTCTGGCACGTCGATCTCTAAGCAATCGGTCACGGGCTTGCCCGCATCCAGCGCCTCCATCACGGCCAATTCTTCAACATTCTCCATGATCAGATCAGCCAGCCTACCCAACACCACCTTACGCTCGCTTGGGTGCAGATCGGACCAGACCCCGCTTTCAAATGCTGCCTTGGATGAGGCGACGGCAGCATCCACATCAGCGCTGTCACAGGCAGGCAAGCTGGCAATGACGTCGCCATTGTAGGGGTTCTTCGTTTTAAACGTCTTGCCGCTGGCAGCAGGCAGATACCCGCCATCAATAAAGATACCAGTCGGCAGTTTCAGTCGGGCAGCGATGGAGGTGTAAGCATTCATAACAAAGTCTCCTTGATTGCGGCGTCACAGCCCCACACGGTCCAGCAAGCGCAGTGCGGCAACGGTGGGGCCGAGCCCCAGATTGCGAAATTGGTGAAACGGGATTGGGCGCACCTTGGTGACAGGGAAATCCAGCGCATCATCAGGGACGCCACTGGCCCAATCCGCCAGCACCTTGCCCATCACAGTCGCCATCCCGACGCCGCGCCCGTTATAGCCCAGCCCCGCCATCACGCCGGATGCCAGCAAATGCAGTCCCGGCAAATGATCACGGGTCAGCGCAACATCGCCGCCCCAGGCATGGGTCCATTCTACACCCTTTAGCAGCGGATAAAGCTGTTCAGCCTTCGCGCGTAACGCGGCCTGCCGCGCCCGCACACTGGCATCACGCG
Source organism: Yoonia sp. F2084L (assembly GCF_023015625.1). Classification (GTDB taxonomy): domain Bacteria; phylum Pseudomonadota; class Alphaproteobacteria; order Rhodobacterales; family Rhodobacteraceae; genus Yoonia. The sequence continues at coordinate 48,250 of NZ_JALKAH010000005.1, forward strand.
TGGCACCACGACCGCCAATGATAAAGCGCCCGGCAGCATCCTTGCGGAAATAAATCAGCACACGGCGCGAGTCCGACACCGCGTGTCCCTCGGGCAGGATGGATTGTGCGATATTATCACTCAGCGGGGCCGTCGCCACCTGCACAGAGGTCACAGGCATCACAGACTTGCCCAGTGGTTTGCCCAGATCACCGGTATAGGCGTTGGTACACACCAACACCTTGGGTGCCGTCACCGATCCACCAGCGGTCTTCACCGTCACCAGACCGTCCTTGGCCGTGTATCCCATCACCCGACTGTCACCAAAAATCTGCGCACCATGCCGTTCCGCCGCATCCGCCAGCCCGAGCGCATAATTCAACGGGTGCAAGTTTCCGCCCCGCCGGTCAATCGTGCCACCCAGATAGTCATTCACGCCCAGCAGCCGGGTCAGTTCATCCCGAGACAACGGTTCAACCACAGCCCCACGCGCGCGCCATTGATCCGCAAGGCTTTCCAACTCATCCAGCGCCTTGCGGGTATGCGCGGCCCTGATCCAGCCGACCCTGTTGGCGTCGCAATCAATCCCATGCTGCGCAATCAAGCCGAACACCAGATCACCGCCACCACCAGACACATCCGTCATCCTGCGGCCTATCTCTGGCCCAAACTGCGCCTCCAGCGCATCCGGCCCGTCCTGCAGCCCCGGATTGACCTGCCCACCATTGCGGCCTGATGCACCCCACCCGGGCGTTTCCGCCTCCAACACAGTAATCCGCGCGCCAGTCTGCGCCAAATGCAGCGCAGCGGACAGCCCGGTAAAGCCCGCACCAATGATCACGCAATCCGACGTCACATCATCCGCAAGGGCGGGACGGTCCGGTGCATCATTCGCCGTCGCAGCCCAAAGGCTGTGCGACAAGACGCTACGTTCATTGGCGATCACACCCATAGGTCAGGCCACCTTCGCTGTGGCAACTGGCCCGGCAAGAAACGCATCCAACGGTGCACTACTCTGCGGATCACCCGCCGCCTCTAGCGCCAAGAACTCAATCGCAACAACCTCATGCTCGGTCATGCGCTTCAAAATGGCGCGGTCCTGCGGCGGGGCCATGGCCTCAAGCGCCTTAAAATCATCAATGTACTGCGGAAAGTCAGCACGCATTTGGTCAAGCAACGCATCCCACTCTTGCGGACCACTCTGCGCAGCCTTGCGCCCCTTTTCCTGCAACGCTGAGCTAGCTTTCGGGGCCAACCCATAGGCATCAATCAAAGGGCGCACAATCTGCGCGGTATGCCCTTCCACCTCGGCCAAGCGCAGCATCTTATTGCGGCGCGCACCCTCAAACAGGTCCGCCAAAGCGCGATACCACGCCTCGCCTGACACCTCTTCTTCGTAGTACTCCTGCAAGGTCAGCAAATACCGGGCATCCACAGTTTGCCGCGCGGGCGACGTTGCCAAAACCGGGGGTGCCGCTTCCGGCAAAACGGCCCCGACATCCGGGCGATCGTATTTCATCGGATCGTCAATATCGACGGCCTCATCCACCTCGGTGGCATAGCGATGGCCCGCGTAAGTGGCCGCTGCGATAATCGCTGGAGCTTCGGCATCGCCGATCAGTTTGAGGTTAAAAGGCAGCTTGCTGGCGTCACCGTCCACGGTGGCCAAAATCTCATGGTATAGCCCCGCGTTCTGCGTGCGCTGCGTCACCATCACCACGGCCTCAGCCGCCAGTTTTTGCTCTGCACCCGTATATTCACAGGCCAAAGTCACCTCTGCCCCATCAAACCGGGTCAAGGCATGGGCCGTCACGATCTTAACCCCCATTTTCATCAAATGCGTGCGAATGCGCCAGCGTTCTGATGTCATCTCGGCCCAGGCCGATACATTGTCGCTTTCGGTGACGTAAGTGACAGGGTGGCCCGCATTGATCACCGCCTCGGCAATCACCCCGGCCATGTAGTAGTTATCACCGTCAAACACGACGGTCGGACCATTGGGCAGCTTGCCATCCATGATGTCATCGGGGGTAAATACGCCCGCACCGTCAGTGGTCACAGGCACGTAAGCCTTGCCATCAAAGCGCGTCCGGTTCCAAACAGCCCCCGTTGCAATTGCTACATGGTCAGCCTCGGTCGCAAAGACATCCTCTGCGGTCAGGCGGCTTTCACGGAAAACCTCGACATTGAGCATCTTTAAAAGCTGCTGTTCGCGATAGTCGCGCACGCGGATGTATTCACTCATCCCCGGCAAGGCAGCTTCGCGGGTCACACGACCGCCCAACTCGCGGGTCGCCTCGGCCAGCATCACGTTATAGCCACGCAGGCCCAGCACGCGCGATGCTTCCAGCCCGGCAGGACCAGCGCCAACGATCAGGACACTGGCATCAGATCTCGCAGGGGCGGCTTTTTCCGGGTGCCAGCCCTTGCGCCATTCCTCACCCATCGTCGGGTTCTGGGTGCAGCGGATCGGCGTACCGGTGCTGTCACCCGAATAGCAAATGTTGCAGCCGATACATTCGCGGATATCCTCAAACCGGCCTTCTTCCACCTTATTGGGCAGAAACGGATCAGCAATGGAAGGGCGCGCCGCGCCAATCAGATCGGTGATGCCGCGCTTGATCTGACTGACCATCGTATCGGGAGACGTAAAGCGGCCCACCGTCACAACCGGCTTTGCGGTGACCGATTTCACCCACTCCATATAAGGTTCCAACGCGCCTTCTTTGGTAAAGCGCGATACCCCCATCTCAAGGCTATAGTCGGCGATATTGATGTCCCAAAGGTCCGGCAAATCCGCCAGCATCTCAAACATCTCGCGGCGCTCGCCGTATTCGGGCTGACCATCCGCGCCAATGGTCTCATCCGACTTGAACCGCACGGCGACGGCACAGCGATCGCCCACGGCCTCTTTCGTTTCCTCGATCAATTCGCGGGTCAGGCGGATGCGGTTTTCCAAACTGCCGCCATATTCATCGCTGCGGGTGTTGATGGTCGGGTCCAGAAAATTTGCCAGCATGTAACCATGGGTGGCGTAGACATAGACGACATCAAACCCGGCGTCCCGCGCCCGCAGGGCCGCCTTTTTATGCCAGCGCCGCAGGTTATTGATGTCAGTCTTATCCATCGCCTTGGTCTGAAACGGCTGGCCCGCCAGATTGGGCATCGACGTGACATCCATCGACGGCAAGCGGGTGTAAAGGTTGGCGGACCGCGCACCTGAATACCAAAGCTCTGCTCCTGCCAGCGCCCCATGCTCATGCACCATATCGGTCATCAGTGAGTGGGCGCGAATATCACTGTCATCCCACAAAGACGCCGACACATGCGGCAGGTCATCAGACGACGGATGGATCGAATTGTACTCGGTACAAATCACACCCCAACCGCCTTCGGCCTTCATCCTGCGCATATGGGCCAGCGTATTTGGACGCAGATAGCCCATGCCAGTACAGTGGGGCACCTGATAAAAGCGGTTCTTGGTCGTCACCGGACCGATTTTCAGAGGTTCAAACAGGATGTCATATCGTGGGTCGCGGGACATGGCGCACGCTGCCTTTTCTGTCAGATCAATCGGTGGCAAGGGTAGGAAGTTCGCGTTTGAACGGGGGCGCGTCGGTCTTTGGCTCACCCAACTCGCGGGCATAGCGGTGGCCTGCATAGACGGCGGCTGCAATGGTGCCGGGCGCCAGACAATCGCCAATACGGGTAAGGGTTTGCGGGCCACTTGCGCCCGCTTCAATCAGCGCCTCAACCTCATGATAAAGCGCATCTTCAGGTTGGCGCATCGTAACAGGAACGAAGGTGCCGCAATCAATGTCATGCTCTTTTTCAGTATAGATGCACTCAAGAGTGACACTGCCCACCTCAATATCCGTGACCGTATGAAGGGGTGTGATCTTAACCCCCAACTCCATCAGGCGCTTTTGAATACGATGCTGCTCCAGGGTGTTATGGGTAAAATGCGACACATCCCCCTGCGGTGTGACCAGCGTCACCTCATGGCCTGCAAGGCGCAGCTTTTCAGCAATAACGCCGCCCATATAATAGTGATCATCGTCAAAGATCACGACCGGATCAGCAACTTCCGCCCCGGCCATGATCGCATTCACGGTGACGATATTGGCGCCATCTTCGCGCGGGATTGCGGCGTGATGCGCGCGGCCAATCCCGCTGTCAGACCAATGGGCCCCGGTGGCGATCACAACGTGATCCGCACCATATTCCAGCACGTCCCGAGCCGTCAGGCGGCTGTCCAGATAAATCCCCACATTCGCCATTTGGCTGATCTGGTATTCGCGGTAGTCCGAGACGCGCTTCCACTCAGCCAACCCCGGCAAAGCCGCCTCCGCAGCGACACGGCCACCCAAACCGGTGCCCGCCTCGGCCAAGGCCACGATATATCCGCGCTGACCCAAAGCGCGGGCGGCTTCCAGCCCGGATGGACCAGCCCCAACGATCAGCACGCTCTCATCGGCATGACGCGTGGCAATCCTTTCAGGATGCCAGCCCCTGCGCCATTCCTCGCCCATCGTGGGGTTCTGCGTGCAACGAATAGGCGTCGCCAGAAAGTCACCAGTGACGCAGATATTGCAGCCTATACACTCGCGAATATCCTCGATCCGGCCTTCCTCAACCTTCTTGGGCAGGAACGGGTCAGCGATGGAAGGGCGGGCAGCGCCTATCAGATCCAGCGCACCGGACTTGATCAACGACACCATCGCATCGGGCGACGTGTAGCGCCCCACGCCAACAACGGGCTTGTTCGTGACCTTCTTGACGAAATTCACATAGGCATCCTGAAACCCGCTGGCAGCAAAACGCGATGTCATGGAATCATTGTCCCAATCGCTCAGGTTCACGTCCCACAGATCAGGAATGTCAGCGAGCATTTCGACCACATCACGGCCTTCACCCTCGCTCGACAAGCCTTCATCGCCCAACATCTCCTCAACGCCAAAGCGTAAAGCAACGGCGCAAGTATCGCCAACCGCGTCCTTGGTATCGGCCAGCACTTCACGCAGCAGACGCAGGCGGTTTTCCAGACTACCACCGTATTCATCCGTCCGATGGTTCCAGCGACGCGACAGAAAATGCGACAATGCATTCAGATCGTGGCCCGCATAGACGTAGATGATATCGAACCCGGCTTCTTTTGAGCGTTTCGCCGCATCGACATACCAGCGGCGCAGATCGCGAATATCGCGCAGGTCCATGCCGCGGGCCTGTACCGGATCAATATAGCTGACTGGGCGCGGCGACGGCCCCATCGGAATTTCGCGGCTGTAACGGTTTGGGGTCGCCAGACCATCGTAACACGGCTCAACCCCGGCCAGACTGCCATGTTCGTGTATTTTGTCGGTCATTTTGCGCAGCACGGGAATGTCACGATCTTCCCACAAGCGACCTTCGATCACCGGGCTCAGTTCAGAGGTATGGTGAATCTCCACTTGCTCGGTACAAATGACTCCCCAGCCACCCTCGGCCTTGATACCCCGCATTTCGGCCATCGAGGATGGATACTGATGGCCCATCCCATTGCAATGCGGCACCTGATAAAAGCGGTTGCGGGTCTGCACCGGGCCAATTTGGACAGACTCGAACAGCACATCATAGCGGGGGTCGCGCAAGGACTTTGAGGCGATGGGACCGGTCGGTTTATTCATCCTCCTGCGCCTCTAACATGCGTTCGCGTTGATCGGCACGGGCCTCGCACGAACCACAAAGTCCGGGGCCGCCCAACACATCAACCACTTCGCCAGCAATGAAATCACCACTCAGATGCGCACCAGACAGCAGAGCCTTATAGCGGCCGGCAACGGCTTCACCCGCGAAGAAGACGCGATCACCCAAAGGTTCAGCGAGCGTTTTGCGCGACGCAAAGTGCCCCGGTTTGGCGGCGGCGTAAGCACCAAGAGTAAGCGGATTTATCGCCCAGTCGGTCATAATACCTTTGACAAAATGGGTCCGCGCGCCGCTGCCCATCATGTTGGCAAATTCCCCCAAGGCGAAATCCACCGCCTCGGCCTCATCCGCCCGGGACAGGTCCCACCCAAACTGACCCCCCACAAAACCGACAGCGACATCAATGCCCGCGGGCCACGTCAGGAAATAGCATGCCTCTGCGGGCACATCGTTTGGCACGGCATACGTCAGGAAATCATTTTCGCGCAAGCCGAACCGTTCACCATCAAATTTCAGGGCAATCTTGGCCAGCAAACCCATCGGCACATCGGCAATGGCCTCGGCCTTTTCAACCGGCAATGCGGGGGTGAACTTGATCGCACCTGAGGCCAGCACGCCAGTCGAGACGGTCACGATACAAACCGCAGCGGAAATTGTGCCATCGGTCGTATCCACACGCACGCCTTCACCGCTCCAGTCAATGGCTGTGGCGGCAACACCGGTGCGAATGGGTAAGCCTTGGCCATGCGCCACAACCAGCGTACCCAGCCCTTCTTTCACCAGATAATTATAGGCATAGCTACCGTAGGAATTCATATCGCCCGTGGACAAATCCGCAAAATCAACTCCAAAGTCCATCGGACCAATCCAGCTTTGCGCCTCAGCAGAGAAGGGCAAATCAGCAGGCAGTCGCGATGCGGCAGACACATCGCCTATGCCGTAAACGCGCGCCTCAATCTGCTCATACGCACGGTGATAGGCGCTCAACTCAGCGCTGTTGGCCGGACGGTCGCCAACGTAGAGCACTTCATCGGCACCATTGTGATCAATCAAGGTAAAGCCCAACTCGCGCGCCAGACCGACTTGCGGCACCCCGGAACGCGGCCCTTGAAGCCATGAACAGCCCTGATCGAAAGGCACACCAAAGCTGTCGGCTTCAGTATAGGCGCGGCCTCCAATCCTGTCAGCGGCCTCGATCACCACAACGGTCTTGCCACCCGCAATTAGGCGATGTGCAGCCGCGATGCCTGCCGCACCGGCACCAATCACCACCACATCAGGGTTGGTGGGTTGCGCGCGCGCCACCATCGGCAACAACGCGGCACTTGCCGCACCTGCCATGAACCCCCTGCGTGAGTGTGGCAAGCATGTCATATGACGGTCTTTGCGCGGTTATCGCCAAAGTGATCCGGGAACATGGCAGCCAGATACGTCGCCATTTGGATCATACAGTATTCACGGGTGAATTCCTCTGGATAGAGGATCGCATTCAGCCATAATCCATCGCCAAAGGTCTCGATACTGTTGGTCAGTGCGAGGGTATCCGTCCCTTCGGGCACCAGATGTTCGCAAAGCTCTTCAAACACGTCAGAGCGTTCGTCATCAAAGGATTCCACTATGCGGCGATAGAACGCCCGATACCGCGCTTCGCCGAAATAGGCGAACCAGACGGCGATGGTGGTGGGGTTAAAGATGCGCGGATCAAAGCTGGACATGGCGACGGCCCATAGCTTTTGCGCAGGTTTCATTGTGTCGTCCTGAACAACATTGACCCAGGTGCGTCGCACCTCTTGCGACAGATGCGTCAGTGTGGCGTTAAGCAGGTTGTCCTTGCTGTCAAAATGCAGGCTGACAATGCCCATCGACAGACCGGCCCGCCCCGTCACAGCGGCCATTGTGGTTCCGGAAATACCGCGCTCTGCAATGCAGGCAATCGTGGCTTCAATCAGCTGCAGGCGGCGGACCTCTTTGGGGGCCGTGCGGCGTTTGGTTTTGGGTTTGCTGCGTGGTTTAGCTGCGGTACGAGTATTCATGCGGGTCTACCTTTCAAGCACGATCAGCGCATCATTAGGCCAGGTCAGCCAAACAGGACGGCCTGTCTTGGCCTCGTCGGGGTCGTGCATATGACTGTTTTGGGACGAAATCGCCATCGGTACATCACACCCCGGAACGCGGACATGATAATGGCTTCGCTCGCCTAGGTAAGTGGTCAATTCAATCTCACCTGCGATGGCGTCACCCGCTGGTGCCGTATCATGCAGTATCAGCTTTTCCGGGCGGATGGCCACACTGACCTTGTCACCTTCGGTCAGGGTCGTGCCTTTCACCGGGATATCCATCTTCCCAATGCCCTGCACATCCAGATAAGCGTGGCCATTCACGCGGCCTGTGACCTGCGCATCAAGGAAGTTCATATTGCCGATAAAACTGGCCACATCGCGGGTCTTGGGCGCTTCATACAGACCACTTGGGCTGTCCACCTGCAACACCTCACCGCCCGACATCACGGCAATACGGTCCGACAAAGTCAGCGCCTCTTCTTGATCATGGGTGACGAAGACAAAGGTGATACCAATCGCGCGCTGCAAGCGGCGCAATTCCATCTGCATCTGTTCGCGCAACTGCTTATCCAACGCACCCAAGGGTTCATCCAACAACAGCACCTTGGGCTTCAGGATCAAGGCACGGGCCAATGCTATCCGCTGACGCTGCCCGCCCGACAATTCATGCGCGCGGCGCTTGCCATAACCGGTCAGCTGCACCAGTTCCAACATCTCATCAATCATGCGGTCCTGATCGGCGCGGGGCAGTTTGAGCTTGCGTAAACCGTACCCGATATTCTGTGCGACATTCAGATGCGGAAAGATAGCATAGTTCTGAAACACCATATTCACAGGGCGCTGAAACGGCGGCACATCCGACATCGGCTGGCCATCAATGTAAATCTCGCCGGATGACACGCTTTCAAACCCGGCCAGCATCCGCAGCAATGTGGTTTTGCCACAGCCCGATGCACCCAGTAGCGAAAAGAATTCGCCATGGGCGATATCCAAAGAGATTTCTTCAATGGCGCGGAAGCTGCCATAGGACTTGCCCACATTGCGGATCGAGATAAAGGCGTCGTCGGTCATAAGGTCAGGCTCCTTCGTTGGTGGCTTTGACCTGATCGCGCACCGCACCCAAGCGCCCGATCCACAAGGCCACGAAAACCATCACAAACGACAGCGCAAGGATGATGGTCGACAGGGCCAGAACAGCAGGGAATTCGCGGGGGAACCGCAGTTGGGTCCAGATATAGATCGGCAAGGTGGTGTCCGTGCCGGACAAAAAGAAGGTCATGATGAATTCGTCAAAAGAGATGGTGAAAGTCAGCAAAAGGCTGGCCACGATGCCGGGTGCCACCATCGGAAAGGTCACACGCCAAAACGTCCACCAGCCGTTTTCACCCAAATCGGCCGAGGCTTCTTCCATCGACCGATCAAACCCCTCAAACCGGGGCAGCAAGGTCGCGATGGCGAAGGGCAGACAGATGATCAGATGCCCAAAACCGACGGTATAGAGCGACAACGGAATACCCAGACGGCTAACCAAAACCAGCAAGGCCACACCAAAGATCACGCCGGGCACGATCAACGGCAGCATGGCAAAGGTGACAATCGCGTTCTGGCCGGGCATCTGGTAGCGGGTAATCGCGCGTGCGGCGACAACACCAAGGCATGTCGAGATAACAGACACCCACAGACCCACTGTCAGGCTGTTCTTCAACGCAGCCCATACGGTGTCGCGCGTCCACAGGTCCGCATACCAATGAAAGGTAAGCCCCTGCATCGGAAAACGCACATAGATGGAATCGTTAAAGCTAAACAAGGGAATGAACAGGACCGGTAGATAGAGCACGATCAGAAAAACAATCGCATAGACCTGCAATGCGCGGTTCGGCTGCTTGATATAGGTGCCTTCCCTCATGCCAGTTGATCCTTCGCCTTGCGGGTCAGGAACAAGAACACCAGCGCAAGGGCGGCAATCCATGCCATCAACACGATGGAAAGGGCCGACCCCATGGGCCAATTGTTCACAGGGCCAAACTGCAATTGGATCAGATTGCCGATCATCACCCCATCCGGGCCGCCCAGCAACGCAGGCGTGATGTAATCACCGGTGGTGGGAATGAAGATCAGGAAACAGGCGGAAATCACACCGGGCATCGACAGGGGCAAGGTGATGCGCATGAACCGCGTGAACGGGCCATCTCCCAGATCAGTCGCGGCCTCAAGCAAGGATTTGTCGATCTTCTCAAGCGACACATAAAGGGGCAGGATTGCAAAAGCGGCCCAGGCATGGGCCAGCGTGATAATCACTGCCGTCTGGCTATAGAGCAAAAATTCGAGCGGTGCCTCGATCCAACCGGCAGTCAAAAAGGCCGAGTTGATCACCCCCTCATACCCCAAAATCACCCGCCACGCGAAAACGCGCAGCAGATAGCTGGTCCAGAACGGCAAGGTCATCAGGACGATCCAAAGCATCTTGTTGCGATGGACATGGAAGGCCACGTAATAGGCCATTGGGTAACACAAAAGGACAGTAAAAAAGGTCGCCAAGCCAGAAACAAAGAACGACCGGGTCAGCAGCGTGCCAAAGATCGGTTCAGTCGCAGCACGTTCATAATTGGCAAAGGTCGGTGTCATATCAAAACCAAAGCCGTCGCGGGTCCACATGCTCATCGCGATCAGGATCAATAGCGGGACGGCAATACCAACGACCAACACCACTAACGTAGGCGACATCAACGCATAACCTTGGGCCGCTTCGCTGCGCCGAAACCATGCAGTCAGGCGGTTGCGTCGCACAGGTGCTGCGTCAGGTACGCTTACCATGACCTGTCCAGTTCATAGTGTGCCCCCCTGGGCCCCCGCATCAGATCAGAACCCGGCCTTGATCAACTCGTAGGTTTCGTTCATGCGGCTTTCCCACTCCTGCTCTTGCGGGATCGAGAATTGACCAGCGTCCAGGATTTCACGAGGGTTTGCACTTAGGCCCAGTCCTTGCAATTCATCGTCGGTAAAGCTTTCGAATGATTTGGCGTTCGAATGGCCGTAACCATACGCGCCAATCATGAACTCGCCCGCCTCAACACTCAGCATGCTGTCGATAATGTCATAGGCGCGGTCGGGGTTTGGGGCATCTTTATGCATCATCAAACCGCAAACCCACGTCAGCGCGCCCTCTTTGGGTTGGGCAAAGCGGACAGGGATTTCTTCGGCTTGCAGCTCAACGGCAGTGCTGTTCCAGGTCATCGCGGCGACCATTTCGCCCGAGGACAAGGCCTGCCCCAGAGTTGTCGTGTCATCCGTGTAAACGCGGACCAACGGCCGCTGTTCACGCAAAGCTGCAGACGTCTTTTCAAACGCCATTTCCGTGGCGATCTGGTCAAACGGCACGCCCGCTTTGATCGCCGCACACCACCAAGCGTCACCGCCAGAGGCGAGCATACCAATCCTCCCGGCATAGCGTTCGTCCCAAAGAATATCCCAGCTTTCCTCACCCTCAATCTCGACCAGATCAGTACGATAGGTGATCGACGTGCCACCCCAATCAAACGGCACCATCCACGGCATACCGTTCTCGGCCTCGTTGGACTCCAATGCGACCAGTTCCGGCAACACATCACCCCAATTCGACAAACGCGAGGTATCAATCGGTTGGAACAAGCCAGTCTGTACCCAGCGGACCATATCAGTGTGGCAAGGATGAGCGACATCTACGACAAAGCCGCTGCGCATCCGGGTCAGCGCATCCTCAGCACCACCAAAGACGGCAAAATCAGGCGGCGCACCATTCGCGGCCTCGTAGCTGGTATAAAGATCGGGAATGTCAAAACCACCCCAGGTAAACAGCGTGCCTTGGGCGTCCTGCGCTGCGGCACGGCTGGCAGCAAAAGGCGTTGTCATTATGCCAATGCCCGCACCCAGCAAGGTTTTCTGAAAAGCGCGTCGCGACAGTTTACCCGTTTTCACTGCATTGAGTTGGTCAATTACGTCCATAGCGAAATCTCCTATCCCGAAGCTTTTCTTTCTTTGGGTCACTCGATACGTCATATATTGATCGCAATCACTGAATGACTGTTCACTCATTACGTTGGGTCAACAGAATGTCGCAGTCAAGGATTCATTAAGCAATCAGTCAAACAGCTGAAAAATTGATATAATATGGTGAAATTTGCGACATCAAACGAACTGAAGATCAGCCATGTCAGCCCCTAACGGTCCGAATCCGTCACATCGCATGCAGTTGCATCAAGACCCGGATCAGATCTTTAAATCAGGTGATTTCCTTCGAATATGATAAGAAATCATGCAATTTTCATAGCATTCAACCAGAAGTCACAACATGGTTTCTACATTTGCGATCTAACAAACAGACGGTAGGAGTGAATCTTAACTGAATGCCTATTCATTCGTTGCTTTTCACGCGAACCTGCGCCAAGGATGATAAGACTCGCTATTTCGCGACAGAAGCGGCAACCGCCAGAAAGGCATCTCATGACCATAGCCCCTCGCGTCATCCGCATGCACGAAAACGGACCGGCCGGCCTGACACGGATGGACCTTGACCCGGCTGATTTCCAATCGCCCTTACCGGAACAGAACGTTCACGTTTACTATAGCGATGCAACGCGTGGTCTAAACGTGGGCGTCTGGGACACGACGACGATGCAAGAGGCGTTCGGCCCCTACCCCGGCGACGAATTCATCGTCGTGCTGGAAGGCCGGTTCGCGATGCTTGATGGCGATGGCGACGGGGTGCCCGTGGAAAAAGGTCAACTGGTCGCCTTTCGCAACGGCATTCCGGTCAGCTGGAAACAGGACGGATACCTCAAGAAATTCTACCTGACGCTGCTGGATCCAAATGCGGACACCCCCAAGATCGCATCCGCGAAAGGCGGCGTCATTGTGATTGACCCCACGTTGGAACTGACCGGCGACGATATCCTGCCAGACGTGGAAGGTGCGGTCGAACGCGAACGCGAATTCTTTACCAGTGACGACGGAGCCATGACCGTGGGTCTGTGGGACTGCCAAGCGTTCGAGGGCGAAATCGAACCCTTCCCCAGCCATGAGTTCTGTTTCGTGGTCGCTGGCGAAGTCACAATCAAAGAACTTGGCGGCATCAGCCAGACGTTCACCGCAGGCGATGCGTTCTTCGTGCCCAAAGGGACCGAATGCAGCTGGCACGTGCCCAAATACATCCGCAAATTCTTTGCCGCTGTCGACCACGAAGACTGATGAACAAAAGCACTTTTTGAGGAGGCAGATCATGCCCGACCCTACATTTGCAAACCTTCCAACAAATCCAGACGTTGTGGTGATCGGCGCTGGTTCTGCTGGGCTGGGTGCCGCACGGAGACTGCTGAAAGGCGGGAAATCTGTCATGGTTCTTGAGGCCGCAAACCGGGTCGGCGGGCGCGCATGGACGCAAAGCGAGAGTTTTGGCGTGCCCGTAGACATGGGGGCGTCATGGGTGTCTGGGGCGAACAAAAATCCTTATGCCAAGATTGCGCGCAAGAGCGGCTTTAAGCTGATAGAGCATACCCATGCACAGACCGATCTCTTCCGCATGGATGGATCGCGGGCCAATGCGCAGGACTACAAAGACTACGCGAAAAACGCCAAAGCGCTGCAAAAAAGCATGAATAGAGCGGGCAAAAAGGGCCGCGACGTGCCCGCATCAGAGGTCACCCCGAATGATCTGCCTTGGATGGGCGCAATCCAGTCGTGGCTGGGGCCCATGGACTATGGTGTGGACTTTGACGAAATCTCGACGCTGGATGACTGGCAGGGCAAAAGTGATCAACCAAGCTATTTCGTACGCGAGGGTCTGGGATCCGTTGTCGCCACCAGAGCCGAGGGGCTGCCCATCAAGCTGAACACCACGGTCACCCACATTGACTGGAGTGGCACCGGCGTCCGCATCGAAACCAACAACGGGACAATAGCCGCTAAGGTCTGTGTCATCACCGTGTCAACTGGCGTGCTTGCGACGGGTAAGATGCGCTTCACCCCTGATTTGCCTGCATCAAAGATCGAAGCTGCGCATAACCTACCGATGGGCCTGCTTGTCAAAGTACCGATGATGTTTGATGGCGCACGCTTGGGTTTGGGTGAAAACAACTGGGTGACCTATCAGGTCCCCAATGAGATCCCCACAAAGGCCTGTTACTTCATCGCTTGGCCATGTGGACATGACTACCTGTTTGGCAATATCGGCGGAAAGCTGGGGTGGGATTTGTCCCGCGAACACTCCGACGTGACAGTCGATTTCGCAATGGAGGAGTTGGTGAAACTTGTGGGCTCTGATGCACGCAAGCATTTCATCAAAGGGTTCCGCACCGATTGGGCGAATGATGAAAACACGCTTGGTGCCTATGCCGCCGTGAAACCTGGGCACGTTGGTGTACGCAAGACGCTAGGGGCCCCGGTGGGCGACCGCCTGTTTTTTGCTGGCGAGGCGATGGACGGCGGGTACCCTGCATTGGTCAGCGGGGCCTACACAAGCGGGAAGCGCGCTGCGCGAAAAATCTGCAAAGTGATTTGACACCATGCGACGCACATCCAACGGCTGCTTCACAAGCGAGTGCCTTGGCCAATGGCAGCAACGCAGGACATGGTCGAGATCGAAGCGGTCTGAGCTCATTCGGGACAATTCCATGACCGCAGCACGATCGGTCTTTGAGTATCAGGTCAAACCAATCATAGTCCGTATGAACTGCGCTTTCAGCGAACAGTGAAGCGTTCCATCTCATAGAACAGGCGACACATATCTAACACCCGAGTCCCGCTCCAACACATCGGCTGACGCCTATGCGCTCGACTTGCTACGCCAACCGATGATGTTCAACGCTGCAAAGAGAACTGCCGCCACACAAACAATGGATGGCCCGGCGGGCGTGTCGAAGATATAGGCGCCCTGTAACCCGGCAATTGCAGAGATAGTGCCGATTGCAGCCGCGATCACAGCCATCGCCTCTGGTGTGCGTGCCAGACCCCGCGCCGCAGCAGCCGGGATAATCAGGAGTGCGGCGATCAAAAGCACGCCAACCACTTTAATCGCGACCGCAACAACAATCGCCAGAGAAACCGTCAGAATAAGCTGTTCACGTTTGGGGTTCAGCCCGCTGGCATAGGCCAGTTCCTCGTTCAGTGTTGATGTCAGCAAGGCCGACCAGCGCCATAGGATCATCGCAACCACAAGCGCAGCCCCACCCCAGATGACCATCAAATCCGTCCGCGATACCGCAAGAATATCGCCAAACAGATATGCCATCAGGTCAATGCGCACACCAGACAGGAACGACACTGCCACAAGGCCAAAGGCCAATGCCGAATGGGCAAGCACCCCCAAGAGCGTGTCCATTGCGTAACCACGTCCGGCCAGCAACGTCACGGTCAGCGCCATCATCAGCGCCACAGCCATCGCACCTGCAAAGACCGACACCTCAAGTGCCAGCGACAAGGCGACCCCAAGGATCGCCGCATGTGCGGTCGCGTCGCCAAAATAGGCCATCCGCCGCCAGACCACGAAACAGCCCAAAGGTGCTGCCGCAAAGGCCACACCGACCCCGGCAAGCATGGCGCGGGTCATAAAGTCATCAAGCATTATTCGGCGGCCTCATGGCTATGTGCATGGCTGTGGTTGTGATCATGGTCATGGTCGTGATCGTGATCGTGATCGTGATCGTGGTCATGCCGGTAAAGCGCCAAAGCGCCACCCGTCCCCGTCCCGAAAAGCGCGCGATATTCTGGCGCAGAGGCGACAACCGCGGGTGCGCCCTCGCAACAGACATGACCGTTGAGGCAGATCACTCGGTCAGATGCGCTCATCACCACATGCAATTCATGGCTGATCATCAAGACGGCACAGCCCGTGTCCTGACGCACCGCGTCAATCTGCTGGTAAAACGCGGCTGATCCTGGCTGATCAAGCCCCTGTGTCGCCTCATCCAACAGCAAAACGTCAGGCCGGTTGATCAAGGCGCGCGCCAACATGACGCGCTGAAACTGCCCGCCAGACAACTGCGACATTTGCCTTTTCAACAGATCCGGCACACCCGCCGCTTCCAGCGCGGACTTGCACGCTGCTTTTGACTCGCGGTTAGACAACCGCATGAACCGTTCGACTGTGATCGGCAGGGTTGGGTCAATATGCAATCGCTGCGGCACATACCCGATTTTCAGACCAGATTGCAGAGTAATTTCACCACTTGCCAGAGCAGTCGCACCGATGATGGCGCGCAGCAGGCTTGTCTTGCCGGACCCGTTGGGGCCAACGATGGTTACAATCTCACCGGGGTCCAGATGCAGGGCTACATTGCGCAACACAGTATTTGCGCCGTAAGCGACGCTGAGGTTTTTGACAGAAATCAGGCTCATGCATCCGCCTTATCAACGCAGGACGGGCAAATGCCTTCGGCCTCAACCACCGTCTTTTCAATTTGGAACCCAGCAGCGCGGGCGGCATCGCCAAGCGCACCTTTGGCCGGTGTTGATTGGGCTTCGGCCACCGCATCGCAACGACGGCAGATCATGAAAGCAGGTGAATGGCTCTCTCCCGGGTGGGCGCAAGCAACAAAGGCGTTCAGGCGCTCAATCTTATGGACAAACCCGTTCTCGGCCAGAAAATCGAGCGCGCGATAGGCCACTGGCGGCTGCGAACCAAAGCCCGCGTCGCGCAACAGATCAAGGATCGCGTAAGCGCCCAGCGCGCGGTGTTCACGCAACAGAAGTTCCAGCACTTTGCGGCGGACAGGCGTCAGACGCAGCCCTTTTGCGATGCAACGGTCCTCAGCGGCGGCCAGTCCTTGTGTAACGCAGGCCTTATGGTCGTGCTTTTCAAACCCGAGTGGTGTTGCATTTTCCGCAGACATGCCTTTTGCCTCTCTTGTCATGTTATTCTATATCATTTATGACTCTTGGTAACGTTATAAAATCACATGAGGTACTTAATGTCCAGAATGCGCGCTTCACTCTCTGCAATTGCAACTTTGATGGGCGGGACTGCCATGGCCGATGTGCCGAATGTGGCCGTGGATATCGCACCTGTGCATTCCCTTGTCGCGCGCGTCATGGAGGGGGTTGGCACCCCCAGCCTTATCCTGCCACCCGGCGCATCCCCCCATGAATATAGCCTGCGGCCGTCCGAGGCGACGGCACTGCAAGACGCTGATATCGTTGTATGGATGGGCCATGATCTGACCCCATGGATGGAAGACGCGGTTGACACACTGGCTGGCAGCGCAAGCGTGGTGACGCTTTTGGAGGCCAAGGAGACAACCTTGCTTGATTTCCGCGAGGGTGCCTTGTTCGAAGCTCATGATCACGACGATGGTGGTGAACACGATCACGACAAAGCGATCGAGGCGGCAGCGCATGACGATCACGACCATGATGACCACGCCAAGGATGACGCGCATGACCATGATGATCACGCCGACCATGAAGGGCATGACCACGATGAGCATACCGAAACTGATGCGCATGAAGGCCATGATCACGGCGCGCATGACCCGCATGCCTGGCTGGCCCCGACAAACGCAACAACATGGCTCAACCTGATCGCAGCACAGCTGTCATCGGCAGACCCTGAAAATGCAGGCACATATTTTGCCAACGCCGCCGCCGCACGGGCCGAGATGGAGGCTCTATCTGCCGAAGTAAACGCCATATTGGCACCCGTCCGTGGCGAAAGTTTTGTCGTGTTCCACGATGCCTATCAGTACTTTGAAACAGATTTCGACTTTCCCGCCTCTGGCGCGATTTCGCTGAGCGATGCCGCAGACCCCAGCCCGGCACGGATCGCGGAGATCCAAGGACGGGTCCGCGAGGAAGGGGTTGCATGTGTACTGGCCGAACCGCAATTCAACGCAGGTTTGGTGACCGCTGTTCTAGACGGAACCGAAGCCAACACTGGCGTGATCGACCCCCTTGGTGTCGATCTAGAGCCGGGTCCAGCACTGTATCCGCAGTTGATCCGCAACATGGCAACCACACTTGCCGACTGCCTTTAGGTCAGAGGGAAACCCAAACGCGAGTGGTCGTATCATGAAGCGTATTATGGCATCTCGCGCAGTTGCGAAGCTGCCTTTGTCGTTGTCCATCTGCCCTTGTCAGCCGGTGCCAGAGCGCCAGACCCGTCTGAATAAGCGCGGCACGGTTCTTAATGCGGAGGGTACCGGGTGAAGCGCAACAATCTGGGGCAAACGACACTGCGCAAGCGGCGACGGCGGGAAGACCCGATGCATGAATTTGACCGGCTTCCGCCAGTTTTGCGCGCGTGGCTGGCCAATGCGGCGCTGCCTTGGCGTCCGCGCTCTGTCCGGCGGGCTTATAACCGCGCGTTGGCGCAAACGGGTGATCCGGCGCAGGCCTTGAACGATTTAGAGCGGCTTCAGGCCATCAAGCTGTCAAGCGATAGACCAATCGACAAATAGGATCAGCACCCGGTCCGTGTGGGTCCGACAAAGTATCAAGCCCAACCTGAAATGTATCAAATGCACGCAAGGTATATTTCTTTGCGACACGTTGTTTTGTCGGGTGAACCGCATACCGACTCACCTAAACTCGACATGAACGAACAACGCACCCTGAAGGTGCAGGGCGGCACAGAATATGCTGTTTCGATTGCGCGATAGCGGGATAAATGGAAACAATCCATCATATCACGGCGCTTTGTACACCAAGCTGGGTCTGCCAAGAATGCTTCTTTGACACACCCCCGATGCATCCGTAAACATAACGTTAATCGTTGGTCTATTTTGGCGGACGATCAGTACATAATGAGTATAATTGGAAGGATAATTAATGCTTAGAACTCTCGCATTGAGCATTGGGCTCTTAATTACATCCCTATCTGCTGCGAATGCTGCGACCTACCGTATTGATGGTTTCCAAAACCTGGTTGCTGACGGCTTTGGATCGACACTGTTCCACGAAGCCTCTGGCTGCGGTGGCATGTGCGGTAACACATTGGATCGCGCGACCGGCGAAGGATCTGGTTGGTGGGACACTGCAACGGGCAGCATTAACTTCGTGATGGACCTTGTTGGCGGCGGAACAGCAACCGCGGATGGTAGCCTTTTCTTGACAGACCGCGCCAATGGCAGCGCCACTGGTCTCGCTGGCTTGATGAACATCGTCATCTCTGGATCGGCACACGGCCAAGATGGCGCATATGAGTTCTACTTTGCTGACGCAGCTCACAACCCGGTTGCGAACTGGTTTGACGACAACATCGTCGGTCTTTGGGGCGGCGGCTTTGTCCAAAGTGACCAAGACGTCGACGGCTTCGGTATTGGCGTAGACTTCCGCATTGAGGTTGCCGCTGTGCCGCTTCCTGCAGGTGTTATCCTGTTGCTAAGCTGCCTGGGTGGTTTCGGCCTGATGCGGCGCCGTCAGCTGGCTGCCTAAACGGTCCATTGCCAGAAGAATAATAGCCCCAGCCGATCAACGAGATCGTGCTGGGGCTTTTTCGTTGGTGGGTCTGATAGGTATCGCGGTGACGCATGAAGCACTAAGTCATCTGCTCCGCCATCTGCTCTTCACGCCTACGGCGCATGACTGCGCGTTTGGTCGTCAGAGATGCAGCAATGGTCCCGATGGTGACCAACCCAATCAGGATTGTGGATAGCGCGTTAATCTCGGGGCTTACCCCTAGACGGATCGAACTGAACACCTTGATCGGTAGCGTTGTGGCAGAAGGTCCGGCCACGAAAGAAGCAATGACCAGATCATCGAGTGATAGCGTCAGCGCCAAAAGCCAACCTGAAATCACCGCCGGTGCAATGATGGGTAACGTCACCAAGCGAAACGCCTCGAACGGTGTGCAACCTAAATCAAGCGCTGCCTCTTCGACGGAACGATCGAAACTGACCAGCCGCGAGCTGACGACTACCGACACATAGCACATCGAAAAGGTTGCATGGGCGAGAATGATCGTGAACAATCCGCGGTCGAGCCCGATCGAGATGAATAATAAGAGCAGCGATAATCCTGTGATCACTTCGGGCATTACCAAGGGCGCATAGATCATTCCGGAAAACAGCGTGCGCCCGTAGAACCGCCCACCCCGCACCAACACATAAGCACCCATCGTGCCGAGGATTGTCGCAATGATGGATGAGAAAAAGCCAACCTTGAACGTGACCCATGCGGCATCAAGGAAGGCTTCGTTCTGCAACAGCTCACCGTACCATTTGGTCGAAAAGCCACCCCAGACGGTCACCAGACGGCTTTCGTTGAAGCTATAGATGATCACCACGATCATCGGGATATAGAGAAATGCAAACCCCAGCGTCAGCGAGGTCGCGTTGAACCATGTCAGCCGCCTCATGTCTCGGCCTCCAGCTGCCTTTGTTCATTGCGCTGATAAAGCACGATGGGGATGATCAGGATCAGCAGCAGGATGACAGCCACCGCGCCAGCGACAGGCCAATCGCGGTTGGCAAAAAATTCCTCGTACAGCACTTTGCCGATCATCAGCGTCTCAGACCCGCCCAGCAGGGACGGGATCACAAATTCGCCCAGCGCCGGGATGAAGACAAGAAAACAGCCCGCGATAATACCAGCCTTCGACAGAGGGATGGTGATGCGCCAGAACGCCTCGGTCCGTGAACAACCTAAATCCTCTGCCGCTTCCAAAAGCGATCCATCCAGTTTGGTTAGCGTGGCATAGATCGGCAGGATCATGAACGGCACGTAAGTGTAGACGATGCCGATATAGACCGCGATGTTCGTGTTCAGGATCGTCAGCGGTTCGTTGATCAAGCCGATCCACATCAGGAACTGATTCAGCATCCCCTCTTGGCTCAGGATACCGATCAGCGAATAGACCCGGATCAGAAAGCTGGTCCAGAACGGCAGGATCACCAGCAACATCAGGGTCGGTTGCCACTCCTTTGGCGCGTTCGCCATGCCGTAGGCGATGGGAAAACCAATAGCCAAGCAGATGAAGGTTGAGATGAAGGCGATCTGCACACTGGAAAGGTAGCTTTTCCAATATAGGTCATCCGTCGCCAGAAACTCGAAATTCTCGAAATCCAGCTGCGACAGGAAATCACGGAAACCCGCCCAGCCTTCGGACAGTTCCAGCGTCGGCGTATAGGGCGGGATCGACAGGGCGATGTCGGATAGAGATATCTTGAAGACGATCAGGAAGGGGACCAGAAACAGGCCCAACAGCCAGAAATAGGGAACCGCGATCAGAGAGAAGCGACGCAGGTTCATCAGTTTTCCAAAATGATACCGGCGGTATCAGTCCATGACAGCCAAACCTCATCGTCCCACGTGAATGGGCGGCTGGCACGGCGGCGTGAATTGGCGGCCTGTGCCTTGATCATAACGCCATTGGGCAACTGCACATGATAGGTTGACAGGTTGCCGAGATAGGCGATGTCCAAGACCTTGCCCTGCACCACATTATTGCGGTCTGTCGGCCTTTCCGCCGAAATCGCCACCTTCTCAGGTCGGATCGCAAAGCTGACCTTGCCGTCATCCATCGGCTTTGACGGCGTGCCAATGATGGGCGGCTGCCCTTCGGCCCAGCCGATCGCCATCGTTTCGCCCTGCTTTGTGGCATGCCCTTCGATGATGTTCACATCACCGATAAAGTCCGCGACATAAGTGCTGTTGGGCGCTTCGTAGATGCGATCCGGAGTATCCACCTGCTTCAGCTTGCCATGATCCATCACCGCCACGCGGGAGGCGACGGTCATCGCCTCTTCCTGATCGTGGGTGACAACAACAAAAGTGGTTCCCGTCTTTTCCTGAATATCCATCAGTTCAAACTGCGTATCCTGCCGCAGTTTCTTATCCAGCGCGGAAAGCGGTTCATCCAGCAACAACAGCTTGGGCGCTTTCGCAAGCGCGCGCGCCAAGGCGACACGTTGGCGCTGCCCACCTGAAATCTGCTCGGGCTTGCGCTGGCCAAACTTCTCGATCTGCACAAGCCGCAGCATTTCCTTCACCCGCGCATCAATCTGATCCTTGGGCAGCTTGTCGCGCTTCAGACCAAAAGCGATATTGTCGTAAACGGTCAAATGCGGGAACAGCGCGTAAGACTGGAACATCATGTTCACGCTACGCTTGTTGGGCGGAATGGGCGAAATATCCTGCCCATCCAGCATGATCGTACCAGATGTCACCTTTTCAAACCCGGCCAACATCCGCATCATCGTGGTCTTACCACAGCCAGAAGGACCGAGCAGCGCGAAGAACTCTTTTTCATAAATGTCGATACTCAGATCATCAATCGCGGTGAAATCACCAAAGCTTTTGGTGACGTTGCGAAACTGGATCAGAGGTTTTTCGGCAGGATCATTCCAAGGCTCAAACACGGTCTCAGACATAGGGATTAGAGCCTTTGGTATGCACAACAGTTGCTGCACCGACCCACATTTGCGCAGGCCGATGCATCTTTATCTTAAGTGCCAGACTTCACACGTGTCCACATGCGCGTGACGAAACGCTGTGATCGCGCGTCATAGGGTGTGGTTGTATAAAGTGTCTCAAGCGTGGCCTCATCGGGATAGATCGCAAGATCACCAATCACATCTTCGATCAAAAATGGCTTCGATGCCGCATTCCCGTTGGCGTAGTAAACATAGTTCGACGCGGCGGCCATGTTTTCAGCGTCCAAGATGAAATCAAGGAAGGCATGTGCACCTTCCGGGTTTGGCGCATCAACAGGGATCGCCATCTGGTCAAACCACATCAGCGCACCTTCAACGGGGGCATTATAAGCAATCTCAACGCCATTATCGGCTTCCCATGCGCGGTCACGCGATTGCAGAATATCGCCGGACCAGCCAAATGCGACGCAGATGTCACCGTTTGCCAAAGCCGAGATATACTCTGAGCTGTGATACTTCTGCACATAGGGGCGGACGGCGGACAGGACTGGCTCTGCCAATGCAAGTACATCTTCGTCTTTGCTGTCAGGATCTTCACCGAGGTACTGCAATGCGGCCGGAATAATCTCAGACGGCGCATCAAGGAAATGCACGCCACATTCTGCCAGCTTTTCCATGTTCTCTGGGTTGAATATCAGTTCGAGCGAGTTGAGAGGAGCATCTTCGCCCAAAATCTCTGTCACCTTGCCGACGTTCACGCCAATGCCCGTGGTGCCCCACATGTAGTTGATCGAGTAGTTCCCGCCGGGATCATATGTCTCGGTGCGCGCTTCCACGACATCCCAAAGATTGCCAATGTTGCTCAGTTTGGACTTGTCCAACTGTTGAAAGGCCCCAGCCGAAATCTGGCGCTGTAGGAACGTCGCCGAAGGCACCACAACATCATAGCCTGATCCGCCTGCCAGCAGTTTGGTTTCCAAAACTTCGTTGCTGTCAAAGACGTCGTAGATCAGCTCATACCCGGTTTCTTCCTCAAACTTGGTCAGCAGGTCTTCGTCTATGTAGTCAGACCAATTATAGACCCGTACCTCTTCCGCCCAACCAGCCTGAGCGGCAAGCACAAGCGCCGCAAGCGCGGTGCAGGATTTCGTTTTGAGCATGTAAACCTCCGTTGGATTGTCCCGTCATCGAAAATAGCTTTGATGAAATCAGAGGTCTTTGCAATCCTGCTTGCGTTAATTTGATAGGTTTTGACATGACAGGGGCTTTATGAGATGCCAAATGCCTTGGAGGCGGGCAGAAACATGAACCAGATGGTCAGCAAAAAGCCGGAACATGAAACGATATATCAGCGCGTGAAAGAGATGATTCTGTTTGGCGAGGTTGTGCCGGGGCAGCCGGTTACAATTCACGGGCTAGCAGACATGATTGGCACCGGCGTCACACCCGCGCGCGAGGCGATCCGACGCCTGACCGCCGAGGGCGCCCTTGTCACCCGCGAAAATCGCCGCATTGAAGTACCCGCCATGACAGCCCATCGGCTACAGCAGATTGAACTGGTGCGCCTAACCGTTGAACCAGCACTGGCCGAGGCCGCAGCAAGCAACTGCAAACCCCAGGATATCAAAGCGTTGGAGCAATTGGATGCGCGTGTCGATGCCGCAATCGTAGGCGGCGATATTCGGGGCTATCTTGAGGCAAATTACCACTTCCACTTTCATTTATATGGTTTGGCGGATGCGCAAATTCTGCGCCGCATCGCCGAAACACTATGGCTGCGTATCGGACCATCGCTGCGCGTCGTTTGCGGCAGATATGGGACCGCCAATCTGACAGATCACCACCGCGCCGCGACCCAAGCGCTGCAAAGCGACAATGCGGCAATGACCCGTGACGCCATCGCGCAGGATATTCGGCAGGGCATGGACTTTGTCCGTCAGTCTGTCGTCACCACAGAAAGTTAGCACCACAATACTGCGGTCAATTGACTACCATCAAACTTTTGATCAAATTGTCGAAAATGGATCACCACCCCTATCAGTTCCACCCAAAGGACCCACCAATGGCACCGACGAACACCCCGCACTGGCAAGACAATTTGTCGGAAGAGTTCGCAGCCTACGCGCAGGGCAACAAAATCGACGGGGTCGAGTGCATTGTTCCCGATCTCGTAGGCACCTCGCGAGGCAAGACGATGCCAACGGTCAAATTCCAGCCGAACGCAGAAATGGCACTGCCCATTTCGCTTTTTTATCAGACAATATCTGGCGAATACGTCGATATGGATATTGAAAACCAGTGGCTTGAAAAAGACGTGGTGCTGAAGCCGGACATGACGACCGCCTGTGCGATCCCTTGGGCAGATGATGTATCATTGCAGGTCATTTGCGATATGTTCAACCGCGATGGGTCACCGCTTGCGATAGCGCCACGCACGATCCTGCAAAAGGTGATGCAGGCCTACATCGACAAAGGCTGGAAGCCGGTCATCGCGCCTGAACTGGAATTCTACCTGACAACCCCGAACCTTGACCCCAATGATCCTATCGAAACGCCTGTGGGGCGCACCGGGCGCAAAGTGCCCAGCCGTCAGGTCTATTCCATGGTGGCCGTTGATGAATACGGGCCGGTGATCGACACCATCTACGACTATGCCGAACATCAAGGCCTGTCGATTGATACGCTGATCCAGGAAGGCGGTGCGGGCCAGATTGAGATCAACTTGATGCACGGCGATCCGCTGCACTTGGCCGATCAGGTGTTTTATTTCAAACGCACCATCCGTGAAGCCGCGCTCAAGAACAATGTCTTCGCGACCTTCATGGCCAAGCCCAAACGCGATGAACCCGGCAGTGCGATGCATGTGCACCAAAGCGTCATCGACACGAAAACCGGGCAAAACATCTTTTCCGCCGAAGACGGCAGCGCGACCGATCTGTTCCGCTGGTTCATTGGCGGCTCGCAGAAATACCTGATGCAGATCATTCCGCTGCTGGCCCCTTACGTCAATTCCTACCGCCGCATCACCGTGGACGGGCAAAGCGCACCGGCAAACCTTGAATGGGCTACTGACAACCGGACCACCGGTTTGCGTGTCCCACATTCCGGACCCGAGGCGCGCCGCCTTGAAAACCGCGTGATCGGTATGGATTGCAATCCCTACATCGCCATCGCCGCGTCGTTGGCTTGCGGGTATCTTGGCATGCTCAACAAGGTTGAACCGCGTGCTGAGGCCACCAAGGAAGTGTGGGAGGCTGACGTGCCCCTGCCCGCCAGCCTGCGCGAGGCACTGGAGTACTTTGAAGAGGCCGCTGAAATCCGTGCACTGTTGGGCGAAGATTTCTGCCGCCTCTACGAGCAGATCAAACTCGCCGAAAACGAAGAATACCAACGCGAAATCTCGCCTTGGGAACGCCGCCACCTTCTTTTGAACGTCTGATCAGAGGTCACAGCCAATGAACGTGCTTACGAACTATCCGCCGACCGATGAATTGCAGGCGCTGGATGCAGCCCACCACCTGCATCCCTTTACGCATGCCAACGCACTTGCCGCCAAAGGTCCGCGTGTCATCACATCCGCCAAAGGTGTGTGGCTGAAAGACAGCGATGGCGAAGAGATCATCGACGGCATGGCAGGCCTATGGTGTGTAAACATCGGCTACGGTCGCGATGAACTCGCAGAGGCCGCCGCGCGCCAGATGAAGGAACTGCCTTTCTACAATACCTTCTTTCAAACCACCCATGTGCCCGCCATCATGCTGGCCAAAAAACTGGCGGAACTAGCGCCCGAAAACCTGAACCAAGTGTTCTTTGCCAGTGGTGGATCAGACGCCAATGACACCAATATCCGCCTTGTGCGCACCTATTGGGCCGAGAAGGGTCAACCAGAACGCGATGTGATTATTTCGCGGTGGAATGCCTATCACGGCTCTACCATAGGCGGCACGTCATTGGGCGGGATGAAGGGTATGCACGGCCAAGGCGGCCTGCCCATCCCCGGCATTGAATTCATAGACCAGCCGAACTGGTGGTCTGAGGGCGGCGATATGACACCCGAGGACTTCGGGTTAGAGCGCGCGCGGCAGTTGGAAGAAAAGATCAAGGAAATCGGTCCGGAAAGGGTCGGCGCCTTCATCGCCGAGCCAATCCAAGGGGCTGGCGGTGTGATTGTACCACCCGAGACCTACTGGCCCGAAATCCAGCGGATCGTGAAAAAATACGGCATCCTGCTGATCGCAGATGAAGTGATCTGCGGCTTCGGCCGCACCGGCAACTGGTTCGGCTCGCAAACCGTGGGGATCGAACCTGACATCATGACGATCGCTAAGGGTCTCAGTTCTGGCTACATCCCCATCGGCGGCTCTATCGTGTCAGACGAAGTCGCCGCCGTTCTGCGCGAAACAGAATTCAACCATGGCTATACCTATTCCGGACACCCGGTGGCCTGTGCTGTCGCCTTGGAAAACCTGCGCATCCTCGAAGAGGAAGGCATGGTCGATAATGTGCGCAACGTGACCGCACCCTACCTGCGCAAAAAATGGGAAGCGCTTGCCGATCATCCATTGGTGGGCGAAGCGAAGATCGTTGGCATGATGGCCTCTATCGCGCTGACCCCTGACAAGGCCAGCCGCGCGGCCTTTCCCGATCCCGGCACGGTAGGGTTCATCTGCCGCGACCGCTGTTTTGCCAACAACATCATCATGCGCAGCGTGGGGGACCGGATGATCATCTCGCCTCCGCTGTCGATCACCCGCGATGAAATCGACATTTTGATGGAACGCGCGCGCAAGTCACTGGATGAGTGTTACGAGAAACTGAAAGCCGACGATCTGCTGAAGGTGGGCTAAATGGACCTGCTCACCGCGAACGATAAGCCGGGCGAATACCCGCGGTCGTACTATGCGGACAGTGCCAAGCATCTGGACCGGTTTCCGCCGGCAATAGGTGATCTGGAATGCGATGTTTGCGTTGTTGGGGCCGGTTTCACAGGACTATCCACCGCCTATCATCTGGCCCAGCGCGGCTATGACGTGGTGGTGGTTGAGGCCCAGCGCGTCGGCTTTGGTGCATCCGGGCGCAACGGCGGGCAGGCCAGTATGGGGCAGCGCCGCGATCAAGAAGACCTTGAGGCGATGGTCGGCGATGCCCATGCCCGCGCGCTTTGGGATATCGGCGCGCAAGCCGTCGATTTGGTGCGCACGCTTTGCACAAAGGACGAAGTACACACGACCTTTCACCCCGGCATCGTGCACACTGCCAACCGCAAGCGCGACCACGCACATAACCAAGCATACGTCGATCATATGCGACACAAATACAGCTATGACAAAGTCAGCCTTCTTGACGCTGACGCGTGCCGCCAGATCGTGAATTCACCTGCCTATCATGGTGGCGTATTGGACATGGGGTCAGGCCATGTGAACCCGCTTGAACTGGTGCTGGGATTGGCGCGGCTGGCCGTGACATCAGGTGCGCGCATCTTTGAGGGGTCCAAAGTCGAACGTGTTGATGAAGGCGATCCGGCCACCGTCACCACAGCACAGTCCACGATTAAAGCCCGCTATGTCGTCTTGGGCTGCAACGGCTACCTTGGCACGATGCACAAACATGTGGCCGCGCGGGTGATGCCAATCAACAACTTTATCGTCTCGACCAAACCAATGTCACCCGAGGCGCAAGAACAGATCATCCGCAACAACTATGCCGTGGCCGACAGCAAGTTCGTCGTGAACTATTTTCGGTTTTCCGAAGATCACCGGCTGCTTTTTGGCGGCGGCGAAAGCTATGGGTATATATTCCCTACCGATATCGCGGGTGCCGTGCGTAAACCTCTGGCCGAGATTTTCCCGCAACTCCAAGACGTCGAAATCGACCACGCATGGGGCGGCACCCTTGGAATCACAATGAACCGAATGCCGCATTACGAACGGATTGCGGGAAACATCCTGACAATGTCAGGGTTTTCCGGCTCGGGTGTCGCGCTGGGCACATTGTCCGGCCAAATCGCTGCCGAGGCCATCGCAGGGCAGGCAGAACGGTTCGACGTGATGGCAAAGGTCCCCACGCTGTCCTTCCCGGGTGGGCCCCGGTTCAGGTCGCCCTTGCTGGTGCTGGCAATGCTCTGGTATAGCCTGCGCGACAGGCTTTAGAGCAACACGTCAGACCTGCGCTCGCTCAAGAATTTGCATTATTGGGCGCAATAGCGCATTAAACGGGTGACTTAAGGTCAAGTTTAGTTAACCAAGCTGTCCGATGATGCTTGTAATCAGTCATTCGGATAGTTCTTATGCACAAATAAGGCGGAGGGTGTGCCTTTTTGTCCTGATATGGCGGTTTAACACGTATGAAACGTAGTAAGTTTAAGATTTTTAAAGCTTTTTGCAATTTCGCAAACAACAACTTTTTAGCCCAGAAGCGGCCCCAATTTGACCCAGATGACGGGCTAGCCTTCTTGCAGACTATTTGTGAAAGGTGACTTCGTATGAAAGATGCAGCGCAATCCATGACCCAGCGCGAAGCTGCCCAGGCGTTCTATGGGCAAGATGAATCGTCATTTTATGATATGGTGGCCAAGCTGGCGGCAAACGACCCCCGCTTGAGCGACGTGTTCAAGAGCACGCGCCGCCGCTTCCTTGAAGCGAAGAAGTCCTAAACAGACCGGGCGACACCAACCCACGCGCTCACAACTGCTTCAAACCGTCCAAAATCCTTGAAAACAGCTTGACCTTTCGGCCCCTGACAGGTTGAACCGGGGCCAGACTTTTTACAAGAAATGTGGGCTGTTTTCAGATGGACGACCAGAACAAGAACCTGATCTTGGCGACGGTACTGAGCTTTGCTGTCATCGTTGCGTGGACAACATTGTTCCCACCAGAGGATCTGCCAGTCGATCCGGCGACTGAAGCCGCCCAAACGCTTGAAGACCCCACACTGCCAACCGCAGACCCAGTGGCCCCCGCTGCCACCACTCCGACGGAAGCGCCTGAACCTGTGGCCCAAGCGCCACGCGTTGCGATTGAAACGGGTGAGTTTAGCGGATCTATTTCCTTGTTGGGTGGGCGCATTGATGACCTTGCTCTGACCAATTACCGCGAAACGATTGAGGAAGACGCCGAAGTGGTGCGCCTGCTGAAACCTGTCGGCGAACCGGGTGCTTACTTTGCGTCCTTTGGCTGGACCGCAATTGACGGGCTCGACGCGTCAGCAGTCCCCGGCCCGGACACATTGTGGTCATTGGAAAGCGGCGACACACTGACCCCCAACAGCCCGGTCACACTGTCGTGGGATAATGGCGCGGGTCAGCTGTTTCGCACGCAGGTTTCCGTCGATGACGCCTTTATGTTTACATTCGACCAAAGCGTCGAAAACGCGACCAGCACCCCAGTATCAGCGCGACCCTATGGTCTGCTGCGCCGCCACGGTCAGCCCGATGACCTGAAGAACTTTTTCATCCTGCATGAAGGCATGGTGCGGATGACCGACGGTGAGCTGGAAGAAACCGGCTATGATGACATCACCGAATATGCAGTCGACCCCCGCGAGCGCACACAGGCCGAACGTCTGGATGCCACCGCCTCTGGCTGGATTGGCTACACCGACCACTATTGGATGACGACGCTGATCCCCGAACAGGGTGTCCCGTTCCGGTCGACCTCCAAATACTTTGATGCCCGCGACCTGTACCAAGCCGAAGCTGTCATGCCGATTTCGACCGTTGCGGCTGGCGAAACGGCGACAGTTACAACACGCCTTTTCGCCGGCGCAAAGGAATGGGAAGCGATCCGCAGCTACGAAAACGAAGGCGGTGTTGACGGCTTTCTGGACAGCATCGACTGGGGTTGGTTCTTTTTCCTGACCAAGCCGATCTTTGCACTGCTGCACTATCTCAATATCTTTATCGGCAACATGGGTTGGTCGATCCTTGCACTGACCGTGATCCTGAAAATCATCGTGCTGCCGCTGGCCTATAAGTCCTACGTGTCGATGGCCAAGATGAAAGAGCTTCAGCCAGAAATGGAAGCGCTGAAAGAACGCACGGGCGACGATAAGCAAGCCATGCAGCAAGGCATGATGAAGCTTTACAAGGACAACAAGGTAAACCCCGCTGCCGGTTGTTTGCCGATTCTTCTGCAAATCCCGATCTTCTTCTCGCTCTATAAGGTGATCTTTGTCACCATCGAGTTGCGGCATGCCCCCTGGATCGGCTGGATTGATGACCTTTCTGCGCCCGATCCATCATCCTTCATCAACCTTTTCGGCCTGCTGCCCTTCGCCAGCCCGGAGCCCGGTTCGATCCTCGCGCTCATCTTTATTGGTATCCTGCCGATCTTGCTGGGTGTTTCCATGTGGCTACAGCAAAAGCTGAACCCGGCCCCAACAGACGCCACGCAACAGATGATCTTTGCGTGGATGCCTTGGGTCTTTATGTTCATGCTGGGGTCATTCGCGTCGGGTCTGGTGCTTTACTGGATTGCCAACAACATCATTACGTTTATCCAGCAATACGCGATTATGCGCAGCCATGGGGCCAAACCGGATGTGTTTGGCAACATCAAAGCAAGTGTGAAGAAAAAGGCCGCAGCCGCCGAGACCGATAAGAAAGAAGGCAAGTAGATGCCGCGTGTCGCCGCACTGTGGCGGCACCCCATCAAGAGCCACGGGCGTGAGGCGCTGGATGCTGTGACGCTGGCCCCCGGACAGACCATGCCTTGGGATCGCGCTTGGGCTGTGATGCACGCGCGATCAAAATTTGATGCCAAAGCACCTGCTTGGGTTAGCTGTCGAAACTTCATGATTGGGGTCAGCACCCCCGGGCTTGCCGGTATCTGGGCCCGCTTTGATGAGGCAACGGGCATCATGCATCTGCGCCACGACGCGCTGGGCGACATCAGCTTTGATCCTGACAACGCCGATGACGCTGCGCGCTTCATTGCATGGGTCAGCCCCGTTTGTCCTGCTGAGTCGTTCAAGCCAACAGGGCTTGCGAAAGCGCCTGAGCGTGGGATGACGGACAGCGACTATCCATCCGTGTCCATCATGACCCAATCCAGCCATAACGCGGTGTCCCAAAAACTGGGTCGCCCGCTTGAGATTGAACGCTGGCGTGGCAACATCTGGCTGGACGGTGCTGGCCCGTGGGAAGAGTTCGAATGGCTTGGCAAAGACATCCAAATCGGCGAGGCCGTGCTGCATGTTGTCGAACCGATTGAGCGCTGCAAACACACGATGGCCAATCCGCGCACCGGGAAGCGCGACGCAGATACTCTGGCCGCTTTGCGCGACGGCTGGAACCATCAGAATTTTGGCGTCTATGCCAAGGTGATCAAGGGCGGTAAGGTCGCCCTGAACGACACGGCAAAGGTAGTCTGACATGGAAATGCGCTTTCCCGAAGCGGAAGAGCCTGACGCACAAGCGCTTGAAAAAGGCCGCCTGCTGTTCGCTGGTGAAACGGAATTCGTCAAAGGCGTCGTGGCAATGGACGGCTTGCCGCCCGCCGACAGGATTGAAGTGTGTTTTGCGGGGCGGTCCAACGTCGGAAAGTCATCGCTGATCAACGCGGTGACCGGGCGCAAAGGGTTGGCGCGGGCCTCTAACACACCGGGGCGCACACAAGAGATCAACTTTTTCACAGCCGGCGATATCTATGTCGTTGACCTGCCCGGCTATGGTTTTGCGAACGCCCCGGTGGAGGTAGTTGAAAAATGGCAGCGGTTGCTCAAGCAATATCTGCAAGGACGGCAAACCCTGCGCCGGGTTTTCGTGCTGATCGACGCGCGGCATGGGGCGAAAGCCGTGGATGAAGAAATCATGTCACTGCTTGATAGCGCTGCGGTGACCTTCCAAGTTGTGATGACCAAAATTGACAAGCTGAAGGGCGAGTCGCTGCAAGCATCCCTTGATAAGACACGCGCGGCGTTGGCCAAACACCCAGCGGCCTTTCCAGAACTGATCTTGTCATCGTCGGAAAAGGGTGACGGCATCGAAACCCTGCGGGCCGTCATTGCGGGCATTGAATGAAGACAAGGACCGAAGACATGAACCGTGATTGGATCGCCACCGCCCGGACGCTCAGCGAAGCCCTGCCCTACATGCAGCGCTATGCCGGTGCGACTGTGGTGATCAAACTTGGTGGTCACGCCATGGGCAGCGATGACGCGATGCGCGGCTTTGCGCGCGACGTGGTGCTGATGCGGCAGGTCGGGTTGAACCCTGTCGTGGTGCATGGCGGCGGGCCGATGATCAACGAGATGCTGGACAAGCTGAATATCAAATCAGAGTTCGTGAACGGCAAACGAGTGACCGATCAGGCGACAATGGACGTGGTCGAGATGGTGCTTTCAGGTCAGGTGAACAACCGGCTGGTGCAGGCGATCTGCGAGGAAGGCGGCAAAGCTGTGGGGCTGTCAGGCAAAGACGCCCGGCTGGTGATCTGCGAACAGGCTGATCCGGCGATGGGCTTTGTCGGCAAACCAGTTGCCGTTGACCCTACGGTCCTGCGTGATCTGCATGCCGCTGATGCGATCCCGGTGATTGCACCACTCGGCATGGGTCGGAACGGCGAGACATTTAACATGAACGGCGATACCGCGGCAGGAGCCATCGCGGGTGCGCTTAAGGCAGACCGCCTTTTGCTTTTGACAGATGTCGAAGGCGTGAAGGACAAGTCAGGCGAAGTCTTGACCGAAATTGATCCCAAAATCATCCCCGACCTCATCGCTGACGGCACCATCGCAGGCGGCATGATCCCCAAGACGGAAACGGCGCTGGCCGCAATGAACGACGGCGTGCGCGCGGTTGTTATCCTTGATGGACGCGCACCTAACGCCTGCTTGCTAGAGTTGTTCACTGACCACGGCGCCGGTTCGTTGATTCGCAAACCAAAGTCATGATATCCCTACTTTGGGTAAATGACCTCCTCTGATACCGTGTTGGCAGGAAAGTGAGGGCTCCAATGAAACCTGTCACCCCCGCCATTGCACTGCTCATTGCAACCATCGCCAACCCAGCAAGTGCCGCAGTCGAAAACTGTATGGTCGATACCTGGATCGCGGATATGAGTGATATCGCCGATATGATGGCGCTACAGATGCAAGGGGCCGCAACGCCCGTCGGCGGTGAAGTATCCATGCAAATCGCGGATGACGGCAGCTTTACCTTGCTTGCGGACGACATGATCATCAACGTGCAGGTGCCAAATGTCCCTCCGATGGATGTCAAAGTTGTCGGATACAGCGCCGGTCAGTTTGACGCGGCAGATAATGTTTTTCTGGCCTCGGTCAATGACTACAGCTTGGTCGGCTCGGCTGATGTTCTGGGGCAGACGATGGAAATCCCGTTTTCATCAGATACCGGCATGGGCGGCGGCGGCACCGGCTGGTTTGAATGTGCGGGCGACACACTTCGTTTTGAAGCGACCGTCGGCGGCCTAACAGACGAAAACCGGATGCCCCGGCTTTGGCGCAGACGGTAGGCTCTGGTCATCCAGCGCGCACTCTCTAAAGTCGTGCCCATGAAACGCGATGTTCTAAGCGATGCTTTATACCCGATTGGCCTGCGACGGCTGGGCGATTGCCCTGATGGCGCCGGCACGATCACACTGATCGGCCCGGACGAACCGCGGTTTTGGCCGATATTTTGCGAAAGCTCTGAATACAAGGACGATGCGGCGGACCCAATGGACCGCTGGTCCCAGCGCGTCATCACCGAGGTCGCCGATCAGCTGGACGCAGAACCACTGTTCCCCTTCGGCGGTCCGCCATATGCGCCCTTCTTCACATGGGCCAAACAAACGGGGCGGTTCTGGGCGTCACCGATTGGGTTTCTGGTGCATGATAGCGGAGGGCTCTTCACG
Source organism: Yoonia sp. F2084L (assembly GCF_023015625.1). GTDB lineage: Bacteria > Pseudomonadota > Alphaproteobacteria > Rhodobacterales > Rhodobacteraceae > Yoonia. The sequence continues at coordinate 82,165 of NZ_JALKAH010000005.1, forward strand.
TCGTTCCGTGGCGCGCTGCGGTGGCGAAAGCCCGCGGAGCTTGGCACCGGCCCGCAACCTTGCGTTACCTGCGCAAAACCCTGTGCGATTGCCTGCCCGGTTGGCGCATTCAACGACGGCTATGACGTGGCCGCCTGCAAAGCCCATGTCGCCTCATCCGCTGGCAAAATCTGCCGCACCGAAGGCTGCCTTGCCCGCCGCGCCTGTCCTGTGGGCCAAGGCAACCGCCTGCCCGCCCAAGCCGCTTTCCATATGGAGGCCTTTCTATGACCCTGCGCCTGATCCTGATCCGCCACGCGAAATCCAGTTGGAGCGATCCTTTCGCTGACGATCACGCAAGAGTTCTGAACAAACGGGGACAAGCGTCGGCCACAGCGATTGGCAAGTGGATGGCGCAGGAAGGGTATGTACCGGATGTGGTGCTCTGCTCTGACGCGGCGCGGACGCAGGAAACGGCTGCGCTTGTCATCGCGGCCCTCGACCCTCAACCAGCGCTTCAGCTTTCGGGCGACATCTATCACGCGGCCCCTGATACAATCCTTGAGATGGTTCGAAGGCAGACCGACCAAACGATCGCCGTTATCGGCCACAACCCTGGGATCGGGATGTTGGCAAACGGGCTGGTGAAATCTGCCCCTGATCATCACCGGTTCAGCGACTACCCGACCTGTGCGAGTACGGTGATTGATTTTACGGCTAATAAGTGGGCTGCAGTCCAACCACGCACCGGGCATTGCAAAGCCTTTGTTGTGCCACGCGATCTGATTGGAACGGCAAACCACGACATCGAATAGACATTGGGTGCTTAGGGTCAGGACGCAGGGCGTTCCAACAGCGGCCGAGCACTTGCCATGGCCGAAGCAAGAGCATCATCACGCGGCATTGGCGCATCGAAGAAAAAGCCTTGTGCTTTGCGCGCGCCCATCGCCAAAACAATATCCGCTTGCTGCCGCGTCTCAATCCCTTCAACTGTCGCATCCAGCCCAAGATTGCGCGCAATATCAAGCACTGCATCCAACAAGAACCGGGCCGCGTCCGAGGTTTCGATATCCTGAACCAAGGAGCGATCAATTTTAATTTCATCGGCAACTGTGGTGCGTAAATAGGCCAAAGACGAAAAGCCCGCGCCAAAATCATCAATCGAAACCTTCGCGCCAATACTATGGATTGCAGACACAATCTGTTTGGCTTTGTCCCAGTCCTGCATTTCGGCTGTTTCTGTAATCTCAATCACAAGAAGGTCCGATTCAAGCCCCGACTCGATCAACGCCTGCGCCACCGTTTCGACGAACTTGAGCGAATTGAAATGTAGGGTTGAAAAGTTAACGCTGACCGAAAAACGCGTGCCGTTGCGGCGATTGAAATCAGCGATATCGCGGGTGGCGTTTGACAGGATAGTGCAATCAATATCAGCGATAATGCCACTCTCCTCGGCCGTTGAGATAAAGACGCTTGGGGGGACGATCACGTCATTGCGCCGCCAACGGGCAAGCGCCTCAAACCCAAAGACTTCTTCGGTGACAAGGTCCACCTTTGGCTGCAAATAGTACTCAAGACTGCCATCGGCGATCGCCTGCGGCAGTTCTTCAACCATGGCGCGCCGTTCCAGAAACTGTCGTTCAAGCACTTCGTCGTAGATGGTGAACTTGCCCTTCCCATCCGACTTTGACGCATAAAGCGCAAAATCAGCCACGCGGGTAAGACCGTCAACGGTCAGATCGACCTCCCCACCAAGGTGGGCCTTTGTCGCCAACCCAATACTGGCGGCAACAGCCACAGATTCGCCTTCAAAAACAATCGGCCGGGCAATCGCCGTGATGATCGCATCGCAGATCTGCATCAGCGATGGTACATCCTGCGTCATACAGACAACCGCGAACTCATCCCCGCCAAGACGTGCGGCGAAACCGTCATGCGACGAACAGTAAGGTGTCAGGGTAGCCGCAACATGCCGCAGGATATCGTCGCCAGCGGCATGGCCATAGGTATCATTGATCTGCTTGAAACCATCCAGATCGACCAGCAACAAGGCCAGCCTTCTTCTTTGAACCAGCAGACCGGTCAATCGGTCCTGAAACTGTACCCTGTTGGGCAATCCGGTCAACGGATCAAAGAAAGCCAAGTGCCTGACCCTCTCTTCGGCCTCTCGGCGGGCCTGTTTAGCCATCACCTCTTTGCGCAACAAAGCGGTTGCGGCGATACCAAGGACCGATAATCCCAGCAGCGTCACCCAAACGACGGTTCGCTGATTTTCAACTGCAGAAGTTTGTCCCAATAACAGGCCATCCTGCAATTGCCTCATCTTGTCCAGGTAGACGACCAGCGCCTCCCGCGCGGTTTGCGTCTGGGCAATTAACGCAGCAGCGGCACCGTCGAGATCACGAAAGTCAGTTGCAATCGCCTCATCCGCCACGCTTTGTGCCCGCAGAAGCGCATCAATGGCGTCATCAGCTTCTTTCAAGAAGCTGCGCCCGGATTGTATCTGGCGAAACGTATCTGTCCTGACAAAGAGAAAATCCGATGCCGCGCGAAAATCAGCAACAGCTTCATCGGTCATGACGCCGCGCAAAGATGCTTCTTGAATAATAAGAACCAGCCGATGCAAGTCGCTGATTGCGATATAGCCGTTGCGCAGCTGGCGGTCATTGAATGATTGATGCGTGGAACGAAGGTTGGTCACGGCGGCCTGCACGTAATAGCCCGCAACAAGGCAAGTCGTCAGAATAGCGAAGACGCAGACAGCCACAGTGCGCCGTCGCAGGAACAGCGCGCTTATTCTTTCGAATTTGCCTTGTTTTGAGGAAGATGCCTCCAACCGCCCGGCCTACTCGGCTTCGATTCTTGCAACCATCCAAACCAGATGCTTTTCGCCCGCGATAGGCGATGCGGTGTAGTCATCCATGTCTATAACAACCTGAATTGGGCCACGTTCGCGCCGGGTATGTGCACGACCATCGACGCGCGTTGCAATCAACACCGGGACCGTTTCCCACAAGGCACGAGGCATAATCGTGCTAAATTCGTTTTCGGCGATGACCTTGATCGCATCCTCAAGATGCAATCCGCTCTGTGCGAGAAGATCGCTCAGCAGCACACCATCAAAGTCTGCGGGTTCGTCGCGCCATGGTGTCGTTGTGCGCACCCGATAGGTTGCCAAAGTTTCCAGTTCGGCCGGGGTATAAGACTGCTTCGTCCCATCGGACCGCACAATGATCAATTCCGCCTCTGCGTGATTGATCGGTTCAAGCGCGATAGGTTGCGGCGTATCCGCAGCAGCAGCAGTCACTAGCGCAAGTGCCGCAATCGCGGCCAGAACGGACATCTTAGACATAACAACTCTCCTTCGTCTGTGTCGGTTTTCAGAGAAGACTAGCTACAGTTAGTTAAGTCTGCGTTCGCAAGCACCGCGCATGACGCCATTTGCGCGCAAATAGTATTTTCAAGTTTAAATACCTAGCGCTGATCAGGCCGAGCACGAAAAAAGCCCCGGCAAAACCGGGGCCTTTGTCAGTGCTTTGTTTATTGGTTTAGTGACCCAAAATCTGGCTCAGGAACAGTTGCGTCCGGTCGGACTTGGGGTTGTTAAAGAACTCTTCCGGCTCGTTCTGTTCCACGATCTGACCTTGGTCCATAAAGATCACGCGGTTCGCCACCTGACGGGCAAAGCCCATCTCGTGTGTGACGCACAGCATGGTCATGCCTTCCTCGGCCAGCTCGATCATGGTATCCAGCACCTCTTTGATCATCTCAGGGTCAAGCGCCGATGTCGGTTCGTCAAACAGCATGATGCGCGGGCGCATGCACAGCGAACGGGCAATCGCCACGCGCTGCTGCTGACCACCAGACAACTGACCAGGGTATTTATCGGCCTGCTCGGGGATTTTCACCTTTTCAAGGAAGTGCATCGCCGTTTCTTCGGCTTCCTTCTTGGGCGTTTTACGCACCCAGATCGGGGCCAGCGTGCAGTTCTCAAGGATCGTCAGATGCGGGAACAGGTTGAAGTGCTGAAAGCACATGCCGACCTCTGACCGGATCTTGTCGATGTTCTTGAGGTCCGAGGACAGCACCGTGCCGTCCACGGTGATCTTGCCTTGTTGGTGCTCTTCCAGCGCGTTGATGCACCGGATCAGCGTCGATTTACCGGACCCCGAGGGGCCACAGATCACGATCCGCTCGCCCTGATACACCGACAGGTCGATGTCACGCAGAACGTGGAACGAACCGTACCATTTGTTCATATTCTCAATGGTAATCGCCAGCTCGTCAGAGACTTTCATTTGTGTTGCTTCGGCCATGATATCAGCCTCCTATCGGTGGTCGGTTGCGAGCCTGCGCTCCAACCATTGTGAGTATTGTGAAATGCCGTAGCATGTGACGAAGAAAAGCAGGGCTGCGAAGCCAAACAGCTCCCAGTAGACGCCCTGCCATTCAATAGAGGCAAGGATCGGACCGCGGATCATGCCGACCAGATCGAACATCGAAATGACCGAGACGAGCGTGGTGTCTTTGAACAGACCCACCGACACGTTCACGATGCCCGGGATCGAGATTTTGAGCGCTTGCGGCAGAATGATCAGACGCATCGACTGCGCATAATCCAAACCCAAGCTATCGCCCGCCTCATACTGGCCCTTTGGCAAAGCGGCCAGACCACCGCGGATCACCTCGGCGATATAAGCCGCCGAGAACATCGTGATCATGATCACAACGCGCAAGAACAGATCAACACCAGAACCGGGTGGGAAGAAGTAGCCCAACATCACGTTTGCCACGAAAAGCAATGTGATCAGCGGCACGCCACGGACAAATTCAATGAAGATGACGCAGACATATTTGATGATTGGCATGCTGGATTGACGGCCAAGCGCCAAGGCAATGCCAATTGGCAAGGACAATGACACGCAGGTCACGCCCAACATCATGTTCAGCATGAAGCCACCAAGGTCTCGGCTGGGCACCGAACGCATCGCGCCTTCGGTAATCTCCGTATCCGGGATGATGTATCCACCTATCGTGAGCACGACAAAGAACGTGACCACACCGCCAAAGAAGCCAAGTGCAAAGCTCTGGGTGACGAACTTTTGGTAGAACACCACACCCGCAGCAATCGAAACGAGCGCAAGAAGTGGCCCAAAGATCGACCCACCCCAGATCAGCCAGTAAGCGATGAACGGGTAAAGCGCCGTGAAGATCAAAAGCTTGCGTGGCAGATCAAAGAACAGAACCGGTGCTGCTGCAAAGAACAGCAAGGTAAAGGCAAGACCGGGACGCCAGTAGAGGTCGGTGGGGTATTGGAAGCCAAACAAAAGCTGGTTCCAGCGTTCCGTGAGAACTGCAAAACAAGCACCCGTTGTCCCATCAAGGATTTCGCGACAGACGGCGAGGCTTGGTGATGTCCAAATACCATTCAGCATCCACGGCAAAGCGCCGCTTAGGATTAAGTAGATGGCCAAGATAGCAAGGACTGTCAGGACACTATTCGCAGGTGTCGCAAACAGATTGTCTTTGATCCATTTCGTCGGCCCCGCCGCATTTGGCGGTGGCGGCAATTCAGGCAGGGTTTCGGTGCGAACGAACGCAACAGAACGATCAGTCATCTTAGCGCTCCTTCAACTTGATTGCGTTGTTGTAGACGTTGATCACCGCAGAAATCAGCAGCGAAATGGTGAGATAGAACAGCATCAACAAGAGGATACACTCAATCGCGCGGCCTGTTTGGTTCAACGTGATACCACCCAATGTCGCCGTCACATCCGCGTACCCCACCAAAATCGCCAAAGACGAGTTCTTGGTGATATTGAGGTAGTTGGAAATCAGCGGTGGAATGATCACCCGCAATGCCTGTGGCAAGACAACAAGGCTCATGATGCGACGTGGGCGAATGCCCAGCGCGCCAGCGGCCTCTGTCTGACCCTTTGATACGGCTTGGATACCTGCACGCACGTTCTCGGCAATAAAGGCACCAGTGTAGATCGACAAGGCGAACCAGATCGCGATCAGCGGACCGCCGACCTTGATGCCACCGGCAAAGTTGAAACCCTTGAGTTCAGGAATTTCAAAGCTCAGGCCAAAGATGACGAAGACCGCAATCAACGGGCCGAACCAAATGGCGAGGTTGGTCAGCAGCGTCGCAGGACGATCACCTGTTGCCTCTTGAATGCGGGTCGCGCGGGCGGTGACGGCCCGCGCACCAAAGAATGAACCGACCAACACAGCAATCACCATCAGGAGATCCATGCCACCACCAAAACCACGCTCAAAGAATGGCAGTGGGATGTAAACACCCCGGTTGGTAAAGGCCGAAATACCCAAGAACATCGACGCGGACGCGTCATCGCCGCGGAATTCTCTTGGCCCCGGCAACACAGCGATCATAATCGTAAAGATGATCAGAACCCAGATCAGCACGGGGATGTTGCGGAAAATCTCAACGTAGATTGCCATCAACTTGCGCACGAGCCAGTTGTTCGACAGGCGCAAAACACCCGCAAGAACACCAAAGACCGTCGCGGTCACACAGGCCAGAAATGAGACCAAAAGCGTATTCAGCACGCCCACGATGGCGGCCTGCAGGTTTGTTGATTGGCTGGTATACTCGATCAGGCGCTGGTTGATGTCATAGCCAGCCGGAGCGCCCAGAAAGCTAAAGTCAATGTCCAGACCTTGCGCGGCAAGGTTCGTGAATAGGTTGTTGATCAGATAGCCGATGGCCAATGCCAGCACGATGAAAGCGATCGCTTGAAACGTGTAAGAGCGATAGCGTGTATCGTTGATGAGCATTGACAGGCGAAAGGACGACCCCTGCGGTGGGTCTGTAATCGACGTCATTAGAATTTCCCCGTTGTGTCGGCGCTATTTGGTGTGGTTGCTTTGCGCAACTCGTCTACGCCGATTTTTATGGTCGTCTTGGTGAAAGGGCGCGGTTTGCACCGCGCCCTTAAATCTTTCAGATTTCCTTAGCGGAAAGGTGGAGTGTAAAGCAGACCACCGTCTGTCCACTGCGCGTTCAGACCGCGCGCCAGACCGATTGGTGTGTTCTCACCGATGTTCTTCTCGAACAGCTCACCATAGTTACCACCAACAGCAATCGCGTTCTTTGCCCAGTCTGCTTCCAGACCCAGCATCGCGCCAAGTTCACCTTCGGTGCCCAGCAGGCGGTTCACTTCAGGGTTACCTGTTGGGGCCGCTGCCAGCTCTTCGATGTTGGCAGATGTGACACCCAGCTCTTCAGCTGCGATCAGTGCGTTCAATGTCCAACGCACAATGTCACCCCAGTCGTTGTCGCCGTGGCGGACAAGCGGGCCGAGTGGCTCTTTTGAGATAATCTCTGGCAACAGAACGTGGTCGCCTGGGTTCTCGAAGGATGCACGTGTCGCAGCCAGACCGGATGCGTCAGTTGTGTAAACGTCACATGCGCCAGCAAGGTACTGAACCTGTGCTTCTGCGTTTGTTTCGATTGGAACCGGCTCATAGCTGATGCTGTTAGAACGGAAGAAATCCGCCAGGTTCAGCTCGGTTGTTGTACCTGTCTGGATGCAGACGGTCGCGCCATCAAGCTCTTTCGCTGAAGAGACACCAAGATCGCGTGGCACCATGAAGCCTTGGCCGTCATAGTAGTTGATACCTGTGAATTCGAACTTCAGGTCAACGTCACGGCTGAATGTCCATGTTGTGTTACGTGCCAACACGTCGATTTCGCCGGAAGCCAGCGAAGTAAAGCGTGTCTTACCGGTTGTCGGTACGAACTCGACAGCGTCGCCGTCGCCAAGAACAGCGGCTGCAACAGCGCGGCAAACACCAACGTCAAAACCAGTCCATACGCCGTTCGCATCGGGGGATGCAAAGCCGACCAAGCCGGTTGTTACGCCACAGTTCAACACGCCACGTTCTTTGACGTCATCCAACGTCGCTGCCGATGCCATGCTTGCGGCAAGACCAGCAACAGTCAGTGCGCCGTAAAATGCGGTTTTTTTCATTTTTACCTCTTCCTGAGTTTCCACCCAACTTTGGGTGGCCAATTTTTTATCCCGTCCCGATAGACAGTCACGATGAATGAGCGGGATCCTCCCATCTCAATGCGCCAAGACTTTGTTTATTCGCCGGTAGAGTCAAGGGTGAGTGGCGCAAAACACTGTGCAATTGCCGCAAAATCAGGCGGTTTTTGAGTGTTTGCCGCGAAACGAACTGTTTCCTCTAAGCGGTGGCCAAGCGGTAAAAGCGTGCAGCATCGAAAAATGCGTCTCGCTTGACGGCTTCCGCTAGGGTAGCTTCTTCGTCTTCGCCCCATTGCTCAATTTGCCAATGCTCATCTATGCGCGAAAGCAGCCAGGCTTTTTCAACCGAGATGGCATCTTTGGTGATCGCCAAGGCAAGGATCAAAGACCCCGAAATGCTGATCAGATCATGTACGGCGGCCAGAGCAAAATCGTCGAATGCCGCGACCTGAGCTTCCAGTCTTTGCAGCGCGTCGGGCTTTTGCGTCACATGCATCACCCCTTCCCCCACGAAAAGCCGCGCATTCAGTGTCTCGGCGGCCCAATCCAGCATTGGATCCCAGCCTTCTGCCTGTCGCTGGATCAGGCCCTCTGGCCCAGCGGCGCGGTAGCACAACAAATCGCTGTCCCCATATTCAGACAGCAGACTGACCACCTCAGCGCGTTGGGTGCGGACCTTATCAATTGCCGCATTCGCGCCACGCGTGACTGGCATCGTGCGTGGATCAACCAACTCTTTCTGCGCATCCCATTCGCGCGCGACCGCTTCTGCCATCGCAATCGTTGGCATGGTCAATGGGGCCTTGGCGGGTGTGCGCACCGGGCGCTCATCCAACAACACCGTAAACCCGCCCTCACAAGGGCCAGCCAGGGCCGTTTTCCAAAAGCGTTTTGGTTTCCAGTCACTCATCGCTCAAGACCCTATCAACTGGTCGACAGCACCCGCGAGCGCCGCAAAATCCTCAATCATCGCATCAGCTTGCAGGGCCTCGGCGGCGTGATAGCCCCACGTCACCCCGATTTTCTTGATCCCCGCCGCACGCGCCATATCCATATCAAAGGTCGTATCGCCCAACATGACGGACCGTTGTGGCGCGACACCCGTTTCATTCAACGCCGTCAGGATCATCGAAGGGTTCGGCTTCGACGGATGATGATCCGCCACCTGTTCGGAATGAAACACACCCGTCAGCCCATGCCGTTCCAGCACCTTATCCAGCCCGCGCCGGGACTTGCCTGTCGCAACAGCCAACAAGGTGTTGTCCTGTGCGCGCAAGATATCCAAAGCATCCTGCGCGCCGGGGAAAAGCGGACCCATTTCCCGATTGTCCGTGCGCAACTGCATGAAAGACGCCTTGTAAGCCTCAACCAACCGCGCGCGCTGCGCCGCATCCGCGTCAGGACACAGCGCATGAAACGCCTCGGCCAGTGACAGACCCACAATCGACAAAACGGTCGTCCGGTTGGGCAAATCCAAGCCTTCAGATTGAAACGCCAAAGTCATCGCCGCCATAATCTCGGCCTGACTGTCGACGAGCGTGCCGTCCACGTCAAAGATCACTAGCCGCAAGTCACTCATCGGGCATATTGAACGGATCAACAGGGGCGTGGCCCACAACCCAGCCCACGAAATCCCATGTATTCTGCATATGCTCTGGCAACGGGGCTGTCAGATGCAATGTCGCCCCCGTGGCCGGATGCTCAATCGTCAGGCTGCGAGCATGCAGATGCAGCTTGCGGCCAATCTCGCTGCCCATGCCGGCACCCCAGCCATCGCCAAGGTTTTCCTGACCAGAGCCACCGTATTTGCCATCACCGACAATCGGATGCCCGATCTCGGCCATATGCGCGCGCAACTGGTGGGTGCGGCCTGTAATCGGGACCAGCGCGCACCATGCCGCGCGGCTGGCCAGCGTATCCATCACCGCATAATCGCTGGTCGCGCGCTTTGCGCCTTCAACGCTGTCGAGGTCGCGCGGATGCACACAGCGCATCTTTTCATTCTCGCCGCCACGACCATGGCCGGGGGCCTTGACCAAGCCGTATTTGATGGTCCCTGCACGCGGATGCGGGACACCCGCGACAGCCGCCCAATAAATCTTGCGCGTCTCACGGTGTTTGAGGTTCTCGGTCAACTGCTTTGCCATCATGCGGGTGCGGGCCAGCAGCAAAACACCTGAGGTATCCTTATCAAGACGATGTACCAAGCGCGGCTTTTCGTCGTAATCAAACATCAACGCCTCAGCGAGACCATCCACATGGCGGATGGTATTCGTCCCCCCCTGCGTCGCCAAACCATGTGGCTTGTTGATCGCGATGATATGGTCGTCTTTGTAAATCACACAGGACTGGATCAGCTTGGCGTCTGCCTTGGTGACACCATGTTTGGCCAGCGACGCCGCTGCGGCGGCCTCTTCCTCGGTCGGTAATGGTGGAATACGGACCTTCTGACCGACCTCAACGCGAGAGTTCGATTTCACGCGGCCGCCATCCACGCGCACCTCACCCTTGCGGCACATCTTTTCGATGCGTCCTTGGGTCAGATGCGGGAACAACCGGCGCAGATAGCGATCAAGTCGCTGGTCGCCATCATCAGGGCCGATCACCCGTGTTTGCACGCCGCTCATGGTGTCATTCCTTTGGCTAGCCACAAACCTGCGGCACATGCGAGAATTGAGAGGACAACAGAGGCCATAACATAGCCGCCCGCCGCCGTGATGCGGCCCGCCTCGACCAGGCGCAGCGTGTCCAGCGAAAAGGCCGAAAAGGTCGTGAACCCACCCAGCAGACCAGTCATCACGAAGGGCAGCCAATGCTGCAATCCGCGCGCTGCCAGCAAGACCCAAAGCAAGCCTATGGCGAAAGACCCGATGACATTGACCGCGAGCGTGCCTATCGGGAAAGCCACGGCCAGCCCGACAAGGTAACGCAGCACAGCGCCCAAAGCCCCGCCAAGGGCAACAGAGATTACAGGTGTCATCATGCGGGTGCTGTGGCGGTTCGCTGCGGGATTGTCAATTCTTGCCACGCTTGGCACGCAGGCCCGCAAAGAAATCAACGCGCTTTTTCAACTCGCGCTCAAACCCACGATCAACGGGGATGTAATAGACGCCGCGCTTCATCGTCTCGGGGAAGTAGTTTTGGCCGCTGAACCCGTCCTCGGCGTCATGGTCATAGTTATAGCCTGCGCCAAACCCTTGCTCTTTCATCAGCGTCGTCGGCGCGTTCAGAATATGCGCTGGCGGCGGCTCTGACCCTGTCTGCTTGGCCGCCGCAACGGCACCCTTATAGGCCACATACGTCGCGTTCGATTTCGGCGCGAGCGCAAGGTAAGTCACCGCCTGCGCCAGTGCCAATTCACCCTCAGGCGACCCCAAGCGCTCATACGTCTCCCAAGACTGCAAACACACCGCCTGTGCCTGTGGATCGGCCAACCCGATATCCTCAACCGCCATGCGCGTGATACGGCGGGCCAGAAAACGAGGGTCTTCACCGCCCGCAAGCATACGCGCGAACCAGTACAAGGCCGCATCAGGATCAGACCCGCGCACAGATTTATGCAAGGCGCTGATCAGTTTGTAATGCTCATCACCCGACTTGTCGTATTTCACTGCACGCTTCATCAATCGCTTTGTCAGGTCATCGACCGTTAGCTTGGCATCGGTTTTCCAAGCCGCGATCTGTTCAATCAAGTTCAACAGCGCCCGACCATCGCCATCAGCCATCCCCAGCAGCGCTTCACGCGCGGAACCATCCAGAGGAAGCGGTTTGCCCAGCTCTTTCTCAGCCCGCTGCGCCAGCAATTCGAGATCCTTGAGGTCCAGCCGGGTGAGGATAAACACCTGAGAGCGGCTCAACACAGCCGCATTCAACTCAAAGCTTGGGTTCTCGGTCGTGGCCCCGACCAGCAGGATCGTGCCGTCCTCCATATAAGGCAGAAACCCGTCCTGCTGCGCTTTGTTAAAGCGGTGGATTTCATCCACGAAAAGCAGTGTGCCTTTGCCGTTCTGACGACGCATCTTGGCGGCTTCGAACACCTTGCGCAGATCGGGAACACCCGTAAAAATCGCGCTGATCTGGACAAAATGCAGATCGGTCTCGTCGGCCAGCAACCGCGCGATGGTCGTCTTGCCTACACCGGGTGGACCCCAAAAGATCAGGGACGAAAGCGAGCCAGAGGCCAACATCGTGCCCAACGGCGCATCCGCGCCCAACACTTGTTGCTGGCCAATGACTTCGGCCAAAGTTTTTGGGCGCAGTCGGTCCGCCAGCGGGCGCGGGCCTGCGGGTGTATCTGTCGGTGTGCTGTCAAAAAGGTCGGCCAAGTGGTCAATCCAATGGGGCGTGCAGTTTGGTCTGCGCCGTCACAATACCACCCCGGTTGCCAATCTCAATCGACCCATAGCGTTGCTTGAAACTGCCCGGCAACACGCGGTCCCCAGGTAATGATAGCCACAGGCGCAGCAAATGGCGGCGTTTGTCAGGATCAGGCCAATCCACAAATCCTGTGCGGTCATGCAATTGAGAATGATTATAGACAAACTGCATATCGCCCGGCTGCAAACGCATCCCAAAGTGCAATTCTGGATCATTGGCCAGCGCATCAAACATATCCAGCGCTTCTACATGCGCTGGCGTCAACTTTAGCGCCCCCTCAAACCGCTGCGCACTGTCGATGTACTGACGCTGATAAAACACCGTGAGCTTGCCATCGTGCCAGCTGAGCGGCGGTATTTCCATGTAAGGCTTTGCACCTTCTGGCACCTCACCGCGCCTGTCAGTTGCGATTGGATCAAAGAGCAGCGCAAGCAAATCAGGGCGTTGGGCCCGCATGCGGTTGTAGATCGAAACGGCACTGACCAGCAGCGACAGCCCGCCTTCTTGCGCATCTTGCAGGCAAATCAAGCCAACGGCATCAGCGCTATCTGTGTGGAAAGTCTGGCGTTGCGATGTTTGATAAATCCGAGTGTTCGTATCGGCAGCGTCTGCCCCGGTATCACGTACATGGCCCAAAATATGGCCCGCAGCATTCTGTGACCGGGCACTGCCAAGATGCGCACCGATGCCGCAGAAAATCGTCGCGGCCATTTCGCGGGATGTATTGATCACATCCAAGCCGCGTAGAACCTCTACTCCGGTGCCATGGATCAGCTGTGTCCGAAGCTTTGCCAAATGCGAGGCAAAAACGGGCAGCGGGAAGTCGGCAGCGGTGATTTCACCAATGGCTTTCCCGAGGCTAAGAAAATGGGTCGCCGCCTGATGCAGGTCGACCAACACATCGGGCGTCAGATCAACCAGCCAGCGGTCCGGATTGGCCGCCATCTCAGCCCCGATCCAAGCGGAGGGGCTTTCAATACGGTCTGGGATCGCGTCCAAAACTGACATCAGATTTCTTTCCTCTCGCATTAAGGTTGCGACAGTCACAACCTTTGAGCAACCCATCATAAGCCCCAAAGAAAAAGCCCCCCGCTGCAGTCAACGAGGGGCTCAATTCTTTGCGCTGCTGAAAGATTTACTCTTCCACAGCCTCATACTCGGTCAAGCGCGCCTTGTCAGCCGCGCCTTTGGCGTCGACGTCGCGGTCGACGAATTCGATGATCGCCATCGGCGCCATATCACCGTAGCGGAAGCCCGCTTTGATAATGCGGACATAGCCGCCCTGACGCTCTTTGTAGCGGGGACCAATGACGTCGAACAATTTCTGTGCGTGCATTGCCTGCTTCAGCTGCGCGTTGGCCTGACGGCGGGCGTGGTCGTCGCCGCGCTTGCCCAATGTGACAAGCTTTTCAACGATCCGGCGCAATTCTTTGGCCTTTGGCAATGTTGTTTTGATCTGCTCATGTTCAATGAGCGAGCCTGCCATGTTCGCGAACAGCGCTTTGCGGTGCTCATGTGTGCGGTTTAGGCGGCGGTAACCTCTTGCGTGACGCATGTGATAGTCTCCATTTTGTATTAGGATGGGCCTATGCGATGCGTGTCGCTGGCTCCGTTAGTGGGGCGGGATTGCCCAAGGTTTTCCCCGTATACAGACGGGCATTTGGTGTAAGGTGGGTTTAAACCCACCTTACGTTTTAAAACTGGTCTTCGAACTTCTTCGCCAGATCTTCGATGTTGTCTGGTGGCCAGTCCTCGACGTCCATGCCAAGGTGCAGACCCATGCCCGACAGCACTTCTTTGATCTCGTTCAAAGACTTGCGGCCAAAGTTTGGGGTGCGCAGCATTTCTGCTTCGGTCTTCTGGATCAGATCGCCGATGTAGACGATGTTGTCGTTCTTGAGGCAGTTTGCCGAACGGACAGACAGTTCCAGCTCGTCCACTTTCTTGAGTAGAAGCGGGTTGAACTCTAGACCGTCGTCATCCTGACCTGCAGTTGCGGACTCAGGCTCATCAAAGTTGACGAAGATGGACAGTTGATCCTGCAGGATGCGGGCAGCATAAGCGACCGCATCATCAGGTGTCAGCGACCCATCGGTTTCAACCTTCATGGTCAGCTTGTCATAATCCAGCACCTGACCTTCACGGGTCGGCTGCACGTCATAGCTGACTTTCTTGACAGGCGAGTAGATTGCATCGACGGACATCATGCCGATCGGTGCATCTTCTGGCTTGTTCTTGTCGGCCGCAACATAGCCCTTACCGGTGTTGACGGTCAGTTCCATGTACAGGTCTGCACCATCATCAAGGTGACAGATCACGTGGTCCTTGTTGAGAACCTCGATACCCGCCGTCTCGCTGATATCGGCGGCTGTCACAACGCCCGGGCCCTTGGCCTGAACGGACAAACGCTTGGGGCCTTCAACTTCCATACGGATCGCAACACCTTTGAGGTTCAACACGATGTCGGTGACGTCTTCACGTACACCAGACACGGATGAAAACTCGTGCAGGACGTTGTCGATCTGAACGGCAGTGATGGCAGCACCCTGAAGGGATGACATCAAAATGCGGCGCAGGGCGTTGCCCAGTGTCAAACCAAAGCCACGCTCAAGTGGTTCTGCAATGACGGTTGCCTGACGCGCGGGGTCGTTGCCCGGCTTAACTTCCAATTGAGTTGGCTTAATCAACTCAGCCCAGTTTTTGTGGATCATATGTCCCTCCATACTAGTCTGCCTTCATGTCCAAAAAGGCAAACGCCCGAGGTTAAAATGACGGATTGGGGCCATGCAAAAAGCATGACCCCAAGGCGTTTGGGTGTAATTAGACGCGGCGGCGCTTTGGGGGGCGGCAACCGTTGTGGGCCATTGGGGTCACGTCACGGATAGATGTGATGTTGAACCCAACAGCGGCCAATGCGCGAAGCGCTGACTCACGACCGGAACCGGGGCCCTGCACTTCGACTTCCAGCGTTTTCACGCCGTGGTCTTGTGCTTTCTTGCCCGCATCCTCTGCAGCCATCTGGGCCGCATAAGGTGTGGATTTCCGCGAACCCTTGAAACCCATGGTGCCAGCGGACGACCATGCGATCGCGTTGCCCTGCACGTCAGAGATCAGGATTTTCGTGTTGTTGAAAGAAGAGTTCACATGCGCAACACCAGCTGCGATGTTCTTGGAAACCTTCTTTTTGGTGCGTTTTGTATCACGTGCCATTGATCAAGCCTCCCTTATTTCTTCTTACCAGCAATGGCCTTTGCAGGGCCCTTGCGTGTACGCGCGTTTGTGGATGTACGCTGACCACGGACAGGAAGGTTACGACGGTGGCGCAGGCCACGGTAGCAACCAAGGTCCATCAGGCGCTTGATGTTCATCTGTGTGTCGCGACGCAGGTCACCTTCAACAGTCAGGTTGGCGTCGATGTATTCACGGATCGACAGCACTTCTGCATCAGAGAGCTGGTTAACACGACGCGCGCGGTCGATCTTGACCGCTTCGCAGATTTCTTCGGCTTTGGCGTTGCCAATACCGGTGATGTAAGTGAGGGCGATTGGTACCCGCTTTGCAGTCGGGATGTTTACGCCGGCAATACGTGCCACGTGTGCAATTCCTTTTCGTTGCGGGTCCGTCATTCCAGACCCTTTTTTCACAACGGAAGCCCGGACCTTTGAAGGGCGCCGGGCTGCGTCATATCGAGGTGTTCTGTGATGTCAGGGGGCGACCCTTAACCACAAATTGATTCCTTTGCAGGATGGCGCTGTTTAGGGGGCATTTGAGGCATGGTCAAGCCACCCAACGCGGCGCAAAGGATTTTCTGGAAAATCCTTCTGTACAGAACAATTTTCGGCGAAAATTGTGCGCTCTACGCCAAAGCCTCTGAGATACTGTCGGCGACGTCATCCATGCTGGCCAAACCATTGACGGACTTCAAATCGCCCTTGGCATAGTAGTAGCCAATCAATGGGCTGGTCTGTTTGTAATAGGCCAACAACCGGGTCCGAAGGCTGTCTTCATTGTCGTCCGCGCGGCGCTGGAAATTGGAAGACCCACAGTTGGTGCACTTCTGATCCGCTGGGATCGGCTTTGTCAGGTCGTTGTAAACCTCACCACAATCGCCGCATGTCGCGCGCGCCGTAATGCGGGCAACCAACGCGTCATCATCGACCTGCATCTCAATCACGCAATCCAGGTTCTCGCCCATATCAACCAGCAAGCGACCCAGCGCATCCGCTTGTGCCAATGTCCGGGGGAAACCATCAAAGATGTATCCACCGCCGCCTTGATCGCTTTCCAGCTGTTCGCGGATCAGGCCAATCACGATCTCATCAGTCACAAGATCACCGCGATCCATCACAGCCGCGACCTTCTTGCCCATCTCTGTCCCACTGGTCCGGGCCGCCCGCAGCATATCACCGGTGCTGAGTTGCACCATGTTGCGTTCATCCACAAGCTTGCGTGCCTGTGTCCCCTTACCCGCCCCCGGCGGTCCCAGCAGTATGATATTCATCGACGCGATGGCCCTTTACGTTTTCCATTACGCTTGCCACGCAGTTGAGACTTCTCAATCAGGCCTTCGTATTGATGTGCCACCAGATGAGACTGGATTTGTTGGATGGTGTCCATACCAACCGACACAATAATCAGGATCGACGTACCGCCAAAGTAGAACGGAATGGCCAGCTCTGCCCGGATAATCTCGGGCAGCAAGGCGACCAAAGCCAGATAACCAGAACCCAGCACCAGAATACGTGTCACCACGTAATCCAGATATTCTTCGGTTTTCTTGCCGGGGCGAATACCGGGGACAAAGCCGTTCTGGTTCTTAAGGTTCTCGGCAACATCTTCAGTCTTGAAGGCGACTTCACGGGTGTAGAAATACGTGAAAAAGATGATCATGCCGCCAAAGAAAATCAGATAAAGTGGCTGACCGGGACCAAACAGCGCGAGGATCGTCGACATCAGCGGCCCGGAGGAGCCCCCATTAAACGTGCTGATCGTCGTCGGCAGCAACAGCAAAGCTGACGCAAAGATCGCAGGGATAACGCCAGCCGGGTTCACCTTGATCGGCAGGTGGCTGGTAGAGCCATCATAGACCTTCATACCACGCTGCTGGCGCGGGTATTGAATATGGATCTTGCGCAGGCTGCGTTCCATGAACACCACAAAGGTCAACACTACGATCAACATCAGAATGATGCCGACGATCACCAGCGGGCTGATCGCACCGGACCGGCCTTGTGACAGGAACTGTGCCAAGGCGGCTGGAATCTCAGCAATGATGCCGACAAAGATGATCAGCGAGATACCGTTGCCGATACCGCGGGCGGTGATCTGCTCACCAAGCCACATCAGGAACATACAGCCACCCACGATGGTAATCACGGTGGATGCTTGGAAAAACAAACCCGGATCAGCGGCCAAGCCACCCGCTTCAAGGCTGAGCGCGAGGCCGTAAGACTGCGCCGTGGCCAGAACGACAGTACCATAACGGGTATACTGGTTCAGCTTGCGCCGCCCTTGCTCACCCTCTTTTTTAAGGTTCTTCAGCGGCTCCCACATAGACCCCAGCAGCTGCATCACAATGGAGGCAGAGATGTAAGGCATAATACCAAGGGTAAAGATCGCCATCCGCGACAGCGCACCGCCAGTGAACATCGACAGGATACCGCCGATGCCCGATTGGGCGTCTTCCATAAACTGTGCCAGCGCAGCGCCATCAATACCAGGTACAGGAATAAACGTACCAAGGCGGTAGATGATCAACAAACCAAGCGTGAACATGATCCGCTGGCGCAGTTCAGTTGCTTTGCCGAAGGCGCTCCAACTGACGTTGGCTGCCATTTGCTCTGCTGCAGAAGCCATATGGGTCTCTTTTTATAAGAAACGCCGCAAAACCGTTCCCCGGTTCGCGGCGTTTGGGAAAACATGAAGAGTTATGTAAGCGACGGGTGCGCCGCTCACAAGGTCTTACTCAGCCGCTGCCGGTGTTGTGACAGTCAGTGAACCGCCCGCTTTTTCGACAGCTTCAACAGCGCCCTTGGACGCACCTGTGACTGTGATTTTTGCTTTGGCTTTGAAATCGCCCTTGGCAAGAACGCGGATACCGTCCTTTTTGCGACGCACCAGACCGGACGCGATCAACGCATCTTCGGTGATGTCTGCTTTGACGTCGATCTTGCCTTCGTCGATGAATTTCTGGATCAGACCAAGGTTGATGACAGCAAATGTCTTGCGGTTCGGCTTGTTGAAGCCACGCTTTGGCAGACGCTGGTAAAGTGGCATCTGGCCGCCCTCATAGCCTTTGATGGCTACACCGGAGCGTGATTTCTGACCTTTGATACCACGGCCACCGGTCTTACCCTTGCCGGAACCTGCACCACGGCCAACGCGCGTTTTGCGGGTGGTTGCACCGGGATTATCGGATAATTCATTCAGTTTCATGTCGCTTCTCCTCTTGCCGGAATTGGCCCCCAGCGACGGGAGCGGCCAAACACGGCGTTTCATCTGAGTCGGATTTTTGATGTCCGACTGGGGGCGTATAGACGGATGCGCGGAGTGGATCAAGTGGGGGGACGCAACCTGCGGTGGGGCAATGTGCTGAATTCGCCGCGTTGTGCGGCATTTGTGGTTAAAGGCCATGAAAACAGGGGTTGAGCGCGTACAGATGACGTATGCAAAGCGTACAGAACCTGTACGTACAGATATACAGATTTCGCATGGTTAACCGGGCGCGCGGTGGGACGGATTAATGCCGCGTTAAGGATTGGCGAAATAGAGGGCAGCGGCCGACCTGGAGGCCTTGGAAGGTTTGTTTGACGCACAGTATCGCCAAAGTTGCAAATGTCAGTTCAAGTTGAGACGTCGCAAAAGCGGCCTCCTGGGGGAGGTCGGCCGCTGCCCGGGCAAGCCGGGCGATCAGTTGGATAAGTCAGATAGCGTCCTCAAACTCAATATCAGCTATGCGGACGAAGCTGCCGTCCATTGCTGTGCTCCGAATGTCTGCATGGGCGTTCTTAATCGGCTCTGGCGCGACGTGACGACGCAATCAAGCGCTTTAACAAGAGCCTAAGCGGCCAAAGTAGCGTTCTACCAATCAACGTTAAGACCGGCCTCGAGTTGCGCATCATTGAACGGGCGTATTCGTCTGCTTCCCTTTCCTGTTCAGCCACTTGTCCACCCTCTATATGCCTCGATACGTGATGCCCGACTTCATGATAGAATGTGAATTCTGCATCCAGACGCAACCACCAAAGCTTCACACCGCTGACTTTGTTGGCGGGCCAAGTCAAAATGATCCCGGAGAAGAACAAGTTATACAGCCCCAGATAATCGAGTTCTGGCCGGCGCGCGATAACATCCACACGGGTCACGTTGCCTAGCGATAGACCCTGCGTCTTGCTCCAAATCTCGATATTTCTGACGACCACAGAGCGATCAGCTATGTCAGAGGCAACAAATACAGGTATTTGGCCAATAACATGAGTTGCAGGTTCTTCGAGAATGCGTCGCGACAGAATATCCAACGTTTTAATATGCATGGGATGCAACTTTGTCTTTCGAAGCCTCTCGACTTCTTCTTCAAAAGCAGATGGGTCCAGTTCATCAAGAATGGACAGCAATACACCAAAGTACTTGGCCAGTGGTCCGCGGGGGTTCTCAGCCCAGGCAGGTGAATCCAACTTTTTTTTAATTTGGCTAACTGAGGTGTCGCCTTCTTTCAGAATTTCTCGCCACGCATCTCGAACGGTTTCAACATGGTCCGTCGAAATACCTCTCAATAGTCTTTCAACGACGGGTCGAGTGCTCTCAATCATAATCAAATAATAACAGACGCGGAGGCCGATAGTTAGACTGGAGAGCTGCCTTTAGAAGCAAAAAACTACACTATGATAGGAGCAAGCCGAGCAGATAACTGCCGTTCGCGCACTCTGCAGCATCAGGGACTTTGGGCTCATAGCGGACGTTGCTTGCAGAAGAAACCTAACCGCCTCAATCGAAAAACGCCCCGCAGTTCCCTGCGAGGCGCTTTCATTCCAAACCGTAAGGTGGATCATGATCCACCTTACCCTGAACTACCCTTTTTCTTCGATGATCTCGACCATGTGGCTGATCGAATTCACCATGCCGCGCACGGATGGTGTGTCTTCCAGCTCGCGTGTACGGTTCATCTTGTTCAGGCCCAAGCCGATCAGCGTGGCACGCTGTTTGGCGGGGCGGCGGATCGGGGAGCCGATCTGCTTGACGACGATTGTTTTAGCCATCTGTCAGGTCTCCTTACGCGTCAGCTTCAGCAGGTGCTTCGGCCGCTGGGGCCTCGTCACGCTTAGGCAGAATATCAGCCACCTTTTTGCCACGACGCTGTGCGACGTTGCGGGGTGATTGCTCTTTGGTCAGGCCATTCATCGTGGCGCGGATCATGTTGTAGGGGTTCTGGGAACCGATGGACTTGGACACAACATCCTGTACACCCAACATTTCAAACACGGCACGCATTGGACCACCGGCGATGATACCGGTACCAACTGGGGCTGTACGCATAACCACTTTACCAGCGCCGTGACGGCCCTCGATGTCGTGGTGTAGGGTCCGCCCGTCGCGCAGTGCAACGCGGATCATCTGACGCTTGGCTTGCTCAGTGGCTTTGCGGATCGCCTCAGGAACTTCCTTGGCTTTACCCTTACCAAAACCAACGCGGCCTTTTTGGTCGCCAACAACGACGAGCGCTGCGAAACCAAAGCGCTTACCGCCTTTGACTGTCTTGGAAACACGGTTGATCGCGACCAGACGGTCTGCAAACTCTGGTGTTTCGTCACGGTTACGGCGATTGCCGCCCCGGTTGTTATCACGTTCTGCCATAGTGGCGTCCTTTGTTTTCCTGCCCGAAGGCGTTGTCCAATCGCGGTGGGTATGAAGCCCCCGGATCATCGAGCGTGGGTTTTACCCACCCTACAGGTTGTTGGTAGGGTGGGTGAAACCCACCCCCACCATTAGATCTTCAAACCACCTTCACGGGCCGCATCGGCCAAAGCCTTGATCTTGCCGTGAAAGAGGAAACCACCACGGTCGAAGAAAGCAACCTCAACACCCGCCTTCTTTGCGCGCTCTGCAATTGCAGTGCCCACTTTGGAAGCAGCTTCGATGTTGTTCTTGCCGACCACGCCCAGATCCTTTTCGAGCGACGAAGCGGACGCGAGTGTCACGCCGTTGACGTCGTCGATCAGCTGGACGCTGATGTTCTTGTTTGAGCGGTGAACCGAAAGACGCGCACGCCCTTGGTTGGCTGTAACACCCCGCAGTTTGTTCCGAACGCGCATGCGGCGCTTCAGAAACAGTGTTCTTTTGCTGTTTGCCATTGTCGCGTTCCTTACTTCTTCTTGCCTTCTTTGCGGAAGATGTATTCGCCTTTGTACTTAATCCCTTTGCCCTTATAGGGCTCGGGCTTACGCCAAGCGCGAATATTCGCCGCAACCTGTCCAACCTGCTGCTCGTCGATACCTTCGACAAGAATTTCTGTTGGCTTTGCGGATGTCACAGTGACACCCTCAGGCACTTCAAAGTTAACATCGTGGCTGTAGCCCAATGACAGTTTCAGGACATTGCCCTGCATCTGTGCACGGTAACCAACACCCGACAGCTCAAGCTCTTTCTTGAAGCCTTCGGATACGCCGGTGGCCAAGTTTGCAACCATTGTGCGGCTCATGCCCCACTGCTGGCGCGCACGCTTGGATTTGCCGCGTGGTTCTACAGTAACAACGTTGCCATCAACTGTGATGGTGACGTCGTCGGTGGCTTTGAAAGTCCGGGTCCCCTTAGGGCCCTTCATTTCAACGGTTTGACCTGACACAGAGGCGGTAACGCCTGATGGCAGCTCAACCGGTTTTTTACCAATACGAGACATGATATCCCCTTAGAATACAGTGCAGAGCACTTCGCCGCCGATATTGGCGCTGCGTGCTTTTGCATCCGACATCACACCTTGTGAGGTGGAGACAATCGACACACCCAGGCCCTGACGGACGGATGGGATGTCATTGGAGCCCAGGTAAACGCGACGGCCAGGCTTTGAAACCCGCTTCACTTCGCGAATGACTGGGTCACCCTCGTAATACTTCAGCTCGATCGAGAAAGCAGGATGGCCATCTTTGCCGTCCTTCTTCTCATATCCGCGGATGTAGCCTTCGTCGGAAAGCACGTCCAGAACCCAACCACGAAGCTTGGACGCAGGTGTTTCCACCACTGCCTTGCCGCGCATCTGGCCGTTGCGGATACGTGTGAGCATATCACCGATAGGATCGTTCATAATATGTGCTCCTTACCAGCTTGACTTGACCATGCCGGGGATTTCGCCATTGGAACCAAGGTCCCGCAGCGCGATCCGGCTGATCTTGAGTTTACGGTAATAGGCGTGTGGACGCCCGGTCAGCTGGCAACGGTTATGCAAACGGGTTGCAGAAGAGTTCCGTGGCAATTTCGCCAGTTCAAGTGTTGCCTTGAACCGCTCTTCTACCGCGATCTCTTTGTTGTTGATGATTGCCTTCAAGGCGGCACGCTTTTCGGCATACTGCTTGACCAGCTTTTCACGCTTCACTTCGCGTGCGATCATGGATTTCTTAGCCATATCTAATATCCCCTCAGCTGTTGAACGGCATGTTGAAAGCTTTCAACAGTGCCTTTGCTTCAGCGTCAGTGTTCGCTGTTGTGCAGATGACGATGTCCATGCCCCAGTTCTCATCGATCTTGTCGAAGTTGATCTCGGGGAACACCAGGTGCTCTTTCAGGCCTGTGGCATAGTTGCCGCGACCGTCGAAGGATTTGCCAGATACGCCGCGGAAATCACGGATACGAGGCATTGCAACGGTGATCAGACGGTCGAGGAATTCGTACATCTTATCGCCACGCAATGTGACCTTGGCACCCAAAGGCATGTCTTCACGAACGCGGAAACCAGCGATGGATTTCTTGGCGCGTGTTGTCATGGCCTTCTGACCGGCAATCGTTGTCAGATCTTCCTGTGCGGATTTTGCTTTTTTGCTGTCACGGACAGCTTCTGCACCACAACCGATGTTCAGAACGATTTTGTCCAAACGTGGGATCTGCATGTCGTTTTTGTAGCCGAACTCTTCTTTCATCGCCGCGCGAACGGTCGATGCATAGAGGTCCTTGAGACGGGGGGTATAGTTTGCAGTATCAAGCATTAGATTGCATCCCCTGTTGTCTTGGCGAAACGCACCTTGTTGTCGCCATCCATGCGGAAGCCGACGCGGGTTGCTTTGCCATTCTTGTCAACGATTGCCAGGTTGGACAGTTGGATCGGCATCGCCTTTGGCGTGCGGCCACCCTGTGTTGCCTGAGATTGCTTTGTGTGACGGATCGCAATGTTCAGACCGTCCACGATGGCTTTGCCGGATTTCGGGTCAATGCTGGAAATCGCGCCAGTCTTGCCTTTGTCCTTGCCAGTCAGAACGACGACATTGTCACCTTTACGGAGTTTCGCAGCCATTACAGCACCTCCGGAGCAAGCGAGATGATTTTCATGAAGTTCTTTGCGCGCAGCTCGCGAACAACTGGTCCAAAGATACGTGTACCCATTGGCTCGTTGTTGTTGTTGAGGATGACAGCAGCGTTGCTATCAAAACGGATGGCTGTGCCATCGTCGCGGCGAACTTCTTTGGCGGTGCGTACGACAACGGCCTTACGGACGTCACCTTTCTTTACGCGACCGCGTGGAATGGCCTCTTTGACCGAAACGACAATGATGTCTCCAACACTGGCGTAACGACGGTGAGAACCACCCAGAACCTTGATGCACTGAACACGGCGTGCGCCGCTGTTGTCAGCAACATCCAGATTGGTCTGCATCTGGATCATTTGGTTTCCTTCCGACCTATGGGCAAGTCCCGATTTCTGTCCGGGGGCCCAGGGTTTCGATTAATGGGGTGTTACTACCTATCGACAGATCGCTCATCAGTCCCTTCGGTTCCTTCTTCGCGAAGAAAGCCGTCAGGCTTGATAAGCAGCCCCAATCAGCTGGCAATAACCTCCCAGCGTTTCGTTTTCGACTTTGGTGCACATTCCTGGATACGGACCTGGTCACCAACGTTGAATGCGTTCTGTTCATCGTGAGCGCGATATTTCTTCGACTTACGAATAGTTTTCTGAAGCAGCGGGTGCTTGTAACGACGCTCAACCGACACGGTGACGGTCTGGGCATTTTGGTTGCTTGTGACAACCCCGGCTAGGATACGCTTAGGCATAGATTAAGCCTCCGACTTTTCATTCGCGGACGGGGCGTCCGACGCGGCCGCTGCGGCCTTTTCGTTCAGGATTGTCTTCACTTTGGCAGCGTTGCGGCGGGCCGCACGAATGCCTGCTGTGTTTTCAAGCTGACCAGTGGCCTGCTGAAAGCGCAGATTGAAGCTCTCTTTTTTCAGGTTCACCAGCTCTTCACGGAGCTGATCGGGCGTTTTATCCCGCAGTTCATTGGCGTTCATGCCATATTCCTTTGTCAACATCATCGGCGGGCCGTGAAACACGTCACCCGATTCCCGATGGAGTGGGGGTAGAAGTGGGCCGTATAGGGGGGTTAAAGGGGTGTGGCAAGGGGGTTAATCCACCGCACTTCGTGTTTTCACGGCCTAAACGCATACATCCTTTTAACACTGTGCACAGATCACCACATATATTAGAAGTCACGGTAGAAGGATTTCAGGAGCCACGATGTCAACCGCTGTCAAAACAACTTCCGTTAAGGGTGGACAAATCAAACGTGACGCAAAGACGGGGCGTTTCGTAGAGGTACACACGAGCACAGGTAAACATGTTGCACGCAAGACCACGGTAACGACTGTGAAGGAGGCTTCCTCAAAGCGCAGTGCTGCGCTGAAGCGTTTGGCGGATAGGTAGGCGTCACTACCGCATTACGCTGGCAGACGCCTTCACCGCGCATGATGAAGCTTTGACGTACGGTGGGCGAGAAGGCGTGACGAGCCTGCATCTCATCGAGTCGGCCGTGGCACGTGCATACTCAGGATATCATCGTCCGATCCATCGCAAAGCGGCAGCAATTTTGCATAGTGTCGTGGGCAATCATGGCTTTACGGATGGAAATAAGCGTACGGCATGGCTCTTGGTGGAAATACTGATTGAGCGTAGTGGTTTCCACCTCTCAATCGCCGATGACGCACCCATTGATGATCTCGTTGTCTCCGTCGCGGACAATCAAATCACATTTGAAGAACTTTGCGCGTGGTTCAAAGCACGGATTAGCAAATCCGACACCGCGACCTGAGCCACTTCACAGGTTACACTCGCCCTGTCGGACGGCATTCGTTAAGACACTCTCATGACCCAAATCAAATCCCTCTTCGCGACCCGCCTCTACCACGCCAAGCTTTCCGCCCATGGCGCGCCCATCGACCCGTCCGAGCTTGAAAACTCTTGCCTTGTCATCGCAGATGACGATGAGGCGGGGCAGGACTGGTGCGAGCAGAACGGCTTTCCGGGCTACACCTCCTACGCGTCGCTCAGCGACCTACCCTGGCGCTTCCCGATCTTCAAAGATCTCGTCACCGTCCTCGACGCCCATGTCGCGGGTTTTGCCGAAGACTTGGCTTTCGACCTTGGCGACACGACACTGCAACTCGAAGACATCTGGATCAATATCCTGCCCGAAGGCGGCATCCACACCGGCCACATCCACCCCCATTCGGTGATCAGCGGCACGACCTACGTCGCCATGCCCGACGGGGCGAGCGCGATCAAGTTCGAAGACCCCCGACTGGCCATGATGATGGCGGCCCCCACGCGGGTGAAAGACGCGCGGGACGAGTTGCGGACGTTCTACTACGCGAAACCGGAAGTCGGCGACGTGCTGCTTTGGGAAAGCTGGCTGCGGCACGAGGTGCCGATGAACATGGCTGAGGAAGAGCGGATATCGGTGAGTTTCAACTACAGCTGGGGCTAGGCTTTGTCGGCGTGATCCCGGTGTGTCTTCAAAAAAGGGCACGGCGGATCATGACCAGAATTTGCAAATAGATGTCATGTCATCTGAGTCTGCACGACGCCCGCCTGCCGTACCGCACCTATTGGCGATCTATGGCCTACGCTTGATCCGTTCCCTGCGGGCCGCTAGGGTCTTTCGAAGTGGCACACTCTGACTTTTTTGCCTGCCTTTAACTTGTACTTTTGAAAATGATTTTCCGATGCAGCCCCACGACAGCAAAATGAAGGATGCGGCCAACCACTCCGTTATCATCCTGCATGGGATCGGCGCGCCGCAGCGCGCGCTGGAGGCTGGCGAGGACGCGTTCTGGCTGTCAAAGGACCTCTTTCGCCGCACTTTGGATCAGATTGCCCTGATGGGTGACGACGCACCAATGATCACCTTTGATGATGGCAATGCATCTGACATCAGTATCGCCATGCCGGAACTTGCGGCACGCAGCCTGACGGCGACGTTCTTTGTGCTGACGCAAAGGTTGGATACGCCCGGATCGTTGACAAGCGAGGATGTCGGGACGCTAGCCAAAGCAGGACACGCCATTGGTCTGCATGGGCATGCGCATGTTGACTGGCGTGAACTGGATGAGGCGGGGCGTCACCGTGAATTTGTCGCGGCACGCGCACGTCTGGCCGAACTGGCAGGATATCCTATTCAAACAGCGGCCGCGCCGTTCGGTCTGTATAACAGACAAACGATCCAGGATCTTCGCGGTCTTAAATTCGACGCACTTTATACTAGTGATCGCGGACTGGCTGACGCGGGTCGCTTTGTGCGCCCACGCAACTGCCTGGAAGGCGCGATGGATCAGACGTCTCTTCAAAATGCATTGCGCGGACGCGTGCCGCCGCTGCGTGCGGTGCGGCGCTGCCTTGGCGTTGCGCGCAAGCGCCTGCTGCCAGTCAGGTTGCGCGCATGATTTCCGTGATCGTGCCCGCCAACAACGAAGAAGGCTACATCGGGCCCTGCCTTGACCTGCTGCTTGCGTCAGATGCCCCCGAAGGAGGACCGATACAGGTTGTCGTCGTGGCCAATGGGTGCACAGACGGCACGGTGGCCGAAGCAAGCGCGAGGACCGCGGCCTTTGCGGCTAAAGGTTGGACGCTTGACGTTTTGGACCTCGTCGAAGGCGGAAAGGTGAATGCACTCAACGCCAGCGAGGACGCCATCCTTTTCCCGCTCAGAGTTTACATTGACGCGGATGTTCATGTCACGCCGCCACTGATCGCGCAGCTTGCCGAGGCACTGGATCGGCCTGAGCCCACCTATGCAGGAGGACGACCGCAAATCCGCCGCGCACGAAACTTCATTTCCGAACGCTACGCGCGTTTCTGGGAAAAGCTGCCCTTTATGGCCACAGGCGTGCCCGGCTGCGGGGTCTTCGGGGTGAATGCGGCGGGCCGGGCGCGCTGGCAGGCATTTCCGCAAGTGATTGCCGATGACACATTCGTCCGCAATAACTTCGCACCAGAGGAAATGCGCGGCGTGCCAGCGACCTATTCCTGGCCTATCACGGAAGGCTTTGTGAATCTGGTGCGGGTTCGCAGACGGCAGGACGAAGGACTGAAAGAAATCCGTGAACGCTGGCCCGATCTGTCTGCTCGGATGGAGCGCACAAACCCTGACCTGAAAGAGAAGCTGGCGCTTTTTCTACGCGATCCCTTGGGTTTTGTGGTCTACGCAAGCGTCGCATTGGCCGTGCGTACGCCGCTTTTCCGCACACAAAGCCAGTGGTACAGAGGGCGGTAAAAGCGGCGTCTTTTCGTGCGTAGGTTGGGGCCTGCCCCGACGCTACTTCGCAATCAAAAGCTAAAGCCAATGACCGCTTGGGTGCTCACCTCAGTCGCGCGCACACCAAAAGTGATGTTATTCACGGACATCGTCAGCAAAGCACCATAGTTGAACTCATAATCCGTTTCAGGTGGCTCATCGGCGTAGCATTGGAACCCGATGAAGGAATCCGGGCAATCAGAGAAGCTTTCTCTCATGCCAAGGATCAGCGCGGCATCGGTGCGCATCTGGCCGGAATTGGACAGATTGGCACCCACCAGCGCGTTGAATGAAAACGCCTGACGGACGGAATCCGTGCCGAATGTTGAATCAAGCATTTCGCCTTCCGCCGCGATATCAACGCCAAAGAGCGCGTTGCTATTGGCAGGTGAGCCCATGAACCCGATGACGAAAGGCGTATCATCGGTCTCCTCGGTCGCGCCGTCGTTATTCACGCCGCCTCCAAAATAGAAAATACTATTACTTGCCGATTGCGCCATCGCTGTAGATGTCAGGCCAAGGGACAAGCAAAGTGCGGCAACTGCTGTCTTGATCATTTCCAAAATTCCGTTGTTGTATCCGTCGCCCGCGATATGAGTGGAATCGGGCTGAAATACGGTTAACACAAGGAGTTGTCGGGACATCGGATCGCTGCACAAACCTAACCTAAGGCAAAAGCCCCAACCGATCTCTCGGCAGGGGCTTATTCTCGAAATTTGGGTCAGACGGCTCTATCGGCCTAGCTGAACCAGCCTTTCATCTTGCCCCAAACGCCTTTTGGCGCGGGCTCTTCGCTGGCGGTGGCTACATCGGTGCCTTCAATTTCGGGCAGTGCTTCTTCTTCAAAGTGCTCTTCGTCAGGCTGCACAGCCGCCTTTTCGACCACAGCAGGCGTGATTTCAGCAAAGGTGTCCATCTTCGCCAAGGTCGCAGGCCCGGCCATGCCGTCAGCGTCCAAACCGTTGGCCGCCTGGAATTCCGCGACCTTCGCCGCTGTCCCCGCACCAAAGATGCCATCGGCGGCAATGCCAAGACCCTCTTGGAGTTTCTTCACCTGCGCGCCGCGCGACCCTTTGCGCAACAGCACCAGCTCAAGCAGACCCATAGCGGTAAACGTATCTGGACCAGCGACACCGTCGGCTGCCAGACCATTGGCAGACTGCCACTCCTTGAGCGCCTTTTCTGTCCCCGGCCCAAAATCGCCGTCGGCGGTGACGCCAAGTTTCGCCTGCAACCGCTTTACAGGTGCGCCCTTCAGGCCACGCTTGAGGATAGACATGTTGATACTCCCTTTTGATTTTTATGTCAGAGCGTTGCTCTTGTCACAAAAGCTATCTCAAAAGGACAGATGCCACGAGGGGAAAGAGGTAAGGCAACTCCCCGCTCTAAAGGAGCTGTCCGGCTGCCCGACAAGGCCGGGCGGTACTCTGCTGCGCAGCGGCGAACTACGAACCCAGAACTGTTCTCAATGCCTTATTTGCGCCAAAACAATCCTCATAGTGAGGGTCACCGATTTTCACTCTATTTGAGGTTGTTATGAAATTTGAGAAAACTCTTCTATCGTTTGCCACAGTACTGGCGCTGACTGCATGTAGCGGCACAATGCAAGGCGTCGTTCGGGGAGATGGGTCACCTGTTCAATTTCAATACGAACAAGGTATGGAAAGTGACACTTACACTGCTCAGGTTGGCGGTGAACAGTTTAGCGGTAAAGCCGTTCAAGCAGACGCACGTTCAGGCTTTGGAACAGTCTTTGGTACAGGTATGCCTTCGACGATAATGACGTCGAGCAGCAGCGGTAACTTTGTTGCGACACTACTTGGCAATCGTGGATCGACGCTCAGATGCCAGATGAACTATGCGAGCAGCCTAGGAGAAACATCAGCAGGTGGTGTGGGTGTTTGTAACCACAGCGATGGCCGGATCATTGACGTGGTTTGGTAGTCGAAAACAAAAAGCCCCCACCGATATCCCGGCAGGGGCTTTCATATTCTAACGTAGGTCGGGGCCTGCCCCGACTCAAACTTACCAATCTTCGCGAACAACCGTCCGTGTCTTGATCGGCAGCTTCATCGCGGCAAGGCGCAGGGCCTCGCGTGCGATTGTCTCGTTCACACCATCAATTTCGAACATCACGCGGCCGGGTTTGACCTTGCATGCCCAGAAATCAATCGAACCTTTACCCTTACCCATACGCACTTCGACGGGCTTGGACGTTACTGGCGTGTCCGGGAAAATCCGGATCCAGACGCGGCCCTGACGCTTCATGTGACGCGTCATGGCACGACGTGCGGCTTCGATTTGACGGGCTGTGATCCGCTCAGGCTCAATGGCTTTCAGGCCATATGTGCCGAAGTTCAGATCAGAACCGCCTTTGGCTTCACCCCGGATACGGCCTTTGTGCAGTTTCCGGTGCTTTGTACGCTTTGGCTGTAGCATTTAAATCAGCTCCCTTAGCGACGTGGGCCGCGAGGGACAGCGCCCTCTTGCAGCTCAGCATGTTTGCGGTCGTGCGCTGATGGATCGTGCTCCATGATCTCACCCTTGTAGATGAAGACCTTGATGCCAATGATCCCATAAGGCGTCATCGCCTCATACAGTGCATAGTCGATGTCGGCGCGCAGTGTGTGCAGCGGCACGCGACCTTCACGGTACCATTCTGTGCGGGCAATCTCTGCACCACCCAGACGGCCGGCAAGGTTCACCCGGATACCAAGGGCGCCCATGCGCATCGCGTTCTGAACAGACCGCTTCATGGCGCGACGGAAAGAGACACGGCGCTCAAGCTGCTGACCAATGCTTTCGGCAACCAAGGCTGCGTCAAGTTCTGGCTTGCGGACTTCAACGATGTTCAGGTGCAGTTCAGATGCGGTCAGATTGGCAAGCTTCTGACGCAGACCTTCGATGTCTGCACCTTTCTTGCCGATGATCACACCGGGACGTGCTGCGTGAATTGTAACGCGGCACTTTTTGTGCGGACGTTCAATGATCACGCGGCTGACGCCGGACTGTGCACATTCTTTCTTGATGAAAGCCTTGATCTTGAGGTCTTCCAACAAAAGGTCGCCATAGTCTTTGGTATCTGCATACCAGCGGCTATCCCAGGTGCGGTTGACCTGAAGACGCATACCGATCGGGTTTACTTTGTTACCCATTATGATTGCTCCTCAACTTGACGCACCTTGATGGTGATCTCTGCAAACGGCTTGATGATCTTGCCAAAACGGCCACGGGCCCGAGGGCGACCGCGCTTCATGGTCAGGTTCTTACCGACATAAGCCTCTGCGACGACCAGTTCATCGACGTCAAGGTTGTGGTTGTTTTCGGCGTTGGCGATGGCCGACTGAAGACACTTCTTCACATCGTCCGAGATACGCTTTTTGCTGAAAGTCAGGTCAGTCAATGCCTGCTCGACTTTCTTGCCACGGATCAGGCCAGCAACGAGGTTCAGCTTTTGCGGGGAGGTACGGAGCATGCGCAGTTTTGCCATTGCTTCGTTATCGGCCACGCGGCGGGGATTCTTATCCTTGCTCATGGCTTACTTCCGCTTCGCTTTTTTGTCAGCGGCGTGACCATAATAGGTCCGCGTTGGCGAATATTCACCAAACTTCTGACCAATCATGTCTTCGCTAACGTTGACAGGGATGTGCTTCTTGCCGTTGTACACACCAAAGGTGAGGCCAACGAACTGAGGCAGGATAGTGGAACGACGCGACCAGATCTTGATCACTTCGTTGCGGCCGCTTTCGCGGGATGCTTCTGCTTTTTTCAAAACATAGGCGTCCACAAAGGGGCCTTTCCATACGGAACGAGCCATTCTTAACGACCCTTCTTTTTGGCATGACGCGAACGCACGATAAGGCGCTGCGATGCTTTGTTTTTGTTACGGGTGCGCTTGCCCTTGGTGTCTTTACCCCAAGGTGTGACAGGCGTCCGACCACCAGATGTCCGGCCTTCACCACCACCGTGCGGGTGGTCGATCGGGTTCATGGCAACACCACGGACACTTGGGCGGATGCCCTTGTGACGCATGCGGCCTGCTTTACCGAAGTTCTGGTTGGAATGGTCAGAGTTTGACACAGCACCAACAGTGGCCATGCATTCCTGACGGATCAGGCGCAATTCACCGGAAGACAGACGGACCTGCGCGTAGCCGCCATCACGGCCCACGAACTGGGCGTATGTACCGGCTGCGCGGGCGATCTGGCCGCCTTTGCCTGGCTTCATTTCGATGTTGTGAATGATCGTACCAATTGGCATGCCAGAGAATGGCATGGCGTTACCGGGCTTAATGTCAGCCTTGGCAGATGCGATCACCTTGTCACCAACAGCGAGGCGCTGCGGGGCAAGGATGTAATTCTGTGTGCCGTCTTCGTACTGGATCAGCGCGATGAATGCGGTGCGGTTCGGGTCATATTCGATCCGTGCGACAACAGCGGACATGTCCAGCTTGTTCCGCTTGAAATCGACGATGCGGTAAAGACGCTTTGCGCCCCCACCAATACGACGCATAGTGATCCGTCCGGTGTTGTTCCGGCCGCCCGATTTGGTCAAACCCTCTGTAAGAGATTTGACAGGACGTCCTTTCCAAAGCTCCGAACGGTCGATCAGCACCAGCCCACGCTGGCCCGGCGTCGTCGGTTTGTACGACTTGAGTGCCATGTTAGCTTCTTCCGTTTGCTTGGCGGGCCCGCAGTGCGAACCCTGATGTTATAGGCCCCCGTAGGTGCCCGGTTGGATGTGTCGGGGGAGCCCCCGACCTACGTAGGCCGAAGTTTTCCCCGGCTTTTCGCATAACACAAAGACCCCGGAACGAATCCGAGGCCAAGCGATTGCGGGGATGTAGCAGGGAGGGGTGAGGGTGGCAAGAGCTTCGGACATTTCGATAGAGAATTCCTCTAGTTGCAGCAAGCCTCATCTTGCTAGCTCTGTATATTCGCTAAGTTACTGATTTTTCATCGTATAGCGAAGCATTGGCATTACTTTAGGCCCCTAGACAAAATGACATGAAGCTTGACTAGTTCCGATTAATACCCACATAATCTCTAAGAAATTCCCCTCGCGTCACTATTTGCTAACTTTTTTACGCCTTATTGTGAGTTTACGGTCGTAGCACAGGCTGTTAGAGATGGTGATAGCTGAAAGGAAAGCCAATGTACGGAATAGTCAGTCAGAAATTTGCATCTGGCAGCTGCTTTATTTGGTGCGAGGACACTGGGAAGGCGTACAGCCATTTTCCCAACCTTGGCGAAGTACTAGATTTGGAAGTTGGGGTTAACGTCAGCTTTACCTTAGAAGATGGCTTTGCAGTCAATGTACTCGCATACGAAAACTTGGACGGCGATATCGACGCAAAAATATACGCGTAGGCGTAATTTGTGTTCTGGTACAACTTTGAGAAAAGCTTTAAATGATGGACTCAACTATTCCAGTTCATAAAGAGTTCTGTATTGCCAACCGAACAACCGATTACTCATAGACCAACTAAAACCGTTAGCCGTAAAAATATTGATGAAATATTGTCCAAGCTTCGGCCGGGCGATATCATAATGAAGTGGAGTGACAGATCTTCCTTGTCGTCTACAATTGAGCTGACTCAAAACTACTTCAAATATCCCCCTCCTTCGCCTTCAATTGTTCACGTGTCACTCTATTCGGGTCACAATGAAGTCATACACGGTACATTTTCTCCAGCTTCACCAAGTAATTCACGCATTCGGCGACAAAGCTTTCTCGAATATTATGATGGCGCTAAAATTTCTGCAGGCAGGCCTACATTGGACGAAAAGAACGTTAAACTGCCCGTCCAAGCGTTACTGTCTAAAGCTGAAGAATTCACATCAATGTACTATAGCATTAACGTTATCGCACTTGGAATAACGTTAGGAACATGGCTAGAAAAAACACGAGTTTCTTTTGGCGCGCGAAGTCATACCAAGTCATTAGAAGAGGAGTTTAAGAGAGGCCAAATCTGCAGCACAGCCATTTTCGAGATATTCAGTGCAGTTATGCAACGATCATCGCCACTTGAGTTGCGGGACTTGTGTCGAACTGCACCGATAGTGATGCCAGCAAACTACTATGTGAATCCCAGACTGGTCTCTGTTTCGTTCTAGATTGCCTTGGTACAGCCAGCTTACTTATTGGAATGTCCTGTCAATCCTTTTTGGTAATGGGCAACCCCACCCCCACCTGGCCCGCATAGACCTTCGCCACCGCCGCATCATCCTCGCCGCCCAGCCCTTGCGCTGCCGCTTCCATGAACTGCGCCAAGGCCGCTTGCGTCACCGGGGCGTCGAACCCCGCCTCCTCTGCAATCTCCAGCACGATCCCAAGGTCTTTGGGCCAGATGTTGACTGAACTATGCGGCGTGTAATCCCCCGCCACGATATGCGGCGCGCGGTTTTCCAGCATCCAGCTGGTGCCGGCGCAGCGACGTAACCGATGCCAACCCATAGGCTACCGCTGGCCCATTCGTTTGTGGCAAATGTTGGATCGCCGGGGAGAACCCCGGCCTACGTAGGTCGGGGCCTGCCCCGACGCATCACTTCCCCGGCAACGTCACACCGACCTGCCCCGCATAGACCTTCGCTAACGGCGCGTGCCTCCGACACTACGTGAACACGTCGCGCGTCACCCTCAGGCTGGCGCTTCAGATTATCAGGCATATCTTCGGCACGACGGGTTTGGCGGATGGCCTGCTTGGGCATCGTTTCAAAGCCTTGAAACAGAACCGCTATTCTTGCAGTTTTACGCATCGCCACGGGATCAATCTGACAAACTGACGGCGCCGGGTTGTCGGGGGATTGCCATGGGTCCCGGCCCCTGTAGCCATCTTGCTGCAGGATCTTTCGTTCATTTTCGCAGCTTCTGCCGTAACAATTCTTTTGAAGTATTAGGCAGTGGTAACGTCATGCGCCATGACCGCGATCCGTGCCCAGAAAAGCAAATAGGCCGACGACTGCACGCCACGCCCACGCCACACTCAGCCAGAGTGCGTCAGCTCGCCTTTGCTAAACCTTCTGCACCTGCATGTGGCCCCCCAGACGTTACGCCCAACCGAAAACCTGATGTCAGTTTGTCCAGTCCTTCGGCATCCCTTGTCAGTTCAACGCTCGCTGCAGTCGTTTGTTCAACCATCGCAGCATTGTGCTGGGTCACTTGATCAAGCTGGACCATCGCAGCGTTTATCTCGGTCAGACCGTTGGCTTGTTCGGTCGAAGCCATCGCGATCTCTGATACCAAAGTGTTGATCTGTTCAACCATTTCTACGATTTCATTCAAAACCGTTCCGGTCTTGCCCACATAGTCAACCCCACGGTCAACATGCTCTGAACTCGCGGAAATCAGGGTCTTGATTTCGTTTGCGGCTTCGGACGAGCGTTGCGCAAGCGCGCGCACCTCAGAGGCCACCACAGCAAACCCGCGTCCGGCATCACCCGCGCGCGCCGCTTCGACGCCCGCATTCAATGCAAGAAGATTGGTCTGAAAGGCAATATCATCAATCACACCAATGATGCGCGATATGCTTTTTGACGATCCTTCAATCTCACCCATGGCAGTGACCGTATTGCTGACCACTTCGCTGGCCTTTTCAGCCTGCGAGCGGGCCTTTGTCACAAAGTGATGTACTTCGCCTGATCGCTCTGCGGATGATTTCACGCTTCCGCTCAATTCTTCGATCGCGGCCACTGTTTCTTCCAGACTTGCAGCCTGGCCTTCTGTCCGGCGAGACAGGTCGCCTGTGGCGTGCGCGAACTCGTCCGCACCGCTGCGAATACGCGCGGAGCGTTCATAAATTCCCACCATCGCCGATCTCAATTTATCGACTGCGCCGTTATAATCTGCCAAGAGTTTGTCATATCCGCCGCCGAACTGGGCTTCGATACGCCACTGCAAATCCCCATCAGCTAAACGTTCAAGACTGGATTGCAGGACTTCCGTGACCTTTTCCTGACTTTCCTGCAAGCGCGCTGCGTCAGCCTCCAACACCTTGCGCCTGTCTTCATTCTGTCCCAGAGCTTCAACGGCTTTGGAAATTTCGCTGATTTCATATATTTTCGACCCGGGCAAAGCACCAATGTCCTGCCCAGCCATGACGCGTCTTAGCGCTTCGACATAAGACGTCAGCGGTGTCGCGATCGCGCGCGATGACCGCTGCATCGCTACAAAGACACCGATTATGCTGGCGAAAACAACCCCAAACGATGCTACAATAAAGAATTGTCGCGCCTGACTGTCAGCCGCAAGTTTCGCCTTTGAAACCGTATCAGCAGCCGTCTTCAGTTCGGCAATCAGCGGCGTCACCTCACTGTATAAATTGGATAGAACGCGCCGCGCCTCGCGTTCCGCAAAAGTAGCCTGAGCGAGCGCATTGAAGGCGTTTTGATACACTAAAAGAAGATCATTCGCTTGCGTCGCGACAGCCTGTGATCCGAAGGCAGTCACTGGAAATGCTTGAAATTCTTCGACACGGGCCGCGATGCGGTCAACGTATTTTTGATCAACCCGCATTATAAAGTCTTTCTCATGCCGGCGCATCATCAACATCTTGACGGTAAGTGCGTCATTTCCAACCTCACCCAAAAGGGTTTCAATGCTGTGAACTGCACCGCGTAATTCGCCCTCTAATCCAAGGTCGGGCTGCAAACCAACTTGCCGTGTCAGCCGTACCAGCGTTTCGAACTGCGTCACATACGTCTGCCACGTTTCAGATATTTCTTGAATACGCACGTCACTATCTGGCACGTTCAGCCGGCGCGCCTGATCACCAATTCTAGTCAAATCCGAAAGCGCAGTCGCTACTGCTTCTGCATGTCGTTGCGCATATCTTTCTTCTCGCCGCAGTATGAAATCCTTTTCTGCGCGCCGGGCCTGCAGCAAATCGATATCTAGATCACGCAAGTGCATTTCGAAATCGGCCACGTCTTGTTTGGCGCGATCAGTTTCATCTTCTTTATGAAGAAAGAACGCCCCAAGGGCCATCATAAGAAGAAAAGCAAACACAGTGATCAGCGTGTTGCGCGTCAGGACAGTTTTGATCGTCACAGTAAGCTCCCAAATAATCGGCTTTGCATCGCATGATCGGGTAGGGTCCATGAATAGCTGCACGATCCTTTAGATTTGGTTTCCAAACAGCAAGATTTCTAAAGCGGCCCCAACATCACTTTCATTCCGGCGCCGGATACTTTCCCGTGCCTGGCAACGTCATACCCACCTGCCCTGCACAGACCTTGGCCACGGTCGCATCTTCCTCGCTGCCTGGCTGAGGACTGATAGCAAGCAAGATGAAAGGCCCCCGCGTTTCCGCGAGGGCCCTCATCAATTCGTTCGGTGGCTGACTTAAAGACCAGTAGATACGTCGATTGTGTTACCTTCCAGCCCAATGCGCCGACCTGTTTGGGCAGAGCAGAGGTCTTGGCGTCTTTGACATTGATATCATCGACAATCACCAACGCGCCTGCTGCAACTTTTGCAGACAAAGCGTGCTTGAGACCAAGCTTGCGGAACTTCTTGGGCTGACCGATGCCACCCCACGGGCAGTCGCTGGCCCTTCGTGTTAGCCGCCTGCTTGTATCTTTTTCACGTGCTCAAGCACATACCCATCGATGCAGGCTTGATGCGCAAAGGCCAGTCGCGCATTGCCCTGCGCAACAGCGTCTTCGACGGACATATCCGGAATGCCCTCTTGGGTACAGATAGCGCCATAGAACGCGACGACTTCTTCTGGCGTGGCGCCCGCTGGCGGGCTGGGCGTGGCCGCAGGCGGCGTGCAAGCGGCAAGGGCTAATGCCAAGACCGTAAGAACCGTCAATTTCATATTAGACATCTGTATCTCCTGTTTCATACGCCTTGGGCCAACGTGCATCGCGGCCCAGGCGAATTTGAAACTATAGCTTCGCTCAATGGGAACCTCAACTTCAGCAAAACCTTGCCCTGCAACACCCACGACGCAAAAAGGCCCCTGCATCACTGCGAGGGCCTTCTCCATTTCGTCCGACCTTGGGTCTTACAGACCAGTCGACACATCAATCGTGTTGCCCTCTTCGAGCGTCACATAGGCCTTTTTCACGTCTTTGCGTGTGCCCAGCGACCCGCGAAAGCGCTTCACTTTACCTTTGGTGATGGATGTGTTGACCGCTTTGACCTTCACACCAAAGAGGCTTTCAACAGCTTCCTTGATCATCGGCTTGTTGGCGTCGATCGCAACTTCGAAAACAACGGCATTGGCTTCGGACGCCATTGTTGCTTTCTCGGTGATGATCGGCTTGCGGATCACATCGTAATGTTCTGCTTTAGCGTTCATGCTAAACGAGCCTCCAGAGCTTCGACGCCTGCTTTGGTCAACACGAGTGTGTCGCTGCGCAGGATGTCGTAAACGTTGGCACCCTGAGACGGGAGAACGTTAATGGTTGTGATGTTGGCGGCGGCCTTTTTGAAGTCAGCGTTGACTTCGGCACCGTCGATGATCAGCGCGCGCTTCCAGCCCAACGCGCCGACCTGTTTGGCCAGAGCAGAGGTCTTGGCGTCTTTGACATTGATGTCATCGACAATCACCAGTTCACCTGCTGCAACTTTTGCAGACAAAGCGTGCTTGAGACCAAGCTTGCGGAACTTCTTTGGCAGATCATGCGCGTGGCTACGGGGGGTTGGACCCTTGTAGATACCACCGGAACGGAAGATCGGAGCACCGCGCGAGCCGTGACGTGCGCCACCTGTGCCCTTTTGGCGATAGATCTTCTTGGTGGAATAGCTCACTTCGGAACGACCCAGCACATCGTGTGTACCTGCCATTGCCTTGTTACGCTGCCAGCGGACGACGCGGTGCAAGATGTCCTTGCGTGGCTCAAGACCGAAGATTTCGTCGTTCAGTTCGACGGAACCAGCTTTCTTGCCGTCCAGTTTGATTGCATCAGCCTTCATTATTTATCACCTTCTTCTGGCGCGGCATCGTCTGCCGAGGCTTCAGTTGTGGCTTCTGCTTCAGCAGCTTCCAATGCCGCCTGTTCTGCTTCGGCTGCGGCCTTTGCGGCGGCTTCCTCTTCAGCGGCAGCAGCGGCGGCGGCTTCTGCGGCCAGACGCTCAGCTTCTTCGGCCATGGATTTCAGACCAGCAGGATAAATCACGTTCTCAGGTGTCGGCTTTTTGACCGCATCCTTGATTGTGACCCAGCCACCTTTGGAACCGGGAACAGCGCCCTTGACCATGATGACACCGCGGGTGGCGTCGGTCTTAACGACTTGCAGGTTCTGGGTTGTGACTTTCGCCGCACCCATGTGACCGGCCATCTTCTTGCCTTTGAAGACTTTACCCGGATCCTGACACTGGCCAGTGGAACCATGCGAACGGTGAGAGATCGACACACCGTGTGTCGCGCGCAGACCACCAAAGTTGTGGCGCTTCATCGCACCGGCAAAACCTTTACCGATAGATGTACCACAGACGTCAACATACTGACCTTCGAAGTAGTGGTTCGCTGTCAGTGTTTCGCCCACATTGATCATGTTCTCTGGGGCAACGCGGAACTCAGCAACCTTGCGCTTGGGTTCGACTTTGGCCTTTGCGAAGTGACCGCGCATCGCTTGTGACGTGCGCTTGGCTTTGGCGTTGCCTGCACCCAGCTGAACAGCTGTGTAGCCGTTTGTCTCGGGCGTGCGCTGTGCCACAACCTGCAGATTTTCGAGGGAAAGAACGGTCACAGGGATCTGCTTGCCGTCTTCCATGAAAAGCCGGGTCATGCCGACTTTCTTTGCGATAAGTCCTGTACGGAGCATATGATCTACCCCTTATACAGAAATCTGAACGTCAACACCGGCGGCCAGGTCGAGCTTCATCAGCGCGTCCACGGTCTGTGGTGTTGGGTCGATGATGTCGAGAAGGCGCTTGTGCGTGCGGATCTCGAACTGATCGCGGGATTTCTTGTCAACGTGGGGGCCACGCAGAACGGTGAACTTTTCGATCTTGTTTGGAAGTGGGATCGGTCCACGCACAGATGCGCCAGTGCGCTTTGCTGTGCTGACGATTTCCTGTGTGCTTGCATCAAGCACCCGGAAATCAAACGCCTTGAGGCGAATACGGATGTTTTGGCTCGCTGCCATGTCATCACCCTTTATCTAGGGTCTGAAACGGATTGGACGATAGAGGCTCATCCCCTACCCTCGTCGCGTCTTTGGTCCAACGTATAAAGGGCACGCGCGGCGTACCCTTGTTGGATTGGGGTGCTATAGGGGGAGTCGGGGGATGTGTAAAGGGGGTTTGGCGTTGAGTGGTTCACAACCTCAGAAGATGCTAATTCCTCACTTGTCTAACCAGTGTCTGGTTAGAGCACTTTGCGGATGTGGATAGCCGAAGGCTATGGAGTACGCAAATTCGAGGGCGGCCGTCTCTTTGACACCACCATAAGCGATTTGTCTTTATGATTAAGATGCAATCACAACCCGTTTATGATCAGCCAGGCTTATTAAAAGAACCGTTCCAGATTCTGGGCTTGCTGGATTGACAGAATTGTAATGCATTCAGCCGTGACCGCTCCCCAGCCTGACCCTCCCGAGTGCCAGCCAACAATGTTCTTTTCGGAACACATTTCATCTGCGAACTGAATCCACTGCCGCTGAGCCACGCGCAGATTGGCGATACTCTCTTGGTCGCCAGGTCGCGACGGTCCTTGGGCAATTACCCGTTGGTAAACAGCGTTAAGATACTCGTCCGCACGTCCCGCGCCAATGTAGTTACAGTACTCGCTAGGTGACACAGCGGCTCCTCCGGGAATAGGGAGCCCTTTGCTTTCGAGAACTGTTTCCAAGTCTATTACACACTCTTGAATACCTGCTATGACGCAAGCTGCCTGATCGATAGACTCAATTGCGAAACACGCTTCAACTTGAAGATAGGATTCATCGTATTCAGCGGAAGCTGCCTCCCAATCATTTGCTTGCGCACTTGCCGCTACAACTACAAAACCAAAAGCCAGTATCTGTCTAAGCATCAGTATTTTCCTTTAGTAGATCGCTTGTGGTGAAAATTTACCCAGCATTGCTCAAGTGCTTGCTGTTTGGTGCACAACTTGAAGGAGATTGCCTTGTAGTCAAGCGATTTCTTGGTTGGTCGCAAATTCAGGCATGACGACAATTTCCAATGGGGATATCCAGCAGCGAAAACGAAGCGCATCGTAAGAACTAACACCGCGGGCTAGATTGGCTGGAGGGTCATGTGCGGGCATGGCGCACTAGCAGCAAACCAAAAGCAAAAAGGCCGCCGCAAATCTGCGACGGCCTTTCGTTTGTTTGGTCATGCGGTGGGTTTTCACCCACCCTACGTAGGGTGGGTGCAACCCACGCGTGGTCGTGCTTACTCGACGATCTTGGACACAACACCGGCACCAACAGTCCGGCCGCCTTCGCGGATGGCGAAGCGCAGGCCGTCTTCCATCGCGATCGGTGCGATCAGCTCGACGTTGAACTTCAGGTTGTCGCCCGGCATCACCATCTCTGTGCCCGCTGGCAGCTCAACCGTGCCGGTCACGTCTGTGGTCCGGAAGTAGAACTGTGGGCGGTAGTTGGCGAAGAACGGCGTGTGACGCCCACCCTCTTCCTTGGTCAGGATATAGGCTTCGGCTTCGAACTTGGTGTGTGGCTTTACCGAACCCGGCTTACACAGGATCTGACCACGCTCAACGCCTTCACGGTCCACACCGCGCAGAAGCGCACCGATGTTGTCGCCAGCTTCACCGCTGTCCAGCAGCTTGCGGAACATTTCAACGCCTGTGCAGGTCGTCTTGGTGGTGTCGCGGATACCGACGATTTCGATCTCGTCGCCCACGTTGATCACGCCACGCTCAACACGGCCCGTCACAACAGTACCGCGGCCAGAGATCGAGAACACGTCCTCGATTGGCATCAGGAACGGCAGGTCAACCGCACGTGCAGGTGTCGGGATGTAGGTGTCGACAGCTTCCATCAGCTTGCGGATGGATTCTTCGCCGATCTCGGGATCGCGGCCTTCCATTGCAGCCAGAGCCGAACCGGGGATGACAGGAATGTCGTCGCCGGGGTACTCGTAAGAGGACAGCAGTTCGCGGATTTCCATCTCGACCAGCTCAAGCAGCTCGTCGTCGTCAACCTGATCGACCTTGTTCATGTAGACAACCATGTACGGGATACCAACCTGACGGCCGAGCAGGATGTGCTCGCGGGTCTGTGGCATCGGGCCGTCGGCTGCGTTCACAACCAGGATCGCGCCGTCCATCTGGGCGGCACCGGTGATCATGTTCTTGACGTAGTCGGCGTGGCCGGGGCAATCGACGTGGGCGTAGTGACGCGCCTCTGTCTCATACTCGACGTGGGCTGTAGAGATCGTGATCCCACGGGCCTTTTCTTCGGGCGCGCCATCAATCTGGTCATACGCCTGGAAGTCACCAAAATACTTGGTGATCGCCGCTGTCAGCGTCGTCTTGCCGTGGTCAACGTGGCCAATCGTGCCAATGTTTACGTGCGGCTTATTACGTTCAAACTTTGCCTTTGCCATGGTGTGGCTCCTTCAATTTAGTTGGGGCGGCGGGGATAACCCCGCCCTACGGGATGGTGGTAGGGCGGGGTTATCCCCGCCGCACCGCTTATGCGTATTTCGCTTGGATCTCTTCAGAGATGTTGCTTGGAACCGGCTCGTAGTGGTCAAACTGCATCGAGAAGTTGGCTCTACCGCTCGACATGGAACGCAACGTGTTGATGTAGCCGAACATGTTCGCCAATGGCACCATTGCGTCGATTGCAATGGCGTTACCGCGTGTGTCCTGACCCTGCACCTGACCGCGACGTGATGTCAGGTCGCCGATGATACCACCGGTGTGTTCTTCAGGTGTGATCACCTCAACCTTCATGATCGGCTCAAGCAGTTTCGCACCAGCTTTGCGCATGCCTTCACGCATACACATACGGGCCGCGATTTCGAACGCCATGATGGAGGAGTCAACGTCGTGGAACTTTCCGTCGATCAAAGCCACCTTAAAGTCGATCACGGGGAAGCCGGCCAAGGGGCCGTTATCCATGACAGACCGGATGCCTTTTTCAACACCGGGGATGTATTCCTTGGGCACCGAACCACCGACAACGCGGCTTTCGAATGAGAAACCTTCGCCGGGCTCTGTCGGGGAGATGATCATTTTCACTTCACCGAACTGACCTGAACCACCCGACTGCTTTTTGTGGGTGTAGGTATGCTCAACCTCGTGGCCGATTGTTTCACGGTATGCCACCTGTGGCGCACCGATGTTGGCTTCAACCTTGAATTCGCGCTTCATGCGGTCGACAAGAATGTCGAGGTGCAATTCGCCCATGCCCTTCATGATGGTCTGACCGGATTCAAGGTCAGTCTCAACGCGGAAGGAAGGATCCTCAGCAGACAAACGCTGCAAAGCAAGGCCCATCTTTTCCTGATCACCCTTTGTCTTTGGCTCAACGGCGATCTCGATCACAGGATCCGGGAACGTCATTGTTTCAAGAACGACAGGCTCTGCAACAGAACACAATGTGTCACCTGTTGTTGTGTCCTTCAGACCACCCAGCGCGATGATGTCGCCGGAAAACGCTTCCGAGATTTCATCACGGTCGTTGGAGTGCATGATCATCATGCGGCCGACACGTTCTTTTTTGCCTTTGGTGGAGTTCAGGAATGTATCGCCTTTTTCCAGCTTACCCGAATAGATGCGGGTAAACGTCAGCGAGCCCACAAATGGGTCATTCCAGATTTTGAACGCCAGCGCAGAGAAGGCCATATCATCGTCCGCACGGCGGGCAATGTTACGCACTTCGTCTTCGTCGCCGGGCAAGAAGCCCATGTAGTCCACGACGTCAAGCGGGCTTGGCAGATAGTCAACAACTGCGTTCAACAGCGGCTGAACACCTTTGTTTTTGAACGCAGACCCACCCAGAACAGGAACGAAAGACATGCTGAGCGTCGCTTTGCGGATCATTTCGCGCAGCTTTGCGACGTCAGGCTCGTTACCTTCAAGGTACGCTTCCATTGCATCGTCGTCTTGCTCAACCGCACCTTCGATCAGCTTTTCGCGCCATTCGTTGGCCAGGTCTTGCAGGCTTTCACGAATAGGGGCTTTGGTCCAAGACGCACCAAGGTCTTCACCCTGCCACAACCATTCTTCCATAGTGACAAGGTCAACCAGGCCTTCCAGCTCGGTTTCGGCACCAATTGGGAATGCGATTGGCAATGCGCGTGCGCCAGTGCGGTCTTCGACCATCTCAACACATTTGAAGAAGTCAGCGC
Organism: Yoonia sp. F2084L; assembly: GCF_023015625.1. Taxonomy (GTDB): domain Bacteria; phylum Pseudomonadota; class Alphaproteobacteria; order Rhodobacterales; family Rhodobacteraceae; genus Yoonia. The sequence goes on from NZ_JALKAH010000005.1 coordinate 126,574, forward strand.
CGATTTTATCCATCTTGTTGACGAAAACCATGCGCGGCACTTTATAACGGTCAGCCTGACGCCAAACAGTTTCTGTCTGCGGCTCAACACCGGCGTTGGCGTCAAGAACACAGACCGCACCGTCAAGCACAGCCAAAGAACGCTCAACTTCAATCGTGAAGTCAACGTGGCCGGGTGTGTCGATGATGTTCAGGCGGTGCTTGGGGCCATCAGGCGTCGCACCATCTTCTGTGCGCTCCCAGAAAGTAGTCGTCGCAGCAGATGTGATCGTAATGCCGCGCTCTTGCTCTTGCTCCATGTGGTCCATGGTCGCCGCGCCGTCGTGGACTTCGCCGATGTTATGTTCTTTGCCTGTATAATACAGGATGCGCTCGGAACATGTGGTTTTGCCGGCGTCGATGTGCGCCATGATACCAAAGTTCCGGTACAGTTCGAGAGGATACTCGCGTGCCATATCAGATGCTTCCTATTACCAGCGGTAGTGGCTGAACGCTTTGTTCGCGTCGGCCATTTTATGGGTGTCTTCACGCTTCTTGACGGCTGTGCCGCGGCCGTTGACCGCGTCCATCAGCTCGCCTGCAAGGCGCTCTTCCATCGTGTTTTCGTTGCGCTTTTTCGCAGCAGCGATCAGCCAGCGGATAGCCAATGCCTCGCGACGCTCTGGGCGCACTTCGACGGGTACCTGATAGGTCGCACCACCGACGCGGCGCGAACGCACTTCGACGGATGGTTTGATGTTTTCAAGGCACTCATGGAAGACTTCCATAGGGGATTTCTTCAGCTTGTCTTCAACGCGATCGAATGCGTTGTAAACGATGCGTTCGGCGACGGCTTTCTTACCGTCAACCATCAGGTTGTTCATGAACTTTGTCAGAACAAGGTCACCAAACTTTGCGTCTGGCAGGACTTCGCGTTTTTCAGCGGCGTGACGACGTGACATCTAATCTTTTCCTTACTTAGGACGCTTCGCGCCGTATTTCGAACGACGTTGCTTACGGTCTTTGACACCTTGGGTATCAAGTACACCGCGCAGGATGTGGTAACGCACACCTGGAAGGTCTTTTACACGGCCGCCACGGATCAGAACCACTGAGTGTTCCTGAAGGTTGTGGCTTTCACCGGGGATGTAAGAGATGACCTCAAAACCGTTTGTCAGGCGCACTTTGGCAACCTTACGCATGGCCGAGTTCGGCTTCTTAGGTGTCGTTGTATAAACGCGTGTGCAAACACCGCGTTTTTGTGGGCATCCCTCCATGTGGAGCGACTTGGATCTGGTGACTTTTGGCTGGCGCGGCTTGCGGATCAGCTGCTGAATCGTTGGCATCGTTTGATGTTCCCATCTATTCACATGTTGCGTCCGGCAAACGCTGAGTTTCAAAACTGCTTTCACTTCGGAAAGCACAAAAATTCCGCAGTCGAACCCTTACCGGAGGTTCGGTGCGGTGAGCTCCAGAGGAACAAAGCAGTAAAAGCGCTCGGTTCTTGGCCACGACGTGGTATAATAACGGGACTATAAGGGTTTCCCCTCGGCCCGGATGAGCGGCGTATAGGTGGAGTCGGTTGGGCTGTCAACAGTGCCACAACGCCCACCCCGCGTCTCAGTCGCGCACCTGTTATCTGGCGGCGCGAAGGCGTCAATAACATCCAACGATATCCTATAGCAATCAGGCTTTATTGCTTAACGAAGCCCCCTTGCCCCATCTGTTGTTGCAAGGCGCAAAAGCCGCGCCAGCCCTTTGCAACCATCACGATGGAGCCCAAAACATGAACCGTATCACAGTTAGTATAATCAGCCTCGCCGCCCTTTCGGCCTGCATGAGCGCAAGCGAGAATGAGCCTTCCGTCACTGCCTCGGATGTGGATCGTGCCTTTGCCGAGGCAGAAGCGATCAGCAGATTGCCTTTGACCAGCACAGCCAACTTGCCCACAGGCAGCGTGACCTATCGCGGTCAGTTAGGCGCAAATGTAAGCGGTGATGCCAATGGCAGCATTTTGGGTGACATGGCCATGCGCGTCGATTTTGCAGACAATGACATTGATGGCAGTGTCACGAACATTAACCTGATTGATCCCAACGGGGAACCTAACCAACGCTTTGATGGCAGTCTGAACATTGACGGGGTTGAAAGCAGCGGTCGACTTGATGCCTTTGCATCGGGTCAGATTACCGGTGTGGACAACGACGGGGTTGAGGTCGACAGCCAGATGCTTTTGACGCTTGATGGTGACGTCCATGACGGCTTGCGTCGCGGCGATGCAGTCTTTGGGTCAGCCGAAGGGACCGCGCGCGGCGAATTCAATATGGATGTCGATGGCGTCTTCTTCGGGAGAGCAGACTAAGCCTATTTGATACGGTCCGGCATAATCCTGTGCCGGATCTTCAGCTTCGTCTCTCGGTAGAGCGTAAAAAGCCCTGTGACCACAACGACAGCACCACCGGCCAAGGCCAACGCGTTGGGCCATTCACCAAAGACGATGACACCAAGGATCAACGCGACCAACAAGCTGGTGTAGCGGAACGGGGCGACAAACCCGATTTCACCAAATCGCATCGCATTCGCGGATGCGATGTAAGCAAAGATCATGAATGTCATCGCACCGGCCAACTGCAAGCCGGACGTTCTGGTAAGCGGCTCCCACGAGGTGAAAAGCGACCCACCCGCCCCCAGTCCCATGACACCAACTGCCGCAATCAACCCCACAAACACAGCTGGCACGTCATGCGACATGCGCCGCATGGCGATATCGCGCATCGTCGCACAGGCGACAGCACCAAGCGCATAAATGCTATAGCTACTGAAATCCGCACCACCTGGCTGAATGATCAACAGCACTCCGACAAAGCCAACAAAGATTGCCGTCAGCCTGCGCCAGCCAAGCGCCTCGCCCAAGATCAGCGCCGCAGCAAGGCTGACACTCAGAGGCAGCACCTGCAAAATCGCACTCACGTTCGCAATGGGCATGTTGAAGAGGGCGGTCAGAAAGAAGAACGTGCCCCCAACCTCGCCCGCCGTGCGCAGCAGCAAAAGGCCCCAATCGCGTCGCGGAAACCGGAAACGTAGCTGACCCAGCATGCGGCACATGATCGCCAGAAAAATCACCGCACCGACCCCGCGCAAAAAGATCGCCTGAAACAGCGGGATTTCATCCGACAGTGCCTTCATGAAAGCATCGTTGAACGTATAGGCGCACATCGCGCACACCATGAAAAGTGCGCCGCGGATATTGTCAGACAGGACCGGCATGGCGCTGGCGTATCAGCGCCATCCAGACAAAGCCAGCATTAGCGCAGCACATGCACCGCGCATTTGGCATGGCGCACAACCTTGGCCGCTGTGGACCCCAGAAGGTAATCCTGCATGCCCGGTTGGTGACTGGCCACGATGATCAGGTCCACATCGTTATTGTCGGCATGGGCAAGGATGGTACGCGAGGAATGCCCGTCCACTACCACCGCAGATGCGTTATCGACCCCATCAACAAGCGATTGCAGACTTGCCACAACATCGGCCTTCGCAGTCTCAAGGTGACCGGCGGGCAAATACTCGGTCGCGTATTTCGGCAACTGTTCCATCACATGCAGGCAGGTGATTGTCCCGCCATCGGCGCGGAGCGCCTTGGCGATTTCCATCGCACCTTGGGCATTGCGGTCAGCTTCGAATGAAACGGGAACGAGGATGTTGTTGTACATGATTTGGGTCCTTTGATTATGACCACAGCGTAGCAGCCCAGCGCACGGATAGCTTTGATCTAGGTCACCCGGATTGCGATGATTTTGACTGTGCGCAGCGGCGCCGTCGGGAAGACGCCATGCCGATGCTTGTTTCAGATAGGCTCTAGCCAATACCAGCCACAAACCGGCTCTGTTTTGAAATTGCGGCAAAGACGAACTCTGCAAAAATGCGTACGCGTTCCAGCCGCCGCAGGTCTGGATGCTGAAGCAACCACGCCGTCAATGTCGGTTGTGTGAAATGTGGAACCACCCGCTGTAGCCGGTCATCGCGGTCCCCCATCACGCAAGGTAACAGAGCCATTCCCAAGCCTTCCCGCGCTGCCTGCGCCTGCAACTCAAGATCCGGGATCGTCCAGTCAACAGGCGCGTTTGAAAATGGGGTCGTTGCGATCCGTTCTTGAAAGCGGACAGTATTCGTCCAACCGATCCAGCCCATCCCTTGCGGATCTGCGGTTCCGCGGGCGCAGAATATCGCGTCATGAAATGGCGGTAATCGTCTTCCAACAAGATAATCATCGGGTTCTTCCGAGAACCGAACAGCGATGTCAGCGTCCCGCTTGTTCAGATCTGTAAATCTATTCGTTGATACGATCTCAATCTCAATCTCGGGGTACTTTGCCCGGAAATCGGCCAAGATGGGAAGCATCAGATATTTCAGGACAGCCGGTGGCGCCGTCAACCTGACCGCGCCTTTGAGAACAACATCAGCACCTGCCACTTCGCGCTCAACCTCAAGAAAGTCAGCTTCGATTTGCTGCGCCTTGTGAAGAAGCGTTTCCCCCGGCCCTGTGATCAACAGCCCTTCCGGCGTTCGATCAAAAACCTGTGCGCCCAGCGCGTGTTCTAACGTCTGTAGTCTGCGTAGAACTGTCGAATGGCTGGTCCCCAAACTGACTGCCGCCGCACGCGCTGATCGTCCTCGCTCTAACGCCAGGAACACTTTCAAGTCATTCCAATCCAAGGACATTCTAGTTTCCTCCGGATGCGGTCCATTAATGGACCACAGTATATTCAAAATTGGATCACGCGGACCAATATGATCCATGCCATAACTCTTTCCGGAAATGAACCCAGAAAGGAAACACCAAATGTCACTTCTTCAACGTCTCATGACCCGGAATGTCGGCACCATCGACAGAATTGTTCGCGCCGTCCCCGCCCTTATTGTCACCCTTCTTTGGTTCAACGGCACGCTAACGGGCATTGCTCTTGTGATTAGCGCGGTACTGGCAGTGATGCTCTTACTCACGTCAATCACGGCACGCTGTTCAATCTACGCAATGCTGGGCTTCAGCACCTGCCCCGTGAACAATTCTTGATCACAAAAAGACCTCACTCTCAAAGCTCACCCAAATCAGGATAAAACATGACCCACCACATTCGCGCGGAACGTAACATTCCAATTGGTGCAGATATACTTTGGCAGACCGTCAGCCAAATGACCGAGATGGAAAAATGGTATCCGGGCTTGATCCGGGAAAGCGAAGTTCTGGAGGCCGATTCAGCGCAACCGCGCAGGACCTGTGTCATGCAAGATGGCGGCATCTTGAAGGAACGGATACTGCTTCGCGATGCGGCGACCCGCACCTTCAGCTACGCTATTGATGAGCACGGGTTGCCCGCCAGGAACGTCGTCGGGACGATCCGTATCGACGATCTAGGCGACGGGACCAGCCATGTTTCCTGGTCCGCTCAGCTTGTGCTTGATCCCGGCACAGCTGAAAAGTTCGGGCCAATGGTTCAGGGGATGTATGACAACGGACTTGCGTCGCTGGAGGCACATCACCAAAGCTAGTCGTTCGCCCAAAGTTGGGTTTTTTGCGAATGCATCGTGGCACCAAACAAAAAGGCCCCCGCCAGAAGCGAGGGCCTTTTTCAATCATTTGACCGATCTTACGTGTCGTTGCTTTCCGGCGTGTCCACAACCAGATCATCCGCAAACACATTCGCGTCAGATGACGTATCCGCCATCTCCATCGGAGCGGCCAAACGTGCAGCTTCTTCAGCTTCCTCGCGGCGCGCTTCGATCACGACATTGTCGCGGTCAGCGGCCACACGGCGCACCTGCTGTGTCGCGCCACCCGTACCGGCTGGGATCAGACGGCCCACGATGACGTTCTCTTTCAGGCCAATCAGCTTGTCGCGCTTACCTTGCACGGATGCTTCGGTCAGAACGCGTGTCGTCTCCTGGAACGATGCGGCAGAGATGAACGAACGGGTCTGCAACGATGCCTTGGTGATACCCAACAAGATCGGCTCACCCTGCGCGGGGCGGTCGCCCCGTGCAAGTGCCTTGGCGTTGGCTTCATCAAATTCAGCCTTATCGACGTTTTCGCCTTTCAGCAGAACGGTGTCACCACTGTCCTGAATCTCCCACTTCTGGAGCATCTGACGTACGATAACTTCGATGTGCTTGTCGTTGATTTTCACGCCCTGCAGGCGGTACACGTCCTGCACTTCGTCGATCATATAGTCGGCAAGCGCCTCGACCCCCATAACCGCAAGAATATCGTGCGGGGCTGGGTTGCCGTCCATGATGTAGTCACCCTTCTGGACAAAGTCACCTTCCGCAACCGGGATGTGCTTGCCCTTGGGCACCATGTATTCGACCTTTACCTCTGCATCATCAGAGGATTCAATCGCGATGCGGCGCTTGTTCTTATAGTCCTTGCCAAAGCGCACGTAGCCATCAATTTCGGCGATGATTGCGTGATCCTTCGGACGACGGGCTTCGAACAGTTCGGCCACACGTGGCAGACCACCGGTGATGTCTTTCGTCTTGGCACCCTCACGTGGGATACGCGCGACAACGTCACCCGCTTTGATCTCTTCCCCGTCTTCGACAGACAGAACGGCGTCCACAGACATCGGATAAGCAACAGGGTTGCCATCCTCTTTGAGGACAACTTCGCCATCTTTGCCCAGAACGATGATCTTTGGTGCAAGCTCATTGCCCTTGGGTGCCGCGCGCCAGTCAGACACGATGCGCTGGGTCATACCCGTTGCATCATCTGTGTCTTCACGGACCGCGATACCGTTCACCAGATCAACGTATTTGGCTGTACCGGATGCCTCTGCAATGATCGGCAGGGTGTATGGATCCCATTCGAACATCTTGTCGCCGCGCAGGATATCCTGACCGTCTTTGACAAAGACCTTGGAACCGTAACCAACCTTGTGGCTGGCAAGCTCGTTCTCGTCCGCGTCCATGATCGACAGAGTCATGTTACGACCCATGACAACCATTTCGCCAGCGGCATTTTCCAGCAGGTTTTCGTTGTCGAAACGAACTTTACCCGGCTGTGATGCCTCCTGGAACGACTGCTGGCCACCTTGGGCAACGCCACCAATGTGGAATGTCCGCATGGTCAGCTGCGTACCAGGCTCACCGATGGACTGTGCAGCGATAATGCCAACGGCCTCACCGATGTTGACGCGTGTACCGCGGGCAAGGTCACGACCGTAGCACATGGCACAGACGCCATCCTCTGACTCGCATGTCAGCGGGCTACGGATACGCATTTTGCCAACGCCGGCAACGTCGATCATGTCGGCCTTGCGTTCGTCGATCAGCTCACCAGCTTCGACGATCACTTCGTCCGTACCCGGCTTGATGACATCATCAGCAGAGACACGGCCCAGCACACGCTCAGCCAAGGACGACACAACCTCACCATCGTTCACGGCAGCTTCGGCAGTGATCGCACGCTCAGTTCCGCAATCAACCTCGCGGACGATACAGTCTTGGGCGACATCCACCAGACGACGTGTCAGGTAACCAGAGTTCGCAGTCTTCAACGCCGTATCCGACAGACCCTTACGGGCACCGTGGGTAGAGTTGAAGTACTCAAGAACGGTCAGACCTTCCTTAAAGTTCGAGATGATTGGCGTCTCGATGATTTCACCGTTCGGCTTGGCCATCAGGCCGCGCATACCGCCCAGCTGCTTCATCTGTGTGACCGAACCACGCGCACCGGAGTGGGCCATCATGTAAACCGAGTTCGGTTCACCCTGAGAGCCGTCTTCCATCGTTGGCGTTGTACCAATCGTGGCCATCATTGCGTCGGTGACTTTGTCGTTGGCCTTTGACCACGCATCGACAACTTTGTTGTACTTTTCACCCTGCGTAATCAGGCCGTCCATGTACTGCTGTTCAAAGTCTTTGACCAAGTCGCGTGTTTCATCGACCAGTCCCCACTTGGTGTCCGGCACAACCATGTCGTCTTTACCAAACGAAATGCCCGCCTTGAACGCCTCGCGGAAGCCCATGGTCATGATCTGGTCACAGAAGATGACAGATTCTTTCTGACCACAGTAACGGTAGACCGTGTCGATGATCTGCTGCACTTCTTTCTTGCGCAGCAGACGGTTGACCAAGGCAAATGGTGCCTTCGCATTCAGCGGCAACAACGCACCAAGGCGCAAACGGCCCGGCGTGGTTTCAAAGCGCACCTGCACTTCGTTCCCTTCGTCGTCGATCTGCGTCATGCGCGCGTTAATCTTGGCGTGTAGGTGTACTTCACCAGCGGTCAAGGCGTGTTCAACTTCTTCGATATCCGAGAAGTTCATGCCCTCGCCCTTCATGCCGTCGCGCATGATGGTGGTGTAGTAGAGACCCAAGATCATATCCTGCGAAGGCACGATGATTGGCGCACCGTTGGAGGGCGACAACACATTGTTCGTGGACATCATCAGAACACGGGCTTCAAGCTGTGCTTCCAGCGAAAGCGGCACGTGAACCGCCATCTGGTCACCGTCGAAGTCGGCGTTAAACGCAGAACACACAAGCGGGTGCAGCTGGATCGCTTTGCCTTCGATCAGCACAGGTTCGAACGCCTGAATGCCCAACCGGTGCAGCGTTGGCGCACGGTTCAGCATGACAGGGTGTTCGCGGATGACCTCGTCCAGGATATCCCACACTTCGGGACGCTCTTTTTCAACCAGTTTCTTGGCTTGCTTGACGGTCGAAGACAGGCCCTTCGCTTCAAGGCGCGAATAGATGAACGGCTTGAACAGCTCCAGCGCCATCTTTTTCGGCAGACCACATTGATGCAGCTTCAGTTCCGGACCCGTCACAATGACCGAACGACCAGAGAAGTCGACGCGTTTCCCCAAAAGGTTCTGGCGGAAACGACCCTGCTTACCTTTCAGCATGTCTGACAGCGATTTCAGCGGACGCTTGTTGGCACCCGTGATCACGCGGCCACGACGGCCGTTGTCGAACAACGCATCAACAGATTCCTGCAACATCCGCTTTTCGTTGCGGACGATGATGTCAGGGGCGCGCAATTCGATCAAACGCTTCAAACGGTTGTTGCGGTTGATCACACGACGATAAAGGTCGTTCAGGTCAGACGTCGCGAAACGGCCGCCATCCAGTGGGACCAGCGGGCGCAGCTCTGGCGGGATCACAGGGATCACTGTCAGAACCATCCACTCTGGGCGGTTGCCGCTTTCAAGGAAGCTTTCGACGATCTTCAAACGCTTGATGATCTTCTTTGGCTTCAGCTCACCTGTCGCCTCTTTGAGGTCAGCGCGCAGTTGCTCTGCCTCAGATTCAAGGTCAATCTGGGACAGCATTTCGCGGATCGCTTCGGCACCGATGTTGGCCTGGAATGCATCCATGCCATAAAGGTCTTGGGCGTCGTTGAACTCTTCTTCGGTCATCAACTGGCCGTAAGTCAGGTCAGTCAGGCCGGGTTCGATCACTACGTAGTTTTCAAAGTAAAGGATACGCTCAAGATCGCGCAATGTCATGTCCAGCATCAGGCCGATGCGGGATGGCAGCGACTTGAGGAACCAGATGTGGGCCACAGGTGCGGCCAATTCGATGTGGCCCATCCGCTCGCGGCGGACTTTCTGCAGTGTGACTTCCACACCGCATTTTTCGCAGACAACACCGCGATATTTCATGCGCTTATACTTACCGCACAGGCATTCGTAGTCCTTGATCGGGCCAAAGATACGCGCACAGAACAGGCCGTCACGCTCTGGCTTGAACGTACGGTAGTTGATGGTCTCTGGCTTTTTGATCTCACCAAAGGACCACGACAGGATCCGTTCAGGAGAGGCCAAAGAGACCTTGATTTCGTCAAACGTTTTCGCCGGTGTGAGCGGATTAAACGGGTTGTTTGTCAGTTCCTGGTTCATCTTCAATTCCTTGAATTGGGGTGCATGGGGATGTGGGAATTGTGGGTTTCACCCACCCTACGGTAGGGTGGGTGAAACCCACGCGCTGCTGCGCCTATTCCTCATCCTCCGCATCCAGGAGTTCCATGTTGAGGCCGAGGCCCCGGACTTCTTTCACAAGCACGTTGAACGACTCCGGCACACCGGCCTCGAAGTTGTCCTCGCCTTTGACGATGCTTTCATAGACTTTCGTCCGCCCTGCCACGTCATCCGACTTCACAGTCAGCATTTCCTGCAAGGTGTAAGCTGCGCCATATGCTTCCAATGCCCAGACTTCCATTTCCCCGAAACGCTGGCCACCGAACTGGGCTTTACCACCCAACGGTTGCTGCGTGACAAGGCTGTAAGGCCCGGTGGAACGTGCGTGGATCTTGTCGTCGACCAGGTGGTGCAATTTCAGCAGATACTTCACACCAACAGTCACTTTGCGCGAGAACTGCTCACCTGTGCGACCGTCGAACAAAACCGACTGACCAGAGGTGTCGAAACCCGCACGCACAAGGCTGTCATTCACGTCAGCCTCTTTCGCGCCGTCAAAAACGGGCGTTGCGATTGGAACACCGTTGGTGACGTTACCCGCAGCCTCGATCAACAGATCCTCGTCCATGCCAGCAATGCCTTCGTCGTAGACATCGTCGCCATAGGCAATTTTCATCGCCTCACGCACAGGTGTCAGATCGCCAGAGCGGCGATATTCACCCAAGGCTTCGTCAATCTGAATGCCAAGGCCGCGTGCGGCCCAGCCCATGTGTGTTTCCAGAATCTGACCGACGTTCATCCGCGAAGGCACGCCAAGTGGGTTCAAACAGAAATCCACTGGTGTACCATCCGCAAGGAACGGCATGTCTTCCATAGGAACAACCTTGGAGATAACACCTTTGTTGCCGTGACGACCGGCCATCTTATCACCGGGCTGCAGCTTACGCTTCACAGCCACGAAGACTTTGACCATCTTCATCACACCCGGAGGCAGATCATCGCCGCGGCGCACTTTCTCGACCTTATCCTCGAACCGCGCGTCCATTGCACGCTTCTGGATTTCGTATTGTTCGTTCAGCGCTTCCACGATCTTGGCGTCATCTTCGTCAGCCATCGCCAGCTGCCACCACTGACCACGTGTCAGATCGGCAACGCTTTCCTCGGACACCACAGAACCCGACTTAAAGCCCTTCGGACCCTTGGCCGCTTTCTTGCCGCTGATGATGTCCCACAAACGCGCATAGATGTTGCGGTCAAGGATGACCATTTCATCGTCGCGGTCACGCGCAAGGCGTTCAACCTCTTCACGCTCGATCTGCAATGCACGTTCGTCTTTTTCCACGCCGTGGCGGTTAAAGACGCGGACCTCTACGACCGTACCAAAGTCACCCGGCGGCAGACGCAAGGATGTGTCGCGCACGTCAGATGCTTTTTCACCAAAGATGGCGCGGAGAAGCTTTTCTTCCGGCGTCATCGGGCTTTCGCCTTTTGGTGTGATCTTGCCGACAAGGATATCCGCAGGGCCAACTTCGGCCCCGATGTAAACGATCCCTGCTTCGTCAAGGTTGCGCAGTGCCTCCTCGCCGACGTTTGGAATATCGCGGGTGATTTCCTCTGGCCCAAGCTTGGTGTCACGGGCGGCGACTTCAAACTCCTCGATGTGGATCGAGGTAAAGACGTCGTCGCGCACGATACGCTCAGAGATCAGGATACTGTCTTCGTAGTTATAGCCATTCCACGGCATAAACGCGACGACCACGTTCTTACCAAGGGCCAATTCACCGATATCGGTAGATGGACCATCGGCAATGACCTGACCCTTCTGGATCTTGTCGCCCACCTTCACCAGCGGACGCTGGTTGATGCAGGTGTTCTGGTTGGAACGCTGGAACTTGCGCATGCGGTAGATGTCAACGCCTGCGTCACCCAACTCAAGATCAGATGTCGCACGGATCACGATACGCTGGGCATCGACCTGGTCGATGATACCACCACGTTTCGCCATGATCGCCGCGCCACTGTCGCGTGCCACAACTTCTTCGATACCGGTACCCACCAACGGGGCCTCGGCCTGAAGCAGTGGAACCGCCTGACGTTGCATGTTCGAACCCATCAGGGCCCGGTTCGCATCATCGTTTTCAAGGAACGGGATCAAGGACGCCGCAACAGAGACAAGCTGCTTTGGTGACACGTCGATCAGGTCAACGTTTTCGCGCGGAGACAGCGTATAGTCACCGTTCTTACGGGTTGAGACCAGTTCGTTGTTAAACGACCCATCGGCAGCCATATTCGCGTTGGCCTGCGCCACGGTGTGACGCATTTCTTCGGTCGCGGACATATAGGACACTTCGTCTGTGACCTTGCCGTCTGTGACCTTGCGGTATGGTGTTTCGATAAAGCCGTATTTGTTCACACGGGCAAAAGTGGCCAGCGAGTTGATCAGACCAATGTTCGGCCCTTCCGGTGTCTCAATCGGGCACATACGACCATAGTGGGTTGGGTGCACGTCGCGCACCTCAAATCCGGCACGCTCGCGTGTCAGACCACCGGGTCCAAGTGCGGACAGGCGACGCTTGTGCGTGACCTCGGACAGCGGGTTGGTTTGGTCCATGAACTGCGACAGCTGCGAAGAGCCGAAGAATTCACGCACCGCGGCCGCCGCCGGCTTGGCGTTGATCAGGTCCTGCGGCATGACTGTGTCGATTTCGACAGATGACATACGCTCTTTGATCGCGCGCTCCATGCGGAGCAGGCCAACGCGGTACTGGTTTTCCATCAGCTCGCCAACAGAACGGACGCGGCGGTTACCAAGGTGGTCGATATCGTCGATGTCGCCTTTGCCGTCACGCAGCTCAACCAGCGCTTTGATGCAGGATACGATGTCTTCCTTGCGCAGGGTGCGCATGGTGTCTTCAGCATCCAGATCCAGACGCATGTTCATCTTCACACGGCCAACAGCGGACAGATCATAACGCTCACTGTCGAAGAACAGCGTGTCGAACAGCGCGCTTGCTGAATCAACGGTCGGCGGCTCACCCGGACGCATGACGCGGTAGATATCCATGAGCGCGGTTTCGCGGTTCATGTTCTTATCTGCGGCCATTGTGTTGCGCATGTAAGCGCCCACTGTGACGTTATCGATGTCCAGAACTGGGATCGTCTTAATACCAGCAGCGACCAATTCGGTCAGCGTACCGCCGGTCACTTCACCAGCTTTGTCAACTTCAACAGTCAACTCATCACCGGCTTCGACGTAGATCGCACCGGTTTCTTCGTTGATGATGTCCTCGGATACGAACTTGCCCAGAATGTTGTCGTATGGAACCAGCAATTCAGTGACGTCGCCGGCATCAATCAGTTTCTTGACCGAACGCGGGGTAACTTTCTCACCCGCCTTGGCGATCACTTCGCCTGTTTTGGCGTCAACCAGATCATGGGCGGGGCGTGTGCCGCGCACACGCTCAGGGAAGAACTTGGTTGTCCAAGCAGCGCCCTTTTTGTCCAGCTTGTATTCCACAGTGTTGTAATAGGCATTCATGATGCCTTCCTGATCGAAGCCCAGCGCATAAAGCAGGGTTGTCACAGGCAGTTTACGACGACGGTCAATCCGGCAGAACACAAGGTCCTTGGCATCGAATTCAAAGTCGAGCCAGCTGCCGCGGTACGGGATGATACGGCAAGCAAACAGCAGTTTACCGGACGAGTGGGTTTTGCCCTTGTCGTGGTCAAAGAACACACCGGGGGAACGGTGCATCTGGGATACGATCACACGCTCGGTGCCGTTGACAACAAATGTGCCATTTGGCGTCATCAGGGGCATGTCGCCCATGAACACATCTTGTTCTTTGATGTCTTTGACAGACTTTGCGCCTGTATCTTCATCCACATCAAACACGATCAGACGAAGGGTCACTTTCAGCGGTGCGCTGTAAGTCATGTCGCGTTGCTGACATTCCTCGACATCGTATTTCGGCTTTTCCAGCTCGTATTTGACGAACTCAAGCACGGCGGTTTCATTGAAGTCTTTGATCGGGAACACCGACTGGAAGACACCTTTGATGCCTTCGCCGTCAAGCGGTGTATCACTGTCGCCAGAGCGCAGGAACAGATCATAAGAGGATTTCTGAACCTCAATAAGGTTCGGCATTTCAAGTACTTCGCGGATTTTGCCGTAGTACTTACGCAGACGTTTCTGACCAAGGAAGGTTGAAGCCATGTTTGCCGGGTCTCCATAATGTCAGAACGCGCGTTGGCTGGGCCACCAATGCGCGTCCGATTTACAGCAGGATCGTTTCAATACCTGAGGTGTATCCCAAAACACCTCTCCCGAAACGAACAACTTACCTGTCAAAACGCGCATCATCGGCGCTTTGAAAGACAAGCTAAAATATGGTTATGACATGGTTAATTTGGGCCGATCACGCTGGACGAGCGCGTCACTTAGTCGGGATTCGACAAAAGTTCAAGGTCAATAAGAAAAAACAGCGCGAAATGCACCGATGAAGCGGGGCGACACCTGACACCAGAAATGGCGACGGGGGCTTATCCGCGCGGGAAACTATGGTTCGGACCGCTTCAGATCATTCGTGGCAAATGTGCGTTACACGCTTAAGTCGAATAAACACCTTGTACCAGCAGCAATTCGGGGCAATGCTCACGATTGAGTGAACTGTTCATATCGCTCAACTTGTGAGAACCATAACTGGAGAAAAAACCTGTGAAGCAAAACCTCGTATATGTAGCCGCCGTTGCCGCCCTTTCTTTGACCGCACCAAACGTTGCCTCTGCGCAAGATATTGGCGCGATTTATACAAACTGCGGCCTTGGTGGCGCAATTTTCCCAAATGGTGATCAGCCCGTCGCACCTGTTATTGTCAACATCTTGGTGTCATCGCCGACCGTTCTGACCCAAGGTCTGCTCTTACCTGACAGCTGCTCCGGCGCGGGCGCAGTCTCTGCACGTATGATGCACGCAGCCTACCCACAATTCGAAGTTGATGTGGCCGTTGGCGAAGGTGAATACATCACATCGCTGATGAACGTGATGGGTTGTGACGAAGCGATACGCCCTGCGTTGATCGCCGACATGCGCACAAACCTGAACGACAGCATGTCTGACGTTACTTACGCAAGCATGGACGACGCTGACAAAGCACGCGACATGTATGTGGATATGTACCAGACCGTACAAGCCAACTATGCGGGTTCCTGCCTGCCCGTACAGTAACCACCGCTATTGAGGGGTTGGCAAAACACGTTTTTGCCAACCCCTTTTTTTTGCAAATCTCATCGGATCGCTTTTGCATGCTCCGTATATGCCTAATTTCCCTACTTTTGTTGATATCCGGACCACTGAGCGCGCGTGATGCGGGCGACCGTGCCCAGTTGCAAAGCCTGATCGCACAAGCCAACGATCTGCAACTCAGTGAGCGGGATCACTGGAAAGGTCTGCTACATTATCGCGGCAGAGCGCAGCGCAGTGAAATCAGCCCAGGTTCGTTTTTCCTCAGCCCTGAAGGTGCCACCGATCCGTTGGCCGAGATGGAGGCGACGCTAACTGCCGCCTTCGCCCCGATCAGCACTGATGTGAACACCTACGTGTCCTGTCGCTATCCGGCGCGCATCCGTTTTTTGCAAGATGCGCTGGACTGGACAGCCCCGCAGCAACCGGTTTGCCCCGACCTGCAACGCTGGCGCAGGGATGGCAGCGTTACAGGGATCAGTCTGGTTTTCGTCTCGGGTGATCTGTCGAACCCCGCCTCATTCTTTGGTCATATCTTGATGAAATTCAACGAGGACGGTGAAGGTGACCTGACAACTGACGACCTGAGCAACCGCAGCGTCAATTTTGGCGCACTTGTGCCCGAGGCCGAAAATCCCGTGTCTTATCTGGTGCGCGGATTGGTGGGCGGCTACCCATCCAGCTACAGTTCTACCAGCTACTTTGACCAACGCCACGACTACGGCGAAGATCAGTTGCGCGACATGTGGGAATACCGCCTGAACCTAGACGATGCGCAAGTGCAGCTTATGGTAGATCACACATGGGAATTGCAGGATGCGCGCAACACCTACTTCTTTCTGACCCGCAATTGCGCTTACGAGTTTGCGCAATTGCTTTCCTTAGCCATTGACGGGCTGACCTTGCCTGAAATCAAACTCTGGTCCACCCCCGCCGATCTGTTCGAGAGCCTGTCCGGCATGACCACCGCAACAGGCGCACCACTGGTGGCTGACATAGGGCTTGTCGCGTCGCGCCAGCGAAGTTTCCGACAGGCATACGCATCGCTGACGACCGCTGAGCAACAGGCACTGGACGATTTGTTGACCGCGCTGGATACAGGCGAAAGCGCCCCGGCCAGCTTTGACGAGAAAGACCCTCAAAGCCAAAGCCGCATTCTTGAGGTGGCTTTGCAATACACCCGCTTTGGCCGTGAAAAGCATGAGGCCGGTAGCGACGAAGCCACCAGTGCCCAGCAAATGCAGCGGCAACTGGCCCTGTTACGGCTGCAACAACCGGCAGGGGCCGCGTTAGAACCTGCACCCGATGATATCGCTCCGCCGACGCAGGGGCATCGGTCGTCACTGCTGCAGATCACCGCATTGTCGCACAACAGGCTTGGCGAAGGGATCGAGATCAGACTGCGGCCCGCCTATTCGGACCTTTTGTCACTTGATGCAGGTGCATTGCCCTATGGTGGCGTAGCGATGGGAGATATCCGTCTTTTGCTGCGCAACGATGAACTATCGCTGCGACAGTTGGACCTGATCAGGATCGAAGCATTCAACGTATCCCCAACCGCCCTGCCCTTTGACCGCGATCGTGCATGGACTTTCCGGATCGGTGCCGAAGATCGCGACCTAAGCTGCGATCAATGCCTCGTTGGTTTTGCCGAAGGGGGGTACGGGACCAGCATCGCATTGGGACAGAATGCGGCGCTCGCGCTTTTCGCCCAAGGGCGCGGGATTGCAGATGGTCGATTTGACGGCGCGCTTGAGGTTGGGCCGAACATCCAACTGGTCGGATCATTTGGCACAGCGATCAGACTGGCGGCAACGGCGCGCCACCTGACATCACATGGGTTGGACGACCAGAGCCGCTTTGAAGCATCAATCGACATGCGCTTTGGCGACAGCCAAACATCGGATGTACGGCTCAGAGCCCAGCACTTGCAACCCGACAGCGGGCAAAGCAATTCAGAAGTTGGATTGTCAGCATCATTCTTTTTCTAGTGCTCTGCCGAATGTCGGCCGCATTCCCCCCTCACCCGCATATCTGACCTCAAACAGAAAAACGGTCTTTGGATCAGAATGCGGCGACGGTCCGGTTTGGGGTTTTTTGATCTATCCAGTCGTCGAAAAGCCAACAATTTCCTGTGCCAACAGGTCAATGGTATCCACAACATGTGCATCCGGGACCACGCTATCTGCGATCAGCGAAAATTCGGAACAGGCAATGATCTGTAGCTCCACCGCAGCAGCATCAAGCACTGTCGAGGCGTCAAGTAGAGCGTTGCGTGCTCGCGGCTCTGGTCCTTGTGATTTAATCAAACTGATTGCAGCGAGCATGGCATCATCGCGGTTTGGCCAATGCACCGACATATCTTTTTTGCCCAGAGCCCGCTCAAATAAGCCGGCTTTCTGCACGGCAGGTGAGGCCAGTATGCCAACACGTCCACCCTCGCCAATAGCGCGCGCGGCATGGTTTGCAGCCAGATCAATCATGTTCAAGAAGGGAATGTCCACCGCGCCGGTTATCGCGTCTGCATAGTGGTGCGCCGTGTTGCAAGGCATTGCCAAGGCGGCGCAGCCCATGTGTTGCAACCTAATAGCCATCGCGGCCAGCGCAGGACCAGGGTCTTCGCCGGTGCCTTCAATCAAATGCGCGATGCGCGACGGCACCTGCGGATTCATGTCAATCATTAAGGGAACATGATCGCTGTCGTCATGCGCAGACACGGCATCAATGACTTTGCGTTGCAGCAATATGGTTGCTTCGGGCCCCATCCCGCCGAGTATACCGATTGTAAGGGGCCCGGGCATTTTCTAAACGTTCACCCAGCGGGAAGTGTGATCGAAGGCAAAGTCATAGCCACCCAACGCAGCCGCACCGCCTGTGTGCAAGAACACCACACGCTCATCTTTGAACTCGCCTTTGCGTGCCAGATCAATCAGACCTGCGGCACCTTTGGCCGAGTAACAAGGGTCAAGCAGAATGCCTTCCAATTCTGCAAACATCTTGATCGCTTCGATGCCGCTTTCGGTAGGAATGCCGTAGCCGTCGCCGACATAGTCGGTGTTCGCCATCACATCTTCACGCTTGACGATGCCGGGGCAGCCCAGCATTTCAGCGGTCTTACAGGCCAGATCATAAACCATCTGTTCTTGCTTGGGCTGCGGTGCGCGGGTGCCAATGCCCAATACGGGGATTTGTGCGTTCATTGCGCACATGCCTGTGACCAGACCTGCCTGCGTACCTGAAGAGCCTGTCGCGTGTGTAAGCCGGTCGATTTTCATTCCCATGTCATTGGCCTGCGAGACGAGCTCGAACGCGGCATTGACATAACCAAGCGCACCCGTCGGGTTCGAGCCACCACCGGGGATGACATAGACTGTGTGGCCCTTGGCGCGCATCTTCTCGGCGGCATTCTCCATTTCGCCGGGCATGTCATGGCCCGCAGGGAATTTCTCGGTCGTCGCACCATGTAGGTGATCCAACAACACGTTGCCGTTGGTGTTATAGTTGCCATCCTGATAACCAGTGCGATCTTCTAGCAGGATGTGGCATTTCAGGCCCAACTTTGCGGCAAAAGCGGCTGTTTGGCGACCGTGGTTGGTTTGGGTCGCCCCTTGGGTCATGACCATGTCTGCGCCCTGTTCCAAGGCTTCGGCCATCAAGAATTCAAGCTTGCGGGTCTTATTACCGCCCGTTGACATGCCGGTGCAGTCATCACGTTTGATCCATAACTCGACACCAAGTTCCTTTGACAACCTTTCCATTGGCTCAAGTGGTGTAGAAAGATGGGCCAGATGAACGCGGGGAAAGCGAGCGAGGTGCATTATGGTTCTCCTATATGTGTTTACGTCAATTTAGAGTGATATATCTTACGTTGCTAATGCGAATTACGCGTCTTAAGTTGCGTGAATTGCATTTTATAGCGCGATCAGGATAAGAATTTATGCGGCTTGAGTGGATTGATGATATCTTGGCGGTACTTGATTGCGGGTCACTTGCGCAGGCAGCTGAAAAGCGTGCACTAACCCAATCCGCATTCACGCGGCGGGTCCGCACCATCGAAGACAGTATTGGAACCACGCTCTTTGATCGTCGCCGCAAACCTGTGTCACTGATGCCCGGTGTCCAGGCATTGGAGCCAGAGCTACGTGAACTTAGCACGCGGCTGCACAAACTGCGCCAAACCCTGAAAACCACAAGCAAGGGGTTGGGCAAGTCACTTGCGTTCGTGTGCCAGCATGCTCTGACCACGACCATCTCGCCCCAAGTCGTGCGTGCAGCGGCACACGATGGCGAGACAACTGTGCGCGTCCGCTCAGGCAATCAGGACGAATGCTTGATGTTGCTGCTCTCCAAAGAGGTCGATCTTGCGGTGATGTATGCGCTTCCAAATGGCGCGACGCTGAAAAAGAGCACTGCGTTTGAAACCCTGAGCCTTGGTGAGGATATCTTTGTCCCGGTTTGCGCACCAAGCCTGCGCGTGCAGGCCTGTCGCGAAAACATACCTATCATTGCCTACCCATCAGACGTTTTTCTGGGGCAGGTTTTTACACGCATGGTCAGCCCCCGATTGCCGCATGGTGTCACGATTGTCCCCATCGCCGAAACGGCACTGACGTTCGCCATGTTGCAGTTGGCCCTCAGCGAGATCGGGATTGCATGGCTGCCGTCCTCGCTGATCGCCAAGCCCCTTGCGCAGGGCGAACTCATACGCGTTGATGATACCTTGCCTGCGCAAACCCTTGACATCAACCTGGTCCGCCTGCGCGGCGGCGAGACTGCGCAAAGTGACGCGATCTGGCGTCACCTTGCCGAGAATTTGCAAGTGGTCCCGACGCTTTAGAACACCGCGATCTACTCTCGTTTACCTTGGACGATACGGTCCAAAATCATCGCGCAAAACAGGATCGCAAAGCCTGCCAGGATACCTTGCCCGACAGAGGCATATTGCAAGGCTTCCAGAACGTCTTCGCCCAGTCCCTTTGCGCCGATCAGGGATGCCACAACAACCATTGCAAGGCTCAGCATGATAGTTTGGTTTACACCCGCCAAAATGGATGGCGCAGCGAGGGGCAAATCAACCTTCGTCAACAAGAACCACTTGGATGCGCCATATGCGATGGCGGCTTCACGGATGGTGTCAGGCACACCACGCAAACCAAGAACCGTAAGGCGCACCACGGGTGTGCCGCCAAAGATCATCGTGGTGACGACCGCCGCGGGTTTACCGGTGCCGAAAAACGCGATGACAGGGATCATGAAAACAAAGGCAGGCATGGTTTGCATAAAGTCCATCACAGGGCGCACGACCGCGTAAAATCGCGGACGACGCGCGCAGAATAGACCCACAGGAATACCAATCGCGATTGAGATACAGGCGGCTGTTCCCAAAAGTGCCAATGTGGTCATGGCTTTTTCCCAAAACCCCAAAAAGCCCATGTAGGCAAGGAATGCGACCGCAAATATCGCAGCGCGGCTGCCTGCTGAGAGCCATGTCAGCAAGGCGATGAAGCTGCCGATCACGGGCCACGGCGTGTCCACAAACAAGACCTCTAACGCGTCAAGAACGGTGCGAATGCCAAGCGTGATCAGCCGGAAGAACCACTCACCTGAATCGATGATGGCTGCGAAAAATGCTTCGACCCGGTCGATGGCACCAAGGCGAATTTCGGGTCGTGTGGGGAAATCCGTGAGCCAGTAGACCGCACCGGGAAAAGCATAATGTATCACGCAGGTGGCAATAACGAGCACGGGAAAGATCACGGCCACACCGGTGCGAAACGGGTTCATGCCAGAGCTGACCGACGCATCCGACAACCACTCTGAATAACGCTTTTCCAATGCTGTGTTGGCTATGATGCCGGCGCAAATCTTGATTACGATCAGCGCGACAAACCCGAAAAGGGCCACCCAGATCGCGCCGGATTCAAGTTCAGCGATCTCGACACGCACGTCAGAGATGGCGGTCTCAAGCGAGGTAATCGTGCGTTCAAACACTTCAACATTATCAGCGTCGTTTGCAATCGCGGCCTCTAGCTGTTCACGCCGCAAGGCCAACGTGCCTTCAATCTGCGCGATCTTGTCGCGTGCGGTGGCTCCAAGGTCTCCGAACAGTCCGCGCCCTAGCTGGATATAGGCAAAGGCTTCAAGGATCACAAAGGTCAGTGCCCAGTTCCAGATGCCCCGCATCCCGAACCAAATTGGTCCCAGCAGGGCGGCGACCCAATTGAAAGTCCAGGTGAATTTTGCGCTCGCCCCGATCTTTTGGAACTGATCATTGTAATACGCGCTGCTCGTGGTCACAAAATCTGTGAGGAGCTCATCTTTGGTCTTATCTGTCATGACTCAAGAGGTCTCCGTTCCTTCGATCACCGTGCGCAGCAGGTCGGGTCGGGTGATGACCCCGATGCGCTGTCCGGTGGCGTTGATAATTGCGGCGGGTTGATCAGACGTGATCGCCGCCCCGATAAGATCACCCAAGTGAGCGTCTTGTGGAAACTCTTGTGCTGTCGCAGCAAGGGTCCCATTTGCGCTTTCGAATGCGGCCAAGGGCTGCATGACTGCATGGGCCCGCACAACTTTCAGGCGCGAAATACCGGCAACAAAATCCGAGACGTAATCATCCACCGGGTTCATCACGATATCTTCGGGCGTGCCTGTCTGGATCACCATACCGTCGCGCATGATCGCAATGCGATCCCCGATGCGTACGGCCTCATCCAGATCATGGGTGATGAAGACGGTCGTTTTGTTCATGTTCGCGGCCAGCCCCATAAACTCGCCCTGCAACTGGCGGCGGATCAGCGGATCAAGCGCCGAAAATGGCTCGTCCATCAGCAGGATTTCAGGATCAGCGGCCAAGGCACGGGCAAGGCCAACCCGCTGCTGCATACCGCCGGAAAGCTCATGCGCAAACTTGTTACCCCAGCCTGTCAAATCGACCATTTCGATGGTGCGTTCGGCCACTTCCATACGTTGGTTTTTCGAAATACCGCGAATTTCAAGCGGCAGCGCGACGTTATCCAGCACGGATCTGTGGGGCATCAACGCGAAGTTCTGGAACACCATTGCAATGTGTTCATTGCGGTAGCGGCGCAGGTCATCGGGCTGCATTGCCATGATGTCATTGCCGTTCACCGTGATGGTGCCCGATGTGGGCTCTAGCAATCGGTTGATATGGCGCACGAGCGTTGATTTGCCGGACCCTGACAGACCCATGACGCAAAAAATCTCGCCGGGTTTGATGTTCATGGTCGCGTCGGCCACGCCGACCACGCAATTGTATTTTTCAAGCACCTGTTTCTTGGTGATGCCGTTCGCTTTCACATCGGCCATTGCTTCGGGTGCGCGGTGACCAAAGATCTTCCAAACATTCGACAGTTCGATGGCGTAGTCTTCTGACATGTTCAGGTCCCCAAGGTCGGTGGCGGCACCACGCAGATGCGCGGTGCCTATCATTATTTTCGGATTAAAGTCCGAGCCAGCTGTCGACGCGGTCTGAATTGGCCGCAACCCATTCGCGCGCAACATCCGCCGGGTCTTTGCCGCCCTCGATCTGGAAGGCAAAGTCAGACACAGTTTCACCGTCCAAAGCGATGTTCGCCAAAAGATCGGCAATCGCAGGCGAGCGTTCGGACAACGTGCCGGAATATGCAATCTGCACTTCCTTCAAAGCGTCTTCTGTCATGACAGTCGAGTTTTCGAACCAATCCGGATCATCGGACGGCTGAATTGCGATATACTTGGCTGGGTCAAACGGTGGCTCTGACAGACGCACGATGTCATGCTGGAACCAGATTGCATGTGGCGAATAGCAGTAAAATGCATAGCCTATGTCCTTGCGGATGCTGTCGCCTACGGTGGCGGTCATAACGGCTTGATCGGCGCGGATAGGTTCCATAAACGGCATCAGGCCGTAATCACGGACCTTCACTTCGTTTACATTGGCCGAGGCCCAACCGGGTGCGCCGATCCAGATTTCGCCAAGGCCGTCGCCATCGCTGTCCATCAGTGCCGCAATTTCAGGACGCGCCAGATCGAAGATGGATGTGACGTTATTCGCCTCAGAGAACTGGCGGCTGACACAAAAGCTTTGCTTACCTTCATAGGAATTGTCCGACAGGATAACCGTGCCCTCTTCTTCCACATATTGATCGGTAAAGCTTTGTTGGTTTGGCAGCCAAACGTCTGGATGTACGTCGATGTCGCCACGCCCTTGGCCCATGGCCTGAAAGATGCTGGCATTGTTGCCCGGCACCAGTTCTGCTTCGCCGCCCATACGGGTTTCGACGATTTCAGCGATCAGATGTGCGATGGCCTGTGCACCGGTCCATGCCGGTGCGCCGATTTTGACTTCTTCTGCGGCTGATGCAGTTGCCATACTGGCCAAAAGGGCTGTTGAAAGTAGTAACTTTTTCATTGGTCTCTCCACTGTTGCTTTAGGCGCCGCCGGCTGGCGCGGTCTGTTTTTCAGACGGTTTCCGGCAGAAATTTCCCCACGATTGCGTTGAAAATTTCCGGTTGTTCCATGTGCGCGTTGTGTCCGCAGCCCGGCAAAACCGCCAAACTGCTGTCCTTGATCCCGCGCCACAGAGCTTCTGGCTGCGACCAGCCATAAGATCGGTCACGATCCCCCCAAATGACGAGGGTCGGATTAGTGATGTTTTCAAGTGCGGCACGCCCGTCCCACGTTTCCATGGCCGACAGGCCCGAAAGCGCCGTCGTAAGGCTTACATTTTCGCTCAGGGCGACGCAGGTGTTGTAACCTGCGGCCTGTTCGCCTTCGTCAAACCACGTTGCTGCAATCCTGCGCGCTGTGGCTATGGTGCCATCATCGCGGGTACGGGCACGGGACGTTTCTATGGTTTCAAAACGGTCAGGCATGACGCCGCGTGGGCCGGTACCGTAACACACGAGCCTGTCAATGCGGTTGGGCGCCATGGCCGCCATCTGCTGAGCGATCATGCCCCCCATTGAATGCCCTATCAGATGAAATCTATCGACGCGTAGATCGTCTAGGAAATCCAAAACCTGACGCGCGTAGCCTTCGATGCTATCCAAAGGTGATTGATCAGCATTGCCGCCGTATCCAGAAAGTTCAGGTACGATGACATCAAAATTCTTGCTTAGCGCCGCCACTTGCTGTTCCCAAAGTGCTGCCCCACCAAGATAGCCGTGCAAAAGGACCAACGGAAATCCTTTGCCTTCGCGCAAATAAGTTGGCCCAGCCTCGGCAAGTTGCATTTTAGGCGTCTCCAGTAGAATCCAGACCACATGCCGGACTTACCTTTTGAGCCTAGACGCGAAGAGCTTTGCCGCGCCAATTCATTTATTTCATCACGTTATTCCAAATTTGCATAACTTGAATTTGTTTCGTAGATTTCGATGGAAAGGCGATAAAATGGATCTGAACTGGCTAAGAGATTTTATCTGCCTTGAGCGCACGCTTAGCTTTACGCGGGCCGCAGAAGAACGCAACATTACGCAGTCTGCGTTCAGTCGTCGTGTAAAATCGCTCGAAAACTGGATGGGAATTGCTCTCATTGACCGGGCAACCTACCCGGTTCAATTGTCACCGGCCGGAAAGCAGTTTTTGCCGGTGGCAAAGGCGATCATTGCTGATTTGATTGATGCACGCCAAGCCATCAGAGAGCAAGATCAAGGCGATAAGTCTTTCCAACGCTTTGCTGTTCTGCACACGATTTCAGTAAACTATCTGACCGTGCGACTTGAAGAACTGGAAGCCGAAATTGACGACCTAAAGGCGCGGGTCATTTCTGACAGCCTCAGCACGTGTTGCCAGCTATTGGCGGAAGGCGGGTGCGATTTTCTGATTTGCTATCGCCATCCCGACGTACCTTTGATCCTGGACGAGGATCAGTTTTCACGAATTGACCTTGGTTTTGAGAAATTAGTACCCTTTGCGCTTAAGAAAGCTGTTGCTTCAAACGGTTGGGTTTTGCCGGGGACAGCACATGCGCCCGTGCCATATCTTGCCTATGAACGGTCTTCATTTTTGGGCACAGTTGTCGACCAAACAATTAGTAAGCAGCTGCTTCATCTAAACGTGCGCTACGTTGATGGGCTTGTCGAAGCCATTAAAAGACGAGTCCTTAACGGAAGCGGGATCGGCTGGCTTCCATATTCCGCCATCCATACCGAATTGGCGGCTGGAACTCTTCAACAAATGGGACCGCGAGAACTCGAAGCACAGATGACGCTCTCGGTGTTCTGTTCTCCTGAGCGGCTCGATGAAAAAGGGCTCGAAGTCTGGAAAAGGTTTGGTGGTTGACCTTGACGGTCTTCTCAAACGGCACAAAAAAACCGGGCTGCGTGATGCGACCCGATTCCTTTGATCAAATCGAAGTGGCTTAGGCCAGTTCGACCTCTGCGCCAGCTGCTTCCAGCTTGGCTTTGACTTCTTCGGCTTCGTCCTTGGACGCGCCTTCTTTGATTTTGCCGCCAGCTTCGACGAGGTCTTTTGCTTCTTTCAGGCCAAGACCTGTGATCGCGCGGACTTCTTTGATGACGTTGATTTTGGATGCGCCAGCATTCTTGAGAACGACGTCGAATTCTGTCTTCTCAGCAGCAGCTTCGCCGGGAGCGTCAGATGTCGCCATCATGACTGCGCCGCCAGCTGCGGGCTCAATGCCATACTCGTCCTTGAGGATGGTTTTCAGTTCTTGTGCTTCGAGAAGGGTCAGACCAACGATCTCTTCAGCAAGTTTTTTCAGATCAGCCATTTTATGCTTTCCGTTTCAGTTATGTGTGTTCCAACGTGAGGGTGAACCCCCAAGTCAATTCAGATGCTTTATGCAGCTTTCTCTTCGATGGTTGAGAGAATGCTTGCGATGTTCGAAGCAGGCGCGCCAATGGCCCCGGCGATGTTGCTTGCAGGTGCCCCGATGCAGCCCACGATAGAAGCAATAAGCTCCTCGCGTGATGGCATCCCGGCAACGGCTTTCACACCAGCGACGTCCAGTGCTGTCTCGCCCATGGCACCGCCAAGAATGACAAGTTTGTCATTCTCTTTGGCATACTTGTCGACAACCTTCGCCGCAGCGACAGGGTCTTCCGAGTAAGCGAGTACAGTCATGCCTTCGAGGTAGTCAGCGATGCTTGCGCATGGCTTGCCCTCAAGGGCGATTTTGGCGAGCTTGTTCTTGGCAACGCGTACGGAACCGCCCGCTTCACGCATGTGCGCGCGCAGGTCCTGCATTTCAGCAACTGTCATGCCTTCGTAGTGGGCAACCACTACGACGCCAGAGCTTTCAAAGATCTGGCCGAGATCGTCGACCAGCTGTTCTTTTTGTGCTCTATCCACAGTTTTACTCCAAGTTTGGGAATTGCTTCCCGGCTCAATTTTGCCCCCACGCAAGCGCGGTGACAGTCGATGTCCACATGTACGGGGGTTGAGCCAGCTTGGGCTGAGGCATGGCCTCAGGTAAATCCGGTCTATCCCGTCTCAGGCAGGAATTAGCGATGCTCTGCACCAACCCACCGTCTCGGACGAATAAAGCCCGTTCGAATCAATCGTTCGGACCTGCGCAATCCCTAGTCATCATTCACCCAAATGCCAAGTCTTATCCTGCAGCACCGCCCAACAGAATTGGCACACGCTAACCACTTGTTCAGCGCCTTTGACTAAGCTCGCTGCGATGACATCGACAAATGATACTAAATTTCGAAATCTTGAGGATTTTGCCGGTATCTCTTCCGACTGGTTCTGGGAGACCGACTCCGAACATCGGTTCACATATTTTTCAAGCGTTCTGAAAGACATCGCAAAGATAGATCCGTCAAAAGTCCTGGGCACCCGGCGGGATGATGTCGGAGAGATGTGCGCAAACGATCCGAACTGGCAGGCCCATCTTGCAGACCTGCGGGCACGACGCCCTTTCAGAAACTTTGAGTATAAGATCAATCGACCCAACAACAGTGGTTATCTTTGGGTCCGCGTTGCCGGGCAGCCGCTGTTTGACGATGCCGGAGCCTTCATCGGGTATCGGGGCACCGGGCATGACATTACGCAGGAAAAAGAGTCCATACAGCGCCTGATGGAAACGAATGCGGCGCTCGCAGAACGCAACAGCGAACTTAACGTGATGCGACGCGCTTTGGAACGCAGCGCCAATGAAGACAGTTTGACAGGCCTGCTGAACCGGCGCGCATTTGAACGGGACCTAAGCGAAGTGCTGGGGGTCGTCGGTAATGACGTCATTCTTATTCACATTGATCTGGATCGCTTCAAATGGGTCAATGACACGCTGGGCCACCCGGCCGGGGATAGCGTACTCGTCGCAGCAGCCGAACGCATGCGACAGCGCGCCAGCGGCATTGGCCCGGTCTATCGTCTGGGGGGCGATGAATTCCTGATTGTTCTGGCCGATAATGCGGACCGCGATCAGGCCCGCTGGATCGCCGATGATTTGGTTGAGGCGATGGAACAGCCAATCCTTGTCGACCGGCAAGAGATTTCAATCGGGGCCAGTATTGGTATCGCCTATGGCGCTGGTGGCGACGTGACCCCGCGCCAACTGGTCGCGAAAGTCGATATCGCACTTTATGAGGCAAAGCGCGCTGGCCGCGGGTGCGTGCGCGAACTGATGCCAAGCATGCTATCCGCGATCGCCGCGCGACGGCAACTCGCCAGTGAAATTCCGGGCGCTATTGAAAACGGTGAATTCATCCCATTCTACCAGCCGCAAATCCATGCCGGAACCGGCGCTGTCGTCGGGGCCGAAGCACTGGCGCGGTGGCAACACCCAGAACACGGACTGCTGGCACCGGCTGCTTTCCTTGATGTCGCCTCCGAACTGGGCCTTGTGGCGGCGATCGACCGCAGCATGATGCATCAGGCCCTGCAATTCGCAGACGGGGCGGCGAAACAGGGGCTGCTACCCGCTATCTCAGTCAATCTGAGCGCGGGACGTTTGATTGACCCAAAGCTGGTTGATGACGTTGATGCATGCTGGACCAACCGGCAGTGCAAGTTATCCATCGAGTTGCTGGAAACCATCAGTTTTGATGAATTGCAGCACGAACCCATGGTCAACGACAACCTCGCACGGCTGCGCGCATTAGGGGTTCAGATCGAAACCGATGACTTTGGTAGCGGGCGGGCGTCGATCACCGGCTTGCTCATGGTGCGCCCGGACCGGCTCAAGATTGATCGCCATCTGGTGCAGGCCGCAACCAACGATCCCACTAAGCGCAAGGTCGTTTCCGCTATCTTGGACATGACCCGCGCGCTTGGGATTGAGGTGCTGGCCGAAGGGGTCGAAACACCTGCAGATATCGCGGTCATTCGGAAACTGGGATGTCATCTGTTCCAAGGCTACGCCTATGCGCGCCCGCTGTCTGAGGCGGATTTTCTAGAGTACTTGCATCAGATGCAGCCAACCAACCAAATGAAAACGGCAAGCACAGCAACGCGGGCCGCTCATGCCGTGAAGATTGACTAACGTCCCCTCGGGCACTACCGCATTTGGACACGCAGAGTCACAACGGCCGATATTTTGCGACCCAAACCCGATACAAGACGAGCCTCTATGTCCGACACCGACAAAACCGACCAGCGGCGGACGCTCGTGACACTGCCCACCCCTGAGACGATGCGTATGCGTTATGCGGAAGGCCAAGGTGCAGATCTTATCATATGCTTTGCGGGCATTGGCGGGTCGCGCACTGAAATGCCGCCTGATGAATTTGTCGGTTCAGTTCTACGCAATGAGAACGCACACTGCCTTTTTGTGAGTGACCTCAAAAGATCTTGGCTCAACGACGCGACGCTCTGTCTTAAGCTTCAACAGGTCGTTCAGAACATCCAGAAAGATGGTCATATCAAACGAACGACAGCGCTGGGTCTCAGCATGGGAGGCTTCAGCGCTCTTGTGTGCGCAACCCTCTTTCCTGTGACAACCGCGCTCGCAATATCGCCTCAGTACACGATGTCAAAGGCCATCTTACCCGATGAACACCGCTGGGAGTTTTGGCGTCAAAGACTTGGTGACTTGCGGTTTGAGACTGCTGATTCAATCCAAACCCATCCTCAGCAAAGCTTCATCATACACGCGGGCAAAAATGATGCAGCCCACCTCCGGCTGTTTGCCCCGCGCCGCAATCGGGCACATTTTGTATTCCCAAGTCTCGGCCACTCCGAAATCGGGCTGAAGTTAAAGGAAGACGGCGTGCTGTCCCGCATCATTCATGACGCGATGGAAGGGGACCAACGTGCGATCGCGAGAACGCTACAGAAAAGCGGTGCTGTATGGCGCTCTCGATTTGACGCAGGACCAGTTTAGACCGGACCGCAGGTTCATGATGGTGCAACTTAAAAAGGCGGCCCCAGAAGGCCGCCTTTCCACAATCCGTTCACTAAAGTGATGAGACGTTATTCGTTGCCAGTCGCAGAAGACACGTCGATAGAAACGCCTGGGCCCATGGTCGAGCTGACGGCGATCTTCTTCATGTACGTACCCTTGGCACCTGTTGGCTTGGCTTTGCTGACCGCGTCAACGAAGGCTTTCATGTTCTCTTCGATCTGTTGGGCAGAAAATGACGCCTTGCCGATACCGGCGTGAACCACACCAGCTTTTTCAGCCTTGAACTGAACCTGACCGCCCTTTGCTGCTTCCACAGCCTCCTTGACGTCCATGGTCACTGTGCCAACGCGTGGGTTTGGCATCAGGTTACGTGGACCCAGAACCTTACCCAGACGACCAACAACGGCCATCATGTCAGGTGTGGCGATGCAACGATCAAAGTCGATTGTGCCGCCCTGAACGGTTTCCATCAGGTCTTCTGCACCAACGATATCTGCACCGGCCGCTTTTGCTTCTTCAGCCTTGTCGCCACGGGCGAAGACAGCAACGCGGACAGTTTTACCTGTGCCGTGTGGCAGGGAAACCGTGCCACGAACCATCTGGTCTGCATGACGTGGGTCAACGCCCAGTGTCATTGCAATTTCGATGCTTTCGTCAAACTTCGCCTTGGCGTTGTCTTTGACCAAAGATGCGGCTTCCGCAACGGATACGTTGTGCTTGCCTTCGAATGCGGCGCGGGCCGCTGTTGTACGCTTACCGAACTTTGCCATTACTTCACCTCGATGCCCATAGAGCGAGCAGAGCCCGCGATGATCAGCATTGCGCCTTCGATAGACGTCGCGTTGAGGTCTTTCATTTTGGCCTCGGCGATTTCACGCACCTGCTTACCAGTGATCGAACCCGCAACCGACTTGCCAGGTGTCTGGCTGCCGGACTTCAGCTTGGCCGCTTTCTTGATGTAGTAAGACGCAGGTGGCGTCTTGATTTCCATCGAGAACGACTTGTCCTGATAGTAGGTGATAACAGTCGGGCAAGGTGCGCCGTTTTCCATGTCAGCTGTCTTGGCGTTGAACGCTTTACAGAATTCCATGATGTTGATGCCGCGCTGACCCAGCGCAGGACCCACAGGTGGGGAAGGGTTAGCAGCACCTGCAGGAACCTGCAGTTTCAGCGTACCCACGATTTTCTTGGCCATGAGGCCTCTCCTTTTTTCAGCGACAGATCGAAACCTGTCCTACATTGCCCCAAGTTGGGGCGGTTATGCCGTGGTTAGAGTTGCCTCTCCCACGTCTGAACACGCAGCCTACTGTTTAGAAACCTGCGTATATTCCAATTCGACCGGGGTGGCCCGGCCAAAGATAGAAACCGTCACCTTCAGGCGCTGGTTTTCATCATCAACTTCTTCAACCATGCCGTCGAAGTCTTCAAACGGACCGTCGTTGACTTTGACCTTCTCGCCGATCTCAAAGTGGATCAGCGTGCGTGGCGCGTCTTCGCCCTCTTGAACGCGGCCAAGGATGGCCTGCACTTCGGCGTCGCGCATCGGCATTGGGCGGCCTTGTGGGCCCAAGAAACCTGTGACGCGGTTGATCGAGTTGATCAGGTGATAACCTTCATCCGACATTTCCATGTGGACCAGAACGTAGCCGGGCATAAAGCGGCGCTCGGCTGTCACCTTTTTATTCCGGCGAATTTCGATGACTTCTTCGGTCGGCACCAGCACTTCGTCGATCTGATCGTCAAGCCCGTGTTCTTCCGCCTTCTGGCGGATCGCTTCTGCGATCTTCTTCTCAAAGTTTGAGAGAACGCTTACCGAATACCAACGTTTGGCCATCTGTCAGAGCACCTTGTCGTCACGTGGCCCGATGGGCCGCAATTGCATTTCAGCGGAGAAATCCGCAAGTCCCGAAAATAAAAGCGGCGTGCAACTTGATTCGCAGCACGCCATTTTCGGGAAGTTGCAGGCTCTTACCGCTGCCACACACAGTTTTCAAGAGCCCTGCGAGAATTCCGCTAGATTAGCTGCCAAAGTAGGTCAGCACACCATTCAGTCCGGTACGGATCAGCAGGTCCACCAAAAAGAAGAAGATCGCCGTCAATGCCGCCATGATAAACACCATGATTGTTGTCATGATCACCTCACGACGGGTCGGCCATACGACCTTGGAAATCTCTGCGCGGACTTCTTGGATGAACTTGACGGGGTTGGCGATGGCCATGTCGGATTGTCCTTTGTCGAAACAAAATCCACTTACGGGGTCCGCCGGATGAATTCAAGCCCGTAAGGGCACCGGGTCCATCAACATGGCGTCAATCAGGGGCCGTTTGGAGCAACCGTACGCGATCAAGCCCTGCGATGGTTTTCAACTGACGGGCATAGGCCGCATCACCAATGGCATGTTCGTCGGCGGCAAAACCATCAAAGGGCGTATGCCCGTCCTCAACCGGGAACTGCTGGCGCGCGGCATGGGCCAGCTTTTCGGCGATCTCGCCCTCTGCTTGGTCCAAGACTGCCGTCACAGCCGCCTCTGACAGACCACGGTTGATATAGCGCGGGCGAGGCGGGACCACCGACGCGGCCTCTGGCCCAACCAGCCCGGCTATGATTTGCGGGAACAGCGCACCATAATCTTCGTACTGCCACACGGTGACGCCACCAACGCCCGGCGTCGCGCGCACCCGCGAGACCAGATCAACCCAATCAACAGTGCTCAGCGGGTTGCGCCTTTGATAAACGGCAATGGGTTGCACCCGCCCGCCCAGCAACATCTGGCAATAGGCCGAATTGATGAAAGCCGTCGGGCGGCGCACGGCAAGGAAAACATCGACATCCTGCCCGATGGCACGGGCCAGCGCCTGCAACCGCGCATCAGCCGCTTTGTAACGTCGCTTCATTGTGCGTCCATAGGGTTGATTCAACGGTCCAATGAAGTTCTCTTCGCTAAAGACCAACCGATGACCATCCTTGCGCAGTAAGGCCAATTGATCGGACGCAGGGCGCAGAGCACCACCATTTGCGACACCGGGACGAAACCCAAACAGTGCCTGAATAGTGTGGCCGGGCAGACGAAAATAATCGGGCCCATAATAACGCACACCCTTCACAGCCAAAATATCACGCGCGCGCAACAGCGAGCGCTGCAAATGCGATGTGGCGGTCTTGTGCGCGCCGATATGAAAGGCGATTGAAAGCGGCTGGGATGTCATGGGAAAGGTTTTGATCCTCCGCGCATGCGCGTATCGGTGATCTGGTCTGGCAGGGGCACCAGGACTTGAACCCGGGACCTACGGTTTTGGAGACCGCCGCTCTACCAACTGAGCTATACCCCTACGACCGGGTGTCGGGGTAGTCCGAAACCAAGGCAGGATCAAGGGGGATAAGTGCGGCACACTTGTGTTCAGGTCCAGAAATGCGACAAGAAGGGCGCAATTCACAATCAAAGGTCTCTGCCCGCTCATGTCCCTGCGCAAACGGATTGAGAAATCTACATTTCTGGCGAATGTTCTGGCACGGCTGGCCGGGACCTATCTGTCATTCTGCCAACGCACGACCACGTGGCAGTCCGAAGGTGTCGATGACCTGCGTGCCGCGATGGCCGAAGGCCCCGTTTTGCTGGTGATGTGGCACAGCCGCCTGATGATGAGCGCGTACCATTGGCCGATTGCCGATGGCACACTCTCCAGCCTGCATGACACCTCACCCATCGGCCGCGTGGTTGGTGTTTTGCATACCCGCGCAGGCCTGCGACCGATGAAAATGTCGCGCAAAACCACTAACATCGCAGCATCGCGCACGGTCCTTAAACGGGTGAAAGAGGGCGTCAGCATCGGGATGACGGGCGACGGGCCCTTGGGGCCCGCCCGGCAAGTCAACGATGCAACGCTGGAATGGGCACGGGTGACGGGCATCCCGGTTTTCGGCTATGCCTTTACCACGACAAAAGAACGGCGTTTGGACTCGTGGGATCAAATGTTGGTGCCCAAACCCTTTGGCAAAGGGGCCTATGTCTTTCGCCGATTTGATGACGCGTTTCCACGTAAACCGACGGCGGATGAACAGGAAGCGTTGCGCCAAAGCCTTCAGGACTTTCTGAACAAGGTGACACGTGACGCAGACCAGCTTTTAGGCCTGCCAGAAGGACCTTGATGCGCTTGGTCAGCTTGCCGCAAGCAATGCTTGCAAATCATGCCCGACGATAGCCTTTTCGTTGTCAATGATCCGGGCGATGTCCCAGTCCCACCACGCAATCCGGTTCAGCGCCGCAATCGTTTCATCATCAAAACGCATGCGCTGCACCGTGGCGCGGTTGCCCGCCACGATGGCATAATCCGGCACAACGCCGCTGACGACCGCTCCGGCCCCGATGATCACGCCATTACCAATTTGCGCGCCCGCCAAAATACGCGCACCGGTCCCGATCCAGACATCATGGCCAACCCGGATATCGCGGCCCGGGCGCAATGTGCTGGCATAGTCCGCAAAACGGTCGGGATCATGGATCGCGAAGGGAAAGGTCGAAAAGCCCATCCGGGCATGATTAGCCCCATCTGTGATGAACCGCACATCATGCGCTATCTGCCCAAACTTGCCGATGATCAGACGATCCGTTGCCATTGGAAACAGATATGGTGCCAATCGCCCGGCCCAATCCTGTGGGTCGTCGGGGGGATCAAAGTCGCTGGCATAGGTGTAATCACCCACATCCCAGTTTGGATGCGTGATCGCGGCCTTCAAAAACACATTGCCTTTATGTACGGTCCCATCCGGCAAAGTCACCGGATGCACCGTGTCAGGCAATGGAAAGAACGTCACTGGCTCAGGCAGGTCGCCGAGAAGGTGCCGACACCATCAGCATCGCGACTGATCCTAAGGTCAGTGATCCGCTCGTTTTGCGCGCAAACGGCTGCGAACGCATTGCTGCGCAGTTCTTCATCCGACCAGTTCGCGCCGGCTGTTCCTGTAACCGTGTTGCCATCGCGGTTTTGTGTCAGTTGGTCCGGCGACGGGCCACCGCAGGCCGCAACGAAAGTGAGCAATGCAATGGCGCTAAGAGTTTTTTGCATGGGGGTCCTCAGTTTGCTGATTTCACGAAAACCGTACCCGACTGTTTGAGATAAAAAAAGGCCGCCCTGTCACCAAGGCGGCCTCTTTATTCAGCAATCAACGCGCTTAATGGGTGAACTTCTTAATCTCGCCTGACTTCAGACGCGCGCTGTAAGAGTTCAACTCTGTCCGCACCACTTTCATCAGGAAGTAGAGACAGAAGATGTTGACCACCGCCATCGCAAAGATCGCCGCATCCGAGAAGTCGATGACAGGCCCAAGGCTGGCCGCCGCACCGATCACGATGAAGATGCAGAAGATGATCTTGAACACCAGCTCAGTGGTCTTGCCTTCACCGAACAGGTAAGTCCACGCTTTCAGCCCGTAGTACGACCAAGAGATCATGGTCGAGAAGGCAAACAGGATCACCGCGATTGCCAAGACAAACGGGAACCAGCTGATCGCCGATCCAAACGCGGCTGACGTCAGCGCTACACCGCCGTTGCCATCAACCGTGGCAATCGCCGTACCCGCTTCGTTCAGCATGTAGTTGCCTGTCGCTTCGTCAATGATCAGCTGTTGCGAGATGATGATCACCAAAGCTGTCATCGTACAAATCACAACCGTGTCGATCAGTGGTTCAAGCAAGGACACAAACCCTTCGGTGATCGGCTCTTTGGTTTTCACCGCCGAGTGTGCGATCGCCGCAGAACCAACGCCTGCTTCGTTTGAGAAGGCAGCACGCTTGAAGCCCTGGATCAACGCGCCGACGAAACCGCCCGCGACACCAAGACCAGTGAATGCACCCGCAAAGATCTGGCCAAAGGCCCAACCGATCATGTCGTAGTTCACAATCAAAACGACGATTGATGCGCCTACATAAAGAATGCCCATGAAAGGCACGACCTTTTCGGTGACCCGCGCAATAGACTTGATACCGCCAACAATCACGGCAAATACGACACCCGCAAAGACAAGGCCCGTGATCCAGCCCGGGAAATCGCCGGTGATCTGCGTAATCTGTGCATGTGCCTGATTGGCCTGGAACATGTTCCCACCGCCCAAGGCCCCAAGAATACAGAAGATCGAGAACATCACCGCAAGGATTTTACCCCCCGGCAAGCCCAATTCATCAAACCCCTTTGATATGTAGTACATCGGACCACCAGAGACGGTCCCATCGGGGTATTCGTTGCGATATTTCACACCCAGCGTACATTCGGTGAACTTCGACGCCATGCCCAACAGACCCGCAAGGATCATCCAGAACGTGGCCCCCGGTCCGCCGATACCGACCGCCACGGCAACACCAGCGATGTTACCAAGACCAACGGTCCCCGACAGGGCAGTTGCAAGCGCCTGAAAGTGGCTGACTTCGCCTGCATCATTGGGATCGGAATAATCGCCTTTGACCAGGCTGATCGCATGGCCAAAGAACCGGAACTGCACCGCGGCAAAGTATATGGTAAACACGGTAGCACCGATCACCAGCCACATCACAATCCACGGGAAATTCGTGCCCGGTATCGACATAAAGATGAAGTTGACGAACCACCCTGTTGCAGATGCAAAGGTAGCATTGACGCGCTCATCAAGCGTCATTGCCTCTTGGGCGAGTGCCGGACCAGCCGCAGCACATGCAGCGCCCGCAGCCATCAGGCGTTTTGTAAAAGCGTTCATTGTGATGCCCCCTAAGCGATCACGGTGACAGGCACCGATGCGTTCATAACAAGATTGGCGGTCGAGCTGCCAAAGATCCGCGCGGTCATACCGCCTTCGGTCGAACGCCCCACAACAATCTGATCTGCTTGATGTTCTTTGGCGATCGCGTCCAGAGCATCCGCAACATGGCCGTGCCGGACGACACCGGTCGCCGTCAGCCCCACGTCTTTGAGTTGCTTGAGCGCCGGCTCCACGACCCGTTCTTTCGCAACAGTAATTTCTTCCTCGCGCCGTTTGTGACGCTCTGCGTTTTCTTCGGCAGTCTGGAACGAAAAGGGCGACCATTCGATCACATAGACAACAAGAAGCTCGCACACACCCATTTGCTTGGCCATGTTTTGTGCATAGTCCAGCGCCTTTGCGCCCGAACTTTGCCCATCAAGGCCGACGACAATTTTATGCGCCATCTGTCCCACTTTCTTTTGGCATATCGTCAGTGCTTATCCATGAAAGAGCTGCGCAGGGTCCCTGTTGACCACGGATGCACAGAATCTCGCCATTTTGGCGCAGCCCCTTGGGATCACGATAAGGAAATTCAATAGGGCATTGTGACTTAATTTTTATGATGTGAAGGCTATTCAGCCTGCAATCTACGCCTTAAACCGGCTAAATGGTTTCATCTTGGGCACGAAGCCGGAAATTTGATCTGTTGATAGATTGCAAAAAGGACAATTTGAGAAGGCACCGTTTGGTCGCCGCCTTATGGTGTTTGATCAAATATCGCCTGGCGCTGTTCTTGCAAACAAAAAAGTACCGCGGCGCAAATAGCAGTCGATGACTTTAAAGCCAGCATCGCGTTTTTCGATCCAACTTCAGAATTTTAAGAGAGTTGTTGCCAACATATAAACAACCTGACGCAAAAGGACCGCCCCAAGTGGATCGGTCTTTGGTGTAAGGTGGATCATGATCCACCTTACACGCTTGGTAGGTTATGCTTACTAGACGATCTTCGATACAACACCCGCACCAACGGTGCGGCCGCCTTCTCGGATCGCGAAGCGCAAGCCGCCTTCCATCGCGATGGGGGCGATCAGGGCGCACACGGCACATCCGTGTTTGATTGGGCTGCCACAGGAATGTTCGCCGGGACAGGCAAACCCTTTTTGCCCCACACCCAGCAATTGTTCACGGACTATTCAGGATTGGCCGATACCAACGCGTCGGCAAGTGGAGCGTCAGTGTGCAGATCAAATCCCCCCGGCATGTGGTTATCTTCTCGATCGCCATCTCGCTTTTTGCCGCGGCGGCCAGTGTTCTTTATGATTGGACGATGATCCCCCAAGCCGCTTTCGAGCGTAATCTGGGCTGGCGGATGCTGTTTTCGGCTAGTCTTGGCTTTGGGGTCGCGGAGATCACCGGGCACAGAATGTTGCGCGAAAACAAACTCAAGCAGTCTCTGGAATATGCGTTGTCGCACGACACCCTCACCGGCACCTATTCGCGTCGGGCGATTTTTGAGCGGCTCCAGAATAGCCGTCGGGCGACGGGGTTCTTGGTGCTTGCAGACATAGATCACTTCAAATCCATCAACGATCGGTTTGGTCACGCTGCAGGTGATCTGATGTTGCAACATTTCGGGGCAACCGCACGGCATTATCTGCAAATGACGCTGGGTGAAGAACGGGCGGCGATCGGACGGATCGGCGGAGAGGAATTCCTGATCCACATTGATATGCCGGCGAAGGCGGATCTGAACATCTGGATCGATGGGCTGCGCGCCGTATTGCGGCGCGCGCCAGCTTTACAGGGCGACGCACCCTACCCGCTCACCGCGAGCTATGGTGTGACAAAGCTTGACGGATGCGGGGTTGATCAAGCGATGTTGGATGCCGATGAAGCGCTGTATGCAGCAAAGGCCGCCGGGCGGGATTGCGCCGTCATGACCGCTGAGATTGCGGCCTTCGAAGGACGCGCCAAGGATGTCGCGCATGCTTGGCAGGCCTGAGTTGCTGTCACGTCTGGTCATCGGGCTGATGGCCTGCTGTCTGTCGGGTGGCGCCGCTTGGTCGGACCCCTCTCTTATCGGGTTCTGGATCACGGAACCGCGTGACGGCGTGTCAGGCCTGATCCGGGTCGAGAGTTGTCAGGACGCATTTTGTGGAAACGTCGTCCACGGCATTGACGCAAACGGTACGCGGGTCGATACGCTGGCAGGTAACCCCGTGATCCGGGAGATGCGGCAGGTTGGACAGGGGCGTTTCGAAGGAGAGGTGATCGATCCACGCAGTGGCACCGTCTATTTGGGACGACTGACCGTCGCGGGTCAAAGTCTTGCTCTGCAAGGTTGTATCTTGGGCGGCCTTCTCTGTGCCACCTCGCAATGGCAACGACCCTGAGCAAAGGCAAATAGACCAAACTCTGCAACAGACCTGCCCGGGATCAAAGCAAAAGGCCGCCTCGTTTCCGAAGCGGCCTTTGGTGTAAGGTGGATCATGATCCACCTTACATGTTTGGTCGGTCGTGCTTACTCGACGATTTTCGACACAACACCGGCACCAACCGTCCGGCCGCCTTCGCGGATCGCGAAGCGCAGGCCGTCTTCCATCGCAATCGGTGCGATCAGCTCGACGTTGAACTTCAGGTTGTCGCCCGGCATCACCATCTCTGTGCCCGCTGGCAGCTCAACCGTGCCGGTCACGTCTGTGGTCCGGAAGTAGAACTGTGGACGGTAGTTGGCGAAGAACGGCGTGTGACGGCCACCCTCTTCCTTGGTCAGGATATAGGCTTCGGCTTCGAACTTGGTGTGCGGCTTCACCGAACCCGGCTTACACAGGATCTGACCACGCTCAACGCCTTCACGGTCAACACCGCGCAGAAGCGCACCGATGTTGTCGCCAGCTTCACCGCTGTCCAGCAGCTTGCGGAACATTTCAACACCCGTACATGTGGTCTTGGAGGTGTCGCGGATACCGACGATTTCGATCTCGTCGCCGACGTTGATCACGCCACGCTCAACACGGCCGGTCACAACAGTACCGCGGCCAGAGATCGAGAACACGTCCTCGATTGGCATCAGGAACGGCAGGTCAACCGCACGGGCAGGTGTCGGGATATATGTGTCGACAGCTTCCATCAGCTTTTTGATAGATTCTTCACCAATCTCGGGATCGCGGCCTTCCATCGCGGCAAGCGCGGAACCCGGGATCACAGGAATGTCGTCGCCAGGGTACTCGTAAGAGGACAGCAGCTCACGGATTTCCATTTCCACCAGCTCAAGCAGCTCGTCGTCGTCAACCTGATCGACCTTGTTCATGTAGACGACCATGTACGGGATACCAACCTGACGGCCGAGCAGGATGTGCTCGCGGGTTTGTGGCATCGGGCCGTCAGCGGCGTTCACAACCAGGATCGCGCCGTCCATCTGGGCGGCACCGGTGATCATGTTCTTGACGTAGTCGGCGTGGCCGGGGCAGTCGACGTGGGCGTAGTGACGGGCTTCTGTCTCATACTCGACGTGGGCTGTGGAAATGGTGATCCCACGGGCCTTTTCTTCGGGCGCGCCGTCGATTTGGTCATACGCCTGGAAGTCACCAAAATACTTGGTGATCGCCGCTGTCAGCGTCGTCTTGCCGTGGTCAACGTGGCCAATCGTGCCAATGTTTACATGCGGCTTATTACGTTCAAACTTTGCCTTTGCCATTTTGCAGGGCCCTTAATTTTGTGGGGCCATGTACGGCCCGGTCCAACATCGCGGGCGATGTATTGGGAAACGCGGTGGAAATCAAGCCTTGGGTTGGCACAACAGGGCTGTCGGGTCACTTTTTACAAGCGCGGGGGCGCGGAACTTCATGCGAGCGGCAGGATATGCTATGTCGCAAGGACAGTTTGAAAGGACATAATCATGAAACTGGGCGCATTTTCACTCAGCTTGAACGTCAAGGACATTGCCATTTCCAAAGCGTTTTACGCCAAGCTAGGCTTTGAAGCCTTTGGTGGGGACGAGGCGCAGGGATGGTTGATCCTGCGCAATGGCGACACCGTAATTGGGCTCTTTGCAGGGATGCTTGAGGCCAACACGCTGACATTCAACCCCGGCTGGGATCAGAACATCCAAGAGCTTGATGACTTCGATGATGTGCGCGACATCCAGAAGCGGTTGAAGGCGGACGGTGTCGATTTTGCAAGCGAGGCCGATGAAAGCACAACGGGACCGGCGAGCTTTATCATCAAGGACCCGGATGGGAACCCGATATTGGTGGATCAGCATCGGTGACGCCAGCAGCCATCTACCCAATGACGCAGGGGCGCGCCTTGTGGCACGCCCCCAACGCAATCAACCAACCATCGCGCCATCGACCCGCTTCACGGCCACGATAGACGATCGTGGCAGCATCCCTTCCCCATCCGGGAAAGGTGCTGCGGGGTGTTGGATACCCACAAACATCGTGCGCTTGTCGGCTGACCATGTCAGCCCCGTGACCTCGCATCCGTAAGGACCGGTCATGAAGCGTTCGATTTGCCCAGTGATCGGATCACCGGCCAGCATCTGATTGTTGCCCATACCCGCGAAATCACCCTCATTGTCATAGTCACCATCGGTCTGGATCCAGACCAGACCCGTGCTGTCGAACATCATCCCATCGGGTGAATTAAAAAGGTTCCCTTCGTTAATGTTGGACGACCCGCCATAAACGTCGTCATGTACGGTTGGGTTCCCAGCCATCACATAAAGGTCCCACGTAAAGCTGTCGTCGGCATGATTATCGTTGCTGGGATACCAGCGCACGATCTGGCCATAGTGGTTTTCCGCGCGGGGGTTTGGCCCATTCACCGGCGTTTCATCGCCGCCTGCATTTGGCTGAACGCCTCGGTTGCGGTTGTTGGTCAGACAGCAGTAACCCTCTACCGCGACGGTATTCACGGCCACCCATTCAGGACGGTCCATGGTTGTCGCCCCCACTTTGGATGCAGCCATGCGCGTATAGATCGCGATCTCGGCCTCATCCATGCCGGTCGCCTCAGGCGTAAGTGCAACCCAAGTGCCAGTCAGATCGTTGTTGAACTTGGCCACGTAAAGCTGACCGTCATCCAACAATTCCGATGTTGGTCCACCGGGTGTGTAGATGCCGTTTGAGACGTATTTATACAGGAATTCGCCCCGTTCATCATCGCCCATATAGACAACAACGCGGCCATCGGGGGCGATTACCGCTGCTGCGTTTTCGTGTTTGAAACGGCCCATGGCGGTGTGCTTGATCGGGGTTGATGTCGGATCTGTCGGGTCGATCTCGACGATATAACCAAAGCGGTGCGGCTCATTGGGGTTTTGGCTGACGTCAAAGCGGGCGTCGAACCTTTCGTAGTCATAGCGACCTTCAAGGCCGATGCCGTAGCGGATGTAATCCTCAGGCTGTTCAAACGCGGGATCGGTGGACCCGAAATAGCCATTAAAGTTCTCTTCGCAGGTCAGATAGGTGCCCCAAGGTGTCTTTCCTGCACCGCAGTTGTTCATCGTGCCCAGTACCGTCGTGCCCGCAGGATCGTCAGGTGTCTGCATCAGAGGATGGCCCGCAGCAGGGCCTGCAATCGTCATCGGCGTGTTCGGGGTGATGCGGCGGTTCAGGTCGCTATCGACAACAATGTCCCATCCGTCAGGGCCCTCGGCCACCTCCATCACGGTGACGCCTTGCATGTTCTGCAACGTCAGCACGTCATCCGCGCTGAGGACTTCGCCGTCCTGATGTGGCAGGTTTTCACGCGGATTGACGTATTCGTGGTTTATGGCAATCACCTGACGGCCATCGACAACGAAGGCTTCCATACCGTCGGTGTTTTCACCAAACACCCGGTCAGAGCTTGCGACGCTGACGCCCGTTTCATTGCTCAGAGGCTCTGCATCTGAAAAGAGCGCCTGACCCCATTTCGCCACCGGATGCCATGTATAGCCTTCTGGCACATGGATAGTCCCATCGGTCTGGATCGGGATCGGGGTAAAGCCAAAGCGGCTTGCGGTCTGTGCCTCGGCTGATGTGCCAGACAAAAGGCCCGTGCCCATCACCGCAGCACCAGAGCCATAGGCAAGAACACCGCTTAGAAATCCACGGCGCGAAATGGCGGCTTCGACGACATCATCAAAATCGGTCTGTTCAGGCGCGGGGCGTTGCAGCTCGTCCCATTCGTCCCATGACAGGTGGTAAGTATCGTTATCTTTCATCACACTTGCTCCTAGCTGGTGTTGGCAACAGCGCGGACGCTAAGGGACATTCTTTGCACCCATGTGAAGCTTGTGTGACAGCGATGTAAAACCGCAAGCAGCGCTATGAGAAGCGATTGTTCTTGGGAAAGCCGTAAGGTGGACGCTTGCCAACCCCGGCGCGCGCACCCTTCCATTCCGTCATGTCAGGCTCTACCCGAGTCTTACCGCCGCCCATGGGCCACGACAGGCCTTCGTCCCACGCGAAGGTGGTGATGTCAGACAGTCCACCATCCAGTTCCAACATGCCCTGACGACCCGAGGCTTTCTTGTATTTCTGGATGCGCACACCCTTGCCGCGGTTCATTTCGGGCAGTTCGCTGACTTCAAAGACCAGGAATTTCGCGTTCTCAGACACGACCGCCACATGGTCACCCGCAACGCGGTGACAGACTTTGGCGATGGTGTCTTTGACGTTCAGGACCTGTTTGCCGCTGCGGGTTTGCGCCACGACTTCTTCTTCTGGTACGATAAAACCGTTGCCTTCAGCCGAGGCGACCAACAGCTTTTCACCGGGCTTGTGGATCAGGAAATCCACGATCTCGACGTCATTGGGCAGCTCAATCATCAGGCGCAAAGGCTCGCCCATGCCGCGCCCACCGGGCAGGTTGGTGGCACCAACGGTGTAGAAGCGGCCATTGGCGCCGAAGACCAACAGCTTATCGGTGGTTTCCGCATGGAAGATGAAACGCGGGCCGTCACCGTCCTTGAATTTCAACTCGCGGGTCAGATCAATATGACCGGTCATCGCGCGGACCCAGCCCATTTGCGAACAGACCACAGTGATCGGCTCACGCTCAATCATCGCCTCAAGCGGCACTTCGACAACCTCAGCCGCTTCGGCAAATTGCGTCCGACGTGCGCCACCTTCGCTGTCACGGCCAAAAACCTTGCGGGTCTCGCGCAACTGCTCAGCGATCTTGGCCCATTGCAGGTCATCGCTTTCCAGCAAATCCTCGATGCCTGCGCGTTCTTCCATCAAAGCATCGCGCTCGGCAATCAGTTCTAGCTC
The DNA here is from genome assembly GCF_023015625.1 of Yoonia sp. F2084L. GTDB lineage: Bacteria > Pseudomonadota > Alphaproteobacteria > Rhodobacterales > Rhodobacteraceae > Yoonia. Next base: position 170,006 of record NZ_JALKAH010000005.1, read on the forward strand.
TTCTAACCGGCGCAAGCTGCGCAGGCGCATATTGAGGATCGCCTCGGCCTGAATTTCAGACAGCGAAACCTCTGGGTCAGCGCCCGGTACGATCGGCGAGCGATAGTCGACCTCGGATGTGGCGCGAACGTGATCATGCGCCCAGTCTTCGACCATAAGAGCCTGTTTAGGTTCATCGTCATAGCGGATGATATCAATCACACGATCCAGATGCAGGAAGGCAATGATGAAGCCTTCGAGCACTTCCAAACGGTGGTCGATCTTTTCAAGGCGGTATTTGCTGCGACGCACCAGAACATTGCGGCGGTGTTCAAGAAAGGCGCGCAGCACTTCCTTGAGCGAACAAACCTTGGGCGTCAGCCCGTCAATCAGCACGTTCATATTGAGGCTAAACCGTGTTTCCAGATCGGAGTTGCGGAACAACATGCCCATCATCACCTCGGGATCGACAGTTTTGGCGCGCGGTTCCAGCACAACGCGGATATCTTCGGCACTTTCGTCGCGGACATCGGCCAGTAACGGGACTTTCTTAAGCTGGATGACCTCGGCCAACTTCTCGATCAGTTTGGACTTCTGGACCTGATAAGGGATCTCGGTCACAACAATCTGCCATGTCCCACGCCCCAGATCCTCGACTTCCCACTTTGCACGCAGACGGAAAGACCCGCGCCCGGTGCGATAGGCCTCAGCGATATTTTCGGCAGGTTCGACAATGGTGCCACCGGTCGGAAAATCAGGACCGGGAATGTAGTTCAGCAACGTATCATCACGGGCATCCGGTGTCTTGATCAGATGCAGGCAGGCGTCGATCAACTCGTGCAGGTTATGCGGCGGGATATTCGTCGCCATCCCCACAGCGATCCCGCTGGACCCATTGGCCAGAAGGTTCGGGAATGTGGCCGGCAAGACTGCCGGCTCGGTCAGCCGCCCGTCATAGTTATCGCGGAAATCAACGCTGTCTTCAGAGAGGCCTTCCAGCAAAGCCTCGGCGGCGGCGGTCATGCGCGCCTCGGTATACCGGGACGCGGCAGGATTATCGCCGTCGATGTTACCAAAGTTGCCCTGACCATCGACCAGCGGGTAGCGAACGTTAAAATCCTGCGCCAAACGCGCCATCGCGTCGTAAATCGCGGCGTCACCATGCGGGTGGAAGTCGCCCATCGTGTCGCCACTGATCTTGGCAGACTTCAAAAAACCGCCTGTGGGCGAGAGGCGCAGCCGCGACATCGCATAAAGGATGCGACGGTGCACAGGCTTGAGCCCGTCACGCGCATCCGGCAACGCCCGGTGCATAATGGTTGAGAGCGCATAGGTCAGATAGCGATCGCCAATGGCGCGCCGCAGCGTTTCGGTTACATCGTTCGGGCCGAGACCAGTATCGTTGTCATCACTCATGGTGACGTGTGTAGCGATGCAAGAATCCAGCGTAAAGCAGCTATCTTTTGGCGGGCATCCGCCCTTTTGGCGCAACATCGCTTGCCACAACACTGGCAAGAGGCCAAAGAGTTGCAATGACACAGAAATCCATACTGATCACCGGGTGTTCCTCCGGCATCGGCCTTGACGCGGCACGCGGGTTGCGCGCGGCAGGCTGGCGCGTCTTTGCAAGCTGCCGCAAGGCGGAAGACTGCGACCAGCTGCGCAGCGAAGGGTTTGAAAGCCCGCGTATCGACTATACCGACGCCGACAGCATCGTGAATGGGCTGGCTGAGACACTTGAGGCAACCGGCGGGACACTGGACGCGCTTTACAACAACGGGGCCTACGCGCTGCCCGGCGCGGTCGAGGATCTGCCGGTCGACGCATTGCGCGCCATCTTTGAGACCAACGTCTTTGGCGGGCACGCACTGACACGGTTGGTGATCCCGGTGATGCGTGCGCAAGGACATGGACGGATTATCAATTGCTCGTCTGTGTTGGGATTCGTACCGATGCGCTGGCGCGGGGCCTACGTGGCGTCCAAACATGCGCTTGAGGGCCTGACAGATGTTTTACGGATCGAAATGAGCGATACACCAATTAAGGTAATCCTGATCGAACCGGGGCCAATCACCGCAAAAATTCGCCAGAATGCGATCCCGCATTTTGAGAAATGGATTGACTGGCAGTCGTCAGCACGCGCAGCACAGTATGACGAGCTTAGGTCGCGCCTGTATGAAGATGCGGGGCCTGACCGATTTGAACTACCGCCCTCTGCCGTCACAAAGAAGATATTGCATGCACTGACAGCGCAGCGCCCGAGGCCACGATACTATGTGACGACACCGACTTATTTGATGGGATTTCTACGGCGGCTTCTCCCAACTCGACTTCTTGATGCGTTGATTTTGCGCGCCTGAGGGTTTCCTTCCCCGGTCCGCCTGCTACATCGCAAGCCACACGAACGAAGGACACGAAAACGATGGCGGATGATCCACTTTTCTGGCTGATGTCACTTTCAGTGCTGATTGTACTTGGCATCCTGATGTGGGGTATGGGCAGTTTTGGCAAAGGCGGCGAATACAATCGCAAGCACGCCAATAAGATCATGCGCTGGCGGATCGGGGCCCAGTTGTTTGCCGTCGTACTTATCTTGTTGTTTGTCTATCTGCGCGGCGAAGGGGCCTGAAGACCATGGTTGTTCTGAACAAAATCTATACAAAAACCGGCGATGCGGGTGAAACGGCACTTGGCAATGGCAGCCGGGTGGCCAAACATTCACTGCGGGTGACGTCCTACGGGACAGTGGACGAGACGAACGCCACCGTGGGTCTGGCACGGCTGCATGCAACGGGTGAAATGGACGCGCAACTGGCGATGATCCAGAACGACCTTTTTGATTTGGGCGCGGACCTGTGCCGTCCTGACATGGAAAAAGACGGCGACTCTGAATATCCTGTCCTGCGTATGACAGACGCGCAGGTCGAGCGGCTGGAAGGTCAGATTGATGCGATGACCAAGGAAGTTGAACCCTTGCGCAGTTTTATCCTGCCGGGCGGATCAGCGCTTGCTGCCTATTTGCATTTGTGCCGGACCGTTTCGCGCCGGGCAGAGCGATTGACGGTGGAACTGGCGACAATGGAGTCTGTGAACCCTGCGGCCGTAAAATACCTTAACCGTCTGTCAGACTGGTGCTTTCAAGCGTCCAGGATCGCGAACAACAACGGCAAGGACGACGTGCTTTGGGTGCCCGGTGCGAACCGCTAGGTAAGGTGGATCATGATCCACCTTACGTTTCGCACCTGACGTGCACGTCAAGAACGTGGCGTCGGGAGGCCTTGGCGCGTCGATTTTACACTGTTTTCCCGGGCACGCGCACGATAACAACATCCTGAGAACATAAATGATCAGATTCTTAGGAGAAGAACGCAGATGAAGGTCCTTGTACCCGTCAAGCGCGTGATCGACTACAACGTGAAGGTTCGCGTCAAAGCGGATGGTTCCGGTGTTGATCTCGCCAACGTCAAAATGTCGATGAACCCATTCGATGAAATCGCCGTTGAAGAGGCGATCCGCCTGCGCGAAGCAGGCAAGGTCGAAGAAGTCATCGCGGTGTCCATCGGCGTCAAGCAAAGTCAGGAAACATTGCGCACCGCCCTTGCGATGGGTGCCGACCGTGCAATCCTTGTCGTCGCGACAGATGATGTGCACACGGACATCGAACCGCTGGCCGTTGCGAAAATCCTGGCGGCCATCGTCAAGGAAGAAGATCCGGGTCTGGTTCTGTGTGGCAAGCAAGCCATCGACAATGACATGAACGCGACAGGCCAGATGCTGTCTGCCCTGCTGGGATGGTCACAAGCAACATTCGCATCCGAGGTCGATGTGGACGGCGACAGCGCCACAGTGACCCGCGAAGTGGACGGCGGCCTGCAAACGATCAAGGTCAAGATGCCGACTATCGTGACTGTGGACCTGCGTTTGAACGAACCACGTTATGCGTCACTGCCCAACATCATGAAGGCCAAGAAAAAGCCTTTGGACGAAAAGACACCGGCCGATTACGGCGTTGATGTCGCACCGCGCTTGGCCGTCGTTAGCACGGCTGAGCCCGAAGCACGCAAAGCGGGCATCATCGTTGGTTCTGTCGATGAACTTGTTGAAAAACTCAAAGAAGCGGGGGCTGTATAATGGCTGTACTTCTAATTGGCGAAGTCACAGACGGCGCATTGGCCGTTGATGCGACTGCAAAAGCTGTCTCTGCAGCGCAGGCCTTGGGCGATGTGACCGTGCTTTGTGCCGGTGCCTCTGCAAAGGTTGCGGCTGATGAGGCGGCAACAATTCAAGGCGTGTCAAAGGTGCTTTGCGCCGAAGACCCGGCCCTTGGTCATCGTCTGGCAGAACCAACTGCCGACCTCATCGTGTCATTGGCTGGCGATTACACCCATATCGCCGCACCCGGTACGACCGACGCCAAGAACGTCATGCCACGCGTGGCGGCATTGTTGGATGCGATGGTCATTTCCGAAGTGACAGCCATCGTTGACGCCGATACGTTCGAGCGCCCAATCTACGCCGGCAACGCGATCCAGACGGTCAAATCCGCTGACGCCAAGAAGGTCATGACCATCCGTACCGCCGGCTATGACGCCGCTGAGATGGGCGGTTCCGCCACTGTTGAAAGCATCGGTGCTGCTGGTAACCCCGGTCTGTCTGAATGGGTCGAAGACAAGGTGGCAGCCTCAGACCGGCCAGAATTGACATCTGCAGGTGTCGTTGTGTCCGGTGGTCGTGGTGTGGGGTCGGAAGAGCACTTTGCCCTGATCGAAACGCTGGCTGATAAGCTGAACGCCGCAGTGGGTGCGTCACGTGCCGCTGTTGACAGCGGCTATGCGCCCAATGATTGGCAGGTCGGTCAAACCGGTAAGGTGGTCGCACCTGATCTCTATGTTGCCGTCGGTATCTCGGGTGCGATCCAGCACCTTGCGGGCATGAAAGACAGCAAGATCATCGTGGCAATCAACAAAGACGAAGAAGCGCCGATCTTCCAGGTCGCTGACTACGGTCTGGTTGCTGACCTCTTTGACGCGGTGCCAGAACTGACCGGCAAGCTCTAGGCGTCCGCCTGGGTGAACTTGAAAAGGCCCGCGCCAATGCGCGGGCCTTTTTCATATCTCATAAAGCGTATCGCGGATTGATCGCACCAAGGCAGCACTGGCCTCAACATGGCAATCCACACCCAGCATCTCGGACGCTGCTTTGGTCTGTGAAACTGGGAAAAACATGCCTTCAGTCCCCTGCGCGACCGCTTTCTCGGATGGGTTGGCGATCACGACATCCTTTACCAGTGGGCGCAACTCATCAATCATTGATGCGGTGATGAACAAAGGATCGACCTGAAGCTGGTTTTGCCGTTTTGACCAATGACTGTCAGTCATCTCATCCTCGGAAAACCACAGCAGGATCACACGGTTACCGATCTGACCCAGCATATTACGCATCCGCGCCAGCCAAGCCTCGCGCAATTCGCCCACGACGGTTTCGAACCGTTCAATAGACTTCGTATGCAACGCGCCCAGCATGTGCCGCGTAAAGGAGTATTCGGAAAAGTCCACATCGTGATAGATCGCTTGCAAGACGGTTGAAGCGCGCAAAAAACGGTCGTTGCGACGTGGATGGACGGAGTAAAACCGGTTCGACAAGTAGTTGGCGCCCATCACCTGAACCACGGTCAGATCAGCCTCTGAACAAATACCCATCACTGTGGGGTCATTCACGAAGGCATCAATGCCGCCATTCACACAACCAAAATTCACACAAGGCTGGCGCATCGCCTTTTCGACCAGCGCTGGGAACGGCTTTTCAATGAATTTCCCATAGGTCTCTGTTCCGCCGACAAAGGCAAGATAAGGCGCATCCAGCCGTTTGCGCGGCCCGCGGAACAGCATCCGGGAATTACCATAGCGGCAGGGCGAATACGACAGATCACCCAGTTCAACGTTTTCGTGCTTCATGGCTTCAACCCCTTTGATTTCTTCACCCACGATGCAGATTCGCTGAAATCCTTTGCCAATTCGCTAATGCGCATATTCGTTAAAACTTTTACCTATCGACCCGCCTTGATGCTGCCCCCCGCTGGGGCCTATGGTGCAGCGAACCGTTGAGGAATTGATCATGGCAATTGAACAGGTAGGCATTGTTGGCGCAGGCCAGATGGGCAACGGCATCGCGCATGTTTTTGCCCTAGCCGAATACGAGGTGCTGCTGACGGACATCAGCCAAGAGGCGCTTGACGCGGCCGTTGCCCTGATTGAACGCAATCTGGATCGGCAGGTCAGCAAAGAGCTGATCACAGCTTCCCAGAAAGCCGATGCAATCAAGCGGATCGGCACGACCCAGACCCTGACCGATCTGGGCAAAACAGATCTGATCATTGAGGCCGCGACCGAGCGTGAGACGATCAAGACGGCGATTTTTGAGGACCTTGTGCCCCATCTGAAGCCAGATACTATCCTGACCTCCAACACCTCCTCTATTTCAATCACGCGCCTCGCGTCGCGCACCGACCGGCCTGAGAAATTCATGGGGTTCCACTTCATGAACCCGGTGCCGATCATGCAACTGGTCGAGTTGATCCGTGGCATCGCAACGGATGAGCCGACGTTCAAAGCCTGTTATGCCGTCGTTGAGCGTCTGGGCAAAACTTCGGCCACAGCAGAAGATTTCCCCGCCTTCATCGTGAACCGCATCCTGATGCCAATGATCAATGAGGCGATCTACACGCTTTACGAAGGTGTGGGATCGGTGCAGTCGATTGATACGTCACTGAAACTGGGTGCAAATCACCCGATGGGGCCGCTGGAACTGGCAGACTTTATCGGGCTTGATACCTGCCTTGCCATTATGAACGTATTGCATGACGGACTGGCCGACACGAAGTACCGCCCTTGCCCATTGCTGACGAAATACGTGGAAGCTGGCTGGTTGGGTCGTAAATCGCTACGCGGATTTTATGACTACCGGGGGGATACTCCGGTTCCGACGCGATAGGTTACCGGGAACGATGGCTGAGCCTGAGCAGATTGATGCTTGGTTGCAGTATTGGGTCGCGATACAAAGCAAAGCCAACATCTGGATCGACTAAACCGGCCAGCATCCCACATCAGGGGTCCGGTTAGCTGACGCACACCGGCTGTCAGCTGAGCGACCCGTTGAAAAACGATGGATCAGGACGCTTGGCGCGCTGCCATATCATTGAGCAGCCCATCTGTCCGGCCGAGGAAATCTGAAACGGCTTTCGCGTCCATTGCCTTTGCAAACAGGAAGCCTTGGCCTTGGCGACACTGCCGATCTGAAAGAAAACTCAGGGCCTCATCAGTTTCAATTCCCTCAGCCGTGACCTTGATATCCATTGACCGTGCGAGCGCCAGAATAGCTGTGACGATTTTGGCATTCTGCGGTGTGGTTTCGACATGCGACACGAAACTCTTGTCGATCTTGATCTTGTCGAATGGCAGCTTGCTAAGCGTTGCCAAACTAGAGAAGCCTGTTCCGAAGTCGTCGAGGGATATCTGCATGCCAAGTTCTTTAAGGGCATCCAGAGCCTTTTTCGCTTCGCCGATGTTACCGATCACAGCGTTTTCGGTAATCTCAATCTCGATGCGGTTTGGGGCAATTTTCGACTCACTCAACTGCCATTTGATGTTTTCCAACAGCTCGTCATCAAACAGGCGTGGGGACAGGTTGAATGCAATGAACAGGTTTTCATCCCACTCCGCCGCCAGCTTGAGCGCTTTGCGCATCACCTGCCATGTTATTGCATTGATAAGCCCCATATCCTCGGCCAGCAGAATAAATTCGTCTGGTCGAACGGGGCCAAGCGTGGGGCTGTTCCAACGCGAAAGAACCTCAAAGCCGCATACACTTCCGTCATTGATGTCAACGATTGGCTGAAAATGCGGCTCAAAACTCATCTCAGCCACGGCTGCTTTCAATTCAGCTTCAAGCAGAGCCTGCTTGTGCAGTTCATCGCCAAGGTCTTTGTCAAAAAAGGCGTAACGGCCGCGGCCCTGTTGTTTTGCCCGATACATCGCCTGATCGGCGTTTCTTATCATTGATTGCGCATCTTCGCCTTGATGCCAACGACTTATGCCGATGCTGCTGCCGATGTTTGCAAGCCATCCATCAAATTCTACAGGCTCTCCGATTTCCGTCAAAAGCCTTCGTGCCAGTCTGGTTGACCCTGTGAATTTCAAATTGTCCAATATCAGAATGGCAAATTCGTCACCGCCCAGACGCGCCACCTTGTCGTCACTGCCGCAGCATTTCTGAATCCGACGCGTGACTTCCTGAAGAACCAAATCGCCGCTTTCATGCCCGCGCAGGTCATTGACGGCCTTGAACCGGTCCAGATCAAGCAAAAGCACGGTCGGGACTTCATCCTGCGTCACATTTTCAGTAGCGGCGTCTAACAGCTCGCTGAAATAGCGCCGGTTATACAACCCGGTAAGCGCATCGTGGCGTGCGGCATGCTGGGCATTGTTCTTGGCCTCAGATGCATCGCGCATGGCAGCACGCAGGCGCTTATTCGCACGAAAAAGCAGAAACGGCAAAATCGCCGCGCCAATTGCGTAGACGAGGATAATCTCGTCAAGATCCCAATCTTCATGCGAACGGCTGAATTCAAAAAATGCTTCAAACGCCTCGGCCTCAGCCGCGAATATATAGGCAATTACACCGACCAAACACACAAGCGCGTCGATCCAATACGCCTTAATCCTATTCAACATAATACTAAACCCGGTCGTTTCGACGGCTTTAGGTTTAGCGGTAATCAGTTAACAACTCATGCATTATGCCCGTCCCCCAGCGCCGCTTTGTTTGCATTTTAGGTGCATCCCACCACGCGCCGGCCAATCCAGCTTCACTCTTTCAAGTTCAACGTTTCTTCGCGCATCCAATCCATGCAGGCGCGCTGGTCTTTCAGGCGCTCTTTAACCTCATCTTCGTCAAACGGATGCCCGACAACGGGCTTTTGTGGCCGACCGCAGGCATTCACGATCTCATGGATCAACAGGCTTTGACGCAGTGTCGCTGAAACCTGATTTGCCATTTGATACCAACGCGAATTTGCACCGGGAAAGAACAGTGGCACGACGCGGGCACCCGACATGCGGATCATCTTGGCGGTGAAGAGGTTCCATTCATCCTCAACCATCGGGCCAAACAAGGAGTTCGATGAGGCCACAACGCCAGACGGAAATATCGCGATGACGCCGCCCTCTTTCAGATGCGCCATCGCTGCCTTGCGCATTTCAACCATTTTGGCCTGCGCGTCTTTTTCATGAGGGAATGGAACCGGGATCAGAAAATTGCCAGCGTCTTCGTCGATGTCGGTCAGGAAAGCGCGGGTCAGAATGCGGTAATCGGTGCGCACCCGCCCGATCAGATCAGCCATCACCATGCCATCGACCATGCCGTGCGGATGGTTGGCGACAATGACCACAGGGCCGGTCTTGGGAATGCGGTCAAGTTGCTCCTGCGGCGTGATCAGATCAATGCCCATCACATCCAGCGCACCACGCCAAAACGACTGACCGTGGTACTTGCCGCGCTTCTCGAACTTGCGGATCATGCGGATGATGTGGATCTTGCCCGAGCACCACTCAATCGTTTTGATGATGTTGCGTTTGATAGGGCTGTCAAAAGTGTTGGAGTAGGTCAGCGCCCCGCGGTCATAGACGCGTGGTGTGGCTTGGGAAACCGCAGGCTGCACAGAGGCTTTAGGGCTCGTTTCGGTCAATCTGCTTGTCCTATTCGATCCACATAGAGGTCAGTCGCCTTCGCCGAACTTATCCGCGACCAGATTTTCGATTGCCGCCGCAAGCTCGGCTGCCTGCGGACCGCGGGTTTCAACGTCAATAAAGGTTCCGATAGAAGCTGCCAACATTAAAAGACCCATGATGCTGTCGCCGCCTGTGCTGTTGCCGTCCTTGCTGACCGTGGCATCCGCATCAAAACTTTCGACCACTTCAACCAGTTTGGCAGAGGCGCGGGCGTGCAGGCCTTTGATGTTTTGGATTTTCAACCGCTGCACCGTCATTGCGGAAGACCACCATTGTGGCTGTTGATGTATTTGTGCGCGGCAGCAATTGCAGCTTCAACCGCATCAGGCACCGTCCTGTTGCGGGTCTTGGCCAGCTTGATCAGCATCGGCAGATTGGCCCCATAAAGGATCTTGCGATTGTCCGGACTACAAGCCCGCAAAGACAGGTTTGTGGGCGAACCCCCGAACATATCCGTCACGATCACAACGCCGTCGCCGGTATCGACCCCATCGGCCGCATCGCAAATCTCGGATTGCTTGGTCGCCCGATCGTCTTCGGGACCGATGGCAATGCTGACCATGCCGGGCTGCGGCCCTACGACATGTTCCACGGCAGCGTGGTATTCCTGTGCAAGCCCACCATGTGCGACGATGACGATACCGATCAAACCTTTTGTCCCATACTACCTTGCGCTTCGCGCCGCTCTAACTCGCGGTGTCGTTTAGACACATGCCATCCGTCTTGCGCAAGAGTTTCTGCCATATGTTCCGTCAGGGCAACTGAGCGGTGTTGCCCTCCGGTACACCCAAAGCCAATGGACAGATGCGCCTTGCCCTCATCCCGGTGGGCAGGCAGCAGCAAATCCACCAGTGCTTTCACCCGCTCAAAGAACGCTGGAAAGCGCGCGTCAGCCGCGACATAGGCGGCCACCGCCGGATCACGCCCGTCCAGTTTGCGCAGGTCCTCTTCCCAATGTGGATTTCGCAAAAAACGGCAATCCATGACGATATCCATGCCGCGCGGCAGGCCACGTTTGTAAGAGAAGGAATGCAAGGTGACGCTTAGTCGGTGTCCGTCGCCGGCCCCAAACCAGCGCTCAACCTCAGCCTTGGCATCATGGGGTGACATGCCCGTGGTGTCGATCAAGACATCAGCACGTGCACGGATCGGAATCAGCAGTTCGCGTTCTGCAGATATCCCCGCAAGAGGCGGACCAGCGGGCGCAAGCGGGTGTCTGCGCCGTGTTTCGGAATACCTGCGCACAAGGTCTTCTTCGGCGGCATCCATGTAAAGGACCTGCGCCATCAGATCGCCCTGCCCGGTCAGCCGATCAATGGTTTCGATCAACGCATTTGTTCCAAAATCGCGGTTCCGCACATCGACGCCCAGCGCAAGCGGGCGCGCGGGTGGCGGACCGTCCAGCAGTCGTGGCAATAACGACAGCGGCAAATTGTCGATCACCTCATACCCGAGGTCTTCCAACGCGTTGATCGCTGTTGTCCGCCCCGCCCCGGATGGACCAGTCACCAACACCACAGAGGGTGCCGATTTTGAAGGGTCAGGACCTGCCCGTGTCATCTATCGCTCCAACCGGCCTTGAGAATTTGCAGAATTGCCGGTGCAAAGTGTGGCGCATCAACCTTGTAGATCAAGGGCACATCACATCCCAAAGCCGTGAAAATGCGCTCTTTTGGCAGTCGCTCCGCCTCTATGCGGTCCAGATCAACCACCAGCACAACCTGTGCCTGCATTTCGTGATGGGCATTGATGATGCCAACACCGCGCGCTTCAATCAGGCCCACGATTGTTTGCGGACAATGAGCAATGAGATGACCATCCTGCGCGGTCAGCTGCACATGATCATCCGCAATCAAGGTGCACCCAAGTGCCAGCAGCGCCAAACCCAAGGCTGATTTGCCCGCACCCGATGCCCCTGTAATCGCGACCGCCCTCCCATCCCATGCCACACAGGTCGCGTGCAGGGTGTCAGGGGCGGGATCGGACATAGGCTAGATCGGCAAACCAACGACAAAGCGCGCGCCAAGCGGCTCTGACGTTGGATCAGCATCCGTCGGGCGAATATTCTCGGCCCAGATGACGCCCGCATGTGCTTCAACAATCTGCTTTGAAATCGCCAGACCAAGACCCGAGTTATTGCCAAACTGGCCTTCGGGGCGTTCCGAATAAAAGCGTTGGAAAATCTTGGTCAGCGCATCATCAGGGATGCCCGGACCCGTATCCTCAACCACGACAAGCACGCGGTTTTGGCGGGTCCGCGCCCAAACACGGATCGCATCGCCCTTGTCACAGAAAGAAACAGCGTTGGTGATCAGGTTCACAAACACCTGCGCCATGCGGCCCTCAAGCCCCTGCACGGTGATCGCCTCATCCGGTAAATCGGCGACGAAATCCACGCCGCGCTGGGTCGCATCTTTGCCAAGGAACTCCGCAATATTGCCAAGCATATTGATCAGATCGAAGGTTTCTTCTTCTTCCTTCACCAATTCACTATCAAGACGGGATGCATTGGAAATATCACTCACCAACCGGTCGAGGCGCTTCACATCATGCTCAATCACTTCCAGCAAACGCTCGCGCTGGTCATCGCGTTTGGCCACACGCATCGTGCCAACGGCCGAGCGGAGGGACGCGAGCGGGTTCTTGATTTCGTGGGCGACGTCGGCGGCGAACTGTTCATTGCCTTCAATCCGCTCGTAAAGTGCGGCAACCATGCTGCGCAAGGCGGCGGAAAGGCGACCAATCTCATCAGGGCGTCCGCTTAGATCAGGAATACGGACACGACCGGGCGACATCTTGCGCGCGTTCTTTTCCTGGCTTGCCTCAGCCGCCGTTGCCAATTGGGCAAGCGGGTTCGCGATGGTCGAAGCCAGCACAAGGCTGAGGCCGATGCTGACAAAAACGCCAACAAAGAACAAACGCAAAAACTGTTCCCGTTCGCGGCGCACAAGGCTGTCCACTTCACCCGCGGCCGTGGTTACCGCAATCACGCCGACAGCGACACCGTTGCGCATGATCGGTGTGGTCACGACAAAACTGGTGGCACCTTCGATTTGCGAGGCCTCGAGCTGCGTTCCATTTTCAATCGCTTGCCTGACGTTCTCTTGCGATAGCTGAACCAGGGCTTGTTCCTGGGTCATTGGTTCTTCACCGAAGGACCCAAGGCTGACCATGCCGTTCCAAAGCGAGATGAGAGAATCCAACACAAAGGTCCCGCCGGTCTGTGCTTCAAGTTCGGCAATCTGGGACGCGTTCAAGCCACCGGTCGCACGCGCCACCAGTGTTGTATCAGGGGCAAAGACGGATACTTCGACACCGCCGCGCAGGTTCAAACCATCAAGAGTTGCCGTCGGATTGATACCGTCGGCTGTGACCAGATTGACCGGGGCAACCGTCGGCAACTGCGCCTCAAACACATCAGCGATCAGCTGTGCTTCGTTGACAAGACCGTTTGCACGCTGAAAAGCCAGACTGTCACGCGATGGGCTGAGATAAAGCACACCGGCGATCAGCAGGATCAAAGCGATCAGATTGAAGGTGACAATCTTGCGGGCAATGGGCGAACGCCGTAGCGCAAAAAGGCGACCACCCGGAACCTCATCAACTGCGATATCCTCAGTGACAAGATCGGGGTCAACCCAGTCATCACCCAACACAAGGTCAGGCGTGCGTGCCGCCGCACGCACCGACTTCAGGTCGCGTACGTCAATTTTCGGAGCGGCGGTCATGCCTTACTCTTCGTTGTAGCGGTACCCGATGCCATAGAGGGTCTCGATCGCGGAAAACTCATTGTCCGTATTACGCATCTTCTTACGCAGCCGTTTGATGTGGCTGTCGATCGTGCGATCGTCCACGTAGACTTGATCATCATAGGCTACATCCATCAACTGATCGCGGCTTTTCACAAAGCCGGGCCGCTGGGCAAGCGCCTGCAACAACAAAAACTCGGTCACTGTCAGGGATACGTCTTTCCCTTTCCACTTTACTGCGTGACGAAGCGGGTCCATCACCAATTCACCGCGCACCATCACTTTGGTGTCTTCGGTTTCCTCAATCTCTTCACCGGCGATCGCATCCTGACGACGCAAGAGCGCACGGATTCTTTCAACCAGTAAACGCTGAGAAAATGGCTTTTTTACGTAATCGTCCGCGCCCATACGCAAACCAAGGACTTCGTCGATCTCATCATCCTTGGACGTCAAGAAAATAACGGGCATCGACGTCTTCTGGCGCAGACGCTGCAACAGGTCCATGCCGTCCATCCGTGGCATTTTAATGTCCAACACAGCCAGTTCAGGCATACGTTTGTTGAACGCCTCCAATGCGGACAAGCCGTCATTGTAGGTCTCAACTTCAAACCCTTCGGCTTCGAGTGTCATCGAAACCGACGTAAGGATGTTCCTGTCATCATCGACAAGTGCAATTCTGGACATCAAAGAGCCCCTTCATTCGCTGTACCGACGCTCTTGCTGGCGCTGAAACAAGGTTTTCACTGTTTTATTGTGACGAATCAATAGTTAACTCAGTCTAGGCCACAAATACGCCTTATTTGGGTTAATTTTGCCAGTTTCGCCAAAATTCTTATTGCCGCCTCGACCAGAGCGTATGTTGGTTGCGCTAACATCGAAATGGTTGCGCTAACGATGTGCGACGGGGGTATCGGCCCTTTAAAACTTGGTGCTATGGAAGACCATCGCTGGCCACAACGGCCACTTCACAAAGGAGCGAACCCATGGACCACGGTACGGTCAACCCGTCGATGAAACTTGAAGATCAAGGCATCACAGGGCTGGGTTATGTGTATTACAACCGCTCTGAAGCCGAATTACACGATGCAGCCGTTGCCGCTGGTGAAGGCGTCACAGGCAAAGGCGGCACCTTCCTTGTCACCACAGGCAAGCACACCGGGCGGTCGCCCAAGGACAAATTCGTGGTCAAAACGGCGAGTGTCGAAGACACGATCTGGTGGGAAAACAACCCACCAATGGAGCCAGCCAAGTTTGACATGCTCTACAACGACATGCTGGAGCACATGAAAGGTGGCACCTACAACGTGCAGGACCTTTTTGGTGGTGCTGATCCGGCCCACCGTCTTGATGTTCGCGTCGTGACAGAGCTGACTTGGCATGGCCTGTTCATCCGTCACTTGCTGCGTCGCCCCGACGCGTCCGAGCTGGAAACATTTGCACCGGATTTCACAATCATCAACTGCCCCACCTTCAAGGCCGACCCTGACAAGCACGGGTGCCGGTCCGAGACCGTGATCGCGTTGAACTTCGAGAAGAAGCTGATCCTGATCGGCGGCACGGAATACGCCGGCGAAAACAAAAAGTCGGTCTTCACCCTGCTTAACTATCTGTTGCCCGAAAAAGGCATCATGCCGATGCACTGCTCGGCCAACCACGCGCCGGGCAACCCTGTTGATACGGCCGTCTTCTTTGGCTTGTCCGGTACAGGCAAGACGACCCTTTCTGCCGATCCAACCCGCGTGCTGATCGGCGACGACGAACATGGCTGGTCCGATCGCGGGACCTTCAACTTTGAAGGCGGCTGCTACGCCAAGACGATCGGTCTGGACCCAGAGGCCGAGCCGGAAATTTACGCCACCTGTTCCATGCCGCACACGGTGATCGAAAACATGGTCTTTGATCCAGAGACGCTTGAACTCGACTTCGAAGACGACAGTCTGACCGCGAACATGCGCTGCGCCTATCCGCTGAACTACATCTCCAACGCATCAGACACCGCACTGGGCGGGCATCCCAAGAACATCATCATGCTGACCTGCGATGCCTTCGGAGTCCTGCCCCCGATTGCGCGGCTGACACCGGCACAGGCGATGTATCACTTCCTGTCCGGCTTTACGTCAAAGGTCGCAGGCACCGAGCGCGGTGTGACAGAACCAGAGCCAACATTCAGCACCTGTTTCGGCGCGCCTTTCATGCCGCGCAGACCCGAAGTTTACGGCAACCTGCTGCGCTCCAAGATCGCAAGCCACGGTGCGACCTGCTGGTTGGTGAACACCGGCTGGACCGGTGGCGCTTATGGCACCGGGTCACGCATGCCGATCAAAGCAACACGCGCGCTCTTGTCTGCGGCCCTGGACGGTACGCTGATCGAAAGCACCTTCCGCAAGGATGTGCATTTCGGGTTCGAGGTTCCAATCTCGGTTGATGGCGTAGACGATGGGCTGCTGAACCCGCGCGATACATGGGCCGACAAGGCAGGCTATGACGCGCAGGCCGAAAAGCTGGTCACGATGTTCAGCGACAACTTTGAAAAATATGTCCCGTTCATTGATGACGATGTGAAAGCAGCGGCTATCGGCTGAATAGACAGCGCATTTTCATAGACAACCGCGGTTTCATACCTAACTTATGGGGTATGAAACCGACCTACACCCTGACCGCCGTTTTATGCCTGAGCATGACAGTCGCCTCGGCTGACATTGCCACATCTTCCGAAATCGCATCGCTTGAGGCCGGCATTGTTTGCGCGCCCGACCCTATCGGATCAGTACCCGCGCCGGGCACCGTGGCTGGCACGACGCATATCATCGCTGAAGAACCGGACTTCGTCAGCACCACGCGGCAAGTCCCTGCTGTGCTGGGCGTTGGTTTTGGTGTGAAAGCGCAAGCGGTCGCAACAGGCGGTCTGGACGGGATCAACATGGTTCTGACTCATCCAAAGATGGGCGCTACAAACGCAACGATGCAGACCTTTGCCACGCGGATCAGTGGTAGCGATCCTTCACTGACATTCTATCAGTTTGATTACAGCTATGAACTGGTCCTTGGCACATGGGAATTCACGGCGATGTCAGGAGATCAGGCGCTTTATTCGGTCAGTTTTGAAGTGGTGGACCCGCGCGCTGTGCCGCAACTCGCCAATGCCTGCGGCTATCTGGAACTGCTGTCCTAGCCCATCACACCACGGCGGATCAAATTGGCGCCCGCGATGATCAACACCCATAGGGTCGCCTTGCGGAACCGTTCCTGATCAAACCGATCTCCCAGCCGGAACCCCAACCACATGCCAAGTAACGCGGGGACCACCAGAGCCGCCGAAAACCCCCAGGTTTGCGCGTTCAGAATACCGGACTGCAAATGGCCCAGCAGTAGCATCACGGACCCAAGCCCGTAGATCACCCCTTGCACCGACATCTGCCGTTCGCGGGGCGTATTAAGCGCCAAAAGATAGAGAACCGTCGGCGGACCCCATGTTCCCGCCAAACCGCCCAAGGTCCCGGCAAGGCCGCCTGCGGTCCATTCAAAGGGGCGACGCCACTGTGGCTTAATACGCGGACGCCAGCCGATAAGTTGAATGACACACAGGGCGACAACCGGCACACCCAGCACAATGAACATCACGTCGCCCGGAATGCTGCGCACAAACTGAGCAGACACCAGAATCATGACGCAAACGACAATAATATAGCGCCAGTGTTCCTTAAGCGACGCTTGTGCATTTCCGATCCCCGAACGCGCTACTTGCAGGACATTGGCAATCACAATCGGGATCACGATGCCCGCAATGACCAATTCCGGCGGAATGAAAATGCCCATCCCCGAAATCATGATCAGCGGCATCGCGAATCCGACGGCACCTTTGACAAAGCCACCCAGCAGCGTCACAGCGCAGGCAAAGGCAAAAATCGCTGGGGTTATCAGAGGCGAAAACTCGGGCATATCTTGTCTTACGACATTGGTCAGGACATTCCAGAAAGAAATCACGTGCGACACTTTTGTGCGTAACGACGTGTCTTGGTGAATAATTATTGCGCTGCACTTGCAAAGTGATTATCTCTGCACCTGCAAATTGATAGGAGTCGCAAAATGGCGCATGATGGTCAGGATATGACGTTGAACCAAAACCCAGTTCTGGCTGATCTGCTGTCGCTGACCGCCGACGCAATTCCTGCTGTTGAAGACGTTCTCGCACGCGCAAAAGACGCCGTGCGCGCCACTGTGACAGACGGCGACCGCATCTCTGGCAAGCTGATCGAAGAGAACCAGACAGCGGCCCACGGCCTTGCCTGGCTGGCCACCTACGCACAGTCCTTGCAGCAAATGCAAAACTGGGCTGAACGTCTGCAAGCGGATGGTAAATTTGGTGAGGTGGAACAGCTGATCCACCAGATCGCCTTTGGTGAATACCT
Organism: Yoonia sp. F2084L; assembly: GCF_023015625.1. GTDB lineage: Bacteria > Pseudomonadota > Alphaproteobacteria > Rhodobacterales > Rhodobacteraceae > Yoonia. The sequence goes on from NZ_JALKAH010000005.1 coordinate 187,928, forward strand.
TTGGCAGATCTACGGCGGCATCCCGATGAGTCAGGGAGAGATCCTGCGCCTGCAAGACATCGGCCTGTCGCAGGATGACATGCGTAGCTTGATGCAACCTGCGGTCATGACGCTGACGGGGTCGGGCAACACGCAAGCGGCACGGATGCGCCTGTGTGAGCTGATGCAGGAACAATCTGCCAATATCACCGTCGGCGCGTCTGGCCTTGATGACGAGCTGGAAATGATCCGCGAACAGTTCCGCCGCTTCAGTATCGACCGGGTAGAGCCTGATGCGCATGACTGGCACCTCAAGGATGAACTGATCCCGCTGGAAATCATCGACGAGATGGCCGAAATGGGCGTCTTCGGCCTGACCATCCCCGAAGAATACGGTGGGTTTGGCCTGTCGAAAGCGTCGATGTGCGTGGTGTCCGAGGAACTCTCGCGCGGCTACATCGGCGTTGGCTCGCTCGGCACCCGGTCCGAGATTGCGGCAGAACTGATACTGTGTGGCGGGACTGAAGAACAAAAGCAGAAATGGTTGCCGGGCCTCGCCTCTGCTGAAATCCTGCCAACGGCGGTGTTCACAGAACCCAACACCGGCTCCGATCTTGGTTCCCTGCGCACCCGTGCGGTCAAGAAAGGCGATGACTGGGAAGTGACCGGCAACAAGACTTGGATCACCCATGCGACCCGCACCCATGTGATGACGATGCTCGCGCGGACCGATCCTGAGACGACTGACTATCGCGGCCTGTCCATGTTTCTGGCCGAAAAGACCCCTGGCACTGAAGAAAACCCATTCCCCACCCCCGGCATGACCGGCGGTGAGATTGAAGTGCTCGGCTATCGAGGTATGAAAGAGTATGAACTGGCCTTCGACGGCTTTGCGATCAAGGGCGAAAACCTGCTTGGTGGCGAAACCGGCAAAGGCTTCAAGCAGTTGATGCAGACCTTCGAGTCCGCCCGCATCCAGACTGCGGCCCGTGCCGTGGGCGTCGCGCAATCCGCTTTGGACGTCGGCATGCAATATGCGCAGGATCGCAAGCAATTCGGCAAGCCTTTGATCGCGTTCCCACGCGTCGCAGGCAAGCTGGCAATGATGGCGGTTGAGATCATGGTCGCCCGCCAACTGACCTATTTCAGCGCACATGAAAAAGACAACGACCGCCGTTGCGACCTTGAGGCAGGGATGGCCAAGCTGCTGGGTGCACGGATTGCCTGGGCCTGCGCCGACAACGCACTGCAAATCCACGGCGGCAACGGTTTTGCCTTGGAGTATAAAGTCAGCCGTATCCTGTGTGACGCGCGTATCCTTAACATCTTTGAAGGGGCCGCAGAGATTCAAGCGCAAGTCATCGCACGTCGTTTGCTCGACTAGGTTGCTTTTGCGCTACCTGTGGCTAAGTGCAATAGGGTAGCGCAAAAAGGAGCCGCAATTGCCTAAGACTGTTCTGCTTACCGGAGCATCCGGTTACATCGCCAAGCATATCGCGCTGCAACTTCTTGAGGCTGGGCACCACGTGCGTGGCACGGTACGCGACCTGTCTCGTGGGGCCGAGGTGACAGAAGCGGTGCGCCCGCACCTGACAGATGCGGATGACCTTGAAAACAGGCTGACTTTTGTCGCACTTGATCTGACCTCCGATGACGGGTGGGAAGACGCGATGGCAGGCGTCGATGTGTTGATGCATACCGCGTCGCCTTTTCCGCTGACCCAACCCAAGGATGAAAATGACTTGATCCGTCCAGCAGTTGACGGCGCATTGCGGGCACTGCGTGCAGCACAAAAGGCTGGCGTGAAACGGGTCGTGCTGACATCCTCGACCGCCGCAATCAGCGGATCGGAATTGCCCGGTGGCGACACCGCATTTGACGAAACAAACTGGACCAACCCGGACGATCCCGAGATCAACCCCTACACAAAATCCAAGACGCTCGCAGAACAAGCAGCATGGGCATTCATCAGCGATGAAGCGCCCGAGATGGAGTTGACCACCATCAACCCCGGCTTTGTTTTGGGTGCGCCACTTGATAAAAACTTTGGCACCTCCATCAATGTGATCGCCCGCTTGGTCCGGGGCAAAGACCCGATGCTGCCCGATATCGGATTTGCGACTGTCGATGTGCTGGACGTCGCTGAAATGCATGTCACCGTGATCGACAAGCCCGATACGATCGGTCAGCGGATCATGGTCGTGGATCGCTTTCTCTCATTCTCTCAAATAGCGAAAGCAATCAAGACGGCGCATCCAGACCGCAAGATTCCGACCCGTGTCGCACCGAATTTCGTGATCAAGTTTCTGGGGCTTTTTGATCCGGCGATCAGATCAATTATCCCAAGCTTGGGTCGCGTGGACAAGATGGATAACGCCCGGGCCATTGCCACCTTGCGGCGTGGCATGCGGCAGGCACCCAAGGCCGCCGCGTCCTCCGCGACCTATCTGATCGACAACAAGCTCATTTAACCCGCGCAATTGCATCGAGAAGCCGGGCGCGTGCGCCAGGCATGGGACGATCGCCAAGACCTTTGATCAGACGATGCTCGATAAAATAACCGGTGGTCCCCAAGGCCCTGAGAATTTCATCGTTTGACGCATCCCCTTTGCCGGCCAGCACCTCTGGCAAGGCAAGCATTCGGTCGGCCCATTCACCTGCCGCTTCACGGCTGACAGCACGGCCTGACTTTGGCGAGACATAAATCAACTCCTCATTCACACCGCGCACCGCACAGGCGGAGAGGTCCAAGCCAAAGCCCATTTCCTCCAGCAAAGCCTGCTCCCACCGCAGATAGGCCAGCGGCCAGACGTCGGACTGACCCAGCAAATCCAGCAATGCAATCGTGCGGTCATATAGCGGCGCATGGGCTTCGCGTTCTGGCAGGACCATCGCCAACAGACTGCACACAGCATTCAGCCCGGCCAAGGCAAGGCGGTCCCCCATTGCCACCGCTGCGCGGCTGCGGATCGGCTCTACTGTGAAACTGCCCAAGTGGCTATCGAGCCGCGCTTTCCACGCCACTGATAACTGCGCACCCGGCTGCAGGATCGGTGCGACCTTGCGGCTGGTTCCGCCACGGACAACACCGGCGTGACGGCCATGAGAGGCGCTGAACACCTCAATAATGACGCTGTTTTCACCAAAAGGCCGTGTAGAAAGCAATGCTGCTTCAGAACGCCATTCAATCATGTTGGTCAGCCAAATTCATAAGGCCCATATCAGACCGGTTCGACCTCACTTGCAAGCGGCAGTGCGTGTTGTCAGGGATGATGCCTCAGGCGGGAGTTATTCAAGCCCCGGTTCATCCAAAAGATGACGGCCCTGTTTATCCTCAACCTCGATCACCCAAAGATCAGGGTCAAAACCGCATTGCTTTGACACGGACAAATCAACCTCTGCCTCATCGCCCTCAGCCAAGACCATCCATTTGCGGTCACCCGTCATCAGGTCAAAACTGCGCTGATAACAACAAGCCTTGCCATCAAGCGTGTTGAGCTTGACGAGGACAGCGCCTGCGGTGCTATCGCCACGCTGCACGATGAAGGCAGGGATTTCGATCAGACGCAGCCGTGTCAGATAGGCAGACACCCATATCTCAGCCGTTAGCTTCAAGCGTTGCCATCTTTAAAATCAAGGCCCATTTCCGAGTACCGTTCGGATTCTTCCAGCCAATTAGGTCGCACTTTGACCTTCACGAACAGATGCACGCGGCGGCCCAAAAACTCTTCCAACTCAAGCCGTGAGGCCTGACTGATTGCCTTGACCGTCTCGCCCCCTTTACCCAGCACGATACCCTTGTGCCCATCGCGGGCGACATAGATCAGTTGATCAATTCGGGCAGACCCGTCGGGGCGTTCTTCCCAATTCTCGGTCTCAACCGTCAATTCATATGGCAATTCCTGATGCAAGCGCAGCGTCAGTTTTTCGCGCGTCATCTCTGCCGCAATCATACGCATCGGCAGATCAGCAATCTGGTCTTCGGGGTAAAGATACGGACCTTCGGGCACTTGTGTGACCAGCCAATCGCGCAAGGCGTCACAGCCATGCCCGCGTTCTGCCGAGATCATAAAGGTTTCTGCAAATGGGTAGGCGTCGTTCATCTGTTTGGTCAGCGCGAGCAGCACCTCGGACTTTACCTTGTCGATCTTGTTGATCGCCAATGCGACAGGCGATTTCCCTGCCCGCTCGGACAGCGTTTCCAAAATCGCCTTCACGCCATCCGTGACCCCGCGATGTGCCTCGATCATCAAAACGACAACATCCGCATCCGCAGCCCCGCCCCAAGCGGCCGCAACCATCGCCCGATCCAATCGGCGGCGCGGTTTAAAAAGACCGGGGGTGTCAACGAAGATAAGCTGCGCATTTTCCGCCATCGCCACGCCGCGAATGCGCGCGCGCGTCGTTTGCACCTTATGGGTCACAATCGACACTTTCGCGCCAACCATGTGGTTCAGCAGCGTCGATTTGCCAGCATTCGGTTCGCCGATCAGGGCAACGAAACCGGCTTTGGTTGGGGCATCGGTCATGTATCGACTTTCTTCAAAAGGGCGGTCGCGGCGGCCTGCTCGGCATGGCGCTTTGATCCGGCAGTCGCCTGCTCGGAAGCACCAGAGGCCAAACGCGCTTCAATGGTAAACACCGGCTGGTGGTCAGGTCCAGTGCGCGCGACCTCGATGTATTGCGGCGGAACCTCGCCACGGGCCTGCGCCCATTCTTGCAACGCGGTCTTTGCATCGCGTGCATCAGCGGCCACATTTTTGATCCGGTCACCCCAAAGGCGCAGGATCGCCGCGCGAGCCGCATCAAACCCACCGTCCTGATAGATCGCGGCAATCACTGCTTCCATCGCATCAGCCAGCAACGCTTCTTTCCGGCGACCGCCTGATTTCATCTCGGATCGGCCCAGTTTCAGCACCGCCCCCAGATCAATCTGGCGCGCGACATCGGCACAGGCCTCACGCCGAACCAGCGCGTTGTAGCGCGGGGCAAGCAAGCCTTCGGGGGCAGATGGGTCCGCTTGCAGCAGCGCCTCGGCCATCACAAGGCCCAACACCCGGTCGCCCAGAAATTCCAACCGCTGATTATCGTCACGATGCGGACTGACGATGGAAGAATGGGTGACCGCACGGATCAGGATTTCTGGCTTGGCGAAGTTATGCCCCAGCCTTTGAGAAAAGGCCGTCAGTTCGGCTGAGAGCTTCAATCGAGCGCCTTGAAGAAACGATCCGACCGCCATGTCCAGAACGCAAACATCGACCGACCTGCGGATGAAAACATCACCCGATCTGCGCGGCCAACGATATCCTTGCGTTCCACAAAGCCCACACCGCGTGAGATTTGGGCGACGCGGCTGTCAGTGGAATTGTCGCGGTTGTCGCCCATGAAAAAGAACTGCCCCTCAGGAACAGTGAACACACCGGTGTTGTCGGTGGGCCGAGGCCCGATATCAAGGATCGCGTGGCTTACCCCATTGGGCAGCGTTTCGATGAACCGCGCCTTATCGCAATTGGCACCAAAACCCACAGCACCATTTGCGCATTGGGGTCGCAGGCCAAGCGGGCCTTGGGGTTCCATAATCTCAGTGAACGTGCCTGCCGGTTCCACTGTCACGGGCACATCGTTGATCTGCAGCACACCGTCGATCATCTGAATGCGATCACCGGGCACGCCGATCAGCCGCTTGATAAAGTCGCGCCCATCCACCGGGTGACGAAAGACGACGATGTCGCCGCGTTCCGGGTCCGCGCCAAAGATGCGGTCTTCGCGGTCCTCAAGGAAGCCGCAAAAATCGTCAGCGCCAAGATCTAGCCCGACCTGAGGGATACGGATCGACGGGCAGGACGCGTAGGAGTAGCCATAGGCCATTTTGTTGACGAACAGGAAGTCCCCGATCAGCAATGTGTCTTTCATTGATCCTGATGGGATCCAAAACGGCTGAAAGAAAATCGTCCGAAATATGCCTGCTATGATCAGCGCCCAAAAGACTGTCTTCACTGTCTCGATAAGCCAGGCGATAAATCCTGTGTTTTCGGCTTTTTCGGCCATTGCCTGATCCTTGCTTTGGGTTTGAGGCTACATGAGGGCGCGCGCCTGTGCTGTCAAGCGATGGGCCGTGCCTCAATCACCACAAAAGCCTGCGCCCAAGGGTGATCATCGGTCAAAGTCACGTGAATGATGGCCTCGTGGCCTTCTGGGGTCATTTGATCCAGCCGTTCTTTAGCCCAGCCGGTGACCGCCATCACGGGTTGGCCGGTGCGCAGGTTGGACACGGCCATGTCTTTCCACGAAATACCCATGCGCAGGCCGGTGCCCAGCGCTTTGGAACACGCCTCTTTCGCGGCCCAGCGTTTGGCGTAGGTGCCTGCCACGTCTTTGCGCCGCTCCGCTTTGCCTTGTTCGATATCCGTGAAGACGCGATCGCGAAAGCGGTCACCAAAGCGGTCCAGCGTACCTGCGATGCGTTCGATATTTGCCAAATCCGTGCCGACACCCAAGATCATGCGCTGATATCCAGATCAATCACGCCGATACCGTCCATGATCCCGGTCAACGCTCTGCGATCATAGTCATTGGGCAGATCAAGAAAAACGACTTGCTTGATCACCCGCGCGCCTCATCCATGATACGGCGCATTTCGCCTATTGTGGGGCCAAGACCGCGGAAAATCGCCTCGCCAATCACAAAATGGCCGATGTTCAACTCAACGACCTGCGGCAAAGCGGCGACTGGCGACACACAATCATAGGTCAGACCGTGACCGGCATGGACCTCTAGCCCCAGATCATCGGCAAAGGCTGCCATCTCGGTCAATTTGCGCAACTCTTCGTCACGCGCGTCAAAACGCCCTTCGGCATGGGCATCGCAGTAAGCACCGGTGTGCAGTTCGATCACTTGCGCACCAATCCGGTGCGCGGCTTCGATCTGGCGCTGATCAGCTGCGATAAAGATCGACACGCGGCACCCGGCATCACGCAAAGGTGCGATATAATGCGCCAAGGAGTTTTCTTCGCGGGCAACCTCCAGCCCACCTTCTGTGGTCCGTTCCTCACGCTTTTCAGGCACGATGCACACTGCATGAGGCTTATGGCGCAGTGCAATGGCTTGCATTTCTTGCGTCGCCGCCATTTCAAAATTCAACGGCCCCTTCAACGCGGCCATCAGCCCTTCGATATCCGCATCCGAGATATGCCTGCGATCCTCGCGCAAATGCGCTGTGATCCCGTCAGCGCCCGCCTCTTCTGCCATAACGGCGGCGCGGACCGGGTCAGGCACAGCCCCACCGCGCGCATTCCGCACGGTCGCCACATGGTCAATGTTCACCCCAAGGCGCAGTTTCTTGGTCATCGGGAGCATTCCTTTGTCTTGAGCAGCTTAGTTGCTGGCGTCTTCGCTAGGTGATGTCTTTTTCTTCAACTGGTCAAGCTTTGCCAGCAACGCTTTCTTGCGGCGCATCTGATAAGCGCTGATCACAGGCACAGCCAGATAGTAGGCAACCGTCGCAGTGATCAATCCAGGAATTATCCCGCCCACAAGATAAGGAAAGAACACATCGTCATAAAAAACGCGAAGCCCATGCCAGTTGATCCGGGCAGGCGTGAAAACAGCGACGATATTGTTCCACAGATCATAGCTGGCATCCGCGAATTTTTGACCAAGGTGGTCATTCCGTCCCGGCGGCAGGCCCAACATCCAAGACCCCAGACTGATGGACAAGTAACCAATGGGCGGAAAGGTCAGTGGGTTACCAAAGAACGTCGCCATCAAGGCGGCAAGGATATTGCCACGCAGCAACCGCGCGATGATCGCGCCAAAGACGAAATGCAGACCAAAAAGCGGTGTGAAACAGATAAAAACACCCGCCCAGATGCCACGACTGATCTTTTCAGGCGTGTCAGGCAGACGGCGCACACGATGTTTGACGTATTCAAAGGCACGGGTCCAACCACCACGGGGATAGAAGAAATCCAGCACGATCTGCCAGATCGCGCGTCTATCCCTGCGTTTGAATACCAAAAGTCGTCATCCTTCTCTGCGGGGTGTGCCCGCGCCCAAGGCCGCAAGCCCCGGATCTTTGTGCCGTGTGATCGTCGACACGTTGCTTTCTGCCTCAAGCGCGGTCTGAATGCGGTGCAAGTGCTCCGCGTCGCGCAAATCTACGTCAATCAATAACCTAAAATAGTCTGGTTTCCGGTCAATGAACTTAAGGTCAGAGATATTGGCGCTTTGTTCGCCGATCAATGTGCAAATACGTCCCAGGACACCAGAATCATTTGCGATCGTGGCGTCAAACGTGACGGTGTTCACAGCAGCGTGTGTGCCTTCATGCCAATGCAGATCAATCCAGCGTTCTGGCTGGTCCTCATAGTCAGCCAAAGCTTCGCAATCAATCGCATGGACAACAACGCCTTGCCCGCGAAAGGTAATGCCCAGGATACGCTCACCCGGCACTGGCTGACAACAGGCACCACGTTGCTGCACCTGATCGGAGGCAAGACCGACAACAGCGCGCCTCTGGTCAATCACTTCGCCTTGAGCGTGCTCAAGCTCGGGATAAATCGCGGTGACAACCGCGCGCCCGGTCAGTTCCGCGCTGCCAAGGCGGGCCAGCATTTCTTCAACGCCGTCAATCGCCAGTGCTTTCGCAGCAGTCTTCAACGCCTTGTCGGTGCTTTTCTTGCCGACATTTTCAAAGGCAACACGGGCGAGTTCGCGGCCCAGACGCACAAAGCGTTCGCGGTCTTCTTCACGCAAGGACCGCCGGATTGCCGTTTTCGCACGACCCGTCACAGCGATATCAATCCACGTCGCCTGTGGCGTTTGCCCTTCGGCGGTGATCACATCGACAGACTGTCCGTTCTTCAGGCGGGTCCAAAGCGGCACGCGCAGCCCATCAACCTTGGCCCCGACACAGGCCGATCCGATGCGGGTGTGGATCGCATAAGCAAAATCAATCGGTGTCGCCCCGCGCGGCAGTTTGATCACATCACCCTTGGGTGTGAAGCAGAACACCTGATCCTGATACATCTCAAGCTTGACCGCTTCGAGGAATTCATCGTGGTCCTGATCTTCGTCCAACCGCTCGGTCAGCGAGGAAATCCATTTTACCGGATCGACCGCAAAGCGGTTCTCGACCCGTTCACCGTTCTTATAGGACCAGTGCGCTGCAACGCCGGTCTCGGCCACTTCGTGCATTTCGCGGGTGCGGATCTGGACCTCGACTTGCTTGCCGTCACGCCCGGACACGGTGGTGTGGATCGAGCGATAGCCGTTGGATTTTGGCTGGCTGATGTAGTCTTTAAACCGTCCCGGCACTGCACGCCAACGCTGATGAATGGCACCCAGCACGCGGTAGCAATCCGCCTCGGTCGCTACAATGATGCGAAAGCCGTAGATGTCGGACAGGCGGCTGAACCCCTGCTCTTTCTCCTGCATCTTGCGCCAGATCGAATAGGGCTTTTTCGCACGGCCGATCACATCAGCGGTGATACTGGCTTTTTCCAGCTCAACCCGCATGTCGGCGGTGATCTTTTGGACCACATCACCGGTTTCGCGCTGCAACGTGATAAAGCGACGAATGATTGAATTGCGGCCCTCGGGGTTCAGGACACGGAAGGACAGATCCTCCAGCTCTTCGCGCATCCATTGCATACCCATGCGGCCCGCAAGAGGGGCAAAGATATCCATCGTTTCGCGCGCCTTTTGGGCCTGCTTGTCCGGGCGCATGGATTTGATCGTGCGCATATTGTGCAATCGGTCAGCCAGCTTGACCAATGTCACCCGCAGATCGCGCGAGGTCGCCATGAAAAGCTTGCGAAAGTTTTCGGCCTGCTTTGTCTGGGTTGAGGTCAGTTGCAGGTTCGTCAGCTTGGTGACACCGTCAACCAGTTCGGCAATCTCGCGGCCAAAGCGTTTCTCGACCTCAGAAAAAGACGCCTTGGTGTCTTCAATCGTGTCGTGCAGCAATGCCGTCACAAGCGTGGCGTCATCCATCTGCTGTTCTGCCAAAATACCAGCCACCGCGGCAGGATGCGTGAAATACGGCTCGCCGGAGTGGCGAAACTGTCCGTCATGCATCTCAGCACCAAAGGCGAATGCATCGCGCAGCAATACCTGATTGGAATTTGGGTTGTAGGTGCGGACCAGTGAGATCAGATCATCTGCGTTCGTCATCCGGTCCCGCGCCTATCCATATAAGGCCGGTAAGGCGGCCTTAGCGCTGCCCTTGCGCATCCATCAATGCGCGCAGCAGTTTCTCTTCTGACATATCGTCTTCTGCGGGCTTGTCCGTCTCGGCGCCCATCAACAAGGACATGCTGTCCTCTTCGGGTTCATCAACCTCGATCTGGGTCTGGTTCGCTTCAATCATGCGCTCGCGCAGATCCGCGGCCTGCTGGGTTTCTTCCGCAATCTCACGCAGAGAAACAACAGGGTTTTTGTCGTTGTCACGGTTCACTGTGATCGGGCCACCAGCGGAAATTTCGCGGGCACGATGTGCAGCAAGCATCACCAGTTCAAACCGGTTAGGAACTTTATCGACGCAATCTTCTACGGTGACGCGGGCCATGAGGCGTACTCCAGTCGGGTCAAAAGGGACATTGGAAGTCGCCTACTTAGAGGCTTAGAGCGAGGTTGACAAGGGCCAGAGACCATGTGGAGCGCAGTTTTCTAAGGGGTGTTTGCACCATCCAGCCGCACCACGTCAGCCTGTGCCGCAGAGGGCAGTGCTGCACACATCTGGGCGACCGAGAGGTCGAGCAGCGGATGGTCCCAATCCGGGGCAACATCCATCAAGGGGATCAGCACAAACGCGCGGTCCTGCAAACGCGGATGCGGCAGGATCAATTCAGTGGGCATCATCGCCTGCTGATCGTCCAGTGATAGGTCACGCCAATAGGCATGGGTTGCAGCGTCTGGTTGCACGTCATCGGCAATGGCGATCAGGTCAATATCAAGCGTGCGTTGCCCCCAACGCCGGGTTCGGATGCGACCGGCATCGGCTTCGATTCTGTGTAGCTGATCCAGCAAATCCGCCGGTGACAGCTTTGTGAAGATCGCCATCGCAGCATTCACAAAATCCGGTCCCGCCCCCGCCGGAAAAGCCGGTGTTGTAAACAATCCGCTGAATTTCGCTGATTGTTCCGATAATTGGCCGACAGCCAGCATAGACTTTTGTACAGTTTCCCTTGCGTCACCCCAGACCGATTCTTCGTTGCTGCCAAGGGCGATCAGCGCTAACCGGCTTACTATGCTCATATGACTGTCTTGCCTCATTCGTGGAAAACATTAAATAAGTGAAATCTTTGTGCGAACCATAACACTCACGGACAAACAACGCGCAAGGTCTATATTTGGAAGGACCATCCATGTTTTATCGGGACGAGCGATTGGCGCTCTTTATCGATGGATCAAACCTGTATGCAGCGGCTAAGTCGCTTGGGTTTGACATTGATTACAAACTTTTGCGGCAGGAATTCATGCGCCGCGGAAAAATGCTTCGGGCATTCTACTACACCGCACTTTTGGAGAACGACGAATACTCGCCGATTCGACCACTCGTGGATTGGTTGAACTACAACGGCTTCACGATGGTGACCAAACCGGCCAAGGAATACACCGACAGCATGGGTCGCCGGAAGGTGAAGGGCAACATGGACATCGAACTTGCGGTCGATGCGATGGAACTGGCCCCACACGTCGACCACGTTGTGCTGTTTTCCGGTGATGGCGATTTCCGGCCTCTTGTCGAGGCACTGCAACGCAAAGGTGTGCGCGTTTCCGTCGTTTCAACGATTCGCAGCCAACCACCTATGATCGCCGACGAATTGCGCCGCCAAGCTGATAACTTCATCGAACTGGACGAGCTGCGCGATGTTGTTGGTCGTCCGACCCGCGAGCCGCGCATTGAGCCGGAACAAGAAGAAGTCACACAAGAAACGTAAGCGTCCAGAGATTGGGGCGCGCGCACTGCGCTCCAATCCGCCGCAGCATCTGATGCTGGACCTACACGGCCCAAACCCTTACCTCTGGTGATGACACCGGAGTATGCGATGACCAAACCACCTCTCACCCTTTATCTGGCCGCCCCGCGCGGGTTTTGTGCTGGCGTCGACCGCGCCATCAAGATCGTCGAGATGGCTTTAGAAAAATGGGGCGCGCCGGTCTATGTGCGCCACGAGATTGTGCACAATAAATTCGTTGTCGATGCGCTGCGCGATCAAGGTGCTGTGTTTGTCGAGGAACTGGACGACTGTCCCGACGACCGGCCTGTGATCTTTTCGGCCCACGGTGTGCCCAAATCGGTGCCCGCCGCCGCAGCCAAGCGCGAGATGGTTTATGTCGATGCGACCTGCCCGCTCGTCAGCAAGGTCCATATCGAGGCCCAGCGCCATGCCGACAATGGCCTGCAAATGATCATGATCGGCCACGAAGGCCACCCCGAAACCGTCGGCACGATGGGGCAACTGCCAGATGGCGAAGTGCTGCTGGTTGAGACTGTTGCCGATGTCGCCACCGTCACAGTGCGCGACCCTGACAAGCTTGCCTTTGTGACCCAGACCACGCTATCGGTCGATGACACGGCTGATATCGTCGCGGCCCTTTATGATCGTTTCCCCAAGATCGTAGGCCCCCACAAAGAAGACATCTGCTACGCCACAACGAACCGCCAAGAGGCCGTCAAGGCGATGGCTCCCAAATGCGATGCCATGCTGGTGGTTGGCGCACCCAATTCATCCAACTCAAAACGGCTGGTCGAGGTCGGCGCGCGGGCTGGCTGCCAATACGCGCAACTGGTGCAACGGGCGACCGACATCGACTGGCGCGCGCTGGAGGGGATCAAGTCAATGGGGATTACAGCCGGGGCTTCTGCGCCAGAGGTCCTGATCACCGAAGTGATCGACGCCTTCAAAGACCGCTTTGATACAACCGTCGAGATGGTGGTCACGGCCCAGGAGAATGTGGAATTCAAAGTGCCTCGGGTCCTGCGCGAACCTGCGTGAATGCAATGACGACCTATGATCTGACTTGGCAATGGGTTGATGGCGGGGGTGACCGTGCAAGCGTCATGGTTAAGGATGACGGATGGTTCGTCTCAGGTCAGCATGGATCGACCTGCTACTGGCTGACAACGGATCAGGACGGGGCGGCCCAGACTGTTGAGGTCGCTTTGGACGGCCCAGAGGACCACCCCGCAAAGCTCGCTTTGCGCCGCGACGCCTTCGGCTGGCACCACGCGGATGGCACATTAATTGAGCAAAGCATTCAGGCCTACGATGTTGATATTGCCTGCACCGCGCTGACGAACACCTTGCCGATCCGACGGTTGAACCTTGGCCCAGAGGAAAGCGCCGAGATTGATGTGCTGTATATCCCCATTCCTGCACTGAAACCGCACGTCGTGCGTCAACACTATCGGCGCACCCCGACCGGGTATCTTTATGAAAACCGCGACAGCGGGTTCCGCGCGAACTTGACAGTGGACACTGCGGGCTGGGTCACCGATTATCCCGGTGTTTGTCACTTGACCGAGGGGGCGCCATGATCAGCCTGCAGTTTCTTATCACCGCCATTGTCGTATGCATCGCACCGGGCACGGGCGTGATCTACACACTGGCTTTGGGCCTTGGCCAAGGGCGGCGCGCGGCGATCGCGGCGGCAGCAGGATGCACTTTTGGGATCGTGCCACACTTGGCGGCGGCAACGCTGGGACTGGCGGCCCTTTTGCACACCAGCGCCCTGCTGTTCCAGATCGTAAAATTCGCAGGGGTCGCCTATCTGCTTTATCTCGCATGGCAGGCGCTGAAGTCGGATGGCGCATTGGCAATCCGGCCGGATGCCACACCACAAGCCGCCTTCAAGATCGCCCGACGCGGCGCTTTGATCAACATCCTGAACCCCAAGCTGTCGATCTTCTTCCTCGCCCTGCTGCCGCCATTCCTATCCGGCAACCCCGCGACAGCCACGGCTGAGATGGTTCTGCTTGGCGGTATTTTCATGGCGCTGACCTTTGTGATCTTTGTCCTCTACGGCGTTTTTGCCGCCTTCGCGCGTGACTGGCTGCTGCAAAGTGAGACCGTCATGAAATGGCTCAGCCGGTCCTTTGCGGGCATCTTTGCAGCACTTGGCCTGCGATTGGCGTTTGAGAAAGCATGAATGATATCCCACGCTCTGCCCTGATCCTTGGCTTGGCTGGCCTCATCCCGTTTATCTGGGGTGCGGCGACCATCATACTGCCGGATCTCGCACTCTGGGGGCAAATGAACCTGAGCGGCAGGTTCATAGGGCCCTATGTGCAGCTGTTCTACGGCGCGGTGATCCTGTCGTTCATGTCCGGGGTCCTTTGGGGGTTTGCGACCAAGGCGACCGGGCAGATCGCAACGGCCAGCTATATCTTGTCCGTGATCCCGGCACTTTGGGCGTTTTTCATGACAGGTGGCGGACCGACCACCGCAGCCGTTAATATGATCGTGGGCTTTCTTGGGCTGCTTTTGCTGGACTGGCATTTCTGGCGGCTGGGTCTTGCCCCGCCGTGGTGGATGCATCTGCGTGGGCTTTTGACGGCGATCGTGATCATCACCTATTTGCCATTGGTGTTTTGATATGGCCGACAAAGAAACCATCGCGACCTACAATGCCAAAGCGGCGGATTACGCCAACTTGGTCGCAAGCGATGCACCCGACACATCATTGCAATCCTTCATTGATTTGATGCCAAAAGGCGGGCGCGTTCTGGATCTTGGCTGCGGCCCGGGTGCCGCTTCAGCGCACATGCGCGACGCCGGACTGGTGCCCGATCCGGTGGACGCATCTGAAGGCATGATCAACATCGCGACCGAGAAATTCGGTTTAGACGCGCGGCTTGGCACCTTTGAGGATATCAGCGGCGAGTCGATCTACGCAGGCGTTTGGGCCAACTTCAGTCTGCTGCATGCCGCCCGCGAAGACCTGCCCCGCTATGTGCAAATGCTGCACCGCGCGACACAGCCAAACGGCATCTTACACATTGGGATGAAGACCGGCGAAGGTACGGACCGTGACGCCATCAACCGTCGCTATACCTATGTGACTGTTGATGAACTCAAACGCCTGATCACCGATGCGGGTTTCACGGTGAGTTACACCAAGGAGGGCGTCGAACGCGGGATGGCTGGAACAATGGACCCATTTGTCATTATGCGCGGGGTCAAATCCGGTGCCTGAGCTTTTTGCCTATACCGACGGCGCATGTTCTGGCAATCCCGGCCCCGGCGGCTGGGGTGCGCTGCTGATCGCCCGAGACGGTGACACCGTCCTGAAGGAACGCGAGCTCTGCGGGGGCGAGGCTGAAACGACAAACAACCGTATGGAATTGCTGGCGGCAATTACGGCTTTGGAAACACTTGATCGCCCAACGAAACTGACGGTCGTGACCGACAGCTCCTACGTCAAAGACGGGATCACCAAGTGGATTCATAGCTGGAAAAAAACCAACTGGAAAAAGGGGAAGGTCAAGAACGTAGATCTTTGGCAGCGCCTTGATGCCGCCGCCGCCCGCCATGACGTGACATGGGAATGGGTCAAGGGGCACGCAGGCCACCCCGAAAACGAAAAGGCCGATGAATTGGCCCGCGCAGGCATGGAGCCGTTTAAACCATGAACGATCCACTGGTCCTTTTGCCCGGCATGATGTGCGATGCACGGCTATATGGCCCACAGATCGACGCATTCTCGCATGAACGTGCGATAGTGACAGCCCCAATCAATGACCACGACACGGTTCAGGCTTTGGCGAAGGATATCCTCGACACGGCACCGCCCACATTCGCGCTGGCTGGCCTTTCCATGGGCGGCATCATCGCGATGGAGGTTATCCGACAGGCCCCTGAACGCATCACCCGGCTGGCTTTGCTGGATACAAACCCCAAGGCCGAGGCACCGGCCATCGCGCAATACCGGGAACCGCAGATAGAGAAGGTCCGCGCAGGCAACCTGCGGTCCGTCATGCGCGATGAAATGAAGCCGAATTATCTGACCGATGGCCCGCGCATGGGCCAAATCCTTGATCTTTGCATGGCGATGGCCGCGACTTTGGGCGCTGATGTCTTCATCAACCAATCGCGTGCGTTGCAGTCGCGGCCTGATCAGCAAGAAACGCTGCGCGGCGTCAAAGTGCCAACACTGATCCTCTGCGGTGAAGACGACACGCTTTGCCCGATCCATCGGCATGAGTTGATGCACGATCTGATCTCTGGCGCGACACTGAAAATCATCAAAGGTGCGGGCCACCTGCCCACGCTCGAACAACCCGACGCAACAAATGAGGCTTTGGCGAAATGGCTGAACCAGTAATCCCCGCCGACCTGCTCGACCTGCTGCAACGGGTCGACACACCCACGGTCTGCAATGCCATTGAAGTGGCGCAGGGCAAGCGTGGCTTTGACGCCTACACGAAAGGGACAATGCAATGCTCAGCGCCGGGGCAATCCATGGTCGGTTTTGCGCGCACCGCCAAGATCGCAGGACGCGAGGCCCCGACTGAAGACCCGAACGTGATCCGCGCCCGGCGGCTGGACTATTTCCGCAACATGGCAGAGGGCCCGCGCCCCGCAATTGCCGTGCTCGAAGACGTTGATTACCCCCATTGCGTGAGCGCATGGTGGGGCGAGGTGCATACGAATGTGCATAAAGGCCTTGGCCTGAACGGTGCACTGACCAACGGCGTTATGCGCGATCTTGGCGATCTAGCGGAGGGGTTTCCGGTGATTGCAGGCTCTATAGGCCCCAGCCACGCCTTTGTGCATGTGCGCGAACTGGGTACGCCGGTGAATGTCATGGGCATGACGGTAAACCAGGGCGATCTTGTGCATGCGGATCGGCATGGCGGATTGGTCATTCCACCTGAGGTGATCCCGAACTTGAAGGCCGCGATTGAAAAGATGTTCGCAGGCGAGCAGATCATCCTCGGGCCAGCACGAGAGCCTGACTTTGATCTCGACAAATTGCTGGAGGCTTGGAGCGCGTTTGAAAAGGCGCGGACCTAGGCGACTTTCAACACAATCTTCCCAATATGCGCGCTACTTTCCATGCGGGCATGGGCGGCGGCTGCATCTTCCAACACGAATTCCTGATCCATCACCGGGGCGACTTTGCCTGCCGTGATCAGCGGCCAGACATGTTTGCGCAAATCATCCGAAATCCGTGCCTTTGCCAGATCGGACTGCGGGCGCAGCGTTGATCCTGTGATCGTCAACCGGCGCGTCATCAGCTGCACGAGGTTCAAGTCGACCTTCGGCCCTTGCAGAAATGCGATCTGCACCAGTTTTCCGTCGTCCGCCAACGCTTTGAGATTACGCTGGATATAAGGGCCTCCGACCATATCAAGGATCAGATCGGCCCCTCCCAGCGCTTGCATTTTTTCAACAAAATCGTCTTCGCGGTAATTAAAGGCCGCCTCTGCCCCCAAACCCATGCAAGCCGTGCATTTGTCGTCCGACCCGGCGGTCGCAAACACGCGTGCACCAAAGGCCTTGGCCAGTTGGATGGCCGTTGTGCCGATCCCGGAACTGCCGCCATGCACCAAAAACCGTTGGCCGGCTTTCAAGTCGCCGCGCATGAAGACATTGGACCACACGGTAAAAAACGTCTCGGGCAAACAAGCCGCCTGTTTCAAATTCAGACCACCGGGAATGGGCAAGCAATGCGCAGCGGGGGTCGCCACGTATTCAGCATAGCCACCACCCGGCAACAACGCGCAGACCTGATCGCCAAGCTTGAGGCCCGCAACACCGGCACCGCAAGACACGACCTCACCCGCAGCCTCTAACCCCGGCAGATCACTGGCACCCTTGGGCGGATTATAAAGACCCGCACGCTGCAATGCGTCAGGGCGGTTGACCCCGGCATAGGCAACCTTGATCACCACCTGATCATGGGCAGGTTCCGGCATCGGCCGGTCCGTAAGGGTCAGCACCTCCGGCCCGCCGGGTTGGGAAATCTCGATGGCCTTCATGAACTTATTATTCCTATTGCGGATCGCGCCAAACACCGGGCAGATCAGGGTCGGTCGCGGCACCTGGCGCTTTGACTGAGCCCATCATACGCTCCAACGTGGTGGTCAGCGGTTTCAAAAGAGGGCTGGCCTTGGCGTGCGCTTTGATCTTCTCAAACTGCATGACGTTGTCAATGCGCCGGTCGATGAAGGCATCCGTTGCCTGCAAGTCAAGACTGTCATCGCCCAGCCAATACAGGATCACCGCACTATAAACGCCCGAAAGCGTCATCCGCTTCGTGTACCAATTCACATCGCGCGACGTGTCGCCAAGCGCGGTCCAGATCGCATCCGCCGTGCCCCAAATCAGCTTGGCCCCATCCGCCGCCATGTGCGGCAGCGCAAAAAGGGTGGTGCCGCGACGCACGGCCTCTTTATCGTCGATCACTTGCAGGCGCAGTCGGATCGCATGGGCGACCTTATCGCGAAAGCGCATCGCGGTCAGGTCGGCCTCTTTCAGGGCGGCCACCATCGCAGCATCACCCCGCTGATGATAGGCGATGGCGAGATCAACAGCACCACGCGGGCAAAGTGTGGCGGCAGCACCGGGAGTGATATCAGCATCAGCAATGGCCGCGTTGAACGTCGCGGGGGACCACCCGTCAAATGCCACATGCGGCAAGGCGGCGTCCAAAAGCGTGTTCAACATAGGGTCTATTGGGGCGGTCATGATCCTGATCTCCTGCAACGGCGGACACTAGACAAACTAGCCCACCTTTGCTATCTGCCCACTTCCTGCAATTTTTGCAAATTTAACTTAGAGAGGTGGTGAAAACCACATGCAGGTTAGTGTTCGTGATAACAACGTCGATCAGGCGTTGCGTGCTCTGAAGAAAAAGCTCCAGCGTGAGGGCGTTTTTCGTGAAATGAAGCTTAAGCAACATTTCGAAAAGCCGTCCGTGCGTAAAGCACGCGAGAAAGCAGAAGCGATCCGCCGTCAGCGCAAGCTGGCTCGGAAAAAGCTCCAGCGTGAAGGTCTGCTCTAAAGCGACCCTTCAGCGTTACGATCTAAAGAACCTCCGGCTGAGTGATCAGGCGGGGGTTTTTCATTCCCCCGGCGTACCGTCAGATCGCATACGCAGCACCAGCGGGGTAATCAGTATGATCAAGAACCCTGCAATCAAGAACGGGGCGCCGGGCAGATAAAGACCATCATCGTTGACCGCACGCTCAAACACGCCGGTTAACAAGAGCGGGGCCACGACCGCCGCTACTGACGCCAGCGATGCTATCACGCCTTGCACCAACCCCTGTTGATCTTCACCCACACGGTTGGCTGCGAAAGCGGTCATCAAGGGTGGTGCCATGTCTGACAGCGCAGCGATGGGCAAGAAAATAACCACAGCCCAGACCGCGCCCGCAAAGCCAAAGCCGATCATCCCGACAATCGCCGCCCCGGTCGCGAACAGCAGGGTTTTGTAGTCGCCAATGCGCTTGGTCAATTGCGGCAACACGCCGGCTTGCACGACAGCGATCAAGATACCGTAGGCCGATAGCGACAGGCCGATGGTGAACCCATCCCATGCGAACACCTCGCGTCCCCAAAACGCCCAAAGCGTGACATAGACCATATTCGCGAACTCAAACACAAAGATGCAGATCAGCGGGATCGCAAGACCCGGCAAGCGGATCGCGCGCAGGATGATGGCAAATGGATTCAGATCTCCCCTGCCAAACGGGCGGCGATTTTCCTCTTTCAGCGATTCCGGCAGGATGAAGAACCCAAACGCCACGTTGACCGCAGACAATGCCGCAGCAATCCAAAACGGTGCGGTAATGTGCCAGCCCGACGCAAGCCCACCAAGGGCGGGACCAATGACAAAGCCAATCCCGAATGCTGCCCCGATCATGCCAAAGGCAGCCCCGCGTTGTTCGGGCTTGGCGATATCGGCAATGTACGCAGTCGCCGTTATATATGTCGCCCCGGCCATACCAGCGACGACGCGCCCCACAAGCAGCACCCAATAGGTCTGGGCCATCGCCATGATGACATAATCAATCGTCAACGTGACCAAGGCGGCAATCAGGATTGGCCTGCGCCCAAAGGCATCCGACAGGCTGCCAATAATAGGCCCGCACAGAAACATCGCTGCGGCATAGGCCGACATCATCACCCCGCCCCAAAATGCGCCTTCCGCGGTGCTGGTCGCACCGACACGGTCCATCAGATCGGGCATGATCGGAAAGACGATGCCGATGCCAATCGCGTCGATCAGCAGAGTTGCGAGGATGAACAAAAAGGGGCCGGACAGCTTCATGCTGCCAATCGACACCTCTTTGCTCTGGGTAGCAAGCCGCTAAAGCAACACTCCTGACACGTTAGTGCTGCTCGGGTACCAAAATCTCGCGTTTGCCAACGTGGTTGGCGGAACTGACGACGCCTTCGTCTTCCATCTGCTCAACAAGTCTAGCGGCCTTGTTATAGCCGATCGCAAGCTTGCGTTGGATGTAGGAGGTAGAGCATTTGCGATCCTTGATCACAATCGCCACGGCGGTGTCATAAAGTGCGTTTTCGCTATCCGACCCGTCACCAAGGCCAAGCACCAGATCAATGCTGCTTTCCTGATCATCAGGCGGCCCCTCGACCACACCTGACATATACTCAGGCGGGCCAAAGCCTTTCAGGTGGTTGACGATTTCCTCAACTTCCTCATCGCTGACAAACGGCCCGTGCACGCGGGTAATCTTGGACCCACCCGCCATATAAAGCATGTCACCCATGCCCAAAAGCTGCTCTGCGCCCATTTCACCCAAAATCGTGCGGCTGTCGATTTTCGAGGTCACCTGGAAGGAAATCCGTGTCGGGAAGTTCGCCTTGATCGTACCGGTGATCACATCGACTGACGGACGCTGTGTGGCCATGATCAGGTGAATACCCGACGCACGCGCCATCTGTGCCAGACGCTGAATGCAGGCTTCAATCTCTTTACCGGCCACCATCATCAGGTCGGCCATCTCATCAACAATGACGACGATGTAAGGCAGCACTTCCGGCTGAAACTCCTCTGTCTCAAAGATCGGATCGCCGGTTTCATCATCAAACCCGGTCTGCACCGTGCGGCTGAACATTTCGCCCTTGGCCAGCGCATCTTTCACGCGACCATTGAAGCCATCAATGTTGCGCACGCCCATCTTGGACATCTTGCGATAGCGTTCTTCCATCTCGCCCACGACCCATTTGAGGGCGACAACCGCCTTTTTCGGGTCGGTCACAACAGGCGACAACAGATGCGGGATGCCGTCGTAGACGCTGAGTTCCAGCATCTTAGGGTCAATCATGATCATCCGGCATTCTTCCGGTGTCAGCTTGTAAAGCAGCGACAGGATCATCGTGTTGATCGCCACGGATTTACCCGAACCGGTTGTACCAGCAATCAGCAGGTGAGGCATCTTGGCAAGGTTGGCGATGATCGGTTCACCACCAATATCCTTGCCCAGCGCCAGTGGCAGCTTTTGATTGCCATCGCCAAAGTCACGATGGGAAAGGATTTCGCGCAAGACCACCTTTTCGCGGTTCTCATTGGGCAGTTCGATACCAATGACCGACCGACCCGGCACGGTGGAAACGCGTGCAGACAAGGCAGACATTGAACGCGCGATATCATCGGACAGGCCGATCACACGGGATGCTTTCAAACCCGGCGCAGGCTCTAGCTCGTACATCGTGACGACAGGGCCGGGACGGACCGAAACGATGTCACCCTTCACGCCGTAATCATCCAGCACGCTTTCGAGCATGCGGGCGTTTTCTTCCAGCGCTTCATCGCTCAGGTGGTGACGCTGAATATCAATCGGGTTGGACAACAGGCCAAGCGGCGGATGCTCGTAATCGGCATACTTATCTTCAAAGCTCAGAGCAGGCTGCGCCTCGGCTTGGGCCTGACGAGACGGGGCAGGTGCGCGTTTCGGCGGATGCTGCACAACGCTACGCGGCTCGGGTGTCGGGACATGCACCTGAGGGATTGGCATATGCGGCGCGGCCATGCGCGGCGCTTCAACTGGTGTTTCGATCAACTCTTCATCTGCGGATGTGTCGTCTTCCAACGGCGCGAACACGAGCGGCTGTGGGCCGCGGCCAGCGGTCAAAGATGGTTCAATACGTACACCGGTTGGCGCTGGTGGCACAGAGCGGTTCTTGATCGCATCGGCAATACGCGCGCTGACGCGATCCGTGTTGCCGCCTTCCGGCATGACGGGATCAACGGGTACAGGCGTCACCAATTCAGGCTCCGGCATCGCATCATTGCGCTTCAGCAGGCCGGACAGAAAACCACCTTGTGGCTCAGGTGCGACGGTTCGGGCAGGAGCCGCCAGAGGCGGTGCTGGCGGCATCTTTGGTGCGGTCAGGGGCGGCTCGGCTGTCGGCATCACGGGGTTGGCACGAACAACGGCAGCAGCACGGGTGCGCGGATCTTCCTGAAGCGATGCAACAGAGAACGGGTCTTCCAGCGCAGGTTCATCCGCACGGGCGGCACGTGTCTCAGCGAACTGTTCGCGGCGCGCCTGCACAGTGGCGTTCACACCTTGGGCTGCCTGGGCTGACAACGCAGCCCCCTTGCCCATTACCCGCAGCAACATGGCATAAAGCATAACGGTGCCCAGCAACGCAAAGCGGCCAGCCGCCTTCATTTCGGGTCGCGTGAACCCAAGCACAAAGGCCATCAGCGCCAGCAAAGCAACACCGGACAAGAGCGACAACAGCTTAACGCCAAAGATCGTACCGAAGGGCACAATTGTCAGGATAACACCCAACACAGTATCACCAAACAGACCACCCAAACCAAAGTTCGCAGGCCACGCAAAACCGGGTGTCAGCGTCGCGGCATGGGCCGACGCCAGCACAATGGCGACGGGCGCAAAGATCAAACGCCCGATGGCGCGTTCCTGCCCGTGGTGCATCACAAAGCGCAGGCCCCACATCATCAGCACAACCGGCACAACCCAAATACCAAGCCCAATGATCATCATCAAAGGTGCGGCAACCGACGCCCCGAAATGGCCCAGCCAGTTCTGCACAGGGGCATCCGTCGCGGAAATCCAGCTTGGATCATCGGGCGAATAGCTGCCCACCATCAGAGCAATCAACAAGCCCGCGAAAAGCAGACCAAGGCCCAAAAGCTCTTTGGTGCGTTTTTCAATCGCTGCTTGTGTCGTGCTGTCCAAAAGCGGATCGCGCCGCCGGGATTGGTAAGATGCCATATGCTCGTTCCTCAATCGTACAAACAGTCGCGGATCAGGGTCAGACCGCGCTGCATTTCTTCTTTTGGGGCCACCATGGCGACCCGGATATAGGGTTTGCCGGGGTTTTGGCCCCCGATCTCTCGGCTCAGATAGGCACCGGGCAAGGTACGCACGCCGGTCTCTTGCCAGAGCCTGACGGCGGCCTCTTCGCCATCATCGACCGGTAACCACAAAAAGAACCCTGCCTGCGGGCTTTGGTAGCCGGGGATGTCGCCAAACGTTTCGTCAGCGATGACGTATTTTTCCGCGTAGAGCGCCCGGTTCTCAACCACATGCGCATCGTCGCTCCAAGCCGCAGTTGCCACTGCCTGCAACGGCTCTGGCAGCGGTGCTCCCGCAAACGCACGCAACTGCCGCAGCCGCGCAATGCTGTTCCGCCCACCAGCACAGAAACCAGAGCGAAGACCCGGCAAGTTCGACCGCTTGGAAAGCGAATGAAAAACCATAACCCGCTCTGGATCAGCGCGCATCCAGCGCGCGACATGCAAGGCTCCGCGTGGCGGCGTATCCCGGTAAATCTCAGCGTAACATTCATCCGCCAGCACCTTAAAGTCGTACTTTTCAGCCAGATTGATCAGATCACGCCAATAACCCCCATCGGCCACAACCCCCTGTGGGTTGGCTGGTGAGCAGATGTAGGCCAGTGCAGTGCGGTTCAGCACATCCTCTGGCAGGGCATGGAAATCTGGAAGGTGGCCAGTTTCCGCTGTCGCTGGCACGTAAATCGGCTCTGCGCCCACAGAAAGCGCAGCGACCGCATAAACCTGATAAAACGGGTTTGGGGTCAGCACGACTGGCCGCCCGTTTTTCACCTCAGGGCACAGCGCCATCGCAGCGTTATAGAGTCCTTCGCGTGTGCCGTTCAGTGTCAGCACCTGATCAGGAAGTATTTCAAGGTCATATCGACGCCGGATATACCCGACAATTGCCTTCAGATGCGCGTCGGTCCCGTTGTTCGCCGGATACTTCCCGAATCCGGCCAGGTTGTCCGCAATGATATCGCCCACGAACGCAGGAAACGCATGGCGCGGTTCGCCAATCGTCATGTTGATCGCCTCGGACGCCGTTGTCGGCACGTCAAGAAGCGCACGCAAGCGTGGCCACGTCGCTGCCGGAAGGTCCGAAAACCGCTCAGGAAATACCATAACTGCCTCAATACGCCGGATCATTTTCGCCCGACTTTTTTGTAAACTAGCGCGGGAGAGGCGGACCTGTCCAGAAGAAGGGGCAGGTCAGCGGGTTTTTGTGGCTTTTTGGTCAGTTAGGCATGTCAGGTTTGAGCCTAACCTGCTCTAATCACTTTGAAAGCGTGCGATGAGGTCGTCGAAGCTATCAGGTTGAGTCTCGTGGCAGGTTTCATCTGAGATAAACCACAAAATCCAAGGCTGAGCACTTCTTGTCCAGATATGCGCAATGGGTGTGATCTGGCAAATGTCGTCAAGTGAACCTCCTTTCACACTAAGAACATCGTCCTCATCGAGGGATCCATGATGTATGCGCGTACCGCAATCGGCGCAGTGGTTGCAGACCTTCTCATTCCCGCTATCGGCATTTGTTTTCCAAGTCTTTAGGATACCGGATGTGAGCTTGAATGAGTGGGTTGGGAACCAAACAGACATCCCAAAAGCACTGCTTGATTGCCGTTGGCAATCAGTACAATGGCAACAGTAGGCAATGATCGGGTTGCTGTTTACTTCGTATCGCACTGCCCCGCATTGGCACCCACCATAGAACTTCATTTTTGCACCTTTGCCACCCATTCGATCCTCACCGCTAAGTCGCCATCAAGCAATGCAGAGCTACCAATCTACCGCAAAGCCCTCTCCGCCGCAGCCGCCACCCTTAGCAACGCCTCTTCCGTTCCATTCTGCCCATTCAGCATGATCCCGCAAGACGGCACCCCCGTCGGCAGCGTCACCGAGCATACATCCATCAGGTTCGCGACCCGTGTATTCCGCAGGGCCAGCAGGTTCTCGGATTTGTAGTAGTCATCGTCCGACAACAACCGCTCTGCATTGGGCGGCAGGATCGGGGCTGTGGGCATGATCACCGCATCAAACTGCGCTGTCTCTGCATGGTACTGTTTGCGAATGTCGCGCAGCATATTCCAGCCAGCGCAGTAATCCGGGCCAGTGACTGTTTGCCCACCGCGCACACGTTCCAAAATCTGGGGGAACATCTTTTCGGGGTGCGCCTCGACCAGATCACGCCACCAGCCATAACTGTCGGCGGCATAAAGGTTGCCTGCCACGTTGAACGCATCGAAAAGCTGCGAAAAATAGCGGTGTTCGATCTGCGCGCCAGCAGCTTTAAGGCGCAACACGGCGCTCTCAAACGCCTCGCGAGGCGCATCGCGGACATCCTCGGGCACGATGGTATCCAGCACCATCAGACGCACCCCATCAAGGCTGTTGCCCGCAAGATCCGCTGGTTTACTGCCCTCAAGCGCCGCCAGAAACAGCCCTGCATCCTCAACCGACCGGCAAAGCGGGCCGACCGTATCGAATGTCAGGCAAAGCGGAACAGTGCCTTCCAAAGACAACCGCCCATGCGTGGTTTTCAAACCAACCAGATCATTCCAGGCGGATGGTATTCGGACAGACCCGCCCGTATCCGACCCGATGCCAGCCGCCGCCAAGCCAAAGGCGACCGAAGCCCCTGCCCCCGATGATGACCCACCGGGCACCGCCGTCTGATCATTCACGCAAGGTGGAGTCGCAGTGATGGGGTTCAGACCCAGCCCCGAAAAGGCGATCTCGGACATGTGGGTTTTGCCAAGGCAAACGAGCCCCGCCGCTGTCGCCGCTTTCAAGACCTCTGCGTCCTCATCAGGCACGCGGCCTTCCATCAGTGCAGTGCCTGCCTCGGTTCCGATGCCAGCTGTGTCAAAGAGGTCCTTCCAGGACACAGGCACACCATCAAGCACCCCGCGACGCATCCCCGCTTTCGCCCGCTCGGACGCTGCTTTCGCCTCAGCCCGCGCGCGGTCATGGGTCACACGCGCATAAATCCGGTCGCGATGTTCGTGCGCGTCTATGGCCTCCAGATACACCTCCGTCAGCGCCAGCGGATCAATGTCACCTGCCCCAATCGCGCGGCCCAAATCCGCCGCTGTCATCCATCGCCAGTCTTGCATTTCATTCTCCTGTTCGGGACGACGGTAGCGGCCATCAGGCGCATGGACAATCCCGCCTGGCTGCGCATATTGCCAAGCATGGAAAATGATCTGATCATCGTGGGCGGTGGGCTGAATGGCCCCGCCTTGGCGCTGGCCGCAGCACAGGCCGGATTTAGCGTCACAATCATCGACAGCCTGCCATTGGACACCCGCAAACGCGTGGATTTTGACGGGCGGAGCTATGCGCTGGCGCATGCGTCAATGCGGCTTCTGCGCGGGATCGGGATTTGGGACGGCATCGCCAAAAACGCCCAACCTATGTTGGAGATCAAGGTCACCGATGGCCGCGCGGGCGAAGGCCCCAGCCCTTGGATGATGCATTTTGATCATGCTGAAATCGAAGAAGAGCCAATGGGCTATCTGGTCGAAGACCGGCACCTGCGCCGCGCATTTCTGGATGCAATGGCGGAAAGTCACAAGATCACACATCTATCGGGTGAAACGGTCGTGGCGCAGACGCATAACACGGCTGGTGTGACAGTGACACTGGCATCTGGTGCGCAGATCACTGGCCGCCTGCTGGTCGGCTGTGATGGCCGCAAAAGTGGCACGGCCGAACGTGCGGGGATCAAGCGGACAGGCTGGGGCTATGGGCAAACGGCGGTCGTTTGTGCCGTGAGCCATGAAAGACCACATGATGGGATCGCACATCAGTTTTTCATGCCCTCAGGCCCGCTGGCAATTCTGCCGCTGACCAAGAACCGCAGTTCAATCGTGTGGAGCGAGACCGATGCCCGCGCCGCCGCATTGATTGCGATGAACGATGACGATTTTCTGGAGGCACTGCGCCCCGCATTCGGCAGCTTTCTGGGGCAGATCAGTCTGACGGGCGCGCGGTTCAGTTATCCGCTGGGGCTGACGCTGGCCAACAGCTTTATCGCCGACAGGCTGGCCTTGGTCG
Organism: Yoonia sp. F2084L; assembly: GCF_023015625.1. GTDB lineage: Bacteria > Pseudomonadota > Alphaproteobacteria > Rhodobacterales > Rhodobacteraceae > Yoonia. Next base: position 215,255 of record NZ_JALKAH010000005.1, read on the forward strand.
GTGACGCAGCCCACGGCGTGCACCCGATTGCAGGGCAAGGGCTGAACGCAGGGCTACGGGATGTAGCGGCCTTGGCCCATGTGTTGGAAGAGTCCCGCGGGCGGGGCGAAGACATTGGCAGCGCGCAAACCTTAGCGCGTTATCAGGAATGGCGACGGTTCGACACGACGACGCTGGCGCTGGCCACCGATACATTCAACCGTCTGTTTTCAAACGATAACCCTTTGCTTCGTGCAGCACGCGACGTCGGGATGGGTATGGTGAACGCAGCGCCAGGCCTACGGCGCGGTTTCATCCGGCGGGCTGCCGGGCTGACAGGTGATTTGCCGCGCTTGATGCAGGGCTAGTCGCCGCCCGCATCTGGCAGATCCGGCATCCCGAATTTGCGGCGCATCGCCCGATACACCGCACGGCGCTTCGCATCTTTTGGCCGCTTTCGCCCTTCAAGGGCTTGCAGAACCCGACGCGGATCGCAAACCCAATACGACACGTCTTCGGCATAGTAACGCGTGGCACCATTCATGAGCGATGCATAGCTGTCGGCATGTTCGATCACGATATCAAGCATCCCGAACGGCGTAACAAACAGCCAATCAAGGTGTTCAGCGGTTGCCGGATCGGGGTGCCATGCGCGACAGGCCTCCAACGTGCCGCGTGGGCCACCCCATCCATCCAGATAAGCCGCCGTGGCATGCAGGTCATCAAGGCAATCCGCTACGCGTCTCAGGTTATCCGGAGCCAGATCAGGAACCACATCCAAATCATTCGGCGCAAGATCAGCCCCATGAAGCGCCAAGACCTGTGATCCACATAAAACCCAATTTATCTTGAAATCGGCCAGCACTCGGATCAATTGCGCAGGCTGCAAAGGGGGGCGTTCTTTGGGATCATGGGGCATTTCATATTCCCCTTGTGTCAGTCATGGATCACGCGCGCGAAACAGCGCGCCGGTTGTTCGGTTTACTCCAACACCCGCGCTTCATCCACCAACATCACCGGGATACCATTGCGGATCGGGAAGGCGAGCTTCCCCGCTTTGCTGACCAGCTCTTGTTTGTCAGCGTCATATTCCAGCGTGGCTTGCGTCATGGGGCACACCAGCGCCTCAAGCATCTTGGGGTCGAACGCGATCTCGCTCATTGCATTACCTCTTCACCGGATCCGCCGCGCAGGGCGAATTCAATCAAGGTCATGAGCGTTTCGCGGCGTGTGGTCAAGGATGGGGCCTCAAGCAAGGCCTGCCTGTCCTCGGGTTCGAACGGGCACAGCATGGACAGCGAGTTGATCAGTAATTCATCCTCGGCATCACCTAGGCTTTCCCAATCGGTCGACAAACCCTGATCAACCAAATAGCGGCCCAATGCCTCCATAAAGGCATCGCGGTCAAAGCTGTCATCTTTTTCAACTGGGCCCAGATCGCGGTCAAAGCCCTGCCAGCTGACATTGCAGCGGCGGTAAGGTGTGAAGCCTTCGACCTCTTCCTTGATCCGAAACCGGGATGCGCCCGACAGGGTAATCATATAGCGCCCGTCTTCGGTTTCGGAAAAGGCAGTGACTTTGCCCGCACATCCGATGCTGTGCAGTTTGCCACCCGCACCCGGCGCATCATAAGGCTGCACCATCCCAATCAAGCGGCTCGAGGTTTTGAGCACATCATCCAGCATCGCCAGATAGCGCGGTTCAAACAAATGCAACGGCAAACGCGAGCGCGGCAGTAGCAGTGCGCCCGGCAATGGAAACACCGGAATAGTGTCTGGCAGGTCAGTCTTTGATATCATGTATACGAAGGTAGGCCGAACTTTTGGTCAGGCAAATATCATCGACGAAAGTTTGCGCCGCCCGTTCAAAACGATTGGGTCTTTCGCCTCATGCGCATCGAAAATGGTGAAAAGCTGGGTCTTGGCGGCCCCATCGTTCCACTCGCGATCACGGCGGAAAAGTTCAAGCAATGTGTTCACTGCATCCTCCACCTGACCGTTTGCATGAAAAGCAATCGCCAGATCAAAGCGCGCCTGATGATTATCAGGTTCGGCATCCACAGTGGCCTGCAATTCAGCGACCGGACCCGCGTTGGCCGCTTCGCGCGCAAGGCGGATTTGGGCATGCACTGCCTCTAACAAAGGATCGGTCGAAATCTCGGCCGGTGCGCCATTCAGGATCGCCTCGGCCTGTTCCACATCATCCAGCGCCAGATAAGACCGGACAAGCCCCGCGTAAGCGGGCGCATTGTTGGGCTCTTCCTGCAAGATCGCAGCAAAGGTTTCGGCAGCATCAGTCGCAGCGCCTTCTTCCAGCATCTGCTCTGCGGCTTCAATCGCGGCACTTAGCCCTTCGGCCTCGGGATCGCCGGCGAGCGCTGCGATCTTATCGACAAAGGCATCAATCTCAGATGGTGGCAGCGCACCTTGGAAGCCATCAATCGGCTTGCCTTGGAAGAAGGCATAGACGGTCGGGATCGACTGCACCTGCAACTGACCAGCGTAGGCCTGATTGGCATCCACATCGACCTTAACCAGCTTGACCCGGCCTTTGGCTTTGGTCACTGCCGCCTCGATCGCGGGACCAAGTGTTTTGCAGGGGCCACACCACGGTGCCCAGAAATCCACAATCACCGGCACGGTTTGCGAGGCTTCGATCACATCCGCCGCAAAGGTTGCGTCAGTGCCGTCTTTGATCAGATCAGCGGGGGCTTCGGCGGTTCCATCCAATTCCAGCATGGTCTGTCTCCTTCAACTCTTGGTTGGCTCTTATATGTGCGCAAAGACAGGCAACGCCAAGGGGCAAAGACGCTTTACGATCTGCGCGCGCGCACATAGCGTGCGGGCATGACGCAAACTGTTCCCATGTTACCCAAGCTTGGCGCGATTGCGGTTGTCCAATACGAAGGGCGGTTCTTGCTGGTGAAACGTAAGAAAGAACCTAACGCCGATACATGGGGCTTTCCCGGCGGGCATGTGGAATTGGGCGAAACGGCGCTAGAGGCGGCGGCGCGCGAATTGGCCGAAGAGACCGGCGTAATTGGTCGTGCCGCGCGGTATCTGACAAACGTCGATGTCATTACGCGGGATGCGCAGGGGGCAATTCTGTTTCACTATTTGCTGGCGGTTGTCGTCTGTACTTACGAAAGCGGCTCCCCGCAGGCTGCAGATGACGTGAGCGATGCGGGGTGGTTCACGGTTGAAGAGGCTGCAGCCCTCGACCAAAGCCCAAATGTGCAAACTGTTTTTGATCTGATGAACGCTTAGGGTCACTCAGTCACGGCGACCATCGGACCCAACGAAGAAAAACCAAAATCACTACGTCCCTGATCCCGCGCGTAAAGCCGCGAGACTTTGCCGTCGAAGTACAGCGCATTGGGTACTGCGAGGTAGTCGCGAAAGAAGCTGCCGAATTCGTGGAACGACACATTGTCGTTGGAAATGACAAAGACCGCCGTTGTTCCATCCGCGCTGGTCCCCACCCCGTTGCGCACAAAGCGCGACGTGCTATGCGGCAAAAACCGTGGATGCAGTGCGCCATCAATGACCAGCATTGGGCCGGACTGTGTGGCGTCCCGACATGCAGGCGCGGTTTCGACGTAATCCAGCGTTTCATAAACCTGCGCACTGTCATCGTTGATACAGAACACACCATTGGGCAGCAGACCAAAGTTACCGGGACCTGCATTGGTGATCACCCGCATCGTCTGCACGCCATCTTCGACATAGTGCCCGACGGGAGAACGATCATCGTGATACATGCCCGCGTTCATCGCGAAAGCGAGGGCGTGCACATCCGGATGATCCTCAAGCGCGCTGAAGCTGCCAATCACCGCGCCATCGGCATCGTGATGAAACAGGCCAAGGTTCTCGGTCGTTGCATCAACAGTGCAAGCAGTATAGCTGCGCCCTTCATAATCGACATCTTCGCAGGTCACTGCTGTTGCAGGCACAGCCCAGAACAGCAGCACCCCTGCCAACCAACGCATCAGTCTTCCAAGTCCTGACGGACATGATCCTCTGCCAGCAAGGCCCGTGTCGCGTCAATTTGATCAAACGTGCCGTCAATCTCGAACCGCAGTTCAGGCGCGAACTTCATCGTCCCGCCTTTCACCACCAGATGCCGGATTTCGTGTTTGTTGCGGCGCAATGCCTCCAACGCCTCTTCCTTGCCTTGCCCACCAAGGGGCAGCACAAAAGCGGTCGCAATCCGCAGATCGGACGTCATGCGCACCTCGCCCACCGTAATGGACATGCGCGCCAACTCGTCGTCATGCACGTCACCGCGTTGCAGGACTTCGGAAAGTGTCCGGCGGATCACCTCGCCCACGCGCAACATGCGCTGGGTGGGGGCCTTGCCGTCTCGGTTTGAATTCTTTGCCATGGCGTTCATTTAGTCGTTGCGGAAGGCGATGCCAAGCTAGGCTTTGCGTCAACGGCGAACCGGCGCTAAACGTGGGGCGAAAATGAGGAAGAACGACATGACAGACACACCAGGCATCGTGATCACCGGCGGATCAGGCAAGATGGGGCAAATGCTGATCCAGACTGTGCTCGCGTCGGACAAATGCCGTCTGGTCGGTGTGCTGGAGCGGACGGGCCATGATTGGATCGGGCAGGACGTTGGGACGGCCATGGGCGGGCAACCGGTCGGCGTTTCGGTGACCGATGATGCGGTTGAGGTCTTTGCCAAGGCGCAAGCCGTCATCGACTTTACCGCACCTGCTGCGACGGTTGGTTTTGCGGGTCTCGCGGCGCAAGCGCGCGCGGTGCATGTAATTGGAACGACGGGGCTATCAGAGGATGACCTTAAAGCCATCAACGCTGCTTCCCGCCATGCCGCTATTGTGCGCGCAGGCAATATGTCCCTTGGAGTGAACCTGCTGGTGCAACTGACCAAGAAAGTCGCCGCGGCCCTTGATGATGATTTCGATATCGAAGTGATCGAGGCGCATCACAACCAAAAAGTCGATGCCCCCTCAGGCACTGCCCTGATGCTGGGCGAGGCCGCCGCTGAAGGGCGCGGCGTGTCCCTCAAAGACGTCAGCGACAGCGGGCGTGACGGGATCACGGGCGCCCGCAAAAAGGGCGATATCGGGTTCAGTGCCATCCGGGGCGGCGATATCGTGGGCGAACATGACGTGCTCTTTGCCGCAGCTGGCGAACGGATCGTGTTGCGGCATCTGGCAACGGACCGGGCGATCTTTGCGCGCGGTGCGCTGAAGGCCGCCCTTTGGGGACAAGACAAGAACCCCGGTGAATACGATATGATGGATGTGCTAGGGATATAGCCAATGTCACTGCGGTCCGTGATATGAGAACGCAATATCATAGCCGCCTTGTGGGCACGGACCGGCACATCTGGGATGTGCATCGGCTTGTCAGACTATCCAAAGGCATCGACCCAATCTTGGTCTCGCTAAGCGACATCGCGGAACTTGACGAAAACTGGTGGTATCAAGAGCCCGGCATGATGCCCACGCCACGGTCTTTTGCCGAACATCTGGTGCTGGTCCGCGAGACAGACTTGAAATATCCGATCCTGCTTTGCGCCGACGGTCGGCTTATGGACGGCATGCACCGTGTGGTCAAAGCGCTGGTCGAAGGCCGGACCCATATCCAAGCCATCCGCCTCCCCGTGACGCCAAAGCCTGATCACATCAACGTGTCGCTGGATGATTTGCCTTACCCAGATGAAGATATCTGAGGTCAAACATCCAGCCATCGGCGGAAACTGACCGATCTGGATGATACCAGACCCCACCAAGTGAACCAAATGCGAGACCGCTGCGTATTAAAGATATTCTGCACACGACGGAGGACCTGATGAAACACGCGATCCTGGCTTTGATCTTCGCCACCGCCGCTGCACCTGCCGCAGCAGATAGCTATGTCCCTGTGAAGGACCAAGCGACCTTCCTGTCGCTGGTTGACGGTAAACAACTCCGCAATTTCTTTTACGGCGTCCGTCTGAATGTGTTCCCAAACGGCCAAATCGACGGCTCTGCCGTTGGCTGGGGCATTGAAGGGACGTGGACTTGGCAGGACGGCTATTTCTGTCGGGAAATGAGCTGGGGTGGTGACCCGATCCCATATAACTGCCAATTGGTTGAGGCACGCGGCGATGACCGCCTGCGCTTTACGGTTGATCAGGGGGCGGGCGATTCCGCATCATTCCGGCTTCAGTAGGTTAACCAAGGTCGGCTGAACCATAGCGCAAGATGACGGGGACAATCAGTTCTTCCTCGTCAATCAAGTGGCGGTCCAACAGGCCCTCCAGCTTCGCAAGCTCTTGTTGAAATGATCCTGCGACGGTCTGCAATGTATCGCGATCAGCGCTGGTCTGTATAATCTCATTCGCGCGATCCACGAAGGACGCAAGAAACGCATCAATGTCGTGGTGATCCTTGTCCAGAATGGCGAACCCCTTTTCAATCCGAGCATCCTTTGTCGCAAGCTTTGGAAAGTAATAGGTGTCTTCGATCGTGTGATGCTCGTGCAGTCCGTTCACAAACATACCACCATAACGTGATACCATCGCAGCATAGCGATCAGGGGCGGTTTTGCGGTCCAGCAGCGCTTCAGTCCCTTCACGCATCTCGCGCATCAGACGGCGAAACATCAAATGCCGGTCCAGCCAGAACCGGATCAACCCGTCAAATCCGGGGTCTGCCTCCCATCCGTCACGGGGGTATTCTGCCAGTAAAACGCGCAAAGCGTCAGGTAGCTGCGCGCGCTTTGCAAGGGCAAGATTGTCCATGATTATCCCATCATTTTCTGGTCGCTAGCATCTAGCATGTTCGACGACCAACACTAGCCAAAAGCGGCTGAAACGCAGCGAATCAACCCTTCCGCCTACTAAACTTGCAGTCATAAAATTCCGCATATCCGTGAAATTTTGCCCACTTATTGCGTACTTACGGGTCAAATTATGCCCAGAAGCATCTGCCCTAGGGTCAAGCCCTGATTACACTTGCCATTTCGAATTTCACGTCAAAAGATAGTTTCACAAGCGCAAGCATGCGCGCGAAAACCAATGATTGTATCGCCAAGAGATACAGCAACAGGGAGATATATTATGACACTCAGAACAAAGCTTCTGGCAACGACCTCGGCTGTCCTGATCGCCACAACTGGCGCGCTTTACGCCGACGGCCACGCCACCCATCCCGAAACCGGCGAGGTGCTCGCCTCTGACCAGTCCTTTACCTACCGCGATCTTGACGAAAGCCCGTCGATTGATCCGGGGATGGCTGAAGATAGCGCCGGCGGTGATATTGTGCGTGACCTGTTCGAAGGTCTTTATAACCAAGACGCATCTGGTAGTCTGGCCCCCGGCGTCGCGCTAAGCCATACTGTCAGTGACGATAATCTGACCTATACGTTCACTCTGCGCGATAACGCGAAATGGTCCAACGGCGACACGGTCACTGCCGGTGATTTTGAGTATGCTTGGAAGCGCGCCGCATCCCCTGAACTGGCATCGCCCTACTCATGGTTCCTTGAAATCATGGCGCTTGAAAACGCATCCGAAGTCATCGCGGGCGATCTGGATCCGTCCGAGCTTGGCGTCACCGCAATCGACGACACAACGCTTGAGGTCCGCCTGTCCCAGCCATTACCCTACTTTCCGCTGATGCTGACCCACTACACCACGTTCCCAGTGCCTCAGGCGACGATCGAAGAGCATGGCACAGATTGGACCAAACCCGGCAACATGGTGTCCAATGGCGCCTACGTCCTGACCGAACATGTGCCCCAAGAACGGCTCGTGCGTGAGCGCAATGAGATGTATTGGGATAACGAAAATACCATCATCGAGAAGGTCACGTCGCTGGTCATTAACGATGAGAACGTCGCCCTGACGCGCTATCTGGCAGGTGAGCTGGACCGCACGCACGTGCCCGCCGGTCAGTTCCCGCGTCTGTCTGCGGAATTCCCGGATCAAGCTGTATCCGTGCCAGAAGCCTGTTCCTACTATTACATGTTCAACCTGCGCGATGGCGCATCCGAAGACGTGCAAGACGTCAACGTCCGTCGTGCGCTCAGCCTCGCTGTGGACCGTGATATCATCGTCGAAAACGTGCTCGCCGGTGGCCAAAAACCCGCCTACACGTTCACGCACTGGGCCACAGCCGGGTTTGAAACACCCGATATCCCAAAGGCCTCCATGACCCAAGCCGAGCGCAACGAAATGGCGGTAGAGCTGATGACAGAGGCCGGTTACGGTCCTGACAATCCGCTTGAGATTGATCTGGTCTATAACACCTCCGACAGCCACAAGTCTGTCGCGGTCGCAATCAGCCAAATGTGGAAGCAAACCCTTGGTGTTGAAACCGTATTGGCCAATCAGGAATGGCAAACCTTCCTTGAAGCCCGCAACAACGGTGATTTCGAGGTGGCCCGTGGTGGTTGGTGTGCTGACTACAACGAGGCATCGACGTTCCTTGACCTGATGCAATCCGAGTCCGGCTACAACGACAGCAAATTCGTGAACGCGGAAGTTGATGCGCTCATGGAAGAGGCGAAGACCTCGAACAACGCCCAAGCCAACTATGATCGGGTTGAGGAAATCATCGCCGAAGAGGCCCCGATCATTCCGATCTACCACTATGCATCCGTGTATATGTACAACGAGAACCTCGAAGGCTGGCCTTTCGAGAACTTCCAACAGCAATGGTACTCTAAAGATCTCTACAAGATCGCTGAGTAATCACATCGCGTGATTGACCGCGCCCCTCACACGGGGCGCGGTTTTCCCATTCTGTTAGGACACCTGACACATGCTGAGCTTTGTTGTTCGTCGCCTCGCCGTGGCTATCCCGACCCTATTGATATTGGTCATCCTGTCGTTCATCCTGATGTACGCAGCCCCCGGCGGTCCCTTCAATTCCGAACGCCCCCTGCCGCCTGAAGTGTTGGCGAATATCGAAGCGAAATACGGGTTGGATCAGCCATTCTGGAAGCAGATCGTCAACTACGTCTCCGGTGTTGTGACATCCTTCGATTTCGGCCCGTCCTTCCAGTACAAAGACCGCAGCGTGAACGACGTGATCGCGCAAGGGTTCCCGGTGACGCTGACCTATGGGTTCTGGTCCTTCGTGGTCGCGGTGACGATTGGTGTCTCGCTTGGTGTTGCAGCTGCCATCAAGCAAAACACATGGATCGACTACTTCGCCGTTGGCATCTCAATCGGCGCGCAGGTGCTGCCTAACTTCGTGATGGCGCCCATCCTGCTACTCGTTTTCACCCTCTGGCTTGGCTGGTTGCCCGGCGGCGGTTGGAGCGGCGGGCAATGGCAGTTCCTGATCATGCCGGTGATCGCGCTCTCAACCTCCTACATGGCCTCCATCGCGCGGATCACCCGGTCCTCGATGCTTGAGGTGCTGAACACCAATTTCATCCGCACCGCCCAGGCCAAGGGCCTGCCAATGCGCCGCGTGATCTGGCGGCATGCGATGAAGCCGACCATTCTGCCGGTGCTGTCCTACCTTGGACCAGCATTCGTCGGCATGATCACCGGATCGGTCATTATTGACGTGTTCTTTTCCACCGGCGGCATTGGCCAGTTCTTTGTGAACTCTGCCTTCAACCGCGACTATTCCGTCATCATGGGGATCACCATTCTGGTGGGCACCCTGACAATCCTGTTCAACCTTGTGGTCGATATCCTGTACGCATGGATCGACCCCAAGATCCGCTATTAAGGGAGGCGCGCGATGTTACCGAACAGAGCAGCCGTCGAAGGCGTCGCAGACCAGATGGCATTGGCCGAGGTCAAAGGCCGGTCCCTTTGGGCCGACGCCCGCATCCGGTTTTTCCGCAACCGGGCCGCCGTCATATCGCTTGTCATGCTGGGCTTGGTTGCCGCCTTCGCCCTTTTTGGCGGTATGTTCGCGCAATACGAGCCCGACTTCGTGAACTTCAGCCTGATCGGCAGCAACGCCTATCTTGGCGTGCCTTCCATTGAAACCGGTCATTATTTCGGAACCGACAGCAATGGGCGCGACCTGTTCGCGCGCACCGCGATGGGCACCGGCATTTCGCTGATGGTCGGCGTCGTGGGGGCCTTGGTCGCCGTGATTGTCGGCACGCTTTATGGGGCGACAGCGGGGTATTATGGCGGGCGCGTTGATGGGATCATGATGCGGATCGTGGATGTACTGATGTCCATCCCTTTCATGTTCGTGCTGATCCTGATGCTGGTGATATTCGGGCGGTCCATCTTCATGCTATTCCTCGGGATTGGCCTGATCTCATGGCTCGACATGGCGCGGATCGCGCGAGGGCAGACGCTGACGATCAAGAACAAGGAATTTGTTGAGGTCGCCGTCGCCACCGGCGTGCGCCCCAGCAAGATCATCCTGCGCCACATCGTGCCCAATCTGCTAGGGATCGTGATCGTCTACGCCACGCTGCTGGTCCCCAATATGATCATCTTTGAAAGTTTCATCAGCTTTCTGGGCCTTGGCGTACAAGAACCCGCCACATCACTGGGTGCGCTGATCAACGAAGGATCGCGCACCATGCAGTTCGGCTATATGTGGCAAATCTCTTTCCCGCTTTTCTTCTTCGTCCTGACCATCTTCGCCTTCTTCTTTGTTGGCGACGGTCTGCGCGATGCACTTGACCCCAAGGACCGCTGAACATGCCCCTTTTGGAAATCGAAGACCTCATGGTCACTTTCACCACCGCTGACGGCGATGTGCACGCAGTGAATGGGCTGACGTTCAATATCGACAAGGGTGAAACACTGGCGATTGTGGGTGAAAGCGGGTCGGGCAAAAGCCAGACCGCCTTTGCCGCGATGGGGCTGCTGGCCAAGAACGGGCGCGCCACAGGTGTGGCCCGGTTTGACGGCAAAGACCTGCTGTCCATGTCCCAGCGCGAGTTCAACAAAATCCGCAGTAAAGACATGGCGATGATCTTTCAGGATCCCATGACATCGCTGAACCCCTACCTGCGGGTGAGCGAACAGATGGCCGAAGTGCTGATGCTGCACAAAGGCGTCAGCAAATCACAAGCGGTGACCGAGGCGGTACACATGCTGGACGCCGTCCGCATTCCCGACGCACGGGCCCGTGTCACGATGTACCCGCATGAATTTTCTGGCGGCATGCGCCAGCGGATCATGATCGCGATGTCACTTCTCTGCCAGCCGCGTCTGCTGATCGCCGATGAACCGACCACGGCGCTGGATGTGACAGTCCAAGCGCAAATCATGCAACTGCTTGGGGACATTCGGCAGGACTTTGGCACCGCTGTCATCCTGATCACCCACGATCTTGGCGTTGTTGCGGGCTTCTGTGATCGCACGTTGGTGATGTACGGCGGGCAGATTATGGAGGAAGGGACCACGGACGATATTTTCGCCAATCCATCGCATCCTTACACCAGCGGCCTGCTCAAAGCTGTCCCACGACTGGACGTTGACGAAGGCGAGTTGATCACCATCGCAGGTGAACCGCCCGATATGTCCAACCTGCCGCCCGGGTGCCCGTTTTCGCCCCGCTGTGCTGTCCAGCTTGACCATTGCAGCGCCCAGCGCCCGCCGCTTGAAATGACGGGCGACCGCCGCCGGTCCTGCCATTTGCCAGTGCAGGAGGTCGCGTGATGGAACCGCTTCTTTCCGTGCGCAACCTGTCGGTGACGTTTGATATACGCCGCCCCGGATCGTGGCCCTGGACGCCGCCGCGCAAACTGCATGCGGTGTCTGAGGTGTCTTTTGATATCCAGCCCGGTGAATGCCTCGGCATCGTGGGCGAATCCGGCTCAGGCAAATCCACGATCGCCCGCGCCATTGTTGGCACGCTGCCGTCCTCCGGCGGCAACATCTTCTTTGAAGGGCACGATCTGGCCAATATGGACACGCGCGAACGGCGGGTACACCGGCGTGATGTGCAGATGATCTTTCAAGACCCGCTGGCCGCGCTGAACCCGCGCATGACTGTGGGCGAGATTATTGCAGAACCGCTGATCACCCATGAACCGGGCACTTCCCGCAAGGACGTCAAGAAACGCGTGGGCGAACTGATGGAACGGGTGGGCCTGCTGCCCAACCTGATCAACCGTTACCCGCATGAGTTTTCCGGCGGGCAATGCCAGCGCATCGGGATCGCGCGTGCGCTGATCCTGAAACCCAAGCTGCTGATTTGTGACGAACCCGTTTCAGCCCTTGATGTGTCAGTACAGGCGCAGGTCATAAACCTGCTGATGGAGTTGCGGCGCGACATGAACCTGTCGATGATCTTCATCGCCCATGACCTCAGCGTCGTGAAACACATTAGCGACCGCACGCTTGTGCTTTACCTTGGTCGGGTGATGGAAACGGCGGAAAGTCACAAACTGACAACGCTGCCTGAACACCCTTATAGCCAAGCACTGATCGCATCCGTGCCGATCCCCGACCCGGTGCTGGAACGGGCCCGCGTGCGGCCTATCCTCGAAGGGGAGCTCCCGTCACCACTGGCACCGCCATCCGGCTGCGTGTTTCGCACCCGCTGCCCCAAAGCACAGGCCTCTTGCGCGCAAGCCCGGCCCATGCTGGAGGATATCGGCGGCAACCACCTTGTCGCGTGCCCCTTCCACGAGGCAGAGCATGTGCTGGCGGTGGGTGAGTAGTTGAACGTCAGGTCGCTTTGATTTTCACATCACAAGGTTGACCCAAAATCGCGAAAAGCGGCCATTCATTCTGATCTGGGCAAGATCATAAGCGCAACTGACGCGATCTGGACATGGCCTGCCTTCGTCGCTTCTTTTGTGGATGGCCTTCACTTCAGTTTTTAACTGAGATCGGCGTGCAGATTGATGTGGGCACTGATCGTTTTCAGTTAACTTTTGAACGATACGCATTCGGAGAGACACCAGCCAAAGATTTGAAGGTGCGGCTAAAGAATGCGGTATCGCGAAATCCACTTCGGTGAGCGATTTCTGATAGTGACAATCCAGTATATTCTAACAGTCGCTTCGCTTCTAATATGCGCCTCTGCCGGACAATGGCATTGGGCGGCGCACCCAATGCGGCGCGGCAGATACGTGTAAGGTGCGACGTCGATAGCCCTATGCGCGACGCATAGGCCGAAACGGGCCAAGGATTGCGAAAACTCTCTTCGACCATCGCGCAAAAGGCTTCTACTTGGACGTCCTGCCGGCCAAGACGGTTCTTCGGCGCTGTAACAACAAGGGACGGGTGACTTGGCTTCTCTGCAACCAGATACAGCATGATGAGATCCACCAGTGCCGCCGTGATACTGAAGCGCTGTTCATCTAGTCTGCGACAGGCATGGCCTAGCTGATCAAACAGCGCTGCAACTGCATCAAAACAGGCTGTTTCCGGTTTTGTGAAGACGGCATTTGTTGGGTTCTTGAACGTCACAAAGCGCCCGCGCAAAGCGTCAGGTACATTTTCTATTCTGACGCTCAAGACATCGCCGATAACATCTTCTGCAAAGCGGAAACCATGCGGTGTATCAGGATGGGCGACAAGGATCGTTGGGTGGAATGTCAGGTGCTCAATCTCACCCAAGGTGAAACGAACTCCTGCCGAACGAAACAAGAAAACCTGCGCAAGCCGCCGGTGTTTATGAACGCGGATCGTCCAATCGTGCTGACTGCTTCTTTCCTTAATCGGCTCCAGATGAATTGGGTCTGGCGCATTTCCCGCAAGTAAATCACCGTAAAGATCGTATTCTAAGATGCCTTGAGGCATATGGCCGTTCTCCTAAGCGCCTAAGCAATTGTCCAAAATGATCGAATAATGCATAACACCGAATGAATTGTCTCTTTTCAAGAAGAGTTTTAAGGTTGCTTATGAACGTCCTTGGTCAGTGTTTGCAATGCCACGGCATGGCGCAGTTAGTGTACGAAAACATATAGTATTCTCGCTTGGCGGTCGTCGATGATGCCGCCTTCCAACGACTTAAAGGCTGACGTCCTTTGTAACCTAAAAGGTGCTTCTCTATTGAGATCAGCCATAAGACACACGCCTTTTGCCCTTTCGAAGCAACAAACCAAAACAACAAGGTAAGTTTAATGAACGTCATGAGGTACGACCAATGCGAATTTTGACACTACTGTTGACCGGATCAGCAGTAAGTTTGCTTGCTTCAACGGCAAGTGCGCAAAGCATTAGCTGTAATGCAGAATATACTGTGGAATCAGGTGACTTTCTTTCAGGCATAGCGCAACGCGCCTATGGCAGCTTAAATCGGTTTACGGTGATTTATGACGCTAACCGAGATGTCATTGGTCCTAACCCAGGGATCATCCGCATCGGTCAGAAGCTCTTTATCCCTTGCCTTAACGACGCAGCGACGCAAACGAGCGCCACAGCTAACGCTGAGCCGTCCACCGATAGCCTTTCGGCGACAGACGCACCGATCCGGGTTGTAACGGCTTCGGGCTGGCAACCATTTCTTGATGAGAGCGATCCCCAAGGCGGTTTGCTTACCGAGATCATCGAATTGGCACTTGTGAATGCGGAGGGCGGCCCAGACTACGAGATTGATTTCATCAATGATATCGGCGCGCATCTTGACCCGTTGATTACAAAGCAAGCATATGATGTCAGCATCGGTCAATTGCAGCCTGCATGCGACGCGGGCTCTGGCTTGGGTGAAGAGTCCACGTTCCTGTGCGACAACTTCGCATTCAGCGATCCAATGTATGAAGAAATCTTTGGATACTACTCTGCCGCCAGCGATCCCGAGTATAGGGATCACCAAGAGCTTGCGGGCAAAACAATCTGCCGCGCCACTGACTACACGCTGGTTCCAATCGAGGCGGTCAATCTGGGTCCATCGGATGTTGAAATCGTTAGGGCGCCTGATGAGGCCAGCTGCATTGATTTCGTGATGGCAGGTGACGCCGATGTCGCGCTTGTTGCTGTTGAGATTGCAGATGCCCGGATCAAGGAACTGAATGCGCAGAACAGCATCCAGCTGCACGATGATCTGTCATATATCGACTTCTTCCATGCGACGGTGTCAAACGATAACCCGCGCCGAGACGACATACTGGCATCTGTGAACAGCGGGCTGAAATCCATCAAAGAGTCCGGTCTTTGGTTCCAAACTGTTCGCCGCCATATGTCTGAATTCCGCAACAGCAACGGTTAATGGTCGCTTTTTCTCATATAGTGTCAGGCATGCAGTCGTTGATGTCTGACACGTCCAAAAACGACGTATGTCAAATCCCCGGCGGTTCATTCAAGGGCTCAAAGATGCGGAAACTAAGTATTGGTCTGATACTTCTGGCCTCGGCCAGTATAGCGCAAAGCGCCAGTCAGGTTACATTGAAGTATGATGACGGGACTGGTGTGTCTGGCGAACTCGTCGGGTTCGACGATGGCATTTTTCGTATTCAAGCTTCGGTTGGATTGATTGCGATCCCGGCGCAGGACGTATCTTGCATCGGCGCTGTCTGTCCAGAGGGTACAGAGCTGCAAGTTGCGGCGGCGCCAGTCGTTCTGACCAGTCTTGATGGTAACTTGCGCATAGCAGGAGACGTAATCGAATTCGTTGATGGAGAATACGTTTTGGCGACTGAGATCGGCGAGTTTCGGATCGATGCCAGCCTGATTGTCTGCGAGGGTGAGGGATGTGTTCCCAGCAGCGCACCCGCAAACGAAGAACCTGTCAGTCAAGAGGTTTTTCTCGTAAACGGAACGACATCCATTGAGGGTAAACTTTTGGGCTTAGAGGACGGCGCCTATCTCATCGAAGTAGATCAACTTGGCACATTGCGGGTTGACGCAAATACATTTGACTGTCGCGGTGAGGCATGCCCCTGAAGCGCCTACTGCGCCTGTCCCGAGACACTGGTCTGACCTATGACTTGTTTTGCGGTTCTGCCGCAACACACCTGAAACACCGTCGCGATGCGACTTAGGCAATGATATCATGGAGAAAATGATGAAAACGTTGAAGAGCTTGGTTTTATATTCGGGTGTGGCTATGACCTCTCTCGCCTTCTCGACGGCCGCCGCGGCACAGGAGTTCACGTTCTCGATCCACCATTTCCTAAGCCCGAAAGCACCTGCGCAGACCCAATTGATTGAGCCTTGGGCGCGGTCTATCGAAGAGGCATCTGGCGGTCGTATTGCCTTTGAAATCTTCCCCGCGATGTCGCTTGGTGGCGCGCCACCAGAGCTTTACAGCCAAGTCCGCGACGGTGTTGCTGACATCGTCTGGACGTTGCCCGGTTATACACCCGGCACCTTCCCCCGCACAGAGGTGTTTGAGCTTCCGGGCATTCACCTCAGCGATGCGCGCGCGACAAACCTGGCCATTCAGGATTTGATGGAAATCCTTTTGCCTGACTATGTTGGCATCCACCCGCTGCTTGTGCATGTCCATTCTGGCAATGCACTCCATTTCAGCAATGGAACAGTCGAAGAACTTGCCGATTTCGAAGGGTTGAAAATCCGTAGCCCCTCTCGCACCGGGGCGTGGATGCTGGAAGAGTTGGGCGCAGAGCCGGTTGGTATGCCCGTCCCTGCCCTGCCCCAAGCCTTGTCGAGGGGCACAGTGGACGCCGGGTTGGTGCCTTTCGAAGTTGCCATTCCCCTTGGTCTTGCTGATCTGACGTCTGCATCAGTGGAAATGGCAGAAGGTGCACGCTTTGGTACCTCCACGTTCCTTTTTGCGATGAATCAAGACAGCTATGACTCTTTGCCGCCTGACTTACAGAAAATCATCGACGACAATTCCGGAGCAGCAATTGCCGCCGCAATGGGTGAAGCGTGGAACAGCATCGAGCCAATTGGCATCCAAAGGGCAGTTGATGCTGGCAATGACGTCACTCAACTGACGGCGGAAGCAACAGCAGAATTTGCGGCGCCATTCGATGCAACAGTACAACGTTGGGTCGATGAGGCGGCTGTCGTCGGTATCGACGCAGAGGCATTGCTGGGCAGCGCCCGCACAACCATCGCTGAATATACCCGTCAGCAATAAATTGCGCTGACACGCTACCAGCGGGCCCACGCCACTCCTCTGCAAGAGGATGGACCCGCCGGTACCACTTTTGGAACAACACTCAAAAGGCGTACATCTGATCGGATAGGGTATTTTTTGTCCGTATTCATCAGACACGCCTGTTCAAACCGGGTTTTGATCCCGCCGCGAAACACCATTGCATACGCAACGAGGCAATCGAAGTGTCAATAAGACTTCTCTTAATCCGCATCATTCATGGATGGGCCTTGCTTGGCGGAGTGTTGTTACTTTTGATCGTTATTGTTACCGCGATTAACGCTGCGGGTTTTACAGCAAACACAATCGCACGGACGTGGGGTGGAAATGTCTCTGGTCTGCCGGGATACGAAGATGCCGTTCAAATGATTGTCGGCATGGCCGGCTTGATGATGTTCCCCTACGCTCAGCTTTACCGCGCCCACGCATCTGTTGACGTCGTCATGCAATATGCGCCCGACTGGGCCAATCGCCTTGTTGTGCTGGTTTCAGGCATTGTCCTTGCGCTGCTTCTGGTCTGGATGTCGTGGATGTTGCTGCAAGGAACACTGCAAGTCCGTGCAGACCGTATTGAAACAACGGTTCTTGGTTGGCCGGTTTGGATGTTCATGCCCGTCGCGGTGATCTCGTGCCTGTTATGGGCCGCGGCGTCTGTTTTGGACATTTTCAGCCCACAGGAGACACCTGATGGAGCGTGAACTTATCGGGGTCTACGGTCTTGTTGCGCTGTTCTTCTTGATCATGCTGCGCATCCCCGTTGCCCTCGCCATGCTATTGACCGGGATCATTGGCACTTGGGTGTTGAGCTTGGTCACTCCGTTCATTAAGTTCGGCCCGTATATGTTGCAGTTCAAAACCGCACTTTGGAATTCGGTCGCGAACTACGACCTGTCCGTTGTGCCATTGTTCGTGCTGATGGGATTTCTGGCCGCAGAAACGGGCCTAAGCCGGGATCTGTTTCAAGGATTAAGCGCGCTGACCCGGAAAATTCGGGGTGGTGTGGCCATGGCCACGATCCTGGCCTGTGCGGGCTTTGGCGCGGTAAGCGGATCATCCATCGCAACGGCCTCAACCATGAGCCGCGTGGCCCTGCCCGAACTGCGCCGCCTGAATTATAACGAGGGGCTTTCAACCGGTGTGCTGGCTGCTGGCGGCACGTTGGGTATTCTGATCCCCCCGTCGGTCGCGCTGGTGATCTATGCCATCGTGGTTGAAGCCCCGATCATCGAAATGTTTCAGGCGGCGATCATCCCAGGCATACTGGCGGTGCTATTCTTTCTGATCGTGATCCACATCCGCTTGAAACGAAACCCTGACCTTGCACCCAATCCGGAACCGATGAGCGCCGAGGCGACGCGGCGCGCAATTCGCCGGTTGATACCCGTAGGCCTGATCTTTGGGTCGATCATCCTTGGGCTTGGGATGGGGTTCTTTACACCAACACCAGCGGCGGGTGTCGGCGTGTTTCTGATCCTCGTCTATGGGCTGATCCTGCGCTTTGTGTCTGATGACGGGCTCACCATTGCACGCCTGAAATCAGCACTTCTTGCCACCGCCAAAACAGCCTCGATGATCTATTTCATCCTGTTTTCCGCAGATATCCTGAAAGGGTTTTTTGCCCGAACCGGATTGCCAGCGTCGCTCAGCGATTGGGCAGCGGCATCAACGATGGACCCCTATATGATCCTGCTGGTGATGTTGGTGATCCTGATCATCTTGGGATGTTTCATGGAAAGCCTGTCGATGATACTGGTCGTTGTCCCCTTCTTCTGGCCCGTTCTGATCCAGCTGAACGGTGGGGATTGGGTCAGCGCCGAGGACGCGGCATTTGGTATGACAACCGATGAGCTGCGGATCTGGTTTGGCATCCTCGCACTCATTGTGGTGGAACTGGGTCTGATCACACCGCCGGTCGGCCTAAATGTCTTTGTGATAAAGTCATTCTCGCCCAATACCCCGCTTGGCGTGATTTTTCGCGGTGTCGCACCGTTCTTCGCAATCGAGATCATTCGGGTTGGTGTCTTGCTGGCATTGCCGGTGCTTTCTCTGTATTTGCCGCGCATGCTGTAGGAGCTGAATTCGGTGACGTATGCCCACACAACACAAGTTTGTATTATCGGTTCGGGACCTAGCGGCCTTCTACTTGCACAGCTTTTGGCGCAGGCCGGCATAGACACAATCGTGCTGGATCGCAGGGACCGTGCCTATATCGAAGGCCGCATTCGCGCCGGTGTGCTGGAGCAAGGCACAATCACCGCATTGGAAGAAGCTGGGGTTGCCGACCGGCTTCATGCCGAGGGCTTGCTTCATGATGGGTTCGATCTGGCATTTGATGGCACCCGTCACCGCATTGATCTTGCAGCGCTGACGGGGACATCTGTGATGGTCTATGGGCAGACAGAGGTCACGAGGGACCTTTTCAACGCTCGCACCGCTGGCGATCAATCTTTCTTCTTTGATGTTGAGGATGTCGTGCCAACCGATCTGAAGACAGACCAGCCCACTGTGCGGTTCCGCAAGAATGGTGAAGATCACGTCATCACCTGCGACTTTGTAGCAGGCTGTGATGGCTTTCGGGGTGTTTCGCGCGCCGCGATCCCTTCCCACGTCCTGCGAACGTTCGAGCGGGTGTATCCCTTTGGCTGGCTTGGCATTCTGGTCGAACAGCCGCCCGTCAGTCATGAATTGATCTACGCCAATCACACACGTGGGTTCGCTCTCGCCTCAATGCGGTCCGAGACGCGCAGCCGCCACTATATCCAATGTGACCTTAGCGATAACGTGGCCGACTGGCCCGACGACCGGTTTTGGGAAGAGTTTGCGACCCGTCTTGGACCCGATACTGCGGCCAATCTTCAAACAGGTCCGTCATTCGAGAAGTCAATTGCGCCACTGCGGTCTTTCGTTGCTGAACCAATGCGCTACGGCAATTTGTTTCTGGCGGGCGATGCCGCCCATATTGTCCCTCCGACAGGTGCTAAGGGCCTAAACCTCGCCGTTGCAGATATCCGGCTGCTGTCGCGTGCGTTGACCGCACACTACCAGACTGGAAACGATGACTATCTTGATAGTTATTCCGAAACAGTGTTGCGCAGGGTCTGGAAGGTCGAGCGTTTTTCCTGGCAGCTTTCAACACTGATGCACCAGTTTCCCGAAAACACACCTTTTGAGAAAAAGATGCAGCGCGCAGAGTTTGACTACATCGCGTCATCTGAGGCAGCCTCGAAGGCAATTGCGGAAAACTATGTTGGCCTCCCGCTGGAATAAAGCTGAATGGATGTTGCACAGATCAACGGCGCTCCGATCGCCTATCGACACCGTCCAGGGTTGGGGCGCACGGTGGTGTTTGCAAATTCTCTGGGCAGTGATCAAAGCATTTGGGACAAGGTCATCGGCGCTCTACCCCGCGGTTATGGCACGCTCACCTATGATCTGCGCGGGCATGGGCAAAGCGGGGGTAAGGCAGACAGCATAGCCGACTTGGCTGATGACCTGAGCCAGCTTATTGACCTGCTTGCGATCACGGATGTTCTTTTTGTCGGCGTATCAATTGGCGGGATGATTGGGCAGGTTCTGACCTCTGACCGCGCCGATGTGGTGAAGGGCGCAGTTTTGTGCAACACCGCTTGTCAGATTGGCACGGCCGAAAAATGGCAAACGCGGATCAGCGCGGTCGAGGCTAATGGCGTGGCTGGTATTGCCGACACAATCGTCGGGACATGGTTTGGGGCGGGCTATGCCGCCCAAAGCGACCGGATCGCATTGCATCGCAACATGGTCGCCCGCACAGATGATGCAGGCTATATCGCGGCGTGCCGGGCTATTGCAGCAGCCGATCTGCGGCAGAACGCGGCTGACATCGCGGTACCTGTGCTTTGTATAGGTGGCGATCAGGACCAATCTGTGCCGCCAGAGAAGGTCGCGTCACTGTCAGACACGATTCCGGATGCAAAGCTGCATACCATGCAGGGTATTGGCCAATTGCCCTGTCTGGAAGCGCCAGAACAGCTGGCCCATTTGATCGCTGCTTTCGATCCGATTGGCGACGACACAGCAAAGGCAGGCATGGCCACCCGCCGGGCCGTTCTGGGTGATGCGCATGTAGATCGCGCCTTGGCCTGCACAGGTTCATTGGACAAGGCGTTTCAATCGCTGATTACAACCGGCGCCTGGGGGCAAGTCTGGTCAAGCCCTGCGATCCCGGCGCGCGAACGGTCGATGCTGACGCTGGCGCTGCTGGCTGCAACCGGGAACTTTGAAGAAATCCCGATGCATATTCGTGCCACAGTGCGCACTGGTGCCACCGAACGCGATATAGCAGAGGCCTTTCAGCATGTTGCCGTTTATGCAGGCGTCCCGCGTGCCAATCACGCGTTAAAGCTGGCCAAACAGACCCTTGCAGAGATGGCCGAAAATGACTGACGCGCCATTCAAACCGCGCGATTTGTCATGGCATCCGCCGGCGTTCTATCAGGGCTATCGCTCTACCCATCTGCGCGCGCCGCAACAGCCGCTTTTGCAGATACCACAAACAGTGACAGAGCTGACAGGACCTGTCTTTGGGCAGGGTGATCTGGGGCCGCTGGATGATGATTTGATCACGAATTACGCCGCCACTGGCCAAACAGCGCAGGGATCGCGGATCATCGTGCACGGGACTTTGCGCGATGAAGATGGCCGCCCCGTACCCGGCAAGCTGATCGAGGTCTGGCAGGCCAACGCCGGGGGCCGGTATCGCCATGTGAATGACGGATATCTTGCGCCACTTGATGATAACTTCGGCGGCTGCGGGCGATGTCTGACCGATACGGAAGGCCGCTATAGCTTTCGCACAATCCTGCCCGGACCGTACCCTTGGCCCAACGGCGGCAACGACTGGCGCCCCGCGCATATCCACTTTTCTGTCTTTGGCGACGGCTTTGCGCAAAGGCTGATCACGCAAATGTACTTTGAAGGCGACCCCCACATCGCCCTGTGCCCCATCGTACAGTCTATTCCGTCTGACGACGCGATTGACCGGCTGGTCGCCCGATTGGATATGAAGCGGACGAAACCAATGGATATCCGCGCTTACCGCTTTGATATTGTGTTGCGCGGGCGTGATGCGACAGTCTTTGAAAACCAGCTGGAGGGGACCTGATGACCTTAAAGGAAAGCCCCTCACAAACGGCCGGACCCTATGTGCATATTGGATGCGCCCCGCAGACCGCAGGCTTGGAACAGCGTCGCATGGGCAAACAACTGGGTGGCTTGATGGTGCCAGAAGGCACCGATGCGCTGACCCTCGCCATCACGGTCCTGGATGGTGAAGATGCGCCCGTCAAAGACGCATTGATCGAGATTTGGCAAGCCGGGCCAGACGGGAACTATACCCCGACGCCTGCGTTTCAGAACTGGGGTCGTCAAGGCTCTGATCTATCCACCGGTGTTGCCCTTTTCAAAACACTGAAGCCCGGACGCAATGGTGAGCACGCGCCGCATATCCTTGCGTGGATTGTTGCGCGCGGGATCAACCTTGGCCTGACGACCCGCCTCTATTTTCCTGACGAAGACAATGGCGGTGATCCTGTTCTAGGCCTTGCTGGTGCACGCGCCGAAACCCTTATCGCGACCAAGACCGATACGGGTTATGCGCATACCATCCGCCTTCAAGGTGCGAACGAAACGGTATTTTTCGATGTCTGATGTTGCTGGAAAACCCTGCATACTGTGTTGCGCCATCACCGGATCTTTGCCGCGAAAGTTGGATAACCCTGCCGTTCCCATCAGCGTTACCGAACAAATCGAAAGCAGCCATGCGGCCGTGGAAGCAGGCGCAAGCATCATACATGCCCATGTCAGGAATGCCGATGAGACCCCATCGAGCGACCCTGACAAGTTTGCAGCCTTGCAAGAGGGCCTTAAAAAGCACTGCCCCGGTGTGATCATTCAATTCTCAACCGGCGGACGGTCAGGGGCAGGTCAGGAGCGCGGTGGTATGTTACCACTTGGGCCTGATATGGCGTCGCTATCGGTCGGTTCAAACAATTTTCCATCCCGGGTCTACGAAAATCCGCCTGATTTGGTCGCTTGGCTCGCATCACAGATGAAGCAACACGCCATCACACCCGAGGTCGAAGCGTTCGACCTGAGCCACATCTTGCAAGCGCTGGCGATGCATGAGCGTGGGGACCTATACGGCAAGCTCTACGTGCAGTTTGTAATGGGTGTAAAAAACGCCATGCCTGCCGATAAAGAGATCTTTGATTTCTATGCGCAGCTGATGCAGGCGCGCGCGCCGGATGCACAGTGGTGCGCTGCGGGCATCGGCGCTAACCAAATTATTGTGAATGAATGGGCCATTGCGGCAGGGGGACATACGCGCACGGGGCTTGAGGACAATATACGCTCTGACAAAACAACGCTCGCACCGTCCAACGCCGCCTTGATCGCACGGGCGGCCGACCTTTGCGCCAAATATGACCGCCCAGTTGCCACCCCTTCACAAGCCCGCGCCATGCTGGGGCTGCGCTCGGCATGATCGATACAGCCACCCACCCTTGGCTTGGCGATTTGCTGGGCGACACGCAAATCGCCGCGATCTTTCAGCCGGATGCAGAACTCAGACGCCTGCTAAAGGTCGAAGCGGCCTGGACACGGGCGATAGGTAGTGTGGCGGCGGACGGTACAGCCGACCGTGTCGCTGTAGCCATCGAGAATGCGCCGATAGACCCAAGCACGCTGAAAGCTGGCACTACGCAAGACGGCGTGCCAATCCCGGCGCTGGTGCGTTTGTTGCGCGACCATGTGGGTCCTGATCACGCAGCTTTGGTTCACACAGGCATGACCTCGCAAGACGTGATGGACACCAGCCTTATGCTCGCCCTGGGCGACGTTTTGTCAGTCATGGAAAACCGCATGTCCGCACTCGATCAACAACTGTTAGACATGCAGGCCGCTTTTAAAGGACGGACGATGCCGGCCTACACGCGGATGCAGCCCGCCTTACAGACCACTGTTCATGACGTTATTGGCCGTTGGCGAAATCCGTTCGAACGCCTGATGAATGATGCACGCGATCTGACAAACAAGGTCAGGATTGTGCAATGGGGTGGACCCATCGGTGCGCGCGATCATGCACAGGCGCAGGCCATCGGGGCGGCCTTCGCCGAAAACCTTGGCCTGCGGGATCCCGGACAGGCCTGGCACACAGACCGCAGCGTTGTTCTGGATGTCGCGTATCTTTTATCGCGCATCTCAATTGCAACAGGGAAAATCGGCGAGGATGTCTGTGTCTTTGCTTTGGCCGGTGCAGAAAACATCACCTTCACGGGCGGTGGGTCATCCGCGATGCCGCATAAGAACAACCCGGTGAAAGCCGAAGCCTTGGTCGCCTTGGCAGATTTCGCCACAGTGCTGGCTACAAATCTGAACCGATCAGCCCGTCACGAAGGCTTTCGATCGGGTCGTGCCTGGACGTTAGAGTGGCTTATACTTCCTCAATTGTGCGCCTCAGTCGGAGCGGGAACCCTTCTTGCGGCACACACTATTGAAGACATCATATCTATGGGTGCGATCTGAGTGAGTTGAACACAAAGGCTGTTTGAGCCCTAAACCAATGGCAGGAATGTCTTTCAACGCTGATCTTGCCACCAGTCGCGGTGAATGTCCGGTCTGGGTCAGAAATGCCTGACGTTTGGACCAATATCGCGCGACAGGGCCTACCGACAAATTCACAAAGCTCGCCGCTTAGCTATGCGACAGGGATCCAAAGCTCAACAACGCCGCGTCCGGTCGCGATATCAAACCGCTGGTCATAGAGCTCAAACTCTGGCGCTTCGCGCGGGGTCAAACCGGCATCGGGCAAGGCCTTGTTCCAGACGGTGTAGACCGTTTTGGGAAAGTCCGCGATGTGCCCCTTATGGGTGAAAACCGCGTATTTGCCTGCCGGGATTGTCACATCATCCATGCCCTTGGGGATCTTGCTTGACGCATTGCCCTCCACACCGGCGACATAGCGAAAATCTTCATTCGGGGTCACATCGCAGCAGACGCCGTAGAATGGACCGTCCGTATCGGCATCCAGTTCATCAATGCGCCCGTTAAAGGCCTCCCATAAAGGTGGGATCGCGCTGTTGTTGCCAAAGCTGCACTTGGTGCTCAGACCAATCACACGGAAAGCGTCACGCTTTTTCATTTCAGGTGCGGGGACATCCACAATCAACTCTTGTTCCATTTTCAAAGGCTCCATCAGGTTCAGGTTTTGCAATGACCGCGCCTTGCGCACGCTATTGGGTGGCACCCTGAAATAGCTGGCAAAAGCGCGGGTGAACGCCGCATGAGAGTTGTATTGCGCATCCAATGCGATGGTCAGGATGTCGCGATTGCCAGTCGCCAGATTGACCGCCGCCACCGACAGCCTGCGCGCACGCAGATAAGTCATGGGTGATAGACCCGTCGCCTGCCGAAAGCTGCGGGCCATATGGTAAGGACTGACAGCGCAAGCATCGGCCAGCGCCTCTAGCGTCACTGTCTGATGCAAGTGCATCTCCATCTGCCAAATCAGCTTGTCAGTCAGTGACATCGCGGTCTCCACATAGCGTTCATGACGAGGAGTTGTAACCGTCTGACCCGACCACGCTTGATCAGGATTGCGGAATTGAACGTGACCCAAGCATTGTTGCGCGCCTAGTAATCCCGCTCAAAGAACACACCAACGCCTGTCTCACCATCCTGATCAACGCTGCCTTTGGCTGTGATCTCATTGGTGATGTCGAGGTTGAGGTTGATCTCTGTTTCGCCTTCGCTTGTCACGGTCACATCCGTATAGATGTTTTCAGAAACGTAGGCGCCGGCACGCACTGCCGCGTTGCCTTCGTCATCGGTTGTCACGTCAAGATCATCCAGACCGATGCTTTCGCGAAAGTCGCTGAGCGCCCCACCGCCCCGACCTGCCAAGGTATTGATCGCCGAGGCGAGCTGTACCGCCTGCAAGGGACTGATACTTTCCAGATCACGACCAAAGATCAACTGCGACAGGACCTCATCCTGCGGCAGTTCCGGGACGGACACAAAGCTCACCTCAGGCTCGCCCGCCGGGCCTTCGACGATGATGCTGATCACGGTGCCATTGTCCGTTTCAGTGCGGGCCACCAACCGGATGAAGGGTGCAAAGTCACCTTGCAAGGTCGCAACCCCTTCGGTCAGTTCAAACCGCTGTTGCAGGATATCAATGCGCCCCCGCACCAGCGCAAAGCGACCCACCGGGATCACATTGTCGGTGGTGCCGCCAATCGTCAGGCGGCCACCCAATTCCGCATCCAGGCCACGCCCACGGATAAAAATGCGTGAAGGTGCATTGATCACGATATCCAGCGGAAACGCGCGACCTCCGCCGCCGCCACGGCCACCATTCCCGCCGTTTTCCTCTAAAAGCCCGGCACGGCGCAACGTCTGACGGACCGCCGCAGATGCCCCCACATGCGTCACGTCCGGCAGCGCGCCCAGACTGCTGATTGACGATGACGGCACCTGCACATCCGTCTGGCCCAGTTCCAACCGGCCCGAAATCCGCGCCCCGCCTTGCAAGGGGCCATCAAGATTGATCTGACCCGATATACTGGATGAATAAAGCTCAGGGTCCTGCAACACGACCTCCTCCAGTGTCACTGTCACATCCGCCTGATTGGGTCCTTCCAAAGCGATCGGCCCGCTGACATTCACGCCGCCACCGCTTTCCACCCGGGTGCGCAGATCAATCTGTGCCGTGCCACTGACCAGCCGGATGTCACCGGCAATATCTGTCAGCGCCTCACCCAAGTTGGGCGCGGCCAGTCGTCCGTTTGAAAAAGTCACCTGCCCGCTCAAAGACGACACCGCTGGAGGCCCATTCACACTCAGATCAAAGTTCGCAAGACCGCTCAGGCGGCGCGGATCAAGTGCGGCATTGGCCAGCGCCAGTGGCGCGCTGCCGTCAACGTCAATCGCCAAGTTACCCTCCTGACTGACCTCGCCAATGATCTGCGCAGCAAGACCGCCCGGCCCTGTCCCGGTGGCATCAATCCCCCAGTTGCCATCTTCATCCAGTGACGCGGCACCGGTCGCCCGGACCGGTCCGCTGATCTGATCCGTCAGCACACCGACATCGCGTAAACTGGCGTTGAACCGGCCTTGGCCAAAACCGGCAGCCCCGTTCAACGCGCCGACCAGCGACACCTCACGCGTTGAAACTTCAAGCGTGCGCACGCCCAGAACAGCGTCGTCCAACCCAATCGTTGCGTTGATGCGGCCGGTGCCTGCCAAAAGCGGATCGAGTGTTGGATTTCCAATCGCCAAGTCTTCGCTGCGCAGGTTCACCCGCGTTTCAAACCGGGTTAGATCAGGCAAGACTGTCCCCGACGCGGTCAGGTCGATGCTGCCTGCCACGGGCTGCCCAATCAGTGTGGCGTAGGTGGCAAGGCTTTCGACCTGCGCTGTGATTTCGCCTGTCACCTCGCGATCATTGGCGGGTGACGCAACGACAGCATCCAGCACAACATTGGTGCCCGGCCCGCGCACGCGCAACGCCACGTCTGTCGCCTCATCCGGCGCGGGGACCGCATCCAGCGACATCGTAATTGGACCGCTGAGGCTGCGGTCAAGAAGGGCGGCATCGTTGATCACAAACCGCAGGTCAGCGGTGTTTGACCCATCCAAAGACACATCAGCAGCACCGCGCAACGACATGGCAGGCGTTGCGACAAGCAGATCGCTCAGCGCAATGCCCTGCGCGGTGGGTCGCGCGATTTGCGCAGTGAATGTCCCGTCCCCGGTCAGCAAAGGATCAATTCTGTCGATCCCTGTCACCAGATCTTGCGTGGTCCCGCTGATATTGCCGTCAAACCGCAAACCATCGCTCAGTAACACCCCACTAGCGTCCAAGGCCACTGCCCCCGACAAAGGTCGGCCTGCCAACGCCGCATAGCGCGTCAGATCGCGGACCTGCGCGCGCAGGGTCGTGTTGACGGTTTGACCGGCCTCTGCCGGATTGACAGTGCCGCTTGTCTCAAACGTAGCGGCAGGGCCTGTACCGCTGAGCGCAAAGGCGATCACACCGTCGCTGCGCTGGCTGACATCGCCCGAGAGACCCACTGGTCCTGAAAGCTGTGGCAGAACCAAACTGACATCGCTCAGGCTTGCGTTGATCCGCGCATCGGCACCTTCGCTGGTCAGATCAGCGTCGGCACGCAGATTGGCCGCATCTGTCTGAATGCGCAGGTTTTCCAGACGTGTGCCTTCCGTATCCCGCACGGCTTGCGCGGCGATAATCCCGCTGCCTGTCAAAACGCGGTCGGCCTCGGGGATACCAACGGAAAGGTCAGTCGTTTCACCCGATAAGACGATATCAAACAACCCATCAAGGGGCGTCAGCGTCGCCTGCACGGCCAAAGCCGCACCACCGCCGATATCTTGGCCGATCAGGATCGCGAACCGCTCAATCCCCGCAATCTCAGCGCTGATATTCGCGCTCGTCTGAAAGCCCGCATCAGGCCCCGCAATCGTCGCATCGGCCTGTGCGTTCAGCCCGGCACCGGTAAGCGTAAACCGCGAAATCTCAGTCCGCGCACCTTCGCCGCGCGAGGCCACAAACACGCCGCCAATTTCATCGCCAAAGGCTTCGGCAGCACCTGCCTCGCTGAGCTGCAAACCCGCGGCACCATATTGCAGGTCCGCAGTAAAAAGGCCCGCTTGCGCCCCTTCGCCAGACCGCAAGATACCGCCACCTTCGAGGCTAAGCGTTTCAATCCCCAGACCGGGCCGATCAAACCCCTCAACGGCAATATCGGCACGCCATTCGTCCGAAAGGTCAGCATCAAAACTGATCGCCAAATCCATGCCGTCCACGAATGTCTTGGGCCCGGTCAGCGGCAACAGCACCGGTTCATTGCCCAGCGGGGTGATACCGCCGGTCAGATCAATCAGTTCCGGCCAGCCCTGTGCGTCCAGTTTCGCAGCCCCACTCAGCGAGACGCGCCCGGCATCCAGTGTCAGCCCACGGACATCAACGCGACCGTCGGCTGTCTGCACCACTTGTGCCGCAAGGCGCGCATCATTTCCAAAGAACCCTTGATATTCAGGCGCAAACAAAGGTGAGATATCACCGTCCAGATCAACCGTGATCTGCTGCGCATCTGCGTCGCTGGTCAGGCCAATCGTCCCCGCCAAGCGGTCTTGCCCATCTGTGGCAACCGACACTGTCGCCTCATAATCATCCAAAGGGTCGTTGCCTGCGACCTCTAACTGCACCGCAGGACGCCCCGGTAGATCGAGGAGACGCGCGGCAATCCCGTCGGGTCCTTCTTCAAGGTTCAAGAGCAAATCCAGCACACGTGTGGCGTTCACATAGCTGCCGTTAATCTCAAACACGCCGGCCTTGTCGCCCAAGCGCTCGGCGATCACATTGGCCGCCCCTTCGCCGTCCGCCAGTTGTGCCGAACCGCTTAGCGTCACGGCGATCGGTTCACCCAAGAACGCCTCGCCCAGTTCCACCCGGTCGATGCGCAACTGGTCGAGTGCGACACTCACAGGCAACTCAGGCAGAGAAAACGGCTGCGCCTCGGGCGACGGCCCAGCATCCTCGGCAACAGGTGGGCGGGACACGATAATGCGTGCAGCGCTCAGTTCGTCCACATCAATCGCACCGCGCAAAAGTGCGGCGCGGCTCCAACTGAGCACGATATCTTCCAGCGTCAGCCAGACCCCTTCGGCATCTGCGATGGTCAAAAGATCAATGGTGGCCTCAGAACTGAGCGCGCCATTGAACCCTTGGATATTCACCGAACGACTGACACCGGAAAGGTTTTCCTCGATCAGTTCGGTCAGATAACCCTTATCTTCATCCTCTTGGGTCTGCGCAAACACGGTGCAGGGCAAGAAAACCAAAGCACATATGGCGATAAACCGCATCAAAACGACTGCCCAATCCCGATATAGACCTGCAAATTCTCGCCCATATTGTCGCCGCTGGCCTGCGTGCCCAAATCAAGACGGATGGGTCCGATACCAGTGTCATATCGCAGACCAATGCCAGCACCCGCATGCCACTCGCCGTCATCACCAGGTGTTGTCGTCACACCCACATGACCAAAATCGTAGAACCCAACAAGCGAGATATTTTCCAGCACCTCGAACCGCGTCTCAAGCTGCGCGCCGACAAATGACGTCCCGCCTGTCGTCACGCTCTCACCATCCTCAATGCTATCAATACCAAGCGACTGATAGGGTTGCCCCCGCACGGTGCCACCACCGCCAGAATAGAACAGAAAGTCCGCTGGTGCCTCTGACACACCGGCGCCCAGAACACTGCCCACCTGCGCACGGGCAGCAAAGATCAGGCCGGTCCCCGCGCTGAAAGTGTAGTAAACACGCGCATCGCCATAAAGGCGTGCGCCACTGATTTCGCCATCAGTGCTGATAAACGGGGTCGCGTCCAGATCAATGTAATACCCGTCCCGCGCGTCAGACGGATTGTCGCGCCGATCCAAAGTCGCATCAAGCGGGAGCGTCAACAGCGTATATTCGCGGGTCTCGATATCGGTTTCCTCTCGGGCGCGCAGCAGGCCGACACCTGCCCTTACTGTCAGATCATCGCTCAGGATACGCGAAAACCCGGTTTCCACCGCAACTTTATCCAGCAAAAACTCCGGCTCATCCTCGCGCGAAATCTCACCGCTGAGGAAGTACTCCGTATCCGGACCAAAGGTGGCGGGCCGCGTGAAAGTGCCACCAAGGCTGTAATCGGTGCCTCCGGTTTCGCCCGTGATACCTGACACTTCTGCATCAACGCGGAACCGCTCTGCCCCACCCAGAAAATTGCGATGCAGCCAGAAGCTTGAAACGGTCAGCCCCTCAATCGTCGAAAGCTCCAGACCAAAGCCAAAACGGCGCGGTTTCCCTTCGGACAATTGCGCGTTGATGGGCAGGGTGTCACCGGCACCAATTTCATCTGCCTCGGTCAGCGCGACGCTTTCAAAGGTCCCTGTCCGGCGCAGACGACGTTCTGCGGCAGCAATATCGTCTGGGTCGTAGGTGTCACCGGTGGGCAGACCCGCGATCTGCCTGATGCGATCATCGCTGACAGTTTCATTGCCCGACACTTGCAAAGGGCCAAAGCGCAGGCGCGGACCGGGATCGACGGCGATATCGACATCCAGTTTCGCATCACTGTGGCGGGCGACGATCGACTGACTTGCGATGCGGACCTTGGCGTATCCGATTTCGCGCCAACTGCTGATACTGGCCGAAACGGCGGATTGAATGCGCGCGGACCTTGCTGTGCGTCTGGGTCCCAGATCCTCGGGAATCGTGGTTAGCGGTGGCAAAGGTGCCACTTGAACGTTCCCAAAGGTAAACCTGCGACCGGGTGTGACGGTGATCACCACCTCATCAATCGCATTGGCCGCAGCCAAGGGCGAAATGTTCGCAGCTTCGGTTCCATTCACCGTGATTGAGATTTCGCCAGCATAATAGCCTTCGCTATAAAGGGCAGTCAGCAAGCGCCGATAATCGGCACGGGCCGCCGCGACATAGTCTTGTGGGGCTGCTGTTTCATCCAGGGCGCGCAAAAGCGACGCTTCGTTCAGCGCATCGCGTGCGGCTGGGGACACCAGTCGGACCTCTTGCGCAGTGACAGGTGTGGCGCAAATAAGCAAAGCGGCGCTTAACCGTTTGATCATATCGAAACTGCCCCCTTCACCCTATCCAACGCAATCACACAGGTTTTGTTCCGCCCGTGTATCCAAGCCGCCATAGATTTGCCAATCACTTCGCCCAGATGCGTCGTTTTTGTGCTAGGTCACGCCCGTCTCGGGCGCTAGATTGGGGGTCATGAAAGATATTGCCCTTCCAGATCAGCTGCCGCTGCGCCCGCCAGATACCGTCATGCGACTGCGCCGCATGGGCGCGGCTTTTCCAACGCGACTGTCATTTCTGCGAACGCTGATGCGGGCGCTCGCATCCGATGATGTCACGGTCAAACGGCCTGTGTGGGAGATGTCCGCCGAAGGTTACGGGCATGCCGTCTATACGCTGCGGTTTGGCGGATACGATTATGCGTTGGTGGCAGTGTCCACGGACCTACCACCCGAGATGCGCACAGACCGGGTGATCGCGACCGCTTGGGACACGGCATATGTCCTTTACGACGGCATCCCCGAACAGTCTGAGATCGACCGCATCGTTGCCAGTGCTCCTTTGCAAGAAGCCGCACGTTTCACGGCGCGCGATCTGGTGTTGAGTCGGGCGAACAAATCTGTCCGGCTGTTTGATCATGTCACTGATGCGCTGAAGGCAGGCCAGCAACCTGACCCGCAGAAAATCCGCGATACCGGGTATCTGATGCGCACCACAGCGGTCTACGGCAACGGCAAATTCGGGATTGCAGACCGGGGGCATATCGCAGGCCGCCCCGGCATGGGCGGGCCCTTCATGGCCGAAATGCTGACCGTCTGGCTGATCCGTGGTTTCACCCATGATCTGGCCGAACATGTGGGCGGCGGCACCCTCGCGCGCGACGCCAAACGCCACCTCGGGATCGGCAATTCCACCGGGCTTGGTATGGCACCGTTCTTGGTCAACCACCCGCTGTTGCTGGATGCTTGGATGCAGGTCCGCGAAACCGCCATCGCGCGGGTGCGCGCGATCCCCAGCCTAGATGCCGATCAGATCAGCCGGATTTATGATCTGGTGATCCGCGCAGCCCAGCACATTGCCGAATGGGAGGTCCCGGATGAAATCGCCGCATCGCGCATCGCAACACTACGCCGCGAATGGCCCGAATTTGCCGGAACCCTGACACCAGAAGCGATGAGCACGCAGCGCCCGATTGATCAGATTATTGAAGGTAGCATCCGCTGGTCCATCGACACACAAGAGCTGATCGCAGCACTGATGCTGGAACCGTTTGGCGATCTGGTTGACGGGCTGACGGATTGTATGGCCACGCCCTTTGTGCCCGAACTCGACCCGACGATGGCTTGCTGCGACCTGAAGGCGTTGATTAGCACTGATTGGGCGTGGGCTTGCGATGTGGATTACGACGCGCCAGAGGAATGCGCGCAGTTTTGGTACGTATCCGAGGAAAAACTCGAACCCCGCCTTGGCAACAGGCACGCAGAGCCGGGGGCTGATCGTGAATCACCATTGGATATCGGGCGGCAGGTCAAAGCGCTGTCCCTTGACGTGCCCGATGATATCACACCGATCGGCCAATTCCTTGCTCAGCATCCCCAGCACCGGGCCGCGACCCGGCGGGTGCAAACCATGCAAAGGCACCCTTACGCCGAAATCCGCGATAACCTGATCAGTGAAACCTGCCTGCCCATCGACATTCTGCGCTGCAAGCTCGCGTTCTTTGGGGCTGCGAAGTTTGACCCAAAGTCAGACCGCTGGACCCGGATCACCTTGGCCCAAGGTGCGCCACTTTTTGATGAATTGGACAACGCGGACGATTGGTGGCTGCCAGTGGCCAGCATCTGATGTGGGCGCTGAATGAAGTTGAAGGGTTGGTGAAAAAGGCCGCGCGTGGGGCAGGCTTTCCGACAGGCCAAGCCGAAGACCTTGGGCGCGTTGCGGCCTATCTGGCAGGCACCGGCGCGTCCGTGCAGCCAATTACGATGGCCTTGCAGGAACGGTTGAGCCAAGTTGATGTCAGATGGGCCGAGGGCTGTGTCGAAGTCCAGCAGGGACCTGCCGCCTTGATCGGCCCCATCATCCGGGACGCTTTTGCGATGGGCTGCACAACTGCTGTGCTGACCGATATCAGGCATGCACCTTTAGTCGGTGCGTTTCTGGCAGAGAACGGTGTTGCGCAAAAATGGGACGGACCCGTTGTGACACGCAGCGATACGACCGTCCTGAAAGCGGCCTGCGGCCCGGTGACAATACCCGGCCATGACTGGCAAATCTGGCTGGATTTGGCTGCAAAGACTTATGTCCCCGAAACCGATGCGTCGCGGATCGCCGGGGCAGGTGCGGGTCTTACAGACAACGACTAGGGTCAGGACCCTAGGACATCCGGTAGCCCACATTTCGCAACGTTACGATCCTTGCTCCTTCGGGGCCGATCTTGCGGCGAAGGCGGCCAACATAGACGTCCACAACATTGGTTAACGGATCAGCGTTGAGGCCCCAAACGACGTTTAGGATACGTTCGCGAGACAGGACGCGCCCGTTGTTTGTCAGGAATAGTAAAAGCAAATCACGCTCTTTTTTTGACAGTTCGATCTCTTGGTCCTCCACGGAAACCTGTAGGGACGCACGGTCGAAGGTGAGCGCGCCGCTGGTGATGAGTGTCTCACTGACGTCTGTTTCGTACCCTTTTGCGCGTCGGTGGAGCGCCTCGACGCGCGCAATCAATTCATCAAAGTCGAACGGTTTCGTCAGATAATCATCAGCACCCATCTTGAGGCCGCTGACCTTTTCTTCGGGACTATCGAGGGCAGTCAGCATCAGGATGGGTGTCGTTGACTTGCGCGCACGCAGTTTCCGGCACACATCCTGACCCTGAATGCCGGGCAACATCAGATCAAGTAAGATCACATCGTAGCTATTGACTGCCGCGTGTTCGAGTGCATCTTCGCCGTCGCCGACATGATCCACGGACCAACCTTCTGCCGCCAATCCACGGCGGATAAAATCGGCCACGCGCGTCTCGTCTTCGACGAGTAAGATATTCATTTGCGACGGCTCCCATTGCTAAGTCAGGAAGGGATCTTAGCCCCGATTTATCAGGTAAGACACTTTTCTTGAGTTTACGTTGGCTTTACAAACCAGAGTTTCTGACAGTTTCTTGCTATTTTGCTGGTGCGACCATCTTAACGTGCGGCTCGCTTGGGATGGTAATGATCGCCCGCAGTCCGCTTTCGCTCCTATCCTCTAATGCGACTGTGCCGCCATGCGCTTCGACGATTGATTTGACGACCGGAAGACCAAGTCCATTACCCTCGATGCCCTGACCCGATGCATTCGAGCCGCGAAAAAAGCGCTCAAACGCTTGCGATTTTTCGGCGTCGTTCAGGCCGGGCCCATTGTCTTCGACCGCGATGATGTAAGATGTCGTATTTTGCTGCACCGAGGCAGTTATCATCGGTCCGCCATAGCGCCGGGCATTTTGCAAAAGCGCCAGAACGGACTGCCGCAGGCGTACTTCGTCTATGCTGGCGGTCACCGGTTCGTCGGGTTCATAAATAATGACCGAGCTTGGAAACATTGATGCAGCGTCACGTATGACTTTGCGTAGATCAATGTCTTTGCGGTCAAGCCGCAGCTGGCCGGCTTCGTAACGCGCGACAGTCAACATATCGTCAACGATTTGGTTCGTATGCTTGGCTGAATCGCGGATTCGCGCGAAAGCATCCGACACGTCCTCGCTGAGGTTTGTCGAGGTGCGCAGCGTGACTTCTGCCTCACCCAGGATAATTGCAAGCGGTGTGCGCAACTCATGGCTGATGTCGGCCATCAGTTGTTTGCGGTTCTCTTCGCCGTTTTCAAGCTTGTAGACCAGTTGCTGAAGCTCATTGGTGCGCGCTTCAACCGTGTCCTCAAGGTGTTTCTTCTGCTCCGCACGGGTGGCTTCACGGGCAGCAAGGCCCTCGCTCATACTGTTCAGCACGGTGCCGAGTTCGCGGAATTCCCGACTGCCACCAAGGTGGACAGCTTCAGAGTAATCTGCATCGCGCAGCCGGTGAAAGCCTTGTTGCAACTGGATGATCGGCTTGCGTATCTGCTCGTTGAAAGACACACCACCCACAATCACCGTTGCCCCTGCACCCAGCAAGATCATGTAAACCAGTTGTTCGTTCCAGGCGCGAAAAGCTGATGCCTCGGCGAGTACTTCTTCGGTTTCCTCGCGCTCTTCGGCAAGTGCGGCTGCGATTTTGCGGTCAAGCTCTTCGTCGATATCGCCATCAAGAAGTGCCGCCAAACGCTCGATCTGAATGAAGGTATCAATCGGGTCGCCTGATGCCGTCAATGTCGCGATGGCGTCATCGACAAACCTGATGTCAGCTTCGATTGTATCAAGCAGTTCGAGCTCTTCAATTTCTTCTTCACCGACCATCAGGATTTCGCGACCGATGACATTGCGAATATCGGCAAGGTTCTGTGCGATCGCGTCACGTAATTCGCTTTCCAATGCCCCCCCATCACGGTCACCGATCAGCAAGGCATCGCCGCGCTGCTTGAACAGACGATACAGGTTCGATTCCAATCGCTGGTGGAGGCTGAAGGATTCTTGTGCCAGTTGCGTCCGGGCATCCCACCAGCGTGCTTTGTCGAGACTATAAAGGGTCATCCCGGCAAAGCCGCCGATCAAGCCAACAATAACCACCGCATAGATGCCAAAAAGGGTTGTAGAACGCATGTTAGAGAGCCTTTTCGTTGTCTAGTGCAATAGTAGAGGAAACTGCCGTTTGCGCTATGATGATTGTTGCCGGAGTCATCCCGCGCAGGGTTTCGATTAAGCTGTTTTGATCAGGCTCTGCCGACCAGCGCGACGATGCAATCACGATCACATCGCATTTGCCTAACACGACACGTGCAAGCTCAAGCCGCAGCGATTGAGCGGCCGTCAGGCCTTTGCCGTTCTCTGACATCCGTTGGTCCAGGCCCTGTGGTGCGCTTAGCAGTGTTTCAAGACCGAATGCGGTCAAGGTCTGGGCGATGCGTTTGTCAGTTGGGCGTTTCCGGCTCATCAAGGTTGCAGACCGCCGTAAACTGCCTTGCAGACCCAGATGATCGTCACCGATATGGGCGATCCTTGGTCGCTGTGCCTGGCCATCAAAGCGGACATCGACGCTGTTGCTTGCATCAAGCCCCGCGATAAGTCGGGCAAGCGTGTGGCTTGAAGCGCCGGTCAGTTTGGTGACTTCACCACGGTTTGCGTCGACCTTTACTGGCTTGCCTCGATACATCCCGGTGAGCGTCACCGAAACGGGTCCAGCCTTTGACCGCGACCGCCGCCTCATGACCGGTTCGTTCAAAAGCCGTTGGGCCTTTTCGCGCGCAACACGCCATGCGCAATACTTGTCCCATGCAGACCCAAGGTCCTGCATCGGCATGGCGATAAGCGCCAAAACAGACAGGCTCGCAGCGACCGTGGCCGGTGCAATGCCATTACGGCTGGCCAGCCACAGCATTGTCAGACCCGAGAGCGCTACCCCAATTTGCAAAATCGCTTGAAGCCCTGCGGTCCGGCCCCGGCGGGCGACGGCATCATCACGGAGCGACGCGCCTTGTCCGTCCAATGCGCGCAATTCCCGGCTCGTCCGGCCCATCAGATCAAGATCGGGGGCGATGGCGATACGTTCGATCATTGCAATCGCGATACTGGCGCGGCGGTGGCGCAATTTGCGGTGACGACGCTCCAAATGCCAGGCGGCCAGCACCATGACCACAAGGGCAGCGCCTAGTGGTATCAGGCCTGCGGTCGCAAGGGTAGGATCAAGGGCAAACAGGATCGCAACAGCAGCGGGCAGGACCACTGACGCAGACAGCACGTCTGGCAAACCACGCCCGAACCATAACCGGGCAGCGGACAGATCACCGACAAATCGCAAAGACAATGCCCCGACACGACGTTCATCGTGGCGCGATTTTGGCAGCCTTGCAATCTGCTTATATAACGCATGGCGCAAGGCTATTGCATAGCTTTGTCCAAGGCTTTCAGCGCGCCGTCGCGATAGCAGCAAGCAGATCGCGGCGACAATGCCTGCCGCTGCCAGTGCAAGCATCGTGTGTATC
Organism: Yoonia sp. F2084L; assembly: GCF_023015625.1. Classification (GTDB taxonomy): domain Bacteria; phylum Pseudomonadota; class Alphaproteobacteria; order Rhodobacterales; family Rhodobacteraceae; genus Yoonia. The sequence goes on from NZ_JALKAH010000005.1 coordinate 252,963, forward strand.
GCAAGCCCGCCGCCAGTATGCAGTGCCGCGAACGCATCTCGTGTGGCAAACGCACAGACAGCAAGAGCTGCTGCCTGCGCGATGCCACACGACACGACGAGGACCGCGTCAATGACGCGGTCCCTTGTAGCCAGAGTTGGGGAAGTACTCATGCGGCTACGTCGTTGGTTTCCCGACGCATCAGCGGTGCAACATGCTGCATGATGGTGTCAGGGGATCGAAGGTCTTCGCGCGATACGATTGGCAAATCGGTCGCTTCGGCAGCTTCGGCTGCCGCAAGCGGCGAGCAGCTGACCATGCCAGAGATCGCGAAGGGTGACAGACCGACCTGCTCAAGCACCAACTTGCCGCCCAAAGCGCTGAGCGCATCTGGTGCTGCAAAAAGGATGCCGTCCAGCCGGTCGCGGATGGTTGATGACCTGAGGATCGCGCGGGTTTCCTGCTGGAACACCCCGTCAGCAATTTCGACCACGACAATTTCGGCGCCTCGTACGGCGGCTGTTGCCACAAGCGTGTCAAAGCCTGCCTCGATCTGCTCCATCGGCATCCGGTATGTTGTCGGCATACCGACGTCGGTGAAATCCAGTGCCGGCGCGCCGCCATCTTCAAAGCTGTTAAAGTCACCAAATGCACCGGTGCCTGTCGCCTTGACGCCTGCAACTGAATAACCGGCGCGGATCAGCCCGTGCGCAAGACTGGAGGCCGCTGTCGTTTTGCCCGAATTCATAGAGGCCCCAAAGACCCCGATCACGGTCACGTGGTCATTTGCGGGAAGCTGCGGCAAAACATAATCTGCTATGTTCATGATCTTGCCATGTTCACCGACCAAAAGGCCGATTGGCTTCAGTCGGGTCGGCTCGGAAATGCGGACATGCGATGCATCAATGCGACCCGCTATACCGCCGCCTGCGACGAGGTCGATCAGATCATCGTCAATCACAGCGCTGGCGAGGAACTGGTCAGGGGCATATCGGTCGCCAATGCATAGAACGACCAAGTCGCCGGGGTAGCTTTCTGAGGCACGGCGCTCGGCGAGTTGAATTTTCTTATGTTGTCCGATCTCGGCGATTTGGCACAGGATCAGGTCACCGGCTTTTGCGGCATCATAGTTTGTAGATAGATCGCGGACATCGCAACGATCAACGCGACGGGTTGTAAAGGCCCACTTGGCAGTTGTGCAAAGTGTGGCGCTCAGCGGGGTCATCGTGGTCATTGGTCTACTCCTGGTTCAGACAATTGTGATGACCCCCTTTTGACAGCTGCACCTGACTGTTTTCCGGCAGACTGATGAACGTCTTTTGGACGGATGAATGAATGTCACATGAACGCATAAGTATCTGCTTTTCGTGATTGCCATTGCCGCAAAGGCACCTCAGTCATCGTCATCGTCATCGTCATCGTCATCGTCATCGTCATCGTCATCGTCATCGTCATCATCGTCGCGATCATTACTATCGTCCCGATCATCTCCATCGTCGTCAGAGTTACGGGCTTGTTCTGGATTTTGGCGCAACTCATGAATTGTCACGCGACCATCATTGTTGTGGTCGGACTGCTCCAGTATTTGAAAAGCTCCGTCTCGGCCAAACGCCTCAAACAGCTCATCAAAGCTCAGCACATTGTCAGAGTTTGTATCCACAGACCGAAAACTGGCTGTTTGGGCAGCGGCTGGCGACAGCACACAACACAAAAATGCACTCACGATTGCAAACCGAAAGACCGGCTTGCGCGACCCAGCCTTTATCGGAACAGAAGGGAGGAACCAGTTCTGCAATCTACTCCCTCCTTACTTTGGGCAATTGATAAACGGTCTAAAATCTTTTTGTTCGAAGGGTGAAACTAGCGGTCATAGATGACAGCTGTCCTGTCATAGAAATGAACATCAGATGAACGCGAAGGTTCTGCATGACCCAAGGCTGATGGCGCGGCGCAGATCGGGGCACCGCTGATACAACAAGGCTGATCCAGAGATATAGTGAGGGCGTGATCCGGGGCGTGCATGTCGCGCGCAAGTCAAACTGTCATCTTTTGTTCATAAAAGTGTTACGCGCCCTTCACCGGCCATGCAGGCCGCTGCCATTTCTTCCTGCCATCCCTTTCATCAAATGCTGGCCATCGTGGCAGCGAAGATTGGAATGGATGGAGCAATGCTGGAAGATCTTTTTACAAGCGGAGTAATTGAACGTTTCTTACTGAACGTCATCGCGATGACGTGCCTGATTTTTGGCCTTTTCTATAGTCGGTATCGCGACAAGGAACTTGTCACCGCAGCGTCGCTCTTCAACATTTTTGCTTTCGGGGTTCTGACGATCCTTGGCTCGGTTGAGTTTTCGCTGGCCGCCGGTTTCGGCCTGTTCGCGATCCTTGCCCTTTTCACTCTACGCTCAGAACAGATCAGTAAAATCGAGATCACCTACTTCTTTGGTTCTATCGCCATCGCAGTGGTTTGTTCCGTGCAAGGCACCACAATGCCGTTTGTGATCGTCGTTGTCGGGTTTGTTTTGATCGGAGCCTATGTTTTCGACCATCCGCGCATTCTGAAGTCTGTCGATGGCATCAAGATCACTCTCGATAAGATCGACCCCGACGCCCTGTCCGACCCCGCAAAGATGCGCACAGACCTGTCCGAAAGGCTGGGTGTTGAGGTCATGACCTATCAGATTATCGCGCTGAACTACATCACCGACATGGCGCAGATCAACGTCTTCTATCGCAAATAATCACGCAAGCTGAGGTAAGCATCATGGACCATCGTATCGCTCAAAGCCTGTCGACATTTGACACGATCACATTAGAGGGCCTGAACGCAAAAGCGGCAATGCTGGAGCGGCTGGATAACAAATACATTGTACCTGCGGATCGCCTTCTTCCTGCGTTCAATGCCTTTGCCGATCATTTCGATGTTCTTGAGATCGACGGCAAAAAGTCGTTCATCTACGCGACCGAGTATCATGACGATGCGGCTGCACAATCCTACTTTGACCATCATCAGGGCCGGCGCAAACGCTGCAAAGTACGGGTGCGAAACTATGTCGACGCTGGATTCAGTTACCTTGAGGTCAAGCTTAAGGACCTGCGGAATGTCACAGTGAAGAAACGGCTCAAGCTGGATCAAACCTCTGCTGGTCTATCGCCCGAAGCATTGGCATTTATTGATGATTGTCACACTGAAATGTACGGCACACCCCTTGGTCGCAATTTGCAGCCTGTGCTAAAGATGCGCTACGCACGGATCACGCTTGTCGCCAAGGATGGTGGCGAACGCATGACGATTGACACCAATCTTAGCTTCCGCACGAAAGCGCTGGAACGTCACGCCGCACCCGACCACTTCATTCTTGAAACGAAATCGGCACGGGGCAACGGCTTGGCGGATAGTATTCTGCGCGGTCAGCAGATGCATCCCACCAAGCAGTGTTCAAAGTTCTGCATGGGAATGGCCGCACTTGGCGTGGTCGAGCGGCACAATCGGTTCCTGCCAGCGCTGAGAAAGCTGCAAGTCTTCGAGCAACCCTTGCTGCAACGCGATGGGCTTTCAGCTGCGGCATAGAATTACATGGGTCGGTACATAACAGGCACAGGTAGCGCCTTCTAACAGCGACGCTCAACAAGCGAAGTTTGGTGACCCCGATTGGATTCGAACCAATAACCTGCCCCTTAGGAGGGGGCTGCTCTATCCAGTTGAGCCACGGGGCCGTTTGCCAAGACGGAATGCCTGTGTTTGCCTTTGCGGTCAACGGTCATGCGGAACTGGCTTTTGTGGCAAAGCCCCGCTAACAATAAGAAAACGACGGACGGGACCCTTCCTTTGACCAATACACCCAAGCGCCCTTTGACCCTGCGTGATGTCTCTGAGGCATCCGGGGTCAGCGAAATGACTGTCAGCCGCGTGTTGCGTAACAAAGGCGATGTCAGTGCGGCGACCCGCCAAAAGGTCCAAGATGCGGCGAAACGCCTGGGCTATGTGCCAAATAAAATCGCGGGTGCTTTGGCGTCGCAACGGGTCAATCTGGTCGCGGTCATCATTCCATCGTTGGGGAATATGGTGTTTCCCGAGGTGCTTTCGGGGATTTCTGAGACGCTGGAGGACACCGGATTGCAGCCGGTTGTTGGCGTGACGGATTACTTGCCTGAGAAAGAAGAGAAGGTCCTGTTTGAGATGCTGTCATGGCGCCCATCTGGGGTGATCATTGCAGGCTTAGAGCATTCCGAAGCTTCACAGGCGATGTTGCAGCAGGCCGGCATTCCGGTGGTTGAGATTATGGATACCGATGGTGAGCCGATTGACCACTGCGTCGGGATTTCGCATCGCCGCGCGGGGCGCAAAATGGCGGAAGAGATTATCGCGGCTGGTTACAAGCGTATCGGGTTTATGGGCACCAAGATGCCTTTGGATCACCGCGCCCGCAAGCGGTTCGAAGGGTTTACCCGTACTCTTGCCAAAGCCGGGATCGAGATTGCGGATCAGGAATTCTATTCGGGTGGATCCGCCCTTGCCAAAGGCCGCGAAATGACCGCGAAGATGTTGGAACGCACCCCTGATCTGGATTTTCTTTACTACTCAAACGACATGATTGGAGCCGGTGGTCTGCTTTATTTACTTGAGCAGGGCATTGACGTGCCGGGCAAGGTTGGTCTGGCTGGGTTCAATGGCGTTGAACTGCTTGATGGTCTGCCGCGCCAATTGGCAACGATGGATGCATGTCGGCGTGATATTGGTGTGAAAGCTGCACAGATTATTGCGGCGCTGAATGCGGGCGATGCTGTGCCTGACGGCCCTATTGTAGCGCTTGATCCGACATTGGCTGCGGGCGATACACTGCGTCGCTGATAGGCTCCAAGACATGAAAAAGGCGCCTGTGCCAAAGACAGGCGCCTTTCTTGTTTCTGCTCGATTACATCAAGTTTTGAACGTTCACACCAAATGTGACAGCGCCAATCACTTCGCCCGTTGCGGGGTCTTTGATGGATATGGATGCCTGTGATTGGTAAAAGCCTGTGCTGTCATCAAATTCGACTTCGCTGATGTGCAATGCATCTGGACCGACAAGATAGGTCTCTTGCCATTTGGCCTCATCGCCTTGCCAGTAGTCAGATGTTTCGACGCTTTGCGCGACATTCAGGCCCTTGTCATCCATGATAAACACTTCGGTGACAAAGCCGGCCGTGGCGTTCTGCTGCCCGCGCAACCATGCGGAAACAGGGTGCTCCAGAAGCTCTGATATCAGAGGGCCACCGCCGTCTCCGGCCTCTGCCCGCCACTGCTGATCAAGGGCGATCACTTCGTCCTCTGACAGGCCGGCGTGACGTGCATTTTGCGCTTTAATGGCTGCGATCAGTTCAGGATTGTCGAGCCATGTCGACAGTTCGCTGTCGGCATAGGCCTCAAGCGGGACACGGTAGACACCTTCCTGACCTGGTGTCGCGATCAGGTAAAGTGTGATTGCGTTTTGCATTTCAACCGAAAGGTCTTTGGCCAAAGCAACTGATGCGATCACATCTTCTGCATCCGGGGTCTGCCCTGCCAGTGTGTCGTCAAAGATGCTCTGACCTGACTGCCAGACGTCATAAGTCTGTATCAGGCTATTTTTGACGGCGTCATTTGGTGGTGGCTGAATTCCCACTTCAGGAAACCCATCCCGTAACGCGACCAAAGACAGCTCAAACAGCTCAACACTGCCCTTCAACTCTTCGAATGTTTCGTCATCTCCTGTGCCAGTCGCCAATTCGCATAAGGCGCGTGTCATCCGGAATGCCAGTTCGCGTTGGCGCACGGCAAAGTTCAACACTGTCGCATCGCTTTGCAGCAGCTCAATTGGGTTGGAGTATTGTCCAGACACTTCAGCAGCTAGGACTGTCGTTTGCTCAGAAAGGTCGCTGTAGGATTGGTTGATCAAAGCGGCGTCTTGTGCAGAGCCGGTCCCGTTCAACATCCGGTTTGCCGCGTCTTCCATCGGCATCCAGATATCTGCGGTGGCACTGATTTGCCGTAGCGTGCGTGCGCGCGTTTCAGGCGTTGGCATACCCAATGCGGGATCGCCGTTCCGAAGCCCGGCGATGATCGCATCAAAGTTGTCACGGGCCAATAACAAATCAGATTTTGCTGTGTCCGGGCCAATGTCGGCGTCTAAACGACAACTTGCAGATGCATTGGCCTCAGCCAGCGTGCGCAGTTCGGCGGATCGGTTAACCCGGGCCTTACCACCGTCATAAAGCGCCGAGTCTACAAATTGTTCATCGGCAGCGGCAGAGGTGACGTTCGCACCGACCGCTGTGCCCAGCGCCAGCAGAGCGGTGCATGTGGTGGCGACAAGTCTTGTGGCGGTGCGCGTCTTGGGTGTCGTGACTGTATATTGCGACATTGCGATGTCCTATTTTTATCAATGGATTACCTGCAACAGGTGCTACTAATACTCAGATATTGAATACAATAGGATGGCATAGCACAAACGCGTTCGGATATTCTCAATACCGTCGAACCGTTTGCACGCCCGTCCCTGGTGTTGGGCTGTGCCCGCCTGAAATACGAACGGCGGGCACATTAGCGTTAGACGATCAAGTTACGCAGGTGACTTGATCCAAACTTCAACGCGGCGGTTGATGCGGCGACCTTCGTCGCTGGTGTTGCAACCAGAAGGTGCGATCTCACCGAAGCCGACTGAGGAAACCGTAATGTCTGCTACACGGTCTCCACCTGAATTGCGCAGCTCATTTGCAACTTGCGCTGCACGTTGCTGTGACAAGGCCAGGTTGCCATCGAATTGGCCGACGTCATCGGTAAAGCCCACCATCAACAACTCTGTTCCCGCTGGCTGGGTTTCAAGATATTCAATCAGACGCTGTTTGTCGATCAGACCACGTTCATCCAACTGGGCAGAACCCGTACGAAAGCGGAATGTTGTCGACAGGCGATCAAAGTCAGCCATCTGGGCCAGCATCTGACGCATGAAGCCACCCTCATAAGCGTCGACGTCTTGGTTCAGAAGAGCACGTGCACGGTCACCGTCGAGCGGTTGCTCGCGACGGTCAACAGCAAAACCGATAAAGCCCGCCTTACCAATCAGGCTGTCTGCTTCGTCAGATGTAGCATACGTGACGAAATCACGTGTTTTATCACTTGCGGTGTCTTCACGTGTGTAAAGATAAAGGCGACGCTGAAGCGCATATTCTTCTGTACGTGCCGAGAACGCATTGGGCTGCATTGAGATTCCGCATTCGTTGACAATGCTCAGCGCATTTGCACCACGTTGGAAAGCATAACCGACGTAGCCGACAGCGCCTTCTGTTTGGTTAACGATCTGCGAAACGTCGCCGTTAGATTCTGCCACAATAGTTCCAGGCGCGTCAGATGTGTTGGCATCCCCAAAGATACGGTCTTCAAAGACATCGCGTGTACCAGAGCCTTCGGGACGGCTTACCACGGTGATTGCAAGGTCAGGACCACCCACTTGTGACCAGTTCGTGATTTGGCCGTTATAGATCTGCTGGACCTGCTGGGTTGTCAAAGAGTCGATTGGGTTTGCAGGGTTTGTCACCAGCACAAGGCTGTCGACCGCAATAATGTGTTCTTGGGCCGGGTTCACCATGTTGCCGGCACCGTCGTTGCGCAATGCACGCGCTTCGGCTGGCTGGATACGGCGCGATGACATGCTAATATCTGTCTGGCGCTCCAGTAGTTTTGCAAAACCGTCGGATGAACCTGACGATGTGACCAGGATCGAGGCAAGATCTTCACCAAAGCCCTGATCACCGATCAGTTCTGCAACGATGTCGTCGCCATTGCCGGTGTTCACAAGATCGGCGGCTGCGTCGATTGAACCTGCATAGCCTTCCAGTAGAAGTGGCATCAGACCCAGACCGACGGTGTCTGACCCTGCAATCGTGATGTCAACTTCGCCACCACCAAGTTCGGGACATGCAGCACCTTCGCAGTTTACCCGGCTTGCGGAGACGCGAAGTTCGCCTAGCGCGGTTGCAATAATATATGCGTTATCGCGAAAATCTACAAAGTCGCCAGTCATGTTCACTGTGCCGTCGCTTGATGTCAGCGTGACCTCTTGCGCGAATGCAAAGTTCGAAAGCGACAAGCTCCCTACCAGTGTCAGCATGCCTAACGCCGTGCTATTCCACTTTTTCGTCATTTATCCACTCCTGCGAGATTACTGCGCGCTTTGAGAAATTCAAAAGCATCTGCGCTGCCTCAAAAAATAATTCCTAGCGGCTATAAGGCGTGGCAAATGTGCGCAAAGTTAGGCAAATTTTTTCCAAACTGAGGGCAAATGCTGACAAATGGGACATATAGTTAACTAATCCCAGCCACACTAATTCTGGGTTGCACTTGTTTGTGCAAAAGCTGACGCAATCAAAATTTACCAGCAAATTCAACTAGATCATGCGTATGACGTCTTTATCAATCGCCAGTACATAGCCCTTTCGGGCGATATTCTTGACCAAAAGTTCACTCATCATCTGATTTCCGAGTGTATCACGCAATCGCTTGATTCGGGTAGCGCCAGCTGCCTCATCACAGTCGGCGGCATTGCGGCCCGAGATGACCCCTTCGATTTCGGCACCTGTCATGACTTCATCATCCATCCGGGCCTCGGCCAGAACAGACAGCGTTTCAATCGCCGCATCCGTCAGCTTGAATTCAAAGTCGTTGAGATAAACTGCCTTTTGATCGCGACTGATGGTTAGCGAGTTCACTTCAATCCCCTGACGCTCAATCCGGCCCATACGGCGGTTAAGCGCGATCAGCATGACAAGGAAGGCGACAGCGGCGACCAAAAGGGCCGTGGCAAAGATCAGCAGCACGAAGATAACAAAACGGTAAGATGCAAGCGTGTCGGAAAACGCGGTGCCGGACCCCGCGAGGATTTCAAGCAGTTTGATCTCGGCATTGCTGGTAAGATTGTCATTTTCCACAAACAACCGTTCAACCCGCATGTTGAATGCGTTGGCATCAGGCAGATTGATAAACAACAAAACGGCCGCAATCGCCAAAATCAGAACGATCGCCGCAATCCCAGCGACGACAATCCGGTTCCCGATTTCACGTGCCTCAGTAGCGGAGGAAGAAGTCACCTGCGCTGTCCTTTCTTTCATCAAGGCCCGCGTCATCAAAGACGCCAAGCACATTCAATAGCTGCCACCCGTTACCAGCCAACCGGTCGCGCAGTTGTCCTTCGGCTGAACCGACAGAACAGTCGCCGCGGACCTCTGCAACCCCATAGTGAAGCCGCAGCGGGTCGTCTTGCTTTGCCTTATAGTCGGCATAGCATGCCGCTTGTGCGACGGTCGCGCTCAACATCAGAGCCATGAATGAGAAAGAAAGTTGTTTCATATGCTCATCCTGATCCAAAGCCGTCCTGATATTCAATAACGCCTTATGTTATCGCGATGGCAATCGCATAACCATCCCCCGTTATTGTTTGGCAAGCAGGGTCTGCCCCATTTTCGGTTCATCGCCACCACGAAGGCACCGATACCGAAAGGACGAACACATGTTGAAACCATTGATTGCCGGGATAACCGCACTTTCACTGACCCTCGCCGCCGCAGTACCTGCACAGGCCCAGGGGATGAACCGCGAAGATGTTGGCAAGCTGTTGATCGGCCTGGCCGCCGTCGCTGTCATCGGCGCCGCCATTGAGGAAAACCGTGATCGGAACCGCGACCGCAGCACACCTGTGCATGATCGCCATGACTGGAACGGAATCAATCGTAATAACGACTGGTCTGATCTGAACCGTCAGCATTCCAGTAACCGCGACCGTCATCGCGCGCTGCCTCATGGTTGCTTGCGCACGGTCGAGACGCGTTTTGGCAATCAACGGATGTTCGGCAAACGCTGCCTGGAACGCAACTATCGCCACGTGAACAGTCTGCCTGATCGCTGTGCCGTCCGCATCTATACCAATGATGGCCCACGCCGTGGCTTTGATCCGCTGTGCCTGCGCGAGCAGGGCTTCCGTACAGATCGGCGTCACTAAGACGCTGTACCAAAGCGCGGTTTCCTGCCCCGGTCACCGCGCCACCTTGGGGGCTTGGTCTGATAACGAGTGCGCAGAGTAATGCGTAACGGACCAAGCGCCCATCACGGGGCAGAGAGGTTGGACATGGCTCTCTGCCCCTTTTTCCTTGAAGTTGCCCGTCGCATCTGGTGACTGATCTTATGACCAAACCCGATTTCAGTTTTGAGAAGGCCGCGCAAAAGCGTGGCTTTAGGCATATCGCAGGTGTTGATGAGGTCGGGCGCGGGCCGCTGGCGGGGCCGGTTGTGGCTGCTGCCGTGATCCTTGATCCCGCGAACATCCCCGACGGGCTGAACGACAGCAAGAAACTGACGGCCAAGCGGCGCGACGCGCTTTATGACGCGTTGCTGATAGCAGCAGATGTATCCATCGCCGAAGCGACCGTTGCCGAGATTGACGCACATAACATCCTGCGCGCGTCACACATCGCGATGGTGCGGGCGATTGCGGGCCTGTCGCAAGTGGTGGATCACGCTTTGATCGACGGCAACATGATCCCGCGTGATTTGGCCGTTTCGTCAGAGACGCTTATCAAGGGTGACGGTCGCAGTCTGAGCATCGCTGCGGCCTCTATCGTGGCGAAGGTGTGGCGTGACAGACACATGGTGACATTGGCGCAACAGCACCCCCACTACGGCTGGGATAAGAACGCAGGTTATCCTACAGCCCAACATAAATTGGGGCTTGAGCAGTTCGGAGTCACTGAACATCATAGGCGGTCGTTCAAGCCGATACACAACATCTTGTATCAAGATGAAAACCTAAGCGATTGAATCAATAATGTTTTTGACTTGGAATCGCCTCTGACTCACATTGGGCTCAACCAACAGAGCGGGACACCCGCCGGGGCTTAGAGGCAAGTTATGAAGACCAAGACGAAAGCACAGGAGGCGCAAGCGCTTCCCCTGAACACTATTGTGGACGGCGACTGCATCGAAGTGATGAACAGCCTGCCTGCGGGTTCTGTCGACCTGATCTTTGCTGATCCGCCCTATAACCTGCAACTGAAGGGTGATCTGCACCGCCCCGACAATTCCAAGGTTGATGCGGTTGATGACGCATGGGACCAGTTCGACAGCTTCAAAGTCTATGACAAGTTCACCCGCGAATGGTTGGCTGCCGCCCGCCGTCTACTGAAACCAAATGGCGCGATCTGGGTCATTGGCAGCTATCACAACGTTTTCCGCATGGGTGCTGAGTTGCAGAACCAGGGGTTCTGGATCCTCAACGATGTCGTGTGGCGCAAATCGAACCCGATGCCGAATTTTCGGGGCAAGCGTCTGACCAATGCCCATGAAACGCTAATCTGGGCTTCGAAAGAAGAGGCCAGCAAATACACCTTCAATTACGAAGCGCTCAAGGCCCTCAACGAGGGTGTTCAGATGCGGTCGGACTGGGTTCTGCCCATCTGCACCGGACACGAGCGGCTGAAGAATGAAGCCGGAGACAAAGCCCACCCCACTCAAAAACCGCAATCCCTCTTGCACCGCGTCCTGGTTGCCACCACGAACCCCGGCGATGTGGTCCTTGACCCCTTCTTCGGGACTGGCACCACGGGCGCGGTTGCAAAAATGCTGGGCCGCGATTTCATCGGGATCGAGCGCGAAGAAGCCTACCGCAAGGTGGCCGAAAAGCGCATCAAGAACACCCGCAAGTTCGACAAAGAGGCGTTGGAGGTCTCTACCTCCAAACGTGCCGAACCCCGCGTTGCGTTCGGTGTGCTGGTAGAGCGCGGCATGCTGCGCCCCGGCGAAGAATTGTGGAGCATGAACGGTCGTCACAAAGCCAAGGTCCGTGCGGATGGCACGTTGATCGGTGACGACATCAAAGGATCAATCCATCAGGTCGGGGCGCATCTGGAAGGTGCGCCAAGCTGTAACGGCTGGACCTATTGGCAGTTTAAACGCGACGGGCAAAAGGTGCCCATTGATCTGCTGCGCCAGCAGATCCGCTCCGAGATGGCGAAGCACTAAGTTTCACCAAAGTTGATACCGCCGGTGCTCACGGCAAGCCTTTTCAATGGTGGAAAGGTCCGCGAGCACTAACTTTTCCCCCGCCATCCATATGTGATGGCGGGGTTTTTTATCGTTGTGTCGAAATCGGGCAGATCATCCCTAAAATCGTCATATTCTCTCGGCAAATTCAGATTAAAGACTAGAGCTTAACGCACCAAAGACGTGACATGAGGCACTGCAGAGCATGGCAGCCAAAATTTACTATGACGGCGAATGCCCGTTTTGTACCAGCTACGTGGGCTTGGTCCATTTGCGTGAAGCAGTCGGGCAAGTGGACCTGATCAACCTGCGTGAGCACGTCGCCATGCGTGAGGAGCTGACGCAAGAAGGCTATGACCTTGACCAAGGCATGGTCGTCGACATCGACGGCAAGCGTGTTGGTGGCGCTGAGGCGACACATCTATTGGCGACACTTTCTACATCATCAGGTTGGTTCAATCGTCTGAACAGAGCGATCTTTAGCGTCCGCTGGCTGTCTGCGTTCATCTATCCGTTCTTACGCAGTGGCCGCTGGTTCACGTTATTCCTAATGGGGCGACGCACGATCAACGATGCGGATGGCAGAGCCGAAGAACGGCAAAAGATCTTTGGTTTGATCTTTGCACTCTTCTCTGTTTTCCACGTTATTATCTTCTTGTTAGAACCCGGACGATGGCCCGGCGGCCCGGATATCATCGCAATATTCATCGCAGCGCTTTTGTTGCTGTCTCGGCCGAGCTCAGCCAGACTTTTGTTTGTACTCGTCCTGTTCAGTACTATCAGCACAGTCCTGCAAGCCCCCTCGCAATCAAACCACACAATGCTCAGGACTATGATGTTGATTGGGTATTGGCTGTCTTTTCTTTACGCAATGATCGCAAGCAGACCGGTAGGTGATATCTTTGCCAATTTTACTTTGGCAGGGCGCGGCGCTCTGTTGGTGATGTATTTCTTTGGCATTTTTCATAAGCTCAACACCGGCTTCCTTGACCCTGAATACAGCTGTGCAATAGCTCTTTGGGACAAGATGCTGCCTCCCATTAGTTGGGTGCAGTCGGTTTACATCGACTACGCAGCGATCTACGGCACCTTTGTTGCCGAAGGTTTGTTAGTTCTGGCGCTACTGAATCCCAAGACCCGCCACATTGGTATGATCGGTGGAATCCTTTTCCACACTTTGCTGGCCTTAAGTAGCTATTCAGCCTATATCGGTTTCACGACATTGGCGATTTCGTTGCATATGCTGTTCCTCAGTCGACAACAGCTCGACAATATCAATATGACCAAGGACATGGCCTGGTTGGAAGAGCGTGCTGGGCAGTGGACCAACAAGCTCGCGCTTCTAATTCTTTTGGTCGTTGGCGTCTTTTGTATGCTTCTAAGGCGTTATGATTTGGCAAGTTTGTGTTTCTTGCCGGCCGTCTTTGTTGTTTGCTTTCTTATCTTCCGACATGGCCGTGCGATCGATGGAGATCGCACATTAGTTCATAGTAAAGTAGCTTACCTGATTGGTGCGTTTATCACAGTCCTTTACTTCGCGAATGGGGCGATGCCCTACGCCGGGCTAAAGACCGCGCAAGCTGTCAATATGTTTGCTAACCTTAGGATTGAAGGTGGTGTTAGCAATCACATTGTCTTTTCGGAACCACCCAGTCTCTTCGGATATCTTGATGATGTGGCGAGTATCACAGCAGAGGGAACTACAGAAGTGATGCTGCCAAATGATAAACCAGAAGTTGGAGTAGTATACTATGATTTGCTGGCAAGACTTGCAGACAATCCGGATCTTCGCGTTAGCTTTACGATGAATGGTCAAACATATGAAGACGTCAGTAGCACTGACTTGCAAGCAGACATCGATGCGCGATTGCATCATCCTTTCATTCGAAAGTTCTTTAATTTTCGGACAGTCAAATTGTCGGAGCCATGGAGTTGCCGGTAAACAACCGGCGCAGTTGCAAAGATGCTGGGCCGCGATTTCAACGGGATTGAGCGTGAAGAGGCGTACCGCAAGGTGGCCGAAAAGCGCATCAAGAACACCCGCAAGTTCGACAACGAAGCGCTGTAGGTGTCCACTTCCAAACGCGCTGAACCACGCGTTGCGTTCGGTGTCCTGATCGAGCGCGGCATGCTGCGCCCCGGTGAGGAATTGTGGAGCATGAATGGCCGGCACAAAGCAAAGGTCCGTGCGGATGGCACGTTGATCGGTGACGACATCAAAGGATCAATCCATCAGGTCGGGGCGCATCTGGAAGGTGCGCCAAGCTGTAACGGCTGGACCTATTGGCAGTTTAAACGCGACGGGCAAAAGGTGCCCATTGATCTGCTACGCCAGCAGATCCGCTCAGAGATGGCGAAGCATTAACGGCGTTTGATCTTACAGAAAAGGATATGCATCCATTGTCGCGTTCGCAGGCAGGCGAAGCCTGACAAGAGGCAGCGAAACATGGGTTCCCTTAAAGATCAAATGACGGCTTCACCAAAGTTGATACCGCCGGTGCCTGCGGCAAGCCCTTTCAATGGTGGAAGGGCCCGTAAGCACTAACTTTTCCCCCGCCATCCCTAGTGATGGCGGGGTTTTTTCGTGGAGGGCAGGTTTGGACCCTGATTGAGCGCGTTTGTGTTTGTCACTTTGCGCAAATTTAAATACTTGTGGTGCATGGCTTCAGGAAGCAACAGAGATGCTGCCAGACGCGAGTTAGTCCGACTTCTGGAGGGTTTGGAGTGCTATCGCTCATGGAAGATTTCATGCATAGAACGCGATAAAGGTTTAGTCACCGAAGATGACCTAAATCAGGTCGTCATGCCGAGTTCCTTCTTCCTTCAGGTCTTTGACGAAACAAAAGGCAGCGGCAGTGCAGCGATAATCAGAGAGGTTCGACAGTAGTACTCTCATACAGCTAGCGACCTGTTCCATATGATGAATTCTGGCAATGAAGCATGTGTCACTGATGCGAAGCAGTTTCTTGAACACTTCCCAAGAGAGGTAGGGTTTGATTTCTATGCCGAAGCGGGTCTTCTCCGAGAAATGGCCAAAAAGGCGTTAAATTCACGCAAGATTATGAACCGAGGGGACTATCACGCTCTGATGGAGCTTGAGAATGATCTGTCACAGGCGGTTTTAGCCTCAGAAGAACTGGCGGAAATCTCAGAACTCCTCCGTGAAGTCGAGAATGGTGCAGATGGGGGGTAATGGCAACTTGGTTCCACAAAGCTGCTTTCAAATCCCAGCTGCGTTAAACGTTCCCCGCCATCCAATGTAATGGCGGGGGTTTTTTCTTTGGCGGCCTAACCTACCAATTGCCCGGCCTCAGGCACCCAGCGGAATTCTGCCCCATCTGTGCCCGTATCGACATAGCCCACCGCAGGGAAGGGCATGTGATAGCCGATTGCAGGCACACGGTCAGCAGCGATCATACCAAGCACATTGCGGCGGCTGGCTGCTGCGGCCTCTTTATCCGCGTCAAAGCGTACTTCCCAATCGGGGCGTGCCAATGACCATACCGGGTGGTTTGCCAGATCGGCAAAAATGACAAGCCCGCTGCCTGCGCTTTCGATGCGGTAGACCATGTGGCCGGGTGTGTGGCCAAACGCAGCCATCCCTGTGATCCCGGAAACAACATCATCACCATCGCCAAGGAAGGTCATCATATCGGCCATCGGGCGCACGTTGGCGTCAAAGCCTTCATTGCCAGCGGCCGCCCAGTGATCATATTCGACCTGCCCGGTCACGTAGCGGGCGTTGGCAAAGGTCGCCGTACCATTGCTCATCAGGCCACCGATGTGGTCGCCATGCATATGGGTCAACACAACGATATCGACCTGATCGGCTGTGTAGCCTGCGCTTTCGATTGCGGCGGTGGTCGCCTCAGCATTCAGGCCAGTGTCAAACAGTACCAGTTCAGCACCGGTATTGATCAGTGTTGGTGTGAAGAAAAAGTTAGAGCTTTCTGTCGAAAGAAAGTTTTGCTGACTGACCTCGGCGAACTCAGCCTCAGACACGTTCATGCCAAAGATGCCTTGTGGGTTCTCGCGGGGCGCTGTCCCGCCAAGAATTGTCGTGACTTCAAAATCGCCGATCGCAAAGCGGCGATGGTTGGCCATGCTTGGCCCTTTCATGGGCGCTTCAGCCTGCGCGGCACCGGCGGCAAGTCCGGCCATCGGCAGCGCTGCCCCTGCGGTGAGAAGCTTGCGTCGTGAAAAATGTGTCATTGTTCGTCCTCCAATGGCGTTATCATTAACGCTTTTACATAGCTGGAGATAAGACAAAGGCCACAATGGCACAGCACAGTTTCGTGAAATCGCGGTGGATGGTGCCCTAACGTGGCATCGGATTTGTTGCCCGCTTGTAAGGCTCCCAATCCTTTATCTCGGGATAATACTGCTTGCGCCAAGCCTTGACCCGCGGGTTCATCGTCTTGCGCCACAGTATCGGCACCAAGGCCATCATCGTCATAAGAGGATAGCCAAAGGGAAGTTGCGGGGCCTCATCGTCATCATAAGTCTGCAACAGTGGAAACCGCCGGTTTGGTTTGTAGTGGTGGTCTGAGTGTCGCTGCAGATTGATCAGCAACCAGTTCGACGCCTGTTGCGTCGCGTTCCATGAATGCCGTGGCAGGACGTGTTCGTATTTGCCATCACCAAGGTGCTTGCGTGTCAGACCGTAGTGTTCGACGTAGTCGACCAACTCAAGCTGGAAGATCGCCCAAAACGCTTGCACCGTGAACAGGAATACACCCCAGCCGCCGCCGATGATCCACGCCAGCAGGACGAAACCAGCCTGTAATCCAAGATAGAGCCAGAACGGGTTGGACCGATGGAACCACGGCAGGGATTTGCGGGCGAGCATCCCTTTTTCGGCTTTGAAGGATGAAACCAACGATTGGTAAAGCACACGCGGGAAGAAGCGGTAAAAGCTTTCACCATAGCGCGCGGTCACAGGGTCGCGCGGCGTCCCGATGTAACGGTGATGGACCAGCAGATGCTCGGACCGAAAGTGTGAATACAAGACCGACGCCAGCAGGATATCCGCCATCCAGCGTTCCAGCTTGGGCTTTTGGTGCATCAGTTCATGGGAATAGGTGATCCCGATGGTGCCGGACAGAATGCCAAGGGCGGCGAACAAGAGCCATTCTTCAACCCCGCTCAGATGATCAGTCTGCACGACATAGAGCATAATCCCGAAGATCGTGAACAACTGGACTGGTGTCCAAAGCAAGGTGATCAACTGATACCAGAAAAGTTGATCCTCTGGCGTTTCAAGGTCGGGGTTTTGCGTGTTCTGCCCAACGACATAGTCCAGCCCGGTAAACAGATACCATGTAGACAATGGCAAAAGCGCGATGGTCCATCCCCCGTACATAGCGGCAATGATCGCCAAGGGCACCAGACCCAGCGACAGCCAGAATGGCAATGCGGTGCTGAGACGGGCGAATTTGGGTGTGCCGGGGACTGCGGTCATCGTGAGCTCTCGCGTTTTGGTTTGGCCTCAGCCTACTGAGTATCTCGCATTTATCAAATATCGCGTAACGTCACATGCGCCAGATCAAAGACCTTACGCATCGCGGTTGGCAGTGCCGTGGGGCTGAAGTCCTGTGGGGACAGGAACTGTCCGCGCAAAGGCTGTGTGTCGCTTTCGGCATGGACGGTCATGATTCTCAGCCGCAGATGAAAATGCGTGAATGTGTGGCGCGCTTCGGCATCCAGAGGCTGCCAATCAGCCTCAAACGGTGGGTTTTCCTCTGGCTGATCGCACCAGTCTGATCCGGGCCAGCCGAGCATGCCGCCAAGCAAGCCTTTTTCAGGGCGGGTTTCCAGCAGCCACGCACCATCAGGTCGACGCGCGACATAGACGATGCCAAATCGCGTCGGCGTTTTCTTCTTTGGTGTCTTTTTTGGCAATTCCGCCGCCGTTCCCGCGACGCGGGCTGCACACGGGTCGCGCCATGGGCAGATGCCGCAGGCCGGGCTGCGCGGAGTGCAGATTGTCGCCCCAAGGTCCATCACGGCTTGCGCATAATCCCCGGGGCGTTCTTGCGGGGTCAGTGCCTGCGCCTTTTGCGTCAGTGCGGCCTTCGATCCGGGCAATGGTTCGTGGATATCATACAAACGCGCCATGACGCGCTCTACGTTTCCATCCACCACCGTTTCCGGGCGGTCAAAGGCGATGGCCGAAATTGCGGCAGCAGTATAAGGTCCTATGCCCGGAAGCTTGAGCAATGCCTCATATGTATCAGGGAAAGCCCCGCCATAGTCGGCGACCACAGCGCGTGCGCATTTCAGCAAGTTGCGGGCGCGGGCATAATACCCCAGACCCGCCCATGCAGCCATGACATCAGCATCCTCTGCGGCAGCCAGATCAATGACGGTCGGCCAAATTTCCAGAAATTTGCGATGGTAGTCGCGCACGGCCGCAACAGTCGTTTGCTGCAACATCACCTCGGACATCCAGACGGCGTAGGGGTCTGGCAAAACGCCCGCTTTTCGATCAGCGGGCGACACCCGCCACGGCATCTCGCGCGCGTGCACGTCATACCATGCCAAAAGCTCTGAACTGAGGTCACGCAATGTTTATTACCCGTTTCATCCTGCGACACAGACTTGGCGCATTCATCATCTTAGAGTAGGGCTTAGATATGAAACGGCCACGCCACACCAGCACCACGCGCGGATTTTCCCGCGCGGCGACGTTGATGCAAAGCAACATTCGCAAAGCCAGCGAAGATCGCGGTTTTGCGGTGACACGGCTATTGACGCATTGGGCCGAGGTCGTTGGTGAAGCGACGGCAAAAATCGCAACGCCTGTGAACGTCAGCTACGGCAAAGGCGGGATGGGGGCCACGCTGACGGTGCTGACGACCGGCGCGCAGGCCCCGATGCTAGAGATGCAAAAAGAACAAATACGCGAAAAAGTGAATGCCTGTTACGGGTATCGCGCGATTTCACGCGTGCGGGTCACGCAGACGGCACCAACGGGTTTTGCGGATGGGCGCGTGGCCTTTACACCCGCCCCCAAAGTTCAGAAAACACCGGATGCAGCGATGCAATCTGTGGCATATGACCTATCTAAGAACGTGGAAAACGAAAAACTCCGCGCGGCGCTGACGGCGCTGGGCGCGAACGTCCTAACAAAACAAAACTCTAATCAGAGGTAGATATGAAACGTAGAACTCTTTTGACCGCAGGTGGCGGCGCTTTGGTGGCTTTGGGTGCCGGTTGGACACTCACACGGCCTGATCCACAATCAGGACTTTTGCCCGGCGCGGCTATGGCGCAAAGCGCAGATGGCGAACTGCCTGAAGTTATTGAAATGGTGCAAGGCGATCCAAATGCCGCTGTCGAAGTGATCGAGTACGCGTCTTTCACCTGTCCGCATTGCGCGACTTTTCATGCCAACCAGTATCAGGCGCTGAAGGCGAACTATATCGACACTGGGCGGATCAAGTTCGTGTATCGCGAAGTCTATTTTGATCGTCCGGGCCTGTGGGCGTCGATGATCGCGCGTTGCAACGATGATTCTGAGTTCTTCTTTGCCTTCTCTGAGCTGCTTTACTCTGAGCAACGCGCATGGCTGGCCTCGGGCGATCCGGCTGGCATTATCGAAGACCTGCGGACCTTGGCCAAAACAGCCGGGTTGGATAATGAAACGCTTGATGCATGTCTCAGCGACGGACCAAAAGCTGAGGCCCTGTTCACTTGGTATCAAGAGAATGCGGAACGTGATGGCATCAGCTCAACCCCGACATTCATGATTGATGGTCGCCAGCATTCAAATATGACCTATGATGAATTCGCTGAAATTCTGGATGGGAAGCTGGGCTAAGTCGGCCTGCGCGTGAACTGAAAGCATATGCGATGCAGCCTCTTGCGGGCCTGAAAGTTGTGGAATTGGCGCGGGTCCTTGCGGGCCCGCTTGCCGGTCAGACACTTGCTGATCTTGGGGCCGAGGTGATCAAGATCGAAAGCCCGCAAGGCGATGATACCCGCCAATGGGGTCCGCCCTTTGTGGATCATGATGGCGAAGAAAGTGCCGCCTATTTTCATTGCTGCAATCGGGGCAAGAAATCGGTGGTTATCGACTTTCGCACGCCCGAAGGCCAAGCGCAGGTCAAGCATTTGGTTGCTGACGCGGATATCCTGATTGAGAATTTCAAAGTTGGCGGCTTGGCAAAATACGGGTTGGATTATGACAGCCTTGCTGCGCTCAACTCGCGTTTGATCTATTGCTCAATCACGGGTTTTGGACAGGACGGCCCCTACGCCAAACGCGCCGGTTATGACTATATCATCCAAGGGATGTCCGGCCTGATGTCCGTGACAGGGGACCCTGATGGTCAGCCGCAGAAGGTGGGTGTGGCCGTCACCGATATCTTTACCGGGATCTATGCCTGCACCGGTATTCTTGCGGCGGTCAATCAGCGCCACACAACTGGCAAAGGTCAGCATATTGATATGGCCCTGTTGGATGTGGCGACTGCGGTGATGACCAATCAGGGCATGAATTATCTGGCGACCGGCAATGCACCGATACGCATGGGCAATGCGCACCCCAATATCGTGCCGTATCAGGTCTTTGGCTGCGCCGATGGTCACATCATCGTCGCCAGCGGCAATGATGGCCAGTATCGTCATTTTTGCGCGTTGCTGGGCGTGCCGGAACTGGCGGACCACCCCGACTATGCAACCAATGCCGCCCGGCTATCGAACCGCGACAAGCTGGCAGCACTTTTGACAGCAAAGACGCTTGAATGGTCAAAGATAGACCTGCTTGCTGCTTGCGAAGCGGGTGGCGTGCCGGCCGGTCCGATCAATGACATGCAAGAGGCATTTGCCGACCCCCAAGTGATCCACCGCGGTATGCGTGTTGACCTGGATGGTATCCCCTCGGTCCGTTTGCCCATCACGTTTTCTGATGCTGACGTCAGCCCGAAAACAGCATCACCTAAGCTGGGTGCCGATCAGGACCTGCTGGACTAAAGCCCCAGCCGATCAAAGGCTGCGTCAACAGGCCCCCAATCGACCAACTGCAATCGCACTGGTAATGTCAGCACCTTCATACGAAAGCTGTCGGGCAGGCGCACCGCGTCCTTTTCGGTTGTGACCAATTGCGCCTTGCGCGCCTCGGCCTCGATCTCAAGCCGTTTCATCAGGGCGTCAGTCAGCGGCTGGTGATCGCCCAGCGCCTCGGTCCGGACCAAATTGGCCCCCATATCGCGCAGCGTGACAAAGAACTTTTCCGGATGCCCAATCCCCGCAAAGGCCAAAAGCTTGAGGTCGCGCCACGGCATCCCCGTGGGCAGAGGGGCCAGATGTCCAACAAGGTGCGGAATAACCGACGTCCATTGTCCGCTGAACCGATCCTGATCGCGCGGCGGACCAATTGAGAGGAGCAGATCAGCCCGGTTCAACCCTGCCGCAACGGTTTCGCGCAACGGACCTGCCGGAATGACGCGCCCGTTGCCAAAGCCGCGCAGGGCATCCACCACAACAATTGAAAGGTCCTTGGTGACATCCGGATTTTGAAACCCATCGTCCAGCAGGATCACATCTGCACCGGCCTCTTGCGCGGCCCGCACACCAGCGGAACGGTCCTTGGCAACCCAAGTCGGCGCAAATGCTGCGAGCAATAGCGGCTCGTCCCCGGTCTGATCGGCTTTGTGCGTACGCTCATCGACACGAATGGGCCCTTCAAGGCTGCCGCCATACCCGCGCGAGACAACATGCGGCGCGCGTCCGCGCGTGATCAAGCGCTCAATCAGCGCAATCGTTGTGGGTGTCTTTCCGGTGCCGCCTGCGTTGATGTTGCCAACGCAAATAACGGGCACATTGGCGGTGATCTTGGCAGGTTTTGCGACCCTGCGGCGGGTTGCGGCACCATATATTGCCGCCAATGGTGCCAGCAATCGCGCGGCCCATGCCGGTCGATCAGGTGGCGTGAACCAGAAAGACGGCGCGCGCATCTATTGCACCATCTCTTCCAGACGCAGTTGAATAAAAGCGGCGATCCTATTCGTCACCGTCGCCCCGCGCGACGTGACATCCCAAGCGGCATGGGCAAGCTGAGCTGTCTTATCGGTGGCCAAAAGGCTTTCCACAGTGGGCCCCAGATCAGCCGCAGACCGGATGAGCCGCGATGCATCAGCGGCATTGAGCCGGGCCGCGTGCCGCTGAAACGGGGATACTTGCGGGCCATAAAGCACCGCCGACCCCAATGCCGCAGCCTCAAACGGGTCACGGCAACCGCCACCATCCAACGTGCCGCCCAGATAGGTGATCGGAGCGATGCGATACCAAAGCCCCAGTTCATCCTCTGTGTCGGCGATGTAGACTTGGGTAATGTCCGACGGGTTCGGTTGTTTGGATTGCATCGCCACATTGAACCCATGACGCCGCATGTTGTCAGCCATCGGG
This sequence comes from Yoonia sp. F2084L, assembly GCF_023015625.1. GTDB lineage: Bacteria > Pseudomonadota > Alphaproteobacteria > Rhodobacterales > Rhodobacteraceae > Yoonia. The sequence goes on from NZ_JALKAH010000005.1 coordinate 275,401, forward strand.
ATGGCCATGACAGGATGCCTTGGCACGATGATCAGCAGCAGCCGGTGCGCGCGTCTGCTGGCAAATTGATGCGCTTTGGCAAGGTGGTCACTCTCATCGAGTTGTGCGGCTGCCGCCAGCCAGACCGGGCGGGTGCCAATAGCGGCCGCCACTTCGCTCCTGTCGGTTTCGTCGCAGGGCAGGGTCGGGGCCGCATCTTCCATCGGGCCGGTGACCAAAACCGTGTCTTCCGGAGTACCTGCGCGGATCAGGCCAGCTGCGGCATGCTGGTCCAGCGCAAGTACGGCCTCAAACTGTGACAGCAATGACCGCATCGCACCGGGCACCCATGTGCCTGCAATATCATCAAGCCCCTCTGCCGTGGCATCGACAAGCATGGCGACGATACCGGCTGCGCGCATCTCGGTCAGTAGAATGGGGTCAAGGTCGCCTTTCATCCAGACACACATCGCAGGTTGCCAGTGAGCGATGAAATTCTGAATGTTCTGCTTGCCCATCGGTTCCGGCAAAGCACGTTTGGCATAAACCGGGTTCCAGTCCAGCATCGTTGCGATGATGTGCAATGGATCGCCGTCTTCAGCCAGCTTTCGGGCCAGCGTTTCGACGGCCATCAACTGATCGGGGTGGCTGCATCGGGCCCAGATGATTGTCCCTTCCGGGCGCGGCGGCTGTTCTGTCGGGTCTCTGGGGCGGTCGGGTGATCCCAGCCCGGCCAGATAGGCAGCAATAGCGAGGGATCTTGCCATTCTTTTGGTCCTCGGTGGTTGCCTTAGTGATCAAGCTCTTCGGTTGGTGACGCTTCGGTTTCTTCGTCGCGCAAGCGGTGAATATGGGCAATGAAGTACCGCATATGCGCGTTATCAACCGTGCGCTGGGCCGCCCCTTTCCACGCGTTGTAGGCGGCCTCGTAGTTGGGAAACATGCCGACGATGTCGATGGCATCGACGTCTTTGAATGCGTTCTTGCTTGGATCAACAAGTTCGCCGCCAAAGACGAGGTGTAGGCGCTGTGTCATGGGAAAACCTTTGTGAAAACGACTGTTGCGCGCAGTCTAGGGGTTTGGTTGCTGCGGCTCAAGCCGCGCCAGCAAGTCAGCGTGCAAAGGCTGGCCCGCAGCCAGCACACCGGGCACCTGAGGATGGGCATTGTTGAAGCGCAAGTTATCCCCATGTTGATCCGTCACTGTGCCGCTGGCCTCGGTGATAATCAACGCGCCCGCCGCAATGTCCCATTCCCAACTGGGCCAGAACGTGATCATGCCATCATATGCGCCCTGCGCCACAAGGCACATGCGATAGGCCAGCGACGAGCGGAACTTGCGCTTGATCGGAGGCAGGACGCCCTGTTTCCAGAAACGTCCGTCAAAGTTGGGTTTTGCGCCCAGAATGGTCGCCCCGTCCAACGCCGCATCGGTCGTGTGGATTGGATCTCCGTTCAATGTTGCGCCGCCACCTGCACTGGCGGCAAACATCATATCGCGCATAGGCAGATAGACAGCGGCGGCGACGGGCTGCCCGTTTTCAACAATCGCAAGCGAATGCGCCCAGTCTTTACTGCCCTCAATAAAGGCGCGTGTGCCGTCGATGGGGTCAATGATGAATTGACGGGTGGTGCTGAGGCGCGCGGCGTTATCTTCGGTTTCCTCAGACAGCCAGCCATAGTCGGGCCGTGCCGATTGCAGATTGCTTTCCAGCATCGCATTCACGGCAAGGTCTGCGGCAGTGACGGGCCCTGCACCGTCTGGCTTTTCGGTGATATCGGGGTCTTGCCGAAAATAGTGCTTTGCGATGTCGCCAGCGTGGCGTGCTGCGTCGACCAGCAGCGCCAGATCAGTCGCCTGCAACGGTCAGCCCTTCGACCAGCAGCGATGGCACCACCCGCGACAGATGCATGCGCGCGTCATTGGCGGGCACAATCGTCATCAGCATATCGCGCAAGTTGCCTGCAACAGTGCATTCGTTCACCGGATAGGTGATCTCACCATTTTCAACCCAGAACCCTGCGGCCCCACGGGAATAGTCACCGGTGTTCGGGTTGATGGTTGAGCCGATCATGGATGTCACCAGCAGGCCGGTGCCCATGTCCTTGATCAGATCATCGCGCGATTTGTCACCTTGGGTCAGCGCGACATTCGTCAAGCTTGGAGAAGGCGGGCTGCCAGTACCACGCGCCGCATTCGCGGTGCTTTCCATTCCCAGCTTGCGTCCGGTGGCAAGGTCTAGCGTCCAACCGGTCAGAACCCCATCGTCAACAATCGCGCGTTTGGATGTGGCCAGACCTTCGGCATCAAACAGTCGCGATCCGGTCACGCGCGGACGATGCGGGTCTTCGATCACCGACAACCCGTTCGGCAAGACCTGTTCGCCCACCGCATTGCGCAGCCAACTTGATCCGCGTGCGATCATCATACCGTTGGTGGCTTGCAGGAGGCTACCGATCAGTGAACTTGCGATGCGCTCATCGAACAGCACCGGGAAAGTGCCGGTCTGCGGCTTCTTGGCTCCTGCACGCTCCACCGCGCGTTCTGCGGCGATACGCCCGATCTCTTCGGCGTCGCGCAGGTCTGCCTGAAACACGCGGCTGTCATAGTCATAGTCGCGTTCCATGTCCGTTCCGGTCCCACTGATCGCGACACATGAAAGGCCGCGGTCACTGCGGGCATATCCAGCAGAGAAACCATTGCTGGCGGCAAGGTGGATTTGCCTACGGCCATACCCGGCTGAGGCGGATTGGACTTGGCTGACACCCGCGTTGCGCAAAGCGGCAGCTTCCGCGCGGGTCGCGTCATCTTGAAGGGCGGCAGGATCAGGTTCTGCACTGGGATCATAAAGCTGCAACGCTTCCGTCGCGATATCAGTTGCCAATTGTGACGGATCAGCAAGGCCCGCATAGGGGTCTTCGGGGGCTTCCCTGGCCATCGCCACGGCGCGTTCCGCCATCTGGGTCAGGGTATCCGGCTTGGCGTCGGAGGATGACACACAGGCCTGCCGCTGGCCCACAAAGACCCGCAATCCAATGTCGATCCCTTCAGAGCGTTCCGCTTGTTCCAAAGCACCTTCACGCACGGTAATCGACAGCGATGTGCCATCCACCGCAATCGCATCAGCGGCATCCGCACCGGCCCGCTTGGCGGATTGCAAAATCTGGTCGGAAAGGTCGGAGAGCGATTTGGTCATTTTCTATCCTTGTGCTGGCCAAAGACCTAGTGCGCTGGGCCATGACCCGCAAGGTTATGGTTGCCCCAAAAGAAAAAGGCGCGGATGCCAGCACCCGCGCCCAATCTGGATCATCTATGATTAGCGAACGCGGTTGCCGTTCACGTTAACCTGACCGTTGGGCAGGATTTCAACGGCGGTTTCCATGCTGTCCTCGCCGGTCGAACGGGCAAACATACCCATCATCATCCGTGCGCCCATCACGTCCTGTTCAGGCACAACGCCCATGGCGACAAGGTTGTCGAGCAAGGTGTTAAAGCCTGTAATCTCAACCTTTGCTTCGCCTTCCGGACGGGGCAATGGGGCAAAGCTTTGCATGTCCGTGTTGTCGAATGTAAATGCACCTTCACCTGTTACCAATGCGCCGGCTGCGTCGATGTTGAGAGTTTCAAGCACCAGCGTTTCAGGCTCAAAAGGCGCGCCACCACCCATAGCCATAGCCATCTGATCTTCCGGATCCATCACATTAAGCATCGCCCTTACTGTGCCTTGCAACGATAGTTGGATGGTTGCCGGATTACGGGGCAGAATGCTTCCCGGATCAAAGAGGTTCCACAGACCATCGCTCATTGTCAGATCAATCAGGTCAAAACTGATGCCCATCGGGGCTGGTTCTTCTGTTTCCGCAATCGGGACTTCAAAACTAAGACCATATCTTGCCATGTTGATATCAATAGGGAGCGGAAGCTCAGAGCTTTGCATTGAAAGGTCCAGATCATCGACCGCGGTGTCATAGGCTACTGCTGCGTCGCTCATTGCGACGGTGAATGTTGCTTGTCCGGTGCTGCCGGACGCGGCGAATTGATTATCCTCGGCATTCACGTCCACCACGAAGTCAGAGCTTTCAATGATATAGCCGCCGGCAGTCGTCATACCCGCAGCAACCAACTGTCCGGGCGCAATCTGTTCGACGTCAACCGGCATGGATACCTCACCCTGCACCGACAGGTCGTTGTATTTGGCTGCCGCAGCGACGTATTCGCCACCAGACCCCGGTATTTGGAAGTCAACCAGCATATCAATAACATCAACTGTCGCGCTATATGACGTTTCGCGCGTTTCGCCGATCGTGCTGGTAGAGCTTGCCGTGACATTGTTCGCGGTGAGTGTAGCATCACCGCCAAACGTGACATCGCCATTTACAGCGTCAACGAAGGCGATCTTATACTGATCAGCGGTTACATCGTAATTCATTGCATCAGGATCGCCGCTGACGATCATATCGACATTGGTCTGACTGACCTCGATATTAATGACGGTGCCATCTTCGGCAGTGATCACAAACGGATAGCTGTCCGCCATCGTGACGCGCACTGTGCCGTCGGATTGTTCATTGAAAATGATATCGCCGATGTTCATTTCGAATGCGACGTCATCGTCAGCATAGTTCACTGCCAGATCGCGGACGGTCACAGTGCCGCTGGAAGTTTCCTCTGCGCCGATGGAAATGCCGTCTTCCCCGTAAAGGGCCATCTGCGATTTCCAGTCCTCCCAGACCTGCGCTGCGGTGACATCCGCCTGTGCTGCACTGCCAGCAATCAACGCGGCGAGGCAAACAGCGCTGCGCATTCCAGTTAAATTGGTCATCAATGATCCCTTTCGTTATCTCTCTTTCAGAACGGTCTTTGGCTTTCTACTATAGAACCAAAGGGCGCTACTATCGATTCACTAAGTAGCTATCCCAAACACAGACTGAAAGGGAGCAGGTGTGAAAAACATCGACATGGTCGGGAAAACCGTACTGATCACAGGGGCAAGCCGGGGGATTGGCGAAGCTGCGGCCTATGTATTTGCCGAAGCCGGAGCCAATGTGGCCCTTGTGGCGCGTAGTACCGATGAAATTGCTGAAATTGCAGGGAAAATCGGGGAAAAGGCGCTGGCTATCCCTTGCGATGTGTCGCGATACTCTGATGTGGCCATGGCCGTATCTGCGACGGCACAGACCTTTGGCGGATTGGATGTGTTGATCAACAACGCAGGCATCGTGGACCCCATTGGTCACCTGCAAGACACCGATCCAGAGGCATGGGCGCGCACCATTGATATCAACCTCAAGGGGGTGATGCATGGGCTACATGCAGCCATGCCGGGTATGATTGCGCAAGGGCACGGGACGATTATCAATATCTCATCAGGTGCCGCGCATGGCCCGGTCGAGGGGTGGACGGCGTATTGCAGCTCAAAAGCAGGCGTTTATATGCTGACGCGGGCGGCCGATAAGGAATCCCGCGACAAGGGTCTGCGCATCATGGGCCTGTCCCCCGGCACAGTCGCCACGCAAATGCAGCGCGAGATTAAGGCGTCGGGCATCAACCCGGTCAGCCAGTTGGACTGGTCAGATCACATCCCGCCTGAGTGGCCCGCAAAGGCACTTTTATGGATGTGCACACCTGAGGCGGATCCGTTTTTGGGTGATGATGTCAGCCTGCGTGATGATGACATTCGCAAACAGGTCGGCCTTACATGATCCGTTGCGACAAGGATGGGGATATCTGGACCGTCACCATCGACCGACCTGACAAGGCGGGTGCGCTGACAAAAGCAATGCTGGCCGAACTGGCCGATATTGCCGAGGCGGCACAGGCGGCCAAGCTGTTTATCCTGACAGGGACTGGCGGCGTTTTCAGCGCCGGTGCTGATCTGGATGCAGCACGTGCCGGGCTTGCGACTGATCCAGTGTGGGAAAGGCTATCGGCGGGCATCGCCGCCTTGCCGGGGCTGAGTATCGCCGCCTTAAACGGCACCGTTGCGGGTGGAGCGTTTGGCATGGTGCTCGCCTGTGATCTGCGGATCGCCGTGCCCAAGGCGAAATTCTTCTACCCTGTGATGAAGCTTGGTTTCCTGCCCCAGCCCTCTGATCCACCGCGTTTGGTGGCATTGGTCGGACCTGCGCGCGCGAAACTTATCCTGATGGCCGGGCAAAAGGTAGAGGCCGCGCGTGCACTGGAATGGGGTTTGTTGGACGAGATTGTTGAGGCTGAAGCGTTGATTAAAGCCGCACATGCCCTTGGCACCGACGTGCTTGTCGCTGAGCCGGGTCATATCGCGGGTATCAAGCGTCTGACGACCTAGGCTTGTTTCTTGGGCTGACGCACGGCACAACAAATTAAACGGCAGGGGGCTAGGCTGTAATGGAACCGACGACATTGATGGATCAGGCGCGTGATGCGTTTGATCAGGCTTTGGTCCTTGCGCAAGAATGGCTCTTGTCGCCTGCCGCTTGGTCGCAGTTCGCGCTGTTGATCGGGGCCTATCTGTTGGCGCGTTTGGTCAATCGGATCGCCGCACCGCGCATCAAAGGCCTGCTCACACCGGACCCTGAAAATCAGTCGATCATCGCCAAGTCCCGGCGATTCATCCTGATTTTCCTGCCTTTGTTGTTGCCGCTCTTGGCCTATGGTTTCACGGCGATCGGCGAGGTGGTGACGCGATCCCTGTTCGGGTCGGGCGCTGTCATCGCCTTTGGCAAACGGGTCTTCCTTTTCCTTGCTGCGCGCGCGCTTGCCAAACACATCATTACCGATCCGTTCCTGCGGACACTGGCCAAATATGTGCTGGTCCCGGCCGCAGCGCTCTATGCCGTGGGCTTTTTGGATGAAGTGGTAACAGCCCTGGATGCGGCACAGGTGAACCTTGGCAATATCAGCTTTTCCGCACTGGCCATCGTGCGGGGCGTTGTTGCGGGCAGTATCCTGTTCTGGCTGGGCCAATGGTCCAATTCGCAGTCATCATCCTACATCGAACAACAACCGATGCGCCCCGCCATCCGGCAGCTGGCGATCAAGTCATCCGAGTTTTTGATCTTTGGCATCGCGTTCCTTGTGCTGATGAACGTCATGGGCATTAGCCTCAGTTCGCTTGCGATCATTGGGGGTGCAGTTGGTGTGGGCCTTGGTTTTGGACTGCAAAAGATTGCATCCAACTTCATCTCTGGTGTGATCCTCATGGTCGAAGGGCAAGCGACTGTCGGGGATTATGTGGAACTGGATGGTGGCGAGGCGGGCACGATCATCAAGATGACGGCGCGTGCGACAATCCTTGAAACCTTCGATGGGCGCTGGATTGTGGTGCCGAACGAAGACTTCATCACGACACGGGTGGTCAATTACTCTGACTCCGGGTCTGCGAACCGGTTGGAAGTGGCGTTTTCTGTCAGTTACGATACTGACATCAATCTTGTGCCCGCCATCATCGAGGCAGCGGTCGCCAAACACCCCGGCGTGCTGCAAGAACCTGAGGGCCCAGATTGCGAGCTACGGGGCTTCGGTGACAGCGGCGTTGACTTTGGCGTCGAGTTTTGGGTCGAAGGCATTGATGACGGCAAGAACAAATATGCCTCCGATGTGCTGTTTCTGATCTGGAACGCGTTGAAAGAGAATGACATCGAAATTCCATACCCACACCGCGTGATCGAAATGAAAGGGCCCATGCCGACGTGACCGATGCAGTTGTCATCGGTGCGGGTCCTGCTGGTTTGATGGCCGCCGAAGAGCTGGGCAAAGCGGGCCTTTCGGTTTTGGTCGCCGACGCGATGCCGTCGGTGGGGCGCAAGTTCCTGATGGCGGGCAAGTCAGGTCTGAACATCACCAAGGCAGAGCCAAAAGCGGCTTTCTTGGTGGCCTACGGCAAGCAAGTGCCGCAAGCTTTGGCGACTGCGCTTGACGCCTTCCGCCCGGACGATGTGATGGCGTGGGCCGAAGGGCTGGGCCAACCTTTGTTCACGGGTTCTACCGGGCGGGTGTTTCCCAAAGCCATGAAAGCGTCGCCTTTACTGCGAGCATGGTTGGTGCGCCTGGACAGTCTGGGCATGGCCCTGCAAACCCGTTGGCACTGGGATGGTTGGCAGGATGATGCACTGGCGTTCAGCACCCCGACTGGTCCGGTTTCATTGCGCCCCAAGGTCACCGTCCTTGCGCTGGGCGGTGCCAGTTGGGCTCGGCTTGGTGCAAACGGGCAGTGGGCCAGGCATTTGGCCGATCATGTTGCACCCTTCGCGCCTGCCAACATGGGGTTCGTCGTCAACTGGTCGGCGCATATGGCACCCCATATGGGATCGCCGCTTAAATCAGTCGCATTGACTGCGGGCGATACAACAACGCGCGGCGAGTTGGTAATATCGCAGCGCGGGATTGAAGGTGGCGGTGTCTATACGGTGTCGCGGGCGATGCGTGAGGGTGCGGCGCTCTACGTTGATTTGTTGCCAGACTGGTCGTTGGAAAAACTGCGCAATGCGCTGGGTAAACCGCGTGGCAAGGCGAGTATGACAAACCACCTACGCAAGGTCCTGCGGTTCAACCCGGTCCAAATGGCACTGCTGTCCGAATTTGGGCGACCGTTCCCAGATGACCTCGCGCCAATGATCAAAGCACTTCCCATTCAACACGCCGGACCCAGACCGATGGATGAGGCGATTTCGACGGCGGGTGGTGTGCGGTTTGATGCGTTGACGGGTGATCTGATGCTGAAGGACCGGCCAGGGACATTTTGCGCAGGCGAGATGCTGGATTGGGAGGCACCAACGGGCGGTTATTTGATTACCGCTTGCTTGGCCACAGGGCGCGCAGCAGGTCGCGCGGCGGCGTTACATGCGGGTGGCTGAGGCGTGTCATTGCAATAAAACGAGAAACATGGGTCGCTCAAATTCGCCTAAAGAGATGGGAATTGGAGCGGGGTGATTTGGGCGACTCTCATCCGAGAAATGCAGATATGGCCATTCTTACGCGCGATCCGCACTCCGTTGGCGATTCTATTTGCCTTAATTTAGTCATAAAGTGTTGCACCGCAGCATCGTTTTGAAGTGATCTTACGATTCGTGTTTGCTGGATAAATCACGCAAACTGCCCGGATCATTGAAAAATTATCGGATCAAATGCACAGAATCCTCAAGATTCATTGACTATTTGGCGTCTCATTGATGTGGCCTTGGTGGCTGCGCGACAAACTGAAATGCACTCGGCGAAGAATCGCCCTTAAAAATATGCCTAGAATTCGCGTCCAATGCCTGATTCAATGTATTGATGTGGACAGGTCACGCTTTGGCCTTCCCGCCCCGTGCATGAATGGAGTATTTAATATGCGCTTTACAACAACACTTGCTGCCGCAGCTGCTATCGCAGTTTCTGGCGTTGCCGCCACAGCTGGCGGTATGAGCGACGAAGTCATGGAAGCCCCTGTTGTGATGGTTGATCCAGCACCAGCACCAGCAGCTTCTTCTGTCAGCCCAACATATGTGATCCTCGGTGTGCTTGCTGCACTGTTGATCGCTGCGGCTGTCAACGAAAGCTAATCAAAGCTTTTGCTTTGATTGAAAGGCAGGCTTTGGCCTGCCTTTTTTCGTTTTAGCGTCGCGCCATCATTGCCAGGCGGATCAATGTGCGTTCCATGAGCGCATTTTGCGGCGCGGTATTGGCCGAGCGTAGTTGTAGATCAACGTCCGTCAGCGCAGTCAAAGCCCGCTCTAACCGGTCCCGTCCCCATCCGCTGGCTTGGCGCACGATTTTGTCGCGACGTGGCCCAAACACCGGTGGACGCAGCCGTCCTACCCCTGCCGCCGGCCCACCGGGGTCAGAGGCGACAACATGCAGACGGCGGAAATGGCGCATCGCACCGATACACAGCGTCACGGGTGCCACGCCTTGCGCATACAGGTTCCGCAAGAGCGGCCCCAGACGGTCGGCCTGACCGGTCGCCACGACCTCCAGCACATCGTCAACATCCACCTCAGCCGACTGCGGCGCATTGGCCATGACGTCATCAATGCTCAGCGGGCTGTTATCGCCGCGTTTGTAAAGGCTGACCTTTTCGATGGTCTGCCGGAAATCACCGGGTTCAAGTGCATTGGCCAAGGACATCAACGTGTCCATCACGTCACGATCGGGCTGCCGGATGCCTGCATCTTTGAGCGCTTGTTCGACATCGGCCATCGTGGGTGGATCATCGTAAAGGCCAATCGCGACCGCATTACGATGTCCTTCGACGACCTTGCGCAGCGCTGATTTGGCCGTCAGCTGGCCCGCAGTGATCACGACCTGTGCATCACCCGCCTGCCAATCTGCCAAAGCGGCAGCGATCAGTTTGGACAGCCCGTCGGTCGCGTCCTCCACAAAGGCGACGCGATGGCCGGGAAAGAACCCTTGCGCCTTGATCGCGTCATCCAGCAGGGCCGGGTCCTTGCGCAGGTCAGCGGCGCTGAGACGGGTCAGGCGCATCTCTTCCTCGCCCTGCGGACCAACAAGTGCATGGATCACCTGCTGGCGCTTGTCAGCGACGCGCATGGGATCAGCCCCAAAGATCAGCAGGGCGGTATGGCCAGAATCCGGTTTGCGAAAATAGTTTTGCGCTGCACCACCCGTCAGCTTCATTGGGGCAACTCGGCGGTGATAACCAGCACGCGGCTGACGATCATATCAGCAAGGATAACCGACAGGCGTGCTTCGGCATCATCGCGGGTTGCCTGGGTGGCGATTGTAGAACCGGTGGCGGAGTAGCTGGTAAATGCATCTACTGCGCCGCTCTCAATGGTTTCGTCGCGCGCGATGTCCACAAGCGACCAGGTGGCCGTGCCAATGATATTCAGCCGCGACGTGTCGCCATCTGCCGTAATCGCAGCCGCACGTTCGCTGGACCGTACCGTGGTCTTCAGCACGTACTGCGGTGCACTGCTGCGCCCCAGACGCGCCTCAAGCCGTTCCTGAAGCTTGAAGCCGGCCACACTGTCGTCGGCCTCAATGCGGACCCGGTCGCGCAGGCCGTTACCCGCCCCATAGATCGGAGCAAAGCCGCAGCCCATCAACCCAAGCAAGCTGATCAGTGTGGCGCGGCGGGTGATCGGGTTAGACGACAATGTTCACAATCCGCCCCGGCACAACGATCAGTTTCTTCGGCGCAGCCCCGGCAAGGGCGGTCTGCACGACCTCCAGCGCCAGCGCGATCTCTTGCACCGCTTCCTTTGAGGCATCGGCCGCGACCTGGATTTCAGCGCGGCGTTTGCCGTTGATCTGGATGGGCATGGTGACCGTGTCTTCGACAAGCATGGCCTCATCTGCAACCGGCCAAGGCGCGTTTGCGATCAAGCCCTCACCGCCCAGCATCGACCAGATTTCTTCGGACAAATGCGGGGTCATGGGCGACATCAGTTGCGCCAATACCTTTGCCGCCTGACGCTTAGCAGCACCGCCAGCCTTGGACTTGGCCAGCACATTGGTGAACGCGTAAAGCTTTGCAATGGCTGCGTTAAATCCAAAGGTTTCAACCCCCATGGTCACGTCATGGATCGCTTTGTGCATGGCGCGCAGCAGGTCTTCATCACCCGCACCGGTGCCCTCATCCATCGCGGCGATATCGGTCGCCACGCGGTGTACACGGTTCAGGTGCTTAAAGGTTGCTTCCGCGCCAGAGGCGGTCCACTCCACATCCCGCTCAGGTGGGCTGTCGGACAGCACAAACCAGCGGGCGGTGTCGGCGCCGTATTTTGCCAAGATGTTATCTGGATCGACGACGTTCTTTTTGGACTTCGACATCTTTGCGGATGGGATCACATCAACGTCCTGTCCCGTCGCACCCAAGCGCGCGCCACTTTCCGTCCATTCGATGTCCTCGGGCAGATGATAGACCGGACGGTCCTTTTCATCCCGCGTCACATAGATCTCGTGTGTGACCATGCCTTGCGTGAACAGCGCGTCAAAAGGCTCTGACGTGCCTTGGGGCAGATGCCCTGTCATGTTCATCGCACGGGCAAAAAAGCGGCTGTACAGTAGGTGCAAGATCGCATGTTCAATCCCGCCGATGTACTGGTCAACATTCATCCAATATGCGGCATCTTCGATGTTGGTCGGCGTTTCTGCATCCGGTGCGGTGAAGCGTGCGAAATACCACGAGGAGTCCACGAAGGTGTCCATCGTGTCAGTTTCGCGCTGCGCAGGTTTCCCACAAGACGGGCAGGCGCAGTCGCGCCACGTCGGATGGCGGTCCAGCGGGTTGCCGGGCACGTCAAAAGTGACGTCATATGGCAATTCGACCGGCAGGTTTTCCTTCTTTTCAGGCACCACACCGCAGTCATCGCAATGGACAACCGGGATCGGGCAACCCCAATAGCGCTGGCGGCTCAGGCCCCAATCACGCAGGCGGAATTTGGTGACACCTTTGCCCAAGTTATTGGCTTCAAAGTAGTCAATTGTGGTGTCGATACCCTCTTGGCTGGTGGCTTTTTCAATGCCGGCAAAATGGTCGATGTATACGACGGCTTCAGACTTTGCCGGGACAAGTGCCGTGTTTTCGACCTCAACCGGATCATCGGGCATATGGAAGGCATTCCTGACGGGCAGGTCATATTTGCGTGCAAAATCCAGATCGCGCTGGTCGTGGGCCGGGCAGCCAAAGACCGCTCCGGTCCCGTAGTCCATCAACACGAAGTTGCCGACCCAGACAGGCAGTTCCATATCCGGATAAACCGGGTGACGCACGGTGATGCCGGTATCAATCCCTTTCTTTTCCGCCTTTTCCATAGCCGCTTCGGTTGTGTCCATCTTGCGGGTTTCCGCAATGAAGGCAGCAAGGTTTTCGTCAGTGTCAGCAAGCGCACGAGACACCGGGTGTTCTGCTGAAATGGCAAGGAAGCTCGCGCCACGCATGGTGTCGGGACGGGTCGAATAGCAGACTATTGGTGCTTCGCCGTCCGTCCGATGGAAAGGAATTTCAATGCCACGCGACTTGCCGATCCAGTTTGCCTGCATCAGTTTCACCTTGGCAGGCCAGTTATCCAGCGTGTCCAACGCCTCCAGCAATTCTTCGGAATAGTCACTGATCTTGAAGAACCATTGCACCAGTTCGCGGCGTTCAACCTCGGCACCAGAGCGCCAGCCTTTGCCGTCGATCACCTGTTCATTGGCCAGCACGGTCATATCGACCGGGTCCCAGTTAACCACGGCTTTCTTACGGTAAATCAAACCCTTGGACAGGAAATCAATGAACAACGCCTGCTGCTGGCCGTAGTATTCGGGATCGCAAGTCGCAAACTCGCGCGACCAGTCAATCGACAGGCCCAGCGGCTTCATCTGAGCCTTCATGTCGGTGATATTGCCGTAGGTGTAATCCTTGGGATGGATGCCTGTGGCCATCGCCGCATTTTCGGCAGGCATCCCAAAGGCGTCCCAGCCCATCGGGTGCAGAATGTTATGACCGGTTGCCAGCTTATACCGGGCAATCACATCGCCCATGGTGTAGTTGCGCACGTGGCCCATGTGGATGCGGCCCGATGGATAGGGGAACATTTCCAGCACGTAATACTTAGGCTTATCGGCGCTGCGCTCAGCCTTAAAGGTCTGGGCGGTGGCCCAGGCATCCTGCCATTTCGCCTCGATCGTGGCGGGGGAGTAGGTGGTCATCTTATTGGTCTTTCAAAAAAGCAAAACGCCGGGCAATGGGCCCGGCGCTATTCATAATCGGGCTGAGGGCCGATGGCTATAGGGCGCCGTCAGCAATCCGTAACTGGCGGGCCCGCGCAAGGATCGCATCCTCAACCGCGCGCTGGGTTTCAACGGCGACAGGGCCGTTGCGGGTCAGCAAGCTGAGGTTCAGCGAGCGGGCATCCATCGCAGGGTCTGTCACCTGCACGGTGGCACGGTAGGCGCGGCCACTGCCGGGTGGGGTGCCGAAACCGGTTGTGATCACACCGGTGAATGGGTCGGCGGATTGCACGGGCAGAAAGCTGAGCACGTCCAGTGATGCCGCCCAGAGGTAGCGGTTCACGGCAACGTTTTCGGCACCGCGGGGCGTTGGGGGTGTCCCACTGCCACAGGCCACGAGTGCGCCAAGGGCGATGATCGCGAGCGTTTTGCGCCAAATACTGGATAGGACAGTCAAACCATTTCCCCTTTGGTCGGGTGAACTACATTGGCGAAATATGTAGCGAAGGGGGGGCAGGGTCACAAGCGGTTATCATCACACAAAAAGAAAGAGCGACCCCAAGATGGGGCCGCTCTGACAATTTTGGATCGTTCTACTTCAATTAGAAGGAGAATGAGATCTCAAGAGTTGTACCTGGCAGGTACTCTGGATCACCAATTTCGTCTTCCTGGTCGCCATCTTCGTCGTTTGCATAAACAGCGAGGAATTCAGCACCACCACCCAGATCGAATGTACCACCGACGTAGTAGTCAGTGTCGTCACCTTCGTTTTCGTTCTGTGCACCAGCAACAACTGTCAGGCCGTTACCAACATCAAAAGAACCGTCGAGGTTAACTTTCTCAAGGCCTTGGTCGTTGTCGTAGTCAAGTGTGACTGCGATTGGGCCGTCAGAGTAAGCAAGTGTCGCGCCGAAGTTGTCTTCGTCGGTGTCGTCATCTTCAGAGACGTAGTACACAGTCGCTGTAACTGGACCAATTGGGTAAGCAACCTGAATACCAGTTGACGATGTGTCAGCGGATTCATTGGAAGCATATGCCAGAGTGATGTCAGCGCCTGCAACGCTTACGCCAGCAGAGATACCGAAGATTTCATCATTTGAGAAATCGCCGTTTGCAACACTTGGTGCATAGACACCGCCTGAAACAAGAGTATCAACCAGCGCATCAACTGCGTCAGCATCGGTTGGATCAGGCAGTGCTGCGATTGCTGCAGCGGCAGCGGCTGCTGCGTCAACAGATACTGACTCTTCCTGATATGCGACCGACATTGAGAACATGCCGACGTCGCCTGCAACACCAACGGAGAGCTGATCTACGAATTCATCGTTTTCCAGGTCATCAAGACCAAGAGCGTCGTCGATATCGCCGTTTACAAAGCCACCGTTATCGGCGTCTGTGCCTGCAGCGTGTGTGACGTTGTAAGACACAGAAGCATCAAAGCCGCCCAGAGATACGTCGCCGCGGATGACGTTTTCGCCGTCAGCTTCGGAGAAGCCGTCAGATTCCATGTCACCGGCTGACTGCCAGCGTGTTTCAGCAGCAAATGCTGTGTCGCCAAAGAACAGGCCAGCTGTGTCGCTTTCCAAAGACAAGACGTACTCGTCGGCTGTGAAAGCGCCTTCGTTTGCGTCGTCCAATACGTCGATTTCGAAAGCAGCAGTTGCTGTCAGGCCGTTGTCCAGAGCGGCGGACATTGTTACGTCAATGTCAGCGTCCCAATAGAAGCCGTCTTCACCAAAGTCGCTGTCGTCGTTGAAGCCAAGCTCAGCGTTACCAGCAAAGCTGATACCTGAGTGTCCATCAGCAGCAGCAGCGCCGGCAAATGCGACGATAGCTGTTGTTGTAAGAAGGATGCTTTTCATGGATATTTTCCCTCGTGTTTTTGCATTCCCAAGAATGCCAGTTTTCCTAGCATTGGCGATTACCTGCGCCCTTCAACGTGAACACTCAAGTGAAATAGGGGTTTAAAACTTGTCTTTGGCCTGAATGGTGCATCAATGACACACAATTTTTTCGGCCATGACATCCGGTCAAAATCGCACTATTTCACCTCGAAACTTATCGTGATCCTTATTTTCCGGAGCCTGCCATGCCCCTCGCCGAAATTCAGGCCCGTATCGCTGCCGCTTGTGATGCTGCGGGTCGAAATGCAAAAGATGTGAAGCTGATTGCAGTTTCCAAAGTACAACCAAACGCCCGTGTTGATGCGGTGCTTGCGGAAGGTCACCGCATTTTTGGTGAAAACAAGGTCCAAGAGGCCGCAGGAAAGTGGCCCGATTTTCGCGAACGCTATGATGGGATTGAATTGCACCTGATTGGTCCGTTGCAATCCAACAAGGTCAAGCAGGCCATGCAGCTTGCGCAGGCGATCCACACGATTGACCGCCCTAAACTTGCCACAACCATTGCGCGGCACGCACAAGATTTAGGGCAGTGCCCCGATCTTTATATACAGGTGAACACCGGGGAAGAGCCGCAGAAGTCAGGCGTCCTGCCTGCCGAGGCGGATGATTTTGTGGCGCAAGTCCGTGCGCTTGATCTGCCACTCAAGGGATTGATGTGTATCCCGCCGGTGGATGAAGAGCCATCCTTGCACTTCGCCTTGCTGGCCAAGATCGCGGCCCGCAATGACCTGTCGGGGCTCTCGATGGGGATGAGCAGTGACTTTGAAAGTGCGATTGCTTTGGGTGCCACCCACATCCGCGTTGGTTCCGCCATCTTTGGCGAGCGTGTCTACGGGTGAGCGACGACTACGATCCTCCACAAGACCCGCTGACAATCCTGCATGACGATCATCAGGTTCTGCTGGTTGAGAAACCAAGCGGCCTTTTATCGGTTCCCGGCAAAGGCCCGCATTTGGCGGATTGTTTGTTGGCGCGGGTACAAGCCGTTTTTCCGATGGCGCTGTTAGTGCATCGTCTTGATCGCGACACATCCGGCGTGATGATCTTTGCCCTGACCCCGCATGCCCAACGCCACCTTGGTTTGCAGTTTGAGAAACGCCAGACCAGAAAAACCTATGTTGCCCGCGTGTGGGGCGAGATGGCTGAAAAGACCGGTACCGTCGATCTGCCGTTGATTGTGGATTGGCCGAACCGACCCTTGCAGATTGTCGATCATGAGAACGGCAAACAGGCCGTAACTGATTGGCGGGTCATGCGCGTGAAGGACGGCGAGAGCCGGGTGCGGCTGATGCCGCGCACTGGCCGGTCGCATCAGTTGCGGGTGCATATGCTGGCGCTGGGGCATCCGATCTTGGGCGATCCGTTTTATGCGACAGGTGAGGCACGAGATCACCCGCGCCTCATGCTGCATTCCGAGACCTTGCAGTTCCGCCACCCTGACGGTGGGCAAGGGATGCGCATCACTGCAAAGTGTCCGTTCTAAGCAGTGGTAAACTGCGTAATGGCTTCGACTTCGGACTGCGCAATTTCATGTCCGCCCGGATGCCAATGCACCGAAACCTTTGCCCCCTGCGCTGACAGATAGTCAGCGAAGGACTGCGTCATCGGCGCAGGACAAATCGGATCACGCTCGCCTGCGGTGATCAGGATGCGCCGCCCCGCTAAACCGGGTTGCGGGTCGGGCGACCAAGGGATCAGCGGGTGCATAAGGATCAGGTCATCCACCAGTGCGGGGCGTTCAAGCGCAACTGCTGCCAGAATGTTTGCCCCGTTAGAATAACCCAAACCAACCGTCTGTGACGGCATGACTGAGTCTTTCTCAGCCTCTATGAACGCGGCCATCGCCGTCGTCCGCTGCGCAAGATCATCCATGTCATAGACGCCTTCGCCTGTACGGCGGAAATAACGCAGCGCGCCATGCTCTGATACATCGCCGCGCGGCGATGTCACATGGGCACCCGGGATCAGTTGTTCGGCAAAGCCGTGAAATTGGTCCTCATTCCCGCCGGTGCCATGAAAGGTCAGGAACAGCGGTGCACCCGCTGTTCCCTTCGTGCGTTTCGCAACATAGGCCATGTCAGTCACCCAGCGGCTGCAATAAGCTTTCCAGACGGGCACGCAAATGCTCGTGCTGGCTGGGCAGCTTCAGGGCTTCACCCAGATGTGCCGTGTCTTCATCACGGTCAAAACCGGGCTCATTCGTGGCGACCTCAAACAGCACACCGCCGGGCGTGCGGAAATAGATCGCATAGAAATAATCGCGGTCGATGACCGGGGTCACCTGATAGCCCGTGTCCAACAACGCCTCGCGTACTTCCAACTGACGCGCGCGGTTTTCCACGGCAAACGCGATGTGATGCACCGATCCTGCCCCTTGCGACGCATGGCCCGCATTGGGCAACTCTTCGATATCAATCGTGTTGGCGTCATTGCCGCCGGGCACGATGAAACGGGTCACGTTGTCTTGGGTGTCCAGCTTTTCGTAGCCCATGAATTGCAACAACTCGCCACTGACGCCCGCATCCTTCAAGCGCATATCGGCAGAGTGGAAGCCACGGATACCCATCGCTTCGCTCACGCCATTGCGGGTCCAGGCGGCGCGGTTGTCATCGCGCTCAACAAGCGCGAACTGATCGCCATCGGGGCCATCAAACAGCACACGTTTTTCGCCAAAGCGGGTGTCCTGGGCAACGCCGCCGACTTCGAATGTCGCGAACCTGTCCAGCCATGCCTTTGAGGACCCGGTCGGGATGCTGAACGCAGTTCGCCCAACTTCGCCCACACCTTTTCCACCGCGCCCCGCATTGGGGAAGGGAAAGTAGGTCATGACTGTGCCGGGCGACCCGGCCTCGTCGCCATAGTACAGGTGATAAACGTCGGGTGCGTCGAAGTTCACCGTCTTCTTCACCCGGCGCAGGCCGAGTACGTTTGTGAAGAAGGCATTGTTTTCGCGGGCATCACTGGCCAGCGAGGTGACGTGGTGTAGTCCTTTGATCTGGGTGATCATATCTCTCTCCTATTCCTTTGCAGGGATAGATAGCGACACAGCTTCTGCACGAAAGGCCAATAGACGCACCTATTTGGTGCGCTCATGCACATGACGTTATTCGGCAGCCCACCCAGAGATGGCCTTCACTTCAAGAAACTCCTCAATCCCCCAAACGCCGCCTTCGCGGGCGCGGCCTGACATCTTGACGCCACCAAAGGGCGATCCAGCACCGCGACCCTGACCATTCATCTCAACCATGCCAGAGCGCAGCGCGCGGGCCATGCGGTTGCGTTTGGCACCATCTTCGCTTTGGACGTAGTTGGTCAGGCCGTAGGGTGTGTCATTGGCGATCTTCACCGCGTCTGCTTCATCCTCGAATGGGATGATCGAAAGAACGGGGCCGAAAATCTCTTCCTGTGCGATCCGCATATCATTGCTCACGTCAGCAAAGACCGTCGGACGCACATAGTACCCACGGTTCACCCCCTCTGGCAGGCCGGGACCACCGGCGACCAGACGCGCACCTTCGTTGATGCCGACCTCGATCATGTCCTGAATTTTGGTCCACTGCGTTTTATTCACCACGGGGCCAATATGGCGACCGGGTTCAGAGGCGGGGCCAACGCTGATCTTGCTGGCAATCTCGGCCGCTGCTTCGACCGTCTGATCATAGATCGACCGTTCCACCAACATCCGTGTCGGTGCGTTACAGGATTGACCCGAGTTATTCATGCAATGGATCACGCCGCGCTTGACCGCTTTTTCGTCGGCATCCGCAAAGATCACATTGGCACCCTTGCCGCCCAGTTCCAGCGTCACACGCTTGAGCGTTTCGGCAGCAGCAACAGAAATTGCCTTACCAGCGCGGGTTGATCCCGTGAAGCTGATCATCGCAACGTCTTCATGGCGCGACAGCTGGCTGCCGACACCAGCACCGTCACCGTTCACAAGGTTGAAGACACCGGCAGGGATGCCTGCGTCATGGACAAACTCGGCGAACAGCAGCGATGAAAGCGGCGATTCCTCAGAAGGTTTCAGCACCATTGTGCATCCAGCAAGCAAAGCGGGAATGACCTTGAGCGTCACTTGGTTCATCGGCCAATTCCATGGCGTGATCAGACCAACAACGCCAATGGGCTCCATCGCGATGCGATCGTTAGGGGCGTGAGGGCCAAGGGGCCTGATCCACTCCATGTGTTCCATAGCTTTCAGCGAATTATTCAGATGCCATGGCAAACATGGGGCCTGACTGCTGCGGGCCATATCAATGGGCGCACCCATTTCCATACTGATCGCTTCGGCCATTTCCTCGACCCGCGCTTCGTACTGCTCAAGGATGCCACGCACATAGCCCGCGCGCGTTTCAGGATCAGTCGCGGCCCACGCAGGAAACGCAGCCTTCGCCGCCGCAACCGCAGCGTCCGTATCCGCCTGATCACCCAAGGAAATGACCGCGCAGGGGTCCTCGGTCGAAGGATCAATCACGTGATAATCGTTCGCCTTTACAGGCGGTACCCATGTTCCGTTGATATAGAAATTGCGGCTCTCAATCATCGCGGCTCTCCCATGCTTTGGGTATTATGTGGCATCGCATTTGATCTTCCGCAAGCGGATGTGGTGTTGGTCTGTCATCATACCTATATTGAGAATTGAATTCACACGTTAAGGAGCACCAAAATGGGCCTGCGCATCAACGATACGATCCCTGATTTGACGGTCGAAACCGATCAGGGCACTTTTTCACTGCATGACTGGATTGGCGATAGCTGGGCTATCCTGTTTTCGCACCCCAAGGATTTCACGCCTGTGTGCACCACTGAATTTGGCGCTGTTGCGCAACTGGCTGACGAATGGGCCAAGCGCGGCACTAAGGTCATTGGCGTCAGTGTTGACGGGGTTGAGGACCACAAGAAATGGAAAGGCGATATCGAGACGGTTGGCGGTGCGCCTGCCGGGTTCCCGATCATTGCGGATGCGGGGCTGGAAGTTTCCAAGGCCTTCGACATGCTGCCTGCCGAAGCTTATCTGCCTGATGGGCGCACACCTGCGGACAGTGCTACTGTGCGGTCAGTCTTTATTATCGGGCCCGACAAGCAACTGAAACTGTCGATGACCTACCCTATGACTGTTGGACGCAACTTTGCCGAAGTCCTGCGTGCGCTGGATGGGTTGCAGACATCCACTGGCCGTGGTGTTGCGACACCTGCGAACTGGAATGTGGGTGACGACGTTATCATTCCGGCGACAGTAAGCGATGAGGACGCGAAGGCAAAGTTTGGTGATTTCACCAAGGTGTTGCCTTACCTGCGCACGACAAAACTGAAAGACTAATGACAAAAGGCCGCCTGTGAATGCAGGCGGCCTTCTGATTTTTAATTGGTGCTATCTTTAGAATGTGTACGAAACACCGAACGAAAGATATGGCAGCGCAACTACGTCCTCTGCATCGCTGATCGCATCCTGGACATCTGGGTCGGCATCAATGATGGCCTGGTTGCCAGAGCCGGTTGCGTTCACTTCCAGATCAATGCCGCCAGTGAAGACAACACCAACTTCTGAGTTGAAGGACCACCCATCGCCAAAGCGCCAGTCGTAACCTGTTGTCACCATCGGTGCGACTTGGTTTGCAAACTCAGCGCTGAGTTCAGCGTCTTGGCCTGCAGATGTGCCGCTCGCGCTCAGCTCAGTGTTTGACAGGAACAACCCGCCGGACACGCGCCAGCCGCTTTGCGTCGGATAATAGTCTGCCAGCAGGGCCAGACCACCAAGGTCAAAATCGCCTTCGGCTGTGTCGCCATCTTCAGTTTCGTCATAGCTGGCGCTGATGCCACCCATCAATGCGCCACGTGCGCGCCATTGGGGATCAATCTGATAGGCACCTTCAAGGTTCAGACCAAATGTGGAAAGGCCGGTGCCAACGGTTACGTCGCCGGCTTCTTGTGCTGTCGCCATAGCACCAATTGTTGTGAGGGCTGCGGCAGCCAGAAGTGTCTTAGGGATCATGTGCTTTCTTTCTTAAAATTTTCCGATTTGTGGCAAAGCGGTGGTTCAAAATGTTGCTTGCCAATCCGTGAACCTATGCCTGATGCAGTTGGTCCAGAATAAGGCATTTCTTCTACAATTTTGAGTTGTTAACCAATAACACCCGATCGATTGACCGGGTGTTATCAGATAACATTCAAGAATGCGGCTAATCGGATAGATTATTCTGCCGCGTCCTCTTTCTTGATCTCTTCGCCGGTTTCCTGATCAACCATCTTCATGGCCAGACGGACTTTACCGCGATCATCAAAGCCCAGCAGCTTGACCCAAACTTCCTGACCTTCTTTCAGAACATCGGAAGGATGGTTCAGACGCTTGTTTTCGATCTGGGAGACGTGCACCAGACCGTCGCGCTTGCCAAAGAAGTTCACGAAGGCGCCAAAGTCGACGAGCTTCACGACTGTACCTTTGTAGATCACACCTTCTTCGGGCTCGGCCACGATCGAGTGGATCATGTCGTAGGCTTTCTTGATGGCCTCGGCATCGTTGGACGCCAGCTTGATGATACCTTCGTCATTGATATCAACCTTGGCACCAGATACTTCCACGATCTCGCGGATGACCTTACCGCCGGATCCGATCACTTCACGGATCTTGTCGGTTGGGATCTGCATGGTTTCGATCTTTGGTGCGTGCACAGAAAATTCCTGCGCGCCGGTCAGAGCTTTGCTCATCTCGCCAAGAATGTGCAGACGGCCAGCTTTCGCCTGAGCGAGCGCTTTTGACATGATCTCTGGCGTGATGCCTGCGATCTTGATGTCCATCTGCAAGGATGTGATGCCGTTTTCGGTACCAGCAACCTTAAAGTCCATGTCGCCAAGGTGGTCTTCGTCACCCAGAATGTCGGACAGAATAGCGTAGTCGCCATCGTCTTCCATGACCAGACCCATGGCCACACCAGCAACCGGCGCTTTCAAGGGAACACCTGCGTCCATCATGGACAAAGAGCCACCACAAACAGACGCCATAGAGGACGAACCGTTTGATTCCGTGATCTCTGATACCAGACGGATGGTATATGGGAAATCAGTCGCCGCAGGCAGAACCGCCTGCAACGCGCGCCATGCCAGCTTACCGTGACCAATTTCACGACGGCCCGGGCCACCCACACGACCAACTTCACCAACAGAGTATGGTGGGAAGTTGTAGTGCAGCATGAAGTTGGATTTATACATGCCAGTCAGCGCGTCGATCATCTGTTCGTCGTCGCCAGTGCCGAGTGTTGTGACAACAAGACCTTGGGTTTCACCACGTGTGAACAAGGCAGACCCGTGTGTTCGTGGCAAGATGCCAGTCTCGGACACGATCGGGCGGATGGTGTCGAGGGCACGACCATCGATACGCTTGCCGTTCTTCACAACGTCGCCACGCAGCACGGCTGATTCCAGACCTTTCAGGGCGGAACCAAGGTTGCCGTCTTCTTGCTGCTCTTCGGTCAAGGCTTCAACAATCGCAGCTTTCGCCGCAGTTACAGCAGCAGTGCGTTCCTGCTTGTCTGTGATCGCATAAGCAGCACGCATCTGATCTTCGCCAGCGGCCTTCACGGCAGCGGACAATTCTGAATAATCCTCTGGCTGGAAGTCAAACGGCTCTTTCGCGCAATCTTCGGCCAGATCAATGATCAGGTCGATGACAGGCTGGATGGACTCGTGTGCAAACGTCACCGCACCCAGCATTTCTTCTTCTGTCAGCTCATAAGCCTCGGATTCAACCATCATCACGGCGTCTTTGGTGCCGGCAACAACAAGGTCCAAACGCTGCTCTGGGTTCATGCGCAGGTTGTGCATGTCGTCGATTTCCGGGTTCAGGATGTATTCGCCATCCTCAAAGCCAACGCGACACGCAGCAATCGGGCCACGGAACGGCGCACCAGAGATGGTCAGCGCGGCAGAAGCCGCGATCATCGCGACCATGTCGGGGTCGTTGACCATGTCGTGAGACAGCACAGTACACATCACCAGAACTTCGTTTTTGAAGCCGGGGACGAACAATGGGCGAATAGGACGGTCGATCAGGCGGGATGTCAGCGTCTCTTTTTCGGTTGGACGCGCTTCGCGCTTGAAAAAGCCGCCTGGCACTTTACCGGCGGCATAGTATTTCTCTTGGTAGTGGACGGTCAGCGGGAAAAAGTCCTGCCCCGGCTTTTGCTTACGTGCATATGTCACGTTCGCCATAACGCTGGTTTCACCCAATGTCGCGATGACAGAGCCATCGGCCTGGCGGGCAACCTTGCCCGTTTCCAGTGTCAGCGTTTCTTCGCCCCACTGAATTGATTTCTTCACTTCATTAAACATGATGTTTTCCTAGTTGGCCGATTTGCGGCCTTTTTTGCGTAGGGGGCGTATTCCCCCTCATTCCGGTATCTTGCTATGGCGCTGGAATGCGGGCGCCTGCTTCTTCAAGATTTGCGGGGCTTAGCGGGTTTTGCGGTGTTTGGGAAGGGGTCGTTGGGCTAAGCTGTTTGATGTTCAGTCTTGGAAAGGGTTTGTAGCATGGCGCTTGGCAGCGAAGGGCCGGTTTCAACCCATCACTGAAGCGTCATAGGTCCAGTGGGCCATTCACTGTGCCGCGAATGGGGCGGCCTTCGCATCCGCTTCACCAAAACCTTGTGGCACTGGCAAATCCGGCAGCGCCGCTGCGCGTTTTTGCAACGCACGTCCGATCACGACCCGGCTGATTTCGGTTGTGCCGTCAACGATCCGCAGCATCTGTGCGAGGCGGGACAAACGGTCTAAGCCGTAAGGCTGCAACAGGCCCATGCCGCCCAAGACCTGTGTGCAGGTGTTAGCCGCCTTCACAGCCGCGTCCGGCACGAAACGCTTCGCATGGGCGGCCATCAACGGACCCTCAGGCGTGCCAAGCGCCTCTGCGGCCTTGCGATAGAGCAGTTTGGACGCTTCCAGATCGGTCGCGACCTCACCCAGCATCCATTGGATGCCATCCAGATCAAGGTTCTTGCCGCCAAACATCTTACGGTTCTTGGCATAGGAAAGTGCTGTATCAAGTGCGGATTGCATCAGGCCGCAGCAGCCAGACGCAATGGACACGCGGGCAATATCAATCGCCATGAGCGAGCCTTGCAGGCCTTGGCCAACGGGCAAGATGATGTTGTCTTCGCTGACGACCACATTATCGAGATACATCTCTGACATAGGCAGGAAGTTGTAGGACGGTGTTTCATAAAGTGGGCCAAAGCTGATGCCCGGCGCATCGGCGGGAATGGCGATCATTGCCATGTCTTTGTGGCCGGGCGCATCGCTTGTCTTGACGACAGTGAAATAGACATCTGCTTCACCGGCAAGGCTGACCCAGGCCTTTGATCCGCTGATCGTCCATGTGCCGTCATCGTTCATCGTGGCGCGCGTGTACATCTGCATTGGATCGGACCCTGACTGCGGTTCAGTCAGAGCAAAATTCGCCAGTTTGCGCCCCGAGGTCAGATCATGCGCCCATTTTTCCTTGAACGCTTCGGTGCCATAGCCACAACCCGCAAACGTACAGATGTTATGCATGGACAAGGCGAACGCGTAAGCGCCGTCGCCAAGCCCGAGTTGTTCGTACACCTGAATACCCTCGGCCAGTGGCAGGCCCTGACCGCCCCAGTTTTCGGGGGCATAGAGACCGGTTAGACCCACAGCACCAGCCTTGTCAGACGCATCGCGCGGCCATTTCCTTGTAGTGTTCCAAGCATCGACATTGGGCGCGATGACAGTTGTCGCATGGTCGTGGGCAGCGGCGAGGATTTTGGCAAGCTTGTCAGACATAGGATAGGTCCTTTCGAAGGCGCGCACTGTCGTATTGTGCCATCGGCGACCGACCGACGGCAAAAATGCATTGCGCATGAAAATCAGGTTGAGATCAAAATTATGGGGTAAATGTACCCATCAGAGACATCAGGTGCGATCTCATGCGATGACAGGTTATTGTCCGAAAGTGACAAAATCACATGTCGGGCGCTTGTTTGCGCCGATAAGAGCTTGGCGTATTGCCGGTCCATCTTTGAAAGGCCCGATGGAAATTCGCCGCTGACGAAAACCCAACATCATGGGCGATGGCCTCAACGCTTTTGCGTCCCGCCTGCAGATCGCGGATCGCAATGTCGCGGCGCAGGGCATCCTTGATCGCCTGAAACGATGTGCCGTCAGCCTCAAGTCTGCGGATCAAAGTGCGCGGCGTCATGTGCATGGCTTTCGCGGTCCGGGTCAGGTTTGCCCGGTCCCACCCTGCTTGGCTCAGATGCTTGCGCACCCGCAAAGACTGCGTGTGTTCGCGCGAACTGGTGAAAATCCAGTCGCGCGGCGCGTTCTCTAGAAAGAGGTCAAGATCTGCGGTGCTGCGCGCCTCAACGATGCCCAATGCGCCGGGATCAAAAGCGATGGACGTCTCGGGGCTATCGAACTGCACAAGGGTGGGGAAGATGACGGCATAATCTTCCCCAAAAGCCGGACGCGGGAAGGCAAATGCCACCCCTTTTATGGGCACTTCATGCCGGGCAAGCCAGGATATCAAACCATGGGCCAGCTTGAGGATCAGCATGTGCCCAAACCGCTGCACGGCGACGTCGCCCTGTGGTTTCAGACGAAGCACCAAAGCCGCATCGGTTTCCATCAGGTCGAATTGATACTCATCCAGCAAGAGGTTCCAGAACGTCGAAAACCGATAAAGGGCCGAAGGAAGCGAGGTCGCCTCGCGCACGGAGGTCAGCAGATGTTGCAAGGCGCGTGGCCTGATCGGGCGGCTCCAAAGGCCCATCATCTCATCACCGGTTTCCACGGCGGCCAGTTGATAGAGGCCGACGATTTGATCCAGCGTTACTCGACCATGGGCGTGGCGCTGGTCCGTCGCCAGATCAGAGCGTTTCAAAAGTGATTGAAACTGCGCCTCCGTGCACAAGGGTCGCAATGCGGCCAGCCAGTCGGCGATAAACTGGCCGGAAACAGTCAGATTGATCGCTGGCTTGGCATTGGTCATCGGGGATGCGCTAGGACCTATACGGTTCGATCCGGTCAGCCGATAGCGCATAGGCGATGTCTGCCAGTTCTGTCGACAGGGACGAAACGCCGAACATGCCGATAACGTTCACCGGTTCAAACAGGCCCGAGCTCTCATAGGGTTCACCCGTGGTGACGAATACTAGCTGGTTCGCGGGTGGTGGTGGGACATGCACGCAGGCCCCCACAAACGGCACGAGGATAAAGGCAGTAACGCCCGTTCCTGAATAATCAATCGGCACGATAAATCCGGGCAAGCGGACAATCTGGCCGTTCCAATCAGTGCGCACACCGTTCATTTGGGGCTGTTGGCTGACCAAAGGTGCTTGGCCGTGGTCAATGATGCCTTGCAGCACGGGCGGGATCGCAACTTGCCCTTCTGGCAGCAGGTCTTTCCACTTGATGTCAACGTATTCCTCGGCCCATGCCAGTTGCGGTATCAGTCCCGATGCCGCCAGGCTTGCCAAGACAAGCCGCCGGTTCAACTGCGTCTTCACCATACATACACCTCCATCTGCTCTGCATTCAGAGTATAGCCCGTTTCTGCCACATCCGTTGTCTGGATTTCATGCTGCATCTGGCCGGTTACCCATACGGCCTCCCACAGGTCTTGGCTGGGCCAAGGGGTTCGGGTCGTCACGAAGACAAGCTGGTTTGGCGGCGGCGGTGGCGTGTGCAGACACGCCCCGACATAGGGGACCAATACAAAGCTGGTCACGCCATCCGTGGACAGCTCTATGGGAATGATAAAGCCCGGCATCTTGATGTAGGCACCATCAAGCGCTGGGTTCAGCTTTGTTGCATTGGCATCGAAAATAGGCCGCCAGATATCATTGTGCCAATCCATTTCGCCTTCGCCAATAATCTCTGAATAGGGCACGCCGGGCGGGATCAGATCATCCCACGTGATTTCTGTCGCCGTGTTGGCGAAAGCAGCCTGCGGCAAGGCCGCGCTGGCCAAACCTGCCATGATCAATTGGCGACGTGATAGGTACAAAACCGCTGCCCTTTCATCCTAAATTCGCACCATCATACCATCCGCAAGTGACATGCGGTAGGCACGCCATGCAGGCACCATGCTCACAATTGCGCCAGCGGCGACCACGCCAAGCAGGACCCATGCTTCGCGCAATGTCAGAGGTTCAATCGGCAGCCAAAGCCCGAAAGCGCTGTCAATCAGTGGCTGTCCGACGAACAGCCCGACATAAAGCAATGCCAGCCCCAAGACCGCGCCGAGTGCAGCCATCAAAATCGCCTCCAGCACCAGCAACCCCAAGATCACCCTTGGCCGCGCGCCCATCGCCCTGAAAATCGCCATCTCTCGGCGGCGTTCATTGAGGCTGGAAAAGATCGTGGCCATCATCCCGATCAATGCGGTTACCACCACCATCGCTGATACCCCGATCAAGGCCGTTTCTGCGATACCGACGATTTGCCACAGTTCTTGCAGCGCCACCCCCGGCAGGATCGCAAGCAGAGGTTCTTGCGGATATTCGTTGATGGCGCGCTGCAAACCAAACACCTGAAGGCGGCTTTTGACACCGATCAACGCTGCGGTGATGGCTTGCGGCTGTAGGTCCATTTGCCGAATGACGTCAGGCGAGGTGGATTGACCGGGTATCTGTGCGCCGCTTTGCCAATCGACATGGATCGCCTCGATCGCTTCAAGGCTGACAATGACCGTGCGATCAACAGGCGTGCCTGTCTTTTCAAGAATGCCGGAAATGCGGAACGGCTGATCTTCGTGTTCGGTGAAGGACGCCAGACCATGCGCGACCACGATTGGATCACCAACACTGTAGCCAAGGGTTGCGGCGACATCCGCCCCGACAACCGCGTCAAAAAGGTCGTCCATGATCGCCCCGCCCCGCACGGCAAGCAACTGGCCTGACCGATACTTGTAGCGGTCAAAGAACGCGGTCGTCGTGCCCATGACACGGAATTGGCGGTGGCTGTCGCCAAGCGAAATCGGCACGATCCAATCGACCTCCGCGCGGACGGCGATATCCTGATAGCTTTCCCACGTCAGATTGTTGGTGGCATTCCCGATCCGAAAGACCGAATAAAGCAGCAATTGCACTGATCCCGAACGCGCCCCAACGATCAGGTCGGTGCCTGATATCGTGTCGGCAAAGCTTGCCTTGGCGCCGGTGCGGACCTTCTCAACACCCAGAAAAAGCGCGACGGACAAAGCAATTGCAAGGATGGTCATCCCGACTGTCAAAGCCCGCGCAAGCAGTGATCCAATGGCAAGACGCAGGATCATGCGGCGGCGCGTTCAGTTTGGGCGATCTCATCCATCTGGATGACGCGGTCAAACTGATTGGACAGGCGCGCGTCGTGGCTGACCATCAACAGTGCTGTGTCATGGGTGCGGGACTGGGCGAACAACAGTTCGAGAAACGTCGCTTGTGTCGCTGCATCCAAAGACGACGTCGGCTCGTCTGCGATGATCAACGGTGGCGTGCCGATCAACGCACGTGCGGCGGCGACCCGCTGTTGCTGCCCAACACTGAGCGCGCCTGCCTTCACCGTCATCATACCGTCAGGCAGCCCCAGATCGCGACAAAGCCGTGCAGCCTCAGCGTTTAGATCTGACACCCGCTTGCGCCGTTGGGGTGCAAATTTCAAAGGCAGCAGGATATTGTCGCATACGCTGGCGAAGGGCAGCAGATTGAACTGCTGAAAAATCAAACCAATCTGTTCGGCCCGGAACCGATCACGGTGGCCAGCCGAAAGCGATGCGATATCCGTGCCCGCAACCACCACGCGCCCCGCATCAGCGGTAATCGTGCCGCAGATCAGGGACAGCAGCGTTGACTTGCCCGACCCGCTTTCGCCCAGCAACAACACCGTTTCGGAAGCTGCCAAGTGAAGAGCGGGGACGTTCAGCCCAAATGATGCCCGACCCGGCCAGCGGTATCGGACGTCTTCAAGTCGCAGGATTGAGGCGGGGTCAGACAAGAGCCTAGAACATACCGCGCAGATCAAGTGTGGGCGCGTCGCGTTCCACCTCAAACGATGTGGCACCCACGTCCGAGATCACCTGCACTTCAACCTCCAACGCGTTTGGAAAAGTGTCGAAGTAGGCAAATGTAATCTTGGTAACCGCAGAAGGATCGGCGCAGGTCAGCAGATATTCGGCATGAAACTCTGTATGACCCGCTTCGTCGGCGTGATCATCATGTGCGTGCTCGGCATGGTTGTGGTCGTCATGTGCATGTTCTTCATGGTCGTGATCATCATGCCCATCTTCGCTCTCCAATGCTGCTGCGGCCTGAACAACGCTACAGCCCGCGGCATCCGGTAGAGCGAACAAATCCAATGGTCTGGCCAATGTCGCAACGGCAGTATCGACCGCCGCGCGATCCTGCGCACTTTCCGCTGCATATTCAAAACCCACGATATCAGCGCCGGGCGCGTGAAATTCCAGCGCGATCTGTTGGCCGTCAAAGGCGATATTTAACTGTCCGACGCCGTGCTCATGGGCATCAAGTTGCCGGGTGTCTTCGGCCAAAACAGATGTTGCAGCGATTGTGGACGTGGCGAGGAGAGCAAGAAGTTTCATCAGAGTAATCCTATCAGGGTTCAGAAAATCAGGTGCACTGCCGTCTTCTTTATCATTTCAAGCTTGGCATCATGAAATTGCAAGTGGCAACTGCTTTCTTTTGGACGTTTCTACGACACGCAAGAGATTGGCTCCAGCGCCTTGCACGCAGCCATTACTGGACCGGTAGCGTAACTGTTTTGCAGAAAATAACTGGTCACTCGGCACGACCCAAAGAAATTTTCCGAAAACCACAGAATAAACCGCGGCACGGGTGCGTAACCGTTGTGAAGACCCTGACAGCACAACAAATAAAAAGAGAGTATTCCAATGACAACATTTACATCAACAACACTGACGGCACTTGTATTAGCCGCCACAGCATCCTTTGCGAGCGCGCAAGAATTCAGCTTAGAGGTCGATGCCTTGAGCCTCACCCCGTCAGTGAGTGATGGGTTCGGAGATGATGATAACCTTGGCGCGGAAACATCCGTACGTGCAAAAGCCGGATATACATTCGCCAATGGCGCAGGTGTGCGGTTGCAGTACTGGGACATGGATGTGGACTATGATGAAGGACAAGCCGGCAACCCTACGGAAATTCAGGTGCAACAAATTGATCTGATAGGTTTCCGCGAATTTGAGGTGACGCCCGGCCTTGATCTTGAACTTTCCGCTGGCGTCCGAAGCCTTGAATTTGATGACCTGAATTTTGCTGATGCCGGTATCACCAATGAGCACAGCTTTGAGGGTATTGGTGCTGTCTTCGGCGTGAAAGCGACGCAAGCTGTGTTCCGAAATGGTGGGGTTTACGGTAGCTTTGAGACTGCAGCCCTGTTTGGCGACTTGGACGATAACGGGAATGATGATCCGCAATCAAATCTGTCGCAGATGGCTATTGGCTTTGGTTACGAGCACACATTCGCGGTTGGCGCGACGGCAACAACATTGAAAATCGGCTATGAAGCACAGGAATGGATTGGTATCGAAGATAGCTCCGACGGCTCATTCGGTTTTGATGGTCTAGTGTTGGGCGCAGCCGTTTCGTTCTAGGGTCCTGACCCTAAGGCAATGCCACGCAAATCTTGCCGCAAAAATGAAAACGCCCACCATTCGGTGGGCGTTTTGTCATTCCGAAAGCGTTCGTGCTTAGCGACGCAGACCCAGACGCTTGATCAGGTCTTGGTAACGTGCTTCGTCTTTGCCTTTGGTGTAATCCAAAAGCTTACGACGCAGAGCTACCATTTTCAGCAGGCCACGGCGACCGTGGTTGTCTTTTTTGTGGGTCTTGAAGTGCTCTGTCAGTGTCGCGATGCGGCTGGACAGGATCGCGACTTGCACCTCGGGGGAGCCGGTGTCGCCCTCTTTGGTTGCAAATTCCTTCATGATCCGTGTTTTTTCTTCAGCAGTAATCGACATCGGGGTCTCCTTATCTAAAGGGTTGATGGCGCGATCCGGGATGTCGTCCAGAAAGGCCCGTGGAGGGTCCGTGCAGGGCAAACCCTGCGCAGATGCGTCGCAATAGGAGGATTCTGTATAAAAGGAAAGGGTTTTGTTACGCCGCGATCAACGTGATGCGGGTCACGTCCAGATCGTCCAGATCAGGGAAGGTCGCGACGATGGTATCATCCGCCAGCAGGACCAACCCGTCTACGCTATCGACGGTGGTCAAGGTGGGGGGCTCACCTTCATAAGTAAGCTCGATCACGTCCTCATCAGCGTCGTAGTCTTCAACAATCAGATCATTGTCCGCCAGCACCGCAAAAGTGTCCGCTCCGGTGCCACCGTGCAGGTTATCGCCAGCCCCGCCCATCAATATGTCATCGCCCGCGCCGCCGTTGATATAGTCGGCGTCATCGTCGTCCCGGTCATACAGGATGTCATTCCCGGAACCGCCATGCAGCGTATCCGCGCCGCTGCCGCCAACCAGCACATCATCGCCAAGTGATCCAAGCAAGGCATCGTCACCAGCGTTGCCCATCAGGATGTCATTGCCGCCACCACCGTTCAGCGCGTCATCCCCGTCGCCCCCGCTCAGGATATCATCGCCCACATGTCCATTCAGCAGATCATCCCCGGCCCCGGCATCCAGCACATCATCGCCGCGCCCACCGTGCAATATGTCGTCCCCGGCACCAGAGGCGAGGTGGTCGTTCCCGTCTTCGCCATCCAGATAGTCATCTCCAGCGCCAGTCAGAACCAGATCATCAAGATCGCCTGAAAAGATCACGGTGTCTTCGTCACTGGGATCAAACAGTTCGTCGACCGGGGTGATGTCCACGCTGGGGTCATCATCCTCTTCCGGTACATCCGGTTCGGTCACGGCCTCTTCATCAGATTCCGAGATCACAAAAGCCGTCAAAGCGACCCCCATCAATCCAAAGATAGCGAGCATAAGCCATACCTGTAAGTAACCGAGTCACCCCTGACCCCGTACTTCGTTGATAGCATGCGTGCAGCGCTGCGTGGCCCGCAAACTGCGCAAATGGTTAACGCCCGTCCCACCGGATCGGTTGTTGGCTGTAACTGATGTATAGCGGATGTTTTGGATGACCATGCTTGCTGATCCCTAAACTGAAGAGTGGTTTGCCTGTGTCGCGCAACAACCCCTCAACCGCAGGGCCACGCCCCAGATGGGCGCCATGTGTGCCCCAGGCAGCGATGATCTGATCCGCCCAAGCGGCGCCATCGCACAGTGTTGCGTCGTTGTCTGGCCCAATGGGCTCTGCTGCCTTGCGCATTTGGAACGGATCGGTGTCCCGCCACGCAAAGATATTCGTCACTCGAAACGCACCAAACCCCAACGCCCGCGCCCGCCGTTCGCAGCGTTCGACTGTGGGGTCGTTTTGCACCTCGGTCGCCTTGGACGGGTTCAGCATCACAAAAAGCACGCGCTTGCCACCCTCATTCCATGTTCGGGTCAAGGCATAACGATAGCGCTCGCAGTCTGAGTAAGTCGCGGTGGACGGCGCGTCGTCTTTGATATGCGTGCGCGTGATCACCTAGACCACGAAAACGCGTGACGGCTGCAATTCACCGCCGCGATAGGTCCCGACGGCGATGGCTTTGCCTTCATAAGAGGCCCACACTTCCTCACCGTACTCCACATCCGTTGCAATCACCGAGGCCGGGTTGCCGTTGCGCAGTTTGGCAACGCTTTCGGCAAGGCAGCGGACCTCTGGCAGGTCGGCAAGCCCAACTTCGAGTGGTTGCAGGTATGCGTCCAGGTCAGGTGTCTTGGCCATCGCATCCACTTGCTCAAGTGTCACACCGTCCGTGGCCTGAAACGGCCCCGACCATATGCGGCGCAGGGATTTGACGTGGGCTTTACAGCCCAAAGCATCCCCCAAGTCGCGCGCGATGGAGCGGACATAGCCGCCCTTGCCACAGGTCATTTCAAGGACAACATGGTCAGCGTCGGGGCGGTCGATCAGCAACAGCTCTTCCACCCACAACGGCCGGGCAGCAAGTTCCATTTCCTCACCATCGCGGGCTTTCTTGTACGCACGTTCGCCATCCACCTTCACGGCTGAAAACTGCGGCGGGACCTGCATGACGTCACCGATGAAAGGACCCAAAGCCGCTTTAATCGCCTTATCATCAGGGCGCAGATCAGACGTCGCGATTACTTCGCCTTCGGCGTCATCGGTGTTGGTGGCCTGACCCAAACGGATTGTGAAAACATAGGCCTTCAACGCATCAGTGATGTACGGCACGGTCTTGGTTGCCTCACCCAGCGCAACAGCCAGAACGCCGGTCGCCTCCGGGTCCAGCGTGCCTGCATGTCCCGCCTTCTTGGCCTCCATCGCCCAACGGACCTTGTTGACCACCGAGGTCGAGGTAATGCCCGTAGGTTTATCCACCACCAGCCACCCCGAAATATCGCGACCCTTGCGTTTGCGTGCCATGTCAGACCCTTTGTTGCTTACCGGGCTGCTAATCCTGTACAGATCAAGGGTCAAGCACGGGCAGGTGATATACGTACCTGTCAAAAACGGACAAAGCATGCCAGTCTGGCCAGATACTTTCCGCCTCTGCGCAAATAATTTCAGAAAGACGGGAATAAATCTGATCGGTGGAACGTAAACCCATCGAGACATGCGATCGACGCACATGTTTTAGCAATCAGCGCAGTATTGGCGCATCTATCAAAGGACTTCGACATGACTATTAAATCACTTCTTATCGCAGGCGCACTTCTTGTTTCCGCAACTGTGGCCAACGCCGCCGATCACGTTGTCACGATCAAGGGGTTCGCGTTCGAACCCGCCGTCCTGACCATCGCAGCAGGCGACAGCGTGACATTCGTGAACGAGGATGGCGCGCCCCATACGGCCACCGCCAACAACGGCGCATTCGATACCGGGAATCTGGGACGTGGTGACCAAAGCAAACTGACGTTCTCTGCCGCCGGCACATTTGATTACTTCTGCTCGGTTCACCCGAACATGACCGCACAGATTGTCGTTCAATAAATTCCAGATTGTTGAGCAAG
This sequence comes from Yoonia sp. F2084L, assembly GCF_023015625.1. GTDB lineage: Bacteria > Pseudomonadota > Alphaproteobacteria > Rhodobacterales > Rhodobacteraceae > Yoonia. The sequence goes on from NZ_JALKAH010000005.1 coordinate 309,987, forward strand.
GGGCGGATTGATTGAGATCCGCCCTATGACGTGTTCTCCAGCACCTCCAAGAACGCCTCGCCAAATCGTTCCGCATATTTGTCACCAATAACACGCGTCAGGTGATCCATGTCTGTGCTGCGTAACTGGGCCACTTTCGCCAGCAAAGACGCTGAGCAGCTCATCGGTTTGTCAGCGCCATGCGGGCCGCGATTAAGTGACGCCTGCACCTGCATCAGCCGGTCATAAACCGCACCCTCATCGCGTCCTGCCAGCTTGCGGCGCATTGGATGCACCTCTTCGACGGCCCCGGCGATGACCTCCAGAAAATCGCGCCCGTAGTTTTCCAGTTTCTTGGCCCCGACCCCGCCAATATGCGCCATTTCATCCAAGGTCATGGGCCGCTTTTCGGCCATCTCAATCAGCGTGCGGTCATTGAAAATGATATAGGCAGGCGCATTGGCCTGTTCAGCCAGATAACGCCGCTTGGCCTTCAGCGCGGACAGCAGCGGTGCATCTTCTTCGCTGACCAGCATGCGGACCTTCGGGCCGGACCCGCGTGCGGCCTTGATCGTATCTTTGCGCAACTCAATGGTCGCCTCACCCCGCAGAATGGGCCGTGCATGTTCGGTCATCCGCAGCGCGCCGTGCCGTTCGCGATCAGGGCGCAGCAGGTCATGCCCCATCATCTGCCGGAAAATCGCCTGCCATTGGCGTTTGTCATAGTCCTTGCCAACCCCGTAGGTTGGTAGACTGTCATGGCCGCGTTGCTGGATTTTGTCGGTTGCGTTGCCCAACAAGATGTCGATCAGATGACCCGCACCGAACCACTCTTCCGTGCGTAGTGCGGCAGAAAGGGCCATGCGCACAGCCGTCGTCCCATCAAACACCTCGGCCGGTTTGTCGCACAAATCGCAGTGCCCGCAGGGGCCGGGGGTTTCGCCAAAATACTCCAGCAAATTCTGTCGCCTGCAACGCAGGGCCTCAGCCAGACCCAATAGCGCATTCAACCGCCCGTGATCCGCCGCACGCCGTTCGGGTGGGGCAAGCCCCTCATCAATCTGCTGACGGCGATAGCGGATGTCATCGGGGCCAAAAAGCGTCAACGTTTCGGCAGGCGCGCCATCCCGGCCGGCGCGTCCGATTTCCTGATAATACGCCTCAATCGACTTGGGCAGATCGGCATGCGCGACCCAGCGGATATCAGGTTTGTCGATACCCATGCCAAAGGCGACGGTTGCACAGACGATCAGCCCGTCTTCCTGCTGAAAACGCCGTTCCACGATGCGCCGGTCCTCGGCTTCCATCCCGCCGTGGTAGTGGCACGTGTTGTGGCCAGCATCCGACAGTGCTTTGGAGAGTGTTTCGGTTTTGGCGCGGGTCCCGCAATAGACGATGCCCGACTGCCCCTTGCGGGCGACGGCGAAGTTCAGGATCTGATTTCGTGGCCCGTCTTTGACGGCAAAGGCCAGATGAATGTTGGGGCGGTCAAAGCCGCGTAGGAAGGTCGCTGGTTGCTGGCCACCAAACAGCTTTTGCACGATCTCTTCGCGGGTTTCGGCGTCGGCGGTTGCAGTGAAGGCGGCAAGAGGAACATCCAGCGTGCGCTTGAGTTCACCAATCCGCAAGTAATCCGGGCGGAAATCATGGCCCCATTGGCTGACGCAATGGGCCTCATCCACCGCGATCAAACTGACGCCAGCCCGGCGCAGCATGTTGATAGTTCCACCCGAGGCGAGCCGTTCCGGCGCCATATAAAGCAGCTTGAGGGTGCCGGCCTCCAGCGCTTCCCAGACGGCATCGGTTTCCTCAGGTGTGTTGCCTGATGTCAGCGCACCAGCCTCGACCCCCGCTTCACGCAGCCCACGCACCTGATCGCGCATCAAGGCGATGAGGGGCGAAATGACGACAGTCACACCATTTCGCACCAAGGCAGGAAGCTGAAAACAAAGCGACTTACCACCGCCGGTCGGCATGATTGCCAGCGCGTTTTCACCGGCGATGACGGCTTCCACGATCTCTTGTTGCCCCGGCCGGAAAGCATCAAAGCCGAAAACATCACTCAAAAGCGTTGTCGTGGACAAATCAGGACCCTGTTCATGCAATTTGCTGCTCTTGATGATGACAATCCCACGCTAAGAATTCGTGCACAAGAGGGTGTCATGCGGCAAAATGCAAAAGGCCGACCAAGTCATGGGCTGGGAACGTTGCAAAGCCGTTTCACACCTCGTAACTCTGTTGGCTCAGGAGGAACTTGATGGGTGAAATCATTTTAGTCCGGCACGGGCAGGCCAATTCAGGTGCGACCGATGAAGAAAGCTATGATCGACTGTCGGATCTGGGGCACCAGCAGGCCAGATGGCTTGGGGATTACCTGCGTGATCGCGAAGGACCGTTTGACAAGGTTATCTCGGGCAGTTTGCGCCGCCACAAAGAGACCGCCGCTGGTATTGGCTATGATGGCCCGCAGATTGATGCCCGCCTGAATGAGATGGATTACTTCAATCTGGGTCAGGCGCTGGAAGACGTGCATGGCGTGCCGTTCCCGGGCCCCGACCAATTTGCAGCCCACGTTCCGCAGGTCATGGAAGCCTGGCACAAAGCCGAGATCATGGGCGTCGAAACCTTCGCGTCTTTTGAAGACCGCGTCACCTCTGTACTACAGGAAGCCGCCAAGCCGGGGTCGCGTGTTTTATGCGTCACCTCGGGCGGCGTTATCGGGATGATCATTCGCCATTTGCTGAACCTTGACCCGACCCGCATGGCGCATGTGTTATTGCCGATCATGAACAGCTCGCTCCACCGGGTGCGTGTGATCCCGCAAGGGCCGATCCTTGCCAGCTTTAACGCAGTGCCGCATTTGGATCAGGACGACCGAATGTATGCGCAAACACACTACTAAAGGACTGACCCCATGCTGAAACTGCATTATGCGCCGCGCACGATTTCTGTTGCTGTCGCGATTGTTCTGGAAGAGAGGGGGATGCCGTATGAGGCTGTCCGCGTCGATTTTGGAAGCTTTGAGCAAACCAAATATGACTATCGGCAGATCAATCCCAAAGGCCGGGTGCCTGCGCTGGAAACACCTGATGGCATCATCACCGAAACCCCTGCGATTCTGGAATACGTCGCACCTGAACTGGTGCCTGATGATGCATATGCAGCTGCAAAGATGCGCGAGTTGATGTCTTATCTGAATGGAACCATGCATCCGCACCATGCCCACGGTATCCGCGGTGAGCGCTGGGCGGATGAGGAAAGCTCTTTCGCGGACATGAAACGCAAGGTGCCCGAGCGGATCGCAGATTGTTCCGCTCATCTAGAAAGTGAACTGCCATCTATGCCGTTCAATGTCGGAACATTGGAGGTTTTGTCGGATGCCTATCTCTATGTTGTGCTGACCTGGTTGCCCGGTGATGGCGTCGACATTTCGCATTACCCTGGCCTTGCGGCATTCCAGCACCAGATGAACACGCGTCGATCGGTGCAGGCGGTTTATGAAAAAGGGATGCTGTGATGACCCATCTCTGGGTCCGTTCTGAAAGCCGATCACATGAAGAACGTGTCGGTGTCACGCCGCAGGGTGCGGCCAAGCTGATTGCCGCAGGATATCAGGTGACCGTCGAGGAAAGTACCCAGCGTATTCTATCCATTGCGGACTATGCCGCAGTTGGTTGCGCAATCGCGCCTGAGTTTTCGTGGGTGGATGCGCCTGACAATGCAATCATCTTTGGTCTGAAAGAACTGCCCGAAGATGGCAGCCCGTTGCGGCATCGCCATATCATGTTCGGACATGCCTATAAGGGGCAGCCATCAGGCAAAATCCTGTTGGATCGGTTTCAGGCCGGAGGTGGCACGCTTTATGATCTGGAATATCTGACTGATGATGCGGGCCGCCGCGTTGCCGCCTTTGGGTATTGGGCGGGTTATGCCGGGGCGGCAGTAGCGTTAATGTGCTGGCTGGCGCAGCAGAATGGCGCGGTTGCCGCACCCGTGAAAGCCTATGCCAGTGCCAACCATTTGCTGATGGAGCTGCAAGAGGCGTTGATGGCCCTTGGGACGGAACGCCCGACCGCGCTGATCATTGGTGCTTTGGGCCGGGTCGGAACCGGTGCTGCGGACCTTTGTCAGGCGATGGGCGTGGCCACAACCAAATGGGATCTGGCCGAGACCGCATCGGGTGGGCCTTTCCCGCAGGTGCTGGCCCATGACATCTTTCTTAACTGCATCCTTGCGCGCCCCGGCACGCCGGTTTTTGTGCCCGCTGGTGCAAAGGTAGCGCCAAGGACCCTGTCAGTGATTGGGGATATTGCCTGCGACCCCGATAGCGACTTTTCACCTGTCAAAGTATATGACCGCACAACGACCTGGGACGAACCTGCTTTGCGGGTCCATGATCAGCCGGTGCTGGATGTGACCGCCATTGATAACTTACCGTCGATGTTACCTGCCGAGAGCAGCGAAGATTTTGCCGAACAACTGCTGCCGCATCTGATGACGCTGGATGCCATCAATGCAGGCGTTTGGGGGCGTGCAAAGGGCTGGTTTGACCGGGCGACTTAGGCTGGCCGATAAAGATCGTCCTCTGCCACAGACGGGTCACTGCCCAGTGCTGCCATCCCGGCTTCAAGATGATCCGACAAATGCGGGGAACCTTTGAGATATTCGGCGGTCGGCACGGTTGCCTCTCGCGTTGCAGTCTCAAGCGCCTCGGCAAAGTCCTCTGGCTCAAAGCTGCCGCGCCCAACCCAGAATACGGCTACAAGCCCGGCTTTTTCGTCGTCAGCAAGCTGATCGACAAAGCCATCAAACTCATTCTCGGCCCGGTCAAGTTCACGTGCGAGGATAATCACCTCGGCGATTTTATCTGCTGAAATAGGGAGCATATTGCGTCCTCCTTTGGTTTGACCATGAAGGATCGTAGCACATGCGGCCTTGATCTGGCGCAAGCAAGTTGGATTAAGCGGGCGTCACTTCTTGTCGCGCGCGGCTTTCTCTTCCTTGGTTAGCTTATTGTTCCACTGATTGTTGGACAGGCCCAACTCAGCCGCTGGGGGTTTGGTCTTGCCAACACTGACCTTGCCGCCTTTGTTCAGGAATTCCTGAATGAGAGCATCATCAGTTGTGGGTTTGGGGACTTGTTTCATGGGGTAAGGGTAGCTTAGGTGAGGTGATGCAGCAATGGTGTGTTTGCGGGACAAAGCGCCAATTCGCTGCGGATGCGCAAAGGGCGGCTTTCGGCAAAATATTACGTCACAAATGAGTTAATATAGTCACTCACATGGATGCCAAACCTTCGCTGAAAGGCGCGGCGCATGCGTTGGAGGTCGCCAAAACCGCTGAGCTGCGCAACTTGCTTCAGGGGTAGTTTTTCAGACATTAGTCCTCGCGCATGATCAATGCGTATTCGCTCCACGAATTGTGCAGGATTTTCATGCAAGTCGCGTTTGAAGTGACGCGATAACGTGCGGGGGTTCATACCTGCGGCTTGAGCCAATGCATCCAGTGACCAATCTAAATGTGGTTCGGCGACGACTTTCTCGATCAATTGCGTTAGCGCATCGTCTTTCGTGAATTGGCCTGCCAGATGAATGGCGTATTGGCTTTGCCCGCCTGTTCGCCGCAATTGTACGACCAACTCTCGTGCGACTGCCAGCGCAACAGTCGCACCGCAGTCTGTGCGAATGATGGAGAGGGCAAGGTCGATTCCTGTCGTAACACCTGCTGACGTGAATACACGATCTTGTGCTGTGGATATCTGATCAAGATCCCACAACACGCGGTCATACTTCTGGGTATCCGTTAATCGTGACCAATGCGTTGTTGCCGCCCGCCCATCCAACACACCTGCCGCAGCAAGCAGTAGTGCGCCGGAACAGATCGAGATGACACGTCCCTTGGGCTTGCGGTCGAGGTGGTTCGCAATGACTTCACAAACAACCTTATTAGGGATCAGCACATTAACACCTGCGCCACCCGGTATCAAAAGATCGTCGCCATATGTTTCTGATGACAGCGCCGCGTCCGGCACCAGACGTAACCCGCACCCGGCCCTGACGGGACGCCCATCAATGGAAACATACCGAATGTGGTATCGCTTTTTACCGTTCACCATAGCGGTATCGAAAGCCTGCACCGGACCAGAGATATCCAGTAGATTGACGTCATCAAAGAGCAGGACATCTATGGAGCGGGGTTTATGTGCTTTGTCTATATTTGATGCCATATTGACATATTAGACAGATACGAAGTGGTTTACCAAGTCCCTAGCACAATCAAATTGGGATATTTTATGTACACTTCGTTCATATATCGGAACGGCAACTATTTGGGCTTGATTGTGGCGAACACAATCCTTGGGTCCGCTATGCCGATGCTGATAATTATGGGCGGTCTGGCGGGTTTGATGCTGGCCCCCTCAACTGCACTGGCAACGCTACCGGCGTCACTTCAAACACTCGCTGGGCTACTGGCCGCCGCACCGTTTTCGCTATTGATGGGCAGACGTGGGCGAAAAACTGGATTTGCTACAGGCGTTGTCTGTGCTGTCGTAGGTGCTTTTCTTGGGGTTTGGGCATTACATATTGGCAGTTTTATTCTTCTGTGCATCGCACATCTTGCTCTAGGTGCAGCACTTGCATGCTACCAGTATTTTAGGTTCGCGGCTGCTGAGACTGTGAGCGCGGAATGGCAGCCTGTTGCAATCTCTTTGATGCTAACGTCAGGCTTGATTGCAGCCTTTGTCGGTCCACAGGTATTCATCACGGCGAAAGATGCGCTTGCGCCAATTCCCTTAGCGGGCGCGTATGCAGCACTCGCAGGTCTTTCCATCATCGGCCTGATCCCACTCCTTTTAACGAAGCTACCAGCCCCGACGAACGGTACTCCACAAAGTCTCAAGCAACGGTTTGCATCCCTGTCGATACTGAAACGTAAACCCGTCCGCCTTGCGGTTGGGCTTGGGGCCGTCTCTCAGGGCATCATGGTGTTCTTAATGGTGCCTACGCCGCTCGCTATGATCGGATGCGGCTTTAGCGAAACCGTGGCAGGTGACGTGATCCGTTGGCACGTTGTGGCGATGTTTGCTCCGAGTTTCTTTACCGGGTTCTTGATCAAAAGATTTGATGTGCATCCGATTGCTCTCATTGGACTGGCACTGCTGATTGTGTCTTCGATTGCGGCGCTAAGTGGTCTTACGTCTTTTCACTTTTATGGATCGCTTGTTCTATTGGGCATTGGATGGAACTTTGGTTTCATCAGTGCGACGACGATGCTCGCAAATTCTGTGAAGGAAGATGAAAAGGCGTTGGTGCAAGGCGCGAACGATACACTGATCGCGCTGGTGTCAACATTGTGTGCGTTTGCAGCGGGTGCAATCATCGCCGGGTTCGGCTGGGCCGTGCTTGCAGCTGTTTCGTTCGGGTTGTTGATGGTCGCATCCGCGGTGTTTGTGAAAGAAACTCGCGCGATCTCCTAACTTTGTTGAGAAGAACAACGCCGATATGCGCGCCTAACGCAACGCTGGTCGGATTGGCGCAAAGATCAAGTTTCAATCCATAGCGATGAAAGATGACAAATAATGGGAATTCGGCACAGACATATTGCGGTGTTCTGCGGATCAGCTTCGGGCCAGCACTATGACTATAGTTCTGAGGCTTTCGATGTTGGACAATCACTGGCAAAGGCCAGTCGCCAGATCGTGTATGGAGGCGGGCAAGTTGGTTTAATGGGTGCCGTTGCGGATGGATGCTTAGACGCTGGGGGAAATGTTATTGGGGTTATGCCGCGTGCGCTAGTTGAACGGGAAATCGCTCACCATGCACTGACAGAACTCATTATTGTAGAGGATATGCATGAACGCAAAGCCGTGATGGCGGAGCGATCCGATGCATTTTTGACCCTTCCAGGTGGCAGTGGAACGCTAGAAGAGTTTTTTGAGCAATGGACTTGGGCACAGATTGGATATCATCAAAAACCCATTGGGCTGCTCAACTTGAATGGCTACTTTGATCCGCTTTTGACGATGTTTGATCAAATGGTGCGCGCTGGCTTCCTATCAAAAACGCATAGAGAAATGCTGTTTCATTCCGCTGATGTGGCAGACCTGCTGACTGATTTTGCAAGTTACCAACATCCACCGATCAAAGGATACGAAGTCAAAAAATGAAGAACTTACGCACGCCTCAACCCGAGAACGTCAGTGCCCGTGACAGCCTGACGGTTGGCATAGCACAGGTTGCACCAATTTGGTTGAACCGCCACGCAACACTTGGCAAGGTCGAGATTGCGGTTGAACAAGCCGCTTCCGAAGGTTGTCAGCTTGTAACATTCGGCGAGGCATTGGTCTCAGGGTATCCCTTCTGGATCGAGCGAACTGATGGCGCACGCTTTAATGACCAACGCCAGAAACATCACTATAGCCGCTATCTGGATCAAGGCGTTGTCATAGAACGGGGTGATTTGGAGGGCGTTGCCAAGCTTGCAAGAAAACACAAGATTTCGGTCTATCTGGGAATTATGGAGCGCGCACCGGATCGGGGCAGTCACAGCCTGTACTGCTCTCTGGTCTACATTGACGCCAACGGATCGGTTCAATCAGTTCATCGTAAGCTACATCCAACATACGAAGAACGGTTGGCATGGGCGCAAGGTGACGGGCATGGATTAGTTGTCCATGACCTTGGGCCCTTTCGGGTCGGAGGCCTCAACTGTTACGAAAACTGGCTCCCTCTCGCGCGTTCGGCCTTGTACGCACAAGGTGAAAGTCTGCACGTTTCTGTCTGGCCAGGCGGTTTACACAACACACAAGACCTGCCCGTGTTTATCGCAAAAGAAAGCAGAAGCTACGTTATCGCCTGCTCCGGGTTGATGCGTGCGCAAGATTTTCCCAAAGACACGCCCGACCTCGATCTCATTCTGGCTGATGGCGATAATATCATTTCCAACGGTGGTTCCACTATAGTCGCACCAGACGGCACTTTTCTCATAGATCCTGTCTTGAATGAAGAGGCTTTGATCGTCGCCACGATAGACGCTGCAATCGTACGCGGTGAACGGCAGAACCTTGATCAAGCGGGCCACTATGCTCGGCCCGATGTTTTGAGGCTTACTGTTGATAGGCGGCGTCAAAGACAGGTGGATTTCAGCGATTGACCCAATGCGGTTTGCAGCGATGAACATCCAACACTTTAAAAAACCAAAGGAACTATTCATGCAGATACCTGCCGTGGCGTTGACAGTTGTTCTTCTAGGGGGAGTTGCAACCGTTCTACAGGCACCAATTAACGCGGCATTGGGTCGTGCAATTCGCCCGGCCAGAAGTATCCGCTAGAGGCGGCAAGTTTCAGGACGGCTTCTGGCCAGCTCCAGTCGCGCGCAACCGCTGGTTTGTGCAACACCTTGCGATACGCTATTGCCTCAGCGTACGTTTGGTTTCGCCCCGAAGGCTTGATGCCCTCTTTTTACGGATCAACGAACGCCTGGTTCAGTGAAAAAACAGAGCCCACGCCGCTGCAAGAGCCATGCCACTGACCATAGCCCAGACGGCACTCTTCGAACCGAGCATGATGAAAGCAGCGAGCCCCACAGCTGCCCCTTCGCGGAGCCCGTTCTGCGCGACGATTGATGCCACAAGCGCGGCGATCACGGACACTGAAAGGGCGTTCAGAAACCGTTCGATACGCGGCGAAATGATGATGTTGGTCATCAAAAGCGGGCCCGCGATGCGGCTCGCAAAGGTTATCGCTGCGATCATGATTATTGCCGCGACGGCTGAGAGCTCACTTGGCATGGTAAAGGGTCCCGACCATGCCACCGACCAGCGCGGCTAAGACGACGTTCCAGCCGGTCGGAAGGACGTCAAGCATTGGGACGGCGACAGCGCTTGCCACAAGAATTGGCGCGATCATTTCCACCTGCCTGGGTTGACCTGCAATCACTGCCGCAAAGAAGCATGGCATGACGACATCGATACCAAAGGTGGTAGGGTCGCCGAGCTCGGCACCGCCCAAAGCGCCAATGGCCGTCCCTGCAACCCAGCAAGCCCAGAGGACCAATCCTCCTCCAAGCAGTATCCCGATGTCTCGCTCACCGTTTTGGAAGGCAGGCTGGCTGTCGGCAAAGTTGGGATCACTTAGATAGCCTAGGACCAGAGCGCGACGGCTTAGAGGAAGCTGATTGATCCATGGAGCGAGAGCGGCCCCCATGATGGTGTGGCGGGCGTTTAACGCCAGCACAACCATTGCCAGGGACCCAAAGGCGAGGGGTTCCGTCCAGAAGTCGAGTGTCGCAAACTGTGCGGCCCCGGAGAAAGTCGCCAGGCTCATCAGAATGGCTTGAAAGCTGGACAAGCCGCTTTCGATGGCTGCAACGCCGAAAGCGATACCGAAGGGAACCGTGAAGAGTGCGAAAGGGAGGAGTCTTCGCCCTCCGAGCCGTATGCCTGCCAGGGTAAGGACGACACCTTTGTAAGTGGGTGCTGAATCTTCTGCATCTTCTATAACCATTTCTTAGGTTAGGCATGGGCACTCTTGATAGTCAACCAGTACTCAGGTTAGGATTTGGCATGTCTTATGCGAATGATTATCCAGTGAGGCTCGTTGGCGGACGTTTGGCACTCGATCTGGTCAACACAGCGGACTGGTCGGAAGACGGCCAGGTTGTGCATGAAAAGATCGAGAGCCTCGAAGACTTGGATGTTTGGCTGCAAGCCTTTGGACTGCCGGATATTGGGTTACCGGCCACGGCCGAGTCCTTCCGAGTCCTTCGTGCCAACCTCAGGCAGTTCTTGCGATCTGAAGATCGGCCACACCTGTTGAAGCTTCAACGTGAGATGGACGCTTGGACCGCAAACGGGGGGATCGCCCGGCCATCGCTGTCAGGGCTGGCCATCATGTCGACCTTCTCAATCATTGCCGACCCTCGTGAGCTTGGCAGGATCAAGACCTGTCCCGGCGAAAACTGTGGCTGGATGTTTGTCGACGAGACTAAAAATAGTCGCCGAACGTGGTGTCTTATGGAGACCTGCGGCAACCGGGCCAAAGCGGCGCGGCATTATCGGAAGGTCCGTGAGGAAAGGATGACGTCTTGATTGGTTATACAATGGTGGGTACGCGCGACCTTGAGAGAGCAATTCGCTTCTACGACCCTCTTTTCGAGGAGATGGGGATCGACAAGGCGTGGAGTGACGATCAGGTCGCTTCATGGGGTGACAAACAGGACCAGACCGCGCCCAGGTTTTTTACCGGATACCCCTTCAACGAGGAGCCCGCGACCGTAGGCAACGGTGTAATGACCGCGTTTCGGATCGAGGGCAAATCCAAGATCGACCGTCTCTACGAGATCGCCATGAGCAAAGGCGGGTCCGACGAAGGCGGTCCTTCCTTTCGCCCCCAATATCACGAGACTTTCTATGCGGCTTACCTTCGTGATCCCGATGGCAACAAGATCGCGTTCTTCTGCTACGAAGATAGCTCGCAGCAGTAACCTTTGAGGTGCGAAAGGCGCAGCCTGTGGTCTCCCTTCAGGAACCCATGCGGCGAAAACGGTCGTTTGTGCTGTCCTCCCCTGCATCACGCCGGATTAATCTCTTAGATTGGACAAAAACCCACGGCAAAATAGAACGGGGTTTTGTCACGTTTTTGGGCCTGCAAGTCGCGAGGAACGGCGAGGTCCGCAGTGCGGACGAAGCGCCAATTCGCGGCGGCTGCGCAAAGTCTCGTCTTGAATTGCCTTGTAGCTGCAAGAATGTCATTTTTCGGTATGAACCAAGATATTCCCGAGCTTAGCGGCCTTCGCGTTCTCCTTCGTCCCTTCCATCATTCGGATGTTGCCGGGCGATTTGCACTTGGACGCTCCCCGGAGATAGTGCGCAGCTTTGGAGGTAACCCAGACGGCCTTCCCGCTTACGAAGAGAGTGATGCGCGTTCATGGGTAGAGCGGAACATTGAACACCCTCTTTGTTGGGCAGTCGAAGTAGGTGGCCGTTTGCTGGGAGAGGCGCGTCTCGATGGTCTTGATTTGCATGACCGTCGAGCGCGCTTGGCAACGGGGCTCTATGACGATTCACAGCTAGGAAAGGGTTTGGGGCGTGAGATGATCAAGCTAGTCTTGTCGCATGCTTTCGGAGCAATTGGATTACATCGGGTCGATCTACGGGTTCTAGCATTCAATGAGCGGGCGATACGGTGCTATCGTTCTTGCGGTTTTGTCGAGGAGGGACGAGAGCGCGAAAGCGCTCTTATCGGTGATGTCTGGTACGATGACATCATTATGGGAATACTCGCAAACGAGTATCGGGCTTCGGCCAATTAGTCCTGCCCTCAGAAGAGCCGACATTCACGCAACGCGCAGCATTCGTCACTTTGGGCTCAAAGCCGTCATCCATCAACAGGCGTATGCCACCTACTTCGCCCCGAAAAGACGATAATACATCCAGTCTGGCATGAACTGCGAAAGCCGGAATACCCAAGAGAATACCATGGGAAAGCTCTTCTTGAAGGTGTCAGTGTTCATGTGATCAAACACTTCTTTCGCGGCGTCCTCAGGTGACATGATGAACGGCATGTTGAAGTCGTTCTTTTCAGTCAGCCGGGTTTTGATGAAACCCGGGTTGATCAATTGCACTTCGATGGGCGAGGTGCGCAGATCGGCCTGCATGGATTCCGCCAGTGACATCATGCCCGCCTTGGATGAGCAGTAGCCAATGGCACCGGGCAAGCCCCGAAAACCGGACAATGACCCGACGAGCACGATATGTCCGGCATTCTTGGAAACCATGTTCTTGATCACCGATCCAACGACTCGTGATGCGCCAAGGAAGTTCACCTCGCCCATCATATCCGCTTTTTCGTTATCCCACTCTTGCGCTTTCATGGGCCAATAGACGCCAGCCAAATAGATAACACCGTCGATTTCGCCCGCTTCGGCGGCAGCCGCTTCAACCGCGGCGCGGTCAGCGACGTCGACTGTGATGTAGGATGCCTTACCGGGCAGTTCCTCGACCAGCGCCTTCAACCGATCTTCTGATCTGGCAGAGACAATCACCTCGGCCCCCGCGCGCGATAGGCAGAACGCCACTTCACGCCCCAACCCCTCGCTTGCGCCAACAAGCCAGTAGCGTTTTCCTTGCCAGTTTTTCACGGGTTATTCTCCTGCGTAGGCCTTGTCTTTGGGGCGCATGGTTGCGACCAGCTCGGCCACTTTGATCCCGAATTTGCGGAACTGGCTGCGGTTCATGATATTCCCGTTAGACATCAGATACATCCAATCGGTGACATCAAGTGCATGCCCGCCCGCTTCTTCGGTCAGCTTGATGCGGTAGTTCAGCAAAACTGCTGAGCCTGACTGCTGCCCTGTGCCGGCGCCCACAACATCAGGTGCTTCGGCTTTGATCTTGCCGTCGTTGCCCAGTGTCAGTGTCCATTCACGGTGCTGCACCTGACCGCTGTCATAGTGGAACACTTCCTTCATCGTGCCGACGTTACCGTTCCACGACGCTTCAAAGTCCGCCACGAAGCGCGAGGACACTTTGCCGGTGGGGCCATAGATGACGCCTTCGCATTCGATCGGCCCGTTGAACCGCTCGCGGATGTCAAAGATTGGCCCATCAGCGTAGTCATCAGACTTTTGCGCCCAGAAGGACACATAGCGTTCCTTGAGAAATACTGCGACGGCCATAAGTACCGCGCCGATCATGATGTAAGTGACAAACGACATCGTTTAGTCCTCAAGTTTCGTGGCGATCAGCAAGCCGATAGCCAAAAGTTTCAAAAGCGACGGCACAAGTGCGTAAAGCACCGTCAGCATGGTGATGGCTTCGGCGGGCAAATCGGTTGCCCCAGCCGTAAAGCCTGATCGTTCCAGTAACGGCAGCAAAACCACCGCGGCGAAGGCAAGCGTAAACTTGTTCACCAAATTCCAAAGGCCAAACCCTTGTCCGCCATTGGGCGAGATGGCGGCCATACGTTTCGCAAACATCGCAGGCAGCAAAGTCAGGTCTGCGCCGATGGTCGCTCCACTTAATACGCAGATAACTGCAAAAGGGATCACATCGCCGGGCGATAAAGTGAGGGTGTAGGCAAATGAGGCGACCGCGAGGATCATGGCAGCGATCAAAACGGGCTTAGGGCCATAGCGCCGCGCAAGGGCTGACCAGATGGGCGATGATATCGCTGCGGCCAAGAAAAACAGGACCAAAAGTGGACCTTCCCAGCCGACAGCGCCCAGTTTGCTTTCGACATAGAACAGGAAAAGTGTGGAGGACACGGCCAGTGGCGTTGCGTTAACCAAGGCGAGAATAAGCAATTTGCGCGCGGTATTGTCGCGGATGATTTCGCCGATTTGCGATGGCTCTTGGCTGGCCCGCTCTTTCCATTCAGGCCACATGAAGAACGCTGCAATCAGGGTCAGCGCAGCGAACCCATAGGCAAAGGCGGCGAAAGGGCTGGCGACGACACCGATCAAAACGGTCGGGATGACCGCGGCGATGCACACGCCCAGCAGTGCCCCGCTTTCCCGCCAGGCCGCCAGACGCACATGCCCTTGCGGGTCTTGGCCTGCTTTGCTGACACCCTGCGCGTAGAAGTTGATCGACAGAAAGCTGAAGGCCGTGAAGAGCCCGGTGACCGTGATCCCGAACCACCACAGTGGGTCGATGGGAGGTGCTATAGCGAACAATCCGATCATCGACAGCGCCATGATGACGGCGGTAAGCGTGATGACCAGCTTTTTGGATGAGGTCAGCCGCTCACTGATCCAACCCAAGATCGGGTCTTGGATCATATCGAACAGGCGCATTGCAAAAAGTAGGGCGCCGAGTGCCGCAAGGCTTACACCAAAGGTGTCGGCGTAGTATTTGGGTGCATAAATATAGATCGGCAGGCCAGCCCCTGCCAACACGGCCGCAAAGACCGAGTATGCGGGCAGCCGCTCTGACAGGGCTTTCATCTGCTGACCTCATCTGCCGGCGGTTCGGGTTGCGACCGGAAGGTCGCCCCTTTCCACCACAGCTTGATTGCCTGCCAATGGATCAGCGTCAAAACGCGCCGAGATCCGAAGGGTCGGCGAAGCGTCGCCTTGATGATGGATGCGTTGGTGATCGGCTTGCGTGGGCCGGTCAGCGTGGCAATCAGCCCGCCGTTGCCGCGCGAATAGTCGATCCAGATGCCGATGCTGTCAGGCTGAATATCAAAGCGGAAGGTGTAGCCGCCTTTAATGGGCTGGAAGGGCGATACATGCATCAGCTTTTGTGCTGACAGCGTTTCGTCTTTGGTGATCGCGCGCCCATCGTCGTGACGGCATAAATATGAATGACGGTCGCCAAAGGTATTCGTCACTTCGGCAATCACAGTCGTTAGCGCGTCATTTGCGTTGTAGCACAGCCAGAATGAGACAGGATTGAAGACATGGCCCAAAACACGCGGCTGGGCGAGCAATTCAATCCGCTTCGCATCGGTCACGTCGTAAGCGGCAAGCACCTCGTGAACCCAAACGGCCCCTGTGCCGTGCTTTGGTGCGCCGCCATGATCGCTGTCTTGCAATGACATCATGTTTGCGCCGTTCCGCGAAAACAGAGCAGGGGTTTGCACCTTCGCCTCGGCGTCTGTCAGCACATAGTCGATGGAATAGCGAAAGGCGTTCTTCGTCGCCCCCCGCCGCCCATGATAGGTTTCTGCTGCGATATGATGAACGCCGGAGGTCACTCTGCCGCGATATCCAGGCGTTCAACGGCGTTCAGCGCATTTACAACGTCCAAACCGCTTGAAAGCCCATCTTCGTGAAAGCCGTTTTTCATCCAGGCACCACAGAACCAAGTACGGTTTGAGCCGTTCATCGCAACCGCAGCCTCTTGCGCGGCAATGGCGGCAAGATCATAAACCGGATGGCGCAAAGTAACCTCGTCCCAGATCAGGTCTTCGCGGATCGGGCGGTTGCTGTTCAGCGTAACCATCATCTCTTCGCTTTTCAGCCAGGGCTGCAGGGAGTTCATCCAATACGTCAGGTTGATTTCTTTGTCGGTCTTCTGCGCATCCTCGGAATAGATCCACGATGACCAGACCTGACGCCGTTTGGGCATGATAGAGATGTCAGAATGCAGCACGATCTTGTTGGGCTGATAGCGTACGGCGCCCAGCACGGATTTCTCAACCGCGGTCGCGTCCGACAGCATACGCAGCGTGTCGTCGGAATGGGTTGCAAAGATTACCTCGTCAAACGCTTCCCAATCTGCGCCGTGTGTTTTGATGTCTGCACCCGCAGCAGTCCGGCGCACCGCATCAATCGGGGTGCCAAGCCGGATATCGACACCGCACTTCATCATATCAGCGCCAAGCCGCGTAACATATTCGCGCGACCCGCCATCAACAGTGTACCACTGATGCTGACCCGTCGCCCCCAATAGGGCATGATTGTCGAAAAACCGCATCATCGCATAGGCAGGAAAATCGAGGATTTTCTCTTTCGGTGTAGACCAGATCGCCCCAGAGAAGGGCAGCAGATAGTGATCGCGAAAGTAGTCACTGAGCTTCAGCTCTTTCAACAACTCTCCGATGGTCATGCTCTCATCGCGGCTGGCCTCAAGACCCTTGGCGTTGAACTTGAGGATATCGCGCACCATGCGCAGGAACCTGGGGCTGGCGATATTGCTGCGTTGGGCAAAAAGCGCGTTCATGCTGGCAAGACCATACTCCATGCGGCCACCGCTGAACGATGCACCAAAGCTCATGTTACTTTTGGTGACGGGCACATCAAGATCGGCGAAGAGCTTGGTCAGGTGAGGGTAGTTGGCATAGTTGAAAACGATAAATCCGGTATCAACGGCTTGATCTTGATTTTTGCCAGCCATGCGTGTGCGTGCATGACCACCCAGACGGCTCTCTGCCTCGAACAACACGACACGATGGTCGTTGGCCAACGCATGCGCCGCCCCCATACCAGAAATCCCCGCACCAATTACCGCAATTTTTCTGGGCGCGGCTGTCCCGGTTTCGAATGGCATTTTAGGGGGGCTCCAGTGTCTCTTGATCGTTTGTTATTCTTGTTACGCGTCCATTACTTACATGGATCACAACAAAAAGCATCCCGCGTGTGATCCAATCTAAGATGAGGGGCGTAATAGATATATGTTGACGGAACCTAACGCCCTCAGAAAAGCGGATGCGCTGCCGCCACCTGTCACTTATGGTGATCACAAGGCGCAGCCGGTGCGCAAAACGAGGAATACGAAGGTGACCCCCGAAGCAACAGCAAAACGTATGGCTTGGGTCGTTCAGGTCTATGCCGTGCGGGACAATAAGGACCGCAAAGCCTTTGCCGAGCTTTTTGGGTACTTCGCCCCGCGGGTGAAGTCGTTTTTGATGAAATCGGGGGCCAGCCCGGATCTGGCAGAAGAATGCACACAGGAGGTCATGGCGACCCTTTGGAACAAGGCCCATATGTTCGATCCGACAAAGGCGAGTGTCTCCACATGGATTTTCACAATCGCCCGAAATCGCAAGATCGACATTCTGCGCAAACAGCGCAGACCTGAACCAGAAGATCTGCCATGGGGCCCAGAAGCTGAACCTGATCAGGTTGAGGCGATGGGTCTACAACAAGAAACCGAACAACTCGGGCAGGCCTTGGCCACATTGCCCGCCGAACAAAGAAAACTGATCGAGCGCGCCTACTTTGGCGAACTGACCCATAGTCAAATTGCCGCAGAGACGGGATTGCCACTGGGTACGATCAAATCACGAATTAGGTTGGCGCTGGATAGGCTGCGCCACGCAATGAAATGATGAACGATATGAAACAGATCAAACACCACCTGACCGAGCCACTGTTGATGGGTTACGCCGCTGGCACCTTGCCGGAAGCCTTCAATCTGGTTGTTGCGACCCACATTTCGATGTGTGACAGCTGCCGTGCTGCCTTAGCCGAGTATGACGCCGTCGGCGGCGAGGTCATGCTGGACAGCGAACCAGTGGATGTCGCCGAAGACGCGCTTGCTGCGACACTCGCCATGATTGATGGCGGCTTGCCGGCAGAAAAACCAATGCCTGCCCGCGCGAAAGACACGGTATTCCCCGGCCCGCTACAGGATTACGTAAATGGCGACTTGGACAGCCTTAAATGGCGCAAAGTTGGTGGCGGCGTGAGCCAGCTTGTTTTGAAAACATCCAAGGACGCGAGTGTCCGCTTGCTGCGTATCCCCGCCGGAACGGCTGTTCCGGATCACGGGCACCGTGGGACTGAGCTGACATTGGTACTGCAAGGCGCGTTCACCGACGAAGAAGATCGGTTTGGCGCTGGTGACGTTGAGGTTGCGAACGAAGATTTGCACCACACGCCCGTCGCAGAAAAAGGTGTGGATTGCATTTGTCTTGCGGCGACAGACGCACCTTTGCTGTTCAATGGCCTCGTGCCCCGGATTGCGCAGAAGTTTATCGGAATATAAACGGATTACCTCAAGCCCACTTAAAATGCCTCGGTGAAAGCCGGGGCATTTTTGGTTAAACGTCGTAGCCCAAACCGCGCATCAACTCTTTGCGCATGACTTCCGTGGGTGATCCATCATCGTTCCAATATGGACCCGGTTCCGCGATTTTGTCTTCCATGCACTTGCGATGCGGGTAGTTTTCACAAGTTCCGCCTTCTGGATCGTCATATGCGAACAATAGGCCGTCACGTTCCGTGACTACCCCGTAGCAGATGTAGCAATGCCCGATGAAATCCTCTGGCAGTTTTTCCTTTTTGGGTTTCTTTGCGGGCGCTTCAAACGGCTTGGTCTCGTCAAGCCGCGCGTACAACGCATCAAGCGAGGCTTGCCATGCGTCGTTCTCCCCGGAATCCTGCCAAAGTTCGGCGAGTTCTGAATTGCTACGAATGTGGGTGACCAGCCCCATAGCGGTTTGCAGGAGTGCGGGCGTGACATCATCAGCGCTCAACGTCACGATCTCTGGCAAGTCCTCAGCCGCACGGCCAGTCGTCGCTGCCAGTATTTCACAGGCTGCCAGGGCGATGCAGGCATCATCCGCATCCAGATCAGGGGCAAACATGCTGTCATCATCAATGACCGCGCGCACATCGGCGAAGGTTTTGACTTCTGTGGCAAAATCCAAGGCTGTGTCATTGCCAAATTGGCCAACGTCCCATGCACCCATGATACTTCTTTCTTACTTCAGCTCTTTGGCGATGCGAGCGGCACAACATTCTGTTCCGGCTCGGGCGCCAGTTCTTCAAAATCAAAGTTATCCAACCGGTCCGCCCGCTTACCAGCCCGCGTGGCAGCAGTCAGCACACCGGACACATCTTCACCTGCCTGCCGCAGATGGGTTTCCAGCTTGCCCGCCTTTTCGCCAATGATCTCCACATCACGGTGCAGCATCCGCAGCGCCTTGCGAATTTCGCCTGTTTGCTCGCGCATCCGCGCATCCTTTAAGATCGCGCGCATTGTGTTCAGCGTCGCCATGCAGGTTGTGGGCGACACGATCCAGACGCGCGCGTCGAAACCAGCACGCACAACTTCGGGCAGACGGGCGTGTAGTTCGGCATAAACGGCCTCGGATGGCAAAAACATGATCGCCCCGTCAGCGGTTTCGCCTTCAATGATGTATTTCTCCGAAATGTCCTTGATATGTTTGCGCACCGCGTTGCCCAGATCGCGCAACGCGGTTTTCTGCAATTCTTGCGTGTCAGCGGCGGCCAGTGCTTCGTAGGATTCAAACGGGAATTTCGCATCAATGACGATCGGACCGGGCGGATTTGGCAGATGCACCAGACAGTCGGCGCGTTTGCTGTTCGAAAGGGTATGCTGCAACGCATAGCTGTCTGCTGGCAGGGCCTTGGAGACGATATCCGTCAGTTGGATTTCACCAAACATGCCACGTCGTTGTTTGTTGGATAGGATATCCTGCAACGACAGCACGTCGCCTGACAGCTTTTCGATATTTGTCTGTGCCTTGTCGATGGTCGCAAGCCGTTCCTGTAGTTCAGTCAGGCTTTTGGTTGTTTTCTCGGACGATCCCGACAGCGTGTCTTTCATGCGCTCTTGCATCTCGGCCAGTGAACGCGCTGATTTGATGGCATTGTCGGAAAGACGTTCCGCCATTTGTGCCTGAACCTCGGCCAGCCGCGCTTCCATGGTTTGCACGACTTGTACCTGCGCCGTCGCTTGGGCATCGCTGACCGTGCGGATGTTACCGGCAAGCTGTTGCTGTCCTTGCCCAAGCGATTGCACGTCTTGTGACAAACGGCCCACTTGAGACGCCACAAACTGCACCGCCTCGGTTGATTTGCCAGCGCGTCGGACGCTCATCATCAATAGGATCAGCACCAGCAGGGCGACGACACCACCAGCGACCGTGGCGATCACCATTGGGTCGTTGAGGTCGTATATGTTTTCGCCAATCTGGATCATGTGCGTCCGAACAGCCGTTCAATATCGGCGAGTTTGAGTTCGACATAGGTGGGTCGCCCGTGGTTGCATTGCCCTGACAATGGCGTTGCTTCCATCTCGCGCAACAGCGCGTTCATCTCAGCCGCCTGCATGCGGCGACCAGAGCGGATGGAGCCGTGACAAGCCACGCGGCTAAGGATCGCCTCAATCCGCGCTTGGACCGAGGCGCTGTCGCCTTGGTCGGTGAGTTCATCGAGGATATCTCGGATCATGGCAGCGGCATTGACCTCACCCAAGATGGCGGGTGTTTCGCGCACAGCAACTGCGCCCCCGCCGAAGGGTTCGATCGTTAGCCCCAATCGTGACAGATCATCGGCAATTTCAAGCAGTTGGGCTGCTTCGTTGTCCGACAGCTCAACGACCTCGGGGATCAGCAAGGCCTGCGCTGCGACGCCGTTTTCGGCCATCTGCGCTTTGAGCTTTTCGTAAACGAGCCTTTCATGGGCGGCGTGTTGATCGACGATCACGATGCCTTTTTCGGTCTGCGCGATGATGTAATTCTCATGCACCTGCGCCCGCGCCGCACCGAGTGGCAGATCATCGGGCTCATCCTCGACAACCGGGTCGATCCGGGCCGATGGTGCTTCGCCAAAACCGGGTGCTTGCGCTTGGAATGTCATTGAGCGGGCGCTGAAACTGGGCCGGTCCATTTGATAAACGCGGGGTGTTGTCTGCTCGGGCGTGATCGCGCCCAAAGTGGCGTTGGCGACCGTGGTTGAAGCGCGATGCCCGGCATCTGCCAATGCGTGTCGCAGGCCTGAAACGATCAACCCACGCACGGTGCCCGGATCGCGGAAACGGACCTCTGATTTGGCAGGGTGGACGTTGACGTCCACCAGCGTTGGATCGCAGTCCACAAAAAGGGCTGCAACCGGGTGCCTGTCGCGCGACAGCACATCCATATAGGCGGCGCGCAAGGCCCCCAACAGCATCTTGTCCCGCACAGGTCGCCCATTCACGAACAGATATTGTGCCACAGCAGCACCCCGCGAATACGTCGGCAAAGCGGCATAGCCCGTCAGGTGAAATCCGTCGCGCAAGGTATCAATGCGCAGTGCGTTTTCGGCAAAGTCTTTGCCCAGCACGGTGCGCAGCCGCCCGTGCAAAGCATCAAACAGATCGCCGGTTTCTGCGTCGGCGCGAAACACCGTGCGGCTGTCGCCTTTTGATGTATCGCGCAGGATGAAGGTCACGAACGGCTCGGCCATGGACAAACGTTTGACGACATCAGTCACGGCTTGCGCCTCGGCCCTGTCCGTGCGGAGAAATTTCAGACGGGCCGGTGTGGCATAGAACAGGTCGCGCAGTTCGATGACCGTGCCGGACGATAGCGCGGCTGGTTTCACCCCCTTCGCCTTGCCGCCTGCAACGGCGATCATCGCAGCCTCAGCCCCGTTTGCGCGCGACGTGATCGTCAGGCGGCCCGTGGCACCCAGCGAGGGCAAAGCCTCACCTCGAAACCCGAAAGAGCGGATATTCAGCAGGTCCGAACCGTCAATCTTGGACGTCGCATGGCGCGACATCGCCATCGGCAAATCCGATGGCGTCATACCGCAGCCATCATCTGTGACACGGATCAGGGTCTTGCCGCCATCGGCGATGACCACCTCGATCCGGGTAGCGCCGGCGTCGATGCTGTTTTCCACCAGCTCTTTCACAGCAGAGGCCGGTCGTTCCAGCACCTCACCCGCTGCAATCCGGTTGATTGCGGCGTCATCCAGCTGCCGGATCACCGGGCGTGGCTGTATCTGGGGGTCTGCAGTGGCCATAGCACAAATTGTAGCATGACCCGCGCCGATTCTACGAGGGCGAAAACAGCGCAGGAAATTCTAGAATTTCCTGCTGTCAGAACAATTTTCTGGAAAATTGTTCGCCTCTACTCCAGCCCTTCGGGTTGACCCACGACGACAAAGTGCAGGTTTTCGGGTTGCAGAAGTTCAGCGGCAACCCGGTTCACATCATCCAACGTCACTTCATTGATGAAATCGTTGCGGTTCACTACGTAGTCAGGCGATAGCCCGATCATCTGCATGCCCGCCATGATCTTGGCAATCTCGGCGTTGCCGTCAAAACGCAGCGGATATTCTCCCGTCAGATAGGTTTTGGCCACTTCAAGCTCTTCGGGCGTAACCCCATCTTGGGCCATTCGCGTCCATTCATTGCGGATAACCTCAATCGCCTCTGCGATGGTTTCATTCGATGATGCGACGGATCCCAACATCATTTCGGCGTGGAATTTCGGCACCAAAAATGACCGAATGCCGTAGGTCAGCCCGCGCTTTTCGCGCACTTCGGTCATAAGCCGGGATTCAAAACCACCGGCCCCCAAAATACGGTTCATCACGAAGGCGGCGAAGAAGTCTTCATCATCACGCTTCAGGCCGCTGTGGCCAAAAAGCGCCACAGACTGCGGTGTGTCATAATCGATAACGGTGATCCCGCCAGCAAGACCAAAGGCCACATCGTCAGGCAGCGTCGGACCCTCCGCAGGCAGATCACCCAGCAAGTCATCAAGCAGCGTGCCAATGGTTTCCGCTGTCGTATCCCCAACTGCTGATACGAAAAGACGGTCGCGCGTTAGCGCATTGCGATGCGCTGTAATCATGTCGTCCCTTGTCAATGCCGCGACGCTGTCCGCAGTTCCTTCAAGGGCTGATCCATAAGGGTGATCGCCAAAGGCCGCAGCGGAAAATGCAGCATTCGCAATCGCGTTTGGGCTTTTCTCATCACTGGCGATGCCCGAGATGACCTGCGCGCGGACCCGGTCCAGAGCTGTCTGGTCAAACCGCGGCGAGACAAGAGCCTGCCGCAAAAGGGCGACGGCCTCTTCCTTGTTCTCGGTCAGGAAGCGCGCTGATATGGCAATTGAATCGTCCGACGCCCGAAAGCTGAAACTAGCGGCAAGGTCTTCAAGTCTGGACTGAAACGCTTGCGCTGACATATCACCAGAGCCTTCTTCAAGCAGACCAGTCATCAGGTTTGTCGCCCCCCGTTTGCCGGGCAGGTCGAGCGATGCGCCACCGCGAAAGCGGATTTCAAGCGCCACGAAAGGGATCGACGGTTCTTCGACCACCCAGGCATTGATCCCACCGGGCGAGGTCACTTCCTTAATATCGGTCTCTGCCACCGCTGTCGTGGCAGCAAGTGTCAGGCACAAGGCGATGATGAAACGGAACATTAGCGTGCCTCCTCTTCGCTGGCGACCACCCAACCGGTGACGGCCTGATCCTTGTTAAAGACTTTGGCCGCAACCGCCTTGATGTCTTCTGCAGTGACGGCTTGCAGGACATCTGGCCAGGCTTGCACATCCGCAACTGTCAGGCTTTGTGTGAGTGCCGCGCCATAGCGTTGCGCCAACCCCTGCACATTATCCAGCGCGTAAATTTCGGACGCCCGCAGTTGAGTGCGGATGCTTTCCATGCGTTCTGGATCAATCTCGCCTTCCATGAAAGCGCTGATTACCTCGTCCATTGCTGTTTCTGCCTCGGATAGGCTGACGCCATCAGACGGAACAACGGCGAACGTAAAGGTCGCATCATCAAGCCATGATCCGCTGTAGGATGCATTGGTGTAGATCGCGGTTTGCGTATCGAATTGCAGGGCTTGACCCAGTGCTGATGTGAAGGGCGATCCGCCCAGAAGTTCAGCCAAATAGACAAGTGCTGCCGCTTCGGTTTGCGCGCCGGGGTCACGTTCGGGCGCGAGGTAAGACCGCACCAGATACGGCTGGCTAACGCGCGGATCGACATAGGTGATCCGACGCTCGGCACGCTGCGGTGGTTCCTGCGGGCGTTCGCGCACTGGCAGTTGCTCTTCTGCGGGGATCACACCGTAGTAGGTTTTAGCCAAGGCCAGTACCTCATCGGGCTTTACGTCGCCTGCCACAACCAAGATGGCGTTGTTGGGGGAATAATAAAGGTCGTAGAAGTCCAGCGCGTCTTGCAGATCAAGCTGCTCCATCTCGTGTTTCCAGCCGATGACCGGCACACCGTAGCGGTGATTTTGGAACAACGCGGCGCGGAACTGTTCGCGGGCCAAAGCATTGGGGCTGTTTTCGGTGCGCTGGTTACGCTCTTCAAGGATCACCTGGCGCTCTGTTTCGACGTCGTCTGCGGTGATCCGCAGGTTGTTCATGCGGCTGCTTTCCATTTGCATCATCAGTTCAAGCCGATCGGATGCAACCCGCTGAAAATATGCGGTATAGTCATAGCTGGTGAAGGCATTATCGCTGCCACCGTTGGCCGCGACGATGGAAGAAAACTCGCCCGATTCCAAAACGTCCGTGGCTTTGAACAGCAAATGCTCCAGAAAATGCGCGACGCCAGATGCCCCGACGGGTTCGTCTGCGGATCCCACCTTGTACCACAGCATATGGACGACAACCGGCGCGCGGTTGTCTTCGATGACGACCACCTCCATTCCGTTGTCGAGTTCATAGGTCGTAACGTTTTCGGCCTGCGCGGCAAATGCCGTCATCATCAGGACCAAGCCTGCGAACAAACGTGTCATGGGCACCCTTTTTTAAGTTGTTGTCCGGATACCTACGCCAGATAGGCGTTTGTTCAAGGTGCCATACGCGGATGTGAGGTGCGGTTTATTGGTCTTCATCCGTAATCGGCGTGCAAACCCGCCGCAGCTGATTGTCTGGCGGGACTGTCTTGAACACACAATTTTGTGGCACACCATCGGATCGCTCTACGGGATCCCAGACCCGTTCGATAAAATCATCAAGTGCGCGTTGCAAGAGCCGTGGTTGTTCATCTTCGGTCTCAGCTGCAGATTGCTCTGGCTCCACCTGTCGGCGCGGTTGCGGTTGCGCGCTGACAGGGTTGGGTACGGCAACGCCAAGGGCGCGCATTCGTTCCAGCTCTGCGGGCGCATTCAGCGCCTGACCTGCATAGGCAGGAAAATAGCGGTCGCGCCCAAGTGGATTGAACAGGTTTGAGCGACGCGCGCGTTCAAGAAGTGCTGCATCCTCGGCCGCCAAGGTGCTGCGAATGTTCGGATCAACGCCGTACCGTGCGCTATATGCTAAAAGGGCAGCGTCGCCCGTCGGTACGCTACCGGCCACTTGGGCTGCCGCTGATCCACCCAACGCGTTGATCGCATTCGCATTGGGTGTCGGATCAGTCCGATTTGCCCCACCCGGCGTAGGGGTCGGCAGAGTGCGCGTCTGTGGAATTTCAAGCGGTTCCAGTGGGATCACGGCAAATTCGTCCGGGCCGCCGCCTGCCGAGCGCAGATCGCGCAAGGGGCGGTCCGTGTTGCCACAAGCCGACACAAGGACCAATGCCAGAACAGAGAATGAAAGCGCGCGCATAAGAAATCCCTCGGGGTCGGTTCGCTTTTGTTTAGCTTATGGCATGGGCAAGGTCACGCCGCTTTCTTGCCGTCATCCGCAAGAAAGGCCAAACCGATAGCACCAACGAAAATGCAGATGTCCGCGACGTTGAAAGCGTAGGGATTATTGATCCCGCAGCATGACATATTGATAAAATCTGCAACGGCGCCATAAAAGAAGCGATCAATGACATTGCCCATTGCCCCGCCGATCAGCAGGCCGCCAGAGATATAGACCCACTTGGTCCCACCCGTGCGGTTCAGCCACCAGATCACAGCAGCGGTGATCGCAAACGCCACCCCAATCAGAACCCAGCGCATATCGTAGTCGGCAAAAAGCCCAAAGTTCACACCGCGGTTCCACGCCATGCGCAGCACAAGGAAAGGCGGATAAACCTCGACCGTTTGCGCGGATGGCAACTGGCCCGAGGGCACGGTGACCTGCGCCCATGTCATCCCAAAGACGTTGAACAGCACATGAAACTTGATCACTTGATCAAGCAGAAAAATCCAAAGTGCCGTCAAAAACATCAGCCGCATTGCAGGTCTCCTAGTGCCGGAAGTGGCGCATGCCGGTAAAGACCATGGCGATCCCGGCCTCATCAGCCGCGGCAATCACTTCGTCATCGCGCATGGAACCACCGGGTTGGATGACACAGGTTGCACCAGCGGCGGCGGCTTCCATGAGGCCGTCCGCAAAGGGGAAGAACGCGTCAGACGCCACGGCAGAGCCTTTGGTGAGTGGTTCGGGCAGGCCCATCGCCTCGGCCATGCGCTCTGCCTTTTTGGCGGCAATCAAAGCACTATCAAGGCGCGACATCTGGCCTGCGCCGACGCCGACGGTCGCTTTGTCTTTGACGTAGACGATCGCGTTGGATTTGACATGTTTGGCGACTTTCCATGCGAACAGCAGGTCTGACATTTGCGCGTCGGTCGGGGCAACTTTCGTCACAACCTTCAGGTCATCCATGCCAACAAAGCCAGTGTCCTTGTCCTGCACCAACATGCCCCCTGCCACTTGGCGATAGGTTGTGATTGGGGCTTTCACATCGGGCAGACCATCGGTCGTCAGCAAGCGCAGGTTCTTTTTCGCTGCAAAGACAGCCTTCGCCGCATCAGATGCGCCGGGGGCGATAACGACTTCGGTGAAGATTTCCACAATCGCCTTTGCTGTGTCTTCATCAAGCGGTTGGTTCAGCGCGACAATCCCACCAAACGCGCTTGTGCGGTCGCAGTCAAAAGCGTTTTGGTAGGCTTCAAGCAAAGTGCCACCCCGTGCCACGCCACAAGGGTTGGCGTGTTTGATGATCGCAACGGCGGGGCTGTCAGCAGGGTCGAATTCGGCGACCAGTTCAAAGGCTGCGTCTGTGTCGTTGATGTTGTTGTAAGACAGTTCTTTGCCTTGATGGACGACCGCCGTTGCAACGCCGGGGCGCCCAGTGCCATCGGTGTAGAACGCAGCCGACTGGTGACTGTTTTCGCCGTAGCGCATGGTCTGTTTGTAGGTTCCGGTAAAGGACCGGCGGCGCGGTGTGTCCGCATTAATCGCACCTGCCATCCAAGTGCTGACGGCGGTGTCATAAGCAGCCGTGCGCGCGTAAGCGGTTTGGGCAAGGCGTTGGCGCAGGGCCAAAGTGGTCTGACCATCGTTGGCATCAAGTTCAGCGAGCAAGGCGTCATAGTCTTCCACATCTGTCACGACATTCACGAACGCATGGTTCTTCGCCGCAGAGCGGATCATCGCAGGGCCGCCAATGTCGATGTTCTCTATGCAGGTGTCGAAATCCGCGCCCTTGGCGACGGTCTCTTCAAACGGGTAAAGGTTCACCACCAACAGGTCGATAGGGCCGATGTTATGCTCGACCATCGCATCTCGGTGCCCTTCCAGATCGCGACGCGCCAGCAGGCCACCGTGCACGACGGGGTGCAGCGTTTTCACACGTCCATCCATCATCTCGGGGAAGCCTGTGACATCCGCGACATCACGCACCTCAAGCCCGGCTTCGCGGAGTGCTTTGGCCGATCCTCCGGTGGACAACAACTCAACGCCCCGTGCGGCAAGCGCCTTGCCAAGGTCAATCAACCCGGTTTTGTCAGATACAGAAAGCAGCGCGCGGCGCAGTGGTGCAAGGTCAGTCATCAAGGGTCCCCAAGGCTAGTCAATCGTGTCCGTTGGGTCGGCCTGTGCCAGATCGCGCACGGCGGTGGGCGTGTCGTGCGATTTGGCCAGAGACCAGCGGACACGCGTCGCATAGGCCATTGCGCGCCCGGATAAAACCACCTGTTGTGCTGCAATCGGCTTTAACTGTCCGTTTTGCAGATAAACTGATGCGGTCAGGCTCAGGTTGGCCGCGCTGTCATGCTGAAACAACCAGACCTCGCCGGATTTCAGGGTCAGTACGACCGACTTCGCATCGGCGGCAAGGCTGGCCGCGACATCCGGGTGCAGGTGGAAGCGGATGACGTAGGGGATGCCGGCGATGGCCAATGCCTGATCGCAGATCGTTTCATCGTCAGGGGTCAGCGTCGTCAAAAGGTCCTCACCCTCCAAAGTGCGCCCATCGATTGACAGCAGCAGAATGCGCGCATGTGTCAAACCGTGCGAGGGTTGATAACCGTTCTGCGACAACTCCAACGCGCGCCCCGTACTGGTCGCGGTCATGTTGCATTGCACCCGCGTTGGCACTTCGGTCAGCAGGTCCGGGCCGCCGATGATCCTTTTGGTCCGCGCCAGATGAGAGGAAGACACCCCTTCAATCATCATCGTCGAATGGCTTGGTGTGGCGCGGCTGGCGCGTCGCCAGTCTTCGCCGAACCGCGCGCCAGAACCGCAATTCACGATGATTGGCCTGCGTCCAGAGGTCAGTTCAAGTCCCAGCGTGCTGGCGTGGGCATCGGCCGAATGATGACCGGTTGGGGGTGCCGCCGCATCGACAATTAGCGTTGACCTGCCTGCGACCAGACGAGCAAAGCCCATATGGGTGACAGTTCCCGGCATGTCCTTGACCCCGGATGCCGCCAATGCGGCGTCCAATCGCCCGTCAAGGCCACGCCCGCCGCCATGAAAGCGCGCCAGCCCGCCGTCGGCATGGCGCAGCGCCCTTAAGGTCGGAACAATACGCTTGATCGCGCTTTCAAGTGCGGGAGGGGTCGCATGACCAGCGTCAGCAAGAGATTTCACCGTCCAATTCAGAAGGCTTAGAATCTCCAAAAGCTCTTGTGGATTGCGAGTCGCAATTGCGCCGCTTTGGTCAATCTGGGTCTCACAATCCTGCTCTAGCGCTGTGACGGCTGTGGGGACATGATGCGCCATGTCTTTAAGCGACAGGCCCGCGTAAATGATGCCAGCCAATGCTTCAAACCGGCGCAGACCCGGTGCCGTGATAGGCCAACGCCGGGACAAAAACAGCGTTTGACGGGCAAGGCTTTGGTGAAAATAATAGGCCGTGCTCCGATCCTGTCCGCGCAGCAGAAACATACCATGGTTGATCCAGCGGATCAGGCGGCGCCCGGTGACCCCCGGTGTCCAGCCTGCGTGGCTGCCGTTGCCGTAGCGATCAATCCACTCAAACACCCAGGTTTGCGCGCAGTTGCGGGCCTTTTCGTCACCAAGGGCCGCCAGATCATCCAACCATCCGCAGCCATGCACTTCGTCGGCGACTTTGGGATGTTTCTCGGCAATATCCCAGATTGAATAATTGCGCCCTTCAACCAGCAGACCTGAAAACAGGAAAGCGCCGGTGGTCAGCTGCTGCCCCCTTTCCACAACGCCAATCGTGCGTGGTTCAGGGGCGGACACAAAGGCGGTCGCCACCTTTGCACGCCCCGCCCGACGAGCGTGAACCCGGTGCATGAAACGCAAGCGGCGGTGTTGCCATGTGTTTGCTTGGGACAAATCCTGCGGCCTCGGTTTGCACGCCTTTTGGTGCTTTCAGCGGACCATAGGAAAAGGTTGCCCTTAAGTCACGCAGGCTTTCGCAGGACCGCCATGTAGAACCCATCCATGCCGCCAAAATCCGCCCAATAGTCGGGACGCAGGCGCAACCCGCCCTCAGGCGTGATCCATGCGGGGTCGATCCCGGCGATGTTCAGGGCTTCTGCGTCGATGGTCAGGCCAGGGTGCCGCGCAAGCGCCTCTTCGGCCTGCACCTCGCCTTCGTCGGGCAAGAGAGAGCATGTGCAAAAGACCAGCCGCCCGCCGGGTTTGAGCAAGGTCAGTGCGTGATCAATCATCGCCTCTTGCTGGTCGATCAATGCGCCAAATTCT
The DNA here is from genome assembly GCF_023015625.1 of Yoonia sp. F2084L. Lineage (GTDB taxonomy): Bacteria > Pseudomonadota > Alphaproteobacteria > Rhodobacterales > Rhodobacteraceae > Yoonia. The sequence goes on from NZ_JALKAH010000005.1 coordinate 340,010, forward strand.
GACCCGTCTTTGGCGTAGGGCAGGTCAGGGTGTCGCCGGATTGTGCCAGTGGCCGAACACGGTGCGTCCAGCAGGACGGCCTCGAAACCGCCTTCCTCAAACGCGAAGGCGTCACTGACTACGCAGGTCGCTTTCAGCCCAACGCGCGTCAGGTTTTCGCCGACCCGTTCCATGCGCTTGTCCGAGATATCGACGGCGGTCACCTCTGCACCTAGGGCCGCCAACTGCATGGCTTTGCCACCCGGAGCCGCGCAAAGATCAAGTACTTTCAGGCCTTTCACATCACCCAACAGCTTCACCGGGAGTGCAGCCGCAGCGTCTTGTACCCACCAATCCCCTTGCGTATAGCCGGGCAAGGCGGAGACTTGGCCCGCGATCGCTAACCGCACTGAGCCGGTGGGCAGAACTTGCCCGCCAAGTGTTTCTGCAATCACAGCGGCATCACCCTTCACAGACAAATCCAGAGGCGCGCCTGCGAAATGCGCAGCTTCCATGTCCGCCACCGCGTCGCGTCCCCACGCTGCGACTAAAGGCTGCCGCAACCATCCCGGCGTCAGCGGTATGGCGCGTTTTACCCAACCCTCGGGACCCTCAGCCGCGATCTTGCGGAGTACGGCGTTGGTCAGACCTTTCATGGATTGCGTGCGCTTGTTGCGGGCGACGATTTCAACATAAGCGTTGACCACGCCATGTGCTGCCTCACCGCTGCACAACTCGATCACGCCCAAGCGCAGCGCGTTCATCACGTGATCAGGCGGGGTCTTTTTCAGATAAGGTTTCAACATCCGATCAGCCCGATCCAGCCCACGCAAGGCCGCAGTCGCAAGGCGCTGGGCGCGCGCGCGGTCATCGTTTTCAAGCCGGGCCAACGCGCCACCGGCAATCAGTTCTGCCATCAAACGACCTTCGCCGGTGATCTGCATCAGCAGATGATGGGCGGTGCGGCGGGCAGGCAGACCTGTTTGGTTCATGGATGTCTCACTTGAAGCGCTGTGGGGGCGGCGTATATCAATCATATGATGCCGACAAGGAGATGCCACCCGTGACCGATCAGCCCAAAGAGCTGCCGCCTGCCGCCCAACGCGCATTGGCCGAGGCCGAAGAACGCCGCAAGGCGGCTAACGGCAAGGACTTGCCGATCGAGTTAGGTGGCCGGGATGGACCAGAGCCTGTGCGCTATGGCGATTGGGAGAAAAAGGGCCTTGCTATCGACTTTTGAGCGGTGCGTGCTGTTGCCTTGTGATTTCGCAGTGTAGGTTGTCAGGGCTGCTCGAAAGGAATCACGTTTGCTCGTTCAAAGATTTGCTGCCGCTGTCGCGTGTTTTGCGCTTGCCAGTTGTGGATTGCCACGCGGTGCTGGATTTCAGTCCGAGGTATTGGCTGCGTCCAATGCAAATACCGCCGAAGAGGGCGAAGCACCCGTTTATGACTTTGCCGTCTATGAGGTGAACCGCGACACATTGCCGGTTTTGCAGGGCTGGCCGGTGACGGGCGAAGAAACGCAGCCGTGGCTTGTTGCGCGCGAACAGCCAGCGTCACTGCAGATCGCGACGGGCGATATTGTACAGCTGACAATCTGGGACGCTGAAGAGAATTCCATCTTTGGGGCCACGGGCGTCACACCTTTGCAACCTACCTCGGTAAGTTCGGATGGTCGCATCTTTGTGCCCTATATTGGCGAGCTGCGCATTGCGGGCATGTCGCCTGCAACAGCGCGTGCCCGGATCGAGGAAGAGCTTGTGCGCACCGTGCCTTCGGCCCAAGTGCAGTTGGCGGTCGAACCGGGGCGGTCAAACACCGCGAATGTTGCTTCTGGTATCGCGGCACCCGGCCTTTACCCATTACCGGATCGCAATTTTAAGATCCTTGACCTGTTCTCGCAGGCAGGTGGGCCAAGCCCGGAACTGAATTCGCCGCAGGTACGTTTGGTACGGGATGGCAAAACCTTCGGTGTGCCGTTTGAGCGGCTTTTGAAGGAACCTCGTCTCAATATCGCCATGCGTGGCGGTGACCGGATCTATGTTGAAGATGACCAGCGCAAGTTCATCGCTCTTGGTGCTACGGGCACACAGGCGATCAGTGCCTTCCCTGAGATTGAGTTTTCCGCGCTTGAAGCTTTATCCTTTATCGGTGGTGTTAACGCAGGCACCGCAAACCCAGAGGGTATCCTGATCCTGCGTGAATATCCGGCCAGTGCTGTTGCCGACGGGATCGCTGGCCCCCCGAAAGAGCGGGTCATATTCACGATTGACCTGACCTCAGCCGATGGATTGTTCTCAGCCGGTAACTTCATGCTGGAAGGCGATGACCTGATCTATGGCACTGAAAGCGCGCTTGGTCCGGCTTTGACCTTGTTCAATCTTGGCAATTCCTTGGTGGCGACTGCCAACGCGAACTAGGGTCCGGACCCTAGATCAGAACAGGGTAATGTCATCCGCCAAAGTCGCAGGATCGGTGATGCCTTCGATTTGCAGGATGTTCCCGTCGCCAAAGTCAATCGTCGCGCGGTCGCCTTCAAAGCTGCCGTAGACGCGCAGAACATCCGCGGCTGACGTCAGGCCGGTCCACAGGCTGGGATCAAGTGTGATCTGGTCGAGGCCCTGTTCGAAGTCGCCAATCACGTCGGTGCCGCTGTTGAAGATGAACGTATCTGCGCCCCCGCGCCCAAACAGAACATCGTCACCGGCACCGCCATCAAGCTGATCAGCGCCCGTGCCACCGTCAAGCATATCCTGCCCGTTGCCACCGGTTAGCGTGTCCGCACCACTGCCGCCCAAAAGCGTGTCGGCCCCATCACCGCCGACCAGTGTATCATCGCCCGCACGGCCAAGGATTGTGTCGTCGCCACCAAGCCCTTGCACGATGTCATCACCGCCGCCTGCAAATATCAGATCAAAACCGTCGCTGCCGATCAGGATTTCAGCGCTATCCTGCCCATCAATGAGCACCCCCGCAAGGATACCTCCGTCGGGGTCGTTCATTGCGCCCCGCAGTTGGTCAAGGTTTCCTGCTTTGATCATCTGAATGGGGGTCAGCATGCTGTTGGGACCACCTTGATCGGCTGGCGGCTCTGTCGGGGGTTCCCCCAAAGGCGGTGTCGGTGTTTGCGGGCCGGGAAAGCCGGGCGTGATGCCCGCAGGCAGGCGCGATGCGCCGATCAGGTCGTCTGTTGAAAGGAAGCGGTAGTCTATGGGGTTGCCGTCTGCGCTTTGCACATTCAACACCTCTTGCCCGTAGGTGATGCGCATTCCATTGTCTTGGATAGTGATGAAAAGCTGGCTGATGTCGCGCAGCAAGGGCCAAAGCGACAGGTCGATCTTGTCCTCGCCGACAGTGAAATCGGTGATCGTGTCGGTCTCGCCATCGGCGGACATAATAAACAGATCTGCCCCGGTACCGCCTGACAAAAAGTCGCTGCCCAATCCATCGCGCAGAATGTCGTTGCCAGCGCTGGCAATGATAATGTCGTCGCCGTCATGACCTTGCAAAACGTCACCGCCTATTGTCCCGTTCAGCACGCCACCCTGCGATGTTGCGGTCTGTGTGATCCCGGCGGGTCCGGTCTCAAGCCGCAGTTGCGTGACACCCGGTTCGCTGCTGCTGGCGGCAAAGATGTCGATCCCGCCGGCCCGCTGCCATCCGGCAAGCGCGCTGATGTTATCAAGGCTGAAATCAACTGTGTCTTCGATGGATGCACGATGGACAAGCAACCCACCCTCCAGCAGCACAAAGACCGAGATACCGTCATCTGCGCCGCCCGCGATGACATAGGTTTTGCCGTCCGCCTCGATGATCTCAAGCGATGTGACACCGCCAAACCGTGTGTCGCGACTATCAAGGATGTGATCGCGCACGATCATGCTGCCGTCAGGCGCGATCTCAATCACGCTGAGGCTGTCTGTCCCGGCGGATGCCAGAACCGCATAAGTGCTGTCGCCAATGGTTGCGAGCTCAAGCGCTGTTGGCGCGCTGATCCAAAGGCCGTCATCGGCGCTGACGCTCTGGGCGGCGATGATATTGCCTGCCGCGTCAATGGCGTGGGTCGTGACACCATTATGTTGCCCGCTGGCGGTGACAAGAAAGCTTTGGCCATCAATCGTGATCGCAGCGGTGGCCGCGATGCGTGTGGTGGTTTCTGGCTGGATACCTTGCAGAACGGCCTGATCCGCCAACAGCCCATTTTCATCAAAACGCAATTGCGCTAATCCGGATTGCCCGGCAAGCGCGCCAAAGACGGCCTGCCCGCCGTCCGCCAGCGTCACTGCCGTGCCATGTTGAAACCCGTCAAAGGCAGCAGACAGCGGCATCAGTGGCGTGGCCGTTCCGAAACCGCCCATGGGATCAAGCGCGATCGTTTGCAGGTCGCCACCGGCGCCGCCGCCGACCAAAAGGCCCGGCGCCCCTTCAAGTGTTACCAGCGTGATCCCACCGACCCCACCCGCGATCACATCGCCGGAAAAGCTTTGGTCTGACCCAATTGCCAAGGACCCATCGGCGATGGTCCATTGGCGCAAGACACCGTCATAGCGGGTGGTGCTGTAAAGATGTGCGGCGCCATCCACCTCAACGATCGCAAGATCGGTGATGCGCGAATGACCCACGTCACCGGGATCGGTGACATAGCCCGCAAAAGACAAGGTAGACATGCTGGAACCCCCCGGAACCGTGTGTCGACAAATTATCTTTTGTGGATGCTTTGCAGGGCTGGTCTGGCGATGACGCAAATGCGGCACAAGAATGAAGCTTGGTCGCGAATTTCTTCAAAAAATGAGCGTGTTTGGTAGAGAATTTCGTCAAAAACAGATGGTGTTTAAGGTTTCCGCAGCATCAACCTTACGAACAAGGCCGGACGTTCGGTGAAATTATCCAACGTTTTTTCGTCATTGTGACAAAACGCACAGAGCTTGGGTGACTTGTCCGTTAATCCGGTTGCCGGGGAAGTACTAGTAGTGACGGTTAACGATTTTCTTCATTGTGCCTTGTGCCTTCAGGTGCAAGGCACTTTTACTTCTGCCCTTCGCCATATCCGTCAGGGTTAGCCGACTGCCAGGCCCATGTGCTTGCCGTCATGTCATCCAGATTATGCGTCGCCTTCCATCCAAGCTCTGCATTTGCGCGGCTTGCGTCGGCCTGCATCGCGGCAATGTCACCGGCGCGGCGGGCCACCTGTTTGGTTGCAATTGTTTTACCGCAGGCACGCTCAAACGCGGCGACCATATCGCGCACGCTGTAGCTTTGCCCGGTGCCGATATTGAAATGCCGTGCGCCCGTTGCCTGCTCGGCATATCTGATTGCTGCAACATGCGCGCGCGCCAGATCGACGACATGAATATAGTCCCGCAGGCCAGTACCATCCGGCGTGTCATAGTCATCGCCAAAGATTTGCAGCGCATCGCGTTTGCCGACCGCCACTTGTGCGATAAAGGGCATCAGGTTATTTGGGATGTCCTTGGGGTCTTCACCGATCTGCGCGGAGGGGTGCGCACCGACCGGATTGAAATAGCGTAGCAACACAGCGGTGCGGTCGGGATGGGCCGCGATCCAATCGGTCAGAATGTGTTCGGCCATCAGTTTGGACCGGCCATAAACCGATGTTGGGTTGGTCGGGTGCGCTTCATCATACGGCAGATATACAGGCTCTCCGTAGACTGTCGCAGAGGACGAAAAGATCAGCCGCTTGCAGCCAGCCCGTTCCATCGCATGCAATAGGGTCAGCGTGCCACCAACGTTCACGTCATAATAGTAAAGCGGCTTTTCGGTGCTTTCGCCTACGGCTTTGAGCCCCGCAAAATGGATCACCGCCTCTGGTTGAAAGTCCTGCATGACTTCATCCAGTTTGTTGGCATCACGCACATCGCCCACATAGTCATGGACGATCCCGTTCGAGAGGGCGCGCACCCGGGTCAGAACCTCGGGCGTTGCATTGCTGTAGTTGTCGAGCACGCAAACCTCGTGCCCCTGCGCCATCAGTTCCAGCAATGTGTGGCTGCCGATGTATCCCGCGCCGCCCGTGACCAATACGCGCATGGCGTCCTCCAAATCGTGTTGCAGAGGTTCTAGGCAGTCAGGCAGGTAGGATCAACTGCCCACTCAGGCGCGCATATAGATGTCTTCGTGGCGGACAATATCGTCTTCACCCAGATAGGCCCCGGTTTGTACCTCAATCAGGACCATCGGCAGTTTGCCGGGGTTTTCCAGCCGATGTCGGGTGCCAAGCGGAATGTAGATAGACTGGTTTTCCGTCACCAGATCGACGTTGTTGCCGACCGTCACATTGGCGGTGCCCTGCACGACGATCCAGTGTTCAGACCGATGGTGATGCGATTGCAACGAAAGCGACGCGCCGGGGTTTACAACGATGCGTTTGACCTGAAACCGATCACCGAGGGCGAGACTTTCAAACCAGCCCCAAGGGCGGTGATCCTTGGGAAAGACCTCAGCTTGTGCAACCCCTTTGTCTTTCAGCGCCTGCACCGCGATTTTGACGTCTTGCGCGCGATCTTTGTGGCTGATCAAAACCGCGTCGGGCATCGCGATGGCGACGATATCTTCCAGCCCGATACCCACAATGCTTTGCCCCTCGACCTCGGATCGCAGCAGTACGTCTTTGCAATCAATCGCTGTGGCATCACCAGCGATGGCAACACCATCTGTCTGCGTTTCACGCCAGACAGCGGCCCAATCGCCCAGGTCAGACCACGCGCCGTTGTATGGCACGACGCTGAGGTTATCGGCCTTTTCCATAATGGCATAGTCGATTGAAGTCGCGTCTGTTTCGCCCCAAGGGCTGGGTGCAAGGCGCAGGAACGACAGATCGGTCACGCCGTTATCAAGCGCCGCTTTGGCATGGGTGTATGTATCGGCGGCATGATCGCGGTAGGCTGCGATAATCGCCTTTGCCGTGAACAGAAATATCCCGGCGTTCCATAGATAGTTGCCCGCGCGCAGCATGTATTCCGCCCGCGCAACGCCGGGTTTTTCGACAAAGCTTTTCAGTACGAGAGGCTGGGCATCTGTTGGGCAAGCTTCGGCCAGCTCCAGATAACCATAGCCTGTTTCGGCATGATCCGGCGCAATCCCAAAGGTCACCAGTTGTCCAGCAAGCGCGGCTGGAATAGCCGCGTCAATGCTTGCGCGAAAAGCGGCTTCATCCGGGATCAAATGGTCAGAGGGGGCGACCAGCAGCAGTGCGTCAGGATCACTTTCGGCCACTTGCAAAGCAGCGGCGATCACGGCGGGTGCAGTATCGCGGCCTACAGGTTCGATCAGGATCGTGTCGGGTTCGATCCCGGCATCCTGAAGTTGTTGTAGAACAATAAAGCGGAATGGGTCGCCGGTGACGATAACAGGCGCAGTGAAGGCGTCCGTCCCCAGCCGTTTGGCGCAGGTTTGAAACAGGCTGTCGGCCCCGATGAAAGACGAAAACTGCTTGGGGTAGCTTTTGCGCGAGAGCGGCCAAAGCCGCGTGCCGGACCCACCGCAAAGGATGACAGGTGTGATTTGTGGTGTTGTCATGATGCGCGCAGGGTTTCGCCTGCCTCCTTTGCAGCGCAGTACCAGTCATAGGTTTGCGCCAGCCCGTCGCGTAGAGAAATCTGCGGTTGCCAGCCAAGCCCTTGCATAACGGCGGTGTCCAGCAGTTTACGTGGGGTGCCGTCTGGTTTGGATGGGTCGGTGAGTGTTTGACCGCGAAACCCCGTAAGCTGCGCGATAAGCTGCGCCAGTTCGCTGATCGGAATATCTTTGCCGGTCCCGACGTTCAGATGACTTTGCATTGGTGTCGTCGCAGCCGCATAGCGGGAAGGGTCCAGCCCCATGACAAACATCACCGCATCCGCCAGATCATCTACATGCAAAAACTCGCGGCGCGGTGTGCCCGTCCCCCAAAGCGTGACGGTGCGCTGACCGGTGCGCGCAGCTTCGTCGTAGCGTTGCAGCAAGCTGGGTAGCACATGGGCGTGTTCGGGGTGAAAGTTGTCGCCTGGTCCGTAAAGGTTCGTTGGCATGAGCGACCGATAGTCCCGCCCGTGTTGTCTGTTGTAGCTTTCGCAAAGTTTGATCGCGGCAATCTTGGCGATGGCATAAGGCTCGTTTGTGGGTTCCAGCGGCCCGGTTAGCAGGGCGCTTTCCGGGATTGGTTGGGGTGCGTTGCGGGGATAAATGCAGGATGATCCAAGTTGGATTAGACGCCGCACGCCCACTGCGTGGGCCTGATGTATCAGATTGCTCGCGATCATCAGGTTGTCATGGATGAAGTTGGCGGGTTGCGCATTATTGGCGATGATCCCACCGACTTTTGCGGCAGCGATGATTACCATTTCGGGTGCTTTGGCCCGCATGAAGCCCCGAACTGCCCGCTGATCTGTCAGATCCAACGCGCTGCGCGGTGCGGTGATCACATCATGCCGCCCCTCTGCGATCAGGCTGCGCAGGATTGCGCCGCCGACCATGCCTGTGTGTCCTGCCAGATAAATCCGCATCTTCTACGCCTCGACCGCGATTGGCATTTCCATGCCGTGTTCTTTGAGCAGGGCATGGCGCTGGGCGATCTTAAGGTCTTCGGCGACCATTTCCGCACACATCGCCTGCGGGGTGATCGTCGGGGTCCACCCGAGGTCTTTCTTTGCTTTGGATGGGTCACCCAGTAGCGTTTCAACCTCCGCAGGGCGGAAATAGCGTGGGTCAACGCGCATCACGACATCACCACAACGCACATTTGGCGCGCGGTTGCTGTTTACAGCGGCGACAGTTGCAATCTCTTGCACGCCGTTGCCTGAGAATTCCAAGGTCATGCCCAATTCGGCCGCTGTCCAATTGACGAAATCGCGGACCGAATGCTGGACGCCTGTCGCGATCACGTAATCCTCGGGCCGGTCCTGTTGCAGCATCAGCCACTGCATCTGGACATAGTCCTTGGCGTGTCCCCAATCGCGCAAGGCAGCAGTATTGCCTAAGTAGAGGCAATCTTGCAGCCCCAAGGCAATGTTCGACAATCCACGGGTGATCTTGCGGGTCACAAACGTCTCACCCCGGCGGGGGCTTTCGTGGTTAAACAGGATGCCGTTGCAGGCATACATGCCATAGGCTTCGCGGTAGTTTACGCAGGTCCAATAGGCATAAAGCTTGGCCACGGCATAAGGGCTGCGCGGGTGGAAGGGCGTGGTTTCGGTTTGCGGGGTCTGGCGAACCTGACCGTAGAGTTCCGAAGTAGAGGCCTGATAGAAACGCGTCTTGGTCTCTAGCTTGAGAAACCGGATGGCTTCCAACAGCCGCAAGGTCCCCAGCGCATCGACATCAGCGGTATATTCAGGCGCATCGAAACTGACAGCAACATGGCTTTGTGCGCCAAGGTTATAGACCTCATCGGGCTGCACCTGCGCGATAATGCGTGTCAGGTTCGACGCATCGGACAGATCACCGTAGTGCAGGATAAACCTTGCATTGTCGGTCTGAGGGTCCTGATAAATGTGATCGACACGTTCAGTATTGAGCGAGGATGACCGGCGTTTGATGCCGTGTACCTCATACCCTTTGTCGAGCAAGAGTTCTGCAAGGTAGGATCCGTCTTGTCCGGTCACACCGGTGATTAGCGCACGTTTGGTCATTGGTTTTAAGGCGACTCATAAAGCTTCCGTTAACTATTCATGGGTCGCAACATCTTAAGGTTGTCTTAACTTACAGACGGTGGTGTAAGATTTTATTGACACTGGTCCCGGGATACTGCGCGCGAGTTCACCCCTAGCGGAAGGCGCGTAACACCATGCCAGATCAAACCCCGAACCTGTCTTTGCCATTTATCATGCCGGCACAGGCGCAAAAACATGTCACCCATAATGAGGCAATTGAGCTGCTGGATATGATTGTCCAGCTTACGCTTGAAAGCATCGCGGCAAACGTGCCGCCCGGCGCGCCTATGGAAGGACAGGCTTGGGCGCTGGGCACATCACCGTCGGGCGATTGGTCCGGGCAGGGTGGTCAGATCGCAACATGGCGCGGTGGGGGGTGGCTTTTTGTCGCCCTGCGTGAAGGATGGATGGCCTGGGTGAAGGATGCTGCTGCGCTGCAAGTCTTTACCGGCGGGGCCTGGGCGACGCTGGTTGCACTAAATCCAGACTAACGATTCTCGGCGGTATGGCCGCAGGGTATCAAGAAAGAGCGCGCAACCTTGGTAAGGTTGCGCGCTCTTTTGTGTTTGACGGCGAAAATACGAAAACAGGTGGTCTTTTCGTGCGAAATCACTGTTCGTTCCAAACCATCGTGCCATATGCAAGGAAACGTAGTGGATTCTTGTCTCAGGGTGCTTGCGACACCCCAAGGGCTCTGCTACATCGCGCAAGATTTTGCCGCTCTCGCATTCGTGGGGGCCAAAGAAGTTGCCCTCCTGCTGTCCGGTCACTCCCGGGACCTGTGGGACCGGGCCCAAGATATCGGAAGGCTCCACGTGTCCGAAACTGCTGGTATTTCGACAGGCATCGCCACGCGCTATGCAACGGCTGTGTTCGACCTCGCCAAAGAAGGCAAGGCGATCAAAGCGCTCGAATCAGATGTTGCCGCCCTAGAGGCCGCAATGGGCGAAAGCGCCGATCTGCGTACTTTGCTGACTTCACCGCTTTATAGCCGCGAAGAACAGTCTGGCGCAGTCGCGGCTGTCGCCAAGAAAATGAAACTCTCTGACACCACAAGCAATGTGCTGGCGCTGCTCGCAAGCAAGCGCCGTTTGTTTGTGTTGCCACAGCTTATCGCTGTGCTTCAGGACATGTTGTCCGAAGAGCGTGGCGAAGTGACCGCCGAAGTCACAACCGCCAAGGCGCTGACCAAGGCGCAGGCGGACAAGCTGGCGAAAACACTCAAGGCCCAAGTGGGCAAATCTGTCACCATCAAAGAAACCGTCGATGAAAGCATCATCGGCGGTCTTATTGTCAAAGTGGGCTCCAAGATGATCGACACGTCGATCGCCTCCAAGCTCAACGCACTCCAGAACACAATGAAAGAGGTCGGATAAATGGCGATCCAAGCGTCTGAAATTTCTGCGATCCTGAAGGACCAGATCAAAAACTTCGGTCAAGAAGCCGAAGTGGCCGAAGTTGGCCGCGTATTGAGCGTAGGCGATGGTATTGCCCGTGTTTACGGTCTTGATAACGTCCAAGCCGGTGAGATGGTTGAATTCCCCGGTGGTATCCGCGGAATGGCCCTGAACCTTGAAAGCGACAACGTTGGTGTTGTTATCTTCGGTTCCGACCGCGACATCAAAGAAGGCGACACCGTCAAGCGCACAAAATCCATCGTGGACGTGCCTGTTGGTGACGAACTGCTTGGTCGCGTTGTTGATGGTCTGGGTAACCCGCTGGACGGCAAAGGCCCGATCAAAACAAAGAACCGCGCGATTGCCGATTCCAAAGCACCGGGCATTATTCCACGTAAATCGGTACACGAGCCGATGGCGACTGGTCTGAAATCCGTTGATGCGATGATCCCAATTGGCCGTGGCCAGCGCGAGCTGATCATTGGTGACCGTCAGACAGGTAAAACTGCTGTGGCGCTTGATACGATCCTGAACCAGAAGTCTTACAACGACAAAGCCGAAACAGAGTATGACAAGCTGTACTGTGTTTACGTGGCGATCGGTCAAAAGCGTTCAACTGTTGCGCAGTTGGTGAAGAAGCTCGAAGAGTCGGGTGCTATTGAGTATTCCATCGTTGTTGCGGCGACAGCCTCTGACCCAGCACCGATGCAGTTCCTTGCACCCTATGCTGCCACAACAATGGCCGAGCACTTCCGCGACAATGGCCGCCACGCACTGATCATCTATGATGATCTGTCCAAGCAAGCCGTATCTTACCGCCAGATGTCCTTGCTTCTGCGTCGCCCACCAGGGCGTGAAGCTTACCCTGGTGACGTTTTCTATCTTCACTCCCGCCTGCTTGAACGTTCATCAAAGCTGAATGAAGATAACGGATCCGGGTCATTGACCGCGCTGCCGATCATTGAAACCCAAGGTGGTGACGTGTCTGCGTTTATTCCAACAAACGTGATTTCGATCACGGATGGTCAGATCTTCCTGGAAACAGAATTGTTTTACCAAGGTATCCGCCCTGCGGTGAACACAGGTCTGTCTGTTTCGCGTGTTGGGTCATCTGCTCAGACGAACTCAATGAAATCTGTTGCTGGTCCTGTTAAGCTTGAGCTTGCGCAGTATCGCGAAATGGCTGCTTTTGCGCAGTTTGGTTCTGACCTTGATGCCGCCACACAGCAGCTGCTGAACCGTGGTGCCCGCCTTACAGAATTGATGAAGCAGCCGCAGTACTCGCCACTGACCAATGCTGAAATCGTCTGCGTGATCTATGCAGGTACAAAGGGCTATCTCGATAAACTGGCCGTTACTGATGTGGCACGGTTTGAGGCTGGTTTGTTGAAGCATTTGCGCACGAACGCGTCTGACGTGTTGGACATGATCACCAAGGAAGATCCAAAGATCAAAGGTGATGCAGAGGCCAAGATTAAAGCCGCTTTGGACGCTTACGCTGCTGATTTCGCTTAATTCTTAAGGTAAGGAGACGAACACGTGCCTAATCTTAAGGACCTGAAAAACCGGATCGCGTCGGTCAAATCGACCCGCAAGATCACGAAGGCCATGCAGATGGTCGCGGCTGCAAAACTGCGCCGCGCCCAGGACGCAGCTGAATCTTCGCGTCCCTACACAGAGCGTTTCAACGCTGTGATGGCGGGTCTCGCGGCGGGTTCAGCAGGCTCAGAAGCGGCACCAAAACTGCTGTCCGGCACGGGCAGCGATCAGGTGCAACTGCTGATCGTGATGACCGCAGAGCGTGGTTTGTGTGGTGGCTTTAACGGCAACATCGCAAAGCTTGCGAAAGCGCATGCCGCCAAGCTGTTGGCTGAAGGCAAGACCGTCAAGGTTTTGACCGTTGGCAAAAAAGGCCGCGATGCGATCAAACGCGATCTGGGTGACCACTTTGTCGGCCATGTTGACCTATCGGCGGTAAAGCGTCTGGGTTACGCAGATGCACAAGGGATCGCCAAGGATGTGCTTGCGCGCTTTGACGGTGAGGAATTTGACGTCGCGACGATCTTTTTCGCGCGGTTTGAGAATGTTGTGACACAGCATCCGACTGCTCAGCAGATCATCCCGGCCAAATTTGAAACCACTGAGGATGCAGAAGCAACTTTGTACGATTACGAGCCAAGCGAAGAAGAAATCCTTGCGGATTTGCTGCCACGTGGCGTGGCCACCGCAATCTTCTCAGCCCTGCTTGAAAACGCAGCGTCCGAGCAAGGCGCGCGGATGTCCGCAATGGACAACGCGACACGCAACGCCGGCGAAATGATCGACAAGCTGACCATCCAATACAACCGCTCGCGACAGGCCGTCATTACCAACGAGCTGATTGAAATTATTTCGGGCGCGGAAGCGCTCTAGAACTGACAGAACCGGAGACGAAACATGGCTAATGCAAAAGGCAAAATCACGCAGGTGATTGGCGCCGTTGTAGACGTTCAGTTTGGTGATGATCTTCCAGAGATCCTGAACGCGCTGACAACGGATAACGGTGGCAAGAAACTGGTCCTTGAAGTGGCCCAGCACCTTGGCGAAAACACAGTCCGCGCGATTGCGATGGACGCAACCGAGGGTCTGGTACGTGGTCAGGAAGTGACCAACACTGGCGAGCCGATTTCTGTGCCTGTTGGTACTGGCACATTGGGCCGCATCATGAACGTGACCGGCGACCCGGTTGACGAACAGGGCCCTGTGAAAGCAACTGAGCGTCGTTCGATCCACGGTGAAGCGCCGGCATTTGCTGACCAGTCAACCGAGACAGAAATCCTTGTGACAGGCATCAAGGTCATCGACCTTCTGGCGCCATACACAAAGGGTGGTAAAATCGGCCTCTTCGGTGGTGCCGGTGTTGGTAAGACAGTTCTGATTATGGAATTGATCAACAACATCGCGAAAGTGCACTCTGGTGTGTCCGTGTTTGCGGGCGTGGGCGAGCGTACACGCGAAGGTAACGACCTTTACCACGAGATGATCGAATCTGGCGTTATCGTTCCTGATAACCTTGAAGAATCCAAAATTGCGCTGGTCTATGGCCAGATGAACGAGCCTCCAGGTGCCCGTATGCGGATCGCGCTGACAGGTCTGTCCTTGGCCGAGCAGTTCCGCGATGACACAGGTTCCGACGTGTTGTTCTTCGTTGATAACATCTTCCGCTTTACACAAGCCGGTTCCGAGGTGTCTGCGCTTTTGGGTCGTATTCCTTCTGCGGTGGGTTACCAGCCAACACTGGCCACCGACATGGGTGCGATGCAGGAACGTATTGCGTCAACGAAATCTGGGTCCATCACATCCGTTCAGGCCGTATATGTTCCTGCCGATGACTTGACCGACCCTGCACCAGCGACATCCTTTGCGCACCTTGATGCGACAACCGTTCTGGATCGTGCGATTTCTGAAAAAGGCATCTACCCTGCTGTGGACCCGCTTGGTTCCACATCGCGTTTGCTTGACCCACAGATCATCGGTGAAGAGCACTACAAAGTGGCGACAGACGTGCAGCAGGTTCTGCAGCGTTACAAATCTTTGCAGGATATTATCGCGATTTTGGGCATGGACGAATTGTCAGAAGACGACAAACTGGCCGTGACACGCGCACGCAAGCTTGAGCGTTTCTTGTCCCAACCGTTTGACGTGGCCAAAGTCTTTACAGGCTCTGACGGTGTTCAGGTGCCTTTGGAAGAAACAATTGCGTCGTTCAAAGCGGTTGTTGCTGGTGAATACGATCACCTGCCAGAGGGCGCTTTCTACATGGTTGGCGGCATCGCAGACGTAAAAGCCAAAGCCGAGAAAATGGCTGCAGACGCAGCTTAAGGAGAAGCCATCATGGCAAACCTACAATTCGATCTGGTCTCGCCTGAACGCCGCCTGGCACAGGTACAGGCGACTGAGGTGCAAATCCCCGGCGCAGATGGTGATATGACAGCTATGGCTGACCATGCGCCTACAATCACAACGCTGCGCCCCGGCGTTTTGACCGTGGTGCACAGCGGCGGGTCTGACGCATATGTGGTCTCCGGCGGTTTCGCCGAGATCACAGCGACAGGCGTTTCGGTTCTGGCCGAGCAAGCTTTGCCGCAGGCAGAAGTGACGCAGGATATCTACGACCAGATGGTTGAAGATGCGAAAGCGGCTTACGGGCGTGCACAAGAGACGTTCAAGAACGAACCGGGCCCCGTTGATGACGCAGCCAAGCTGTTGTCAGACATGGTAGCGATCGGTGGGCACATCGGTTTGACCGCCAAGACCTAAGCGCGTGATGATCGCAAACAAAGGCCTCGCGATAGCGGGGCCTTTTGTTTTTGTGGGCTACTGTTTCAAGGCCCAAAGTGTGGCAACGCCGTTGACCTCGGTGCCGTCCACAACAGTCGTGATGTCCTTGGGTGCGATAAAATTGCTGCCTGAGGCAAAAACACCCTCGCCCCCCGGCCCATAAACATAACCATCGATATGGCCTGTGATGCTCAGGTCTTGCACACCGTTGTTAAAGGCCCCGTCAATCTGGATATCCAAAGCGGCAGCACCATTCGACCCTGCGGTCAGGCTGCCACCGGAAAACGTAATGTCGCCTTCGTAATGGACAATAGGGCTTGTCATAGTTGTTTCGTCAAAGACGGCACCCATAAAGCCCGTCGCGCCGCCACCGGTCGCCCCGGTTGCCATATCAACGGTCAGCGTCGCCTCGCCCCGAATGTTTGCGGCCAAGCTGCTGAAGAAACTGATCGCCATAAAGCCATCGTAACTGACAACGCCAGAGCCGGGCAGGTCTGCCAAAGTAGCTGTCCCGCCGACCCGCGCGGTGTCTCTGACAAATGCAAAATCGTCCTGAAACGCGCCTTGGAAGTACGCGCTTTCCTCGGCAGTCACCAGATTGAAGGGGCTCGTCGGCGCAGGAGGATCGCCGCCGCCCGTATCTCCACCACCCATGTCACCACCACCGCTATCGCCTCCGCCCGTGTCGCCTCCGCCATCATCGGGTGGCAGTGCGTCCACCCCGGTGGTGGTGGTTCCACATGATGCCAACATCAACAGTACTGCACCATATCCCAATAGCTTCGAGCAAGACCGTATAACCATAAAGCACACCTAACATTTTAAAAAAGTTAAGGATGAGTTATCAGTGAGTCCTTAACCAAGTGTTATTATGGTTTAAGAAAAGATGAGTTTGTTAATGCGTAAGTTTGAGAACGGTACAATCGGTATTGATCACGGTGACGTGGTTCTATTTTCCGATTTTGAAGACGATGGTCAGATGTGGCGCGGTGAAGGCCCGCGTCAGTCTCGCGCCGCCGTTGTCTTTGCACAAAGCTACACCAAGCCGCCGCATGTTCAGGTCTCGATCTCGATGTGGGACATCTCGAACAACACCAATATCCGGGCGGATGTGCAGGCTGAAAAGATCACCGAAACAGGATTCGACATCGTCTTTCGGACATGGGCCGACACACAAGTCGCACGCGTGCGTGTCGCCTGGACCTCGTTTGGTGAACTGTCACACGATGATGGGTGGGAGCTTTACTAGCGCCCGCTTATTCGGCGGCATAAAGCCCCTCATAGATCGGCCCCAGCGTCTTGTGATCGAACAATGATGAAACAGATGTGCCGTTCCATGTGTTCAGGATTGCTTGCGCAAACATCGGTGCGGTTGGCACGATGCGAATGTTCTTGCAGGCCTTCACCGCCTCAGTCGCCTGAATGGTGTCAGTGATCACGAGGTTTTTCATCACAGACTTTGAAACACGCTCGACCGCCGGGCCGGATAACACGCCATGCGTGATGTAAGAGTGGACCTCTTTCGCGCCATTTTCCATCAGCACTTCGGCCGCCTTGCACAGCGTGCCAGCGGTATCCACGATATCGTCCACAATCACGCAGACTTTGTCTTTGACGTCACCAATGACGGTCATCTCGGCCACTTCACCGGGTTTCCCACGACGCTTGTCAACGATGGACAAAGGCGCGCCAATGCGCTGTGCCAGATCACGGGCACGGGCCACACCGCCAACGTCTGGGGAAACAACCATCACCTCATCCATCTTGCCACGGAAGTTATGCATCGCATCCAGTGCATAGATCGGTGAAGCATAAAGGTTGTCCACTGGAATATCGAAAAAACCCTGAATCTGCGTAGCGTGCAAATCCAGGGTCAAAACGCGTTCGATGCCGGCTTCTACGATCATATTCGATACCAGCTTGGCCGTGATCGGGGTGCGCGCCTTGGAGCGGCGATCTTGGCGGGCATAGCCGAAGTATGGGATGACGGCCGTAATTCGGGCGGCGGAGGACCGACGCAGAGCATCCGCGATGATCAGCAGTTCCATCAGATTGTCGTTGGCGGGGTTTGATGTGGGCTGGACGATGAACATATCCTCGCCGCGTACGTTTTCGTACACTTCGACGAAAATCTCACCGTCGTTAAACCGCTCAACGCGGGTATCGCATAGCCCGACTTCCATACCGCGATGCATCGACATGCGGCGGGCAATCGCTTTGGCCAGTGGCGGATTAGCGTTACCTGCAATCAGCTTGGGCTCGATCATTGTGGGCATGGGAAGGGGTCCTTTGGCAGCAAGGGGCCGTTACGCAGATGTAACAGATTCGTGGCGTTGACACCGGGTAGCACAAGCTTACCGTCTCGCAAAGAATTCAGCAGCCAAAGGAGCCGCAAAATGCCCCATATCGACTATTACTTTGCCACTCTGTCGCCGTTTACCTATCTCAGCGGGACACGCCCGGCAGAAATTGCGAACAAACATGGGGCAACGATCACCTATAAGCCGCTGGATATCATGGCGCTGTTTGGCCGGACCGGCGGTGTGCCACCCAAGGACCGCCACCCCAACCGGCAAGAATACCGCCTGCAGGACATGGCGCGCCGGGCCAAGTTGTTGGGCAAGCCGCTGAACCCCAAACCGATGTTCTGGCCGACGAATGGCGCGCCTTCAGCCTATGCGATCATCGCGGCGCAGAACGCGGGGCACGATGTCGCGGAACTGGTGACAGCTTTTGGTGCGGCCTGCTGGGCAGAAGAGCGTGATATCAGTCAGGATGACGTGGTGCGCGATTGTCTGGAAAAATGCGGGTTTGATCCGGCATTGGCCGACAAGGATATGCTGACCGCCGCCGATACATTTGCCAAAAACCTGGAAGATGCGGTCAGTGCGGGTGCCTTTGGTGCGCCCTTCTTTATCACTGACACGAATGAACGTTTCTGGGGTGAAGACCGCATTGACGATCTGGACGCGTATCTCTCTGGCAAGCTCTAGTGCCTGAGATTTCTGGTCATCGCGTGCATGCTGTCACGGTGGGAAGCGGTACGCCCGCTGTGATGATCCACTGTGCCTTGTCACGCCATGACGCCCTGCTGCCCTTGGCCGAAGCCGTAGGCGGCCAGGTCAAATTGTTCGATATGCCCGGGCATGGACGTAGTGATGATTGGGACGGCAAACACGACTATCAGACGCTTGTGGTAGATGCCGCCGCTGCCTGTTGTGATGGTCCAACCCATCTGATCGGACACTCTTTTGGGGGGACAGCGGCCCTGCGGTTGGCTGTCGAACGTCCTGATCTGGTCAACCGCCTGACGCTGATTGAACCGGTCTATTTCGCCGCCGCCAAAGGCACAGCCGAACATGCCATGCACGCAAAGGTCTTTCGTCCTTTTGTGGGTGCGATGTTGACAGGGGATGAGACGCGCGCTGCCGAAATTTTCAACGCGCTTTGGGGGGCTACACCTTGGGCGGACATCCCTGCACGCATGCAAGCAAGGCTAACCCAGCGCATCCATTTGATTGTCGCAGGCGGAGGTGCCATCGAAGAGGACGCCGCTGGGATCACATCTGCCGCGCGCCTTGATGCGCTAGGTATCCCCGTAACTTTGATCCGAGGTGCGGACACGCAGCCAGTGATGAAAGCCATTCACGACGCTTTGGCCGCGCGGATCCCCAACGCAACCGATCATGTGATCGCAGGCGCAGCCCATATGGTGCCAATCACGCATGTCGAAGAGGTCGCGGCGATTATCCGTGCAGCAGATCAAGAAACTGGCTGACGCCATCCTTGGTCATTGACCAATCGCAGACAAGCCGCCCGATCAGTGGCTCATCCGGGTCGCCAACCTCGTGATCACCATTCATCACATAGTAAACTGCGCCCGCATCAAGCATCCGCTTGTGTTCGCGGCGCGGCATCTCGAAAAAGATCATATTGGCCTGTGGCTCAAACAGCATTTTGGCGGTGTTGTGCTTGCGCAGCCCCTCGGCCAGTTGGACACAACGCGCATTGGCCGCGCGCGCCATATCAAGCCATAGGCCGTCCGCCAGATAGGCTTGCATCTGCGCAGATAGGTAACGATGCTTGGACAGCAAGTGTCCGCCACGCTTGCGCCGCAGTTCGAATTCCCAGGCAATATCCGGGTCAAAGATCACACAAGCCTCGACGCCGAGCAGACCATTCTTGGTACCACCAAAGCTGACCGTATCAACCCCCGCCCTCCACGTCATTTCCGCAGGCGTGCAATCAAGGGCCGTCAGCGCATTGGCAAAGCGCGCGCCATCCAGATGGGTTTGCATGCCAAACTCTTGTGCGGTGGTGGTCAGCGCGCGGATTTCATCAAGGGAATAGATCGTCCCCTTTTCAGTCACTTGCGTGATCGAAAGGGGGCCGCGCTGTGGGCCATGCACACCACGATTTTGTTCTCCAAGGATTTTCTGGCGCAATCCGCCGGGCGTCATCTTGCCGTCGGTTGTCGGCACCAGGGTCAACTTCGCCCCGGTAAAGAACTCCGGTGCATTGCATTCGTCTTCGTGGATATGCGCGCAGTCGCTGCAAAAGACGGTTTCCCAAGGCTGCGTCATTGAGGCCAACAGAACAGAGTTCGCCGCAGTGCCATTGATAATCAGGTAAACGGCGGCCTCCGGTGCCTCAAAGATATCACGCACCTGTGCGCGCACTTCGTCCATAATCGGGTCCGCGCCATAGCCCATGGCATAGCCTGCGTTGGCAGCGATCAGTGCTTCCATCACGCGTGGATGCGCGGGACCGGCGTTGTCTGAGGCGAAATACATCTAAAGCGGCTCCTCGATGATATAGTCATCCCAGTCGTCTTCATCGACGTTCATCTCAGGGATGGTCATGCCTTTGACAGACACACCGGCCTTGTGCACCGACGCAGGATCACCAGAGATCAAGGGGTGCCAATCATAAAGCGGGCGGCCTTCATGCACCAAGCGATAGCCGCAGGTCAGTGGCAGCCAATACAGGTTTTCGACGATAGTTTTGGGGGTCAACACAATGCATTCGGGCACATACTTGTGCCGGTTGGGGTAGTTGCCGCAAAGGCAGCTCTCATCATCAAGCAGGCGGCAGGCAATCCGGGTCATGGCCACGGTGCCGTCGTCATCTTCAAGCTTATTCAGACAGCATTTGCCGCAACCATCACACAGCGCTTCCCATTCCTGCTGGTTCAGCCTGGCCATCGGTTTGGTTTCCCAAAACCGAGGCGTCAGACCATCGCGCGGGATTTCAGCTGACATCAGCAAGGATCCCTCTGGCTGTGACGCAATCGGCGTCCATCTGGGTAATGAGCGCATCGAGACCGTCAAACTTCAGTTCAGGTCGCAGGAAATCAACGAGGGCAACCGACAAAGTGGCCCCGTAAAGATCGCCTTTGAAGTCAAAGATGAAGGTTTCGCAATTGGGGACGTTTTCGCCAAACATCGGTCGGACACCGATGGAGGCGGCACCGTCGTAGGTGCCTTTGTGGGGGCCATCCAACACGTCTACTTTCACGGCATAGACGCCAAACTTGGGCGGGTGCAGACCAGTGATGGACATATTGGCAGTCGGATACCCCAGATCCCGGCCACGTTGGTCGCCGCGGATCACCTCACCCTCAATTCTGTGCCAATGGCCCAGCATTGCGGCGGCATCGCGCGGTTTGCCATCGCTCAGCGCTTGGCGGATCGCGGTGGATGAAACGTTGGCAGTGTCGATGGCAACGATAGGGGCAATGGTGACGCCAAAGCCCATTTCAGCGCCGAAGGCTTGTAGGTGTTGAACCGTCCCGGAGCGCCCTTTGCCAAAGCAGAAATCAGCGCCGACCACGATGTGTTTCAGGCCCAGTTGATCGGCGATGATCGTTTGTGCAAAGTCATGCGGGCTCAGGCTGGCGAGGGCTTCGTTAAAGGGCACTTCGTAGAGTTTTTCGACGCCAAGTTTCGCCAGACGATTTGCGCGCGCCTCGGCATTCATCAGACGGAAGGGGTTAGGATCGCGCGAGAAATAGCTACGCGGGTGCGGTTCAAACGTCATGATCCCCAAAGGCGCTTTCGCCTCTTTCGCCGCCTTGCGCGCCAGATCAATCACAGCTTGATGCCCGATATGTACACCATCGAAATTCCCTATCGCCGCAGCGGCACCACGGTCGGTTGGGTCAATATAAACGGTGTCACGAATGATGCGCATAGCTTTGGGTAGCTGACGCTGCGGGGCCGTGCAAGCGCCGCTTATCAGCCCTTCCGGGCTTCTTCGCGAAGAAAGCTGAAAGCTTGATGAGCGTTAGTCGAATTTGCGTGATGGTGCCAGAACGGTGGCATCGCCAACCAGCACCTTTTTGTCATTCACCAGACAGCGCGTGTTCATTGTCACCCGACGCTTGGAATGGTCGATCTCGGTCACTTCAACCTCCGCCAGAACCATGTCACCGGGGCGCACCGGGGCGAGGAATTTCAGGCTCTGCCCCAGATACACCGTGCCATGCCCCGGCAGCTGTTCGCCAATCACGGCGCTGACCAGACCAGCGGTCAGCATACCATGCGCGATGCGCCCGCCAAAGATGGTGTCCTGTGCATAGTCTTCGTCCAAATGCACCGGGTTCCGATCTGTCGAAACTTCAGAAAACATCTCAATATCGCGGTCGGTGATCACCTTGCGAAGCGACCGTGTCATGCCGATTTCGATATCTTCGATGCAGATCGTGCCGCGGGGTGCGTTATCCAACATGTCAGGCTCCATAAGGTAACAAAAAGTCCAGTATCACAACGATATTGAAATTTTATTACTTTGCGGATGCAGAAAAATCAAGTGATTCCTCTAGCGAAGATGCCCGATTGTGTAGGTCGCGCTCATTTGCTGAGAATTGAGGTAACTGGTTAATGCCTCTGGGTCAGGCTGCGTATCGGTCTTCGTTTCAGCGGCGGCCAATCCGCCAGAGATGAATAAGACGTCCAGATCCTCTTGCACCCCGCCAAGGATATCGGTCCCGATCCCATCACCGATGGCGATGATACGCGGATCCGATGGCGCGTTGGTCAATGCCGCAAGCCTGCGCCGCGCGAGGTCGTAGATGGGCGGGTGTGGTTTGCCGAAATAGAGGCTTTCGCCGCCCATTTCCGTATAGAGCGCAGCCAATGCGCCCGCACACCACTCGCGCACCTCACCACGGTCCACGACGATATCGGGGTTGGCGCATAATAGCTTTAGCCCCTTGGTCTTGGCGTAGAGGAATTCGGGCCGGTTCACATCCACATCCGCCAATGGATCAAAGGGGCCGCAACATACGATGCCTTCGGCCTGATCCAGTGGAACCTTCTGGATATTCACCGGGTTCTCGATGATTTGCAGTGGCTTGAAAAAATCATCGTCACGCGGGCTTTCGCCCATAAACCAGATCTTTTCGCCCACAATGCCACGGAACATGGCCGCCCGCGCGCTGTCGCCCGACGTGGCAATCGCGTCCCATGCATCATCCGGCACGCCAAAGCCGTTGATCTGCCGCGCCACACTATCCCAAGGGCGGGGGGAGTTGGTGACAAGCACCACAATCCCACCGGCGGCGCGGTACTTTTGCATGGCAGAGACCGCACCGGGCAGAGCTTCGATCCCGTTGTGCATGCAGCCCCAAAGGTCCACGAAAGCCGCGTCATACTGCCCCGAGATTTCGGAGAATTGGTCGATAATCTGGGTCATTTGGTAACCTTTATGAACGGTCCGGCTTCGCTGCAAACGAGGGCCCCAGGCTCAGGCCCGGGACTGCATCGGTTCAGACTTTGAGCGCCGGAATGATCTGCTTTTTCCGGCTCATCACGCCGGGCAGGACCACGCTGTCGCCTTCGACTGTCGCGTCAAAGGATTTTTCGGCCACTGTTTTCACCATGTCATTGGGGATCAGCAGCGTGGCTTCTTCCTTGATGATGTCCACGACGAACAGCAGGACTTCGTCCACCTTATCTTCCTTGGCGACCTTTGGCATGGCTTCCATCAACGATGCTTTGCGGTCCAGCACGATCTTGGGCGCTGTGGTTTCCAGCACGGACACACGGAATTTCTTGCCGTCGATGTCGAATTCCTTGCTGTCCATACGCAAAAGCTCTGCATCAGAGAAAGCAGAGACATCTGATTTTGCCTCAAACATCTCGCCTGCGTATTTTTCGATGTCGATCTTGAGGTCTTTGGCCAATGCTTCGGCGACGTCCTTATCCATCTCGGTTGTAGTGGGTGAGCGGAACGCGAGCGTGTCGGACAGGATGCAAGACAGCATCAGGCCTTTGATCCCCTCGGGCATGTGGCCGGCATGATCGCCCATCATCTGATGCATGATCGTGGCGGTGCAGGCCAGGGGCCGGATCGTCATGTTGATCGGTTTCTTGGTTTGCAGGCCACCAGCCAGCATGTGGTGGTCGATGACTGCGAGCACATCGGCGTTGTTGATGTTGGCAGGCAACTCAGCGGGGTTGTTGGTATCGACGATGACGCAGGACTGGTCGTCTTCGACGTCCTTGATGATCTCTGGCAGATCAAAGCCCCAGCGTTTGGCCACGAATGCCGCTTCTGTGTTTGGCGCACCCAGCAGGGCCGCTTTCGCCGCGATCCCGGTGTGGTTCAGAAACCATTCCCAAATAAGCGGGGACCCGGTGCTGTCGGTGTCAGGGGATTTGTGGCCAAATACAAGGGTTGTCATGTGCGTCACTTTCAATGGGATCAAACTTGGCCCCGTATATAGAAGGGCGGGTTCTGACTGTCACCCCATCCCGTCCGTTTGACCGAAAGAGGCGATTATGTATTATGCGGCCACTCAAAAGGAGGACGCTGACAATGGACAAGCTAGTTTAACCCGCTCGCATTGACCCGTGGCTGTGACAGCCCGCACGCATTCCGACAGAGGAGCACCCTGACAATGGACATGACGCCGTAACGCCGTTTTGGCGAACCGCTTGGCCGTTTGGCCCGATGACCAATTTCAGATGAGAGGTGCACAAGATGCCCCATAAAACCCCAAAACCCCGCAAGCCGGGTCTGAACCCTATGCCTGCAACAAAAAACCGCCGCGCTGGGCGGCCTGACCCAAAAGGTGCACCACCGCGTGCGCCTGTCGGCGTGACCCGCGACAAGCGGTTTGATCGCAGACCACCGAAGTTTCCGGGCCGTTTAGGAGGCAGATAGTGAAAGGCCCCGTTGCCATTGGCGGCGGGGCTTACCTGTGGCGATTACGGTATGTCGGAGCTGACAAAAATACCTTGCAGTTGGATCGGCGCTTGGCCCGCTTCAACAATGCGCCCGGTCAAGGTGCCTGCAACATCATCCGCTGCGACACCATAGAACCGGCCGTTATATTCTGCCAGCTCCAGTGCGCGAAAGCCGCCAAGGTCTTCACCGGGTTGCAGTGTTACAAGACCGCTGAACCGATTGCCATCTATCGCGCCGGGGCGCAGATCCACCGCAAAGGCGGGCAGTTCAATTCCGTCACCGGGGTCGGTTGCATTGAATGCGATATTACCACTGACAGATCGGGCAGAGTCAAAGTCAGCGGTCAGGCTGAAGGCCCCGTCAAGGGTGGTGGATTCAATGGCACCATTTTGATTTTGGGCTGCGATCATAAGGGCGCCGCCCGTATATTCGACCGAGCCGCCAGTAGCCGCGACTGTTGCGGGGTCCGTATCAAAACCAACGGGCACAATGCCAACAGCCGCCTGACCGGAACCGTTGTTAACGCCAATGGTGTAAATGTTGACCGGTAAGACGGCTGATTGCTCAACAACGCTTGCGATAGCGCCGTCTGCATCGACGTCGCCATAAACGATATCGCCTTCATCGTCGACTTGGCGTGCCAGTTCGAATTGCGCGCCATTGGCTTCCAGGAACAGTGTCTGACCGTCTGCAGAAAGCCGAACCGCAACTGTTTGTAAGGCACTGCTGACCTCTGATCCGCTCAATGTGATGACCGGCGTGTTGACCGCGTTGAAGGTGACGTCCCTTGGATCGTCGCCCGGTCCGGTGGCAAATCCGGTTGAGGCCTGTGCTCGTGTAACATCGTCGCCGTCTCCGGCTCCACCACAGGCTGAGAGTGTCAGTATGATTGTGCCAAGTGCAAAGACGTTTTTCATTTGAATATGACCTGTCCGTTAAGCATGTTGTTCCCATGAGCGTAAGGTCAATGGATACAACAATAAAGCGGTTTTCGGGGTGCAAGGCTACGTTTTGCTACTCTGTTAAATCAGAGCGTTTGCCGGAATGACCAAAGCGCGCGAGGCTGATCTTTATCCCCCCATCAAGGCCTATTTGCAGCGACAGGGCTATGCGGTGAAAGGCGAGGTCGGTGCGGCGGATGTCGTGGGCCGCCGTGGCGATGATCTGGTGGTGGTGGAGCTCAAGCTTGGGTTTTCACTGGCGCTGTTTCATCAGGGCGTTGAGCGGCTTTTGACCACGGATCATGTTTATCTGGCTGTCCCTGCTGGCGGGCAAGCCAAGGCGCTGAAGGCAAATGTCAAACTGGCACGGCGCGCAGGCCTTGGTGTGATGACCGTGCGCTTGCGCGATGGACATGTTGAGGTGCTGGCCGACCCGGGCCCCTACGCTGCCCGGCAATCGAAAAAGAAAAAGACCCGGCTCTTGCGGGCCTTTGATCGTTTGCAGGGCGACCCCAATGAAGGGGGTGCGACACGGCACGGTATCGTCACCGGGTACCGGCAGGATGCGCTGCGCTGTGCGCGGTTTTTGGCGGTGCATGGGCCATCGAAGGGCGCGCAGGTCAAGGCATGGGCCGAGGTGCCGCAGGCGACGCAGATCATGGCAGCGGACCATTATGGTTGGTTCATGCGGGTGTCGCGCGGGGTCTATTCATTGACCGATGCGGGGCACAAGGGGTTGGCAGACTACGGGGATGTTTGAAACCAACAATTTTCGGCGAAAATTGTTGGTTGGACGAAGGAATTTCTGGAAATTCCTTTGCTACTGCACCGCCTCACGTGTCAGCGTCCAGCCTTCGTTTTCCAGCAGTTGCAAGACACCCTCGTCTCCGATCAAATGCGCCGCACCGACCGCCACGACAATGTCGTTGTTTGTTGCCGCGGCCTCCGCGATAACGGGGATCCAGTTGCGATTACGTTCGTTTAACAGCGCTTCTTCCATCTCGGCGAACATCGCTTCACCTTCGGCGGGGTCGAGATCTGGCACATCACTGACGGCGATGCGCGACATTTCCCACAGGCGACCCACATCTTCGGCAAAGTAGCGGTCCAGCATCGCCACAAACATCTGTTCTTGCAGGTCAGGGACCAGCATTCCGACACGCAGCATATCGACCTGTTCGTCAAAGCTGTCATCTTTGAAGATATCAAAAAGCGTGGTGTAGGGCTCAACCGCTTGCATCGGGATTCCCGCGGCCTCTGCATCCTGAATGATCATATGATCAAGCCCGCGCACACCCGCCATCATGTCCGCCATCGCGCAGGTCGGAATGGCGAGTGTCAGGGACAGGTACCAAGGCTGCATT
Organism: Yoonia sp. F2084L; assembly: GCF_023015625.1. Classification (GTDB taxonomy): domain Bacteria; phylum Pseudomonadota; class Alphaproteobacteria; order Rhodobacterales; family Rhodobacteraceae; genus Yoonia. The sequence goes on from NZ_JALKAH010000005.1 coordinate 366,850, forward strand.
TTTGCGGCCATGAATGATGGAATCCCACGTTCCGTTGCGGCTGCTGCGATCATTTGCCAAGTGTCTTCATCCAGCAGTTCAGGCAGGGTTGGTCCGTCCACTATGAACAAGCGATCGGGTTCAGAGACCAGCAATTCTTGCAGTTTGGCCTCTTCCTCGGGCGTTGCTTCGAGTATGATCAGATCAGCGTTTGTGACGGTCTCAGTCAGCTGCGCGCGCAACTTTTCAAGCCGTTCGTCAAAGATATGCATGGTGCCAACGACAGTGATTGTCGCGTCATCTTTTGCGGCAGTCCAGATCAGCCCTTCAGCGTAGGGCATGTCTGCCACGGCTGCGGAAAGTTCGGATCGTTGCGCGTCCGACATGCGATCAAGATAGCTTTCACCGACGCAGGCTGCGGCGACGGGCAATGCGGCGAGCGTGGAAAGAAGCGTTGCGGCAAAACGAAGGAACATGCGCCATCCTTTATATAATCATGTCCCTGTTAGGTAAGGGTTCCGCGCCGAGGGTCAATTCCCTCAGGCGCGGTTTTCCATGATCATGCGTTGCCCGACGCGGATCAATAACCGACCGACAAAGTTGCGCCATGTCCGCTCTGGCGGTGGCACAACCCGCAGAATTGCCTTGGGTTGCAGTGTGGCACCGCTGGGTAAATGCAACGCACCATTGTCGGTGAACGCTGCGTTTGACAATGGCACAGGTGGCCAACCCAAAGCGCTGGGCCGCAATGACAGCCGGTCAGGCAAGCTGCGCCGGATGACAGGTTTACTGTCACTTTGGTGATGAATATCGGGGCCGATCTTATGATCGACAGTGAAAAACGGGGGATGCATTGAAGTATCCGATCTACAATCTTTTGGAGAATTTTGCGCAGCACCCATGGGCGCAGCAACACTGCAAGCTGGCGACTAGCACCAGAGGTGGGTGAGAACCTTTCTTGTCATTGCAGTCTCCTTGATTCGGAATCGAATGGCGGTGGTTTAACCCAAGGCTGCGTGTTGCCCCAAGGGAATTTTTTGAAAATGTCGTAATTGCTCTGAAACTATAGTTTCAGTAGCTGATATCTTACGTTCAGAAGATACCTGTCGAGCAGTGCCTGACTAGCTGATCATCAAAAAAACAAGGCCGATGGTGCCACCGACCAACATCAACGTCACTTCACCACCCAGTATGTTAAAAATGCGTGCCAAACCGCTTACTTTCACTTGTCACATCCTTACGTCACTACGAATAAGGATGAGTTTTGTCAAAATCAAATGAAAATCTGATTAATTTAGCCAAGTTCATCTGACAGCGCTTCTGGATCGACAATCTCGATCCTTTGGCGCGCTGATTTGATCACGCCCCGCTTGGAAAGTTTGCTGATCGACCGGCTGACCATCTCGCGATTTGCGCCCACGGATGCGGCAATTTCCGAATGCGTTGGCGCGTTCTCGATCACGGCCCCTTGCGTCAGCTTGCCCTCTTCCGCGGCCAATCGGAGCAGGTACTTGCACACCCGTTCTTCCACCGACAGCGTTGTCATTTCCATGTTGCGACGCGTCAGCGTGCGGATGCGGTCCACCAGATTTTGCGTGATCCCTTGCCTGATGACCGGTACTTCATTGAAGAGTTGCAGAAAACACTGCCGTTTCATTGCCAATACAGTCGCATCCGTTTTGGCGACAACCGCGAGGGATCGGGGGGTGCCATCAAAGGCGGCCAATTCGCCGAAATAGGCCCCGATAGGGAACCTTGAAAAGACAATCTCGCGACCTTGCGTGGTCCAAAACACCGCAAGCAGCGATCCCGACAGCAAGAAATACAGATCGTATGAGCTGTCTTCCTGATCAAAAATCGTCTGCCACGGATCAAGCTTTTGCTCGCTTGCGGCCAATGGAATATCGGCCAAGTCAGACGGCGTGAGCCCGTCAAAAAGCGGCAGGTCGTAGCTGAGCAGTTTTTCGGGTGTCATGCGCTTGCCAAAAGTTGCCGTGCTTCACTGATTTCAGGCAGCATGGCGGCCGCATCAAATTGGTTCAGCGACGCCTCTAGGTCTTGCAGCCCGATCTGGCCTGCGTGATGTTGGTCCAACCGCGCCCGCAGATGCCAAAGCTTTGCGTTTTGGTCGCTGGCCACGGCCACCGCCTCTGTCAGGTAGCGGCGCGCATCGTCACGCCGCCCGGACAACAGGCACATCTGCGCGTGGATCCGCAGCACCTCAGCGTACCAACAGTGCAGACCGCTTGCCTCATTTTCGCGTGTCGCCTGAAGCGAGGCCTGATAGGCCGCATCAACCTTGTCGTGCTCTGCCAAGGCCAGCGCGTAATGTGCCCGGAAATAGGGCAGCCCGACATTCGCACCGATCGCCTCATGCGTTTTGATGACCTGATCAAAGCCTGCCAGACCTGTCGGACTGCCTCTTTGCGCAGGGTTCATCACGTTCATCCAGGCCGCCCCTGTAACCTGCCAAAAGGCGGCTGTCTGGCTGGTTGCGGTCTCCAAACCCAATGTTACCCGTGCGATGGCTGCGTCCGTCTGGCCGGTATAATAGAGGGGGACCGCCCCCCAGATTTGCGCCCACGGCAGCATGACCGGGATGTTCAGCAGTTTCTGGTGCGCATCGGTTTCGGCAATCAGGTCCGGGATCAGATGCGCATCGCCGCAAATGGCCCGTGTGACGCTTTCGAACATCTGTGCTGCGGCAAAGGTGTCCACCCCGTAGCTTGAGATCATCGCCCCGTGCTTGGTGATGTCGTAGATATCGCGCAGTGCGGCAAACTCGGCAGATGATTTGTCAAAATCCCCGGCGTAGAAATGCAAGGATGTGTCGACGTTCTGCGATGCAAGCCGCAGCTCATTGTTGGTTTCTTCCGCAGGGACGGCCGCTGCCGCCTCGCGCAGCATCTCGCTGAATTGATTGGCGGCGGCTTTGTCTGCGGAAATAATGGCATGGGTGAAACAGCCGTAGAAGGCAGGACCGTTTGCCGCTGAATAGGCGTTTTGCCCCGCTGCCAGTGTCGCCACCGTTTCAAAGGCCTCCTTCACAGGTTCTGCGGTGAACCCCTGAATTTGCATGCGGATGGACCCGAGCGCTGTGTAGCAGGCGATTTCAAGTGCACGCACGTCAACATCGGCAGGGGCTTGTTCGCAAAGCGAGATGGCGGCGAGAACATGCGCCTCTGCATCGTCGAAAGCCCCTTGGAATAAGGCCCATTGGCTGACGGTCAAGTAGTTCTGGATGGCCGGAACATGCTGTTGCGCAAGGCTAAGGTGATCGGTCAGCAAAGCGGGGTTGCGCATGACTGCATCGGCGTGGTTTTCCTGCAAATGCGCTGCAATTTGGCCGTGGTAGGTCTCGCGGGTGCGGCGCAACATGCCCTGATAAGCGGCCTGATGCAGCAGCGCATGTGCGAAGGTCCAGTTGTGGTCATCGACCTGTTCCAGCACGCCTTGTTGGGACGCAGCTTTCAGGTGATCCGCAAGCGGGGCATGGTCGGTTGCGATGGCCCCCAGCATATCAAGGTCGAACGTTTTGCCGATAACGGCGGCGCATTGCAGCACGGGTTTGGCTGCACCCGTTGCGTCGATCTGATCGGCCAGCAAATCCATCAAAGAGCCTGGCACTTGGGTGGTCTTTGCCGGGTCAGACGCCGCGCGTTTGAACAGTTGCTCAATGAACAGCGGAATGCCTGCTGCCTGCTCAATCACTAAGGCGCGGTCTTCAGAGGCAGGTCTTCCTTCGGTCAGCCGGTCCAGCATCACCCCGGCTTCGGTGTCGGTCAGCGCCTCGAGCGAAATGATCGTCACGGGCAGTCGCCCCAGATATCTGCCGATTTTGGTGTCTTCACGACTGGTCATCAGGATCTGATAGTCGCTTGCCGCATCGCTTTGCAGGATATGAACCAACACGCCGAAACTTGCGTTGTCGAGCCAGTGCAGGTCTTCAAAAACCAAAAGCCCGTCTGACTGGGTCGCGCGGATTGCTTGCCACAGGCTGTCTTCGATCAGTCCCTTGAGGGCCACGTTGCTGCGTTCAGCCAGCAGTCGCTGACCTTCCGCCAGCCCCAAGACCAGCGCCAGCGCATGTAGGGCACTGTCGGAAAGCCCCGCGAACCTGGCCTGCAGATCGCTGAAATCGGGCAGCGTGCTGCCGGTCAGTTGCATCAGCCATTGCGCAAAGGGTTGATAGCTGGCGCGGATGTGCACCCCATCAGCCGCAAAAATCGCCGCTTGTCCGCATTGCTGGGCCAGATGCCGGGCCAGCGCGGATTTCCCTATGCCAGCCTGTCCGATGACAAGCACGGGGTCTTTGCTGTCGTTGATCCGTTGTAATTCGGTATCGCGCCCGACAAAAAAGGATTGGGTCGGTGCGGTGCGTGGTTTTTCGGCCAGCGGCTGAAACAGCGTTTGCGCCTCGGCAAAGCCTTTAAGCTTTTGATCTGGGAAAGGTTGCATCGCCATCACACCACGCAACAGGCGCTTGGTGCTGTGCGAAATCATGACAGTGCCCGGCGTGGCCTGTTCCTGAATGCGTTGGGCAAGCGTTGTGACCATACCTGTGGCGCGCGGCAGGTTCTCACGGCCCGCATTTGCGCGCACAGCGACCTCACCCGTTGCCACGCCAATGCGCAGTTTCAGGTCGATACCTTTGCTGCGGCCTGCGTCAATATCGCGGATCGCCGTCATCGCGGCGTTCACGGCCTTAGAGGCCGAAAGCTCATCCGCGCGTGCCAGACCAAAGAGTGCGACGATGCCATCCCCAAGGTATTCGGTGACCTCGCCATCGTGGTCGTCAACGATTGTCTTGGCTTGGGCATAGAACTCTTCCAGCCACTGCTGCAGGTCTTCGGCATCAGCCGTGCTGGCGATATCGCTAAAGCCCACGACGTCCATAAAGACCGCCGTGATCTGCTTGCGTTCTCCACCGCCGGTTGTCGCGCTGCCTGCCTTTGGCTCGCTCATCGCTACACCCCTACTCCCGCAGATCACTATATGCGTGTTTTCGCAGCTTCCAAGCGCGCAATGCGCCCGCTGTCGAATGGGTTGGAAAGGGTCCAGCTTGTCCAGATACGAAACGCGCCGGGCAGCGCGTGCCCTTCAGAGGCCGCATCATTGCGTAGCTGAAGCGGTTGGGCAATCATTTTCCCCGCTGGCAGATTGGCAAGGCCTGCATCCTGAACATCAATTTGTGCATGGATTCCAGCACCATGTGCCGCTGTCAGTCCGAAATCGAGATTGGAAAATTGCCATTTGCCAAGCTTGTTCTTGGTGACCACCACTTGATTGGCAAGCCGGTCAACAGCCCCCAATGTCGCAAAGTCCGTCATTGGGCGGGCCATGTCGCGCTGGGCGTATTTGCCAGACCAGATGGGCGATCCTGTGGCGGATTTCACAGAATAGCGGTTATTGCCCATCTCCAGCTGCCCCATCCGTTTGTTGTAGCCGTAGAACCAGACACCGGCGAGTTGCGGCAGTTTGCTGTTCAGATAGAGGTTGGGCAGATAGGCATAAGCGCCTTCATGCCCCTCAACCTGTACGTAGTTGATCGCAATGATCGCCTCATAATAGTCGCGGAACCCAAACAGCTTGGGCATGATTGTTGGCCGCACGCCCATTTGCTGATTGGCAAGGATCGACACCGGATGCGTGCCTTCGGGTGTGATCGACTGCGGGTGCAGTTTCATGCCTGCGGGTAGACATTTTTCCAGTTCTTTGGCGTCAACTGCATGGAAGCTGAAGAAGCCGTCCAATTCACCGACCCCAAAGAAGGGTGTCAGCGGCCAGTTGGCGTTTTGCGCGTAGGGGCTTTGCAGTTTGGCTGCATCTGTTGGACCCGCATCTGGTGCAATGTCACCTTCGCCGACGATTTCGATGTCGGCCCCTGTCAGTCCACGCGCAGCAGCCAGACCCGAGATGGTTGCTGCTTCAACGCAGCCCGCGTTGATCCCACATCGTGTCCAGTCGCCCGCGATAAAGAGGTTTTCAAACCCGGTGCCATCAGCGGGCAGGCGGTATTTTACTGATCCGGGCACGGACAGGACATAGCGTTCTGAGCCGTAGAAGTTCTCACGAAAATACTGCGCTTTGAACTTGGCTGGGCCGGTTTTGGCCCCTTCTGCAACCAGCAGGGACGTGTCGAACTTGCCGTTTTTCAGTGCGCCGGGCCACATGCGTGTCAGGTCGTTGTTGGCCCAGTCCAGCACCCGGTCTTCAAACGTACCGGGCTCAGTCCCGGCGTCTTTGGCAGGACTACAGAAATACGCGATGGATTTGGGACCGGGGTCTTGCCAATCCTCGCGTCCGATCAGGTCCGACATATCCGCCCAAGTGTCGAGCGGTTCAACAAAGCTGGTGATGACGGTTTTCAGGTCGGCGGGGATGTCGCCGATGTTGTGCTTGGCAACCAGATCGTTCCAACCCATTTCGGACGCGGTTTGGTTCAGCCAGAATTGGGCTGCGTGGGTGGCGACTGTGCCAACCTTTTCGGTCATCATCTTCCAGCGGTTGCTGGCGGCGATCAGCTCTTTCGCCATATAGGGAAGCGATCCCAGCGATGCGCCCAGAATGACCTCATCAAAGTCGGTGCCGCGTTTCAGGCTATAGGCTTTGCCTGTTGGCGCTTCTTTCTCGCATTCGAAATCGACGCCGGACTTTTCCAGCTTGGTCCCGTCAACCAGTTGATCCCAAAGCGGTTCTGACGGCCAGCAGTTGAGGTCTTTGACCACGACAAACGGGTCGTAACCCCCGGATTTTGTCGCGGCCTGCTCAACCATGTCGATCCGGTCGATGTAGGTTTTCGTGTCATCCAGCGCCAAATGCGTGGCCGCATTGAAGAATTTGAACTTCACGCCGCGATGTTTGAGAATCTCGTAGTAGGGACCAAAGATCGTATCGCCCATGCCCGCCATCATCTTGAAGAAAAGCGAACCTTTGTAGGTGAAGGCCAGCCGCAAAAGCCCGCGAATGGCTGTGCCTGCGCCCACGCTGCGTTCGTCCGTGTTGCCGCCGGGATAGCCGAAGACGTAGTCATAGCAGCCACGGAAAACAGCCGAATAGACGGCATCGGGGCTGGCCCCGTAGTTCAGCAGCCATTGGCTGATTTCCCAGTCGTCGATGGCGTCAAAGCCGTGGCGGAAGAGTCCACTGTCCAAAGTGCCCCGGAAAAAGGCAAGCGACAGGCTGATCAGGTATTTTGCGCGCCGCGCCTCGTCCGATAGCACACCTTCGGGGAATGCCTGGTCGTCGAACCACTGCTGGGCATGATCTGCGATGCCGCCAAGTGTTTGTGTCTGACTGTCAGTATGGTCAAAGGCATTTTTTGGCAGTGCCTTGGCATAGTCACGCAGGTGGTGCAGTGGCGAGCGGTTCTTGAGCGCGACGCCTCGCGCCTTCAGTGGTCCTTCAAAACGCGGTGGCAAAGTATGCGGGACGTCTTTTTCCAACTCTTCGAGGATTTTCTCGATAAAGCCAATCAGCGCCTCTGTGGCCATTTGGAAATAGGCAAAGGGGGTTGGCAGCACGCCGCCTGTGCCGGGGATTTCGTCGTTGGGCGGGAATTCGAGGAACCAGGGGTGGACCTCTTTCACGCCGTCTTTTTCGATCTCTTCGGCCAGAAGAAAGCGGTTCAGCCCTGTGAACGCTTTGTCCAGCGTCCCAAGCGGTGCATCAGGGCTGCGCAGACCCGTTGCGTTCAGTTGGTCATAGCAGTCGCGCATCAGACGAAAGCCGTTTTCATAGAAACCGGCCCAGATGTGTAGACCGTGTTCTTCGATCCGGCCCGCGTGCTTCATGTTGCGACCGCTGGCACCTTTGCCGCCAAGCCGCCAGCCTAGCTGATAAAGCGTGACATCATAGTCTTCCTGCCAGTTGGGTTGTTGTGTAATCGCATAGGCGGCTGTGATGGCACCGACGCCCCCGCCGATAATGGCAACTTTCTTTTTGTCAGACACCCGTGAACACTCCCGCTTTAGCCATCTTTAAGATTTGCTCGCATAGGTTGTGTGCGAGCAATTTGTCAAAAGTTTTACGTGAATGCGACAGAGTTGCGTGATGCAAGTGACCATTGCACGGCACTATCCGTCTTCGAAAGGGCAGGCCCAAGGCGCCGCCACCCCGATTGAGACCAGCGGGCCCCGTGTTTTCCGAGCCAGAAATCCAACATCACCGTGATGGGCTTTGCCTGGCGATGCAGGCAATAATTGATCCGTCAGTGCGGTATAGGCCGCAACGTGGTCACCGGGGAAGTTCTTGACGCGGTCTGCGATGACTGTGTCGTGCTCAAAGATCGCCTTTGACGACAGGAGCAGCGTTAAGGTTGGCGGCACGTTTCCGTCGTGGAGCGCGTAGTTGAATTGCAGCGTTGTTTTCTGGCGCGCATCAGCAACACCCGCGTCCAACATCAGCCCTATTTCAAAGACCAATGGTTCTGCGGGCACTTCGGCCGGCGCGACCAGCTTTGGAATGGCATCGGCAAAGTCGTGATCCGTCTCGCAATACAACGTCACTTCACCCGTCTGGCTGTGATAACCCAGCATCGTAATGCGGGTGCCGCTGCCCAGATCATCAAAAACAGGCGCAATAAGATCGGACAGCATCAGCCCTCTCAGATCAGCGGCTTCTGCGGGCACTTCGGCATAAAGCGTCGTGGCAAGCCCATCCGGGCCGCTGTGAAGCCCCAACCATGCGCCAAACCGCAGCGGGCCAGCACCTTGCACAGCACTGATCACATCACGCAAGGCGGCGGGTGGGGGTGTGCCACCGAATTGCATCATCAGATCGCAGGCTTTTGCGACGCGGCCTGCAGGATCCTTTGCAGGGTCTTCAACCTCGGTCCGCAGTGACAGCGACGATTGGTTTGCGATGAACATCATCTCAACCGGCGCGCCTGTATCGGTCATTTTGCTGTCTTGCCAATAGGCCCAACCGCCTGGCTGCAGCACGCCAATGTCGTGCAACGCGCGTTCAAGTGTTTCGCCGCCCTTACCAAGACGCCGCAGGTACCAGCACCAGTCTAGGTCGCCGCGGGAAGGTTGGGCAGGTGCAAGTTCAAACATGGAAAAGAGCCTTTACTCGTAAATGTGCGATCAGCGATTTTACCCAGCTTAAACTGGATTGTGATCGTCAACTGTGTGACTTAACACAATCGAAACAATTTAGCGAAAATGGGGCAGATTGGTGATCTTCGTCGGGCACCGCAGGACAGAGTTGCCCTAGTTGCGCGTTGGGAACGCACCTTGCACAGCGATGATGTAATTGATGCACAGTGTCGGCTGCATGTTTTCATGCGGCGCACTGCCGCCCGCAAGGCCGATTGTCTTGCTGTTCAACGCTGTTTTAGGTTCGCTTTTTTGGCGATGTGTGCCGTCAGAGGCGTTCACATATGTCTTGGCCGCACCGAGTGACGCGTTTGACGGCTGATCGGTGTCAGCAGCGCTGTCAGAGACAAAGATTTCGTGCCGGTGCTCGGGCAATTGGGTGGCGGTGAGTGCGACGCTCTCGGCCCCCATTTTCTGCCCGATGTCGCGTGGTGTCAGGCCTTGTCCATCGCCTGCATGCATCGGGACCCGTCCCCGCATATCGGGCAGGCAGAATGTTGTGCGCCCGTCGCCGCCATAGGTTGTGCCAAGGATTGCAAACAATGACTGGTTTTCGGCAATCTCCAAGGCTTGCCCATCACAAAAGGCCCAGCCCCGGGGGGCGAAGTTGCCACCGTATAGAATAATCTGACCGATCAACGGTTCCATGAAAATTGCGATCCTAATATCACGCGCTTTTGCGTAGGCATGATGCACGACATGACCTAGCGTCAGTGACTTTGCGCACAGACAAACGAAAAAGTGTGGGTTGCTTGGAAACTTTCGGGCAGTTACCGAGGACACAGTGATTGCAGGAGAATGAACGTGCACAAATTTTCTATTGTTGGATTGCCGATTGTCTTGTTGCTCGCGGGTTGCGGTGGGCCGACCCCCACCAGCCCTGCGGATCGCGCAAAGATCGAGACTTGTTGGCAGAATGCCGGAATATCCGGTGATCTATACAAGTTTTTGACGCCTGCTCAGGCGGAAGGCTTGAAAGCTGGTGGGCTTGTCTCGGAAGCTCAGGCGGCGTCGTTCAATCAGTGCATTAAATCGTAAACATCGCACATCATTGGTGTGTCACGCGATTGGCAAGCCTAGGTCTAACCCGCTGCCCGCCCAGCGCGCCGCCCGGAGTGGATGCACCCACCAAGGAACGTCCCTTCCAGCGCGTTGTTGCCGTGATAGCCACCACCGCCGAACCCTGCCGCTTCGCCTGCTGCAAAAAGCCCGTCGATCGTTTGGCCGCCCGGCGCAAAGACCTTTGCGTCCAGATCGGTGTGGATACCGCCCAGCGTTTTGCGTGTGACCACATGCAGCTTGACCGCGATTAGCGGGCCTTTGCTGGGGTCAAGGATTTTGTGCGGTTTCGCGGTGCGGATCAGTTTGTCGCCCAGGTAGTTCCGCGCTGTGTGGATCGCCGATATCTGCACGTCCTTGGTGAACGGGTTGTCGATTTGCGCATCCCGCGCTTCGATTTGCGCGCGCAGTTTGCCCGCGTCGATCAGGTTACCGCCAAGTTGGTTCATGCCTGTGACGAGCGTGTCGAAGTCGTTGGCGACGACAAAGTCCTCACCCTTTTCCTTGAACGCCTCAACTGCTGGCGTTGCACCCTTGCCCAACCGGGCTTGCAGAACGTCCTTCCAGCCCCCCTCTGTCAGGTCGAAGTTTTGCTCTGACCCTGACAAAGCGAATTCCTTTTCGATAATCTTTTGGGTCAGCACAAACCACGTATGATCATGCCCTCGCCTGCAAATCTCATGCAGGGTCGACATGGTATCAAACCCCGGCATGCAGGGGGCAGGCAGCCTGTCGCCTGTTGCATCGAACCACATGGAGGACGGACCGGGCAGGATGCGGATCCCGTGGTGCGGCCAGATCGGATCCCAGTTTTGCACGCCTTCGGTGTAATGCCACATACGGTCGGTGTTGATCAGCTCCGCCCCGGCGTCTTTGACGATATCCAGCAGCAGACCATCGACGTGTTCGGGCACGCCCGACACCATCTTGTCCGGCAATGGCCCTGATTTGGAAGCATCCCAGTTGCGACGCACCAGATCGAAATTGCCGCCGATCCCGCCCGAGGTGACGATGACCTGGGTCGCGCGGATATCGAAACTGTCGATGACGTCTCGGTTTGTCGCGGCCCCGCGCGCGGCGTTATCCGGGGCGAGGATGTCGCCGGTGATGCCAGCGATCTTGCCGTTCGTGATGTCGAACCCCGTGACGCGGTGGCGAAAGCCGAAGGTGACTTTGCCTTGATTTTCGGCCTCAAGCACGCGCTGTTCAAAGGGACGCAGCACACCGGGTCCGGTGCCCCAAGTGATGTGAAATCGCGGCACGGAATTGCCGTGTCCATTGGCGAAGCTGCCGCCGCGCTCGGCCCAGCCGACCACCGGAAACCAGCGCATCCCCAACTTATAAAGCCAAGGCCGCATTTCGCCTGCTGCAAAGTCCAGATAAGCCTGCGCCCATTGCCGCGGCCAGTGGTCTTCGGGGCGGTCAAACTGGGCCGAACCCATCCAGTCGTTTGTCGCCAGTGCCACACTATCTTTCACCCGCATCCGGCGCTGTTCGGGGCTGTCGATCATGAGCAAGCCACCCAACGACCAGAACGCCTGACCGCCAAGGTTCTGACGCCCTTCCTGATCAAGGATCGTGACGGTTTTGCCGCGCGCGATCAGCTCATTAGCAGCGACAAGCCCGGCCAGACCGGCCCCGATGATTACGACATCACTTTGCATATGAACGCCCTCCGTTGCGTTCATCTTCGCGGTGCGGGTCAGGTTGTCAAATGGGCCGTGGCGTTACTTGCCTTGCCAGACAGGTTTACGCTTTTCGATAAAGGCGCGCGCGCCTTCGGCGGCGTCTGCGGTTTGCCCGATTTCGGCGATGATACGATCATTCTCGGACCAATGAGCGGCATCGTTTTCTGCATGGGCGCGAGTGGCGATAGCCAGCGTATGACGCACGGCAAGTGGTGCGTTGGAGGCAATATCAGCGGCAATAGAGGTGGCTGTTTGCAAAGCCTCTCCGTCATTTGTCACCCGATTGATCACGCCCCAATCTGCGGCGTCTTGTGCGCTAAAGGGTTTGCCAGTGAGCAGAATTTCATTGGCGCGCACACGCGGGATTGAGACCGGCAGGCGCACCGCACCACCGGCCCCGGGGATCAGGCCGATACGCACCTCGGGCAAGGCGAATTGCGCTGAGGTTCCGGCCACGACCATGTCGCAGGCCAGCATCATCTCGAACCCGCCAGCAAGGGCGGCACCTTCAACGGCGGCGACCACGGGTTTGGTGCGTGGGCGTTTGACGAAGCCGCCAAAGCCGTATTTGCCGAACAGGATCGTATCGCCAGCGCCACCCGCGAAAGCCTTCAGATCCATCCCTGCACAAAACAGGGTGCCAGCCCCGGTGAGGATTGCAACACGTACGTCCGGGTCTGTTTCGACCTGATCAAAGGCCGCGCGGATGGCGTCACAGACTTCAGGGTTGATCGCGTTACGTTGATCGGGACGGTTCAGTGTGACCGTCGCGACGCCGTTTGCAGCGTGGTAGAGGACAACTTCATTGTTCATCTTCAGCTTCCTTTTCGGCGCGCGCCCGCAGGTCGGCGCGGATAATCTTGCCAGTTGTGGTCATCGGCATATCGTCGATGAAACGGACGACACGGGGGAATTCGTAAGCGGCGAGTTTGGATTTGACGTGAGCCGCAATGTCGGACGCCAGATCGTCCGAGCCCTCAAAACCTGCCGCAAGCTGGATGTAGGCGGCCACGACAGACCCACGGATTGGATCAGGTTTGCCAACTACGCCCGCCAATTTCACGGCGGGATGGGCCAGCAGGCAATCCTCGATCTCAGCCGGGCCAATGCGGTAGCCGCCGGAACTGATGATGTCGTCATCGCGTCCGATGAACTGAATGCGGCCTGTAGGCGTTTTGCAGCCTTTGTCGCCGGTTAGCAGCCATCTTTCACCTGCGATTTCGATGAATTTCGCGGCGGTGGCATCAGGGTTGTTACAGTATTCCAGAAACATCACCGGGTCGGGTGCGCGGACGGCGATGCTACCTTCCTCGCCGGTATCGCAAAGCGTGGCGCTATCTTCGTCAATGATATCAACGATATGGCCCGGGACGGCGAACCCCATGATCCCCGGTTCCGCCGGTTCCAGTGCTGCACAGGACGACACGATCATGTTGCATTCGGTCTGGCCGTAGAATTCGTTGATCGTTGTTCCGAATACCTGCTGGCCCCATGCGATCAGTTCTTTGCCCAAGGTCTCGCCTCCGCTGGCGACCGAGCGCATGGGCACGGGCTGATCTGGTGTGTCGAGGCGCATGAGTTTAAGTGCCGTAGGCGGCAGGAAAGCGTTTTGGATGCCGTGATCGCGGATCAGATCGAATGCGGCCTTTGCGGTGAATTTCCGAAAGCGGCAGGCGACCACCGGCACACCGTGGTGCAGCGCGGGCATCAACACGTCAAGCAAGCCACCAATCCATGCCCAATCTGCGGGCGTCCAGATTTTGTCGCCCGGTTGCGGAAAGAAATCATGGCTCATTTCGACGCCGGGCAAATGGCCCAGTAAGACGCGATGGGCGTGCAGCGCACCTTTGGGCGCGCCGGTTGTGCCAGAGGTGTAGATCAGGATCGCGGGGTCGTCGGCCTTTGTGTCGACGGGTGTGAACGCGGTTGATTGTGCTGCGCAAGCCGCATGGAGATCCTCGACACTCTCAGCAGCACCGTCGATGGAAAGCACCCGTTTCAGCGCTGGTAGCTTGTGCCTAAGGTTACTGAGAACACGGGCCCCATCACGGTTTGTAATCACAGTGCTTGCTCCCGAATCCTGTAAGCGGTGCAAGAGTGCATCAGGGCCGAAAAGCGTGAACAGCGGCAGTGAAATACACCCGATTTTGGTGATCGCGATATGAGACACCGCTGTTTCCAAGGTCTGTGGCAGCAGTACAGCAATCCGGTCACCGCGAATGGACGTTTTCTTTAGTACATTGGCCAGTTGGTTCGACAAATCGCATAATTGGCCGAAACTGGTCTGGGTGACGCTGCCGTCCTCACCGACATCAATGATCGCGGGTTTGTCGGGGGCCTGACCTGCATGCCGGTCGCAGATATCGACGCCGATGTTGTATTGCTCAGGGATATCCCATGCAAAGCGGGCTGATGTTTCGGAGATGGTCGGGAATTTAGTCAGCATTTCACCTTAAGGGTCAACGATGATTACATTTCTGTCAATCTGTTCTCGCAGCGAAAACAATGCATCCAAACTGTTCACGAAAAACAGGCGCAAGAGGTGCTCCTTGTCTTAGTCTCGCCAAATTTCTGCCACCTGACAGCAGTAGCCCAAACGCATGCGTATTTTGCTTGCAGAAGACGAGCCTGTGCTCGCCGGCCAAATCAGGGACACGTTGAAGTCCGAAGGGCTGACCGTTGATATTGCCTCGGACGGGGCGGAGGCCCAGTATCTTGGTGAAACAGAGCCCTATGATCTGATCATACTTGATATTGGCATGCCGATACGGGACGGTCTGACGGTTCTTAGAAACCTGCGGACAGGTGGAAATGATGTGCCGATCTTGATGCTGACAGCGCGCAATGACTGGACTGACCGTGTTGACGGGCTTGATGCGGGTGCGGATGACTATGTCACCAAACCGTTCCACATGGCTGAACTGTCGGCCCGTGTGCGCGCGATGATCCGGCGCAAGGCAGGTAAGTCGAACCCGGTGTTCACCAAGGATGAGGTCAGCTTTGACAGCCGCACCAATCAGGTCATGGTCAACGGCGTTCCGGCAAGCCTGACCGCGCAGGAAATCGCGGTGCTGTCTTATCTGTTCCACAACGCGGGCCGTCTGGTGTCCCGCACGGAACTGTCCGAGCATATTTATCAGTATGAAGGCGATCGCGATTCCAACACGATTGCGGTGTTCGTGAACCGGTTGCGCAAGAAGCTGGGCAATGACCTGATCGAAACGGTACGTGGTCGTGGTTATGTGATCAAAGCGGCTGCATGACGTCGCTGCGCGCCCGGGCGGTGTCGGGCGGCATCCTGTGGGCGGTCGTGATTATTGTGCTCGGCCTGGCGGGTATCTCATCGTATATGACGGCACAGACGCAGGCGCGTTTTACTGATCTTGTGCAAGCCCGCCACAGTCAGGCGGTGGTTGCCGTCTCAAACAACGGCGCCAGCGCGGTCAATCTGGTGCGCGCCATTGGCGATCCGGTCTATCAACGTCCGTTTTCAGGCCAGTATTGGCAGGTGGAGGGCAGCGAAGGCCAGCTTTACAGATCACCCTCGCTGGTGGATGCATCTTTGCCGCGCCCCAATACCACTCAGGGGGGGCGCGTTGCCCGCGAGTATCGTGGTCCGAATGGCGACCCGGTTTTCGGCATTGCCGAATGGCTGACACTACCCGACGGGTCGTTGTGGCATATTCAGGTGGCCTCATCCTTGCGTAGTCTTGAAGCTGACACCCAAGAGCTGCGCCAGACCCTTTTGACCGCCTTTGCGATTATCGCCTTTGTCGGGGTTTTGGGTGCGCTGGCGCAGGTTGCCGTTGTCCTGCAACCGCTCAATACCCTGCGAAAAGAAGTCTCGACCCGCTGGGAACACGAGAACGGCCTGAGCGTCGACAGCTACCCGATTGAGGTGGCCCCGCTGGTCACAGACATCAACAGTTTGATGGATCGCAACCGCGAAATCATGAGCAGATCGCGCCGGCAAGCCGCCGACCTTGCCCATGCGATCAAGACCCCGTCGGCCATTATGCGCAACGAGTTGGATACACTGCGGTCCAAGGGTGTCGCGGTGCAGGATTCCATTGATGCGCTGGATCGGCTTGATGCGCAGTTGAAACGATCCTTTGCCCGGATGCGTGCAGACGGAACCGATGGGGCGGTTGGCGTGGTCACTGAGTTGGACACAGCCCTTGGCCGGATGAAACGTGCGTTTGAAGCGTTGTCGCGTAACAGCGACAAAACCTTTTCAGCCACGTTTGACGAAGGCTTGCGTGTCCGCATGGACCAAAGTGATTTTGAAGAGGTCATGGGCAACCTGCTGGATAACGCGCTGAAATGGGCTGCGTCGCAGGTGCGCCTGAGCGCATCGCAAGCGGATCAAGGCACGGTAATGATCACAATCAGCGATGACGGTCCGGGTATCCCGAAAGAGGAAAGATCACGCGCCATGGATAGCGGTCAGCGCCTTGATACATCCAAGCCCGGAACGGGGCTGGGGTTGGCGATCGCCTCTGATCTGGTGCATGCCTATGGCGGCAAAATCATTCTGTCGCAGGATGAGGACCTTGGCGGATTGGCGGTGCAACTGAGTTTACCCGCGGCCGCTGCGCAACGCCCTGACTAACTGCGTCCGAAAAGACCGCTCATCGCCCGGCCGACCAGACCGCTGACGGATGGTTTCTTTGATGCATGAAACGGGAGCGGGCGGCAGACCTCAATCGCGGCAACGCCGACGCGCGCGGTGAGCGCCCCGTTGATCACACCTTCGCCGAAGCGGCGGGATACTTTGGACAGGACCCCGCCACCGGCGACTGATCCGATCAGATCATCACCCACGGCCACAGCACCGGTCGCAACCAGATGCGTAAGGACAGAACGTGTCAGCCGCCAACTGCCCAAGGTGCCGGATCGCCCGCCATAAATCTCGGCGATCCGCCGGATCATCCGCAGGTTTGCGGTCAGGGCAGTGAACAGATCAGCCAGGGCAAGTGGGACAATCGCCGTCACGGTGGCGACTTGCCGTGCTGCGGCTTCCACTTCGCGCTGGGCGCGCGCGTCGAGCGGGGTCAGCAATGTGGTTTCAGCAAGGCCCAACAGCCCATCGGCGTCCAGCACCTCGCTTTGCCGCGACTTAAGCTCTGCCCGCCCCCACGCCGTATCCTCGCGATTGCCATAAAGCGCTTCGAGGTCGCCGATGACACGGCGTGCCTGTTTAAGGTCATGCGAGACAAGCGCATCTTTTGCCTGATGCTGGATACTGTCGAGCTTGCGCAAACGTCCAAAGGCCGCCAGTTCGCGCAATCCGATGATCAGCAGCACCAATATCAGTAACCCGATCAGCGCCGTCGCGATGCCGCCCAAGATCGGTGAGCGCGCCAAAAGCCCCGTGACATAATCCCACGCTGCAAGTGAAACCACGAAACCAACCAGTGCCACCGCGACGGACCAGAACCAACGCGCGAGCCTTGACGGCCTGCGCGCGGCCAGCGCTGCGACCTGTTGCATCGCAACGCCCTGCGGTGCGTCGATGTCATCTTGCACAGCGGGGGCGCTGTCGGGCCGGGCCGCTTCGGTGCCTTCAAGGTCAATCAGAACCGGTCCGCGGGTCATAGCCGATCTCCCAACAGAAATTGCGCGGCTTTATCCAGCCGGATGTGTGGTGGGCCGTCGCCGGGGCGGCGGTCAAGCGGGGCGGGGGCAAAGCTCATCACGCTATAGTCGGCATCGAGCCACTTGTCAGAGCCTTCGCGGGCCGGTGCCAGCAAATGCGCGGGATCAGAAGGCAGTTTGCCGGGATAGAAGGCGGCTTGCTTGTTGCTTTCCAGCAGACGTCCGCGCACGACATCAAGCGGTCCATCGGCGTGGTCGACGGTTTCCTCTACGGTGGTGCGCAGGGCCGCAATGGACATTGCCCCGGTTTGCGCCCCCGCAAAATCGGCCCGATCCTTGGCTTCGCGCACCAAGGCTTCGGTGATCGAGGTCAGTTGCGGATGTTGGCTGTGGTGCAGATGGTCTGCCTTGGTTGCAGCAAAGAGAATTTTCTCAACCCGGCGTCCTTGGAAAATGCGGGTCAGGAAATCGTTACGGCCCGGACGGAAAGCCCCAAGGATGCGCGCCATTGCGTTGCGCAGATCATCTAATGCGGCAGGACCTGCATGGATCGCGCCCAGCACATCGACAAGCACGATCTGACGGTCGATCTTGGCGAAATGGTCTTGGAAGAATGGCCGCACGATGTTGCGTTTATAACTTTCAAAGCGCCGCTCAAACTCGCGTCCCAGCGATCCGCGTGGATAGCGTGCTGAGGGAAGCGGGGCAAAGGTCAGCACAGGTGATCCGGCAAGGTCGCCGGGCAGCAAGAAGCGACCCGGCGAGCAGTCAGAAAATCCGGCTTCACGTGCCTCGCGCAGGTGTGCGGTGAACCGTTCGGCGAGCACCAGTGCTTCGGGTTCGTCCAGTCGCACGGTCGGGTCAACACCCGCCACAAGTGCAGCGTAGTCGTCACCGCCGGGACGGCCTCTTGCGCGATCCAGTGCCGCCTCTGACCATTCTGCATAGGATTGGTCCAAAAGCCCAAGGTCCAACAGCCACTCACCGGGGTAGTCCACAATGTCGATATGCACCGTGCGTGGGCCAGAGATGCCGGACAGTAGGCCGCTGGGTTGTACGCGCAGGGACAGGCGCAGCTCGCTGATTTGGCGCGTACCATCAGGCCAGCTGGGTTCCGGCGCGGTGAGTTGTGACAGATAGGCCTCATAATTAAAGCGCGGCACGGTGTCGTCTGGCTGCGGCTGCAGATAGGCTGTGCGGATTGCACCACTGGCGGCAGCCTCCAGTTGCGGCATCCGCCCCCGGTCCATCAGATTGGCAACCAGCGATGTGATGAACACCGTTTTGCCAGCGCGCGACAGGCCCGTCACGCCAAGACGGATCACGGGATCGGCGAAAGGTGCGGTGAGTGTGTCGCTAACACCTTCGACGGTACGTGCGATTTGATCGGCGATGGCGGAGATGACCAAAATGGGCCCTTTCAATGCTTTATAGCAAGATAGGGGTCCGCCACGGCGATGTGTAGGGATTGATTTTGCCTGATGCTCCCCCTAATCGGGGCGGATGCCACGTTACGCCCTTCTTGTTGAATATCACGGCGACCCCTTTGCAGGGTGGCAGCGGCAGAGCGATCAGCCGTCTGCGCAAGGCGCGATTGAGGCGGCCTTGGCCAAGCTGGAACCGCGCGAACACACGATTGCTGCCGCTGGGCGCACCGATGCGGGTGTTCATGCAACGGGCCAAGTGGCGCATTGCGATATGGAACGGGAATGGGACCCGTTTCGCCTGTCCGAGGCGTTGAATTTCCATCTCAAGCCCGCGCCAGTGGCGATCTTGAACTGCGCTTTGGTGGCCGATGATTGGCACGCACGGTTTGATGCGGTGGAACGAAGGTATCTGTTTCGCCTGATGTCGCGCCGCGCGCCTCTGACATCAGAGGCCGGGCAGATGTGGCGGGTGAACCATCCGCTGGATGCGGATGCGATGCAGGCAGGGGCGGATCAGTTGATCGGGAACCATGACTTCACGACGTTCCGGTCTTCGATTTGTCAGGCGAAAAGCCCGGTGAAGACATTGGATGAGCTGCGGGTCGAAGTGGTTCCGCGCACCCATGGCACGGAGTATCGGTTTCATGTCCGGGCGCGGTCGTTTCTGCACAATCAGGTGCGCAGCTTTGTCGGCACCTTGGAACGCGTTGGCGCGGGGGCTTGGACGCCGGATGAGGTTGGGGCTGCTTTAGCGGCAAAGGACCGTAGTGCTTGCGGTCCGGTTTGCCCGCCGCACGGACTATATCTGGCGGGGGTGAAATACCCCAAAGATCCGTTTGCCTAGGTTGTGTTGACATTCAGGTACACCATTTGAGGGCACAGACAAGATTTGTGAAGCCTAAATAGTTGCGTGCCAGTTTGTCATACCGTGTGGCTATGCGTCGGAAGTGCTTGATCTTGCTGAAGAACCGCTCGACTGCGTTGCGGTCCTTGTACAGGACAGCATCGAATTTGCGCCATGAAGCGGTCGTTGAACGGCGCGGCACGACCGGGATTGCACCTGCCGCACAGATGGCCTCCATCGCGCGGGCACCGTCATAGCCCTTAGCCGCCAAGACAAATGCTGCGTTCAAACCATCCAAAAGTGGCTCGATTTGGGTGATGTCATTGCGTTGCCCACCTGTCAGGATCAGGCGGACAGGGTTGCCGTGCGCGTCAGTTGCGAGGTGTATTTTGCTGCTGATCCCACCACGTGAGCGTCCTAACGCTTGAGCTTCAGCCCCCCTTTTTGCGCGCCCGCGCTGTGCTGGTGCGCACGCACGATGGTGCTGTCCACAAGGACGTACTCAAAGTCTGGATCATCCGCCATCGCATTGAAAAGGCAATCAAACACGCCGGCTCGGCACCAGCGATTGAAGCGAACATAGACTGAATTCCACTTCCCGAAGTGGTCCGCTAGGGCCCGCCAGTGCGCTCCAGTTCTCGCAAGCCAAAGAATGGCTTCCATGAGTTTTCTGTTATCTTGGCCGCTGCGTCCCGGGTCCGTCCGTTTGCCCGGTAAATGCGGTGCCAACTTCGCCCAAACTCTGCCGCTCAATTCCTGTCTGCTCAATCATGCTGGCCTCCTACCCAGTACCCAGCTTGAATCACAAACAACCGCTTCTGGGAGTCCTGAATGTCAACACAACCCAGGGTCAGATTGCAGGTTCACATCCTGCCGGGGTCGTCATTTTCCAACATTATCCTAGCTATCAAACAGCAGTGCTGATTTGCGACCCATGCCGGTGTAGGCCTCAAAACCGGCATCCAGCGCGTAGTCGCAGGAATACATGTTACGCAGGTCTGCCATACGCGCCGACGCCATGCGGCCCGCCATATCGCGCAGGTCCAACGCGCGGAATTCGTTCCATTCCGTCAGCAGAACGACTGCATCCGCGCCATCCACTGCCTCATAGGCATCTTCGAACCAAGTGACGTTGGGCAGCAAGGCATCCGCCTCGCGGAACGCTTGCGGGTCCACAACCCGCACGTTTGCCCCCATGCCAACCAGCGCTGGCACCACAGTCAGTGCGGGTGCATCGCGCATATCATCGGTGTCGGGTTTGAACGTCAGGCCCAGCACGGCAATGGTCTTGTCGCGCAGTTTTTCGTCGCAAAGATCGACAATCTTGTCGATCATCAGGCGTTTGACCTCTTCATTCACCTTGATGACCGTCTCGACGATCTGCAAGGGAACCGCATTGTCCTGACCGATACGTGCCAGTGCTTTGGTGTCCTTGGGGAAGCATGACCCACCATAACCCGGACCGGCCTGCAAGAACTTTGGCCCAATGCGGCTGTCGAAACCCATCCCGTTGGCGACGTCTTTGACATCGGCCCCGGTGCGTTCGCAGAGCATGGCTATTTCGTTGATGAATGTGACCTTTGTCGCCAGAAACGCGTTGGCTGCGTATTTGATCATTTCGGCCGTTTCAAGGTCAGTGGTCAGTACAGGATAGCCGCGGAGCGACAGCGGGCGATAAACCTCTTGCATCACCTCATCACCGCGGTCGGACTGGACGCCGACTACGACGCGGTCTGGATGCATGAAATCGTCAATCGCTGCCCCTTCGCGCAAAAACTCTGGGTTGGACACAACATCACAGTCCAGATCAGGCCGCGTTTCTTTGAGAAGGTCCGCGACCTTCTGGTTCGTTCCAACGGGTACGGTTGATTTGATCACAATGACCGTGGGGCGTGTCAGCGCCTCTGCCACCTCTTTGACCGCGCCAAACACGAAACTCAGATCGGCATGCCCGTCACCACGGCGGCTGGGTGTGCCGACAGCGATAAAGACGGCATCGGCATCCTGCGTGGCACTTTTGAGGTCGTCAGTGAAAGACAGGCGGTTGGCGGCAATGTTGCGCGCCATCAACGTATCCAACCCCGGTTCAAAAATAGGCGTTTCGCCGGCGCGCAACTTTGTCAGCTTCTCTTGGTTTTTGTCGACGCAAATGACTTCATGGCCAAAGTCAGAAAAACACACACCAGAGACCAGACCGACATATCCGGTCCCAATCATTGCAATCTTCATTTGCGTCTCACTTTCTTGCGCAGCCTTCTTGTTGGCTCCTTATCGTCGGAGTTGCAGGGCCTTGCAAGAAACTGTCGCTAAAGAAGCCCGTTGGGCAAAGGTTGCTCATTCGCGGTGTTCACCCGGCGGAACCAGAGCGTCACCATGGTCGAGGTGATGACGATGAATAGCGAATAAAGCACCGGTACGGCCATGATCGCCTGCGCCTCAGTCCCCGCGAAGGTGAATGCGATGATTGCAATCGCCAAGGGTCCGTTCTGGATACCCGTTTCAAGCGCCACAGTCCGCGCGTTGCGTGGGTGAAGCCGCAGCAGAATTGAAAACCCGTAGCCCAGCGCAAACCCAAAGAGGCCCAGCACGATAGACCCAAAATAGGTGGCCCATGTCGTCGTGAGCAGGAACTCCCAGTTACGGGGGATCCATGACACGATCAGGAACAGGATAAAGAAGATCGCAAGCATTGAGCCCATGAACTCAGTCACGGCACCCACATTGGCATTCAGCTTGCGCAGCACCATTCCAATCGCAACCGGAACAAGCAGCAAAACAAGCGTCGCGATGATATTTTCGCGCGGGATATCAAGATCAAGCGCACCGGCATAAAGCACCAGCACAACCGGGATCAGGATCACGCCAAAGACCGTGGATGTGACCGTCATCAGCACAGACAAAGCCAAATTGCCTTTGGAAAAGTAGGTAAAGATGTTCGATGTCGTCCCGCCCGGCATACAGGCCATGATCAAGATGCCGATCTTGATCGGGTCCGATACTGGCAGCGTCGTTGCCAGCACGAAGCCGATCAGGGGCATAAAGCCGTACTGCGAAATCACTCCAATCATCAGCCCGTATGGTCGCTTCAAGGCCAGGGTAAAGTCACGCGGTGTCAGCGATGCGCCCATGCCCAGCATGATCACGAAAATCATCAGTGCCAGAATGGCCTGTTCAAGTGGTCCGACCATTATGCGTTCTCCACTTTGGCTTGCTCTTCGGCGCGCAGGTCTTTGCGCAGGATTTTCCCAACATTCGATTTCGGCAACTCATCGCGGAATTCGACCGCTTTGGGCACCTTATAGGCGGTCAGATGTTCTTTGCAGTAGGCGCGGATTGCATCCTTATCGAGTGTCTCATCCCGTTTGACGATAAAGGCTTTCACCGCTTCGCCTGACGCACCATCTGGCACACCTATTACAGCAACCTCTTCCACGCCCGGATGGGCGGCGATCGTGTCTTCGATCTCATTTGGGTAGACGTTGAAGCCGGACACAAGGATCATATCCTTCTTGCGATCAACGATCCGAAAATAGCCATCGTCGTCCATGACGCCAATGTCGCCGGTCAATAGCCAGCCGTTCTGCAACGTCTTTGCGGTCTCTTCTGGCTTGTTCCAATAGCCTTTCATTACCTGCGGCCCCTTGGCGATCAACTCGCCCGGCTTTCCCAGTGGCACATCGGCCCCATCTTCATCTACGCATTTCACAACGGTGGACGGCAGTGGCACACCGATAGAGTTCAGGCGGCTTTTTCCGTAGGGGTTAAACGTCAAAATAGGCGAAGACTCGGTCAGCCCGTATCCTTCGAGCAGCGGCTTGCCCGTCAGTTTTTCCCAACGCTCAGCGACAACACCTTGCGTGGCCATGCCGCCAGAGGATGCGAATTTGAGGTGTTTAGGCGGCGTATCCTGAAACCAGATTTCGCCATTCAGACCGTTGAACAGCGTGTTCACACCGCTCAGCCACGTGATCTTATAGTTCTCAAACGCCCGCTTGAGGTTACTTAACGGCCGCGGGTTTGGGATCAGGATGTTATGCGCACCTTGCGAATACAGGCCCAAGAAATTCACGGTAAACGCAAAGACATGATAAAGCGGCAGTGCTGTCAGGGCGACTTCTTTGCCCTTCTCGAACTGCTCGATCAGCTCCATCGTTTGTTCCATATTCATCAGGATATTCGTGTGGGTCAGCATCGCGCCCTTGGACACGCCTGTGGTCCCGCCAGTGTATTGTAGGCACGCCACATCATCGGGATCAATGGTGCTGCGATACCCATCCAACGCGTTGTGCATTTCTGCGTGCTTTGCGCGGCCCGCTTTGACAGCATCAGGCAACCGGATATGCGGCAAGGTAATCGGCTTGATTGTTTTGTCCCAGTATTTCTGGACCAGACCGACAATGCCCCGCGGCATTGCGGGCAGATACTCTGCCACCCGCGTTACGATCACATTCGGGATCGGATGGCCCTTCATCGCCTCAACCAATTTGTCTGCGAACATATCAACGACGACGATGGCGGCAGGCTCTGCATCAACAAACTGCTTTGCCATCTCTTCGGGAGTATAGAGCGGGTTGACGTTAACCAACACACAGCCCGCTTTGAACACCGCCATCGCGGCAATCGGATAAGCCAGGCAATTGGGCACCTGAATGGCGACACGGTCACCTGTGTTCAGGCCTGCCGTTTCACGCAGATAGACCGCCAGCGCATCCGACATCTCATCGGCTTGGGCATAGGTCAGCGTGCCGTTCATCCCATTGGGCAGGCAGGTGGTGAAGGCAGGCAAATCGCCGTAAACCTCGGCGATCGCGCTGATAAAATCACCTATGGTGCGATATTGGGGGGCATCAATGGTCTTACGGACAGACGGACCATAAAAAGCCGTCCACGGGTGTGACTGATCTTGCACTGACTTCCTCCCAAAAGCATTTGGAAGAGATTAGCCTGTCTGATCGCTTTGTGAAGTGCTTGCGCGCGTCAGGTTAGTGGAATGACCCAACGTTTGATCGGCTCAGTCGCGATATTTGACGCTTACATGCCCCATGTCAGCAAAACGAGGCTTAGGATCAAGCCCGGTACAATCAGTTTCATCGGCCAGACCAAAGCGGGCACACCAAATGTGACGATTGCAAAACCCCAGATAGCGACGACTGCAAGGATCAACAAAACGATCTTTGCTTCCGTACCAAGCGGGTACACGCGACCTTTTAGGTCCTGCAACGTTTCTTTCAAAGCAGCCGTATGCGGGCGAAGCATTTCTGGGTCGATAAAGCTCATAACTATTCCTTTATTTGCTGACCAGATAAGTCGCTTCACGCTGCAATGCAGAGGACAGATCGCCGCAGTTGCACAATGATCTGCACTATTGCGATTAGCTTTTAATTTGGTGTGAACAGCCATCGCTGAGTGCACCACGCAAGGCGTCCAATCCGCGTGCAAGCACATCCTGCGCCGCAGCTTTGCTTTCAGCCTCAATATACAGTCTGAACTCAGGCGCATTTCCCGATGGACGCATATGCACGATGCGGCCAGATGCGAGGGCGATACGTATTCCATCCGTGCGATCCACCGACACGGGTTTATCGGAAAGCGCACTCAAAAATGCCGACCGCGCCTGCGCATCGCTGGCAATCGTTTCGACGAAGCGCTTTGCTTGTGCTGGGTCCACACCCTCCAACCGGTCCGTCGCTGTAAAGCGTGCGGGCTGCTGTGCGACCAGCTCCGCGACACCAACGTCTCGTGCTGCATACAACACCGCTAGAATGGGCAGCACCGCGTCACGAGTCATCAGCGGTGCGATCTTGGCCGCCGGACCTTGTGCTGCATATCCCAACAAAAAACCGCCGTTCGCCTCGTACCCCACGGTATCTTTGCCAGCGTCCGACATCGCGGCAATCACGAAAGGCGAGCCGATTTTGGTGCGCGTGACCCGATCAAAGCACTCCAGCGCTTCCACACCTGTGTTTGACGATACAGGCGTGACAACATGGGCTGCTTTCAGGCTGGCAGCCGTGATTTGCCCAAGGATATCACCGGGAATGACAACGCCTGTTTCATCCGTCAGCAAAGGGCGGTCCCCGTCAGCGTCGGTTGAGATTATTGCATCGCAGTCATGCGCCCGCGCCCAATCCTGCAACTGTTTACGTAAAACGGGTGAAACAGCCTCTGTATCAATCGGTATGAACACATCAGAACGCCCAAGGCGGATCACCTCGGCCCCCAGATCAGTTATGATATCCGCCATCAAGTCGCGCCCAACGGCGCTATGCTCATAAAGACCAATCCTTTTGCCACGCAGCGCATCTGCATAAGCCCCAAGCATGCGCTGCGCATAGGCCAGCCCAACATCCATACGCTGCATCACGCCATGCGATGCGTCAGTCGCCGGGACCTGACCTAATGACGCCATGATCTGCGCCTCATCCGCTTTGGTGATCTCACCACGGGTGGTGTAGAACTTCAGCCCATTACGATCCGCAGGAATATGACTGCCTGTGACCATAATGGCACCCGCTTGGGCCCGTGACGCGGCAAGAGCCAGGGCAGGAACCGGGACCGCATCACACCAGGTGACGTCGATACCATGCGCTGTCACCGCATCCAGCACCATCCTTGCAATGGGTCCCGAGGATGGGCGCAAGTCATGGCCGATAAAGACAGATGCCCCAACCGGACAAGCCGACAAGAACGCCCTGACATAGTCCGCGATAAGGGCTGGTGTCAGCTCTGTCACCAATCCGCGCAGGCCGCTGGTTCCGAATTTTGGGGTCATGCAATTGGGCCTTCTGAGGTATTCACAACCTAAAGGCGATGATCCGTGTTGCCTACCAATTTCTTCAATGCGCGGGTGCTGGTTGCGCTTCCCCCTTGGCATTGGGTAATGGCTGATCCGAAGGGGAACAGGCATGGATATCAAAGCAATCGCGATGGGGCTGGCGTTCGCGTTCATGTGGTCCTCGGCCTTTACCTCGGCCCGGGTCATTGTCGAATACGCCCCGCCGCTAAGCGCGCTGGCGCTGCGGTTTCTGATTTCAGGACTGATCGGCGTTGCGATTGCGTGGATGCTGGGACAAACCGCACGGCTGAGCCGCAAACAGTGGCTTGGTGTCGTGATTTTTGGGGTCTGTCAGAACGCGCTATATCTTGGGCTGAATTTTGTCGCGATGCAAACGATCCCCGCATCTTTGGCGGCGATCATTGCGTCCACCATGCCGCTTTTGGTCGCGCTTGCGGGGTGGCTGATCTTTGGAAATCGGGTCAGGCCGTTAGGGATTGCAGGGCTGATTGCCGGTCTTGTTGGCGTCGTGCTGATCATGGGCGCGCGCCTGCAAGGCGGCGTTGATATTTATGGGCTGATCTTATGTGTGATCGGCGTTGTCTCACTGACCATCGCGACGCTGGCTGTTCTGGGCGCATCCTCGGGTGGCAATGTGCTGATGATTGTTGGCCTTCAGATGCTGGTCGGCAGCGCATTGCTGTGGGTGCCTGCGCTGACGCTGGAGGTGTGGGACGTCACTTGGAACTGGCAGTTGGTGGTGGCCTTTATCTACACCACCTTGGTGCCGGGCCTTGCGGCGACCTTGGTCTGGTTCTTGCTGGTTGGGCGCATAGGGGCGGTCAAGGCGTCCACCTTCCACTTTCTCAACCCTTTTCTGGGTGTCGCGATTGCAGCGGCACTTTTGGGCGAAGCGATTGGCGTACTGGACGTGATCGGAGTCGCAATTATCGCAGGCGGTATTCTGGCGGTGCAGTTATCGAAGCAATAGCCAACCTAGCCGATAGACCCGCGCACCCCACCCGTTTGACCACGATCCAGCAATAAGTGATCAAGGATCACGCAGGCCATCATCGCCTCACCCACCGGCACGGCCCGGATACCCACGCAAGGGTCGTGCCGTCCTTTGGTGATCACCTCGGTCGGGCTGCCATCCATGCGGATGGATTTGCGCGGGCTCAGGATCGACGAGGTTGGTTTCACAGCGAAGCGCACGACGATATCCTGCCCCGTGCTGATCCCGCCAAGAATGCCGCCGGCGTGGTTAGACGAATACTCTGGCCCGTTCGGTCCCATGAAAATCTCATCGGCATTATCGCGCCCTGTGAGCGCTGCGGCGGCCATGCCCTCACCGATCTCAACACCTTTCACGGCGTTGATGGACATCATCGCTGCTGCCAAATCAGTATCTAACTTGGCATAGACGGGGGCACCAATACCTGCGGGAACGCCGCGCGCCACGACCTCAATGATCGCCCCGACAGAGTTGTGATCATCCTTGCGCAGCCATGCCAGATAGTCGTTCCATTCGGCTGCCGCCTCTGCATCGGGGCAAAAGAAGTCGTTTTGGTCGATCTGATCCCAATCAACGCGTGCCCGGTCGATTTGCTTGGTCCCCATCTGGGTCATATAGCCTTTGATCTGCACACCGGGGGCAATCGCCTTGATTGCCTCACGTGCCACTCCTCCGGCTGCGACCCGTGACGCCGTTTCACGCGCCGATGACCGTCCGCCGCCACGCGGATCACGCAGCCCGTATTTCTGGTGGTAGGTAATATCCGCATGTCCGGGCCGGAAGGTATTCAGAATATCGCCGTAGTCCTTTGACCGCTGGTCCGTATTCTCAATCATCAGTTGGATCGGGGTGCCGGTCGTTTTGCCCTCATAAACACCTGACAGAATTTTCACCGCATCAGGTTCATTCCGCTGGGTTGTGTTCTTGTTCAGACCGGGGCGGCGTTTGTCCATCCATTGCTGGATCATCGGCGCTTCCAAAGGAACACCGGGCGGGCAGCCATCCACGGTCGCACCCAATGCAGGCCCATGGCTCTCACCCCAAGTGGTGTAGCGAAACAAATGACCGAAGCTGTTGATCGACATGAAAATCCCCTCTGCCAGACGGGTCTAGCGGGGGTGACAATCAGGCTCAAGTGCTTTCCCTTGCGTCCCTGCCCGATCCGGCATAGCTAAAGCGTACCTCGGGGGGCCATTCATTGGCTGAGATGTGCTGCGCACGGACCCGTAGAACCTGAACCGGTTAAGACCGGCGGAGGGAAGGTTTAGCATCCCCGCTATCCCCCAATCCGCCCGTCGCATTTGGAGGATACGATGCGAAACACCACCTATCTGCCAGCTGTCGCGGGACTTGCCCTTTGTGCCACAGGCGCAATGGCCGAGACCCCGGTGCTGCAAGTTATGACCTACGACAGTTTTGTCACCGAATGGGGCCCCGGCCCGGCGATTGAGGCAGCGTTCGAGGCTGAATGTGCCTGTGATCTGCAATTTGTCGGCACGGGTGACGGTGCTGCCCTGCTGGCGCGGTTGCAGTTGGAAGGGCCACGGACCGAAGCAGATATCGTGCTGGGTCTGGATACCAATCTGACGGCTGCTGCACGCGAAACAGGGCTGTTCGCACCGCATGGTGTTGACGCTGATCTTGATCTTCCAATCGCATGGACAGACGCAGACTTCCTGCCATTTGACTGGGGCTATTTCGCATTTGTGGGCAATGCTGGCGCTGATGCGCCTGCATCATTGCGCGCGCTGGCCGATAGCAACATCAAGATCGTGATTCAGGACCCGCGTTCCTCCACGCCGGGCTTGGGCCTGCTTATGTGGGTCAAGACGGCCTATGCTGATGAAGCACCTGCGCTTTGGGCGGACCTGTCCGACAACGTCGTCACGGTGACATCTGGTTGGTCCGAAGCATACGGTATGTTCCTTGAGGGCGAAGCTGACGCCGTTCTCTCCTACACCACATCCCCGGCCTATCACCTGATCGCCGAAGAGGACGACAGCAAGGTCGCATGGGCCTTTGACGAAGGCCATTACATGCAGGTCGAGGTCGCAGGCAAAGTAGCGGGCACCGACCAGCCAGAGCTTGCGGACCAATTCCTTGCCTTCATGGTGTCCGAAGGGTTCCAAAGCGTGATCCCGACGACAAACTGGATGTATCCGGCTGTGACACCCGCTGGCGGCTTGCCTGAGGGGTTCGAGACATTGGTCACACCGGCAAAATCATTGCTGCTGTCACCCGAAGATGCCGCAGCAAAGCGTGACGCGGCGCTGGATGAATGGCGCACAGCGCTGTCCCAGTAACAGCGCGCTGGCCCAGCGCCGCGGCAGCGGCGCTGGTGCTTGTGCTGACCCTTGGCACGCTGGTTGCTGTTGCCTGGCGTGCCGAATGGGGCGGTGGCCTGGCCCCCGCGGATTGGGCCGCGATCCGGTTTACAGTGATCCAAGCCCTACTGTCTGCACTGATCAGCATCGTGCTTGCCATTCCGGTTGCGCGCGCTCTGGCACGCCGCCAATTTCGTGGGCGACAGGTATTGATCACGCTTCTGGGTGCACCTTTCCTTTTACCAGTTATCGTTGCCGTCCTCGGACTTCTTGCCGTCTTTGGACGCGGCGGGATCGTCAACGATGCTGTCACTGCCCTTGGGCTGGAGCCGATCTCGATCTTTGGGCTGCATGGCGTTGTCCTGGCCCATGTCTTTTTTAACATGCCATTGGCGATCCGTTTTCTCCTTCAGGGTTGGCTGGCTATTCCGGCTGAACGTTTTCGGCTCGCCGCCTCTTTGAACGCACCTGTCGGGCGGCTGTTGGAGTGGCCGATGTTGCGCAGTGTCGTGCCCAGCACCTTCCTGGTGATTTTTCTGATTTGTCTGACCAGTTTCGCCGTCGCCCTGACAATGGGCGGCGGGCCAAGGGCGACGACTGTGGAGTTGGCGATCTATCAAGCGGTGCGCTTTGACTTTGATCTGGGACGTGCCGCGCTGCTGGCCTGTGTTCAGTTTGCCCTTTGCGTCGCCGCTGCCTTTCTGGCGTGGCGCGTCACTGGCGAAGACATGATGGGTGCCGGGCTGGACCGGGTTGTGCAGCGTTGGGACCTGAGGCGACCCAGCATCGACTACGCGATGATCACCTGTGCGGCCCTCTTCTTGCTTCTTCCTTTGGCGATGGTGGTGTGGCGCGGGTTACCCGGCCTTTTTGAGATGCCGACAACAATCTGGCTGGCGGCCTCGCGATCCATTGTCGTTGCAATCGGATCAGCGGCCCTGTGCATCGCGATGGCACTGGCGCTGGCCTTGCGCGGAGGTGCGATGGTTGCCGTGATCGGGGTTTTGCCCTTGGCGGCTTCGGGGCTTGTTGTGGGAACAGGCGCGTTTTTGATCGTCTTTCCATTTGTGCGCCCATCTGACGTGGCCCTGCTTGTTACAATGCTGGTGAACGCAACCTTGGCGCTGCCTTTCGCGCTGCGTTCAATCGCGCCTGCGGTGGCGCAGGTGCAGACGGATTACGGGCGATTGGGGGCATCGCTGAATATGACCGGCTGGTCATGGCTGCGTTTGGTGGTCTTGCCGCGCATCCGCCGTCCCTTGGGGTTTGCGACGGGGTTGGCCGCAGCGCTATCCATGGGAGACCTGGGCGTGATCGCGCTTTTTGCCGGACAGGCCGAAGAAACGCTGCCGCTTGCGATGTACCGTTTAATGGGAGCCTACCAGATGGAAACAGCGGCAAGTGCGGCGCTGCTTTTGGTCACGCTCAGCTTGGCCTTGTTTTGGATATGTGACCGCGGAGGACGCACAAATGCTGACATGTGATAGGCTGGTTTTGCAGCAGGGATTGTTTTCGCTGACAGCAAATGTTGGGTTTGAGGTTGGTCTGGTGACAGCGCTCATCGGTCCTTCGGGAGCGGGGAAATCAACACTTTTGGCTGCGATTGCCGGGTTCTTGCAGCCAAGTTCTGGGCGGTTGCTTTGGGACGGCACTAATCTGACTGACGCAGCACCCGGCGCGCGGCCGGTCAGTGTGCTATTTCAGGACAACAACCTGTTTCCCCACCTCAGTACAGCACAGAATGTGGGTCTTGGGCTGCGACCTGATCTAAAGCTGGACGGTGCCCAGCACTCACAGGTTGGGGCGGCATTGGCCGACGTCGGATTGGACGGCTTTGCAGATCGCAAGCCCAGCGCGTTGTCGGGCGGGCAGCAAAGTCGCGTTGCCTTGGCCCGTGTGCTGGTGGCCGATCGCCCGATTGTGCTGCTGGATGAACCCTTTGCCGCACTCGGTCCCGCCTTGAAGGATGAGATGTTGGATCTTGTGCGATCCAAGCTGAAGACAGCAGGCAAAACGATCATTATGGTCACACACGACCCGAGCGATGCGCGGCGCATCGCGGATCAAGCAGCGCTGGTCGCCGACGGCACGGTCGCACAGCCGGTGGCGACAGACAGCTTGCTGGACAACCCACCACCCGCACTGGCGGCCTATCTGGGCTAGGAGTCGCGCACCGTCTGGCGTAACGCAAAAGGCCCGCTGCAACAGCGGGCCTTTGTTTGTTTGATCTGTTGATCCTAGTCTTTGTGCTTATGCGGTGCCCAAAGACGCTTATTGGTCAGATACAGCAATACGGACAGTACTGTCAGAAACAGCACACCGGTCAGGCCAGCCTGTTTGCGTGCCATCAACTTAGGCTCGGCTGTCCACATCAGGAAGGCAGCGACGTCCTGCGAAACGGCTTCAAGCTCAGTTGAAGATCCATCAGCATAGTCCACATCATCGCCCCAAAGCGGTTGTGACATTGCGATCCAAGACCCCGGCACTTTGTGTTTGCCGTGTTCGTCCTTACAGCTTTCGGGAAAACCGCCCGCAGCGAAAGCTACGTTGTAGAAACCGTCCATCGGCTCGCCTTCCAGCGCGCATTCGGGCTCTTCGTGGTAGCCGGTCATCAGGGACGCGATATATTCCGCGCCGCCCATGCCGTTCACGAATTGGCTGATACCCGTGCCGTAAGGGCCGCTAAAGCCTGCACGCGCCTTGGCCATTAGGCTGAGGTCAGGTGCATTTGACAGGCTTGAACTCGGGAACTTGTCTGCTGGCGTAGCAGTCCGAAAGTCGCCTTCACCATCGAACAACGACTGATCGAAGATTTCATAGAACTCTGAATACGCCCGCATCTGATCTTCTGGCAGCGCGGGGCCGCCTTCGTCAGACAAGTTGCGGAACGCGACAAGCTCTAGTCCGTGACACGCTGCACAAATCTCAGTGTAGACCTGCAGGCCACGCTGAAGTTGCATTTGGTCAAAGCTGCCGAATGGCCCCTCGAAAGAGAAATCATAGTCAGTGACTTCAATCTCAAGCTCTGCGGCTGTTGCCTGCCCTGCAGTCAGGGCAAGCGCCATAGCAGCGGTGAGTGATAATTTGCGGAACATTACTCTTGGTCCTTTCTCACTCGGCCGGGCTGGCGACGGGCTTGGCGCCGTCACCTTTCGGCGCGTAGTGCGCGTTGAAGTCTTCTTCGATTGTTGCTGGCGGTGTGTTTGGCTTTTCGATCACACCCAGAAGCGGCAGGATCACCAGGAAGTAGGCGAACCAATATGTCGATCCGATCAGCGCGATGTAAGGATAGATACCCTCAGCCGGACGCGCACCGACCCACATCAGCAAGATGAAGTTGACTGCGAACAGCCAGAACCACCACTTGAACATTGGGCGGTAACGACCGGAACGCACGGTCGATGTATCCAACCATGGCGCCAGAGCCATCACAACGATCGCACCGAACATCGCGATAACACCGAAGAATTTGGCGTCGATGATGCCGAATGTGATCCAGTTCACCGCGATCACCAGCCACACGTCTTGGTCAAACGCACGCAGCACGGCGTAGAATGGCAAGAAGTACCATTCAGGCACGATGTGCGAAGGCGTCGCCAGCGGGTTGGCCGGGATGTAGTTATCCGGGTGGCCAAGATAGTTTGGCATGAACCCAACGACTGCAACGAACACAGCTAAAATGATGGCCAGCGCAAACAGATCCTTGATCACGAAATATGGCCAGAAGGGCAGCGTATCTTTTTCCGCGTCTTCTTTTGATGTGCGACGCACCTCAACACCGGTTGGGTTGTTGTTGCCCGTGGTGTGGAACGCCCAGACGTGCACGATTGTCAGACCCAACAGAATGAAGGGCAGCAGATAGTGCAGCGAGAAAAAGCGGTTCAACGCAGGCTGTGCGATCGCACCATTGGGCGTACCCAGCAGCCAAATCTGAACGCTTTCACCGATGAACGGGATCGCGCCAAACAGACCTGTGATGACAGCCGTACCGTGGAACGACATCTGGCCCCATGGCAGCACGTAACCCATAAAGGCCGTACCCATCATAAGCACATACATCAGCATGCCGATGATCCATGTCACCTC
The DNA here is from genome assembly GCF_023015625.1 of Yoonia sp. F2084L. Taxonomy (GTDB): domain Bacteria; phylum Pseudomonadota; class Alphaproteobacteria; order Rhodobacterales; family Rhodobacteraceae; genus Yoonia. The sequence goes on from NZ_JALKAH010000005.1 coordinate 400,743, forward strand.
ACGTGGGGACTTATATGAACCATAGTAGAGCGACCGGAAGATATGTGCATAGACGGCAACAAAGAACAGCGACGCGCCGTTCTGGTGGAAATAGCGGATCATATGGCCGCCATTCACGTCGCGCATGATATGCTCGACCGAATTGAAGGCCATATCGACGTGTGGCACATAGTGCATGACCAGCACGATGCCGGTGATGATTTGCAACACGAGAGTGAAAACAAGAACGATACCCCAGATCCACATCCAGTTCAGGTTCTTAGGTGTGGGCAACATCAGGGTGTCATACATCAAACCAACGATCGGCAGGCGGCTATGAAGCCACTTTTCGCCTTTTGAATTTGGCTCGTAATGGTCGTGGGGGATACCGGACATGGTGTTCTCTCCTTAACCGAGTTGAATAGTTGTTTCGTCCACGAAGGACGCAACGGGGACAGGCAGGTTGCGCGGCGCTGGGCCACGTCTGATCCGGCCGGATGTGTCATAGTGCGAACCGTGGCATGGGCAGAACCAACCGCCAAAGTCACCTGCATCGCCCAAAGGCACACAACCAAGGTGCGTACAAACGCCCATCTGAACGAGCCAAACACCATCTTCTGTCAAGGCACGGTTTTCATCGGTGGCCGGCGCTTCGCCTGTGTTGGCGTTATTTGCGTCGGCATCTGGCAGATCGCCAAGGTCAACGGCGCGCGCCTCTGCGATCTCTTCTTCGGTCCGGGCCCGGATAAAGACGGGTTTACCCTGCCACAGCACAGTAATCTGTGTGCCGGGGTCAACAGCGCTGACGTCAACGCGGATCGAGGCGAGCGCCAGTACGTCGGCGGAAGGGTTCATCTGGTTTACCAGCGGCCATACAGCGGCACCTGTTACGACAACACCCGCGCCAGCGGTTGCGTAGTAAAGGAAGTCGCGGCGTGTGCCCTGATGATCATCTGCATGTGACACGGGATGCATCTCCGATTCTTTTGATGGGCTTATCTGCCCGCGCAATCAAATAGACCAATGCGATGATTGGTCAATCTGGCGCTGTTTAACTAGCAAACCTATCAAGGTCCAGCGGACAATCGGGCGCAGGTCCTCATGCCACCTCTGTTATGCGCTAACACCGAACACTTCGTTAATCGCCCTGACGAGAATCGACGCGCAGAAAAATCCGCCAATTTCCCCAAAGCTCACTAAATGATCGGAAATCCGCCGATTGTTGCGTTGGTTAGGTAGAAAATGCCCCCTGCTGCCAATAGGTTGTGTCAGAGCCGCCACAATCGAGCACCATCACTTAAGACACACTTAATGTTTTATTGTCAGGTGTGAGGCGCAGGTTTAACTAAGATATTGCTACTCGCTTCGGGACTTATTTGGATGAAACGCGCACTTCTGACGTGCATTGGCCTTTTGGCGGCTCCGGCATCTGCGGATGTACAGTTGAGCTTTTATGGCGGTGTCCAGTCGGCGCCATCGTCCGATATTTCGATTCGTGATCCCGAAATTGGCAACGAGGACTTTTCTCAAGATTGGGAAGGCCGGTCGTTTGATGCGCCCCCCTACTACGGCATTCGCGCGACCCGCTGGCAGTCGCCGACATTTGGCTTTGGTTTGGACTTTGCGCATAACAAGGTCTACCCGACAGACGGATCCCTGCCCGACGGATATGATGTTCTTGAATTCACGGACGGTCTGAACACATTGACGGTGAACGCATATCGCCGCTGGAACGACGTGGTTGGTGACGTTTCACCCTATGTCGGGGGCGGCATTGGTGTGGCCTTGCCGCATGTTGAGGTCACGAATGGCACATCAGACACCTTCGGCTATCAGCTGACCGGGCCGGCAGCCACCTGGATTGCTGGTGCGAGCATGCCAATCAACGATCAATGGGCCGTTTTTGGTGAGTATAAGGGTACGTTTTCGTCCAACACCGCTGATCTTGAAACCGGTGGTACATTGGAAACGGATATCGTCACCAACGCAGTCAACTTTGGCGTCAGCTTCAATTTCTAAACGCAGCTACTCGGGTTTAGTCGCGACCATGCTGTCTCGGGCAGAGAATTCCGCGTGCCAATTTGCCAAAGCTTCATTTCCATTGCGCCAACCGCGCCCATCATGGCGCAGGTCAACGTAGGATAGGGCACAGGCCACGCCGATTTGCCCAATGTTCAGTGGACCCGACAGATGGCTCATCCAGCGGCTGTTGACCGCAGCAATACCGCGTGCAGCCTTGGTCCATTGTGCTTCGATCCAATCTGCCGACTGCTTTTCCTCTGGCCGCAAACGCGTCTCATAGGACATCGCAACAGTTGCATCCATGATCGCATCTGCCGTCGCCTCAAGCGTCAGGATTTCCCAAATACGGCTTTCAGGATAAAGGTTCGCACCCGCCAGATCATCCAAGAATCGGGTGATGACACGGCTGTCATAGATGCCGGGGCCATCAGCGCGGATCAAGGCGGGGATCTTGCCCATCGGGTTTGCCGCCACAACCTCTGGCGCAGAGTTCATTGGCGTTGTTGTGACATTCACCTCTTCCACCGTGTCCATCAGGTTCGCTTCACGGATCAAAACGCGCACTTTGCGCACGAATGGCGATGCGGGAGAAATAAGCAATTGCATAGGCGTGATCCTTGTTCCGTGGTTCAGGGAAACAAGACCTGATCCTGCCCGGCTTGCCAAGGTGGATATTTTGTCATGATCGCATGAAAGCGGTCTGAGGCAAGGAAATCATCCAGCCATTTCGTCAGTGGCCCTAACCCTTGGGCATCAAACCAAGCACGATCTGTGTTCGCGAATTGGCGCACGAAAGGCAGGATCGCGACATCAGCCAATGTGCGTTTGGAGCCCATCAAGAAATCTGTCCGGCCCAACCGATCATTCAGGTCATTCAAGAATACCATGGCCTTCGCGCGTTCATGGGCTTCATCGCGATCCGGGAAGCGCACCGCATATTTGGTATGATCCAAAGCACTTTTGAACGGCCCATCGCAGATGTCGATCAACGCATCGCCTTCCTTGGGCATATCCAACCAGCCCTCGGGATCATTGCGGCCCAGCGCCCAGAGCATCACATCACGGCTTTCGTCAATCACGCCATCACCGTCCTGGACAACAGGAACGGTGCCTTTGGGCGATGCCGCCAGAAAGGGTGCCGGTTTCTCCTTGAGCAGAATTTCTTGCAGGACGACTTGCTGCCCGCTGGACTGGATAGCAAGGCGGGCGCGCATCGCATAGGGACAGCGACGGAACGTCCAAAGGATTGGCAGCGCGCTCATGCGGTCAGTTGATTGCCCGCAATCCCAGTGATCTGCGCACGCACGATCTGGCTTTCGGGTTGGTCGGTGTTGAACAACACCTCGGTGAATTGCTCGGTCCGTCCCATGCGCGCGTTCTCCATCAGGATATGATGGGTTTTACCTGCTTGCGCCTCAAGGTGCCGATCAACTTGCGCCGACCCAGCAGCGCGCAAGGCAGCGGCGCGTTCTTTGATCAATTTCCCGTCCACTTGCGGCATCTTCGCGGCAGGCGTACCCGGACGTGGGGAATAGGGGAAAACATGCAACCATGTCAGGTCACACTCTTCCACCAAAGCAAGCGCGTTGGCGAACATCGTATCTGTCTCGGTCGGGAAACCTGCGATGATATCGGCACCATAGGTCATGTCAGGGCGTAACTTGCGCGCCTCTTGGCAGAACGCGATGGCATCATCACGCAGGTGGCGACGCTTCATGCGTTTAAGAATCATGTCGTCGCCATGTTGCAGGGACAGATGCAGATGCGGCATCAGGCGTGGCTCGGTTGCGATCGCCTGCATCAGGTTTTCATCCACTTCGATACTATCAATCGAACTGATCCGCAGGCGCGGCAGATCAGGCACCAGTTTCAGGATGCGCATGACCAGATCGCCCAGCTTTGGCGTCGCTGGCAGATCAGCGCCCCAACTGGTCAGATCCACACCGGTGAGGACCACTTCATTATATCCGGTGTCCACCAACCGCTTGATCTGATCGACAACCACTCCGGCAGGGACAGAACGGGAATTGCCGCGACCATAAGGGATAATGCAGAAGGTACAGCGGTGATCGCAGCCATTCTGCACCTGCACATAGGCGCGACTGCGTGTGCCGAACCCGTCGATCAGATGACCTGCGGTTTCGGTGACGGACATAATGTCGTCCACTTGCACTGGCTCGGTCTGCCCGATAAGATCAGGGGCCATGCCCGCCCAAGTCGCCGGGTTCATCTTTTCGGTATTGCCAAGGACAACATCGACTTCGTCCATTTTGGCAAAAGCATCAGGCTCGGTCTGGGCTGCACAGCCCGTCACGATCAACTTCGCATTGGGATGATCACGACGCAGCTTGCGGATATCTTGGCGGGCCTTGCGCACGGCCTCAGACGTGACAGCACACGTGTTGATGACAATTGCGTTGTTCACGCCAGCAGACGCGGCCAGTTCCTTCATCGCTTCAGTCTCGTAAGCGTTCAGGCGGCAACCGTGATTGGAAAATATCGGGGCAATCTCGGACATCTAAAGCCGCCACTGCCCATCAAAAACATGGGCCGTCGGCCCCGTCATCCAAACGCCATCATCACGCCAACTGATCTGGAGTGTTCCGCCGTCAAGGTCGATACGTACATCACGACCCGTCAAACCCCGGCGCGCAGCCGCCACGGCCGTCGCGCAAGAGGAAGACCCAGAGGCAAGCGTGATCCCAACGCCGCGTTCCCACACGCGCATACGCAGGTAATCAGTGCCAATGAGACTCGCAAACTGCACATTGGTGCGCTCCGGGTAAAGCGGGTGATGCTCTAGCTCGGCGCCTTTCACAGCCAGATCAACGGCTTCGGCGTCTGGCACAAAAAAGGTGCAATGGGGATTTCCCATGCCGGTCGCAGTCGGGGCACCGTCAATGGGCAATTCAAGTGTGTCCATCTCGTGGGCCAGTGGCACATCCTGCCAAGCCAACTGAGGTTGGCCCATATTTACCGCGGTCAAACCTTCACCCGCATCCCGCGCCTGCAAGATGCCCCGCGCGGTTTGGAGGGTCAGCGCGGTCGCTCCGGTCTGGTCCATCATATGCCGCGCAATGCAGCGGGTCGCATTCCCACACGCCCCAGCCTGCGAACCATCGCTGTTCCAAAACGTCAGCCGCACATCGGCATCAGGCGTTTCAGACAGCACCGCCATCTGATCAAATCCCACACCGCGATGCCGGTCCGCAATGGCCACTGCAACGGCAGCATCCACCCGCGCGCTGATTCCGCGTTCATCGACGACAACAAAGTCGTTCCCCAGCCCATGCATCTTCATAAAGGGCAAATATGATGAGTCGTTGATCGCCATGGCGGCGATATAGGCCAAGGCAGGCAAGTTATCCAGCGGTGAGAGGCATTTGGGGCTTGACCACACCCGCGCGCGTTTCTAAGAAGCGCGCTAGTGGGCCGTTAGCTCAGTTGGTAGAGCAACTGACTTTTAATCAGTAGGTCGATGGTTCGAACCCATCACGGCTCACCATTTTCTTCCATGTAAGTGTGAGGGATCACGTGAGTCTTCCACAAAACTCACGTTTTCTGCCACAAAAGTCAGGAACGCCTTCCACATCGCTGTTTTGGGTGTCCGGTGGTTTTAGAACTGCAAGTCTTGGTCAGAACGGTGACGGTCCTCACTTCCAACCGTGGCTAACTGCAGTCTTGGGCAGGCCATGCAGTCGATACAGCTGAAGACGTCAATATGACCTGATAAACTACGCCGACACCCTTGTGCTTCATTGTTCCCTGAAGGCGCGGTTCATACTGTCTGTGATGGGTTTGACCAGATACTGAAAGAACGTGCGCGCTTCGGTTTGGATCATGATCTCGGCGGGCATTCCGGGTGCTGGTGCAAACCCTCTGACCCGGTCCAGTTGTTCGGGTGTGACCGAGACGCGGGCGAGGTAGACTTCTTGTGGTAGTTCCTGACGGCGATCAAGGATTGCATCGGCGGAGACATAAAAGACTGTGCCTTCCAGAATGGGTGTCGTGCGGGCGTTCAGCCCGGTCAGCCGCACGGTTGCGATCTGCCCTTGCTGAACCACGTCGATTTCTGTGCGCGGTATGCTGACTTCGATGATCAACGGCTCGCCGGTCGGCAGGATTTCGGCGATGGGTTTGCCAGATTCGATGACCCCGCCCGGCGTATGGTAGTGCATCGTCACGACTGTGCCCGACACCGGTGCCATGACCTCTGACCTTTGAAGCACGTTTTCAGCGCGGCGGACCTGTTCGCGCACGCTTTCCAATTCGGATTGCACCAGTTGCAGCTCGTCCAACGCCGCACTCTGCCGGTCACTGATCGTTTGTGCGATCTGCGCTCTATAGCGTTCCGTGACCTCAGCGATTTCTTCCACCTCGGCGGTCAGCCTGCCAATCTGGCCTTCGGCTTCTGCGATGGCACGTCTGAGTGTGTTGACCTCTGAGCGGCGAATGAGCCCGCGATCCAACAGGATCTGCTTGCTTTCCAAGTCTTCCCGCAGGATTTCAAGCTGCGTCGTCGTTGCGATCAATTGAAAATTATATCCTGACGAGCGCACGGCAAGAGCTTCGATACTCTGCTCAAGCAACGCGATATCGTTGTCGAGCTGGCGTGTCGCTGCCTCAAATGTAATCGTCTGACCATCCAGCATCGAGGCCACATCAAAATCGGCCCGCAGGCTTTCGATGTGTTGTGGAAAGATCAACTGATCCCGGCGGCCATGTTCGGCCAAAATCCGTGTTTCCATCGCCTCTAGCCTGATCTGGCGCAAGAAAAGCTCGCGTTCGGTTGCCAGTGCCGCCGTCTCATCAAGCAGAAGGATCGGTTGTCCTGCGGTGACGGTGTCACCTTCTTCCACAAGGATTTCGTGGATAATGCCACCTTCGAGGTGTTGTACGATCTTGTTGTTGCCGGTCGCCACGAAACTGCCCTGCGCGATCACGGCCGCGGCCAGGGGTGCGCGCAGGGCCCAAAGCCCAAATCCGCCGAATGCCACCGCAAACAACACCAGCCCAAAGATGATGTGCTTGGTCACGGAACGCGGCACATCAGCGTACCATTCAAGGGCATGCGGATTGATAGTGACATCAGACATTTGGCTGGCCTCCCTGACCGTTCGGTCCGGTTGGCAGGGACCCGCCGTTTTGATTGCGCTGTGCAAGCTGAGCGAGCACCTGCTGACGGAAACCAAACATGGCGATGTTGCCGTCGGCCATGAGCATGATTTTGTCGACTACGCTAAGCAGTGAAGGCTTTTGCGTAATCACAACGACGGTGATGCCATTCTCGCTTGCGTGTTTGATCGCATTGGCCAGCGCGCGATCACCTGCCGTGTCGAGGTTCGAGTTCGGTTCATCCAGCACCAGAAGACGCGGATTACCAAAAAACGCACGTGCCAATGCGATCCGCTGTTTCTGGCCGCCTGACAGGGGCGACCCGTCAGCCTGCACCATCGTTTCATAGCCATGCGGCAGCATTGCGATCATGTCGTGTACATCGGCCAGCACGGCAGCGCGATGGACATCTTCATCGCGCGCGCCCACCCGCATTCGCGCGATGTTTGCTTTGATTGATCCGGGGAAAAGCTGCACATCTTGCGGCAGATAGCCGATGTTTTCGCCCAGCTGCCGTGTGTCCCAATTGCGCAGGTCCATCAGATCAAGACGTACGTTGCCAGAGGTTGGCAGGATGGACCCGACAAGCATCTTGCCAAGCGTTGTTTTACCTGCACCCGAATTACCAATAACACCAAGGGACTCCCCGGGGTTAAGGCTGAATGTCAGACCGTTCAGGATGACTTGTTTGGTACCTGTCGGGACAAACAACAGCCGTTCGACATTCAGGCGGCCTTCGGGGTTTGGCAGCACCAGTTTTTCGTATCTCTGGACGGAATTATGCATCAGCGCGCGCACTCTGTCATAGGCAGACCGCGACAGGCTATAGCCGTTCCAACCCTCAATTGACCCTTCAATAGGCGCGAGTGCGCGTCCTGCGATAATGGATGCGGCGATGACCATGCCGCCCGTGATCTGGCCCTGAATGGCCAGATAAGCACCCCAACCAAGCATCGCAATCTGCGTCAGCAGGCGCGCTGCGCGTGATACGGCAGCCCAAGCGATGTTACGGTCCTGCGCTTTGACTTGTGACCGCAGCGAATCTGCGGTGTCTTTTCCCCAAAGTGCAACCGCCTCGGGCACCATCGCCAGCGCGTTGATGATCTGGCTGTTGCGAGACATGGAGTCGAGATGCATGTTCGCTTTGCTTTGCGCCAGGTTGGCTTCGGCAAATGGTTTTGCCGTGACCTTCTGGTTGATCAAAGCGATCACCATAAGGATCACCGACGTGGTGATCACAATCATCCCCAGATGCGGATGAACCATGAAAATTGCAAAAATAAACAGCGGTGCGAATGGCACATCTAGAAATGAGATAAGCGTGCCAGACGTCAGAAACCCGCGCAATTGTTGCAGATCCCCCAAGGTTTGATACTGCCGCCCATTGTCGTGCAGAGACGCATGGGCCGCGGCACTTAACACTGGCGCGCCAAGCCGGACGGCCACTTCGACCGCCGTGCGCATCAGAATAAAGCGGCGCACCGCATCGAAAATCGCCTGAAGCACGACTGCACCAACAATCACCGTCGTCAGCATCACAAGGGTATCCAAGGATCGGCTGGTCAGCACCCGATCCGAAATTTGGAACAGATAAATCGGGATCGCCAAAACCAGAAGGTTGGTGGCACAGGTCAACAACATCACAAAGCTCAGGTTGCGTTTGACGACGCGGGTTCCGTCATTGAGCTGTTGCACGAATTGGTCAGGGGCTGCGCGTTTGTGAAAGCTGGAACCACCGCCACCGCCGCCACCCTTGCCGCCGTTGTTTGAGGTGGGTGGTTTGCCGCCCCCATCGGATTTCAGGATGGGACCGGTATCGCCCTCGACCTGAACACCACCCAATGGGGAGGGTCCAGCGTCCTTACGTTTGCTTTCAAATCGCGGCGGTTCCTCTGGTTTGACCCGCTGCTGGGGTGTCAGTTTCAACGGATCTGTTGGCTGCGCTTCGGCGAAACGCTTTGTGTCAATCATTGTCATCGAACTCATTATCCTATCAGGCCAGCATCGACTGCATCACATCGGGTGAGGTTGTGCTTTCAGGGGCTGTCGCGGCGATGGTTTGATCGGCGGGACCTATCTCGGGGGTCATCATGTCATCAGCCAGAAACGCGACGGCTTCGGTCGCGAGCGCAGGCATATCGACGCCCAGGGGATCAGCGTCTGTGTCGATAAGCTCGGCCTGATAAAGCAAGGCGTCGTCATAGACCTCACCGTTCACGGCAATGGTTGAATCGACGCCGTATTCGTTGATCGTCGCGATGTTGATGGTGGCATTGGAACCGGTGGTGACTGTCGCTGTCGCACCTGTCGCCGCTTCAAGATTATCGAGTGCGAGGTGGACCTGATCACTATCGCCCAAGACGTTGGTCTGTTCGATCCAGTTGACCGTTGTCAGATCACCTTCGATGTAGAGCACGCGCAGAATTTCGGTGCCCTCGAACACGCTGTCATGGGCTACGCTTTCATCAATTGTCAGCGCGCCATTTGCAAGCTCAGCACTTGCTGCGGCAAAGTTGTCTTGCATGCCGCCGTAAGTGTCGACGCCCACGCCGTTCATCACAGCGCCGTTGAACAGCAGATTGTCGCTACCACTAAAGCCAGCAGGCAGATCGCCGCTATAGGTCACGGTGTCATTGTCGATCATGATGTTGATCTGGTTGATCCAATTGACGGAAATCATGCTGCCACCAATCATGATCAGGTCATATCCAAAACCCAGTTCAGATAAGTCAGTCAGGTTGATGACCGAATTTTCGCCTGTGCTGATGTACACGTTGGTGCTGTCAAATCTGACCTCGGCGCGGTCGTCATCGGTCACAAAGCTGTACTGGATGACCTGATTGACGGCGATCAGATCGCCCTCAATCCGGGTGACCGCCCAATTGGATGGCAACCCAAGATCGGCGGGGGTATCTGGGGCATCCTCACCCCCTTCGGGCACTGGAGTGGTGGCAGTCGCCGAAAGAGTTGCGGCGTTCATTGCGGTCGAAGCGACGCATTCTCCAAAAGTCCCATAGTCATAATCCACAAGGACGTTAATCTGCGAGATCACACTGAGGTTCACGACATCGCCCATGACCGAAATTACCGGCGCATCAAGCCAGGCGCTGTTGATGACCACTTCATTGACCAAGATGTTGGCGCCTGTCACGACAGCGTGGCCGTCTTCGATATCAACTGGGCTGGTATCGCTGTAACCGGGTGCCAGCCCCTCGAACGGGTCGGGCCAATCATCGTTGCTGGCCACATCCGCATCAGGCTCTGCATCCGCATCCAACGTGGTTTCAACTTCATCATCATCGTCTGCGCGGAATGCCGGCCATAGGTCATCAAGCGTTGGAATGATTTCGCTAACCTGTCCGTTGATGTGCTGACCAAACGCGTCAGCACCATGCAGCATCGCGGCGGCCACACCCGTCAGGGTCGTGACCTCAGCAGATGAAATCTGGTCGTGCAACGCGATCGCGTCCAGTGTCGCGTTTTCACCAGGGACGACCATTTCCGCGCTCAAAGGAGCGGCGATGGCTAAGGCGATGGTCTGGTATTGCTGTAACTGAGCAAGGAACTCTGCGGGGTCGGTGAATTCAGTATCACCTGTGCCAAGCAGCAGTACATCGTTGTCGTTGAGGAATGCATATTGGACCGTGATAACAACAACGCTTGCAGGCGGCTCGATCATGATGGTGGCTTGACCAAACCCCGACACGCTTGCCTGTTGTGACAAGGTGTCTGTGGGTGCCGCGACAACTGGCGCAAGCTTGGTGAGTGGGAGATACGTACCGGAGTGGAGTGGGCTATTAATGAAATTGGCCACTTCAACAGCGACCTCTTCTGTGTCGATCAGATCGACAGTGAAACCTTCGAGTGAGTACTTTGCTTTGAACGAGACACCCATTGTCTCAATCGGGTCATTTTCCGGATCGGCAGCGGCCAAGGACTTAAACTTGTCGTAGACCTCGCGCATCCGTTCTTCTTCTAGAGTGGTATGAAATATACCAATCATATGAGCGACAACCTCGGTCACTTTATCCATAAACATCGCAGCCTCGCCTTCGGTTAAAATAGGCACTTGTCTTGCGGTTACCGGTAAATCTGACGCGCAAAATGCGCAGACGCGTTCTAAAAATCTAAAATCAATTTTGCGGCCTGAGCCCAAAGTGATCCGGGCTCAGGCGTTGTTTTCCTAGCGCTTATGCGCCGTCGGCATCGTCGCCGATGTAGCTAGAGCTGAATGAGCCGCCAACGACTGTCATATCGACAGTATTGCCCAGCACGTTGGCGCCCTGAACGATGGTCTGGTTGAACGCAGATGTATCAATCTGCGATGCGGCTGAAGCGAAGGATTCACCGGTGACATAGCCGTCGTCACCATTGTTGGATCCCCACATGCCAGCGTTGCCACCGGCACCACCACCGCCAGCGAAGGCGTCGCCGCCTGCGCCACCTGTGCCGCCACCTGCTGTCACGCCGCCGACCATGGCTTGCCCACCAAAGGCATCACCAGTATCGCCGCCCCAGGCCTGACCGCCGTAACCGTCACCGCCAGCACCGCCAGTTGCGTCATTGTTGCCGCCGTATCCAGCGGAGTCGTTGGTCGCGTCTGAGGTTGCGTCTGCTTGACCGCCTGCGCCGCCTGTTGCGTCGCCGGCAGCGGCCATTCCCAGACCCATGCCAGTTGCACCAGACATCGCACCGGCATCGCCCGCATCACCGCTTTCACCGTAACCCGCGCCCAAGCCGTTGGCGTTCGCATCAGCATCCGACATACCAGTAGAGCCGTTATTGGCACCGGCAAGTCCAAGACCTACCAGACCAAGCCCGACGCCAATTGCGCCAGCATCGCCGTCATTGCTGCTGTCGGCACCTGCACCTGCTGCTGCAAGTCCTGCACCAATGCCGCCAGCATCACCGGAATCGCCGCCTTCGGCATTCGCACCGGACAGTGCTGTTCCGGCACCCAGGCCAGCCGCGATCGAAGCAGCGTCGCCGCCGTCACCACCGGTTGCACCCGCACCAGACGTCGCACCACCAAGGCCAACACCAAGTCCGACCGCAGTGGCACCAGCACCGTTGCCGCCGGTTCCACCGCCAGCATTGGCGTTGCCGCCAGGACCGCTTGTGCCACCGTCTGCACCGGCATGACCACCGACGCCAAGACCACCAAGGGCCGCGCCGCCATCAGCATATGCTGAACCGTCGCCATCACCGCCAGCTGCCCCAGCGGAGATACCGTCATCGGCCTCTGCGTGGCCACCGGTTGAGGTGTTGGTCTGGTTCAGCGATCCGCTGTTGGACACATTTTCCAGTGTGTCATTGTCGACCAGATTGTTGGACTGCGCATTGACAGTGGCCGAGTCGTTACCCGCACCGTTGAGGGCATCATTGAGGATATCCTCAAGGTTTACCTCATTGCCGGGGTCATAGCTTAGGTCTCCGTTGGCCATGATGATGTCACCGGTCGTTGAACCATCCAGATCGATGTCAGCAAAGTCATCATCGGTTGGCACCCAGCCTTCCATGTCGATACCGACATTCACATCAACATCCGTGTGGGATGAGTTGTGGTTGGCATTGGCGTTGAGGTTTCCGTTCAGGTTCCCATTGCCGTTGGAGTTGGCACTGGCATTCGCGTTGGCATTTCCGTTGTGGTTGCCGTTGCCATTACCATTGAGGTTGCCGTTTCCGTTCAGGTTGCCATTGCCATTGCCGTTCCCGTTGTGATTTCCGTTGTCGTTATCGTTGTCACTTTCGGAAGACTGGTGCTGGCCCTGACCTTGGGCTTGTAGCTGGGCCTGAAGTTCGGCCTGCGCCTGTAGCTGCTCCTGGTCCTGCTCCTGGTCTTGGCTCTGGTGGCCGTGGTCGCCCCAGGGGAAGATGAAATTGTTCTTGTTAGACATTTGATTAACTCCGTAAATTACATCTACGGGATCGCCACTCTATCTCAGACGACCAACGTGTAGATGATGTTTTCGATTGAATTGGAATTGGGAACGCCGGACGATATCTCGATCCAAGGTTCACCTGTTTAGAGATTATGTGTTTCCGTTCGCAGTACCCCCTTTGTCCGTTGCCGAAGAGCAGGACCGCACTGGGATGATTCGGGCGAAAATGTCCGTTAGTGCGGGCCGGACCGACGCCAAATCGGACGTCGGCCATCACGCTGAATTCGTGATACGACAAGCGTGCTCTGATACCTGCGCTGGGGAAAGCTGGACAAAGTGTCTATGTGAAACGGGGGTGCAATGCGTTGATAATTCCGCAAAAAAGAGCGGTGTATAATCAAAAGGTCTATACGCTTTTCAGGATACAGTTAGTTACTTTGATAGGTGATTGATGCACTTTCGGAGACATTAAGGATTTCCATACTTTGCAAAGTGGCAGACAAAACTATAGAATAGTGATAGTTTGTTTGACGGTTAAAACTTGTGCAGGTGGCGATTTTCCATTTGGATTTAACCATGTTTAAGGCTCTGCGTGCAGCTTGGCAGGCAGCCAATACGTGCTTTTGACGGGCTATTTCGACCCGGTGAAGAAGGCACATGACGATCACCTTAGGGTGTACTTGAGTATTATTGATGACTGGAAACGCGGGCTTGATTGTGCGCTGTTTGGCTTCTTTCGATAGACGCGTGCAAATGGGGTAACAGGTTCTATTTGCTCAGGCCGCAGATTGCGCGACGTGTGAGATTAGGAATTTTGGTGGGGTAAATTATTTTGAAACATGCTGACAAGATCTTGGACGCGAGAACTGTCAACAGCGTATTTGTTGGTGACGCGCTAAGCTTTTCAAATACGGCGATGACACTCATTGAAGCTGAATTGCAGTGTATTTCGTCTATCCGCATATCGTCGCTAGGTGAACTGCTTTCCATAAAACACAGGCGTTCGGATGCTCTGCGAATGATCATTGTGGACGAGTTGATGTTGGAGGAATTCAAAAAGGCCTTTCCGCAATTGCGCGCAGCATTTCCAACAACCTGTATCGCACTGGCCTATCGACGACCGGAAATTGCACGCAAGCTATTGAACGAGCTGCAATTGAACCCATCGTGGGGCAAAGTCGGCTTCCTGCCAATGAATACAAATCTTGATTGCTGGCTGTCCATTGTGCGTTTGCTGGCCTCTGGTGAGTGCCATGTGCCGGTGGAGCTTCTTGCGTATGCGCAGCCAGCCACTTTCGCGCAATCCGGCGGTGGAACACCCAAGGACGCCGATCATATCCATTTGACTGAGCGGGAACTCCAGGTTTTGGAGTCGGCCGCCGCCGGCAAGCAAAACAAAATCATAGCCGATGATCTGAAGCTGTCACAGCACACCGTGAAACTATACATGCACCGCATCATCGCCAAGCTGGGCGTGAACAACCGTACCGAGGCTGCGAATTGGTTTCATAGCAGGAAGCTTGGTTTCTAGGGTGGACCAGATGACAAAACCGAGCAGCCCAACCGACTTTGACGCCTTCTTGCTGCTGATCGGTAAGCTCAATTATGCGTGGACGAATACCGAAAGCCTGCTGATCCACATCATCGCGGGATTGTCGGGCATGGACAAGGAAATCGCGACAGTCGTTTTCCTGACGCTTAATACCACGCGCGCGCGTATCGACATGGTTGAACGGCTTTCGAAACTCAGTCGCGTCAAGCCCAAAGAACGTCACCGGATCTTGGCGCTGACGGCGCGTATTCAGCGCCAATCGGCGCTGCGAAATCGCTATAACCACTGCATTTACGCCTTCGATAGCGCTGGGAATAAGCCGCGCTCGATTTTGATGCGCATAGCAGACCGAAAGGACAAATTGTTGATGGGTCAAGTCAACGACCTCGACGCAGGTGCTGCGAGGGCCGTTGAAGCCGCGATCAACGAGTTGAAGCTGATAAATCACGATATCTGGCAAACCGTAGGTGAATTCAACTACCCGACCTGATCGGTTTTATCCGTGTGGTCACAAGTGCTGGATGAGGTGATTGAAAGGTCTCTCAGGCTGTCTTGGTTTATTTGAACTTGTCCGTCGTCAGGGTTTTTCGGAGATCTGAGGCTGTATCGTAGCGGAGGCTCTGGTTCGGTTTCTGTTTGAGTTTATGCGGCCGCGGCTTGGTGCTGCAACCGGCGTTTTCTGAGTGTCTGTTTCTTGATCTCCTCTCGCTTTTTTCAGGATCTTTGCGCCACGGCCCTGATAGACGTCGGCGGGTGTCAGGTTGTCCAAGCTCTCGTGGTAACGACGGTTGTTATAGTGATCGACAAAGGCGCCGATTTGGCATTCCAGATCGCCGGGTAGGTAATAGTTTTCCAAGAGAACCCGGTTCTTCATGGTCTGATGCCGCCTTTCGATCTTGCCCTGGGTTTGGGGGTGATGTGGCGCACCACGAAGGTGATCCAAGCCTTTGCCCTCAAGATAGTCGGCGAGATCAGCCGCCACATAGGACGAGCCGTTGTCGCTGAGAAGCTTGGGCTTTTGCACCACCGTTGCCCGATTGCACCCAGACGCGTCCAGCGCCAGGTCCAGCGTGTCGGTTACATCTACGGCCTTCATTGTTGTGCAGAGCTTCCAGGCGATGATGTAGCGGCTGTAGTCGTCGAGGATCGTGGACAGATAGAACCACCCCCAGCCGATGACCTTGAGATAGGTGAAGTCGGTCTGCCACAGCTCGTTCGGTCTGGTTGTCTTGTCGCGGAACTCATCGGCCGCCCAGATCACCACATGGGCTGGTGCCGTGATCAGGTCTTCGGCTTTGAGAAAGCGATACGCTGAAGATTCCGAGATAAAATACCGCTTCTCGTCGGTGTATTTGACCGCCAGTTCGCGCGGCGTCAGATCTTCGTGGTCCAGCGCGAACTCGACAAAGGCTTCACGGACATCATCCGGGATACGGTAAAGTGGTCATTCGACTTTGGGCTAAGTAGGCCTCGGCGCATTTGCTGGCCCTTCAATTTCGGCCTAGGAGAATTGGTCCATCTGGATGCCAAGCGACTTGGCTTTTGAATAGGCGGTCGTTGGGGCAAGCCCGAGGATCGCTGCCGCGCCGGATTTTCCGGAAATCTTGCCCTTCGCGCGGCGCAGGGCGGCTTCGAAGTTCTTGATTTCCAGTTGACGGAGTTCTTTCTGGGTCAGGACGCGGTTCGTTTCTGTCGGCGTATCGGCCTGCTCGCTTTGGAGGTCGAATTGCAACCTGCCGCCTTGCGCAAGGATCGCCGTGCGTTCGATCACATTTTCCAATTCCCGCACGTTTCCGGGCCAATCATACGATTGCAGGGTTTCCATATTCGCTTTGGTCAGGGTCATCTTGGGCAGGCGCAGACGCCCCGTGGTCCGATCAAGGAAATGCCGCGCAAGGTAGGGGATGTCTTGGGGACGGTTCCGGAGGGGTTCGCTCATGATTGGAAGCACGTTCAAGGCAAAATAGAGGTCCTGTCGGAACCGCCCCGCCCGCACTTCGGCTAGCAGATCAAAGTTTGTGGTAGCGATGACCTTAGCGGCCACTGGAATATCTACACTGTCGCCCAGACGTCGGAAATGACCGGTTTGCAGGACGTCATGCAGGCTGGCCTGCACTTTAGCCGGCAGGGCTGCAACCTCGTCCAGATGCAGAGTGCCGTTGTGGGCCATCAGCAGTTTGCCGGTCACATCCCGCGCTGCCCCCGCAAAGGCGCCACGGCGATAACCAAACAGCTCGGCCTCCAGATCGGTGGCCTTTTTCTGATCGCAGTTGATGCGCACAAGAGGACGGTGATGCCGGTCGCTTGCTTCATGGATCGCAGAGGCCGTCATGCTTTTACCCGACCCCGACGGGCCAGAGATCAGCACATGGGCACCGCTTCGCGCGGCGAGATCGATCTGGGCGTTTAGCGATTTGATTGCGGGTGAGACACCGACCACGCCGGTGTGGGACCGAGCCGAACGAATTTCGGTGAGAAGGTATTCGTTTTCCTGTTGCAGCTTCACCTTCAGGTCTTCGACCTGCGCCAAAGCAACGCGCAGCTTGCGTTCATTTTCCTTGCGTTCGGTCACGTCGCGAAAGATCACTACCGCTCCGGCCAGAACTTTGTGGTCGTAAATCGGGGTTGAGACATATTCCACGAGGATCGGCTTGCCGTCCTTGCGCCAGAACACGTCATCGTCCACGCGCATGGTCTGGTCGCGGCGGAACGACTTGTAGATCGGGCATTCATGGGCCGGGAAGTGGTCACCACTCAGATGTTTGTGGTGGATGATCGAATGCAGTTCGCGCCCGATAAGGTCATCCGAGGACCAGCCCAACATTTCCTGCGCCGCGCGGTTCACGAACGTGGCCTGTCCTTTGGCGTTGATGCCGTAGATGCCTTCGCCTGCTGCCTCAAGGATCAGATGGTTCTGGGCTTCGACCTCCTGAAAGAAGCCATAAATGTTTTGCCATTGGGACAGGCCCGCGTTTTGGTGCGCCTCCCGTTCAGCCTGCTGGTTGCGACGGTCGTGCTCGTCGAGGTCGAGGAAGCTGAGCAGCACCAAGCCCGACTTGAGTTGCGCCCCGTAGGTCTGAAGCCGCAAAGCAACGCCCTTCGCGCCGGTCAGCGAGAGGCTGCGATCCACGTAAGTCCCGAAATGTGCAACCGCATCGAAAAACACCGCAGCGGCGGCGAAGTCATTTTCCATCTGGCTGGACAGGGGCGCCGACAGCGTAGCCTCCCCCAGCAAGGCACGCCCTGGGTCATTGGCCGCGACGACCCTGTCGGCACGGGTGTCGACTATGATCGTTGGCATCGGGTGATGGGAAATCAGATGTGCGGAATCGGTTTCGTCAAGCATAGGGCAGATGATGGGGTGCCGAAGGGCCTTAACAAATTACGAAATTTCGTAACTTACGAAAATTCGTCACGTCCGCCCAGAAATTAATCAATAAATTCAACCCCAACCCACTTTGAAGGCACCTGGCGGAAGGTCTTCTGCACTGCAGCGTTGCGTGGAAACATGTCGTTGACCAATGACAGGAGACGGACATGACAATCAAGAGCCTTGGAAATCCTTATTCCGAAAAGACCGACCTTAGGCATGGTGCAGATTGCGGATGTGACAGCTGTCTTACCGGACACGGACACGACAAGACCCATAAGGAGCCGACAGCTATGTCGTCTGAAGAGATGATGGAACGGGCGGTCGAAAGTGCGGTGGTCCGGTCTGTATTCGGCCAGAACGATATCGCGCGGCGGTCCTTTATGGGCATGGTGGGGGGCACGTCCGTTGCGGCGGCGCTGGCCTCGGTCTTTCCGGTAAAACAGGCAGTGGCCAACATTCTGGATGACCTCGGCACGCCAGAAAAGACTGACCTGAACATCGGCTTTGTGCCGATCACCTGTGCCACGCCGATTATCATGGCGCAGCCTTTGGGCTTTTATGAACGCTACGGTTTGAATGCTCAGGTCATCAAGACCGCAGGTTGGGCCGTAGCCCGCGACAAATCACTGTCTGGTGAATACGACGCATCCCATATGCTGACGCCAATGCCTTTGGCGATGACGCTGGGTGCAGGTTCTATCGCCGAACCCTACATCATGCCCGCCGTTGAAAACATCAACGGGCAGGCGATTGTTCTGTCTAATGAACACCTCGACAAGCGCGACCCAAGCCAGTGGAAGGGCTTCACCTTTGGTGTTCCGTTTGAATACTCCATGCACAACTTCTTGCTGCGCTACTACGTGGCTGAATTTGGGCTGGACCCTGACGTGGATATCCAGATCCGCGTGGTCCCACCGCCAGAGATGGTCGCCAACCTGCGGGCTGGTAACCTTGACGGCTACCTGTCACCTGATCCGTTCAACCAACGTGCCGTTTATGAAGGCATTGGCTTCATCCACATTCTCACCAAAGAAATCTGGGAAGGTCATCCATGCTGTGCATTTGCTGCGCCATTGTCTTTCGCGACCGAATTGCCAAATACATACGGCGCCTTACTCAAGTCGATCATTGACGCAACGCAATACGCGTCGAACTCAGAAAACCGTAAGGAAATCTCGGCGGCCATCGCACCGACGAACTACCTTAACCAACCGGTCACAGTCATCGAACAAGTTCTGACGGGCACCTATGCGGATGGTCTGGGCGAGGTGCAGCGTGTGCCGGATCGCATCGATTTCGATCCCTTCCCATGGCAGTCAATGGGGGTCTGGATCCTGACGCAGATGAAGCGTTGGGGTTATATCGAGGGCGATGTCGACTACAAAGGCGTGGCAGAACAGGTCTACCTGGCGTCTGACGCCCGCAAGGTCATGACCGATCTAGGTTATGAAGCACCGACAGAAAACTACAAATCGCACATGATCATGGGCAAGACGTTCGACCCTGATCAGCCGGAAGCCTATGTCGACAGCTTCGTGATTAAAGCGGGCGACTGATGGAGCTTTTGTCAGAAAACAAGCGCGCGGCGATCTGGTCGATAGCATTGCTCTTTGTCGGTCTGTTTGTGTGGGAAATTTCGATTTCCACACAAACGATCAACACAGGCGAGCTGACCGAATATGAATTGCTGACGGGGGCGGGTTCGGCGAAAGCAGGCGTGCCGCCGCCCAGCGAGGTCGCGGTCAAAGCGTGGCAGGAACTGTCCAACCCGTTCTATGACGCGGGCCCCAACGATAAGGGCATCGGCATCCAGATCGGCTATTCGATCTACCGGGTCCTGACAGGCTATTTTCTGGCCGCGATCATCGCGATCCCACTTGGATTTCTGATCGGCATGTCATCGGTGGCGTACAAGGCGCTAAACCCGTTCATTCAGGTTCTGCGGCCCATTTCCCCTCTCGCGTGGATGCCATTGGCACTGTTCATCATCCAAGACTCAGAAGCTTCCGCTATCTTCGTGATCTTCATCTGTTCGATCTGGCCGATGTTGCTGAACACAGCCTTCGGTGTGGCCGGTGTGCGCGAAGACTGGGTGAACGTGGCGCGCACCCATGAACTTGGGCCGCTCAAAACGGCCTTCACGGTTGTACTGCCAGCTGCTGCACCCACCATCGTAACAGGCATGCGGATTTCCATCGGTATCGCATGGTTGGTCATCGTCGCCGCGGAGATGCTCGTGGGGGGTACCGGGATCGGGTATTATGTCTGGAACGAGTGGAACAACCTCGATCTGACATCCGTCATCTTCTCAATTCTCATGATCGGCGTTGTTGGCATGTTGCTGGACGCGGCCTTTGGCCTGCTTCAGCGGCGCGTTGCCTACGTCGAATAAGGTAGATCCATGGCAAGTTCATTTCTGAGCATCGAAAAGCTGACCCAGCGCTATCCTGACGGCAAAGGCGGCGAATTCACGGTTTTCGAGAACGCAAGCTTCGGCATCGAAAAGGGTGAGTTTGTTTGCATCCTTGGTCATTCGGGCTGCGGCAAGTCAACAAT
Organism: Yoonia sp. F2084L; assembly: GCF_023015625.1. Classification (GTDB taxonomy): domain Bacteria; phylum Pseudomonadota; class Alphaproteobacteria; order Rhodobacterales; family Rhodobacteraceae; genus Yoonia. The sequence continues at coordinate 421,222 of NZ_JALKAH010000005.1, forward strand.
CATGAACATCCTTGCGGGACTTTCGGAGCCGACCAAGGGGGTTGTGAAGATGGACGGTTTGGAAGTCTCCGGCCCGAGCCTTGATCGTGGCGTGGTGTTCCAGAACTATTCGCTGCTGCCGTGGCTGACGGCCCTGAAGAATGTGACTTTCGGGGTGGCTGCGCGGTTCCCGGATTGGACGAAGCAACAGGTCGAAGACCACTCAATCGCATTTTTGGACAAAGTCGGATTGTCGGGCGACGCCATCCACCGCAAGCCCAGTCAATTGTCTGGCGGCATGCGTCAACGTGTGTCGATTGCCCGCGCTTTCGCCAATGAACCCAAGCTGTTGCTGCTGGATGAACCCTTTGGCGCACTGGACGCGCTGACGCGTGGCACAATCCAGGAAGAGCTGCTGAAAGTCTGGATGGGCACCGATCAAACGGTTTTCATGATCACCCATGACATCGACGAGGCGATCCTACTGGCGGATCGTATCTTATTGATGACAAACGGTCCTTTGGCCCGCGTCGCAGAAAGTGTTGAGATCACCATCCCAAGACCCCGCGTGCGCACCGACATTGTGGAGCACCCAAATTACTACGCCATTCGCAATCATCTGGTGCAGTTCCTTGGGAAACGCTCGGCGGAACTGGCCGGCCAAGCCAGCGCGCAGGACGAGACCCATTCGCCCCAAACCGTTCGCATCGACAAAACGGATGGCGCGGTGGGCGAGCAGCCCTTGTTGCAGGCGGTCAAGACATGACAGACCGACAACCGCGCGCGCCCGTTCCGCCGTTCAGCTATGATGACGCTGTGCAAAAAGTGCGGATGGCCGAGAACGCCTGGAACGGGCGTGATCCCGCCAAAGTCGCACTGGCGTACACGACTGACACCAAATGGCGCAACCGGTGGGAGTTTTTGAACGGGCGGACTGAGGTCGAGGCTTTTCTGACCCGCAAATGGGCCACCGAGCATGGCTATCGCCTGATCAAAGAGATTTGGGCCCATAGTGAAGACAAAATCGCGGTCCGCTTTTGTTATGAATACCACGATGCCGCAGGGCAGTGGTTTCGCGCTCATGGCAATGAAAACTGGGAATTCGATGCGCTTGGCTACATGGCCGTGCGTCACGCCTCGATCAACGATGTACCCATCCCAGAGGCCGAACGTCTGTTTCACTGGGATGCCCCCGGACCCCGCCCTGATGATCACGCCAGCCTGACAGAGCTTGGGCTTTAAAAATCAGTATAAAAGAAGGACACCACACCAATGACCGACATGATGACCAAAGAAGATGTCACAGCAATGATCCTTTCGGCCAAAAAGACCGCCGGACTGACATGGGAAGGCATTGCCGAAAAAATAGACATGTCACCTGTCTGGACCCATTCGGCGGCTATGGGCATGAACGCCTTTCCACCAGAAAAGGCCGCGTTGATGGTCAAGACCATGGGCCTGCCACAAGAGGCCGAAAGCGTGTTGGCCGAAAGTCCCACCAAGATCTGGGAACAAGCAGTTCCAACGGATCCCTGCATCTACCGGTTTTATGAAATCGTTGGTGTATACGGCCCGACCCTGAAAGCGCTGATCCAAGAAAAGTTCGGCGACGGCATCATGTCTGCAATTGATTTTGAAATGTCTGTCACGCGGGTCGAAAACCCAAAGGGAGACCGCGTGAAGGTTGAAATGTCGGGCAAATACCTGGGGTATAACAGCTGGTAGGATTGCAGCGGGCCGCCGTTGCCGAAGTCAATGAACACCTACTGTGCTTCGGCGATGATGGAACGATAGACAGTCGAACCATTTGGGGAAAAACGGCCGAACAAAGCAAGTTCACGATGTTTCAAAGTCGGGGACATTGCCAAGCCTTACAAGGAAGCTGGGCGCTCCGACTTCGCCGGATGTCACGTCCTCGCTGACCATATAGGCATCAGCACCAACGCAGCCTTCAGAACGTGCCTCCCTTTCCGCTCGGTCTTGTGCTTGCGATGCTGTAGAATATTGAAATTGCTTGCCAATTTTTAAGACGCGCTGACCGCTGCCCGCAGCGTCCGTTTCTACATAGGTTTGGCAAATGTAGTGCGTTTTTTCCGTGTTCTCGTCCGAGTTCATGACGAAAGAGACCTTGGGTCGAATGGATTCGTTGATGAACATCTCATCGTTTTGTGACTCCACTAGACTGGCGTGCTTTCCGTTCTTTCGCAGTCGTTTCGCTTGGCGTATTCGCTTCTCTCTCTAGGCGCGCGTTCCGCAATCGCGTGATCTTAGCTTGGCGTTCTTCTGCGTCGTCATCGACCATTTTCCGGACGACGCGTGTTGTTTTGTCCATCGGTGTTTCCGGTTTGGTGTCATAGGACTTGAACACAGATTTCTTTGTCAGTTTTGCCATTGGTCGGTCTCCTCTTTCGTTTTTGGGGCCACATGTCCGAACTGAGTTTGTCAAATCAAAGCCAGATGTTTGGCCTTGCTTCTTGATGGTGACCGCCTTGGGTATCGGTCATCGCGTAGCTCTGTTTGGATATCGGGTGCAGCCATTGCACGCATCAACGCTTTGTAATTCATCGGAAACCTCATTTCGGCTCCCACCCTGAACGTTGAATGGTGCGTGCCAACGACAAGATGATCGCTGGTTGCACCAATCAATGCTGTTCCCAAAGGCATTGTAAGCCCTTGAATATCCGTGTCCTGCTGTCCGATGGCCAGTATCAGACGCCGGGCGCCAGCATCGTTCGACACCAGACGCGGCTTCGCAAAATCCGGGCTGACCAAAGCAATAGACGGCAGCGCAGGCTCTGCATCCGTCTCAATGACCTCGGCGATGAGTGTAAAGGCGTCCGTATGCATGCCGCCAATTTGTTTGCCAGTAATTGGGTCGACACCCAGAAGTATGGCCTCTCCCAGCCTGAGATCATTTACGCGACCCACCGGCTGTTTCCCAAACGCCCAGGGCAAGTTTGCCGAGTTCCCGCCAGACACAGCTTCAATGTAGGGGCCACACAGCCCCTCTATTTCGGTTGAAAGGCTGGAGAAGGCCGCCATTTTTGCGGCAGTCGGGGCTATTCCGTTCAAGCAGGCAAAGTTTGCAGCGATGCCTTTCAAAGCGACGCCCGGCATATTCACAACGTGTTGCGCAATGGCACCTACATTCTCGGGCAATATGCCTTCGCGTAAATCGCCCATCTCTACCACGAGGATGATATCGTGAACCATGTTCTTTCGTATCGCGGCCGCAGCTAAACCCGCAATCACGACGATCTGAGTATTGTAACTTGCGTCACACAGTTGGACAACTTCATCCACCTGGCTAAGCATCGGTGTGCGGATCAGAGTGATTGAGCAGTTTTTGTTCGCATCTCGCAGTCGTCGCACATTGCTCAGACGGGCCTCGGCCAGACCTGTACATCCACCATCCAGCATAGCCTGCGCGACGGCTGGATGCCCGCAGACAGCTTTGGTTACGCCGGTCACACGAATTCCGCGCTTTCGTAGCCGCCCGACAACCGTTTCTGCGTTGTGGCGTATCTTTCCAAGGTCAACTTCGATGCGCGGCGATGTCATATCGTGGCTGCAGGTGCGCTTTGTCGCAATCCGGGATAGGCCGCAACGATCATGGCAAGCAAATGGGCGGTTGGTCGGCTGAGCGCATCAGTCACTGGTAATCCCAGCTTTTGCGATTGTGACGCAATGGTTTGCGTTATCTCAGCCTCTGACATCCCTTCGTGGTTTAGCGTGACACCAATGACCTTCGTATCAGCGAATGCCTCGATGAGAGCAATCTCGCTCTCCGGTGTGGGCATCGGCATATCGGGAAAATCGCAGCGATGGGCGCGTTTGGGCGCGTGCTGAAGGATAACGGCATCCGGTTGGCTGCCGCGCAGAATGAAGGCGGATGTGCAAAAGGCAGGGTGGCTCAGCGCGCCTTGCCCCTCGATCAGGATCACATCGGGCTGTTCGGCCTCAGATGCTGCAACAATCGCGCCCTCAAGTTCGCCACAACAAAACTGGGGCGGCACGGCGTCCATCGCAACGCCATACTTTGCGCCCTGCATCAGACCCGTCTGACCCGTGCCAACCAGCACCGTCTTGATGCCCTTCGCGTTCAGGGCACCGGCCAGAACGGTTGCTGTTGTCCGCTTTCCGATCGCGCAGTCAGTGCCAAGAACTGCGATGCGTAGCGCGTTCACACCGGCAACACTACCGTCGAACAGCTTCATGTCTTTGCTGGGTTTGGGTCTGCGAATATCGCGGATAGTGACCTTGTACTCAGACGCTGCATTGGCAATTTCCGCGTCGTCGCTCAGATACTCGTGCAGACCGCTGACGACATTCATACCCTGCGAGATCGCATGCAGGACAACGCCGCGATCCGTCAGCGACAGCCGCCCTGTTGACGGAGCCATGCCATAGATGAGCGTGTCGGGTACCGTTGCCGTATGGGCAATCGCGGCATCAAGGTTTTCGAAGATCGGTATGTCGTTCGCCACACCATCGAGGACAAGGCCACTGTCCTGTCCGCTGCGGGTGCTGTCGATGATGGACAGGATACGATACGCCTCTGAATGACGCACGAGGCCATTTGCGGTCTTACCATCAACTTTGGCAAAGTTGTCTTCGCAATAGACAATTGCCGATGGCGGTGAGGACAAACGAGCTTTTGCTGTCGCACTTATGGGTTCGCTGATGATCGACGGTGGTGCCTGCGCACCCCTGACGGGACGTCGGATAGTACTTTCTGCTTTGAGTTCGGTTTCCATGATCATTCCTTTGTTTGGTCGGCACGGATGGCGAAAATGTCGTCACCCCCGTATGTTGAAGCCGATTTGGCCGTGCTGTCGCTTTAGTTGATGAGAAGGCACAAGCCCTTGGATTTTCGGAAGTTTCTATTGCACTCCCAGCGGTTTCCCGACCTGTCCAGATGGGCGTTTTCGGGCACGTCTATCGCTGCACATGCTTGTCCAGAGGTGGCGTATCCACGCTCACACCTCCATCCATTCCCGTAGGTTGCGTCATCGAAGTAGGCGTTCTCGGGGACCATCACTGCGACGCAAGAACTAGCTTGTTGAAAGAAACCGCGCTCGCATGTCCAAGACTGACCATAGGCTGACGTGTTCAGATATGCGTTTGCGGGAACCACAATGGCAGAGCACGCGTCATCCACCGCCTCAAAGCCGCGGTCGCAAACCCACGGCGATCCATATGATGTGTCTGCCAGATAGGCGTTTGCGGGCAGGTTGACCTTCTGACATGTATCATCGAGCTTGGTAAATCCCCGCAGGCAATGCCACCGTGCACCTGACGGAGCCAGGTATCCACCTTTGGGGACAGCAACGGCGACACAATCGGCTTCACCATCAGCGCGAAAGCCATGAAAGCATTCCCATCCAAGCCCGTAGGCCCTGTTGGTTTCATAGGCATTCATCGGTACGATAACTGCGACGCAACTTCCTGCGTTCAGCCGGTATCCGATATCGCACTTCCAACCATCACCATAACTTTGCGGGCTGGCGTTTTCTGGGATGGCTTGCACTGAAGTCTGGGCATGTACGGGTAGCGCTGTTGCTAGTAATATAAGCATGGCGCCAGCGAGCAGCCGGATCATCATTTGGGCGTCTGACCGCACACGCGTCCCGCAAGACGATTGTGGCAGCGCTATTTGCAGCCCTGACCTATGATCCATCTGGTGCAAGCCCTTCTAGGCAGGCGACAGCAAGATCGCGGTTGGGTGTCTCAGTACCGGGAAATGTCGCCCAGCCTGTCGCCATCATTGCGCGACTGCGCCCGAAAGAAGACCCATCCTGAATTGTCGCCAGCTTCGCAACACGCTCAGGATCTGCCGCAGAGGCATTCAAACAGACAGGAACCATGGCCGATGTCACTTCCTGCGTGGCAAAGGTTTGTGCCATATCCTGCGCACTACCCGCGGTTGTCCAGCCGCCCCAGGTAAACCCCAATACACTAGCAACAATCGCACCACCCACGGCACCGTAGGCACCGGGTTTCGTCCATTCTGGAAAAGTCATTTTTTGATCCTTTGGCGGAGAAAGCGCCGCCTCACTGTTTTGACGATTTTTTTGGTCTGGTCTTGCTTTGGGCTGCTTATACGGCGCGGCTATCGACGGGCCGTAGTTGGACCCGTCAGTGGGCAACCTGATCAACAGGTATGTCGCTGTGCATAAAGAAGGCTCAAAACTTTGACTTTGCAGAACCTCAACTTCCGCAAAATTCATATAGCCGCCCGGCAGCGACTTACCGATTTACCGGATCACCACCAAATGATGAACAAAAGCCATAAATGATGTTGTGGCGCGCGATACCATCGGCACTTTCTCTAACATCAGATCCCAACAGGGTCACAACGGCTGAATTTTGATGGTGGAAGATTGCAATTCGCTGCAGCAGGCGGTCTGCCTAAGCCGACGAGAGTTGCAACCCTTGTCTCTTTTACGTAGCCGCTTGGCGCCGGAATTACAACGGTGAAGAAAAAACGGCTTCAAACATGCTCGCGCATGTGGCCGCGTCAGCCAGACGTAGAACCCGCTCCGTAACGCACCAAGCGCGTCACACATCCGGCTAACGGGGCAAACCGGCAGCAGGTCACACCTCACACGCCGCGCTATAAAGCGTGAACGTTTACATTTGACCAGCAATCTCTATTGTTAATCATATGGATTTGATGAAGTTTCTATAACTCGTTAAAGCTTTGGAGGCCGCCTTGCGTGACGACCTAGTCTTTCCTCAGTTGTCCGGTCTGGCCCGGGTAGCGTTTTTTGACGGTCTTAATTTCGACAACCAACCCATGGTTCGTATTGATAATGAACGCTTTGCGGCACGGAGCCTGGTGGACGTCGCCAACCTCACAGTCGGAACGGAACTCGCCGTAACTGACCTTGCGGGCGAGACCTCACAGCTTTTGATCCTCGGAGCCCTCGTCAATCCACGCGTGGCCAAGGTCGATGACAAGATCGAATTGATCGGCGAAACCGAAGTGGTGCTACGCTGCGGCCCGGCATCCATCCGCCTGACCCCCGACGGCCGCGTAACGATACGCGGTACGCGGGTTTTGTCACGGTCGGATGGGGCGAATAGGGTTCAGGGTGCGAGTGTTGAGTTGAATTAGATTTCTCGGAAGGGGTTATTTGGAGACAGCGCATTCTGTTGATCTTCGAAAGAGAAATCTTCACTTTTGTCAAACATCAACTCGGACAGGGCGACTGGAGTTCCAATTCTGGGTATATCCTTCAAGGTGTCGAATGCCCCAGAGGGATGGTGCTCGATGAGGTATTTCTTGGCTTGCACATACCATTCTTCGAATGCTTCGCTTGCCGATGTAGCGCGCCGCGCAATTTGTAGAATCATGAATGTATTTTCCGCAAGAACAAAGACCTCTTCCGCTTCATGAACAGACAAGTTCAATGCATCAATGCAAACAGCGACTGGGCCGTTGCTTGGGCCGCGCCACTCATCGGGATCAAGCATCAGGTATTCGAATACTGGTTGCTGGCTTGAACTACATGCAATGCATTCCAAAATATGCTCGGCGTCCGGATTGAGCTGTGATGCGCGGAGTCGCGTAAACGGCCAAAAGGTGATCGCCACCCCCAATGCCAAAAGCGCATTCACCGATATACCAAAAAGCGAATTGATTTCCTCATCGTCAATCGGCTCTGCATAGTTCTCGACATCCCACTCATCCCAGACAAAGTCCGGAGGGGTTTCTTGTTCTCCTAAGCTTCCGACGTAATGGACAAATGCCTCGCAATAACTATTCATCTAACCACATTTCTGATCGGCACACCAATCATAAGATTGATCGTTCTCATCGCAAAGTTCAATTTCGAAACAGGCGCAGGCCGCTGCAAGCATCGCCTGGCAGTATTTACAACATGGCACTGGTGGATTCCCGGCCCAATCAATCTTGAAAAGAAGGTTTCCTCCCGGCGCATGCTTACCAAGAACATCCTCCAATATTTTTGCTTCGGCGTGATTAACTCCGCCCTGAGGATTCGTCGAGTAACTGTGCTGCCCACAATCGGCGTTGTCGTTCATACGCGATGAGATTCCCTTAGGTGTGGTTCTCTTTTTACGATCTGGCCAAAGTCCTTTGCTAAAGCTAGCACGATAGAGCCATGGTCGCGTATGGGACTTTACCGCTTGTCCACGAAAGTAGTGAGTGCCTCCACCCGGCGGTTTATATCGCGCCGATGCTACGGTCCCGGATTGGCGTCGCTTTGGTTGCTTCCGACCTCTGGACGCCATGTTGATACCATCAAGTGTCACACATTCTGGGTCCGGATGTGAAGGTGCAACGTTTGGCTTGGAAGCATTCGGACCTGCCGCCGTCGCCGGATCACTCCCGTGGTTTGTCGTGGTTAAATCCAGAAATCTTTCTGCACCTGCTTTCTCGAATAACACATCAAACGAATAAGCTTGGTGCTTGTTCTTACCGCTGATCGTGTGCGACACCACGTCCATTCCGAAAGACCGTGTCGCAGGTTCATTCCCCTGACTTTTCGTGTAGGTTGATCCGTTCTTCTTGCCGACTTCCTTTTTCTTAATCTTGACCGATCCGGTGCCATCGCCTGTTTTGCCCGCATCCGTAAACAACGGATAAGGGATTGGGATCGGCCCTGCCGGCGGGGATGGCGGGGACAAGCAGACGCTGGGAAAAGCCGCAATCACTTTGTTCGGTGTCGCCTTTCCAGAAACCTCTCGACCATTGGCAAAAACGCTCATGCCATTTCTCCTACCAAAGCGACGCGGGTGCCGTCGTCTTCTCCTGCGGCGAACATAACAGCACCTGGAAGAAAGCCCGATCGTCCCGCCTCGAACGCCCAGCCCATGGCTGCGGGCAAAAGTGCTGCGCCGACCTCGCCGATTGTCTCGACCACATTCCAATGCTCCACGTGGTCACGCGGACGACGTGACCCACCTTCCGGTGGCAGTCTGTCAACACGAATGCTGGCCAGGGCCAGTTCTTTAAATTTGAAATGCTCACCGTTCAAATCAGCCATAACCAATGGTATATCATAGAATTGTCGGCCTGACATCTGCTCGGCAGCGCGCAGCGCTTCGGTCAGCCCCTTGGCCGATACCGGTTGGTCCTTTGATCCCCCGTCCCCACTTGGCTCAAGGCCCTTGCCCATCCCGGTTATGCGCAGCTCCGGACCACCGCTTTGACCGCTTGGCGCAACAAGAAGTCCGGCGGCGGCTTCCCCCGCGATGAACCCGCTTGAGTTCGCGCCGCAGAGAAGACGCGATTTTTTGATATAGTGTTCGACGATGGACTGTCTGAGGAAGCTTTCGACGCCCACGATAATCGCCGGGCCACCCAAGCTGGCTGCGCGCTGCAGCAAATACGGCAGCGAGACACGTCCTTGCGCAATCAACTCGCTGCGCGCCGGCAGAGCGCCACCCATTTTTTCTGCAAGCCCCTCGCGAAGGCTGTGTTCCAAGTTGGCGTCCCTGCCGGGACGACCATCAGGTGCCACGCCCAAAAGGATCGGGATGTCTTCGGGCGCCACACCCAGTATTTCGGGCACTTGGTCGCGACATTCTTGCACGACCGGCAGGATCAGCTCGGGCAAAAACGTTGGTCCCTCCCACCATTGATGCGCATTCACACGAAACGCCATCAGGTTCTCGCCCGAAGTGTAGTCCCAAAGGTTCGCGCGGGACGCTCCTGAAACGCCAGCCCGCATGGCCGCAACTGAGCTGGGACCATCGTGACCAGCCGCGGTCCACATGCCATAGCCAATGACGGAAAGATTGGGGGCCCCGCTCATGCCGCCACTGCCACGGCTGGCAAGTCGCCGCGCGACGTGATGGTGATGCTTTCCACCTCAAACAGGTCGCGATCTGTCACCAACCGAGCACGCCACGTCAGACATAATTGCAATGCCTCGCCCAAGACCAGAACCGTGTCCAGATTGGCGATCTTCTGGGTGACACGACCTGATCGACGATTGAAAGTCATCACAACCGAAACCTGCGGCAGATAGGTAACGACCCGTGGCGCAGGCGTCAGGTGGACAATTTCGATCGGCTCGCCACCTTGGGGATATCCTATCCACTGGTCAGGTGCCGTCGCCTGAAAGTAGCGGTAATCAAGATCATCCGGCGGAAATGGCATGTGGTCTTTCATCCAGACCTTATCATAGGTCCCGACCCAACTGCGACGAGGCAACCAAGCCCTGCCCATCGGTCCGAACGCCATGGGCGGATAGCTACCATCTCGGGACACAGGATCAGCCCCGCCGGCTGCCATCGTCTGGGCGACTGGAAGGCCCTCTAGATCCTCGCGCAGTGGATAGTAGCCTACACCAGCTGGATTGGTTTCAAAGGTGCGCGCATGGTCTGGCCGGTTCGGCTCAGGGTCCGCTCCCCCATAAGCATGATCGTAGTCGATAGGTTGCTTCAGAAATGGCCGCATCTCGGAAACGGAGAATCCGACAGCCCCGCTCAACCAGATACGTGACCCAAGGGCGACAAAATGCTTCGACCAATTCCCAATGCGAACCCCGACTGGAAGCCGCGTCACAGGCGACGCACCCGGTGCAATCGCAGGGCCATCAACGATAACGTCGCACTTGGGTTTAAACGGTGCAAAGTCGTTCTCGAAACGGACACAGTCAAACGCGGGGTCTTCGCCAAATTCATCGGCGTAAACTAGGGGACGTTGTTCAGACGCCATTAGGCAAGGCTGACCTTGTTCGACCGGCAAGACAAACGTGCCTTTCACAGCCACTACGACACATTCGTGGCCCGAGGGTTCAAACCCGCCGGTCAGCTCTGCTTCAAAAGGGGTCTTATTCTCCAGCTGCATTTGATCTCTACCAAGTCCGAACGAACTGACCGTTTTCAAGTCGAACCTGAGCGTGCCAATTCGGCAAGGCCACACCAGGATCGCGCATCGCATATTCGTAGGAAAGCGCACGAAACGCCGACTGATACTTAAGACCGGCCATGTCAGGGTAGCTATAGGACCAGGCGGCCGACCCCATTATATGCCGCTGGCCCAAAGAAAACCGGTTTCTGTTTTCGTCCAACCAAGCTTTGACGCCGTCAAGGTCCGGCCAAGGTAAGTTGGATTCGTAGAAATCCTCGACCACGTTTGCCTCAGTGATGGGGTTCTCTGGATCTTCTGGAAACTGGTCCTGCTCCAATTCCGGGTCCTTGATATCTGCACCGCTAATCGCGCCAAACGCCGCCGCAGCCACCCGAGCAAGAACATCGACCTCCATCTGTCGCACCAACCAATCCAATGTTTCTGGCAAGCCAAGGGCACCGATCGCAACGATGCCCCAACGGGCCGCTTCAGCACTGCTCAGAAGGCTTTGGATATGGCTTTGGGCGGCCTCCTGATCCATGCCAAGCGGAGCAAGCTCGGCAGCGCGGCGCGCATTGGGGCCTGCTGGTTCTTTCACAATGGCGGCAAACAGGGCCTGCGGCCCGGCTGAGCTGTCGCCTAACAGGGTCGCGGCCACCGCCGCCTCAAAATTCTCGCCTGCGAATGCAGTTGCGTCGTCACGCAGACCCGCACGACCACAAAACCCGGCGCATCGAAACGCCGCCGATCGGACCCGCGCATCGTCGATCTTAAGCGCCAGATCCAAATGATGCTGGGGATCAACGCGGTGCTCTGCACAAACAGATAGGGCCAATGTCGTCAGTCGCAGATCGGTACTGGCAATCCAGGTAGACATAAAAGACGACAGCAGATCGGGTTGGCACCAAGCAAGCGCCATCGTGAGCGAACGGACATACGTCAAACCCTCATCCCAGTCATCAATCAGCCTGACAAGCCCTGCCGGTCCGGTTCGATGCGCAACAACGTAGGCCGCGACGAACATCTCACCGGCTTTGGGATTTTCTGCAAGGACGTCCGCCGCCATTCTGGCACCCGCCTCATTCGCCAAAAGGATCGCCAACAAATGTCCGCGCATCCGCTCTTCAAGATCATAAACATCAATCAGTCTATAATTTGGGGCCTCAATCGCCTTTTCGCGAAGCGTGAACAAAAATGACGCATCCTCGCAGTGCGTACGTAGCAGGTCCAATCGAGTTTCGCGGCGATTAAGATTTAGCATCGCCTTAAAGCTGCTGAATGAAGTGACATAAAAACAAATTGCCGTTCCTCTATATGCGGCAAGCGTAACTCAAAATATTTTAACGCGCTACTGATCAAAACGCCCAACAATCCAACAAGAATTCTAATGCGCGCCTTCTGGCGTTTCCGGTCGCACCCTTTCGTTTACCCCAACGGCGCATTAACCGCCTTTAGGAGCATCACCATTACATCCCAACCTAAAATCGCTCCTATCGAAGACGGCCCGTTGATGGTGACTGACGTTCCCAATTTGCGTGATAGCGCGGGTGAAACGATTGAGGCTGTTGCGGGCTATCCGCAAAGAAACCGTTCTGCGATGGCACGCATTATGATGCAGGCTGGAAGGATGGATCGACTTGAACGACCGCTCGGGTGAACCGTGCCACACTGCCAAGCGATCAGACTGTGACACCAAGACTGGCCTGCATCATGAATTGTGCGCCGATGGGTCGCGTGGCTGCGCCGATTGCGCGGGCTTTGCCACCGATGCTGCCACTTTCGATACGCGGTTGGATCAGTCCACGTGTATCCTGCGTGACCACATAGCGCCGCACGCGGCTGACAAGATCGTCCCGGACGCTGGCCGGAAAAGCACCATCAATCAAGATCGCTTCAAAATCCACCACCGAGCAGGTGGAGAGAGCCGCCTTCGCGAGTTCCTGCGCTGTCTGGCCCAGCCAAGGGTCCACGTATCGCGACAAGGAATGCCAGCTTTCGGGGTCTGACCAAAGCTGTTGCGGATCCAGATCGACCTCGCGAAGGCGCTCTTCCAATTGGTGGATCGACGCCATGTCGACCAACTGCATGCTTTCGCCATTGGGGCCAATACTACGCAAGGATCCCAATGCGCCTGCATTTCCTTGGCGACCTTCAAAGACCGAATTGTTCAGGACAATTCCACCGCCTATGAATGCCCCAATAAAGAAGTATGCGTAGTCTCGAAATTCCTTGCCGCGACCATAGGTCTGTTCGGCCTGACACGCGGCTGTCGCATCGTTCAAGAGTGACACGACCAACCCTGTTCTCAGCTGCACCTCCGCTCTCAAGTCAACGCCTTCCCACGGTGCGAGAGCCGCTGAGAGGTCTGTGGTCTGGTCTGGCCAGTTCCACACCTCAAAGGGGGCAGCTATGCCGATGCCGCATATGCGCTTTGCAAGTACCGGGTCCATCGCATCGGTAATGCTGCGCACACCGTTTTCGAGAAAATCAAAGATGTCACTGGGAATTGGAACTGGATAAGTCAGTTGCCGTTCTTCACGTAATTCACCGTTCAGGTCGATCAGCACCAAATCGGTAGACCTGCGGCCTATCTTGAGTCCGAACGAAAATACGCCGTCAGAAGCCAACCTCATTGGGATTGACGGCTTACCCACTTTGCCGCGAACGGGCTCTCCGCGCTCAATTATGCCCTCACCCTCAAGACGTCGAAGAATGCTCGAAACGGTAGGGGGGGATAGTTCTGCGAGCCGTGACAAATCGCTTCCCGGCATCGGGCCGTTGCGTTGGAGTAACGACAGCAAGAGCCGTTCGTTATGATCACGAACGCCTTTTTGGCTGAGCCCAGTGCTGATTGATCTGATCAATCCATCTTCCATAAATCTTACCTTATCCATCCAAGTAATGTGGGTAAATGGATTAATAAGAAAACTTAACTAATTAATTGACAGCTGTCCGGGAATCGGGTCACTTAACGTCAAGCGGCAAGCATTCGCTAGCCGTACTGGTGTCAGAGTAGAGGCTTTGACGCGTTAATTGTCTGGGAGGACATCATGAAAAAGTTGCTCATCGGCACAGCTCTTGCCGCCATTACATCTGCTGGTTCTGCTATGGCGGACGGCCACGCTGTTTCCGCTTGCCTGATCACGAAAACCGATACCAACCCGTTCTTCGTAAAGATGCGCGAAGGCGCTGAAGCCGCCGCTGCCGAAGCTGGCATCACGCTTCGTTCCTATGCGGGTCAGGTTGACGGGGACCACGAAACTCAAGTAGCCGCAATCGAGACCTGCATTCTGGACGGCGCGTCCGGGATCTTGCTGACCGCTTCTGACACATCATCCATCGTTGGTGCGGTAACCCAAGCGCGTGATGCTGGGTTGTTGGTTATCGCGTTGGATACCCCACTTGAACCAATTGATGCGGCTGACGCGACATTTGCGACAGACAACTTTCTTGCAGGCGAGCTGATCGGCCAGTGGGCCGCTGCAACACTGGGCGATGACGCCGCAAATGCCAAGATTGCTTTGCTGGACCTCGCCGTCAGCCAGCCCAGTGTTGGCGTGTTGCGCGATCAAGGCTTTTTGCAAGGCTTTGGCATTGATCTTGCCGATCCCAACGTCAATGGCGACGAAGATGATCCGCGCATCGTTGGCAACGACGTGACCGCCGGTAACGAAGAAGGCGGTCGTCGCGCGATGGAAAACCTGCTTGCGGTCGATCCAGAGATCAACGTTGTCTACACGATTAACGAACCAGCAGCGGCCGGTGCCTATGAGGCGCTGAAATCCATTGGCCGTGAAAACGATGTTCTCATCGTATCCGTTGATGGTGGGTGCCCCGGTGTTCAGAACATCGCGGACGGCGTGATCGGTGCGACAGCCCAACAGTATCCGTTGCAAATGGCGGCTTTGGGGATCGGAGCGATTGCGGCTTATGCAGCTGACGGCACGTTGCCCGAAAATACACCCGGCAAAGACTTCTTTGACACAGGCGTCGCCTTGGTCACCGACCAGCCAGCAGACGGTGTCGAAAGCATCTCGGTCGCCGAAGGCATGGAGCTTTGCTGGGGCTAACCCAAAACCTCCTGCATCTCATCTAGGATGCAACTTAGGGCCAAAACCCTAAGGGGCGGGTTTTTCCCCGCCCCTTTTTCCAAAGTGGGATATAGTTCCACAAGTAGCACAATTCACATTGAGGGGATCGGACAATGTCTGGCAACGCCGATGATTTTGAAGCCGCCATAAAGCCACCCGCCGCAGATCAGGTCGCCACATTTACCGAGCGCAAAGGGTTTCTTGCCAGATTGCAGCATGCGCTACACGTGAACCCGGCGCTTGTGCCTCTGTTTGTTCTGCTGGTTTCTATCCTGCTGTTCGGTGCCCTTTTGGGGTCCAAGTTCTTCTCTCCGTTTGCTCTGACGCTGATCCTCCAGCAGGTGCAGATCGTGGGTATCGTTGCGGCAGCCCAAAGCCTTGTCATTCTGACCGCTGGCATCGACCTAAGCGTCGGAGCCATCGCCGTTCTGTCCAGCGTCATCATGGGGCAATTCACCTTTCGCTATGGTGTTCCCGTTGAAATTGCGGTGGCCGCTGGTCTTGCCTTTGGCACATTGATCGGTTCGATCAATGGTTGGCTGGTTGCCGTGATGAAGCTTCCGCCGTTCATTGTCACACTTGGCATGTGGCAAATCGTATTGGCGGCAAACTTCCTTTATTCCGCCAACGAAACAATCCGCAGCCAAGACATTGAGCAAAACGCCCCCCTTTTGCAGTTCCTTGGTTCCACCTTCAAGATTGGCGCAGATGCAGACGGACGAGGAGGAGCGACGTTCACCTTTGGCGTCATCGCAATGGTCGCGATCTTTGCATTCCTCGCCTATGTGCTCAAACACACCGCATGGGGTCGTCACATTCACGCAGTGGGCGATGACCCGGAAGCCGCACAGCTTTCAGGTGTCAACGTGAAGCGCACATTGATTTCCGTTTACGCAGTGACCGGGTTTATCTGTGCCATCGCGGGTTGGGCGCTTATCGGTCGTATCGGGTCCGTAAGCCCGACCTCTGGCCAACTGTTGAACATTGAAAGCATCACGGCGGTGGTGATCGGCGGCATCTCATTGTTTGGTGGGCGCGGGTCAATCATGGGGCCGCTCTTTGGCGCCCTCATCGTCGGTGTGTTCACCCTCGGACTTCGCCTTGCCGGGGCGGATGCGCAATGGACGTTCCTTCTCATCGGGGCGCTGATTATCGGCGCTGTCGCCGTTGACCAATGGATCAGAAAGGTTTCAGCATGACTGTCGTGGAGAACATCGCGAATGGGTCGATTGAACCCATCCTCATGGGCCGTGGCTTGGTCAAACGCTACGGTCGCGTCACGGCTCTCGATCACTGTGACTTCGACCTCTACCCTGGTGAAATTCTGGCTGTCATTGGCGACAATGGGGCGGGCAAATCCTCTTTGATCAAAGCCGTGTCAGGGGCAATCATACCAGATGAAGGAGAGGTGTTTCTTGAAGGCCAAAAGGTCAATTTCACCTCGCCAACTGATGCCCGCAAAGAAGGGATCGAGACAGTCTATCAGACCCTTGCAATGTCGCCTGCACTGTCCATTGCGGACAACATGTTCATGGGCCGTGAAATCCGCAAACCTGGCTTTCGCGGTAAATACTTGCGTCAGCTGGACCGCTCCAAGATGGAACAGATCGCCCGTGACAAGCTGTCAGAGCTTGGCCTTATGACGATCCAGAACATCAACCAAGCCGTTGAAACATTGTCAGGTGGTCAGCGGCAGGGTGTGGCGGTTGCCCGTGCGGCGGCATTCGGGTCAAAAGTGATCATTCTGGACGAACCGACGGCGGCTTTGGGTGTCAAGGAGTCCCGCCGTGTGCTGGAATTGATCATTGATGTGCGCTCACGTGGTATCCCGATCATCCTGATCAGCCACAACATGCCGCATGTGTTCGAGGTCGCAGACCGTATTCATGTGCATCGTCTTGGCAAACGCCTGTGTGTGATTGACCCAAAGGACTACACGATGTCAGATGCCGTAGCGTTCATGACCGGGGCGAAAGAAGCACCTCATTAAGCCTGACTGAACGATCACCGAGGTCAGTTTTCACCTGCCTCTTGTGTCCCAAACACCGTTGGGTAGACATGATAGCCATCGGCAAGCAAATCCGGCACGATCTCGTGTCTGGCAAAGAACACCAGCGCAGGTGAACACATGCTTGCATAGCTTTCGCGAAAGCGCGCATCGGCCTCCAGCCGATCAAGGATCGCCATGCGAAACCCGTTCAGGACGGACCCTCTGTCATCGCTGCAGCTTCCACCGCGTGCGAAGGCGATGTCGGGCATCGCTTGATAGAAGACCGCGCGGACAAAGCTGCCGTGGTTCTTGGGAACATCTGTGCGCAACTCTGCCTCTGCATGCGCCATCTCGATCCAATTCAGCCCCAGCACATCATAAATCTTGCCATCATACGACAGGCGGATGCCCCCCGCCGGGATCGTCGCCACTGTGTATTGGCTGCCAACATCATTCAACAGGTGCCCTATCCTGATATTCCTCTCGGCAATCCGGAATTCATCCTGAAGCCCACCGGCGTAGCGAACAAAGGGAACGGTACTGCCCAACACCAAGGCGCAAAAGCCAATCAGGCCAACCGCCCTGATAGCAGAGCTTGAATGAAACAGATGCAGCACACCCACGGCCAGAACCGGCAGCATCAAAGGGATCAGAAACTGATAAAACCGATTACCCGCAAAGTGATCACCGCCAAGCACAGTGTAAACACCCACAGCCCCGATCCAAAGGTAGGCAACGAAGACAACATAGAGCGCCCGCTCGATCACGTTACGGCGGACCAAGTATGCGCCCAGCATCACAAACATGACCACCAGCGCCACGTTGAATGGGTCCGAGAGAGACCCGCGCAGATACGCCAACCCTTGTGTAATCTGCCCTGCGGTACTCACCGAGACCTTGGCATAGAAAGTGTTTGGAAACGGATATCCGAAATAGGCAAGCCGCCACAACGTGGCAAGACCAAAGGACAACAGTGCTGACATGGCCAGCGGTGCGGCTAAGCGGGCAAACGCCCCATCTTGGTTGCGGGCCACACGGATAAACAGCGCTGCGGCCAGCGCGACGACAATCCCTTCTGGTCGCGTGACCGGCAAGAGCAAACCAAGGGCGATGATCGCCGTCAACCGCCCGCGCCCTGACGGCACGGCCACGATGTAAGACAGGCCCATGATCATCGCAATGAACAGCCCGGTGTCCATCAATGACCACAGGTTCCAGCCAAAGAAATACGGATAGACGTTGAACAAACCGATCGTGACGGTCCCCGCCAATAAGCGCCCCGACATCGCTACTGCGATCTTTGCCGACAAGACCATTGTTAAGGCCATGAGGAAAAAGCAGGCCAAAGTGATTGCGGCAATTGGGTGGGGTGTTGCAAAGGCCCCCGCGTTCAGCAGCGTCCACAAAAGAGACGTCGACCCTTCGACCCGTTCACCCCCGATGTTGTAGACAAACCCATGTCCCTCGGTCAGGTGCCGGGCATAGACTTGGGTTATGCTGGCGTCATCAATGCCCACCTTTGGTTCCAGCACCCAGGCCGTCAATACTGTCTGAAACAGCAGTGTCAGAACCAGTGGCAACCAAAGAAAACGCAGCGTCGCCCCAGCTGCGTCGTTGGTTCTTGGGTTGGTTTCGGTTGCTACAGTCAAAGCGGATCAGATCTTTAGCTTCTTAAAGATGGCTTCCGGGATTGACCGGATGATCAACATAATCAGCTGCCAGATCGGGCGCACATAAACGACGTTGCGCTTGCGGCGGACCGCATTTGCAATCGCTGTTGCCACCTCTTCGGGTTGGGCGGTCAGGCGTGCGGGCAGATCCATGCCTTGGGTCATTTGCGTTGCAACAAACCCCGGCAGAACAGTGATCACATGTACCCCTTTGCCAGCCAGCCGATTGCGTAATCCCGACAGGAACGCGGTAAAGCCCGCCTTGGCAGACCCATAGACATAGTTGGTCGCGCGCCCGCGTTCACCTGCGACCGAACTGATGCCGATGATGGTGCCAAACCCGCGCTCTTCAAACAGGTTGGCAAAGATCGACAAGATGCTGGCGGGCCCTTCAAAGTTACTGCGCAAAACAGTCTGGGCCATCGGCACATCGCGCTCATTCTCGGCCTGTGTACCCATATAACCGATGGCGCAGCACACGATCTCTGGCAAATCCGGCAAGCCATCGACGCATGCGCTGTAGCTGGCGGGGTCCAGGGCGTCGCACTCATGCAAGGTGACGGGCACATCATACCGCAGTTCGATATCGACCTTATCTTGCGCAAGCGTCGTAGCATTGCGCGCCGCCAACTGGATCGGATGCCCCATGGCTGCAAATCGATGCGCCACCGCGCGGGCGATGTCAGATCGTGCGCCAAGGATCAAAACAGGGCCCTTTGTCATATTTTTAGCCTTTTCGATTGTTCGGAGCGGAAAACGGCTGTGCTGGCCAGTTGATCCCGCATTGCGGTGAAATCTGCAATCCGGTCATCAGACGCCCGTAACGTCTCGGCGGACATATGGCTGTCCTTAGCCAGATAAAACCGGCCATGATGCTCCAATGTGATCGCCTCCAGTTTCTTGATCAGCCGGGTTGTCGCCGGGCTGACCGGAAAATCAAGGGCCAGTGTGAACCCTTCCATGGGAAAACTGAAAGGTCCGTCCTGTGGCCCCAACCGCTTCAAAACGGCCAGAAATGATCCCATCCCCGCCAGCGCTGTCTGCTTCAGTATCTTTTCCAGCCCATCATGGGCGCTGGTCTCTGGCAAAACACATTGAAACTGGGTGAACCCCTTGCGCCCATAAATGCGATTCCAGCCCAGAATGGCATCCAGTGGATAGAAGTAGCTGTCCCAATCCACGATCCTGCTACCTGCGTTGTGCGCACCCCACCGGTAGTAGGCCGCGTTGAACGCTCTGACCGTCAGTCGGTTCAGCAAACCACCGGGCAGCAAAGCAGGAACACGCAAACGCCGTTTTTGACGCATCGTCGCTGTTTTTGCGCGCAGTCGGGCGGGGGTTTCATAGGCCGACGCATGTTCGCCCAGCATCAAAAGCGATCTCCCCAGATCCTTTCCGGTCGCCAGACAATCAATCCAGGCTACTGAATAGGTGGCAGCGGCATGCGTCTCGAAAAGCGCCATCACCGCCCCAAGATCAGATGCCGCAATCGTTCTTTGCCTGATCCAACCGGTCTCAACAGGGCGCAACCGCAGAGCCACTCGCAAGATCACCCCCGTCAGCCCCATTGCGCCAAAAGTCCAGTCGAACAGGTCGGCGTTCTGGGTGCGCGAACAACGCCTGACGTCACCCTTGGCATCACACAGATCGAACCATTCAACACAGTGACGGAAACTGCCAAACCCGTGGTGGTTCTTGCCGTGCACATCCGCAGCGACCATGCCACCCAACGTCACGAACTTGGTCCCCGGTGTGACCCATGGAAACCACCCCCGCGGCAACATTGCCGCGATGACGTCACCCAAGATCACGCCCGCCTCTGCCGTCAGCACTCCGGTGTCCGCATCAAACGCAATGAACCGGTTCAGGCCGCACATGTTCACTGTCGCATGTGTGTTCAGCGCGCTATCGCCGTAAGCACGGCCATTGCCACGGGCGATCATATCCTGTGCATGCACAGATGACACGACTTCATCCACGACCCGTGGCGTCTGCATTGCGACGTCATGCACCGGAAAATTCCCCCAACCGGACAGCTTCATGACAAGCTGCCCGTGGTTTGCGACCCAAAGACGAACCGGCGATCAAGGTTGTACTTGATCGTGTAGCCGATCATCAGACCGATCACAGCACCCAGTTCGCGCATCATATGCGTGTTCCAGATGACCCAGAACAGCGTCTCGGTGATCCAGAAAATCGCCGTCGTCAGCAGTCCCATGGCAGCATAGAGCGTAAACTGGCGGCTATTGGCGCGGATCCCGGTTGCCCTATCAAAGAAGATCCAGTGTTTATCGAGGATGAATTTAACGCCTAACCCCGTCAGCGTCCCCAGACACATCGCCAGAATAAACCACTTGGCATCATTGCCTGCCATCAACGTCAGGCGCTGAACACCCAAGTTTGCAACCGTGGCAACAATCGCGAAGGCCACGTAGCGTATGATCAAAGCCTGCGCCGTCATCCAAAGACACCAAGGACCGCAAAGCTGACACAAGCCAAAAGACAGTAGCGGCTGACCCGGTCGGTCAGCGCAAAGACGACCGGATCATCATGCATATGGCCGCGGTGCGTGACCAGCACGAGACGCGAAAACCAATACAGCAATACGCTACAAATACCCCACAACATCCCCGGCGCTGGATAAAGGTCAACAACCACCGGCGATGTCAGATAAAGCGCCAGAACCAGCACCGACACATAGCCAGCGGTTAAAGCGATCATCGACAGGATCGGTAGATCATCGACGTTGTACCCGCGCGATGCACCTGACCCATCGCGGTTGACCATATCAACAAGTTCGGCCTGCCTTTTGACGGCTGCGAGGGCAAAGAAGAAAAACACCGCAAAAGCCAAAAGCCAAACGGACAGCTCGATACCTGTTGCCACACCACCCGCGATGATCCGGCCGGCATAAAGACCCGCGAGCACAGCGATATCAAGGATCGCCCGTTTCTTGAACGTGAGCGAGTAAGCAGTCGTCATCAAAAAGTAACCGATCATCACTGTAAGCAGCCCCAGGCTGTTCAGCGCAGCAACCATCAAGCCGAAACACAACAGCACCACGCTCAAACCGCTGGCATGGGCAATCGACATACTGCCAGACGCCAACGGACGATCGCGTTTGCGTGGGTGGTTACGGTCTGACTTCAAATCAATCAGATCGTTCAGAAGATAGACGCCGGACGACACAGCGCAGAATGCAACAAACGCGGTCAGTGCCGCGAAAAACGTCATGGTGTCGAACTGCTGTGCGGCAAGAACTGGTAGAAAAACCAGCAGGTTTTTGACATATTGATGCGGTCGCAATGCGCGCAGATATGGCACTAGCGTTCTTTGTCGCGTGGACAGGTGTTCGGCATCAGGTTGCAACCGGTCAACCTGAGCACGCAAAGATACGGGCACATCGACAGTCAGAGCGCCAGACGCCGCCTCCCAAACGGGCAAATCCGCGCGCGCATCCCCCATGTAGTAGAATCCGGCATCGCCATAAAGACGGGTCAGATGCGCCGCCTTCTGCGCAGATTTGAGGTTTGTCACGTCGTCAGATCCATAGACGGCATCGAAAATGCCCAGATGTGCCGCGATCCGCTCGGCCAATCCTTGCGTCGTTGCGGTGACAAGGACAGCTTGCCCACCTGACGCGCGCCAGTCTGCGATATATGCCATGACATCCGGGTTATAGGGCAGTGTCGCCACATCAATATCAGCCGCTGCCGACAGATATGTCTTGAGCCGCGCGCGGCCACCTAACGCCGCCCCGGCAGCGCCTGCACCGGTGCGCCAATCACACCCGAGGGCAGACCAAAAACTTTCGAACAACATGTCCGTTCTGATCAAAGTGCCATCAAGATCGACCGCCAAAATAGGCCGCTTCGTTTCTGCGAAACTTGTTTTTTTGTAACTCACCGCTGTGCGCTGTCCGATATAAGGCTGATAAATCTTGGAATTGACTTCGTTGACTTATGTCATGGGTAGCAGGCAGCAGTAATATGGCAAGGCTTTGGAGTCAGTATGGTGGCAAGAGCCGCAGTTGATGCTTGCATTCCAGCCACACAGAAAACGCAGTTAGCGCTGTTTTCAGTCCTTGCGTCCCGCACTTTGTCTTCGCGTCAGAGTTGGCAGACCTATCATCTTTGAAAAAGAAAAACCGTTGCCACCCTTTTTGGATGCTTCACCTGAGCGGCGAATGACCAGTGGCAGGAACAGATTTGCCATACGGCCGTGTCGTGGGATGATCGAACCATTGAATGGCTTGCGCCGACTGGTCAGTCCAATGGGAAAGCTCGCCATGCGGGCGTGGCGCGGGAAGATTGAACCTGTGAATGGTTTGCGTTTGCTGAGCAGCGAAATCGGAAAATTCGCCATGCGGGGCCCACCCGGCATAAGGGCATTTGTTCCCGTCTTCCCATTGATGAGCAAAGGGAACGGGACGGTCGCCATACGGCCATGACGCGGTATCAAGGATCTGTTGAATGGCTTGCGACGGCTGATTAACGGGATCGGAAAGTTCGCCATACGGGCGTGGCGCGGGAAAATCGAACCGGTAAAAGGCGTCCGACGACTGATTAATGGGATAGGGAAATCAGCCATCCGGGCATGGCGCGGAAAGATTGACGCCGAAAACGGTTCGCGACGATCAATCAGCGGTACGGCAAATTCTGTCAGATGAAACCTTCGCGACGACAGAGAATTTGCGCCGGGTTTGCGCCGACTGATCAGCGGGATCGGCCAGTCAGCCATATGGAAGTTGGTTGTTCCCGGCTCTCGGTGCACTGTCAGCATATGCGGGTGATCCGCCAGGATGCTTTTGCCAAGCCGTGGTTCGTCTTTGACATAGACTTCCTCGGTCAGTGACCCGAGATTTGCCGCACTATGCTTGGCCGTGACGTCGCGCGTGATCTGCGCGACGCGCAGCGGCTTATAGCCAGCGCGCACAAGCATGACGACGCCGCCACTGGCCATCCGGTCCTGATATGCGCGCGCGGTTGCTTCGGACACACTCTTGGCGACAAGGTTCTCAACAAGGCCGCTGGCGTCATCGTACACATCAACGATGCGCGTTGAGAGCCGATTGATCTGAACCAGTTCGTATTTCGCTTTGCGCGCTTGATCGGCGCTGTCGAAATATCGCGTAATGACTTGTGTCATGAAACCTCCACTGGGTTGTTTTGCGGCACCGGTTCGCGTTTCGCTTTCGGACGTCTGCCGCTCTTCATCAGCATTGGCAGGGCCACCGCAACGGTCGCGACCAAGAAGGCAATCTCAATACCGAATACGATATTATAAGGCGTTTGGGCACTCAGTCCCGTTGCAGGCGAAAGCCCGACAAGCACATCTCTGACAATGCCCGCAAGCAGGACACCGGTACCGGCACAGGTTGCTTGCACAGCACCCCATGCCCCAATTGACAGACCGACCCGTCCCGCCGGCGCATCTGTTATGGTCGCTGTCAGCGTTGCGTGCCCGAAAAGGCCGGCCCCAAGTCCAACGAACAAGGTTCCTGCAACAAAGAGCGCCGGCCCCAAAGCCACAGAGGACAGGATAATCGCCAGAAAGCCCGGAATGCCCACCGCCGCGCCCATTGCTGCCAGTTGAAGCGGCGCGCTACCGGCTGAAAGTGCCTTTGATGCGATTGCAAAACCGATCAACGTCCCTGCGGCGAAGATCGCTGTCAGCAATGTGGTCTGCGCCACCGAGAACCCAAGCGTCTGTCCGCCGTAAGGTTCCAAAAGCACGTCAGCCATGCCAAACCCGAAGGTCCCCAAACCAATCAATACCAAAAGAGGCTTTGCGCCGGGCCGATTTGTCAGTGCGCGCCACGCAACAGAAAACCGCTCGTGTTTTGCGGTTTCCATCTCGCGGGCGCGGGTCCGGTCGCGCGCTTCCTGTTTCCACAAAGCCGTGAGGTTCAGCGCGACGGTCACGACCGCAGAACCTTGGATGACCTGAATCAATCTTCCGGGCGTATAGTTCGTCAGCAGCGCACCATAGACAATCGCGCTGATCACCATGCCCACCAATAGCATGACATACATAAGACCTACGACCTTTGGATGGTCTTCATCCTTCACCAGATCGGTCGCCAGCGCCAGACCGACGGTCTGCACCATATGAACACCAGCACCCACCAACAGAAACGCTAGTGCGGCGGCGGAAAGGCCGATCCAACGCGGGGCGTCGATCGCTTCACCATAGCCGGACAAAACGAGCAGCGCGAATGGCATGATCGCGAAGCCGCCAAACTGATAAAGTGTGCCCTTCCAAATATAGGGCGCACGCCGCCAGCCCAACGCCGAGCGATGGGTGTCAGACTTAAAGCCGATCAGCGTGCGAAATGGCGCAAATATGAGCGGGAGCGCCAACATCCCGGCGACAAGGGTTGCGGGGACAGAAAGCTCGACGATCATGACCCGGTTCAATGTGCCGATCAGCAGCACCAAAGCCATGCCGACCGTGACTTGAAAAAGCGACAGTCGCAGCAACCGCGACAAAGGCACGTCATCCGTCGCCACATCTGCGAACGGCAGATATTTTGGCGTCAACGACGCAAGACGGCGCAAAGCGATGTCACGAAGTTTTGGCATTGGTATTCCCAAGTCAAGCGCCCCGTGGATGCCCACACGCACGGGCATCCACCGGTTTTTACTGAGCTGAGCGTTGGGGCCCTAGCGGCACCCAGGATGCGCGCAACTAGTTGTCAACAATCAACGGTGGTGCCTGTCCCGCTGATGCGGAGGCGAGCACTTCATCCGTTTGCAAAATGGCCTGGGTGACCGTGCCATCTTGCAAGATGACCGTCACGACACGCCCTGTTTCGCTTGAATCTATGACATAAGCAGCCTTGGCCGTGTCCATTTCAGGCACAACCATTGCGGCTGACATCTGTGCGTCACCTGTTCCAAGTGGTTGACCAGACAAGAAATCAGCGACCCAGGATGTATTGCTCACCACTGCAACGTGGACAGCAAAAGATCCAAGGGCAACTGCGCCTAGGAATACGGGAACCCCAACAGCAGGAGGGACAACAAGCCACATTTTTGCATTGTTCATAACCTACCTCCTTATCCCAGCCACGGTGTTGAAACCGCCACGAGCAGGTGAGCAATCAAAGCGATTGCCCCAAATACGCGCGTGCCGTCGATGAGATAGCTGTGTACTTCTTCAGCTTCTCTGAGGTTCAAGCCGGTTGGCCAAACCTTGTCTTCATCATCGGACATCTCCGAAATCCTCCTTCATTTATTCATTAAGAAGCGGGGATGACCGAGATCTTTCGCGGTCAACTTGAGCCTCTGAGTATCGCGTCAATTTGACGCAGACACAGGCCGAATGTGTCACCAAATACTGACAAAATCAACTGTCAGAGATAGTTTACACCTTGATGGCGATGCCAAAACCTACATTTTTCGCGGGTTACCAAAGCGTTAGATTACATCAGATATTACTGAATTTGGCTTGGAAAACCGGAACCCGGCGTCATTCCGCTGGCCAAATTGTGCAAGTTTTCCAAGGATTCGACCAAGCACTGTAGAGGCTAGGCAGGTGGCGCGCTGGATTGCCTGCCGATGAACTCTGGCGCACAGTGAAGGCTGCCACCTGCCCCCGATACCGGATCAATGATGGCTGTCACCAACGCTTGCCCTGCTTCATGCCCAATCCGCCTTGCGGGCAGCCTGACGGTCGTCAGTGCGGGTTCAATCTCGGACGATCCTTTGAAATCACCGATACCTACCACAGTCACATCTGACGGAACGATCAGACCACTTGCCGTCGCCCCGTATAGGGCACCGGTTGCCAGAATATCATTCCCGCAAATCAATGCTGAGGGCCGGTTCGTTTGGCAAAACAGACGCTTCGCATCTTCCTTTGAATCCGAAATGCTGTAGCGGGTCGTCAGCATCCATTCATCCCGAACTGTAACCCCAGCTGATCTTAGCGTCGTCAGCACAATCTCGCGTCTGGCGAGTGCGCGGTCATTCCCGTTGGTCGGGGGAAACATGCACGCAATCTGCCGATGACCCAGCGACAAGACATGCTCTGCAATCAATCTGCCAGCCTGTTCATTGTCCGCACCAATCGACGGATAACGGGACCCGGCGGCATAGTTCCACATCAAGACACAGGGTATTTCCTGACTGTCGAGCAACTGAAACACGGCCTCATCATGGTCCAGCCCCGTCAATACAACGCCATCAACGCGGTGTTCCAGAAACTTGCGCAAAATGGCATACTCGCGTTGCAGGTCATACCCGTGCGAGGCCAAAAGGATCGTAAAGCCCTGCGCTGCGACCGCATCCGAGAAGGCCTGCACGACCTCCGCAAAGATCGCGTGATCCAGTGTCGGGATCAAAACGCCAATCGTGCCAGAGCGGATGCCGTGGATGGTTTGTGCGGCTCTGTTGCGAATGTAGCCGGTGCGACGAACCGCGGAATCAATCCTTTTCCGGGTTGCGGATTTCAGCAATTCTGGATGGTTGAAGTACCGTGACACCGTGGAGGGCGACACCCGCGCAGCCTTTGCGACAGTGATGATATCCGCTTTTTTCGACTTATTTGCAGTCACTTAACGCACCAAATCAGCTAATTTATGAAAACATTTGCAAAACTATTTTCATCGCTTAGCGTAAATGGTCAAGCCTAAGTTTGGGAGGAGTTGGGCACGATGGAGTTCCTGTACTACATGGGTGACGTGTTCACCCCGATCAATTTCGGATTGCTGTTGTTGGGGACAATCGGTGGTCTGATCTTGGGTGCGACACCGGGACTTTCGCCCACAATGGCGGTGGCGTTGTTGATTCCGTTCACCTTCCAGCTGGAGCCACAGCAGGGCCTGATCCTGCTTGGGGCGGCCTATACATCGACTGTTGCTGGCGGGGCGGTCAGTGCGATCTTGCTTAAGATCCCCGGCGCCCCGGCCAACATCGCGACCACCCTTGATGGACATGCCATGGCAACGAAGGGCGAAGGGGCAAAGGCATTGCAACTGTCCTTTATTTCCTCAGCCGTGGGCGGGGTGTTTGGTGTGCTCCTTTTGATCTTCCTGACACCTGTTCTGGCGCAATGGGCGCTTGCCTTTGGCCCGTCACACCTGTTTTGGTTGGCTATTCTGGGTGTGACAGTGATTGGAACACTCGATTCCAGTTCAGTCGTGAAGGGTTTGCTGTCGGGCTGCATCGGGCTTTGGCTTGCGACGATTGGCTTTGATGACATCATGGGCGCCCAGCGCTTTATCTTTCATCCGGCGGTCAGCGGCGGGATCAACGTCATTCCCGCACTCATCGGCCTGTTTGCGATCCCGCAGGTCATCACGATGTTCACCAAAGGCCGGTCCAGTGATGACGCTGAGATTATCAGCGTCCAAAAGCATCCAATCCGCCTTGCCTTTGTGGAAGTATTCAAGCGGAAGATGGCCCTGACAATCGGCACTGTGACGGGGTCCATCATCGGGTTGATCCCCGGTGTCGGCGGGCAGATCGCCGGGCTTGTGGCCTATGACCAATCAAAGAAATTTAGCAAAGAAAGCGAAAAATTCGGCACTGGCCACAGCGAAGGCGTGATTGCAGCGGAAAGCGCCAACAACGCGATGGTGGGTCCATCGCTGGTGCCGCTTCTGACGCTCTCGATCCCCGGTTCACCCACGGCGGCGGTTCTTTTGGGCGGGCTTTTGATCCACGGTATCTTCCCCGGTCCTGACCTGTTCATGAATTACCCGCAGGTGGCGTGGACCTTCATCGACTCAATGTTGATCGGTCAAATTCTGATGTGCATCTTCGGCCTCTACATCGCAGGCTTTGCTGCAAATGTCGCGCGGGTGCCACATGCAGTGATGGCCGCGATTGTGCTGGGGCTGGCGGTCTTTGGCAGCTACTCGGTCCAGAACTCGATGGGTGATGTTTATGTGATGGCGACACTTGGTCTGGCCATGTACTTCCTTGAGCGGTTCGGCTTTTCCGCAGCACCGCTGGTTTTGGGCCTGATCCTTGGACCCATCGCAGAGGCGAACTTTATCCAAGGGTCCATGATTGCAAATGCCACTGTCGGCACAGGCACATACTTCTTCACAGGCTGGCTGAACTGGTTCCTGATCCTGATCGTTCTGGCCTCGATCAGCTACTCGATCTGGATGGAAATCATGTCGCGCCGCTACACCACCAAAGACGATGCGGTCGCCAAAGAAGAGGCGTTGTCATGACCGATCTGCCACGCAACCAGCACATCATCGCCTCCGGCCTGATCGCGGCAATCGGGGTCAGCATCGCCTACATCAGCTTTACGCAAGAGCCTGCGGATGCGTTCATTTTTCCACGCCTGATCTCATCTGTCTTTGCCGTGTTGGCAATCTGGACCTTCGTGAAAGCTATTCTGGGGCGTACCAAAGTCGGCAACGGGATCAGCGGTGAGGCGATGCGCAACATGCTGCCCGGTTTGGTCGTTGCGATCATCTATGTTTATTGGGCGGCCAAGGCGCTTGGGTTCTACACCGCAACGGCCATCGCGTTTTTTGCGTTGCTCTCACTTTACGATCCGGCCCCGCATTCAGAAATGAAAAGCTGGGTCAAACGGATATTGATTACCGCCGGGTTCATGGCGGTCATGTACGGTCTTTTCGCGCTACTGCTGAATGTCTTCACACCGCGAGAGATCTTTTTCTGAACCGCAAAGGCGGCAGACTTAACCCTAGGGAGGATGACTTATGAAAAATTGGATTGCAGGGGCCGCGCTGGCCTTGGCCGCAATGACGGGACAGGCTTATGCCGACGGTCATGGCGACTATCCTGAAAGGCCCATCATGATGATGGTCAGCTATGGTGCAGGCGGTGCGACTGACTTTCAGGCGCGCATTGTGACGATGACCGCCGGAAATGAGGACGCGTTGGGAATGCCCATCGCTATCGTGAACCGTCCCGGCGCGGGTGGTCGCGTCGGCTGGAACTGGTTAGCAACCGAGGCAGAGGCGGATGGCTATACGCTGGGTGCTTATAACATTCCGCACTTTGTTGCCCAATCAATCGAAGGTGGGGTTTCCTACTCTACTGACAGCTTTGAACCCATCGCGAACTGGGGTGCAGACCCGGCTGTGTTCGTCGTGGGCGCTGACAGTGCGTTCAACTCGATGGAAGACGTCGTGAACTACGCCAACGAAAACCCCGGTGGTCTGACGTTCTCGGGCGCTGGTCTGTTTGTGGGGCATCACATCGCCGCCTTGCAGCTTGAAAAAGCAGCAGGCGTGAAACTGGCCTACATCCCCAACAACGCAGGCGGCGCAGGTGCTATGCGCGCTGTGATCGCGGGTGAGGTTCTGGGTGGCGTGAACAACCTGTCTGATGCTTTCCGTGCACAGGCTGCGGGTAACGTGAAAATCCTCGGTGTTTTCGATCTGGAACGTAACACAGAGTTCCTGCCGGATGTTCCCACGATGGTGGAGCAGGGTTTTGATATCGACAACGCGTCTGTGAACTTCCGCGGTGTGATGGTGCCGAAGGGCACACCACAGCCGATCATCGACAAGCTGGCAGCAACCGTGCCTGCCATGTTCGAAAATAGCCGTGTGCAAAGCCGTATGGCTGCGGGCGGCTCGCCCATGCAGATCATGACACGCGACGAAGTGCTTGAAATGTGGGCCGCACGTCAGGAAACGCTCGAAGAGCTTCTGGCCGGTCTTTAAACAAAACGCGCAGCACCCGGCATAGGGTGTTGCGCATCCCAAACAGGAACAATCCCATGAACACCGCTGATCCCATCGCCGAGGTCGAAGCCATCGTTGCCCGTGCGCGCACGGCACAAAGCGCCTTTGAGCGTGATGGATCACAACAGGCCTATGACCGCGCGGCACAGGCCGCAGCTTGGGCGATCATGGAACCCGCCCGCAATCGCCATCTGGCCGAATTGGCGGTCGAAACAACCGGGCTGGGCAATGTGCCCGACAAGATTACAAAGAACCATCGCAAGACGCTTGGTCTGATGCGCGACATCAAAGAGGCACAGACCTATGGCGTCATCAGCGATGACCCGGCAACCGGCATTACCGAAATTGCCCGTCCTATTGGCGTCATCGGCGCGGTGGTCCCATCGACAAACCCCGGTGCGACCCCTGCCAACAACATCATCAACGCACTTAAGTGTGGCAATGCGATTGTCGTGTCGCCTTCGCCGAAAGGCGTCCCAACCTGTGAAGCCCTGTTGGGCTACATCCATGCGGAATTCGACAAGCTGGGCATCGACCACGATCTGGTGCAGATGATCCCCGGACGCGGATCAAAAGAGAAGACGCAGCGCTTGCTGGAAATTGCGGACCTCATCGTCGTCACAGGCAGTCAGAATAACGTCAAACGGGCCTATACCTCTGGTACGCCCGCGCTGGCTGTGGGGGCTGGCAATGTCGCCGTGATCGTTGATGAAACCGCTGATTTGGCTGCGGCGGCTGAAAAGATCAAAGCCTCCAAGACATTTGACAACGCGACCTCCTGTTCATCCGAAAACGCAGTGGTCATCGTGGACGCAGTCTATGACGCATTCACCGACCAGATGGCCCGCACAGGCGGCGCATTGATCACTGACGAAACAAAAGTGACGTCTAAGCTTTGGGTGAAGGGCCATCTGAACCCGCAAGCGATTGCGCAAGATGCCGACCGGATGATCTCGGCTTTGGGACTCACCGGCGAAGTGCCTGCCAACACCTCCTACCTCGCTGTTGAAACGTCAGGCATCGGCCCAGACCACCCGCTGTCAGGGGAAAAGCTTAGTCGTGTGCTGACCGTCTACCGCGCAAAAGACTTTGAGGATGCCGTCCGCATCACCCATGAGATTGAGATGTATCAGGGCGCCGGACACTCTGTCGGCCTGCACACGCAAACCACAGATCGCCCCATGATCCTCGCCCAGGCGATCCCGACCAGTCGTGTCATCGTGAATCAGGCGCATACTTTCGCGACCGGCGGATCCTTCACCAATGGCATGCCGTTTTCGCTGTCGATGGGATGCGGGTCGTGGGGCGGGAACTCCATTGATACCAACCTGCACTGGCGGCATTTCATGCAGACAACCAAGATTGTCCGTGAAATCCCACCAAACGAACCGGCCGTCGAAGATATCTTTGGCGATTATTGGAGCGAGGCCGGGAAATGATCTTTCAAAAAGCGGCACCGCCCAAGGGCACCGTGCGAGACTGGCTGGACGCCCGCGCGAGCAGCGATGACATCGCCATCGTGTTTCCGGAAACGAATGAAACGCTAAGCTGGCGCGCATTGCGCGACAGGGCGCGCGACATGGCGCAGGGTCTGGTTGGCCTTGGCATCGCGCAGGGCGAAAGCATCGCTATTGTTCACCCAAATGGCCGGTCGGGCGTTATTGCGCTTTATGCCGCGCTCTACGGCGGCTTTCGCGCGACAATGATCAATCTGGCGGCTGGGCCTGGTGCGATTTCTTATGCGCTGGACCATAGCGGGGCCCGCTTAGCCTTTGTCCATGACAGCCAACGGGACGCCATCGCAGAAGTCGCGCCCAAGCGCCTGACGATTATCGCTGATGAAATGCTGAAAGAACGCGCAGAAATTCCGGATTTCGACGCAAACCAGCACGCGCTTTTGATGTACACCTCCGGGACCACCGGCCAACCCAAAGGCGTCGTGCACAGCCACGCCAGCCTTTTGGCGGGCGGGTGGACGACGGCAATCGCGCATGAATTGTCGCCGCAAGACCGCGGCTTTTGCGTTCTGCCAATCTATCACATCAACGGACTTTGCGTGACATTGATGGGCGCGCTGGTGTCGGGTGGGTCGCTTGCCATGACGGCCAAATTCTCGGCCAGCAAATTCTGGGATCAGGCACAGAGCGCAAAGGTGACGTGGTTCTCGGTCGTGCCAACAATCATCAGCCATTTGCTGCACAATGAAACCAACCCAAGCCCCGATGTCTGCCAGCGCCTTAGGTTCGGACGGTCTGCCTCATCGGCTCTTGCCGTTGAAACGCAGTCAGCCTTTGAAGAACGCTTTAACGTGCCAATAGTAGAAACGATGGGGCTGACGGAAACCGCGGCACAAATCCTCTCGAACCCGCTCCCGCCCGGCGTGCGCAAGATTGGGTCGCCCGGCATCAGCTACGGCAACGAGGTCTGCATCCTGACATCTGACCTGACACAAGCGCCGCGCATGCAAGAGGGCGAGATTGCAGTCCGGGGTCCCAATGTGATGGTCGAATACCTGCACAACCCGGACGCAACGGCAAAGACCTTCGCCGGGGACTGGCTGCGCACCGGGGATTTGGGGCACCTTGACGAAGACGGCTATGTTTTCGTGACCGGCCGATTGAAGGAACTGATCATCAAGGGGGGCGAAAACATCGCCCCGCGTGAAATTGATGAAATCCTCTATTCAGAACCCGACATCATCGAAGCCGCCGCCTTTGCGCGGCCCTGCAAAAGCTATGGCGAAACTGTTGAGGCGGCAGTCGCGGTCAAACCCGGATCGAACCTGTCAGAAGCGATGCTGATCGCCCTATGCCAAAAACACCTTGGTGCGTTCAAGTCACCGGACGCGATCCACTTTTTGGACGAATTACCCAAGGGCCCGTCTGGGAAAATACAAAGGCTTAAACTGGCCGCTCTGATCTGACGGTAACTGTCAAAGCGCCAGATCGGCCATCAAGTCCTCTTTGCTATAAGACGCCTTGGCAGCACTGCGCTTCACTCGCCCCTGCTCAATCACGGTAAACGTGTCCGCCGTCCGATAGGCGAAATCGGCGTTTTGCTCGACCAGAACGATGGCCATCTTGTTTTGATCGCGCAGCGTGCCCAGCGCATCGCCAATTTGCTGAATGACGTTGGGCTGGATCCCTTCTGTCGGCTCGTCCAGCAACAACACCTTGGGCTGGGTGATCAGTGCCCGCGCGATGGCAAGTTGCTGCTGTTGACCACCAGACAGATCGCCGCCGCGCCGCGATTGCATTTCTTTGAGCACGGGAAACAGATCAAAAACCAGATCAGGGATCGCATGTTCGGCCTTTGGCAGGCAGGCATAGCCGGTTTCAAGGTTTTCCAGTACCGTCATCATCGGGAACACCTCGCGCCCTTGCGGCACATAGGCGATCCCGACGCGCGCCGCATGGTAGGCCGAGGCCAATCGCACCGGGTCGCCCTCAATGGACACCACACCGCCCGCCATGATGTGCCGCCCCGAGATGGCCTTGAGCAAGCTTGTCTTGCCCACACCGTTGTTTCCCATAACAGCGGTGATCTGACCAATTTCGGCGGTCAGTGAGATATCAAACAGGATCTGGCTTTGTCCATATTTCAGGTCAAGGTTCTGCACATCAAGCATGGGCGCGCCCCAGATAAACGTCGATCACCGTGGGGTTGGATGTCACGTGATCAAGGCTGCCTTCGGCCAGCACCGCCCCTTCGTGCAAGACGGTGACTTTGCAATCAAGCCTGCGCACGAACTCCATATCATGCTCAACAACAACAACCGCGCGGGTTTTGGCGGCCTCTTTCAGGATATCCGTGGTCTTTTCGCGTTCTTCCGGCGTCATACCCGCGGCAGGTTCATCAACCAGCATCAATCGCGGTTCCTGCGCCAGCAACATCCCGATCTCAAGCCATTGCTTTTGTCCGTGGCTCAGTTCACCCGCGATGCGGGTCAGGCTATCGGACAGACCGATTTGCTCTGCCACCGCCTCAATCCGGGCGCCGTTGGATTTTGTCTTCTTATGCATCAGGACCGCAAAAGGTCCACGGGGTGTTTTCAGCGCCATCGCAAGGTTCTGGCGCACTGTCTGCGCCTCAAAAACCGTTGGCTTTTGAAACTTGCGCCCGATCCCTTCGCGGGCGATCTGGCTTTCGGACAGGCCCAGCAAGGATATGTTCCGGTCTCCCCAAATGACTGTGCCTTCGTCTGGCTTTGTCTTGCCGGTGACAATATCCATAAACGTCGTTTTGCCTGCCCCATTTGGCCCGATGATGGCCCGCAGTTCGGTCGGGGCAAAGTTGATCGACAGGTTGTTGATGGCCCGAAACCCATCAAAGGTGACGGTCACGCCTGAGACTTCGAGAAGCATGCTCATGACGGCTTCCTCACCAGATAGTCAAAAAGGCCGCCGATACCCTTGGGGAAAAACAGCGTGACCGCAACAAAGGACAGGCCAAGCAGGACCAGCCACCAATCCGTCCATTGGATCACATAGAAACCTAGATTGATGTCCGGTGCCCCACCGCCGGTGAACCAGCTTGAGAGCAGTGAAACGAACGCGGCCCCGATGACAGCCCCATAAAGCCGACCCCGCCCGCCGATGGCGACCCAGACCGCCAGATAGATGGACGCGATGGGGGCGATTTCACCGGGGTTGATGATCCCCGCTTGGGGGTAATACAGCGCGCCTGCGATGCCTGCGACAACGGCTGTTACCGTGAAAATGAACAGTTTGTAGCTTTCAACGTGGTAGCCCAAGAACCTTACCCGCGCTTCGTTATCGCGAATGCCTTTAACGACGCTGCCCATCTTGCCTGATACAATCCATGCAAAGAAGACATACCCTGCGCCCAGTGCCACAGCAGATGCGATGAAGAAGATGATAGAGACAGTCGCTTGGCTGACGTCTTGATATCCGGGTATATTTTGCAGGCCTGACAGACCGTTGTTGCCGCGCAAACCGCTATCATTTTGGAACAGGTAGAGCGCCAGTGCCAGCGTCATCGCCTGCGTCAGGATCGACAGATACACGCCTGTCACGCGCGACCGGAACGCAAGCCAGCCAAAGACCATCGCCAGCAGACCCGGAACTAGAACCACCATCAGCAATTGCAGGAACAGACTATCCGCAAAACCCCATATCCATGGAAACTCTGCGCTGCCCACGACACCGAAAATCTGGTTACCGATGGCGTCTGATATCTCGGCCGGGGTTGGCGGGATCACTTGTTTGGACAGGCTTTCGACCACAATCAATTCAGTGCGCGCATACATCAGCCACATGCCAATGGCGTAGCCGCCGATCCCGAAGAAGGCGAAATGCCCCAACGACAGGATCCCGCAATAGCCCCACACCACATCCATCGCGATGGCGACAAGGCACAGGCATAGCGTCTTGCCCAAGGTCTTGACGAAGGAGGTTGAGATCAGGCCAACACCGGTGGCCTCGGATAGAAGGGTGACCAAGATCGTGAAGAGGCTCAGGCACAGGAGAAACCAAAGCACGGACGGATGGCGGGCAAAAAAGCTGGCTGTCACGTCGCGTCCTCCTGACAGGAGGGGGTTAGTTGATCGTCAGCGCGTATTGGTCGTCGAAGTAAGCTTGGCTGGCGATGATGCAGTCGGTCTCTTCGGAAAATGCGAAGATCGTTGCGACCTCTGCCACCAATGACAGACGGCAAAAGGCATTCTCGACCTGCATGCTGTCGGGGCATGCGTCCATATCGGTGTGTGGTACGCCGATCTCGAACACGTCGTAGCTCATCGGGCAAGCGTCTTGTGCAAAGGCCGGTAGCGCCATGAGGCTGGCCAATGCAGCGGTGATCAGGATTTTCATATCGTTCTCCATTGCTGTGAAGCACCGGTTTAGTATCCGATGCATCGCAATGGCTATTAATTCTGACTAATTTAGTCAACATTATACTCTCCCAACCTAGTCGGCAGCCGCGCGGCCTTTGAGGGCGACGATGCCCTTGGGCCGGAATTGAATGAAGAGGATGATGAAAAGGATCATATAGGTCTGTGCGGCCAGCGTGTTGGAGGGGTTCAACCACTCGATCCCCTTTTGCAGGAACCCGATCAGGGATGCGCCCGCCAGCGTCCCCCAGACGTTGCCGACACCACCAACCACAACGGTCATAAAGCTTTGCACGATATAATCGGCACCCATCTCTGACGTGACCTTCGCGTAGAGCCCAATCGCAACCCCGGCGATGCCTGCGATGCCGGACCCCAACCCAAAGGTCAGCATATTGATCCGGTCGGGGTTGATCCCCATCGACGCCGCCATGCCGGGGTTTTGCGTCACGGCGCGGACTTCCAGACCCAAGCGGGTGCGTTTGAGCACGAACAGGATCAGACACAAAAACAGCAACGCCAGCACGAAGATCGCAATGCGAATATAGCTGATCGCGATGACGTCGTTGAAGACCAGCGCCCCATCCAGCCATTCGGGCGATGTCAGCGGACGGGCCTGCGTGCCAAAGATATTCTTGGCCAGTTGCTGAAGCGCGATAGAGATACCGAAGGTCGCCAAAAGCGTTTCAAGCGGACGGTGGTAGAGGTGGCGAATGACAGTCCGTTCCATCAACACACCAGCGCCAAAGGTGATCGCAAAGGCCAGCGGCAGCGCGATGATGATGGACAGGGTGTAGTCCGGCACGAATTGCTGGACGACAAACCCGGTATAGGCCCCCATCATAATGAATTCACCATGGGCCATGTTGATGACGCCCATCACCCCAAAGGTGATCGCAAGGCCGATGGCTGCAAGAAAGTAGATTGACGCCAGTGATAGCGCGTCCAGACCCAGATCAGCCGCCTGACTGAGCGCGACTTTCGTTTCAATCGCACGCAGCGCTGTTGCGGCGGCATCGGTGATGGCGGCGTCGGATTCATCATATTGGATAAAGAACGTGTGGGCGTTGATCGCATCGGCGCGGTTTTGTTCCTTCACGCGCGGCGGCAAGGTGCCCGCCGCCGCCAGCGCGTCATAGGCCAATAGCCGTGCGGCGTCGGTATCCAGCGTGGCAACCGGCACATCACCGACCATGCCGCCAGTGATATTAGCCACCAAGGCTTCACGGATATCCGTGTTCGTTGTTAGCGGCGGCGCGAGGTCATTGGCCACCAGCCGGGCATAGGCCTCTTCGGTAGTAATATCTGTGCCGACGATCAAGATTTGGGCCACGTTTGCCTCTGCCGGAACCTCGGCTGCGACTTGTGATGAGGACGACAGAATTCGGTTCAACACGGCCCGTACATCGACCGACAGATCACCCGATAGACCAGTGATCGCGTCGATGCGCGCGTCTTGTGTATCTGCAAACAGCGCACCCAGCATACCGGCCAGCCGGGTCTTTGTTTCTTTCAACGCAGGATCCGGTTCAGCTTCGATTGAGGCTTGCAGCGGCGCAAGTTGGCTGGCGTCCATGCTGCGCGCAATTGCATTGACGGCAGCCTGACGTTTGCTGATATCAGGATCAGACAGTTGGAACTGCACCAAAGCGTCGCCAATTGCGCGGCGCACTCCGCCATTAGGGCGGGACTCCGTCAGATCAGCCGGATCAGTAGCAGCAAAACTATCGCCGGTATCAAGGTCGGTCAGCGTGATAACATCGCCATCTTCGACCGCGCGAAAAAACAACCCATCACTGCCGCGTTGCACGATCTCGCGGTCGCGCCAGGCTTCCAGAAACGGCAGGGCTTGCGGCAGACCACTGGCGACGAGATCATCCAGCACCACGCTGACACTTCGCCTGCCGGGCTTGAGGACTTCATCTTGATGGGTTTGCAGGATGTCCTGGAGGGTTTGTGCGCCTGCAACCGCAGGAACAGTCAGCCACAGCACAAGGGCCAGAGAAAGCAATCGAAACATGGATATTGAAGCCGTTCATTCTGGCAGGGATGGCACGGGACGCAAATGCCCCGTGCCGTTTCTGGTTTAGTAGTTTGAGGTCAGCTGCACGCAGGTCTCGGTCTCGGTGTTGTACATACCGCAGCCCAGTTCCTGCCAATCAGACTTTAGGACGGCCGATTCTGGCAGATAGTCTGTCCAAGCGTCACCGGGAACTTCCGCGGTCTGGCTGATGATGTCGAATTGACCGTCAGCGGTGATTTCACCAATCAAAACCGGCTTGGCAAGGTGGTGGTTTGGCAGCATCACGGCTGTACCACCCGTCAGGTTGGGAAACTCCTGCCCGTACATCGCTTCGCGCACCGCATCGACGTCAGTCGTGCCAGCTTCGGTCACCGCGTTCACCCACATGTTAAAGCCGATAAAATGCGCCTCCATCGGGTCATTGGTGACACGATCCTCGCCCATTTTGGCCTTCCATGCAGCAACCCACTCGTCGTTCAGCTCCGACTCAGCCGACTGGAAGTAATTCCAAGCGGCGAGGTGACCGACAAGGTCAGAGGTGTCCAAACCGGACAGCTCTTCCTCACCAACAGAGAAGGCGACAACCGGAATGTCATCAGCTGAAATACCGGCAGCTGCCAGCTCCTTGTAGAAACCAATGTTGGCATCACCGTTGATGGTAGAAATCACACCAACCTGCTTGCCATCAGCGCCAAGGGCTACGACATCAGCGACGATGGTCGCCCAGTCAGAGTGGCCAAACGGCGTATAGTTCACAAAGATGTCTTCGGCAGGGATGCCGTTGTCCTGAAGATAGGCCTCAAGGATATTGTTGGTTGTGCGCGGGTAGACATAGTCGGTGCCCAGCAACGCGAATTTCTCAACGCCGAGTTCTTCAAGGAAGTAATCTGTCGCAGGAATGGCCTGCTGGTTCGGGGCAGCACCGGTGTAGAACACGTTACGCGAGCTTTCCTCGCCCTCATATTGCACCGGATAGAACATCAGGCCGTTCAACTCTTCCAGCACTGGCAAGGCTGATTTCCGGCTGACGGATGTCCAGCTACCGAAGATCACATCAACTTCGCTGACGGTCAGCAATTCGCGCGCCTTTTCGGCAAAGAGCGGCCAGTCAGAGGCCGGGTCAACAACGACTGCTTCAATCTCGCACCCTAACAGACCACCGGCAGCATTTTGATTTTCGATCAAAAGCTCCATTGTGTCTTTCAGCGTGGTCTCGGAAATCGCCATCGTGCCGGACAGCGAGTGCAGCACACCCACTTTGATCGGGTCGGCACATTCAGCGGCAGCCATGGCAGTTGTGCCAAGCAAGGCAGTCAATGCAAAAGCAGAGGTCTTCAGGTTCATAGGTTAGGTCCCCATTGTCGGTGCGGGTCGTTCAAGGGGCGCGTGCGCTCCTTTTCACGGTGGGCCGATCATGTATTCGGGACCCGCAACAGTGATGTTGTAGTCGCGTGGTGGGGGAATCTTGCACGATGACCCGCCGCGCGGCGTTGATACCTTTTTAGGCAGGGTCACTTGGCGCGACTGCACAAGAATGCGCCAGATCAAACGCACACAACGCTTGGCCACAGACTGCAGAGATGAAAAATATGGCGCATTTCTTATGCAAATGCCCGATTGGTGTGCATTTGAAGGACCAATAGGGCGATCCTATATTTCGCCCACAAGATCAAAATATTTGTGACCTTCCGGAAAGAAGCGCCGCAGCCGCTCGCGCGTCCCGCTCTCAGGATCATTCAGTTGCAAGTAGGATTGGGCATTGGCTGAGAATATCTGACTTTCATCTATCCCGTTCAGACTGCCAATCGCTGTCTTGATGTCGTTCAAATAGGCACCATGCTGTCGTTCTCGTCCAATCATCGTATAGTCGGAGCCATACATGATCCGCCGTCCCAACCTTTCATTATCAGCCAAGAGAGCATTGATCTTGTCGAGCACGTCTTGTCCCGGCGCGTTGCGACCGGCGACTTCGGTCCAATATCCCAGATCGACATACGCATTCTCATGCGCTGCTATCAGATCGGCAGCGCGTTTTTCGTAGGTTGGAGGATCATCAGCACATTCTGCACGATCGTTCTGGTCATCTAGATCGGTCTGCTCCTCAAATCCGCCGAAATGGGCGATATTCACGCGCAGATCAGGGTAGTTGGTCAGAACGCGATCCCAAAGGTCGGGTGCAGCGTTCTGGCCGGAACATTCCTGGGCGGCCAGTGAATTGTTCCCATGCGATTTGATCGGCACGCCATTAGCCTGACACCACTCATACATCCGCCGCAGTTCGCGATCCACCGCAGCACCACTTGCCTGAAACCGATGTCCCATCACGGTCGTTTCCTCATTCCCGATGGGTTTGAAGCCCATGGGTGGATACATTTTGACGCCAACGAAGCCCTTATTGAGAACAGCGTCACGAATGACCCGATGGACACCAATACCGTCAACCGCAGCCCGCAACGGACAAAACGGCGCAAAGTTCAGTAGGACTGCACGTTGTTCAAGCTGGGCAAGCCGGGACAGGATATTGATCTGATCAGCTATCTTACTAAATCTGTCCTGCGGTGGATTCTTGAACCAATAATCGAAGTCAACCAATGACGGCGAAAAGACCTGAATACCTATAGGTTTTCCGTCTTCGGTGACTTGGCGAGGACCATAAAGCCGGATCAATTCACCCAAGATGTCACGCCTGTCACGCGTCAAAAGCGCGGCCCAACGCAAGCTTTGAGCCAAATCAAAATCGCCACCCGCGACGCGTAGCGCAGCGATGCGGTTTGTGGGCTCATCAAAAATCGCCTCGGCGACGGCCTGACCCAAGTCCGGACTGCTGCGCCGGGCAAGCAACCCGCGATTTGCTAGATTGGCCAACTCGTCAAGTAGCTGGGCATCCTCCCGTGCCTCCCGGTCATCGCGCACGGCTCGTAGGCTTTGTTCGCCCTGCGCGAAATTGCGAATGCCTTCCGCGACAAGTCGCTTGTCCTGATCCAGCAGATTTCTTTCGTTTGTCTGCGGGATCGCGCCAGCATTTGGTAGGCGGCCAAGCTCTTCATCAGCCGTACTCACCGCCAGCAGCAGAATATCTGTCAGGAGCCGTATCAACGCCTCAACGACGTAGTTTCCAGTGACAGGGCTTTCAGGGGACCGCAGGAAGACCTGATTGAGGAACCCCGGAACCGGAATATCAGTGGCATTAAAGATGTGCGCATGAATGTCGATACTAAACGGCGGCAGATTCTCTGGTGGCGGCGTCTCAGGCTCAAAGGGGCTGCACCCGGCTAGTGCGGGCCCAAATGTGGCAACGGAGGAAAGAAGAAAATATCGACGAGAAAACATGACTGTCTCCTATGCATTCATTAAATGACATCAGCCTAAAGGCTGGCCGCCAATCATGTAAAGCGCGCCGAATTTACGCCCGCATGCGCGTATGGTCAGGATCATAGGGCGAGGCTGCAATAACCTCGGCTTCGGTCATGTCGCCAAGCTGATCCAGTTGCAGCGTGCTACCCAGCTCACTTAGATCAGCATTAACAAAAGCATAGGCCAGGTTCATCCCCACCCGGTGGCCCCAGTCGCCCGATGTGATCGTCCCAACGACGCGCCCGTCATGCATCAGCGACGCGCCTGGATGGGCTGGCGCATGGGTTGCGTTGATCTCAAGCGTCACAAGGCGTTTGCGCGGCCCATCTTTGATCCGCGCTTGCAAGGCGTCCCGGCCCACAAAACTGCCTTTGTCCAGCTTCACAAAGCGATCGAGGCCCGTTTCAAACGGGTCAAATTCGGTGATGATGTCAGCCTTCCAATGCAGAAACCTTTTTTCCATCCGCATGGATTCAACCGCCCGCGCCCCGAAAAGCCGCAAGTCGTGGGCTTTGCCTGCCTCACGCAACGCCAGATAAGCAGCGTAAAGAGATGCATTGGGAATATGGATTTCATAGGCCAACTCGCCCGAAAAGCTGACGCCCATGACCGTCGCTGGCGCAAACCCGACAAAGCATTCGCGGACGGACAGCCAGGGGAAGCCCTCTTTCGACCAGTCACCGCGCGCGCAGGCCGACAGCACGTCACGCGCTTTGGGTCCGGCCAGCACCAGAATGGTCTGATCATTTGTCAGACTGCGCATCTGGACATCTTCATCGGCACGCAAATGCGCCGTCAGCCAATCCATATCATGAAACTCTGCCGCAGCGGCTGACCCGTACCAGACACGCGCCGGTCCGCGGTCCGAAGCAGACAGATTGGCAATTGTCGCCTCGCCTTTCACCATGCCATGATCGTTCAGAAGATAACCCAAACCAACACGGCCATCGCGTTTGGTCACATTGCCGCAGAACATACGGTCAAGAAAACTGTGGCGGTCGCTGCCTGTAACCTCAAACCGGTTGAAACCGTTTACTTCGCACAGTCCCACATGCTCTTGCACATGGCGCACCTCGGCGGCAACAACGTCAAAGGCTTCGTCAAAATGAAATCCGTGTGTTGGGTGAAAATCTGGCGTGGGCTTGATGTACTCCACCCGCTCCCATCCATTCACAACGGTAAACGCCGCACCCTCCGCGGCCATGATCGGGGTCAGCGGTGTCGTTTTGGCAGGCCGTCCAGCGGGCCGATGTTCATGCGGGAAGTGGAACCGGAATTCGTTCTGGTAGTCCTCAATCGCCTTGAGCGCTGTCAGTTCAACATTCGTGTGACCCGTGAAACGACGCGGATCAATGCACCATGTGTCATAACAGGCCTCACCGTGTACGATCTGCTGGGCAAGCAGCCAGCCATGCCCGCCGCCTTCGCCGACACCGGCACGCAAACCAATGATGCAGAACGCATTGCGCTTGCCGGGGATCGGCCCGACCAAAGGCGCGCCGTCAATGGTATAGGTGATCGGGCCATTCACGACCCGTTTGATGCCAACCTCCGTCAGTGCAGGCATCCGTTCAAAGGCACCCTCAAGCACGTCCATCACACGGTCAAGATCATCCGGGCAAAGGTCGTTGGCAAAGCTTGGGCTGATGCCATCCAAACCCCAGGTTTTGCAGTCCTGTTCATAGAAACCAACCAGCAGACCGTTCTTTTCCTGCCGCGCGTAGTAGTCTGATATCGGGCAACGCAAAAGCGGCATCCGATGACCCGCCTCCACAATGGCAGGAATGTCCTCGGTCACGAAATACTGGTGTTCCATCGACGCGACCGGGTGGTGGACATCCATCATCGCCCCAACCTCATTCACGCGGTAGCCGCAGGCATTCACGACGATGTCCGCATCAATACTACCTTTGTCGGTTTCCACAGTCCAAGTATCGTCGCTGTGCTGTTTCAACGCGGTCACATTGGTATGGCGATACACTTCTGCTCCGGCCTTGCGGGCATGAAAGGCAAGCGCTTGGCACAATTGGGCCGGATCAATATCGCCATCCTCGCCGTCCCACAGGCCACCCAACAGGTTATCGGTTGAAATCAGCGGATGGCGTCGCGCGCATTCGGCAGCGTCAATCACCTCAAATTCAACGCCCATCCCCCGCGCCATTGACGCAAAGTGGCGGTAACCCTGCATCTGCGCTTCGGTGTTCGCCAGCCGGATGCCCCCGTCACCG
Organism: Yoonia sp. F2084L; assembly: GCF_023015625.1. Lineage (GTDB taxonomy): Bacteria > Pseudomonadota > Alphaproteobacteria > Rhodobacterales > Rhodobacteraceae > Yoonia. Next base: position 464,919 of record NZ_JALKAH010000005.1, read on the forward strand.
TGGTGATAGCCCACCGGATACTCAGGATCATCGCGCAGCTTCTTATACAAGTTGATCGAGTGTGTCTTCAGGCCAACCATCGTCTGGTTCATACCAAAGTTGGTCACCTGTGCGGCAGAATGCCATGTGGTGCCGGATGTCAGCTCATCGCGTTCGATCAGGACAACATCGCTCCAGCCCTCTTGGGTCAGGTGATACAGCGTTGAACAGCCTGCGATGCCACCGCCAATGACGGCGACTTTTGTGCGCGATTTCATGTCCTGTCTCCCCTTCGTCTCAGAACACATGGGCGCATTTCTTGTCGCGCGACAAGTTTTTTGTGCACAATCTGCAAGACTTGAGGCAAAACATGTAGACAATAAGATGCAGGCCTTTGTTTGCCTCGACCGGTTGATCGTAAAGGTGAGCATTTGCCAGAAAAACCCAAACGCAGTGGACGCAAAGAGCGGATCGCCAAACGCGCGGCAAAGCCAGCCTTTGACCCCTGCTCGCCTGGCCAAAACGGCGGCGCGTACAAACCGCTGACAGAACCAGAGTTGCACAGCATTTTTGATACGGCACTTAAGCTGCTGGAGCATCTGGGGATAGGCGAAGTCCCCGATCGGCTGAAGACAGATCTGACGGCTGCGGGTGCAACGGACAATGGCGCGGGGCGCTTCGTGTTCCCGCCCGCCTTGGTCAAAGAGGCCATCGCCCAAGCCGCCAAAACCTTTGTTTTGCATGGCCGTGACGCCGCGCGGTCCATCACCGTCGGCGGTACAGCGGTGCACTTCGGAACAGGCGGTGCGGCGGTTCAGACCTTGGATTTGGACGACCGGACATATCGGCCCTCGACACTGGCGGATCTGCATGACTTCACCCGCCTGCAAGACATCCTCGCAAATGTCAGTTGGTACACGCGCTGCTGCGTCGCCACGGATGTGCCGGATAATTACGATCTGGACGTCAACACCGTCTACGCCTTGCTTAAGAACACCACCAAGCCAACCGCCACCTCATTCACTTTGGCCAGCCATGTCGCTCCAATCGTCGAGATGCTGGATATCGCGGCAGGCGGGCCCGGCGCATTTGCCCAGCGCCCGTTCATGAAGGCCCATATCAGCCCGGTGATTTCACCGATGCGCTTTGGTGAAGACGCCGTTGATGTCGTCTACGAATGCATCAAACACAACATTCCGATGTCATGCATCACGGCGGCACAGGCAGGTGCGACAGCACCCGCGACGCTTGCGGGATTTCTGGCGCAATCATTGGCAGAAACCCTTGCCAGCCTTGTCATGGTGCACGCTATTCAACCCGGTTTCCCCATGGTGTTTTCCAACTGGCCGCTGGTGATTGACTTGCGCACCGGGTCTTTTTCCGGTGGCAGCGGCGAAACCGCTGTGCTGAATGCGGCCTCTGCCCAGCTTTCAAACTGGCTTGGCCTACCGTCCGGTGTTGCGTGTTCAATGACGGACGCCAAAGCGATTGATGCCCAATACGGCATGGAGAAGGGCCTGACGTCGCTGGCGGCCGCACTTGCTGGCGGCAATCTGATCTATGAAAGCTCGGGTATGACGGCATCCTTGCTGGGGGCCAGCTTTGAAGCCTTCGTTTTGGACGATGAAATGCACTCGCACACCTACCGCGCATTACGGGGGATTGAGGTGAATGAAGCAAATCTTGGCTTTGATGCAATTGTAGAGGCGGTTTTGGGCGACGGGCATTTCTTGGGTGGTCAGCACACCTATGCCGCTATGGAGCGCGATTATTTCTACCCATCTTTGGCCGACCGCGAAGAGCCGCGCACATGGGCTGCCAACGGCGGCAAGGATGCTTGGACAGTGGCACATGAACGGGCGCGCGAGATCCTCAGCACACATCAACCAACCTATCTGACGCAAGAACAGGAAAGCGCGATCAAAGCGCGCTTTCACATTCTACACGGCTAGCACAACTGACCAAAAACGGCGCTGATCGCATCGGCTGTTTTTGACATTTCATCCGTAGTTAAGGTCGGATGCACCAAGAACATCAAACTGGCCTCACCGAGTTCTTTCGCGATGGGCAGGCGGGGGTCGGGTCGCCACCCTGTCCCATCAAATGCCTTTTCCAGATAAACCTCGGAACAACTTCCTTGGAAACATGGCACGCCATGCGCGTTGATCTCGGCCACGATGCGGTCACGGTTCCAACCCGCAGGCAGGTTTTCGGGACGCACATAGGCATAGTATTTGTAGAACGCGTGCACACAGCCATCCGCCGCATCGCAGCCAGAACACCCCGCACAGCCCAGCGCAGGCAGGCGGATCGGCCCATTTTCATCACAGAACGGCTTTAACGCGCTTGAAATGACATCCGCATTTGCTGCACGGGCGCTATACCACTCAGGCATACGCGCCAACTGGATGCGCCCGATGGCGGCCTGCATTTCGGTCATCCGCCAGTTGGTGCCAAAGCTTTCATGCAACCATCGAAACCCGGGTGGGTGTTCGCGTTCATAGACAGCATCCCAGCTTTTGCCGTGATCCTTAATCGACCACATCCGCGACCAAAGCGCGGGATCATTTGTCGTGACCATGCCGCCCTCGCCGCCGGTGGTCATGATCTTGTCCTGACAAAACGACCACGCGCCGACATGCCCAATAGACCCAACCGGGCGGCCCTTGTAACGGGCACCGTGCGCCTGTGCGCAATCCTCAATCACCTTGATACCCTTCACGCTGGCCAGTTCCATAATCGGATCCATATCGCAGGGCCACCCGGCAAGATGGACGGCAATTACGGCCTTGGTGTTGGGTGACACAACGGCTGCAATTGTGTTGGCGCTGATGTTTCCGCTGTCACGATCCACCTCTGCAAAAACGGGGGTCGCACCCGCGTTAGCGACCGCCGAGACCGAGGCCAAGAAGGTGCGCGGCGTGACAATCACCTCATCCGTCTCTGCCCCACCATTCGCCGACCCAATCCCGAACCCAGCCAATGCCAGATCAATTGCAACGGTCCCGTTGGCCAAAGCAATAGCATGATCCGCTCCGCACCACGCGGCGAACTCTTTTTCAAATGCACGTCCTTCCTGCCCGGTCCAATAGTTCACGCGGTTAGACAGCAGTACACGCGACACCGCGTCGGCTTCTTCGGTGGTAAACGCAGGCCAGGGGGAAAAGGGACCGTTCAGCAAATAATCAAATCCTTCGCGCAGGGACTCCGCCCACACGGGCACCATCCTCGATATCATTTAGTACGACCGCACCGGCGCCGACCACAACGTCAGTGCCGATGCTGACACCTTCACGCACAACTGCGCCAATGCCGATCCAACTGCGCGCGCCAACAGATACATTTCCAGCCAAACGGGCACCAGGTGAGATATGGGCAAAGTCACCGACAGTGCAGTCATGATCCACGCTGCAAGCGGTATTCAATATGACGCCAACGCCGATTGCCGCATAGGCATTCACAACGCAACCGGCCACAACAAGAGTACCAGCGCCGAGCTGCGCGTATCGGGAAACAACCGCACCGGGGTGGATCAGAATGGGGGTGTCTTGCAGCGCAAGTTCTTCAAATAGCCGTGCGCGGGCTTCGTTATTACCAACGGCACAAAACATCGTCGTTTGGCTTTTGCCGGGTACACCAGTAACTGGCCAATGGGCATTGGTCGTCTGCTCAGGCCAGTTTTGATCCTGAAAGGCGATATCGGAATAACCGCAGGCCTCTGCCGTATCAGCAACGACTTTCCCGTGCCCACTTGCACCAATGATGATCAGCCCGGTCATTCTGACCCCGTAAACCTTGGCATCGTGGCATCCCCTTGTGCGTTGATCCCATCCCTTGCCAGAACCTTTCTGATGGTCAACCAGATAACCCTAAGATCAAGCCAGATCGTCCGGTTTTCAACATACCAGACATCAAGCGCGAATTTCTCTTCCCATGAAATCGCGTTACGCCCATTGATCTGCGCCCAGCCCGTCACACCGGGGCGCACATCATGGCGGCGGGCCTGCGTTGGGCTGTAGAGCGGCAGATATTCCATCAATAGGGGGCGCGGGCCAACAAGGCTCATGTCGCCTTTCAGCACATTCCAAAGCTCGGGCAATTCGTCCAGCGAGCTTGACCGGAGCTTCCGCCCAAACGGAGTCAGTCGATCAGCATCAGACAAAACGCTGCCATCAGAGCCCATCGCATCGAGCATGGTGCGAAACTTTAGCATCTGAAACGGGACACCATCCTTGCCCGGCCTGGTCTGGCGAAAAAGAACAGGTGCACCCATGCGGCGACGGATCAGCACAACAAGCACAAGGATTATCGGGGACAACAGCATAAGGCCCAAGGACGCCCCCACGATATCAAGGCCCCTTTTTAGCATGATGCGCATGCTGTGTTCACTTCAGCCCTCCTGACGCACTCGCTGCGGGGTGCCGGATACTATGCACAGCCATATCTGTCACATCCAGATAGCCCATCAAGGTTTGGTTCACTTTGCGAACATCATATTTTTCCTGCGCAATCCGCAGCCCCTCTTGCCCCATTCGGGCCGTCCGCCCCGGATCATCAATCATGTCCCGCATCCGCGCCGCCAGCGCATCTGGGTCGCGCAGCGGCACAAGGAACCCGTTCACCCCATCCTGCACCGTTTCACGACATCCCGGCGCGTCAGATGTGATGACAGGGCGGCCCATCGCCATCGCCTCAAGCACGGATCGCGGCGTGCCTTCACGATAAGATGGCAAAACATAGACCTGCGCCTCACGCATTGCAGGGCGCACATCGTCCAGCCCACCAAGATACGCAAGCCCGGCATCCTGCCACCGCTGCAAATCTTGCGCGTCAATGCCATCAGGCCCATCATCAAATGGGCCAGCCAGAACGAAACGCGCATGTGGATGGGTTTGCCTGACCAGCGCTGCAGCCTGCGCGTATTCCCGCACTCCCTTGTTCTTCAAAAGGCGCGCGATCATCAAAAAAGACGGCTCTGAAGGAAGAGGCGCAGGCGCATAATGGGCCATATCAACGCCGGACCCATCCACCATGCCAATCTTGCTTTGGTCGTCCAGACATCCTGCTGCACAAAAGTCATCCCGATCGTCGGGGTTTTGAAAAATCACGCGTGCATTGCGACGGGTGGCTGCGCGATAAAGGCGGCGGGAAATCGTTCTGACAATCCGTTGCTTGATCGTCGCCTCACCCGCATCAGTAAAGGCATACCCCAGCCCGGTAACCATCGCGATGGATGGGACACCCACCCAGGCGGCAGCAAAAGCGCCCCAGATATTCGGCTTGATCGTGTAGGTCAGAACAACGTCCGGGCGGACGTCCCGGATCACGCGCCGCAATGTCACTGCATACCGCAAATCCGCAAAAATGCCCGTGCCCGTGCGGTTCAGCGGCGTGTCATGGACCTTGGCACCCAACACCGCGAGCTGCCCCTGCAAGGATTGCGTCATATCAGGTGCCGCAACACTGACCTGATGACCCGCGGCCACAAGATCACGGATCAGCGGCCCGCGAAAATTGATCAGCGATGGGGCATATGAGGCGAGGAGGAGGATATGTTGCGTCATGGGGCTTGTGAGCAAATCAAGTCATAAACGTATGTCGCTGTCACTGGCAGGGAACAGTGACTTAAGGTCATAAAAGATGTGATCGGCGGTCCCATAGGCACGTAAGGCAGACGCACCAGCTTGAACGAATTCGTTGTGAGCGACTGCCAGGATAATCGCATCATAAGCGCCGGCTTCGGGTGTTTCGACAAGATCCAGATCATATTCATGCCGTGCTGCATCACGATCAACCCACGGATCATGCACATCGGCGACGATGCCGTAGTCGCCCAGCTCTTTGATGATATCAACGACACGTGTGTTGCGCAGATCGGGGCAGTTTTCCTTAAAGGCCAGACCCAGCACCAGCACACGAGCACCATCAACCTGAATACGCCTGCGCAGCATCGCCTTGATGATTTGCCCCGCAACATAGGCACCCATCCCGTCGTTCAGCCGACGGCCTGATAAGATGACCTGAGGATGATAACCAATCGCTTCGGCCTTATGTGTCAGATAATATGGATCAACCCCGATGCAGTGCCCGCCAACAAGCCCAGGGCGAAACGGCAAGAAGTTCCACTTTGTGCCCGCTGCTTCAAGCACATCAAGCGTATCGATATCCATCCTGTTGAAAATAAGCGCCAGTTCATTCACCAACGCGATGTTCACATCTCTTTGGGTGTTTTCAATGACCTTCGCTGCCTCAGCGACCTTGATGGATGGTGCTTTATGCGTGCCTGCGGTGATGATGCGCCCGTATAGGGCATCAACAAAATCTGCGGTCTCTGGCGTCGACCCTGACGTGACCTTGGTGATGGTCGGTAAACGATGGGTCTTGTCGCCGGGGTTGATCCGTTCTGGCGAATAACCCGCAAAGAAGTCTTGATTGAAGGTAAGCCCAGAGGCCGCCTGAATGATCGGAACGCAATCTTCTTCGGTGGCCCCGGGGTACACCGTGCTCTCATAAATGACCACATCGCCTTCCGAAATCACCTGCGCGACTGTTTCAGACGCCCGCAGTAGCGGTGTCAGATCGGGCTGTTTATGCGCGTTGATGGGTGTCGGAACTGTGACAATGTAAGTGTTGCAGGCACGCAGATCGTCAACCGTCGCCGTAAACGTTAGATGTGTCGCCCCACTAAGTTCGCCTGGCGTGGTCTCTTGCGTGCGATCGCGACCTGCTTCCAATTCGGCAATACGGCCGGTGTCGATATCAAATCCAACCGTAGGCAGCACGCGTCCAAACTCAACCGCAAGCGGTAGACCCACATAACCCAATCCGATGACGGCAATTCTGGCAGTATCTGGTGTCAGCATCAGGTCACTTCCCGTGATAGTCGCGGAACCACGACACAAAGCTTTTGATCCCGTCACGTACGTTGGTTTGCGGTTGATAGCCTGTGAGAGACTCCAGCAGGTTCGCATCAGCCCAGGTCGCCGGTACGTCGCCCTTTTGCATATCCATGTAATTGCGTTTGGCCTTCATCCCCAGCTCATCCTCGATGGCTTCGATGAAGTCCATCAACCGCACTTTTTCAGAATTGCCGATGTTCACGACCCGGTAGGGTGCAACAGGCGAAAGACTGTCGCCCTCGGGGATGTCTTGTGGTGCCGCAGGCCGCTGTGGCACCACATCAATCAACAGACGAATGCCGCGCACAAGGTCTGTGACATAGGTAAAGTCACGGTACATGTCACCATGATTATAGATGTCGATAGGCCGATCATCGAGCATCGCATCCACGAACTTATAAAGCGCCAGATCAGGGCGACCCCACGGGCCATATACCGTAAAGAACCGGAACATGGTAATCGGCAGCCCGTTGATATGGGCATAGGAATGCGCCATGGCTTCGTTCGCCTTTTTCGTGGCCGCATAGAAGGTCAAAGGTGTTTCGGTTTTCTCTGTCTCTTGGAACGGCATCTCTTCGTTGGCGCCGTAAACAGACGACGTTGATGCCATCAACAGATGGTCGACACCTAATTCACGCGCGGCCTCCATCACGTTGAACGTCCCGACGATATTGCTTTCAAGATAGGCGCGTGGGTTTTCCAAGGAATACCTCACACCTGCCTGAGCCGCGAGATGGACAATTGCGTCAGGCTGAAATTCTTTCGTCACCTCAAGAATGCGATCTGCGTCTTCCAACCAGCATTCAGTTGCCGTGAAATTGGGGGACTGCAACAGCATCTGATGCCGTCGCCGTTTCAGATTGACATCATAGTAATCGGTGATGGCATCAATACCGTGGACCGTGAACCCTTCGTCCAGCAAAAGCTTGGCCAGGTGGTAGCCGATAAAGCCCGCTGTCCCAGTTATCAGTATACGTTTCACTTGCTCTCCAAATACGGTGGCGTTGATGTCGTCCTACAGCGCAATCAGTGCGGTAGTGGCGCTTTTTTTCCTGCAATCCGACCGCCGTCAAGGTGACCTTGCAGGACGGCAGCACGACATTGCGCAATCATTCCGTGTAGTAAGACTGATAAGCGCCATAACTGTCGCCATACCCATACTTCTTCATCCCGCGTGCCGAAATCTGCCCAAGCACAAGTCCGGCCACTTTGACGCCAACTTGTTCAAATGCCTTCAGGCCGTCCAAGACCTGCCGGTGTGATGTGCTGTCCCACCGCACGGTGTAGATCGTCGTATCAACCCAACGGCCGATGATACGCGCATCCGTCACAGCCAAAACAGGCGGCGTATCAATGATCACAAAGTCATACTGCCCTCGCAGCGTATCAAGGAATGCACCAAACCGTTCGGATGAAAAAATATCAGCCGCGTTCGTTTGGGATTTTTCACCCAGCAAGACATCGCACTTCATATCCGGCAATGTGGTCAGCGCATCGCGCAGCGCCACCTCACCCAGCATCACGCTGAGAAAGCCGGGCTTTTCAGGGATGCCAAAGTATTCGTTCATGACCCGCCGCCGAATGTCGCCCTCAATCAACAGCACTTTTTTGCCCAACCCAGCGAGGTTTAGCGCCAAAGCGATCGACTGTGTCGTCTTACCCTCGCCGGGGATGGACGAAGTGGACATGATCACCTTGGGCGGCTTGTCCAAGTTCGCCAATAACAACGATGTGCGCAGATTGCGGATCGCCTCGGCCGCTGCGGAATTCGGTTTGTCTTGCAGATAGGTCAGAACTTTCTTGCGGTGCCTTGCGGGGATCAACGGCACTTGGCCGATGACGGCGTAGCCTGTTCTGGCTTCCAAATCCTCAGCAACACGGAAGGTATTTTGCGAAAACTCGCGCAACAATACGATAGCCGCCCCGGCCATCAAGCCCAGCAGCAGCGACAGCACCAGAATGATAGGTATGCGCGGCGCTGACGGCCCGTTGGGTACGACAGCCGCTGAAAGGATGCGACTTTCTGCTTGCTGCAGACCCTGCTGGACCGAAGTTTCCTTCAGCCGATTGAGAAAGAATTCATAGATCAGCCGGCTTGCTTCTGCTTCGCGCTGCAATTGCTGGAGTGCTACAAGCTCTACCGATTGCGTTTCAATGCTTTCTGACAGCTCAACAATCGACAGCTCAACTGTAGCAAGCTGCGTTTGTGCCCGAGACCGTTCAAGTTCGGTCCTTGCGATCAGTGCGTCATATTGGTTGCGGAACACCTCTTGCGTCAGCGGTGTCGTCGCATTCCCCAAGAGCCGGGTGAATTCAGGGCTGTCTGCCGCGGCGGCCATTTGCGACAAATCGCCGGTTTCCAAGGCTGCCTTCAGCGCAGAAACGCGCATATCCATCGTTGCAAAGGTCGTGGTCAAATCGGATTGACGTTCGCGCAAGTCCTTTAACTGCCGGTTCAACGCGACAAGCCCTTCGGGACTGATCAGATCAGTGTTGCTGCTAAAATCCTTCAGCTGGGTTTCGCTGGTTTCAAGCTCGATCTGGAGTTCGGCAACACGGTCGGTCAACCACTCGGTCGCTTCAGCGGTCTTTTCAAACTTCAACGCAATCTGATCTTCGACATAAAGCTCTGCCAGCCGATTGGCGATCAATGCGGATTTTTCAGGATTCTCAGTGACAACCGTGATCCGAAAAACATAGCTTTGACGGATGTTCGTGACCGAGATTTTTGTCAGTAGCGTCGTGATGACCGCATCGAAAATCTGCTGATCCGTATACACAGGTTCGGTCACCGTTTGACCTAGAATATTCTCGCGCACCGCAGCAGCAACACCACCCAGCGACAGCGATGAGGTTTCTTGCAATGTACGATTAAATTCAGGGTCTTGTGTCAGATCAAGGTCTGTCACAACCTTGCCGATCAAGCGTCGGGATCGCAGGACTTCGACTTCGGTATTGATCGCAACCTGATCACCCGAAATCCCAGAAACGACACTTTCAATATCGACAACTTGGTCTTGCCGGGTTTCAAGGGCGACCGACGCGCTGGTGGTGTAAATAGGTGTCGCGACTTTGAATGCATAATAGCCACCGGCAACCAACGCCAAAATCCCGCACAGCGCAATCCAGAGTTTGCCCCGCCACAAGACCCCAAACAGTTTGCCAAGATCAATTTCATCTTCCGGTTTGTGGGCTTCGGCATGGGGTGTGCCGTGCGTAATAAGAGAGGCGCGAGTCATACATATATCCTGTGGATAACCTTAGTCTTCCTTCCCACATGCAGCGCAGGAAGGCAATCTGCTGGCCATTCTGGCCTTTGTTAACGCCTTTTCAATCATGACCCTGAACACTAAGGGCCTGTTCACCATGATCCGGAATTGTTAAACAACCGTAAGATTCTTGGTTAAACCAATAAGTGGAGTAAGATTTTGGTAACGCGTCTTCTGGGGATGTCGCGGATCAAGAAAAAGATAATTTTTTTGGTCACTGACTGCCTTATCGCTCTGATCAGCTTTTATTGTGCTGTTTGTTTACGCTACGGCACCTGGTGGCCATTTGATTTGCCGAATGTGTCGTTTCTGCTTTTGCCTGTTGTAGCCATTGTCAGCCCACCGATCATTGTTTTCCTGGGGCTTCACCGGATCAAACTGCACGCTATCGAAAGCGACGCAACAATGCGCATCGCGATGGCCGCTGCCTTACTTTCGCTGACTGCAATTGCGGCGAGCTACCTTCTAAATCTGGCCGGTCCACGATCTGTGCCCCTAATTTTTGGCGCTGTTTTCTTCCTGTTAGCAATGTCCGCGCGTGTCTTTGGCCTCTATGCCTTGCGGTATCTCAGCGAACGTCACAGCACCTGCCTGCCGGTCATCATCTATGGCGCGGGCGCGGCGGGTATCCAATTGGCGGCGGCATTACGCCAATCGGTCGAGGCACGGCCAGTTCTATTCGTTGATGACAATCCAAACCTACACAAGGTGGTCGTTGCTGGCCTCGAAGTCCGCGCGCCCGGCGAATTGCGACACCTGATTAATAAGTATGGCGTCGCCCGCGTGTTACTCGCGATCCCGTCGCTTTCAGACAAAAAGCGGAATGATCTCTTTGCCCGGCTTACAAAACTTCCGGTTGAAGTGCAGGTGTTGCCATCGTTCATCGACCTGATGTCTGGACGCAGCCTTGAGACGTCTTTGCGCACGGTTTCACCAGACGAATTATTGGGCCGTGACATGGTAGAACTTGATACGCCAGAAATTGCCAAGGCCTATGCAGGTCGCGTTGTGATGGTCACGGGTGCAGGCGGCTCCATAGGGTCAGAACTGTGCCGCCAGCTGATCAACTGCAATCCAGCTGCAATCGTTCTGTTCGAACAATCCGAATACGCGCTTTATGCCATCAATGGTGAGCTTTCAGAAATGGCAGCGCAAGCACGCATCCCTGTGATTACAAGGCTGGGATCAGTCACAAATCGGGCCCGTGTTGTACGGGTTGTGACGGGTGACAACGTCGATATCATTCTGCATGCCGCAGCCTACAAGCATGTCCCGCTGGTTGAAGACAATGAAGTTGAAGGTGCGTCCAACAACGTGATCGGCACGAAAATCGTGGCTGATGTCGCGGATGAAGTGGGGATTGAGCGGTTTATTCTGGTTTCAACAGATAAGGCCGTGCGCCCCACCAACATCATGGGTGCCACTAAACGGATGGCTGAACTGGTGGTACAGGATATCCAAACGCGCGCGCCGCAAACCCGCTATGCGATGGTTCGTTTTGGCAATGTCTTGGGCTCATCCGGCTCTGTCTTGCCGCTGTTTCAAAAGCAAATCGCTGCGGGCGGACCCGTCACCGTCACGCACCCAGACGTGACACGGTTCTTCATGACCATCCCCGAAGCAGCCCGCCTTGTGTTGCTGGCCGGTGCCTATGCCACGGGCGGCGATGTCTTCGTGCTGGATATGGGCAAGCCGCAAAAGATCGTTGATATCGCGAAGCGCATGATCGAACTGTCAGGGCGGGAACTGAAAGACCCTGACACTGGCAAAGGCGATATCGCGATTGAAATCACCGGCTTGCGTCCGGGCGAAAAGCTTTATGAAGAGCTTTTGATCACCGATGATCTATCCACAACACCGCATCCAAAAATCCTGCGGGCAGAGGAAATACCGCTGAGCGAAATTCAGGTCGCATCACTGCTACGCGCGACCGAAGCCGCAATCGCAAACGGTGATGCCGCTGCATTGCGCGCAATCGTCCGAGATCGGGTAGAAGGTTATCATCTGCCGACCCATGAAAGCGCATCGGCCTGACACTGCGTCAGGTGCTGATAAATCGACACGCGCCCAGCGCAATATGCGCCGCTGTCAAACGGCCCGTCTTGTAAGCGCCTGTGTCAATAGCGATCCGGCTATCGTGATTAAGTGGTTCATGCACAATTGTATGGCCATGAATGACGCAATGCCCGTCCTGCCGCGCTTGCCCCAAAAACAGGCGGTGGCCCCATAGCAATGTCTCGGGCTTTTGCATGTCTGGTGCGCGCTCAGGATTCATCGCGGCATGGGCACACCAGACGTTGCCGCTGTTCCATGACAACGGCAAGTCGCGCAGCCACGCCACAAGGGGGCTGGGCAAAGCGTCTTCCAATGCCTCGCACGCAGCAAGCGCTTGGTCCGGTGTGGGTGTTTTGGGGAGGTCAATGCCAAAGCTGGCCAGCGTTTCGCGCCCGCCATTGCGCAGCCAGCGCGCGCCGCGATCAAGCGGGTCGTCAATGAATTGGAGCATCATCTTTTCATGGTTGCCCATCAGGCAAACAATCTGCGCAGGACGGCTTTGCGCCAGATCATAAAGCGCTGTCAGTACAGCTGCAGAAGCCGGACCACGATCAACGTAGTCGCCCAAGAAGACGATTGTCTGATCTTCATCCGTCATGATCTGTGGCAACAGGGCCAGCAACAGATCAACGCGACCATGAATATCACCAACGGCATAAAACGGGGCGTCTGGCCGCAATTCATTCTCGACCGTCGGCCCTTGGCGATCCGCGCCCGATGACCGACCGCCAAACATCTTAAGGATGCGTCGCAACAGATGTTTCTCCCTCGTCACCCAATGCGCACGCCCAACGTCGTGCCATGTGGCGAATATGCGGCCATCGGCAACCTTCCACCAGTTGTTTTCGCGACACGCGGACAGATTGTAATTGCTTGCACCCAAGTGTACCCAGCAAGGTATAATCCGGCAGGAGAAACGATGTCGACAGACACAAGACCTTACCGCAAAAGATGCGGGTCTGCACCTTTGGCATGGTTCATGCTGGCATTTGGTGTGGCGCAGGCCGGACATGCGCAAGACGCGGATACGACGCCATCATATACTTACAACCTCTTCGGCACGCCCGGCCTGATCGACATGCCAACGGCGCAAACTGCGCAAGACGCCGAACTTGCGGCAACAATCGGATATTTTGCCGGAAGCACACGCACGACGCTCAGCTTTCAAATCAGTCCGCGATTGTCAGGCAGCTTTCGCTATACCCGTATCGAGAATTGGTCGATTGCGACCGGCCAAGACACATTTGATCGGTCATTTGACCTGCGCTACCGGCTGGTTGATGAGAGCACGTGGCGCCCGGCCATCGCCATCGGGTTGCAGGATATGATCGGGACCGGAATATATTCAGGCGAATACATTGTCGGGACCAAGCAGGTCGCGCCCGCTGTTACCGTGACCGGCGGGATTGGGTGGGGGCGCTTTGGGTCCTACGAAGGGTTCGACAACCCGCTTGGCGCTGTCGACGAACGCTTTAACGAACGCCCCGTCGGCACCTCTGGCCTTGGCGGTCAGCTTGAAAGCGGCGAATGGTTTCGGGGCGATGCAGCATTTTTTGGCGGTGTCACCTGGCAACCGACCGACCAGCTGACCCTGCTGGCCGAGTATTCGTCAGACGCCTATGTCCGCGAAACAGCCGATGGGCCTGATTTGTTCGAACGGGAGTCACCGCTGAATTTCGGCCTGTCTTATGCAATGACAGACAATGCGTCGCTGCAAGCCTATTATCTTTACGGCAGCGAATTGGGCGCAGCGCTGACCTTTTCGCTTAACCCCAAAGAACCCGCCATTTACGGCGGCAAGAACCTGCGCCCCACGCCGGTTGTGCCACGTGCACCCGGCGCCGCCAGTAATCTGGACTGGACCCAGCAGGATGATGCGCCCGCAATCCTGCGCGATAACGTCGCGAACCTACTGGAATTTGAAGGGCTGACGTTGGAGGCGATGACTATCGCCCCGACCTCCACCACGGTGCTGTTTCGCAATGATACCTACATCGCCGGATCAGAGGCCATTGGGCGGATCGCCCGTATCCTGACACGCGTGATGCCTGCCTCGGTTGAGACATTCACGATTGTGCCCGTCGTGGACGGGATCAAGACGGCGGCAGTTGTGTTGCGCCGCAGCGATATCGAAGAACTGGAATTCGCGCCCGACAATGCGTGGAAATCCTACGCCCGTGCGCGATTGCAGGATGCCGCGACCGCAGATGAAGATGCCACTTATGCTGATGGCCTCTATCCAAGCTTTCAGTGGCGGCTTGGCCCTTACCTCAACACGTCGTATTTCGATCCTGATAGCCCGATCCGGGCTGACATCGGGCTGGAACTGTCAGCGCTTTATGACATCGCGCCGGGCCTCACGCTGAGTGGGGCAGTACGCAAACGCATTGCAGGCAACCGGGGTGACGGGCGGGAAACAGACTCTGTTCTGGAACGTGTGCGCACCAACAGCGCGATTTATGCCGCCGAAGGCGACCCCTCAATCAACCGCCTGACGGCGGCGTATCAGTTCAATCTGGCCCCCGATTACTATGGGCGGGTCACCGGCGGCTATCTGGAACAGATGTTCGGCGGGCTTTCGACCGAAGTGCTATGGAAGCCGGTCGACAGCCGTCTGGGGCTTGGGGTTGAGGTGAACTATGCAAAACAACGCGACTTTGATCAGCTCTTCGGGTTTCAGGATTATGACGTCGTGACCGGGCATGCGTCGGCCTATTACGCTTTTGAAAATAACCTGCACGGTCAGATCGACGTGGGGCGCTACTTGGCCGGGGATTACGGGACAACCCTGTCGCTTAACCGCGAATTTGATAACGGCTGGCGCGTGGGTGCCTTTGCCACGTTCACAGACGTATCAGCCGAAGATTTCGGCGAAGGATCCTTCGACAAGGGTTTGCGGTTCTCGATCCCGCTGGAACATTTCCTTGGCACGCCAACGCGACGCGTCAACAACATCACACTGCGCCCCCTCACGCGGGATGGCGGGGCGCGTCTGAATATCAGTGGCCGCTTGTATGAAACGGTGCGCGAATACCATGACAATGATTTGCGCGGAAATTGGGGAAGGTTCTGGCGATGAGTTTCCCAAGACCGCACTGGTTCCTTTGCGCAGCACTGGCTTTGGCTGGTTGCGGCAACGCAAGTAATGAGGATGATCTGACAGGCCAGCTTTGGGAGCGGCTGACGTCGTCCGGGGGCGCGCCAGCAGAGGCACCCAGCTTTGACGCTCTGCGGGCCGGTTTCACGCCTGCCGTTATGGCGCAGATTGACGGTCCGGTGCTGCTTGTCTCTATTCCTACTTTGGGTACAGCCGCCGCGCTGACGCGGACCAGCGTCAACAACGGGGTTGAGACCTTTTTGACGGCGGATGGGATCAGTATCAGCCTGCAAGATGGGCTGGTCGTGGCCACAAGGGGCCTTGGTTTCGATCTGATGACGGCAGATGTTTCCGAAGTATCCCGTGCGTTGCGCGGCGGGCAGTCTTCAGCGGTGCGAATCCACCGCTATCTGGACGGCGAAAATCAGCTTGTCACGCGTAGTTTCGTTTGCCGCTACACGAACCCTGTTGGTCAAGGAACACAAGAACAATGCACGTCGCGCCTTGGCATCATTGAAAATAGCTATATTGTTGATAAAAATGGGTTATTTTCATCCTCAAGGCAGTGGATTTCCCCCCAAATCGGCGATATGCGCATCGAACGCCGGGACTAACGCCCCGACAAGGTTATTCCAATTCTCCCAATCGCTAAGGCGCTGTTTACAATTCTACCCTAGGTCGATATCTTGAAGTTGACTTTCTTACCGGAAACCAAAGGAAACATTATGAAGTTTATTGCTCCACTCGCTCTCACAGCAATCCTTGCAGCTGCACCACTGGCAGCACAAGAAGTTGAAACAATGGCACCAGCTACTGGCGGTGCAGCAGCTGCAGGCGCCTTGGGCGGTGCAGTTGTTCCGATCGTTCTTGCGACTGTTGTCGTTGCGGCCATCGCGCTTGGCGCAGGCGATGATGATGATGACCCAACACCAACTACAGCAATGGAATAAGCTGACACCTTCGTCGGTTATTTTGCGAAGGCAGGCTTTTCGGCCTGCCTTCTTTCATTTTAGGGTCTGAACAAACCATGCTTGCAAGCGTGGCCTGCGTCGATACTGGGCTTGAAAGAATATATGCGTAAGTGGATTTTTGGGGTTATTGCAGCCGTATCGCTAACGGCATGTGGTGTGGCATATGTTTCCCCACAGGTTAGCGCTACAGACGGAAAAGTGCGTGTCGTGCCGCTGAGCGCCGATAGTGTGTTGGTCGCTAACCGCGATACCTATACGCCAAAACAAATCCCCAACGCATTCTTCCAAAACGCCGGAAGTGCGGGGGCGTTACGCAGCGCCGGGGCCGCCCCACCACCAAGCCTTTCTGAACAACAGCGCCCTGCAACCTTGGCCGCACGCATCCCACCACCCGTTAACCCCGGCCCATACCGCATCGGGGTCGGTGATGTTGTGCTGTTAGCAACGAAGTCAGCGGGCACTACGGTCGAAGAGCTCAGCGGGTTACTTGCCGCCCAGAACAGCCGCCAAGGCTATACGGTGCAGGATGACGGTGCGATTGCCGTGCCCGACGTTGGCAGGATCAACCTTGAGGGTTTGACGCTGGAAGAGGCCGAAGCACAGCTTTTCCAAAGCCTCGTTGAAAACCGTATTGATCCGACCTTTAGCTTGGAGATTGCAGAGTTTAACTCGCAGCGGGTATCGCTGGGTGGTGCCGTCGCAACACCCATCGTTGTGCCGATCACCTTGACACCGCTGCGCCTTGACGAAGCGCTCACACGTGCCGGTGGCATTGCAACGGCTGACGTCGATTTTGCATCTATCCGTATTTACCGGGACGGGACGCTTTATCAAATTCCTTTGACGCAGTACCTTAGCGAACCGGAACTGCAAAAAACCCGCCTTGCAGCGGGCGACAGCGTCTTCGTCGATACGGCTTTTGAGCTTGAGAAAGCGCGTGCCTATTTCGAAGAACAGATCACGCTGTCACAGTTTCGCCAGCAAGGGCGCAGTCTGGCGCTGGCGCAACTGAACACCGAGATTGAATTGCGGCGTGCGGCATTGACCGAAACACGCGTCAACTTTCAGGACCGTATCACCCTTGATGCCGTCGACCGCGATTATGTCTATCTGACTGGTGAGGTTACCCAACCGGGCCGCTTTGCGATGCCGTTCGGGCAGCAAACGACACTGGCAGATGCGCTTTATTCAGACGGCGGTTTTTCGTCCGAAACTGGCAATCCGGCGCAGATCTATGTTCTGCGCAGCGCGGAGGCAGATTTTGGCGCGGTGACGGCTTGGCATCTGGATGCGCGAAACGTAACTAATCTGTTGCTCGCAACGCGGATGAACCTGCTGCCAAACGATATCATCTTTATCGCCGAACAGCCGATCACGCGCTGGAACCGGGTTGTGCAGCAACTGGTGCCATCGCTGATTACCTCAGGTGTAGGCATCGCCAGCAGATAAGCAGGTTAGGTCAGCAATCCATCGCCTCTTGTGGGGCTGTGATAACGCATGCACCGGGCAATGCATCGGCATCTGGTGATACGGCAACCATGATCAGATCGGACGCAGGTGGAAACGCGGTGGTCAACCGTTCGGCAAGGGTGTCGGCCGATACGCTTTCGACTTCCCCCAGGATATCGAGCGAGCGGCCCACGGGATAGCCATCCAGCACGCTTTGGATTTCCATTTGCCCCTGATCTACGACGTATTCCCAGATATCTGAAAAATACTCGTTGTAGGGCACTTTGCGGTCGGCGACGGACCCACTTGGCCCATCTGCGCGAAACGCGTCATAAGCTTCGCGGATTACCCTTTCTGCGTCAGCCAATTTGCTGCCTTCGACCTCACCGGTCATGTAAAAGATGCGATCCTCACGCGAATAATTGGCAAAACCGACTGAGAAACCATAGCTCGCCCGCAATTCTGTTCTGACCGCATTGAACAAGACGCTTTGATCACCCTGCCCCAAAGCGTCAAGCAGCATCAAATCTTCAAATTCCTGACCCATGCGCGTGGGTGGCACCTGACCGACAAAGCCCAAGGTGGTCGCCTGCGCGTCTGGCCTGTGCAGCAAGATGCGAAGGGGGGTAAAGTCTGCGGCAAAAGGCGCAGGCGCGATGTCCCCGGGATCTGGCAGCGACGCGAATAGCAGATCAACGGCTGTCCCCGCTGTTTCCGCGTCAGTATCGCCAACGACAACGACGGTCTGTGGTGCGTTGGTGATGAACTCTGCATGCCATTGCCGTACATCCTCAAGCTTCAGATTTTCGAACAAGCCCGGCTCATCCATGGATAGTGCATTGCGAATCGGTTGTTCGCCGAAAACCGCCCAGCGCACCGCTTCAAAGGCCAGAAACTGATCCTGCGCACGGGATTCTACCACGTTTTGTTCAAAGCCATCACGAACGCGGGCGAACCAGCTTTCGTCAAAGGTGGGGCTGGCCAGATGCGCATTGGCGACCTCCAGCACTTGGTAAAGATGCTCTGGCGGAAAGGTCAGTTGGCCCAAAACATGATCAACAGTCACATCAAGATAAGCCTCTGCATCCAAATCCGCGAACAGCTCAACCACTTCACCCGGTGGAAAACCCGTCGCACCACCGGCAAGCATCAGGTCAATCGCTGTGCGCGGGGCTGCCTGATTAACATCCGCTCGCCCGGCCCAATCGGTCGGCCATGCGACCTGGATCGAGATATAGTCGCTGCCCGGTGACTGGATCAGCGTATAATCCATCTCACCTTCGGTGGTTTGCGTGCTAAAGGATGGGCCGTCTTCCTGACATCCAGCAACCAATAGACTAACAGCGAGTGCAATCACTATTCTGATCATTCGAATGTCCTTTCCGGTCCAATGAATGTGATGGCCGTGCGGCCCTGCGCGCCAAGCGCATCCATCAACATGTTCACCACTTCAGCAGATATCTGGCCCTGCATACCGCGCACAGATGTTGGTGGAAGCGGACGCCGCAAGCTTGATACCCGCTCTAGAGTATAATCCGCCATCCAGCTTTGTGTGTCACCTTCATCCGTCCAATTCGGCCAGAACCCCTCAAAACGGTCCTTTAGTCGGCGATAACTGCCAATGGGAATGCCGTCAGCGGCGATAGTTTGCAGCACGTTCTCAATCTCATCACTCAGCGCCTTAAGGGTAACACCCCGATCAGGCTCGGCAGTGACGAAAAGTTCGACATGCTGCTCATCCAGCGGCCAAATGCTGACCTGAAAGCTGCGGGCAAATGCAGCGTCAAACCGTAAGGGTCCAGCCAATCCGCCGGGCACGTTCGCATCCAGAATGTTGCGCAAAAGGATCGCGTGAACCTCTAGCAGATCAAAATCCATCGGCGCGTCTAACGGAACAACCCTGCGAAACTGCACGCGCGGGGCAGCGTTTTCTTTTGGAAAGCGAAAATACGCGGTTTCTGGCACCGCCAGCGAAAAAGGCACGGGGGTTACGCCAGCTGTGCCAAAATCGTCTTCGGGATGCCCGATATTGCGCAGCGCCCGGCTAACCTGCCTGCGTGACACGTCCCCAACAACAACAAGGGTCGCCGCATCAAGCGTGTGGGTCTTGGCATGAAAGGCGCGCGCGTCATCGTAGGTCAGCGCGGTGATATCGTCCCGGCTGCCGATCACGGATGTCGCGATTTGGTTGCCCTCATATAGAAACGCATCCATGCGTTCAGCCGCTTGCATGTCTATGTTGTTGCCCAGCCGAAAATCATACTCGCGCATCAGCACATCACGCTCGCCGCCCGCAAAGATCGGATCAACGGTGAGCGGCTGTGCAGTGTTAAGCAACTGTTGCAGCACATCGGGCAAATCATCAGGCCGCCCTGACAGCCAATAGCCAATCGCGTACCCGCTGGTCCATGCGTTGGAGTGGTTATCAAGACGCCGCTCTTGCCCGCCCATGGCATTTGCCCAAGCCAGATGTTCAACATAATGCGCAAGACCGGGGGCGGCAGGCGGGTTTGGCCAGACCAGATAGGCGGTCACATCAGAGGCTTGCGTTTCAGCGACAATAACGCCGCTGCTTGCCTTTGCCTGCTCTTGCCATGTGGAATAGGTAACCGCGACCGCCGCGAAAGCAGCCACGAAAACAGCCGCTTTGAATGTACTGCTCAACTCAGAAAAGCCTCCGCCCAGACGGCCAAAATACAACTTAATGGTGCCTCCTGACATCACATCATGCAACGCGAATATCGGGCGTCCCTTTGGTTGCATGCTGATCTGCGACAATCCGCCCAACCAGAAAAGGCTGGCGCATAATTCATAGGCGTCTCTTACGAAAAAGGGCCGCCCTTTCGGACGACCCTTCGATAACTATGCATCCGGCCCGAAGGCCGCGATGGCTTAGCCGTTCACGCTGTCTTTCAGCGCTTTGGCGATCGTCATTTTGACAACCTTGTCGGCGTCTTTCTTGATCTGCTCACCTGTGGCCGGGTTGCGCACCATGCGCTCTGGGCGCTCGCGGCAGTAGATTTTGCCAACACCGGGAAGTGTCACAGCGCCGCCGCCGGATACTTCTTTGGTGATGATGCCAGTCACGGCGTCCAGTGCGGAACCCGCAGCTTTCTTGTCCATGCCTGTTTCATCGGCCAATGCAGCAACAAGCTGCGCTTTTGTCATTGGTTTTGTAGCCATTATCCTGGTCTCCCTCATTCACCCCAGCAGTGGGGCCTATTACCCGCGCATTTAACGGTATGTTGTGTCAGACCACAATGATTAGTGTAGGTTTACAAGGGAAAAAGCGCCACTTTTTGCGTTTTTTGGCCATTCAGAGGAAGGCTGTCTCCTCAAAACTGCGTAATTTCCGGCTATGGATGCGTTCCAGCGGCATTTCGCGCAGCCGTTCCATGGCCCGAATACCGATCATCAAATGCGCGGCGACCTGCGTTTTATAGAAATCCGAGGCCATGCCGGGCAGTTTCAGCTCACCATGCAGAGGTTTGTCACTGACGCACAACAGCGTCCCATAAGGCACCCGGAACCGGAAACCGTTGGCCGCAATCGTCGCACTTTCCATATCCAGCGCAATGGCGCGCGATTGCGAAAGGCGCTGCACCGGCCCCGCCTGTTCACGCAGTTCCCAGTTGCGGTTGTCGATAGTGGCCACCGTACCGGTCCGCATGATCCGCTTGAGTTCATAGCCCTCAAGTTCGGTCACATCTGCGACAGCCGTTTCCAGCGCGATCTGAATTTCGGCTAGCGCGGGGATCGGCACCCAGACGGGCAGGTCATCATCCAACACGTGATCTTCACGCAGGTAGGCATGTGCGAGCACAAAATCACCCAGCCGTTGCGAATTACGCAGCCCAGCGCAGTGACCCACCATCAGCCAAGCATGCGGGCGCAGCACGGCGATATGGTCGGTCGCGGTCTTCGCGTTCGACGGCCCCACCCCGATATTCACCAAAGTGATCCCACTGCCGTTGGCACGCTTCAGGTGATAGGTCGGCATCTGCGGCAGCTTACCCGGAACCGGGATCGGCGCATCGGCATCCGTAATTTCAACATTCCCTGTGCTGACAAAACTGGTGTAGCCGCTGTCTGGATCGGCCAGCATATGACGGGCGTAAGCCTCGAACTCTTCGACGTAGAACTGATAGTTGGTGAACAGTACATGGTTCTGAAAATGCTCTGCCGCGGTCGCCGTATAATGCGCCAATCGCGCGAGCGAATAATCGACACGCTGTGCCGTGAAAGGGGCCAAAGGCCGCGCACCGTCGGGATAGGTAAACGCCTCGCCGTTTACGATATTGTCGTGCGTGGTGCTCAGGTCCGGCACATCAAAGTTGTCGCGCAGGTTAAATTCCATCGACCCATCATGCGGCACCGTCAGCCCCGGATCATTGGCGGCTGCAAAATGCACCGGCATTTCAGTGCTGGAAGCACCAATGACAACCGGGACACCATGGCTTTCAAGCAGCAAACCAATCTGCTGTTCCAGATAGGACGCAAACAAGTCAGGCCGGGTGATCGTCGTCGCATACACACCCGGTTCAGCCACATGACCGAAAGACAAACGCGTGTCGGTCTTAGCATAAGTCGTCGTTGTCAGGCGGATTTCGGGATAAAATGCACGCACCCGTGTTTCAGGCTGACCGTTTGTCAGCGCAGCTGAAAAATTCTCGGACAAGAACTTTACTGCGGTGGCGTAAAGCTCTTGCAACCGTTCCACCGCTTTTTTTGCGTCCGTAAAGCTTTCAGGTTTTGGGATATCAGGTGTCCGGATTGACACCTCTTGGGCTATATTCATGCGTTTTCCTCAAATATATCGGTGATTTCAAACTTATCGACATCGACCAACCCCAGGTCAGAGATCCGTAGCGATGGGATGACGACAAGTGCCAACAGCGAATGCTGCATATAGGCGTTATTCAATGTGCAGCCGCAGGCCGCCATTGCGGCGACCATCTGATCGGCTTTAGCCGCGACCTGCGCTGCGGGGCTGTCAGACATCAGGCCCGCGATTGGCAATTCTACCAGCGCCAGCTCTTCGCCGTCTTTCCAGACGGTTACACCGCCGCCAACCTCGCCAAGACGGTTTGCCGCAGCAGCCATCATCGCCCGATCTGTTCCAACGACGATCATATGGTGGCTATCATGGGCGACGGTCGAGGCCATCGCCATTTTGCCAGTGTAGCCAAAGCCCGAGACAAAGCCGTTCACGACCTTGCCCGTCCCTTGATGTCGTTCCACCAGAGCAATCTGATAGGTGTCACCTTCGCCTTCAACCAACCCATCAACAACAGGCAGCTCAGCTGTCAAAGCCTCGGTCGGTGCTTGGTTTTCAACAACGCCGATGACCTTCGCTTTTACCTTATTCTTGCCTTCGGGCGCATTGATCGCAAAGTCAGCATCATCCAACACCTTGCCCATATGCACGGTTTCGCGGGCATCAGCGGGCCAATCGTAATGTGGACATTCCACCGTGATCTTGCCGTCCTTTGCCACGGTCTGCCCACGCGCGATGACCTCCTCAATCGGCAGCGTCACCAGATCTGAGGTCAGGATCATATCCGCCCGCCGTCCCGGCGCAATCGACCCGATCTCGCGCTCCAGCCCAAAATGCGTAGCCGTATTGATCGTCGCCATTTGCAACGCAACCACAGGATCACAGCCGCACGCAATCGCATGACGGACAACACGGTTCATATGCCCTTCGTTCACCAGCGTACCAGAGTGGCAGTCGTCGGTGCACAGAATGAAATTGCGCGGATCAAGGCCCTTCTCAGTCACGGCTGTAATCTGGCTTTCGACATCGTACCACGCCGACCCAAGCCGCATCATCGACCGCATCCCGTTGCGCACGCGGGCAATTGCGTCAGCCTCTGCCGTGCCTTCATGATCGTCAGCGGCGCCACCAGCGACATAAGCCGAAAATGCGACGCCTTTATCAGGCGACGCATAATGTCCGCCAACGGTTTTTCCTGCATTCATGGTCGCTGCCATCTCTGCCAGCATTTGTGGATCGCCATTGATAACGCCGGGAAAGTTCATCATCTCGCCCAATCCGATGATGCCGGGCCACGCCATCGCTTCGGCCACATCCTCAGCCGAAATCTCAAACCCGGTTGTTTCCAAACCGGGAGCGGAAGGCGCGCAGGACGGCATTTGGGTATAGATATTGACGGGCTGCATCAGCGCCTCGTCATGCATCATACGCACGCCGCGCAGGCCCAGCACATTGGCAATCTCATGCGGGTCGGTGAACATCGTCGTGGTGCCATGCGGGATCACGGCGGCGGCGAACTCGGCAGGGGTCAGCATTCCGCTTTCGATATGCATATGCCCATCGCATAGGCCGGGTATTAGATAGCGGCTTTCCGCTTCAATCACGCGCGTCTCATCACCAACGCAATGCGACGCATCAGGGCCAATGTAGGCAAACCGCCCCTCTGCGACCGCCACCTGCCAGCCATCGAGAATTTCGCGGGTTTGCACATTGACCAGCTTGCCACCGCGAATGACCAAATCGGCCTTTTCGCGCCCGGCGGCAACGGCCACCAAACGGGGGGCAACGGCGGCCCATGATTTGAAATGCGTTTCCATCCCCAATGGTTTCACCGATTTGGGGGACGTTCAAGGGGGGTGTCAGAGGTCTTGGAGTTGCAACGCCTTTTGGTCCGGATTCAGCCGCACCATGGCAATGTTCAGGGCGGCGGCGACAGTAACCCACACAAGATAAGGGGCAAATGCCAGCCCGGCCCACATGTCCAACTGCCAATGGGTCAATGTCGCGCCAAAGACTGCAACCCAAAGGCAGCCCATGATTGGAATCGATGCCTTGATGTTGCGTAGCCCAAAAAACACAGGTGTCCAAAGCGCGTTGAATGCGATCTGCATCGCCCAAAAGGCCATGGCATAGGCATTGCCATCCAAGACAGCAACCCGCGCACCAGCGAATGCAATGAGCAGATAAATCGAGGTCCAAGCGACCGGGAAAAGCCAGTTTGGCGGTGTCCACCAGGGCTTATTCAGGCTTTTGTACCACTCACCCGTCGGAAACAGCGCTCCTGTAGCGGCGGCGCCGAAGGTTGCGGCAAGGAAGATAAGAAACAGCCAGATATCCATTTATGGGACCCTTTCAAGGTTCCCATAACACCTAAGCCATCGGACGGTCAGTTCCAATCTCTGCTTCGCGTGCCTTCAGTTCGGCCAGAATATCAAGGACAGTGCTTGAACGGCTTGGATCAGGTCGCGCGCGACTGGCTGCATCGACCAAAAACGCAACTTCTGGCAACGGCTTTGCATAAACAACTGGTGATTTCGGCATGACTAAAGACGTCAGCGTGTACCCCCCCGCCTGCGTCAGCCACCCCAGCTTTTGCCGCGAAGATGTGCGCGCACGCATTGAGATGCTGTCGTATCCCTGCCGTTTCAACTGTGTACCAATGCCCGCATAGATCAAACGCGCCGCCCAAATCCCAGTGCGCGCCTGCAAAGGCAGCACGTTGATACCCGCCTCTGATCGGCGATAAAGCCTGTCGGCCTCAGCCAACAGCCGTTTGACCATGCGGCGGACATCATCCGTTGGCAGCGGTTCACGCACAAAATTCAGTGGATCAATCCCGGCCTCGGCCAGCCAATCCAGCGGCAGATAAATCCGCCCCATCCGGGCATCTTCACCCACATCGCGGGCGATATTGGTCAACTGCATCGCCACGCCAAGATCACAGGCGCGCGCCAAAGCGTCCGGGTCACGCACGCGCATCAGCACGCACATCATTGCGCCCACCGCGCTGGCAACACGGGCGGAATAGTCTCTCACACCGCTTAAACTGTCATAACGATGCTCTGCTGCGTCCCATGCAAGACCCTCTAGCAAGGCCTCTGGCAAGGCGCGCGGCATGTCAAAATCTTCGATGATCGCGGCAAAGGCCCGGTCCTCTGGCGCATTCTTGGGCTTGCCAGCATAGGCCGCATCCAGACGCTCTTGCAGGCGGAACACCGCACCGGCCTGATAGTCACCCTCATCCACCTCATCATCTGCCAGACGGCAAAAGGCATAGAGGGCCAAGGCAGGATCGCGGACCTTGGCGGGCAACAGCTTGGACGCCGCGTGAAACGATAACGACCCGTGGCGGATCGCCTCGCGGCAATGGTCAAGGTCGTCAGAGCGGATCATTCGGCAGCTACCTTCATTTCAGGCATGACGGGCGCATCGGGCACCATCTTGGCCAGCACCTCTGCACTGGAAATCACCCCGGGCACGCCTGCGCCGGGGTGCGTACCAGCGCCCACCAGATAAAGACCCTTGGCCTCTTCGCTCACGTTATGAGGCCGGAACCACGCAGATTGCAGGATACGCGGTTCGATCGAAAAGCCGGATCCATTGGGCGACAGATAGCGGTCGCGGAAATCCTCGGGAGTGAGGACCATCTCGGTACTGATGTAGTCTGCAAAGCCCGGCATGGTATTTTCGACCTCAGCCTGCACTTTGGCCTTATAAATCTCGGCCTCTTTCTGCCAATCCACTGGATCATCAAAGCCCAGATGCGGGACAGGGGACAAAACATAAAACGTGTCATCACCAGCAGGGGCGACGCTTGGGTCGGTCTTTGCGGGGCGATGGATATAAAGGCTCATATCATCAGACAATTTGCCCTTGATAAAGATATCTTTCAGCAGGCCTTCATAGCGGGGCGCGTTTGTGATCGTGTGATGGCCCACGTCAGGCCACATCTTTGCAGTGCCCTTGGTGCCAAAATACCAGACAAACAGGCCCATCGACCACCGGCGCGATTTCAGCTTTTTATCCGTCCAGCGCTTGCGCGGCGCATTGCGCAAAAGGCGTTGATAGGTATGCCCCGCATCCGCGTTACTGACCACAAGTTCCGCTGGAATAGTCTCTGAATTCGTCAGTTTGACGCCCTTGGCAGCACCCTGTTCGACAAGGATTTCATCGACCTCAACACCCTGCCGGACCTGCCCGCCCTGCGAGCGGATCACATCGGTCATCGCCTTGGCGATCTGCTGCACACCGCCCATCGCGTAGTGCACGCCGAATTCCTTTTCGAGGTAGGCGACAAGCGCATACATCGACGTCACATGCATCGGGTCGCCCCCGATAAACAGCGGGTGGAACGACAAGGCCATTCGCAAACGGGGATCTTTCACACGCGCCTTTGCCAGCCCAAGGATCGACCGATCCGCACGCAGCATCGCAAAGAGTGGCAGGACCTTGATGGTTTCCCAAAGACGGTGCATCGGTTTGGCGACCATACCTTCGAAGCCCACAACATAGCGGGCCTCGCTATCCTTGAGGAATCGCTGATAGCCCTTCACATCGCGCGGGCTGAGACGCGCGACCTCTGCCAACATCGCGTCTGTATCCTGACGGGCCGTGAACGTGGACCCATCCTGCCAGCGGACTTCGTAAAATGGGTCCATCGGGCGCAGGTCGATATCTTTGTGAAAATCGCGCCCACAGGCGGCCCATAATTCCTCATACACCTGCGGCACCGTGATAATCGTCGGCCCAAGGTCGAATCGGTGGCCATCTTGGGTCACAGATGACCCACGACCGCCTGGCTTATCCAAACGGTCCAAAACCGTTACGGCATAGCCCTTTGCACCTAACCGCATAGCCGCTGCAAGGCCGCCAAGCCCCGCACCAATGACGATTGCGGCGTTTGAATCA
Source organism: Yoonia sp. F2084L (assembly GCF_023015625.1). GTDB lineage: Bacteria > Pseudomonadota > Alphaproteobacteria > Rhodobacterales > Rhodobacteraceae > Yoonia. The sequence goes on from NZ_JALKAH010000005.1 coordinate 492,323, forward strand.
TTCTGATGGTCTGTAATCATAGCCTAACAGTAGTAGTGTAAACACAAGTTGACAATTCTTATGTCAACATCTTCCCAAGTCTGGCCCAATATGTCAGGATTAGTTGACACGACCATGAGGTCAGAACCGTGACGCAAACTGTCAGCTTGTCTTTCTTCCGCTTCGCCGGGCCGCTGGCCCGTGCGTGGGCGTTAACGATGATGGGCGGAGCAAGATTACCGCTGGCGCGAACCCCTGACATTGGATTTTGGAAGCTGTGCGGATCAGGCACAGGCGAAGGGTTCACCCCCGTGCCCAACACCGCCGTCTATGCGATCCTTGCGACTTGGCCTGATGCGGAAACCGCGCGTGCACGCACGCAGTCGGGTATCTTTGCGACCTACCAGAAACGCGCGGCTGAGAATTGGACCGTTTTCCTGCAAACGCAGACGGCGCGCGGGGAATGGTCCGGGCAAACGCCTTTTGAACCCACAACAGCCGAAACCGCTGGCCCATTAGCCGCACTGACCCGCGCAACGATCAAACCCCGCATCCTGAAGCGGTTCTGGGGCCGCGTGCCGAATATCTCTGAGATGATCGGAAAGGACCCAAACGTCGCCTTCAAGATCGGCATTGGCGAAGTGCCGATGCTGCACCAAGTCACATTTTCCATCTGGCCATCTGAAAAAGCGATGGCCGGTTTCGCCCGCACTGGACCACACGCAGAGGCTATTCGCGCTGTCCGCGACGAAGGCTGGTTTCGCGAAGAACTTTATGCCCGTTTTGCCGTGCACTCCGACCGGGGCACATGGAACGGCACCTCACCCTTAGCCAAACTTGAGGCCACATAAGATGCACCCTTTTCCATTCTCTGCCATCGTCGGCCAGGACGAGATGAAACAAGCGATGATCCTGACCGCGATTGACGCCAGCATCGGTGGCGTTTTGGTGTTTGGCGACCGGGGAACAGGTAAATCGACTGCGGTACGGGCGTTGGCCGCATTGTTGCCGCCGATCAAAGCGATCAAAGGCTGCCCAATCAACAGCGCAAAGGCGAAAGATGTCCCCGAATGGGCCAACGTGTCCGCCAAACGCGCACAAGACATGCCCACGCCTGTTGTCGATCTGCCCCTCGGCGCGACCGAGGATCGGGTAACCGGCGCGCTGGATATCGAAAAGGCGCTGACCAAGGGTGAAAAGGCCTTTCAACCCGGTTTGCTGGCGCGTGCCAATCGCGGCTATCTATACATCGACGAAGTGAACCTGCTTGAAGATCATATCGTTGATCTGTTGCTCGACGTGGCGCAGTCCGGCGAAAACGTGGTTGAACGCGAAGGGCTTTCGATCCGCCACCCGGCACGGTTTGTACTGGTTGGATCAGGCAACCCTGAGGAGGGCGAACTGCGCCCGCAACTGTTGGATCGTTTCGGTCTATCGGTTGAAGTCGCCTCGCCCAAAGAGGTCGAAACCCGCGTCGAAGTGATCAAACGCCGCGATGCGTTTGAAAATGATAACGCCGCCTTCATGCTGCGGTGGCAAGCCGAAGACGCCGCCATTCGCGACCGGGTTTTGAAGGCACGCAAGGCCCTTGCGAAGCTCAAAACACCGGAAAAAACGCTGACAGATGTGGCGGAACTCTGCCTTGCGCTGGGCTCTGACGGGTTGCGCGGTGAATTGACGCTGTTGAAAGCCGCTCGCGCCTATGCCGCTTGGCGCGATGACACGGCACTGACCCGTGCGCATGTCCGCGAGGTAGCCCCGATGGCCCTGCGCCATCGCCTGCGCCGCGATCCGTTGGACGAGGCTGGCAGCGGCACACGCGTCGCCCGCACGGTGGAAGAAGTCCTTGGCTAGTCAAAGCTGGACCCACGCGACGCTTGCATTGCAGCTACTGCGGCTTGATCCGGGGCTTGGAGGCATTTGCATTCGGGCGCGCGTCGGCCCGGTGCGCGACAGGCTGACCCGGCTTATTGAACCGACCGCACGGCGCTTGCACCCGGCCATTTCAGATGAGGCCCTTTTTGGCGGGCTTGATCTGTCTGCTACTTTGGCAAGCGGGCATTTGGTGCAGGAAAAAGGGCTTCTCGCTACCCCCGGCCCGCTGGTCTTGGCAATGGCAGAGCGTACAACAACCGGCCTTGCCGCCCGTCTGGCTGTTGCTTTGGACAAAGGTGATCAGCATTATCTTATCGCGCTGGACGAAGGGGTGGAACCTGACGAATGTCTAAACCCAAAATTGGCAGAACGTTTGGCTTTTCATGTTGATCTGTCTGATTGCAGTTTGGCTGATACTGAAGTCCCCACACAGACGTTCAAATCGACGGTCCATTTGCGGGAAATAGAAGTACGGCCTAAAATCATTGTGCAGATCACCCGCATCTCAGAAGAGCTTGGCATCGACAGCATGCGCGCACCGCTATTTGCGATCCGTACCGCGCGGGCGCTTGCGGCACTGCATGGCCATGATCGCGTAACCTTGGATGATGTTGAAATCGCCTGCGCGCTGACACTGGCGCACCGTGCGACCCGTATTCCCGAACCGCAAACGCAGGAAGACCCACCAGCACCGCCACCCGATCAAAGCGACGACAGCAATTCCGACGAAACCCTTGATCTGCCGGATGAGCTGCTTTTGGACGCAGTCCGCGCACTCTTGCCTGACAATCTGCTTGATCAACTGGCAGCCCAAAAAGCCCGTGCGGGTCGGGGCAATGGCACGGGTGCGGCGCGCAAAGGCAACCGGCGTGGCCGACCCTTGCCGTCACGGGCGGGACGGATCAGCGATGGTGCGCGGATTGATATTATCGGCACATTGCGGGCAGCGGCCCCGTGGCAAACGATCAGGCGCGACGCGACGGGGCGTGAGGGCTTGCAGATCAGACCTGCCGACATTCGGATCAAGCGGTTCGAGGAAAAGTCTGACAGGCTGTTGATCTTTACGGTTGATGCATCCGGGTCGTCAGCCCTGACACGGTTGGCCGAGGCAAAAGGTGCGGTGGAATTATTGCTGGCCCAGGCGTACGCCCGCCGAGATCATGTCGCGTTAGTGGCGTTTCGTGGGACGGAAGCAGAACTGCTGCTACCACCAACGCGTTCGCTTGTTCAGACAAAGCGTCGGCTTGCCGCGCTACCGGGCGGTGGTGGCACGCCACTTGCTGCTGGCATGTTGACCGCGTTTGAGCAGGCAACCAAAGCCACCAGACGCGGTTTGACCCCAACGATTGCAATCCTTACCGATGGGCGCGCCAATATCGCGCTTGATGGACGGGCTGATCGCAAACAAGCCGCGACAGACGCCCAACAAATCGCCCGCGTGCTGCGTGCCCATAAGACCGACGCGATCGTCATCGACACTGGTAACAGGCCAGAGCCCGCATTGCGCAACCTAGCGCAAACACTGGACGCCGCTTATTTGCCGCTGCCACGCGCCGATGCGGAACGACTTTCGAAATCAGTCGCCACCGCGTTGGGCGACTGATGCGCTGGCCGGACGATACCAAGGACTGGCCTCTGACGGCCTATTCGCGGCGCGTTCTGCACCGTCCCCATCGTTGGCATATTCAGGAACACGGGGAAGGGCCGCTGATCTTGCTGATCCATGGCGCGGGCGGTGCCACACAGAGTTTCCGGGGCCTGTTTCCCCTGCTGGCCCAAACCCATCACGTTGTCGCCGTTGATTTGCCGGGGCAAGGGTTTACGCAACTCGGCGCCCAGCAACGCTGCGGGCTGGATCATATGGCCGAGGATCTACTGGCGCTGTGTCGGAACCAGGGATGGACGCCCGACGTTGTGGTTGGACATTCCGCCGGTGCGGCGGTCGCCCTGCGCATGTGGGAACTTGGGATGCAAATGAACAATGGCATTGTGGGCATCAATGCAGCGCTTGGGAATTTCAAAGGCGTTGCAGGATGGCTGTTCCCCATGATGGCCAAGGCCTTGGCCGTCACACCCTTTAGTGCTGGGATTTTTGCCAGTACAACCACGCGCAGCAGTGTGCGGGGTCTGGTGCAGGGCACGGGATCAAAGCTCGATCCGGAAGGGCTGGATTTTTATTATCGGTTGGCGACGGACCGGGGCCATGTGGATGCGACGCTGTCGATGATGGCGCAGTGGTCATTGGATGGATTGTTGGCACGGCTGGATAAGATTGATGTACCCGTGCATCTGATAACCGGAATGGCAGACAAGGCGGTCCCGCCTCACGTCAGCAGAGATGCGGCAGGCCTGTTACCGAACGCAGAACTGACCGAATTGGCCGGGTTAGGACATCTGGCGCATGAGGAAGACCCGGAAACCTTGGCACGCCTGATCATAAAAACGTAAAGGGCCGCCAGAGTTTCCTCTGACGGCCCATAAATCAGTGATGCGGTTGCCTATTCTTCCGCAACAAATGTCGCGAGGTAAGCATACAGGTCATAGGCCTGTTCTTCCTGACGGACCTGATAGGCCATCTTGCCGCGCGCACGGCGGTTGTCGAGTGTTTCACGCAACCACCCTGTCGGATCCTGAACGTAGCCAACGAAAGCTTCTTCGGTCCAAACGGTTTCTGCCTCGCCAAGTTCGATCAGCGCGTCGCTGTAACGGAAGTCTTCAACAGAACCCATTGTGCGACCTGCGATAGCGTAAAGGTTTGGACCTGTGCGGGCGTTACGGCCTGCGAGCACCTCACCCGAGGCGTCAGCAACAACGTGGCACGCCACACACTGGCGGTTGAACTGTTCTTCGCCAGAGGCAACGTCGCCTTGGGAAGACGCATGGCCATCAGCAAATGCGGGTGCGGAAAGGACAGCAAAAGCTGCTGCGATTGTAAACTTCTTCATGATCGTATCCTCTTCGATCTAATTTCGGTGACCGTTCGCCCCAGTCGATCTGTAATGTAACGCGGGAAACGGGGCGGTCCACCCCTGTATGCAAAAGAATGCGTGATTGGCGTTATGCCACCGCATGCGCCAAAGCACACTGTCTCCACAAAACCCTTAAAGCATTGATAAGATGATCAATATCAGCATCAGTATGAAGGGGCGATGGTGTGAACCGCAACCGCTCAGTTCCCTTCGGAACCGTTGGATAATTGATGGGTTGCACATAAATATCCCATTCGCGCATCAGATAATCGGCCAACATACGAGTCTTAACCGGGTCACCAATCATGACCGGAACGATATGGCTTTCGTTCTCCATGTGCGGAATGCCTTCGCGATCCAGTGATGCGCGCAAGCGCGCCACCTGGCGGCGCTGTTGGGCGCGCTCGAACTCGGATTGCTTGAGATATGCGATGGATGTCCGCGCCGCTGCTGCAACCGCCGGTGGCAGTGCCGTTGTAAAGATAAACCCGGACGCAAAACTGCGGATAAAGTCACAAAGCGCCGCTGATCCGGTGATATAGCCGCCGACAACGCCGAAAGCTTTGCCCAAAGTGCCTTCGATAAGCGTGATCCGATCTGCCAGCCCTTCGCGTTCGCTAACACCACCACCGCGCGGGCCATACATGCCAACGGCGTGTACCTCGTCCAGGTATGTCATGGCACCATATTTTTCAGCGACTTCGACGATTTCCTTAATGGGGGCGATATCGCCATCCATCGAGTAGACGCTTTCAAAAGCAACGATCTTTGGCACATCAGCGGGCAAACAGCGCAGCTTCATTTCCAGATCGTGTACGTCATTGTGTTTCCAGATGACCTTCTGCGCGCGGCTATGGCGGATACCCTCGATCATAGAAGCGTGGTTGCCTGCGTCCGACAGGATAACGCAACCGTGCAGACGGCTGCCCAGCGTGCTGAGTGCGGCCCAGTTGGACACGTAGCCAGAGGTGAACAACAGCGCCGCTTCCTTACCGTGCAGATCTGCCAACTCTGCTTCCAAAAGAAGGTGATCATGGTTGGTGCCAGAGATGTTGCGGGTCCCACCTGCGCCGGTGCCGGTGCGTTCAACTGCTTCGCACATCGCCTCGATCACCTTGGGGTGCTGGCCCATGCCAAGATAGTCATTGGAACACCAAACGGTGACATCGCGCACACCATCTTCGTCATGGTTGGCCGCGCGGGGGAATTTGCCGCACTGCCGCTCTAACTCTGCGAAATAACGATAGTTTCCGTCGTCTTTCAATTGCGTCAATTGTTCATTGAATAGGGCGTCAAAATCCATCGCGCTTATCTTTCTTCTTTAGTCATCGATTTTTGCGCCGGAAGCATCCAACGCCAGAGTTTCGCATCGGGCAGCGGTACCACCATCAGCCAGTGTTCAAGCAAGGCAAGCCCCGCCATTGCCGTCAGCAGGGCAAAGCCCACAACGGTCACGTCCGATCCGGCGGTCCAAAGCCGTTCAGCGCAGACCGCCAAAAGCGCGGTCAAAATCGTAATCGCCGCCGGGAAAGCCAGCGTCACCGGACCGCGCCGGAAATATGATTTGAGATGAGAAAGCTTGTCCGGCACGAATTCAGTGTTGATCCGTGGCACCCCGTAAAACAGGTTCAGCTTTGCCGAAATACGGGCAAGGAAAAGGACCAGATAAGTCGCCATCGCAATTCTGTTTTCCGCCCCATCTGATGCAATGACCAAGCCCCAAAGGCCCATGGTCAGCGCCAGCTCGTGATAGGCCACTGTTTGAAACGCGCGAAAAAACCTATCGCGCCCGGACAAGCCAGGCGGACATTCATCGCGCATGGGGCCAGTGATCACACCGGCCAAAAATGCCAGTTCAATCCAGCCCCAAATCGCCAATGCGCCAGCAAACCCAATGTAAGCGCCGACGACGCTGGCATCATTCAACGATGCGGCAACGGCCCAGACGCCCAGTGCCAACAAGGGCAGGCCCATGAACACCGTCATCCCATGGGTGCCCAAGCGATCCGCCCGACGCACCGCCACCAAGATCGCCCCGGTGGAAAACCACCAGACGAAAATAGCAATCAGCGATGCGATCCAGGGCGAGGTCATTAGTAAGCAGGCTCCAACCGTGGGCTTTCAGGCACAGCGTTCTTGTGAACCGGGATTGTCAGAAGCGAAACAAAGGCAAAACCGGCCTTGGCAGATCCTGCCATCCGCTTGACCCAACCGCTGACGCCACCTTGCTTGCGGCCTGCTGCGATCTGCACATTAGCGTCCTGCATCCGGTTCAAAGTAGGCTCCCAACGCGGGTGGTTGATGTCGAGCGTCATAGGGAACACCTGCGTGGTGATCTCTGACGTGACGCGGAACACCTCTTGGCCGTACCATTTGGGATCAACGCCCAGCGCTTTGTGGAACTCTGGCCGCTGGTGATCGCGGACCCACATGGTCGAAAAGACGGCTGTCAGGAAAAACTTGATCCACAGCTTGTTCATGCGGCTTTCGGTCAGTTGCGGATCGGTTTTCAACAGCAAGGCAAATGCTTCGCCATGCGAAAACTCATCATTGCACCACTCGCGGAACCACTTGAAGATTGGGTGGAACCGATGCTCGGGATGTTTTTCCAGATGGCGGAAAATTGTGATGTAGCGGGCATAGCCGATCTTTTCAGACAGGTAAGTCGCGTAATAGATGAACTTGGGGCGGAAATACGTGTATTTCTTGGCCTGCGTCAGGAAGCCAAGATTGACCGCAATGCCCGCTTCGCGCAGAGCGTCATTGATGAAACCAGCGTGCCGGGCCTCATCACGGGCCATCAGTCCAAATAGTTCAGTGATGTCTTTATTGGCACCGCGACGCTTCATTTCTTTGTAAAGCACGCAACCAGAGAATTCGGCGGTACAGCTTGAGATCAGAAAGTCGATGAATTCCGCCTTCAGCGCAGGCTCCATCCCGTCCCAATCAACATTGTCCCAATCTTCGTTCTTCTTAAAGTGCCCCTTGTTAGGGTCCGCTTTCATCGCGGCGATCAAGACATCCCAGTCCTTACGAACAGGTGTGACATCAATCGCGTCCATCTCGTCAAAATCGGTGGTGTAGAAGCGCGGCGTCAGCAATGTGTTGGACATAGCAACCTGCGTTGCTTCTTCGTTGGTCAGTGGCGGCAGGGCCTCTTGCGCGGCAATGGCTTCCTCTGCGGTGGCGGCATTGGATGAATGCATGTTCATGACAGCACCTCTTCGCTGAATGAGAACTCGCACAGTTCCATGAACTCCAGATCGCCGGTGGCGCGGGTCCACATCTGCTCGATCTTGCTGGCACGGGTGATCACAGCAGTGCGCTGCTCTTCAACCATTTCGCCAAAGGCGGCCATAATCTCGGGGCCCTGAACCTGCACTGTGTCACCCGGATTGATAACGGCACCATTGTCCAGCCGGACATGCGCAGACAGTTCTTCAAAGCGATGCGAGATCGTCACCGTGCAAGGCGCGGTTTCTTTCTCTCTTGTAAATAGTCCCATGTGAGTTCCCTTTCACACTGGCGCTGGGGCGGCTAACCCCTGCGCGGTTTCAATCAAGCAGCTTGGCAAAGGCTGCGACGTTATCTTTGCCATATCCGATCAGCTCAACACGCAAATCGGTGGTGTCATCAAGGATGGCGATATTGCCGTTTTCACGACGCACCACGGTAATGGGGGCATTGCCCGACAGGTCATGCACAAAGCGTTCGCGGTCAATGACGCGACCGATGACGCCCAGAAATCCAGCCTTATGATCAGCTGAGGACGCGATCTGCGCCCCATCCAAAGTGGTGACAGTGTAGGTGCCCATCCGATCACCTTCCATAACAATCTCAAGCGATTGCACGACGGGCGCTTCTTGCAGAACACCCCGGTTTGGAACATCGAACCATTGCGCATAGGCCACAATGGCAAGGCTTGCTGCCATCAAGGCAAACATGGCCTGCACCAAAAAGCGTGGGACCATTTCGCGGTCCCGGTGGCGCATCTGTTGTTCTAGCTGAGACATGGTCCGTTACTCCGCTGCGACGGCGGTGCCGTCTGGTTGATCAACACGCGTCACACGTGGTTCGGAAATCCGGGTCTCTGCCGCTTCGGCAAAGAGACGGGCGACGTTTTCGGCATCCGGGATGCAGCGTAGCGCGGGCTGGGTCCGCGCCATGCGCCACGGCCGGACATGCGGCCAGGACATCAGGTATGAAATCCGGGTTTCGCCAATCAGCTCAAACGCCAATGTGCCATGACCGGATGGTTTCAGGTCCAGTTTTGCAGTCCCGATCCACGTGTAAGGCAGGTTCAGTGTCATGGTGAGTGCGGCACCAATTCGCATCGCCACGCGCTTGTTCGTCAAAGTGTAGACGGTTGAGCGGGCCTGCATGTAGGCGATCCCGTAAAGGATCCCGCTGGCAAGCAAGCCGGACACAATGAACGGCAAACCATGCAAAATCGCCACGCTGAAGGGCAATTCTGCGGATGAAACACCCACGCGCCAGAACGCCAAGAGTACGAAGTACCCCATGATCCACCGGACGCCCAATGCTTCGCGCGCAAGACGCCGCGGATCGGGGGCGCCCTGCCACAAGATGTGTTCCCCCTCGGGCAATTGCTCTGGCAGGCCCCGGATGGGTTCAAAGTTAAAGTCGTCATGGCTCATGGCGTGTTCCCTCGCGTTTGTCGTTGTGACCCCGGTGGCGAGCCGGGATCACGTTATCGTTCACATCAGATCAGGAGGCGTACATCGTGCCGCCGGCATAATACGCCATGATCTTTTCTTCTTCGAGCAGGGTGACCTGCTCCATGCTTTTGGTTGTTGGCACATCGTTCCAATTACCAGCCATCAAGGACCGAACGACCACGCGGTCGGTGCCAATCCTGGCCATATTCATTGGAATAAGACGCGTGTTGCCGGTGCCTTCGGGGTTCAGATCAACCGTCAGAAAGCGGACCAACTGCTCTGGCACGTCGACCCACATATCGGTCACACGGCCAACAACTTCACCATCACGGCCCACGACAGGCTTGCCGCGTGGATCGCGACCGGCCGAAATCTGGAAATCCTCAAGCAGGGCCATAGGGCGGATTTTGACGTGACCATGTGCGTCCAGTTCTGGTTCATCGCGGCGCGGTGCCCAGGATGCAGGGCCGACACCATCAACCATCGGATCACCGGTAGGGATCCAAGGTGATCCGGTTGATACAGACGATTGCGCCAAGGCCAGATCAGTGCGCATCTTGCTGTCTTCGTATTCACGTGACGGCACTGTCAACTCACCGCGCCCATCACGCAGGATGAACGTCTTTTCCTTTGGGATCGGGAACAGGCTTTCGTTTGCCGGCACCTCATCATTGTCATCGCGCAAAGGATAGCCTTCACGCATGTTTTCAGTTTGCAGGTAAATGACAAGCCCCGCAAAAAAGAGCCAGAAGAGCCAAATTGCAGCGCTCGCCAGATCGAAGTCTCCAAAAAATTCTACACCAACCATTGTGGTATCCTTTCGGTGGTTAGGTCGGGAAATCTGCCAATCCCAGCTTGGCAGACCCCCGCGCGTTGATTGGCCGCAACCGCACAAGCGGTCCCAGCACAATGAGGGTTAGGAATAAGAGGCCAATTTCGGTGTGATAAACGACCGAATAGCCAGTGGCAGGCGTGGCGAGCGCCTCTCCCAATGTGCCGTTCCCAGCGGCATGGTTCACGAGATCACGCAAGGCGCCCCCAATAAAGATGGACAGCCCGGCACCGGTGGCTTGCGCAGCCCCCCAGGCACCAAGGGCCAAACCACGACCGGCATTGCCAAGCGTGGGCATTGTCATAGCAGCCGTCAGGGTCGAGACTCCGAAAAGGCCGCCTCCGAAACCGATAAGGGCCGCGCCAAGATAGAACAAGGCTGGCGACCCGACAGGGGCCGAAAAGATAACAGCGCAGAACGCAAGGACACCTGCAAGAATACCGCGCGCGCACATCCGGTAGGGGTCCATACCTTTTGCCAACCAGCGTGCTGCGAAGCCAAATGCGATCAGCGCGCCGCCCGCCCACATCGCCGTCAGCAATGTTGTGGCTGAAACGGATAGCCCGAGGATTTCCCCGCCATAGGGCTCTAGCAGCACATCCTGCATGTTGAAGGCCATGGTCCCGATGAACACGACCGCCAACAGACGCCCCGCATCACCGCCCGCTGCCAGATCGTTCCACGCGTCGCGGAAGGTCGGCGAAGCCTCGGCGCGTTGCGCTTTGGTCATCGGCTTGACCTTTTCCTGCTTCCACAGGGCAATCAGGTTCAACAGCAGCGTCACAACAGCCGTGCCTTGCACAACCTGCACCAAACGCAACGCGGAATAGTCACGCAGCAATGCACCGATAATGATGGCCGCAAAGGCCATGCCGACAAGGTTCATCACATAAAGCAAGGCCACGACCTTGGGCCGCGTGTCTTCGGTCGCGCGATCCGCCGCCAATGCCAAACCGGCAGTCTGCGTCATATGCATGCCAAAGCCAGTCATCAAAAACGCAAGGGCCGCACCCACATAACCCGCAATCGGCCAGTCCAGCGTCCGATCACCTGACAAAACCAACAGCGCCATCGGCATGATCGCCAAACCGCCAAACTGCCACATGGTCCCCAGCCAAAGGTAGGGAATGCGCTTCCACCCGATCGCGGACTTGTAGTTGTCGGATTTATACCCAACCAAAGCACGCAAAGGCGCAACAAGGACGGGCAAGGCAATCATCGCTGCAACCAGCATCGCGCCGATGTCCAGCTCAACAATCATGACCCGGTTCAGCGTGCCCAACAGCATGACGGCGGCCATACCAACCGACACTTGGAACAGGGATAAGCGCAGCAATTGGCCGAGCGGCAAATCATCACTCACCGCATCGCTGAACGGCAACAGATCAATTGAGATCTTCTTGAGCGAGGATGCCTTGAAAATCATGCCGTCTTCCCCTCAAAAACCAAAGCGTTCGAGATGTAGAAGCCGGACTTCACACGGTCGATTTCCACCAACCGCCCTTTGACGCCCTCATCACGCAAGGCATCTGCAATGCCTGTGGTCGTCTGCGGGATCATCGTTGGGCTACGGTCTGCACGTGGGAAAAGCTTGCCTACGCGCCACATCGCCATCAAAGCCGGGGTGCGCGGGGGTAAAGTGAAGACAAATTTGCCGCTAATGCGTGGGCTGGCTTTGCCAAGCAAAGCCGCGATGTCCGGGGCGCTGTAGTAAATCATCGAATCCATTGCGAGCGCATGATCAAAAGCACCATTGGTCGCGTCCAGCATATCGCCAGCAACCCATGTGATATGACCCGCCAGATTTGCAGGCATCCGCTGTTCCGCGATCCCCACCAAAGCAGGCGAGATATCAACAGCAACCACATCCGCACCGCGCTGGGCCAGTTCCACCGCCATCGTACCGGTGCCGCAGCCTGCATCCAGAATCCGCGCGCCGCGCAGATCTTCAGGCAGTTGTGCAAGCATCAGTGCGCGCATCTTGTCACGCCCCGCACGCACCGTCGCCCGGACACCGGAAACGGGTGCGTCCGATGTCAGACGCTCCCAAACCTTGGTCGCGGAACGGTCGAAATAATGTTCGACCCGGTCACGTGTGGCGGCGTAGTTGGTCATTAATCAAAACCCAACAATTCAAAGATTTCGCGGTCTGGAAGCGACGCGGGTGCCAAAGGCTCTGTCCCGTTCCAAAGTGTCTCAGCCAGACGCATGTATTCTTTGCGAACCTGCACAACTTCTTCATCATCGGGCATCTCGAACAACGTCTTCTTCTTCAGACGGCTGCGACGGATCGCATCCAGATCAGGCATATGGGCGATGCGGTTGAAACCAACCGTTTCGCAGTAGCGATCAACCTCGTCTGTATCTTTGCTGCGGTTCGCAACACAGCCAGCCAAACGGACCTTATAGTTGGATGATTTCGCCTGCACGGCAGCGATGATGCGGTTCATTGCGTAAATGCTGTCAAAGTCGTTAGCGGTTACGATCAAAGCGCGGTCTGCATGCTGCAAAGGGGCGGCAAAACCACCGCAAACAACGTCGCCAAGTACGTCAAAGATCACAACGTCGGTGTCTTCCAACAGGTGATGCTGCTTAAGCAGTTTCACCGTCTGACCAACAACGTAACCACCGCAACCCGTACCGGCAGGGGGGCCGCCGGCCTCAACACATTTCACGCCGTTGAAACCTTCGAAGATGAAATCTTCCGGGCGCAACTCTTCCGAGTGGAAATCAACATCCTTCAGAATGTCGATCACGGTCGGAACAAGCGTACCTGTCAGGGTAAAGGTGCTGTCATGCTTGGGATCACAGCCGATCTGCAACACCCGCTTACCATGCATGGAAAACGCCGCTGACAGGTTGGATGAGGTCGTCGACTTGCCAATCCCACCTTTGCCGTAAACCGCAAAAACCTTTGCGCCTTCGATCTTGGCGTCTTCGGGTTGGTGTACCTGAACGGAGCCTTCGCCGTCTTGGCCGCGTAGGTTTGGCACTTCATCTCTCGGGCTCATATCAGAGTCCTTTCCATTGCATTCATTGTGAAACAGGTCATTCTGCTGCGACCCCTTCCATTCTGTCTTCCAGCGCATCCGCTGCATCTTGCAGCGCGGCAAGCGTGTCTTCGTCAGGTGCCCAATAGTCACGATCGGACGCTTCAAGCAGGCGGTTCGCCATGCGCATCGACGCTTGCGGGTTCAGCGTAGCCAAACGGTTGCGCATCTCTTCATCCAAAACGAATGTTTCGGACAGGCGCTGATAAACCCAAGGTTCCACTTCGCCGGTCGTCGCGGACCAACCCATCGTATTGGTCACATGCGCCTCGATCTGGCGGACACCTTCGTGACCGTGGTTTAACAGGGCTTCGTAGAATTTCGGGTTGAGGCTGCGGCTGCGGGTCTCTAGCGCGACTTGATCCTGCAACGTCCGCACCTTCGCAGAACCACGGGTCTGATCACCAATGTAAACCGGGGCGCTTTCGCCACCCTTGGCGCGTTTTACAGCGCGTGAAATGCCACCAAGCGTATCGAAGTAGTGGTCAACCGTGGTGACACCCAGCTCAACCGATTCAAGGTTTTGGTAAGCAAGATCGACGTCTTTAAGAACCTTTTGCAGAAGGCCCGCGTTCTTGGCAGCCTTGCCATCAACACCGTAAGCGAAGGATTTGCGTGCCTCATAGGCATCGGCCAATTCGTCTTCGTCGCCAAAGGCCGAGCTATCGACCAACTGGTTCACATTCGACCCATAAGCGCCTTCGGCATTCGAGAAGACCCGCAACGCAGCAGTCTCCAAATCGCAACCCATCTCTTCAGCGTAGGCCAGCGCATGGGCACGCACAAAGTTCTGCGCAAGCGGTTCGTCCGCCATCGCGCATTTCAAAGCGGCCTCGGCCAACATGCGGGTTTGTAACGGAAGCAAGTCGCGGAAAATCCCCGAAAGGGTCATCACCACGTCGATACGCGGGCGGCCCATCTTGTCCAATGGAACCAAATCAGCGCCGGATAGACGCCCGAAGTTATCAAACCGTGGCTTTGCACCCATTAAGGCAAGCGCCTGCCCAATCGGGCCGCCATCGGATTTGATATTGTCAGAGCCCCACAAGACAAGCGCCACTGTCCGCGGCATACTATCGTGGGTTTCCAGCAGCAGATCAGCCTGTTTTGCCCCTTCTGACATCGCAAAAGCGGTTGGCATGCGGAACGGATCAAATGCGTGGATATTTCTACCCGTCGGCACGATCTGCGGGGCGCGGATAAGGTCACCACCAGGGACGGGTGGAATGAAATGACCTGACAAGGCGCGCATCAGCGCTGGCAATTCGTGGTCTTCTTTCAGCAATTCGGCAGCGCGGTCTGCCGCGTCACCCTCAGGCATCAGCCGGATCATATCAGCGCGGGCAGCATCGGACAGCGGCTTGCCCACAACATGCAGACCTTCGGTGATCAGCGACCCTTCGGTTTCCAACAGCTTCAACCACAGCTTGTCGATATCGCGGGCGTTCATATCCACGGCATTCGCCTGATCGCGGATCAGCTGCTCCAGATCAGGGCGCTGATCGTCTTGCGCAGGCATCTCGCGCCAACGGGTCAGGCTGTCTTTCAGCTCAGCCAACCCTTTATACAAGCCAGCGGTCGTCAAAGGCGGGGTCAAATGGGTGATCGTAATGGCGTTTGAACGGCGCTTGGCCAATGTGGCCTCAGAGGGGTTGTTGGCGGCATAGAGATAGACATTCGGCATTTCGCCAATCAGGCGATCCGGCCAGTCCTGCGCACCCATTCCAGCCTGTTTACCAGGCATGAATTCAAGCGCGCCATGCATCCCGAAATGCAGCACAACATCAGCCGAAAACGTATTGCGAAGCCAAAGGTAGAAGGTGGCAAACGCATGGGTCGGCGCAAAGCCCTTTTCAAAGAGCAACCGCATCGGGTCGCCTTCGTAACCAAATGCAGGCTGCACGCCGACAAAGACATTGCCAAACTGATGACCCAGCACATAAACACCGCGCCCATCTGATTGGACTTTGCCCGGCGCAGGGCCCCAAACAGCTTCGACCTCTGCAAGATGCGGTGACGTCCGCACGATGGTATCTGCGTCGACATGGGCCGCCACGTTGGCTTGCTGGCCATATTGCGCGGCATTGCCTTGCAGGATCACCGCGCGCAGGTCGTCAACCGTTTCAGGAACGTCAACGGTGTAACCATCGGACTTCATCCGCGTCAGCGTGTTGAACAGGCTTTCAAAAACGCTCAGATAGGCGGCTGTACCAACAGCACCGGCATTCGGCGGGAAACCAAATAGCACGACGCCGACCTTCTTTTCAGCGTTCTGCTTGCGGCGCAGCTTGGCCAAACGAAGGGTCTTTTCAGTCAAACTGGTGATGCGTTCATGGCAGGGGGCCATGGCTTTGCATTCAGATTGCGCACTGCATGCGTGCGCGCAGCCATTGCAGCCATCAGCACTATGGCGACCCGCAAAGACGGTTGGGTTAGTCGCGCCATCAATCTCGGGCAAAGCCACAAGCATTGTTGTTTCAATCGGACCCAGACCCTGACCACTGTTGGCCCATTGGCCCAATGTCTGAAACTCTAGCGGTTGGGCGGCAATGTAGGGCACATCCAGCTTTTCCAGCAGCTCAACTGCGGCCGCGCTGTCATTATATGCCGGACCACCGATCAGCGAAAAGCCGGTCAGCGATACCATCGCATCAACGCGACCTTGGAAGTAATTCTCGATCGCTGGACGCCCATCGAGGCCACCTGCAAACGCCGGGATCACGCGTATGCCCTGCGCCTCAAACGACCGGATCACCGCATCATAGTGGGCGCAGTCAGAGGCAAGGATATAGGACCGCAACATCAGCAGTCCGACCGTCGCGACCGGTGCGGCGGGGGCAGGCAGATCATTCAAGTCCGTCACGATATGATGATCTGGCAAATCAGGGTGATAGAGCCCCACATCGGGATACTCGATCGGCAGATCGGCCTGCGCCCCCAGCCAATCGGCACGGTTTGCATAGCGGCCAATCAGAAAGCGGATCATCTGTTCGACATTGTCATCAGACCCGCCCAGCCAATACTGCATGGACAAGAACCATGCCCGCAAATCCTGCGCCTTACCGGGGATCAGCTTGAGTATCTTGGGCAGGCGGCGCAGCGTCTTCATCTGCTTGGCACCACTATCGGCAGAGGGCTTGGATGATCCGCGCAATTTCTTCAGCAACGCCATCGCACCGCTGGCAGGCTTGGACATATCCAGGTCACCCATACGCGTCATCTTGACGATTTCAGCGTCAGCAATCACCCCGATCATTGCATCACAATTATCGCGGCGTGCCTTCATCGCAGGCAGGATCGCCTGTACATGCTCTTCAAGGAACAGGATGTTGGCGATGATGATATCGCCTTGGGCTACGGCCTCTTGCGCGCGGGCCAAAGCATCGGGGCACTCAGACCATTCAGCGGCGGCCAGAACCTGCACTTCAAGCCCCGGAAAGTCGGGTGCCAAACGCGCCGAGACCCGCAGCGCGGGGCCAGCGGCATGCTGATCCAGCGTGACGATCACCACGCGGTAGGGTTTATGTATCACCTCATCGCGCATAATGGGCCTTTGCTTCATAAAGCGTGTCGAGGCTGATCTCGTGCAGCCCCTTTTCCTGCGCGAACGTCTCAGTGTTGCGGCGGGCCTTACCGCGCACAAAGAATGGGATTTTCTTGAGTTCTTTTTCAGCGTCAGACAGCCAAATCACGTTGTCATTCTGCGGCTGAACCTGTTCGACGGGGGCATCTTCAACCTTCGCTTTGGCCTTGCCACCGTGGTGGCTTGGGCCAGCGTCATCATGGAATTCGAAATCATCGCGGAACATCGTCAGCAGGTGTTCTTCCAGACCCATGACAAGCGGATGGATCAACGTATCAAAGATGACATTCGCGCCCTCAAACCCAACTTGGGGCGAATACCGCGCCGGAAAGTCCTGCACATGCACCGGCGCAGAGATCACAGCGCAGGGAATCCCCAAACGCTTACCGATGTGACGCTCCATTTGGGTGCCAAGGATCATTTCCGGGCTAAGTTTCTCAATCGCCGCCTCAACCTCCAGATAATCATCTGTGATCAACGCCTCGACGCCGTATTCCTTGGCCAGCGCCCGAATGGGCCGCGCCATTTCGCGATTATAGCAACCCACACCAACAACCTCGAAACCCATCTCATCGCGGGCAATCCGCGCATGGGCGGCAACATGTGTGCCATCGCCAAAGATAAAGACGCGCTTGCCGGTCAAATAGGTACTGTCCACAGACCGCGACCACCACGGCATGCGCAGGCGGCTTTCGTCAGGGCGGCCTGTGACACCGGTGATCTTGGCGACTTCGGCGATGAAATCGCGTGTCGCGCCGACGCCGATAGGCACAACTTTGGTGTAGGGTTGATCATGGTTCTTTTCCAAGAACCGCGCCGCAGCCTCGCCCGTCTCTGGCGACAACAACACGTTGAAATGCGCCGCTGGGAGGCGCGCAATGTCGGTTGGTGTTGCATTCAGCGGAGCCGCGACATTCACGTCGATGCCCATGTCGGACAAAAGCCCGGTCAGTTCTTCGACGTCGTCGCGGGCACGAAAGCCCAGCGCTGTGGGGCCAAGGATGTTGCAGGTAACGCGCTTTGTACGATCCTGCGGCTTCGCAAGGCTTTTGACGATTTGATAGAACGTTTCATCCGCGCCAAAGTTTTCCTTGCGGCTGTAGCTGGGCAGTTCGAGCGGGATGACGGGGATCGACAGGCCCATCGTTTCAGCCAGCCCAGCCGGGTCATCCTGAATGAGTTCGGCGGTGCAAGACGCACCAACAATGATCGCCTCAGGATCAAAACGGTCGACCGCATCCTGACAAGACGCTTTGAATAGTGTCGCGGTATCAGCACCCAAATCCCGTGCTTGGAATGTCGTATAGCTGACAGGCGGACGGTGATTGCGCCGCTCGATCATTGTGAACAGCAGGTCCGCATAAGTATCGCCCTGCGGGGCATGCAGCACATAATGCAGACCCTTCATCGCTGTCGCGACGCGCATCGCGCCAACATGCGGCGGGCCTTCATATGTCCAAACGGTCAGCTTCATTCGGCAGCCTCCATTTGGAGGACAGCTTTGCGGCGCAAAGGCCGCGAGAAGAGACCGGCAAGGTCACCTGCCTGTTCGTAGAAATGCACAGGCGTGAAGACCAGTTCGATAGCCCATTTGGTTGACAGGCCTTCGGCCTCAAGCGGGTTCGCAAGGCCAAGACCGCAAACCGTCAAATCAGGGCGCGCCGCGCGGGCGCGTTCCAACTGCTTGTCGACATCTTGCCCTTCGGAAATCTGCGGACCAGCAGGCAGCAGGTCCAGATCAGGTCCGTGCAGTGCGTCGTGAATGTAAGGGCTGCCAACTTCAACAGCGGTCATGCCACATTCACGGGTCAGGAACCGAGCAAGGGGGATTTCAAGCTGGCTGTCGGGGAAGAAGAACACTGACTTACCGCGCAAAGCTTCGGCCGCTTGAGCAATCGCTTTGCGAGCACGGGCGCGGGGGGCGGCGGTTACGGCTTCGAAAGTTTCTTCGCTCACGCCGAATTCGGCGGCGATTGTACGCAGCCAAGCGGTCGTGCCTTCGTCACCAAACGGGAATGGTGCCGCCAAATGGCGCGCGCCGCGACGTTCAAGTGCGGCATGCGTGTCGCCAAGAAACGGCTGCGTCAGTGCAAAAACCGTGTTTTCACCAACCGCGGTCGTGTCATCAATCCGGCGCGCTGGGAGCAGCCGGATTGGACCAATACCCATGTCAGTCAGAAGCGAAACCATCTGATCTTCGACAACATCAGGCAAAGCACCCACAACAAGAAGTTCGCGGGCGGTTGTGTCTTTCAGGACCGGAACCATCGAGGCAAGGCAGGCGTCCTCACCTTCGGTGAAGGTCGTTTCGATGCCGGAACCAGAGTAATTCAGAACGCGGACGTGGGGCGCATGCACCTGGCTGAGACGTTCTGCCGCACGGGCCAAGTCGATTTTGATCACTTCAGATGGGCAAGACCCCACCAAAAACAGCTGCCGGATGTCAGGACGGCGCGCCAAAAGCTTTTCAACTTCGCGATCCAGCTCAACATGAGCGTCGGCCATCCCGGCCAAATCCTGTTCTTCAAGAATCGCTGTGCCGAATCGAGGCTCTGCAAAAATCATCACGCCAGCCGCTGATTGCAGCAGGTGCGCACAGGTCCGAGAGCCGACAACAAGGAAGAATGCATCCTGCATTTTGCGGTGCAACCAGATGATCCCCGTGAGGCCACAAAACACCTCGCGCTGGCCGCGTTCTTTGAGGACCGGCGCGGTCCGGCAACCGCCGTTTGTGGGGGGGAGCGGGACGTTCATGCGCGCGCCTCCGCATCCAGTCTGGCAAGGCGTAGTTTCCAGACAAATTGGGCAGCGTTGACGACGTAAGCGGCATAGGCCGCCAGCGCCAGATACATCAGCCCAATCGGGGTAAGCGCGTCAGTCAGAAGGGCGAAAACATATAACAAATGCAATGCGATAACCGCAAAGCTGAACACGTCTTCCCAAAAGAATGCAGGGGCGAAAAGATACTGCCCAAAGACCACTTTTTCCCAGATCGCACCGGTCACCATAATCAGCAGCAAAACACCCGTTTTGATGACAATGGAAAGGGTCGCGGCATCATATCCGGCGCCGGTCAAAAGATAGCGCAGAACAAGGCCCAGGGAGACAAGGAAAACGATGAATTGAAGCGGGGCTAAAAGGCCCTGAACAAGCGTCCATTTCGTAGCATCACGACGGGCCCTTTCCGCGTCGGAATACAAACGACGGCCAAGCGTTTGCACACTGCTTGTGTTCGTAGTGGCAATGGCCATGTAAAGGTTCCCTGACAGCTTCTTGTGTCAAGAATAAGGTCGGAATGCAGCATGTGTCAACTTTAAGTTACACTTAGTTTGACAACGATCCGTACAATGATTACAAAGTGTGATCGTAGCTTAAATATCTATTATTATTGTATAATTTGCACTCATTACAGATTCACCATTTGATCTATGTCAATTTGCTTTGACATTCGTTATGCCACCCCCGACAATACAATAACTGCTGTAATAGAACGCCTTCGCGCATTGATTCAGCCAGAGGACACGTAGATGGCCGATCGTCGTCAGTTTGACGCAATGAAGGAAATTGCCGCGTCTGAGACGCAGCCTAGCTCAACAAGACGTCCGGTTGTGGCGTCTGTTGTCCCCGATCTTGCGCCCAAACTGGACGAGAGCCTTTTTCAAGCACTGAAAGCCGCAGCACTGAGCGCTGATCCAAACGCTTGCAAACACGCGATAAGAGCAGCGATCGCAACCGGGACCAGCCCTGAAGACCTTGCCGACCATTACATCCCCGCGCTTGCCCGGGACATGGGCGATCTTTGGTGCGTTGATCAGCTTAGCTTTGCCGGTGTCACAATCGGGGTTTCGCGACTGCAGGCCATGCTACGGGAAATGGGTCCGAAATGGTCCAGTGATAATGCTGCTGGTCCTGCCAGCTCTTCGATTTTGTTGATTGTCGGTAAAGACGTCTATCATACCTTGGGTGCAATTGTGCTAAGCGGTCAACTGCGCCGCAAAGGGTTCTCTGTAAAGCTTATTCTGGGTGGAAAACGCGCGGATATTGCCCAACGTATACAGCGCACTAAATACCAAGCCGTGTTTATATCATCATCGCGTGGCGAAAGGCTTGAATCGCTGCGCCAGATCATTGATGTTGTAAAAACTTCGGCCCAAACGCCACCGCCTGTTGTGGTTGGCGGTTCCATCCTGGAAGTCGAAACTGCAAACGATGTAACGGCGCTCACAGGGGCGGACTATGCCACAAGAATACCAGACGAGGCCCTAGAATTTTGCGGCCTTCACGACATACAACACAGCCAGTCACACGCCACAGGCCGGACCTAGACGATGATGCAGGTTCCCAGCCAAAGGCGCGTGCAATGACCTCTCGTGGGACAAAATACTGGAATAGTGGTGCGATCCCGCTGATCGCCCCTGAGATACTGGGTGATATTATCGCAGAGGTTGCCGACGTTGGTGTCGTGATCTCTGAGACCGGTT
The DNA here is from genome assembly GCF_023015625.1 of Yoonia sp. F2084L. Taxonomy (GTDB): domain Bacteria; phylum Pseudomonadota; class Alphaproteobacteria; order Rhodobacterales; family Rhodobacteraceae; genus Yoonia. The sequence goes on from NZ_JALKAH010000005.1 coordinate 513,771, forward strand.
CAATCCTGTCCGTCATCGTGAACCCGACCAACGAAGCATTTCGCCAACTTGAGCGCTGGGAAAACAAAGATATCCGCACCACGCTGACAATCGAAAGCGTGCCAAAGTTCGAAAGCCGCCTGGCGGCATTCCTTGACGGTAAACCGCAGGTGCGCCCGGTTGAGCTTAATCACATCGACAGCGAAAGTCGCACGGAATCGCCCGTGCGCTACAGCTTTCACCGGATTGGGCCGGATGGCGCAATTTTGCTTTTGGGCCGGGATCTGCGCCCCATCGCGGAAATGCAGCAACAACTGGTCGAAGCCCAGCTTTCGCTTGAGCGTGACTACGAAACCCAGCGCGAATATGACACCCGCTTCCGTGTTCTGATGGAAAACACATCAGAGGCCGTGCTGTTTGTCTCTGTCGTGACCGGTGAAATTACAGAAGCCAATTCTGCTGCTGTCGCACTTGTTGACCGACCCTTGGAAAACCTGATCGGCAATCAGCTCTCTGGTTGTTTTGAGGGGCGCAAGCGCGGCGACATGGTCGATAGTCTGGCGTCACAAGCGATTTCAGATCTGAACAAGAAAACCGTGGCAGAGCTGCGTGGAAACGGCCAGACGGTCACGGTCTTTCCCACATTGTTCCGCGCCGCAGGCGAGCGCATTTTGTTGTGCCGTCTGGTGCCAGAGGATGATAGCGCTGAACGGTCCGACGCCCTAAGCCAGAATTTGCAGGCGCTCTATGCCGCCGGGCCAGAGGCGATGATTTTCACCAGCGACACCGGTGATGTTCTGTCGGCCAATGATGCGTTTCTTGATCTGATTGATGTCGCCCATGACATCAACGTGCGTGGACGCAGTTTTGCTGATTACCTGCAACGCGGCAGCGTTGATTTCAAGGTCATGGCCGAAAATGCGGCGCGCGCAGGCCGTATGCGAAACTATGCGACGAAACTGGCGGGCGAATATGGCAGCCCGCGCGCCGTCGAAGTCTCAGTCACTAAGCTGACTGCAGGCACGCAAACCGTGTTCGCCTTCGTTCTACGCGACGCAAGCCGCGCGGAAGCAACACAAACCCGCCCGCACCCCAGTAGCGACGAAAGCATGCGATCTGTCGCAGAACTGGTCGGCAGCGCCACATTGAAAGATATCGTCGCCGAGACCACGAATGTCGTGGAAAAGATGTGTATCGAAACCGCGGTTGAGCTGACAATGAATAATCGCGTTGCCGCAGCAGAGATGCTGGGCCTGTCGCGTCAATCGCTTTACGTGAAACTACGCAAGTTCAACCTGCTCAGCCGTGATGTTGACGGCGATAGCTAAAAAGCCTATTTTATAGGTGTTTTTGGACGACTTTACTTTTTATTAGCCGATCTTCGTTGCGACTTTATTTTACGTTTGGCGCGGCATTCTTATTTCTAGACGACCGTTTTGCCGCCTCCATTAGAGGCCTTACAATGAAACAGACCTACCTAAAGAGTGCGGTTTCTCCATTGAAATCAATGAGGGAGCTTTACGCACTTTACGTGTTCTCCAGCCGAAACCTGGAGAGACGTGCCAATGATATCGCCAGTTCTACGCGCACAAGTGTCGCGATGCTGGAAGAGTTTAGCCAACGAAAGATCCAAGGGACAAAGGTTCTCGAAATCGGACCGGGCCAAACCAAACCGTTCCTATATGCCTTGGGCCGCACAAATGAATATATCGCGATTGACCTCGAAATACCCCCGGCACGGTCGTCGCTGGCAGAGTTTGTTCGAATTTTCAAAGAGAATGGAGTCTTGCGGTTTGTGAAATCCCTCGGGCGCCATGTGCTTGGTATAGACGCCGCACTGGAACGTGCGTTGTCGAAGGAATTCGGCGGAACACCAAGAGGCCGGTTTGTGCAAGGCGACGCGTCAGCGCCGGTTTTTGAGCTCGAGAGCTTTGACCATGTTGTATCGACATCAGTGTTTGAACATCTGCCCGATCCCGCAGCCGTGATGCGGCAGGTCAGTCGCATTCTTAAACCGGGCGGCACCGTTCTTACGGTGACCCATCTTTATACTTCATTGACCGGCGCACATGATCCGCGTGTCTTTGTCGACTTTGAAGCTTTGCCGCCCTGGGCCCATCTCAATCCTCGCGAAAAGCATAAGGTGAATTCGAATTCCTATCTGAACAAGCTGCGGATCGCAGACTACCGCGAGATTTTTGCAGCAAATTGGCCGGGCTGTTCGCATAAGTTAACGGGCGGCCATGCAGTCTTGAAAAGGCGGTTGCTTGATCAGTTGCCAGCCAGCGTCAAGTCGGCCTACACCGAAGAAGAGCTGCTGTCCGATGTGCTGATTTCTCTTTGGAAGAAGCCTGAACTGACGGCCTAGGGTCAGTTTTAGAATGGCTGTATGACCTAAGCAGTAAAAGGCCCGCTTCCATTGCAGGAAGCGGGCCTTGGTCATTCTTTTGTCCGGCTTTATTGCGTCGCAGTAAAGCAATCCGTTTTCACATCAATGCAGACCTTGCTTGCTGCATCACGCGACATCGGACCAACAGTCACCATGGTCAAACCACCCGCCTGGCGGAAGCTTGGTGTCATCTGACCCAGAGTTGCAGCATTTTGGCTGACAAGGTTGGTCCAGTGTTGTTGCGCATTATCGCCAGAGCTGAACGAACCAAGCACCGCAATGTGACGCCCAGCCGGTGCTGGTGCGGCAACCGGGGTTGGCGTCGGCGCCGCTACAACGGCTGGGGTGACGACCGCAGCTGTTGCCGCTTGCTGCCGCATCACGCTGGCATCCTCGATGATGGCAGAGTTTTGTGTCCGCATACTAGGGATATCCATTTGCGTGCTCAGCGAAGGACCACTCATCATCTGAAGCGAGTCGACGCGTGACCGCAGCTGTTGTGTGACACGACGCGCATCCATGCGATTGTTCACAATCCGTGGCGTGATCAGCACCAAAAGCTCGGTCTGGGCGCGACCATTTGATGAATTTCCAAAGAGCGCACCAGCGATAGGCAGGTCCTTGAGGATCGGAATACCGCCGTTGCTGTTGGTTGACCGATCCGAGAACAGACCGCCCAGAACGATTGTCTCACCACTGTCCACAGACACGGAGCTGTTGATCAGGCGCTGCGAAATAATCGGGTTGCCCGTTGCCGGATCCGTTTCACCAACAAGGCTAACCTCTTGTCCGATGTTCAGGATCACAGAGCCAGAAGAGTTGATACGCGGTGTCACTTCAAAGATCACACCGGTGTCGCGATACTCGACCGTTGATACGAAAACCTCATCACCGGCGTTTGCATCCTGCGCGGTCCGAATGGAGGTTGGCACCTGATCACCGACAACCAATCGCGCGGATTCGTTGTTCAGGATCATCAGGTTCGGCGAAGAGATCACATTGATCGTTGTTACAGTATCCAGCGCGTCGACAACGGCGTTGGCAGGTGTGCCACCCAGTGTCAGACCAAAGCCCGGCAGGTTGGGTGCGATATCAAAGCTTTCGCCGCTTGTCAGTGCTGCGCGACCGCCGCCATCTTCAAGGAAGTATTGGACACCATAGCGCAGATCATCGTTCAAAGAGACTTCGACGATGGTGGCTTCAACAAGAACCTGCCGCTGTGGCACGTCCAGACGGTGCAAAATGCCCAAGATACGCTGGTATTCATCCGGTGTTGAGTGGATCAGCAACGTATTCGTGGGTGCACTGGCCACTACACGAGTGGCGTTCAACGTACCCTGCGGGTTAAAGAAATCACCACTGGCTTGAATAACCTCTGCATCCTCGCTTGTGGTTTCGACAGAAATGCCAAGGATCTGCGACATTGTTGGCGCGATATCAGCGGCACGGGCATATTTCATATCATACGAATAGACCTGCGCATCGTTTGATCCATCGCGTGTCAGACGGTTGATCCAGACCGAAACGTTTTCCAGCGCGCGCGGTGTCTTTGCGACGGCAAGGATAGAATTGTTTTCGGGGATCACCTCAAACACAACAAGCGGCTCAAAGCTTTCGTCGGTTTCGACAACACGCTCAAGCCCGTTCACGATAGACTGTGCCGAACGGCCATTGACCGGGAAGATACCGACAGAGCGGTTTGCCAGCCAATCAACGTCAAAGCTGTTGATCGTATCCTGCCAGGATTGTTGATCAACGGATGTACCGGCCAGAACCAGAATGTTGCGCTGGGCGTCAATGCCAACGATGCCGGAACCCGCAAACGGTTGCAGGATCGCGGCCATTTCCTGTGCCCCGATGTTGCGCAGCGGGATCACACGAAGTGTGTAGCCAGGCAGCACATCACGCGCAGTAGACGGCGCAATCGACAGATCGGCAGACAAAGGTGCAATCGCAAAGATATCGCCCCGACGGACCAGAACTGCGTTGTTCTGTTCAAGTGCGAGTTCGAACACTTCGATGGCTGTTGTACGTGTCACGGGCTGCGAGGACCGGATGTTCACAGTGCCCTGCACACCGGGATCAATGATGTAGTTGACCTGAAGCAATTCACCCAGAATGGCAGCAGCGGCCGATTCAATGTCGACGTTCACGAGGTTCAGCGACACGGTACGCTCACCGCTTTCATTGACGAAATCGCTGTCGATCAACAGTGGCTGACGGCCGGGGAATATCGTGCCTTGGCCCGCTTCAACCCGTTGCCCACCCGTGACGCGGCCCTGTTGGCGGTTGAGCGATGCGGTGTCACTGTTTGTGCCAAAAATGTTGGCAAGCTGCCAACCGCGAAGGTTATTGTCGCTTCCTGTCCGGTCTGCTTGTGGAAGTTGCTCACACGCACCCAGGAACGCGGCAACAGCCGCGAATGCCATAATCTTTTTCATGCTCTGCCTCAATCAGCCGCGCCCCAGATCTGATGTCCAGGTGCGCTTTATATTTACCTACAGTAACAACAGGGATTCAGGCGAGTGATGTGAAATTACGAATAATGACGAAAATGATACATAAGTGTGTCCCGTATGACACGGCATGTTTCATGGCGTTTGCCTGGCCCAGCAGCTTGCGCAGCCCAACTTCCAACAAGCCGGAAAATGCCGCAAAACCAATCAGAAGGAAGCTGGCAAAAGGGACCAAGAAGGCACCCAACCCTGCAACCAACCACAGATCGCCAAGGCCCAAAGCCTCTTTTTTTATGGTCCAAAGTACCATCTGACGCGACAGCAATAATGCACCTGCCGGCACTGCCATTTGAATGAAAACCTGCACAGGATCGGCAGACTGAAACGCATAGATGCCCCCCAATACGATAACCGGAACCGTCCACTCAAAAGGAAGCCAACGCCATTGCCAGTCGATGCATGCCAGCAGGAAGAGCACGCAAAGCAAACTCGCGTTTAAGGCCAGATTGCTGTCGAGAAATGCAATCAAAGCGACAGTACCCACCAATCCGATACCCAGCCCAAACATCGCAGATTTATAGAGATTTCGTACTTGCTGCGGGCCCATGAAGCCGCGCAGCAGCCCGCGGGTGACAATCGGAAGCGGACCAAGAATAAGCGCTGCAACAAGTATCAATAGTGGCAAAAGCCAATTGAGCGGTGCGGCTGAAAGCGCGCTCACCGCAGTATTTCCATACCCAAAACATCAAACCGCGTGCGCCCGCGCCGAAAGCTTACCCCCTGCTCGGCAACTGTTGCGATGATCCGCACACGCACACCGCTGGTCAAAACACCTTCGGCTTCGACGGTGTAAACAGGCCCTTCCGTGCCGCTTAACCAAACCGACGCGGTGCCCAGCCGTGGGATCGGTCCGCCTACGCTGCGCTGCTCAATGACCTGCGCCACATCGCTGGGGCCCATCCCCGGAACTGCCGCCAGCAACACTTCGGGTGCCGTGCGTGGGTTGATCTGGGCGTTGCCATTGAATGTCGTCAGGACACGGCGCGCGTTCAAGCTGGCCTCTTGCGGAAACCCAAGTTGCGACAGCAAGATCGCCATTGACCGAAACTCACCACTGGCCCCGGCCTCACCGCGTTGGGTGACGATGACCTGCGCGATTGTCACCGCATCAAAGGCATCAATACCCTGACCATCGCCCAGACTTTGCAACGTTGGCCCCAGCAATTCGACCGGAGCGTGGTTGATATCAAGCTTGCCGCCTTCATCCCAAATCCGATATGTCGCCTGACCTTCGGCCATTGTGATGGTCGTCGGCGTGCCATCGCGCAGGCTGGTTTGCACATCTTCACTGATCCGGCCCAGATCGGCCAAAGCCACGTTCAACGCACTGCGCGCCAGCTCAACAGCGCGACTTGTTTCAACTTCGGCGCGCGTGGACAGCGCCGCTTGGCGCTGGGTGGCCAGATAGCTGGATGCCGCCAGCAACAGACCCAACGACATCCAAAGGACGGTCAGCAGGATGAAGCCGCGAAAACGACGGCGAGAAGTGATCAACGAAGCTCGCAATCCTGCTCCTCCAATCCCAAGATACCCAGTCGCGCCACACAAGACGCACTGCGCGTGGCCGGCATACGCGCCACAAGCACCCGTTCGGCCCCTTGTTCAATCGCAACTGCCGCAGGCAAGCCCTGTTCCGGCTGGGGTTCATAGCTCCAGACCCGCTGGTTGGAACTTGGGCTTTCCGTTACCAGATAGACCAGACTTAGCGGCTGATCAGTAACCAGAACGGTACTGGCCTGTGCCTGTTCATCACCCAAGCGGACATCGCGGACATCAAAGAACCGCGCCGCAGTCAGTGTGAACACCCCATCCTCTTCCGTGATGTTCAAACCAATCATAACCGGGCGATTGCTGCGGCTGGTGCCGTCATCAATGACAAGACGCATCTGGTCGGGTGTTCCTGAAAACCGGTTCAACTCGCGACCGACCCCGTCAGTGGTCGCTGATCCGGCCCAAGCCTGCAAAACGCGGCGTGCCGTCAGCCAATCGGTTGCGTCCTGCTGCAAAGCGGACGGCTGCATCGCCGTTTGTCGCAAGCCGAAAGTGGCGCTCGTCAACAAGGCAAGCGTCAGGGCGGCGACGGTCAGCGCGACCAAGGCCTCTGTCAGGACAAAACCACGTGCCACATGGCGGCGACGTCTGCACCAGCGCCGCGTCATAACGGCGTCTCAACATAGCGGATGCCGCGCAACACGATGGAGCTGCCATCGGGGCGCGCGGAATTCACGGTGACATAGATATACAGCAGCTCATCGGGACGCAGCGGGCCAAGGTCCATGTCTGGTGTGCCGCGATTGGACACAGCATAGGACCATTCCAGCCCCTGCGTGGTGCCGTTATCCTGTTGTCCGGGGCGAACGGGGATATCAACGCCGATCCGGTCCAGAATTTGCGTGGCCACCAGCATCTGTTGCGCCTGCTGATCCGCGCGTTGCTCCATAAACAGACCCTGCGACAGCGCCTGATAAAACCCGCTGACTGCCAGCGTCGCAATCGCCAAGGACACCAGCGTTTCGACAAGGGTAAAGCCACGTTGGCCCCGCCGCCGCCTCATGGTGCGACCCTGATTTGCCCGGTCAGCCAATCAAGGCGTACGGTCCGGCTTAGATCACCGGCCAGAAGGACCAGATCCAACCCTTCGTTTTCACCGGATGGACGGATCAGGATACGCGCCGAATCCGTACTACTCGTTACACCACGCCCAAATTCGTGCACGGCTGTGGGTGTCGCGATGGTTCGGTCGTCTTGGGAATACGTTACTTCAACCGGGCGACCCGTTTCGGCAGCTTGCAAGCGCGCCTGTTGCAGGATCAGCGCGATCTCAGATGCATCATTTTGCAGTTGCGCCCGATCCGACCGGCCCAGCATAAAGATCGCCACCGTGCCGATCAGCACGACAATCGCCACTGTCACAAGCATCTCAACTGCGGCAAATCCGCGATTTCTGCGAAGGGGTCTAGCCTTCCACATCGGCGTCCACGCCTGTGCCACCGGGGCGTTGATCCGCGCCAAGCGAGCCAACACGCACCTGACCCTGATCAAGCGTATAGCTAAAAGGACCGCCCCAAGGGTCCGTAGGCAAATTGCCGTCCCGCAAATAGGGTCCGGCCCAACCGGGGATTTGACCGTTGTTTTCGATCAGGGCTTGCAATCCTTCCTGCTCAGTCGGGTAACGCCCGGTTTCAATAAGGAAAATATCAAGTGCGCTGCGCAACTGTGCGATCTGTGCCTCAGCGGCACTGACCCGCGAGTTTTGCAGCTGGCGGATCGCACCGGTGCCAACCAAACCGATCAGCAGGCCGACAATGGCTACGACAACCAGCATCTCAACCAGTGAAAAACCGGCGGTGCCGGGGCGACGCCGGGTGCGGCGCGGCTTAAAATGAAATCGCATTGACAGATACAATTGCGGAAAACAGGGCATAGAGACTTACTCCGATCATCAGGCCGACAGCCACAATCAGGGCTGGCTGGAATAGTAGCAGGAAACGTTCAAGATCACGATCAGCGGCATCGCGCATATCACCAGACGTGCGGCTGATCATACCACCAAGATCACCGGCTTCTTCGCCAATGCGGATCATCTCAATGGCCTCACGCGGCAAAAGCTGTGAGCTACGCAGCGCGGTCGACAGCGCCGCACCGCTTTCAACCTCTTTGGTGACATCGGACATGCCTTTGCGGACAGGGCCATCGGGTGCAGATTTGGACACGACACGCAAGGCACCGCTCAACGTGATCTCACGGCTAAGAAGTGCGCCAAGCACATGCAAAAGCAGCATCATCTGGTTGCGCAGCAAGAGGTTGCGGATAGGCGGGATACGGTTACCGACACGCACCAAAATCCCCGTCAACAAACCTCGGCGCGCGGCAACATAGGTTGCTGCCCCCAAAAGGATCAAAGCCAAAACGATGATCGGCCACAGCGCTGCAAGAAAGCTGGAGATGCCAAAAACGACGCGCCCCATCGTCGGCACCAAATCCATCCGATCTTCGACAAGGGGCACAAACTGCGGAATAATCGCGATCATGATTAAGCCAACCGATAGAATCGCCACGAAAAGCAGGATGCCAGGATAGGTCAGGCCGGTCACGATGCGACGGCGCACATCCAGCCGGTTTTGCATGATATCTGCGGCGGTCGACAGCGCGCTGGCCATGTCACCGGATACTTCGGCACCGCCAATCAGCGACAAAGTGACAGGATCGTTAATGCCCGCCTTTTCCTGTAGCGCACGTGACAAAGCATCACCCTCGCGCAGGCTGTCGCGCACGCGCAATGCTGCTTTCGAAATGGGGTCGTTCCCACCGTCGCCGATGATCGCCAAGGCACGCTCTGACTGGATTTGACGACCAGACAGTTTGGCTAATCTTACAAGAAAATCAGTTGTTTGGCGGGGCGTCAGCGCATTCTTTCCGCGCCTGATATGCCGGGTCGGTGCGGCACCTTCAGACCCGTCATCAAGGTTCAGGCTGATCGGAAACAGGCCCTGTGCACGCAAGACGCGCGTTGCCTCGGTTTGGTTGATACCCAGAACCTCGCCCGATTGCTTTGCACCTGTTGCATCGCGGGCGACGTAGAGAAATGTCTTTTGTGCCTCGTCCACCCTAAGCAGTCCTTAAAAGGATTTCACGCCAAGCACGCGCATGACTTCTTCCAGCGTTGTATGCCCTTCGGCGATCATACGCACGCCCTCTGATCCCATGGTGCGTTGACCGCGCTTGTCTTTTGCGGCCAGTTCCTCGGGTTCCATCGCTTCAAACAAGGCCAAACGACCCCGAAAACCGGTTTGATTGCAGGCATCACAGCCAACAGACCGCATCAGGTTCCATTTGCTAGGGTCCGTCAGATTTCCGGTGCGTTGGTCGATCTTGGCAAAAACATCGCGTGTCTTGGGCTTACGATCCAGATCAATCGGCTCTGCACAAGCGGTGCAAACCCGGCGCACAAGACGTTGGGCGGCCACCAGACGGACGACCGATTTCATCAGATATTCTGGCACACCCAGATCAATCAGACGTGTTGCTGCATCTTGGGCGGTATTCGTGTGGAGGGTTGAGAACACGAGGTGACCTGTCATCGCTGCCCGCACGGCCAGTTCAGCCGTTTCGCTGTCACGAATTTCGCCGACCATAATCACGTCAGGGTCATGGCGCAGAACGGTGCGTAAGGCGGCGGCAAATGTCCAACCCAGTTCCGGGTTCACCTCAATCTGTTGCAGGCCTGGCGTTTGAATTTCAACAGGGTTTTCAATGGTGACGATCTTGCGGCGCGTATCGTTCAGTTCGTTCATCGCGGCATGCAGGGTGGTCGTTTTACCGCTACCCGTCGGGCCGGTGACAAGGATAAGCCCGTTGGGCTGCTTGATCGCCGACCCAAGCCGTTTGGACACATGCGCAGGCAGTTTGAGGTCCGCGAGTTTCGACAACCCTTCGTGATTATCCAGCAAACGCAGAACAATCGTCTCACCATGGATCATAGGGGCGCTGGCAACACGCATATCAATCTCGCGGCCCGCAATACGCTGCCGGATGCGGCCGTCCTGCGGCAGGCGACGTTCGCTGATGTCCATGCCTGCAAGGATTTTCAGGCGCGATACGACACCTTCATATATACCGGTGTCGGGGCTTTGGACCTCAACCAGCTCACCATCGACGCGCAGACGCACGCGTGCGGACTTTTGATTGGGCTCCAGGTGAATGTCGGTCGCCCGCATCTCAAGTGCGGCATCAAAGAGTGTTTCCAAATAGCGGACAGTGGGCGCGTTATTGGCTAACTCTGTCAGCTTATCAGTATCAAGCGAAATGCCATCCGTGGGTGAAACCACCATATCAGCGCTTGGCGCCTCAGCCTCAATCGCGGCTGTACTGCGGGCCATTGCTGTTTCAATGTCACGGTCCGTTGCAACACAAAGCTCCAGCGTTGCACCGAAAATCATATCAAGCGCAGCAAGCGCCTGTTCATCAAACGGATCAGCGACAGCAAAGTAAGCGCGATCATCCGTGATTTCGATCGGCGCAATCACGGACCGACGCAGGTAATCCGCAGACAAACGGGCATCTTGTGGCAATCGGGTCGGCAAATCATCCGCTGTCAGCAGCGGATAATTCAGATGTTCTGCACAGGCCCGTGCCCATTCTTTCTGTGATATCAGGCCCAAGCGGTCCAGAACGGCGCGCACTGGCTGCCCGGTAGCCGCCGCCGCATCGTTCACTTTGGCCAGATCAGCGTCAGACAGCGTTCCATTTTCAAGGAAGATCGCTGGCAACCTGCCTCGCATTTCTACATCAACTAGCAATTGGTTCGGCCCCTGATTCTATCGCCATGATCACCCGCTGGTGATTCCATTGTTTCAAATATCAATACTATTTTGCACAAAACGGTAAATTCACGTTCAGCATTATGGCAGCTTTGCGGCATTTAGCACGTCTACGTGTATATAAGGCCGAGATTCACACGAGTGTTCACCTTTTGGCAACGATTGTAAGCGTTTTCATGCCGATTAACCAGTTTGTGATAGTGTCGGTTGCTTTGAAGGCCGTTTGTGGCTCAATTACGTTCATCCTAAATTCATGTTCGTGTAACACCTTGTTCTTGTTGAAACACTCCTAATCAGAGAGCTTCCAAATGAAATCCCACCCAATTCGATTGTTCGCAGTCGCCCCCCTCTTTCTTACTGCCATGGCCACAAGCGCAATCGCGCAAGAGGCGGCCATCGCAAGTCCGGCCGTTATTATCGAGGCGAACGCAACAGTCGCGTCTGTCCAGACCGATACCGTTGTCTTTCCCCTGAAAGTCAGCGTTCCTGCAGACGGTACCTACGTCTTTACCTCGCCCGCCGACAGCCCATTGAAGTTGTCTTTGGACGGCGAAGTGATTTTGACTGTTCCTGATTTGGTGGCAGAGAATGCGCAGCCGTTCCGCGCAATCACCACATTGACTGCTGGCGATCACCTGATCCAGTTAGAAGGCGTAGGCCTGACGGTTGAACAAATCGCGCTTATTTCAATGTATGAATTGGGCAGCCAGCCCATGAGCCTGGCTAACACAGCAGCAGCTTTGACGCAGGATGAAGCAACTGCTCTTGCCGCGAACACGGCGAATAGTGCAGCCCCCGCAAGCGATCTGGCCCCGATGGAAACGCAGATGGCGTCTGTGGCGACAGACCGGCAACCCTTCCTGATTGGTGGCGGTTCATCCGAACAAGCGACGGCAACTTCCGCGGTAAGCGGTTCTACCCCGAATGATGCAAAATCGAGTGGCGCGACAAACACACGGTCGGCGACGCCAACATCAATGTCGCCCAGCACACCCAGCGCGGCCCGCGATCGCCGCGAGACCAGTGGATCATCTGGTGGCACACCCAGTTCTAGAGCGGGTGGCGGCGGTGGCGGGTCACCCACGCCGCCTACCGGTGGCGGTGGCGGCACACCGCCGCCCGCTGGTGGTGGCGGTGGTACACCACCGCCGCCCCCGCCGCCACCTGTAGAGATCCCTGCAGATATGGCGCGGACCAGCCCACTGACACCACCTGCAAACGTGACCCTGACACAGGCCGTGCAAATCACGGGTGGGGCGTCTGAAGCGAACGTTGTCGCCAACAGCGGCCAGACATTGTTTGGCCAGGTCATGGACCCCGCAACATTCGACATCATCAATGCAGTTGTGATGCCGTCGGGCCGTGAAACAACCGTTGATGTAGGTGCGACCACCGGTCAGTTTGCCGTTCGTCTGTTCCCAGAAGACCTGACGACAGGCGAAGCAACGGTCACAATCACCGGCGCATCCAGCTCAAGCCCAACCGTGACTTCGGTGCCGGTTGACTATACATTCCAGGCTGGCCTCCCGGCTGATGGTATCACGCAGGCCCTGTCACGCATGACAAACGGCCCTACCGCTGATCTTTATGCACGCGTGCGTCAGATTGGCTTTGAGAACTACGTCAATGAGCAGCTGAACCCGGCTGCAATCAACGATGCTGCATTTGAAGCGATGAACTTTGACCGGATGCTGCGCCGTGATGACACCGGCCAAGGTAACATTCTGAACCGCCTGTTCCGCCACAACCTTGCGCATTCTGCCTTTACCGAAAAGCAGCTGCAGGACGTGATGGGTGATTTCTGGAACAACCACTTCCACGCCGCCACAAAGAACGGTCGCGTGATTGTTCAGAACATCGACGACCGTGAGTTCTTTCGCGAAAACGCGTTCGGCAGCTTCGAAGACATGCTGCTTTACTCTGCGCGTAGCCCGTTGATGTCACAGTTCCTCGACAATGACCGTAGCCGTGGCAGCAACGATCCCAACGATCGCACTGCACGTCTGAATGAAAACTATGGCCGCGAAATCCTTGAACTTCACACTGTTGGTGTGGACGGCGGGTATTCGGCAGAAGACGTGATTCAGGTGTCGCTTGTGTTCACAGGCTGGAACTATCGTCAGACCAACGAAGGCGTTGCCAATCAGGCGCGGACGTATGAGTTTGAATTCCGCGAGCGTGACCATGACACAGCTGACAAGGTCATCCCGTTCCTGAACACAACCATTGCTGGCCGCTCCGGCCCGGACGGTGTGCAGGAAGGCGAAGAGCTGATTGCTATTCTGGCCGACGATCCACGCACGCATAACTATGTTTGCGGCAAGATCGTGCAGCGTCTTGTTGCCGATGTGCCACCTGCAAACTTCGTGCAGACTTGTGTGGCTGCATGGCAGGCAACCGACGGTGATATGGGCGAAGTTGTCCGCGCGATCCTGACCGCGCCTGAGTTCATCACAGCGGTTGAACTGCAGCGGACCAAAGGCAAGACACCTTACGAATATGCCGTATCGGCAATCCGTGCGCTGGGCATGCGCCCTAACGCGACTGATGCTGATGGTGACTTCTTTGACAGGTTCCGCACTGCCACACGCTCTGCAGGCTATGACCCACTTGAATTCCTTGTCCCAACCGGCATGGCAGAAGTGGGTTCCGCCTGGACAAGCTCGGCTGCGATGATCGGCAAATACAACGCCATCACCGATGTGGTTGAACGTCCTGGCACCTACAACCTGGATCTATCAACGAAAATCCGTGAGGCTGGTCTTGAAACTGCTGAAGAGGTTGCTGGCTACCTGCTATCAGTCGCGACAGCAGACCGCTTTGCCCTTGACGAATATGAGAACATGGTCGCGGTGCTGAAAGGTGCGGACGGTATTTTTGAACCGCTCACGCGGAACGAGACAGATGCGTTTAACCGCGCCGCTGGTCTTCTCATCGTCCTTCCCAGCTTCCAATTGCAATAAGCAACGGCTCCAAACCGAACAAGAAAGGTTTCTAAATTGAAAAACCGTAGAGAATTTCTAAAGTCCTCAGCAATGGTAGCCGCTGCAAGTATGGCGGGTATCGCTGGCGCACCACAGTTTTCCTTTGGCCAGTCGGCCGGTGGTAAAACTTTCATCAAGGTCTTCATGCGCGGTGGCGCGGATGGCCTTCACCTCTTCCCGGCGGTTGGTGACATTGAGTATTATAACCATCGCCCAAATCTGGCGATTGGCACGCCAAGTGACACTGACGCCAACTCCGCACTTGATCTTGGCGACACTTACCGTGCGATGAACCCCAACCTTGAACCGTTGATGGAAATCTTTGACGCCGGGCGTCTGATGATCGCACCATCCACGGCGATGGATGACGGCGGTCGGTCACACTTTGACAACCAGCGCTGGATCGGTAAGGGCGCGCGTAACAACGCCATCGACGGCTACCTGAACCGCTATATGCAAGAAAATGCAGGCGTGGATCACCCGCTACGGGGTGCCGTGCTGGGCAAGACATCCATCAGCACGGACATTAAAGGCGCAATTCCGGTGCCCGCCGTGCAGAACAGTGGTAACTTTGACCTTGAGAACCGCAACTTCTGTTCCGGTGCCGGCTGCGCCGATAACCAATTGACCGATATGATGCGCGAGATCGCCTCGCATGAGATTGATCAGCCTGGGCTGGAAGCAGAAGTACGTGACAACCAGTTGATCATGCTCGACTCGATTGCAGAAGTGCAGGCATCCGGTGTAAATTACACGGTTGAAGCAAACGGTCTTAACTATTCAAACAGTTCATTGGGCCGTGGTCTGCGTCTGTGTGCACAATTGCTGAAAGCAGGCGTTCCGCTGGAGGTTGCAGCGCTTGACTGGAACATTGGTTGGGACACACACTCCAACCAGCTTCCCAGCAACTTGGATGGACAGTTTGCAAGCCAAGACCATGGGTACCACAGACGGATCCGTGAAGGTGCAACAGACTTCCTGACTTTCTATCGCGATATGGCAAGCAACTTGGATAACGTCGTTGTTCTGGTTGGTACCGAATTTGGCCGGACGGTGATTGAGAACGGAACACGCGGCACTGACCACGGTAAGGGCAGTAGCTGGTTCGCCTTTGGTGGCCCAACAGCCGGTGGTATTGCACCAGATATCACATCACTTGCCCGCGACCAGTTGTTCCAGAGCCGCTTTGTTCCAACACGGACTGAATATCGTGACCTTGTTGCGGAAATCATGGTCAACCACATGAGCATGCCAACGGCGCTTGTCTCAACCGTGCTGCCTGGTCACAACTTTACGAACCATGGCTTGTTTAACCGCAGTGTAGCGTAACAAAATCTGCCAGTTGAAACTTACCGCGCTGAGGGGCAAACTGCCTCTCAGCGCAATTCGTTTAAAGGCCATGTTCCGGAATGACGTCATCTCCCGATCAGTCATCCAATGCTTCGACGGCCCAAAAGTCTGTCAACACACTGACGAAGTTCATGAATTTGGCTTCGGCAAGTGTGACAATGCTCAACGAACCACTGCGCGTTCCGCGAAAAGCGCCCCCGCCAGAGCTTTATCTCGGCGATAAGTCCTATTCCTTACGGCTGGACGAAGACGTGATGGCCTTCGCCGATCAGGCCGAATTGGTCCAACGCCTACAAGAGTTACCCGAACGCGAAATTGATCTTGTTTTCGCTGGACGCACCGCACTGGACCTGAGTTTTCAGATCCCCAATGGCCCGTTTAACGACCTGCAAGCCATGATCGAAACCGAGTTGGAGTTTCGTTCGCCGATCCAACGCGACCAATGCGTCTGGTTCTGGTCAGCGCAGGAAACCAAAAACGGCGATTGGTTGGTTGAGGGTGCGATTGTTCTGAAAAGCAACATTGACTGGGTCCTTGAGGCGCTCAAAAGCACCGGCAAATCTATCAACCTTGCCCGGCGTCATCGCAGTGACGGCGCGCTGCGGGTAGGGGTTGAGCCGGATTGGCTTAAGAAAACCTCGATCCTGTCCAAAGCCAGCGGTCCTTTCGCGCGTTTGGCGCATATTCCGCCCGCCCTACGCATGCCGATCGCAGCCTTCGCACTGTTCACACTGTCAGTTTTGGCGCTCTATGCCGCGCAATCCGTGCGCTACAACGCTGTCGCCGCTGAGGCTGATCGCGCCAGTGCAGACCTGCGCCAACTGGCCGCCGCGCAAGCCGTCACACAAAGCCTTGGCGACAGGCAAACGATGGGTGAGGCACGCATCGCGGTTATTGGCAAACTTGCGGCCGCGTTACCGGACGGCATATGGCTCGAACAGATGATCGTCGACGATGATGAGCTGACGCTGATTGGCTTTGCGCCCTCTGCTGCAGAAGTGACGCGGCTTTTGTCAACACTGCCTGCGATCACTGACATTGAGTTCGGGTCCCCGGTCACCCGCGACAACACCCAAAACCTCGAACGGTTTCGGATCAACGCCAAGCTAACCGGGGTGCTGTGATGAATAGTTTCTCGTTCTACAACCCCACATTGGTACGGCGCATTGGCACGCTTTTGGTTGTTGGTACCTCTGTCGTGATGGTCTTGCTGACGGTGCTTTTGGCCAACATCGCACGTGGCAATTACAGCGACATCACCAACCAGCAGGATATGATCCTGCGGGCAGAACGCGCCGCATCACAGCAGGCCGCCCCGCAAGTTCTGTCGAATTTCTATGACAATGAAACCCCACAGCTGTCTCAGTCGCAGATGCAAACAGACATGCAGGCACTGGCCGAGCAAAATCAGGTCCGGCTTGAGGTTATCCGCGCCGATCAGATCGAACAGTTAAACGGGGCGCTGCGGATGGCGCTGACGCTGAACGGCGCGCTTCCTGAAAGCCAGCTTGGCGGCTTTTTGGAAAGCCTTGCCGCACACGAACCGCGCATTGTGGTTGAAACCATCTCGCTCCGCCGCGCGCGCAGCACCAACCGAAGCTCTGATGATCGCCCGCTTGCGATCCAACTGAAACTAAGCGGGTTTACAAGGTAGATATGTTGTTATCGCCTCATCTTCAGAGAACGATACCACTGGCCGCTGGCCTTTTGTGTGTTGTGCTTGCGGGTGTCATCTGGATGCCACTGGGGCAAAGCCCCGATGCATCCGACCTTGCCCCGGAACAGGCAGCAGCCCCCGCCGGACCAGACCCGCAGGCCGTGATCGCAGAAGGGGCCGAGATGCTTCTGGCAAGGCCTCTTTTTCACATGACCCGGCGGCCACCTGCCGAGGCAACCGTGGCCACACCTGTGCCTGTCGCTGTCACGATTAGCCTCACCGGCATTGTCGAAAGCGACGACGTTCAGGTTGCCTTGATGCGTTTGTCGAACCAGGCTGAGATGTTCCGTGTCCAGATCGGCGAAAAAGTCGGCAATTGGGAGATCGAAGACATCACCCAAACCTCTGTTACTGTGATCACCCCGGACGGAAAACGCGAAGTCCTTTCCCTCACGCAGGGTAACTGATCACCACATCCCAACGCTGCGCATTGCAATCAAACGCCGTTCCGCAATCTCTTTTTCGATGTCGGCATTGCTGCGTGGACCGCGCTGCGTCTTGAAATGATCAGGTGCGTCCCACCGTTGCTGGCGCGTAGAGGTGAGTAGGGCGTCTGCAAGTACTGAAAGCATGGCTTTTCCTTTCGTTTTGAAGATACCTAATTCTTATTGGCTTTACGGACTTCAAGCGACTCAGTATGATTTTCCATATGTAAGGGGGGCTATCATATGGACTGGCGTGACATTCCATCTCTTGCAGCGCTCCGCGCGTTTGAGGCTGTGGCACGTGCCGGGTCATTCTCGGCTGCGGCACGCGAACTGAACGTCACCCATGCCGCAATTGCGCAGCACGTGCGTGCCATCGAAGCAGACCTCAAGACCTCGCTGCTTGTCCGCGAAGGGCGCGGCATGGCATTGACCGATGCGGGTACTGCACTCGCCGCAGCCCTCAGTGGCGGTTTCTCGCAAATCATCAACGGTGTGAACGCGATTACTGCCGATGCGGAAGCGCGGCCCGTCGCGCTGTCTGTCACCCCCAGTTTTGCAGAAAACTGGCTCATGCCGCGCTATGCAGATTTTTGGGCAAAGCACCCCGATGTCGGACTGTCGATCATGCCCAGCATGCAAGTGCTTGATCTGCGCCGCGAAGGCATCGACATGGCGGTGCGTTATGGCAAGGGCGAATGGCCAGGGATGGATGTGATACCACTGGTCAAAGCTGATTTTACCGTGGTCGGGGCACCTTCGCTGATCGCCGGGCGTGATGTAAGCGGCTTTGCCGACCTCGAAGGCCTGCCGTGGATATTTGAAAACGTGCACCGCGAAGCGCGGCGCTGGGTATCGCTTTCGGGGGTCGATCTGAACTCAAACCTGATCAATGTGGTGCCCACAATTGGCATGGTCATGTCTGCTGTTCGGTCAGGCAAATACCTGACTGTCGCATCAAGCACTATGGTCGCCGATGATATCAAAACAGGTCTTCTGGTTCCCTTGATTAAGAAGAACCTGAAAGATGTGGGATACTACATAGTTTATCCCAAGGGTGTTCTGTCGCCCCGCGCCAAAACGGTGAAGTCGTGGTTGTTGAGTGCGGTCTAACGCGGGCTGCGCTTTGCCAGAATACGCTGCAAGGTTCGACGATGCATCGACAAACGCCGCGCCGTTTCAGACACGTTGCGATCACACAGTTCATACACCCGCTGAATATGTTCCCAACGCACGCGATCCGCGCTCATCGGGTTTTCGGGCGGAGGTGGCAGACCATCTGTGCGGGCCAATAGGGCATTCGTCACGTCAGTTGCATCCGCAGGTTTGGCCAGATAGTCGGTCGCGCCGATTTTGACTGCCGCAACAGCCGTCGCAATCGCGCCATATCCCGTCAGCACAACGATCCGTGCTTCGGGACGACGGGCACGCAGCGTTTCAACCACATCCAAACCATTGCCGTCTTCAAGCCGCAGATCCACAACCGCATAGGCGGGCGGTCGCGCTGTCGACACGGCCTTGCCGGCCGCCACGGACCCTGCCATTTCAACATCAAAGCCACGCTTTTCCATCGCCTTTGCAAGGCGACGCAAAAATGCTTCATCATCATCTACAAGGAGGAGGCTTTTGTCTTCGCCCAGGTCCAGCGCCTCGATATTCATGTTCTGCCCTACTGATATTACTCTACAGAGGTAGGATTGTTGCGGGCCGCGTCAACTCAGCATCGGATACCGCATGTTTCAAGACCGTGCCGCGTCTATCAAGTCGCATTGATCCTTGACCGTTTCGGTTTATCCTTTGGGTCAACAAACGCATTGGATCACAGATCATGCCGCACACCGGTTTCAAGTTTTTCCAAGAGCATGAGCGCAGCAATTGGGTGCGGCTGCGGACCCTCATGGTCCTGCGGTGGTTCGCGATTGCGGGGCAATCTGCCGCGATTTTCGTCGCAGTACGGTTTTATGACATCGAGATTGCGGTCGGGTTGGCAGCGCTCGCAATCACGACAGCGGTCGTTGCGAACCTGGTCTCCTATTATGTTTATCCTGAGAACAAACGTTTGTCTGAAAACCAGGCCACGCTTTGGCTGGTCTTTGATATCGTCCAACTTAGCATTCTGTTGTATTTGACCGGCGGTTTGAACAACCCCTTTGCAATGCTGGTGCTGGCACCGGTGACGATCGCCGCAACCGTCCTGCACCTGAGAAACACCATCTTTCTGGGTCTGACCGCGATGGTGCTGATAACGATCATCAGCACCTATAACCTGCCGCTGGTCAACGCGGACGGCGTTGCGCTGACCTTGCCGCTGTTGTTCCAGTTTGGGTTTTGGATCGCCTTGCTTATCAGTCTGGTGTTTCTGGCACTCTACGCCCGTCAGGTCACAACCGAAATGCATGCGATGGGCGAGGCACTTGTTGCAACCCAGCTTGCTCTGTCACGTGAACAGAAACTCACCGATTTGGGTGGCGTCGTCGCCGCTGCGGCCCATGAACTTGGAACGCCGCTGGCGACCATCAAGCTGGTCAGCAGCGAGCTGAAAGAAGAGCTTCAGGATCATCCGGAGCTTTTGGAAGACGCCGAACTGATCCGCGATCAGGCGGACCGTTGTCGCGATATTCTGCATTCCATGGGGCGCGCTGGTAAGGATGATCTGCACCTGCGACAGGCTCCCATCGAGACCCTCGTCCGCGAGGCCGCGGAACCTCATCTGGGACGCGGCAAATCCGTGCACTTCGATGTTGCACCGCAAGACGACGCAAACCTGACCCAGCCGATTGTCCAAAGACGACCCGAGGTTATTCATGGCCTGCGCAACCTCATCCAGAATGCCGTCGATTTTTCAAAATCCATCGTCACGGTCGATGTCACTTGGTCAAATGATGCAATCAATATCAAAATCTCTGATGACGGGCCGGGTTTTCCGCAGTCGGTTATCGGTCGCATCGGCGATCCTTATGTGAGGCGGCGCAGGTTATCGGAGGATGGCGCGCGGCGACCGGGGTATGAAGGAATGGGGCTTGGGCTTTTTATCGCCAAGACCTTGCTGGAAAGATCTGGCGCAAAGCTGACGTTTTCAAACAGTCGCCGACATGGGCATGCCAGCTGGACCGGCCATGCGACTGGCGGTGCCGTGATTGAGGCAACATGGCCCCGCGAAGTTTTGCAAGACAGCACCCAAGCAACCGGGACCGCACTTGGCCAAAACCAACCAATCCCAATTTGGCCATAGCTTTGCCACTGAGATTAAGGCCGCATTAACTTTCCTGACCGATGCTTTAACAGGGCAGACGACAGGACTGGACAGAATATGTGGATATACGTGGTGGAGCTTTGCGCCATTGTGGGTGCGGCCATTGTGGGTGCTTTCATGATTATGTCGTTTCTACAATCGCGTCAGATAGGGCAGCATCAGCATACCCATGACGCAAAAACGCCGGCAGATTGTGGGACTGTCTTTCTGTTTCAGGACAATGTTCTGGTAGATGCGACCAAGAATGCTTGGGCATTAATTAACCATCGTAGCAAAAGCCTGACGGACTATGACGCCGTCCTCACCGCCATCACCGCCGAGTTTCCCAGCCTAAAGGCAACGCTGGACGATCCCGCGACATCAGATATTCGTATTCGCAGCGCAAGCGATCCATCGGTCTATGTTGATGTGCAGCGGCAAGGCCCTAAGCTTAGAATCGCCATTGGCGGCGAAGAAGAAGCCTATGAAAACGCGGCAAAACGGCTGTCACAGGCATCCATTGACGCCCAATCGTCCCTCATGAAAGATATCTCTGCCAATTCGCCTCAGTTGATCTGGCACGAAGATACTGCGGGCACCCTGCTATGGGCGAATGATGCGTATACCGCCGCTCGCGCAAAATATGATTTGGAAGCGTTTCACGCCATGGCTGATGCGCAGGTCGATCCTAAGGGCCCAACTGTCCAAAGGGTTTCCGTCAAATCGACCGATGGTGAAGATATTGTCTGGTTTGATATCACAAAAATAGCACGGCCGGACGGCGCGCTTTACTTTGCAGATGAAGCAACTGAGCTCGTTCAAGCCCTAAAAACCAAGACCGAGTTCATCCAAACATTGGGTAAGACATTTGGGGATTTATCCATCGGGCTTGCGGTCTTTGATAAAAATCGGCGTTTGGCGGTGTTCAATCCGGCGCTCTTTGAGATGACAAAACTGCCAATTGAGTTTCTCAGCACGGAGCCGACAATCGACACATTTCTGGACCGGCTGCGCGAGCTTCGGATGATGCCAGAGCCGAAGAACTATACGACATGGCGCGAACAATTTATTGCGGTCGAAATGGCCGCAAAAGACGGCACTTACAGCAAAAACTGGACCTTGCCCGAAGGCCAGGTCTACCGCGTCAAAGGCACGCCCCATCCCGACGGCGCCTTTGCGCTGATGTTTGAAGATATCAGCGCAGAGATGTCTCTGACGCGCCGTTTCCGTCTGGATATCGAAACCGGGCAGGCGGTTCTTGATACCCTGACCGACGCCATCGCGGTCTTTTCATCAACCGGTACCATGGTGATGTCGAACAGCGCCTATGGAAACCTTTGGGCGAACAACAGCAGCTCAATGCTGGAACACCGCGTTTTGCAGTCCGAGATGAAAACGTGGCAAGATCAGTGTATCCCATCTGCCATGTGGGACGATATGCGCACGTTCATCCAGCAACTTGGGGCACGCAAGCCTTGGTCAGACCACGTGCTGCTGGAAGATGGACGGCACCTTGCTTGCAAGGCAAACCCGATTGCTGGCGGCATGACGATGGTACGTTTTGTCATCGCACCACCCAAACGCCCGGAATTTCATAAGATCACGTTGCCCGATCCTGCGATCCAGGCCAGCAAACGCTGATTTCCGCTTGCAGCACCGCCGCAACGCCATAATGTCGGCGCATGCACCACACCCTTTTTGAGTTCTCACTTGCTGATGAAAATGCGACGTCCGCCTTGGCTGCGCAGATCGCAAAGCGTCTAAAACCGGGTGATACGCTATTGCTGGAAGGGCAGATTGGTGCAGGCAAATCCGCCTTTGCCCGCGCCCTGATCCGTGCCAAACTTGGGCGGATGGAGGACGTACCGTCACCCACATTCACACTTGTGCAGACCTATGAAGATGATGCCGGGGACATCTGGCACTGCGACCTCTATCGACTGACGCATCCGGATGAGGCATTGGAGCTTGGGCTCGACGAGGCGTTTGAAACCGCTATTTGCCTGATCGAATGGCCCGACAGGCTTGGGGATATCGCCCCGCAAGACGCGTTGAACCTCGCATTCTCTGCACAGGACACGCATCACGATGTCATCATTTCTGGCGCATACGAATGGCCAGAACGGCTGAGCGGGTTGCATGTCTGATCGCGGGTCCGCCATTGATGCGTTTCTGGATCAGACCGAATGGTCAGACTGGACACGCACGGCGCTTGCGGGCGACGCCTCTGCCCGCCGATACCTGCGGCTAAGCAAAGGTCCAAACACCGCAATCCTGATGGATGCGCCACCAACAAACGATGAGGACACGACCCCATTTGTTGAGATTGCACAGCTGCTGACAACGCACGGCTTTGCCGCACCCCACATCCTTGCCCATGATCCTGACAAAGGCCTTGTTATGCTCAGCGACCTTGGGGCAAGCGACTATGTGCGCTGGCTGGCAAAGAATCCGGGCGACGAAGCGATGCTATACAAGGCGGCCGCAGATGTGCTGCTTCGGCTTGAAACTATTCCGCCACCCGCACACCTTGGCCGCATGACACCGGACGTCGGCGCAGACATGGTGGCGATCGTTGGAACCCACTACAGCAAATCCAACACCACAGACCTGCAACAGGAATTACGCAAAGCGATGACGAACTTCGCGCCCAACGCATCAACGCTCGCCCTACGGGACTATCATGCGGAAAACCTGATTTGGCGGCCCGACAAGGACGACTTGGATCAGGTCGGCCTGCTTGATTTTCAAGACGCTTTCACGGCACCTGCTGGGTACGATCTGGCTTCGCTGTTGCGGGATGCACGACGGGATATCAGTACGGCGGTCGCGAATGACATAATCGACTATTTCGCGGCACGCACCAAAGCAGAGGGCAACTTTCGCGCGTCACTCGCCTGCCTAGGGGTACAGCGCAATCTTCGCATCCTTGGCGTTTTCGCCCGTCTGGTGAGCGTCATCGGTAAACCGCGATACCTGCAATTCATGCCGCGCGTTTGGGGCCATATCCTGCAAGACCTGCAAAACCCCGCACTCGCAACACTGAAACAAGCGGTGCTGGACACAGTGCCAGCACCGACAGCAGACCATCTGCAAAGGCTGAAGCCATGACGATGCCCATCATGTTCTTTGCTGCCGGTCTGGGCACCCGCATGGGCATGCTTACCAAAGATATGCCCAAACCGCTGATTAGGGTTGGGGGCAAGACGCTGATTGATCATGCTCTCGATTTTGCAGGCGATGCCGATGTTGGAAAAAAAGTCGTCAACCTGCACTATCGCGGCGATATGATCCGGCAACACCTTGCAGATCGCCACATCATCTTTTCAGACGAAAGCGATGTGCTGCTGGAAACTGGCGGCGGGCTGCGGCGGGCACTGCCGCTTCTGGACAGCAATCCAGTGCTGACGATGAACACAGATGCCGTCTGGCAGGGCCCCAACCCAGTGCAGCGCATCCTGAACGCTTGGCGACCCAAGATGGAAGCGCTGCTGCTCGTGGTTGAGAAACACAACGTATCGGGTCACCTCGGGAAAGGTGATTTTACGGTTGATGCCGAAGGAAAGCTGCATCGCGGACCACAGACGATTTACACTGGCCTGCAAATCATCCGCACGGATGTGTTGGCCGAGATCAATGAAGCTGCTTTTTCGATGAATGTCGCTTGGAACATCATCAACGCACGCGGCGGGTTGTTTGGCACCGTCTACGACGGGCAATGGTGCGATGTCGGGCAACCCTCCAGCCTGCCATTGGCCGAGGCGATGCTGGATGTTTGAGCGTAGCACAACACCACGGATCTTTGCCAGCCCGCCGGGCGTTGATTTTGCGCAAGGGCTGGTTGACGGGCTTGTCGGGCGCATAGCCGATATGACCCCGACAGATCTGGCGCGCGTGGAAATCTACGTTAACACGACGCGCATGCAGCGCCGGATCAGAGCGGTGTTTGACGCAGGCCCAGCGCGTCTGCTGCCGCGCATCCGCTTGATCACAGACCTCGCCAACGATCCGGTCTCACTTGCCCTGCCGCCCGCTGTTTCCCCTTTGCGGCGACGGTTAGAGCTGTCGCAGTTCGTGGCAAAACTGTTGGAAAAAGAGCCGGACCTGGCGCCCCGCGCCGCCCTTTATGACCTGTCCGACAGTCTTGCCAGACTGATGGACGAAATGCAGGGCGAAGGCGTGCACCCTGATACGATTGCCGCCCTCGATATCACCGATCAATCAGGGCATTGGGAACGCGCGCTGGCGTTCCTCAAGATCATCACCCCTTTCTTTAATGGACAGGATGAACCACCGGATAAAGAGGCGCGGCAACGTATGGTGATTGAAGCACTGGCCAAGCGCTGGGAAACCGCGCCGCCCACCCATCCGATCATCATCGCAGGCTCCACCGGATCACGCGGAGCAACGGCGCTGTTCATGCAAGCCGTCGCGAAGCTGCCGCAAGGCGCGATCATCCTGCCCGGCTTTGATTTTGATCTGCCAGATCAAGTCTGGGACACGATGGATGACGACATGACAGCCGAGGATCATCCGCAGTTCCGCTTTCGTCGCCTGATGGAGCTGATCGGATTTCAGCAGGGCGATGTCACGAACTGGTCCGCCGAACCCCCTGTTCATCCGCAACGCAACGCACTGATATCCCTTTCACTGCGCCCAGCGCCGGTGACAGATCAATGGCTCTCTGACGGGCCGAACTTAGGCGATCTACATACGGCAACCGACGGGCTGACGTTGGTTGAAGCAGCGTCGCCCCGTGCCGAAGCCGAAACCATAGCACTACGCCTGCGCCAAGCCGCCGAAGATGGGATCACGGCTGCGCTTATCTCACCCGACCGTATGCTGACAAGGCAAGTCACTGCTGCTTTGGACCGCTGGAATATCAAACCTGATGACAGTGCAGGAACCCCTTTGGCGTTGTCGCCGCCCGGACGGTTCCTACGCCATGTCGCCGATGTCTTTGGCAAACCGCTAACGGGCGAAGCGCTTTTAACAGTGCTCAAACATCCCCTTTGTCATTCCGAACGGGATGATCGGGGTGACCATCTGCGCCACACGCGCGATTTGGAACTGCATTTGCGCCGCTTCGGGCCACCATTTCCAAAAGCGGATGATTTACTGACGTGGGCCAAGAAAGGGCAAGACCGCAAAAGCTGGGCTATGTGGCTTGCGGGGCTGATCACAGGTCTTGAAAACACAGGATCGCCGGCACTTTCTGTTCATCTGGAACGGCACATCACCCTATCTGAACAGCTCTGCGCCGGGCCGGATGCCACTGGCTCTGGCGGTCTTTGGGACGAAGCCGCAGGGCGCGAGGCGCGCAAGGTCTGCAACGATCTGACACAAGTGGCCAGTGCCGGCGGGACGATGAACGCTCGTGATTACGCGGCCCTTTTTGGCGCGATCATCGCCGAAGGCGTCGTGCGCGACCGCGATGCGGGCCACCCCGGCATCCTGATCTGGGGTACGCTTGAAGCGCGGGTGCAAGGCGTCGACCTGACCATCCTTGGCGGCATGAACGATGGGGTTTGGCCAGAAGCACCGCCGCCTGACCCGTGGCTGAACAGGGTGATGCGTGCAAAAGCAGGGTTGTTACTGCCTGAGCGGCGGATCGGCCTATCGGCACATGATTATCAACAGGCCATTGCGGGGCGCGAGGTCTGGATCACGCGGGCGAAACGGTCCGCCGATGCGGAAACCGTGCCATCGCGCTGGGTGAACCGGCTGACCAATCTGCTGACAGGTTTGCCAAAGCAGAACGGCCCCGATGCGCTGGCCGCGATGAAAGCAAAAGGTGATGCGTGGTGCGCAATGGCTGCTGCACTGTCTTCGCCAGAGGCGCGGGTTCCCTCCGCGCCGCGCCCTTCGCCTTGTCCACCCGTCGCGGCCCGACCCGACAAACTGTCGGTCACACAGATCAAAACGCTGATCCGCGATCCGTTCGCGATTTATGCGCGCAAGACGCTGCGTCTGAACCCGCTTGATCCGCTTTCGCCCACCGCCGATGCCCCGCTACGCGGCATCATCGTGCATGGCATCCTCGAAAAATTCATCCGCGCGGGTCACGGTCCCAGTGACCGAAACGCACTGATGCAGATTGCCGCAACGGAATTCGCAGCACATTGCCCATGGCCCACAATCCGCGCGCAGTGGATGGCACGAATGGAGCGCAGCGCCGATCAGTTCCTCGCGGACGAAGCCGAACGCCAAGCCCTTGCCACAGACCACAAGATCGAAGCTTATGGCGAGATTTTTGTTGCCCCTTCCGGCGTTTTACTGACCTGCAAAGCGGACCGGATCGACCTGACAGAAACAGGATCAGCGCTGATTTATGATTATAAGACCGGTGCGGTACCCACCAAGAACCAGCAACTGACCTTTGACAAGCAACTGCTGCTTGAGGCGGCGATGGTGGAACTTGGCGCGTTTGAAGACCTTGGGCAGATGTCCGTTGGTGGGGCCGCCTTCATCGGCGTGAATGCGGCGATGAAGAACGTCCCTGCGCCGCTGGACCAACAGCCACCAGATCAGGTTTGGGGCGAGTTAGAGACGCTTTTTGCCAATTGGCACGACCCCATGCGTGGCTACACTGCCCGCCTTGCCCTCTTCTCAAAAACCGATCAAAGCGACTATGACCACCTGTCACGTTATGGCGAATGGGATACCAGTGATGATCCCACCCCGCAGGTGCTGACATGATCCGCGACGCCGCCACCCAACGGCAGGTCGACGCCGCCGATCCACGCACATCGACATGGCTGTCGGCCAATGCGGGGTCCGGCAAGACCCGCGTTTTGACCGACCGCGTGGCGCGTTTGTTGTTGGAAGATGTGTCACCGCAAAACATCCTTTGTCTGACCTACACTAAGGCCGCCGCCGCCGAGATGCAGAACCGTCTTTTCCAGCGCCTTGGTGCATGGGCGATGATGGCGGATGATGATTTGCGTGCGGAACTTCTTGGCTTGGGCGTTGATCGCCAGATCGACGGGCCACAACTTTCGCAAGCCCGCACGCTGTTTGCCCGCGCGATCGAAACGCCAGGTGGTTTGAAAATCCAGACCATTCACTCGTTCTGCGCAGGAGTCTTGCGACGTTTCCCACTTGAAGCGCAAGTCAGCCCGCAATTCCGCGAAATGGAAGACCGCGCGGCCCAAATCCTGCGCGCCGAGGTGGTGGATGACATGATCATGGGGCCGCAGGCTGGCGTCGTGCGTCAGCTGCTGATGCATTTTACCGGGGATGACCTTGCGAAATTCACGGCAGATATCGCGGGAAAACGCGATGCATTTGCGAGGCCAAGCACCGCTGCTGATGTGAAAGCGGCACTTGATCTGCCAGCTAATGCCGAGCGTGATGATGCATTGTCTATCGCCTTCCAGGGGCACGAGACATCAATTGTCGCCGACCTTCAGGTGGCGTTTCAGGATCAATCTGCGACCTATAAGAAATTCGCCGCCGAGTTGGCCGCGCTTGATCTGAAGACACCAGATTGGGCAGCGTTAGACACGCTTTTCCGCCTTTTCCTCTATGCTGGTACCTGCAATTCAAAGTCGGTCAACTATCCTCAGAGTAACCATACCAAAGCAGTTGCGGCGATGGCGCCAGTCGCTGAAACGGTGCACGACTGGATGGATCGTGTCGCGGCTGCCAAAGCGCATCTCTGGGCGATGGATGCATTTGAACGAACCATGGCACTCTATCACTTCGCACACATCTTTGTTCCGGCCTATGAGGACCGCAAACTGGCCATGGGTGCGCTTGATTTCGATGATCTGATCCGCAAGGCCAAGGCGCTGCTGACCGACCGCGATGTTGCGCAATGGGTGTTGTTCCGCCTTGATGGTGGGATCGACCATATCCTGGTGGATGAAGCGCAGGACACCAGTCCGACACAATGGGCTGTCATTGAACAGCTGACCCAAGAATTCGCCACTGGTGAGGGCGCCCGGATGGACCGCGAACGCACCGTGTTTGTCGTGGGCGATAAAAAACAATCAATCTATTCGTTTCAAGGCGCGGACCCCGCCGCCTTTGATCAGATGAAAGCGCATTTCCGGGGTGCGCATCAGGCGATCAGCAAACCCTTTGAGGTCACATCGCTCGACCATTCTTTCCGGTCCTCGCAAGCAATCCTTTCGGTCGTGGACCAGACCTTTATCGGTGATCGCGCGGAAGGCATGGATGACACGCTGACCCATATCGCGTTCAAGGAAAACATGCCGGGGCGTGTGGACCTTTGGCCTGTGATTGAACGGTCAACGGTCGAAGACAATCGCGAATGGTACAAACCCGTCGATGAGCCCAGCGCCACCGATCACACCGTTCTGATGGCCCAGCGCGTAGCCGAACAGATCAAACACATGATCACGCATGAGACGATCCCAGATGAGATTGGGAATACGGGTCACTACAACCGTCGCCCGATCACAGAGGGCGATTTTCTGATCCTTGTCCAACGTCGATCCGAGCTTTTTGCCGAGATCATTCGCGCGTGTAAGGCCGCTGACTTGAAAATCGCAGGCGCAGATCGTCTGCGTGTCGGGGCAGAACTGGCCGTCAAAGACCTTGCCGCTGTGCTGAGTTTTCTGGCCTTGCCAGAGGATGACCTATCGCTTGCCGCCGCACTGCGTTCGCCGCTGTTTGACTGGACTGAACAGGACCTGTTTACGCTCGCGCACCATCGCCCTGAGAATAGCTTTCTGTGGGAGGCGCTGCGCAACGCGGATCACGCCGAAACCCTTGCCATCCTCAACGATCTGCGCAGCAAATCCGACTTTCTGCGCCCTTATGACCTGATTGAACGCATCCTGACCCGCCATGATGGGCGGCGCAAACTGCTCGCCCGCCTTGGACCAGAGGCCGAGGATGGCATTGATGCTTTGCTGTCCCAGGCGCTCGCCTATGAAAGCACGGGTGTGCCTAGCCTGACGGGCTTTCTGACATGGATGGAAACCGACGATCTGGAGGTCAAACGCCAGATGGAAAGCCAAGGCGACCGCATTCGGGTGATGACCGTGCATGGTGCCAAAGGGCTGGAAGCACCGGTCGTCATTCTGCCCGATACCGCCAAACGGGATGTGAGGGTGAACCAGGAACTATTGCCTGCTGCCGATCACCTGATCTGGAAAACCCCTGCCAAGACGTCCGCCCCATCGGTGACTGCATTGCGTGACACGGTTATCGCCAAACAGGCACGTGAACGGATGAGACTGCTTTACGTGGCGATGACCCGCGCTGAAAAATGGCTGATCGTCGGAGCCGCCGGTGACGTCGGCGAAGGTGATGCCAGTTGGTACAATATCGTCGCGGATGGGATGGAGCGGCGCGGGGCCTATGATGCGATGCTGGGTGACATGCCGTTACGCCGGGTATCGGAACTGGACTGGGATGCGCCCAAACTGGTGACGAAAGACGTGGGGCAAAAGCCGTCAGTTTCTCCACCGCAGTTTGGTGAGTTGCCGATCCCGCAAACCGGTAAGACCATCGCACCTTCAGAATTGCCGGGCGCAAAGATCATGCAGGGTGATCCAGCGGGTACCGATATCGACGATGCAAAAGAGCGGGGCACGCAAATTCACCTGCTTCTCGAACACTTGCCGTTGGCTGCGGCGGATCAGCGGCACAAACTTGGGCTGCAACTTCTGCAATCCGATGATGCGACACTGGTCGATGAGGTGATCGCCCTGATCGAAAAACCTGACCTGAAATGGCTTTGGGATGCCGATGCCCTGACAGAGGTCGTTGTCACCGCCGACATTCCCGGTCTTGGCCGTATTCATGGCGCCATAGACCGTCTGATCATCGGACCCGATACGATCACCGCGATTGATTACAAATCCAACCAGCTTGTTCCTGAAAGACCCGAAGATACACCCATCGGTCTGCAGCGCCAGCTGGCCGCTTATGATCTGGCCTTGCGCGATATCTACCCTGATCACCAGATCACCACTGCAATCCTGTGGACACACACCGGTACTTTGACCGTTTTATCGCAACAACATCTTCACGATGCACTGAACACGCTCGCTACATCTTGACCATCGGGGCGGGTGTTCCTAGTTTCGGTCTCCAATGATTTTTCGCCAAGGAGCACCCCAATGGCAACCGTAGCAGTAACAGACGCAACTTTTGACGCCGAAGTACGCCAGTCCGACATCCCCGTTGTCGTGGATTTCTGGGCAGAGTGGTGTGGCCCCTGCAAACAGATCGGCCCCGCTTTGGAAGAGCTGTCCGCCGAGATGGAAGGCAAGGTCAAGATCGTCAAAGTGAACGTCGACGAGAACCCGAATTCACCCGCCCAAATGGGCGTGCGCGGTATTCCTGCGCTGTTCGTTTTCAAGAACGGTGAAGTGGTGTCGAACAAAGCTGGTGCAGCCCCAAAGGCAGCACTGCAAGGTTGGATCGAAGAGTCGATCTAAGCTAACGGACTGATGACGATAAGGGCGTCCGACCGGGCGCCCTTTTTCGTTCAGACAGGCCAGCCATGATTGCGCAAAACGGTCGTGATCCGCTTTTTCGCCTCTGGCCGACCGGCATTGATCGACCGGACCTGTAGGAACCAATACAGATAGGCCGCGTAGTCCGGCACATGATGCCGCACCTTACTAAACGCCGTCGCTTCGCCCAGTTTGGCAACATTCAGCGCGATATGGTGAAAGTCTGACTTGGCAAACAAGATCAATGGCTTGCCGAAGAAATACCCTTCAAACCCCACAGCAGAATTCTGGGTGACGATGTAATCACAATTGCGCAGAAAACGGGGGGTTCCGCCTTCCTTGACCATCAGGCGGTCGTCTTCTGCCATTAACGCCTCAAGCGCGGAACGTTCTTCTGCCGTGTAGGTTTCCGAAGGGTGCAGAGTGACAACAACCTGCCGATGCACATCGTGGTCCAGAACGGTCCTGACCATGTCAATCGGGCTGCATGTTTGAAACGACCGTTGCCGCAAAAGCTGCCCTTGTAGCGGGACATAGACAAATCCATCCGCGCGCGCGAATTGCGGGGCATCGTCAAACAAGCGGCTGCGCCAAAACCGATAGAAATTCGCGGCCTTGCGCGTATCAACGGCCCTTGAGTCAAAGGCGTCCTGCGCGACCGGCCAGTCCCAACGCTCGGCTTCTTTTTCGATGTGCCAGAACGGATAGATATAGGTCTTGCGAAAGGTCAGCCCACGCGTATTCACTGGCGGATCCATCAGGTAAATCCCGCGCCCGGGCCGCGTCATCGCCCGCAATCGCGCCAGATCGTTATCGTCGTCAAAGGCGACAGTCAGCCCAGCGCCAATCAAAACCTCACTCACTTTCTTGATGAAATTGTGATTCCCGCGCTCTGCCTGTTTGCGCATTTGGGACGGGAGGTAAAATGTAACGGTATCACGGGCGCTCATCGCCGAACGCTAGCCGCACCCCGCGCCATGAACAACCCATCCGGGGTTGTTTGCCCCCCATCGCCCCGCCATATATGCACGAGCGACAAGGAGCAGATGATGGCAAGTGAAGAATTTCCCGGCTGGCACGGCACAACGATCATCGGGGTGCGCAAAGGCGGGCAGGTCGTGATCGCCGGCGACGGGCAAGTCAGCCTTGGGCAGACCGTCATCAAAGGGACCGCACGCAAAGTACGGCGTTTGTCCCCCGGTGGGCAGGACGTGATCTGCGGCTTTGCCGGATCAACGGCGGATGCATTCACGTTGCTTGAGCGTTTGGAAAAAAAACTTGAGGCGACGCCCGGCCAATTGGCGCGCGCCTCTGTTGAGTTGGCCAAGGACTGGCGCACCGACAAATACCTGCAAAAGCTGGAAGCGATGCTGATCGTCAGCGACGGGTCAGAACTGCTGGTGATCACAGGGGCAGGCGATGTGCTGGAACCAGAGCATGATATTGCCGCCATTGGATCAGGCGGAAACTATGCGCTGGCCGCTGGTCGCGCGCTGATGGATACCAAAAAAGATGCAGAAACAATTGCCCGCGAAGCGATGGCGATTGCAGCCGACATCTGCGTCTACACCAATGGTAACCTGACGGTTGAGGCGATCAAAGCATGATCGAGCGCGATGATCTCAAAGCTGCCGTTGGCAGTGGCTTGATCAGTGAAAAGCAGGCGGCGGGCCTGATCAGCCTGTCCGACAGCCGCCGCGGTGCGCGCGAAAACCTGAACCCCGGCGATGAGCCGTTTGAACTGTTTAAAGGGTTCAACGAGATCTTCATCGTGATCGGCCTTTTGATCCTGTCGATCGGCTGGTGGGGCGTAATTGCACTGATCCTGTCAACACGTTTGGGCGGCCTGCAAACCGACATGGCAATCGCATGCCTTTCCAGCGCCATTCCGATCTGGCTTTTGTCAGAGTATTTCATCCGCAAACGCCGCATGATTGCCCCTGCCATCGCGCTTGCAATCATGTTTGCAAGCAATGCGGCCTTCGGCCTGATCACATACATGTCCGAACCCTTCATGATCGCGCAAAACGACTATTCCAGTGTCCCACTTCCTTTGCTGCTCTCGACATTTGCGCTTGCGATCTACTGGTGGCGCTTCCGCGTGCCCTTTGCGATGGCGATAATTGCGGTGGGGCTGTTCGCGGTCGCCGTCGTCTATGCAGCCAGCCGCGAGGGCCGGGTTGCTGACCTCAGCGAATTCTTCCTGCTCTCTGCGGGCGGCCCTTTTGCATGGATTACTCTTGCGCTGGGCATTCTGGTGTTTGCCGTCGCGATGATGTTCGACATGAGCGATCCGCACCGTGTGACCCGCAGGTCCGCCAACGGGTTCTGGCTGCATGTTGTCGCAGCGCCGGCGTTGGTGAACACAATGGCGCTATCGTTGTTGGACCAAGACAGCAACCTAATCCTACTCGCGGTGCTGCTGCTGTTCGCCATCGTCGCCATCGTGATTGACCGGCGGTCGTTCCTGATCGCGGCAATCGGCTATATCGTGGCGCTGGCCGCAACTGTTTTCGACGGCGACGGGGCCGCACTCACCGTGCTTGTCCTTGGCATCGTCCTTCTTCTTCTTGGCGCGTTTTGGGAACGTATCCGGGCACGCGTTCTGCGTTTGATGCCCGGCTTTATTCCATTGCACCGCCTTCCGCCTTCACAGATTTAAGGACTGATATGACAGACCTCACCCCTCGCGAAATCGTCTCGGAACTCGACCGGTTCATCATCGGCCAAAAGGACGCCAAGCGCGCCGTGGCCGTGGCATTGCGCAACCGTTGGCGGCGCAAGCAATTGGGCGATGATCTGCGGGATGAGGTCTATCCAAAGAACATCCTGATGATCGGACCCACTGGCGTCGGCAAAACCGAAATCTCGCGCCGCCTGGCAAAACTGGCGCGCGCGCCGTTTTTGAAGGTTGAGGCAACGAAGTTCACAGAGGTCGGCTATGTCGGTCGCGACGTAGAACAAATCATCCGCGATCTTGTCGATACTGCGATTTTGGACACCCGCGAACATATGCGTGAAGATGTCAAAGCCAAGGCGCGCGAAGCTGCTGAAGAGCGCGTTATCACGGCCGTTGCTGGCACCGATGCCCGCGATGGCACCCGCGACATGTTCCGCAGAAAACTAAAGTCGGGCGAGCTGGACGACACGATCATCGAACTTGAATTGGCTGACAATTCCAACCCCATGGGCGGTTTCGAAATCCCTGGCCAACCCGGTGGTATGGGCGGCATGATGAACCTTGGCGATCTGTTCGGTAAGGCGATGGGTGGGCGCACAGTTAAGAAGCAAATGACGGTTGCGGACAGTTACGAAGCGTTGGTGGCTGATGAAGCCGACAAACTGCTGGACGACGAAACCGTCACGAAAGCGGCCCTTGAAGCGGTTGAGCAGAACGGCATCGTCTTCCTTGATGAAATCGACAAAGTCTGCGCCCGTGCTGATGCGCGTGGTGCCGATGTGTCACGCGAAGGCGTCCAGCGCGACCTGCTGCCACTGATCGAAGGCACAACCGTCTCCACAAAACACGGGCCGATCAAAACCGACCATATCCTGTTCATCGCATCAGGCGCGTTCCATGTGGCGAAACCATCTGACTTGCTGCCAGAACTGCAAGGCCGCCTGCCGATCCGCGTTGAATTGTGCGCACTGACCGAAGACGACTTTGTGCGCATCCTGACCGAAACGGACAATGCGCTGACCTTGCAATACTCGGCCTTGATGAAAACCGAGGAAGTCACCGTGAGTTTCACCGAAGACGGCATCAAAGCGCTGGCTAAAATCGCGGCGGAAGTGAACGAGGCCGTGGAGAATATCGGCGCACGCCGCCTTTACACCGTGATCGAACGGGTCTTTGAAGATCTGTCGTTTAATGCGCCCGACCGGGCAGGCGACGACATCGCGATTGATGCAACTTTCGTCGAAGAACACTTGGGCGAGCTGTCGCGATCCACAGATCTCAGCCGCTATGTGCTTTAAGCGGTGCTCAAGCTAAAGAAATATCCAGCGCTCTTCGTTCTGCTGATTGCGGGCATATTCACCGTCATCTTTGCCTACGCCACGCTCAACTTGTTTCAGATGTCCATGGCGAACATCCGGTTCCTGCGAGAGTTCGGCTGGACCGCCATAATGGAAGGCGGGCTGATCCAGCTTCTCAAGATCATCGTCTCTGCGACCATTGCGATGGCCAGCTATATCGGTTTCAAAATCTGCGAGAGCGAGTTGGTCAACCGATATCACAACTGGCAAGGCAAGTGATTTAGGGCTTTCAACTACGACAGTCCCAGATCATCAAAGCGGGATGAGCAAACCGCCCGGATACCTACGCTTCATCCGCGAGAATATCCCGTTCCTTGCAACGGGCGCGCTGCTGTCGTTTTTGTCCAGCTTCGGGCAAACCTTTTTCATTTCCATCTTCGGCGGTGAAATCCGCGAAGCTTACGGGCTGTCCAACGGCGATTGGGGGCTGATCTACATGATCGGCACCGGGGCCTCTGCGGTTTTGATGGTTTTCGCAGGTGGATTGGCAGACCGGTTTCGGGTCCGCACCCTTGGGATCGTCGTGATTTTGATGCTGGCCTCGGCCTGCCTGTTCATGGCGTTCAACGCAGTGGCGGCTTTGCTACCCTTCGTAATCTTCGCACTGCGTTTCACCGGTCAGGGTATGACAAGCCACGTTGCGACAGTCGCCATGGCGCGGTGGTTCATCGCAACGCGGGGGCGGGCATTGGCCGTCGCATCGTTTGGGTTCATGTTGGGCGAAGCGACACTACCGCTCACAATGGTCTGGCTGAAATCCATGATTGATTGGCGCACCCTATGGGTTTGCTTTGCAGTGTTTTGCGTCGTGGCGTGCTTTGTCCTGTATCGTCTTTTGCGCTTGGAACGCACACCGCAGTCAATGGCGGACACCACGCAATCAACTGGCATGGGTGGCAAGCATTGGACACGGGGCGATGCGCTGCGACACCCGCTGTTCTGGGCGATGATCCCTGCGGTGATGTCTTTTTCTGGGTTTGGCACGGCGTTCTGGTTTCATCAGGTGCATTTTGCCGAAATCAAAGGCTGGTCGCATTTGGCGCTGGTGTCGGTGTTCCCGCTTGGCACCTTAGCCTTGTCGCTGTCCGTCATCGCGTACGGTTGGGCGATTGACCGGTTCGGGGCTGCGCGACTGCTACCGGTCTACCTGATCCCTTTGATCGCGGCATTTATCCTGCATTGGTACGCACCGTCGTTATGGTGGACCGCATTGGCTGTCGTTCTGATGGGCACGGCGGGCGGCGGGCAAGCCACGCTGCTGAATGCCTGCTGGGCAGAATTTTACGGAACCAAGCATATTGGTGCGATCAAATCAGCGGCGGCGGCGTTGATGGTGCTGGGCTCTGCCATTGGACCGGGGCTAAGCGGGTGGTTGATCGACATTGGCGTGGGTTTCGAAGTGCAACAGTTGGGCTATGCAGCGGTGTTCGCTTTCGCAGCCTTGATCCTGATTATCCCCACACGGAATGCACGAAACGTGCTATCGGCTTCGGCGTAGGTAAATGTAATACGCGCCATGTCCGCCGTGCTTCAAATGTGCTGGTGTGACCTGCAAAATGACGTGGGATAACGGCGGCAAGGCCAACCACTGTGGCACTTGATGACGCAGAACCCCATATCGCGTCGGGATCGGTCCGCCATTATCACGATCTTTGCCTTTGCCAGTGATCACCAGCACAAGACGGCGACCCATGGATTGCGACCCAAGGATAAAGGACACCAGTTCAGGGTGCGCTTGCGCCACAGTCATCCCATGCAAATCAATCCGGGCCTCAGGTTTGAGCTTCCCACGCTTCATTTTGCCAAAGGACTTGCTGTCCATGTTCACCGGGGCTGCCGCCAGCCGATCCACAAGCGGACGCATGACATCGTGGCCGCGCCCGGTATTTGCCTTTTGACCAACACGAAAGTCAGGAACTGATTCCCGAGGCATCATCGGCTTTTTCGGTTTGGGGGCTGGTGTCACATTAGGTGCGGATGCTTCGCGCGTGGGATGCAAAGGCGTTGCCCGTTCAGCAACCCGATCCCACAAGGCACGTTCGTCGGCGGACAGGTGACGCGGCTTACGCATCAGCGGTTTGCGATCACAACGCGATGGGCCATCGTCGCCGGCATCAAAACAACCATACGCCCGCCATCCTTGATTTTTCCGGCCTCCAGACCTGCCTCGGCCCCGGTGCCAAAGAAGATATCTGCACGCTGCGCGCCTTTGATCGCAGATCCGGTATCTTGCGCGACCATTAAGCGGTTCATTGGGGTGGCACCGTCTTTTTCAATCCAGACCGGCGCACCAAGCGTGACATATTCAGGATCAACCGCAACCGTGCGCCCTTGCGTGATCGAACGGTTCATCGCACCAAGCGGGCCGCGGTCTGCGGGAACTTCGCTGACTTCGCGAAAGAAAACATAGCTTTCGTTTTCCCACAAAAGTTCACGGCCTTGCTTGCGGTTTTTGCGTACCCAATTGCGGATCACGGCGGCAGAGACCTGATGAGGTTCAAAAACCCCGCGATCCACCAGTGCCATCCCAACGGACGAATAATTGCGGCCATTCTTGCCGCCATATCCGACACGCATCATGCTGCCATCAGGCAGGCTGATCCGACCGGAACCCTGAACCTGCAAAAAGAACAGATCAACGGGATCAGTCAGCCAGGCCAGTTCAAGCCCGCGCCCCACTAAAGGCCGATCTTCATCAATTTCGCGACGGGTAAAATACGGCTCGCCACGCACAAGATCATCAGGGACGCCATAGATAGGATATTGATACGCATCCCCGCGTTCACGCGAACCGGGCAGTTGCGGTTCGAAATAGCCGGTGAATAACATCGGCTCGCCGTCTTCGATCAAGACAGGGCGAAAGAACTTTTCGAAGAAACCGCGCGGTTCGGGGTTGGTTTTTGCAAACTCACACAGAACCGCCCATTGCCGGTCGTCCAGATCGCGGCAGGTATTGGTGAAAACGTCGAAGGCGGCTCGATGATCATCATCCTGCCACCCGCGCAATTCATCGAACGTCAGTTGGGTATATGTGGGTTCGGCCATCGCGCCACCTGCGAGTGTCAGTGAAATGCCAAGCCGCCAAACCCAGTCTGTGATCATTCGCCAGTGGCAACAAGCCGCCAGTTTGGATCGCCTGCGTCCATCTTGCGGGCAAACGTCCATGTGTCCTTCTGGCGCTTGATCTCTGTGTCGCTACCCTCGATGACATCGCCAGCATTGTCGCGAACGATTGATGTCATTTCGCTCTTAAAGCGGACCGATATTTCGCCTTCTTTTGAAGCTTCATCAAGAACGGCCTCTGTCAGTGTCATATCACTGATCCCGATGAATTTAGCTTCGATCGTCAGACCCTGACGCTGGCGTTCGTCAACCACGCCCGCAAAAGCCTCATACACATCTTCGGAAATGAATGGCACAATGCTATCGAGTTCACCGTTCTCGAATGCCATCAAAATCATCTCATAGGCGCCGCGCGCGCCGCCCAAGAATTCACTGACATTGAAAGACGGATCAAGCCGCTTCATCGCAGCCAATGCTTTGGCTGAGTCAGAATCTTCGGCGACATGATCCGTGATATCCAGATCGGGACCGCCCTCGATCACATCAAAATCAGGCTTTCCAACACGGCTGGATGGTTCTGGACGAGCCACCTGCGGTTTTTCAAAGCCTTCGCGCGTGCCAAGGACGCCGCGCAAACGCAAAATCAAGAACACAGCGATGCCAGCGAGCACCAAAAGCTGAATAAGCGAAGAATTCATTGTGACCTCGTATCGGGGAGGGCATGGAAACATGCCCTTTCGCACCTTATGTAGGTCAGGGGTAGGGCCAAGTCCACCTTGCCCCCGAAACTGTTATGAAAGGCACAGCTTATGTGGCTGCTCTTCGCGTTTATCGCGGTTCCAATGATCGAAATTGCCTTGTTTATCCAGGTTGGTGGATTCATTGGGATCTGGTGGACCTTGCTGATCGTTCTACTGACGGCGATCACCGGGTCCTATCTGGTACGTAATCAGGGTTTGCGCGAGATCAGTAACCTACAGCGGTCTTTCTCAGAGCTTCAGGACCCGACCGAACCCTTGGCGCATGGTGCAATGATCCTGTTCGCGGGCGCGCTTTTGCTCACGCCGGGGTTTTTCACAGATATTGTCGGTCTGTCGCTTTTGGTGCCGGGTATTCGGCGCGCGGCTTTTGTCTGGGCCAAATCAAAGGTCAAGGTGCAACGCTTCGAGATGGGCGAAGGGCCCGCCCAACGCCCACAGCAAACAGGCGACCGGGTGATTGATGGCGATTTTGAAGATGTGACACCACGGAAAAACCGCCCCGAGGGGCCATCCGAGTGGACCCGGGATTGAGCCTGCGCATCTAGACTGCTAGGAACGCGCGAACCTTATTTAACTGGAGCCCATTCCAATGACCGATACACCTGAAAACGGTGCCGCAGCCCCAGCGGCCGCCCCCCAGATTACCAGCCGCGTCTTGGCGCAATACATCCGCGATATGTCTTTTGAAAACATCCTCGCGCAGAAGGGTGTGACAGGTGATGCGCAACCAGAAATTCAGGTGCAGGTAAACCTTGATGCACGCAAGCGTCAGACGGAAAACCAATACGAAGTCATCACCAAGCTGAACATTACAAGCAAAACCAAAGAAAAGGGTGACCCGCTTTTCGTGCTTGAGATCGAATATGCCGGCGTGTTCCACGTTGAAGGTGTGCCGGAAGATCAGATGCACCCTTACCTGTTGATCGAATGCCCGCGCATTACATTCCCGTTCCTGCGCCGTATCGTCAGTGACGTAACACGCGACGGTGGCTTCCCGCCGCTGAACCTTGAAACTATTGATTTCCTTGCACTTTATCGCTCTGAACTGGCGCGACGTACAGAAGCCGAGAAAGCCAAGGAAAAAGCGAACTAGGCCTAAGCCCCGTTTTTC
Organism: Yoonia sp. F2084L; assembly: GCF_023015625.1. GTDB lineage: Bacteria > Pseudomonadota > Alphaproteobacteria > Rhodobacterales > Rhodobacteraceae > Yoonia. Next base: position 554,092 of record NZ_JALKAH010000005.1, read on the forward strand.
CAAAGTCCGCCGTCGCCCAACTGTTCCACAAAGGCAGCATGGGCGGCGGCTTCTTCTTTTGTAAGCTTGGGTGCAAGCGGCTGAGGCCGCGCCGTTGGTCGCCACTCATCGGATTGACCGCCTGCAGACTGGTTTCGCGTATCCGCAGCCAAAGCAAAATCCGGCTGACGCCCGCCAATCAGTTCCAGATACACTTCCGCCAGAATTTCACTATCCAACAAGGCCCCGTGCAAAGTGCGCGAGCTGTTGTCGATCGCAAAGCGGCGGCAGAGCGCATCAAGGGACGCAGGCGAACCCGGGAATTTGCGGCGCGCGATCGCCAAGGTATCAAGAGCCTGATCCATCGGCAGCAATGGGCGGTTCAGCCAGCCAAGCTCAGCGTTCAAAAACTTCATATCAAAGGCCGCGTTGTGGATCACCAGCTTGGCATCACCAATGAAATCCACGAAGTCCTGTGCGATATCTTTGAACAAGGGTTTGTCGCGCAGCGTTTCCTGACCCGGTTTTGGTTGTTGCGGGGGCTCAAGCAAATCGGGGCCTATGCCGTGCACGCCAAAGGCCTCAGCAGGCATGGACCTTTGTGGGTTAATGTACTGGTGATATGTGCGTCCAGTCGGCACATGCCCCATCAGTTCAACCGCACCGATTTCGACAATGCGGTCGCCTTCGCTTGGCTCAAAACCTGTGGTTTCCGTATCAAGTACGATTTCACGCATCTGTTTGCCCTTTAAGTTCTGCGATCAGTTTTCGCACAGCGGCTCGGGTATCGTCTAGGGTCAGCGTTTCGATGATATGATCCGCCGCAGCGCGTTTTTCAGCGTCTGGCATTTGACGGGCAAGAATGCGTTCAAATTGATCGGTAGTCATGCCGGGTCGTGCCATGACCCGCGCCTTTTGTACTTCAGCAGGAACGGTCACGACCAAAACAGATGAAAGCCAGTCTTGCGCGCTGGTTTCAAACAAAAGGGGGATATCGAAAACGACAAGAGGATCGTTATGCGTGGCGATGAAAGCTGCACGGTGCTGTGCGACAAGGGGATGCACGATCTCTTCCAGTTTACTCATGACGCTGAGGTCTTCAGAGATCATTTTCTTGAGAATATCACGGCTGACTTGCCCATCAATAACCGCGTCGGGTAAAACCGCCTGGATTTTGGGGACAGCAGCGCCGCCTTTCGCATAGAGCGCGTGAACAGCTGCATCCGCGTCCCAAACCGGGATACCCTCATCGCGAAACATTTGGGCAGTTGTAGATTTTCCCATCCCGATGGACCCGGTCAATCCCAACAAATGCGTCATGCGAGCACGGCTGCCCGTGTGGCGTCATCGACATCGGGTCGTTGACCGAACCAACGCTCGAACCCTGGAACACCCTGATGCAAAAGCATGCCAAGACCATCGACGGTTATGCAACCTTTGCCGGCAGCAGCGTCCAAAAATGGGGTGCGAAGTGGGTTGTAAACGATATCAGTTACAACCGCCTCTGGCCGCAATGCATCAAGCGGCACTTTGAATTCCTGCGCACCTACCATGCCAAGGGATGTCGTATTGATGACCGTGTTTGCATCTTCCAGCATCTGATCTGCCTGCACCCAGTCTACCACGCGGACCCGCGCGCCAAAATCAGCGCGGAGCGCTTCGGCTTTGGGGCGGGTTCGGTTTGATATGATGATTTCAGGAACACCGGCGTCAGCGAGGGCCACGATAATCGCGCGTGCCGCACCGCCTGCACCAAAAATGGCCGCAGGGCCGGCCTTCGGATCCCAATCTGGCGCCCCTTGGCGCAGATTAGCCATGAAACCGTAACCGTCTGTGTTATCAGCAAAAATACGGCCATCATCCTTGAATATCAAAGTATTCGCGGCCCCAATCAGTGTTGCGCGATCAGTAATCTGATCAGCAAACTGCATAACACTGATTTTATGCGGCAGGGTCACATTCAACCCGATGAACCCCTTCTTGGGTAAATCCCGGAGCGTTTTTTCAAGCGCGTCTTCTGTCACTTTGAGAGCCGTGTATTCGCCCTCTATGCCGTAGCGGTTCAGCCAATAGCTGTGAAGTTTCGGCGATAGGGAATGGCTGATCGGGTTTCCGATCACACCGGCGCGGGGCAGACTTGTCATGCAGGCAATGTTCCGCGAAGCGTGAGGTATGACAAGAGTTCCAAGAGCGGCAAGCCCAGAACGTTGAAATAATCTCCCTCAATGCGTGTAAAAAGTCGCACTCCTTCTTCCTCGAGCTTATAGGCGCCGACAGAATGCTGAATGCTATCCCAGTTGCGATCGACATAATCCATCAGATAGCTGTCCGATGCGTCGCGCATTGCAAGATGCACAATCCCCACATGACGCCAGAGCGGTTTGCCTTCGCCGTAGATCACTGTTGCGGACAGTAGTTGGTGCTTTTGACCGCGTAGAGCCTTGAGTTGCGACAAGGCATGTTCTGGTGAATTCGGTTTAGTGAAAATGTCCGAACCAAGCGCCAGAACTTGATCGCAACCGATAACCAATGCTTCTGGATGTCGGGCGGCCGCACGCTGGGCTTTCAATTCTGCAAGCGTGTCGGCAATATCACGCGGCGACGCTTGTTCGGCCTGAAGCGAGGCACGCACGGCATCTTCATCAACGCGGGCCACCGAGACATTGAAGTGCACGCCTGCATTTTGCAAGAGTTGGGCCCGTATCTGGGACCCGGAAGCGAGGATGATCTGTTCGCGCATGTGGATAACCTTTTGGACAAACCCTGTGTCGCAGGGCGGGCATTTTTGGGCATATCTAGCACGGTCGGGAAGATGGAGGAGAACTTTGATCTCTCAGGGGTCGTCAGCTGGAATTTTCCACGGTGGGTATGGATAAGTTGCCACTGTGGAGGAATCGAGTGATGTGACGAGTCAAGAGACCGACAGGCAGAAAGTCATACTAAATGGATACGTTTAAAACTTTGCTTTATAATGATAAATTCTATTTCGACGACTACCAGATGTGCATAGCCAAAAAGAGCGCCGGGGGATAAGTCTGAGGATCAATAAACAACCCACAGAAAATCGCATGACAAACAACAACAACATCTTTTCTTTCCTTCTATATTTATTAAGGAAGTAAGAAGCCAAGAGAGCAGGACAGCATGATCGGTTTTCTAGATAGTTTTTATCCATGGATCAAAGCGATACATATCATGGCAGTGATTGCATGGATGGCTGGCCTGTTCTATTTGCCACGGCTGTTTGTCTACCATGCCGAGCGGGCCAAAGTTGGGTCTGAGTTGGATCAGACTTTTCAGGTCATGGAAGAAAGATTGTTGAGGGTGATCATGAACCCGGCGATGATCGTGGCTTGGGTGGCTGGCCTGATCATGATTGGATTGGGTGCCTTTGATTGGAGTGCTGCGTGGTCCTGGATCAAGATCGTGTCAGTGATTGCGATGACTGGGGCGCATGGTTGGATGAGTGCGCGACGCAAAGAATTTGCGGCAGGTCAGAATACGCGGACTGGGCGGACCTATCGGTTGTTCAATGAAGTACCGACGGTTCTGATGTTACTCATTGTTATCGCGGTTGTGGTGCGGCCATTCTGAGGGTCGATTGACTCTGGCGACAGTCTTGCCTATGTCTGACCTCGCTTCCCGTCCGGGAAAGTGATTTTCCATTCCGAATAGAAGAAATGCTGGCCCCAATGCTGGCACAAGGATTTATCTATGTCACAGCACCGTCTGAACCTTGCCGATCTGAAAGCGCAAAGCCCGAAGGATCTTTTGTCTTTGGCTGAAGAGCTTGAGATTGAGAACGCTTCGACCATGCGTAAGGGCGATATGATGTTCGCTATCCTTAAAGAGCGGGCAGATGAAGAGTGGATCATCGGCGGCGATGGTGTGCTTGAGGTCTTGCAGGACGGGTTTGGTTTTTTGCGTTCGCCCGAAGCGAATTATCTCCCGGGTCCGGACGACATTTATGTATCGCCGGATATGATCCGACTGCATTCATTGCGGACCGGGGATACGGTTGAGGGTGTGATGAAAGAGCCCAATGACACAGAGCGATATTTTGCGTTGATGTCAGTGGAAAAAATCAACTTTGAAGACCCAGAGAAAGCCAAGCACAAGGTTGCCTTTGACAACCTGACACCGCTTTATCCCGAAGAGCGGTTTAAGTTGGAGATCGAGGATCCGACGCTCAAAGATCGGTCGGCGCGGATTATTGATTTGGTCGCACCGATTGGTAAGGGCCAGCGATCCTTGATTGTGGCCCCGCCGCGGACGGGTAAAACCGTTCTTTTGCAGAACATCGCGAATTCGATCGAGCAGAACCATCCTGAATGTTATCTGATTGTGTTGCTGATTGATGAACGTCCTGAAGAAGTGACGGACATGCAGCGGTCTGTGAAAGGTGAGGTTGTTTCGTCGACCTTTGACGAACCTGCAACGCGTCACGTTGCGGTGTCTGAGATGGTGATCGAGAAGGCGAAACGTTTGGTTGAGCATAAGCGGGATGTTGTGATCTTGCTTGATTCGATCACGCGTCTGGGCCGTGCGTTTAACACGACCGTGCCGTCATCCGGTAAGGTGCTGACCGGTGGTGTGGATGCGAACGCGCTGCAACGGCCAAAGCGGTTCTTTGGTGCGGCTCGGAATATCGAAGAGGGTGGGTCTTTGACGATTATTGCGACGGCTCTGATTGATACTGGATCGCGCATGGATGAGGTGATCTTTGAGGAATTCAAAGGGACAGGTAACAGCGAAATTGTTCTGGACCGTAAGGTTGCCGACAAGCGCGTGTTCCCTGCGATGGATATTCTGAAATCCGGGACACGGAAAGAAGAGTTGCTTGTCGACAAGGGTGATTTGGCGAAGACCTATGTATTGCGCCGAATCCTGAACCCGATGGGCACGACCGATGCAATCGAATTCTTGATTGGCAAGCTGAAGCAGACCAAGACGAACTCAGACTTCTTTGATTCAATGAACACGTAACTTATTGTTCTAAAACAATGGGTTAATATATGGATACCATTTTTGCCTTAGCCACGGCCCAAGGCCGTTCCGGTGTAGCCATTGTGCGGATATCGGGGCCTGACGCTGTTTTAGCGGCGGGGACGCTATGTGGTGATGTGCCAAGGTATCGGGGTTTACGGAAGCTTTATGATCCTGCTGGCGAGCTGCTGGATGAAGCGCTTATCCTGCGATTTGAAATCGGGCAAAGCTTTACTGGCGAAGACGTGGTTGAGCTGCAACTGCATGGCAGCCCAGCTGTTGTGAATGCTGTGCTGCGCTGTCTTGGAGACATGCCTGAGCTAAGGCATGCAGATGCTGGTGAGTTTACCCGAAGGGCGCTTGAAAACGGACGCCTGAATTTGGCGGAGGTCGAGGGTCTTGCTGATCTGATAGATGCTGAGACAGAAAGCCAACGCAAGCAGGCTGTGCGGGTGTTTTCGGGTGCGCTGGGCGCATTGGCTGAAAGTTGGCGCACGCGTCTGATCCGGGCGGCGGCATTGCTGGAAGCCACGATAGATTTCGCGGATGAGGAAGTGCCGGTGGATGTGAGCCCTGAGGTGAAGACGTTGCTGTCAGGGGTTCGGTCCGAGATGGCGCGAGAAGCAGACGGGGTGCGCGTTGCTGAACGGGTTCGCGACGGCTTTGAGGTGGCGATTATCGGTGCACCTAATGTAGGGAAATCCACCTTGTTGAACCGCCTTGCTGGTCGCGATGTGGCGATTACCTCAGAGGTTGCGGGAACAACGCGTGATGTCATCGAAGTGCGTATGGATTTGGATGGTTTGCCTGTGACTTTGCTGGATACGGCTGGGGTGCGAGATACGGATGATATTGTTGAAGGGCTGGGCGTTGCGCGTGCGAAAGAACGGGCTGGGCGTGCGGATTACCGTATTCACCTGTTCATTGATGGTTCAGAGGTATCCGATGATTTAGGACCAGATGATGTGTTGGTTCAAGCTAAGGCGGATATATATGGTGGTGACATCCTGGCGATTTCTGGCAAGACGGGGGAAGGTATTGATCATCTGATTGATCACGTCAGCCAGCGTTTGCAGCAAAAGGTGGGCCAGATAGGCATCGCGATGCGTGAACGGCATCGGGTGGCGATGTTGCGCGCGATCAGTTATCTGGATGACGCTGCTGGTGCTTTGGAAAGTTCAGGTGCGATGACTGACTTAGTTGCAGAAGACTTGCGATCTGCAATCCGCGCAGTGGATAGCATCGTTGGCCGTGTTGATGTAGAACATGTGCTGGATGAGATCTTTAGCAGTTTTTGTATCGGCAAGTAGGGAGTGTTTCACGTGAAACATCGCGACTACGACGTTATTGTTATTGGTGGCGGGCATGCTGGTGCAGAGGCCGCGCATGCTGCTGCGCGCATGGGCGTCAGGACCGCGCTTTTGACACTGACCAAGGCTTCTATTGGTGTGATGTCCTGCAACCCGGCAATTGGTGGCTTGGGTAAAGGGCACCTTGTGCGAGAGATTGACGCGCTTGACGGCGTCATGGCGCGCGTTGCCGATAAGGCCGGTATCCAATTTCGCCTGTTAAACCGTAAGAAAGGTCCAGCTGTTCAGGGCCCCCGCGCGCAATCAGATCGTGAGATTTACCGCACAGCGATGCAAGCAGAGCTCAACGCGCTTGAAAATCTGGACATTCTTGAGGACGAAGCCATTGATCTACTGATGGACGGCGACCGGGTGACTGGGCTGAAGACCCGTGATGGAAGTGAGATTGCCGCGAACAGCGTGATCCTGACGACCGGGACATTTCTACGGGGCGTCATCCATATTGGTGATGTATCAAGGCCTGGCGGTCGTATGGGCGAGGATCCGTCGGTTCGCATGGCAGAACGGTTGGATAGCTTTTCATTGCCACTTGGCCGCCTGAAAACGGGCACACCGCCACGGTTGGATGGGCGTACGATCGCCTGGGATCAGTTGGAAGCTCAGCCCAGTGACGACGACCCTGTGATGTTTTCCTTCCTGTCCAAGGGCGTTTATGCACCGCAAATCGACTGTGGGATCACGCATACGAACGAAAGAACCCATGATATCATTCGGTCCAATCTTGGGCGTTCAGCCATGTATGGTGGCCAGATTGATGGGGTGGGCCCACGGTATTGCCCTTCGATCGAAGACAAGATTGTCCGGTTTGCTGAAAAGACCTCGCACCAGATATTCTTGGAGCCCGAGGGGGTGAACGACCATACCGTTTACCCCAACGGTATATCGACGTCGCTGCCAGAGGATGTGCAGGCTGACTATGTGAATTCCATCTATGGCCTTGAAAAAGCAAAGATTATTCAGCCTGGGTATGCGATTGAGTATGATTACGTCGATCCGCGCGCGCTGCGTGCTACGCTGGAACTGAGGGATGTTCCTGGGTTATTTCTGGCGGGTCAAATCAATGGAACAACAGGATACGAAGAGGCCGCGGCACAAGGTTTGGTGGCGGGTTTGAACGCTGCGGCGCAAGCAAAGGGAGAAGATGACGTTATCTTCAGCCGCCGCGAATCCTACATTGGTGTCATGATTGATGACTTGATCACGCGTGGTGTGTCCGAACCTTACCGTATGTTTACCTCTCGGGCTGAGTTCCGGCTGTCGCTGCGCGCTGACAATGCGGACCAACGGCTGACAGAACGGGGGCGCCAGATTGGCTGTGTGGGTGACCGGCGGTGGCAGCATTACACCAGTAAGATTGAGCAGATTGAGAAAGCGAGGTCACGGCTTTCAACGATTAACCTGTCGTCGCGGGATATTGCTGCCGTTGGGGTCAAGCTAAACGCGGATGGCCCACGCCGCACCGCGCTTCAAGCGCTCGAACTGAGTGATTTCAGTTTCGCGCATTTGATGCAGTTGGATCAAGATATTGATGATATCCCATCTGCAGTACAAGATCAGGTGAAGAAAGACGCGCTCTACGCGCACTACATTGCCAGACAAGAGCGAGACATCGCTGCGATGGAGCGGGATGAAAAGCACATCATCCCTGATGAAATTGACTATTCCGCAATTTCAGGGCTATCGAATGAGCTTGTGTCAAAGCTCAATACAACACGTCCGTCCACAATTGCTCATGCTGGGCGGATTGAAGGTATGACGCCTGCCGCGTTGATGCTTATTGTTGCGACGTTGAAAAAACGGCAAATTGCGACCGGGACCTAGATTTATGGCACCAACTATTGCTGGTCTGGATGTTTCACGTGAAACAATGGCAGATTTAGAGACATACGCTGCACTCGTCACAAAATGGACGCCTACAATCAATCTCATTGCACGCGGCAGTGTTGCTGATCTTTGGGATCGGCACATCACCGACTCGGCGCAACTTTATAGGCATGTTCCTCAAAGCTATCAAAAATGGACGGATATCGGCAGCGGTGGAGGGTTTCCGGGAATCGTCATGGCGATCATTGCCAAGACAACGCAGCCTGATGCGCAGTTTGTCCTGATAGAAAGTGATCAGCGCAAGGCGACATTTCTACGAACAGTAACCAGAGAACTAAGCCTCTCTGTCGAAGTGATTGCAGACCGAATCGAGAATGTACCTCCTCAGACCGCAGATGTAGTGTCCGCACGAGCGTTAACCGCACTATCTGGCCTAATTCCACTAACAAAGCGGCACCTAAGCCCCAACGGCGTCGCGCTTCTGCACAAAGGGCGGCAGTCCCAACAAGAAGTTGCCGAAGCACAAAAGAACTGGTCGTTTGACCTTGAAGATTATCCCAGTTTCACTGATCCTGAGGCTCGAATAATCGCCCTTCGAAGGATCGAATCCATTGTCAAATAATGCAAAGACGGATCCTGCCATCATCGCAATCGCCAACCAAAAGGGTGGGGTAGGTAAAACAACAACAACAATAAACCTAGGCGCCGCTTTGGCGGAGAAAGGCAGCCGAGTGCTATTGATCGACCTTGATCCGCAGGGCAATGCATCAACTGGCCTTGGTATTGATCAAGAAATGCGAAAGGCCACGACATATGACCTTATTGCAGGCGATGTCACACTCAAACAAGCAATACAGCAGACTTCCGTCAACAACCTCAGCATTGTTCCTGCGACGACAGATCTAAGCTCTGCCGATCTCGAATTGATCGACAACACCAAACGAAGCTTTCTGCTGCGTGATGTCTTGCGCGATGATGATGTGTCCACCCTAGGGTTCGACTACATATTGATTGATTGTCCACCATCGCTCAATATATTGACTGTGAACGCGATGGTGGCAGCGCATTCCCTGCTTGTCCCGCTCCAAAGCGAGTTTTTTGCCTTGGAAGGTCTGTCGCAACTGATCCTCACCGTTCGCGATGTTCGGCAAACCGCAAATCCCGATCTGCGGATCGAAGGGATCGTCCTGACCATGTACGACAGGCGCAACAACTTGTCGCTTCAGGTCGAAGATGATGCCCGCGAAAACATGGGTGATATGGTTTTCACCACGGTCATCCCGCGTAATGTCCGCCTGAGTGAAGCCCCGTCTTTTGCAGTGCCGGTCCTAACCTACGATAGTGGGTCCAAAGGCAGCTCGGCCTATCGCGCGTTGGCTAAGGAACTGAACGCGCGCACCAAGAATAAAAGGGCTGCATAGATGGCACGTAACACAAAAAGGTCCCGTGGTTTAGGGCGCGGTCTCTCGGCCCTCATGTCTGATGTGGCCGCCGATGACACACCGCAGGCACAGCCCAAACGCCCGGATCTGGTTGTCCCCATCGAACAGGTTCAGCCCAATCCGGACCAGCCGCGCCGCACTTTCGATGATGATGCGTTGAATGAACTCTCTGCGTCCATTGCAGAAAAGGGTGTTATCCAGCCGCTCATTGTACGGCAGTCACCCACCGCAGTGGCGACTTATGAAATCGTTGCCGGTGAACGTCGCTGGCGTGCGGCGCAAATGGCCAAGTTGCACGAAATCCCTGTGCTGCTGCGCGATTATGACGATACCGAAGTCCTTGAAATCGCGATTATCGAAAACATCCAAAGGGCTGATTTGAACCCGATGGATGAGGCTGCGGGCTACAAGCAGTTGATGGACAGATTTGGCCACACACAAGATAAGCTCGCGTCGGCGCTTGGCAAAAGCCGCAGTCATATCGCAAATCTTTTGCGTCTCTTAAATCTGCCGGAAGAGGTGCAGCGCTATCTGGTCACCGGTCAGATCTCCGCAGGTCATGCCCGCGCGCTCGTCGGTCACGATCAAGCGGTTGAGCTTGCACGCGAAGTGATCCAAAGAAAACTCTCGGTCCGTGAAACAGAACAACTTGCCAAAAAAGGGCCAGCCATCAAAAAGCGATCCGTGCCCGGTGCACCGGTTCCCAAAGATGCAGATACCGTTCAAATCGAGAATGAGCTTTCAGCAACGCTCGGCATGAAAGTCACGATAGACCACCCGGCTGGCTCTGACGGAGGCAAAATGGTGATTGGCTACAAATCGCTGGAACAACTTGACGATCTTTTACGTGCCTTGTCCGGCGGTTAGTCCTCTAACAGCTTTCGCAAAACAGCATTCAGAACAGGGTATCCTTGCTGTGACAGACGCAACGTTTCTGTATTGTATTCCAACATGCCGATTTCGACTAAACCGTTGATTTTGTTAATTAATATGTTATCAGATAGCTGCGAAAACCGGGCAACGCTTACCCCGTCGCGCAATCGCATTCCCATCAGTAAGAACTCAGCAAACTGATCATCCAAGCTCAGCACATCTCGGCACAAATCTCCATTTCCGGTTTGGCGGACCTGGGACAGCCAAGCGGCTGGTGCGCGGGGCGCTTCGGTCGCAAAACGTGTCCCGCCCAGCGTTAACCGACCATGCGCACCGGGTCCGATCCCGGCGTAGTCCCCATACTTCCAATAGATTTTGTTGTGGGTGCTCTCACATCCCGGGCGTGCATGATTGGACACTTCATATCCCGCAAAACCCGTGTCCTCGCAGACGCCCTGCGTCAATGCATACATATCAGCGGCAACATCGTCGTCTGGCAATCCCCGCAATTTGCCCGCCGCATAGCGATCACCGAATGCGGTCCCATCCTCGATCGTCAATTGGTAAAGCGACAGGTGGTCAACCGCCAACCCAAGGGCTTGCCGCAATTCGGCCTCCCAGTCTTTCAGCGTTTGACCCTGCCGCGCATAAATCAGGTCAAAACTTACGCGATCAAAAACACTGCGCGCAATGTCAAAGGCCTGCATTGCTTCTGACGCACTATGCAAACGGCCCAAGGCTTTCAAATCCGCATCGTTTAACGCCTGAACGCCCATCGACACCCGGTTCACGCCAGCATCGCGATATCCTGCGAACCGGCCCGCTTCCACTGAAGTTGGATTTGCCTCCAGCGTCACCTCAATATCGTTCGCGATAGGCCATGTTGCGCGTATCTTTGTTAAGATCGCATCAACAACATCAGGATCCATCAAACTGGGCGTACCACCTCCAAAAAAGACAGACCGCAGCACGCGTCCTTCTGTCTCGGCACCGATGCGTGCTATTTCACTGACATAGGCATCGGCCCATGCCCTTTGATCAATCTGTGCCACAACATGGCTGTTGAAATCACAATAGGGGCACTTTGCCTGACAAAACGGCCAATGGATATAAAGGCCAAAGCCCCCGTTTTCCCAATCCTCAGGCAAAGCAACCCGCAATCAATTTGGCAAAAGCATCCGCCCGGTGGCTGATGTTGTTCTTTTCCCAACGGTCCATCTCACCAAAGGTGATGTCATACCCATTTGGCTGGAAAATTGGATCATACCCATGCCCTTGATCGCCGCGCATTGGCCAGACAATCTGGCCTGGCATGACTCCCGGAAACACTTCATCATGGCCATCTGGCCAAGCCAGAACCAACGTACAGCAAAACCGAGCGGTCCGCGGAAAAGGTGCAGAAACAGACTCTAACTCTGCCCAACTGCGCTCCATCGCCATCTTAAAGTCACGACCATTGGGTGTTTCAGCCCAATCAGCGGTATAGACCCCGGGCGCACCACCAAGTCCGTCAATCTCAATCCCACTATCATCCGACAACGCTGGCAAACCGGTTGCCTTCGCCGCAGCATGCGCCTTGATACGTGCGTTCCCGGCAAAGGTGGTTTCGGTCTCTTCAGGCTCTGGCAGCCCATGATCCGCGTTTGACGTCAATGATACCCCATAGGGCTTCAGAAGATCAGCGATCTCCTCCAGCTTCCCTTGGTTATGGGTCGCAATGACCAGTTCCTTGCCGTCAAAACGCCGCATCAGCTGACAGCAGCCAATTGGATAGCAGTCAGCTCAGACACACCTTTTTCGGCCAGATCAACCAACCCGTCCATCTGCGCACGGGTAAAGGTAGACCCCTCAGCGGACATCTGAATTTCAATCAACTTCCCGCCAGTCATGACGAAATTCCCATCAACGCCCGCTTCGCTATCCTCAGGGTAGTCCAAATCCAGCACCTCTTGTCCCGCATAGATCCCGCAGGATATCGCTGCGACCGGATCAATCAACGGATCGCTAATCACATCACCTGCCTTTATCAATTTCTGCACGGCCAGCTTCAAAGCAACCCAACCACCCGTGATAGACGCACAGCGCGTCCCGCCATCAGCCTGAATCACGTCGCAATCCACAACGATCTGCCGCTCGCCCAGTGCCACACGGTCAACACCGGCGCGCAAAGACCGCCCAATCAGGCGCTGAATTTCCTGCGTGCGCCCTGATTGCCCATTCTTGGCCTCGCGACGCATGCGTGTGTTCGTCGCACGTGGCAGCATTCCGTATTCTGCCGTGACCCAGCCCAATCCTGAATTCTTCAGGAATGGCGGTACCCGTTCATCAATTGTCGCAGTGCACAAAACATGCGTATTCCCGCATTTAATCAGGCAAGAGCCCTCAGCATGCATCGTTACGCCCGTTTCAATGGAAACTTCGCGCATTTCGTTCGTCTGACGGCCTGATGGACGCATGGGGTCTCTCCTATCGGTTGCACTGCGGGGATACGCTGCCCACATATGAAATCCAACCCCGATTGACGCGGGCGCGATCTTCGTTTTAATTGCGCCGCCCTTGCCTGAGGATGTGATGACCCAACAACCGCCAAATATCGACGAAATGAATGACCGCTCGCGCGAAGTCTTTCGGCGCGTTGTAGAAGGGTATCTGGAAAGCGGCACACCTGTCGGGTCCCGGACCCTGACGCGCGACTTCTCGGAAAAGATCAGCGCTGCGACGATCCGCAATGTGATGCAAGACCTCGAATTCCTTGGGCTTGTCGGCAGTCCGCATGTCAGCGCTGGGCGTATCCCAACACAACTTGGCCTGCGTATGTTTGTTGATGGGTTGCTTGAGGTTGGCGATCTTGATGGAAAAGACCGCGAAACCATAGACCGCACGCTCACAACCAATGACCAAGACGTCACTTCCGTGCTTGATCAGGTCGGCACCGCGCTATCCGGGGTGACGCATGGGGCAAGCCTCGTGTTGACGCCAAAACACGAAGCGCCCATCAAACACATTGAATTCGTTTCACTCTCTCAAGACCGCGCTCTTGTGGTCCTGGTCTTTGGCGATGGGCATGTCGAGAACCGTGTTTTCACTCCGCCTCCCGGCCAAACGCCGTCTTCGATGCGCGAGGCGGCGAATTTCCTCAACGCCATAGCTGCCGGTCACACTTTGTCCGAACTGGGTGCCGTCATTGCCCGAGAGATCGCCGCACGCCGCCAAGAGATCGACACGCTCGCGGCAGAACTGATCTCTGATGGTTTTGCCCTTTGGGAAAACGAAGGCGAAGCGACCGAACGGCTGATCGTGCGCGGACGTGGCAACCTGCTGGGTGAGGGCGAAAACGAAGCTGATCTTGAACGGATCAGGACCCTCTTTGACGACCTTGAACGCAAGCGTGATATCGCCCAATTCCTTGATCTGGCCGAAGAAGGTGAGGGCGTGCGCATTTTTATTGGCTCTGAGAACAAATTGTTCTCTTTATCGGGTTCATCTCTCGTCGTTTCCCCTTATATGAACGCCGACCGAAAGATTATTGGCGCGGTCGGCGTGATCGGGCCAACACGGCTCAATTATGGGCGCATCGTGCCGATTGTGAATTATACCGCAAAGCTGGTTGGCAAAATGATCGCTGACCGCTCTTAAAGGGAAAACTGATGTCTGAGAAAGACGAAGAATTGCAAAGCCTTGATGAACTCGCCGCGGAAGGCGATGAATTGGACTTCGACGCGGCCGAAGCCAGCTTTGATGAAATTGAAGCGCTGCGCGCTGAACGCGACGATTTCCGCGACAAATTCATGCGCGCCCTGGCGGATACAGAAAATACACGCAAACGCGCGGACCGCGACCGGCGCGAGGCCGAAAACTATGGCGGCTCCAAGCTCGCCCGCGATATGCTGCCGGTCTACGACAATATGCGCCGCGCCTTGCAGTCCTCAGATGAGGCCGAGCAGGACGTGAACAAGGCGCTGCTTGAAGGTGTTGAACTGACAATGCGCGAGCTGATCAGCGTCTTCAAAAAGCATGGCATTGACCCAATCGTTCCAGAAGTCGGCGATAAATTCGACCCGCAGATGCATCAGGCCATGTTCGAAGCACCGGTGCCGGGTACCAAAGCAGGTGAAATCATTCAGGTCGCCGCCGAAGGTTTCATGCTGCACGATCGTCTGCTGCGCCCTGCGCAGGTTGGCGTGTCATCGACGCCCGCATCTTGATCAAGAGCCTCTTCGCGGGGGCTCTTTGCTTTGTTCTTTGGGTCAGCGCCGCCTTCGCGCAAGGCTTTCCCGAAGACCTTGATTTTTACGTCAACGACTATGCCGATCTGCTGACCGATGGTCAGGAGCAGGATTTGCGCGCTATTTTGGACGAACTATATACAGAGCGCGGCATCGAGTTCACCGTCCTGACCATCAGCCGCATGTCCGATTATGGGCACACGGGCAGCATCGAAAGCTTTGCCACCGATGTGTTCAACGCGTGGGGTATCGGTGACGCCGAACGCAACGATGGTTTGTTGCTCTTAGTGTCCCATCTGGATCGCGAATTGCGGATTGAAGTCGGCGCAGGCTACGGCACGACGCTGAATGATCCCATGGGACGTGTCATTGATACCAAGATCGTGCCGAATTTCAGACTAGATGAATACGCAGATGGCATTCGCGCTGGCGTGGAAGAGGTGATCTATCAGGTGGCAGGTGCAACGCCGGGGACGTATGATGCGTCACCTTTCCAGCAATGGTGGATCAGCATTAAACGCTTCATCACAAACCTTGGTCTGTGGCTGCTGGCACCTTTCGCCGCGATTGTCCCCTTTGTTGTTGGCTTTGTCCGCCGTATCCGCCGCAATCGCCTGCGGATTTGCCCAACTGACGGATCACGCATGCGCCGCTATTTGGAAGAAACCGAAGACGACAGCCTGTCACCCGGTCAGCTGATGGAAGAGCGGCTTGAAAGCGTCGACTACGACGTCTGGTACTGTGAAAGCTGTGATCACGTGACAATCGAAGGCTATCGCGCATGGTTTTCACGCTACGGAGCCTGCCGAGAATGCAAGTTCCGTACGGTCGAAGGGGACAGTCGCGTGGTGCAATCCGCGACCTATTCCTCAACCGGGTTACGAGAGACAGATTACAACTGCCATCATTGCCAAGCGCGGTACACGGTCACGACAACGATCCCGCGGAAGAAACGAAGCTCTTCGTCTGGCGGCAGCAGTCGCGGCGGCGGGCGCTCCAGCGGCGGTGGCGCGAGCGGGAGTTGGTAATCTAGAGTTTGCTTTTTAACTCATAGATCAATGCCAACGCCTCTTTCGGCGTCAAATCATCCGGCAAAACCGTCTTTAGCTGATCTTCCACCGCAGATGTTTTGGCTGGTGCAGGCTTCGGCGCAGGCGTCGCGGCAAACAAAGGCAGATCATCAATGATGGCCTTACGAGAACTGCCGCCCTCACGTTCACCCTTTTCCAATGCCTCCAGAACGACCTTGGCGCGCTCCACCACAACAGGCGGCAGCCCGGCCAAACGCGCCACTTGCACCCCATAACTGCGATCTGCAGTCCCGCGTTTCACCTCATGCAGGAAAATCACATCGCCTTCCCATTCTTTGACGGTGACAGTGGCGTTGTCCACGCCATCCAGTTTCGCTGAAAGCGCCGACATTTCGTGATAATGAGTGGCAAAAAGTGCGCGACACCGGTTCACATCATGCAAATGCTCTAAAGTGGCCCAGGCAATCGACAACCCGTCATAGGTTGCTGTCCCGCGTCCGATTTCATCCAGGATCACCAATGCCCTGTCATCGGCCTGATTCAGGATTGCAGCCGTCTCAACCATCTCGACCATAAAGGTCGAGCGCCCACGCGCCAGATCGTCAGATGCGCCAACCCGGCTAAAAATCTGGCTGACAATCCCGATATGTGCTTCAGACGCAGGCACAAAACTCCCCATTTGCGCTAAAATCGCCAACAACGCGTTCTGTCGCAGGAAAGTCGACTTACCGGCCATGTTTGGACCGGTCAGCAACCAGATTGGCGCGTCAGTCAGCCCGCAGTCATTCGCAATAAATGGCGCACCGTCCTTTTGCAGCGCAGCCTCAACGACCGGATGCCGCCCACCCGAAACCTCAAATGCACGACTATCGTCCACGCGTGGTCGTATCCAGTTTTCGGTTATGGCAAGGTGCGCAAGCGCGGTCATCAGATCAATCTCGGACAAAGCGCGTGCGAGTGCGCCCAATGGCCCGGCTTGTGCAATAATTGCTTCAGTTAGGCTGGAATAGAGCCTCTTTTCGATCTCTAACGCACGTCCACCCGCGTTCAGAATACGCGTCTCGATCTCGGACAATTCTACAGTCGTAAATCGCACTTGATTGGCCGTCGTCTGGCGATGAATGAAGGTCTCATTCAAAGGTGGGGCCATCATCTTGTCGGCATGTGTCGCTGTTGTCTCGATGAAGTAACCCAGCACGTTATTGTGCTTGATCTTCAGAGAAGAAACGCCCGACGCCTCAATGAACTCTGCCTGCATCCCTGCAATCACAGATCGACCTTCATCGCGCAGCCTGCGTACTTCATCCAGTTCAGCATCGTAGCCCGGCGCAATGAACCCGCCATCGCGGGACAAAAGCGGCGGTTCGGCGATCAAAGCCTGATCCAGCAGATCTAGCAATGCGTCGTGTCCGGTCAAATCACGCGCAGCGCTCGCCAGAATTTCTGGCAAGTCGGCTGTCAGCCGCTGGGAAAGCTGCGTCGCCTGCCCAATCGTGTTTCGAATGGCGGCCATATCGCGCGGACCGCCGCGATCCAGCGCCAATCGCGACAAGGCGCGATCGACGTCATGCACACTGCGCAGTGCATCACGGATATCTTCAACCAACCGTGCGTTTTCAGTCAGAAAAGCAACCGCATCCAGCCGCGAAGCGATTACTTCGGCGCTACAAGAGGGCGATGCCAAGCGCCGTTCCAGCAAACGCGCCCCTCCGGCGGTTGCTGTCCGATCAATGCAATGCAAAAGCGAGCCTTGCTTGCCGCCACTCATTGATTGGGTCAGTTCAAGCGATTTGCGCGTCGCGGCATCAATCTGCATCGCAGATGATTGCCCCTCCTGGACAGGTGGGCGGAGCAAAGGCAGATTACCGCGTTGGGTAATATCCAGATACTCCGCAACGGCAGACATAGCCCCAATCTCGACCCTGCCGAAGCTGCCGAAAGCATCAAGCGATCCGACTTTATAGAGACTGCAAAGGCGCTTTTCGCCTGACGTACTATCAAAAGCTGCTGCGCCCAAAGTCGTGAGCGTTGCACCTGAATCAGACACTATTCCAGCCCAATCAGCCTCATTTCCATCGGCAACGATCACTTCGCGCGGGGTCAATCGCGCCAGTTCGGGCCCCAATTTCGCCCCGCTGCAAAGCATCACATGAAACGCCCCGGTTGAGATATCGACCCAGGCCAACGCGCCTTCATCTCGTACCAAATGAAACGCCGCTAGGAAGTTATGACGGCGGGCATCCAGCAAGGAATCCTCGGTCAGCGTTCCCGGCGTCACCAGCCGCACGACCTCGCGCTTCACAACGGCCTTGTACCCACGTTTCTTTGCCTCAGCCGGGCTTTCCATCTGTTCGCAAACAGCAACGCGAAACCCTTTGCGGATCAACGTCAGAAAATACCCTTCGGCCGCATGATGCGGGACACCGCACATCGGAATGTCCTGATCGTCGTGTTTGCCACGTTTCGTTAGCGCAATATCCAGAGCTTCTGCTGCGGCGACCGCGTCATCAAAGAACATCTCATAGAAATCACCCATCCGGTAAAACAGGATCGCATCAGGATGCTCTGCTTTAATCTCCAGATATTGCGCCATCATAGGCGTCGTGGTGCTTTTGGTGCTGTTCATGCATCCCCCGGGATCATCCCGCGCACACTAACAGCCCATGTTTGCGGGGAAACCCCGAAATGAACCCGTTGCAGCCTTGTATCGGAACCCGCTATGTCTTGTGGGCTTAGAGGGGGACCAGATGCCAAAGAATAGACTCACACGCGAAGATGCGCTGCAATTTCACATGCAGCCCACCCCCGGTAAATGGGAAATTCAGGCCACCGTGCCGATGACAACGCAGCGCGACCTGTCGCTGGCTTATTCGCCCGGTGTGGCGATCCCCTGCGAAGAAATCGCAGCTGACCCCGCAACCGCCTATGATTATACAAACAAGGGCAATCTGGTTGCGGTGATTTCAAACGGTACTGCCGTTCTTGGCCTTGGCAACCTTGGCGCGCTGGGCAGTAAGCCGGTGATGGAAGGTAAGTCTGTTCTGTTCAAGCGTTTCGCTGATGTGAATTCCATCGACATCGAATTGGACACCGAAGACCCCGAAGAATTCATTAAAGCCGTCCGGTTAATGGGCCCCACTTTTGGCGGCATCAATCTGGAAGATATCAAAGCACCTGAGTGTTTCATCATTGAACAAACGCTCAAAGAACAGATGGATATCCCTGTTTTTCACGACGACCAACACGGCACGGCCGTGATCTGTGCGGCCGGCCTTCTGAATGCGTTGCACTTGTCGGGCAAGAAGATTGAAGATGTGAAGATCGTACTGAATGGTGCGGGCGCCGCTGGGATTGCCTGTCTTGAACTGCTCAAAGCGATGGGGGCCAAGCATGACAATTGCATCATGGCCGACACCAAAGGTGTGATCTACCAAGGCCGGACCGAGGGGATGAACCAATGGAAATCTGCCCATGCAGCAAATACAAAGGCGCGCACGCTTGATGATGCCATGAAAGGCTGCGACGTGTTTCTTGGCGTCAGCGCAAAAGG
This sequence comes from Yoonia sp. F2084L, assembly GCF_023015625.1. GTDB lineage: Bacteria > Pseudomonadota > Alphaproteobacteria > Rhodobacterales > Rhodobacteraceae > Yoonia. The sequence continues at coordinate 573,373 of NZ_JALKAH010000005.1, forward strand.
GGCCGTGACCCAAGAAATGGTGTCTAACATGGCGGAAAACCCCGTTATTTTCGCCATGGCGAACCCCGACCCTGAGATTACGCCAGAAGATGCGCACGCCGTCCGCGAAGACGCAATCGTCGCGACAGGCCGCAGTGATTATCCCAACCAAGTGAACAACGTCCTTGGTTTTCCCTACCTCTTCCGTGGCGCGCTCGACATTCATGCCCGCGCGATCAACGATGAAATGAAAATAGCCTGCGCCGAAGCGCTGGCCGCATTGGCGCGCGAAGATGTGCCTGACGAAGTCGCCATGGCATACGGGAAAAAACTGACTTTTGGTCGCGACTACATCATCCCGACGCCGTTCGATCCCCGCCTCATCCACCGTATCCCGACGGCTGTGGCCCAGGCAGGCATGAAAACGGGCGTCGCCCGCCGCCCCATCGTGGATATGGACGCCTACGAGCTTTCGCTGAAATCCCGCATGGACCCGACCCAATCTATCCTGCGCAGTCTCAACGCCCGCGCCCGTGCGAACCAATCCACGGTTGTATTCGCCGAAGGCGACGACCCGCGCGTGTTGCGCGCCGCGGTCATGTACCAACGCTCTGGTATGGGCAAAGCCCTGGTCGTCGGACGCGACGACGATGTGAAAGAAAAGCTGACAGCCGAAGGCCTGGCCGAGGCCGTGGATGAGCTTGAGATTGTGAATGCGGCGACGACGCCTCACCTCGATACTTATAAGAACTTTCTTTACAACCGCCTACAGCGCAAAGGGTTCGATGCCCAAGATGTTCACAGGCTTGCCGCCCGCGACAGGCACGTTTTTGCGACGTTGATGCTGGCACATGGACATGCAGACGGGATGGTTACGGGCGCGACCCGCAAATCTGCGCATATTCTGGAACTGATCAACCATGTCTTTGATGCCCAACCTCACGATGGGGCCGTTGGCGTCACTGCGGTCCTGCATAATGGGCGGATCGTGTTGATCACCGACACGCTGGTGCACGAATGGCCGGACGAAAACGACTTGGCCGATATCGCAGAACGCGGCGCATTTGTTGCGCGTGAACTGGGGTTAGAGCCACGGGTCGCTTTCCTGTCATTTTCAACCTTCGGTTATCCGGTGTCTGAGCGTGCCGAAAAGATGCATCAAGCGCCCAAGGTGCTTGATGCGCGCAACGCAGACTTTGAATACGAAGGCGAAATGACCGTCGATGTGGCGTTGAACGCGCAGGCTCAGGAAAACTATCCTTTCCAGCGCCTCACTGGGCCGGCCAACGTTTTGGTTGTTCCTGCACGTCACTCTGCATCCATTTCGGTCAAGCTGATGCAAGAAATGGCAGGTGCGACGGTCATTGGCCCCATTCTGTCGGGTATCGGCAAGCCAATCCAGATTTGTTCGACCGTTTCAACGGTCAATGACATCGTGAACATGGCGGTCATCGCTGCCTGTAAGGTTGATTGATGGCGATCTGGAACCTTGGCTCAATCAACGCGGATTTCGTCTATCGCGTGCCGCACCTCCCAACACCGGGAGAGACGCTATCCTCGACCAAGCGCGAGGTCTTTCTTGGTGGTAAAGGGACCAATATGTCCGTTGCTTCTGCCCGCGCCGCGGCCCGCGTATATCACATCGGTGCGGTCGGCGAAGATGGGCGCTGGGCAGTTGACCGGTTGCTTGAATATGGCGTGGATACACGGAATATCGCTGTGTTAGACACTGAAACGGCGCAAGCGATCATTATGGTCGACCCAAAAGGCGAGAACGCAATCGTCCTGCACCCCGGTGCAAACGCAAAGATCCCGCAGGTGACTTTGCAGGCGGCAATGGCCGAGGCCGAAACAGGCGACTGGCTGGTCATTCAGAACGAAACCAACCTGCAACGGACTGCCGCCGAGATGGGTAAAAAGCTGGGCCTGAAGGTGGCCTACGCCGCAGCACCCTTTGATGCAGATCGGGTGCAGGCCGTGTTGCCTTACCTTGATTTTCTGATCCTGAACGCAGTCGAAGCAGAGCAATTGCAAAACGCCACCGGCCAAACGCCAGACGATCTTTCTGTGCGCGATGTCATCGTCACATGCGGCGCGGATGGTGCTGATTGGTATGGCACAGGCGGAAAAGAGCATTTCCCGGCGATCAAAGTGGACCCCGTTGATACCACTGGCGCGGGTGACACCTTCACGGGCTATGTTCTTGCTGGCCTCGATAGGGGCATGCCGATGGCGCAGGCGATCAAACAGGCCACTAAGGCAGGTGCGCTGATGGTTACGCGCCACGGCACGGCGGATGTCATTCCTGATCTGTCAGAAGTTCAGGCGTTTCAATTGTGATGCACGAATGGTGCCGCGTCGCCCCAAAGCTCTGACACGCGCTGATCGCGTCCGCAGGCATTTCGGTAGAATTCATAGGCCTCTGACTGCACTTTGACACCGCGCCGCGTGATCACCCGGTTTTCGCCTTTGTAGTAATCTTGGTGATAGGCCTCGGCCTCGTAGAAGGTGGCGGCATTCAGAATTGGCGTCACGATCCGCTGACCTAATGCGCGCGCTGCACTGGCTTTTGCGGCCTCCGCAGCAGCGAGTTCCGCTGGGTTAGACACAAAAACTGCTGTGCGATAGCTTGGCCCACGATCACAGAATTGCCCGCCAGCGTCCGTTGGATCCACGGATCGGAAGAAGGCATGCAGCAGCTGAGAATAGGTCACGATATCAGCATCATACATGATTTCGACCGCTTCATAGTGACCTGATCCCTTGAGCGTTTCGTAGGTCGGGTTTTGTGTTGTACCGCCGGTGTAACCTGACACGACCTCTTGCACGCCCTGAACCTTTTCAAAGTCACTTTCGATGCACCAAAAACATCCCCCAGCCAGAACAGCGGTTTGAATGTCTTCCGCAGCGGTAGCTTGGGCGATCGGCAACAGCGCCAGCGATAGGGCAATACGTTTCAACATAAGATGTCTCCTTTGACGCTACCTTTCCAATGTCCACGGACGCCAAGCAATCGTTGAAGCCAATTCTCACGCGCTGTTTACCTCTTGGAACAAGGGCAATGCTGCCCTAGCGTTCGCGCGAAGGAGAACGCCCATGACAGAAGTCACGACCCACCAAGCCGAGGATGATGCGCGCAATGAGGATATCCTGATCTATGTCGATGGTCGCATCGTCCCCAAGGCGCAGGCCATGGTCAGCGTTTATGACAGCGGCTTCATGCTTGGTGATGGTGTGTGGGAAGGGCTGCGCCTTTATGATGGTAAATGGGCCTTCATGGATGAGCATATTGACCGGCTTCTTGAGGCGGCAAAAGCAATTGATCTGGATATCGGGATGGGCCGAAAAGAGGTCGTCTCCGCCTTGTTAGAGACGCAAAATGCGAATGGTATGACCACAAACGCCCACGCCCGTCTGATGGTGACACGTGGGGTGAAAGTGCGGCCCTTCCAACACCCCAGCCTGTCAAAATCCGGGCCGACCTTCGTGATTATCATGGAGCATTCGCGGCCCAAAATCCCGCGCCCGATCACATTGGCGACTGTCCCACATCAACGCGGCTTGCCGATGACGCAGGACCCCAAACTGAACAGCCACTCCAAGCTCAACTGCATCCTGGCGTGTATTGCTGCGCAAAAGGCGGGTGCCGATGAAGCGCTGATGCTGGACGTGCATGGGTTTGTGAACACGACGAACGCCTGTAACTTCTTTATCGTCAAGAATGGTACCGTTTGGACCAGTACAGGCGACTACTGCATGAACGGCATCACCCGGCAAAAGGTCATCGACCTGTGCCGTGCGAATGATATTCCGGTGTTTGAGCGGAATTTTAGCCTGGTTGATACCTATTCCGCCGATGAAGCGTTCCTGACCGGGACCTTCGGTGCGCAAACACCGGTCAGCAGCATTGATGGACGGACGATTGGCACCGGTGAACTTGGTCCGATGACCAAGCGCTTGCGCGGCCTCTACAAAGACTTGGTCGACCGATCATGAGGATCGCAATGTGGTCCGGCCCGCGTAACCTATCGACGGCGATGATGTACGCCTTTAGCAATCGCGCCGATTTTGCCGTTTGGGACGAACCGTTCTATGCGCCGTATCTTAAGGCGACCGGGGCCGATCACCCCATGCGGGATAACATCATCGCGGCGTATGAAACCGATCCGAACATCGTCGCCCGTCGCTGCTTAGACACTATTCCAGCGCAAAAGCCGCATTTCTACATGAAACATATGCCGCATCATATGATCGAAGGCTTCCCGCTGGACTGGGCGAAGGACTGCATCAACATCCACCTGATCCGGCACCCTGCGCGAGTGATTGCCAGCTATGGAGCAAAGCGGGATCAGATGACGCTGGAGGACATTGGGTTCGCTCAGCAAGCGGTACTATATGACAAGATCGGCGGCTTGGTGATCGACAGTTCTGACATTCGTGCGGACCCAGAAAGAATGCTGAAGAAACTCTGTGCTGCAATTGAGCTTCCGTTTGATCGCACTATGTTGCAATGGCACGCCGGACCTAGAGAGGCCGACGGTGTTTGGGCTTCACATTGGTACAATGCGGTCCATCAAAGCACTGGGTTTGCGGGGGCAGAGGGGCCATTGCCGGAACTGGATCAGCCCCAAGAAAAAATGCGGCACCTTGCAATGCCGCATTATGAAAAGCTGGCGAAATTAAAACTCTAGCCCTTGCGATTACGCGCAGACAACAGTTTCAGCCGCAGTGCATTCAACTGAATGAACCCCTGCGCGTCTGTCTGATCATAGGCACCCATGTCATCCTCGAACGTCACATGTTCTTCGGAATAGAGCGTCTGATCGGACCAGCGGGCCACAGTCGTTGCCGACCCTTTGTAAAGTTTCACGCGGACCGTCCCCGACACATGCTCTTGGCTTTTGTCGATCAGGGCTTGCAACATTTCCCGCTCGGGCGAGAACCAGAAACCGTTGTAGATAAGTTCTGCATACTGCGGCATGATGCTGTCTTTCAGGTGCCCAGCGCCCGCATCCAGCGTAATCTGCTCGATCCCGCGGTGCGCTTCCAGCAACACGGTGCCGCCCGGCGTTTCATAGACGCCACGGGATTTCATACCGATGAACCGGTTTTCCACCAGATCAAGGCGACCAACACCATGCTTGCCACCCAATTCGTTCAGCTTGGTCAGGATCGTCGCGGGTGACATCATCTCGCCATTGATCGCAACGGCATCGCCACGTTCGAATGTGATTTCAACCATTTCCGGCGTATCGGGCGCATCTTCAGGCGCAACGGACCGCTGATAGACGTATTCGGGTGCTTCCTCGGCGGGGTCTTCCAGAACCTTACCTTCGGATGATGTGTGCAGCAGATTTGCGTCGACGCTGAAGGGCGCTTCGCCGCGTTTATCCTTCGCTATCGGGATCTGATGCTTTTCGGCGAACTCAATCAGCTTGGTCCGGCTGCCCAAGTCCCACTCGCGCCACGGGGCGACAACCTTAATCTCGGGGTTCAGCGCGTAGGCGGCAAGTTCAAACCGGATTTGGTCGTTACCTTTGCCCGTTGCACCGTGGGAAATCGCGTCAGCGCCCTCGGCCTCTGCAATTTCAACCAGACGCTTGGAAATCAGGGGGCGCGCAATGGAGGTGCCCAGCAGATAAAGCCCCTCATAAAGCGCATTTGCTCGGAACATCGGGAACACAAAGTCGCGCACAAACTCTTCGCGCAGGTCTTCGATATAGATGTTGGACGCACCCATCATCTCGGCCTTTTTGCGGGCAGGTTCAAGCTCTTCGCCCTGACCCAGATCAGCGGTGAAGGTCACAACCTCGCAGTCATATTCTGTCTGCAACCATTTCAGGATGATCGAGGTATCAAGGCCACCGGAATAGGCCAGAACAACTTTTTTCGGAGCGGTCATGTGCGAAGCCCTTGCGTCAATATATCTGATTTTGCGCGATACCGGGTTTCCGCAGCAGGGGCAAGGATAGCGAGGGTCTGATCGTCAACGTGGCCATGACGAAGGTCCGACTTTTGCGCGCGAAGGCGTCGCCCCGGCAAAGCCAGACAAGAAATTATTAAAATAGTGTGAATAAGCTGCGTTGCCGATGCGTAACCAATTTGAAGTTGGCATCGCAAATGCGCCGATACCGACTTGGACCAAGTAACAATCTTAGTTTGGAAAGTACGGAAAAATGAAAAATATTCACATCGGCATCGTTGTCATGTCCACCTCACTTTTTGCTCAAGTCGCCGCGGCAGATGAACTTACCTTGCGTGGTTCCTTCGCCAGCGGGTTTGCAAATGATTACATTTATGCGCTCGAAGATCAGACCGCCGAGACCATTGATACAGATTATGGGTTTGGCGGTCTTGGGTCCGCGAACTACAAGATTGATTCACTTTACGGGGATGTCGGGCTGGATCTGGGGCTCCAACTGGGCCTTTTGACCGGAAGTGATGACACCGGCGGCGAACTGAACTCTGATTGTGATGCCGGGATTGAGACGTTTCTTGGCCTGATCGAGGATTGCCAGGATCGCGCCGATACCGAGAATACGACAGCCTTTGCAGAGGTATCTGCCTTGGCGACCTATACAATTGGGTCTGGCAACACCGAATTGCTGGGCGGTCTGTCTTTTCTGAAAATGCGCAACGATGTTGACGCTGAATATCTGTTTCCAGGAGGCTTTGAGAACTTCGTTGATCGGGATACAGAGTTTTCGGGGTTCGGCCTGAAGCTTGGTGCGCGCCACACGATCCCATTGCAGAATGGCATGAATTTCAACCTCGAAGGGTTTGTTGCCCAGTATCGCGGTGACCGGACGCTGCAAATTGACGATGAGGAAACCGATCAGGGTGCGCCAAGCCAGTTTGAAACGGTCAAATTTGAAGACACTGCCGATGTGACGACGTTCGAACTGTCACCTTCGATTTCGATGCCAGCGGAATGGGCCGGCCAAAATGCAACGATGGAGTTCGGTGTAAGTTACAAGCTGTTCTCGGGTGTCGTGGACACAAGGAACGTTGTTGAACACGGTGGCGTGAATGGCGGTGCGGAGATTGACGCTTTCTCAGAAGGTGATGAAAATGACGATATTTCAGCAACGTCGATCTTTGCGGGCCTGACGATCCCACTGAACTAGTCGCTGTGGCAGACTAAAGAACATCCAAAAACAAGGGGTTCGCGTCGTTATGTGAGCAGTGATGCCACAAACGCCGCGTCCCCATCATTATAGAGTTCACCCAAAGCATCCGCCGGGTCCAGCCAGAGTGCAAGATGCCCCGGCTCTGTCGGTGGTCCGTGCGGTCGCACCGGCCGTGCCAGATAGATATGGCACAGCTTTTCGGCCCACATGTCGTATTCTGGCATGAACACGAACCGTCGGAATGCACCCAATTTGCGGGGTGCCGCAATCCGCCAGCCTGTTTCCTCAAACACTTCGCGGTGCAGCGCATTCAAGGGATGCTCGCCGAGATCAACCCCGCCTCCGGGCAGTTGAATCTCAAAATGCGGATCGCCCTGATACGTCAGCAGCAGTTTTCCATCCAACGGCAAAATTGCATAAACACCTGCCCGATGCTTGTACCGCTGCCCTGCTACCGGAACCTCGCCATACCGTCTGATCATAGCTTACCCCCTTGGACGCGCGGTTGCTCCGCCTATATAGGCGCGGTATGCCATCCCTAGACTTGTTAGGAAAGACTATGACCACAGGCACCCAAATCGCCTGGGACGATACCGTCCTGCCGTTTCAACTTGACGCATCCGACATCCGTGGCCGGGTGGCGCGTTTGGATGGCGTGTTGGAACAGGTTCTCAAGCAGCACAACTATCCCCCCATGATCGAAGGTCTGGTTGCGGAAATGGCATTGCTGACGGCGCTCATTGGTCAAACCATGAAACTGCGTTGGAAGCTGTCTTTGCAGGTCCGCGGTTCCGGTCCTGCCCGTTTGATTGCAACGGATTACTATGGCCCGACCGATGATGGTGAGCCTGCGCGCATCCGCGCATATGCGTCGTATGATGCAGAAACGCTGGATGAGAGCGCTGATCCGTTTAGCCAGATCGGCAACGGCTACTTTGCCATTCTGATCGACCAAGGCGAGGATATGACCCCCTATCAGGGCATCACACCCATTGCGGGCGGGTCACTTTCCGCCTGTGCAGAGACTTACTTTGCGCAATCCGAGCAGATTCCGACTCGGTTTCAACTGACCTATGGACAGTCACAATTACCGGGGGAAGACACACATTGGCGCGCTGGTGGTGTGATCTTGCAGCACATGCCAAAGGCGTCGCCGCATGTGACCGGTGAAGGTGGGTCTGGCGAAGAAGGTTTGCTTCACGCGACAGATATTCTTGATGCGGATGAAAGTGAAAACTGGAACCGTGCGAATGCGCTGTTGGATACAGTAGATGAGATAGAACTGATTGGTCCAACCGTTGCGCCAACGGAATTGTTGGTGCGTCTGTTCCATGAAGAGCAACCACGCGTGTACGATGCCCAACCGATCAAGTTTGGGTGCAGCTGTTCTGACGACAAAGTCCGTCAAAGCCTGTCGATTTATTCGGCAAAAGACATCGCGACGATGACGACCGAAGAGGGCACCGTCACCGCAGATTGCCAATTCTGCGGCTCGCATTACACCTTTGATCCCACAACGCTGGGATTTGAGGCCAAGGATGTCAGTGCCTGACTTACGCAAAAGATTGGAAGACGCGCTGGCCCGACCGGGCGGCGCGTCTTCTGATTTTGATCTGAACGCTGACGTGAAGGTGCCCGAGCGCGATTTGACTCCAGCCGCCGTACTAATTGGCATTCGGGCTGAGTTAGAGACTGTTATCCTTACAAAACGGTCTGCCCGGTTAAAGCATCACCCCGGCCAGATTGCATTTCCAGGCGGTAAGCAGGATGCGACTGACCCAACGCTGGTTGATGCCGCGTTGCGCGAAGCACGCGAAGAGATTGGTCTGCCGTCAGACATCGTTGATGTTGTCGGCACGCTGCCTCCGCATCAGACCGTGACGGGCTACCAAGTGACGCCAGTTCTGGCGCTGATCCGTGGACACTATGATCCGGTGGCCGAGGCGGGCGAGGTGAGTGAGATTTTTGAAGTGCCATTGGCGCATCTGCTTGAGCCTGCACATTACCTCATCGAAGGCCGCCGTTGGCAGGGCCGCCGTAGACACTATTACACCGTACCTTTCGGTCCTTATTACATCTGGGGCGCGACCGCCCGTATCCTGCGCGCTTTTGCTGAGCGTATGGCATGACCCGCATTTCTGCGCCTTGGTTGCAAGACGATGCCTCACAGAAGGTGTGCAAACTGCTGACTGACGCGGGCCACCAGGCATGGTTCGTCGGTGGATGTGTGCGGAATGAACTGCTGGGTGAACCGGTCGCCGATCTTGATCTTTCGACTGATGCTTTGCCTGACGTCGTGATCCAATTGGCGCAGGCCGCAAAGATCAAAGCAATCCCGACTGGCATTGATCACGGCACAGTCACGCTGGTCGCAAACGACATCCCATTTGAGATCACAACATTCCGCCGCGACGTTGCAACGGACGGCAGGCGCGCAACGGTCGCGTTCTCAGACAACATCACAGACGACGCCCGCCGCCGCGATTTTACGATGAACGCGCTTTATGCGGATGCGGATGGTCATATCACAGATCCTTTGGGCGGTTTGCCCGACCTGCAAGCGCGCCGAGTCCGGTTTATCGAAGACGCAGATCAACGGATCAAAGAAGACTACCTTCGTATCCTGCGGTTTTTTCGGTTTTACGCATGGTATGGGGAAACCAAAGAAGGGCCCGACGCCGATGGATTGGCCGCCTGTGCCGAAAACATCGAAGGGCTGCAATCGCTGTCGGTTGAACGCGTCACAGCAGAAATGCTGAAATTGCTTTCCGCACCCGATCCTGCGCCAGCAGTGGCGTCGATGGCTTCCACAGGTGCTTTGGCGCAGGTCTTGCCAGGTGCCAGCCACGCGGTTCTTGCGGTGCTGATCCATGTTGAGGACAAAGCCCAGCTTGCGCCGGACCCGATCCGGCGTTTGGCCGCCATGGGCGGTGAACCAGAAGCTGGGCTGCGCCTGTCCAATGCGCAGATCAAACAGTTGGAACAGATGAAATCCGACATGCCACATGCTGAGGTCGCGTATCGTTTCGGAGCTGATTTGGCGTTGGACCGTTTGGCAGTGGAAGGCGCAATGCTTGGCCGAGAAATAGACACGAACATGGCCCAAAAGGCCCAATTTGCCGCTGAACAAACCTTCCCACTCAAAGCTGCTGACCTAATGCCAACCTTACGCGGCCCCGCAATTGGTAAAGCCTTGAAAGAGGCCGAAGCGCGCTGGATCGCCTCTGGCTTCACCTTAACGAAAGCCGAATTGCTTGACTGAATTTCTGCCCCTCATTGGCTTTGTCTTCTTTGGTCTGTTTTCGCCCGGTCCGAACGTGATCCTGATCACGGCGTCAGGCGCGCGTTTCGGCTTTCAGCGCACCATTCCGCATATTATCGGCGTTGCACTTGGTGTCGGTGTGATCGCGGCAGTCACGGGTATCGGCGTTGGGGCGCTGATCGCAGCACAACCCGCGCTGGGCATTGTGCTGAAGATTATCGCGTCTTTGTGGATTTTGTGGATGGCCTACAACCTATGGCGCGCAGATCCATCGCAGAACAAGGACACTGACAAGCCGTTTACCTTCCTTGAAGCGGTCCTGTTCCAATGGGTGAACCCCAAGGTCTGGGCTGTCGCGCTCAGCGCCACTGCCTATGTCGCCACCCTTGCCCCGCTCCAACAAGCCACGTCGCTTGCGGCCACGTTTTCAACGATCAATCTTGGCGTTTGTACGTTTTGGGCGGTTGCGGGCAGCCTGTTATCCTATTTGCTAACCAACCCGACCGCATGGCGCGTGTTCATGCGCGTGATGGCGCTTGCTTTGTGCGGTTTTTCGGTTTTGGTTTTCCTCTGACGATCACGGCGCGTATCAATCAAATCCCGCAATACATTATTTTCGACGTTGGACGATGCGCCGTGCGCCCTACGTATCCTTTAGACGCGCTGAAAGGCCCCAATGACCCCAGAACGCTGGATCGACCCTTTTGAACCTGCCCAAGGACCGCCACCGCAAACGCTGATGGCGTTTCTAAAGTGGTGCTTGAAGGGTAGCACAAAAGTCACGCTTTGGGCTGGATTAGTGTCTGCTTTGGCCGGAACTCTAGAGGTGGCGACAGCATTGATGCTGGGCTGGGTGATTGATGCAGCACTGACATCAAGCGGCGATACGTATTTCTCGGACAATGTTGTGCTGCTGCTTGGCGTCACCGCGTTTTTTGTCATTCTACGCCCGATTATCTTGGGTGTTTCCGGTGTGATGCAGGCCGTTGTCGTGGGTCCTTCGCTTGGTAACTTGATCCTGTCGCGCTTACATCGGCATTCACTGGGCCAGTCCGTGACCTTTTTTGATGATGATTTTGCCGGACGCATTGCGCAAAAGCAGATGCAGGCGGCGCGGGCGGCCACAGATTTAATCGTAGATATGATCCACACGGTTGCCTTTGCCTTGGCGTCCTTGGTTGGGTCGGTGATCCTGCTGTTCACGATTGATGCGCGGTCTGCGGCGTTGCTGGCGCTTTGGGCGGTATCCTACATCGCGCTGATCCGCTTTTTCATGCCCCGCATTCGCGCGCGCTCCAAAGCGCGGGCGGCGACACGGGCGATGGTGACGGGCCAAGTGGTTGATACGATTACAAACATTAAAACGGTGAAGCTGTTTGCCCATGACGACCACGAAGACCGCGCTGCGATTGACGCGATGGAAAACTACTGGGGCACTGCCGTTCATTATGGCTGGTTGTCTGCGTCTTTCCGGTTCTGGCTGATGGCGCTGGGCGGGCTGTTGCCGGTGCTGTTGGTAGGTATGACGCTTTATTTCTGGACAACGGGGGCGGCCACCGCTGGCGATATTGCTGCGGCCGGCGCGATATCACTGCGCTTGTCGCAGATGACGGGATGGGTCAGTTTCACCCTGATGGGCATGTACGCCAATGTGGGCGAGATTGAGGATGCGATGCATACCCTCAGCCCCGCCCATACATTAACCGATGCGCCTGATGCGGCCGAACTTGTGGCGCATGACGGTGCGATCAAGCTTGATAATGTGTCGTTCAGCTATGGTGGTGGGCCTGGTGGGCTGGACGGTGTGAACCTGACTGTGCGGCCCGGCGAAAAGCTTGGACTGGTCGGGGCCTCTGGTGCGGGTAAATCCACTTTGGTGGCTTTGCTTTTGCGGCTTTACGACACCGAGGCAGGCAAGATCCTGATCGACGGCACCGATGTGCGTGACGTCACACAGGAAAGCCTGCGTCAGCAGATCGCGATGGTGACGCAGGAAACTGCGATGTTCAACCGCTCTGCGCGGGACAATATCAAATATGGCAAGCCTGACGCCACACAGGATGAGATTGAGGACGCCGCCAAGCAGGCCGAGGCACATGAGTTCATCAAGACGCTTAAGGATCACAAAGACCGGTCGGGATATAAGGCGCATCTGGGCGAACGTGGGGTCAAGCTGTCTGGCGGCCAGCGCCAGCGTATCGCCATTGCACGCGCTATCCTTAAGGATGCCCCAATTTTGGTTCTGGACGAAGCAACAAGCGCGTTGGATTCCGAGGTCGAAGCATCAATTCAAGCTGCATTAGAGTCTGTTATGGACGGCAAAACCGTCATCGCCATTGCGCACCGCCTGTCTACCTTGGCGCGCATGGATCGCATTGTCGTGCTTGACGCAGGCCGCATTGTCGAAGAAGGAACCCATGACGCGCTGCTGGCCCAAGGCGGGCTTTATGCGCGCTATTGGAACCGGCAGTCTGGTGGGTTCATCAACGTGAAAGATGCGGCGGAATAAATGCTGACGATCGAAAGTCTGACCCATCTTGGGATGGGGCGTGCCTCTGACGGGCAGTCGCTCTTGCCGCGTGTCTTGCCGGGTGAAGAGGTCGATGTCGCGCAGGACGGCACCATGCGGATCGTGACGCCATCGGTGGATCGGGTCGCGGCACCCTGCCGCCATTTCAAATCTTGCGGCGGGTGCGCGATGCAGCATGCGACCGATGCATTTGTAGCTGATTGGAAGCAGGATATTGTCGTGAAGGCGGTCCAGGCGCGGGGCATTTCGCCTGAGTTTCGCAACATCGTGACCTCACCACCCAAATCCCGCAGGCGCGCCAAGCTTTCGGGCAGGCGCACCAAGAAGGGTGCGATGGTCGGCTTTCACACCCGTGCCTCAGATACATTGGTGCAAGTGCCGGACTGCCAGCTGCTAACACCAGCCTTAATTGCCAGCTTTCCAGCGCTTGAGGCGCTGACCCTTCTGGCCTGTTCGCGCAAAGGCGAGATTGATCTGACGGTGACAGAGGCGGCGCTGGGCGCTGATGTCCTGATTGCTACCGATAAAGAACTGACGCCACCGCTGCGGGTGGAACTGGCGGCGCTTGCCAATCAGCATGGCCTGTCGCGGTTGGTCTGGAATGATGAGCCAGTTGTGACGATCAACCCGCCTACACAGGATTTTGGGGGTACTTTCGTCGTGCCACCGCCGGGTGCTTTCTTGCAGGCCACAAAGCATGGTGAAGCTGCCCTGATGTCGGCTGTTGAAGAGATCACGACGGGCGCTGGCCGCATCATTGATCTGTTTGCAGGATGCGGCACCTTTACCCTGCCGCTTGCTCGTCGGGCAGAAGTGCACGCGGTTGAAGGCGAAGCCGCAATGCTGGACGCGCTGGATCGTGGGTGGCGCGAGGGCCATGAGTTGCGGCGCGTGACGACCGAAACCCGCGACCTGTTCCGCCGTCCGCTGGAACCGGATGAGCTGCGCCACTTTGAGGCCGCTGTCATTGACCCGCCGCGTGCCGGGGCCGAGGCGCAGATCGACACGCTTGCCGTATCTGATATCAAAACCATCGCGATGGTGTCCTGCAACCCGGTGACCTTTGCGCGCGACGCCAAAACGCTTGTGGAAGCTGGCTTTGCAATGCCGTGGGTTCAGGTCGTCGATCAGTTCCGTTGGTCACCCCATGTTGAGATTGTTGCACCATTCACGCGGAAATGACCGCAATCATGCCGCATTATCTTTCTAGAAAGCTGTCATTAGTGTAATCGGAATAAAACGGCGCAGACCGTAACGATGGGCAGAGATATGATTTCAAGACGATCCATGATGGCTGGCACAGCCGCACTGGGACTTGCTGGGTGCAGTGGTTCACTACCCACGTATCGCGGACCAGATGTGACACGCATTCAGGTTTTCAAAGAACGCCGCGAAATGCAGTTGTTGCACAACACGTCGCTTTTGAAGGCCTATAAATTTGATCTTGGATTTGCCCCTGTTGGCCACAAAACGCAGGAAGGTGATGGGCGCACCCCGGAAGGTGGCTATCGCATTGATCGGCGAAATCCCTATAGCCGCTTTCATCTGTCCTTGGGTATTTCCTACCCCGATGCCAACGACATTGCCTACGCGAAGGCCAAGGGTATTGATCCGGGTGGCGATATCTTTATTCACGGCACCCCGTCGCGCTGGGCTGGCATCCCCGATTGGACATGGGGCTGCATTGCCGTTCAAAACGAAGAGATGGACGAGATTTACGCGATGGTGGACACCGGAACGCTGATCTACATCTATGCCTAGAACGCAGCGCCGGGGATGGGCTGGCTGACCGTTGGGTCACTGCCCATGTTCAATGTCCACCACAGTTTCGCTGATTCTTCCTGATACCAGGAAAAGCCCATAAAGCGTGCGTTGGGGTCCAGGATCACTGCCCGCGTATCAGGCTGTGCCATCCATGCGGACAGGGTCTGCAACTCGGATTCGAATGATTCTGAGATGTTTTCACCAAGTAGCCGACCCGCAAATCCGACGCGGCGGGCGCGTTCAACCGGGCTGGACCCGTCAGATCCAAAAAGCCATGGGCGGTTTTGCACAGCCATATCCCGCGAATGGGTCGCAGCGGCAGCATTCAACCGCGCATCAAGTGCGACCGGTGGCACGCCCGCCGTTTGACGCAGCGCATTCACGCTATCAAGCATGCGAAACTGGATCGTCGCTTCATCGCCGGGCCGAATAACATAGGCTGATGGCAGTGGAAGTCCGTCAGGACCAAGGGGTCTGGTGCTTGCGGAACCACAGCCAGCCAGCCCCACGGCAGCCAGCCCAAAAATCACGTCACGTCGCAGCATTACATCACTCGCCTTCATATCAGTCGTCACTCTTTATCGGGATTGAAGTGACACTTCAAACCCACATGCGCGAACAAGTGCTACAGATGACATTTGTTTGAATTGCGGCAGTGGACAAGGCATAATAGATAAGCGTTCAAAATAACGGCTCCTTTAAGGGAAACTGCTATGTCACATAAACTATCACGTCGCGGATTTCTGGCCGCTTCAGCCGCAATGATTGGTACAGGGGCTGCTGCGCAAACGGCAGGCACCACCGAAATTGAAAGCGATATTTCCAGTGGCGTGCAGCGAAATGTCGCGAGCTTTCGGTCCCTTGATTGGCAACCCTATTTTAACAACCTCGACAATGGTGCCGTTCTTGTTGATATCCAATCGCGCGCTTTGCACTTTTGGTCCGAGGATCAGTCGGTCTATAAACTGTTCCCGACAAGTGTCCCCTTGACCGAGGATCTGACACGCACCGGACGCACGTCGATTACGCGCAAGGTCGAAGGACCAAGCTGGGCACCAACGCCCGCGATGAAACTGCGTAACCCGGAATGGCCTGATTTTGTCGGCCCCGGCCCGGACAACCCGCTAGGCACCCATGCGCTGCACCTGACGTGGAAGTATTACCGCATTCACGGCACTCACGACACGCGCAAGATTGGCCGCCGGTCATCGAATGGCTGCATTGGTCTTTATAATGAGCAGATTGCAGAGCTGTATGATCTGACCAAAGTCGGCACACAGGTGTTGTTGATCTAAGATCGGTTTTTCCCGCAGACATACAAAAGGGCGCATCAGACAGATGCGCCCTTTCGCGTTTGAGTGGGCAGGTAAATTAACGGCGGCTGAAGAATTTGAGAAGTCCGCGCTTTCGTTTCTTAGCGGGTTCTGCCAGCATGCCGGGCCGGGTCGTTACTTTCTCAGTCACGCCTTCATGTTGAAGGGCTGCACGTTTGGTTCGGGGTGGCGCATCGGTTGTTTCGCGATTGAATTCTTCCACCCAAGCAGGCGCTGACTGTACTTTGTCTTCTGATTTTTCCGTTGGGCGGACTGGTGTCTTAAGGGACTCGCGTGGCTCAGAGTTCATGACGTATTCGTTTGTCTCTGACACCAGGCGGGTCAGGGTTTTTCCCAAATCATCATTCTTGATCACGCGTACCGGCTTCATGCGCCTTTCTTCGGCTTTGATCAGGCTCATCCATTCCTGGGCGGATTGGAGGCGTGCTTTTGGCAGGACCTGCATTGCCTTGTCGATGGATTCCAGAATGTCGTTGTCATATTCCGGGAAGCGACCAGCAAGGGGTTCGCATGGGTCAGGGTTGTTGGCTGCAAATTCGGCCATACGTGTTTGGCTGTTTGGTGGGGCGACACCGCTAATCAGATGATAGAACGTTGCACCCAGCGCATAAAGGTCACTGCTTGGCCCTTGCTTACCGCCGGCGAAGTAGAATTCCTGCGGGGAATAGCCGTCTTTGACCACCAGCACCGACGAAATCGCACGTGTTTCGCGGCTTGCTTCCTCGCGGGCGGCACCAAAGTCGATCAGAACCGGGCTACCCCATTTATCAAGCAGGATGTTGTCCGGCGAAATATCACGGTGCAGCAGGTCGCGCTTGTGAACCAGATCAACCGCATCCAGCAGCTTGATCAGGATCTCTTTCACCTGATCAGGGGCAAGCTTTTCGCGTTCGTCGTTGATGATGCCAAGCAGGTCGCGACCTTGGATCAGATCAAGGACCATATAGGCGGTTTCATTGTCTTCAAAGATGCGGTGTACACCGACAATGTTCGGATGGCGCATCTTGGCAATGCTGCGTGCCTCACGCATGAACATTTCAACGATGGTACGATATTTTTCATGATGCTGTGTAGAGCGGACCAACACCTTGCGGCTTTGGCGCAGGCAAAAGACTTCGGGGTAGCATTCCTTGATCACAACATTCCGGTCGAGGTAGTTGTCCCGCGCCAGATACGTGATGCCGAACCCGCCATTCCCAAGAGGTCGGTCGATTGTGAACTGATCCTCAAGCAAAGCTGTACCATGAGGCAACGCCTCGCTGCCTTGATTGATGTCTTGTTCGATTTCAGCGCCCGTCGCCGCAGTCATGGCTCACCGTCGTCGCGTCACAAAAAGACGCGCTCCATACAATTAACAAAAACAACTATTTGATGCCGTAGAAATATGGTTGCTTTGAGGCGGCGCAAGGGAAAGTTGTGCCAAAATCAGTGATTTAACCAACACCCAAACACGTTTCGCCTCATTTCTGTGCAATTCGCTTCGGGATATTCATGTCCCGTTAATCCTGGCGGGATTGCCACAGAATCAGTTCATGACGGCCGTGGTGTTGCGGATGTGCGGGTGGTCTTGATCACATTGCCTTCACTGTCGCAGATCAGACGCACTCTTTGGTCCTTGTACCAAAAGGTTAGCCGCACGCGCCCTGCGTCCTCATCCTGACCCTGCTCGGACTGGCTTGTAATCTCACCTGCGCGCATTTTTTGGGGGACATCAGCGGGTTCCAGGCCAAGCAGAGGGCCCAGATCATGCGCATCAATCGTGGCACCGTCAGGCGTCAAAGTGACTTTCATCATGCACCTTCAATGATGCGCACTGAGGCGGGTGACCTAGTCGAGCCAGCCTTTGAGGTTCTTGTCGATAATCCCGGACAGCGCATCAATATGTGCCGGATCATCATTCAGGCATGGGATGTATGTAAAGTGCTCTCCGCCTGCTTCTTCGAAGCTTTCCTTGATCTCTTCGTTGATCTCTTCAAGCGTTTCGATGCAGTCAGCGGAAAAGGCAGGCGCGCAAATGGCGATGTTTTTTACGCCTTCTTCCTTTGCCAGCTTTGCAACTTCTTCGACTGTGTAGGGTTTGAGCCACTCTTCGGGCCCAAACAATGATTGGAATGTGGTCACGATCTGTGTGTCGTCCCAGCCCAAACGCTCTTTTAGCAGACGCGTCGTTTTCTGGCATTGGCAGTGATACGGGTCACCTTCGCGCAAATACCGTTCGGGCACACCGTGGTACGAACAAATGAGTTTTTCCGGCTTGGTCTCTGCTGCGGCATAGGTCTTTTCGATAGATTGGGCCAAAGCTTCGATATACGCTGGTTCCTCGAAATATGGGTCAACGATACGCGCTGTTGGCTGCCATTTTTCTTTCATTAACGCGCGGAAGAATTGGTCATTTGCGGTCGCCGATGTGGCCCCGGCGTAATGCGGATAAAGTGGGAAAAACAGGATTTTTGTACATCCGTCTTCGACCATTTCGCGTACTTTGGATTTCGTGGATGGGTTGCCATAGCGCATACAGAAATCGACGCGCACATCATCGCCATAACGCGCGACCATCTGCGCTTTGATCGCGGCGGTCTGCTTTTTGGTGATGGTCAGCAGTGGGCTTTCGTCGTCTTCCTCGTTCCAGATCGACTTGTAGGCTGCACCAGAGGAAAAAGGCCGTTTGGTCAGGATGATCAGCTGCAACAAGGGCTGCCAAATCCAAGCAGAGTAATCGACGACCCGCTTGTCCGACAAAAATTCATTCAGATACCGCCGCATGGACCAGTAATCGGTGCCGTCGGGTGTTCCAAGGTTGGCAACCAGAATACCCACCCGCGCAGGTTTAACTGCCGGGTGATCGGGTTGCGCATGCATCGGGCATGTGGCTGGGCGTGCTTCGCCTTGGCTTTGTGCATCGAACATTTTCATTGCCCCTTAGGTAGCGCGATTTTTGCAGTAGTTAAATGGGATACGCGCGACGTCAATCATTGGACCTATCTAAAGGGCTTTCAATTGTGCCCAAAGCGTCAGCCAGCCGCGTTTTTGCGCTTCCGGGTCGCAAAGGTTGCGGTTGGTTTTCCGCCGGTGCCCATCCGGTCAGCGTTATGATCTCAAAAGTCGCATCAACGCGATTGTCGGTGTTGCGGAAGTTATCGGCATAGATACAGGCCGCCTCGGTCAGCACGTTTCGACGCGTTGCGTGTTTCATGCGACCGGTTAATGCATTGTTTTCACCCATCTTGCGCAGGTCATGCATGAGGTGGAAGGCGTTGACATAGCTGGCCGTCAGCGGCGTGCTGTCCGCCACGGGTAATGCAAAGCCTGCCCGTTGCAATAACGCCCCCAGATCGCGGATTTCACCCATCGGGGCGATGCGGGGCGACAGACCGCCCGTGATATTCGCTTCGGCCTCTGCCAATGACGCGCGCAATTCATGCAGCGTTTGCCCGCCCAAGAAGGTGCACAGTAACAGGCCATCAGGTTTCAGCGCGTGGCGCGTCTGGACCAATTGGCCAACAGGGTCATTCGCCCAATGCAGGCACATTATGTGCAGGACCAGGTCGTGCGCTTGCGGTTTCAGATCAAGCGTCTCTTCGTCCGATACGATTGTGGCCTCTGGGTACCGTTTGGCCCAAAAAGCGGGAAACCCTGTCACAATCGCCATCGACGTAAAGTTTCTGTTAACCTCGTTCAGTCTCTCTTGCAGTTCATTGGCCGCCTGCTCGTGCAAGAACAATGCGTCAGGTTCGGCGCGGGCGCGATTGCGCCTCAATGCGGCGCGGTCGGTCAGTTGGGGCATATCCATGCTGGGTCATTTAGGGTGCATTCATGCGGTTGCAAAGCGTCATTCGGGCAATTTATCCATCGCAATGCGTGGCCTGTGATGCCCAGACCGAGGATGACTTTGGGCTTTGCGCGGCATGCTGGCGTGAAACGCAGTTTATCGGGGGTCTGATCTGCGACACTTGCGGCACACCTTTGCCCGGTGAGGATCACGGCGAAGTGGTGCAATGCGATGACTGTATGACCATCGCAAGGCCGTGGGAAAAGGGGCGCGCAGTGCTCGCCTATTCCGGGGTCGGGCGACGTTTGGTCTTGGGTTTGAAACATGGTGACCGCACTGATCTGGCACCGCCTGCGGCCCGATGGATGGCGCAGAAAATAGCAAATTGGGCAAGAACAGACACTGTTTTGGTGCCTGTCCCGCTGCATTGGGTCCGCTTGGTGCGACGACGTTACAACCAGTCGGCGTTGCTGGCGCAAGAACTTGCAAAAGTCATGGATTTGCCGATCTGTGTTGACGCGCTGCTGCGTCCCAAAAAGACGAATCCGTTGGAAGGGCACAATCGCAATGCCCGTTTCGCAGAGCTTGCGGGTGCCGTCGTGCCAAACTCCAAACGTGCGACTGAACTGGCAGGTAAATCTGTGATTTTGGTTGACGACGTGATGACCTCGGGCGCGACCTTGGCCGCCAGCGCCGAGGCGGCCAAGGCTGCTGGTGCCACAAACGTGTCGATTGTTACACTGGCAAGAGTGGTCAAAGATACCTAGATCAGAGGCGAAACTGATCTAAGGACCATAACGATGGCAACTGTTGAGATTTACACGAAACCGACCTGTGGGTTTTGCCACATGGCCAAGCGCTTGCTGAACTCCAAAGGTATCAGCTTTGCAGAGGTCAACATCTCTGCCCAGCCAGAGCGCCGCGCCGAGATGATTCAGCGTGCCAATGGCGGCAGTACGGTCCCGCAGATTTTCGTTGACGGCACCCATGTGGGTGGCTGTGACGATCTGATGGCATTGGAGCGCGGCGGCAAATTGGACGCGCTTCTTGCGGCATGAAGGCCGCGCTGCTTCAGCTTAATTCGGGTGATGATCCGGTGGCGAACCTGCCCCGGACCGTTGATCTTATTGCTGAAGCGGCCGGTAAGGGTGCTGGGTTTGTCCTGACACCCGAAGTGACGAACTGTGTGTCGCAGGATCGTGGACAACAGGCGCGGGTGCTGCAGCATGAGGGTGACGATGTGACCCTAAAAGGGCTGCGAGAGGCCGCAATTCGGCATGGCATCTGGCTGTCGATCGGGTCGCTGGCGGTGAAAACGGCTGATCCTGACGGTCGCTTTGCCAATCGCTCGTTCCTGATTGATCCGGCCGGTCAGATCGTGGCGCGCTATGACAAGATCCATATGTTTGATGTCACGGTGTCGGATACTGAAACCTACCGCGAATCTGCTGGGTATCGCCCCGGTGAACAGGCCGTTGTTGCGGACACGCCCTTTGCGAAAATTGGCCTAAGCATCTGTTATGATGTCAGATTCGCTTATCTTTACCGCGCGCTTGCACAAGCAGGGGCCGAGGTTCTGGTGATCCCATCTGCCTTTTCCCCCGTGACGGGTGCTGCGCATTGGGAACCCTTGTTGCGGGCCCGCGCGATTGAAACGGGATCATACGTGCTGGCCGCCGCCCAGACCGGGACACATGCGACAAAGGCAGGCAAACCGCGCCAAACATATGGGCATAGTATGGTGATTTCGCCGTGGGGCGAGGTTTTGGCGGATTTAGGTACCGAACCAGGCACTGCACTGGTTGATCTTGACCTAGGGGAAGTGGCACAAAGCCGCAAACGTATCGCGGCACTTAGCCATGATCGTCCTTTTGAAGGCCCTTGATGTCAGAAGCCGCCAATAATCTTGCCGTATCGCTGTTTAGCGAAATCCTTGCCGTGGACCAGCTGGCGCGGGCCAGCGTGGCGCGCGTTTTGCCCAAAGGCATGGAGCTGTCGCATTTTTCGGTGTTGAATCATCTGGCACATGCGGGTGTGGAACGATCACCTGCCCAATTGGCCAAGACATTCCACCTGACCCGTGGGGCAATGACAAACACGCTACATAAACTCGAATGGGCCGGTTGGGTGCATGTTCGCCCTGACTGGGATGATGCCCGGCGCAAAATGGTCGCGATCAGCCCATCTGGGCAGTCAGCCCGCGACGCCGCACTTGCAGCAATTGCACCCGTGATTGCGGATGTTGTGCGTAAAGTGGGCGAGGACCGGGCCAAGGCTGTGCTGCCAGTTCTGCGCGAGATGCGGCTGAAACTGAGTCAGATTGATTAAGCGGGCTTGGTTGCTGCGGTCACATAGTTCACTGACAGGTCCCGATCTGAAATGGACCACGTGAATTTCGCAAAGTTGAAGACGAAACCTTTGCGATCCACCGGCGTCATGCCTGCCTTTTCGATTAATCCGAACAGCTCATCCGGGGTGATGAACTTGTTCCATTCATGTGTGCCCTTTGGCAGCCAGCGCATGACGTATTCCGCCCCGACAATCGCCATCGCAAAGGATTTTGGATTGCGGTTGATGGTTGAGCAGATGTGGATAGCACCCGGTTTCATCAATTGCTGACATGCCGTCAGATACCCCTGCGGGTCCGCCACATGTTCAACCACTTCCATGTTGAGGACCGCATCAAACTGTTCGCCTGCTTCGGCCATCGCTTCGGCTGTGGTGTGGCGATAGTCGATCTCCAGCCCGGACTGTTCCGCATGGATTTTGGCCACCGGAATGTTCCGCTCTGCCGCGTCTGCACCGACGACTGTCGCCCCAAGCCGCGCCATGGGTTCGCACAGCAACCCGCCCCCGCAGCCGATATCAAGGATACGCAGCCCTTTGAACGGCTCGGGCTGGTCTAGGTCGCGTCCAAACTCAGCGGCGATCTGGCTGGTGATATAGTCCAGACGCACCGGATTCATCATATGCAGCGGTTTAAACTTGCCTTTCAGGTCCCACCACTCGGCTGCCATCGCCTCAAACTTGGCGATTTCGCCTGGGTCTACTGTGTTCGTTGCCGACATTTTCATCGCTCCGTATTATGGTCAGTGCGTTCAACACGCGATATAGGATGGTTATGGACAAAGTCGTAGGACAAAAGCGCCCAGGTGCACATCTTTACCCGCCCGTTGATCCCTATGATCAACGCATGCTTGAGGTGGGCGATGGGCATCGCATCTATATGGAGCAATGCGGTAACCCTGATGGGATTCCTGTCATCGTCCTGCATGGTGGTCCCGGTGGCGGGTGCAGCCCGGCGATGCGGCGTTACTTTGATCCCACTGTCTTTCGCATCATCCTGTTTGATCAGCGCGGCTGTGGCCGGTCGCGCCCCCATGCCAGTGTCGAGGCGAATACGACATGGCATTTGGTGGCGGATATTGAACTGATCCGTGAAACGCTGGGTATTGGCCGTTGGATCGTTTTTGGAGGGTCATGGGGGGCGACGCTGGCGTTGATCTATGCACAGGCCCATCCTGATCGGGCTGCTGCACTGACATTGCGCGGTGTATTCCTGATGACCAAGCCGGAACTAGATTGGTTTTATGGTGGTGGTGCGGGAAAGTTCTGGCCTGATTTGTGGGACCGTTTTGCCAATATGATCCCAGAGGATGAGCATGATGACTTTATCGCCGCCTATCATCGCCGCCTGTTTTCAGCCGATCGTGCGCTAGAGGTGCGGTTCGCGCGCGCTTGGGCATCATGGGAAAACGCGCTGGCCTCGATTGATAGTGACGGTGTGACAGGGGACAGCCCCGCCGATTATGCCCGTGCGTTTGCCCGGCTTGAGAACCACTATTTCTATAACGCCGGTTTTCTGTCTGAGGATCAGCAGATTTTGCATCCCGATCAGATGGCAAAGATCGCTGATGTACCCGGTGTGATTGTTCAAGGGCGCTACGACATGATTTGCCCGCCGGTTTCGGCGCACAGGCTGTCAGAAAACTGGCCAAAATCCAGGCTAACTTTCATCGGTCGTGCTGGTCATGCGCTGTCTGAACCCGGTATCAGTGCAGAACTTGTGCGCACAATGGACATGATGGGCGCGCAGCGGCATTCCTTGGGGCTTTAGGGTTTACTACTGAAATTAAGCCGTTAAGCTTCAGCCAATAGCTACCGGGGAAAGCTAAGTTTTGGGCAATGTCCTAACGATTATTCTACAGCGCCTTGCGCTTGGCCTGCTGACATTGCTGATTGTGTCGATTGTAATCTTCGTTGCGGTCAACCTGTTACCCGGTAATTTTGCTGAAGCGATTTTGGGTCAAGGCGCAACTCCAGACGCGATTGCATCTATTGAGCGTGACCTTGGCCTCGATCAGCCGCTGGTCACCCGCTATTTCCAATGGCTGGGGGGCGTTTTGCGCGGTGACTTGGGCACCAGCTTTGCCCAAGCCAACTTTGCCAGCTTTAGTGGGACGACATCCGGCGCCACAACCATTGCCGAACAAATTGCACCCCGATTTGGCAACACGATGTTTCTGGCGATGATCACCGCGGCGATCGCTGTTCCCTTCTCAATCATCCTTGGCATTCTGGCCGCACTTTACCGCAATACAGTGTTTGACCGTGCGACGAACATCTTCACGCTGACATCAATTTCCAGCCCAGAGTTCTTTCTGGCCTACATCCTGATCCTGTTCCTTGCGGTTCTGAACCCGATCTTTCCGTCCTTGTCGAATATCTTTGAGGGGATGCCTTTCAGCGAACGGGTGGAGAAATCAATGTTGCCTGCGCTGACGCTGACCTTGGTCGTGACAGCCCATATGATGCGCATGACCCGCGCCGCCATCATTAACTTGCTGGCCTCACCTTATATCGAGATGGCGCGCCTGAAGGGTTTGTCGCCCATGCGCGTCATCGTCAAGCATGCGCTGCCCAACGCGCTGGCCCCGATCATCAACGTGATTGCATTGAACCTAGCATACCTGATCACCGGCGTTGTCGTGGTTGAGGTGGTGTTCGTTTACCCGGGCATTGGTCAGCTCTTCGTCGATAGTGTGAAGATCCGCGACATCCCGGTTGTGCAGGCCTGCTGCCTGATCTTTGCGACAGCCTTTATCCTTTTGAACCTGACAGCCGACATCATGTCGATCCTGTCCAACCCACGTCTGAGGCATCCGAAATGATGTGGTATTGGTACTTAGCTGTTCTCGTCGGAATGTGTGGGCTGGCATGGCTTTTCCGATGGAAGGGTCAGCAAATGGACTGGTCGGAGTTCAACAATAAGTTTCGCGATATGCCGTATAGCGTGGCTTTCGGGTATGTATTGGGCTTAGCAATACTCTTGTGGCTTTATTGGGCTTACTTTCAAGGTCACAGTCTTCATCAGGAGACAGCCAACAAGTTCTTCTTTCTGCGCATCGCGATTGAGGGCTTCATCATCTTCGCCATAGCTGCGTGGGTGTTTCGCCTGTTTGGACGAAACGTCGGCACCGCAGGGACCAAGAAACTGTTCCGTTCCATGCCGCTGACGGCATCATTTGGCATCCTGACGATCCTGATCTACGCGATCTTTGCGATTTTCGCGGGTGCCATCGCTCCTTATGGGCAAGAGTCTATTATCCCCGGTGTTGCGGCGAACATTATTCCCGGTGGTGACCCGGAGCTGGGCGGGAACCCTGATTTTCCTCTTGGGACCGACCAGATCGGTCGCGATATCCTGAGCCGCCTGATTTACGGTGCGCAGAACACTGTGGGCATTGCTTTTGCGACGACTGTCTTGGCCTTCCTGTTGGGCGGTACATTTGGCTTCTTGGCTGCGACATTGGGTGGTTGGCTGGACCAGTTGTTGTCGCGCGCCGTTGATGTGCTGATGGCCATTCCGTCCCTTATTTTTGCGTTGCTCTTGATGACCATCGCAAGCGTTTGGGCGCCGCAGCTTGGTATTCCGCTGACTGTCTTCATGGTCGTGATCATCGCCGTGATCGACAGCACACGCGTTTATCGTCTGGCCCGTGCCGTCGGTCAGAATATCGTTGTGATGGATTACATCGAAGCAGCCAAGCTGCGCGGTGAAGGTCTTGGCTACCTCGTTTTCAAAGAAATCCTACCCAACGCGACGGCGCCTTTGCTGGCCGAGTTCGGTCTGCGCTTTTGCTTTGTCTTCCTGACAATTGCAGCCTTGTCGTTCCTGGGCGTGGGTATCCAGCCGCCCTTGGCTGATTGGGGTACGATGGTCCGCGACCTTGGCGGTTTTGTAAACTTTGCGCAATTTGCGCCGATGGCTGCGACAGCACCATTGTTGGCTGCTGGCGCTATCGCATTGCTGACTGTCGCTGTGAATTTCGTCGTCGACTGGATGCTGCAAAAATCATCAGGGCTGAAAGAATGAGCGAAGAACCACTCGTCAAAATGCGTGATGTCTGGCTTGAGGGCCGCAGTGATGAGACATGGAATCCGATTATCAATGGTGTTGATCTAACATTGGCGAAAGGTGAGGTGCTTGGCCTGATTGGTGAATCCGGCGCAGGCAAATCCACACTTGGTCTGGCGGCGATGGGATACACCCGTGATGGTGTGCGCATCAGCAAGGGGTCCGTTGAATTCGACGGGATTGACCTGCTGACTGCTTCGGCAGCCGTAAAGCGCGAGCTGTTGGGCAAGCGGATCGCCTATGTCGCGCAATCTGCGGCGGCCAGTTTCAATCCTGCACATCAGTTGATGGATCAGCATGTTGAAGGCCCGGTGCAGCATGGTGTGATGGGGCGTGGTGAAAGCGAAGAAGACGGGATGGAGCTTTATCGCAAGCTGCGCCTGCCTAATCCCGATGAGATCGGTTTTCGGTATCCGCATCAGGTCTCTGGTGGTCAGTTGCAACGTTGCATGACCGCGATGGCGATGTCCTGCCGTCCTGACCTGATTATCTTTGACGAACCCACAACTGCATTGGATGTGACCACACAGATCGAAGTGCTCGCCTCAATCCGTGACATCGTTGAACAGTTCAATACGGCCGCGATTTACATCACGCATGATCTGGCCGTTGTGGCGCAGATGGCTGACCGCATCAAAGTGCTGCTGAAGGGGGATGAGGTTGAAACGGCCGATACCCGCACGATGCTGTCCGCCCCGACACAGGAATATACCAAATCGCTTTGGGCTGTGCGCAGCTTTGAACGACCGTTGAAACCCGCAGTGCAGACCGGCTCGACCCCGGTGATTAGCGTGCAGAATGTTGATGCGTCTTACGGCACGGTGCCTGTTTTGTATGACGTCAGCTTTGACCTTCACGCCGGCCGTACCGTCGCCGTTGTGGGCGAAAGCGGATCGGGCAAATCCACGACCGCGCGCTGCATTACCGGTTTGTTGCCGCCCAAAGCAGGACAAATCATGCTGGATGGCCAGGCTTTGCCTGCTGACTATCGCAAACGCAGCAAAGACCAGCTGCGACAGGTGCAGATGATCTATCAGATGGCCGATACCGCGCTGAACCCGCGTATGTCGATCGGTCAGATCATTGCGCGCCCGGTTGAGTTTTATCTGGGCCTGAAAGGTGCTGAAAAGCGCAGACGCGTAGATGCCTTGCTTGAACAGATCGAGCTTGAGCCATCGCAGTATTATCATCGCCTGCCATCCGAGTTGTCAGGCGGGCAGAAGCAACGCATTGGTATAGCACGCGCTTTGGCGGCGGAGCCAAAGTTTATCATTTGTGATGAGGTCACATCGGCTCTTGATCAATTGGTGGCCGAAGGGATTCTGCGACTTTTGGCGCGCTTGCAGGACGAGCTGTCGCTTACCTATATGTTCATTACCCACGATCTTGCGACGGTCAAAGCCATCGCAGATGAGGTGGTGGTGATGAAGGACGGACGGGTTGTGGAACAGGGACCAAAACAGGAAATGTTTACCCCGCCCCATCACGCCTACACCGACCTTTTGCTGTCTTCAGTCCCGGAAATGGACCCGGATTGGCTGACAAATCTACTGACGGAACGCGGAGTTGATAACATCGGCGATGCCGCTGTTGATAAGATGTAACACGAATCATTCACGCAAGTGATGACGCAATCGGGCGCATGGACGCCTGAACCAACAACTAGGGAGAACGAAAATATGCACGGAATTAGTAGACGCGGTCTATTGAAAACAGGTGCTGCAGCAGGTGTGCTGGGCCTGACAGGTATGCCACTGCGCGCGCAGACGCGGGGCGGAAAACTGACAGCAGGCCTGTCGGGTGCGAACACCTCTGATAGCTGGGATGGCCGGACGCACTCTGACCTTTTCATGATCGCTTCGGCGCACGGTACGGTCTTTGACTGTTTGACAGAAGTTGCGGCAGACGGATCGCTTAAGGGCGAATTGGCTGAAAGCTGGGAAGCCTCAGCCGACGCAAAAACCTGGACCTTCAACCTGCGTCAGGGTGTGACGTTCCACAACGGCAAAGCCTTTGGTGCTGACGATGTGATCGAGTCGCTGCAAATGCACGTGGCCGAAGGCGCGAAATCCGCAGCCCAGCCAATCGTTGCCGCGATTTCCGAGATGAAGAAGGTCACCGATTTCCAAGTTCAGTTCACACTGGAAAATGGCAACGCTGATTTCCCGTATCTGATGTCAGACTATCACCTGCTGATGTTCCCAGCGGGCCAGATCGAAGAAGGTATCGCCCAAGGGATTGGCACGGGCCTTTATCAGGTGCAGTCCTTCGACCCCGGTGTTCGCATGGTCGCGACACGTTTCCCCGATCACTACAAAGGCGATTCCGTCGGCCTGTTTGATGAGGTTGAGTACATTGCGATCAACGATAACACGGCCCGGATGAACGCACTGATGACCGGTCAGGTTGATGCGATTAACCGGATCGACTTTAAGACGGAAGCCTTGCTGCGCGCTAACCCTGCGCTGCGCATTCAGGAAGTGACGGGCAACCAGCACTACACTTTCGCGATGCTGACAGACAACGCGCCATTCGATGATGTGAATGTGCGTCGCGCACTCAAGTACGGTATCAACCGTCAAGAAATGGTCGACAAGATCCTGCTGGGTCACGGTCAGGTTGGTAACGATACGCCAATCGGTCCCGCAAGCCAGTACTATCATGCTGAAATGGAACAGCTGGAGTATGATCCAGACAAATCCAAGTTTTATCTGCAGGAAGCTGGCCTTGATAGCTTGAACATCGACATCAGCGCATCAAACGCTGCTTTTGAAGGTGCCGTTGATGCAGCCCAATTGTTCCAAGCATCTGCTGCCGCTGGTGGCATTAACCTGAACGTCGTGCAGGAACCTGCCGATGGTTACTGGTCGAACGTCTGGCTGAAAAAGCCGTTCTCGGCTGTGTACTGGTCGGGTCGCGCGACCGAGGACTGGATGTTCTCAACCGCTTACGAGGCGGGTGTTCCTTGGAACGACAGCCAGTGGGACGAAAATGACAGCGCCCGCTTCCAAGAGCTGCTGATCACAGCGCGTGCCGAGCTGGATAGCGCGAAACGTCAGGAACAGTACTTCGAAATGCAGCAAATCCTGCGTGACGATGGCGGCGTTTTGGTGCCGATGTTTGCAAACTACGTGCAGGCCGTGAACAACCGGATTTCGTCGCCCGACACGGTGGGTAACCTCTGGCAGATGGACAACGCACGCATGGCCGAGCGTTGGTCTGTGGCGTAAGCTAAGCCGCTTTAGAATGAGAACGCCCTGCCGAAAGGCGGGGCGTTTTTTGTTTGGCAGTAGGACGTGCCGCATATAGGTGGCATTGCAAGAACCCGCTGAAGGAACTGAGTGAATGACGGACTATCAGGCAGCAAGACCCGCACAGTATCGCAAGGCGATCGTGCTGTGTTGTGATCAGGGTTTTCTAAAGTTCGCTGCGTTTGTTGCGACACAAATCTTTGAGTTGCACCCCGATCCAGACTTCGATGTCTGCATCTGTAGTCATGAAACGCTCGCCTTGCCTGAAACGCTGGGACAATTGCCTGTTCGTCTCTGTCATCTTCCGTTGCCTACTGTGTTGGAAGATGCGCCGCAGAGTTATCGGATCAACCTGTCCAGCTATTTGCGTCTTTTTGTGCCGCAAGCCTTTGCCACTGACTATGACCGTATCCTTTACCTCGACAGTGATATCTTCCTGCGAGGTGGCGATTTTTCCAAACTGCTCGACACAGAATTGCGAGACGATCATCCGGTTGCCGCAGTGCGCACCAGCCACCAGCGCGATAACCAACTCAAGCAGATGCCGGAGTTTAAAGCGCTGGGCCAGCCGCCCGCGCCTTACTTCAATGCAGGCATTTTGCTGATTGACGTGCCGCGTTGGGATGCTTCTGATATCCTGCCAAAGGCGCTCGACTTGATGAAGACACAGCCTGATGTTCTGAACATGCATGACCAGTCAGTCCTCAATATCGTGCTGCGTGATAACTGGTCCGAATTGTCGGTCGCGTGGAACTGGATGTATTCCGGCCGCTTCAGCTATCTGCTTGAATCCTGTGATCCATTCATCCTGCATTTCGCGGGCCGCATCAAACCGTGGAACCGTTTGAACGGAGAGTTCCCGCCGAAGTACCCCGAGGTCTATCGCGCGTTTTTCGCCAAGCACTATCCAGAGGAGGCAGAAAAGATGCCGCCTGCCGCGTCGATCTTTGAAGCGCAGAAGTTTCACAAGAAATCCTTGCTGAAACAATGGTGGGATTTTAACGGGTTGGCCCGCTACATCAGCCGATTTGATGATCCTTATGTGGCCATTGACCCGCGAAGTTGAGGGTGCCCCTTGCAGTTGCGGTAAACCTTCCGTATATCGTGTTCAACAGCGGCGACTTGGCTTCCACCCCCAAGGCTCCACCGGAAATCTTCACGGGCCGCGCGCCCGTTTTTTTGTGCCCAATAGCTATCCGAATGATAAGTCGGAAGAATATGATGAACGATCTGATTGCCAAAGCGGCCATTGACCGCCGTATCGCTGAAATCATCACTCCTGTCGTTGAGGACATGGGGTTCGAAGTTGTGCGCGTCCGTCTGATGACCGGCAAGGAAAGCATCCTGCAGATTATGGTGCAGCGCCCGGATGGCCAGATTGAAGTTGATGAATGTGGGCAGATTTCAACGGCGCTAAGTGCGACGCTGGATGTCGAAGACCCGATTCTTGATGTTTATAACCTTGAAGTCTCAAGCCCCGGCATCGACCGTCCTTTGACGCGGATGAAGGATTTTGCCCAGTGGGAAGGCTTTGAAGCCAAGATCGAGACAGACGAA
This sequence comes from Yoonia sp. F2084L, assembly GCF_023015625.1. Taxonomy (GTDB): domain Bacteria; phylum Pseudomonadota; class Alphaproteobacteria; order Rhodobacterales; family Rhodobacteraceae; genus Yoonia. Next base: position 604,367 of record NZ_JALKAH010000005.1, read on the forward strand.
CTGATTGATGGCCGCCGCCGCTTTAAAGGCGTGTTGGCCGGTACTGAGGGTGACGAGGTGCTGATTACCATCACCGAAGGCACCATCGGTTTGAAATTTGAATGGCTGTCAGACGCCAAACTGGTTCTGACAGATGAGTTGATCCGCGATGTTTTGCGCGGACGTAAAGATGCGGGTCAAATCGACGAGACCCAATTTGATGAAATCGAAACCATCATAGATGGCGAGGAGAACACTTAAGATGGCATATACTTCCGCGAACCAGTTGGAATTGCTGCAAACGGCCGAGGCCGTGGCCCGCGAAAAGAACATCGAGCCGGGGCTTGTTGTGGAAGCGATGGAAGAATCGCTCGCCCGTGCGGCAAAGTCCCGCTACGGCGCGGAAATGGACATTCGTGTCGCCATCGACCGCAAGACTGGTAAAGCGACGTTCACCCGCGTGCGGACTGTGGTTGAGGAAGAAGAGCTTGAGAATTATCAGGCTGAGTTCACCGTCGAGCAGGCCAAAGAATACATGGACGCGCCCGAAGTGGGCCAGCAGTTCATCGAAGAAGTGCCACCGGTTGAACTGGGCCGGATTGCTGCGCAATCTGCCAAGCAGGTGATCTTGCAAAAGGTCCGCGAAGCCGAGCGTGACAAGCAGTACGAAGAATTCAAGGATCGCGCTGGTACGATCATCAACGCACTGGTCAAGCGCGAAGAGTACGGCAATGTCATCGTCGATGTGGGCGCTGGCGAAGCTGTTCTGCGCCGCAACGAAAAGATCGGTCGTGAGGCATATCGCCCCAATGACCGCATCCGTTGTTTCATCAAAGAAGTGCGCCGCGAACAGCGTGGCCCTCAGATTTTCCTAAGCCGCACCGCGCCTGAGTTCATGGCTGAGCTGTTCAAGATGGAAGTGCCTGAGATTTATGAAGGCATCATCGAGATCAAAGCGGTCGCCCGTGACCCCGGTTCGCGTGCGAAGATTGCCGTGATTTCGTATGACAACTCTATCGACCCGGTTGGTGCCTGTGTCGGTATGCGCGGTTCGCGTGTGCAGGCGGTTGTGAACGAATTGCAGGGTGAAAAGATCGACATCATTCCTTGGAATGAAGATATGCCGACCTTCCTTGTGAACGCGTTGCAGCCAGCCGAGGTTTCCAAAGTTGTTCTGGACGAAGAAGCTGGCAAAATCGAAGTTGTCGTTCCCGAGGAACAGTTGTCGCTGGCCATTGGCCGTCGCGGCCAGAACGTGCGCCTTGCGTCGCAACTGACTGGTCTGGACATCGACATCATGACCGAGGAAGAAGAGAGCAAGCGCCGTCAGGCCGAGTTCGAACTGCGCACGAAATTGTTCATGGATACCCTTGATCTGGACGAGTTCTTTGCCCAACTACTTGTATCAGAAGGGTTCACGAACCTAGAAGAGGTCGCCTACGTCGAAATTGACGAACTGCTGGTGATCGAAGGCGTTGACGAAGACACTGCCGGCGAATTGCAGGCGCGCGCGCGTGATTATCTTGAAGCGAAAGCCAAAGAAGCCATGGATGCAGCCCGCGCATTGGGTGTCGAAGACAGTCTTGTCAATTTCGAAGGTTTGACACCTGCTATGCTAGAGGCGCTGGGCAAAGATGGCGTCAAAACGCTCGAAGACTTTGCGACCTGCGCGGACTGGGAATTGGCTGGTGGCTGGACAACAGTCGATGGCGAGCGTGTGAAAGACGATGGTGTATTGGAGCCATTTGAGATTTCGCTGGAAGAAGCGCAAGATATGGTTATGACCGCCCGCGTGATGCTGGGCTGGGTTGACCCGGATGAACTTGCTGCCGAAGCAGCCGCCGCTGAAGAAGCGGAAGCCGCGGAGGAGGAGGCCTGATTTCAGGCCTCTGATAGGATCGCAAATGGCGCGTGGTGGCCATAACAAAGACCGGGACGATGCCGAACGAAAGTGCATCGTCACTGGTGAGGTGCAGCCAAAGGCTGGGCTGATACGCTTTGTTGTGGGGCCGGATAATCAGGTTGTGCCTGATGTTCTGGGCAAACTGCCGGGCCGGGGCATGTATGTGACGGCCGACCGCAAAGCGCTTGAAGAAGCGAAGAAGGGTCAGTTTTCACGCTCTGCCAAGCAGGCGGTGACTGTGCCGGATGGTTTGGTCGATGAGGTGGAGCGTCAATTGGCCCGCCGCACCGTTGACCTGATCGCGTTGACCCGGAAATCGGGACGCGCGGTCTGCGGATTTGAGAAAGTGAAGGGTTGGCTTGCCGGTGGCGAGCGGGTCCGTGTTCTGATGCAGGCCAGCGATGGGTCTGAGCGGGGCAAAACGAAATTATGGACGCCAGAAGGTGCCCGATATTTTGGCTGTTTGACGTCAACCGAATTGGGTTTGGCATTTGGGCGGCAAAGTGTGATACATGGCGCGCTTGCGACTGGCAGACTCAGCAATCGTGTTGTAGAGGAAGCCACAAAGCTACGCGGACTGCGGATTGGGAACGGTGGCGATACGGCCTCCGAGAAGGATACAGAAGCTAAATGAGCGATAACGACGGTAAAAAGACACTCGGCCTTGGTGGTTCACGTCCTTCAAACGTGAAGCAAAGCTTTAGCCATGGGCGGACCAAAAACGTCGTGGTGGAAACCAAACGCAAACGCGTTGTGGTGCCCAAGCCCGGTGCGGCCAAACCTGCGGCCTCTGGCGGCCCGGTTGGTGGTGATCCTTCCAAGCGTCCCGCAGGTATTTCTGATGTGGAACTTGAGCGTCGCATGAAAGCGCTGAAGCTGGCGAAAGCCCGCGAAGCAGAAGAAGCTGAAGCGCGTGCTGCCGACGAAAAGGCCCGCGCCGCTGAACGCGATGCGCGCCGCGCTGAGATCGAGGCAAAGGAAGCAGAAGACAAAGCCCGCGAAGAACGTGCCAAAGCAAAGGCCGATGAAGAAGAGCGCAAGAAAGCTGACGCTGCAAAAGCGGCCGCTGTCGCTGCTGCTCCTCCTGCTGCGGCTGCTGTTCCCGGCGAAACCGAGATTTCGCGCCCATCTGCGGCCCCCCGCAAAACGGATCGTCCCGCAGAGAACCGGGATAACAAGACCAAGGCAAAGCCGGGCCGTAGTGATGATGGCCGCCGTTCAGGTAAGCTGACGGTCAACGATGCAATGGCCGGCCGTCATGGTGGCCGCCAGCGGTCCATGGCTGCAATGAAACGCAAGCAAGACCGCGCCCGCGCGAAAGCAATGGGTGTGTCGGCTGAGCGTGAAAAGATTTTCCGTGAAGTGGCTTTGCCAGAGGCGATCACTGTTTCTGAATTGGCCAACCGTATGACTGAACGGGTTGCTGACGTCGTGAAGGCGTTGATGACCAACGGGATCATGGCGACACAAAACCAGACGATTGATGCGGATACCGCAGAACTGATCATCGAAGAGTTCGGCCACACTGTTGTCCGCGTGTCCGATGCCGATGTCGAAGACGTGCTGACAGCGATCGAAGATAAAGCCGAAGACCTCCAAGGTCGTCCGCCGATCATTACGATCATGGGCCACGTTGACCACGGTAAAACATCGCTGCTCGACGCGATCCGCAACGCGAAAGTTGTGGCTGGCGAAGCGGGTGGTATCACACAGCACATTGGTGCCTATCAGGTGACAACCGACAGCGGCGCTGTGCTGTCGTTCCTTGATACACCGGGTCACGCTGCATTTACTTCTATGCGATCACGCGGTGCGCAAGTGACTGATATCGTAGTACTTGTTGTGGCTGCTGATGACGCAGTCATGCCGCAGACGATTGAAGCGATCAACCATGCGAAAGCGGCGCAAGTGCCGATGATCGTGGCGATCAACAAGATCGACAAGCCGGAAGCGAACCCTGATAAGGTCCGTACCGATCTGCTGCAACACGAAGTGATCGTTGAAAAGATGTCTGGCGATGTGCAGGACGTTGAGGTTTCGGCGATCTCTGGTCAGGGCCTTGATGCACTGCTGGAAGCCATCGCGTTGCAGGCCGAAATCCTTGAACTGAAAGCCAACCCTGATCGCGCCGCCGAAGGTGCCGTGATCGAGGCGCAACTTGATGTGGGCCGTGGTCCTGTTGCGACTGTTCTGATCCAGAACGGTACGCTGCGCCAAGGCGACATCTTTGTTGTAGGCGAGCAGTACGGTAAGGTTCGTGCGCTGATCAACGACAAAGGCGAGCGCGTTCAAGAAGCGGGTCCTGCGGTGCCGGTTGAGGTGCTTGGCCTGAACGGCACACCCGAGGCAGGCGATGTGTTGAACGTTGTTGAAACGGATGCGCAGGCCCGTGAAATTGCTGCGTACCGCGAGAGCGCGGCCAAAGAAAAGCGCGCCGCTGCTGGTGCTGCGACAACACTCGAACAGCTGATGGCGAATGCCAAGGCAGACGAAAATGTCAGCGAATTGCCAATCTTGGTAAAAGCTGACGTGCAGGGTTCTGCCGAAGCGATTGTTCAGGCGATGGAGAAAATCGGCAACGATGAGGTGCGCGTGCGCGTACTGCATTCCGGTGTGGGTGCGATCACTGAAACGGATATCGGTCTTGCCGAAGCATCCGGCGCGCCTGTGTTTGGCTTTAACGTGCGTGCGAATGCATCCGCGCGGAACACGGCCAACCAAAAGGGCGTTGAGATCCGCTATTATTCGGTCATCTACGACCTTGTGGATGATGTGAAGGCGGCGGCATCTGGTCTTCTGTCTGCTGAAATTCGCGAGAAATTCATCGGTTATGCCAACATTAAAGAGGTCTTTAAGGTCTCGAACGTGGGTAAAGTTGCCGGTTGTCTGGTCACCGAAGGTGTGGCGCGCCGTTCCGCGGGCGTCCGTCTGCTGCGCGACAACGTGGTGATCCACGAAGGCACGCTGAAGACGCTGAAACGCTTCAAGGACGAGGTGCCAGAGGTACAATCCGGCCAGGAGTGCGGCATGGCGTTTGAAAACTACGAAGACATCCGCCCCGACGACGTGATCGAGATTTTCGAGCGCGAAGAGGTCGAACGGAACCTTTGATTGGGTTTTAGAAAGTCAAAAAAAGGCGGTCCTGTTGGACCGCCTTTTTTTATCAATTGGGAATGCCTGCTTTGCGGACAAAGCGCCATTTCGCTGCGAATGCGCCAACGGCAGCTTTGCATTGAGCAAGCAAACGAATAACATTCTTCTATCCCCAGAACACCGCGTTTGGGCAAAACACACACAGGTTTGTCAAAACATGAATGCGAACGCCGACATTTACTTGTTTCGCCACGGCCAAACCGAGTGGAACGCACAAAGCAGGCGACAGGGGCACCTGGACTCGCCCTTGACCGAACGAGGCCAGCTTCAGGCCGAAGAGAATGCAAGTAGACTGCGGCTTCATCTTTCTCTGGACGGAGAAGTTGCCGTTTTCGTTAGCCCACTTGGGCGCGCACGGCATACAGCTTTGATAATGGTCCAGGAGCTTGGGCTATCCGAGGAGGCGATAATCTATGAGCCTCGATTGATGGAATGTAGCTTCGGTAAATGGGAGGGATTGACCACCTCCGAGATTAAAGCGCGTTACCCCGAAGAATGGCAGGCGCGCTCGGAAGACAAATGGAATGTCCCAGCCCCGTCGGGGGAGTCGTACGCCGATGTGAATGCGCGCGTATCTAAATGGTATGAAGAGGTATCACTGGCTGCAACAAACCTGGTTGTTTGTCACGGCCTGACCTCCCGAGTTTTTCGCGGCATTTATGCTGACCTGTCCCAGCAACAGGTATTCCAACTGAACGAGCCTCAAGATGGTTTTTTCGAGCTGCGCAACCGGACCGAAGTGTTCGTCGAATAACGACGCAGCAAAAGGTGGTCGTTTGCGCAAAATGCAGCAACCGGTATTTTGGGCGCAATGCAGTCATCTGACTTTTTTGGTAGACGCCAACCTGTATGCCCGTGAAGGATGCAGCAACATAGGGAAGAACACGCCGCATTAGGCACCGCGTTGACGCACAAATTCCTGCTCGATCACTTCTGTTCCCCACTGCATTCCAGGTGTCTCATTGGCCAGCGTGAAGCTGTGCTTCTCATATAGATGCCGTGCGGCATCCAACCCTTTGAACGTCCACAGGCGCGTGCTATCAAAAGCGTTGTCATCCGCAAAGGCGGTAGCTTTGTCGATCAGAAGGTTTCCAATGCCCATACCCTGCGCTCTTGGGTTGACAATGAACCACCGCAGATGGCTAACGCGGTCGCCCAAATCCTCGCCATCAAGAGAGACAGACCCCAGCAGCTCATCGCCGACGTAGGCAGAAAATGTCGTGTTCAAAGGATTGTCGATGCGACCCATAAATTCCGACATTTCAGAGGCAACTTTACGCTCGAAAATAGCGCCAAATTCGTAGTGTTTTGAGTAAAAGGTGGCGTGCAGCTGCGCGACTGAACCGATGACGCCCGAACGGTAACCTTCCTGTACCTCGACGCCCGGCACTGCGTCCGTCACTCGCTCGCCTCTTGTGCTCAGAGACTTTGCAAACAGGATGAGACCCGATTCAATTTGAGAGACGTCGGTTGCCGATAGTACATCCAAGGCGGAATGAAGTTGCCGCCGCGCGAACCCTTCGACTTCGTCGAGTAGGTTTTGCCCATTCTGCGTCAACGAAAGAACGCGGGAGCGCTTATCAATTGGGTCAGGCCTCACCTCAATCAGACCGTCATTTTCCAGCTTTTGAACAAGGCGGCTGACACTAGACTTTTCCAGATGCAAAAGCGAGCCAAGGTCACTCGCATTGGCTACTGTGCCATATCCAAGCTCAATAATCGTATGCACGGCCGATGGAGACAGCTCTGTGCCAGCCAATCCCTTCTGCATAAAGCCAAGCTCGCGCACGATATGTCGTGAAGCTGCGCGCATTTCGTCGATACGGGATGTTGTGAGTGTTTGATTCATGGTTGTATATTACAACTAATATCTTAAACCTGTCTAGTACACACTGGACATTCGCCGCAACGCGACAAACTAGAACTTTGGGCTCGGACCCGACGCTCGTCGGAAAATTCCGAACGACGGCTGTCAGAGGGGGAATGACGCGCAATGCAGGAATCAACTTAGAAACCCCAATATTTTGAACGCCTTGGCGCAGGACGCGCCTGCATGGCTCAATGGTTGTTCTCGGGACGGCCAAAAATCAGGTATCGCTGCGACACTGCATGACCGCAAAGAGCCCATTTTAACGTATGCTGCAAGGTGCACGAACGGCCGCTGGTCTAGACCGTGGTCAAATATGCGGCACGGATAGCTGCTTTCATCGCATCCTGCGGTCCGGCCTCCCGTGACCCGTTTGCTGCCATCACCAGCTTCGAGGCAGGCGTATTTCCGAAGCCAAGAATTTTGCTCTTGACTGACAGGCCAGAGTGCAACGATGAGCGGCCCAGCAGGCCGACTGCGATCCCGGCTTCAACTGCTGCGATCACGCCAGAGACGCTTTGGCTGGAATAGACGATGCGGTATGGCTTTCCACGGGCTTTCAGGGAATTGATTGCGGCGTCGCGCCACCAGCATGCGTGATCGAACAAGGCCACTGGCAGGTCATCATCAGCAGGGAATTCCCGATGCGCAGACGACACCCAGCACGTCGGATCTTCCATCAGCACTTCTTCATGTTCTTTGGGACATTCCACCTCATAAATTGCAAGGTCGAGTGCTCCTTTGTCCAGCGCATCAGGGAAATGTGTGCTCAACGCGCAGGTCACATCCAACTCGACTTTGGGGTTGTGACGGGTAAAGGACGCGATGATCTCCGCCAGCTTGGCCCGGCCGTGATCATCAGGAATACCCACGCGTAATTTGCCTGTCACAGTATTTTGGGAGATGTCCCGCAGCACGGTATCCAGGCGTGCGGTGACTTCCAGTGCCACAGGCAGCAACTGGCGGCCCGTGTCGCTTAGGACAACGCCGCGCCCATGCCGTTCAAAGACGGGTTGCCCGAGGATAGCTTCGAGGCGCTTGATCTGAAGACTGGTGGCGGATTGTGATCGATGGATGCGGGCAGCACCATCCGTAACGCTGCCTGCTTCAGTTACGGCGACGAAGGTGCGCAGCAAATCGCTGTCAAGATTATCCATCTGTTTTTCCAATATCTGAAATTTAAACTATTCGTTTCACACATGCCATGCTGACTGCTAGTTTTCAAGGTCAGAGGAGTATCCAATGTCCAATCAGACAGTTGCCCGCCGACAATCCAACAAGAAATCTATACTGTGGAGCATATGCCTTTTCCTGTTGATAGGTATAGGTTTTGCTTGGCCGGAACACTCATGGAATGCTGCCAAGTTCGTCCTGTGGGGTTTGGTTGTCGTTGCCCCTATCGTCATTCCGGGCATTCTTCTTGCGGCGTGGATCATCGCCAGCGGAGCAGATGCGCACATTGCTGGCGCATTCGAGGGCAGGACGCTGCGAACGGTGGTGGCCGCCTCTTTGATTGGCGCGATTACTCCAGTCTGTGGCGTAACGGTATTGCCATTGATGGCTGGACTGTTGGCAGCGGGTGTTCCGCTGGCCCCAATTATGGCGTTCTGGTTGTCATCCCCGATCACAGACCCAGCGATGCTTGCTACGACGGCCGCGACCCTTGGTCTGAGCTTTGCGATTGGCAAAACGCTCGCAGCCTTTGGTTTGGGTATCTTTGGCGGTGCGATCACCGGACTGTTTGCCAAGACACGTTGGGCGTTGAACGCGCTTCGTGACAACGGGTTGGCCCGCCAACTGAGCGCTGCGCGTTGTGGAGCGGATCAGACCTTCGACCCTTGGGTTTGGAGAAATGAGGCGCGTCGGCGGTCGTTCAGCACACAATTTTGGGCAACAACGCGGCTCATCCTGATTTGCCTGATCCCTGCATTCACAGCCGAGTATGCGCTGAATGCCGCGCTAACGCCGGGATCGCTCGCCGCATATGTCGGGGAGGATCAGTGGTGGGCCATACCTGCAGCCGTCTTTGTCGGAGCACCGGCCTATATCGATGGCTACGCCGCGCTTCCTTTGACCCGCGGTCTGATTGAAAACGGCATGTCAGAGGGTGCTGCCATGGCCTTTTTGATCTCAGGTGGTGTTGTCAGCATCTGGGGAGCCTTGGCAATTGCCCCGGTCCTGAAACTGAAACCTTTTTTGCTATATCTCGCCTTGGCTGTTCTGGGCTCGCTGGCAGCGGGATATGTTTTTGAGTGGGTGGTTTAGAGAGCTGTACCTACCAAGAGCGGTTATTGCCGCACTCGCAACGAATGGTAAAAATGTCCGCACAGTGTGAGTTCGACCTCTGATCTTTGCTGCGCTCTGCATGAATGGCTGGTTTCCCCGCTGCGCGGCAGCACCGAATTTTACGCTGACGCAGCATTTTCCACGCTGCGAGCGCATGCAGCAGGAAAACCGAATTCACACAATGGGCTCTTCAGTAGCATTCGCCGCACAAAACACGAGTGACCGGTTCGAGAAACAGCGCGGTTCGCTGCGCGGCGCGCGAACTGGTAAGATGCGGGACAAAGCGACCTTTCCACATTGATTTCTGGAGGTCGGCTTTTGACTGACGTTCAGTGAGGTGATCGCCCTTTCGCGATCATAAGATGGTGCTGTTGGTGGTGCGCACCGATTGTCATCAGCCCAAAGAAACCTAATCCCAACACCTGGCTCAACTCTTCGTCTGACCCGACTTGAACCAGCATCGATGCACCGCCTTCTATTTGCGCAGCGGTCACGGTCCAATCTGATGTTCCCTGCAACATCGGGCTGTGTGCCAACACCATGCGTCTGATTGAAGCTCCAACTACATCATCGCCCGTGACCATGAACGTCACACTCGTCTCATCGACCGTCCGCTCAACCGACGCCCTTGTTGTCACGTTGTCCATATCCACAAGGTGATCACGCAAGGCTTTGATATCGACCTGCGCCCAATCCGTTTCGGGATCGTCACGCAACAGCGTTACGATCTCGGCAATCACTGCGAACTGGGATTGCCCCGTTTCGCTTGGTGACCCCAACGTATGCATATGTTGGGCCATCGCATTGGTTGCGACGAACATCATCGCTGCGGATAAAAGACCTAGTTTCATTGAACACTCCTATTTCTTGATTAACCTATCCAACTTCGCTCTGATCCTTTATGATTTGGATCATATGCCTCTTGATCCTTTTTCCCATCTATCCGCTACTGCTTGTCGCACAATAGACATGCAAAAGGGTGACGTACTGTTCCGCCAGGACCAGACGACATCAGGGCTTTACCGTGTCGACTCTGGATGCGTGACGCTGCAACGCACTGGGCTGGATGGTGACACCTTGACCCTACACAGGGCAGTGTCAGGCGGGCTGTTTGCCGAGGCATCAGTCTTCTCAGCGACCTACCACTGCGATGCGATTTGCAGCGAGGCTGGGAGCGTCATCAAGATCGCAAAGGCAGATATCGTTGCAACGATGCAATCCAATCCAACGTTCTCTGAGGGCTTCACAAGGTTACTTGCCGTTCAGGTCCAACAGTACCGCGCACATATCGAGTTGCTGGCAATTCCATCAGCCAAGGAACGCATCTTAGCTGCGGTTCAAGCGGGTTATCTCGATTCAACTGTGACCGAATTGGCAACCCGCATCAATCTAAGCCATGAAGCCTGTTATCGCGCACTTCGGGGGCTGTGTGATGATGAGTTTATGGTCCGCGTTGGTCGTGGGAAATATGCGCTGCCAAGGTGACAACATGTTCATCGTGTAGTTGTGCGCTCAGTGCGGTGGGTTCCTACTTGCTTGGACTTCGCGTTCCCGCTCAGACCAAGTTGACCTGATGTAAGCGAGGATATCCCAAATCTCCTCATCGGTGAGTGTTTCGTTAAATGCTGGCATCCCGCTGTTGAACCCCGTTACTCCCCTGACCTCCAAAGCAGCAGCGCCACCGAGCCTAGTATATTCGAACAGCAGTTCGTCGTAGTGGTGCCATGTATGGCCCGTCCCGTCATGAGGCGGGGCTGGTAGCACACCATCAGCATTAGGGGATTGCCAGTTCGGCTGTCCCTCAAGTTTTGCTCCATGGCACGAAGCGCAGTTGTCCGCATACAGGCTTTGACCCGCAACGATGTCGCGGTGTTCCCAGTTGTGATCAGCAGCGGCTGTGGAGGCCAACGACAGCAGGATTGGGATGAACCACCTCATGCTACATTTACCCATGTGCGCATCCCGCAAACAGCGCGGCTGAGATGACAGCCCAGACGTGTCGTTTGTCCATGTGGTGCCTCATGTCGGTAAAGTCAGATTTGTTGTCAAAACAGCAGTCGTACCCAGAACGGCAAGGATGACCAACCATTCGACTGATATGGATTTGGAGAGGTGGCCTGCGGCGGCTGGATCGCCAGCACGTAGCGCAGGTATGAACCGAAGTTTGTTGGCAGCGGCCAGACCCAAAAGCAAACCAACCAGCAGCACTTTGACGATCAATGCCTGCCCGTATCTTGTGCCAATGAGCGCAGAGAACGAGCCCACCAGTTCATAAGCCATGTAGCCACCAGCGATGATCAACACAGGGACAGTGACCGAAGCGACAACGCCAAACCGATGCCCCATCTCCGCAGCCGACGCATAGGTGGCTGACGATGATGCCAGTCGTTTCAATGGCATGAGAACCCCGATCCAGAGGGCAACGGCCAGCAAATGCAACACCAAAGCAATGTCGAGCAGAGTGGTCTCACGGCCAGAGACATGTCCGACGTGATCAAATGACCAAACCGCGATGACACCACCCACCACCGAGACCCAAATCCCAACACGGCCTATGAACAGGCCACCGATCAACTGTCCAAGTCCCACCAAACGTAACAGCAAAGCCGTGCCTACAGGTGTGGTCCACAACAGGCCCAGCATCTCAGGATCGGTCATGCCGCTGACATCGCCCGTCAGATTGGCACCGCGCAGTGAAAAGGCGAGGATCGTTGCCATCAACCCCAAAACTGCGAATGCCACGGCCAAACCACGAGTGCGATCCAGCCGAAACATGCATGTGGCCATGACCGTGCCAGCCGCAGACATCACACCAAGATAAAGCGCAAATTTCGTGATGATTGCAGCAAGACCGAATGCATCAGGCATCGTTATTCAACGGTGAAGCTAAAAGTACCGTTCAGAGCATGGCCATCATCCCCAAGTCCGCGCCATTCAACCACGTAGACACCTGCACCCATGTCGTGCATCGGCAATGCAAACTCCTGCGTGAATGCTGTTTGTTCGCCGAGGTCCATGTCCATGCTGTGCGTGTCGGCATGTGTGATAGAGACCCGCGTCAGACGAATGTCACCTTTGAAGTCCATCAAAACTTCGGTCGGCATCTCAGCTACTGTCGCCTCATTGGCTGGTGTCGTTGCGTCTAGGGGTGAGTGTGCCATCGCACCTGTTGCCCAAATTCCTATCATGCCTGCGAGTAGAAAAGTCTTCATTGTTGTTTCCAGTATTGTTGTTGGGGATCAGTTGATCCCGTTGGCACGTTGCAGTTCCCGAATGTAGGCGATGATCATCGTGACATCGCCCCGTGTTATGCCCTCAACGGGAGGCATATCACCAAACGGCCAGTGATGTCCCCGAACGCCCATAGCAGCAGCCCGTTGAAACGCTTCGTCACCGTGGTGGCTCGGTTCATAAATGACGTGGACCAGTGGCGGTGCGACACCATCTTGGCCCGCCGCATTCAGTCCGTGGCAAGCCGCGCATTTGGCTTCAAATGCAAGTTGCCCGATCTGGGCATTCTGCGACAACGTTTCGGGCAATAGCACATTGGCGAGGACCCCGTTCTCCGTATTGATAGCGGTGTCAGTCGTGGTTGTCTGTGGTGGTGCGGGCCACATCGCGTAGCCCACGCCACCCGCAACCAGAATAGCGGCAATTGCGATAGTCGATTTCATAAACTGCACTGACCCTTACTTCTTTCTAACACCGATAATCCTTCCTGTTGGTGGAGGGTCAAACGATTTGTTTTCACAGCTTTGAGAGCATCCAGATCGCCATGCCGACCATCATCAGGTTTTCGGTAAGAGACACGAACCCCAATGGGACTTTGCTGTCGCCGCCGACACAGGCGCATTTGAATTCCCGGATGTCGATGTAGACCGCCTTGAACACACTGATCGCGCCGATGCTTCAGTTCCTAAATGATGAGTTGGCGCATCTGGTGACATCTTGCCGTGGTGACCACATGCCTGACTGTCCGATCATCGATTATCTTGCTTGAAGTTCAAATTTCTGCGTAGCTGACATTCGCTGCGCTACAGAAAAACGGGAGTGTGGGCTCGCAGTAAGATTTCGCCGCGTGCACAGCCAATGGCTGCTTAAGATACTATCCTGCCCCCTACCGGAATTGACCCCAATACTACTCCACCCTTCACAGCGAGATCTCTAAGAATTTAGGTGCGCATTTCGGCGCACCCAATGAAATTGTTACCTTGAACCGCGCCGGGTTTGCCGGAGGCTGATTTGTCTTAGTTACGCGGCCATGTCTGATCTTTCCAGAGCCGCGTAGAAGTTTGCCTCGGCTTCTGCAGGCGGGATATTCCCGATGGGTTCCAGCAAGCGCCGGTTGTTGAACCAAT
>NZ_JALKAH010000006.1 GCF_023015625.1 Yoonia sp. F2084L
TGGCCTTCTAGCGAGAACTCGTAGAACAGCGCAGCTTGCGCTTCCTGCTTCGGTCCCATCATCGCCAATCCCTCCATCTAGGAAGAATTGAATCAGCAACTTAGGCTGCGATCAACAAAGAGTTTTTCAACGAAATAAGCCCAAAGACCCGCATGCTGCGGAGCGCACGAATGTCGGTTATCGACTTTATTACGCCTGCGCGCGCGCAATCTCGCGGATCAGATCATTTGTCTCCGGCCTCGTCGTTTGGTGCCGATAACGAAGAGCAGAAACAGTTCGTGATATTTCAAGGCCATCGATCGGTATCGACACTAGACCCATGACTGCGGGAATTGCCGTTGTCGGCAAGATCACCGCACCTGACCCTTGCCTCGCAAGTTCAACTAACCAATCCACGCGATTTGACCGATAGGCCGCGTAGAGTTCGTGACCATGATCCGCACATGTCTCATGCAAAGCATCCCGCATTTCGCAATTTGGTCGGTCAAGCATGTCAGTTTCAGCAAGGGTAGAAAGAGAAATGGCATCTCGTTCAGACAACGGGTGCGACTTTGACACCACTACCTTGTAGTCCTCTTCATAGAGCTGATCTATGCGATAGAGGTCTTCATTGACCTTCTCTGCCGTGACGACGACGTCAAATTCACCATCTCGCAATCCGGTAAGAAGCGCGGAAGATGATGCCACGATCAATTCAATTTCGGCTTGCGGCAATCGCGTACGAATACGCTCCATAGCTGCCGAAATTCTGTTGTGTCCAATCGTTTCGCCAACACCGACAGAGATTGGAATCCGCTCCAAACGCACATGACGGACCGCCTCTGCCTTGGCCTGTCGCGTCTCATCATGAACCTTCTGCAGCCTTGGTTGCATGAGTTTTCCGAGGGCCGTAAGCCTGCATCCCGCTCGGTCCCTTACAAAGAGGTCACCTCCAAGCTCGTCTTCAAGTTTTTTGATCGCAGTCGTCAAGGAAGGTTGGGAGACATTGGAGGCACTGGCGGCATGGGTAAAGTTTCGGTGCTCGCAGACAGCGAGAAAATACCTGATCTGGTTCATTTCCATCGCTGCGTTTCCCGTCACCTTTCAATTTAGTCCATCAAAACAACTTCGATAGTCCATGTCTATCAAAGAATAGAAATTCGGAATTGGAGTCCGAGGCATCCGGCATGGGAAAAGAATGCATCGAAACCAAACACGATGAACTTCAAATCAGGAGACGACCATGAAAACGCAAATCCTTCAGACACTCGCCGCAATGGCTTTGATCACAACTTCTGCAACTGCACAGGACAACCCAATGGAAAATCACACTGCCAGCTACATCGCCATGCCCGCCGCTGAAGGCCAGACCGAAGCATTCGCCGAATTTCTGACCGGAGCGGCCCCGATTGTGAAGGAAACAGAGCCAGGCACTGTGCTTTGGTTTGCACTTCAAGCTGACGATACACTCGCTATCTTTGACATCTTCGCCGATGAGGACGCACGCAATGCTCACTTTTCAGGAGCTGTTGCCGCGGCTTTGAACCAAAACGCTGACGCGCTGGTCGCCGGGGGATGGGACGACGGTGTGGTCGCGAATATCAACAATTCCGATGTCCTGTCTGTGAAAGAGCCGATTGATCTCTACACGGCAACGACCGCTACTTACATCAAGCTCGAAGCGGCACCAGGCAAAGGCCCCGAATTGGCAGCCTTGCTGACCGCAGCCGGCCCCATCGTCGCAGACACCGAACCTAAGACACTGTTCTGGGCTGCGCTGCAGATTGACGAGAACAACTTCGCCATCTTCGACATCTTTGCCGACAACTCAGGCCGCGAAGCGCACTTTGCCGGACAAGTCGCCGGACTACTGAATGAAAAGGCTTCAGAATTGGTCTTGGGCGGATGGGATGACGGTGTGGTGGCAAACGTCCACAATTTCGACATCCTCGCTATCAAGTAATCTTGAAGTGACTCGAGAAAGAAGTGCCCGGTGCAACGCATCGGGCACTCTGCTGTTTGAGTTTTAATTCACCTTAATGCGGCCGTTCGCGTAACCGGAGCGAATTCACACTCTGTCCCGCACTGCGGACATCGGCGTGCAAAACTGAACCAAAAGACGTTTGCAACCGCAGCGAACGGCAGGTTCGGTCGTTTTCGTCGAATGCTGCGCTTTGGACGAGTGTCTGGTTTCTTTCCCAACATGCTACTGTTTCTCGACCACTTTCGATTGCCTTTCGACTATTCCGTGGCGCCTTTCGATGATAAACAGCGTCACTGGCAGGAAGGAAACCTGGGGATGGGATATCACGCAGTGCTCGGAGCCGATGGGGCCATCGGTCGTGCGACCACTGAGGCCATTGCGGCGAACGGCCTTGATGGAAAAGCGCTGACCCGTGCCGATGCCGATGCGATGGATGCCAATGCCCTGACGCGTGTCTTGAGCGACGCGGACGTCGTGTATCACTGCGTCGGCCTGCCCTACAATTCCGATCTCTGGACGACCGGTTTTCCGGCAATTTCTCGGGCTTTGATCACAGCTTGTGAGAAAACAGGGACCAGGATTGTTTATCTCGACAACATCTATCTCTACGGGCCCGCACCACTCCCGGTGCCCTTTGATGAGACCACGTCGCGCCAACCGCCTTCGCGAAAAGGCGCGGCGCGCAAGGCCGCGGTCGAGATCCTGATGGAGGCGCATCGTGCCGGTCGCGTGCGGGCGACAGTCGGACGCGCGGCGGATTTCTACGGCCCGGGCGCGGTGAATTCGCCCTTCTACATCAGCTTTCTTGAAAATATGCTGCGAGACAAGCCGCCACAAGTTGCTATGCCCGAAGGCCCGCAGCACACATATGCCTATACCAAAGACATCGGCTGCGCACTGGTGACACTCGCGCTGGACGATGCCGCTTACGGCGAAGAATTTCATCTACCTGTCGGGCAAGCCGTTCGCGTGTCAGACATGGCCGCGCTTTTTAACGAACAGCTCGGAACCTCCCACAAGGTGATACATGTTCCCGATTTGATCCTGCGCGGTCTGTCTGTGTTCAAGCCGCTGATCCGCGAGGTTCATGAAATGAACTACCAATACAAGAGCGACTACATCATGTCAGACGGCAAGTTCCGGCGGCGATTTCCCGACTTCGTGCCCACTTCCTACCGCGACGGTGTTGCCGCAATGATCAGGCATTTCCAGTCCTGACCCAGGCGGCAGACCGGCAGCGTCGTTGGTTTCTCGTTGTGAATAGCAGCGGTTCCTAAGAGCGATCATGGGCGCACCCTTCGCAAATGTCCGCAAAGTCCTGCATACTGTTGAAGAAGTCGGCGTTGGCGCTGCCGTTGGGCTGTTCCTGTCAGCCTGTTGGTTCTGGATGCGCAACGCGTTTTGCGAGTTTCCTGAGGTTCTGCGCTGTGGCTGGGGTCTGACCCGACGTGTCCGCGCTGCGGATTACCCTTGTGGCGCTATCCGGCATTTGCAGATCACGTCCACTACTCACCGAATGTTTCGCGATACGCCATTGGGGATGCACCAACATGCCGTTGAAATGCCCGTCTCAAACGTTGTTCATCAGAAAACCCGGCATTGAAGGCAATCTTGGAAAGCGAAAGATCGCTGCGAACAAGCGCGCGTTTAGCGGCATCCACCCGCATCATTTCAACCGTTTTGGCAGGCGTCAGGCCGGTCTTTTCCTTGTACTTTCGTGAAAAACTGCGGGGGCTCATTGCCAAGCGTTCGGCCAGCTTCGCAACACTCAGATCACTTTGCAGATGGCCCGCGATCCAGGCATGGAGATCGGCAAACAACCCGTCGGTTTCAGCGGCTTGGATATTCAGAATGTCGCTGAACTGAGATTGCCCACCGGGGCGCTTGAAAAAGACAACCAGCGCTTGCGCCACCTGCATTGCAGCATCGTGGCCCAAGTCTTCTTCGATCATTGCAAGGGCGAGGTCGATGCCAGCGGTTACGCCAGCTGATGACCACATGTTCCCGTTGCGCACGAAAAGGGGGTCACGTTTCACTTCGACGTCTGGGAACCGCCTTTGCAGTTCATCCACCTGACGCCAGTGCGTCGTGACGCTTTGGCCCTTTAACAGCCCAGCTTGAGCAGTCAGAAAAGACCCCATACATGTCGATGCCACCCGTCTGCTGTGCGCACTTTCAGTCCGTATCCATTCAACGAGGTCTTGTTGTTCAACAGCATCGAACACACCCTGACCCCCTGCAACGATCAACGTATCAATAGAGCAGGCCGATGCCTGCTCAAGCGACATGCTGCCCAGTTCGACCAAACAATCCGTCATCACCGGTCCGCCCTGTGGCGACGCGATCACGACGTCATAGATGCGGCTGCCGTTCACAACCTCTGTCGTGTTCGCGCTGGAAAACGCCTGCAATGGTCCGGTGACATCCAACAGTGTCACGCCGGGGTAAATGACAAAGACCACACGTTTGACGTCGTGGTCTTGTGATAGATCTACTTTGGCTGTTTTTGATTGCATACTGTCATTTAGGCCAAGCTGG
The DNA here is from genome assembly GCF_023015625.1 of Yoonia sp. F2084L. Taxonomy (GTDB): domain Bacteria; phylum Pseudomonadota; class Alphaproteobacteria; order Rhodobacterales; family Rhodobacteraceae; genus Yoonia. The sequence continues at coordinate 4,502 of NZ_JALKAH010000006.1, forward strand.
CGACTGTGTAAACACAATCGCACAAGCAACCAGAAGGCACAGCAGTGGCAAACCTATCCCAAAATCACCGATCTGTCCTCATTATCGGGCTCTCGTTTGTCGCTCTGGCGCTCACGTTCTCGGCCCGCGCAGCGCTTGGGTTGGTCATGCCCGTCCTTGAGCAAGAGTTGGGGTGGTCGCGCAGTTTTACATCAGGTGCCGCGGCTTTGGCTTTGTTGGTTATGGCGGCGATCGCGCCATTTGGTGGCCGGCTTGTCGATAAACAGGGCGCGCGGGCGATCTTGTTGATCGGCCTTTCGGCCCTCGCGGCCGGGTGTTTTCTTGTCGCCGCAACCACCAGTCCGCTCGCGTTCTTTCTCGCCTTCAGCGGGATCGCAGCGGTCGGATTTGGTCTGGTTGCAACGCATGTCGTCTCGACCGCTGTTGAACAGGAAGTCACCGAAAACAAAGGGCTGGCGACAGGTATTGCGACATCCGGCTCAACCGGTGGTCAATTCATCTTTGTGCCCCTGCTGGCACTGCTGATCAGCGTTTATGACTGGCGCATGGCTTTTTTGGCTCTTGGTGCCGGAACACTTGTTGTCATGTTCTGCGTCTATCGGTGGTTTCCCAATCACGCCAAATCAACGTCTGACAGTGCTGAACCGGCTTTCGCGCAATCCAACGTCTGGCAAGACCTCAGCCGCATTCTGAAACTGCCCGCGTTTCAGATATTGTTCTGGAGCTACTTCATCTGCGGCTACACCACATCCGGCGTGATTGAGACGCACTTTCTTCCTTACGCTTCATTCTGTGGCTTTGGGCCAGTGCCATCTGCCACCGCCTATGGGCTTTTGTCTGCCGTCAATCTTTTCGGCATGATCCTGGCCGGATGGCTGACGGACCGCATGAACAGGCCTCTTTTGCTTGGCATAATCTACCTGATCCGCGGAGTGACTTTCATCATCTTAATCAACGTAGGAACCAGTTTTGAAGTCTTGATCTTCTTCTCCATCCTCTTTGGCTTGGTGGACTATTCGACTGTTCCAGTCACCGCGAGCCTTGTGGCCACACATATCGGCAAAGGGGTCATGGGGCTGGCGTTTGGCTTAATCTCTGCAGGACATCAGATTGGTGCAGCTCTCGGCGCTTATTTTGGCGGCCTGCTCTATGATATCTATGCGCAATATCACTGGGTGTGGTGGTCTTCGGTGTGGCTTGCGGTATTTGCGGGTGTACTGGTGTTCCTGATCCGGGACGATCCAAAAATGGGCAAGCAGACATTCATCCAGCACTGATGGATGGCTGTTTCGAAGACGCAAACTGCATCAAGACCCGCTGCACTCACGTCACACCGCTGCCGTCCAGAACCTGTATCGCCCTTGCCCTGTAACCTCGCGGATAATGCCTGCTTTGGTCATCCAGTTCAGGTTGCGTTGCACCGCCGCCCGGCTGGCGCTGGTTTCCGCCTCGGCCATCGGTGCGCTGACCAGTGGCCAGTCGCACAAAAGCCGGAGCAGTTGTGGCGGTGTGCGCCCTGATAGTCCGGCGCAGACCTCATTGGCCTGCGCTTCCCATGCGCTGACCGCGTCAAGCATCCGCACCCCGGCCCGTGTTGCGTGATCGGCCCCGGAAATCCAGCGTTGCAAACGGTCCTGCGGCGTGCCGCCCGCGCGCAGCCCCCCTGCTCCGCCCAAGGCCAAAGGCACAAATAACCCATCGCCGGTTTGTAAACTATAGCGCGCGGCGACCACTGCGGCCTCCATCAATGGCAACGGAGCCGCCCCGCCCATCGCGTGCCCTGCGGACAGGCCCACAACCGGCCAGATGTGAAACCCAAGGGCCGCCCGGCTGAGCGGGTGCAACTGCTGCGCTTGTCCCATCACCTCTGTCCAGTCGGCAATCTGGTGGTCGAGCTGCACCTGGCCCTCTTCTGATTGCCGCCCCAGAAACGCCGCCAGATCATCCGCAGGCCCGGCCCCCCCTTGCAGGCGGCGCACAGCCCAGCCCGCGCGAGCCAGCGCTTGCGCATCCTCATTGTCGCCCGCCAATCGTAAGGTCAGCCACAACGCCAAACGCTCCATCGGGACCCGGTCCCCGGCAAGCCAGCTTAGATCAGCCGCCTCGCGCAGGGCCAATCGCTGCCGCCATCCCGCAGGTCCAGCGGCCAATCGCGCCGTCAGAGCCCCCACCTGCAAAGCAAGATCGGCAAGCGGGCGGGCCAAAGCCGCCTCTGCCGCCACCCAGGCGGCAACATCCACCAAGGGCGTCTGGTCGGCCTGCGGCAATGGCAGATCATGTGGCGCATCCAGCGTGGCATGATCGGGACCGGGCAAGAACCACAGGTCGTCCTCGTCTACCGGATCATGATCGAAGATATCCGCCTCAACAGCGTCATCCTTGGGTGTGCGATATTTGGGGCCAGCCTGCATGCTGCGCATTATGCGCTGTTTTTGATGACCGACAAGATCAGGTTGGCAAATACAAAAAGGCACCGACAACGCTGCATGCTGTCGGTGCCTTCATTAGTATCTGTGCTAGTGCCAGTTACTCAAACACTGAGGCGATCTGATCGACGTCAACGCCTTCTTTGATCTCGCGCAGGCGCGCATAGACCAAGGCGATTGCGATACCACCAAAGGCATAGGCCAGCCCCGAAATCATCGCCAGACCAATGCCTGCGATCAACTGCCCGCCAGTGCCACCGGCCGCCACACCCAACGCGCCAATGGCGAAAGTCGCGATAAACTGCAGAACGCCGGACAGCAGCATGACAACGATGAACAGTCCGACAATCGGCCAGCGGTATTCCTTGGTCAGTGCGGCACTGCGGCCAAGCGATCCAAAGCCGCCGCGTTCAATGACGGCCACCGGTGCCATCACATAAAACACCGCATAAACCCAAAGCGCCCCGATCAGCAGGGCAATGGCGCCAATGCCGGACAGGATCGTGATCACAATCGTCAAAACGATGATCGGGAAAATAGCGGGCAGTGCTGTTTTGAAGTAGGTGCCAAAGCTGTTGCTGCGCCCAAGCTTGGCATCATAGGCCAGCTGAATAAGCAACGCGGTCACCAATCCGTAAATCGCAAGGTTGATCACCATCGAAAAGATCGACCCGATCAATATCGTATTGGGATCAACCACGGGATCGCCGACACCGGTGGCCATACCGAAACCGAGGAAGGCAAAATTGACGATAAAGCCAACAAAAGCACCTATGAAACCCAGCAGGAAGACCTTGCCGAAGTTCCCAAACATGATGGAAAAGCTGCTTGAGATGATTGCACCGACACCAAGGGGTGCTTTCTGGGCCGGGTTAAATGTGTCTGTCATAATGGTATCCTTATGAATTCATACCTTGATCGCGTTGTCGCCCCCGACAGACCAAAGTCCAACACTCCAATAAAGAGGTTTCAAGTCCTTTTTCGGATCACGCGCGGTCATTCGCCCGGTGTGTCCTTTGTGCTGTAGTGCTTGTCGTGGCGTCGGTCTCCGAATAACTGGCGTTGCTCCAGATGCCCGCGCTGCGCGTTGTAGAACGCTTGCAAAAACGCAAGGTGGTCGGCAGGCGGCACCGCCTGAGCAAAGCCAATCTTTTTGCGGATCCGTTCGACAATGGCCGCCAGCGTCTCGCGCCGCTGCTTGTGGCTGGCACTATTGCCGGGTTGTTGCTGGGCGCGCAGAAAGCTTTCCAGCGTTTGCAATTCGAACCGGCCATAGTGGTCCAGCTGATGCGACAGGAACACGAACCCCTTTTGATCCGATACTGCCGGGTCGGGCTTGGCGCGTGCAAGATCGGCCAGCAGGATCGGCTGCGGCAGATGCACCACATGCGTCCCGGCCAGCATATCACCAAGGCGCATGCGATGCGGATTCAAAAACGGGATCGCCAAGGCCATCATGATCCACAAAAAGCTGATCCAAGATGCGATCTGCGTGTTTTGGTCGAGGGTCAAAACCAAGGTGCCGGGCAAAAACACCTCGGCCTCTTTCATGATATTGCGCAGGACCAGCGCATGCGTCGTCAAAGGCCCGCCGGTATGCGACACGACCTTGATTTTCAGCATCCGCTTGCCGATGGTTTGCCCGTTCCACGCCAATTCGGACAGAACGTAATATGGGATGCGGATCACAAAGAACAAAAGCGCCGCCAACCCACCCAACGCCGAAACGCCGGTCAAACCCAACATTCCCAACAGGATCAGGATTGAGAGCGCAAAAGCACCGGTAATGAAGATATCCGTGAATTGCGCCGCGATCCGCACACCAACCCCTGCAATCGGCAAAGTCAGTGGCACGCCCTCAGGCGGAATGATCTGCGCGGCGGATTGCGCGCGTGCGGCACGCTTTTGGGCGCGGGTCATGGCGATACTCATGTCTTGCGCCGCCCGCCAAGTGTAAACCACGCCAGCCACAACAGCCCCACACCCCAGCCAATCACATAGCGGGTCGTGCGGTCCTGCACCAACTGGCGCGCAAAGCCTTCCAGCAGTGCCGCCACCAGCAGCATGAGTGCGGCAACCAGTGCCAGCTTCACGGCATCCTTGCCCGCCAGCCGCAACGCCTCTTTGCGGCTGTACTGTCCAGGGAACAGGACCGCAGCACCCAGTTGCAGACCACCCCCGCACGCGATGCAGATCGCCGACAGCTCGGTCACGCCATGCACCGACAGCCATCCCCCCAAATCCCAGCCAATCCCGCGATCCACATGCAGCGCATAGAACGATCCAAAGATCAGCCCATTGTAAAACGTCAGCAAAATGGCAGGCAGGCAGGCAAAAACACCCAACCCAAAGACAAAAATCGCGATCCGCGTGTTGTGCGAAAACAGGAAAGTGGCAAAGGCCCCAAGGCCCGCCGCCTGCGGGTCGGTGTCGTAGATGACGGCCAGCAGCGATGCGGTTGACGCCTCTGGCCCGCGCCCATCGGCCAGCCCGGGCGGCATAAAGACGTAATACCAGTCAGCGCTTTCCATATAAAGCAGATAGCCCACCAAGGCGCCCAAACCCATGCACAAGAAACCCAGCGCGATATAAAGCGCAGAGCGACGCATCGCCTGCGGTGCACTGGTGGCAAAGAACCGGCCAAAGACACCGCCAAGCCGCTCTTGCGGGGCATAAACGCTTAGATAGGCGCGCGCCGCCAAAGCCTCCAGATAGGCCAGCAACGCCTTATCAAGCGAGATTTCGCGCGCGATTGCCAGCGACGTCGTCGCCTGCCGGTACAGCGATGCCAGATCGCGGGCCTCGTCAAATTGCAGGGTCTGCGCGCCGGATTTTTCGGCTTTCATGACAAGCCCTTCCAGACGCAGCCAATCGGCTTCGCGTTCCTGACGGAACCGCGCCGACCTGATCAATGTGGCATTATCAACCATCAGATCAGCTCCCGGTCTTTGATGTCCAGATAGGCCGAGATCAACCGCCCCGTGACCTGCGCGGGCTTGGCATCAATCACCGTCACACCAAGACGGTTCAGCCGTTCCAGCACCAGCCGCCGTTCCGCAATAGACTGGTTCGCGGCCACAAGGGTCGCAACACCTGACAGATCATCAGGGGGTTGATCCACGATCCCTTCAATATCGGGGTCACGAATGGCGACAAAGATGATCAGATGCCGCTTGGACAGGATACCGATGTTTTCGATCATCAACTCAGCCGAGGTCGTGTCGACAAAGTCTGTAAAGATCACGATCAGACTGCGCTTGGGCGTGCGGGCGTTCAATTCGGTCAGGGCAAGCGTGTGGTTCGTTTCGCGGCTGACATAGTCAAGCTCTGCCGCCCAGCTGCGCAGGCGGACAAAAGCGGCACGCCCCGGTTCCGGCTTGGCGAATGACCGGGGCCGCACGTCATAGGCATAATGGCCCACCAGATCACCACCAATGGACGCGGCCCATGCCACGGCAAGGGCGGCGGTAACGGCATGGTCGATCTTGGGCAATCCGCCGATTTCCTCGCGCATCAAAAACCCGTTGTCGATGGCAAGGATCACATGGTGGTTACGCTCGGCCCGCAGTTCCTTGGCGACCAGCGACCGTTTGCGCGCGGATCGTTTCCAGTCGATAGATTTCACATCCATCCCCTGCACAAAGTCCCGTAGCTGATGAAACTCGGACCCGTCGCCGATGGCACGGTTTTCCTTCATCCCGAAAAGCGTACTGACCACCGTTGTAGTCAAAGCCCCCGATTGGATCGCGCGGATATTCGGCACCACGCGGATTTCAGCACCAAGGGCACGCTTGGGCACAAATTCAAACAAGCGCAGCCGGGACGGCCAAATGAACCACACATAGGGTAAGGTCCAAACGCCGCGCCGTTTGGCACGCACAGTGATATCGGCGCGGTCCTGCATTGGATCAAGATCAACCTCGGCAGGGCCACTCAGCCCCTCGGGCCAATCAAACCGCATCTGTTGGGCGACACCCTTGGGGTCATCCATCAGGCGCAGGGTAAAACTCTCACCCACGAAAACCTCAGGCGGCAGTTCACTGCGCAAAGGCCCCACCCGGCGCGGTGACAGGACCAGATCAGCAACAGACATCAGCGCCAGCGCAACCCACGGCAACAGGGCCACGTCCTGTAACGCGCCGCCAATGACCGATACCAGCACGGTAAAGGTTAGCGCCGCCACCGCAGCCGCCAAAAATCTGCGCGATGGGCGTATCAGCGCGGGGCCTCGATCTGGTTGAGGATGTTTTCAAGCACCATATCCGACGACTGCCCCTCAATCTCGGCTGCGGGGCCCAGCACCACACGGTGCCGCAGCGCTGGCGCAAACAGCCGTTTGACATCATCCGGGATCGCAAAGTCACGCCCATTCAACGCGGCCGTCACCCGCGTGGCCAAAGCCAGCGCATCAGCCGCACGGGTTGAGGCACCAAAAGCGATATCAGCAGTCTCACGCGTCGCCCGGACAAGGCGCAATATGTAGGCCAGAATGTTGTCATCCAGAATGATCCCGTCAATCACTGCACGGCTGGCGGCCAGGGTTTCAGCGGTCAGAACCGGCGTGATACCATCGGTTTCACCAGAGGCGTTCACCGGTTTGGCAGCATGTTGTTGCAGGATTGCCATTTCGGCGGCCTCATCCGGGAAATCAACCATGACCTTGAACAAAAAGCGGTCCAACTGCGCCTCGGGCAAAGGATAAGTGCCTTGCTGTTCAATCGGGTTCTGGGTGGCGACAACGATAAAGTTATTGCCCAGCGAATGATCCGCCCCGTCAATCGACACCACCTGTTCGTTCATCGCCTGCAACAGGGCGGCCTGGGTCTTGGGCGGGGCGCGGTTGATCTCATCCGCCAGCAGAACCTCGCTAAAGACAGGACCCTTGGTCAGAATGAAATCATTGGTCTGAAAGTTAAAGATCGAGGTGCCCAGCACATCCCCCGGCATCAAATCAGGGGTAAACTGGATGCGGCCAAAGTCCAGCGACATGGCCGCGGCAAAGCTGCGCGCCAGCAAGGTCTTGGCGGTTCCGGGCGGCCCTTCCAGCAACACATGCCCCCGCGCAAAAAGGGCGGTGATCAGCATATCAACGACCTCTTCCTGCCCCAGGACCTTTTTGCCGATCTCGGCGCGCAGTTGATCCGCAAGTGCGGTCAGTTCTTCAAGTGTCATGCGTGATTTGCTCCAGTATTCTGTCCAGGTCAGCGACGGCGGCCATGGCCTGCGCAGGTGTTGCGCTATCGGGCATTGACCACATCAGGTTCAGTATTTCAGCCAAGGCCTTGGCGTGTTTGGGATGACGGCGTTGGGTATAGGCCAGAAACGCCTGCGGGTTTGATAGCGCGCGGGCGTGGGCGGCACCAAAAAGGGCCGTTGCCGTGGCAGCCAACCGGGCCTTGCTATAGTCCGATACCAGCGCACCATCACGGTTTGACAGGCGCATCAAACGGGCGCGCGCACCGATGGCCATCATCTTGCTGGCCCCAACGCCGTCAGGTTCGGGACGCTGCGGGCCAAACCGCAGCGCCGCGCGCCACAGCGTCAGGAACGTCGCAATCGCAAAGCCGATCCACATCAACGCAAAGGGCGGCTCAAAGAACCGCATCAGGTCGGCCCATGTGCGGTCGCGCTGCACCTGATCTTCGATGCGGGTCAGCCAGTTATCGCGGCTATAGTCGATGACGATCGACTTATCAGCGGCAAGCGCGGTCAATAGATCACGGACCAAAAAGGCGTTGCCGCCCAGAACAAGCCCATGATTGTTGATCAGATCAGGGTCAGACAGCACCAGCACCGTTTCCTGCAAATCAGTCCATGCCAGCGGACATTCCGCCAGGATCATCGCATCAGCACTGCCCAGAATGGGCCGACAGCCCTTGGCCGCAAAGGTCTGTGCGGCATAGATCACGGCCTCATGCGGGCCCGCAGTTTGCCGGTTTGAAAAGGACACGAAAGGTTCACGCCCATAGGAAAACGCCAGCTGATCAACGTCCAGCACATCATCCAGGGTTTGCGTCAACCGCTCACGTTCGACCAACAACAATGGGTGCACCAAACCTGTCAGCCGCATCCCGGTGCGCCACTTGGGCAGGACCAGCATCGTCGGAACCTCACTTGCCTTATCCTGCACCACATCAAGGAAAAGATCGTATTCGTCCTGCTGGATAATCAACTCTTCTTGCGTCTCTGGCAGCGCGCGATCCGCCGTCAGGTCGGTGTCATAAAGCGGAAGGATCAGCAAACCGATGTCATCTGTATTCAGCGACCACCCCCCCACAAAGCTTTGCACATCCGCGTCTTGCGACGACATCCAGACCTGTAAGCCATTCAATCCGGCGGGTGAGCTGCGCAATGCCTGTTGGCGCTGCGACATCACATAAAACAGCGCGCCGACAATCAGCACGGCCAGCAACCCAAGGATCAGCTTATCCGCCCCGATCTTTGGTGCGTCCGGGGTGTTTTGATCCACCTGCGTCATTGCGTCAGCATCGGGCGCAGGCGGTCCAGATGGCCGCGAAATTCATCCTCGGTCACGTCACGACCGCCGAACTGGACACGTTCACTTGCAAACACCAGCGCCTGCAACGCATCACGCTGCGCAAAGCTGCGTGGCACACTGCGCAGCGCATCGCGGTCGGTCCAGCTATCCTGCAACAAAACACCCTGAGCCGAGACAGCGCGCGCCAGCAGGGTTTTGCACAGTGCCACCAGTGCGGCACGCCGGTCGGCCATGCGCAAGACGGCATCAATGGCCAGGGGCTGCGCATCACCGGGTTTGCTTGCCGCTCTCTGACGGTGTCCTGCCTTGCCGCCATCACCGGGATTGCGCAGGAAAGACACCGGCAAGCGGCCCCCGAAGACCACAAACAGATAGACGATGCCAAACAGGATAAAGCTTGCGATCACGAGGGTAGAAACACGCAGACCCTCAAACGTCAGACGCCCGGCGGGACCGTCGGCGTCTTCTTCGCGTTCGGACTGCAAGGCTTGTGTGGTTTCCAACGGCGGGGCCGGTCGGGTGGGATCATAATAAACCACACGGCTGTCCACACCGCGCAACCGAATGGCACTTAGATAGGCCTCACCCGAAGCACTGACCTCCGCCTCACTCAAGGCTGCGTGCTGGGCCGTCACAGGTGGGGCAAACCCCATAAGAAGAAACAAAAATATCAACCAATGCTTGCACGCCATATGCGTGACGTTAGTCAACTGAATCTGGCGTGGCAACCAGCGCTTGCAGACTAAGATCACAGCCCTCCGCATCTATGCCGCCAGTGCCGCTTGGGCGGCCAAATAGCTGACGCGCATCGCCTGATCTGCCGTCGTTTCTTTTTCAAAATCGCGCAAGGCCTGCGCCAAAAGCGCCAGTTGCAAATCATCGGCCCGCGCGGTCAACGCACCCAGCCCCGGCGATTTCCCAAACCGCAGCACCTCGGCCACGCTATCAAAAACCGCATGGCACAGCACACTGACCTGCCCTGCAGGTAACGCACCCGGCCCGACCCCGCCAAACCGCACCTTATCCTTCAAAAACGAAAGCGCTCGGTCACCAAAAGCAGTCTTCTTCTGCGGCTGCTGATCCAGCGTCAGGTTCATGACCGCCAACGTCCCATCGCCCGCTTTGAAAAGAACCGCGACCAAAGTCAGTTGTTGCCGCAGATCCACCGCTGTCACTTCGCACAGCATCGCGCGCACGGCGGCCTTATTGCTTTGCAGCCAAGCGACAGTCGTATGCTGATCGGCAGGGATCGTCACCGCAATCGCCGCATTGTTTTGGTCCGCAACACTGACCTCATAGCGCTGATCAAGATCGTGGAACTGCGCATCCCCGATATGGGCGGGGGCCAGCAACACGGGCACCGGGGCACCGGTTCCGCGCAACCCAACAGACGCGCGTCTGGCGATATCCGCCCGCGCCTCGGCCCAGTTCTGGAACGCGGCTTGGATCAGATCAGGCATCGGCAGACGGGTCCCCGATCCATGATCCCATGCGATCTGATTGTCCTCTGACACCCGCGCCTGCTGCAAATGCACGTGAGCGCCCATCAATTCGCGCGCGATACCACCGGACCAAAGCGGCGCATCATAGGCGTTGCGCGGGGAAAACCCGGGGTCCATCCCGGCGGCGCGCGCCTGCCCGGTTGTGTACCAGGTGCCCTCCTGCGGGGCGTAGCCATAGACCCGCAAGCCACGCGCACCGCTGGCCGCAGTCCATTGCACGGCCCCCAGCATGACCAGATCAAGATCATCATGGGCGCGGTAGTTGCGCCGCAGCGTGCCGGTCAGTTGGGTATCCTGGGGATGCGCCTCCAGCGCCTTGGCCAACGCATAGGCGCGCGACGCATCGGCCAGAAACCGGTCTTCGCGAAAATCAATGTGATGGGCGCGGTACTGGCGCGATTGCTGAACCAGCCCACGCAAAAGCGCCGTCAGGCGCGGCGCGGACTGCGCGCGGGCCGAGATCGACAAATCAAACACCAGATCCTCGGCCACAACAGCGCCGCCACCAAAAACGCCCGTGACCAAGGCGGTAATCGCCGATTGCACCTTGCCCAGAAACGCAGGTGACATCTGCGCGACCTTGTCCTCATCCTGCGTAACCTGATCTAGCGCCTGCGCCCCGGACTGCGCACGGGCGATCAATGCCGCCGCAGCCGCCATCCGCCGCTTGGCGGTTTTTGCCCCCTTAAACACAGCACCCGCCAACCCCTGCCCCGCCAGAAACACCACCGGGAACTCAACATCGGGTAATTGCACCGACAGGTTTGCGCCATCTTCTGTCAAAGTGGCCCGTCCACTGATCCGGGCCAGATTGATCGCCTTGTCCCAATCAGCACCAGCGAATTTGCGTAAAGCCACCTCATCCAGTGCGTGCAATTCGTCCGCGGCCGATGTCACCGGGGCCGCCTCAACCGAGGCATCTTCGCGCAACGCGAATGTGGCCAGCAAAATATGCCGGCAAATCCCCGTCGCGGGACAATTGCATGTCGCCGCCGTCAGCCCGCTGGCCGGGATCATGACGGTCTTGCCGTCTGCCGTCACCGTTGCTGCCGCCTCGTCGCGGCTCTCGACAGCCGCCTTGCCGGCCTCGAAATCGCGTTTCGCGCGGCGAACAACGCCCACCGATACAAGAGCGGCAAGGGCGGTTTCATCATGCACGGCGATCATCTCAGACAGGGTCATGTCATGATCTCCGCCAGCCAACCTGCAAATTTATCCGGGGTCATCGCCCCCACCTGCATGCCGATATCGGCGGCCTTGCCCGCAACCATCGGATCAAAGTAGGGTGTGGCCTGTTCGTCCAAAGCCACCAGCCCGATCATCCGCACGCGGGCCTCGGCCATCCGGGCAAGCGCTGCATAAAGCGCGCGTGGCGACGCACCCTCGGCAAAGTCACTGATCAGGGCGAAAACCGTGCGTTCGGGGTCTGTAATGAAATCCTCGCAATAGGTCACGGCGCGGCCGATATTCGTCCCGCCGCCCAATTGCACAGACAGCAAAGTATCCAGCGGGTCCGTCAACTTATCGGACACATCAATGATTGAGGTATCAAACAAGACCATCTTCACCGTCACACCCGGCAGACCACACAGGATCGTGGCCATCACGGCAGAATGGATCACGCTGTCAGTCATCGACCCCGATTGATCGACGCAAAGCACCACCGTCCACGGCAACCGCCGCTTTTCACGGCTGTTGAACCGCAAGGTCTGGGCGACAATCCGACGCGTATCGGGATCATAGGTCTTGAGGTTTTCGCGCAGCGTGTTGCGCCAGTCAAAATTCGCAGCGGAAGGGATATTTGACCGGCGAAACCTGTTCCGGCGACCCGAGAAGGCGCGCATCACATCATGGCGCAGGCGTTCCATGATGTCGCGAATGATCCGGTCAGCGACTTCGCGCAGCTTATCCTTGATCGCGGGATCAGCACGGTTATGAAACCCCAAGAGCACCTTTAACAGGTCCTGATTGGGCTCCAGACTGTCCAGCGTCGCGGGATCTTTAAGCAAATCCGTCAGCCCGTAACGGTCCAACGCATGTCCTTGCAGCGTTTCAAACACCGATTGCGGGAACAGCCCCTTGGCCTTGCCCAGCCAGTTCAGTGCGTGCATTTGTGTCGGGTCCAGCGATCCGGGTCCGCGATCCTGTTCCAGCCCACGCCCCTGATATTCACGCCCGTAAAGATAATCGAGCGATTGATCCATGCGCCCGTCCTGGCCGCCAAGACCACCCAACTGCTGATTGGCATAGCGCCCAAGCGCCAGACGCCAGCGTCTTGCACCCTCGCTCATGACGCGGCCTTCCCAGTAATCCATTCGGTCAAAGCATCCGTCGCCAATGAGGCGCGCAACGCCTTTTCAACGCGCAGCCCTTCGGCCAGGTCGGCGTCGGTCACTTGGGTGTTGTGACTGATCAGCCCGCTTGCCTGCACACCCAGCAACCCGGCCAGTTCATGCGCCACCCGATCCGTTTCGCGCGGGTTCAACTGGGTAAACGCCAACCGCAGATGAGGCAGCAGGTCCAGAAAATGATCCTCATCAATGCTACGAATGAACGCGTCCACAACCGCCAGCAAACCATCCGCGTGCCACAACAGCGGCGGGCTGGTGTGCAAGATGCCACGCAGCACGCCAATCTGATCGGCGGTATCAAGGCTGACCCCTGTCAGTTTGCCTTCCATGACCTGCACCAGCTCTGCCGCAGGGCGCGTACCCGCCTGCACACAAACCGCCAGAATAGCCCCCAGAATAACCGGGTTGGTGGTGGCCAAAGCGACCCGATCAATCGCCGCATCCAGCAGGCTGCGATCAAGGCCAATGGCCTCGCAATCGCGCAGAATTTCGTTCATCATACGCAGGGCATCAAGGCGCTCTTGCGTATCCTCTTCGGACGTGTGGGGCAGATCATCACACAGATACACCAGCCGTCCATAAGCCGCGCCGACAATGCCCCGCAGATCAAGCGCGTCAGGCGCCCCCAAAGGACCCGAGGATTGAACGATAAACAGCAAGCGGCGCAGCGCCACAGTCACGCTCGCGAATGTTCCGTGGTTTTGAATATCGCTGCCCAATTGCACCACGAAAGGGCCCAGTTGCGCACCAAGACCCGCCAGAAGGCCACGCAACAGCATATCAACCAGTTTCGGCAGATCACGGGCATGGCCTTCGTCAATCAATGCCGCGCGTTCGCGGTGCAAGAACACCAGACAAGCGGTCGGCAACTCATCCCCCAGAACCGCCTGATTGATCAGATGGCCTTCGGTCTGGGGCGACCACGCGTATTGCCAATGCTCAAACAGCAGCGTGGTCTGAACGCCACTGACATAATCAGGCCCCCCGGTACGGCTTGCAAAGGGTGACCCTATCAGCCCCATCGCGTGCAAAAACCGGGACGCAGCCAGATGGCTGTCCTTGCGCCGGATATCAAGTTTGCGGGTCCGCTGCGCACTATCGCTGATATCAAGGCGATGGGCACGCGCGCGGCGGCGCACGTCCTCTACCAATGGCGGCGACCCAGCCGAGGCCGGCACGTCGCCCAAAAGATCCCCGCAGAGGAACGCCTGAAACCGCGTCGTCCAGATATCCTGCGCCGCCGTTTCACCTTTGATCAGCGCGGCGCGCACCCCGTCAATCAGATCATGGCGCATGGCACCGTTGCGCCCGCGCAGTGCTGCCAACCCCTTGGCCACACGCATCGCCTCGACCTGTGCAGGCAAGGACAGGTCATGCCCCTCTGCGCGCATCCGGCCCGCGAAATCCGTCAGCAGATCAATCCCCAGATCATAGGGGGTTTCCTTGGTATGCGCGCGATCCCACAACGCCTGATAATACCCCGGCTGCGGCAGCCCGGCGGCATAACCGTTCAGCGCATCCAGCGCGCGGAACCCATAACGGATCAGGTAACACTCTGCCGTGCCAACGGGCTTTTCGGGCGTGGGCAGATCATCCAGATCACCCAACAAAGCGGGCGCATGAAAACCACCAACAACCACAACAACCGGACCGCCAGCGGCCAGCGCTTTTTTGACCGCGCGGGCCATATAGACCTCGCGCATGGTATCGCCGGTCGCGTCGATCTGCGCTTGCGGCGTGGCCGCACGAATACCCGCACAATAAACGCCCACATCACCAAAGAAACCGCGCCAGTCAGACTGCCCCAACCGGGTTTCAAACAGGTGATCCCACAATTCAAACCCGTCCCGGCAGCCAGTGGCGCGGGCCAAAGCCTTGACGTAGTCATTGGTGTCAAACCGCTGCTCATCCAGCAATGAAACAGGCTCGGTCCCATCCAACTGACCGCGCATCGCCTTGGTCGCGGCAGGGGCATCAATAAACTGCATCTCCGCCCCGATGGCAGCACCGGCCTGCAAGGCAACATACTCTGGGGAGTGATCGCAAAACGGGTAATACCCGGCAACCCGCCCGCGGTCGCCCGCGTCATCCACCAACGCGACAAGGGCGACGGGTGGTTTGGTATCAGGGTCCAGCAACAGCGGAATTTGCGAGACAAAGTCGCCCGGTGCCTCAATCAACACATGCGCCGGTTTCACCTCGGCGATCAGCGCACGCAAAGCCCAAGCGCAGGCCGGCGAATGATGCCGGACCGGCACCACATAAAGACCGCGATCCGCCTGAAACAGATCGTCGCGAAGTTGGGCAAATGTCGCGCGATCAGTCACGCATGCTTTCTTTGGCCGATTTGTAAAACGCAGCCCATGCGCGCGACCCGCGCGCACGCGGTTTGGCAATCTGATCCACATAGGCGCGCAGTTTGCGGGCATCCTCGGGATCGTCCTTGAAAACGGTCCCACCCAACTGCCGGGCCACATGCGCCGCCGTCAACGTCCCGTCATCCAGATAGGCCGCCTCCAACGCGGCCGCATGGGTTACGTTCACGGCCTCAGCGGTTGACATCACACTGTTGGGGATCGCGACGCTGGCGCCATCGGTGGTCGTGCCGGTCCGCAAATCCCGAAACACATCCACCACCAGATCAAGCACATCAGGCGGCAGCGCCGGTGCAATCGGGCTGTCAGCCATACGCTGTGCGACCTGCCGGTTGATGAGCTCCTTTTCAAACTGTGCATCCGCAATCGGCTGCACCGTTTCAAAATTGAAGCGGCGTTTTAGCGCGCTGGACATATCATGCACACCACGGTCGCGCAGGTTGGCGGTGCCGATCAGGTTGAAACCGGGAATGGCGCGGCTTTCGACCTCTGCACCCAGTTCAGGGATCGCAATCGTCTTTTCAGACATTAGCGAAATAATGGCGTCCTGCACCTCTGGCGCGCAGCGGGTCAATTCCTCAATCCGGGCAATCTGACCATTGCGCATGGCACTCAGGATGGGGGACGCGACCAAGGCACGCTCGCTTGGCCCTTCGGCCAGCAGCAAGGCATAGTTCCAGCCATAACGCAGATGATCCTCGATAATCCCGGCTGACCCCTGCACGACCAGCTTTGATGTTCCGCTGATCGCCGCGGCAAGCAGTTCCGACAACAGCGACTTCGCCGTCCCCGGTTCGCCCACCAGCATCAGGCCCTGATGGCCCATCAACGACACGATGCAGCGGTCCACCAGTGGATCATCACCAAAGAATTTCTGCTGCACATCCAGCGACGCATCGCCCAGAATAAACCGACGCACCGCACGCGGAGACAAACGCCAACCATTGGGTTTGGGGTCCGCATCGGCGGCCAAAAGCCGGGCGATTTCGTCACCATAGCGGACCTCGGCGGGCGCGCGTTGTATCTCATCTACCATTGTACGTTCTTTTCCCAATCAGGATCATAGCTCGCCTTGGCGGCCATCGCGTGAAAATCATTCCAGCACTCAGACAGCAAGACAGGCGGCACCTCGGACAATTTCACCTTCTGTCCATAACGGCCTTGGGCCTTTTCAAAACTCAGCGAAATCAACGCTGCATTGCGGTTTTCCTCGGGCAGATAATTACCCGTAAACTCAATCGTTGCCGTCAGCCCCACACCTTTGAAGGACTTGTGGTAGTTGTAAAACCACCCGCCATCCTCGGTCTGGCCACGTTCATAGCCCAGCTTGGTCGCGGCACCGCGCAGCGCAAAAGTCTCGGTCACCCAGCCTTTGCGATCCACGATCTCAACCGCATCCCTTTGGTCGTCAGGCAAGCGGATCAGGCTGCGGCCAAACTGGGCAAACAGCGGTTTGACCTCATAATCCTGCAAATGTGTCGCCCATTGGTCAGCCTCTTGCGCCGACAAGGTCGCACCATGGGCCAGCCGGATGCCCGCAAAACGGCTGATATCGACATCGGCGTCTTGGGCATCGGTAAACTCGCCCTCGATGGTGGGGCGGAAATTGCCCATGAGTCTGCCATCAGCGTCCAGCCCCTGCCAGACAACCCGCGCCACCAACCGGCGCATAATCGGGTGATCCGCCAGATCGCGCTGCCAATCGGCCAGCGGCCAGACGCGTTCACCGCAAAGCGCCTCGTAAAGCCGCGCCGTCTGCATGGTGACCACTTGCTTGAGCTCTTTCTTGGACGCGCTCAACTGCTTTTTCGCGGCTTTCGTTGCCTCATCCGTGCCGGACGACAGCGCTTTGACCACCTTGCCATCAGGATTGGTCAGCACAAAGGTCAGATCATCACCCAGTGTCGCGCGGTAGGCACTCCCCTCAACCCCGCAAGGCAGATCAACAAAGCCATCATCATTCATCCCGGCGGCAGGAATGGTCCGGTCCGCCAGTTCATCCAGCGACCAGTTCATCGTGTCGGCCACGCGCTGCACCAGCTCGCTTGCGAATGCCTGCACGCCCTTTTGCTTCAGCCGTGTGGCCGCCGCGATCACGACCTGCAAGGACACCGGATCGCCCTTATGGGCCAGCACCTCAAGCAAGGACGACGCCTGCGATGTGCGCGATCCGTGATTGCGCAGATAGGTGCGCACCCGGTCAGCCGCGATCTGTGAGGGCACGCGGGACGCCAAAGCAAGGATGCCTTTGGTCGCCGCACCTGTGTTTTGATACTGCGACTTCATTTCGCGCTTAAGCTGCGCGTAAATCTGGTCACGGGTCATATCGGGATACCAGCGTTTATAGGACTGCTGGCGTTGGGCTATATGCTTGTCAGCATGGGCAATCGCCTCTTCGTCAGAGGGCACAACCGTGTCGTAGGTCATCCAACTGTCAAAAATCCACTGCGAGAAACTGGCGGCACTGTCAGGGGCCAGCTGATCGAGGTAAATCTCAAACAACGCATTGCCGCCGGGTTGCTTCAGTTTGAACGCCAGATAGAGCCACCATTTCAACACATCCGCAGGCACCGCCTTGCCATTTTTGAACTTTGCCGGTGGCATATGATCAAGTTTCAGCCATTCCAGCTTGTCAAACTTGGCTTTTTTCAACCCTGCCTCTGCTTCGCGGATCAGGGCGGCGGGGCCGACATAACTGTCCAGCGGTTCGCCCAAAGCCTCAAGTGCCGTCAGGATCGCAGCCTTCGCCAGCTCACTTTTGTCTTTCTTCAGCTGCGCTTTCAACGCCGGGATCGCCTCTGCGTTGCCGCGCGCGCCCAGCCATTCCGCAGCCCCCTTGCGGATCACCTGACGGCTGTCTTTCAGCAAAGTAATCAGACGGTCGGTCACCTGTGGAACATCAGCCAGCAGCGCGCGCGCCTCGGCCTTGCCAGTCTTGCGCTCGCCCGTGGCGACTTCCAAGAGCGGCACAAAATACCGCATCGGCGTCTTGGGCAGCGCGGCAAGGAACCGGATCGCCATCGTCTGGCTCAATTTCCCATCAGTGTTGGCCGACACCCCCATCGCATGGTCCATCACGTCAAAATTATCCGCAATGTAAGGCCAAAGTGCTGCATCACTCAGCATTGCGGGCGCATCATAAGCAACGCTGGCATACTCTGGCATCATCTGCCGCAACACGTCACCCTTGGCTGCCTTCCGCGTGCGACGATCACCCCATCCGCCTACAGTGATCTGAACACCCATCTCTTGCCAAAGCGCATCAATAGCCCGCAAATCGGCATGGTCAGAGGCCAGATATTTCTGGAAATAGTCCTCAAACGGGCCGTGGCGGTAGGGGCTGATCCAGCCGGGCAGATGATAGATAGAGCGGAACCCGAAGGTCAGAGCCTGCTTCTCGGCCATCCGATCCAGCGCCTGTGCGGTCCAGCCGCCGGGATTGCTGATCAAAAACCGTCGGACCTGTTGCTTGACGGAATCGTCCTTCAGCGTGTCGCCAAAATGGGCCTCTAACTTGCTCATGAAATTTAGCCCGAGGGTCGGTGCCTGATACCCCTTGGGATATTTCGCGTTATGCGCCTTTGTCTTTTCATTTTGCGCCGCGATCGCCTGTTTCAACTGCTTGCGATCTTCCGCAGTCAGCGTCAGCGCCGGACCATCCTGCAACGCCTGCAACGGCGGGATTTCAACACGGCTGCCGTCAATCGCGGTATAGCCCGTGGCATCATCACCCGGTTGATCGCTATCGCCGGTCATTTCGCCCGCAGAAAAGCTGTTTTCAATCGCCGCGATGATCCGCGCCGTCTTTTCAGTCTTGAGATGGGCACGCAGGGTTTCGGTCGCGGCCTCCGTCCCCAAACCCGCCAAAATCTCAACCATCCCGGCCCGCACGCCAACGGTGCCTTTGGCTAAATGCTGGGCGGCCAATGGCGCAATGGTATCAGCAGACAGATTGCGCAAAACGGACACCGCCGCCGCACGCACTGATTTCGAAGGATCACCGGCAGACGCCAACACAAAATCAAGGAAAGGTTGCTGATCCGATAGCTTCCATTTGTGCAAAGCCTTCACAAAAGCCTCGCGGCCTTGTGCCGGGGATTTCGCAACACCCTTCAGCGCATCACCCGTATGCGCCAGAACCAGGGCGCGCAGGTCGATCAAATCACGATAAGGCTTGATGCTGGGGGTGCCGTATTCATTGTTGTCCCAAAACAGGGTTTCAAACAACTGCGGGATCGTGCCGTCCAAAGCCTGCGTCATCGGCACCAACTGATCCAAAGTCAGACCCTTCGGCGGGGTTTCACGGGCCACAGCCTGCCACCGTTTGCCAGGATCACAGGCCCCAATCGCAACTTCGGTCAACAGCACGCGCAATGCAGCAGGGGTCTTGGCCGATCCCACCAACCTGTCGGACTTGGCCGTCATCGAAGCGGCCAGCACCTGCGCATAACGCGCCAGAAGATCAGCATTGAAAGGCGCCATATCCAGAAACAACAGCTGCCGCCGCAGATGGCAATCCTCGGTGTTGTTGTAGGCGACGTAAGACACGCCAACCTGCAATTGCTGTCCACCGCCCGCTTGCGTCAGGGTCGACAGAACGGTTTCAGGTTCACCGCGCAGCACATATGTGACCGCTGTATCACCCATCCCCGCCTTCACCTTATTCAGGCGGCTCAGATCATGGGTGATCAGCTTCGTGGTCGCATCACCAAACGGGTTCAGCCTGCTCAACAGTGATTTCATCTCACATCCGATCTGCTTTTGAAGCGCTGCAACCTAGTACAGTCCTTTACTTTCCCAATCTGCGTCAAAGGCCCCGGATTTCGCGATCTCATGCAGATCGTTCCAGACCTCTGACAGCAAGAGCGGGGGTACCTTGGCAAGCGTCAAAGCACGCGATGCGCCACCGTCATTCATCTGGGTGAATTGCATGTGTTTGATCGCCGCGGGAATGTCCTCTTCTGATACGTAGCTACCTGTGAAATACAAATCAGCCCAAATTTGGGCACCGCGGAACTCCTTGCGGTAAGCATCAAAGCCACCACCATCGCCAATCGGCGCGCGGTCATAGCCCGCCTTCTTGGCCGCCGCACGCAGCTTGAACGTCGTCATCATCCAGCCTTCGCGGTCGGTCAGTCGTGTGTCGTTCTTTTGTATATCAGTCAAAGCACGCACCGGACGGGACACTTGGGCAAACAATGGTTTGACCTCAAAGTCCTTGAGGTGATCCAACCAAGCCTGTCGATCTTCATCCGGCAGATTGGCGGTATGGGCCACGTCGATCTTGGCTATGCCCGCCATATCAACATCATCCCCAGCGGCATCCAGAACCTCGCCTTCCGGGGTCAGGCGCAGGCCGGTGATCAGGTCACCGTTCGCGTCCAATCCGCGCCAGATCACCCGTTCAATCAACCGCTGCATGATCGGGTGATGCGTCAGATCATCCTGCCAGGTCTGGCGATCCCAGCTGCGCCCGCTGACCATCGCGTCATAAAGTCGGGCCTGTTGCTGGGCTTGCGCGGTCTTGATCGTCTTTTTCGCCGCACTCAGCAGTGCCTTGGCTTCTTTGGTGTTGGCATCCGTGCCAGCGGGGATGGATTTCACTTCCTTGCCTTGCGGATTGAATAGCTTGACACTTAGATCGCTGGCCAGACGCGCGACATAAGGTTTGGCGTCCTCGCCAACCTCCAGCAGCATGGTGCCGTCATCCTCAAACCCGCCGGTAGGCACCGACCGGTCAGCCAGTTCGTCCTGCGTCCAGCCGCGCGCTTCGGCCAGATCGGCCACCAGTTGTTCGGCCAGTTCGCGCACGCTGCGTTGCTTGAACCGGGTGGCTGTCGCGACCAGCACCTGCACCGCATCCTGACTGCCCATCCCATAAAGCGTCTCGACCATTGCTTTGGCCTGCGACACGCGCTTGCCGTGTTGCTTGAGATAGCGGGCAATTGCAGGGCCAGCGGTGGACGGGGTCGCACGATGGGTCAGCGCAAGGATGCCCTTACTATCCGCACCCGAATTGGGATAGCCCGACGCCATGCTGCGCAAATAGATCTCGGTGATCTGTTCCAGCGAATAGCCGACATGCGCCATCCAACTACTTTTTGACGCAATGTCGCGTTTCGCCCGCTCTTCAGCCTTGGCGCGGGCCGCAGGCCCAACAGGCCTGTCGGTGTCATAGCCAATCCAGCTGTTCAAAACCCAGTCGGCCACAGCCGTCACGCTGTCCGGTGTCATCTGATCAAAGTACAACCCAAAAAGCGGCGATCCCAGCGGCGACTTCAGCTTCAGCGCCAGACGCAACCACGCATCCAGAATAACAGGATCAGCCGCAGACCCGTCTGCCCATTGCAGGCGCGGTGCGGTGGACTGTTCCAACCAGGAAAGCTTTGCATCAGGCAGCTTGCCCACAAAGGTCTTGGCCTCTTTCATCAAGGCATCGCGGCCCAGATAGGGCGTCGTATCACCGCCCAGCCGGGCCACGGCTGAAATCAGATCAGCACGGGCGAGTTCCGATTTTTCGGTCTTCAGCCGCTTGACCAAAGCAGGCAGGGCCGCTTTCGCACCGCGATCCGCCAAAAAGCGTGCAGCATTGGCACGCACAGCCTGACGCTTATCGGCCAAAATCGCGATCAACTGGTCATCAATGCCGGGGGCATCCGCCAGCAACTTTTGGGCCGGATCACGCAGGCGGGCCCGGTCGTCGATGGCCACAAACAGCAAAGGCTGGACCAAATCAGCGGGCAAAGAGGGGAAGTCAGCAATGACCTCAAGCGCGCACTGCGCCATGCGCAAATCAGTGCCACGCGGAGGAAGGGCTGCAATCAGTATCGGCAGATGATCCGCCGCAATCTGCCATACGCCCGGCACGAAACCGCGGCCGCCATGGTACCGCCGGGTCGAGATGACGTGCCTGACATAACCCGCTTCGAAATGCTCCGGCTTACGTTCGCCAGCCGGTGTGCTGTATTCAAAACCGACCTTGTTCTGTTTCGCAATCTTGACGACCTGCGCGAAACTGAGGCGGCCATCGGCAATCGCACCCCGTACATAATTTGAAAACGGATCATGCTGCCATTCAAGAACACCCGAAAGGCTTCCTCCGTTTTTGCAAGCCAAATCAATGACACGGCGTAAGGGAATTTGGTCAAGGGCGGCGTCAATGATCGGGCTTACAATGTCGGCATAGCGATTCGCTATCCGTGGCACAGACCAGCGAACATCTGGCGCATCATGGACAACAGGTGTGTTCAACAACTCTTGCCAATGCGGGCCAATCGGTTCCACGACACTCTTTTGCGGCTCTTTGGTTTTCTTACCGTGCTTGATCCAAACTAAGCGTTGCCGCTCGTAATTGTCCTCGGCGGTCTGCCGCATCTTGGCGTCCACCGCGCTGAACTGCGCAAGAAAGCTGTCATCCAGCGGGCTGCTGCCATCATCGACGAGCGGCACATCAGGCGGCAACGGCACATGGGCGCCGCTGGCATCAATATAACCGCTCTCAACGGTCGGCGCTTCTGTCTTGGGGGCACCAACAAACAGTTCCAGCGTGGTCAGGACAGATTGCGATTTCTCATGCTCTTTATGGGCGGCAAGGGCGTCCAACGCCGCAGGGCTACCCACCGTACCAAGGGCCTCGACAGCGAAATGCCGCGCCGTCGCTGTCTTCGCCGCCAGCATCTCTATGGCCAGCGCGGTGACTGCCGCGCCATCATGCTTGGGCAACAAAGCTGCCGCGTTCTTGCGCAAAGTGACCGAGGTTTCATGACCTTGCTGAAACAGAAACGGCAGAAAACCGGGGTCCTTGGTAAAGGGCATCTTCGCCCAACGCTCCAGAACGCTGGCGCGAACCTTTGCATCCTGACGCTCAATGGCCGCGATAAAGGTCACGGTATCAAACTGCGCGCCCATAATGCCTTGGGTTTTTGGATCCAGCGTGATGAAGCGTCCTACGTAGCGGTCCGCAGGAAGGCAATGGAGGATGATATCAATGTCCTGCCCACCCAAAATCTTCACAGCGGCGCGCAGATCATCCCATGTGGTCGGCGTTTCGACAGGTTCACGGTTTGTGGTTCCGCAAAAATGTAGCAAGACACGGACAGCATCAGGGATGCTGGCCAAATGTTCGCTACCCTTGCGGATCGTCAGGCTAAACCCCATCCCCATCGCATGGCGCAGTTCGGCATAGCGCGCCAACGCCTCTGGCTGACCATCAAGGTCATAACAAAGCTGGTTGGTCGCAGTCACAGAGCCGGTATTGGTACGATCGAGATCGTAAGTCTGTTTCGCGCCAACGCTCGCTTGCAGATCAGCCAGCACCTGACGGTCATCGCCCGTCGCCAAATAGACCTTGGCACGGTGCGCCAGCCCGCGTTGCACCGCATCAAGAAACCCGAAGGGCCCGGTGTCAATCGCGGCAGTCTGGCCGGCAGGATATGGGGTGGCGCCTAGAAACTTATTTAGAATACGGCCTAGCAAAATTCTTCACTCCAAACATCTGCGTGCAATACGCGCAGTTTCACGCAAACTTGGGCAAAAATAGGGAAACCACGAACAGGAACGTTGATTTCGCACAATAGGCGGCAGGGTCAACTGCGGGGCAACCACGAGGGCCACCCCGCAATGGCAGTTTAAGCAAAGACGAATGCGTCTTCGACCAGCCGCTCAAAGCCGAAGCCATCCAATGAAAACGCGGTGTCACCCACCGCGCGGATCTGCACCGCATCAAAGGCCGCGCCATCCTGACCCGCGGTAATCGCGCCAGCGCTGGCATCAACCACCTGTGATCCGATCATCATGCCGTCATTCAGGAACAGCACCTCGACGTCGCCATTGCCGCGCAGATCACCAAAGTCAAAGAACGCCTCGGTCGCATCGCCAAAGTCGCCATCCTGCAACTTGAACGACAGCGCTTCATCGTCGTTCACAAGGCCAATCTCGCCGCGAAAGAAGCTGTCGCCACGCGACCATACACCAACCTCACCATCAATGAAGGTCAGTTTCTCGCGTCCCGGCGCCTCGGCAATCAGCCGCACATCGACATCGCGGAATGACACGGCATTCTTGAACAATGACAGCTTGTCAGTATCCACCGCCACCCCATCAATGCTCTCGGTCGCCTTGGTGCCAAAAAGCCCCCTGCTGTCAAAGGCAACAGCCACATCCACCGTATCGGGTGCCACATCACCAATGGTCAGCAGTGCCAGAAGCGGGTCATGGTCACTGCCGCGATCATCGGCATCCGCGAATTCCGAATTCACATGTACGATGTCAAATTGCGCGTCAGCGGCCAATCCATCCGACACCAGAATATGATCAAGGGCCTGGCTATTACCTTGGAAGTTGAAGGTGTACCGTTCATCCTCTGGCAACGTATTGGTCAGGTTCGTCAGCCCCGCATCTTCAAGGCCAGTGACGGGCGACACGAACTCAAACTCGTTAAAGTCACCCACGACAACCACATTCGCCTGCGGGTCAGCGGCAAGTTCATCCGCAACGAACGCCGCCACAGCCTCGGACTGTGCCTGCCGTTCGTCCAGCGATCCGTTGACATCAACATCTTCCTGGCGATCCGCAAAGTCCTGCTCCACACCCAAAATCGGCGCACTGCCGCCCTTGGATGAGAAGTGGTTGTTCACAACGGTCACTTCCTCGCCGTTGAACGCGAAGGTCGCAACCAATGGCAAACGCGCGCCTTCAAAGGCACCACCGGGGTCTTGCGACCCAATCGTCTGAACTGAGCCTTCCACAAGGCTGACCCGGTCCTCTTTATAAAGGAACCCGGTGCGGATATTCCCGCCCGGCTGACCGCCGCTGGCCAGATCGGTGATGAACGTATTGTCGATATAGGCGTAACCGGAACTGTCGTTCATGATCCCATCGTCAGCCATATCAATGGCATCAATCAGGGTTTCAAACGTCAGCGCCGCCGACACAACACCGTCACCGGTTTCACCGCCTGTACTGTCCTGAATTTCCTGCAACCCGATGATATCGGGGCTGCCAAGGTTATTCACGATCTGGTTCGCAATCGTATCGAAACGACCATCGCCCACATCATCATCGACATTGCGTGCCTCACCATTGTTGGTCAGCGCTTGATCCTCAACGATTGGATCAAGGTTCAGGACGTTGTAGCTGGCAATCGTCAACTGGTTCTCGGACCCGGCCAGCGATGTGCTTTCAGGCTCCAGCAATGATGGCTCAACCACCACAATCTGCTCAGTCGGGTTGATCTGGAAGTTACCAAAGTCATAGGACACGACGCCGGTGACATCGTCCAGAACAGCGCCGGTATTCACATCAATCGCATCAAGACCAAAGTCCCAGTCGATCTGGACCTTCTCTGGGTTGAAGTCATCGGGCGAGATGTTCAGCGTGCCGCGATCCGACAGACCGGTCGCGCCTTCGCCGCCATCGACAACAACAAACAGCTCACCAAATCCGCTGGTGCCGGACACCGCCACGGGTTGCGGCGCAGTCACCAACATACCTTCAAGGCTTTCCCAGAAATCAATGCCATCCGTTGTGGGATCAAACGAGGTAAAGTTATCATCCTCGATATTCTCGGACGGCAAAGGTCGCCCATCAGCGCCCAGAATGACGGAAGCAGGCAAAGCGTTCCCGCTGGACAGCACGGTGATCTCAGGATTGCCCCCGATCTGCGTCGTGCTCAGATTACCGCTGCCTTGGCCACCGGGATAGAACTCACTAACGGTACCGCTGACATCCACCGCATCGCCAATGGCCACACCGGGTACACTGCCGGTAAAGACAAAGATCGCGTCCGATGTGGCGATATCGCCGTCACCATCCGGGTCCTGCATATAAAACCCGTTTGAATCGACCGCCGTGACAATCCCGCCGGTGATCACCGGCGCGCTGCCTTGGCCCGTCGAGGGATCAAGCGGGTTGTCACTGATCAGGCCAGAGACATGCCCGGCCCCCTGAATTTCCATGATGGTCAGGCGCGGAGCAGGGATATCAGGATCATTGGTCGATCCGGGCGTATCACCCGCCTGATCACCAAACGGCAGTGGGACAAAATCACCGGTGCCATCCACATCACGGGCCGCACCCGCCGCAGGGAAGTTGCCATCAGCAGGCACAATCGTGTCAGAGTAATTCACATCCGGGTTCGGATCACCATCGACAGCCGACACACTATCAAGGACCGCGTCCCAAGGTGGAGCATCGAAAACACCGTCATCATCAACATCCAGATCATCACCCGCAGCACCCGTGAAACCATCCACGATCAGAAAGCTTTGAGGCGAGCCAAAGAAATCAAGCCCGGCAACCCCGACATCACCCACCCCAAGGTTGGGGTTCTGGTCATTACCAATCAGAACAAAGCCGCCCTCGTCGGCCACAGCACCACTTAGATCAATGGCAAAGTCGATGGTGCCGGGGGCAAACTCGCCCGAGATCACAAGCAGCGTTTTGCCCGCCAGAGACGCGCCGGGATCAGTGAACAGCTCAACAAAGTTCGAGGTGTCATCATCAGGGCTCGGCGACGAAATCCGATACTCATTGATCGCCACAGTCGCCTCTGGCGGAACAACACCCGGTGTCGGGAACGGACTGGGCGCGCTGGCGTTATCCGTCACATCATCCAGCGCATTGGGACCACTGAAGGTCCATGCGGCGGGGTCAAAAATCGGGTTCGGGCCACCATCAACCGGACGCGACGCCCAGCCATCCATGTATTCCCAAACCTCGCCACTGCCGTCGGTGTTCACATCACCAAAGACGTCGACAACAATGTCATTCTCAAACAATTCTATCGCGTCATCACCATTGATGTTGGCCACACCACCTGTGAAATCCGGCGGGAACCCAAAGAAAGCGGTAAAGCTATCGGTCTCGCTTGCGATGTAAATCGTCGTGCCTGCGGGCAAAGGAATGGCTGGAAAGGTAAACTCAACCACCCCACCCCCGTTGCCGTTGTTGGCTGACCCAACGCCATAAACCGAAAGATCGGCAATATCGCTGATGGCGGTAAGCTGAATGGCTTTGGGCAATCCGCCCGAAAGGTCGCCGTCAATAACGCCGGTGATCATCAAATCTGACATGCTATTTCGTCCTTGCAATATGAAGAGAGCGCACACCCCGCCCCCACGGTTGAACAGATCAAGTCTGCGCCGGGATACGCCGCCATTGCAACGGGGAGATGTCAGTTGTGATCCGTTCTCCGCCTAAAGTGGTTGGTTTTTGCGCAACCGCTGGTTTTTCAAACGGTTATCAGGGCCGTCACGTCGGAAGAACGCCCAGCCGACGTATCCCGATCCAGCAGTTACAGGCTTTCAATTTCATTGAAAGAAATTTTGCGCTGATTTCGCATACCATGCATTATTACTGTATTTTGCACATTACTGGGGTGATTCCTAGAACCGAATAACCAAACATGATAAGTTACAGTTATCACGCCTCTTGCTTTTGGTGCGATTCATGCGCAAAAATCACACCTATGACCGATGCCTTAACCGCTTATCAACCCAGCGCCCCCACCATCTCTGACGCCGATCAGGCCGCGCTGACGGATCTCTACATCCGCGGCACGCCCCCCAACACGCTGCGTGCCTATGAACGGGATCTGATCTATATCACCGCATGGGCCAACGCTGCCTTCGACACGGCGCTGATGTGGCCCGAACGCGAGGATGTCGCCCTGCGCTTCATCCTTGACCACAGCCGCAACCTTGCGGATTTACCCGCAGTAGACCCCGCCCGGATCGTCGCGGAAACGCTGATCGGCCAGGGCCTGCGCAAAAGCCTCGCCTGCCCTGCCCCGTCCACGCTGGACCGGCGCATCGCGTCGTGGCGGGCGTTCCACCGGATGAAAAACCTCGCCTCGCCGTTCGAGGCCCCGCTGCTACGCCAGACCCGCGCGAAGGCCCGCAAAGCGGCCGCCAAGCGGACCACGCCCAAGTCCGCCAATCCCATCACCCGCAAGGTGCTGGAGGCCGTGTTGGCGACCTGCGACCACTCCTTGCGGGGCATCCGCGATCGCGCGGTGCTGATGCTGGGCTGGGCCTCGGGCGGACGCCGCCGGTCCGAGATTGCGGGGCTGATGCGCGCCGATGTGGACCTGAAGGATTATGACCGCGATGGGCTGATCTGGATCAACATGATCGCTACTAAAACGACCGCCACAGGCAAGACACCCAAGCTGGTCCTGAAGGGGCGGGCCGCAAAAGCACTGGCCTTCTGGATTGAGATGGCAGGCATTGAAGGCGGCCCCCTGTTCCGACCCATCACGCAAAACGACGACCCCCTAGAGCGCAAACTGTCACCCGACGGCATCTACCAGATCGTGCAAAAGCGGGTCATGCAAGCCGGCTTCCCCAAAGGTTTTGCCACGCCCCACGGGCTGCGTTCCGGCTTCCTGACCCAAGCCGCATTGGACGGCGCGCCGATCCAGGCCGCCATGCGGCTGTCACTGCACCGCAGCCTGGCGCAGGCGCAGAAATACTATGATGATGTCGAGATTACAGAGAACCCAGCGACCGATCTGCTGGGGTAACCCATGGGTTACCTTGGTCGGTCGCGTCAGGCGGGTAACCCATGGGTTACCCTACCCGTGTTAAAGCGAGGTAACCCGTGGGTTACCCTCGCGCAGCGCGCGCTGAAATGCTTCAACAGCATATTCCAACTGGGCTTTTGGCAGCCCCGCAAAGTCGTCATCACAGACGATCCGGCATTCACCCTTGCGCGCGGTAACCTTCATGTCGCCGACATGAAACTCGCGTTTTTCCTTCCGCTCCACCTGCTTGGGCGGCTGCGCCACACTCGGTTTCTTCTCTAGAAATGCAGCCAGGGCAGCCGTCTGTTCCTCAACCGTTGCACAGCCGCGCAAAGCGCCCCGCAGCTTTGCTGCACCCTCAACGGATTTCAGCGCACGCGCGACATCGACACCCAGGTTACGCGACACGGCCTTGGGCCATTTCAGGTCATCTTCCAGCGCAGACAACAGAAACACAAAGCTGCGAATATAGGACCGCTTCATCTTATGCAGTGACCCGTAAAGCCGCAGCACCATCGCGTCAGGGTCCACCTCATCGGTGCCCTCATCCTGTGCGGCAAGGATCGCAACCTGCGCCATCTCGGCAAAGCTGAGGTCTTCGCGCACCACGTTTTCTTCGACCATATCAATATAGCGCGCCAGCCGATCACTTTCGCCCGCCTCGATGCGAGCAATGATTGTCGCGAAGGCATCGTCGCCTGTCTCAGCGAAAAGCTGGGACAAGGCAGTGAACCGCCGCCAGCCTTTCTTCAGCTGCAACTGACCGGCCGCATCACGATAAAGCTCCACCGGTTCTTTCTGGCCACGCTCGCGGATCGAGGCTTTGAGTTCCTCCATCTCGGTCGAAGCCGCGACCGCTTCAAGATCAAGCCGGTCGCGGGGCAAATCTGTTGTCATGACATCGGCCAAAGGCACCGTTGAAAGCACCCTGCCTTCGTCTTGTGCGGTGCGATACGCCTTGGCGTCGGTCGCGTTCTGGCGCCGCTGCTCAACCTTGGCTTCGGTGGTTTCCTGCAGGCTTTCCGCCGCATCCCGCACCGCAGCCCCCATCGGGCCCACATTGCGTTCGCGCGACTTGGGTGCCGCGGGCGTTTCCAGCGGTCCAAAACCGAATTTGTTTTTCGATGTCATTCAGCTGCCTCCACTTTCGTGCTGTCCTGTTCCCAAGACTTCAGCACAGTCGTTTTGAATTCGTTATACGCCCGGTCGAAGCTTTGCCTTGCCCGCTTCCAGGTTTCGCGCGTCATCTGCCGGTAGTCCTGTTCATAGACGCTCATCTGAAAACGGCCCGACTGTTCAACCGCGCGGGTCATCTCAATCGGGTTCAGACAGACATCCGCACCAAAGACATTGCGAAACGCCTCCATCATCGCGATGTGCAGCGGGTTCGTCGTTTCAAACCGTGTCATCAGCAACCGGACATCCATAAATGTCTTGGGCAATGTCAGCCCCGCATCCTCGGCCAACCCGCCAAACCCTTCAGAGATATCCGCCATCGCATCGCCCAACTGCCCTAGATAGCTGGTCGTGCTGTCGTATTCCCAGTAGCCGGGACCGGATGGGATATAGAGAATGTCGGACGCGAAAGCGGCGTTCAGGGATTGGTAGCCAATCGCGGGCGGGCAATCAAAGATGATCAGATCGTACTGATCGTCGGGCAGTTCATCCAGGTATCGCGCGACGCAGCCAAAGAAGCTCCACGCTTTATGCAGGCTGCGGTATTGCGCGCTGGCGAATTCGACAAAGGCTGCGTTGGCGCAAGACGGGATGATGTCGATCGTTGGCCAGCAGGTTGGCTGGATGAAGTCCTGAAACCGCTGCGCGCCGATGGATTGCACGTCTTCCGGCAATTCGTTGGAGGACGGATAGGGGCAGTCGTCAGGGTCGTCATAGCTTTCGGTGATCCGATCCGCTTCGCGGCACAGATCGCGGCACATAATGCCCCAGACCGTGTTCCATTCCTTGACCTCAACAATGCCCATCGAATGGGTCAGCGTCGCCTGCGGGTCAAAATCGATACACAGCACGCGGTAGCCATCAAGGGCCGCAGCGTTTGCCAGATGTTGCGCGACAACTGTTTTACCAACGCCACCTTTAAAGTTACTGACCGCCACGCGCACAGCACGGCCTTTGGGGCGTTTGGGCAGCAGTGACTTGCCGCGAAACTTGATCCGGCGGCGCAGTTCATTGATCTCATCCAGACTGAACCAACGCTGGCGCCCATCATCCTCTGTCACGCCCTGAGGCAGCGAGGGATCATCAGCGAGTTTCTTGCGCAGCGTGTCTGCGGGGACATCGAACATGAACTGGCTGATTTCCCAGATCGAGAAAGGACGAAGGGTTTTCACCTCACCCGGAGAGAAGGTCGCGCGGCGCACAGCGGCCTGCTGTGTCAGGCTGCGCTCGTTCATGGCTTGAAGGTCGGAATGCGTTCTCATGGTGTGCTCTTGTTTTTTCCTGCTACCTGCTGAATAACGGGAAATGAGGAAAACTGCAAAACGCTATTTTGGAAATTCCTGTTTTTCGGCAAAGTCCGGGCTTTTAAGGCCGAAACGACATAATCTGCGCTGTATTTGGTGACATAAAAATACGATACCACGCGATATGGTGACATGAAGTGCCAAATAAGGTGACATAGGGCGTGTCCCCCTTAACCATATAAACCTTATTCATAATCTTTAGACTGATTTGGTTACTTTTCTCGTTCTTACCCGCTTGTTGACAGAAAACGGGAATTCGTGTCTTGATCGAGCCTAAGCAGAATCGGCGATAACAGCCGGCGCTTGAGGCAAGACAGTGAGACGTCAACATGGATGCAAAGCGGTTGACTGGCGTCAAAGCCAGTTCCTTGAAATACGACCTATTGACGGCTTTGACTGTCGCAGGGCTGCATCTTGATGCACGTCACCAGATTTCAACCGCACGGCTGACCTTATTGATTACCGCGCGCTACAATTGGCGCTTGGATGAATTTTGCGTCGGGCAACGCGATCTGGCCCGGATGTGGAATGTCACTGAACGGACCGTCAAACGCGAGATCAAGTATTGGTTGGAGAAGCGGATTGTCATCTGCAAACGGCAGGGGGTGCGCGGCAAGGTAGGGGCCTACCGTCTGAACTATGCCGAGATTTACCGGCTATCCGCGCCGTACTGGCAAAGCGTCGGGCCAGATTTTCAGGAACGGATGACCGAGACCCATCCGGTGAAAGAGGCCAAAGTCGTTGCCGTTGATTTTCGCAACAAGGGGACCACACCACAGGATCCTGTTGCGCAAAAGGACACGACCACATGGCGTGCAGCGTGCCAGCGGATGAAAGATCTGCACCCGGAACACTATCGCAATTGGATTGCCTTGCTGTCCTTTGGGTCCGATGATCAAGAGACACTTGCGCTGACGGCGCATAACACCTTTGTCGCCCATTACATCCAGACCCACCTGATGCCGATCCTGCATGAAGCGGTTGAGGCGACATTGGGACCGCGCCGTCGTATCCGTATCACTGTGCTGACGTGACGGGCGCAGGACAACTGCCCGGTTTGCGGAAATGCAGTGTAGCACGTTCCCGAATTCGCCCTTACGCTTCTTGATATGGTCGATCTTGAAACACTGTTGCTGTTTATCCCCATTGCGCTTGCTCTCAATCTGACGCCGGGCGCGGATATGCTGTTCTGTCTGGGCCAAGGTACGAAGTCGGGCCCCAAAGCGGGAAGCGCCGCTGCATTGGGCATAGCGACTGGTTCGTTTATTCATGCGTTTGTGGGCGGTATGGGACTTGCGGCCATCATTGCAGCGAACCCGGTAGCGTTTGAGGTCATCCGTTGGGCCGGTGTCGGCTATCTCCTTTTTCTGGCGCTCAAAGCTTTTACGTCCCCGATTGACGCTTTGAAGCCAGAGGTGCTTGGGGCGTCCCGAAGTTGGCAAGCATGGAAAGATGGCGTTCTCGTCTGCCTTCTTAACCCCAAAGTTGCGATTTTCATGCTCGCCCTCGTGCCGCAATTTGTCGATCCGGACAAAGGGTCCGTCCTTCTTCAGTTTCTTATTTTCGGCACGATCCTGAATGTCGGTGGAACGGTTATCAACGCATTGATCGGTATCTTCGCGGGCGGCATCGGGCGCTTTTTGGCCCGCAACGCAAAGGCTGCAAGCTGCCTGCAATATCTGACAGGGCTGGTTTTTGTGGGGCTGGCGGCCAAGCTGGCGTTTGACCGGCGTTGATTGATTGGCGCTGGCAGTAATCACAAAAGCTATGAAGTTGCGGACCTGCGTCGCAGTTCAGCGTCCAAAGCTGCGATCTGCGTTTCAGCCCAGACAGTGATACCGGCATCGCGCAAGGCGGCTGTTGTCGATCCCATGCCAGGCTTTTTGATGCCCGAGAATGTGCCGTCATAGATAAAGGTTGATCCGCATGACGGCGACCCATCTGTCAGCACGGCGTGGTCGCAATTGTTCCGCTTTGCCAAAGCAACTGTATCCCGTGCCGCTTGCACATAAAGGTCAGACACGTCGCGCCCGCTGTCTTCCACGACGACCGCCTGTCTGCTGAGTACATCCGCACCTTGACGATCTGAAGCGCCGCCACCGGGCGTTGCGCGTATCTCGGCCGCAGGACGCGGTGTCGGAAAACCTATCGCAACCTCAGGGCAGACCGGCACAAGACGCCCCTCTTGCTGCCACCGTTCCAGTATTTCCGCCGCGCCCGACTTTTTGTCAGTCCCATTATAGCGCACGGGGCGACCGATGAGGCAGGCAGACACAAGAATACGATCCATTGGAATACGCTATCGGCTTTCGTCCGGACCGCCAAGCCGAAGATGGTTTTGGATGGGTGAGACACAACGCCCCTTTCGCCTTTTCTTAATTCCTTATAAATATAGTCAGGAACTAGAAGCACCGGTTGATTCCAACCAGCAACACGAAAGCCCGATACGCCGATGTTATCCGTCATACAGCAATTTGAACCAGCGTCGGCCCCACGGCCTGCACCGTTCTTGCCGGGCGAGTGGCGCGGTGTGTTGAATGCCCTGCGCCTTGTTGCGCTGGACTGCCGGGTTGCGGCCCATACAGATCTGTTTGAGGCCTGCGCACTGATTTCCAGCACGCAGGACACCGCCCGCGATGCCTTTGCCCAAGCCTTGTTCAAATGCCTGCGCGAAGCGGTCCGTGGCAAGCCTGTGTTCTTCCAGCCCGGCACGGTTGAATTGTCCTTTGATGAGGCGTGGTTGATCCGCGCCTTGATGGCCGCCAAACAGGGCGATGGTGACAGCCTGGCCTTTCTGATCCGCTCGCGGGTGGCGAAAATTCACCAACGCAACATCGCGTTTCTGATCAATGGCATTGCCCGTCAGTTTGCCCCAGATTAGAATAGTTCTAAAAAGGACTTGCCCGGCGCTGAAGCTGGTTTATGTATGGTCCCAAGCGAGCCAGCCAGACGCCAGCCAGCTAATCCAACCAGAATTCGGAGAGCCGCTATGACACAGACAGCCATCACGCTGAGCACAGACGCCAAATCACAAATCGCCGAAGCATTGAATCAGTCAGTGGCCGAAACCGCTGTCACGACAATGCTGGCCCAGAACTTTCACTGGAACGTCAAAGGCATGGCCTTTGCCCCGCTGCACGAGCTGTTCCAGCAGATTTACGAAGACCACTTTATCGCTCAGGATGATCTGGCCGAGCGTATCCGCGCGATTGACGCCCATGCCGAAGGGATGCTTGCCGGTATGCTCAAGCGGTCCAAGGTTGGTGAACATGACGGCCATGCGACCGATAAAGAGATGATCAAGATGATGCTGGACGCGCAGGAAACGCTTGCAGCCACGCTTGCCGGTTGTGGCGCACTGGCAGCCAAACATGGCGACACGCTGACCGAAGACCTGTGCATCGCGCGCGGTCAGACGCATGAGAAATTCGCGTGGTTCCTGCGGTCGCATCTGGGGTAATCCAAGCGACGTATTTTTGATGTGAAAGCGGCCCTGTCATGGGGTCGCTTTTTTCTATGCTTGGCTTTTGACCTCAAAAACCCTGGACACCGCTGCTTTCACCTCATCCTTGAGCGATGCGGTATGGTCCAGAATCTCACGCGCCTTGAAAAAGTCGAGCGACCAGATCGCGTCCACCGGGGGGCGCAGCAATATGGTGTCAGGATAGCGCGAGGCCGCGTTGCGGATGATGGACCGCTGCATCATCTGGCTGGCTGCATAGGTGACATCCATCTTGCTGGGGCGCTTTGAAGGATCGCCGCTGGAACCGCCTGAGACATCAATCGCAATAACCCGGTCTGCCCGGTCTTGCAGGATGTCGATAGGGCAAGGGTCTGTTGCGTTGCCGTCGATGTAGAACCGTCCGTCCCTTTCAACCGGCAAGAACACCGCCGGAATCGCTGAGGATGCCGCCATCGCAAACCGCAGATCGCCGCTGTCGAAAACCGTCCGGCATTGGCCGTAGAAATCTGTTGCTGCAATTTGCAGCGGGATTTGCAAGTCATCGAAACTATGGGGGACTTCGTCAGGCAGTATTGCTGTCAGAACCCGTTCAAGGTTGAGTTCTCCAATCCGCGGGCCACCTTCTTTGAAGAATGTGCTCAGACTGTTGGGACCGGCGCGGAAAATATCGCGCAATGTGCCTAAAGGATCGCGCAATGTGCTTTCGACGTGGTCGGTCATTTCATCTGCGGACATGCCCGCGCAATAGGCCGCCCCGATAATGGACCCGATGGATGTGCCTGCAACAGCCACGGGTTTCACGCCCAGTTCGTCAAACGCCTTGATAACGTGAATATGTGCAAGACCCCGCGCCCCGCCAGCGCCAAGGGCGAGTGCTATATCAGTCATGGCGCGCTCCGTTTTTTGTCCGCAGATTGCGCTGACCATAGGGCTGTGATGGGTGGATAGAAACCGGTACGTCTAGCTGCCGTGATCAAACGGCACTTTCACGCCCTTCTTCTTGCATTTCCTGGCATAGGCCATTTGCCAACCGCCGTATTTGCCCAAGTGTGCCTGTTGCGCCATCAGCATGTCGACGAACGCCGCCCTGTGGCTGTCTTTCTTGAGCGATTTGAACATCGACTTTTGCGTCTTGGTCATTGAGCAGCCGATACAGTGACCGTGTCGTTTGTATTTGCACACATCAATGCAGGGGCTGGGTGTTTTTGGCATGCATGCTCCGGTATGAAAGGCGGTCTTTTGGGTGGCCGCCTTGGTCATTTAGGAAGGGCAGAGGCCGAATGGAAGGTGTCACGCCTGTTGTCAGTGGAGTGTTGTTTGACGCTGTGGGGGCATCTGGGCAATCGCACGGGGTGTGGCCAGGTTCATCTGTTTCAGCGCAAGACCAAAATCAGCCGCAAGGCTGGTGATGATGGGGGCGACGTCGGGCCGCACCAGAAGGATTGCGATCAGCATTGCGTCGTCGCGGTCACCCTCGGTGGCCGCGGCAATGAAATGGGCAAAACTGGCCTCATCTGCACCGACGCATTTGCAATGCAGGGCGTGCCGGCAAAGCGGGCGGCGCCCGTGCTGGACGCACATGCCGCAAAGCTCGGCAAAAGCCTCAACCGCCTTGCGCCCGCGCCCGATACCCAGGGTAGCGATCAAATCATGGGCCATGCTGGCCTGCGTATCTGCGCTATTGCACCACATGCGCAGGTAGACGATGGATGCAGCCGTGATCGCGTCATAATCCTGCAAATGGCCGACGGTGGCCCCGCCCCGATGATCTGGTGCAGGTGTCATTTGGTCAGGATCAGCTTACCGGCGCGAGTGATCCGCAAGACATAGACCTGATCATCAAGGATGATATTGGCCTGTTCGCCATGTGTGATCAGGTCGCGCGCGTCATATTTCGGCAGCTTCGGCGTGGACGCTTGACTGGTGGGAACAACAGATTGAAGGCCCATCACTGCGTCCCTTCGCGGGCGGTACAACGGTCCAGCATCCATTCAAGCTGTAGGCCGCCGCGGGCGCTGTCTTGTTGCAGGGCTGTCAAAATCTCTTCCTTGGTGGGCACTTGCAACTGGTCATCGCGCACCGGCGTCTTGTTTTGGTCAAAGGTCTTTTGCATCACGAAGAAGTCCTTTCATTTGCAGAAATGTCGGGCTTCCCCATTGGTGGACGGGGTGGCTGGAGCTTGAGTTTAAACCTGAGTGATTTTATCAGGTCTGTCAATCCGACAATTTTTATCAGGATACTGGACAAGACGAATTTTGCCGTTAAACCTGTTCCTGACTAAAAGACTCACCAAAAGGGAAATGACTATGAAACTGACAACGACTGCATTGCTTGTTTGCGCAACGACTGCCACTGCGATTGCCTCATCTGCGGTGGCCGAAGGTGAACTGAACCTCTATTCCTCGCGCCACTATGACACCGATGAGCGTCTTTATTCCGACTTCACCGACATGACCGGGATCACCATCAACCGCATTGAAGCCAACGCCGACGAGCTGATCGCGCGGATGCAGGCCGAAGGTGCAAACTCTCCTGCGGATATCCTGCTGACAGTTGATACATCCCGTCTGGAACGCGCCAAGGAAGCGGGTGTTCTGCAAGCCATCGAAAGCGATGTGCTTGAGACCCGTATCCCGTCCTATCTGCAAGATGCGGATAACCAGTGGTTCGGCTTTAGCCAACGCGCGCGCATTGTCTTTTACGACAAGACAGATGTCGAAAACCCGCCGATGGATTACGTGTCCCTTGCTGATCCGGCCTATGAAGGCATGATCTGCCACCGGTCATCCACCAATGTCTATTCCCAGACATTGCTGTCCGCCATTATCGAAAACTTTGGCACAGAAGCCGCGACCGAATGGGCGCAGGGTTTTGTGAACAACTTTGCCCGTGATCCGCAAGGCGGCGACACTGACCAGCTGCGCGGTCTGGTGTCCGGGGAATGCGATATTTCGATCTCGAACACCTATTACTTTGCCCGTGCGCTGCGCAAAGATGTCGATGGTCTGAACGCCGATGCGCTTGAGAATATCGGCTGGATCTTCCCTGCACAAAACGCCGAAGGCGCGCATATGAACCTGTCAGGTGGCGGCGTCGCCGCAAATGCGCCAAACCGCGAGAATGCGATCAAGTTCATGGAATACCTCGCCTCTGATCGGGCGCAGGATTACTTCAGCGCCGGTAACGACGAATACCCTGCCGTGCCGGGCGTTGGTTTGTCGCCATCCGTTGCTGCGATGGGTCTGTTCCGGCCTGATGCGGTGGACCTGAGTGCGGTTGCCAAGAATGTGCCGGAAGCGCAGGTCATCTTCAACCAGGTCGGCTGGGAATAGACCCCCGTTACTACAACCAGCCGAAGGGGGCGTTGCGAAAGCAGCGCCCCTTTTTTGTAGTTCAGACCCGGCTGCCGGTAATTGACAACCGGCACGATCCCGTTACCTTCATCCATACAACAGGGGCATCCGGCATCGGCCGGGTTGAGACGTACCCTTTGAACCTGAACCGGCTCATACCGGCGGAGGAAGTTGTGTGTGGCCCCGCCGTTTTGGTGCGACTGCCCGACATCCCTGCCGAAACACAAAGGGATGCCAATGAACGAACCATCACAGCATTTGAACGCCATGCGCGCCGCAGCACCTTTGGTGCAAAACATCACCAACTACGTGGCAATGAACGTCATGGCAAATGTCATGCTCGCCGCGGGCGCGTCACCCGCGATGGTGCATGCGCGCGGTGAAGCGGCTGAGTTTGCGGGCATAGCGTCAGCCCTGAGCATTAATATCGGCACGTTGGATGACGAATGGGCCGATTGCATGGCGTTGGCGGCAAATGCGGCGGGTAGCAGCGGCACGCCTTGGGTGCTTGATCCGGTCGCGGTTGGGGCCACGGCGCTACGGCGCCATGTGGCGGCGCGGTTGCTGGGTTTGGGGCCAACGGTGATCCGGGGCAATGCGTCGGAAATCCTCGCACTTGCGGGGGTCGCCGCCCATGGGCGCGGTGTTGATGCCACTGATCCTGTTGCGGCGGCCGAGGCTGCGGCGCGTGATCTGGCGGCGCAGTCGGGTGCTGTTGTCGCGGTAACCGGTGCGGTGGATTTTGTCACCGATGGGAGCCGGGCCGTGCGGATTGCCAATGGTGATCCGATCATGCCGCTTGTGACCGCTTTGGGGTGTTCTTTGACCGGGATCGTGGCCGCTTTTGCTGCTGTTGCACCCCCCTTTGACGCGACCGTCGCGGCACTGGCCTATTACGGTGCGGCAGGCGAGGTTGCGGCGCATGACGCAAAAGGTCCAGGCAGTTTTCAGGTGGCATTCCTTGATGCGCTGCACGCGATGACCGG
Source organism: Yoonia sp. F2084L (assembly GCF_023015625.1). Taxonomy (GTDB): domain Bacteria; phylum Pseudomonadota; class Alphaproteobacteria; order Rhodobacterales; family Rhodobacteraceae; genus Yoonia. The sequence continues at coordinate 43,459 of NZ_JALKAH010000006.1, forward strand.
CGCCAAGCTGGACGCCATGGCACGGATCACCGCCGCATGATCCCGCCGCTGTGCTTCATAACGGATGCGAATGCCGTGCTGCCGATCCCCGATCAGGCGGAACAGGCCGCGCGTGGTGGCGCGGCTTGGGTGCAGTTGCGCCACAAGACGCTGGACGATGCAGGCTTTGCCGAACTGGCCCGCGCGGTGCTGGCGCGGCTGGCGCCACTGGGCGTGAGACTGATCATCAACGACCGGGTTGAGGTGGCCTGTGCCATGCGCGGTGTTGGCCTGCATGTAGGGCAATCTGACGGCGATCCCGCACTGATCCGCGACCGGATTGGGCCTGACGCCGTGCTGGGGTTGTCGATTGAAACGCGGGCGCATGTGTCGGCTGTCCCACAGGCATGTGTTGATTATCTGGGTGTTGGGCCGGTGCGTGCGACAGCGACCAAGGCTGATCACGCGGCCCCTTTGGGCTTTGACGGACTGGCCGCTATCACAGCCAAAACCGACCTGCCTTGCATGGCAATTGGCGGGCTTCAGGCCGCAGACACAGCGGCGGTGCGCCGTGCCGGATGCGAAGGCATTGCCGTCGTTTCAGCGATCTCAAGAGCGGATGATCCGCAGGCGGCGGCCCGCGCCTTTATGGATGAATGGAACAACATATGATCCCCAACATTCTTTCTATTGCAGGCTCTGATCCGTCAGGCGGGGCCGGTATTCAGGCGGATATCAAGGCCATTTCCGCCAATGGTGGCTATGCGATGGCGGCAATCACCGGGCTGACGGCGCAGAATACGCGCGGGGTGCGGGCGGTGGAAATGGTCAGCCCGGATATGATCACCGCGCAGATCGCGGCCATCCGTGACGATATCGCCATCCACGCCGTCAAGATCGGCATGTTGGGCGATGCGCGCACGATTGAAACCGTGGCGCAGGCACTTGATGGGTTGGATGCCCCGATCGTGCTGGACCCGGTGATGGTGGCCAAAGGCGGGGACCGGCTGCTGGCGGCTGACGCGGTGACAGCCTTGCGCGACAGGTTGCTGCCGCGCGCCACGGTGCTGACGCCGAACTTGCCCGAAGCCGCTGATCTGCTTGGGGTTAGCGAAGCCACCACGTTGGACGACATGCGTGAACAGGCGGTGCAACTGCGCGCCTTGGGCTGTGCTGCGATCTTGATCAAAGGCGGGCATTTGTCTGACGCGGTAGCCACCGACCTGCTGGTCACGGCGCAAGGGGTGCAGGCGTTTCCTGCCCCGCGCATCGACACCCGCAACACGCATGGCACCGGCTGCACATTGTCGTCAGCCCTGGCCACCCATATCGGGCTGGGCCATCCGTTGCCTAAGGCTGCACGCCGCGCCAAGGCCTATATCACGGGCGCCATTGCTGCGGCAGGTGATCTGTCCGTCGGGGGCGGGCACGGGCCGGTGCATCATTTTCATACCCAATCAAAGGACCAGACATGAGTTTTACCGCAAGCCTGTGGGCAGACACGCAAGACCTGCAAGACACGATCAGCACCATGCCCTTTAACGCCGAACTGGCCCAAGGCACGCTGCCGCCCGCGACATTTCAAGGCTACATCATTCAGGATGCGCATTATCTGGAAGGCTTCGCACGGGCCCTGGTACTGACAGCATCACGCGCGCCTGACCCTGAAAACATTGCCCGTCTGGCGGGGTCGGCCAATGGGGCCATCGCAGTCGAGCGGCAGTTGCATGATGAATATATGAAGCTTTACGGCGTCTCGCGGGATGATTTCGCTGCAACACCGCCGTCGCAGGCCTGCGATCACTATGTCAGTTTCCTGATCCGGTCGGCCGCCGTTGATCCGTTCCCGGTTGCCGTGGTGTCGCTTTTGCCGTGTTTTTGGATTTATCACCGGGTTGGCGTCGCGATCCACGAAAAAGCCGCCGCCGACCATGCGTATCGCGCGTGGATAGACACCTACGCGAGCGAGGCTTTCGCGGCGTCTGTGCAAGGCATGCTTGATCTGACGGACCAGTTGGCGGCAGCGGCGGACGCAGACACGCGCAGGGCAATGCAAACGGCCTTCGCCCGGTCGTCATGGCACGAATGGATGTTCTGGCACAGCGCGTATCACCAGATGGGCTGGCCAGAGGCGTCTTAGGGTCACGACCCTAAACCCCACCCGTCAAAGCGTCGTCACTTCTGGGCATAGCGCACTGACCTTTTCCATGGCGACCTTAGCGCCGGTCATATCCAGAACCGCCCTGCCCTGCCCGTCTTGCACCACAACAAATGCTGGCGCTTTGGTGCAATGCAACGCAATGCCCTGCCGCCCGACCCTATGCCCGCTCACAAGATGCCGCGAAATGATGGCAACGCGAAAACGGCCCGCCACAAAGGGTTTGCCCAGAACATAACTCATCGGACCGGCCCAAACATGCGCCAGCCAAAACGGACAAAAGGCCAGATCAGGCCCAGAGGCGTGAAATGCAGCCGCGCCAACGCAGACCCACGCAAACAGGCCTGATCAAAATTGGGCCGCACAAACACATGCCCGCCTGTCGTATAGATCAGTGGGCAAAGCTGGCCATAGAACTGGCCGGTCTGTGCGGGATCACCAAGACCCACCTCTGCATCAAGCCGCAACACATCAATGTGGACAGCCCCTCGCAAGCGCCGCAGCAGGGCCACGCCCTCTGCCAGCACGTCACCCTTTGCCACCCACCCGCGCCCGCGTTCCTTGCGGCGCTGAGGGGCCTTACCTGCGGTCTTTGTCTTGGGTTTGGGTGGCCTGCTGCTGTCATAGACCTTGATCGCAGGCGATACCCCGCCAAACAGACGCAGAAGGACCGTCGATTGTTTGGCGGGGTCGCTCTGCCATGACAGCACGGCGTGGATTGGCAAGATCATGGTAAGAGTGATCAAGGCCAACAGGGCCACGCCAAACCACAGCAGAATCTGCAAGGCCATCTCAGGCCTCTTTTGGCGATCCGTTCGCGCGCTTATCCAAAGCCTGCGCTGCGGCATCGCCCAGCACCTCTGTCAGACCTGAAATCGCCCCTTTGATCGCTTCGACGCGGGCACCTTTCTGGTCCAGAATAATCGCGCCGATAGGTTTGATCCCGCCGCCACCACCGGTGCCACCACCGTTGCCGGTTTTGGCCCCATCGGTGCCGCCAGCACCAAAGCCGAAGCCGTAGCTGACAATCGGAATCACGGTTGATCCGTCCTTTTCGATCGGATCGCCCAGCACGTTTTTGGCGTTCAAAAGACGATCCAATTCTTCGACGGTATTCCTAAGCAGTTGTTCAACGTCAGTCATCGCAAGCTCCTATTCTAAGTATCGGAATTGGTTCGAATGCCCAAAACGCTATAAAGCGGACACATCCCGAACACTGCCGTCAGGGCCAAGATACCGCCCACGACCATCATGCCGTAAGCGATCATCGTGTTGGCCCCGAGCCCCATAAGATTAAGCAGCGGCGCCACAATCAAAGCAGCCCCAATGATCAACCGCAGAGCGCGATCAACAGTTCCCACATTCGCAGCCATCGTCATCTCCTTTGCAGAACAAGCGGACCTGTGCCCGCGTTTATGCCGCCAATGGTAGGGCCCAATGCGATAGCGCGATTGATTTTCGTCAATATGGCTGGCGCAGGGGCCTGCAATATCACCAGCGATAAAGCCCCCAACCAAAAGGCCAGCACCGTGCCAGAAGTCGTCTTTCGCACCCAGGATGTCACGAAGGTCTATCAGACCGGCGCGGTAAAGGTCTTTGCGCTCGCCGGTGTGGACCTGGAGCTTTACGCAGGCGAAATGGCCGTCCTTCTGGGCCCGTCCGGCAGCGGTAAATCCACCTTGCTGAATATCCTTGGCGGTCTGGACCATGCCACATCCGGCCGCGTCTGGTTCCGCGAAACCGAGCTCACCGATATGCCCGACCGTGGTCTGACCAAATACCGCCGGGATCATGTGGGCTTTGTGTTTCAGTTCTACAATCTGGTCCCCAGCCTGACCGCGCGTGAAAACGTACAACTCGTGACGGATGTATCCCCCGACCCGATGCCCGCCGAAGAGGCGCTGGCCCAAGTGGGCTTGGGCTCTCGCATGGATCATTTCCCGTCCGAGATGTCGGGGGGCGAACAACAGCGCGTCGCCATCGCCCGCGCCATCGCCAAACGCCCCGAGATCTTGCTGTGCGACGAACCCACCGGCGCGCTGGACAGCAGCACCGGTGTGCAGGTGTTGGAGGTCTTGCAAGACATCAACGAACGCTTTGGCACGACGACGGTGATCATCACCCATAACGCCGAAATTCAACGCATGGCCCATCGCGTCATTCAGTTTCAGGATGGCAGGATCAGCAGCGTCTCTACCAACGATGAACGCCTTGCCCCAGCCGAGATTGTCTGGTGATGCAAGCACTCGACCGTAAACTTTTACGCGATTTCAGACGCTTATGGAAACAGGCGCTGGCCATTGCCATGGTGCTGGCCTGCGGTGTGGCGATATTGCTGACCGCTTTGGGCATGTACACCGCCTTGTCTGACACGCGCGAGACGTACTACGAACGCAACCGCTTTGCCGATATCTTTGTCACCGTAGAGCGCGCGCCTGAACGCCTGATCGCAGAACTGGCTCAGATTGATGGCGTCTGGGCGGTCGAGGCCCGCACGGCAGGCAACACCGTGCTGGACATCCCCGGCAACACGCGCAGTGCCACGGGTCGCATCCTCTCGCTACCTATCGACGGGGAACCCCGGCTGAACGTGCCAATCCTGAAAAGCGGGCGGTTGCCCAATCCGATTTCAACCACCGAGGTTATGGTGAACGCCAATTTCGCCATCGCGAATGCGTTCGCGCTTGGCGACCATTTCTTTGCCAACCTCAACGGCCAGAAACGGCAACTGACCATCACCGGCACCGCCCAATCGCCCGAGTTTATCTATACCACCGGCCCCGGCGCGCTGATGCCTGACAATGAAACCTTCGGGATCATCTGGATGCCGCAGCCTGCCGTTGCGGCCGCCTTTGATATGACGGGGGCGTTCAACGATGTCTCGCTTAAGCTGGCCACTGGAGCACAACGCGAAGATGTCATCGACGCGGTGGACCGTCTGCTGGACCCTTACGGATCGCTGGGGGCTTACGGGCGTGATTTGCAGGTGTCAGACAGTTTTATCGACGCAGAGATCGCGCAGCTACGCAACATGGCCTCGATCCTGCCGCCGATCTTCTTTGGGATCTCGGCGTTTCTGGTCAGCATGGTCATGGGCCGGATTATCATGCTGGAGCGGAGCCAGATCGGCCTGCTGAAGGCGATAGGGTATTCCAACCTTGAGGTCTGCCTGCACTATCTGATGCTGGCGGGACTGATCGCCGTTGTGGGTGTGGGCATCGGGTGGTTCGCGGGCACATGGCTGGCGCGGTTGATGGCATGGCAATATGCGCAGTATTTCGATTTTCCCTTCCTGATTTTCCGCACGTCGCTTTGGGTCTATGCGGCCTCTGGCATGGCGGCGCTGCTGACAACCACGCTGGGGGCGGCGCAGGCCGCGATCAAAGCCGCCACCCTCGCCCCCGCCATCGCGATGCAGCCCCCTGCCCCGCCGCAGTTCAAACGCTCGCTGATTGACCGCGCGATGGCTGCAATGAAGCTTAGCCAACCGACGATCATGATCCTGCGCAGCCTGATCCGCTGGCCAGTGCGCAGCGGGCTGACGATGCTGGGGCTCGCGCTGGCAGTGTCGACCATCGTGTCGCCGTCGTTCTTTGACTATGCCTTGGATAAGATCGTCGATAGCGCGTTCTACGAAAGTGCGCGGCAAGACGCGATGCTGGTCATGTCACACGATATGCCCGAAAGCGTGCTGTCCACAGCCGCCGCCCTGCCCGCCGTTTTGCAAACCGAAGGACAGCAATATCACCCTGTCATCCTGAGCAATGGCATCCATGAAAAGCGCGTTGCGATCCAGGCCAGCCAACCCGGTGCGGACCTTGCGCGTGTCATCGACAGTGATGGTATCGCGATAGACGTCGCCCCCGGTGGCGTTGTGCTGACCGAACGGCTTGCCACATATCTGGAGGTCGGGATCGGCGATCAGGTCTCGGCTGAATTTCTGGGCGGCAGACGGGAAACGCATCAGCTGATCGTGACGGGGACCATCGCACAATACTTTGGGCTGGGCGCGTATATGGACCTTGACTATGTGAACGGGTTGCTGCGCCAGACCCCACGCATTTCGCTGATCAATGTCTCGCTTGATGAGGCCGAAGTGACCGAGCTGCACGCGGCCCTCAAGGACATCCCTAATCTGGTGGGCATCGTGATGATGACCGACACGCGGCGATCGTTTTCGGAAACCATCGAGCAAAGCATCGGTGCGATGAATCTCATCTACATCATCATTGCGCTGCTGATCACTATCGGCGTCACCTACAACGGTGCGCGCATCCAACTGTCCGAACGGTCCCGCGAACTGGCCAGCCTGCGTATCCTTGGGTTCACAAGGTCCGAGGTGTCCTACATTTTGATCGGGGAAACCATGCTGCTGGCCATACTCGCACAGCCGCTTGGCTGGTGGATTGGTGCGCAGATTGCGATTGCCATGGCCAACAGTTTTTCCAGCGATCTTTATAACATGCCCGTCGTTCTGCACCCGGCGATCTTTGCCAAGGCAAGCTTTATCGTGCTTTTGGCCAGTTTTGCATCGGTCATGCTGGTGCGTCGCCGGTTGGATAAACAAAACCTCGTTTCTGTAATGAAAATAAGGGAATAGCCTCATGTCTTGGAAACCGCGCACAATTGGATTGCTTGGCCTTGGTGCTGCTTTGATGGTGGGCCTTGGTTATGTCGCCTTTCAGGACGACCCGGTTCCTGTCGATCTGCACCAACTGACCCGCGGCCCGCTTGAGGTGACGATCAACGCCGATGGGGTCACGCGGATCAAGGAAATTTACGATGTTGCCAGCCCGATCACCGGCACTGCGCTGCGATCCCCCGTTGCCGTGGGTGATCCGGTTATCGCCGGCGAAACCGTCATCGCCGTTGTGCGCCCTGCGGCGCCTGCCCTGTTGGACAGCCGCACAATGTTGCAAGCCCAGGCCAGCGTGCAAGAAGCCGAAGCCGCCCTGCATGTGGCCCAAACCGATCTGGCCCGCGCGACCGAAGAACGCAACGTCGCCCGCGCCCAATTTGAACGCACCCAAACGCTGATCGCACGCGAAGTCGCTTCGCTGACCCAGTTGGAAGACGCCGTGCAACGCCTTGCCTTGGCCCAAAGCACAGTCGAAGCCGCAGAGGCCCGCATCGACATGGCGCAAAGCACGCTGAACCGTGCGCGCACCATGTTGCTGGTGCCCGACGCGCAGGAAGAGGCGGATGTTAGCTGCTGTGTGCAGATCACCGCCCCCGCCGACGGTGTCATCCTCAGCGTGGTTGAGACCAGCGAACGCCCCGTTCTAACCGGCGCGCCGCTGCTGCGATTGGGTGACCCAGCCGAGCTAGAAATCGTCGCTGATTTGTTGTCCAGCGATGCGGTGCGCCTGCAACCGGGTGCGCCTGCTGTTGTGGAACGTTGGGGCGGGCCCCTCCCTTTGTCGGCCACGCTGACCAGCATCGCACCTTCCGCCGAAACGAAGGTTTCTGCCTTGGGCATCGAAGAACAACGCCTTGATGCGGTCTTTGACATCACGACACCCGCCGCAGAGCGGACTGCCTTGGGCGATGGCTTTGCCGTGTTCCTGCGGATCAGCGAATGGCGTAAGGACGACGTGCTGCAAGTCCCGCTGAGTGCGCTTTTCAAACGTAACGGCGATTGGGCGGTGTTCGCGGCATCCGATGGGATCGCCACAGAACAGATTATTCGCATCGGACGCCAAAGCGCACAATTCGCCGAAGTGCTGGACGGGTTAACCGCTGGGACGCAGGTCGTAACGCACCCCAATGACCAACTGGCCTCTGGTGGGCGGATTGTTGAACGCAGCGACCTGATCGACTGAAAGTTGACAGCTGTCAACTTTATTGCCCGGCGTTCAGCAACGACATCACCATCGGCCCCGGCGAAAACGCTCCGTCTGTGGCTTTACGCGTCAGTGCCCGCAGGTAACCGCCCGGTGATTTGATATCTGCCACCCGCTGCAACATCGCGACCACGGTGATTGCGGCCACCTCGGGGCCCATTGCTTGTTGCGCTTGCCGCCACGCGTCCGGGCTGATCCCCATCATGCCACGCACAAAGCCCGCAACAGCGATGAGCTGGTGCCAATGGCGAATGTCATCTTGCGCATAGGGCAAAATATCTGGACAGGCTTTCAGAACCAAAGGCAAAGGCAGGTTTGGTTCCTGTCTTGCTCTGTCGTCGGGCGGTGTGGTTTCCTGGTCAGGACTGATTTCGCCCCCTGCTTTTTCTAAGCAAGGTTCAAATACAGAAGAGTCTTCATTTGAATTCTGATGGTGACGCTCATTTTGACTGTCAGTGCCGTCCATTTCTTTTGTTTGCAACGCACCATTGATTGTTGTCATCAACTGACGCAACACCGCGCAGAGGTCTTCTAGAACGTCAGCTGGCGTTTTGCGCCGTAGTTGCTTGTGAATGTCGAGCAGTTGCCTTTGATAGGCGTCCCAGGGTGCCGGGGCACCGATTTCCTGCCCGTAAATGCAGAGTTTCAGCGCGTCACGTTTGAGAATAACCACCTCTTCACGCACCCGGCGCAGTCTATCGGCCGCCGCCTGGGCCTCAGACGCGGCGTGAGTGATGTCGCGGGCGCGCACCAGCATGGGCCGCAGATCAAAGCCAAAGGCGCGCACGACGTCGCCACCCTGCCCGCGTGCTGCGTAGCGTTTGCCGTTGGGGCTGTCGTGGCGCTGGATGATGCCGGACTGCGTCAGAGCCGCCAAATGACGGCGCAGCGTGCTTTCGGCCATGCCGTGTGCACGATCTGACAGCGCCTTGTTGGATGGAAAGACGATCAGACTGTCGTTATCGGACAGCGCCTTGCCCGGAAGGAACGATAACAGGGCGTTCAGCACGGTCAAATCGCGGTCTGTCAAGCCGTAGGCGTGGCGCGCGGTGCACAGATCGCGGAACAACGACCATTTGTCGATATGCGGGACATCGACGGGCGCTTGCGCCTCGGCTGCACGTTTCATCAGGGTAGCCGTCACCGGCCGCGGCCCAAAGGGCGTGGTTGAAATCAGGTCCATATTTGATCACGAGACAAAGTTTATGGTCCGCCAGAACTGACGCCTGTTGACAGCTGTCAACTTTAGACCTTAGATTCAGAGGTGCAAAACACGAACCAAAGGCCTCTCGGGACTGTATTCCGGGGGGCTTTCTTATTTCTTCGTCTTAGTCGTGCCTCCTTGTTTGTTCTTTTTTGCTCGGGTTATTCGCCGCGGGTCTTGGCCCAGTCGCGGTGAATTTCGGAAAGGTTATCCACCAGCCAGTCGTCAAAACCGTCTGAGGTTTTCGCCGACAGTGTCAGGGTCGTCTTACCGACCTTGCGCATCACTTCGGCGACCACGTGACCGTCGGATGCTTTGACCTGCCTGGGCGATTTGACCCGCGCCTTGGGTGGGCGCAACGCTGCCATCACCGCCTCAAACCGCGCGTCAGAGCTATCGCCCTGTGCCTGTTCCACCAGGTCGCGGTCCTTGACCTTGTCAGCCAGCGCCAGCCAGCGATCGCGCCCGATGTTGGGGGCTGATCCAATCGCCTCGATCAGGCGCACAGGGACCCGGTCAGCCACAGACAACAGCCGCGAGATCAAGGTTTTATCCATCGCCAGCGCATCGCACATGATCTTGCGGTCATACCCCGCGTCGCGCATCTGCCGGGCAAAGTTGGCCTTTTCAATGAAGGTCAGATCCTTGCGCGCGCTGTTTTCCTGCCCTTGGGCCAGCACAAGCGCCTGATCGTCCAGATCGCGGATCAGCGCCTTGATCGGCTGTCCCAGCTTTTGAAGTGCTGCCACACGGCGGCGGCCATAAACAATCTGATAGCGTTCGGGATCATTGGGATTGGGGCGCAACAGCACCGGCACTTGCTGGCCATAGCTGCGGATGGAGTCCATCAGTGCGGCCAGATCAGGATCAGTGTCGTCCAGCCGGTCTTTCAGGCCCGCCGGATCAATCATCTTGGCGTCAACGTCGATCACTGAGCGCCGCTTGAGATCTTCAATCGACCGGCTGACCGCGCCGATGGCCCCCTTGGTGTAACGCGGTTTCGCCGCATCCACGCGGGCAGGGGGGTTTTCGCCGCCGTCCGCATCACCCATCAGGCCTTTCATCACATCCTTACGCGCCATCTGTGCGCCCCCATGCTGCTTGGATAAGCCCTTCGATCTCGCCATTGACCGCGTTCAGGCTTTCCAGGGCCCGTTCATAAGTCGCCCGCGTGAATTGGCCTTTTTCGACCTCGTAGAGCGTCTGCTTTGTGATCCCGGCGTCTGAAATGGCGGTTGATTTGAGAACCGTGTGATTGAGGACGTGTTCACCAAAAATGTTGCGCATAAAGCCAACCATTTGATTCTGCGGCCCGTCGCCGGGTTCATAGCGGGTCACGACGTAGCGCAGCCAATCATAGGACATGTCACCGCCCGCGTCAGACACGACGCCCAGCAGGTTCGATACCATCAGCAGGAACTGACACATCGACATCACGTCCAGCATTTGCGGATGCACCGTGACCAGCACCGCCGTTGCCGCCGACAGTGCAGACATCGTCAGGTAGCCAAGCTGCGGCGGGCAATCTATGACCACCACGTCGTAATCCTGCTCAACCTCGGACAGCGCATCGCCGACGCGGGTAAAGAACAGGTTGCCGTCGCGCTGCAACAGCGCGCGAGGTGTATCGTGTTCAAACTCCATAAGGTCCAGATTTCCCGGCACAATATCGAGATTGGTAAAATAAGTTTTCTGGATCACATCGCGCAAAGGCAGAGGGTCATCATAGCGGATCGCGTCATAAAGCGTGCCGCCGTCCAGCAGATCAAATTCAGGCTGAAACCCGTGCAGGGCTGACAGGCTGGCCTGCGGATCAAGGTCGATCGCCAGCACCTTGTAGCCATCCAGCGCCATTTTCTGCGCCAGATGGGCCGCCGTGGTTGTCTTGCCCGAGCCACCTTTGAAGTTGATGACGGTGATGACCTGCAAATGATCATCCCCGCGCCGTCCGGGCAGATAGGTGCCGGGTGCTTTGGCCCCGACTTCCAGCATATCGCGCAGCGCTTGCAGATCATGGGGCGAATAATAGCGCCGCCCACCTGTGCGTACTTCGGGCGAGGGGCCGCGGCCATCAAGATGCAGCTTGCGCAGATAAGCGTCTTTCACGCCAAGCAGGTCTGCCGCCTCGCCACTGGTGAACTTGCGCAGCTCACGCTTGGCGTCAGGCGGAAACAGCTGTGCGCGATGCGCCTGTAGACGCTCGGACAGCTTTTGGGCATGGTCGCCCACAAGAAAATCAATGCGGTCCCGCTCAACGGTCATCGCTCACCCTCATTCGACATCCGCTTGTTACGGTTTTTGTCGTTATATATGCCTCTTAGCGTATATGAATGGCGCAGGTGAGAGATTCGAGCAAGCGTTTTGTCTAGATATAGTAGGGCAGGGGGCGCAAATCCCTAGAAATCGTTAGAATGCGATGGTTAATGCGCCAGCAATACCGGTAAGTCACGCTGCGCGATCATGGTTTCGGTGGTGCCGCCAAAGAATCGCTCGTTCCAGCGGCTGCGCCCATAGGCGCCCATGACCACCAAATCAGCGGTTGTTTCCTTGGCGCGCATTTGCAATGCGCCGCCGACGTTATCATGGCCGGTGGCGTATTCCTGCACGGTGACGTTCACGCCGTGATGGCTAAGCCATGTGGCCAGATCAGAGCCCGGGCTTTGGCCGTCCGCATAGCGTGACGGATCGGCGTCAAGGCAAGCGATCGTCACCTCTTTGGCCTCTTTGAGCAATGGAAGGGCCGCGCGCACAGCCCGGATCGCAGGCACACTGCTGTCCCACGCGATGAACACATTGTCGGGCGACAGCGCTTTGGGATTTTTTTCGGTGTTCAGGATCGCCGGACCCGGTCCATCAAAAAGCAGACCATAGACGATGTTGTCAAACGTCACCTTGCTGCTGCGCAAACTGTCCAGCACGATGCCCACATCACAAAAGATAGATCGCAGGCCGACAATGTCATGAAAGGCGCTGGGTTCGACGCAGAATGTACTTACCTCACCAGAAAGCCCTTGTTTCAAAAGGTACTCTCGGGTCTCTTTTTGATGCTCCGCCAGATTGCGGGCCATGGTGTTGCGCTTTTCAACCCAACTGTCGGGGATCGTCGGCATCCCGTAAGGGTGCGGCGTCAGCGCGTAGGGCAAAAGGGGCACTGGCCCAAGGTGCAGCACATTCAGCCGCCCACCCACAGCGACAGCCTTTTCTGCGATACGGGCCAGATCGTCAGGTTTTCCATTGGGGCCTTGCAGCGCGAGGAATGTGAAATTTTTCATGATGTGCCTCTTGGTTATGCGGCCCCCAGTCTAGGTCAGCGGCCAGATGCTTGATTGAGATTAGTCAATTGCACGCACCCGGCCCCGTGACAGTGTCGCGGCAGAATAAAGCGAGACAACACCGTGACCGACACAGCCCATTATCAGGCCCTTGGCGTGCCACCCGATGCCTCTGCGGATGACATCAAACGCGCCTATCGCAAGATGGCCCGCAAGTATCATCCCGACGTGAACCCCGGCCCGGAGGCCGACGCGAAGTTCAAGGCAGCAGGTGCCGCCTATGAGGTGCTGAGCGACCCTGAAAAACGGGCGGCCTATGACCGCTATGGTGCCAATTGGGACCAACCTCGCCCGGACGCTGCGCAAGAGGCCCGCAGGCCGGGTGGATTTGCCTTTGACGAACGCGACATCAACCCCGACATGTTCCGCGACTTCTTTGGCCAGCGGTTCGGGGCAGGGGGCATGCGCCAGGATCAACATGCCCGGCTGGAAATCCCGCTTGAGGACGCGATCGCCGGGGCACGCCATACCCTGACGCTACAGGTGCCGCAGATTGATAACGCAGGGCGGATGACGCTTGAAACCCGAAATGTCGATCTGCGCGTGCCCAAGGGTATTTTGCCCGGCCAGCAGTTGCGCTTGCGGGGGCAGGGCAGCGATGGTGGTGATCTGTTCGTGGAAATCGCATTCAAGCCGCACCCCGTCTACCGCATCGAAGGGCGTGACCTTTATGTGAACCTGCCCGTCACCCCGTGGGAGGCGGCCTTGGGTGGCAAGGTCAAGATGCCGACGCCATCAGGGGCCGTTGATCTGACGATCCCGGCAGATGCCAAACAAGGTCAGAAGTTGCGATTGCGGGGCAGGGGGCTGCCCGGCGCGCAAAAGGGCGATCTTTATGCCGAACTGCACATCGTGAACCCGCCAAAACTGTCACCCAAAGCCCGCGATCTGTATCAGCAGCTTGCCAAAGAACACAGCTTCAATCCCCGTATGAAACTAGGAGTATAACGCCATGAAAAAAGCAAAACCCCGCAACCCCCGCATTGATATCGTCGAGACGCTGTCGCTGACTGAACTCATGGTGTTTTGTGACGCGAATGCGGATTGGGTCGTGACCCTTGTGGACCACGGCGTCGTCACCCCGGTTGCCCGCCACACCGCCGAATGGGAATTTACCCCCACCCATATCGCCCGCGCCCGCAAAGCCGCGCGCCTGATGCGCGATCTGGGGTTGAACGTGGCGGGGGTGGCCCTTGTGCTGGACCTGATTGAGGAACGCGACGCGCTGGCGCGCAAACTGGCGACCTTGGGGATGGCGGTTTGAAGGATTGACCATAGTTGCAATTGATATTGGTCAAGTCCGACCCTGTCTGGGGACCTATAAACATAGGAACACAGGAGGACCTTTGTTATGTTTAAGAACATCACCGTTGCCATTGATGGATCAGACCATGCTTGGAAAGCACTGGGCATCGCCTGCGATCTGGCCAAGCACTATGACGGCAAAATCCATCTGATACACACCCCCGAGCTTCGATCAACCGGCCTTGCTGTTGGGTCAGGTGCCGTTGAAATCCCACCAACAGATGCCGAAATCGCCAAAGCGGGTGAGGTTGTCATGGCAGAAGCGGCAACCATTGCGCGCGACGCGGGGGTGGAACCGACCAGCCAATTCGTTCGCAACGGCACCCCTTCAGCAGAGGCCGTGCGCACCGCCGAAGAGACCGGTTCTGATCTTATCGTGACGGGCAGGCGCGGGGTCGGTGGCATACAAAGCCTTTTGATGGGCAGCACCTCGCAAAAGATCGCACATGATGCGCCTTGCGCGTTTTTAACCGTGAAATAGCACGGCCACTGGCCGCCGGTTTTGGGACATGCAGGACAATCAGATGGACAAAAAGATCACCGCATCGCCGATTGTGATGACAACCGAAGCGCAAGACGGTCTGCTGGTCGCCGAGCGTATATCGGTTGTGTCAGCGCAATGTGCCTTTGGCGCCCGCATCTTCAACGATGTTTTCGCATCCGTCCACGAAGATGTGGAAGGCCGCGCAAAAGTGGTTGAGCAGACAATGCAAGACGGCGTCGCAGTGGTGATGCAGGCGTTGAAAGAGCAAGCCATCGCACTGCACGCCGACGCGGTGGTTGGCGTTGCGATCCAGTACACACCTATAGGGTACGGGTCATCCAACATGACCCTGATCAGTGGTATTGGGACGGCTGTGCGCCTAACAGACTAGGGTCAGGTTTGAACTGAGAATGGTGGCTTCTTCAACAACGATCACTCCGTGAAAAACCGCACTGTCGGCAAACTCGAATGCGCGGCCACCGCCGGTAGAGGGATACCAAATCGCACCAATCATACCGCGATTATGATGTGGGGCTTCAACGCCGAAAACAGCATTACCAACGCGATGTTATCGTCAGGCTTCAATACGAAATCAAATTTCAATCGTGAATTCCTGCGTATCTCAGGCAAGAGTCCCAGCGACTGGTTAACCGATCACCGTGCAACCTGTCCCGAAAGCGGCCAGTCCTGACCGACGCATGGAACGCCGCTTTGGGCAGCAAATCGGGCACCGTTCATTCACCGCGACTTGCGAAACAGCCGCTTGTTCAGGGTTACGAACCGGTCAATCGGCCATGTCCAGAATGACCGGTCTTTGGCCCGCAGATAGACATAACCCAACCAGCTGGCGAACCCGGCACCGATCACGTCGACGATCAGGTCTTCCATCGTGTCTTGCAGGCCTGACTTTTGCATGTTCAGTCCGAACCACTGGTCCATCGTGAACTCAAAAATCTCCCAGCAGGCCCCGACTGTGACAGCCAACCCAAAGGCCATAACACACATCGCCCACGGCGGGGCGGCGAACCTGTCGCCCTCAAACATCATCAGCACAAAGACAAACCCGACCAGCCCGAACCCGATGGCCGAGGATGCGTGCAAGGCGATGTCCCACCACCACACCCTTTCATAAAAATCAAAGGCCTCGCCCATGAAGATCGAGGCGACGACAAACAGGGTGACCGCCGCCACAAATGGCACCGGCAAGGTGATCCCGAACCGGTCGGCAAGAAACAGCGGGGCCAGCGACAGCCCCAGTGTCGCAAGGGCCACGAAGGTCATGGGCCAGCGCCCCTCGAACGCAGAGGCAATGGCTGACAGCACCAGCAGCGCCCAGATCAGGTAGACAAAATATGCTTGCTGACGGATCTGCAAAGGCACCCCCTCCTGGCCCTGTTTTTCAAGGCTTCGATACCTATATGTCCATCATGTATGATGCCTTCAAGGACCGGCCGCGCCGGATCGCCAGTTATAACATCCGCAAGGCGCGCGGCCTTGATGGGCGGCGTGATCCCGGACGCATCATTGATGTGCTCAACGGGTTGGACGCGGATGTGATTGTGCTGCAAGAGGCCGACCGCCGGATGGGGGACCGCCCTGCGGCAGTACCCAAGGATATGATTGCACGGGCGACTGATTTCGATCTTGTGCCTTTGGCGGGCAACACTGTCAGCCTTGGCTGGCATGGTAACGCGGTGCTGATGCGGCGCGGGGTAGGGGTGGCCCATCACACCCAAATCACCTTGCCCGGGGCAGAGCCGCGCGGCGCGGTGGCGGTCACGCTTGATGATGGGCTGACGGTGGTTGGCGTGCACCTGGGTCTGCTGCGCAATTCGCGGCGCAAACAGTTGCAGGCCATTGCAGAGCATACCCCACAGCCCCAAAATACAGTGGTGATCGGTGACATGAACGAATGGGCGCGCACCCGCGGGTTTGAGGCGCTGAATGGCGCCTTTGCCCTGCACAGCCCCGGCCACAGCTTTCACGCCGCCCGCCCGATTGCCGCACTTGATCGGGTGGCACTGACCCATGATCTGACGCTGGTTGATGCGGGCGTTGATCAGGGGCCGCTGGCCAAACGTGCATCGGATCACCTACCGATTTGGGCGGATGTGGGGTAGGGCCACACCTCAGCGTTTTTTTCGCCAACAACGTCGCCTGATTGCGCAAAGTCAATCTGGAACTGTCAGACGCCCATAGAACAAAACCGCCAGTCCACTGAGGGGTTTTGAGATGACACAGACGACACAGACGGTCGTTCACGGCGTCACCACGCCGGAATTCGACGTTGTCAGACAGGCATTCGCGGAAAACTTTGCCAAACGCAACGAATTGGGCGGCGCGTGCTGTGTGTATTTGAATGGCGAAAAGGTCGTTGATCTTTGGGGCGGCGTTCGTGACCCCCAGAACGGTGCGGCCTGGGATCGCGACACAATGGTGATCGTCTTTTCACTGACCAAGGGCATGTCGGCGATGACCCTGGCCTTGGCCCATTCGCGTGGATTGCTGGATTATGATGAACGGGTCGCGCATTACTGGCCAGAGTTTGCCCAGAGCGGCAAGCAAGCGATCACCGTCCGGCAGTTGTTGTCGCATCAGGCCGGTTTGCACGCGTTTCACGCAAAGATTGATCGTGCCACGATTGCAGACCAGCACCGCCTTGCCATCATCATGGCCCGCGAAACGCCAGCATGGCCGCCGGGCACCCGGAACGCCTATCATTTCTTGTCACTGGGGTTTTACGAAAGCGAGCTGCTGCGCCGCGTTGATCCGGCGCATCGCAGTTTGGGGCAGTTTTTCCGCGATGAAATTGCGGATCCGCTCGATCTGGAATTCCATATCGGCCTGCCTGCCGATATCCCGAATGCGCGGCTTGCGCCGCTGACAATGGCGGGCTTTGTCAAATCAATCCTCGCCTATCCACCGGCAATGATCCTGACGATGCTGAACCCTTGGTCGGCTGGGTTTCGGGCGTGCATTGTCAATCCGGGCGCAGGTGTCGTGATGGACAAGGATCGTATTTATGCCCGCGACCTTGAGGTGCCATCCGGCGGCGGCGTTGGGACCGCGCGGGCCATCGCGAAAGCCTATGGCGTGTTCGCGACCAAAGGTGCCGCACTTGGATTGTCATCCGCAACACTGGCAGCACTTAGCGCACCCGCAACGCCACCCACAAAAGGGCATTTCGACGAAGTGTTGCGCGGCGATGCCCAGTATTCGCTTGGCTTTATGAAACCATTTGAAGGGTTTCCCTTTGGCCACCCCAGCGCATTCGGGACACCAGGCGCGGGTGGCTCGCTGGGGTATGCTGACCCGGCAATCGGCCTTGGATACGGGTATGTGACCAACCGGATAGGCACCGGTGTCGATCCTGATCCGCGCGATGTGGCGCTACGGGATGCCATTAAGTCCGTTGTTGGCTGACCCCTACTTGGAAAACAGCACCGGCAATTTCGCATCACTCAGCAGTGCGCGTGTTGCGGCCCCGATCACGAAATCATAGGCCCGCGAGTGGCCAAAGGCCCCGGCGGCCAGCATATCTGCGCCCACCTCAAAGGCTTCGTGGCTTAGAATATCGGCGATTTTCTCGCCATCCTTGTCGCGGTGCACGACCTCTACCTGTGGGCCATGACGGGCCAGCGCAACAGCCAGATCATTGGCTGCATGATCGGCCAGCGTGTCGCTGGGTGGCTTGCCGATCCGTAGCACGCGAATCTTGGCATCTGGGCTTGCGACATCGACAAGGTCATGGACAGCGCGGGTGGCTTCGCGTGTTTCGCTCCAGCCCAAGACGATGTTTTCGCCCAGCGTGTCGGCGGTATAGTCACGCGGGATCACCAGAACCGGTCGGCCGCTTTCTTTGATGACCCGCTCTTGCAGGTTGTTGATAAGCGGGCGGTCTTCGCCATCATCCTCTTGGGCCATCACAATCAGATCAACGCTGCGCGCAGAAGCCACGATGCTATCAGCCAGAAAGCCGCTTTCGCTGCTGACTTGGCGCCATTCGCTCGGGAAATCTTCGGCCTTGGCATGCGCATCAAAGATTTCCTTGGCCTCTTTGGCATGGGCCCGCTGGCTTGCGACGAAGCTTTCAAAGCTTACTTCGGGGATGTGCATCGCGATGCTGGGATACACCACGAGCGATTCCGTGACATAAAACCCGATCACATGCGCATTGTCGCGCCGGGCCAAGATGGCCGCAGCCTGCAGAAGATGGGCTGCCGATTTGGTGCTGGTCAGGCAAACAAGGATGGTGCGCAGGGTCATGTTCAGTCCTCCAATTTGGGTGCGGCGCCCGGGCGGTGCCGGACGCCGATCGTGTTACTTTGCCTTGATCGCGATCTTGCGATTGGGTGTTTTGGCATCGTCAGGTTTGGGGATCGTGACCTTCAGCACCCCATCAGCAAAATGCCCGTCGATGGCGTCATCCGCAGGCGTAAACCCAAGCGGGATCTGACGGTGAAAGCTGCCGTAGCTGCGCTCATGCATGTGATAGTTCTTGTCGTCCTGGGTCCGTTCGTCCGACTTTTCGCCTTTGATCACAAGCACATCACCGTTCAGCGTCACATCCAGATCATCGGCGGCAACACCGGGAATATCGGCGGTCACTTCAACCGCGTCGTCAGTTTCAGCCAGGTCGATTGCGGGGTGCAGACCACTTGCCAGCCCAAGACGCGGCAGTGCGCCTGCGACGGGCGGATAGCCACGGAACCGATCGAAGAGCTGCTCCATCTCTTGTTGAAGCTGTTCAAAGAAGGGCTGTGGCGCGGGGTTCTTTGACGGGGCAGGGGGGAGGTTTGTTTGCATATCAAGTCTCCGTTTTTCTAAAGGGGCGCATCGGTGCGCCTGCCTTTCGTTTAGCGCGCAAAGCCGACCCGGGTTTTGACATTGCTCAATCGCGATGCCGCCGGACGCCTTACCAAGGGACGCGAAAAAGAACCGAGCAAAGGACCTTGATATGCGACATGTTTTGATAGCCATCATTGCCAGTCTGGCCGTTGCCGGACCCGGATTCACCGAAGACGTCAGCCGCGTGCACGGCGGGGATACCTACACCGCCGGAGAAGCCGTAACCGAAACCCTGACCGCCACCGGCGATGTTTTTGCCGCCGGCAGCGTCATTACCACCTCTGGCAGCGCCAGCGGTGACATTCACGCCGCAGGCTATGACGTGAACATCAGTTCAAACACCGGCGGTGATCTTTATGCGGCAGGCAGTTCGGTGACCATTAGCGCCCCTGTGGGCGAAGACATCACCGCCGCTGGTTTCAGCGTGCGCAGCACCGCAACGGCCCCGGTTGAGGGCAATCTGCGCTTCTTTGGCCGCAGCCTGACCATCGAAGGGCCGATTGCGGGGGCGCTGACCGCGTTTGGCGGCACAGTGCATTTGAACGCAGCCGTATCTGGGGATGCGTGGATCGTGGCCGAAACCGTCACTTACGGACCAGAGGCCCGGATTGATGGCACGCTGATCCTGTCGTCAGATGAGAACACATCTATCCCTGACCGTGTGATACCGGCGGCACGCATCACCCTTGAAGAGTGGGACAGCCGCAAGATGTATCGCGAGTTTGATCGCAGTTGGGACGCGGTTGACATGCCAATGCTGCCGATCTGGCTGTCGATGTTTTCGGCTTTCCTGATCTCGGCGATTTTCCTGTTGGTGCTGGCTGCGATTTTCCTGACCTTCGCCGAAACCCGCGTTGAAAAGATGCGCAGACGTGTGACCCGTCAGCCGTTGCAGACATTCCTGTTGGGGGTGATCGGGCTGTCGGCGCTTTTTGGCATGGTGCCGATTACAGCGCTGACAATCGTCGGCCTGCCGTTTGTGCCTTTTGCCCTGCTGGCGATCATCGTGGCATGGACTTTGGGGTATCTGCTGGCCGCCTACGGTGTGGCACGGCGGGTGTTGGTGGCGTTTAATGGGTCCGAGGACCCGTCGCTGTTGATGAAACTGGTCACGGTTGCGCTAGCGATTTGTGTTGTCGCTATCCTTAACTTCATTCCGTTTGTGGGTTGGGTTGTGAACTATACGCTGGTTTTGCTGGGTGTGGGTGCGATGACGGCAGGGTTGTTGTCGATCTGGATCCCAGACCCTGATCCGGCGGTTGAACTTGATATGCAGACCCCGATTGACGACTAGGGTCAGCACATGCGCCAATGACCGTCATGCGCGGTCCTTGGTCGTGGACCGAACAGGTTCAAGCGTTCAATTCTGAGCATAGTCGAAACATGAGTCGACAAGGATGCGCAGCCGTCTTTGGCGGTGCGCATAGAACCCGCGTGCAAAGGCGGCGACCAACGGTGTCAAAATGCCTGCCTCCACCTCAACCCGGTCGGTATAGCGGGTCCCGTTGCCATCTGCCTGCACCAAAATCAGGTGATCCCACCGCTTGATCAGTGCGCTATGCCCATTGTCTCGTAATACTCTGGCATCTTGTCCTTTTGTTGATCGGGAAATGCTGATTGTCTGACGACCCAAGGGTAAGAATCCGTACCAAAACATGGCAAAAAGATAGTCCTCTTCATGCCATGAATTCGGAAGGTTTCGGGGTTTGACGGGTTTGAAACGGATAAGCGGGCGCGCCACAAAAAACAAAAGGCGTGGTTTGTTCACTTCTTCCCAAATCTCATCCGGCGTAGCGTCCAAATGAGTTGTGATTTCTATCGTTTTCATAGCCGGGGACATCCTGAGACAGAGACCTTGTGACATTCAGTCGATCAGGTTCATACCCCCAAAAAAAACCAAGGCAGCGCTTGCGCAGCCGCCTTGGAGGTCTGGGGGGGGTCTAGTTGTCGTCACCCTCGGCGATGCACCGCAGCGCAATGGGTTTGAGGATAATGACGGTATTCACATGATCAATCGCGATGATCTGCGATTTGCGTAATTGGGTGAACGTGCGGCTGACGGTTTCGGTCGTCAGCCCCAGAAAATCAGCGATATCAGCGCGTGTCATCGGCAGTGTCACCTGTTCGAATTCACCAAGCGGTTCGCCCACGCGGGCGGTCAGAACCATCAGGAACGACGCCAGCTTTTCAATCGAGGACTTACGCCCCAACATCATAAAGTGGTCTTGCATCCCGCTGATTTCCCGCAATGCCGCCAGCAACAGCCGCTGATGCAGCACCGGATCACCTTTGGCCGATTCAAGATGGGCGCGGCGATGCACAACCAATGTACTTGGCACCAGTGCATCGCAGTCGGTGTGATACAGCCCATCGCTGGGAAACCCCACCGTGTCACCGGGATAGCCAAAGGCGATGACCTGCCGCCGCCCGTCTTCCATAATCCGGGTCAGGCGCAAGACGCCGCTGGCGACTTGGTAGATGTAATCGGCAGGGTCACCTTCCAGGAACAGGTGTTTGCCAGGCTTGATCGTCACGGTGCGTTGCCGGACGATGCTGCGTTTGGAGGGACCGGTTTCAACAACGTCTTCGGCAGTCGATGCGGCAGTCACATACATTCCAGCGTCCTTTCATCCGTGTGAAAGATAACTGTGGTCTGAATGTAGCTGCTGTAATGGCCCCACGGTATCGGATTGTATCAATTTGTATCAATGGCAGATGTCAGCTACTATTAGGCGGGGCATTTACTAGATAGTTGTTACTGGACACCGGGCGGGGCTGCTTGATGAAGAACGCTGTCATTCTGGTCGTTGATGACGACCCTAAAATCAGAACGCTGCTGCGACGTTGCTTTGAGGGCGCGGGCAGCACCGTACGCGAGGCTGGAGACAAAAGAACCGCTCTTGCCATCTTGGCCGCAGATCCGGTTGATCTGGTCACCCTTGATCTTGATCTGGGCCATGATGATGGTCTGGATGTCGCCCGCGCGATGCGCAAAACATCCAAAGTGCCCATTATCATGGTGACTGCCAAAGACGATGTGATTGACCGCGTCGTCGGGTTGGAGATCGGCGCGGATGATTACATCACCAAGCCCTTTCATCTGCGCGAGGTGCTGGCGCGCATCAAATCGGTGCTGCGCAGAACCGGCGATATGGCCCCGCTGTCCCAACCCTCACCACAAAGCCAGTGTTGGCAGTTCGACAATATGACGGCTGTGCCCGCCGAAATGGCTTTGCGTGATCGCGACGGTGTCTTGCTTGATCTGACCAGTGGCGAATTCAAACTGTTAGAGGTTTTCCTCAAAAGGCCCAAACGGGTCTTATCACGCGAACAGCTGATGGATTTGACAGGCGGGCATTGCTACGCACCCTTGGACCGGACAATCGACAATCAGGTCGCCCGCTTGCGCAAAAAGATCGAACGCAACCCCGCTTCTCCCAGACTGATTTCAACGATCCGCGGGATCGGCTATTCGTTTACCTGCGAGGTGCAGTCTTGTGATGGTCAGTCACCGTCAAAAAGTGCTGACAAGGCTTTGGCCAAATCAGACTGACGGTATGGTTTGCGCAGGATATGGTGTTTCATATCATCGGTCTGGCGGCCCAGAATATCCGCCGCATAACCGGACGTCAGCAAAATCCGAATACGCGGATAGGTCGCCACGATATGCCGCGCCAGTGCCAGCCCATCCAGTTCGCCCGGCATGATCAGATCGGTGAAAACCGCGTCAATATGGGCGTCTTGCTGCAAGATTTCAGCGGCGGCATCGCCTGAAACAGCCTCATGCACTTTATACCCCAAATCGCGCAGGCGCGCTGTCGTCAGTTGGCGTATCTGCGGATTGTCCTCAACCACCAAGACGGTCTGTCCCCGTGCTGCCTTGCGCGCGGTTACATCGCGCACCTGAGGTTCGTGGGACGGTGGGGCATCCAGCACCGGGAAATACAGCGCAATCGTCGTGCCAAGGCCAATTTCGCTGTAAACGGCGACATGCCCACCGCATTGCCGCACGAAACCGTACACCATCGCCAGCCCCAGACCAGTGCCGCGCCCGACCGGTTTGGTCGTGAAGAAAGGCTCAAACACCCGTTGTTGCGTGTCAGGCCCCATGCCGCGCCCCGTATCAGTGACCGACACCCGGACATAGGACCCTTCGGCGACATCCAGTTCTTGCGCCATATAGGTGTCGTCAATGGTTACAGCTTCTGACCGGACAATCAGCTTGCCGCCTTCTGGCATCGCGTCGCGGGCGTTCAGGGCGATATTGATCAATGCCGACTGCAATTGTGTGGTGTCAGCCAATACGGAGGGCAGGTCGTTTTCCAGCTCAACCGTGATGTCGTACTGCGGATCAAAGGTGCGCTGGATCAAGCCAAGTGCTGCCTCACAAGCGGCGTTCACGTTGATTGTTTCGCAATGGGTCGCCGATTTGCGGGCAAAGGCACTCAGGCCCGAAGTCAGTTCTGATCCCAGTTCTGCCGCTTCCAGCGCATCAGACAGCATCGCGCGGCTTTCTTTGTCTTTCAGCCGCTCTTGCAGCAATTCCAGATTGCCGATCACGACGGTCAGGATGTTGCTGAAATCATGGCTGATCCCACCCGTCATTTGCCCGATAGCGTCGATGCGGGCAGACCGCGCCAGCGCCTCTTCGGCGGCAACCCGGCTGCTGATATCATGCATGATGGCGACAAAATGCGTCTCGTCTGCATGTTCGGCATGGCCCAAGGAGACATGCAGCGGAAACAACGTGCCGTCCTGTCGCATCCCTTCCACGGTGCGCCCGCGCCCGATCACACGGGATTTGCCGGTTTTCAGATAGGCCTGCATAAAACCGTCATGGCGCTCTGCCATGGCAGGCGGCATCAGGGTGTTGATGCTTGATCCGGTCAACTGATCCTGCGCATAGCCGAAAAGTGCGCCTGTGGCCTTATTGGCGCGCGTGATGATGCCGTCCGCGTCACTCATCAAAACGGCATCTGGCATGGCGTCTAGCATGGCCATCAGCAACAACCCGTCGAGTTTTTGATCCGTCATTGCGCCATCACACCTTGTCCCTTGCCCCACGAAGTTGACGTTGAATATTGAGAAAAATCAACCGCTGCGCCACGCGCTAGACCTAGGGTCGCCGGGAAAACCGCAGGAGCAGGATGATGAAACCGATCAAGACATGGATTGTGCTGGCCGACACCCAGACCGTGCGCGTTGCCGTCAACGAAGGCCCCGGCAAGGGTGTTTATGGCCACAGTACGCAAGGCCTTACCGCCCCGGCTGTGACAGAGTTGTCAGATGCCCCCGGCATGACTGCCGCAGCCGCAGGCCCCAATCGCGGCGGTATTTCCGACCCCGACCTGAAAGGGCAGGCTGCCCGCGCCTTTGCGGCTGACATCGTCGGTTTCCTTGAGGCCGCCCATGACGACGGCCACTATCAACGCCTGATCCTGATCGCACCCGCCGCGATGCTGGGATTGCTGCGCCAAGCGCTGACACCCCGCGTTCAGGCCGTTTTGCATGCTGATATTCCAAAGGACCTGACGCATCTGCCGCTGGATGAACTGCCGGGGCATTTGGGCGATGTGTTGGCGGTTTAGGCAACCCTAACCCCAGTTGTCGTTCATAGCGCGCAGCACATCGGCGCGGCTGATTTGCCCGACAAGCCGTCCTTCTTTCATCACGGGAAACCGTCGGTAGACGCTGTTCAGAAAGGCCTTCGTTGCTGTGACAATGTCTGTGCCGGCATCCAGCGTTTCGACATCTTTCGTCATGTGTTGGGCGACGGTTCCGCCCCACTCGCGGTAATAGCTTGCCTCAAGTGCGGCCTTCAGACAGTCCTTTTTCGACAGAACACCTACCAGATCGCCGTTTTTGTCCACGACCGGCGCGCCCGATATGCGGCGGTCCAGCAGCAGGTTCATGGCGCGGTTGATCTCTGTCTCGGGGGACAATGTGATCAGATCGACCACCATGTAATCGGCCACGCGTTGTCGGGTTGTCATTGTTTGCCTCCTCGGCCGGTTTTCTTGCAGCCGCCGCAGTTCGCGCAGGCCAAACCGCCACAGGACCCTTTGATCGGCGCCCGCCCAAGCAGAATGCCCACAGCAAGGCCACCCATTGAGATCAGCAGGATGAGGAACGTCAGGATGATGGATGCCATGATGCTTTCCTCAACTCAGCAAATGTTGTGCAAACGTGCCGGTGATCACGCGTTCAGGCGTGTTGATGCCGTCCGTGACAAACAACGCAGCGATCCCAATTTGTTGGGCCAAGACGACGCCATCTTCGGGTCCGGCGGCGCATAATGCGGTCGCAAAGGCGTCTGCTTCCAGCGCAGTATTCGCCAACACTGAAACCGACGCGAGTGTCGTCGTGGCAGGCCGCATGTGGCGCGGATTGATAATATGGCTGGTCCCAATCGGCCCGGAAACACCGTTTGCCGCATGCCCGGATGTCGCAAGTGCGTAGCCTTGCGGGTCGATCACATCAAGCGCCCTGAAATCTTGCGCAACCGGGTCTGCGATTACCACCTGCCATGTCCGACCGTCCGGGTGGTGACCTATGGTCATGACCTCTCCGCCAACCTCAATCAGCGCAGCGGTCAACCCGATGCCGGACAGTTGGCTGACGATCTGATCAAGCGCATAGCCCTTTGCAATGCCACACAGATCAAGCGTCAGGTTTGGCGATGCCTTCTGTATTCGATCGCCCCGCACGGCGATATCCGCGAATGTGCCCAGCCTACCTTTGATCGGACCAAAGCCATGACGCGCCACCATCGGCCCTACAGTCGGATCGAATGCCCCGCCTGTGAGCGTGGCGATGGCCAGCGCCTTTGCTGTCACATCGCATAAGGCCTGCGGCATGTTTTGCGGTGCCAATGTATCGCGCGTGTTGAACCGCGTCAGGGCCGATGCCGCCTGATAAGGCGACATCTCCCTGTCGGTCTGGTCGATTACGGCCTGCACAGTCGATCTGATCAAGGCGGGATCGGTTCCGTTGTCCGCGACCACCCGCCATGTCGAACCAAAGGCGTGCCCGCCCAACACCTGCGTTGCAGCGTTTGCAACATTTGGCAGAATAAGACCCGCCGCCGTCAGCCCGAGGATCATGTCACGCCTGTTCAGGACCATCGCTTAAACTCCAAAATCATCGTTGAAAATGTGGTCGGCATCGACACCAAGATCATCCAGCATTGCCAAAACCGCCCGGATCATCAGAGGCGGACCACACAGATAGTATTCACAGTTTTCGGGCGCAGGATGATCCCCAAGATAGGTTTCCAGCGCCACATCATGCACAAAGCCGACAGCCCCTTCCCAGTTGTCCGCCGCGTCAGGATCGGACAGTGCGATGGTCCAGTGAAAGTTGCTGTGTTGGGCGGCAAGCCCGTCAAGCTCATCCGTGTAAAGCAGTTCGGTTTTGTTGCGGGCGCCGTACCAAAAGCTCATCTTGCGGGTGGTTTCGACGTGGCTGAGTTGCTCAAAAATCATCGCGCGCAGGGGTGCCATGCCCACGCCGCCACCGATAAAGACCATCTCGCGCTCGGTCGGTTGAATGCGGAAAGAACCGAACGGCCCTGACACCAGGACCGGGTCGTCTTGTTGCAGAGAAAACAACCAGGATGACACGATACCGGGCGGGGCATCGGCTACGGATGGTGGCGGCAGGGCAAGACGGATGTTCATGACGATTTGGCCCGCGGCGGTGTCGTGGGGCCGGTTCGAGACAGAGTAGGCACGCGTGACGTCCTGCGTGCTTTCGACCGAAAGACCGCGCAGCGATGTCCAGCTCTCCTCAAAGCGCTCAGGTACGGCCAAGTTCGCATAATCGAGCGTGTATGGCGGGGCCGTGACCTGTACAAAGGACCCCGCGAAAAAGTCTGGCCGCATGTCTTGGGGCATTTGCAGCACGACTTCGCGGATCAATGGCGTTAGCTGGCGTGACGACGTGACATGACAGGTAAACGCCTCGGCCCCCAGCATGTCTTCTGCAACTTCGACGTCCATATCGCCGCGCACCACTACCTGACACGCCAGATGCAGCCCCTGCCGCAATTCGGCGCGGGTAAAGCGCGCGGCCTCAATCGGCAGGCTGTCCGGGCCACCATTCGTGATCGCCACGCGGCACAGCCCACAGGTGCCAGCACCCGCACAAGCAGAGGGGACAAGAACGCCGTGGTCGTTGAGCGCCGACAACAGCTTTTGTCCGGTTGTCGTGGCAATCGGCGTGTGCGTGTTGACCGTCAGCGTCGCAGGCCGTTCCGGCATCAAGGCAGCGCGCGCCAGAATGACCGTCGTTGTCAAAACAAGGACCAAGGCGATGACAAGCGCGCTGCCAAACAGGATTTCCGTCATGAGCCGACCCCCGCGAAGGCCGAAAAGCCCAGTGACATCAGCCCGGTGACCAAGAATGCGCTTCCCAATCCTTGAAGACCCGCTGGCATATCGCTGTATTTCAGACGCTCGCGAATGGCCGCGAAGGCGACAATCGCCAGCGCCCAGCCAGCGCCGCTGCCGAAGCCAAAAACAACCGATTGCGCAAAGTCATACTGCCTTTCGGCCATGAACAGGCTACCGCCCAGAACGGCGCAGTTGACCGTGATCAATGGCAGGAAAATACCAAGCGCGCGGTATAGAACCGGCGCGAACCGGTCCAGCGTCATTTCAAGGATTTGCACCATCGCCGCAATGACGCCGATAAAGGCAATCAGCTTGAGAAAAGTCAGATCAACGTCGGGCAGGCCCAGCCAGGCCCATGCGCCCTCGACAAGGAACCCACTAAAGATCAGGTTGTTGACCGGCACGGTGATCGTCTGCACCACGATAATCGCAAGGCCAAGCCCAAACGCGGTTTCCAGACGTTCGGACACCGCCAAGAACGTGCAGACGCCCAAAAAGAACGTCAGCGCCAGATTTTCATGGAAAATCGCAGTGATCAGCAGGTCCGTCATCCGCGTGACCTTTGCAGTTTCAGGCTGAATTTTGGGGTTTCAACCTGTCCAACCCAATGGCTCCGAATGGCCCAGACAAGCAGGCCGATGATAAAGAACGCGCTGGGGGCCAGCTGCATCAGGCCAAGAGGCACGAACCAGCCACCCTGCGATGCGGGTGTCAGGATGGTGTAGCCTAACAGCGTACCTGCGCCCAGAAGCTCTCGGATGGACCCCACGATAATCAGGACCAGACTATAGCCCAATCCGTTGCCCAACCCGTCCAGTACCGATGGCCAGACCGGGTTGCGCATCGCGAAAGCCTCGGCCCGCCCCATCACGAGGCAATTGGTCACGATCAGTCCGACAAAGATAGAAAGCTGGCGGCTGATCTCGAACGCATAGGCCTGAAGCAATTCGTCGATCACGATCACCAGTGACGCGATGATGATGATCTGCACGATCAGGCGGATGACGTTTGGAATATGGTTGCGGATCAGGCTGATCGTCGCGGATGCGAGGCACAAGACCACCGTCAGGGCCATCGACATGACAAGCGCTGTTGACAGCGACGTCGTGACAGCAAGCGCCGAGCAGATGCCGAGGATTTGCAGCGTCACCGGATTATTCTGGACCAGCGGTGCTGTGACATGTCGCAGGTTTGATGCCATTTTGCTAAAGCCCCTCTGTCGTCAGGCGGTCAAGAAACGGGCCATAGCCGTGATCGCCCAGCCAATATCGCAGCATATTCGCCACCCCATTGCTGGTCACGGTCGCGCCTGAGATCGCATCAACCTGATAAGGTCCGGTCGCGGTGCCGCGCACAACGGAAATGACGATGTTGCCGTCTTCATCAGCGACCTGCCTGCCGGGCCAAAGTGCAAGCCACGCTGCGTCTTCGACGCGCGCGCCAATGCCGGGTGTTTCGCCTTGTTCGGTGATTGTCAGGGCGGCAATGGTGTTCAGATCAGGTTCCAACGCCAGCATCGCCCGGATGGTCGACTGATATCCTGTGCCTTCAACGGGCAGGACGATCAGCAACAGCGCGCCATCCCGTTCAAGCAGGTGGACCAATGCATAGTCGGCACGCCGGCGCAGACCGGCCACATCCACGTCGGGGGGAATGGCCGTGCTTTGTTCGGGATCACTTGCTGCCGCCTGCACGTCGTAATCGGCAGGGTCAATATCGGGGACGAAAGCACCTGTCGCAAGGTCCACCACACGGGTTTCAAGCGTATCGACCCCGGCCTCTTCCATCACCGCGCGCAGGCCCGGCAAAGTGTCGAGCATTTGCGCCATGCGCGCTGCGCGTTCGGCCTCCAGATGGGCGTCTTGCAGCGGTTTCAGGGCGACAGCGGCGGTGGACACGAAAGCCGCACTGATCATTGCAACAAGGAGGGCCACGCCGAACACTTTGATGTGGTCATCGTTCGGGCGCGCCAGAAAGCCCCGCCAGAGGTTCAGCGGATTAAGCATCGGCAGTCTTCCAGCGTTTCGCGTGGGCCAGCACGATCAGATGGTCAATCAAAGGCGCAAAGATGCTGGCAAGCAGTGCTGCAAAAACGATCCCTTCTGTCGTGGGGATCGGGCCGCCGGAAAACAGGACGATCAGACCCCCAGCAAGCAGCCCATATATCCAGCGTCCGGTGTTGGTGGCCGATGCCGCCGTGGGGTCGCAAACCAAAAAGACGACGCAGAATGTCATTGCCGCAGCGACTTGTGGTGCATTCAGGCCATCAACCGAAAGCATAAGTAAAAGGCCCGTCCCAACAACCGCACTGAGTATGACGCGCCACGATATGAGGCCCAGAAACAGCAGCAAAATCGCCCCCGGAGCGGTCGCGAGTGCGACGTTTGTTGTGCCGGGTGCCAAGGTCACTTCGGGAAATGAGAATACCAGCAGTGATGCCGCCACAACGGCCGGACTCAAAAACCCGAACCCGCGCCCGCCAAATACCAGCTCTGCCAGAACCACCCCAAGCGACAGGGCAATCGCCACCTGCCAAAGGGCAGTATCGACTGGTACAAGCACGACGATGATCAGCGCGGTTGTGATCCCGTGACCGCTGGGTGTGTGGCGGCGCAGGGCGGCGAATAACCCTTCCCAAAACCACACGGTCAGCAAGGCAGTTGCGAGTACAACGGCATAGCCTGTGGGGTTTGCCAGACCCGTCACAACAGCCGGCGCAACAAGTGCTGCACTCTGCGCAAGAGTGACACCAGCCACGCTGGTCCAAAGGGGCCGCGCTACGGTCATGCCGCGTCTTCCATCAGTTCATCCAGGACCTGTCGCAGCAATAGGCCATAGTCGGCACCGCTTGTGCAAAGCTGCGACAGGATCGCGACATCTTCCTCGATCAACGCCAAACACCCAAGGCGCCGCGCGGTTTCGCTGTCGCCCACGCTGAGCGCGCGCATCAGCGGCACAGGCAGGACGCGCGGCGCAAGTGCGCGGTCAAGCGCTGCGGTCGGGATCAAGGCGCCTTGGGTTGCGGATAACCACGATGCTTTGCGCGGCGGGGCAGGGCGTGCGGTCGCCGTGATCTGCACGTCAAAGCGCCCTAGAAACACCGCCTCGCGTCCGCTGAGCGGGGTGCCAGAGTGGAAAACGGGGTTTGCTCCTTCGGCCATGCTGTCCGCTGCAATATCCGCAATGCGCGCGCCAAGAATGGTCTGCACCAGCTTTGGACTTTCCGAAAGCGGCCCGCTGATCGCAACCACCCGATCAGCCGCATACTGACCCGTCGCAAACAAATACCCGATGGCAACAACGTCTTGATAGCCGATGGTCCAAACCTGCCGCCCGGACTGCACCGGGTACAATCGGTCGATATGCGTGCCCGGCAACGCCGACGCCATTGTTCCGCCAAAGGTCGCCACACGCACACGGTTTGTGATCGGGCAAAGCGGGTGCCCTTTTGCCTGGCAGACATAAACCAATCCATCTGTCAGCATGGTCAGGACGGCGGCACCCTTTGCGAACAGCTCTGTGCGCGCTTGCAAAACCACATGCGGGTCAGGGGCGGCAGCGCCGCGCACCGCGTTCACGAAGATCGCAGCAGGGCGGGCATCGGGGGATGGCGTGCGCCCAAACGGGCGGGTCCGAAAAGCGGGCCACATGCCGCGACTTTGCAGAACATCACGCACGGCAGCATCGGTGCTGTCGTCCAAAGGCATGCTTTGCCGGGGCGTGGCCTGCGCCGCCCGTTTGATGACGCAAGCGGATAGCGTCCTGCGGGGCCCGTAGACAATTTGCGCCACGGTTCCTGCACATGGGGCGACATGGGTAATTTCTTTGTGTTTGCGATCAGTAAAAAGGACCTGACCTGCGGCAACCTCGTCACCCTGCTCAACAGCAAAAACAGGGCGCAGGCCGGGGAAATCAGCACCGATCACGGCTGCCGTGTCTGGCAAGCTGACGCCATCAATAGCCTGCACCGGCGCAACAAGGTCAGATGGCCAATGCCCCTGTCTAATCGTGTAATGCATGCAAGTCTGCCAACCCTTTGCGACGTTTTAAGGTCCATGGATATGGGCGCATGCGGCGGTCCCATTGATATTTATCAATGTGGTGGTGTGAATTCGCGGCATCCCTTGAAGATGCCTTAGCGAGAGGAGCCAAAACCGATGCCAATGATGATGCCGCTTACCAAAATGATCACCGCCAGTTTGCTTATTGCTTTGGCCAGCACGCAGGCTGCGGCCCAGGACACCCCGGATGATGGCCCATCTCTTGATGCAATCGTCGATGCCTGGCTGGCGTCACCCCACGCCAGCCGGTCGTCCGAAGCTTTCACCCATTGGCACGAAGAAGGCGAAATCCCCGGCACCTGTGCGGTTTGTCATTCCAGCACCGGGGCGGTTGATTATCTGCTGGGTGAAATGACCCAACCGGGTGTCATTGATCATGCGGTGCCGACGGGGACATCTGTCGACTGTGTGGTCTGTCACACCTCGGCTGCATCATCGCTGGCAATTGTACCGTTCCCGTCTGGTGAAACCGTGGACACCTTCGAAGAATCCGCCGTCTGCACAGTCTGCCATCAGGGCCGCACATCAACCTTTGACGTCGAAAGCGCAGTGGCCGGGTTAGAGGACGACGTCATCGCGGGCGATCTGAGCTTTATCAACATTCACTATGCACCGTCCGCGGCGACCTTGATGGGGACCGCTGTAAGGGGGGGCTATGAATACGACGGCAAGGTCTACAAAGGCCAGTTCACACACGTCCCTGACATGAATGGCTGTGTTGATTGCCACCGCCCGCATTCGCTTGAGGTGCAGTTGGATAACTGCACGGCCTGCCACCAAGGCGTGACAAGTTTTACCGACATCCGCACCACAACCACGGATTTTGACGGAGACGGCGATACCACTGTCGGGATCTCTGTGCCGATCAATGCGCTGCACGCGCGCCTTGAGACTGCAATCCAAAGCTATGGCATGGATATCGCCGGAACCCCCATTGTCTATAACGTCGGGTCATATCCGTATTTCTTCATTGATAGTGATGCCGACGGCATCGCTTCTGATGATGAGTCGATCTATCCAAACCGGTATCAAAGCTGGACCCCGCGTCTGTTGAAAGCCGCCTATAATTATCAGGTCGTGGCCAAGGACACCGGTATTTACACCCACAACCCGCACTATGCCCTGCAACTGCTCTACGACAGCTTGGAAAGCCTGTCGGAACAGGTTGACGTTGACATGACCGGGCTGGTCAGACCCTGATGTTAGACGTGGAACATCCCGCCCACGATGTAGGCCAACCAAGCCGCTAAGCCGCCAATCAGCAGCGTTTCCAGTCCTGATCGCCACCAAGGGGCCAATGACCACCGTGCTTTGATCGTGCCGATCCCAAAAAAGGTCAGCCCTGCGATCCCCATGGACCATGAAAACGCATCGGACATGCCAACCAGATAGGGCAAGAGCGGCAGCATCCCTGCCAGCACGAAGGCCACAAAGATGACCATTGCCGCCCTGATGGGCCGATCATCGACAGGCGGCAGGCCGTATTCTTCGGACATCATCATGTTGATCCACTGTTTTTTGTTGCCGCTGATCATCATCGTGGCGTCAGTCAGCACCTGACCACTCAGCCCTTTGCGCCCAAGGATTTCTTTCAACTCATCCCGTTCGCCTTGCGGGTTTTCGCGGATGTGCTTTTCCTCGACCTCCCACAGCCTGCGCCGGTCATCTGCCACGGCCTTGGTCCCGGCATAGTTGCCCGCCGCCATAGAAAACCCGTCAGCCAGCACATTGGCCAGCCCAAGGGCGACGACGACACCAGATGCCAGCCCAGCACCCTGCACGCCCGCCACGATAGCAAAGGTCGTCACGGTGCCGTCGATCCCCCCGAAAATCGCGTCACGCAATTCGCCCGTCTTATTATGAGCATCAAGCCTTGCGATGATCTCTTCCTTGTTGTGTCCGTGTTCAAGTGCCATTGGGGTGCCTGCCTTTCACGATCATTTTCGTCAGTTCGGGGATGATAATCAGCGGCAGGGTGAACAGCCCGATCATCTGCCATTCGGCAAGGCTAAGCCCCGTTGTGTGCAGCAAGGTTTGCAGCGGAGCCCAATAGACTGCCGCAACCTGTGCCCCCAGCGTTGCCGCCAGCGCCACCAGCAAAAACGGGTTGCTGGTCCAGCCGATCTGGCTGCATGGCGACCGCAAGGACCGAAACGCGAAGACGCTGAATTTCTCAAACACCACCATCGCCGTGAAGGCCGCCGTGCGTGCAAGCGTTTCGTCTGTGGGCAGAAGCGTCCAGAAGATCCAAAGGCTCGACAGACCAGTGTAAAGCCCAAAGATGGCAATCAGCGCAACACCAGACCAGCCAAGGATGGGCGCGTTCATGGGGCGGGGTGGTTCCTGCATCTGGCCTTTCTCTGGCTTTTCCAGCCCCAGGGCGACCGCCGTCAGCCCGTCAGTGATCAGGTTCATCCACAAGATTTGCGTCGCCAGAAAGATCAACGGCCCGCCGATGATGATATTGATAACAAGGGCGATGACCTCGCCCGCGTTTGAAGACAGCAGATAGCGGACGAATTTGCGCAGGTTATCAAACTGCCGCCGTCCTTCGCGGATGGCGGCGATGATGGTGGCAAAGTTATCGTCTAGCAGCACCAGATCAGAGGCGTCCTTGGCGACATCTGTGCCACGGATCCCCATCGCGATTCCGATATCGGCCTGCTCCAGCGCAGGGGCATCGTTGACCCCATCACCCGTCATCGCCACGATCTGCCCTTCGGCTTGCAGCAAGGCAACCACCCGCATCTTGTCCGCCGGTTCCGCCCGCGCGAGCAGCATATCCTGATCAAGCGCATAGGTTAGTTCCGTGTCCGACATGGCGGCGATTTCGTCATGGGTCATCACCGTTTGCGGGTTCAGCCCGATGCTTTTGGCAATCGCTTTGGCCGTCACCGGGCTATCGCCGGTGATCATGATAATCCGGGTGCCTGCGGCATGGGCAAGGGCCACTGCGGCGGGCACTTCGGGTCGCGGCGGGTCTATGATGCCGACAAGCCCAAGGAACGTCAGTGCGTCTTCGCGCAAGGTGCCGTCAGGGCTTTGACCTGCGGCCAAGCCGATCACGCGGTGCCCGTTCGCGGCCATGTCAGTGTAAGCGGCTTCGATCTGTGCGCGGCTTTCATCGGTCAGCGGCGCAGGCCCGTCCGGCCCCATCACGCTTGTGCACAGGTCGCGCAACCGCTCTGGTGCGCCTTTGGTCAACACCTTCAGCCCGTCCGGCGTTTCGCGCAGGATGCTCATCCGCTTGCGGTCGCTGTTAAAGGGCAACTCACCCACGATATCAGCAGGGTCGGGCAGGGCGGCCCAGCCTTTGTAGGCAAGGGTCAGCAACGCGCCTTCCGTGGGGCTGCCGATCATGGTCCATTCGTCAGGCTGGTGGTTCAGGGTGGCGTGGGTGCAGCCTGCGCATACCTCTAGCAAAGCGGCCAGCACCGGATCGTTTGAGGCGCGGCGTTTTTCACCCTTTATCGCGATATGGCCTGATGGGTCGTACCCCGTGCCGGTCACCTGATACTGACCCTGCGGTGTCCAGACTTCGGTCGCGGTCATCTTGTTTTCGGTCAAGGTGCCGGTTTTATCGGTGCAAATGACCGAGGCCGCACCCAGCGTCTCAACCGCTTGCAGCCGCCGTGTCAGGGCGTTTTGCCGGACCAATGCGGCAGCACCGAGTGCAATCGTGATCGTGACCACCGCAGGCAGCCCCTCTGGCACCATCGCCACGGCCAGTGAAATGCCGGTCATGAACATCTCGGCCATCGGGCGGCCGTTCCAAACGCCCAAGCCCATGATAGCGGCGGCGATCAGCAGGGCGACGATACCCAATTGTTTGGCAAGCTGCCCAAGCTGGCGTTGCAGATGGGTTTCGCGCTGTTCCACGGACCCTGTCAGCACCGCAATCTGCCCAAAGCGTGTCTGCGTGCCAATCGCTGTGACCTGCGCCATGCCGCGCCCTTCGACCACATTAGTGCCCATAAACAGGGCAGGGGCGTCACCATCCTTGGCCACCTGCATGGATTCGCCCGTCAGCGCGCTTTCATCGACAAAAAGGGCTGTTTGTTCGATCACCTCTGCATCAGCAGGCACCCTGTCGCCAGCGGCCACGATGATCAGATCACCGGGCACCAGATCGCGCGCCGCGACAATCATCTGGCGGCCATCGCGCAGCACAGTTGCCTGCGGGGACATCATATTGCGCAGGGCTTGCAGCGCGTTTTCGGCCCGCCATTCCTGCACAAACCCAAGCGCGCCGTTCAGCATAATCACGATGGCAATCGCGATGGTATCAATCCGTTCGCCTGCCAAGAAAGCAATGACGGCAGCGATGATCAGGATCACCACCAGCACGTTCGTAAACTGACGCAGCAGAATGCGCAGCGGCGACGGCCCGGCAGCCTGGGGTAGCTCGTTCCAGCCATGCGTGTCGTGCAAGGCCAACGCACGCTGGGTGCTCAGGCCCGAGGTCAGATCATCTGTCATACCCTTTGAAATCTACGATTTGAGCGGGATGGGTGTTGATAGATGTCAAAGTCGACGGGGATTATCCTGCTAGAATGCCACAATCCACACCAGCAAGAGGGAGCCTGACATGGCCAAATCAAAGAAAGAGACATCCGCAAGTGAAGATCCGGTCGCACTTGGTCAAGCCTTTCTGCAGCAGTTCGAAGACGCAGGCCTTGGCCCGATGCGCTGGATGGGGACCGCCTGGTTCGAAGCAATGGCCGACATGAACAGCGAAGTTGTGAATTTCGTGTCCGAGCGCATCAAAGAAGACGTCAAAACCCAGCATGAATTGCTGCACTGCAAATCGGCAGAAGAGCTTCAGAAGGCGCAACTCGCGTTTCTGGAAAAGGCCTATCAGCAATACACAGACGAGACCGGCAAGCTGGTCAAGATGAGTCTGGATATGCTGCCGACCGCAAAAGCAGGAACCAAAGGCACGCCAATTTAGCCTTTTATCGTTGCCGCGATCAGATCGCTGGCAAAACGCGCAATCTTGTCGTCCATGTCCGGTGTATCCTCAATACTATTCGGGATCGCCTCTTGGACGGCAAAGGCGCGCCCAAGCACCTGTTCAGCCATCGCATAGGCCTTTTGCGGTGGGGAGTGTCCGCCAGACGTCAATAGCAAGCCGATCACCTGCGGCAAGTAGTTTGCCTGTCGCATGTAACTGATCAGCGGCACAGCAGGATATGACGTCCAAACCGGGCCACACAGGACTGCGGCATCATAGCCTTCGATATCTGGCAGCGGGTGGGTCAGCGGCGTTGGCGCACGGCGGACGCTGTCAAATCCGGCGCGCAGATAGCCAAAAAACGGGATCATGTAACGCGCGGTCGTCAAGGCATAGATATCCGCATCCAGCACCTCGGACAGCTGCTCAGCGATGTGGCGCGAATGGCCTGATTTCGAATAGCAAACGATGGCGATCTTTGGCTTTGATGCAGGCATAGGACCCTCTTTTGATTGCTGTTGCCTGTTGTTTTAGGCATTTCGCAATCGGCCCCTTTGAGAAATCTCAAACCTGCGGTTTCAGCCCGGCGCGGCAGGCTGCCTCGTATTGTGTCAGGAAAACTTCGCCTGACAGATCATCCAGGAAATGCCCGTGCTGTAGCCGGTCCATGACCGGGCCTTTGACCTCTGACAGGTGCAGCTTGACGTCCATCTCGCGCAGGCGGTTATTGATCGCCTCAAGCGTTTCCAGCGCGCTAAGGTCAATTTCATTGATCGCACTGCATTGCAGGATCACATGTTCGATCAGTTCGTCGTGGGCCAGTCGCGCAAGGATCACGTCCTCCAAAAACCGTGCGTTCGCAAAATAAAGGCTTTCGTCCAGCCGCAGGGTCAGGATGCGTGGGTCAGTTTGCACCTTATGGCGATGGATATTGCGGAAATGTTCGGTGCCGGGGACCAACCCGACCTCGGCGATATGGGGCCGCGATGACACATAAAGATGCACCAGAATGGACAGGATCACGCCCGCAGATACACCTGCCTCGACCCCCACGGACAGGGTGACAAGGATGGTCACCAGCACCGCCATGAAATCCGCCCGCGCATAGGCCCAACTGCGCCGCAGAATGCTGAAATCCACAAGGCTCAGGACGGCGACGATGATCGTGGCGGCCAATGTCGCTTTGGGCAGAAAGTAGATCAGCGGGGTCAGACCGACCGCCGCAATCGCCAGCCCGATGGCCGTGAATGCGCCTGCTGCGGGCGTTTGCGCGCCTGCGTCGAAATTCACCACGGACCGCGAAAAGCCGCCCGTCACCGGAAAACCACCTGTGAACGCCGCACCCAGATTGGCCGCCCCCAACCCGATGAGTTCCTGATTGGGGTCTACCCGCTGTCGTTTCTTGGCGGCCAGTGTTTGGGCCACGGAAATGGATTCAACAAAACCGATAACCGAGATCAGGAAGGCGGGCAGCAGCAGTTGCTGCAACAATACCGGCGAGAATGATGGCAAGGTAAAGGGCGGCAGGCTTTGTGGAACGGTGCCGACAATCTGCACGCCGTGCCCCGCCAATCCCCAATACCAAACGACGACGGTCGTGGCGACGACAGCGGCCACAGGTCCGGCCTTGGTGGCCACGTCGGCCGCTTTTGCACCTACACCAATGGCCCTTAGCGTCGGTTTCAGGCCTTTGCGCACCCAGAACAAAAACGCCGTGGCGCTGATCCCGATGATTGCTGTCGGCAGGTTGAGTTCTGGCAAATGCGCGACCAGTGACAGCGTGAGTTCAAGCAGGTTATGCCCTTCCGCCTCAATCCCGAAGACGTGTTTCAACTGGCTGGCCGCAATAATCAGACCCGAGGCCGTGATGAACCCCGAAATCACCGGATGCGACAGGAAATTCGCCAAAAAGCCCAAGCGCAGCAGCCCCAGCCCCAGCAACATCGCCCCTGACAGCCCCGCCAATGACAAGGCAGCCACGGCATAGCCCGCTGTCCCTTGTTCAACGATATTGCCCAAGGCCGCCGCCGTCATCAGCGAGACAACGGCCACTGGCCCGACAGCCAGCGCCCGGCTGGTGCCAAAGACCGTGTAAAGCATGATGGGCACGATGGACGCGTATAGCCCCGCTTCTGGCGGTAACCCCGCCAGCAACGCATAGGCCAACGATTGCGGGATCAGCATGATCGTCACAATCAATGCCGCGATCATGTCGTTGCCAAAGGCGGCGCGATCATAATCGCGTGCCCAGGTCAGAATGGGCACGTACCGTAGCAGTGTATTTGCCATGTCCGGTTAATCCTAGCTTGCGCTGACCTTCTCAGGTTTCGCCATCCACTCTCGGCCTTTGAGCATGGCACCCCAATAGACCGGCGGCAGGATCTTTTCCTTCAACAGCCACGCCATCCGCGACGGTTTGGTGCCGTCCACAAGAAACTTGGGGAAACTGGGCAGCAACGCGCCGCCATAGCCAAATTCGGCCAGTACGATCTTGCCCCGCTCTACTGTTAACGGACAAGAACCATAGCCGTTGTATTGGGCGACCGGCGCACGGCCTCTGATGTCTGCAATCACGTTTTCGGCCACGATGGGGGCCTGAATCCGTGCTGCCGCCGCCGTTTTTGCGTTGGGCGCGTTCATCACGTCCCCCAGCGACCAGATGTTGTCATAGGTTTTGTGGCGCAGGGTGGCCTGATCAACATCGACCCATCCCGCTTCATCGGCGAGAGGCGACACTTTGATAAAGTCTGGTGCCGTCTGCGGCGGGCAGACGTGCATCATGTCAAAGTCCATCTCGACCCGCTCGACCGGGGTATCAGGCTTGGCCACATCGAACCACGCTTTCTTGGCCGGGCCATCGACAGCAACAAGGTTGTGAAAGAAATTCAGGTCTGCGCTGTATTTTTCGACGTATTTCTCAAGTGCGGGGACATAGTCTTTGACCCCGAACAACACCCCGCCGGCGTTGTTAAAGTGGATATCAATATCCTTCAGCACACCGCGCCGGAACCACGCATCGCCGGACAGATACATCGCCTTTTGCGGCGCGCCTGCGCATTTAATCGGCATCGGCGGCTGGGTAAAAATCGCGCGAC
Source organism: Yoonia sp. F2084L (assembly GCF_023015625.1). Lineage (GTDB taxonomy): Bacteria > Pseudomonadota > Alphaproteobacteria > Rhodobacterales > Rhodobacteraceae > Yoonia. Next base: position 83,115 of record NZ_JALKAH010000006.1, read on the forward strand.
CTTCTTTCATGTCGCGCACCAGCTCCCACGTATAAGGCGCCAGATCATAGCGGTAGTTTGAGGTCACGCCGTTTTTGCCCAACGTCTCAACCAGCCCTTCTACCTTGTTCCAATCCAGCTTCAGCCCCGGACAGACGATCAAGCGCGCGTATTTCACGACGCGACAGCCATCAAGGATCACTGCATCATCTTTCGGCTCAAACGCCGCCACCGCTGATTTCAGCCAATGCACGCCTTTGGGGATCAGGCTGCCCATCGTGCGCACGGTATCCTGCGCGTCGAAGATACCGCCACCGACCATCGTCCAGCCGGGTTGGTAATAATGTATCTCGGCCGGGTCGATGATCGCGATCTCAAGCCCCGGCTTACGCGCCTTCAGACTGGCCGCCACGGCAATGCCCGCCGCTCCTCCACCCACAACAACCACGTCATAGCTGGCATCGCCGGTATCGGTTGGCGTTTTACCACCATTGGCGATACGCCGCACGACACCGGCCATGTCATAGCCTGCTGCCTTGGTTGTGCTTAGAATATCCGCCACGCTTCGCATTTTTGCCTGCGTCAGCGACCACAGCGTCGCCGACCGCGTGCCTGTCCGGCAATAGGCCAGCACGGGGCCGGGAAGTTCCGTCATCAGCTTGGCAAAGTCATCGGCATCGGCATCGCTGACCTTGCCCATGGTGATCGGCTGATACGCTGTTTCCAACCCCAGCTTCTTCGCCACCGCTTCGATCTCTTGAAAGGTTGGTTGATCAGCGCCTTCGCCGTCAGGACGATTGCAGATGATGGACCGAAAGCCTTTTTCATGGATCGCAGGCAGGTCTGCAATCGCGACTTGCGGCATGACCGAGATTTCTGAGGTCAGTTTTTTGATTTCCATGTGCGTCTCCTGTCAAAGTTGGTTCAGCGGCACTTTGAGCATCTCATTGCCGTCTTTATCGACAGGCAACTCACCTGCGCGCATGTTCACTTGCAGCGACGGGATGATCAGCTTGGGCATATCCAGCGTCGCATCGCGTTCGTTGCGGAACTTGATGAACTCTTCACGGCTTTTGCCGCCGCCGACATGTATATTGTGGGCTTTTTCTTCGGCCACAGTCGTTTCCCATTTGATGTCGCGCCCGTTTGGACCGTAGTCGTGGCACATGAAAAGCCGCATCTCATCGGGCAGGGCCAGCACCTTTTGGATGCTGTCATAAAGCACACCTGCATCGCCGCCCGGAAAATCAGCACGGGCTGATCCGCCGTCCGGCATAAAGAGTGTATCACCCACAAAACAGGCATCCCCGATCACATGCACCATGCAAGCAGGCGTATGCCCCGGCGTGGCAATGGCAAAACCCTGCATGCCACCGATCTGATAGGTGTCACCGTCCTTGAACAGCGCATCAAACTGCGACCCGTCGCGTTGGAAGTCGGTGCCTTCGTTAAAGACCTTGCCGAAGGCATCCTGCACAACGGTGATCTTATCGCCGACACCGATTTTGCCGCCCAGTTTTTCCTGAATATAGGGGGCGGCACTCAGGTGATCTGCATGGACATGCGTCTCAATGATCCAGTCCAAGGTCAGACTGCGCCGCTCAATCTCGGCGATCAGGGCATCGGCGCTGTCAAAGGTGATCCGACCAGCGGCGTAATCAATGTCCATCACGCTGTCGATGATTGCACAGTGGTCGCCATCAGGCTCTGACACGATGTAGCTGATCGTATTGGTCGCCTCATCAAAGAAGGCAGAGACATGTGGGCTGGTGGTCATATGAACGGGATAAGTCATCAGTTTCTCCTCAGTTAATACATTTCATTTCTCTAATATGTCAATGCTCAGGAGTCCTCATTGATGAAGATCAATCCTGCACCGCACAGTTTCGGCAAATCACGGCGTAGGGGACCGCATCCAGCCGCGCGTGCGAAATATCCTCGCCGCATTTCTGGCAAATGCCATAGCTGCCATCTTCAATGCGCCTAAGCGCGTCATGCAGCAGTCGCACCTCTTGGCTGTTGGCCCGTCCGAGACTGGAGAGCACCTCATCGTCTTCCAGATCAATCGCCTGATCCTCAAGATCTGCGGGAAGGGGCTGATCCAGATCGTCAGAAATCTGTTGCATATGCGCGGTCAGTTCCTTGATCCGCGCCGTGATCTGCAGTCTGCGTTCGGTGATGTCCATGCGGTTGCTCCTTATGCGTTGGGTCGCATGCAGTGTGCCGCCAAAGGCGCGGCGCGGATTGACCTATGTCAGTTTCGCGCGCGCGCCTTGCGCCACAGTCCCCCAAAGATATTGGAGGATGAAACGATGGCCGATGCCAAACCCCTTGTTTTGAATTTCACTGAACTGCGGCGTGGTGATGTGGACACCGTGGGCGGCAAGAACGCGTCACTGGGCGAAATGATCCATGCGCTTGGTCCCAAGGGCATCCTGGTGCCGCCGGGGTTTGCGACAACGGCGGATGCGTTTCGGGCCTATCTGACGGCCAATGATCTGGATGCGCGGATCGGGGTGGCGTTGGATGCGCTGGCCGCGGGCAAGGCCACCTTGCACAAGACAGGGCAGGCGATCCGCGACATGATCCTGGGCGGCGACTGGCCCGACGACACTGCGGGCGAAATCGTTGATGCCTACCGCGCTTTGTCACACACAGCAGGCGAGCCGGATATCCCCGTCGCCGTCCGGTCCAGCGCCACTGCCGAAGACCTGCCGGACGCCAGTTTCGCAGGCCAGCAAGAAACATTCCTGAACGTCATCGGCGAAGCGGACCTGCTCGATGCCTGCCGCAAATGCTATGCGTCACTGTTCACAGATCGCGCCATTTCCTATCGCCAGATCCAAGGGTTTTCGCACACCCAAGTGGCGCTATCGGTCGGCGTGCAACAGATGGTGCGCGCTGATACCGGCGGATCAGGCGTGATGTTTTCGATTGATACAGAATCCGGCTTTCCCGATGCGGTGCTGATCAATGCCGCTTGGGGTTTGGGTGAAAATGTCGTGCAGGGTGCTGTCGATCCCGATGAATACGAAGTCTACAAGCCGTTTGTGGGCGATGAAACCAAGGTGCCGATCCTTGAGAAAACCCTTGGCGCGAAAGAGATCAAGATGATCCACGACCGCGACGGCACGCCCCGCAATGTGCCGACCTCCAAGGCCGAGCGGGCACAGTTTGTGCTGAGTGACGCAGAAATCCTAACCCTCGCGCGGCAAGCCTGCGTGATCGAAGACCACTACGGCTGCCCGATGGACATGGAATGGGCGCGCGATGGCAAAACCGGCACATTATACATCGTGCAGGCGCGGCCCGAGACGGTGCAATCGCGTGCTGATGTCGGGTCGATCAAATCCTATACGGTCGCTGACGCGGGCGAAACATTGGTCACAGGTCTAAGCGTGGGGAACGCGGCGGTCACTGGCCGGGTTTGCATGATCGAAAGCGCGGCGGACATCGCCAATTTCGTGGAAGGGTCCGTGCTGGTCACCTCTACCACCGACCCCGATTGGGTGCCGATCATGAAACGCGCTGCCGCCATCGTGACCGACCACGGCGGGCGCACGTCACACGCAGCCATCGTCAGCCGCGAACTGGGCTTGCCTGCCGTCGTCGGCTGTGGTGACGCCACGCATCTGCTGCATGACGGACAGGACGTGACGGTATCGTGTGCGGGTGGCGAAGAGGGTGTCGTCACCGAAGGCATATCCAAGATCACCGTGGCCGAGGAGACATTGGGCGATCTGCCAGACGTCAAAACCAAGGTTATGCTGAACCTCGCCAACCCCTCTGCGGCGCTGCGCTGGTGGCGCTTGCCGGTGGACGGGGTGGGCCTTGCCCGGATGGAATTTGTCATCAACAGCGCGGTGCAGGTGCATCCAATGGCCTTGCTGAACTTTGATGCGATCACCGATGAAGACACCCGCGACAAAATTGAGGCGCTGACAGCAGGCTACGCGACCAAACCCGACTACTTCATTGATCGACTCTCACGCGGCCTGTCGCGCATCGCGGCCTTTTGCTACCCCAAACCGGTCATCGTGCGGATGAGTGATTTCAAAACCAACGAATACGCGGACCTTTTAGGCGGGCGCGATTTCGAACCGCATGAAGAAAACCCGATGATCGGTTTTCGGGGCGCGTCACGCTATTATTCCAAGCATTACCGCGACGGCTTTGCGCTGGAATGTCAGGCAATCGCGCGGCTGCGGGGCGAAATGGGTTTTGACAACGTGATCATGATGATCCCGTTCTGCCGCACACCGCAAGAGGCCGATCAGGTGATGGCAGTGATGGCTGAAAACGGGTTGGAACGCGGCAAGGACGGCCTGCAAGTCTATGTCATGTGCGAAATCCCGGCCAACGTCGTACGCGCTGCGGAATTTGCCGAACGGTTCGACGGGTTCTCGATCGGGTCCAATGATTTGACGCAACTGACCCTCGGGATCGACCGGGACTCAGACGCGCTTGCGGGGTTGTTCCGCGAAGACGACCCAGCGGTGCTATGGATGATCGAAACGGTGATCCGCGATGCGCATAAGGCGGGCAAAAAGGTCGGTTTCTGCGGGCAAGCGCCCAGCAACGATCCAACCTATGCGCAAAAGCTGGTGTCGTACGGGATCGACAGTATTTCGGTCACGCCAGACAGTTTTGTCAGCGTGCTGCGGAATGTAGCGAAAGCTGAGGGCAGGTAGGGGCACTGGTTCAATTGACTATGTGAAGGTCAATCCACACGGACCAGATGACCGTTTTGCGGACGAAGCATGGGTAATCGGGCTGGCCTGATGGATGGGTCGGGTTTTCGATAGAGTTGTGGCATTTGCTGCAATCTGAGGAGAACGAGATGGATTACTTTGTTGGCTTGGACGTATCGCTGCGGTCTGTCACCGTGTGCGTGATTGATGCCGGTGGCAAGCATGTCTTTGAACGCGTCGTAGCTTGCGAGATCGAGGATATCGTTACCTGCCTGCGCGATGTACCGAAGGGCCAGTGCCGGATCGGCTTTGAGTCTGGCGCGATGAGCCAGTATCTATACTTCGGGCTTCGAGGTGCTGGCTTTGATGTTGTGTGAATGGAAGCGCGCCAGGTGAATGCGGCGCTGTCCGCGATGCGGAACAAAACCGATAAAACGGATGCCCGGGGGATCGCGCAAGTGCTGCGATCTGGATGGTTCAGCAAGGTCTGCATCAAGAGCCGCGAAGCACATGCCTACCGGGCTCTGCTGAGCAGTCGAAAGGCCGTTCATAAGAAGTGTATCGATCTGGCCAACGAGGTTCGGGGCCTCTTCCGGGTCTTCGGTCTCCGCTTGCCGTCTCGCGTTGATCAGGGGTCGTTCGATGAGCGGGTCAGGCCGTTGATCGAAGCCGATCCGGATCTGTCACGTGCTCTGCTACCGCTCTTGGACGTGCGCGCGATGCTCTACAAGACCTATCGTGAGTTGGATAGGCGGGTGAAGCAAGCCGCTAGTCACGATGCGATCTGCCTGCGCTTCATGGCGATCCCTGGCGTGGGGCCGATCGCGGCCCTCACCTTCCGCGCGGCCGTTGATGACCCGTCACGGTTTACCAGTTCTCGGACAGTGGCCGCGCACTTCGGACTCACGCCGCGACGATATCAATCTGGCGAAACCGACAATCCTAGCCGTATCTCCAAAGCGGGCGACCGGGATGTGCGGGCAACTCTGTATGCCGCAGCAAACGCGATGATGATGCGATCTGTGGCCAGCTCAGAGATCAAAAGCTGGGGGCTGCGGCTGATGAGGCGAAAGGGCCGCCGCCGGGCTGTTGTTGCTGTCGCCCGCAAACTGGCCGTCATCATGCACCGCATGTGGGTTGACAATACCGAGTTCCGTCACAAACCTTTGGAGGCCACGCTATGATCTGACAACCTTCCAAAGACCAATGAGGCGATCGTCCCTCACCGGACGAGGTTTGTAGATGACGCCGAATAAGTCTGCTGCGACTGGCAAGCGCGAGACGAAGCGGGGCGCTCTACGTCCATTCCGACACATGCGTGCAGCGGCTCAACCGAACCGGGCCAACAATGACTGCGAATAGAAGCGTGACCCGGATGAGAGACAGTGATCCCAGAGTGCCGAAACCAAACGATGAAATGAACTTGACCCAAACACCCGATTATAGACGCCGACCTTGCCTCCATCTTTTGCAAAGTCTGCTTCGCAATCGTTGCATACGAAGCGAAACGGGTCAGCGTCGGGACGACAACAATCGCTTCAACTGCGGTCCGGTCAAGACTGAGAAGATATTGCGAGGAGCAGCCATTTATCAAACGTATCGAATGTTATTGCAGATCCCTCTGCAATTTCTGATATCTCAGCAGACCGTCCTTGCTGTTCTTCCATTCTTTCCAGCAAAGCATGCCAGATAGACTTGTTTGGCCGTTGACAGAAGAACGCATGCGCCTGATGCGGCATTGCCACCCTTAAGTTGCGATAAATCGCCACTGCCCCAAAGCGGGAACCGTGGAGCACATACAGCATCCCCAATGTCTGAAGTGATGACGAAATGGGCAAAGCAGGCGGTGGCAAGGCCTGCTTCACTCCGAGATCACTATGTATGCGTGCAAGGTCCGGCGCAAATGACAGGGCAGGCATGAGAGCGTATCTTTTGCGAATAGCTTCTGCATCTTGATAGAATGACAGATACGCTTGAAGGATCGCGCGATACTCCTGCGCAGTGATGTCCGGCGCAAGAAGACGGCCAATCACCGGATGAACATGCAACGCTTCGTGTACCTGCCGCGTCGCAGTCGCGATCTGGGTCCGGACGGAGACAACGCTGGACGGTTGCGATCGTGCGACATCTATTTCGGGAACGTGGCTAAGCTGCACAACAGGTCAACAGTTTTTCCAGTTCATTTGCCGGCTGAGGCTTTCCGAAATGATAACCTTGGATCCTGTCGCAGGCCAGATTGGACAGGATGTCTGCTTGTTCAGCATTTTCGACACCTTCGGCAATTGCTTTGATCCCAAGTTGGGTCCCGATATCGATCACCGACTTAACAATGTTCTGTGCGGACGAATCTCCGACAATCGGGTCGATCAGGCGCTTATCGATCTTAAGCCGATCTGGCTGGACCATAAGAATCGCAAGAATCGAACTATGGCCAGAGCCAAAATCGTCCAATTCGATTCCGACACCGGTGGCGCGTAGTGTTTTCAGAATACCCTCATAGTCGATCTCATTCTCATCCAGATCAATTGTTTCCAGCAGTTCCAGCGTGAAATGACGGGCGCTTCGTCTAAGACTGACGAGGTCGTTCACAAGCTCGGGGTCGCGAAGCCGATCAAATGACACATTAACGGAAATTGGCATGGTTGTAGACGTTCGTTTTTTCCATTCCAACTGAACTTTGATCGCTTTTTTGAACATGGCGCGGTCGATGTCACCCATCACGCCCATGTCTTACGCAGTAGCAAGAAACGCTGCCGGGCCAAGGATACCCTTTTTGGGGTGGTTCCATCTTGACAGCATTTCGCAGCCGACAATTCCTTTGGTCCCTACATCGATTTGTGGCTGAAAATACGGAATAAACTCGTCATCTTCTAATGCACGCTCGATTTCCTGCTCTAAACAGCGACGGGCCTTGCTCTCATCTTCCATATCCGGCGAAAAGAACGAAAAGGTTCCGCGGCCCTTTGATTTACCGCTGTAAAGGGCGAGGTCCGATCGCGTCAGGATTGCACTGCTTGGTTCTGCTCCGGCCTCAAACGTTGTAATACCAACTGTGCAGGTGACTGAAATCTCTAGGCCATTGTGGAAAAATGGCCCTTTCAGATAGTTAGCAAAATCACCGCAAAGAGCGGAAACCTGTTCTGATTGCAGATTACCCGACATAATGATCGAAAATTCGTCGCCACCAATTCTTGCAACACTTCCGCGTTCAGCCACAGCTTGTGTCAGCGCCGCGGCAACATGCACCAGAACAGCATCCCCTGCGAGATGACCGTAGGTATCGTTGATCTTCTTGAAGTGATCGACATCAATATGACACAGCCACATTGTGTTAGACCGTTTGCCGCGGGGTGACATTTCGGACAAGAGTTTCTCGAAACCCCGGCGGTTGTAAACGCCGGTAAGCTGGTCATGATGCGCCTCATAGCTGGCATGTTTCAATGCATTCCGCATCACCGCATTTGACTGGCGAAGCTGCCGTTCGCGCAACGACTTGTGAAACGACATTTCAATATTGCGAAGTCCCGATTGCAAGTCGCGCGCAACTTGAACAGTGGCCTCTTCCCAAGGTTTCGAGCAACCCAAGGTGTTTTCCTTATATGAGGCAAAAGAATTCCGTGGATGCATGACATTATCTGCCGTGTCCGCATAGCGTTCCTTGGCATTCGGATCGCCGGCCCATGTATCGCTTTGTTCTTCTGTTTTGCGAAAAACCTTTAGCCGGGTCTTTGCATCCCAAGATGCAAAGTGAAGTAGCCCGCCAAATTGTCTTGCGTCCTCAGGTAGATCGCTGCAAAGGCGATGTAAATCGGCGGTGGCGATATAGTTTCTATCGTGATTGCCTTGCCAAACTTTTGCAAACTGGTCGATCTTGCTTACACTCTGACTTGAAGGAATTTTACCAATGATGAGGTTTGTGGTCTCAGATTCAAATTGAAGACCTTCAACATCGAGAAGACTCAATATGTCGTCTTGAAAACTTGAGATCACATTCGCGAATTCATCAGGTGTTTCGGCACTTTGAATGGTCTGCGATATGCGTGACAAAATCTTTCCAGTTTGCTCACTTGCAAGAATGCGTTGACGCTCGGTCAAACGTGCAACATGGTTAGATGCAAGATCAGATATGACATGGCATAGTGTTAGCTTATCAGGTGGCATCTGGCGCCGCCCCGACATGTTGTGACAAGACAAAAGCCCCCATAATTTTCGGTGCACAACAATGCCGATGGTCAGTGTCGCAGAGACCCCCATGTTCGTGAGATAATCAAGGTGAACAGGTGCGGTATAGCGGAATGCCGAATTTGTTTGGTTGAAAACAACGGGCCGGGATCCATCGTCCGTTGCCACAACGGGTTCTGGTGAGGCAGCAACCTCCATGATTTGGCGTACTTTGTTGCGCAGGAACAGGTCTCGGGCTGGTCTTGGGATATCACCAGATGGAAACTTGAGCCCAAGAAATGCCGGAACATCAGATCTGCTGCGGGCTTCGGCAAGGACCTCGCCATTTAGATCAGGGTCAAACTTGTACAACATCACTCTGTCAAAACCGCTGAGTGTCTGGACGCCCTGCACCAATAGATCAAAGTAGTTTGAGTGTTCTACACTGCTATCCCGCATAAGCACTTCGTGTTCACGCGACAATGACTGAACACAATTGGCAAACACGTGACTTGTGTTTTCCGAGCGCAAAAAGTTCTCGCCGACATAGGTAAGATCCACACCAATGTGTGCATCTGCATCAAAAAAACTTGCCCAGACAAATTCACCTTTGCGCAGACGCATAAAACATGAATCGATGCGTTTATCGGTCAGAATACTATCGGCGATTGAGTCAGCGTCCCCCTTTTGAAAGACGTCGTCTAACCCTTTGGGTTTATCATAGGCATCGCAAAGCGTTTGGTTCGCGGCGAGTATGCACAGGGTCTTGCGGTCCACCACGAGCAATCCAGCACCTTTCTGGATGGCACTGCTCCGTTGTAGAAAAGTTGCCTCGCAAGCAATCTCATCGCGTGGTGCTTCTTTCATCGTCGAATCTCCAAACTGAGCATCCATTTTTCGTGGAAACCAATAAAAATTTGATAAAGAGCGAAGCAATATTGGGCCTTGGCAGGAGGCGGCGCGTTTCATCGGAAAAGTGCGGATGGCTTTCCAAGCCGTCTTTCTTCCCGATGACAAGCATGATTGAGCGAGCGGGTCTGCTTGCGGTGAGTTACTAATGTGTACGATGGCCGCCCAGAATACACCGCAGGTCGGTATTAGGTCTACGTGGCAGGGGTAGTGGTGAGAAGTAAAAGGACGGGTAGGTTATCATGCTTTTTGGAAAGCTGACTTTCGTTGCGGGATGGAAAGCCAGCAAAGGGGCTCCAAGCCGCCATTCGCATCGCGTCCTTCGCGGTGATCCCAATTGAAAAGGACCCACCCGAATAGGCAGGTCCTTCAAATGCGTCACCATAAAGGTTTTTACTGCACTCGTACCCAAGTGCCGCCATCCCGACAAATGCCGAATACGCAGCCGGATACCGATAGCTGATCGCCAGTCAGTTGCAGGCGCGAGCTATAGGTTTTGTCCCGATCCGGCGAATAAACCTTGCCACGGTATTCGCCACCGCCGCTTGCCACTGTCTCGGAAATGATCTGACGTCCGATGTTGTCTGTTTGCAGCGTCGCACCGCTGGCGTCGAAAGACCGGACCAAGGTCCCACACAAGGCTGCACCACAGGGCGCGACCTGAATATGACCGAAGTTACCGTTGTCATCTTGTGCTGTCTGCCACAACCCCTCAAGCGGGTCGGCCAGCGCTGGGGCTGCCAAAGCAATTAGCGCGGCGGCTGTCATTGCGATTTGTCTCATACTCATTTCCTCCCTGAGTTCTGGGGCAGATCATGCGCGGGCAATGGCCACACGATCAAGTAAGACGTTGGGTCAAAGCCCCACGTTGCAATCCCCCGCAGCCCATGCATAAACACAGGAAAACGTGAAAGGTGCGCCCTGATGATCCTGTATCCTGCCATTGATCTGAAAGATGGAAACGCCGTGCGGCTGGTGCATGGGGATATGGATCAGACCACAGTGTTCAATGATGATCCGGCAGCACAGGCGAAAGAATTTGTGGCGGCAGGCTGCGCATGGCTGCATCTTGTGGACCTCAACGGAGCCTTTGCGGGCGAACCCGTGAACGCGGCCCCGGTTGAGGCGATCCTCAAGGCCTGCCCTGTGCCCGCCCAACTGGGCGGCGGTATCCGCGATATGGCCACGATTGAACGCTGGTTGGACAAGGGTTTGGCCCGCGTGATCCTTGGCACGGTCGCGGTGGAGAACCCCGGTCTGGTGCGTGACGCAGCCAAGGCCTTTCCCGGTCAGGTAGCGGTCGGCTTGGACGCGCGCAATGGGCGCGTCGCAACGCGCGGCTGGGCCGAGGAAACAGATGCGATGGTCACCGACCTTGCCAAATCATTCGAGGACGCTGGCATCGCCGCGATCATTTACACCGACATCCTGCGCGATGGGGCCATGAAGGGGCCGAACATCGACGCCACCGCTGATCTGGCGCGTGCCGTGGACATTCCTGTGATCGCCTCGGGTGGCGTGTCTTCGATGGATGATCTGACGGCCCTGAAGGCCACCGGGGTCATCTCAGGCGCAATCTCTGGCCGCGCGCTTTATGATGGGGCGATTGATCTCAAACAGGCGTTGGCACATCTGAAAGGATAGCGCATGCAATACCCAAATGTCCGCAAGATCGCACTGCCACAGGCAAGCGCTTTGCACAGGCTCCGGGTGCCCGGCGACTTTCTTGATTGCTACAGTGTGGCGTCGGACATGCACCCACGCGATGCGGCAAACATCATCACCACATTTCCCGGCTGGGCGCAGTTCCTGCTGGTGATCCGCCGTATCGTGACCGCCCCTTTCGGGCTCGACAATGATGGGCCAGAGGTGGCTGACAAAGTCGGTATTTTTCCGGTTGAGTCCGAGACCCCGCAAGAGCTCATCGCGGGCTTTGACGACAAGCACCTGAACTTTCGGGTGTCTGTGCTGTCAGATGACGGCAACATCAGTCTGGCGACATGGGTTGCCCCGCATAACATAGGCGGCCGGATTTACCTGGCCGCCATCATGCCGTTTCATATCGCCATTGCGCGCAATGCATTGGCACGGGTGGCACGCGCCTAGTTCGCGCTCATTGCCTTGTCGGTCAGCATGTTCAAGGCACCATTGATCCTGCCGATCACTTCGGCGTCCGGTGCGATATCCAGACCCGCAAGCAAGTCCTCAGCAGGCGTCCACGTCATCTGCGTATTGCCATCCGCGTCCGCGTAAGCCAGCACCTGCAACGGCAGCACGAGACCCGCGCGAATATCCTGCTCCATCGCCAGTGTGCCCAACGCGGGATTGCCGAAGATAAGCAAGGTGGCGTCCGGGATCGACTTGCCCACGCTTTCAGCCCCAGCCGCATGATCCACACGGGCAAAGACCGTGGCCCCCGCCCCGTTTACGGCAGCCTCAAGCCCATCAATTGTTTCAGCAACCGACAGCGGCGAGGATTTCACCATGTTTTCAGCCCATAGAGGCGCAGCGCATAGCCCGATCAGAGCGGCGGTGAGTGTGATTTTCATGTTGTAGCTCCCATTTCCAGTGCACTGACTAAGCCGCAGATCACCAAGCCAGACCACCCTGCCTCTTCCCATTTCACGCGATTGTGCATAGACGTCAGCCCCATGTTGAAGACACGCATCATCCCCTGCCTTGACGTCGCCGAAGGGCGCGTCGTGAAAGGCGTGAACTTCGTTGATCTGATTGATGCAGGCGATCCGGTCGATGCGGCCATCGCCTATAACGCGGCAGGTGCGGACGAGTTGTGTTTTCTGGATATCATGGCCACCCAGGAAAACCGGGGCACGATGTTTGATCTGGCCACGCGCACGGCCGAGCAGTGCTTTATGCCACTAACCATCGGTGGCGGGGTACGCACGCACCACGACGTGCGCGATCTGCTGCTGGCAGGTGCTGATAAGGTCAGTTTCAATTCCGCCGCCGTCGCCAACCCCGATGTCGTGGCCGAAGCCGCGATGCGCTTTGGCTCGCAGTGCATCGTCGTGGCGATTGATGCCAAGACGGTGGCACCCGGCAAATGGGAGATTTTCACCCATGGTGGGCGGCGCGAAACAGGGATTGATGCGGTGGAATTCGCCCGAACCGTCGTTGAAAAAGGGGCCGGAGAAATTCTGCTGACCTCTATGGACCGCGATGGCACCAAGGCGGGGTTCAACCTGCCGCTGACACGCGCGATTTCGGACGCGGTCAACGTGCCTGTGATCGCCTCTGGCGGGGTTGGCACGCTGGATCACCTCGTTGAAGGGGTCACCGAAGGTGGCGCATCTGCCGTGCTGGCGGCATCAATTTTCCACTTTGGCACCTACACCATCGGCGAGGCCAAGGCGCATATGGCCGCTGCCGGTATCCCTGTGAGGCTGACATGACCCTGCAAGAGCTTGCCGATATCATCGCCGCGCGCAAAGACGCTGATCGCGACAGCAGCTGGACAGCGCAGCTGTTGGCGAAGGGGCCTGAGAAATGCGCAGAGAAATTCGGTGAAGAAGCGATTGAGGCAATCATTGAAGCTGTCAAAGGTGACAAAACCGCGCTGACATCAGAAGCGGCAGACGTACTGTATCACCTGCTTGTCATGTTGGCGGCATCTGATGTGCCGCTGGAAGATGTGATGGCGGAATTGGCAAAGCGACAAGGCATATCGGGCATCGCAGAGAAAGCGTCACGGGGCGCCTGACGGGCCTTTGGCTTATGATCTGCCGCGCGCAACCCAGCCAAGAATGTTCGGCGATGAAGCTTCGTTTTCCGCTTTTTTCTGCTGGGCCAGTGCGACCTCTTGCGCTTCGCGCAGCAAACGCTCTTTTTCCTCAAGTCGTGCTTTTTCCGCAAGCCTGATGGCCTCAGCCGCTGCGCGCTCTTCAGCGCGTTTGCGGGCGGCGACTTCGGCTGTTTCGCGGTTGAACTCATCCACCCAAGCCGGGCGGTACCTGTCGCTTCTTGCAGGTCTGGGCGCTTTCGCGACGGGCGCGGACGGCATCAAGGCTTCGCTACGCACGTGCTTGTTCGTCTCTTCGATCAACTCGCTCAGCGTCTTTGTCAGGCCCTTGGCCTGCGGAATGTTAACCGTTTTGACCTTTTTGCTTTCCTGCTCGATCAGCGACAGCCACTCCGCCGCGGACTGAATGCGATCTTTGGGTGGCACTGACACGGCCTTGTCAATCGCATCCAGAAAGCTGCTTTCATATTGCGGGAAACGTCCCGCAAGCGGGACGTAGGGATCATCATTGTTGTTGGTCAGCTCAGCCACACGGGTCTGGCTGTTTGGCGGCGCTTCGCCCGAGATCAGATGATACATGGTCGCACCCAGCGCATACAGATCGCTACAGGGCCCTTGGGTGCTGCCCGAGATGTAGAACTCATGCGGGGAATAGCCGTCCTTGACCACTAGCATGGTTGAGACATCATTCGTCTTCTTGCTGGCATCTTCGCGCGCGGCACCAAAGTCGATCAACGCGGGGCTGCCCCACTTATCAAGCAGGATGTTGTCGGGCGATATATCGCGATGCAGCAGGTCGTGACGGTGCACCAGATCAATCGCGTCCAAAAGTTTGACCATGACGTCACGGATTTGATCAGGGCTCAGCAGATCATCTTCATCGTCGATGATGTCCATCAGATCACGCCCGTCAAACAGGTCCAGCACCATGTAGGCGGTGCCGTTTTCTTGAAACGCCTGATGCACGCTGACGATATTGGGGTGGCGCAGCTTGGCCACACTGCGGGCTTCGCGCATGAACATTTCAACAATATAGCGATACTGGCGTTCATGCGTCGCTGAGTTCACCGTGACGTTGTCTCCAAAGCGCACACAGATCGATTCAGGAAAACACTCTTTGATCACGACAGCGCGTTCCAGAAAGCTGTCTTTGGCGATGTAGGTGATGCCGAAACCACCGGCACCGATTTGCCGATCAATCGTGAATTTCCCATCAAGCAAGACTGATCCAGCGGGCAAGCCCTGACCTTGCGCCTCGTAGGTCTGTGAAGGATCAATTATTCTGGTCTCTTGCATCGGTCGTCCTTAGTTTCGCGCACGCGGGAAAACAAATACTCGTCAGAAGATATCACTATAGCTAGCGACACAGGGTCGAAGTCAACAAAGAAGCCTTTGCAATTTAATGCTTTTGCAACTCTTTGGGGTAAATTTCGGTCAAAAATCCAGTGAAAATGAACGGACGATGAACAGCCGGACAACCTGACGCTGCGGCACCCCGAACTCAGCGCCGCAGTTTGGAAGAGATGATTCCCGTCGCAAAGCCACCCATGCGCAGTTCACCAAACAGTCGCTGATATTCAATCTTCGGGCAGCGGTTCTGGATCACATCCACACCGCGCGCTTCGGCCTCAGCTGTGGCCTCTGGGTGGGTCACGCCGATCTGCATCCAGATCGTTTGCAGCGACGGCCAACGCGCAAGCGCTGCGGTCACAATCGGTGGTACGGCCTCGGACCGGCGAAAGACATCAACCATATCCACGTTATCGGGAATGTCTGAAACATCGCCATAAACCGTTTCCCCCAACAATGTTTGCCCAGCGAGACCAGGGTTCACCGGGATCACCCGATACCCTTTCAGATCCAGATAGCGAGCTACAAAAAAGCTGGGGCGGACCTGATTGGCCGACACACCCACCACCGCCACGGTTTTTGTGCGTTGCAAGATGTTGCGGATGTGATCGTCTGAATACTGCATGCACCTACACTAACCTGCATCCCACAAACAAAAAAGCGCCCGGTAAGGCCCGGGCGCAAGTTACGGAACGAGGGACAGTGAGAAGAAACGCGCGTGTTCCAAAAGCGCGCTTCTGATGGATAGATATGATCTGCAATTGGCCACAACAGTGGACCTCAGCGAAATGTGAACGCGCCGCGTTTTATTCACAAAAGACTGTCGGCCAATGACCATCCGCTTGCGCGACATACGCAGCAGGGTCCCGGCGCCACTGGTCGATGGCCGTCAGCGAATGCGTCAGATACAGACGTCCTTCATGCATGCCCCAAGCCTCTGGTATGCTGTTTGACACCCCGCCTTGCGACATAGACATCGCGCAAAACCCGCCATAGCGCGGGGCAAAACGATGCGGATTACGTTCAAACATATCGCGGTGGTCATGTGAGGCAAAATGCCAGATGGCACTGCGCCACTTCAGGCGAAACTGTGCGGACCCCGCAACAGGGCGGGCATCGGTGAAGTACCCGACAGGATCAACACCGCCAATGGCGATACCTCCTTGGGCAAATATCGCAGGGCCACCTGCAAAGGCAGGCGTGGCCGCAAGCGGGGCGGCACAAAGCGCGCACAGCAGATGGCGGCGCGTGATCATGGGCGTGATGGGTTTTTGGTGCAGCATCCGCCAAACATGGGCCGAACACCCCGGCCCTGCCTACCCCCCTCGCCAAGCCGTGAGCAGAGGTGAACACATGCTAGTCGAAAATCTCGTCGACGACGTCTTCGACCACATCCCACAAGCCCGACACCATACGCTGCCCGAACCCTTTGGATTTCTTGCGTTTCTTGGGTCGGTCGTCGCCGTATTCGGGATACTTTTCCACGCGTTTACGCTTGTTATTGCGGGCTGGTGCTGGTGTGGCCACGGTGGTGTGCCCCGTCTGCTTTGGTAACATTTTGAGCTTGCGCAAGGGGGCTCCGCAATTGCCGCAGGCCAGCTCATGTTTGTCCTTGCCGCGCAAAACAAGCGCCGCTTTGGTGCCGCAATAGCAGCAGGTCGCAATTTTCGTGGCACCCATGAATGTTGTCCTGTCCTTCAGCCTTTTACAGCATATAGGGCAACGGCGGCCGCATTTGAGACGTTGAGCGAACCAAATCCCGCTGCCGCGTCAATCCGCACCAATGCGTCGCAGGTTTCGCGGGTCTTTTCGCGCAATCCCGGCCCCTCGGCCCCCATCACCAAAGCGACTGGACGGTCGCGCTTGCCTTCCACTGCGGCCTCAATAATCTGATCAGCCTCGCCGTCCAGACCCAAGACCAGATATCCCATACCCTTCAGGGCCTCCATCGCATCAGCCAGATTGCGCACGCGCAGGTAAGGTTGCCGCTCAAGTGCACCGCTGGCGGTCTTGGCCAAAGCACCGGTTTCCGGTGCTGAATGACGCTGCACGGCAACAACGGCGCGCGCGCCGAACACCTCGGCTGAACGCAGGATGGCACCGACGTTATGCGGATCCGTAACGCGGTCCAGCAACACAATACGCGGCGGCATCGGTCCATCGCCCAGAGCCACATCTTCCAGACTGCCCCAATCCAGCGCTTTAACCTCTAACGCAGCACCTTGGTGCACCGACTGCGGATCAAGAGGCGCCGCAAATTTGCGCGGATCAGAAATCTCAGGCTCAATTCCGCCTTTGGCAACAGCCTCACCCAGCCGTTCCAGCGCATTGCGGGTGACAACCAAACGCAGCTTTTGCCGGGCGGGGTTTTCCAAGGCATCACGCACTGCATGCAGGCCGAACAGCCAGACGGTTTCTTGTGCGGCAAGCCGTTTGCCTTGCTCTTTCGCGATCACCCACTTTGGCTTTTTCATATTGGTCCCAACCTTTGCGCTGGCCCACGCGATACCCGACTATGCGGGGGCTGTGAAGAGTATCACGTCACGGCGCGCTTTTGCGGTTGACGCACCATTGGGCCACAGGTAATCACCGCCGCAGTGGGCGACAGGCCGCAAGGTGTGGCAGGGGACTGTAACTCCCTCGAGGCGACTCACGCCTGGTTCGATTCCAGGGTCGCCCACCATTTTCTGACATGACAGACCGTTCTGCTGATCAATCCGCAGCTAGGCTGCCTTGTCGAAAATGCGTTCTTGGGCGGCGTTGAAATAGAATGCGTTGGCCGGATCAAAGGCCAGTTGGACCTTTGCGCCCACCTCTGTCGGATCCTGACCGAAGACCCGCACTGTCAGCGTTTCGCCAGCGTCTGTGGTCACCAACAGGTTTGTGTCGCCGCCCAGCCGCTCCACATGGGTCACTTTGCCAGCGATCTGTCCCTTATCCGAGAGCGCCAAATGTTCTGGACGTATGCCGATAGTTTCGCCTTCTGGCAGACCGAGCACCGAACGTTCCAGAAAATTCATCGACGGCGCACCCAGAAAACCGGCCACAAAGCGGTTGGCTGGGTTGTTATAAAGCTCCATCGGGCTGCCCACCTGTTCGATGCGCCCATCGCGCAGGACCACGATTTTATCGGCCAATGTCATTGCTTCGATCTGGTCATGCGTGACGTAGATCATCGAGGCCGAGAGCGTGCGGTGCAGTTCGGCGATCTCAATACGTGTATTCATGCGCAACGAGGCATCAAGATTGGACAAGGGTTCGTCGAACAAGAACAGTTTGGGTTCACGCACAATCGCGCGGCCAATCGCGACGCGCTGCCGCTGTCCACCGCTGAGTTCAGACGGACGACGGTCGATGTACTTTTCAAGGTCCAGCATCTTGGCTGCTTTCGACACGCGTTCGTCGATGACAGCCTTGGGCTGGCCTTCCTGTTTCAGTCCCAGCCCCATGTTCCCCTTGACCGTTAAGTGTGGGTAAAGCGCGTAGGACTGGAACACCATCGCAATGCCACGCTTGGCGGGTGGCACCGCATTAACTACATCACCCCCGATGGTTACGGTGCCTGAACTCGCGTCCTCCAGCCCCGCAATCACCCGCAGCAACGTCGATTTACCGCAGCCAGAAGGGCCGACAAAGACGGTAAATTCGCCGTCTTCCACCGTCAGGTTGATGTCTTTGAGAACATGGACAGACCCGAAGGATTTGTTGACATTTTCAAGCTTCAGGGCAGTCATTTGAGGTCTCCTAATGCGATCACATGGCCGGTGCGGATGCTTTCGTCGGCAGCCAGACAGATGCGCAGCGATTGCACGGCGTCCGTCATATGGCGGGTCATGTCGGCGTCTGTTTTGATGGCGTCAACGATCCACGCCTGTTCGGCGTTGCACAATTCCTGATGCCCCGGTTCATCCGGCAGGTCGATCACCCGGTCACCATCGGTGCGGTGCACCAGCAGCCCACCCACCTTGGTATGCCCGTCGACATCATCAGATGCGCCTTTGTTGCCATCTGTGATGCTGACCGCCCCATTTGGGCTGACCACGTCTTTGACGAAGAACGCTGTCTCGGACATCATCGGGCCCCACCCGGCCTCGTACCAACCGACGGACCCATCATCAAAGATCACCTGTAACTGGCCATAGTTGTACATATCTGCTGCGATCTCATCCGACAGCCGCAGCCCCATACCGTGCACGCGCACAGGTTTGGCGTCAGTGATCTGACACATCACGTCCACATAATGTACGCCACAATCAACCAGCGGTGAGGTCGTTTGCATCAATGCCTTATGCGTGTCCCATGTTTCGCCGGTAGATTGTTGGTTGAGGTTGAGCCGGAAAACGTATGGTCCTCCCAACTCGCGGGCTTCAGCGATCAGACGCATCCAACTGGGGTGGTGGCGCAGGATGTAGCCGACCCCCAGTTTACGGTTCAGGCGCTGCGCGGTTTGCGTCACGCGCTCCGCCTCCGCGGCAGTCATGGCGAGCGGTTTTTCCACGAAGACATGCGCGCCTGCTTCCATCGCGGCAACGGCATAATCTGCGTGGGTGTCGGTGTAGGTCGCGATGACGACCAGATCAGGCTGGGTTTGTGCCAATGCCGTCGCGAAATCCTTATAGAACGGGTAGCCTTGCAGCACCTCTGGCAAGTCCACCGCACTGCGGTTCACCAGTGCCACGATGTCTGTCTCTGGGTGCCCATGATGCGCCAGCGCATGACTGCGCCCCATGTTACCCAGCCCTGCAATCAAGACCTTCATTTCACCGCCCCCGATGTGATGCCACGGATCAGTTGCCGCGAGAAAATGACGTAAAGCACCATGACCGGCAGGATCGCCATCGACAGTGCCGAAAGCACCGCGTTCCAGTCGGTCACGAATTGCCCGATAAAGACCTGACTACCCAAAGTGAGGGTCTTGACCTCTTCTGCGGGCGCAAGGATCAACGGGAACCACAGGTCGTTCCAGATCGGGATCATGTTGAACACCGCGACCGTTGCCATCGCCGGGCGCACCAGCGGCAAAACAAGGCGAAAGAAGATCTTGTATTCCGACAGCCCGTCAATCCGGCCCGCGTTCTTGAGGTCGTCCGAGACCCCTTTCATGAACTCGCTGAGGATGAAGACGGCCAGCGGCAGCCCTTGGGCCGTGTAAACAAGGATGAGTGCTGTGAGCGTATTCACCAACCCGGTAGAGACCATCATTTCAAGGATTGCCACGGTGCCGATGCGGATCGGGATCATGATCCCCAGCGCCAGATAAAGCCCCATCAACCTGTTGCCCTTGAACCGGTACTCGGCCAGTGCAAAGGCCGCCATCGCACCGAAAAGCAGGATCAGGGTCAGCGACACGACCGTCACAATCATGGAGTTCTGGAAATAGAGAAAGAAATCCCCTTGCTTGAGCACGGTTTCATAGCCGATCAGCGAAAACGTCTCTTCATTCGGCAGGCCCAGCGGGTCACGAAAGATCGCGCGCCGGTCCTTGAAGCTGTTGATGACGATAACAAACACAGGGAACAGCGCGATCAGCGTATAGGTGATCAACACCGCATGGGCTGCGATTGTTGTACGTGTCGCGCTTCTTACTTTGTTCATACCACCGCCCCTAGAACTGATAGTTGCGCAGGCGGCGCTGGATGCCGAAAAGGTAGATGCACACGCCGATCAGGATGATCCCGAACATCGCCGAGGCAATCGCCGACCCCATATGCGGATCACCCAATTGCAGCTGGAACCCAAAGAAGGTGCGATACATAAAGGTGCCCAGAATATCGGTCGAAAAATCCGGCCCCGCCAGCGCCCCTTGGGCGGCATAGATCAGGTCAAACGCATTGAAATTCGCCACAAATGTCAGCACCGATATGATCCCGATGGACGGCAGGATCAGCGGCAGTTTGATCTTCCAGAACGCGGACATGCCGGTGATGCCGTCACATTCGCCAGCCTCCAAAATCTCATCCGGGATTGAGAGCAAGGCGGCATAAATCAGCATCATCGGGATGCCGACATATTGCCAGACGGACACAAGGCTCAGGGTGGTCAGCGCGTATTCCTCTTTGCCCAGCCACGGCTGGTAGAGGAATTTCAGACCCACGGCGTCCAGCATCCCCGGCGCGATCCCCCAGATCGGTGACAGGATCAGTTTCCAAGCAAAACCCACGATCACAAAGGACAGGATTGTCGGAATAAAAATGGCCGAACGATAGAAAGCCGAAAACCGTAATCTGGGTGATGAAAGGATAGCCGCCAATGCAATCCCGATGGGGTTCTGCACAAGCATATGGATCACAAAGAACCATGCGTTGTTGGCCAGCGCATTCCAGAACTGGTCAGACCAGATGGCATCGCCGAACAGGGTGCGGAAATTCTGCAATCCCACCCAGATCCGTTCCTGATCGACTTCCGAATAAAGCGCCAGGCGCAGCGTGTTGAACAACGGATAGATCATCACGGCCGTGTAGACGAGCACGGCAGGTGCCAGAAAAACGGCGACATGCCAGCGGGTCTTTGGCTTATCGGCTGCCGCCATTGATCGGCTCCTTGCACATGAAGATAGGGTTGGGAAATGCCCCGGACGCGGGAGTAGCGCCCGGGGCAGTGATTAAACGCTTATTGTTGCGGCGCGTACCAAGAGGCGAGGCCCGCTTGCAGACGCGCGCCTGCATCTTCGGGGCTTTCTTCGCCTTTGATCACGGCCACCGATGCGTTCCATGTGTCGTTTTCAAGGTTTGGCGTGCCACGCGACAGGATCTGATACGTCGACCGGATCGAGCTTTCGCATTTGTCGCGCCATGAGATGAACTCTTGCGCCAGCGGGTCCTCAAGATCGACCGATGCGTTGGACAGCGGGAAGAACCCCGGCAGCGCATTTGCAAAGATGGTCGAAAACTCGGACGAGGCGACCCAGTTGAGGAAGGTTGTCGCCGCCTCCGCATTCTCAGTCGCGGCATTCATGCCGATACCAATGTCGGTATGATCCGAGATATAGCAAGTGTCGCCAGCATTCGCGACGGGCGGGTTAAACGCGCCCATCTCAAAATCAGCGAGATTGTTAAAGCCTGAGATTTCCCAGCTACCGGCGGGGTAAATTGCAGCACGGCCAAGGGTAAAGATGTTCTGGCTGTCAGGATAAGTTTGCGCCTCATACCCATCGCCCAGGAATTCACCCCAGCGGGCCAGTTGACGATAGGGTGCGACCCACGCGTCATCCGTCAGGCTTTGCTCGCCCGCGATCAGGGCCAGACGCCCCTCTTCGCCTTTCCAGTAATTCGGGCCAATGTTGTTATAGCCCATTGTCGCGGCTTCCCATTGGTCGTTGGTGCCCATCGCCATCGGGATGTAGGTGCCGTCTTCTTTGAAGGCTTCGAGCACAGCAAAGAATTCGTCCTCGGTCTCCGGGACGGTGACGCCGACCTCTTCAAAGGCGTCCTTGTTGTAGATGAAACCATGAATCACCGACGCCATTGGCACGCAGTATGTCACGCTGCCATCATCCGTGGACCAACCCGATTTTGCCACGTCCGAGAAGTTGGACATGCCGTCGATGCCGCTAAGGTCGGTCAGGTGCCCGGCCTCGTAAAGCGCCAGTGACGCATCAAACGGACGGCAGGTGATGATGTCACCGGCAGAGCCTGCGTCCAGTTTGGAATTCAGCACCGCATTGTATTCGGCAGGTGCGGAGGGGCTGAAGGTGACCTTGATATCAGGATATTCAGCTTCAAACGCCGGGATGATCTGGTCTTGCCAAATCGCCAAGTCGTCGTTGCGCCAGCTTTCGATTGTCAGCTCTGCCTGTTGCGCGGCAGCAGCCGTCGCACCCAGCAATGTGGTGGCAAGCAGCGCCCCTTTGAGTGTTGATGATGTCATCGTCGTCTCCCTTTTGGTTTTACTTATTAAATTCATATGCTTGCCGCCAAACACGCGCGCAAGCGGCCCTTGTGCTGGTCAAGCAGTGTTTGTGCGTCGGCTGGCGTCATGCCGGTGGCCACCAATGTTGCACGTTTCGTGTCGTATCCGGCCTGCACCAGCGCGCGTTCAGCAACGGCATTTGTAACACCGGCGATACGCACCACAATGTCCGCCGCGCGATGGCGCAGTTTCAGGTTATCGGGGTAGACATTCACCATCAGCCCGTCATGGACATGGCCCATCAGCACGCCTGCCTGTGTCGAAATCATATTAAGCACTGCCTTCTGCGCCGTTCCGGCACCCAGCCGTGTGGACCCCTCCAACACTTCCGGCGGGGTGCTCAATGCGATCGCAACATCAGACAGCCTCAGCAAGTCCGAGCCCGCGACATTGGCGATGCCGACCACCTGTGCGCCGCGCTCAGATGCCAAGCGGGCGAAGGCCAGCGCATAGGGTGTTGTTCCGCTGGCGCTGATCACCAGTGCGACGTCGCCTGCGTTGACCTCACTTGCTGCCGTGACTGCCTCTGCTTCGCTATCCTCTGTATCACCGGGCATCCGCCCATCGACGGGCACACCGCCAGCCATAAAAATACGAATTTGATCATGCGGCACACGGAAAGTGCCCGGCAGCTCGCTTGCGTCAGCCAACGCCATTAGGCCAGAGCTACCCGCCGCCGCATAATGCACTGTCCGGCCGCCTTCAAAGGCCGCCGCAACAATACCCGCCGCCTGATTGATCTGACTGATGGCACCACGCGCAGCCTCAAGCGCCGCGATGTGAGACGCCAACATCACCGACAGCGCATCAGCGCCGGACAGCGCATCAATTGGCGCATTTGCGTGCATGGTGTCGTCATGTGCTGGCAAAGCCGAATCCCCCGATCTTCAAAATACAATACCTAAACAATACCTTTTGTCTACCAATTTATAATATTCGCCGCCTTACGACCGCAAAAAGCCAATAATTCCGTGATTTTGAACGTTGCAAACATATAAAGGTATGATAAAGGTATTATATGGGTATTGCGTCTGAACAGTACATATTTGCAGTAGATGGCGGCGGCTCGGGCTGCCGCGTGGCCATATATGATGCCAACAAAGAGGTCATCGCGTCCGCAAAAGGTGCGCCTGCCAACGTCTTCACCAACCCTGACGACGCAATCCGCAACGTATTGGACGTGATCCAAAAAACAGCCGCGCAAGCAGGGTTCACAACGCAGGTCATCGCACAAAGCGCTGCTCATATTGGGCTCGCGGGGGTCATAGACCCTACTGACGGTGACCGTATCGCCGCCGCGATGCCCTTTGCACATCTGACCGTATCAGACGACCGCGCGACATCGGTGGCCGGAGCCTTTGGTGACAGTGACGGGGTTTTGGCCGCCGTTGGCACCGGATCATTTGTTACAGCGCAATCAAGCGGAATCGTGCGATACTTTGGCGGTTGGGGATTTGACGTATCGGATCAGGCGTCCGGTGGTTGGCTGGGACGCCATGCATTGCAGCGCACTCTTCTGGCACATGACGGCGTGATCGCGCAGTCAGACCTGACCAGGCACCTGTTGGATCACTTCGACGGCAGCCTTGTCAAACTGGTCCAGTTTGCCAGGGACGCGCGTCCCAGCGACATGGCTGCCTTTGCCCCCAGGATCGTTCATGCGGCAAGTCGCAATGACGTAAATGGCGTGGCACTGATGCAGGAAGGGGTGCAATATCTGATGGCCTGCATAAAAGCCGCGCAATGCGCACCCGGAACTACCCTGTGCCTAACCGGCGGCCTTGGCCCACATTATGCACCCTACCTTGATGAGGATTTGCGCGCGTCGCTGCAAGCACCCGCAGGCACCGCGCTTGACGGCGCATTCCACCTTGCACAACGCAATCTGGCGAAAAGGGCCAAAGCCTCATGAGCGTGTCCGCCTTTCTTAAACCCGCCGACTGGTTCCGCGACGACGGTGGACCGCGCTATGTGCAGCTACGGCAACGTCTCAGCGATGGCGTATCCCAAGGCATCCTGTCACCGGGCAGCCCCCTGCCACCCGAACGCGAAATCGCATCCATCACCGACTTTTCCCGCGTTACCGTCCGCAAGGCAATCCAGTCACTAGCCGAAGACGGGATCATCGTGCAACGCCAAGGCTCTGGGTCGTTCATCGCATCCAAAACCGAGCAGATCGAACAAAAGCTGTCGCGGCTGACGTCCTTTTCGGAAGACATGGAACGACGTGGCAAAGTCTCGACCTCGCAATGGCTAGAGCGGGGTTTGTTCCTGCCTTCGCCTGATGAGATGACGTCGCTCGGGCTGTCATCCGAGGACTCGGTTGCGCGCATTGTGCGTCTGCGCCGCGCAGATGGAGCCCCCATCGCGATTGAACGCGCCTCCTTGCCCACTGATATCTTGCCAAATCCACTGGCGGTGCAAACCTCGCTTTATGAGACGCTGGAACAGGACGGCCATCGTCCTGTACGCGCATTGCAGAAAATCTCGGCGATCAATCTGGCAGAGGCGGAAGCGGCACTATTAGAGGTGGCCACAGGCGACGCCGGTTTACGGATCGAGCGGACGTCGTATCTGGCTTCGGGGCGCGTTGCCGAGTTCACGCAATCCATTTATCGCGGTGACGCCTACAACTTTGTGGCCGAGCTGCGGCTGTCAAAGGAATAGATATGCCCGCGCCAACCCATATGCGCCGCGAGATCCTTGAAATCCCGCAAGCCGTGGACAGGTTGCTGTCACAAGGTGCCGGGGCCATCAAATCCGCCGCCGACGCGCTGCGTGCAGCAGATCCGAGGTTTATGATCTCGGTGGCGCGCGGCTCGTCCGACCACGCCGCCACCTATTTCAAATATGCCAGCGAGTTGGTCGCTGGCATCCCTGTCGCCTCGGTTGGCCCCTCAGTGGCCTCGATCTATGACCGAAAGCTCGCCTTGGCTGGCAGCGCCTGCCTTGCGATTTCGCAATCCGGCAAAAGCCCCGACATCGTGCGCATGGCTGAAATGGCCGGGCAGCAAGGCGCGCTTGGGATTGCTTTGACGAACCATGCTGACAGCGATCTTGCAAAGGTAAGCCAGCATACCTTGCCCTTGCATGCCGGGGCCGAGATCAGCGTCGCGGCCACCAAGACCTTCGTCAATTCGGTGGTATCGGCGATCTGGCTGTTGGCAGAATGGCAAGATGACGACGCGCTGCGGTCCGCAATTTTTCAACTGCCCGAAGCGTTAGAAAAAGCGGCACATATGGATTGGAGCGCGCTCAGCGCCGAGACCGCATCGCATCAATCGCTATACTGTCTTGGGCGTGGCCCGGCATTCGCCATTTCCAATGAAGCGGCCTTGAAGTTCAAGGAAACCTGCCAGCTGCATGCTGAGTCTTACTCTTCCGCCGAAGTGCTGCACGGTCCGGTGTCCATCGTCGATCGCGGCTTCCCGGTCATCGGACTGACCGCCGCTGATCAGGCCGAACGATCACTGGTCGAGGTCGCCGATCAGATCGCACAGAAAGGCGCAAAGGTGTTTGTCACGTCAGATAAGGCCAAGCATGCCACCTGCCTGCCATGCGCGCGCACGACGCATCCGCTGACCGATCCCATTTCGTTGATTGTGTCGTTTTATGCGATGGTTGAGCAAATCGCCGTTTCACGCGGCATCAACCCCGACGCGCCCCGGCACCTCAAAAAAGTGACCGAAACGGTATGACAAAACGCGCGTTGATCGGGGCCGCGATTTTTGACGGCAAAGTGCTGCACCAAGGCCGCACTTTGCTTTTGGATGGCCCCGATTTCGTTGATATCGTCGCAGACGACATTCTACCGCCTGACTACCCCGCAGAGGCGGTGGATGGCGGTATTATCATGCCCGGCTTCGTTGACTTGCAGGTCAACGGTGGTGGTGGGGTGATGTTCAATGACGCCACGAATGTCGCGGGTCTGACAAAGATCGCGGCAGCGCTTGTCGCCACGGGCACCCGTGCATTCTTACCCACCCTGATTACGGACACACCAGAACGCACGCGTGCCGCGATTGACGCGGTAGAGAGTGCAATCGCGCAAGGTGTTCCAGGGGTTATCGGGCTCCATCTTGAGGGGCCGCATCTATCGGTCGCCCGCAAAGGTGCGCATGATCCCAGTCTGATCCGTCCGATGACGGATGAAGATGAGGCACTGCTGTTGGATGCCGCACGACGCCTGCCAAATGTGTTGGTCACCGTGGCACCGGAAAGCGTGACACCGGAACAGATCGGGCGGCTCTCGGATGCCGGTTTGATCGTGTCACTTGGCCACTCCGATTGCAGCTTTGAAGACGCCCAAACCGCTTTCGCAGCCGGCGCGCGCTGTGTCACCCATCTGTTCAACGCCATGAGCCAGATGAGCAATCGCGCGCCCGGTCTTGTGGGGGCAGCATTGGACACACCCGGCATCGCGGCAGGGCTGATCGCAGACGACATTCATGTGCACGCCAGCATGATGCGGATCGCACTGGCCGCCAAACAACACCCGGGCAAGATTTTTCTTGTCACGGACGCCATGGCAACGGCAGGATCTGAGATCACCCAATTCACCTTGAATGGCCGCACTGTCCTGCGTCGCGACGGGCGGCTAACGCTGGAAGATGGAACCTTGGCAGGGGCAGACCTCAACTTTTCGCAGGCTATTTCGGTGTTGGTGGATAAGGTTGGTGTGGCACCGGAAACCGCATTGGCGATGGCGACACAGTTCCCCGCCGATTGTCTGAAACAACCGGGCGCTGCGGGGGCTTTTGTGACCGGACATCCTGCAAACGCGATCCGGCTTGGTCCCGATTTCGCCTACCTCGGCCCATGCTGAGCCTGCGGTTGCACCCATGGGCGGCAAACAGCTAAACACGGGGGCGCTTCATCTGATCGGACCCCACATGGCCAAGCCGCCCCGCTTTAACATCATGATCGTCGGCCAAGGCGGACGGCTGGAGTATGAAGCTTTGCTTTTCACGGCGTCGTTGCGGGCCTATTCGCCGCAGTTTGCGGGTAAACTCATTGTCGCCGAACCCCAGCCGGGCCCCTTGTGGGACCGCGATCCACGGATGTCCGAGCCCATCAAGGCGCAACTGACAGAAATGGGCGCGCAGATCGTGCCGTTTCAATCGACGCATTTCGGGCAGCCCTACCCACATGGGAACAAAATCGAAGGGTTGCAGGCGCTGCCAGCGGGCGAGCCCTTTATCTTTTTCGACACCGATACGCTGATCACCGGGGAATTGGCGGACGTCCCGTTTGACTTCACCCGCCCCGCCGCGTCCATGCAGCGCACCGCCACATGGCCGGTGGAAGAGCTTTACTGGCCCGGCTATACCGCGATCTGGAAATCGCTGTACGACCGCTTTGATCTGAACTTCGAAAGCTCGCTCGACCTGTCCCAACCCGATGAATACTGGGAGCGATATCTATATTTCAACGCTGGTTGGTTCTTTGGGGCAGACCCCGCAGCATTCGGCCAAAGGTTCACCGAATACGCCCTCAGCATACGCGACAATCCCCCCGCTGAGTTGGTGATCCAACCGCTCGATCCATGGTTGGATCAGGTGGTCCTGCCACTGGTCATCCACAGCTTCGGTGGCGGACGCCCGGGGTCTGAACTGGACGGCCTCGATGGAACCGCAACCTACCACTACCGGGTCTTACCGCTGTTTTATGCCACCGCCACCGACAATCAGGTTGCCTTGCTGGAAGAGGTCACGGCCCCCAACAAAATCAAGAAACTGCTCAAGCTGCATGAGCCTTTCAAACGGATGGTCTACCAAAAACGCGGCCATAAGGTACGCGCACTCTTTGACCGGCAAAACCTACCGCGGCACGAGCGGGCGATCAGAAACCAGATCAAGTCAGCAGGGTTGTGGATGCGGTGAGTTTGTTTGGCAGGTGTGTGGACGCGGCGGCCGTTCGCCCAATGTCCGCTTTTGGCTTAGCTTGTGCGAACTCGGACGTAGCGCGTGGAAACTGCACCGGTGTCCATTTGCTTAGCTTCGGTCAACATCAAGTTGGTGCGAAATGTGTGGCCATCGAACAGCCGCGTTCCGTGCCCGAATAATAGGGGAACGGTAAGCAACCAAATTTCATCGACAACATCTGCGCGCATCGCTTCCTGTGCAAAAGCAGCGCCTGCAAAGATTACCATGTCTTTGCCCTGGCCCTTTCTCAAATCCTCGACCACCGTCTCGATGCCGTGATTTGCCAATGTCGAGTTTTGCCAAGCATCAGCATCTTGCAGCGTTCGGCTGAAAACGATCTTCCGCGATCCATTCATGAAATTGGCCAGCTTGCGTTGAGGTTCGGGCGTTTCTGGATTCGTTTCGGCGTTCGGCCAAAAGGCAGCCATCTCTTGCCAAGCGGCGCGTCCATATAGGAGCGTGTCGAAACGCTCGATCATATCGAACGTCCATTGATCGAGATCGCTTGACCACTCTGGAATGAGCGGTTCGTGACCCGGACCATTGATGTAGCCATCGACACTCTGAACCATTGATACAACCAGTTTGCGCATATAACTCACATCCCCTACTAATTGCAGTATGCAATTGGTATATGATTGCCAATCTAATTGCAAGTTGCAACTAGAAGTGTGGAGCGATGAAATGCAGCGACGATCAGGATGTCCGATCAATCTCTCTATGGAGGTCCTTGGCGACCAATGGAGCTTGATCGTCCTGAGGGACATCATGTTCGGGCAGCGCAGGAGCTTTCGGGACATACTGACGAACTCGGAAGAGGGTATCGCAACAAACATCCTGACAAGCCGTTTGAACAAGCTTGTCAAAGAAGGGTTGCTGACAAAAAGGCCCGACCCGTCACATCGCCAGAAGTTTATCTACAGTCTCACTGAAATGGCAATCTCGCTCGTTCCGGTGATCGTCGCACTTGGGTCATGGGGGCGACGCTTTCTGCCCGTCTCCGAAGAATTGAGTATCCGGGCGGAGCTTCTCGAAGATGGTGGGCAAGAGTTTGCGAATGACTTCATGAACGAACTGCGCGCCCTACATCTTGGCATCCCGCTACCAGACCCAAAGCAGTCAGTCCTGCAGCGCTTACAAGCCGCATATGAACAGGTCGTTCGAAATAAAGAACAAAGTAGGGCGCAAAAAAGCGGTCGTTCGCTGCAGTCTGACTAAGGAACAGGTTGGGCTCCTTCCGGACCTTGCAGGCAGCGCAGCATCTTGCAGACTGGGTCGCCTAACCTTTAGGTAAGTGCGGAATAGCACGATTTGCTTCGATGCGGTGTTGTGCTTTCGCAAGGCCCGTTGCAGAACAAGGCCCCCTTCAATAACTCCTGACCCTAGAGCGCATCAGTCTGGCATTTGGCGAAACACGCCTCTGCATGGGTCAGATTGCACAGGGCCGTGCCTTTGGTGCTGACGGTGGCACTGGCGGCAGCGACGCCCCATTGCAGGGCCTTGCAAGGCGCCTTGCCACGGGCCAGAGCCAGCGTCATTGCCCCTACAAAAGCGTCACCCGCCCCGATCTTGCTGCGCACTTTCACGTGAGGGGGATGGGAAAAGAACCGGTGATTTTGTGACACCAAGACAGACCCTTCAGCCCCGCGCCCCATCACAACCGTTTTCGCCACGCCACGCGCAAGCAGTTCGGCGGCAAAAGCAACACTATCGGCAATTGTGGTCATGGGATGGGTCGCGGCCTGTGCCGCTTCGTTTTGGTCAACGCGCAGCAGGTGCACCGGCGTTGCAGGGTGGGCAATCAACCGATCCAGCGCAGCGCCAGAGGTATCAATGATCACCCGCGCGCCTTTAGGGGCTGTGACCGCGATGATCTGACTTAGAAAATCAATGGGCAGACCCGGTGCGACACTGCCGCTGATCACCACAAATCCGTCCTGTGGGATCTGTTCCGCGATGGCGGCAAGCAAATGACCCGCGTCCGTAGGTGTCATCAGTTCCCCCGGCACGCTAAAGCGGAACTGCGCGCCTGTGCTATCGTCGGTCACAGCAAAGCTTTGTCGGGTTTCACCGCTGACAGCCACGGGCAGGGCAGGGACATTTTCAGCGGCCAGCAATTGCAACAACCGGTCCCCCATTGCCCCGCCAACAGCGACAAGCGCGCGGGCTGATCCATCCAGTTTGCACACAGCGCGCGCCACGTTGACGCCGCCCCCACCGGGATCAAAACGGGGCACAGCACAGCGCAGTTTCGGCCCGGCAATAACCTCGGCGACATTTGTTGCCAAATCGACTGCGGGGTTCAGGGTGATGGTCAGAATATCGGCCTGTGGGTGCATCCTTCAGGTCTTTTGAACCATTGCCAACCGCATGACAGCGGCCAGTATCGCTTGCCCCAGAACCGCCGCATGGCCAATGCCGATGATTGCGTCACTGTCGCGGCTGTCGTTTTCGCGCAGGGTGCAATGCCAGTGACCGTCGCGGTCGTTGGCACGTCCACGAATATGGATCGACCAGTTGGGATAAGCCTCATCCGCGATCAAAATCGCCTGATCTGTTAAGCCAATGCGGTCCGCTGCTGGAAGGTCCACCTTGGGCAACAAGAATGCCAGCGCGCGGATCACCCCATCAAAATCAGCGATGCTCATATCGCGGGTGGTTTCCAACTCTTTGATCAGGACGTCCAATTCAGGGTCTTGCATTGCTATTCCTCCTTGGTGGATCGGCGTGTCCCTCGTTCTAGCAAGCGGCGTGGCACCCCTTTTTGATTTTGGTCAATCCTGCGCGCGGCTGACGGGCTAGCAAGGGCCACATCACCACGAAAGGAATTGGCAATGGCACGCATGATCCACGTTTTTGAACGCACGACCCACGAGGCACATGAATGGGTGAACGATGTCGCCGGGCGCACCGGCTGGGGCAACGAACGCGAAGTGCTGCGCCTGCTGCGCATCGTCCTTAGCAAGATCCGCGATCATCTGCCCGTCAATGAAATGGCCCAGTTTTCTGCACAGTTGCCCGTGATGCTGCGCGGCATGTTCTTTGAGGGCTGGCAACCCAAGCTGACGCCCGTCCATGAACGCCATGCGATTGATTTTGTAGCTGCCGTTGATGAAAAGGTCGGCGATGTGATCGACTATCAGGGGGTCACGGACATCAAGGCAGTCTTCAACGTCATCAATGCCCGCATATCGCGCGGCGAGGTCGAAGACGTGCGCGCCTGCCTGCCACAAGAGCTGCGGGATTTATGGCCGGCGCCTTAGGGTCCTGACCCTAGGCAGCGCGGGCCAAGACCCATGTTGCAGCCTGTGGCAACAGATCATCCAAAAGCTGCTGAAAGGCACGCGCGATAGGGCCGGCCTGATCACTGGCGATGATTAGCGCGCCCTCAAAGCGCCGCGTGCCCAGCACCCGTTGATCACGGTCGCGCAATACCGTCATTTCGCATGATATGCGGGTTTCAAAGCGCCCATCTGCCAGCATCGTCACCTCAAACGCATCAATCCGCGTCAAAAGAACCGTGTCAGGCACAGGCCCGGCCCCCTGCGCACCCACAAACCCAATCCGTCCGGCAGAGGCGAGCGTGCGGATCAGCACCGACTGCATCATTTGCGGGACACTGTCGGACCAGCTTGCATCGGGCAGGTAGGCCACCGCAAGAGGGTCTTGTTTGATCAATATCCGGTCGGTGGACAGGGCCGCCGGGGCGGTTGGCATCAACACAAGCAAGCTTTGTGATGAGCGGCCGGATTGTGCAGGCAGGCTGACGGGTTGCAATTCATAGACGTCGCGGGCGGCGTCCAGCAAGCCAAGCGACGTGCACCCCGGAAGCGCGAGGGCGCCTAGCGCGAACATACGGCGGGACAGGGTCATCAAATTACCTCCGGTATTCAGGAACGCGGTTGTCTAGCAAAAACCCTGACGGGTCTTGTGCGATACGGCGGATCAAATCGTTCAAGGCCCTGACAGCCGCGCGGGCTTCGCCACCTAGTTGGCCAAAGTCGCGCATGCCGGGGCTGGCCGCGGCAATGGCAGCGCGCGCCTCGGCCACGCCTGCACGCAGGTCGGTCATAATGGCGGGCACATCGGTTGTGATCGCGCTGACCGTATCGGCCAGATCATTCAATGCGCCGCGTGCGTCCGAAAGGGCGGGGCCAAGATCGGTCGCCATGACCTCATCGGCGCGGATGAACGCCTGATCCGCATTGCCCAAAGTGGTGCGCAGATCACCGGCCAGCGGGGCAAAATCATCGGTGATCAGCGTATTGATCGCCGCGATTGCGGCACTGGCCTGATCAATTGCCGGGCCAAGCGTTTCAATGGCGGCATCAGCATTTTCAAAGGTCTGGGTGATCGCGGCAAAGGATTGATCGGCGGCGTTCAGGGTTTGCTTGCTGGCCTCACCAACCCCTTCGAAACCTTCGACAAAGCCCGTAACCTGCGCAGTTGCGGTGCGCAGCGTATCCGAGATATCGGAAAAATCGGTCAGCGCCTGCTCCAACCCGGCAGTCGCATTATCGACGTTTTGCAGGATACTGCGTACATGATCCTGATTTTCCGGCCCTGTCAGTTCTTCCAGTTGCGCGATGATCGTGGCGGCGTCTTCAATCAGCTCGGGGGCGCTGCTGACCAGTGATTGAAACGACGATTGGCGTGAAGGGATGATCGGCGGGCCATTTGCCTCTGGCGTCAACAACGCCGCCCCCGGAGATCCGCCTGACAGCGCGATATAGGCGACGCCGGTGACCCCTTGGGATTCCAGCCGCGCGACCGTATCAACGGCAACTGGCGTATTGGCGTCAATTTCAACCGCGACATAGGCCCGGCTTGGATCGTTTTCCCAAATACGGATACTTGTGACACTGCCCACGGACACCCCGTTGAACAGCACGTCCGCAGACTGATCCAGACCTGTCACATTCTCAAACAGCACGCCGTATTGTGCATATTGCCGGTCAATCTGGACACTGGCGAGCCAGAGGAAAAAGCCAAGACCCCCAAGGATACCCAGAATGGTGAACAACCCGATCATGATAAAATGTGCGCGGGTTTCCATCAGACGGCTTCCTTCTGGGCAAGGGCGGCGCGGGCGCGGGGGCCTTTGAAATAAGCCTGCACCCAAGGGTGATCGACGTCCTGCATTTGCGCCATTGTTCCGGTGGCCAACACGCGACCTTCGGCCAGCACCGCGATCCGGTCACAGATCGCATGCAGGCTATCAAGGTCGTGGGTGACGAGGAAAACAGTTAACCCCAAAGCCCGGCGCAGCTGTGCGGTCAGTTCATCAAAAGCCGCAGCCCCGATGGGATCAAGGCCCGCAGTCGGTTCGTCCAGAAACACAATCTCGGGGTCCAGCGCGATGGCACGGGCAAAGCCTGCACGCTTGCGCATGCCCCCTGACAATTCCGACGGCATCTTTTGCAGCGCGTGTTCCGGCAGACCGACCATCCGCACCTTAATCGCAGCCAAGGCTTCGCGCGTTTCATCGGATAAATCCAACTGCTCGCGCATCGGCGCTTCGACGTTTTGCTGCACATTCAGCGATGAAAACAGCGCCCCATCCTGAAACATCACGCCCCAGCGTTTGCGCAGGCGGCGGTAGTCTTCGGCACTGGTATCGCGCACGCTTTCGCCAAAGACGGTGATCTGTCCGGCGGCGGGTTTCAGAAGCCCCACAACCGCATGCAACAACACAGACTTGCCCGTGCCAGAGCCGCCAACGATCCCGATAATCTCGCCGCGCTGCACATCCAGATCCAAACCGTCATGCACCGTGTGCTTGCCAAACCGCGTAACAAGGCCGCGCACACTGATGATCGGATTATCCGTCATTCAGACCCCCACAATCGCAAAAAAGATGGAAAACATCGCGTCAGCGGTGATCACCAGAAAGATCGACAACACCACAGAGGTCGATGTCAAACGCCCGAGCGATTCCGCGTCGCCACCCACCTGCATACCTTCAAAACAGCCCACAATGCCGATGATCAGCGCGAAAAACGGCGCTTTGATCAGGCCAACGCCGAAATGCCAGACGCCCGTGTTACCGACCAAACGCGACTGGAACACGCCCGGTGACACACCAAGTTCAATCCATGACATGATGGCCCCGCCCAACAGCCCTGCAAAGTTCGCGATGATGCCCAGCACTGGCAGCATAAGGATAAGCGCGATGACGCGAGGGGCCACCAACACCTCAATCGGATCAAGGCCAAGGGTGCGCATGGCGTCGATTTCCTCGCGCATTTTCATTGACCCAATCGCGGCGGTAAAGGCAGACCCCGACCGCCCCGCCACGATGATCGCGGTCAACAGGATGCCAAGTTCGCGCAGGATCGAGATTGCGATCAGATCGACCACGAAAACCTCTGCTCCGAACTGGCGTAACTGGGCCGCCCCCTGAAACGCCAGCACCACCCCGATCAGGAACGCCATCAGCGCCACGATAGGGACCGCATTCAGGCCAACCTGCTGCATATGATGCACAATCGCGGTCCAGCGGATGCGGGCAGGGTGCAGGAGCAGCCCTGCGATTGTTGCAACTGTCTGCCCCAGAAATCCAATGATCGCCAAGGCGGTCCGAAAGGCCGAAACTGTCTTGCGACCCAGCTGATCCAGCCGGTCGGCAAGGGTCATGCGCATGACACCGGCGCCATCCTTTGTTGGCATGTTTTGTCGCAAGGTCGCCAGCAGATCAGTTTGTAAGGGACTGGCCCCGATAATCCGAGGGGAAAGCCCCGCGTCCTGCAAACGGCGTTCTAGTGTCACCACCGCCCAAGCGCCCGCGGTATCAAATTGCGCGACCCTGCTGAGGTCGATTGTCTGTGCAAGGCCCTGCCGCAGATTCAGGCTTTCGATTGTGCCAATCAGCAAGTCACCTTCCAGCACAAAAACCCCGTCGGTCAGGGATATCTGCGGGACGGGCCCTTGGGTCATGGAAGTTACTGCACGCGTTGTCATCTGGACGCTTTACGCAGCTTCCGCCAGAGGCGTTTTGATTAAAGTCAATCGGGCGCTGTGACGGTGGCGTAATCTGCACCGAATGAAACAACCCCCGATAAAGAGGTCCGCTATGAAATTTCTTCCCTTGTTTGCCCTGATCTTCATCGTCAGTTGCGCCGAAGACCGCTATCCTGTGTCCGGCGAAGAATGTGGGCCAAATGACCCGGTGCTGACCCTTGATGCGGCAGATTGCGCCATACCAACCCTGGGCTAACGGCAGTGCATGCCGCATCCCTGATCGCCCTTGGCGCGTTATTTCTTGGGGGGCTGATCGCCGATACTGTGTCACGCAAAACAGGGCTTCCTCGGGTGACCCTGCTGTTGATCTTTGGGCTGGCAGTCGGCGAGGCCGGGTTTGCCCTGATCCCCGCTGATCTTCAGGCGTGGTACGATTTGCTGACCGTGATCGCGCTGACGATGGTCGCGTTTTTGTTGGGCGGGGGATTGCACCGCGACACGCTACGCCAGCATGGGCGGGCGATCATGGCGATCTCTGTGGCGATTGTGTTGGGCACACTGGCCATTGTTAGCGTTGGTTTGACCGCGATGGGCCTGCCTTTTGGGCTGGCGCTGTTGATGGCGGCAATCGCAACAGCAACGGCACCGGCAGCAACCAGCGACGTGATCACGCAATCAGGCGTGAATAACGGCTTTACGCAAACATTGCGCGGGATTGTCGCGATTGATGATGTCTGGGGGCTGGTTGGCTTCAGTCTGGTGCTGGTGATCGTGGCGCAGCTGCAAGGGCATCAGGATCTGGTGGGGCTATCGCATGCGGCATGGGAAATCGGCGGGGCGATCACGCTGGGTCTGGTGATTGGCGGGCCTGCGGCGATGCTGACGGGGCGGTTGCGCGATGGCGAACCGCTTCAGATCGAAGCGCTGAGCCTTGTTTTTCTGTCCGCCGGTTTATCGCTGTGGTTGGAAGTGTCCTTCCTGATCACCGGCATCGTGGTGGGGGCCGTGATCGTCAATCTTGCCACGCATCACACCAAGGCATTCCACGAAATCGAACATATCCAATGGCCCTTTGTGGTGTTGTTTTTCATTCTTGCAGGCGGCGCGCTTGATATCGCAGTGGCTACAACACTGGGCGTTATCGGGCTGGCCTTTGTGATTTTGCGCACCGTTGCGCGCATCATCAGCGGTTGGGTTGGTGCACAGATCGCAGGTGTGCCCGCCCGTGAAGGGCGGTGGTACGGGGCGGCACTCTTGCCGCAGGCTGGGGTGGCAATAGGGATGTCCCTGATCGCCGCACAACGCTTTCCTGACTGGGGGCCGCAAATCATCGCGCTGACAATTGGCACAACGGTCGTGTTTGAACTGCTGGGCCCGGTCGCCACACTTATCGCGATCAGACGCACGCAAAAACAGGCCTGAGCCTACCAGACCCGCGCGGTGGCTTTGTCAGCAGAATGCAAATGTCCGATCAAATTTGCCAGCGTGACCACCCCTTGCAGCTTGTGGTCGTCGACCACCAGAAACTTGCGGGTGCCGGTTTGTGCGATCAGGGTCATCAATGCGTCCACCGGCATGTCAGGCGGGATCGTTTCGGCCACATCAAGCCCGGCAAAAACATCGCCGACGCGTGTGCTGGTCCAGTTATCGCGGTCAATGACGGACAACACATCTTTGTCGATCTGGCCGATCAAAACGCCCTCTGCGACCACCGGGGCAAAGCTGATGCGATGCTTCAGCATGACCTGATTGACGAATTCAGAAAGAGTAACTTCCGGCGAGACGACAACCGGGTTGGGGATCATCACCGCCGCAGCTGTCTTGCCTTTAAACGTGCTTTGCATCAGCTGATTTTGATACGCTGATCGGGCCGCGGCCAATACGAAAAGGCCAATCAGAATATACCAAAGCCCGGCAGGCAGCCCACCCTGAAGCACCGCCAGCCCCCCAAGCGCCATCAAAGCGTAGCCAAAGACGGTCCCTGATTGCGCTGCTGTTTTGGTGGCCTTCAACACGTCACCGTTGCGGTGCCAAAGATAGGCGCGCAATACCCGCCCTCCATCCATCGGAAAAGCAGGCACCATATTAAAGATCGCAAGGATCACATTGATCGTGGCCAGATAAACAAGGACCATTGTCAAGGCGGCGGACACGCCCGTTGCTTGCGTCAGACCGCTGATGACCCAGAACACCAAGCCCAAGGCGATGCTCATCGCCGGGCCAGCGGCGGCAATCCAAAACTCGGCATTGGCCGAGGGCGGTTCATTTTCCAGCTCTGCGACACCGCCGAACAAAAACAGCGTGATCGCCTTGATCCGCACCCCAAACCGGCGGGCGACGACCGAATGGGCCAGTTCATGCAGCAAAAGCGAACCGAAAAAGCCAAGCATCGCGATAATGGCGAGCGCCAGATAGGTCGCCCCGGTTTGTCCGGGCAAAGTGACAGGAAAATACTGGGTCGCGAGGGTCCAGGTGATCAGCCCGGCAATCAGGAACCAACTGGGGTCCAGCTTGATTTCAAATCCACCCAGATCAAAAAGCCTGATCGCGTTTGAGAACATCGTATCGCCTCGCGTTTGTTCCAAGACTAGCAAAAGCCCGCGGGCAGCAGATTGAGCAATATCAAGGCAGAGGTCCGCGAATGCGGCAGGACGGGCCTATGAGCATCCCCGCCACAACCCTGACCAGCAGCCTGCTGCTGTTTGCCCTTTGCGCTGGGGTTGTCTGGTTTGCAGGCGCGCGGCTGGCCTATTTGGCCGACGCGCTGGCGGACCGCTACAAGCTGGCCAAATCGCTTGTGGGGTTGCTGTTCTTGTCGCTTGCCACATCCTTGCCCGAGGTTGCCACAACCCTTTCCGCAGCCGTCAGTCAGGCACAGGACCTTGTGCTGAATAACTTGTTTGGCGGGATTGCCTTACAAACCGCGATCCTTGGGCTGGCGGATTTTTGGGCGCGGGGGGCGATCACCAACTACCCGCGCAAGGCCAATCACGCGCTTGAGGCGACGCTGCTGGTGCTATTGTTGTCGATCACCCTGATCATCACGGTTATCGGCGAACCCGTCGCCTTGTTCCAAATCGGCCCCGGCAGTGCATTTATCGCGCTGTGTTATGCGGGCACGATCTGGCTGCTGCGGCGCTATGATGGATCAAGCGACTGGGTGCCTGTCGATCTGCCTGATCCAGAGGCAAAGCCGTTTTTGGCGGTCAAGGACGATGGACCCAATCAGTCCTTGATCCTTCAAGCTGTCGCGGCCTGCTTGGCCATTTTGGTATTCGGTCTTTTGCTGGTGGTTCTGGCCGAACGGATCGCCGTACAATCAGGGCTTGGCACAAGCTTTATCGGGGTGACGCTGCTGGCGGGTGCGACGTCTTTGCCGGAACTGACCACCAGCATCACCGCCGCCCGCATCGGCGCTTATACGATGGCAATCTCGAATATCTTTGGCAGTAACCTGATCATGCTGGTCTTGGTGTTTCCGGCCGATATTCTGTTTTATGGCGGGCCAATCCTGCAAGGCACCTCGCCAACTGTCAGCCTTGCGCTGGCCTTTGGGATCGCGGTGACTGCGATCTATCTGGTCGGGCTGATCGTGCGGCGCAAACCGCGCATCGGGGTGCTGGGGCTTGATTCCGTGCTTGTGATTGGCACGTTTCTGGCAAGCTTGGCGGCATATTACTATGTGAGGTGAACTTGAATCCGGTCCCCTTGCGCGTCAAAAAGCACAGCCATTTCGTCATCAAAATCAAGCTTGATCGGCGCGCCCCTTTCAAACTCCCATTGCCCAACCAACCGCACGGTCAGGTT
Source organism: Yoonia sp. F2084L (assembly GCF_023015625.1). Taxonomy (GTDB): domain Bacteria; phylum Pseudomonadota; class Alphaproteobacteria; order Rhodobacterales; family Rhodobacteraceae; genus Yoonia. The sequence goes on from NZ_JALKAH010000006.1 coordinate 122,564, forward strand.
GCTGTCTGCCCCGATATCCACAATTACATGGGTGTCGGTCCCTAACCTTTCGTGATGCAGTACCTTACCCGGCAAACGGCCATTGTCAGCAAGGTGCAGATGCTCTGGCCGCACCCCGATCGAAGCTGCACCTGATCCGGGTAGTAGATCACCGTCAATGAAATTCATCGCAGGCGATCCGATGAACCCCGCCACAAAGCGATTGTTCGGGGTGTTATAAAGGTCCAGCGGCGCGCCAACCTGTTCAATCCGGCCCTCACGCATCACCACAATGCGGTCTGCCAGCGTCATCGCTTCGGTCTGGTCGTGGGTGACATAGATGATCGGGGTTCTGAGGGTGCGGTGCAGGTCTGCAATCTCGATCCGTGTATTCATCCGCAGGCCAGCATCAAGGTTCGAGAGGGGTTCATCAAACAAGAACATCCGCGGCTTGCGCACCAAAGCACGCCCCAAGGCGACCCGCTGGCGTTGGCCACCCGACAGCTCGGATGGTTTGCGATCAAGGTAATCGGTCAGTGACAAGATACCCGCCACATCAGTGATCCGTTGGTTGATCTCGTCGCGGGTCAGACCGGCCAGATCCAACGCAAATTCAAGGTTCTTATAGACGGTCAAATGCGGGTAAAGCGCATAAGACTGAAACACCATCGCGATGCCGCGTTGGGCCGGGGACATGTCGTTGACGACCTCTTCAAACAGCGCAATGTCGCCTGCGTCTGGCATCTCAAGCCCGGCAATGACCCGCAGCAAGGTGGTTTTGCCACAGCCAGAGGGGCCGACGATGACAATGAACTCACCATCCTCGATGGTCAGGTTCACATCAATCAGGACATGGTTGTCACCATATGATTTCTGAATGTCGGTCAGGCGCAACGCAATCATGTTTGACCTCTTGTGACGCCGCTATTGGGCGACATAACCGCCATCAATCGGGATCGCCGTACCGGTGATGAAAGACGCGCGCGGCGAACAAAGCCAGACGATCAGGTCGGCCACTTCTTGCGGGGTGCCGATGCGGCCCATGGGATGCAACGGGTCCATCATTTCAGCCGAAGACTGTGCGCCAGCGGTTGCCTGATCGGCCAAAGAATCCAACATCCGCGTATCAATCCCTCCGGGGCAAACCGCATTTACGCGAATGCCGGCTTTGGCATACTCAAGGGCCGCATTCTTGGTCAGCCCGATCACCCCATGTTTGGAGGCAACATAAGGCGACAAGCCCGCAAACCCGATCAGACCGGCAATAGAAGACAGGTTCACGATTGTGCCACCACCAGATTTAAGCATTTCAGCGATTTCAGCCTGTAGGCACAAGTAGGTGCCTTTCAGATTGATCCTGATGATTGCGTCAAAATTATCCTCTGGCTGGTCGGTGAAAGGGGCGATCTTGCCCTCGATACCGGCGTTGTTCACGGCGCAATCTATCTTGCCATAAGCCGCGATTGCCTTGGCAATCAGGGTGCCGACAGCATCGGGTTTCGACACATCAGCGGCGACATAGATGGCCGTACCACCTGCCTTTTCGATCATTGCAACGGTTTCCGCGCCACCTTTGTCATTAACGTCGGAGACAACAACCCTGGCCCCCTCTGCGGCAAATGTCAGGGCCGTGGCCCGCCCGATACCCGCAGCACCACCGGTGACAAGTGCGGTTTGATCCGTAACCAATCCCATAACGCGCCTCCTTCGTTGTGATTATCAAGGTCAAGTCTGCCACAGCCCCCACTTGCCCGATTGAGCGATGTCAATTGCGTGATGCTGCGCAGGCGGGCATAACCCAGCAAACCGCAACTGCGCATTTGGGCAAAATGACCGCAGGCTATTGGGGATGCGCGGGTGTCTGCTATCTTTGGTCTATCGCAGACAGACACGAAGGAGCAGCGAATTCTTGGATCAAGTGGAGGCTACCAAGGGTCAGGAAACGTTCTACTATACCGATGATGCGCAGCGTAACGAGGCGTTGAACACCATACCGGATGTTGGGGCCAAGGTTGCAATCAATGGATCAATGCTGGGCTGATTTGCCACCAAATTGATGTGCAGTCTGCAGGCGGTATGGGCTGTGCCATTATGATGCCTTGTTCGTCTACGGCGCAGTCCACTGTTTGAGCAATGAAACTGCCCGCGCAGACCGCACGTCGCAGAATTGGGCCGTAGGGGGTGGGATCGTTCCGATCACACGACGTATCTGAAGGTCGCCAACAAGCAGGTCGAGGTAAAGAGCAACCGCCTGATCGCTGTGGTCATAGTCAAGCTGGCCCGAACGTTTTGCACGCTCCAGCACCTGTCGCACGAGAGGCAGAACGGTTTCGCGTCCCGACTGTGACAACGCCTGCCCTAATGCCCCGCTTGGGTCTGCGGCGGCGGCGCGGTTCAACGCGATTGCACGCGGTCCCAGAAGAAGCGTCAACAGTTTGGGGCCCAAAAGTTCAAGGATCTCAAGGGCATCACGCTTTGCTGACAGTTCTTGTTCCAACAATGTTTTGACCTGAGTAGCGTTGCGTACAACCAGAGCATTGAACAGCCCCAGTTTGTCACCGTACCAATTGTAGAGTGTCTCATTCGAGGCCTTGGCCAAACGCGCGATGCCTTGCATCGACGTACCTGCAAAGCCGTTTTTTTCCAGCAACTGATAGGCGGCGGCTTCGATCTCTTCCTGACGGTGGGATTTGGTTTCGGGACGCATCGTCGTTTCCTTCAGTGTTGACAGTTACCGTAACTGGTATTACGGATACCCGCAACCGTAATTACAATTACGTATTTAGGAGATTCTATGATGCCCCGCGCTCAACATGCACCGCTACCCACTGGAATGATCTTGCTGGCCTTGCTTTCGCTTTTGCTGGTTGGCGCGATATTTGGGTTCTTCTATGCATGGGTATGCTCGACCATGTGGGGATTGGATGCTGCCGACCCTGCGGTCGCAATTGCAGCGATGCAGGCCATGAATGCCTCTGTGCGCAACGCCGCCTTCGCACCTGCATTTTTTGGAACGCCCGTCGTTTTGATCCTCACGGCACTGGTTGCGCGGGCCCAAGATCGCAGCAGGTCTGCGGCGGCATTCCTTGGTGCCGGCCTTGTCTATCTGCTGGGTGGTCTTGTGCTGACGATGGTCGTGAATGTCCCGATGAACGAAGCCTTGGCCTTGGTTGTTATCCCTCAAGACGTCGCGGCCGCACAGCAAATCTGGACCGAGTACTCTGGCACATGGCAGGTCTGGAACACCGCCCGCACGGTCGCCAGCGCAGTTGCAGTTGTCTTGACCGGCCTCGCGCTCATGCTTTTGAATGAGGTAAATGACTGATGGATTATTCGCTTTTTTGCATTCTGTTTGGTGGTGTTGATCACGGTTGCAACACCGGGCCCGACAGCTCTATTGGCCCTGACAAACTGACGGCGCGAATTTAATGGGTCCTGACCCTAAGGTGATCGTTCTGCTGACGTCGTTTCTGCCTCAATTCGTAGCCGTTGAGATGGGAAACATCAGCACCCAGACTTTTGTCCTTGGTTTCTTGATGTATCTGAATGGCCTTATCTGTTTTACCAATAATGCATTGGGTGCAATCACCATAATGGCACAGGTTGTCAGGCGCTTTGGATCGCAGAACCTCTCTTTCTGAGGTGGAGATCTGGCAGGAGGAACGATGCCAGGCGTTGGAGCTTGCATGCTTGTTGCTCCGGTAAAATGCTTACTTGGGGCGCAAAGTACCTAGAGTCAGGACTGACGATTGCCATTGGTCATGAAATGGACCCAGGCTTACAAGTATTTTAACATAACTTACCTTATCGGAACTCGTTAATGGCAGAAGCACATTTACGATCATCTCAAGCTGATGTCCGCTTTTGTTTGCGAGGCCAGTTACAAAGGGCTGCTACCGACACCAAAAGTCGCCCGATCCGTTTCATTATCACCGCAGGTCAGGTCAATAGCTACACAGGTGCAGCAGCATTGCTGAAGGGCGTGCATGGTCGTGGCGTTCCCATGACGAATTTGCCCCAAAAATGCAGTCCTCCATTTTGAAAAACGGATCGCACTATCAACCCATTGGATCAGAATTCTAAGGCGATCCAGTCTGGGAGACAAGGATTCAAACCAAAGAGCGGACTTTAAAAGCTACTGAACAATCCATCTTCCGAGGAAGGTTCACTTGGTCGTTCAACGTCAAAAATCAGTTGTGAACTGGTGGTGGCAGCCACGCTATACTCCGTTGCATCCAGTTGAATTACACCGTTGGGCCTTAAGGAATTTCCGTCGATGACAACTGGCGCCTCAGCAATTAACCTATAAGTTCCTGAAATCAATATATTAATACTGTCATCTTCTACTTCGATCGTTTTCCCCGGTAAATAAAGAGGTCCCCAAAAGCGGGTATAGTTATCTTGCAGTAGTGCCATGTCAGCAGATAACAGGCCTAACGCACGGGATTCAGACTGAGCAGGCGACATTCGATCCAGTTGAAGGTGCCACGTGTTTGCCAGTAAGAACTGAGGCTGATGTCGTTCTATAAGCTCGGCCATGATAGGACGACCGTCACGTCTATAATCCGTCATCCCCCAAGTGCTCATGAAAGGTCCGCGTTTCGAAAAGGATGAAACCATTGAACGCCCGTCTATATATGACGGCTCATCAGGGAATATACGATGGATAACATCAAGGGTCGTACGTTGTCGGTCAATGGGTTTCTGCACATATTCAATTGTCACGACCAAAGTACAAAGACAGGCCACAGCGGCAACCGTCACGGCGATCTTAGCGCTGTAACGACGTCTTAGATCGTCCCAGGCGAAGCCGACAATAACCATAACCGGTGCGAGGATGAACGGATAATAATATGGGTAAGTATCTCGATAGACAAAAGCGGAAAGAAGCGGCGTGACCAATGCAAGCCCAAGCAAACCTTCCGTCCGGCTGACCGGATCCCGCAGACGTATGACGAGACCAAAAAATCCAAATAACCAAAGAGCAACGAAAACAAGATTCTGCATAAATGCGTCACGAAGATACTGAATGAGGATCATATAGTTTTGTGGGGCCAAAGTGCTGTCTGCTGTACGGCCAAGGAATTCAAACGGCGAAGCGACGTTATGAAATGTCATGGCATGTCCGAAACTCAACCCGACAAAGGAAAGCAAGGCAACGATCCCGATCAGGAGGGTTGTCCCTGCGCCCTTCACCATAGATCCAACCTTTGCCCAGCGGATCAAAGTGATTGCAGCAAGTGCTGGCACATAGAAAATCGCTTTGATCGTAAAGAAGCCCGCCAGTCCGACCAACACACCAGCCGCCAACGCACGACGGGTCGAAGGATTACCGGATATCACCAGACACAAGGCGCACATCATGGCACTTGCTGCCAGCGGATCCGTCCTAAGCGACACACCGTGGACAAAATTGTAGCTAAACCCCCAGTAACACAGGATTACAAAGAAAGCGCCTTCCGTCGAGACAAGAGCACGCGCTGTCTTCCAGATCGCCGCGGAGGTAAGAATACCAACGCCAAAATACACCAGGCGCGCTGCGATGATTTGGTCAGCTTCGTTGCCAGACACCCACGTGACCCAGCCAAAAATATGGACAAACCCCGTTTGAAGAATTTCGCGCAGCTCACCACGTTGATGATCATAGATCATCGAAAGATTGAGATATTCGTCCCAATTGGCCTCATGCACGAATACCATTACAAGCCGCATTATTGCGACGGCAAGCAACATCAAAATGAGAGCTGTTTGCACTTTGGGCAAAAAGTTCTGTGCAGTCTGAGATGGCACTGTTACGACCCTTTGAAGACGATGAACTTTTGCAAAATAAATGAAACCAGCACCACCGGAAGGGTCGCAATAAGCCCAGCGGAATAATAGCTCATATCAAATGTTACGAGCAATCTGATGACCGCGATATTCAACAGATAGAGCAAACACCACATAAAGAGAAACGCCGGAAAACGGCCCCTGAGTTGAGATTGAAAAACCAGCCTGCCTTGCGTGAAGAAACTGACGCATATACCAAAAACCAACGCGACAAAACTGGCAACATAGTACGTCAGCCCGAGGTAAATCCCGAAGGCGTAAACCCCAAAACCAACCATTGTGTTAAACGCACCAACGACACCAAACCGCACGAATGTGTTCTGTAACATCGTTGCAAAATGTCGAGGAGTTATCTGCACCTTGTGATCAGTCTTTGGTATAGGCCAAAGATCCTCTTTTGTTGGCTAACAACAAAATTTACAGCACTCAAACGCACGTATCCCACGGGCCCGACGGTGATGTCGTATTTCTTCGCAAGCTCCAAGAATTCATTCCGCGCCTTTGACAACAAAGACCACGTCATGTTTGTGTCTCCGTAACGGTTCGCGATAAGCGGTTTCGGGATGTGCAGCGCATCTTGGTGACGCGATAACGCCCAACTCAAATCAACATCCATCGCATAATAAAAACGCGAGTCGTATCGCAATGCGCCCAAACTTGCATGTCGCACCCCAAGGGGAATTCCAAATTGGTTGCGCGCTGTGCTTATAGTCTTTGCTCCGGCCATATCGGCTGAAAAAAAGTGGCCACGTCGAAAGGTACGCTTTGCAAGCTGTCGACGCTGCGGATTTACATAAAGCAGATCACAGTAAACCGCTGCAATTGTTGGTGCCGCCACCAGTGCATCGCGCGCAAGCAGCAGGGCATCGGGGTCCGCCAAATAGTCGTCATGACACAGTAAGACGTAAAACTCTGTCTCGACAAAATCCAAGATCGCGTTGAAATGATCTTGCATTGGCAGTGTCTTTTCTTGCGTTATCACGCGCAGATTCAGTCGATCTTTCCATTGATCAAGTATCTCAGCCGTCCCATCCGATGACGCGTTGTTACTGACGACGACTTGGATATCTTCCAGCGTTTGATCGGCCACAGATTGCAACGCCTCAGCTAAAAAAGTGGCCCCATTGTAGACCGGAATAAGGACAGAGAACTGCGCCACTATCCTAGCCAATACACTTTAGAAAACCTTCTTTTGCGACTGTGATCTGCAACTTTGTATGCCGATCCTCATCGATCTCGAATCTGTCATCGTCTTGCAGAAATTTATGAATAGCCGTCAACGGATTGTCACCGGGACCCCATGGGCGTTCTCCTATTGCATCGTGGGGCAGCTCTTCGATGAGCGTATCAAAGACAACCATATAGCTGTCTTTGGTAACCAACGGCGCATAGGCCCGCAGTTCTTCTAGGACGTGGTCGTGGGTGTGGTTTGAATCAAGACAAACAAGGATTGATTTGCGCCCGGCTGCACGCGATTTGACCTGTTCAACGATGGTCTTGTCGATGCTTGAACCTTCAATCATGTGCAACCGCTTTGACATTGGGTGCGTTTCGATTGCCTGCCGGTTGTGGTCACGTATGTCAATGTCGATTGCGACTACTTCGGCATCGGCTGGTCCGCCACACATGGCATTCAGTTCAAGCAATGATGTGTAGAAGATTGCGGATCCGCCTCTTGCGATCCCCGTTTCGACAATCAGGTCTGGCTTGATACTCCAGACCAGTTCCTGCATTGCCACGACGTCCTGTGGATACTGAATGATGGGTAGGCCCATCCAATCAAACTGATAGGAATACTTGCGTTCTTGAGCGTGATGCAGCCAAGCACTTGTCTTGTTTGCAAATTCTTTGTCATCGCCAATTGCCGCTATATTGTCATTTCGTTCGGTTTGAAAAACGTCGTCTACCATGTCTGGCCCTCAATTTAAGTTGCGCGCGACAAAGGCAGATCTTTCAGATGGCTTTCGGCCATTTGTTTCGCCCACCAACGATAAACATCGCTCATGCCGTCATATATGCTGATTTTTGGATCGAACTTCAATTCATCGGTCTGCCGACGTAAATCTGGGATCAGTATAGCTGGCTCGCCCTCTCGATCCGGCAATGCCCCGAGCTCAATCAGATCAGGGCGGCCTGCGATTTGTCCAAGCATCTTCGCCACATCGCCAAGCTTGTCCGAAACAGTGTGACCCACGTTAATGGGGCCTTGAAGGTTGCTATGCACAAGTGCCGCGATAGCAGCACCGACATCCCTTACATCCATGAAATTGCGCGTTTGTGTTCCTGATGAACATTTCGCCACGTCATTTTGCAGTAATGACCGACAAACCGAAGGCACGAAACGTGCCGGGTGTTCGTCCGATCCATAAGGATAAAAGATACGTGCCCAAGCAAAGGACACCGGCATCTCACGCAGGGCGTTCAAGAGGTCACGTTTTGCCCGCCCATATTGCGATGACGGTATCTGACCGTCATCTTCTTCGCGCAACGGTTTAGACGAACCAGCGTATTCCGCACAAGTTCCACACCCGATGATGCGTTGACCACCATTGGCATGGAAAGCTGTAAAAAGCGCCTTGCCAGCGTCTAACCAAGCAAGGTTACTGTCCGCTTCCCAAAACACGCCGGGGGTCGTTTCCCAAGCACTGTGGATCAAATGAGTGGGTCGGACATCGCGGATAAGCGCGAGGCAATCGGCGGGATCAAGAAGATCCGCGTGATGCCAAGTTGCGCCCTCAACAACGGCTTGAGTGCGTGCGACGGCGTGCACATCATACCCGTCGAGCAAGCACGCTTTGATCCTTGATCCTACAAATCCACGCGCGCCTGTGATCAAAATTCTTGGGTTTGTCATGTCAGTGACGCGATCTGCGAAAGTAAGGGCAGCGCTTCGTCGCGGCTTGACATCACGGTTGGTGAAATGGGCCAAGCTACGGCAATATCAGGATCATTCCACGCCACACCTTTTTCAAGACCCGCCCGATGGGGTTCGCTGAACTGATACAGGATATCGGCATCATCCGTTAAGGTCACAAAGCCATGCGCAACGCCACTCGGGATGTAGAATGCGTCCATGTTCTCTGCGCTCAACTCAACACTCGTCCATTGGTGAAAAGTGGGCGAGGTTGGGCGTAAATCGACGGCAACGTCAAATATTGCACCGCGCACGCAGCGCACAAGCTTGCATTCACCCTCGGCGACCGGAATGAAATGCAGACCGCGGAGTGTCCCTTTCTTGGAATTATGGGACAACGCCATTTGCGCCGTTGGTTGCTCTAGCCCAGCCTCAGCAAAACTCTTATGACAGTATGTCCGCACAAAATGTCCGCGTTCATCGCGGTGGGGTGTTTGCCTGATCTGCATAACACCCGGTATCGATGTCTTAGCGAATTCCATCAAAAAGTCTCAAGCTTTGGGATCGCAACAACAAATTGGCCGCCCCAGTCGCGAATATCACTCAGCTGCTGAACGATCTCTTCCCGCAGGTTCCACGGCAAAATCAGCACATAATCTGGACGCGTGGCCTTGATATGGTCGGGGTGAAATACCGGAATGTTGACCCCTGGCAAGAACTTACCTTGTTTCTGCGGGCTTAAGTCCGTGGTAAAGGGGAGCAGCTCTGGCCCAATACCGCTATAGTTCAATATCGTATTGCCTTTTGCGGGCGCCCCATAGCCACAGACAGTTTTTCCCTGTCGCCACACGTCGATCAGGAACGACAGAAGGTCTGCCTTGCATTGGGCTGGTCGTTCGGCGAACCCGCTGTACCCAGCAAGGCTGTTCAAGCCAAAATTCGCTTCGTCACGACGCACCTTCGCGAGTGTCTCAGCCAAAGCATGGTCATTGATCTCACTTGCGCTGTGTTTGGCAAAGACCCGTAGCGATCCACCATGCGTATTTAGTTGCTCAAGCCCATAAACCGTTAAGCCATGTGCTCCAAGAATGCGTTCCACGCTGAGTAGGGAAAGATAGAAATAATGTTCGTGATAGACGGTATCGAATTGTCCTTGCGTCAGCATTTGCAACAGATGAGGGAATTCAATTGTCAGGGTGCCATCAGGGGCCAACACCGGTCCGATACCTGAAACAAAATCACCAATATCAGGGACATGGGCCAGCACATTGTTGCAGGCAATCAGATCTGCAGAGATCCCTTTTTTCCGCAGTGCGTCTCCCAACGACTTGCCAAAAAACTCGACGATACTTTCGATGCCGTGATGCTCTTTTGCATACGCGGCGACGTTGTCTGACGGCTCCACGCCAATAACTTTGATGCCTGCGTTCTTAAAATGTTGCAGCAGATAGCCATCATTGCTGGCGATTTCGAGCACAAAAGAATCCGACCCAAGGCCAAGCCTTTCTTGCATCTCTTGCGCATAGCGTTCCGCATGCGCCAACCATGACGCCGAAAAGGATGAAAAATAGGCGTAGTCTTCGTAAAAATGTGGTGGTGTCACTACATCGCTGAGTTGGACAAGCCAGCAGCTTTCGCAAACCAGTGCTTTGAGTGGAAAGAACGTTTGTCCTTCGTGATCGACACGGCTGGGGTCTCGGAAATGGTTTGAAACCGGGCTTAGCCCAAGATCGACCAAGACATACTCAAGAGGTGATTTGCAGAACCTACATTCACTGGCCATGTTGGCTACCGTCACTTTCAAATTGCGCAATTTGGGTTTGGGTCATTGCCCACATATCGGCACCTTCGGCATGTGATTTATACCACGCGGCCAAAGCCGAGAGCGCATCAGGCAATCGCCAGTTGGGCGACCATCCAAGCTCGGCATGCGCCTTAGAGCTATCAAGTGCCAACAGTTTTTCTTCGAATACTTCGAATGTTTGCGCAACTTGAACATCAGCCCCTTGGCCCCAAATCTGAGCTAACTGGCGCGCAACGATTTCGACAGGTTGGCAATCTGCTCCAGCAGATGCGAAGTTCCAGCCGCCAGAGAATGCGGTCCCATTCTGAGCAAGCGCCTTCGCCAAAGCAAGATACCCAGGCAATGGATCAAGCACATGCTGCCATGGCCGCGTGGAATGCGGGTTACGCAATGTCAGCGGCTCGCCTGCCGCGAAACAACGCACCGCGTCTGGTAATAGCCGGTTGGCAGACCAATCGCCGCCACCGATGATATTACCAACACGCAACGCCGCTATCCCGAGATGGGGGAAATAACTATTGGCGTAAGCCGTAATAACGTGTTCGCTTGCCGCTTTGCTGGCGCTGTAAGGCTCTTTGCCGCCTAACGGGTCGTTTTCCCGGTAGGGCCAATGCCAGTTCTTGTTTTGATAAACCTTATCAGTCGTTACCAATAACATAGCCTTCAAGTCTTCAAGCTTTCGGGCGGCCTGCATTACATTGACCGTGCCCATGACGTTGGTCTCAAAAGTCTCGACAGGATCACCATGCGCCGTCAAAACCAGTGGCTGGGCGGCCAAATGAAATATGATTTCTGGCCGAGCATCTGTCATCGCCGTCGACAGACGATCCAAATCACGGACATCACCAATTGTCGACTTTGACAGCCTGTCACCTAGCAAAACCACGTCAAAAAAAGACGGGTTCGTCAAAGGTGAAAGCGCGTAACCTGACACGATAGCGCCTTTCCTCAAAAGATAGCTGCAAAGCCAACCACCCATGAATCCAGTGTGACCGGTTACGAAAACGCGCCTATTTTGCCACCAATCGTCAGTCATCACCAGGTTTTCCAAGGCGCCCTGCCAGATTGCCAGTATTCTTCAAGCAGGTTCATTTCGCGTTGGGTATCCATACACTGCCAGTAACCGGCATGGCGATAGACGCTGAGCTGACCTGCTTCCGAAAGTTGCTGCAAAACACCGTCCTCAAGCGTGATGTCATCTGCATCGGAAAGGCCTTCAAAAATGCTCTTACTGAAAACAAAGAAGCCGCCGTTGATCCAACCAGAACCTGTTTGCGGCTTTTCACTAAACGAAGACACGACATCCCCATCTAGTGCGAGTTCGCCAAAACGCGAAGAAGGGCGTACTGCGACAACGGTGGCAAGCTTGCCATTCGTGTGATGATGTTCAATCACGGCGTTGATGTCCACATCGCTCACACCGTCCCCATAGGTCGCGAGGAATATGTCGTCATCAATGTACTTGGTTGCCCGTTTCAGACGTGACCCTGTCAGGGTCTGGACGCCTGCATTTTGGATGCGAATTTTCCAAGGTAACAGTTCCTCAGTGGTTCCAAGGTTGGTCACCGTCGCTGCCTTTAGATCGATTTCTATATCCTGACTATGATTTCGATAGTTCAGGAAAAACTGCTTTATAACATCGCTCTTGTAGCCTGTGCAGAGCACAAAATCATGGTGACCAAAATGGCTGTAGCTTCGCATGATGTGCCACAAAATCGGCTTGTGCCCGATCTCAACCATGGGCTTTGGCTTCAGTTCGGTCTCTTCTCGGATCCGCGTCCCTAGCCCCCCGCAAAGTATCGCAACTTGCATCTGTCCTGCCTTCTTGTCGTTTCGTTTTCCTGCGACGTGTCTTGCTTGCGCGGGATTGATCACTTGTCCAGTTTTGCTTGCTTCTAACATACAACTCATTGACACCCGAGTTCAAAAACCCCACCGCCGTTGGTGCCTGATTTCTTCCAGTTTAAGTGCAGTCAGAGTTTCAAATCCGTATCCTCGATGTTTAGGCTTTGCTCGATGATTGCTATCGGATCAGAGCGGATGGCACGGTAAATTCTTAAGATATACTCACCAATAATGCCCAAAAGGAATGCATTCAGGCCAATTCCAAACAAAATCAGAAGCTGGATGCTGATGAAACCGGGGGGCAAGTTGGGATCAAGAAACTTCGAGATCAAATAGAAAACCGTCAGTGCAACGGTGGCCAAAATGATCACAAGACCGGTGTATGTCGCGATCCTCAACGGAACCGTCGAATGATTGAGAACTGCTGTCAGTCCAAGACTTACAAGCCGCAACGTACCGAACTGACTTTGGCCAGCCTGTCTGGCGTCTCGGTCGTACGCAATGCCCGTCTGGTTAAAACCAAGACCTGCGATCATGCCACGCAGATATGGGTTTGGTTGGCCACTCCTAGAAATCGCCTCGACAACCCGGCGATCAATCAGACGAAAATCACCGACATCTCTGGGGATTGGATGCTCGCTCACCTTGTCGATTGCCCAATACCCAACCTTACGGAAAAGCGTGATAAATGGTCCTTCTTTACGCCCCTTGCGTACACCATAGACGACTTGGTAACCCTGCTGCCAAAGCGCAAAAAACTCTTCCAAAAGTTCGGGCGGATCTTGAAGGTCTGCATCGATTTGCAAAACTGCATCGCCGCGTGTGTGCATGTAGTTGGCTAAGATTGAGTTCTGAAACCCAAAGTTCTTTGAGAATTTAATCGCCCGAACGCGTGCATCATTTTCAGCGAGATGCCTGAGTTTTCCCCACGTACCATCGCTCGAGTGATTGTCAGAGAACACGAACTCAAACTCACATCGGTCAGACATGCGATCTGCAAGCGCCGTTAGCCGCTTATAGAGCTGGTCAAGGTTTTCTTCTTCGTTAAACACGGGAATTGAAACAGAAATGAGAGGCTTTGCATCTTCTTTCATTGTTTCCTAAAGTTCCCGCTGCACTGCGTTAGATCGACCGGCTTGCTGCACCAGCGCCTGTGTTCTTCGTGAGTGTCCCGTCAGATACGCTCTGCCGCGTATTTCGCAACGGCGGGGATCGTATCACGAAACTTGATTTCATCTGGTAATAAAGTGGGTTGAAAAACAACGCCATAATTTTCTTCAGGCGGTTCAGGCAGTGCGCCAAATTTGCCCAATTCGGGAAATCCGACCGCTTCAGCGATCGATGTGGCAATGTCCCGCAGCTTGACAGGTTTGCCATGGCTAATTGTCACGTGGCCCAAGCAGCCGCTTTTCTTAATCGCACGCACCGCCAGCGCAGTATCGAGAACGTGTTGGTACTCTCGCAGTTGCAGTCCTGATGTCATCTTTAGCGGCACCCGGGACCGCGCGGCTGCAAAAAGTTGGCCCAGAAACATAAATGGTGGCGGGTCGTCCAACCCAAAGAGCGTGTGCATACGGCAATGAAGAACGTTCGCGTTCCGCGAGACAGCTTCTGCAACGTAGTCAGAGAGCCGTTCTTTCGATCGGACATAGGCGTTGGGTTGCTTCATCATGCCTTCGAGCACGGTTCCGAACGTCACAACGCTCAACCCCAACTGTTCGCCCGCAAGGATCACATTTCGGGGAAGGGTGAAATTCACCTCATCCAGCGCATCTACGGGCAGCCGCGGGTCAAGAAGCCCCGATGCAACGAAAACTGTGTCACCAGGTTCGGTCACTGTTCCCAGCTTATTGATGACGCGATCTAATGTTTCATCCTGCACCCAATCATGGCAATCCGCTCTGCCTAAGGCGATCAGATTCTGAGTTCCATGCGCTCGTATGAGCCCCTGGCCCAAACGCCCGTTGGCCCCGATTACAACCGTCATAACATCCCCTAAAAGCGCCCAATGTAAAACCCGATCAGCCGAATTTAAGCGTCGTGTGAAATGAAGTGTTCGGGTTCCTGTTGAATTTCTCCATTGCGACAAAGTCAACCATAATTGACGACCAAAGCCGAGACCAGTGCAGAACGGCGGCTCAGCCACAAATATTTTTGCAAGTCGAAATTCCGTACTTGTGAACGAACCGTGAACCGCGATTCTTCTCTATGTCAAGTTAAGGGTATCCTGAAGTGGCAGGAGGACCGCAAGGTCGATTGGCACTACATCGCGCCGGGCAAGCCGATGCAAAATGGCTTCGTCGAAAGTTTTAAAGGACGCAGACGATCCACTCCATCCACGACGGCGCGGGCAACCGGATTGCGGAGTATCTCTATGATGAGAGTGCAGGCACCAGCAGCCTGATCCGCGAATATATCTGGGCGAACGGCCAAATCGTTGGTGTCTATGAGAACGGCACACTCTACTATGTGCGGACCGACCACATTGGACGGCCTGTGTTTGCGACGGACGGCGGCGGCACCAAGGTCTGGGAGGCCAGCTACCTGCCCTTCGGCGGCGTGCAGGCGTCCACCGGACCCAATCCGGAACTGCGCTTCCCCGGACAATGGTTCCAATCCGAGACCGGGCTGCACCAAAACTGGATGCGGGATTATGACCCGACCACGGGACGATACATCCAAGCCGACCCGCTGGGGTTGGTCGATGGGGCCAGTGTCTATGGCTATGCGCTGCAGAATCCGGGGCGGTATATTGATCCGAGAGGCGAGAGTGTTTGGGACGACCTTTGTCATCTCTTCCCTCATTTGTGTGACAGGCCAAGTTCTTGTCCAGCCCCGGGTAGCGGCATTGACGGAAGTGATCCCGACAACATACTTCCACCAAGCGGAGAAGCATGCAGCGACTGTAGCCCACCGCCTCCACCACCGCCAAATTGTGCTGACAAGTTTGTTGAATGTGTTGCGTCCGACCTTGGTGGAGTCTTTGATCAAGAGGCCGGAATGTCACGTTGTGGACGCTGCAACTTAGAGTGTTTTGCTCAAGGGGCATGGCCAGATACAACGCCAAGCGGGCAGTCGTGTTATCGGAGATGAATTATGGAACCAGAAATTTGGCCGCTAGAGTACCAAGCTGCAGTGAACGAAGCTGTCCAGCTTTGTTCATCCCACGGCGTTGAAGCTGCTCTAGTCTCGCTTAAGGCTATAGAGGAAGAATTCTGTAGCCACTCAGCATTTAAGGGCCGAGAAAGCGTCTTAAAGAAGTCCATCATTCGCAATGTCATATTGGTGCTGACTCTAAGCGACGAAACTCGATCAAAATTAGCGCTAGAGCAACTCGCAAATAAATCCTCACAACTCGGAATCTTCGAAGATGCCGAGCAAGATCATCTAAGACGCGTCATATCTGGGAAGTTGAACTCCACAATTTGGAGGGATTCATAACCTTTGCCTTTGTCCCGGTTTGTCAAACCGTCTGGAGGAGATTGTCTTCAGCACCGGCGGTCTGCGCCAGCTGACCTATGACGCGGCGGGCAATGTCACCTTCGACAACCGCAACGGGCCGGGCTATAGCTATAACTACGACGCCGCCAACCGCATGTCCTCCTTTGCGATCAACGGGGTCATTCAGGCCGAATATGCATACAACGCGCTTGGCCAGCAGGTCATCCGCAGGCTGACGCAGGCGGGCCAACCGCCCCGATCGGAACGTCCGCTTTTTGAACACGGTACGAAAGACTTGTTGCGTACAGAGTCTCATGAACTGGAAATTGAGTTTGTTCCTTCTGGGCTGTAGCAATGTGGCGCAACAGTCTGGGCCAGGGAGAACGCGGATGAGCGTCGATTCAATTGGAAGGGTACAATCACCACGTATTATACGTATCGGTGGTGGTATTGCACTGGAAGTTGCCGAGGTCCTATCTCAGCTTGGTCTGTCACGGCCATTGATCGTGACGGACAAAAATCTGATGACGCTGGGGCACGTCGCGACTGTCACCGATGTATTGGACAGTGCGGGTCTTTCATGGCGGGTCTTTGATCAGGTCGTCGAGGATCCTACCGATCGCTGTGTGGACGACGGGCTTGCTGTGCTGCGCAGTGGCGATTTTGACTGCATTATCGGGCTGGGTGGTGGCAGCCCGATGGACGCGGCCAAAGCGATCAGTTTCATGAGCGTTAATCCCGGCCATGTCCGAGACTACAAGGCGCCGCGCCAAATTGATCGCTGCGGGCCGCCGGTGATCTTGATACCGACGACCGGGGGCACCGGATCGGAACTGACGCGCTGGTGCGTGATTACGGACACCGCGCAGCCTGAGAAATACAATCTGTCAGGGCTTGCCTGCGTAGCAACTGCGGCATTGATCGACTGGACGTTCACAACGACCAAGCCGCTGCGTATCACCGCAGACACCGCTGTCGATAGTATGACCCATGCGATTGAGGCCTATGTTAGCCGGAAGGCCTTTGCTTATACCGATGCATTCGCGCTAGCTGCCATGTCTGCGATAGCCAGACACGTCCGCACCGCCTGCAAACAGCCCGACAATGCAGACGCGCGCGCCGCTCTGATGCTTGCAGCATCGCAAGCAGGCATGGCCTTTTCCAATGCCTCTGTTGCTTTGGTGCACGGTATGAGCCGCCCGATTGGTGCGCATTTTCATGTGGCCCATGGTCTGTCGAACGCAATGCTATTGCCAGCTGTCACAGAGTTTTCAATCGGGTCCTCACAGGCGCGGTACGCGACCTGCGCGCGCGTCATGGGATGGGCTGACGATAATGATACCGATGCATTCGCATGTGACAGCCTTGTACAACAGCTCAAGACTCTGAACGCAGATTTGAAAGTGCCCCGCGTCGGTGAATTGGGCCATAAAGCAACCCAAGAGATGTTCACGTTGATGGCGGCACAGGCGCTCGCTTCTGGATCGCCGCAAAACAATCCACGCATTCCAACCGAAAATGAGATTGTGCAACTTTACGGCCAGGTATGGTGACCCCCAGGGTCCTTGCGCTCCACCATATCCTGATCCTAGTACAACACCTTATACTGCGTTGACCGCCCCCCGGCTTCGGATCGCCGCAAGACCCCTGCCCCTTCCAACGCGGCCAGATCGCGTGTCGCGGTCGCCGGGGCTGCGCCTGTGATCTTGCGATAGGTTTTCGCGCTAAGACCCTGCGCCACCCGGTCAGGCCCTTGGGCAAAAATCGCCTCAAGCGCTTTGCGCTGCCTTGCGTTCAGCACATCCGCGCGGGTCGCAAAGAACCGGTTGCGACGCACCAAGAACAGCGCTTCTTCGCGACCTTCGTCAGCCGCAGCGGTCAGCGTGTCCAGAAACCACACCACAAAGGTGGTGGCATCAATGCCCGCCCTGCCCTCAATCCGGCCTGCTTGCAAAGCGGCGTAATATCCACGTTTGTCCCGTTCAATCTGGCGCGACAATGTAAACGGCAGCGGCTGTTCGCTGGCAAAGGCGTGTTCGACCAGCGCGCGCCCGATGCGGCCATTGCCATCTGAAAACGGGTGGATCGATTCAAACCACAGATGCGCAATTGCGGCACGGACCGGTACGGGCAACGTACTGTCCTGCCCCAACCACGCAAGAAACACCTTCATCTGCCCCGGCACCTGACCGGCAGGTGGCCCTTTATAAAGCACATCTGCATGGCCAGCCGCAGCAGAGCGCACAATCTCAATATCGAAGCTGCGCCAACGGCCCAGATCCTCGATCTCGATCCCGTGGAACAGCAGCCGGTGCCAGTCGCACAGCATTTGCGCGGTCAGTGGTCCATGCGCATCGCGGGCGGCCAGCATCAGTTCCACGATCGCATCAGACCGGCGGCCAAACGCCGCTTTGTCACGATGTTTGAGCGACGCAATCACCGACGCCTCAATCTCGGCCGCATCCAGTGTGACGCCTTCAATCTCAAACGACGACAGCGCCTCTTGCACGATTTGGCGGCGGTTCAGCTCTTCCAGATCAGCAGCGGCCATCCCCGCGCGTAGGCCTGTAACTTCGCCCAAAGCACGCATGGCGGCGGCCAAATGCGGGGCAGTCACCGCCGGATCATGGGTGAAGTTGGGCCAGTGGGTTGATTGCCAGATATAGGTCATGATGCGAATAATAGCCGTATTCGCATCATTTTTCTACGCAAAATGATCTGAAAAATCAGATTTTTCGGATCAGTGGCGTGAATTGATGAATATCAAACCGGGTTTGGTTGGCGATGATAGCGGTGCGACCGATACCGTTTGTAACCCGATCAAGGAGGCTGCGCTATGACATCGAAACGGACGCTGACCGGAAAATGCCTGTGTGGTGCGGTTTCAATGGCCGTCACCGCGAATGGGGATGAGGTCGGGACATGCCATTGCGACATGTGCCGCCGTTGGTGCTCTGGGCCATTTTTTGAGGTGACTTGCGAAGACGTCACCTTCGAGGGAGAAGACAACATCACAAAGTATCGCTCGTCGGAATGGGCCGAACGGGGCTTCTGCAATAAATGTGGGACGAACCTGTTCTATCACATCATTGATAGTGAACAATTTCAGGTATCAATCGGGCTGATGGATGATCAGTCGGATTTACACCTTTCGCTTCAGGTGTTCATCGACAGCAAGCCATCATTCTATGCATTGGCCAATCAGACGGAAACGATGACGGCTGCGGAAATCTTTGCCAAATACGCGCCACCCCCAGATTGAGGTCCGGGATGACGCGCTACTATCTTGATGAGCGCGGAACCGATCTTGACGCTTTGCAAGATCGCCTGCAACGCACGGATTTGATCCCGAGCCATGAACCGTTGCTTGACGGCTTGTCCGACAAGCTGGCGTCACTCAAGAAAGCTGGCGTGACTACATTGGCCAATCTGCGCTGCGCTTTGAAGGCCGAAAAATCCCTCACGTCCCTTTCGGAAAGGTCTGGCGTAGATGCCGGTTACCTGCGGCTGCTGAAACGTACCATCAACGGGTTCATTCCAAAGCCACGGTCGCTAAGGGAAATGGATTGGTTGGGGGCTGATGTCACCGCATGTCTGAGCAAGGCGGGCATCAAGAACACGCGGCACGTTTTTGAAGCAGCATGTGGTGAGCCGGCGAAGCTGGCCCGCAACACCGGGATAAGTCCAGAGGACGCGCGGGACCTTCTGTCAATTTCTGACCTGTGCCGCATTCAGTGGGTCAGTCCAAACTTCGCCCGTGCGCTTGTTGCGGCGGGCAACGCAGACCCGGCAACTGTTGCGGCCGCAGATCCAGAAACGCTTTTCGAGGCGATTAAGAAGGCCAACCACAATGCAAGATTTTACAAAGGCACTGTGGGTTTAAGGGACATCAAACGTCTGGTGGTTGCCGCACGTTATGTTCCGTGAAGATTTTACCTGGCTCGGCTCCCGATATGCCAAAGTCGGTCAGCGCTGGCATCGGCGCATGAGCAGCGTAAACGCCGCTAATGGTAGCCAGCAGAAGAATGAAACTACAAAAGAGATGTCGAAAGAGCGCCATAACCTAGGTTAGCCGTTCTGAGGTGTGACGGCTACTGCAGACGGACTGGGTCGCGCATCTTCAGGTGTCCAGATACCGCGGATCTGCGTGTAAGATTTCCAGATACTTGTCGAAGGCTTCGAGCCGCGCCGCATAGTGTTGTTTGTCTTCGGGTTTTCCAACAAAATCAGGGTCACGACCCGATTTGAAGTCATCATATGCGGTTTCGATCAGCTTCAGCACCTTGCGGAATTCTTCCGCCGTGAGATCAGTAAGCTGGATACGCTTATCAGCCATAGGATCGCAGACCCGATAATACAGGTCCATGTCGTTCTCTTCGAGATACCACCACATACGCCGCAAAAGAGGTGCAGCAACAAGGTTGTTGTCGACAACCATACGGGCGTCTTCGTCAAATCCCCGATACCTACTTCTAACTAGGAATGCCCACATAGTTTACTCCAGAATGACAAGCTGCGATTTTGAGTTGCCGGCAAGGCCTCGATGTAGTCCGGTACAATCTAGGGTCTAAGCGTACGGCCGCTCTTTCGCCATTTTCACACGCTCCAACCAGATATCATGCGGGATATTGTGCTTGCCAATCTCCGCTTCCGGTATCTGGCTGACACCCTTCATGTAAAGACCTGGCCAGCTGTCCCATTCTGGGATGTAGGCAAATTGAACATCCATTTTGCCGTTCTCCCTCAATGCGAACTTCATGTTGGTAAAAGGCTCTATCTTAAATTCTGGCATCTTCTGAAGTTCATATGCCAGTGTTCGCATCTCTTCCCAAACTGGCCAAGGATTATCACTATTTAAGCTTTCTATGAGTAACTCTTTATTCTTGAAGAATACGATACTCATGTCTCCCCCACGACTATCTGGGAACCCCTTGAAATTGAAATGACTCAAGTCGGCATCTTCTCTGAATATGGACCATAGTTTTGAACCAATTTGCTTTAGAATTTGAGATGCGTCCATATCAGTCTCCAGTTGGCGTATTTTTGATTGGAGGTGGAGAGGTTAGCACGCCATCAATTTCATAACGAACAATGAAATCCGTGGGCCGTTGTGGATTAGTCGTGTAACGCGGTTGAATATCCACGCGAACATTCTGACCAGCATCCAACGCGTTTCGCCATTGCCGTTCCAGCTCATACCAGCGGCCACCCGAACCGTTTGGGGTACGGTTCATCGGAACCAGATTGACTCCCTCGCCTGCACCACCAAAGACGGACGCGATCAGATGACTACTGCAGTCATCAGGTTGGCAGCAAGCCCCACCAGAGATACCATATTGATATCCATTTCGCGCATTCGGATCATTGACTAGTTCGGCTTGCGTACAGAAGGGTATAGTTTTGGTTCGGTGGTTATTTGTGTAGGCTTTGACTTGCTAAATATAATGACCAAGCACTTATTTGAGAACAGGTCAATCAAGCCAAAAATCTTCGTCTTGAGTACATAAATACTGGCCATCCGAAATCACGCTTATCCAGCCACGGACAGGGTAAAAAAGCGAAAGTGACAAGATACCAAAGACACCCTTGTCAATAGGCGACAGTGTTACTGTCGCGTAATTATCGTGAGAAAAATTTGACCCTCCATAAGCTGGTGCAATTGCATCAATTTTCTGCTGATCCCAGCTCGACGCGCTAGCAATCGCATTAAACAATGGGTTTGAAAAGTATAGCTTTAGGGTGCCTTCGCCGATCCAAAATCGGCAAGGTATATCTTTTTGCTTAAGAGCCTCGATACAATTAAGTTCCTCAGGAAAGTCGGCTCTAATCTCGATCATTGTCTGGTTCTCACTACGTCACCGCTGAAATTCTGCTGAAATGTTGCCTCTGGACTGAAGTATTGTTGCCCATGTGGATCGCGAATAGCTACTACTCTTTGCCCTTGACGGACAGTGACACCATCCACAACAACCCAGTGAGAGAAGCCGTTATCACCAGTTATCCTGACGATCACTGGTTTGCCATTTTGTGTCAATGTTTCAATCAAGTCAACGCGACCTGCGCCTACGTTGCCTCCAACAGCCTTCACACCATTTTGACCTAGAAGCGCAGCTAGATCATCACGAGTTGTTCCCCGTTCACCAGTTTGCCGTATCAAAGCTGCAGGATCTAAGTTCTCGCCTGTTGTTGATGTCAACATAGCACAACTGTGTTGACCGCAAGTCGGGACATTTCCTTGAGCATCAAGCACGCGATCACCGTTTCGTATCAGCGCGTCAGCCGTAAGTGGGTGATCTGGGTGCGTTTGCCGAACCACTATTGGAGTGTCATCCAAAACTCTTACAGTCGGAGATGCACCACTTAAGTTGTCAATTGTGCCAACAACCTTGCCGCCCTTGACGATCGCAATACCACCTGCACCCACTTCGACAAGCATCGCGCCGACGTCCAGCCAGCTTTCCACCTCGCGTGCTTGTGACTCAGACAAACCAGCGGCTTCCCCAAGTGCCTCATACGGGTTTTCGATTGCCTGACCGGTGTAAAGCGTGGCCGCACCGTCCGCCAATTCATCTGCTGATCCCACGGTGCCGGCACCAACAGCCACAACGCAAAGTGTGCCCGCCGAGAAATAGCAGGTCACAGCGACACCCCCAGCGGCCAATGCCCCCATGCCAACGTTCATGCCTCCATCGAACCGCGCAGCACGTGCCGAAATAGCAGCATGGGCTTCTGCGACCGTCTTTGTGCCTTCTTGGACGGCACGCATTTCTTCGACAATTAACGCGTCAAGGTTTCTGCCCCACTCAAGGTCACGGCTGAGTGTTTCCGAGCCGACAGTGACCTTTTCAGTGCCATCGAACCAGCTGGCATTGTGCCAATCCAAGAACTGATCGGCGTCATTGATCATACGGCTACAGTCAGTACTCAGCGTGGCACCGGAACACGCCGCCATCATAGCGCGGGTGTTCTGTAGCGATATTTGTTGAAGTATGCCGAGCGCACCATCTAAAGCAGTTGTGACATCCTGCCTTTCCTTTGGAGAAACGCTGCCTTGCTGCGATATGAGATCGAGCATCCCCGCATCATCAAGAAGGTTCTTCAACTCGTCAGAGGCCGTACAATTGGCCCCTTGTAGGATACGGCAAAAATGTACGAAGTCTTCAAATGCGTCTTGCGCCGCGATCAGCTTGTCCGCCTGTGCCCGCTGCTCTGTTGTCAGATAGTTGTTCTGGAACGCTGATGTTGCATATTCTTGCGTCGCATTGACGTTTTCCGCCTTGCCGCTGGACAAGACCCAGCCAACCGTAGCACTGACAAGCGTCAGGTCTCTGGTGTGACCTTCTTTCCATGCTTGGTATTCAAGCGTTCCAGGAGTTGGCGCATCGCCCGCAACAAATTCGAGATAGAGTTGCTCTGTCAACGCCCCAACGACGCCGGCTTCGCAGTTGGCACCAGTTGCTTCCGCCACCACACAACCCAGAGCGGCGTGACTTAGGACATTCTCCGCGCTGCCTCGTGCGAAATTCGCGCCAATCCCCGTTTGGAAATCCGCCATCACCATAGTGATGGAACTGCTCCGCATGCTGCCGGTGAAGCTGTCGAGGAAGTCGGCGTCTTCGTAAACCGCCACTGTCAGCCCTGCCGTCAGTGTCGCGTCGATCCCGTTCTCGACCAGGGCGGCGAAGGTGAGCCCTTCGCCAAAGCCTACGCTTTCCGTGGCCCAGCTCATGCCGGACCAGTCACCACCAAGCGTCTTGAGGTTCACACTTGCCGTCAGCCCGGCGCTGACCCCTGCGAAGGCTGCTTCGCCAAGGATGTCGCCCACATCAATGTCGCCCGCGACCGCACCATCAAGCGTGCCGACGATTGCGCTCGCGGCGGCGGCGTTCACGGCCAGACCTGTGTTTGTGACAGTTGCGGCTGCCGTGGCTGTCGCCTGTGTGGTCATCCCCAGTTGCCCGGCAAGCCCGCCGACCCCGGCAAGCCCCTGCGTGACCACAATCGTCAGCAGCGCTTTGAACGCGGGGCTGAGTGCTTGCTTCTTTTCGTAGAAGCTGTAGCTGACCAGCTCAATCGGGTCGTTGATTGTGCTGTCGCGGCCCAGAACGCCGCTCAGATAGGCGTATTCCGCCCCATCCGCGCCTGTTGGCAGTGCGACCTGCCGGACAAGGAATTCACCTTCTTCCGACCATTCGCCGCCTTCCCGCCAATGCGGATCGTCGCTGGCAGTCTCTTCTTCTGTCACGGGCTCTTCATCCGTGCCCAGATAGGCGTCAGCGATATTCATCCGCCCGCTGTCTTCGCTCTCAGCCGTCCAGCCACCGGCCTGAATGCTGTCGATCAGCGGATTGCGCACGCCTGCCAGTATGATCCGGGAGTTGACGTCGAAGTTGACCCCGCCTGCGGCCTCAATCGCGTTGAAGGTCACGTTTTCGGTCAGATCTTCGGACCGAATGTCGGTCATGATGACGCCGTTGTCTTTGTGCTCAGTCAGGCTGTGGTATTCGATGTCAATCGCCGCAAGCAAATACGTGGTTCCGGTGACCTTGGTCACGAACTCTCCGCCTGCGTTGAAATCAACGGCCGTCAGTGTCAGGTCAGCGCCAGAGTTGATGGCGATGTCGCCTGCCGTGTTCGCAACCGTGCCAACGCTGTCGGTGATCAAGGAGCGTTTATCGCGTGAGTTCGTGATCAACCCGCCCAGAAGGCGTGTGCTTTTGTAGCTGGAACTGGCCCGCACATCGGTGGGTGCCGTAAACGCAGAGCCGCCATTGACGGACACAAGCGACAATTGCCCCGGTGCAAGATCACTGTTTGCAACACCCGGTATCGTAAACCGGCTGCCTTCCACGAGGATATTGTTATTGGCTACACCCGTGATGGATGCCCCGGTGATCGCGGTTGTGCGATTTGTGATGTTCAGTGTCTGCTCGCGCCGGATTTTCTTGCGGAAGAATCCACCCTTTTTGCGGGCGTAATCGCGGAAATACACATCGGCGACCGACGCGAGGATCAGGTCCCCATCTTGTGCGATCAGGCCGACATTGCCGCCTGCTGTGACATTCGCGCCTTCCAGCACGATATCGTTTTGCCCCGGCACATTGCCCGAAGACAAAATGGTAATGTCGCCACCTGCACTTAGACTTGTGGTCAGGTGGTCAAACCGTTCGATCCGGTTGCGGTTCGATCCACTGGTCTTGCCCGTTTCTGAGGACAGCGCCAAAGCGCCAATGGTGATGTCGCCACCAGCCAGCAGCGTGATGTTGTCGCCTGCGCTGATCTGCGCTCCGGCAGTGGTGATCGCGTCACGAGCTGTCAACACAATGGTGCTGCCTGCGGCAAAGGTTGCCGTTTGCAATGCGCGGTCTTGGCGGTCGGTCCAGCTTGCGCCACGGAATTGCGGCAACCGGACCAGACGGATGCCTTGTTCGGTCACCACCGTCCGTGCGTCTGTCACGATTTCGATGTTATTGCCGACGACGGCGATGTTTTCTGCCGAGATCGTGCCGCCGGTCGATCGGAACGTATCGCTGACCGCGATGCTGATCGTCTCGGTGGCCCGGATGTTGCCCGCATTGTCAAAATTGCCTGTGTTGAAATTGACATTCTGCCCGGTGATCATCGCGCCACTCAGACCCGCAAAACGGATTTCGGGATTGGCGAGATAGACCTTCGGTGCCAGCACCCTTTGTCCATCAACAACGGTTTCTTCCAGCCAAATGATGTCGCTTGTCAGCGCGCCGATCTGGTCGGGGGTCAACGCCACGCCAGGTGTCAGGTCAAGGTTTTCCAGCGCGTTGATCGCATTGTCATACATCGCCTGAATTTGGGCGCGTTCGTTGATCCCTGTGATCAGCACCAACTGTCCCAGCAATTCCTGTAGTTGCTTGCGGATGAACAAGGCTTCGGCATAGGCATCGCCAAAGCGTTTTAGCTCTGGGTCATATTCGATGATCTCAAGGAAGTAATCGGACGACAGGAATGCATCGAGGTCGACAAATTCAGGCCGCGTTTCGACCAGAAACTCTGCGTCGGGGTCCACATTGACTACCAGCAGGTCAGGGTTACCGATCGAATCCACATCCACATCCGTAAGATCGGTATTCGTAGGCCCTGTGATAACAACAGTGTTGTCTCTGTAGGCCCCGTTGTTGATATAGCCCGATACGTTACCATTGATGTTGCCGCGTGCTTCAATCGTTCCAAAAACAGCGCCAACAAACTCGCCGCTTGGTCGATAGGCGTTCAGCCCTACGTTATCGAGTAGATTTACATTGATGTTAATATTGCGACCCGCCGATATCAGGCTGTATTCATTCCTGACAGCGCTGCCGGTCAGGTTGATATCACGCGCTGAGATAATCCTGGCCGCTTCGCCCCGTTCGGTGATCTGGCCCGCAACTGTGATTGGATCAAAGCAAGTGTCGCCGGTGCATTCCTGAACGGCGTCACTTCCTGTTTCCTGCGTTAGGGCTCCATCGACCAGCGGCGCTTCGCGCAAGTTGCCAAAGGTGACCGCCGCAATGCTGATATCGCCTGTGATCGTTTCAACCACACCGCCAAACTGATTGGTGAACGCGGTCGCCAAAGCATTGGTGTCACCCCGGATCGCAACGCTGCCATTGGCGATGATGCTGCCGCCATTGTTGAAGATTGCAGCGTCGCTGCGCAGCGTGACGTTTGTATCGCCAAACATCAGGCCTTCATTGGTCAGATCAAGGCTGGTGGTGACCAGCAGACCGCCATCGGTCGAGGCCAGCGTGCCAAAGTTGTGCAGGCTTTCCACGTCGATGTTGACGTCCTGAACGGCAACCACATCCGCATCGCGTCCGACACGAAACGCACCGGCGACATCAAAGTCAAAGCGAGTCGCTGCGATCTCGGCACCGTTGCCCACATTCAGATCACCACCTGTCGTCAGGATGGCAGTACTTTCGGCAACCAAGTTGGCGTTGGCGGCCAGCACCAGATCTTCGGCGCTGGTGACGTTGACGGTTTGCGCAACCACATCGCCTTGGATTTCAACCCGGTCGTTGCTGCGCACAGTCACATTCTGGCTGGCGGTGGCGTTGTTCATCACCAAGCGCCCGTCTGCGGTGATTGTCATACCACCGGCATTCGCCGCCATATCATCCGGCGCGCGAACGCCCACCCCTTCCTCGGTCGAGGTAATCGTGATGGAATTGGCAAACATACCGCCAAAGGCGGTGGAATCAATCGCCAAGCCGGACATGGCTGGCCCAGCATCTGTTTTTGGCGTTGGCTCACCAGTCGCATAGAGCACGTCATTCCGCCCTGCGATCACCCGGATACGCTGACCTGTCACAGCGCCAGCGACGGTGATCTGGCGCGAAATCAGATCAAAGGTTGTGGTATCAGAAGCATCAAGCCCGGCTCTGCCGATCTGGATTGCACCGTTATCAACCGAAAACCCAGTGAGTGTGCCACCGTTGATCGTCGGGCTGCCGGTCGTCAGCGTTGCCCGGTTGGTGCTGATAAACCCGCAGCCGTTGCAGGTGATCCCATTGGGGTTGGCGACGATGACATCGGCCTGCTGGCCTGCAACCTCAAGAAAGCCATTCAGCGCGGATGGATTGTTCGATGTCACCTCATTGAGGATGATACTGGCCGCACCATTTTGAAGATTGCTGTTGCCCTGCACCACACCGGCAAGGGCGGTATCGGCATAGTTGGTGTCGACGTTGTTAAGGATCGCACCCCCCGGGCCAACCCCGAATTCGGTATAGGTGTTATGTGACAGACCGTTGGCACCGGGCGTGTTGATCATCACCATCGGTGTGCCGTTGGGTGCCGCGATCACTTGCGGGCCGCTGCCATCGGCGACAATCGACTGGGCCATGATCGGCTGGGCGCTGATCAGTGCGATACAAAGCGCTGAGACCGCATTATTCAGATATTTTGTCATCTTGCGTGTCATAATACGAACCTTCATCAAAATCGGGCTGAAAGAGAAGCAATAAAAATTCCGTCGGGTGGTGCATCGTCATTGGGCATGCGCAGCACTTCTTGATAGCCCAGATCAATCGAAACAGTGCCGCCGACCGTCCGCAGACCGACCGCCGACCCCACCAAAGGCCGCGCCCGATCACTGTTATCGACCCGGACCGCACCGGCGTCCAAAGCAGCATAGGTCTGCAAACTGCCAAAGAGCTTGGTCGCGCCAACCTGAGGCGTCCACGCCACGTCGTTGCGCCAAACAGCCCCAGCGTTGCCTGCAAAAAGGCCTGCATCCGTCGCGTCAAAGTCCAGCGTCTTGGCACCGCGCACCGAAGACAAGCCACCGACGGTCAGCGTGTAGGCCCCGTAAAGCGCGTCATCACTGTATTGGCCGCGCAGCACGCCGGTATAGCTGATCTGGCTGGTCTCCAACTGCCACGGGCGGAAATAGCTTAGCTCAAAATCACCCAGTTCAAACTGGGGATCAGAGCTTGAAAACGTATCATCTGGCTCTTCCGCGCCAAAAGCGGGAATGCCCTGTTCATAGCCCACCCGCGCCGTCATGCTGCCGCCCCAGAGGCTGCGCTCATGCTCCAGATCAAGCCGTGCGCTGGCTAATGTGCGGCTGGAGGCGTTGATCTCGATTTCGGCAATCCGGTTGACGTTGTCGCGGTATTCTATCGTGCCGGACAGGATCGTTTTGCTGTCCTGATTGCGGTGCATCACGCGGGACAATTCGATATCGGCCGAATGGGTCCAGCCGTCCGTGCCAATCGTCGTGATCGGCCCCAAAGTGTCCGTTTCATAGCTGGAGTATTTGTAGTTGCCCATCAGCGCCCAACGCCCATAGGGAAACCGCACTGATCCACCGATGTTTTCGGTCGCCGCCCCGCCTGTGTCGGACGAAAACGGAAACTCTTCTGTCCCGCGCGTATAGCTGAGTGACCAGCTTTCGTTCAGTCCCAACAGGTGATCATAAGTCAGATCAAGCGTACCCAGATATTCACCGCTGCCTTTGGTGCCTTGGTTGTTGGCACCAATCCGCGCGGTCCAGGGACGCTCAGCCGTTGCCGTCACCTCAAGCACGGATTGCCCTTCCTCTTCGCCTGCCCCGATTTCCATCGTTGCGTTATAGGCGGGCATGGAGCGGATGATTTCCAACCCCTGCTCAATCTCGCGCAGGTTGGCGGATTTGCCGATCAGGTTGGGGAATACGATCGCTTCCCACAGGGGGCGGTCCTCGCCATTGAAGGTGACGGCGGATAATTCGCCCTCGACCACCGTGATATCCAGAGACCGGTCCGCGATGTTTTGTTCCGGCAGGTAGGCGCGCGCGGTGACATAGCCTTTGTCCACGTAAAGGAACGTAATCGCTTCAAGGGCCGCATTGATCCCTGCGATATCCAGACACTGCCCACGAAAAGGGGCAAGGGCCGCGTCAGTCTCAGCAGGGCTGAGCAATGTGATGCCCGTCACATCAATCGTATCAATCGGGATGCAGTTGACCTGCGCCTGTGCGGCACTGGCCAAGAGCCCGAACGCCCCGCCAAGGGCGGCATATCTCATGCTATGATCCACGGCAGCGATCAGTTCTCGCCGCCAACGCTCTCTTCCAGAATGCGCGCTTCGGTCCATTCACGCGCCAAGGCCTGACCGGCGGCGACTTGTTCAGCCGTCAACTGCGCCTCGATTTCATCGCGCAGCACGCCAGCGTCGGCAAGGCCACGCACGACAGCAAGGTTGGCGTAGGAATAGGCGGTCACCGGATCAGGCGATGCGCCGATCATCAGCAGTTTGGCGTATTCATACATGCCGCCGGCATTGCCCAGATCGGCGGATTGCTTCAGATGCACTGCGGCCTGTTCGATGTTGCCAGTCTCAAGCGCGGTCTGCCCCAGCACGTTCATCGCCAGAATGTTGCCTTGGTCTGCGGCGCGCTGCCAATATGACAAGGCCAGCACGTCATCGGCGTCCACACCGCGTCCGGCGCGGTAGGCCAGACCACAGTTCAGCTGGCCATCCGCATCGCCCGCATCGGCGGCTTCACACAGCAGCCGGGTGCCTTCCACATAATCGCGCAACAGGACGCGGCCTTCGTGGTACATCAGCCCCAGACGGACCTGCGCCTTTGTTGATCCACCCTCGGCGGCGGCAGAGTAAAGGTTGGCGGCGCGCATTTCATCCTGCTCGGTGCCCAGACCCAGCTCAAACAAGCGGCCCAGATAAAACGCGCCTTCTCCGTCGCCTGCTTCGTAAGCGGCGGCAAATTCAGTCGCGGCGCCAGACACATCCCCTGCGTTTAGTAGCTCAACACCTTGTGCGACATCAGCAGTCGCGGGGATTGTCCACAAAGTGGCAACAAAAGCTATGGAAATAGCAGGAAAATAACGCATATCAGACCCGATCAATGTATGGATTTATGGCACTTGTAAAACAACCACGAAGGGAATCGTCAACAGCCTATTAACTATTTCGGAACTTCGGCAAAGATATGGCAACACACAGGGAAACGCTGTGCAGGCAATGGTCTATATGGGTGCTGACCCTAGTTCCCAAGCGCGCTTAGCCGGGTGGTGTACGATTGCACAAGGCAGGCAAGCGATGCGCCACAGGTGTCGCGCGCAGTTAACCAACGGCGCTGCTCCGACAACAGCCTGTCGCGTTGATTCGCGCTCAGCGACTGACGACGGGCTTTGTAGGACATCTCCAGCTCCAGATCCAAAGTTGCGAGTTCATCATTTGCACAGATAGCCCGCTCTGTTTGGGTCCTTGCGTTTACACACCACGCCGGACGCGGCGCGGGTTCAGCGGGCTGCGGTTGGACCGCAGGCGTTCCAAGCTGCGATATCCGCTCGCTCGCCAAGGCTGCATATGCCGTTCCAGAATACTGTTGCGCAAACAATCTGAGCGCATCAACCGAATTGCTATTCTTGAATGCCTCCCAGGCCTGCGCCGCTTCGACATTTCGATTTTGCGGCAGCGGCTGAACAACCACCTGCGCCGTACCGCAATCAGGTAACAGGCAAGCAGCACCGATAACTTCATCATAGTAAGCAGGCCTTTGTGGATGGCCTACGCCCGCAGCGTCCTGATTGACCAGTTGCTGAGTGCGCTTGAAGGCCGATTGCAAATCCTGTGGTTTTGCCAGCTCAGCCAGAAAATGACGGGTGAAAACGGAATAGGTAGCGGGGTCAGTGTTGGACAGGCTATCAAGTGCGGTCTGACCAGCACCCGCCGAGAAGGCAACAAATGTGCCTGTCGGTGCTTCAACCGGTGCCAGTCCCCGCGCCAGACCAACAGATCGTGTCCCCTGGGTTGCCGCAAACGGATTGTCGCGACAGGCGTCGATAATAGCGAGCGTTAAGCCCGCACCGCGCTTTGTGATCTCATCTATGATCCCATTGGCACCATTGCGCAGTGAAAAACTTTCGCGGGCAAAAAGTGTTTCGGACCCAGCGGCGCGCATATCAGTCGGGATCAGGAAATTATCGTTCCCGTCGCTCCAGCCGTGGCCCGCAAACACAAAAGCCACGGTATCGCCGGGTGCGATCCGATCAAAAAAGGTGGCCAGTTCAAAGCTCATGTCTGGTCTTGTTAGATCGGTACGCATGGTCACATCGAAGCCCAGCGACTGAAAAAGCGATTGATATCCCGCGGCATCCGACCGGGCTTTGTCCAGATCAACGAGGTTGGCGTAAGTGTCATTGCCAATGATCAAAGCAATTGATTTTGCGGCAACAATCCCCGGAGCCAACACGAAAATGAAGCTGAGTAGAATAATCAAACGACGCATAATTGCGCTCCTCAAGCCTTGGAAAATAAGGATGAGACTAAATCCAGCCAGATCGTTTGTATAGATTGCGGGCCGCGCCCCTACTTCTGCGCGACCGCGTCACCGTCTTCGACAGGGGCGTTCAGCGTTGACCATGTGTCATCGCGCGGCGGCTCTGGCGGTGTGTCGCAGGCGCGGCGGTGGATGTTCACTTTGGCGATGAAGTTTGCTGAAATCGGGGCCGTGACGAACAAAAACCCCATGATCAGCAATTCATGGGTCGATGGTTCACCAATATCAAATGAATGAATAATCGAGGCGATCAGCAACATGCCGATGCCTACGGTGCCGACCTTGGTGGGGGCATGCAGCCGTGTCATGGGATCGTTGAATTTCAACAGCCCAATGACCCCAACCAGCACAAAGCCCGATCCAATGATCAAGGACAGGCAGACGAAATAGGTTCCGATAATCTGAGGTGTCATTCGATGATGTTCCCCCGCAAAATGAACCGTGCCAGCGCCACGGTCGATACAAAGCCAAGCATGGCAATCAGCAATGCGATTTCAAAATAGATCTGCACGCCTTGGTGAATGCCCAGCACGACCACCAGACCCAGCGCATTGATCACCATCGTGTCCAGCGCAAGGATCCGGTCGCCTGAGGTCGGCCCCAGAACCAGCCGGACCATCGACAGCACCTGACCAAGGGCCAGCGACAGAAAGGTGATCGCCAGTGCGACGTTGAGAAACTGCAAAGCAAGGGTCATGAGAAAATCTCCAGCAGGCGGGCCTCGTACCGGGTTTTGATGTCGTCACGGACCGCATCGGGGTCATCAGTGTGCAGCACATGCACCAGCAGGCTATGCCCCTGATCTGACAAATCAGCCGAAACCGTGCCCGGTGTCAGCGTGATCGTCCCTGCCAGCATCGTAATCGCCTCAGGTTCACGCAGTTGCAGCGGCACGACAATCCACGCCGGTTTCAGCTTGGATGTCGGCACTGTCAGCACGATCCACGCGACCTCAATGTTTGCGACGATGATGTCCCAGATGACCACAAAGCTGTAGCCGATCATCTTGCCGGGCCTGAACCCTTTGGGCGTGTCCGGCCACCAGATCGACGTGCTCCATGGGATGATGATCCCAAGGATGAACCCAAAGACAACCATCCCCGCAGAGAGTTCGTTTTGCAGCAGCATCCAGACGATTGTCAGGATCAAGGTCAAAAGAGGGTGCGGCAAAAGCCAGTTGAAAGCGCGTGCCATTCTAGTGATCCTCCTCCTTCTCGGTCGGGTCGCTCAGCTTGCCCGGCGTGTCCACCACGGTTGAGATATAGGGCTCTGGCGCGAACAATTGTGCGGCGATGGTGGTGGTATAGCCATGCACTTGCCCTGCGAAAATCGTATGGGCGGCCAGCATTGTGATCAAGCCACCGACAGCGACATATGACATGGTTGCAGGTGGCGGCGGCGCAGCTTCGGTTGCGTCCACGCTCTTTGCTTTCCAGAACAGAATGCTACCCGCCCGTGCAAAACCGACAATGCTGATCAGGCTGGACCCCAGCACAATCGCCCAGATCCAGACCATCAGGTCTGTGCCGTAGGCCGCATCCAGCACCAGCAGTTTGCCCAGAAACCCGGACAGCGGCGGCAGGCCTGCCATTGCAATCGCGCCAATAAAGAACAGCCCCGCCGTCAGCGTGGCCCCTGATACCGGTGGCTGCGGTGTCAGTTCCAGATTGCTGCGGCCTGATCGCACCAGATCGGTGATCAGGAACAAGGCCGCCCCGGCCAAGGTGGAATGCACGATGTAATACAGTGCGGCCGCGATCCCAACGGGGCTGAACAGCGCGATCGACACCAGCACCATACCCATCGACCCGATGATCGAAAACGCCACCAGCCGGTCCAGCTGTTTGGCGGCCAGCACCCCGATCATGCCAACCGCAAGCGAGATCAGCGCGGCAGGCAACAGCCACACATCATGCAAGCCGGACGTCACTGCCAGATCAGGCGGGAAGATCAGCGTATAGACCCGGATAATCGCATAGGCACCAACCTTGGTCATGATCGCGAATAGGGCCGCAACCGGGGCCGGTGCCTCGGCATAGCTGGAGGGGAGCCAGAAATGCAGCGGGACAAGTGCGGCTTTGATCGCAAAGACCAGCAAAAGCAGCACGGCGGCGACACGAATACCGACCGTTTCATCAGGCGTGATCAGCGTCACGCGGTTCGCCAGATCAGCCATGTTCAGTGTGCCCGTCTCGGCGTAGATCGCGCCAAGCGCAAAAAGAAACAGGGTCGAGCCAATGAGGTTGAACAGCACGTATTGCACGCCCGCCCGCAGCCGTTTGGTCCCACCTGCGTGGATCATCAGACCGTAAGATGCGATCAAAAGCACCTCGAAGAACACAAAGAGGTTGAACAGATCGCCGGTCAGGAACGCACCCAAGATGCCCATAAGCTGAAACTGGAACAGCGCATGGAAATGCCGCCCCCGGTCGTCCCAGCCCGAACTGATTGCATAGACCAGTACAAACAGCGCCAGCACGACGGTCAGAAGCACCATCATGGTCGATAGCCGGTCACCGACCAGAACGATCCCAAACGGTGCCGCCCAATCGCCCAGCTGATACAGCATGATTGTGCCGTCAGAGGTATTCCAGGCCAGCGCGCCTGAAATGACGATCAGCGTCAGAACGCCTGCGATGGAAAACACACGTTGAATACCAATGTGATAGCGCGCCGCCAGCACAATGAAGGGCGCCAGCAGTGCGGGCAGCACCACGGGTGCGATCAGCCAATGGGTCATGGTGTGCCCTCCGGCGCGTCATCGGATCGGTCAGGTTGGTCATCCACATGATCGTCGTCAGACCCAAGGAAGGCCCCCAGCCCGATCATCACCACCACAGCCGTCATCCCGAATGAGATCACGATAGCCGTCAGCACCAACGCTTGTGGCAGCGGATCGGTATAGGTCGTGATGTCATCACGCAGCACAGGCGGCGCACCGACCACCAGCCGCCCCGAGGTGAACAAGAAGATGTTCACCGCATAAGTCAGCAACGAGATGCCCAAAATCACCGGGAAAGTGCGCAATCGCAGCACAAGATATATCCCGGCGGCCGTCATGATGCCGATGGCGGATGCGATCAGCAGTTCCATGTCACACACCCTCCTTGAGGTCTTCGCGGGAAGGGTCAATATCCATCGGGTGCAGGACCTGCGGTGCATCCGCCCGGCGCGCGAGCCGTGAGAAGCTTTCAAGCGACAGCATCACGGCACCCACAACGGACAGGAAAACACCCACATCAAACAGGGCCGCCGTCGCCAGCTCAAACTTCTCGAACGGCGGAATACGCACATAGGTAAAGTCAGAGGTCAGGAAGGGTTTATCCACAAACCAAGAGCCGATGCCCGTGAACCCGGCCACCAGCACACCTGCGCCAATGACGCCGTGATAGGGGTATTTCAAACGCGCCGAGGCCCAGGAAAAGCCGCTGGCCATATATTGCATCACCATCCCAATCGACACGATCAAACCGGCGATGAAACCGCCCCCCGGTTCATTATGACCGCTGAGGAAGATGTAGAAGCCAACCATCATCACAACCGGCATCATGCCGCGCGTCAGGACCACCATCATCATCGGGTGCATATCGCCCGCGCGCGGCTGATCCGGCCTGCGGTTGAGCAGCTTTGCGCCCACAGGGCCACCCAGCAGGGTCTCGGTCAGGGCGTAAATCAACAAGGCCGCGATGCTCAGCACGATAATCTCGCCGAAGGTATCAAAACCACGGAAGTCGACCAGAATGACGTTGACCACATTGGTGCCGCCGCCGCCTTTGTAGGAATTGGCCAGATGGAATTCGGATATCGACGACGCCACCGGATCGCGCAGCATGTAATGATAGGCCAGCGCAAAGCTTGCCAATCCACCCGCCGCCGCAACACCCACATCGCGGACCCGGCGCAGGACCGAGCTTTCAATCGGTGTGCGGTTGGGCAGGAAGTTGAGGGCCAGCAGCATCAGGATGATCGTCACCACCTCAACTGTGAACTGGGTCATCGCCAGATCAGGCGCGCTGAGGAAGACAAAACCGATGGATACCATCAGACCGACAATCCCGATCAGGATCAGCGACAGGAAGCGATTGCGGTGCAGGAACACCATGCCAATCGTGGCCGCAACCAGCATACCCCAGCCGGAAATCAGAACCGGATCAGCCGGTTGCAGCGCGTGGGTTGGTGCGCCAATGGTGCCCGTGGTCCACGCGTAATAGCCCGCCACGACAATCGTGATCGTTCCCACAGCGGCGTAACGCGAAAACGCACCATTATGCAGCGGCAGGATCAGCGCTTGGGCCAGTTTCGCGGCGGCCTCGACGATGGTTTCAAAGATCACCTTGGCCTCGGGACGTGGGGTATTCTCCCAAATGCGCAACGCCGGGGTGAAGATCGCCAGCATCACCAAACCGCCCACAACGGCGATGATCGACATGTAAAGTGCAGGCACCAGCCCGTGCCAGATTTTCAAATGCGCCGAGGGCATTTCGGCGGCACTGCCCAGTACGGATGCGGTGACCAGTTTGACAAAGGGTTCGGCCACAAACGGGGCCACGCCGATCACAACGACAGGGATGATCAACAAGGCAGGGGGCAACCACAGGCCCGCACCGGGATCATGCGGTTTGGCCGGATAGTCATCGCGAACCGGGCCAAAGAACACATGCCCGATCAGGCGGAAACAGTAAGCGGCAGAGAAAAGCGAACCAAACGTCGCCAGAACAGGCACCAGCCACGGGCTGTTGAACAGTACCGTATGGTTGGCCTCTTCCAGCATCATTTCCTTGGACAAAAACCCATTGAGCAGTGGGATACCCGCCATCGACAATGCAGCCAGCGACACGATCATAAAGGTGATCGGCATCAGGGTGCGCAAGCCCCCCAAGCGCCTGATATCGCGAGTATGTGCTTCGTGGTCGATGATGCCTGCGGACATGAAAAGCGCCGCTTTGAACGTCGCGTGGTTGAGGATGTGAAACACCGCCGCCATCGCCCCAAAGGCCGTGCCAGTGCCCAACAGCATCGTGATCAGCCCCAGATGACTGACGGTTGAGAAGGCCAGCAAGGCTTTGAGGTCGTGTTTGAACAGCGCAATCACCGCGCCCAGCACCATTGTGATCAACCCGGCGCTTGTGACGATCACAAACCATTCGGGCGTGCCCGACAAAACCGGCCACATCCGTGCCATCAGGAAGATACCGGCCTTCACCATCGTGGCCGAGTGCAGATAGGCCGACACAGGCGTCGGGGCTGCCATTGCGTGCGGTAGCCAGAAGTGGAACGGGAATTGCGCAGATTTCGTGAAACAGCCCAGCAGGATCAAGATCAGCGCAGGCACATAAAGCGGATCGGCCTGAATCAATTCGCGGTTTTGCAAAATGACGCTCAGGTCATAGCTGCCCACAATCTGCCCAAGGATCAGCATGCCACCAATCATCGCAAGCCCGCCCATGCCGGTCACGGTCAGGGCCATGCGCGCACCTTGGCGGCCTTCGGGCAGATGTTTCCAATAGCCGATCAGCAGGAAGGACGATAGCGACGTCAGCTCCCAGAAAATCAACAAAAGCAGGATGTTATCGGATAGGACGATCCCCACCATCGCGCCTTGGAACAGCAGAAGATAGGTGAAAAACTCGCCCATATGGTCCTTGCTGCTCAGATACTGGCGGGCGTAGGCGATGATCAGAAGGCCGATACCAAGGATCAGCAGGGCAAAGAAAAAGCCCAGACTATCCAGCATCAGGGTAAAGTTCAGGCCCAAAGCGGGCATCCAATCGACCCGCGCCATCACGACATCCCCTGCCAGAATGGCGGGCAGGTTGGTCAGCAGGCCAATAAAAGCGGCCAATGTAACGGTAAACGTGACACCTGCTGTCGCAGAGCGTCCTGCGGCATTCATCAACCCCGGCAGCAAAGCACCAAAGAAAGGCAAGGCGACAATAAAAAAGAGGGACACGAACACTCCTGCGCGGCTAGTTTTGCCAATTTGCGCAGAAGTTTACCAAAGTTGCAAAAGGTGAAATGCGTTTTTTGCTCTGCGGCAAGTAAGTTACGCGGCAGGCCGGGGTTCAAAAACGGGAAATCTTGTGGTGTGGAGGTACCAGATAATTGGCGCAGCGTACGCTGTTTTCCGCATTGTAACCCTATGCACTACTGGCACAAACCACTGATATGTCGTGAAAACGCCGCTGATGGCGTGAATTTAATGGGCCCTGACCCTAGGTCGTAGAGAATATCTCACGATAGCGATCGCGCAGCACGTTCTTCTGGACCTTCCCCATCGTATTGCGGGGAAGCTCGTCGATCACAATCAGTTCGCGCGGGTGTTTGAAACGGGCGAGTTTGTCACGCACGGCGTCAGCGATTGCATCCGTTTGAGGCGTTGCACCCGGTTCTGCTACCAGAACACCCAAAACCGTTTCGCCAAAATCTGCATGGGGCACCCCTATCACGGCACTTTCAAGCACGCCGGGCTGCGCATCCAGAACCAGTTCAATCTCTTTGGGGTAGATGTTGTAACCGCCCGATATAATCAGATCCTTGTCGCGCCCAACGATGTGAACATACCCGTCATCGTCAATGCGCCCCAGGTCACCCGTGATAAAGAAACCATTGGCCCGTAGTTCTTCCGCGGTCTTTTCCGGCATTTGCCAATAGCCTTGGAACACATTCGGGCCACGCACCTCGATCACGCCAACCTCACCTTGTGGCAGCTCTGCACCGCTCTTGGGGTCGCATACTTTCAGGTCCACCCCCGGCAGCGGAAAACCTACCGTCCCGGCCCGGCGTTCGCCCTCATAAGGGTTTGAGGTGTTCATGTTGGTTTCGGTCATGCCGTAGCGTTCAAGGATACGGTGCCCGGTGCGCGCCTCAAACTGAACATGCGTCTCTGCCAAAAGAGGGGCAGAACCGGAAATAAACAACCGCATGTCCCGCACCAGATTGCGGGTGAACCCGTCATCATCCAGAAGGCGCGTATAAAATGTTGGCACCCCCATCATCGCCGTGGCCATCGGTAGCTTTTCAATCATCGCATCGGTGTCGAACTTCGGCAGGAAGATCATCGCACCGCCAGCAATCAGCGTCACGTTCGTCGCCACAAAAAGCCCATGCGTGTGAAAAATCGGCAACGCATGCAGCAAGACGTCGTCGGCCGTGAACCGCCAGTGTTCCGCCAGCGTGCGAGCGTTTGAAAGAAGGTTGGCCTGCGTCAGCATTGCGCCTTTTGATCGGCCCGTTGTGCCCGATGTATAAAGAAACGCCGCCAGATCATCAGCCCCGCGCGCCACGGTCGGGTAGGTGTCGGGCTGGCTCTTGGCCTGATCCATCAGGCGACCGGTGCCATCGCCGTTCAGCGTCAGCAGCTGTGCGCCAAGCCGGTCGGCCACCGGTTGCAGCCCGTCTGCGCCAGCACCGTCGCAGACAACCATCCGTGCGCCGCTATTTTCGATAAAGTAGGTCAGTTCATCGACCGTATAGGCCGTATTCAGCGGCAGAAACACAAGCCCGGCCTGTGCGCAGGCGGCGTAAAGCGCCAAGGCTTCCGGCGACTTCGCCACCTGTGCGGCAAGGCGGTCACCCGGTTGAAGACCCGCTTTGGTCAGCACATGTGCGATGCGGGCCGCCATTGCCAAAAATCCGGCATGTGTGATCGTACCCCCATCCGGCAAATGAAGAAACGGCGTGATCTTACCAGCGTGGATGCCAAAAAGCGTGTCGTAGAGTGGATTTGTCATATTAGATGTCGTTTCCTCAGGCTGCGGCGTTCCGAGCAGCGGCTGCCAGCGCGCGTACTTCAGCCGAGGCGGCGATCGCGTGATCGACCGCAAAACGTTCGTGGTTTTGCGATACTCTTGCAAGGTCATACAGATAATTGACCATCGCGCCGCGCGATTGGGCAATACCCTTTTCCGACATATCTGCGTTGGCGCTGACCTGATGGATCAGCGCACCGTTTCCAAGGTGGAAGCGGGCGACAGGGTCACGCGGCAGACCATCGCGCTGTTTGACGTCCAGCAGGTAGTAGGCGGCGAGGCTGCGAATGCGTTCGTCATCGTCGGGTTTGGCAAGGACATCGTTTTCGGCCAGCCAATCAGCCAGCCCCGGAATGGGCGACAGTGTCACGAAAGTCTTTAGCCCCGGCAGTTCCATAGCAAGGTCGGCAGCGACCTGTTTGATCAGTGAGTTTCCGAACGAAATGCTGGCCAGTCCCGCCTGACAATTCGAGATTGAATAAAAGACAGCCGTGTCAGCGGCTTCTGCCTCGATCATCTTACGGCTTTCGGCAAGCACGCCTTGAACCGAAACTGTCACGCCTTGCGTCAGGGCGACCTCGACGAAAATCAGTGGCTCGTCTGGTATGGCGGGATGGAAGAATGCAAAACAGCGCCGGTCAGACGGTTCAAGGCGCCGACGCAGGTCGTCCCAACTGTCGATCTGATGGACCGCCTCATAAGCGATAATCTTATCCAGAATATGCGCCGGGCTTTGCCAGTTGATGGGGCGCAGCACCAAAAACCCACGGTTGAACCAACTGGCGAAAAGGTGGCGAAAATCAATGTCGAGCGCTTGCAACGCATCAACACCACGCCCCAGACGCAGCAGATCAGCGCGCATCGCAACAAGCGCGCCGGTGGCCCCCGGCACCTGATTAAGGCGCCGGATCAGCTCTTGGCGTGGTGGTTCGGCGGCCTGCATGAACGCGCGGTAAGTGGCCTTGGTATGCGCTGCCTCATAGGCCTCTAACGCCTGATGCACGTCAGGCGCATTGATGTTCATGTCGCGGGCAAGGTGATGGAAAAAGGCCAGTTTGGCATCATCATCCATTTCGTCATAGCGGCTCAGAAGGTTGCGCGCGACCGTCGTGCCTGACACCTCGCCTGACGCACCAATCAGATCGGTCGTCAAATCTGCAATTGGCCGGTCATCGCGCTGCCCGGCCCGGCCCGGCCGCAAGCGTCTTTCAAACACTGTCGAAAGAAGATCAGCCAGAAGGGTCATATCGTCGGTCCCATCACGGCGTCCGGAAGCCATGTCGCAATACCCGGAAAGATGCACAGCAGAATGATCGCCACAACCATGCAGGCAACATAAGGCAGTGAGCCCATCAGAATGGTCTTGAGTTTGATATCCGGCGCAATGCCGTTGATGACATAAAGGTTCAGACCCACAGGCGGCGAGATCAGCCCGATTTCCATGTTGATAGTCAGGATTACGGCAAACCAGATCGGGTCAAATCCTGCCGTCGTGATGATTGGCAGCAGGATGGGTGCGGCCATCAGGATCACAGCAACTGGCGGCAAAAAGAAACCGGCAATCAGCAAAAAGACGTTCACCGCCCCCATCAGCACCCAAGGGTTTACATCCAGTGTGCCAATCCAGGCTGCGATGGACTGCGTGATGAAAAGCGATGACAGCATATAGCTGAACACGCCTGCCGCTGCGATGATAAACAGGATCATCACCGACTCTTTGGTACTGTCGCGCAGCACGACCCAAAGGTCCTTGGGGTTCCACAGCCTGTAGATCACCATCGCGATAACCAGACACAAAAGCGCGCCAACGGCTGCGGTCTCGGATGGTGTCGCAATGCCCCCATACATCGCATAAAGCACGCCGATGATGATCGCCAGGAACGGCAGAACACGCGGCAGGATCTCGAATTTTTCACGCCACGTGTAGGTGGTCGAAGACAGCACATCCATATTGCCCGACCGCCATGTCGAATAAAGCGACCACGCCATAAAGAGGCCGACCAGCATCAGGCCGGGAAAGACACCGGCAAGAAACAAGCGACCAATCGAGGTCTCGGTGGCGATGCCGTAAACGATCATCGTGACAGACGGAGGGATCAGGATACCCAGCGTGCCGCCCGCCGCGATAGACCCCGCCGCGACCCCATCAGGATAGCCGCGCTTGCGCATCTCGGGGATGCCCATCTTGCCGATGGCTGCACATGTTGCCGGGCTTGATCCCGACATGGCCGAAAACAGCGCGCAGGCACCAAGGTTTGAAATGACAAGCCCGCCGGGCACACGGGTCAGCCAGCGTTCCAGCGCCTCATAAAGATCCGCGCCCGCTCGCGTCGATGCAATGGACGATCCCATGATGATAAACATCGGGATCGACAGAAGGGCGAAATTGTTGAGCTTGCCGAACAAAATCTCGGGCATCAGTTCCAACGACCGCATGCCGTCAAAGATGATCAGGAACCCGGCCGAGACAACCAGCAGCCCAAGGGCCACCGAAATGCCGGAAAACAATATCAGGATCGTGAAAATGGCGACCAAAGCGCCCAACAACAGCGGATCCATCAGAGTTCCCCCGCCGTGCGGGAAGCAAGCCCGTCGTCGTTTCCAAGGCCGAAAGGGTCCTCGATGCCAAGCAGCACGGCAACCAGATCGGCAATCAGTTGCAGCATCAAAAGGGCAAATCCGACAGGCAGCGCCAGATAAGGTATCCACAAACGCACACCCCAGACCGTGTCCGAGCGCCAGTTACGGTCCCAGGCAAAGTGCCAGTATTCATAGCCATAGTAGAGCATCACGCCGACGATTATGATCGACATCGACATGGTGAATACGAACAGAGCAAACCGCGCCTTAGGTGCCAGCCAGATCGGCACAAGATCGACATTCACATGCCCGCGCAGATGCTGCACGTAGGGCAGCCCCAGAAGGGTGGCAGCAATGACAAGGTAAATCACTGCTTCAGTCTGCCAGATGGTCGACCCGTTCAACACAAAGCGGATGAAAATCATCTGGCAAGTGATGGCGACGGCAGCCACGATCATCGCAGCAGATGTCCATCCCGCCAAAGTGGAAATCGCTGCCACAAACCGCAAGAAACGGTTGTTACCGGTCTGCGCAACAGCGGTGCTTAGGTTGCCTGCCACCATAGCCTCCTGATTTTATTTGAAGAATAGGGCGGCGCAATCGCCGCCCTTGGGTGCCATCACTCCACGGACAGTGCCAGATCAAGCAGTTCCTGACCATCAGGCGTGTCTTCGATGAACGCCTTGTAAGACGTCTCTTGCGCCAGCGCGCGCCAAGCGTTGAAGTCTTCTTCGGACATTTCAGCGATTTCAACGCCGGCTTGTTCAAAGACTTCGCGGCTGGCCGCATCTTCTTTCTTGGCTTCTTCAAGATAGAAGGCTTCGGCGATGGCCGCGCCGTCCAACAGCGCCTGCTGCTGTTCTGCGGTCAGTCCGTCAAACGTTGATTTGTTGATCAGCAGCGGTTGATACATGAACCACAACGCGTAGTCACCCGCTGGGGTATAGCAGGATACCTGTTCATAGATGCGGTAGCTGACAAAGGATGACGACGACGTATTCGCGGCGTCCAGAACGCCTGTCTGCATTGCATTGTAGATCTCTGAAGACGCCATCGAGGCAATGGACGCCCCCGCACCTGCCAACATCTGCTCAAACGCGCGGCCCGCCGCACGGGTCTGCAAGCCAGCCATGTCGTCAGGCGAGGTGATGCAGGTTTCCTTGCCAGCAAAGCCCCCGGCAAGATAGCCATGGACAAGCACCATCACGTCGTCTTCCGCCATCTTTTCCTCGATCGCTTCCATGAACGGGCTTTCGTTCAGGCGTGCGGCGTGGTCATGGTTCTTCACCAATCCCGGCATCAGGGTCAGGTTAAATGCGGGTTGCAGACCGCCAGCATAGGACAATGGCAGCACTGTCATATCAAGCTGACCACGCGACAGCGGCGTGTATTGCTCGCGCGCTTTGAACAAGGATTGTGTCGGGAAAATGCGAATGTCGAGCCCGACATCGGCTGCGGCAACCTCGTCTGCGACGATCTGCGCGACCTGATGGCGTATGTCATTGTCAGACCATTGATGTGACAGGCGAAGTGACTGTGCCTGCAATGATGTCGCGGAGACAGCCATCATGGCAACAGCCGCTATCGTCGCTGTAAAAGCGGTTTTCATGGTATTTCCTCCCTTGATGGCACTCAGTAAGCGCCGATGGAGTATTTGTTGACCTTACGGTAATACATAGTCAAGTTTTTTGTATACAAGATCGAACTGTGTGTATTATTTGTAAGGTATACAGGATGTATCTGGGTCGCGAAGGAGCACCGACAATGGCCAATCGGCACGCGAACACCATCGCCGACGAACTGGAAGACATGATTCTTGACGGCACATTCGCTGACAATGACCGCCTTGATGAAGTACAGCTTGCCAAACGGTTTTCAGTGTCACGCACCCCGATCCGAGAGGC
Source organism: Yoonia sp. F2084L (assembly GCF_023015625.1). Taxonomy (GTDB): domain Bacteria; phylum Pseudomonadota; class Alphaproteobacteria; order Rhodobacterales; family Rhodobacteraceae; genus Yoonia. Next base: position 166,350 of record NZ_JALKAH010000006.1, read on the forward strand.
GCTACAGCGGCTCACTCAGGCGGGGCTTGTCGAGCTGATACCCCGTCGTGGTGCCTTTGTCCGTCAACCCGGCGCCATCGAACTGATCGAAATGTTCGAGGTGATGGCCGAACTCGAAGCTGCCAGTGCCCGTTTCGCCGCAATGCGTATGACAGATGCGGCGCTGGATGAACTAAACGCAGCGAACGGCAAATGCATGAAAGCAATGCAAGAGCGGGACGCCGACAGCTACTACCGCGAAAACGAACGCTTTCATCACATCATTTATGCGCAGTCAGGCAACAGCTTCCTTGAGGCCGAGGCCAAACGCCTGCACCGGCGGCTGAAACCTTTCCGGCGGTTGCAGCTCAGATTGCGGGGGCGGTTGCGGCAATCCATGTCCGAACATGAAAGCATTCTCGAAGCACTGACCAACGGCGACCCGGATATGGCCGCAAAGGTCACCCGACAGCACGTCGCCGTGCAGGGCGAGAAATTCCATCACCTGATCGCAACCCTCAAGATCGCCGCAGAATGACACGTACCGCATAAGAGAAAACACCCCGAATTTGGCGCAATCAAAGTGCCATGCGGCGTGGCATATTGGGCAAAGAACAGCGGCATGGCCCGATGTGCATTCGTACTGAATCTGGTTCTATTTCGATGGTGGCGTTTGGGCAGGTGCGATCAATCCGACCCGCCTTAAACGCATATGTATCAGACAATGAAAATCGCCAGATATGATGCGAGCATGACAGAGGCCTCTTTGCGGCTGAGCAGTAGATCGGTTCTCAGAAACGCTATCGTGGACAATGACGCCGCGATCATCATCGGAAGCCAGAACCCCAATATGCTTTCTGTCACGGTGATAGGTGCGACGATGGCTGCTCCACCAAGCACAATAGTGCTGTTGAAGACGTTGCTGCCCAGAATTCCACCCAGAATAATGTTCGCGTTGCGCCGTAGGGCTGCTGCGATACAGGATGCAAGTTCGGGCAACGACGTGCCCAGGGCCACGACGGTCAGTCCGATCAGTGCCTCTGATACGCCGAACCGGTTTGCAATCCCAATGGCCCCGTCAATAAAGAGATGTGCACCAAAAGGCAGCGCAACGAGCGCACAGATAGACATGATGACAGGGCCGCGAAGGCTTTCTGTCGCCAGTTCATCTGGCTCGTCTTGATCCGGGAGGGTTCGCCATCGCAAGATCAGATAGGCCGCCATCGCCACCACAAGCAATATGGCGTCAAGGCGTGATACGGTGCCGTCCAAGGCGACGAAGCAAAGCGCAATGGCAGCAGCCAACATCGCTGCGCCATCAATATGCAGAACGCGGCGGTCAACATTAAGCGGCGTGATAAGGGCCGCGACGGCGAGTACAAGAAGCAGGTTGGCGATATTACTGCCGACAACATTGCCCATCGCAATATCCGGTGAAGGAACAAGCATGGCATTGACGGCGACAAACAGCTCGGGGGCTGAGGTGCCGAAACCCATGACCACAAAGGCTACAATCACGGGTGGGACACGCAGATGCGCCGCAAGCCCCGTTACCCCGTCAACCAGCCAGTCCCCACCAAAATAAAGAAGCCCGCACCCGAGGGTCAGCAGTGTCAGCTCAACCAGCATCAGTCAGGTGCTCCAAACTCAAGGCTATCGGGCAGATAGTTGAACAACTCCAAACGCGGAGGTTTGCCGTTGCCCAGACGTAGCGCGCTCAGGCTTGCCGGAGCGACAGGTATGATGTGCGCCGGCGCGAGACCGACAAAATGTTGCAACAGGGCGCGGATAACGCCGCCGTGGCATACAACCAGCAGGTTTTGGCAGGGTATTTTGCGTTCTTGCTCGATCACCTGACTGACCCGCGTGACAAAATCTGCCCAACTTTCTCCGCCAGGTGGGGCGGCAGTTCCCGCGCGCCACGCTTGATAGGCCGCCTCGTTTTCGGCCCTGATGTCCTCAATGGCACGGCCGGTCCAATCGCCCACGTCGATCTCGCGCAGGCCCTGTGTCAGTTGCGCCGGATCAGTGCTGACGCGCTGTGCGGTTTCACTGGCCCGCCGTAGATCTGACGTGATCGCGCGACAAGGACCGATGTTGTCGATGACAGGACGCAACGCGTCAGCCTGCGATTTGCCAAGTTCGGACAGGTTGATGTCGGCCTGTCCTTGCAATCGCCGCGCGGCGTTCCACTCGGATTGACCGTGGCGAACCAACAGTAAACGCATCAGGCGATCCTTTCACCATCGGGGCCAAACCAACTATCCGGCTGGGACGGCAATTGAAAATGGACGGTATCGCCAATTCTGGCGTCAGGTGGGCTGTCGACGATGGCAGTCAGGCGTAGATCATCCCGCAACCCGGTGACCATGGTGCGCCCAGCAATGGCGCTGGTTTCGACCAACTCCATAGGGAGTGTTGTTTCGCCCTGTGCCTCTGCAAGGTTCATGTTTTCTGCACGGAACATCGCCATACAATCATCCGCTGGTGGGGTCAGTGGCATGTGGCGACCACCGACCTTGAACCCCGTGCTGTTCTTGACGATTGGCACCATGTTGTTGGGCGGTGTACCTACAAACGTAGCGACAAAAGCTGTTTCTGGCCGCTCAACAAGGTCCGCAGGAGCGCCGAACTGCTGGACGCGACCCTGGTTCATGACGGCGACATGGCTGGCCATAGTCATCGCCTCGATCTGATCATGGGTCACGTAAACCGTCGTGGCACCCGTCGCACGGTGCAGGCGCATCAACTCGGTACGCATCTCAACCCGCAGCTTGGCATCAAGGTTCGAAAGTGGTTCATCAAACAGCAGCACACCGGGCTTGGGCGCAATGGTGCGCGCAATGGCGACGCGCTGTTGCTGTCCGCCCGAAATTTCATTCGGATAACGGTCCGCAAGTTGCGCAATATCAAGCAAATCAAGGACTTCCTGAACCCGCGCATTGCGTTCTTCCTTGGCCATTTTCATCACCTTGAGAGGCCATTCAACGTTGCCTTTGACCGACATATGCGGCCAGAGCGCATAGGATTGAAAAACAAGGCCCGAGTTGCGCTTGGCTGGATCAACAGACCAGTCACGATCACCGTCCGAGACGGTTTGTTCGTCGAAGATAATCTGCCCTTCCGAAGGCAGCTCTAATCCCGCCAGCATGCGCAAGAGAGTCGTCTTGCCGCAGCCCGAAGGGCCAAGCAGAACCAGAAATGCACCGTCAGGAACCGTGATGGACACGTCTTTGACGGCCTCAACAGTGCCAAACCGTTTCGTAAGGTTGCGGATTTCCAACATATGAGACCTCTAATTCTGGAGCCAGGGCTGGGATTTTGATTGCAGTCGGTTTGCGATGAGAGAGGCTGCAATTGAGATGAAGAGGATCACAACCGTGATCGCATTCGCGAATTGCCCAAAGCCTTCGGAAGCATAGCGGTACGCCAGTACCGAAAGGACCGGCATCGTAGGCGTAAACAGCAGAACCACGAGTGATAGATCGCGGATGATCTTGACGAAGATCAGTATGCCGCCAGCGCTAAGACCACGAATAGCCAGTGGAACTGTGATCGAAGCCAGCCGGCGAACAAAACCCGCCCCGGTGATACGCGCACTTTCTTCGAGTTCGCCACCAACCTGTTGGATCACCGCCCGCCCGGTTTGGACGGAGAAGGGCAGCAAGTAAGCCGTGGCGGCGATGACAAGCAATGCAAAGGTGCCGTAGAGTGCTGGAAAAGGCCCAATTGGTGCGCCAAGGTAGGCGATATAAGCAGCACCGAACGCAATGCCGGGCACCAGCAGCGGCAGGAAACTGATCTGTGTGATTGCCGCCGACATCCAGCCTTCGCGAAAACGCGCCGTGGTGTATGATGCCAGCAAGCCGACGACCATACCTGTGAAAGCAACCGCTACGCCAAGGGCCAAAGTGACGGTCAGCGCCCGCATGATATCTTCGTTGTAGACAATGCCCGGGATGCCTTGTGCGAAGGACGGATCGCTTTGGCCAATCCAGTAGTGCAAGGTCCAGCCCGAAAAGAGGTTGGCAGAGGATGGCGCAAGGCTCGATGCCGTCAGCACGATGACAGGTACGATGGTCGCCGCAGACAGGATAATCATCGCGACCGCAAAAAGGGGCCACCGCATGCCGCGCAAGTCAAAACGCTTTGCTCGCCCGCCTTTTCCGGTGATCGTCGCATAGGAACGGCGTCCTGAAACAATGCGGTTGCCTGCCCAAAGGAACACCCCTGAGATAAGCACCAGCAAGATGCCTATCACATAACCGCGCCCGACCTGACCGACTTCGATCATCCCAAACAGCCGCGTAGACAGGGTTTGCATCCGCACCGGCAGCCCCAGGAGTGCAGGCGTCGCAAAGTTTGACACAGCGCCTGCAAAACAAAGCGATCCTGCGGCCACAAGTGCGGGCATTGTGACCGGCAGGATAATCCCCATCAGGATGCGTCGTCCTTTCGCACCGGCAATCTGCGCAGCTTCCACAAGGTCTGAATTTACCGTGGCAAGCGCGGCCGCGATAATCGTGAAAGCAAGGCTGAAGTAGTGCAGGGTCAGCACGATCAGCGTTGGCACCATGCCCCAGGCCAGCCAATCGGGTATGTCAAGCCCGGTACCCTGCAACCACCCAACTTGGCCGCCGACCCGGTCGTTGCGAAACAGTGTACCCCAGGCGAGAGCCGCGGCAAAAGACGGGATCATGAACGGCAGCGTGGCCATCACCCCGATTGTTTTGCGATATGGCACGTTGGTCATAACGACCAGCCACGCAAGAAATCCACCAAGCAGCACACACCCCGTCGACACCACAACGCCGATCAGCAGTGTGTTGCCCAAAGGTTTGTAGAACAGATTGGTTGAAAGCCGCCCCGAAAGGACGTCTGACCACGCCTGTATTGTATCGGGCTGCAAGGTAAACAGGACCGTGCGCAGAAGGGGAAGCACAATCAGCACAATCAAAAGCGCCAGGACCAAAGTCTTTAACACCGTACCTTGCTTGAAAAGCACACGCCGTCCGTGCCCTTTCATGGCTGCATCTGCCATCGGGATAACCCTTGTTCCATAGAATTAGATATTATGCGGAGGCAGGCATAAAATCACACCTACCCCCGTCGCCCCGGTGAGTGGCTACTGTAAGGTCAGAACGAGATCGCCAATATCGGCGCGGATCGTCGCGGTTTCCGCCGGAGCGATCCGCCAGGCCGTGAAGTCGTCCAATGGGACAGCATCTGGATGTGGCGGGATATCAGTTCGCGTCACATAGTCTCCGGCGACATAGAAAGGCGCAAGGCCCGGACCACCGGTTTCGGTTTCATCGCCCATCAGAAAGTCGATGACGAGACGCGCTGCGGCTGGATTATTCGGGTCAGTCGCAAGCGCCAGCACGGCAGGGAAGATGATGCCCGGTGCTGGTTCTACATCATTGGCCACTTGCAGGGCCCAACCTTCATCTTCGTTGTCGCGCCGGTCAGAATAGCTTGTAAAGCCCACAGGCGGGTTTTCCTGTCCCAGCGCGCCGACCGCAACATTCACATCATCGGTTGACCCGACAAGGATCAGATCATTGGCGAAAAGGTCCATGATAAACTGCTCGCCCGCGTTGGCCGCACCGTCAAGTGCAATCGGCGTGCCAAACTGCGCTTCATACGCTACAGCCATTTCATCAGAACGCAGAACGATTTCGGTCATCAAATCAAGGTAATCGCCGCGCTGCAGCGGGTCGACCATGACAACGCGGCCGTTCCATTCATCCGTTGTCAGCTCCCAAAGGTTGGAGACGGGCGCCCCATCTGGGTTGGCCTCTTCATTGTACATCAGAACCTTTGTTGACAGGCGCTGCGCAAGAAGCGGGCTTTGATACTGCGCAGCAACACGGTCAGCAACGCGGGGTGGGACATATGGTGCAATGATACCGGTCTCCAACAGTGCGGTCAGCACCACAGGTGTGTCCGATATATAGATGACGTCTGCATTTGTGACACCGGCCTGTGCTTCCGCCTGAAGTCGGGCGATCTGCTCGGTCGATGAAATATCAAAGCCTTGCAAGTCGATGCCGGGATAGGCTTCTTCGAATGCAGTTTCGACTTTGCCGATCCGGCTGGTGAAGGAATAAACCGTGACGGTCCCTTCCTGTTGCGCAAGTGGCAGCAATTCCTCTGGCCCCATCGCGTTCAAGTGGCCATCGGCAAGCGCTGCCGAAGACAACAAGATACCTATCGCGCCGAGGCGCGTTGCTTTCAATACACTCATGTGATCCTCCCTTGGATACTCTTTCTTAGTCGAAGCGCTCGATCAATTTTCCCAGTCGATCAAGCTTTCTAAGCGAAGCTTCCTTCGCGTTAAGACCGGCTGCGATGATAAGTGCATTGCACACCGTCATCGGTACGGTCAGAGTCTGGAAGGCATCCTGATCACCTGAACGGGGTGCCGCCAGAAGATGATCAGGACGCGGCGCAAGAAGTGCCCCGGACTTTCCAGAAATGATAATTGTCTGTGCGCCTATCTCACGCGCTGTATCTATCAACGCAGCATAGCCCCGAGGTGGGCGGCGGAAGGCAAAGCTAAGAACGACGTCATCCACTTCAAGGCCCAACATCTGCTCTGCCAGACCACGCGGATCGGTGCTGAGTTGCTGAACATCCTTGCCAAACCGACGCAGACGTTTGACCATCATCAATGCCAGCACTTCGGCATTGCCATAGCCGTAGATAAAAACGCGTTTTGCGCTCATCATCAGGTCGGCGATTTCCGTGATCTGCGCGGGGTTGATGAATTCCTCGATGTGGCTCAGCGCTTGGGCCTCTTCCATGGCAAGCTTGCCAAGCACAGTGTCGGTGCCGGTTTCAGAGATCGTTTTCTCGAACCGTGTTGCAGTTTCCTGTGTGGCAATAAATTCGGTGCGCAAGGCATCGCGAAAAGCCGCGTAGCTTTCGAAACCCAACTTCTTCGCCAACCGCGATGCCGTCGCCTCGTGGACGCCCGCGGCCTTTGCCAATTCTCCCGCAGTTCCAAGTGCTGCGGTAGTGGGGCTTTCGATGACGTTCTCCACCAATCGGCGCTCGCCGGGTGTGAGAGCTGTCACTTGATCAGAGATTTTCTTCATCAGGGACATGCGGATTCCTTTTCTGCAACATTTCTTGCATCATTCTAGCTTTATTGCAAGCTGTCTTGCATATCGAATTCACGACAATGCTGCATGGCAAGCGGTTTCCACGCCAAAAGCGTTGAAATGAAGTCAGGAAAATCCGCCGTAAGCGACTGATATCAAGTGCAGATTGCGGCCCAGTCATAGAAGTTCGCCAAGATACCGAACAGTCCCCCACTCCGCGCAAAGGTCCGTCATTCCATCTTGGTTCAGGTGTGTGCCGTCCAAATCATCTGACGTTCCACATGCTGGGGTTACGATGTCACAGCCAGTCAGAATAGGTCTTGATCCACTCTTGCCGCAGTCGATCCCCTTCACCGGTGAAGCCCTCGTTGAGTTCTTCATAATCGCTGACGCGATCTGGCCGAAAGTGCCGCAACGCCTTGCGCAACTCACACCATGCCGCAATCACGATGGCCTCGGAATGATAGGCAATCGCGATGGGCCAGATCGTCCGATGTGTCTCAATACCATCAGCATTGCTGTAACGAATGCGCAGTTTGCGGTCCTCACGGATTGCCTTGCGCACGGTTGTCAGGTCGATCACCTCGGGCTCGACCGCGCCCCACGTGGATGCAAAGACCGTCTCGCTCAGCCGCGTCGTATCGGCCAGCTTCTGCGCCGCCGACCGGGCTGACCGTTTCAACCCCCGGTCACCCGTGCGGGCAATCAGCGCAAGCCCGACGGTGATCGCTTCGGCTTCTTCGACGTCGAAATTGATGGGTGGCAGGTCATAGCCGGATCGCATGACATAGCCGATACCGGCTTCACCTTCGACCGGGACGCGCATCGCCTGCAAGGCGGCAATGTCGCGATAAATGGTGCGTTTGGTGACCTCCAGTTCATCCGCGATATGCTGTGCGGTCAGCGGTTTCGCCGCATTCCGCAAAATCTGGATGATCTCGAACATCCGCGTTGATCGGCCCAATGCAGGTCTCCTTAGTTGTCTTTGTGATGACTAGCACATCACTGCTGACACTATGGTGTCAGCAGTGTTTGCGTAGATCCTACCCCAGTCAGTTTTCCAAGGCAGCGGGGTCCGAATGATGCCAAACAACACACGCTGCGTGCTGCTGGAGTGCTTGTCCGCCATAGCGTTCGGGACGGCGACTGTACCTGAAAGGCTGAATGACCATCTTCGCAAGGATGTCGGGATTGACGACGCACATTGCAGGCCGCAGCACGATTGGACAAATCGGCTGGAGCGCGAGGTTCGCAGATTGCGTTACTAGACCGGCAGCATGACTGCCGCCGGTCTTATGCGCTGTCTTTCGCCAGGAACCCACCAGATTGACGGGTCCAAAGGTCGGCATAAAGCCCGTTGAGCGCCAGCAATTCATCATGCGTGCCGTCTTCAACGACGCGGCCTTCGTCCAGCACCACGATCCGGTCCATCTGCGCAATCGTCGACAGCCGGTGCGCAATCGCGATCACGGTTTTGCCTTCCATCACGCCATAAAGCGTCTTTTGGATCGCCGCTTCGACTTCGCTGTCCAAAGCCGATGTCGCCTCGTCCAAAATCAGGATCGGCGCGTCTTTCAGGATCACCCGCGCAATCGCAATCCGCTGACGTTGCCCGCCTGACAGTTTGACACCGCGTTCACCCACTTGGGCGTTATAGCCAGCACCCCCCTCAGGGTCGCGCAGGTCCTGAATGAAGTCATGCGCCTCGGCCCGTTCAGCCGCTTGGATCATCTGCGCTTCGGTCGCGTCAGGGTTGCCGTACATGATGTTGGCGCGCACTGATCGGTGCAGCAAGGAGCTGTCCTGCGTTACCATACCGATCTGCTGGCGCAGGCTGTCCTGCGTGACATCCGCGACCGATTGGCCATCAATCAAGATCCGCCCGCCTTCCGCATCGCGGAACCGCAGCAGCAGGTTCACAAGGCTGGATTTACCCGCACCGGAGCGCCCGATCAGACCCACCTTTTGACCGGCAGGGATCGACAGGTTGATGCCGTCCAGACCGCCATGACCCTTGCCATAGTGATGGGTCAGGTTTTCGATCTCGACCGCAGCCTTGGTGATCCTGATTGGCTTGGCATCTGGCTTATCGACCACATCCTGCGTGACCGCGATGGACCGCAACCCTTCCCGGATCACGCCAGCATGTTCAAACAGGCGGATCGTGACCCACATGATCCAGCCGCTCATCCCGTTCAGACGGATAACAAGGGCGGATGCCGCGGCAACCTCGCCCACGGTGATCAGCTCATGCATCCATAGCCAGACAGCCGGACCGATCACGCCGACCATCAAAAGACCGTTCAGCGCGTTCAGGCCGAAAGACAGCTCTGTCATCAACCGCAAGAACCGCTGGAACCGCAGGCGCAGCCGGCGCATTGCCGACAGGGCATAAGCCTCTTCCCGATCGCCATGCGCGAACAGCTTGACCGTTTCGACGTTGGCGTAAGCATCCACCACACGACCTGTCACCAGTGACCGGGCATCCGACCATTTTTCAGACGCCGAGGCCACGCGCACAGCGATCCGTTTCACGTAAGCCATATAAAGCGTAAGCCAGATCATCATGGGAATGCCCAGGCGATAGTCGATCTGGGTCAGCACAATCGTGGCACCGACAACATAGGTGAAAGCGTACCAGATACCTTCAAACGCCATATAGACGCTGTCTTCGATGGCAGGCCCCATCTGCATCACACGGTTGCTCAGCCGGCCGGCAAAGTCGTTCTGAAAGAACCCGGTGGATTGTCCCAGCATGTGTTTATGCGCACGCCAGCGGGCCTGTTCCTGCATGTTCGACGCAAGCGTCTGTTCCAGAAACAGGTGGTTGAAGGTGATGATGATCGGACGCAAGAACAGGATGAACAAGGCGACGACGATCACCTCGATCTTATGCTTTTCCCAGAAAACGGCGGGACCTGCATTGTTCATCATGTCGATCAGCCGACCCGAGTAAAACACCAGCCCGCTTTCCATAAGCGCCACAAGGAACCCGGTCAGGGCCATCCACGGCAGCCACTTGCGGAACGGTTTCAGCTGCGTGCGGACATAGGCCCACAACTCGGACGGGGGCGTATCATTGGGGACACGCGCAAAAGGATTGATAAGATTTTCGAAATTTCGAAACATGCGGCCCTCCATCGGGCGAAAGAAAAACTGTAAAGAAGACGTGGGGGTGGCAAACAGCCAACCCATCAGGACCGGCTTATGATCGCGGGAGCGGGATCCTGATAAACATCATCTTAGTTTCTCCGAAGCATGAATCGTTGCCTTTACGTAAACGAGTTTGCCGCAATTGTCAGGCCCTGTTTTGGGTTTTCTTTGCGCGGTGCTGGCAGAAAGCAGTAATACGCCCATGTCCGGCACTGCGGACATGGGCGCTGAAGTGGCTTAGAGATCAAGAAACGCAGCGATGGCGTCCAGCGACGCACGATGCACCTGGGCCCGATCCCAGCCTTCGGGATCATCACAGATCGGGTCTTCGCCTTCTTCGATCAGCAGCATCGGCGCGATATCGGTACAGATCGGCAGAAACGAAAAGTGATGCGCGTCAGGGATCACCGCATGGTCAACCTGCGGCAGCGTATCAACCAACCCGCTGCCCTCGCTGCGCACATCAACGGCAGCCCAAGGGAAGGTGTCGCCAAGTGTCACCAATTGGACAGGCACCGCGACCTCTGCTGCGCTCTCGGGTGTTGCGGCATAGGTAAAGCCAGGATCAACGGCCACGACGCGGGCAAAGCGATCATCGGTCATATCCGCCGAAAACTCTGCGGGCAGCCGGTCAAAATCGACCCCACCACGCGCCAGAAACAGACAGTCCTGCGCGGCCTCGCCAAAGGTGTCGCAGTAATCCGCATAGCTGACCGGGTCGAGCTGGATCCCCGCAATCCCCAGCACGGTTGACCCGCCCAAGGAAAAGCCAAGGGCCGCGATCCGGTCTTGGTCAATCCGGTCCGCGAAATACGGGTCCGCCAGCACATGATCGAGCGCCGCACTCAGGTCTGCGGCCCGTTCGGATAACCGCACAGTTCTGCGCGGTGAACTGTCACCCGACGTGGTGCCGGGATGGTTGAGCACGACAACCATCGCCCCACGTTCGGCCAGCCCCGCGGCAAGCCAGGCTGTGCCATCAATGCTGCTGCCTGATCCGTGGGACAGGACAATCAGCGGCATTTCCTGATCCGGCAAAGCGGCCCCGATATAGGCATCAACGCCGACAAAGACGGGATTGTCACCGATGCGTGCGACATATGTTTCGCGGCCCACAGGCGACCAGATACCCGCAGCAATCGGTGCGGCACGGTGGTCGGCTTGAATGTCGAACCGGTCAAACCCGACTGGGGCATCGGCCCAGAGAGGTGACGCAAGAGAGGCAGTGATTGCGATAATGGAAAGTGAACGTGTCATTTGGGTTCTCCAGATGGTTTGTGAAAAGATGCCCTCATCTGGCGCAGCACCTGAATTTCACGCGACCTCAAACCGGTTTGAGGTCGCGCAGAACCGGATATCGGTCTAATCAACGGCCATGTTGACGCTTCCTGTTCCGCTTTTTGTAGCCCTGATCCTTGGCTTTCTGGCGATCCGCCACGCCGTGCTGGGCGATCGGTCGATCCTGTTCCTGATGCTGCTGACGGCTTGCGCGCTTCAGGCGCTGCTAATCTCGCTGACGCAGCACTATGGCATCTCACAGCTTGTGCTGTTGCAGCCCATCACCGCAGTCATCGCACCGCCTTTGGCATGGCTGACCTTTCAATCAGCCGCCCTGCGGCGGTTTGATTTGCGCCGTGATGCAATCCACGCCTTGATCCCCGCATTCACCGCATTTTGCGTGGTCTTCGCGCCGGTGACGCTGGATGTGCTATTGCCGGTCGTCTTCGCGGGTTACGGCACAGCCATCCTGCTGCGGTTACGCAAAGAGGGTACGTTGCCGCTGGCAAGGCTTGAGGCTGGACCGCTGCCCGCGCGCATCTGGAAGGCCATCGGTATCTTGCTGATCCTCTCGGCCCTGTCGGATATCCTGATCGCGGTGACGATGGGACTGGGTTTTGTGCATCTGCGCCCGCTGATCATCAGTGTCTTTACCTCTTTTACTTTGCTGGGGGTGGGGCTGCTGAGCCTGTCACGTGACGCAGAGGGGGACACCGAGGCTGAAGAAGATAATGCCGAACTGGGCCCATCCGAAGAAGACACTGCATTGATCGCCCGTCTTGACGCGCTGATGGAAACGGATCAGCCGTTCCTTGACCCTGATCTCACGCTGGTGCGGCTGGCGCACCGGCTGCACGTCCCCATCAAACAGCTGTCAGCAGCGATCAATATCGCCAAGGGTGAAAACGTGTCGCGGTACGTGAACGGGTTTCGGATCAGGAACGCGTGCGCGTTGCTGAACGCGGGGCAAAACGTGACGCAAGCGATGCTGGACAGCGGATTTAACACCAAATCAAACTTCAACCGCGAATTCGCGCGGGTGATGGGGCAGTCGCCGTCGGTCTATGCGCGGGCGGCGATTACGGGTTGATCTCCTGCGGCGCCGGGCATTGCTTTTGTCATCTTGGAGGCCCTTAGATTGAATAGTCGTCGATCAGCGGGGTCGGTTTGGCAAACCGCATCAGATCATCCTGATCCTTGATCGTGATGTGGTTGCCATTCACTTTAACCCCATAAGGCTGCAAACCCTTGAAAGCGCGGCTAAGGTTTTCCGGGGTCATACCCAGAAACGACGCAAGCCTGCGCTTTTCAAGCTGTAGTTCAAATTCCGCAGCACCATCAAACTTGATCTGCTGGCGCAAAAGATAGTTGGCCAGTCGCTCAAGCGAAGTGCGCAGTTTGAGGTCCTTTTGGGACTTCACAACGGACCGATAGCATTGCGCCAACTCGGTCACGATGGCGCGTGCAAAGTTGGGGTCAACGTCAAAGACGTTACGCACATCCTGACTTGGGATCAAGGCAATCCGGCTTTTCTCTACTGTTTTTGCAGACATCAGATAAGGCGCATCCTTGATCGTGGCCGCAAGGATGAAAGTCGACACGGGGCGCACCGTTGCCATGGATGTTTCACGCCCGTTCCAGCTTGACGACAGTTCAACCGAACCGGTCAGTACGACATGCAGAAAGTCGCTGGGATCACCTTCGGCGATAAGGTCGATCTGCGGCGGAAAATTCTGCACGTAAGAGCCGCGCATCAGCGCGTTAAAATGCTCATCCGACATTTCGGTAAAAAGATGGAGCCCCCGGATATCCGGGTAGTCCGACTCGGGCATGCCTATAAACACCTAATATATTCCTTTGATGTTTATCAATTCAATACTTGATAAATGTCAAGCATTGGATTGATTTCTGTTCCCACTTTATTTGACGTCCCGCATCGCCGCACATGACAAATTTTGGTAAGCCATTTATTTTAAACGATAATTTCCCATTTTTTGATCTGGATCAAGAGCGGCTGTTCATAAACCGCTCACCCTTGGTGCAAGGCGTTCAATTTTCCAACCGAACGCAAAAGCCGAAGGGGACAGCTGATGGAACTACAAAACAAGGCCACCGCCCTGTGGTCAAACTTTTTCAACGTAAAAATGGTGCAGATCAGAACCTTCCATATGACATGGTTTGCGTTCTTCTCGTGTTTCTTTGCATGGTTTGGCATTGCGCCGTTAATGAGCGTCGTGCGCGATGAGTTGGGCCTGACACCTGATCAGATCGGTTGGGCGATCATCGGGTCCGTATCCATGACAATTTTCGCCCGCCTGTTTATCGGCTGGCTTTGTGACCGGATCGGGCCACGGAAATCCTATACCTGGCTGTTGCTGATCGGGTCTTTGCCTGTGATGGGGATCGGCCTTGCCAACAGCTTTGAAACCTTCCTGCTGTTTCGCGTCCTGATCGGCGGTATCGGGGCGGCCTTTGTCATCACCCAATACCACACATCTGTCATGTTCGCGCCCAATGTGGTTGGGCAAGCGAACGCGACCTCTGCTGGTTGGGGTAACCTTGGTGGCGGTGTCACGCAGTTTGTCATGCCGCTATTGTTCTCTGTCATGGTCGTTGGCTTTGGCTTTTCCGAAGCGGTTGGCTGGCGTCTGTCGATGGTTGTGGTGGGGATCATCATCTTCCTGACCGGTATCGCTTACTACTTCCTCACTCAGGATGCCCCTGACGGCAACTTTGAGGACCTGCGCGCAGCAGGCAAGATGGAAGAGAAGGCCAAGGTCACCGGCAACTATATGCAGGCGCTCAAAGACCCACGTGTCTGGGTTCTGTTTGTGATCTACGGCGCATGCTTTGGCATTGAGCTGACAGTGAACAACGTCGCCGCCCTTTACTTCATGGACTACTTTGACCTGAACCTTGTGACTGCCGGTTTTGTGGCGGCGTCATTTGGTCTGATGAACCTGTTTGCCCGGACCTTGGGTGGTTTGTTTGGTGACAACTTCGGGTCTCTCTGGGGTCTGAAGGGACGATCATTCTGGCTGTTTATCTGCCTGTTCTTCGAAGGCTGCGCCTTGATGGTCTTCAGCCAGATGAGCGTGCTTTTCCTCGCACTGCCAGCGCTGATCGTCTTCTCGCTGTTCACCCAGATGGCTGAGGGTGCCACCTATTCGGTCGTGCCGTTCATCAACAAGAAATCGCTTGGTGCTGTGGCTGGTGTGGTCGGCGCGGGCGGTAACGCCGGTGCGGTGCTCGCGGGCTTCTTGTTCAAAGAAGTCATCGACTGGTCACAGGCATTTTTCATCCTTGGTGTGATCGTCACTTGCGCATCCTTCCTTGCCTTCTTTGTGCGGTTTTCAACCAAACAAGAAGACGAAGAGCGTGCCAATTTTGCCGCCGCCAACATCGAAACCCTGCGTCTGCGCGCGCTCAAGGCCAACGCCGCCTTGGAAGAAGGCCTTATCGCCGTCGCCAAGAAGAACGGCGCACAGCCCGCCGAATAAGCTTTGAAACCGGTGGCCCGGTGAGCGGGCCACCTTTCACCAAATACGCCACAACGGGAGGAACCCACCATGGCGACGACTGCAACACACCCAGCCAACAGCGGCTATCTGCTGACTGATTGGCGGCCCGAAGATCCCCAGTTCTGGGAGAGTGAAGGCAAACGCATCGCGACCCGGAACCTGTGGATTTCGATCCCGAACCTTCTGCTGGCCTTTTCGGTCTGGATGGTCTGGTCGGTCGTTGTGGCCAAGATGCCAGCCATCGACTTCGATTTCACAGTGGGCCAGCGTTTCTGGCTGGCCGCCGTACCCGGCCTGTCGGGGGCGACCTTGCGGATTTTCTACAGCTTCATGGTGCCCATCTTTGGTGGCCGCAAATGGACCGCCATTTCAACCGCGTCACTGTTGCTGCCCGCCATCGGCATCGGCTTTGCGGTGCAAAACCCCGAAACAAGCTATTTCACCTTTATGGTCCTTGCCCTGATGTGCGGCTTTGGCGGGGGTAACTTTGCCTCTTCCATGGCGAACATCGCCTTCTTCTACCCAAAGAAGACAAAGGGTAACGCGCTGGCACTGAATGCGGGTCTTGGTAACCTTGGTGTGTCGGTCATGCAGTTCCTTGTCCCGATTGTCATCACCATCGGCGTCTTTGGTGCTATCGGTGGTGAGCCGCAGCAACTGTCCGACGGTGGCCAGCTGTTCATTCAGAACGCCGGTTTCATCTGGGTGCCTTTCCTGGCCCTGAGCGCAATCGCTGCGTGGTTTGGCATGAACGACATCGCCGATGCAAAGTCATCATTTTCCGAGCAATCCATCATCTTCAGCCGCAAGCACAACTGGATCATGTGTATTCTTTACACTGGCACATTCGGCAGCTTCATCGGCTATGCCGCTGGCTTTCCGCTGTTGATGCGGACCCAGTTCCCCGAAGTTGACGTGCTGCGCTATGCCTTCCTTGGGCCGCTTGTTGGTGCGCTTAGCCGTGCGGCAACCGGGTGGGTATCGGATAAATTCGGCGGTGGTCGTGTGACCTTCTGGTGTTTCCTTGGCATGATTGTCGCGGTCTTTGGCGTGCTGCAATTCCTGCCATCCGAGGCGTCACCTGCCGGTAACTTCTGGGGCTTCTTTGCCTGCTTTATGGCGCTGTTCTTCCTGACTGGTGTGGGCAATGCATCCACTTTCCAGATGATCCCATCAATCATGCGCCAAGAAGTGCCGCGTCTGATGCCAAATCTGGATGAGGCTGCGACCCTCAAGCAGTCCGAGCGTGAAAGTGCCGCGATCATTGCCTTCACTTCGGCCATTGCAGCCTACGGCGCGTTCTTCATCCCCAAGCTCTATGGCACATCCATCGCGATGACCGGGGCTCCGAACGGCGCACTCTGGGCCTTCATGGCATTCTACGCTGTCTGCACTGTGATTTGCTGGATCTTCTACAGCCGCAAATCCGCGCCGGTGCCTTGCTGAACCCTTAAAGCCACTGCGCCCGGACCGAACCGGGCGCAGCCCGCCAACCGAGAGGAATAAGACGATGAGCCACCTGCTCGATAAACTGAACTTTCTGGAATCTAAGAACCTTGAAGAGTTCTCTGATGGTTTCGGCAAAACCACAAACGAAAGCCGCGATTGGGAAGATACCTATCGCAACCGCTGGCGGCACGACAAAGTGGTCCGGTCCACCCACGGGGTGAATTGCACAGGCTCATGTAGCTGGAAGATTTACGTCAAGTCCGGGATTGTGACGTGGGAAACCCAGCAGACAGATTACCCGCGCACCCGCGCTGACCTGCCCAACCACGAACCCCGCGGCTGCGCGCGTGGTGCGAGCTATAGCTGGTACCTTTACAGCGCCAACCGTGTAAAGAACCCGCTGGTCCGTGGCCGATTGATGAAGGTCTGGCGCAAGATGCGCGAAACTATGGACCCGATCGCGGCATGGACCAAGCTGCAAGCCGATCCTATCCTGCGTGCATCCTACGTGGAAACACGCGGCAAAGGCGGGTTCGTGCGTGCCACATGGGACGAAGCAACCGAGATCACGGCTGCCGCCAACGCCTACACCGCCAAGACCTACGGTCCTGACCGTGTCTTTGGCTTCTCACCTATTCCCGCGATGTCGATGGTGTCTTACGCGGCTGGCTCGCGTTACCTGTCGCTGATGGGTGGCGTGTGCATGTCGTTCTACGACTGGTATTGCGACCTTCCCCCTGCCTCGCCCATGACATGGGGTGAACAGACCGACGTGCCGGAAAGTGCGGATTGGTATAACTCTGGCTACTTGCTGCTCTGGGGCTCGAACGTGCCGCAAACGCGGACACCTGATGCGCACTTCTATACTGAGGCGCGGTACAAAGGCACAAAATCCGCCGTCATCTGCCCTGACTATTCAGAGGCTGCGAAATTCGGCGATGTCTGGCTGAACGCAAAGCAGGGCACTGATGCAGCACTCGCCATGGCCTTTGGCCACGTGATCCTGCGCGAATTCCACCTTGATCGGCAGTGCGAGTATTTTGAGGACTACACCCGCAAATATTCCGACTTCCCGATGCTGGTGAAGATCGAGGAAAAGAACGGCAAGATGATCCCCGGCCGCTTCCTGCGCGCCGATGATCTGGATGGCAAACTGGGCGAAGACAACAACCCCGCATGGAAAACTGTCGCCTTTGATGGCGTCTCGAACAGCCTTGTCGCGCCCAATGGCTCGATTGGCTACCGCTGGGGCGAAGACGGCGAATGGAACCTTGAGGAAAAAGCGAAAACGGCTGACACCAAGCTCAAGACGACCTTCGTGCTCGATGAAGACCACGACGATGTGCTTGGCGTTGATTTCCCTTACTTCGGGGGCGAGGCTTACGGCCAGTTTGAAACAGACGCCGACCACCCTGACGTTCTGACGCGCAACATCCCTGTAAAGCGGGTGAAGACCGCCGATGGCGAAATCGCCGTTGCAACCGTCTTTGATCTGTTCTGCGCGAACTACGGTCTGGACCGTGGTTTGGGTGGTGACTGGGTCACCTCCGACTATGCCGATGAGATGCCCGGCACACCTGCCTGGGCCGAGAAGATCACTGGCGTGCCTGCTGATAAAATCGCTCATGTCGCCCGCGAATTTGCGGATAACGCCGAAAAGACCAACGGCAAGTCGATGATCATCATCGGTGCTGCAATGAACCACTGGTTCCACATGGATATGAACTATCGTGGGGTCATCAACATGCTGGTCATGTGCGGCTGCGTCGGGCAATCCGGCGGTGGATGGGCGCATTATGTTGGTCAGGAAAAGCTGCGCCCGCAAACAGGTTGGCAACCGCTGGCCTTCGCGCTGGATTGGAACCGTCCACCACGGCACATGAACTCGACCTCTGCGTGGTACGCGCATACAGATCAGTGGCGCTATGAGACGCTGAAGGCCGATGAAATCCTGTCGCCCACAGCACCTGAAGGTGACTGGGACATAAGCCTGATCGACTATAACATCCGGGCCGAGCGGATGGGTTGGTTGCCATCGGCACCACAGCTGAAAACCAACCCGTTGGAGGTAGCGAAGGCCGCGAAGGACGCAGGCAAGGAAATCCCGGCCTATGTGGCCGAGAACCTGAAATCCGGTGATCTGGAAATGTCCTGCGAGGATCCGGACAACCCCGCCAACTGGCCGCGCAACCTGTTTGTCTGGCGGTCCAACCTGCTGGGCTCATCAGGCAAAGGGCACGAATACTTCCTCAAGCACCTGCTGGGCACCGATCACGGTGTGATGGGCAAGGATTTGGGCGAAGACGGTGGCCAACTGCCCAAAGAAGCCAAATGGCACGAAGACGCGCCGCGCGGCAAGCTGGACCTGCTCGTGACGATCGACTTCCGCATGTCAACCACTGCCGTTTATTCGGACATCGTTCTGCCAACAGCGTCTTGGTACGAAAAAGACGACATGAATACGTCGGACATGCACCCGTTCATCCACCCGCTGCAGGCGGCGGTTGATCCGGCCTATGAAAGCAAATCGGACTGGGAAATCTTCAAATCTATCGCGAAGAAGTTCCAAGAGATCACACCCGGTTATCTGGAAAAGGAAACCGATATTGTCGCGCTGCCAATCCTGCACGACACCCCTGCCGAGATTGCGCAGGATCAGGTAAAGGACTGGAAAAAAGGCGAATGTGACCTGATCCCCGGCAAAACCGCCCCTGCTTATATTGCCGTCGAACGCGACTACACCGCGCTCTATGACCGGTTCACGGCGCTTGGGCCAATGCTTGATAAGTTGGGCAATGGCGGCAAGGGCATCAGCTGGGACACGCAGGAAGAGATCGACAATCTGGCCGCCTTGAACGGTGTACAGCTTGATGGCGCGGCGGCCGGTCGGCCCAAGATCGAAACGGCCATCGACGCCTGCGAAGTCATCCTGATGCTGGCACCGGAAACCAACGGCAACGTCGCCGTGAAGGCTTGGCATGCACTGGAGAAAGCCACGGGCCGCGAACACGCGCATTTGGCTAAAGGCGAACATGGGAACAAAATCCGTTTCCATGACATCGCCGCACAGCCGCGCAAGATCATTTCCAGCCCGACTTGGTCGGGGATCGAAAGTGAGAAAGTCAGCTATAACGCGGGCTATACCAACGTGCACGAGCTGATCCCGTGGCGCACGCTGACCGGGCGACAACAATTGTATCAGGATCACCTTTGGATGCTGGCATTCGGCGAAGGCTTCATGTCTTACCGTCCGCCGGTTGATCTCAAAACGATCACCAAGGACGTGCAGGATGATGGTGACAACCTTGTGCTTAACTTCATCACACCGCACCAGAAATGGGGCATCCACTCGACCTATACTGACAACCTGCTGATGCTGACGCTGAACCGGGGTGGTCCGGTGGTCTGGCTGTCCGAGGTGGACGCGAAATCAGCCGGTATCGTCGATAACGACTGGATCGAGGTCTATAACACCAACGGCGCTTTGACCGCACGGGCGGTGGTGTCCCAGCGGATCAAGGAAGGCACGACCTTCATGTATCACGCGCAGGAAAAGATCGTGAATACGCCGGGGTCCGAAAAGACAGGGCATCGGGGCGGTATCCACAATTCGGTCACCCGTGCGGTGCTGAAACCAACCCACATGATCGGCGGCTACGCGCAGCAATCCTACGGGTTCAACTACTACGGCACTGTTGGATCTAACCGGGACGAATTCGTTGTGGTCCGCAAGATGAAAAAAGTGGACTGGCTCGACAAAGAAGAAAGCTGGAAAGCACCTGCACAGGAGGCAAAGGTATGAGAATCCGCGCGCAAATCGGCATGGTGCTGAACCTCGATAAATGTATCGGGTGCCACACATGCTCTGTCACCTGCAAGAACGTCTGGACCAGCCGCGACGGCGTTGAATACGCCTGGTTCAACAATGTGGAAACCAAGCCCGGCCTTGGCTATCCGACAGATTGGGAAAATCAGGATCGTTGGAAAGGCGGCTGGGAACGGACGAAATCCGGCAAATTGCAGCCAAAACAGGGTTCCAAATGGCGCATCCTGTCCAACATCTTTGCCAACCCGTCCATGCCCGAAATCGACGACTACTATGAGCCGTTTGATTTCGATTACGACCACCTGAAATCCGCGCCGGAAATGGAGGCGTTCCCAACGGCACGCCCTCGTTCCAAGATCACTGGCGAGCGGATCGAGAAGATCGAGAAAGGACCGAACTGGGAAGAAATCCTTGGCGGTGAGTTTTCCAAACGCTCTGCCGACTACAACTTTGAAGGCATCCAGAAGGAGATCTACGGGGAATACGAGAATACATTCATGATGTACCTGCCCCGGCTTTGCGAACACTGCCTGAACCCGGCTTGTGCATCGTCCTGCCCATCGGGTGCGATTTACAAGCGCGAGGAAGACGGCATTGTTCTGATCGACCAGGAAAAATGCCGCGGCTGGCGCATGTGTGTGTCGGGCTGTCCGTATAAGAAGATCTATTACAACTGGGAAAGCGGTAAATCCGAGAAATGCACCCTGTGCTATCCGCGGATCGAAAGCGGCAACCCGACCGTCTGTTCGGAAACCTGTGTCGGACGCATCCGGTATCTGGGCGTCATGCTTTATGATGCCGACAAGATCGAAGATGCGGCGAATATGGAGGATGAAAAGGACCTTTATGATGCACAATTGGGTGTGTTCCTTGATCCCAAAGACCCTGTGGTGATCGAAACCGCCCGCGCCGACGGCATCCCAGAGGACTGGATCAGAGCAGCACAAGAAAGCCCGATCTGGAAAATGGCGATGGAGTGGAAAGTTGCCTTCCCACTGCACCCTGAATACCGGACGTTGCCAATGGTGTGGTACATCCCGCCGTTGTCGCCCATCCAGAACGCCGCAGAGGCGGGTGCGATTGGCACCAGCGAAGGCATGCCAGACGTCAAAGACCTGCGTATCCCGGTCCGCTATCTAGCCAATATGCTGACCGCCGGGGACGAAGCCCCTGTTGTCACAGCGTTGGAACGGATGCTGGCGATGCGGTCCTACATGCGCTCGAAAACCATCGAGGGCGTCATTGACGAAGGGATCGCCGCGCGCGTCGGTCTGTCGGGCCGCGTGATCGAGGACATGTATAAAATCATGGCCCTTGCCGATTACGAAGATCGCTTTGTCATCCCCACAACGCACCGTGAACAGGTTGAAGAAGCCTATGACCTGCGCGGCGGCTGCGGCTTCACCGACACCAATGGGTGCGGTGGCGGTTCATCGAAAGGTTCGCTCTTTGGTGGCTCCAAAAAACCCCTGAAAATGCCAACGGAGGCAATGTAAAATGGACCGTACTCTTAAAGCATTCTCACTTCTCTTAAGTTACCCGACCTGCGAGCTGCAGCATGCCATGCCCGAAATCAGCGCCGTGCTGGCCTCGGACACGCGATTGACAGCAGCAGCCCGTCGGGCGTTGCGCCCGCTGGTGGAGGAGCTGAGCGGGCGCGACATCTATGAACTTGAAGAGCAGTTTGTGCTGCTGTTCGACCGGTCGCGCACCCTGTCGCTGAACCTCTTTGAACATGTGCATGGCGAAAGCCGTGACCGGGGTGGTGCGATGGTGTCGCTGGTCGAAACCTACCGCGAAGGCGGGTTTGACCCGGTGACATCGGAACTGCCCGATCACTTGCCTGTTTTGCTGGAATTCCTCGCTACAAGACCCCCTCTGGTGGCGCAGGAAACTCTGGCGGACGCGGCCCATATCTTTGAGGCCTTGAACGCCCGGCTGATCCGGCGGGAAAGCCCATATGGTGCTGTGTTCGCCAGCCTTATTCAACTGGCTGGCGTCAAAGCCGACAAAGAAGCGGTGGCAGAAATGCTGGCCCAGCCTGACGATGACCCCACCGACCTGGAAGCCCTTGATGAGGTTTGGGAAGAAAGCGAAGTGCTCTTTGGTCCCGACCCCAATGCAGGTTGCCCGCAAGCACGCGAAATGCTTGCGCAGATGGATCTGCCCGTTAACCCCGCACCGCGTCACGCGGCAGAATAGGGAGACACCGAAATGTTTGAGAACTTTGATATCAACTTCCTCATCTTCGGCATCATGCCGTATGCGGCGCTGACCATCTTGGTCGTGGGCTCCATCGCCCGCTACGACCGCGATCAATACACGTGGAAAAGCTCTTCCAGCCAATTGTTGCGCCGCAAGCAGTTGATGTGGGGGTCCATCCTGTTTCATGTGGGGATCATCACGATCTTCTTTGGGCACCTTGTGGGGCTGTTCACTCCGGTTTGGGTGTTGGACGCACTTGGCGTGCCATATGCGCTGAAACAGTGGATGGCCGTCATCATTGGCGGACCGGCGGGCATCGCTGCACTGATCGGTGGGACGTTGCTTTTGCATCGTCGCCTGACAGAGCCGCGGATCCGCGCCACATCCAGCTGGATGGATATCACCATCATGGTACTGATCTGGCTGCAACTGGCCATCGGCCTGCTGACCATCACCCAGACCCTGCAACATATGGACGGCTCTGAAATGGTCCGCTTCATGAGCTGGTCGCAAAGCATCGTGACATGGAACATCAACGCTTGGGTCACCGTCGTTGACGTGCACTGGCTTTATAAGCTGCACATCTTCTTAGGCTTGATCATCACCGCACTCTTCCCGTTCTCACGATTGGTGCACATGGTGTCGGGCTTTGCCGCACCGGTCAAATATCTGACACGCCCCGGCTATCAGATCGTGCGGTCGCGGCGCGGCAAAGCACTGCCCAAGCGCAGCGCGCCCAAGTCAACACCAGCGGAGTAGATCAGATGAATTCAGCATTATTCCCAGACCTGATCGTCAATGGCGAAACCGTGCCGCACACGGCGGTGGCGGCCGAAACCCAGAACCACGATGCCCCGGCTGGAAAGCCGGGCATCGCCTGGCGCAAGGCGGCCAATGCGGTCGCCATCCGCACCCTGTTGTTGCAAGAGGCGCGTGCACGGGCCTTGGTCGCTGAACCCAACGAAGTGGCACCGGGCAAGTTTGAAACAGACGAGGAGGCTCAAATCAGGGGTCTTCTTGAAAGCGTCGTCGATCCGGCCACGCCCGAAGACGACGCGATCTATGCGGAGTGGCAGAAAGACCCCAGCCGTTTCCGCGCGCCTCCTTTGTGGGAGGTGTCCCACATCCTTTGCGCCTGCGATCCCCGCGATGAAAATGCCAAGCACGATGCCATGCACCGGGCCGAGGCGTTGATCGCGATGGTGGGCAAAGACGCCAAAAGCTTTGCCGCAATTGCAGCGCGTGAAAGCGACTGCGGGTCCAAATCCTCGGGCGGCACCTTGGGCCAGCTTGGGCCGGGCGATACTGTGCCAGAGTTCGAGGCCATCTTGCGCCGATTGGATGAGGGCGACATCACACCGCAACCGATCCTGACGCGGCATGGCTGGCACATCGTGCGCATGGATGCTGTAGCCCTTGGTGCGGTGCTTCCTTTTGCTGCGGTGAAACCAAAAATCGCGGAAGCCATGGAAAAGGCATCATGGGCCCAGCAAGCCCAACAATTCGTTCAAAAACTGGTCGCGTCCGCCGAAATAACCGGCGCGGACCTCCGATCCGTCTAGCCCCAAGGAGGGCAGATCATGGGTAAACACGTTCGACATATGCACCGGGGGGAATACCTTGAACCAACAGCCGTTGCGCTTTTGGGTCAACCGCTGGCGTTCATCCACGAAGACCACCTGCGCGAGCGGCAAATCTGTACGCTGATTGATGGTATCGCCCATGGCGCAATGCCTGAGACAGACGCCGTGTCTGCCGTTCTGTGCTTTCTGACGATTGAGCTACCCTTGCACCTCAAGGACGAAGAAGAAGACCTTTTTCCACTTTTGCGACGCAGATGCGAACCCGAGGATGAAATCGAAAAGGTGATCGCAAAACTGCTCAAGGATCACGGTCACGCTGATGAAGATACGCCGCAAGTCGTCGCTATACTGGAAGACCTCGCCAATGAAGCACGCGCGCCAAAGCAAGGCGAAAAGGACATGCTGCTGGCCTATGCCGCGCATTCCCGGCGGCATCTGATCCTTGAGAATGCGATCATCCTGCCCTTCGCACGGCTGCGACTGACCGAGACTGATCTGGAAACGCTCTATATCCGCATGTGTCAGCGGCGCGGGCTGAAAAGCCTCAAGGACCCCCGCGATGCTTAACGATCTGCTGGATCGCAATGCTGTCTGGTCTGCGCAGCATAGTAAAGAAGACCCCGACTACTTTGCGCGGCTCGCTGGCCAGCAAGCGCCTGAGTTCTTCTGGATCGGCTGTTCAGACAGCCGGGTGCCTGCCAATGTTGTTGCCGGCCTCGACCCCGGCGAGGTGTTCGTGCATCGCAATGTCGCCAACGTCATTCATTCGGCTGATCTGAACATGCTTTCCGCGCTGGAATTCGCCGTTGATGCACTGGGCATTCGCGAAGTCATCGTGTGCGGGCATTATGGCTGCGGCGGTGTGAAAGCCGCGACCGAGGATTTCCCCCATGGGCTTGCTGATCACTGGCTGGAACCGATCCGCAGGCTGGGCCGCGCCTATGCCGTCGATCTGGCCCAACATGACAGCGCCGAGGCGCGGCGCGATAAGCTGGCCGAACTGAATGTGATCGAAGGCGTGCGCCGGGTGGCGGAAACGCCCATCATGCAACGCGCATGGGCAAAGGCGCAGAGCATCCGCATTCACGGTCTGATCTACGGGCTCAAAGACGGCCGCTTGCGCGATCTTGATTGCACCGTTGGGCCCGGACACTTCACAAAACAAGGCTGACCTATGCACATCGGATACACCATCGCACCCGGTAAAGGGGACACTGATCTATTGTTGGCTCGCGTCGCAGAGGTGTTGCGCAAGGACGGCTATCAGACCTGCGGTACCGTACAGACGAACCGGACCCGCGCCAACGGGCCTTGCGATATGGATGTCACCGTGTTGCCGGATGGGCCGGTGCTGCGGATCTCACAACATCTGGGGCGGGCGTCCAAGGGATGCAGGCTTGATCCATCGGCCTTGGAAACAGCCGTAGGATTGGTTGCGGCACAACTGGGGGCGAAAACTGATCTTTTGATCATCAACAAATTCGGCAAACACGAGGCCGAAGGGCGGGGGTTTCGCGATGTCATCGCAGAGGCCATCGCGCAGGACATCCCGGTTCTGATCGGGGTCAACGCGCTGAACCTTGACGCATTCTCTGAATTTACAGGATCAGTGGGCGCAGAATTGACACCAGATGCCGCAAGCCTGCTGCACTGGTGCCGGAACGTTATGAATACCAAACGCCGCGTCGCCTGAGGTCTGTGATGGAGTGAATGCATGGTCGTGCATGAAAACGCACCCCCACAGATCGAAATTGGACCCGACACAACATGTGCCGGGTCCAGAGATACTAAAATTACTTCTTAAAATTCTCGTCACGTCCCTTTTTCAAAAACGATCCGATTCTTTGGATGGCCAGAAAAGACCATCAATATGTGTCACTCGTTACCCTTCCAACCGCGCCAAAATAAAACAACACGGCTCTTTACGCAGATGACTGGGTCTGAACCGGGACTGTTCAGACCCAAGGGAGAACGCCAAAAACAGATCAATCGACACTTAGGCCCACTCACTGACCCCACTCAGATATGCTTGCGGCTAACCTGATTTGTACCAGCATCAATTGGTTGTTTTGACCACCACTCTTAAACAAAACACCATGTAATAAGGGCGGTCTCTCCTTTTCATCTTAGCTATCGCTTTGCGGGCTCGGGACGACTTTGACGGGAAGAGGTCAGGTCTGGCTCGTCACCCACTTGGCGAAGCATGACCTAACGTTAACGTCGCAACAGTATGAAAGTCCTGAAGGTTTACCTGAAATTTTCTGAAAATTGCTGAAGCCTCACCATCCAGACTTAACCCAACGGAATTAACCAATAAGCTTGCACGAGAGGCGATCCACGGTAGATTGACTTAAGGGAAAGTATACTTCGCCTTCAGTTGCGGCCTGAAGCGCGTTGTGGGGAGATTTCGTTGACACGTATCACCAACGTGGCAGATCAGGTCCGTCTGGGCCTATTCACCTATGACAAAAGGGTAGAATGCCTTTTGGATGCGGCTGGCGAACACGTCAGCCTACGGCCTCAGTCCGCGCAGGTTCTGTCAGTTTTGGTTGAAAACGCCGGTGAAACGGTCACCAAGGATCATCTGATTGCAACGGTCTGGCAGAATGTCAGCGTCACCGATGACAGCCTGACCCAATGTATTGCAGATATCAGGCGCGCTTTGGGCGACACTGACCGCCGCATCCTGAAAACGCGCCCGAAGGTTGGCTATCTGCTTAGCCCGACGCAAACAGATGATCAGACACCCCTGACTGCGATCGGGTCCGGTCAAGAAATCGTCTTGGCCTTGCGACCAGCATGGGTCTGCATCGAAACGGCAAGTGATCAGACATCGCTTAACGTTTTGGGGCTGGAACAACAGGCCGCTGCCAACGGGGCAGGCCGCCTTATCCAGTCCAACGCCAGCACAGCGGTGATTTCGTTTTCTGATGTGTCGGTTGCTTTGCGGTTTGCCTTGGCGCTTGGTGTATCACCCGGCGGGCAAACCTATCGCATAGGCGTTGATCTGGCGCCTGCTGGGCAACAGGACGGGACGGATCCCAGCGACCTGCGTGTCGCGGGCTTATCTGCAATTGGGCAAGCCGCTGAAGTGATCGCCTCGGTCGAAGTCCGCGATCAGTGTTATGGCGAGATGGACTTCGACTTTGAAGATCTGAGCCAGCAGGTCTTGCAAAACACCAACGAGACTGTGCGCGTGTTTTGTGTGAGCACGAACACGGGCGCCACGCGGGTCCTGCCCGACATCGCCACCGAAGACTTGCTGCCAACTATCGCGGTCGTCCCATTTAGGGCGCGTATCGCATCGGAAGATACGACGGTGATTGGTGAAATCATCGCCGATGATCTGATTGCAACAATGTCGCGATCAGCCGATATCAATGTGATTTCACGTCTTTCAACGACAGCTTTTCGTGCGCAAACAACAAGCTTGGAAAAGATAAGTGACGTATTGGGTGCTGATTTCGTTTTGTCAGGAACAATCCTGACGCACGACACCAAGGTCGGCATGATGCTTGAGCTGTCCGAAGTCAGTACAAAAAAGGTCATATGGGCCGAGCGTGTCCAGGTCGAAGTGACCGATATGCTGAACGGTCAGGACGCAGCCGAGGATGTCGTCGCCAAAGTCCGCAAAGCCATTGCGCTTAATGAGGTTGAGCGGGCCCGCTCAAAGCCGATATCGACACTGCGTAACTACACACTGTTGATTGGTGCTGTCGGGCTCATGCACCGGTTGGCACCAGTTGACTTCAATATGGCGGGCGAAATGCTGCGCACTTTGATCGCGCGCAACCCCAATCAACCATCCGCATTGTCGTGGATGGCCAGATGGCATGTGTTGCGTGTGCAGCAAGGGTGGTCAGAAAACCCGCAAGAAGAGGCGCAACTGGCACTTGGCTGTTCGACAAAGGCATTGGACATTGATCCCGAAAATGCGCTTGCGCTGACAAGCGAAGGTTTTGTACTGACCAACCTGCTCCACCAGCTCGATGAAGCCGAGGAGCGGTATGATGCAGCCCTTGACGCCAATCCGAATGATGCCAGCGGTAGGCTGCTGCGCGGTACGCTTTTTGCCTTTCAAGGCAGGGGTGAAGAGGCGAAGCGCGATAGTGAACGCGCGCTACATCTTGCCCCGCTTGATCCGCATCGGTTCTTCTTTCTATCATTGGCAGCTACGGCAAACATCGCGTCAGAAGATTATGAACGCGCGATTGTTCTAGCGAAGGCATCATTACGTTTGAACCGGACGCATACATCGACGTTGCGCGTAAAAGCAGTCGCGCAGATGCGGCTCGGCGATGAAGAAGCGGCCCGCAAGACGACACAAGAGCTGCTGCGTCTGCAACCAAATATGAGCGTTAGGGCTTGGCTAAAGAACTCACCCAGTGCTAGCTTTGAACTCGGACGCAATTTTGCGGCCACACTTCGGGAAACCGGAGTACCTGAATAAACTTGTGAAAGAATTTTCAAAAAGGAGTTTTGATAATGGCAAATGGCGGCGGACCTGAAGGCGGCTTGGGCGGACTTGGTGGCTTGGGCGGACTCGGCGGACTTGGCGGGTTAGGTGGCTTAGGCGGACTTGGTGGATTAGGAGGGCTTGGCGGATTAGGAGGCCTCGGGGGTCTTGCTGCAACTGAAAGCCCACTTGGTGCGGAATCTCTGCTCACAACCCGCGACGGCATCGTCGGCGCACCGCTTGATCTGGACCCAAACATTGTTCAGGGCTGTTGCGAATTCCCCAAGAACCTGAAACGGCTGTCGCCGGAAGTGCGCGCCAGCATCTTTATGTTTGAGCTGGGCACACGCGTTACTTATTCGGCAAGTTGCGATGAAACGGCGACGGCCTATCTGTGGCGACTGGATTCCAAACCCGGACAACCACCCAAAGTGGCAGCCAAACCGCTGGTCGAAATGACAGCGCCAACCATGCAACAGTTCAAGGACCAGATGGGCTATCTGTCCGGCTATGCCGATCTGCGTCAGGATCGCGCGGCAGAAATCCTTGCACAACTCGGAACACCGGTGCCGTTTCTAGCCTCAATCGCCTTTGTTGATCCGGCGCGCACGCCCTTCACAATCGAATTGCTGAATACCGCGTTGCGCTTTGCAAACTACAACCACATGCGCATCAAATACACGATCGCCGCAAAGCGCCCGATTGAGTTTTCGCCACAAGTGCAACCGATGATCCCGACACCGACGCATGGGTCGCTTCCCAGCGGTCACGCGACCGAAGCCTTCATTACGGCACGACTGCTTTGGAAATTGCTGCGCGCGTCCGGCACCCCGCAATATCAGCAGGATGGCGTCTGGGGCGAAATGATGATGCGTCTGGCATCGCGCATTGCCATCAACCGGACCGTTGCGGGCGTGCATTTCCCGATGGACAGCGTCGCAGGATCGCTGCTGGGTCTGACACTGGCCGACTTTATCCACGAACACTGCGATCCCACCATGCAAGACAGCACCAGCGCAAAGTTCATAGGCACACGTTTTGATGCAGCGAACGATTTTGACTGGCATCAGCTTTACGAGGCCGAAGACGACCTTCAACCTAAAAAATCAGGACCAAACGGCAATCCATGGGCTACAACATCGCGCAAACCATCCAAAAACGAAGTGCAATCCGGTCCATTGGAATGGCTGTGGGGCAAAGCCGTCGCCGAATGGCAGGACCTGCCATGCGAATAACCCCAAAAAAGGAACCCGCAAAACAACCATCCAGCCTGCAATGGGAAACAGTCGGCGCAAGAACTTTCGCAAGTAATGCCGTGGATTTTCGCCTGACCCAGCAAGAGAATTTCATCGCCCCGCCTCGGAACCGGGAAAAGGGCGGTGATCAAAGGCGTGATACGATCTGGTGGTCAGCGCTGATTGATCTGCGCGACACAAGTATCGCAGGTTTTGCAAAAACGCTGGACAAAGCTCTGAGCGGTCAAGTTCATATACCTTCGGACTACAGCCGCAAAGAACGCCAAGAGGTCTTTGAAGCGAAGATCATCGTGGTTTTTGCCACAACAGAACTGCTGCGTATCGTGAACGAGGCCCCTAAAAAGTTCAAAACCGCTTCTGTAGTACTTGGCGCAATCATTGACCCGGACTTCATCAACGTCGACGCCAAAAGCCAAAACGCGGCTTTGCCCATTATCAACGTGCCCAATGGCACTGTGATCACAGCCGTGATTGATGACGGGATTGCATTCGGCAACAACGTCTTTCGGGACGGGCTGACATCGACGCGGGTGCAATACGTGACTGTATTGCCAACGATACCTGGGACTGCGCCGGGGCAAGCCTCGGTCGGAACCGAGCTTGAAAAACCGCAGATCGACGCTTTGCTGGTCGCGAACACCTCGTGCAACCTGCTGGATGAGGATCGGTTTTATCAACAGGCGGGTCTGATCGACTATGCCGACGGGACGTTTTCACCAACGTCACTGCGGCGGTCGCATGGCACGCATATCACGGGCCTGGCCGCAGGTTATCCCATGGATGATGCGCCCGATGACCGACCGATCCTGTGTGCGATCCTGCCGACGCGGGTGACCGACGATGTCTCGGGCGGGAGCATCCTGCCCAGTCTGATCCTCGCACTGCTGCGATTGACCCGCCAAGCCGCACGGTTCCGCTGTCAGGACGGCAGCAGGCCGCCTGCTGTTTTCAACTTCAGCTACGGCAACTTTGGGGGTCCGCATGACGGGACCAGCCCCATTGCCCGTGTGATCGAGGACTACTTCGGCCCCGATTGCGACAACGATCAGGAACTGCGGCTTGTGTTGCCCTCTGGCAATGGCAATCTGTCACGCACACATGGCATGCTGGAATTCAAAGGCGCGGGTAACCGCCCGGCCAAAGTGCTTGATTTCGTGGCCATGCCCGACGACCGCACAGCCAGCGAAGTGCAGTTGTGGATGCCCTACAGCGCGGCCAGTCCGTTGCCGAATGTCGTCAGCGTGCGCGCCACAACCCCGGATGGGTTGCAAAGCGGACCGGTCGATATCACGGCGGGGTCGTATCAGGCGCTGTTCAACCAAGACGGGATCGAGGTGGCGCGCCTATCCTATGCGTTTACGCCACTGCCAACCGCGCGGGGTGTCATCACGCTTAGCCTGAACCCCACGGCAAGCCTGACGCCAGCGCCGCTCGCGCCGTCGGGACGCTGGCAGATCGAGGTCACGCCAGACCAGATCGCAACTGACGAAGCCGTGCAGGTCTGGATTGAACGCGATGATACACTGCCCGGGTTCAGAAGCGGTGGGCGTCAGTCCTATTTCAACAATGGCGACTATGTGCGCTTTGACAAATACGGTGCGCCGCTCGCGGTTGATCCCGCGGGAACAGACAGCCCGATCCGGCGGGCGGGAACGCTCAGCGGATTTGCCTGCGGCCCGTCACCTTTGGTGATCGGCGCGCTTGTGCAAAGCAACGGCGATATGTCGGATTACTCTGCCGCCGGGCCAATCACACCACCGCGCGGCCAAGCCGTAGCAGACCGTACCGGCCCGGACGCCTCAGCGCGCGGGGATGACAGTCTGGTGCGCCAAGGGGTGATCAGCGCAGGATCACGCAGCGGATCAGCGGTGCGCCTGAACGGCACAAGCGTGGCTGCACCACGGGTCGCACGCTTTACCGCAAACAGCATGGCAGGCGGTGCGGCAGGCGACAGGGCTTGGATACAGGCCCAGGCAATCGCCCAAGATCCCACCTTCCCAACGCCAACACCAACCCCGCCAACACGCGTCGGCAGCGGCCGGTTGAACATATCCATCCCCTGACTTGGTTTCGGCGCGTAAACCAAAGTAAGCATGGTGGTTAAACTGCCCCGACTGAACACCACGCGGGGCAGTTGTTACCTTGTCACCTTGATCAGGCAGTGATGTACCTGTGCGATCAGATTGGTGAATGGGCCGTTGAGCGAAGGCAACGGTTTGTGCTTTTGCCCTCACCCGCCAGTGCCACCTGTCTGTTTGCACCCAACGGCGAGTTTGCTCCGGTAGGGGACAGGACAGTCCGTGAGCGAAACCAGCCGTCCATGCAGAACGCAGCGAAGGTCGGCTGTGAGCTGATTCTGTGGAAAAACAACGTGTTGCGGGCGCAGAAAGTAGCGGCATGAACTGGGCGCAAATGCCTTTCTGATTAAGCTTTGCGCGTTTGCTGCGGTGCGGGAAAGATCTTGGCCAGTT
>NZ_JALKAH010000007.1 GCF_023015625.1 Yoonia sp. F2084L
CTGGAACCCATCGGGAATATCCCGCCTGCAGAAGCCGAGGCAAACTTCTACGCGGCTCTGGAAAGATCAGACATGGCCGCGTAACTAAGACAAATCAGCCTCCGGCAAACCCGGCGCGGTTCAAATAGCCTGCGGACTGCCGATTGCCAAATGACCGGTATGGTAGACAGAATTCAAACAAGGCGCAGCTTTGACAATTCATTTTTCGAAAACCTGAAGAGCGCAGCCTAAAGGAGGAATCTATCTGCGGCATCTAGCGGTAGCGATCCAATAGTGGTTGCAGTCGACCCAATGGACTATCAACACTTGGAGATTCTCCTATCATCTAGTTCAGATTTGGTGTTTCATCTCAGAATATTGCGCCAATTCCGTACCTCTTCTTTGCGAGTTTTGTTTGAAGAACCCAGAAAAAATTGATGTTTTCATAAGCTATAGCGAACGAGACACCCGCGAACTTGTGCCAATTGTGGAAGAACTTCGGGCCCGTGGCTGCAGTGTTTGGTGGGCTGAAGATGGCATTGAGGAGGGACGTTGGGATCACGCTATCGAAGACGCACTGGCTTCTTCGCGAAGGGTTCTGGCCTTCCTAAGTGCAAACGCAGATCGAGCTGACAGAGGCTACATTTTCGACGAGGTGGAAACCGCTCGGTCAGAAGATAAGCTGATACCTGTTGTGATCGGCAACGGGGGGAGGTCTTTTGCGCTAAAAGGCCTGACGGCGTTGCTAAAACGATACTCATTTGCGGATTTCGGCAGTGTCTTGTCGTCTGAAGAGTTCGAGAAACTGGCATCGATACTGGGCTTTTCTAAGAAGGCGGCAGACATTGAGGAGCCCCCTGATGCCGATAAAAGACTAGATGCGTGGTTTTCCGGAATTGAAGGTATGTTTGGTCTGGACGGCTCAATCCGTGCATACTCATTCATGTTGTCTTGTGCATTTTTTGAGGACGGACCTTTCTCAGAGGTCCAACAGATTTCTGAAGCTCTCGTTCAAAAGTTAAGAACACAGGAAATAGTGGCAAATGGCGAATTTGACCGTGAATATCCTCGTAGGACCGGCCAACTTCTAGAAATGTTAGAATGCGAGTTGGTAGACGTGGAGCATACCTACACGAAACTGCGTCAAGAAGTAGTCCGCTTTAAAGATCGACAACGTGCGGCGGCAGCTCTTAAGTTTGCATGGCGTGAGTTTCCAGATCGCCGGGCCGCATTAAAAGACTGGTTAAGCAATGTTGTCAGCTCAGCGTCTAGTGAAGGCCATATGCGGGTTGGGCTAGCTTTAGGTCTGTTGGGCCAAATCGACTTTCTCGGCACTTTTCGAGAAGTTCTAAGCCCGTGGCTACTTGGCGCCAATGATGTGCAAGTTAGAACCGCGGATATAGCGTTAGCGGTAGCCGCGTTTGACCCTGCCGTTGGGGCAACAATAAGCCACACAATTAAAGGGTGGGCAGCGTCAACTGACGCCAATGAAAAGTCAACAGCCGTTCACTTAGCCTGTGGGCTTACCGGCGCAAGGCTATCACATTCAGCTATTGATATTCTGCGGATCGCAACATCTTCAAACATCGATACGCTTCCCACTAGATTGATGGATTCTTTGCAACGTGGACTACGTGCGCAGCTCGAGGTTCACTCAACCGATACAGATACCAGCCTCTTCAACCTAAACAAGCTTGTTGCTGACATATCCACCTGGATCGCTGATAGCTTGACTAATGGATCGGGATCGCAGCGTACAGATCCCAAGCGTGCAATACCACTTCTTATGTTTCTTGTAGTGGTTGGAGGACTTCCGATTGCACCGAAGTCAGCCAGCAACCGCAGCACTTCTCTGCAAAGTCTACTTCGAACTCCTAGGTCAGCTGCGCAGGTGGCCGCGGTTATGAACCTTGCCTTGTCGCAACACAAAATCAATGGGATTAACTCAAGAGACATTTCCAAAGGCATCCTGAGGCGATGGATCGAAGTCTGCAGACGTAGCATCGAGGAGAAACCGAAGGAAACAATTTCAGTTGAGAGGCGAGAAACACTATTGAGATTGGCAGCCTTGTTGCAACAAACAGCTGCGAACGAGAACGATCGCGACAGAGTCGAATATATCTTCAGAGGCCTATTTACGTCGAATGAGATGCTTGAAGCGAAACCCAACCGCACAGGCTCTAGAGGTAAGGAAGAATGGAAATGACATATAACCCAATAATTAAGACGACCAACCAATATCCACCTCAAGAACCTGGCACAATTATTGTCGTCACAAGCGATAGCAAAACCTATCTTCCAGAAAATAAAGATCGCTCAATTATCAGGATGATCCAAGACTATTCATCTCCGAAGCTGTTGGGCATTGCAGTTAGCATTTTAGTACTTCTTTGGTTCTTGATTGGAATCCTTGGGGTATTTCTTCTCTGTATTTTGTTGGGAGCAAGCAGTGCATTCATGCTTCTGAACCGTGACCACCCCGTTACCACAGCCTTGCTTGGTGCCGGCCCCAAATATCATCTTGTCGATGTTTCCACGCATACAATTAAGGATGAACGCTCTATTCAACTCGCTGATGCAGGTGTTCATGCTACAATTGAAATTGAATATCAAGTATCCGCAAAGAACGCTGTTTCTGTTGTCGATGCTGGAGTGAAAGATGTACGGGAATACTTGTCTCAAAAAATTTACTCAAAAGTCAAAGAAGTTGCATCAATTGGGACATTAGAGGACAAACTCACATCTTTTCGTAGTGAATTGAACAACGTTGCTGGCGCTCTTTGTAGTAGCGAATTCGACGAACTCTTCTTGATCTATGGATCCACTATTGATGCCCGTGTCGATGGCAAGACCGGCGAACAGCTTTCTGTTCTCGCTACATCCAGTCTAGAGCGACAGAGTGTAGAGGAAGATGCACGCAGAAATGAAGCCGAGCGTAGGTATTTCGAGAAGCTCATCTCAAGTCCCGATGCTTTATTTGCGGAAATGATGAGGCCTGGTGCAGATAAAAGCGCAATTGAGAACGCAATGCGCAATCAAATGGAACAAGAGAACTTGACATATGCGAGGAAACTCGAACTACTTAAGATGGCTCTTGAAAGCGGCGTCATAGAGGAACGTCAGCTTAATATGGATTATCCGGACTTTATCAAAGATATCTCAAATACACTTAGGGACGTCACGATTGGTAAGGAACAAGAGGCAAAGAAGATCGAAGATCGGAAGGAAGACGAGTCCGAACAGGAAAAGTAGGCACCAAATTGAGCACGACATGTGATACCAATTTCTAGGTTGTGTAGGCGGCACCATGAAAACACCGATATTTGTTAGTTTTGATTTCGACAACGACAAGCGGCTCAAAGACTTTATCATAATGCAAGCACGTCGCGCCGACTCGCCGTTTCAGGTCATTGATCACTCTTTGAAAGAGGCAGCACCCGAACGTAGTTGGGAGACCAAGGCCTCCCGCGCGATAGCTCGCTCTCGCGTTGTCTTGGTGATGGTTGGCCGTGAGACATTTCGCGCGCCCGGCGTACTCAAGGAAATCGCTATGGCGCGCCAACACGGCAAGAAAATTGTTCAGATCATCGGATACAAGTATGGACAATATACCCCAGTAAAAGGCACGGGACAGCTCTATCGATGGAATTGGGAAAACCTGAAAAAGATCCTCGCGTGACAGTATCGAAAGATCGTAAACCAGAATGAAGTCATTTTACGAAATCTGCATGTTCGGTCGAACAGAGAACGCCTCCAAGGAATTGGAGACCGCGCTGACGGACCATTTATCTGAATTTGATCTGAAGATCGGCGACGAAGTCGCTTTGGATCGAAGTGGGACAATCAAAACCAAGAATCCCAAATGTGCCTCTGTTGGTCTGTTTTTCGGTGACGATCCAGCGCCAGCATATGATCGGCCCGCTGCTCTCACAGAATACGACCCCATCATCCCCATCGTCACTTCACTGGACCGATGCAGCGTTGAGTTGCCGCTAGAAGCATCCCCGTTCAATGCTATGGCATCAGCTGAACCAAACGCGTCAGTGAGGATAGCCTCTGCGACCGCCGAGTGCCTCGGACTGGTGCCAAGTCGTCGCCGGGTGTTCTTAAGCTATCGTCGAATAGAGTCGCGAGAGGTTGCGCTTCAGCTGTTTGACGAGTTGAGCCAACGTCAGTTCGATGTCTTTCTTGATACCCATGAAATCAGACCGGGAGCGTTGTTTCAGGACGTTCTTTGGCATCAGATGAGCGATTGCGATGTCATGCTCATGCTCGACACCAAATCCTACTTTGAAAGCCGTTGGACGTCAGAGGAATTTGGACAAGCAAATCTGAAAAAAGCATCAATCTTGCGTCTCGGTTTCCCAGGAGTCACGCTCGACAAAAATCTATCTGTCACGGATACAGTTGAGCTCGAGAACTCAGATTTCTTGGCGAACGGAACGTTAAGTGACACCGTGCTTGATGAGGTGGCCGATAGCCTCGAACGGTTGCGAAGTAAGAGTGTGGCGGTCCGGCAATCATGTCTTGTTGGCTCACTTAGAACAGCGGTTGAACAAATGGGTGGTGACCTCGGAGACGCTGGTCAAATGCGCCGTGTCATGGCCTCATTCCCGGCAGGGGAAAAGTTGCAGGTTTACCCGATCGTCGGCGTGCCTACATCCGAGGTCATCAACAGGATAGTACTCGATGCGGGCAAAGAGGAATGTGCCCTATTGTACGATCACGTCGGCGTTCTAGAGAGTTGGCAAGAACATTTGGAATGGCTTGGCCAACGCATTGATCGCTTTCATTGGATAAAGGCTGGGTCTTCCTTTCAGAATCTGCAGGATGTGTTGTCATGACCGGCGAACCCGCAGTCTTTCTTTCTGCCAGCGTTCCTCAGGAAGGCCGTCTTGGATCAGAAGACTTTGACCCATTCCTGATCAAAGAAGCCGTATCAGCCTTAATTGAGGTTGTTCTCGGACGATACCTGTTGGTGTGGGGTGGGCAACCAGCTATCACGCCGATGATATGGGAAGCCGCGAGACGGTATGACGTCTCCTACCCCGACGTTGTGACTCTCTATCAAAGTGCTATCTTCAAAGATCGGTATCCTGAAGAAAATACGAAGTTCGGAAATTTCATCGAAACACCGGCAACACCTGACAATCAAGACGCCAGTTTGGAGCGTATGCGAATATCTATGCTGTCGGAGCACAATTATAAGGCAGCCGTCTTCATCGGCGGGATGGAAGGCATTCGCGACGAATACAGCCTCTTTGCCAAGCTCAACCCCGACGCCATCCTCCTGCCGATCCCGTCTCCTGGTGGATATGCCCGTACGCTATATGAACAGACAGAAGGCCTTCCGCCGGAACTGAATAGGGCCGTCGATTATACATACTGGCTGTACAAGTTGCTCGACGTTGATCTCGCAACAACGCGCCGAGCTTCACTCAAGTAGTTGGCCGAGCGATTGGCATTCGGTTTGCGCGTAAATGCATACGATTTGTCGAAATGAACACCCATAGAACCTTCTTCGCGTCTAGTTGGAACACACCCGACTTGCGCGCCCTCCGAATGACTATTTGGGAGCGCTACGAGACTGACCAGCGTGGGCAAGTATGGGTTGCCGAGGGGATAAGACCTGACCTTGATCCCGCAAGCGCCACAGAACAGCTTGAAATCATCGATGCCTGTCTTGACGCTATCGAAGCCTCACGTGAATTCCTGCTATTGGACACCGGTGAATACGGCTCATTCCTTCATTTTCTGGACCAGACGTGTGGATCCTTGCGAAGCACGTGCTGTGGCAAAAACCGTCTGGCGGCAATCGCAAATATCACCAAGCAGTCGAATGATTAGAAGAAGGCGTATCGGCATTTGCGGGAAAGGCTCGGGACCAAAATGGTCGGTATCCAGCCTAGCGTTTCAGTCGCGTCAAAAGTACCAGACACGGCGACATGAACGTCACGGCCACGGTCAATAAACTCTTCAATCAAAGCACCTCGGAAGTTTTGTAGAGAACTAGGTAAAGAGGCTAGAAAAACTATCACGTTCGACCTGCTGAGGTTGAAACGAAGCTGGATGCTAAGCAGTAGAAGGGAGAAATTCGCACTAAACCTACATGAGGCGGCATCGAATGATTCATCATATCAAATAGATTTGCTCGGTGGGGCACGATCATGTTTGACCGCGTACCGGATTCAAGCTAGCAGAATCTCTTGTTGAGATGAAGTAATAAATTGGTATGAGAAACATCCACTGAAACGTAAATGCCTCAGGATAGGGATTGGTGTTGGCGGCAAGAGTCACAGCGACCAGGGCGGAGCCGAAAAACGCGTCATATTTGCGCGCAGCGCCCCTAATCTGTCGAGTCAAGAACAATGCAATCGAATAGATCAACGGAAGGCATAAGACCAAGGTTCCCACAATGCCGAGCTTGTAGATCAAAGCAAAAAACACGCTCTCATAACGCCATGGAAAATCCGTGCTACGAATATAGTCGACCCCTATTCCATGCCCGGCACCCAAAAACCATGTCTCCTCTGCGCCCCGCATCAGGGCAGCAATCTGGGCAGGCCGTTCGACATCGCCAGAAACGGCTTTGTTCAAGTGTCGATTAAGTAATTGAACCACATCCACATCAAGCAGAAAGTCCATACTCTGCAAGATTCCGAACCCCAAGACTGCGAACAAAGGCAAAGTCGTGAAGAGCCGCTTCAAGATAGTACTCGGATTTGAGAGGAAATGAAAAGCAGCTCCTACAATTAGCCCCCCAATGGCAAGAGTTCTTCCCGACGCTATACATGCTAAGGCCAAGGCAAAAAGGATCAGAATGCCGAATAAGCGCGAAGGCAGAATACTTGGGCTTGAGGCAAATGCAGCACCAAGAAATATGAGCGAGCCCGAAACGTGCATGATTACTCCGGAATAACCCGATTCAATATGTACGTTGGCACGAGAGCCAAATACTGCCACCGCTTGCGGACCAAAATTGAGGAAAAGAAACATGTAAACCGCCACAGAGGCTGCGGCTATAGCCGCTAAAACGGCAAACGACTGAACGATCTTATCGACGCCTAAAGTCTTCCATGCGCGGTCTATTACAATGAGCCACAATGCTGGGGAGACCATATAAATGAAAATAGTCTGTACTGCTGCTTGGATTGGCGCACCGTGAATTGCCCCAACTACGATATAAAGCATGGTTACCAACCAAGACAAACCTATCAAGACAAGCGCTAATTGTGTTATAGTGATTTTGTAATAGCTCGCCACTATCGCACCCACTACCAATGCAACAGCAAGCATCACCTGTTGTGCATTTGGTAGCACAATGGCATTCAGCGCTATGAACAAAATTATGATAAGAAAACATCTACGCATTTTAATTTTTTCGATTCCACATTGTGAATCACTGCTCAGTTTCGAAAACCATTTCAAGCATTTCTACTACGCGAGGCCCAGTGCTTTGAATGGAATAGCTATCATGAACCAATCTCCGACCATGCATTCCCATTTGACGGCATTTTTTAGGTGCAGCACAAAGGTTTGCGGAGTTCGAAACCCGTTTTCCTTGTTATACGAGAATACTTAAGAGATGAGGATTAAGATTCGGGGCACGTCATCTCTTATTGGCAATTGGTTGCTTGGGTCTGTCTTGCCACAAGGAAAACAATAGAACAATCAACATGGGCAAGAACATCGTTTTTTGCCTAATTGCGATTCCAAGGTTTGCTGTCGAATTAGCCAATACAAACCAAGATGCCAATACGAAGAGAAGGAAGAAAACGAATTCGAAACGGCCCAACGCTGACCGAGTCCGTCTTTTTCTAAGTATCACAGCCAACAAGAGCCCCAACAGCAATAGGTTTTCTAAGGACACCACAAGGCCAAGTATTCCTCCAGCATCAAACAGAAGCGGCCTGAACAGATACGTAAACATGCGCATGGGAACGGACATAGCTGCAATATCCACCGAGCTGCCACCGCCAAGATTGTAACCCTGTCTGGTTTCGAATAAATCGTTGATAGCGCTCAAATTGCTTGCTTCACCAAGTCCGACATAACTCAAGGCGAATTGTACGCCAAAAGCGCTGAGCGGCACGGCAACTGCCAGTAGTGCAATTTTTTTGTAGATACCAACTCGTGATGAGATCAATAATGCAAGGCAAAAAGACAAAAGAAATATGCCTGCCATGTGGGGGCGTGGAACCAGAAACAGCAGCGCAGACAATGCAATGACAGGCGCTCGACGGCTTATATCCAAGGCAGCCCAAGTCGCGAGACCCGCAGCCATAAACGTGATCGCATCCTTTCCAATTGCCGAACTCCAGAAACTCATTCCTGGAAGGTATATGAAGGCGATACTAAATTTTCTTACCTGGCGGTGACTTCTTTCTGTTACAATTTGCAGCGCTGAAGCGAAGGACAGCAACCCGATGTATCCGATTATATTAAATAGTAGAAATAGGTTGCCATATGATAGTTTTAGAACTTGCGTAAAAAAGGACAAAAAGTGATATACTCCATGAGTTCCAAACCTGAACCCAGAATCGTGGTCAAGTGAACGAATGTAGTATTGCGCTGAATCTGCAGAATTATTTAGTGAGTACCAAAAATAAAATATGCAAAAAAAACTATGCCATAAATAGAGCGCAATCGCTCGCTTTTGTGGAATGCAAAAGATCCGCTTTTGAGCAATGGCAACAGAAAGCCCGGCTAAAAATAACAGCAAACCCGCTGCAATATGCCATAAACTGCCTGCAAATAATAGCATATCAACGAATCTCTGTTACCGTATTCCGCAAAGTCTCAAACATCAAAACGATCCAAAATTGGCGTCGACGGCCCATGATCTCTTGATGGAGTCCAGTGTTCGCTTTAGCTGGCTAGTTTTCCACCATATGGGTAATATTCGAATTGCGCTATGAAATTGCGAGAGAGGCACTACGAAATGCGATGTATGTAGCCTTAGATCACGCATGGTCGAGGTGCTCGAGAAAAGCCACTGCATCACGCATGGTCGAGGTGCTCGAGAAAAGCCACTGCATCACGCATGATCATTTCTTTTTCGATAAATTGACGAGCCTCGTTTCTCACTGTCAGGCGACTGAAGTGTTTCATCTTTTCGCCAAATTCTATCATTTGATGAAGGGAGATATCTGAAATTTTCCTATGATATGCAAAAACGTCTGGAAAGGCCGTATCAACATGCCCGGACAAGATGGGAAGCCCCATTGCCAAGACCTCTCGGTTCTTGAGAGTTGCCGCTTCCTCAAGCCCTTTGCGAAATAATGCTAGAGAACCTAGACTAAAATCACACTTTGCAAGGATTTCTCGATATTCCTTCTCTTCCATAGTCCCGTGATCTTGAAAGGCTGGATGCTGCTCGATCGTTGCTTTTAGCACATCAGGGATATGCCCTATGAGGTGGATTTTGAGGCGATCTTGTTTCGCCGGTTGCTCAAGCGCTTCGACTAGAAGGTCTAGTCCGTGCCAAGATGAAAACGTACCGCATAAAAAGGCAACATGAATGTCAAATTCAGATCGTTCGTCCTGAAGAACCTCCACTTCAGATAAAGTAATACCGTTGGGAAAGGTATGAATCTTTGCCGAGGCTTGATACAAATCTCTTTCATAATTTGCTATTTCTCCTGTGACTCCAAAAATGGCACAAGACTTACGTACTAAAAAACGACCTGAGAACCGTTCGAGCCAGGACGCCCAACGGCCCTTCCAGTTACTACGAACGAGTT
This sequence comes from Yoonia sp. F2084L, assembly GCF_023015625.1. Taxonomy (GTDB): domain Bacteria; phylum Pseudomonadota; class Alphaproteobacteria; order Rhodobacterales; family Rhodobacteraceae; genus Yoonia. The sequence continues at coordinate 9,723 of NZ_JALKAH010000007.1, forward strand.
TCAACTCGGCCACTTCCTTTGCGTGATGGACAGAAACCCTATTCTTGATCAAGGAAGCAAACAAGAAAGCAAAGGGATCGAATGTCATATGCCGCATAAGAACGAAATCTGCGTCGCGACTATGCTTCAAACAAATCAACCACCCATAGAGATTCCTTAAGAATACTGGCCTGAACGGCAAAGGGATTTGATGAATAAACGGCTGGTCGCTTTCTCCCGATTGATACCCGACAGTTTCCCACTCGAAGTCTTCTATTCTATTCGAGGACGCAAATTCTGATCTGAGTTGTTTGATTTGGCCTGCTGTGAACCTGCGCACGACCGACATATGTATGATCTTCACAACTATTATCTCTTTTCTTGGCTACTAGTCAGCTTGAAATTTTTCTTGCAGCGAAGCAACCCTGTGGGTAGTTTTGACGCTCTTATCGCAATATAGAAAAAACAACACGCTCTGCTGCGTCACCTTCGCCGTAAATTTTCTGTTGCACGACTGCCTCTGGGATTTTTGAGAAGGCTTGTGATTGCATCAAACTGCGCCCCAACAAGCACATTCGCTCCGATTTCTACCAGTTCCACCCACTCGGTCTCATCGCGCAGAGTGATACAGGGTTTCCCGTGAAAATACGCTTCTTTCTGAACACCCCCGGAATCCGTTGCCACAAGGGCGCAATGGGCCTCAAGCCAAACCATCTCCAGATACCCGACAGGATCGACAATGTGCATGTTGTCAGAGGGTTGGATGCCATGATCCTTCAGACGCGCCCGTGTTCTGGGGTGCAATGGCAAAACGATCGACTTCTCTGACTGGGCGAGCCCGGCAAAGATGGCGGCAAAGCGCTGTGGATTGTCAGTATTCTCCGCTCTGTGAATCGTGGCAAGAACGAACTCATTCTCCGAAATCGGCAGTTCTTCGAACCAGGAAGGTTTCCGAGCGCGGTCACGATAGAACAATGCAGCGTCATACATTACATCGCCCACCATTTGAACATGATCGCCGCAAATCCCCTCAGAAGACAAGTTTTTGATTGCAGTCTGTGTCGGGGCGAAAAGGCTGGTGGACGCGTGATCCGTCAGAATACGATTGATCTCTTCCGGCATTTTTTTGTTGAAAGATCGCAATCCAGCCTCGACGTGCGCAACTGGAATATGCAGTTTCACGGCTGCCAAAGCCCCGGCCAACGTAGAATTCGTGTCGCCGTAAACCAGAACAACATCGGGGCTTTCTTTGAGCAAGACACTTTCTATTTCTTCCATTTGGCGACCGGTCATCTTGCCGTGACTACCCCCGCCAATACCAAGATGATAATTCGGTTTGGGAATGGACAGTTCTTCGAAAAAGACGTCTGACATATTCGCATCATAGTGCTGACCTGTATGAACAATCACTTCATTGACATCGTCTCGACCCGCAACTGCTCGAGATACTGTCGCGGCTTTTATGAATTGGGGGCGAGCCCCGATAACTGTGAGTAGTTTCATGTTTTGACCTTTACAAAAACGCGCAAAAGCATAGCGAGATCATTTCTGGTTGGTACGAAGCATTCCTGCCAAGAAATGTTGACCAATCTTTTTTGTAACGTCAGTCGGACAACAACACTAAGCGTGTAAGACAGGGTTGTGGCAAAGGCGGCACCTGTGAATCCATAGGCTGGGATCAGCACTAAGTTCGCGAGGGTATTGACCAGTAAAACCAAGCCCGCAAGCGCTAGATTTATTCCCACCCAACCGCGCGCAGCGAAATCATTGGCAATAACGCGGCCAAGAGAAAACAGGGTGATACCGGGCAGCAAGATGATAAGAGCACCGAACGCGCTGCCGAAATCTGATCCAAATAGAAATTGAATCAGTGGTTGCGCAATGATTCCAAGCAGTGCCGCTGCCGTCAAGGTGACCCACAGAACTATCCGCGCCATAAGCGGGGTGAAAGTACGGCGTGCGTTTTCGTCTTTTTCCATTGCTGACAGCCGGGGGAAGATCACGGTGGATACTGCCTGTGAGATCATCCACAGCTGCTCAGTCAAGCGCACGGCGACGGAATAGATACCAGCAGCAGCGGGTCCCGCGATCAGATTGACCAAAAGCATATCCAAGCGATAGTTCAGGAAGGATAGGATGTTACCCAAATGCGCCTTGACGCCATATCTTATCGCTGGCCGCAAGTATTCCATTCCGGCTATAGAGGGCGCAGTCAGGAGCGTGTGCTTGCTCAAAAGGGCCAGCGCTGCGATCAGGGAGAGGAAATGCGCTGACGCAATGACGAGCAATACTGTGATAATATCCACGTTATTTGTGAACCAGAGCAGGCAGACTCCAGTGAATGACAGGAACGGTTGCACAAGCACTGCAATGTTGAAAGCGCGAAAATCTTGCAAGGCTTGGAACAACCCCGAGACTATCCCCGCCAGCAAACTGGTCGGGTAGATCAACAGCGCCAACAACAACGCGATTTGTGGGACGCCAGGAAACACTGTGTCGCCAATTACTACGATTACGCATGTCCCAACGGTCAACCCCAACGGACCCATTACCAATACAAGGTCACGTGACGCGGCCCAAGCCTGATGCAATGGGAACTTGCGCGAGGCAACGAAATAAACGTTTGCGCTGGCCAATCCAAGGTTGAGCAGTTGAGACATTGTCATCGGCAACAGCAGCGCGACGGCGTATGCGCCCGCACCCTTTGGTCCCAAGACGCGCGCGACGATCAACAATATACCAAGTTGCATTAGGCCAGCTAGAAACTGGCGACTGAATGTGAGCACAATGTCGATACCAGTACGGCGCATGGAAGTGGGTTTGGTCATGATTGCTTGATTTCGACCAGGCGCTGCCAGTCGGGGAAAACGGCATCCCATGAGGATATCGCATGAAGGTGTTCACGGGTTTCAATGGAGGAACCAGCGGCTTTGATCCGCCATACCATCAAAGCATCGGAGCGAAGGTTCGATGCCATGTCAGCAAGACTGCGAAATGGTCGGATGGCCGATCCGAAGCCTGGCATTTTATTGTAGGGCAGGTGGTCACCAGAAAGTACAAGGTTACCAGCATAAACAACTTCCTGCACGGTACCACTGAACGCGTCAGAAACAGAGTGGTTGATCAACACATCCGTTGCGCGACGCATTAATGCTGACTTCTCCGGCCCATGAAACTCTTCCAAAGCGAAAAACTGTGCCCTCCCAGTTTTGAGATTTATTAGCTCACACTTCTTTTTAATAGCACTAGAAATAGAATTAGAGCCATACTGGATCGGCACAACAAAAGTCAGGTTTTCAAATTGATCTAGATGTGTTTCGAAAAACTCAAGGAGATCCATCTGTCTTTGCCCCGGAGATGCTGAATATCCAAGGCAAACCAGGTCTTTTTCTCGGTCAAAACCAAGCATTGATTTGGCTTTAGAAGGCGTAATCTCGTCTATTTTCAGTATTTCATCAAAGACAGAAAGGCCGAACCTGATTATCTTCGGAGAACACTTGGTCAAGAAAGGAAAGTCTGAGAGCAGCGCGTTTAATACATTATCATTGGTCGCAGCAATAACATCGATTCGCCTGAAACCGACTCGTAATAAGAAATCAAAAGATTTTTTGCGGCGCAACACATCGCTACCATAAGCTAGCCCAACGACGCGATAGAAATGCCTAGACAGCATAGGGATGAGCCAAAAGGTATCTAGTGATAAATAGTGGATAACTGCTGTTTGATCTTTTGGAGACGCCCTAATAAGCTTCCTGACATTGCGATATCGCTCAAACATACGCCACAATTTATGAATAATACTATTACCACGTATCTGATTGTTCACTCTGTGGGGATCAATAACAGAAATTCGGATGCCTCTTTCAATTAGAGTATCTCGCGTTCTGGTTACAAAGACTGAAGCCTCAGTACCAATAAAAACAGCGCTGGCGGTGTTACTCATAGATTGGCCTTCAGCGCAGATACAATTTTCTCCAACGTGATAATCTCCATATAAGGATGCATTGGCAGGCTCATCACTTCATCAGCAGCCCTATCACCATGGGGAAGGTTGACATCTTTGTCTGCGACAGCTGGCTGACGATTTAAGGGCAAAGGATAATGTACCGTTGTAGGAACCCCGTCGTTCTTTAGCGCGGCTTGCACTTCAGACCGATTTTGTATTCGAACAGTATATTGAGCCCAAGCAGATTGATTATCTTGAGAAATATGTGGGGTGACCAGACCCAATGGTTTCAGTGCCGCCTCATAGAATTCAGAGACGTGCTGTCGTGCCGTAATCTCGTCATCCAGGATTGCCAGTTTAGGTAGTAGAATTGCGGCTTGCAGTGTATCGAGCCTAGAGTTTACGCCGACCCTTGCATGGTAATAACGGCGCTCTTGCCCGTGCCGTGCAATTTGACGGAGAGCTTTGGCAAGTTCTGGATCAGAGGTGAACATCGCCCCGCCGTCCCCGTAGCATCCCAAAGGCTTTGAAGGAAAGAAACTTGTGCATCCAATTGTTGTGAGATTGCACGATTTTAGGCCTTTGTAAGCGCCACCAAAGCTCTGTGCGCCATCTTCGATAACAGGAATCCCATGGCGTTCCGCTATGCTGTTGATAGCATCAAAATCGGCAGGCTGACCATAAAGGGAAGCAGCGATGATCGCTTTGGTGCGCGGGGTGATTGCAGCTTCAAGCAACTCTGGATCTAAATTATACGTCAATGGGTTGATGTCGACGTATTGAATCGATGCCCCAAGAAGAACGGCAGATTCCGCCGTGGCAATATAGCTAAAGCCTGGCGAGATAACTTCGTCCTCAGGACCAACTCCTAGCGCCATTAATGCAATTTGGAGCGCGTCAGTGCCGTTTGCACATGTGATGCAATACTTCGCACCACTATAAGTCGCCAACCGTTCCTCCAGCTCATCTACTTCGGGCCCGAGGATGTATTTTCCGTGTGCCAGTACGCGTGCGATGCCGGCCTCTATCTCTGGTCGAATGCGCTCCTGTTGAGCCGCAAGATCAACAAAGGGTATCATTCTGAGTTTTCCTCGCGGGACATTTTTCCATCAGTGAGCTTATAGAGGTCACCTGTGTGTGGACATATTGCTTTCCCATTCCCGGTAATTGGGAGGTCTAAGCGTTCTCCAAAGCTACTCATCCAACCGATATGTCGCGCGGGTGCCCCAACCACCAAAGCGAAAGGAGCGACATCACGGGTCACGACGGCACCTGCGCCCACAAATGCAAACTCTCCGATCATGATGCCACAAACAACTGTGCAGTTTGCTCCAAGAGTCGCACCGCGACCAATATGAGTGTCGCGGTATTCATTCTTTCGCTCCACAAGAGCACGCGGGTTGTGGACATTCGTAAACACCATTGAGGGGCCACAAAAAACACCCTCTTCGAGAGTAACGTTGTCGTAGATACTGACATTGTTTTGAATTTTGCATCGATCCCCAACGATGACTTTGTTGCCTACAAAAACGTTTTGACCAAGAGATACCCCTTTGCCAATCTGCGCGCCTCCACACACATGGGAAAAGTGCCAAACGCGGCTGCCGTCGCCAATTTCGGCACCTTCATCGACAATGGCGCTTGGATGTAGGCTGTAGGTCATCAATCTTTTTTCTTCACAAATGGATGCATTTCGCCGCTCGACTGTATTGGAGCCGTGCGGATATGAGATACCGTCTCAATCGCCACGCGGTTTTCTTCTAGGGCAAAACCACGCCCTGCGAGAATCTCTTCGTAACTACGGTTGTGCAGGTCGGTGAAACCACCCGAAAACTCAATTTCCCGACCGTCCACTGTGATCGAGCGATAGGTACGCTGGCCTTGATCGCGCGCGGCTTCCGGAACGTCGTCAATATTCGATGACAAAAACCAACGGACCCTTGCATTTTCGTATTCAAGATAGCCCGCAGCTCGGGTTGGATCATTTAGGTGAACTTGGTTTTCCTGTAGCTTCCCAAATATGAAATGCAACATGTCAAAGAAATGCACGCCAATATTAGTCGCAATACCGCCAGATTTTTTTTCATTGCCCTTCCAGCTTTGTAGATACCAATTCCCTCGTGATGTAATGTAGGTCAGGTCAACTTCATGTTTTGTATCGGAAGCGGCATTGGCGATCTGTTCGCGCAACGCAATGATAGCAGGATGAACGCGTAACTGGAGAATCGTGTTGACCTTGCGCCCCGTGTCAGCCTCGATTTCTTGCAGACCGTCGATGTTCCAAGGGTTAAGCACCAGAGGCTTTTCACAGATTGCATCGGCCCCAGAGCGCAGAGCAAATCGCATGTGACTGTCATGGAGATAGTTGGGTGAACAAATGGAAACGTAGCTTACTCCATTCCCATTGCGTCGCAGTTTGTCGATATGTCGATCAAATCGTTCGAATTCAGTAAAAAAGTCGGCATCTGGGAAGTGGCTGTCAATAATTCCGACTGAATCATTTGGATCAAGCGCCGCTACCAACAAATTTCCTGTTTCGCGAATAGCGATCATGTGACGGGGCGCAATGTAACCAGCAGCCCCAATGAGAGCGAAGTTTTTCATTTGGTTTCCTCGTGTCACAACCGCAGATCACTTTGACCGGCGGGTGGGACGTATTTAAGATCGTAATGAACGTGGCCTCCGCGGCACAGTTGGCGCATACCAGACGCCCCCATGTCCACAAATTCCTGATGTGCGACGGCAACAACAACACCATCATAGGTGCCGTCCATAGGTTGCTCGATAGGGGTAGCGCCGTATTCACTCTGCGCTTCAGTGCTGTCGACCCAGGAATCGTCTACGTCTACGCCGAAGTCTTTTAGTTCAGAAATCACGTCTACAACACGGGTATTGCGTAAATCTGAACAGTTTTTCTTGAAGGCCAGCCCCATGACCAGCACCCGCGCGCCCTGCACATGACTTCGTTTGTTCAGCGGGCATTTTACGAGTTGGCCCGCCACATACGGGCCCATACCGTCATTTAGGCGCCGTCCCGCCAAGATGATTTGGGGGTGGTGGTAGCCGGTCGCTTCCGCCTTGTAGGTTAAGTAGTAGGGGTCGACGCTTATGCAGTGACCGCCTACCAATCCGGGGCGGAATGGTTGAAAATTCCATTTGGTACCTGCCGCCTGCAGCACGGCCTCGGTATCGATGCCCATTTTGTTAAAGATGACAGCCAGTTCGTTTACCAACGCAATGTTCAAATCTCGCTGGGCATTCTCAATCACCTTTGCAGCCTCTGCCACGCGGATTGACGATGCCTTATCCGTCCCTGCAACAATGATTGACCCGCAGGGCGTATCGGCAATATCGGCTATATCAGGTGTAGAGCCAGATGTGACTTTCGTTATCGTTGACAAACAATGCTGTTTATCTTCAGGGTTAATCCGTTCTGGACTATAGCCTGCAAAGAAATCCTCGTTGAAGCGCAGGCCGGAAATCCGCTCTGGAACGGGACCGCAACCTTCCTCAGTAGCGCCTGGATAAGCGGTTGATTCATGTATCACCAAATCGCCGGGCTTTAGAACCTTTCCGATGGTCTCAGAGGCTCTTAAGAGTGGGGTCAGATCAGGACGTTTATGGGCATCTATCGTGGTTGGAACTGTCACGATAAAAACAGTGTGCTCCGCGATATCTTCCAACTTTTTGGTAAATGACAGGCCCTCAGCTGAGCTGAGTTCATCATTTTCGACGTCAAGAGTGGAATCGTGACTCGCGCGCAATGTCTTGATATGATTTGTGTTTATGCCAAAGCCCACAACTGAACGCTTCTTGTCGACTTCTGCGGCAAGAGGCGGGCCAACATAGCCAAGCCCGATGGCTGCCAGTTTAGATGTTTTGAGGGACAGCCTGTCCATATTAGCCTCAGACATTATAATACTCACAATGCCTTTCCACGAAGTACGCGATCCCGTCACGATATTCTGTTTGTGGTCTATAGCAGGTTAATTTTTTTAGCAAATCGGCATATGCCCAAGTCGCAGGCAGATTGACCAGTTGCGTTGGCACATAGTTGCGGATCGCCTTTTTGCCCAAGACGTTCTTAATGGCATGAATGAAATCCAACAGTCCGACTTTTTCGCAGTTGCCAGTGTTGACGACGCGATAAGAGGCGACAGGAGAAAGGCTATGACTTTTTTCGATCTCATCCCCCGAAGCGGGGCGTTCTGGGGCCGATTCGACAAGCATGCGACTACCGCGCACAAGATCGTCGACATAGGTAAAAAGGTGAAGGCCGATAAATTCTGCGGTTCCTGTGACCAGAACTTTTCTCTGCGTCACGCCGTTATGTCCCGTCATAATCAATCGCGTTACTGGGTGCTTCCGAACGAAGCGCTTCAATCTCTTCTTTAAGCGCATCAAACTCCGCCATTTTACGCGCCAGAAAAGCACGGGTCAGCGCTGCCCTTTGCGCAATCCCCATCGGAGTCAAAACATATGCGTATCGCCTTTTATCTTTTGCGGCTGTAAAGTTTCCTAGCCTCACGAGACCTTTGTCCACCAGCGCGTTTAGAACGTAGTTCATTCGACCAACGCTAACGCCTACAGCTTGCGCAAGTTCGCGTTGTGATATTTCAGGGTTGTCCTGAAGCAGGCGAAGGACCCGGAAGTGCGTGTCTTCTTGAAGCTTGGTGCGTGTCATATTTGATCGAGAGCTCGAAAAGCAACCGCACTAGAGCAGACTTGGCGGCTCCCTGTGAGGTAGGTTTGGCGAGGATACATCTTATCGTTCATTTTTGAACGATAGCAAAAAGTGAAAGCGCGAGCAACAAGAAAGCGCGCTGCGATAGTCCGAGGCAATTGGTGAGGTAAGCCATCCTCAATATGAATGCGAGGATAACCTGACTGGCCGCCGCACCCGCAGCGAATGCCCTGAAACCGTCCTCTTTGTCGGGTGACCAAGTTTTCAGCCCCAGCCACCCAGCTCCCTTTCAGGAGTGTCAGTTCAGCACCTCACGTTGCGCCAGACGTTGTTCAAGCCGCTCCAGCACTTCACTTTTAACCCAACCCCTTTGACCACCCCCGACTACTTCACCGTCAAACATGCACATGGTGCGTCATGTGCGATCTTTTGTGATGTGCTGCCCAACAGCAGGCTGGCGATACCGCCCATGCCGCGTCGGCCTGTGACTATTAGGTCTGATCCCGTCGCCTCTGCCGTGTGTATCACCTCGGCCGAAGGCACGCCCACGCGCACGATCTGGCTGGCGGGTTCCACCTCTGACTTGCGCGCAAGATCTGCAGCCTGCGCCATGATCGCCTGACCGGATGCCATCAACTGTTCCATATCCACGGGCACATCAATGGCACCGATGCCAATCGCCATGCTGGATGGGGGCATTTCGGGGGCGTGTATCAGGTGGATTTTCCCCTCATATCGCTTTGCCAGATCACATGCGATTTCAAGCGCACGCCACCCGTGATCTGACCCGTCAATTGCGACTGTGATATCGGCAAACATAGCTGTTCTCTCCTTCTTTGGTTCGCCAGAAGTATAACAATGTCTGCGTCAACTTGCCTTGACAGGGGTCAACCCAAACAGCCTGAACAACGCAAAAGGGGCAGGCGAATGCCTGCCCCTTTTGCGTTGATTTTCGCCGTCTTCTTAGTCGATCAGCGCATTCAGTGTCTGCGATGGGCGCATCGCAGCAGAGGCTGCTGCCTCTGATGGGTTGTAGTACCCGCCCAAATCAATCGCCGTGCCGCCCCCTTGGGACAGTTCCGCCACGATTGCGGCTTCGTTTTCTGCCAAGGCGTCTGCAAGCGGGGCAAAGGTGGTTGCCAAATCAGCGTTGTCAGATTGTGCCGCCAAGGCCTCTGCCCAGAACCGCGCGAACCAGTAATGGCTGTGCCGGTTGTCGGGCTGCCCAACCTTGCGCTGGGGCGAGTGCCCTTCAGCCAACAGTTTTTCCGTCGCAGCATCAACCGCATCGCCCATCACATTGGCCGCAGCATTGCCTTTGGACGCACCAAGAAACCGCAGGCTTTCGCCCAAGGCGCAGAACTCTCCCAGAGAGTCCCAGCGCAGGTGGTTTTCACCCACTAACTGTTCGACGTGCTTGGGTGCAGAGCCGCCGGCACCCGTCTCAAAAAGACCGCCACCATTCATCAAACCAACAACAGACAGCATCTTGGCCGAGGTACCAACCTCAAGGATTGGGAACAGGTCGGTTAGATAGTCGCGCAACACGTTGCCTGTCACGGCGATGGTGTTGTCACCTGCATAGATCACCTCAAACGACCGCGTTGTCGCCTCGCGCGGGGCCATGATCTTGACCTTATCCGCAACACCTGCCTTTTCGAGCGCCGGTTCGACGTACTGCAAAAGCTGCGCGTCATGGGCGCGGTTGCGGTCGAGCCAAAAGATCGTCTCGTACCCAGTGGTTGCCATGCGGTCGAGCGCAAGCTGTATCCAGTTTTCAATCGGCGCGCGGCGGGCAGAGGCCATGCGCCAGATATCACCGGCCTCGACCTCATGTGTGTGCAGCACGTCACCGTTGTCTGCGATCACGCGCACCGTGCCGTCTTGTGGAATCTCAAATGTTGTCGGGTGCGACCCGTATTCTTCGGCCTTCTGCGCCATCAGGCCCACGTTTTGCACAGTACCTGCGGTCACCGGATCAAGCGCGCCGTTGGCTTTGCAGAACTCAACCGACGCATCATATACCGGCGCATAAGAGCTGTCGGGGATCACGCAGTTGGTGTCACCCTCATTGCCATCCGGGCCCCAGCCTTTGCCGCCCGCACGGATCACCGCAGGCATAGAAGCGTCGATAATCACGTCGGAAGGCACATGCAGGTTGGTGATACCCCGGTCGGAATTCACCATGTAAAGCGGTGGGCGCTCGGCCAGCAGCGCATCAATCTCGGCCCGGATCGCCTTGCCATTTGGCATCGCGTCGATGGCATCAAACAATGTGCCAAACCCCGCGTTCGGACTGATCCCGGCAGCCGCAAAATCATCTGCGTATTTGTCAAAGACCGGCTGCAGGTAGGCGACAACAGCATGGCCAAAGATGATCGGGTCCGAGACCTTCATCATCGTCGCCTTCATATGCAGCGAGAACAGCGTGCCATCTTCCAGCGTGCGTGCAATCTGCGCATGGAAGAAGTCCTTCAGCGCCTTGGCCGACATGAAAGTCGCGTCGACAATCGTGCCCGCAGGCATCGCGATCCCGTCTTTCAGCGTCGTGACAGAGCCATCAGCGCCCGTCAGTTCAATCTTCAATGTCTGCGCGTCAGACAGCGTAACGGACGTCTCATTCGAGAAGAAGTCGTTTGCGCCCATCGTGGACACGCGCGTTTTGCTATCCCCAGACCATTTGCCCATCCGGTGCGGGTTCGCTCGGGCGTAGGCTTTGACCGACGATGGCGCGCGGCGGTCTGAATTACCTTCGCGCAGCACCGGGTTCACGGCGGACCCTTTCAGCGCGTCATACTGTTTGCGCGCTTCGACTTCATCCGCCGTCTCGGGCGCATCAGGATAATCGGGGATGTCATATCCCTGACCCTGCAATTCCTTCACGGCTGCGACCAATTGCGGCACTGAGGCCGAGACGTTGGGCAGTTTGATCACATTCGCGCTGGGCTGTTTGACGACGGTGCCCAGCAGCCCCAAATCATCATGCACCTTTTGCGCGTCCGTCAACCGCTCAGGGAACGCTGCCAGAATACGCCCCGCAAGCGAGATGTCCTTGGTCCCGATTGAGATATCTGCCTGCGACAAAAACTTGCGCAAGATCGGTAGCAAAGAGGCAGAGGCCAGTTGCGGCGCTTCATCGGTTTTTGTGTAAATAATATCGGGGAGGGTCTGATCTGACATGCGGATGTCCTCGTGGTTTATGTCGTGTTTCGTCTGCTTTTTGGCCATCGTACCTTAGCTCAATTGCGACGACCGGATTTCCAGCACATCACTAGTGGAACAGGTCGCGAAATGGAATGCCCTTTGGTGTACAATTGTACACAAAGTTGCTCATACGCCGATAAACAAGGGAAAACTGACCCCCAACGCCCATGCCAGCACCAGACCAAGCGCCAATGCGGGCGCTGCTGGACCTACTCTGACAGCCACACTGCGGCCCATCGTGCCAAAGACCAGATAGAACAAGACCAGCACTGGCGCGATCATGATCAGGAAGAACAGCCCGCTGAAATCCAGGGCAACAGCGATGCCGAGCGACACAAGGAAGGCCAGACGCACCATGACCCGCCGCAACAGTCCCGCTTGTGCGGTCAAAAGCGTATCTGCCAGCATGTAGGGCACCGCGCCCAGCGCCAAGGCTGCGATGATCCACAGGCGGTCCGCGGTTGGCCAAAAGTTCGCCGCATAGCGATCCAGCAGAAACCCAAACAGCGCGCACCATGCAATGAGAAGCGCTACTGCGGTCCATGAAATGCCTCCGACCCGAGCGCCCCACCAAACCAGAAAAAGCAGTTGCATCACCCCAAAGATGAACAAGTGCAGCCCAAGGTAATCAGCAACGAGGACAGGCAAAATATCCGGCGTCAGCGGGACCGCGATGAACGGCGTGGCCAAGGCGGGCAGCAGCAAGACCGCTGCAATCTGGCCGTTGCTAATGCTCGTGGGGCTGATCAAACGGCGTTGCAATAGCACCGCCAAAGGCCGAAACAGCAACACGATCCCCACAAGCAGTCCAAGAATTGCCGTCCCGGTGGGCAGGGTCCGCTGATCTGAATGACGGTCGTAAAACGTATCCAACCAAGCCAGCGCCTCAGCCCGGCCAGCGCGGCTGTGCAGGATCGACACATGCTCTGTCAACGGACCAACAACAGCCCGCCTGCGCACACCGTCCGATGTCACCGTTTGCCCTTCCACGGCATCTGACGCCACCATCTGCACCGCCTCTTGGGCAAACCCGCGCAACCCTGGTTCCCACGCGCCGGTCACAAGCAGCAAATCACGCGGCGATGTGGCATCAATCACCTGCGAGAAAGCGGAAATCAGAACCACCGGCCCAATGTCAGACCGTTCTTGCGCCACGCGCGCCAGAATATCGGTGGCCATCGAATGACCTATCAATGCGACCGGCGCCCGATCAACGGCGATCCGGTCCAGCACATCCGCTGTCTGCTCCATCAGCAAACGTGTCGTCCCATCAAGGGCATTTACATCACCCGACATCGGGTCTGGGTGACGACCATGACCCAGAAATTCAAACACAAACACCTGATACCCGGCCCGCGCGAGGGGCAAGGCATAGCCCTGCATCATCTGCTGCGATCCGGCAAAACCATGCGCGATCAGGACCTGCGGGCCATCAGCCTCCGGCAGCGCGTATCGCGTAACCGGGGTATTGCCGACCTTGACGGTGCTGATGTCCACACCGTACCGCGCAGCTTCCAGCCCGAAGAGCGACGACAGGCTGATGATAATAGCAAAGATGGTTCTCATCTCACACGCTCCAAAGGGCGGGTGGTGCCGCTGATAGGACTTGAACCTACGACCCCATCATTACGAATTGTTTGGTGGTATCGTTTGACTATGTGGCATTCGGGCGTACCGGACCTGATGAAATTTCACAACACTATGGCAGGAAACGCAAATTTTTATAGGCTATCTTGCACTGCTTCGCACCTGTCCACCGCTGGTTGTACTCAGCTCCCCTACTAACGCCATATTAATCAAGATTTGCCCTACTAATCTGCAAAATCGCTCTGCGCTGGGCGAACATGGCCACCTTGAATCGGCTGTACTGGTACACCCTACCCAATGCACGGCTTTTTGGGCTACAGGCTAGTGGTGCGCTCTCGGGTCAGCACCTCTCTCGGGCCAACTTCGAAACCCTGCATGAATCAGCAGACTAAAATACTAAGAGCAGATGTTCAGACAGCCGCGGTCAAAGTCGGCTTTGCGGCTGCGACACGCTCAAACAGAAAAATTCCGGGCTGTGACGATTCTTCGATACATTTCAGATAGTTATGATACCTTCATAAGGCAAGACTAACTTTTGAGGATCCTTATGAAAAGACGCGTTTGGCTTGTAGCAGACACTGTGAGAACTGATCGAAAGGATATTTTTTGTTTTTTGGATGGGGACCAACACCACGTTGGAACGATTATCTCGGGAAGCAGGAAATACCTTGAGCGGTTCGAATCTGAAATTTCGCTTATTCGCAGAAGCCCTGAAATGAAAGGCCTCCTCCAGTCTTTGGTTGATGAAGGGCGTTCTAACAGTATTTGCATTGACCGTATTCTGCAGCTTGCGCATGACGCCAGAGCGATACTCGACGAAATTGACGCACCCTTTGAGGAAGGGTGACGCGTCAATCCGGTCTTAGTTCAGCGAACTTATCTGCTCGGGATTTAAGCGCTTCTGAGACGTGAGCGGGCCTAAAGTCTGCAAGCCCGTCGAGCACCCTTTGACTTTGGATACGTTGTAGCAACCAGCGCTTTGCCCAGCCCCTCGTAATCGCAGCAACAGAATTTGATCTGACATCTGCACTAACCTCGACACCGTCGAATCCGAGCAATTGGTCTTTTGCGCCCGGAAACATCTCACAGCCGTAGACCTTCTTCCTGTTGGGTTGCTCAAGGAGCTCACTATCGTTGATTCCTAACAGGTTTAATCCTTCGCGAATCTGGCGTGTTCTCGGGCTGCTTCCCTCGCCGAAAACGCTATTAATCCTACGGCGACCGTATTCTTGGGTTCCCAAAGTACGCATTAGTTGAACTGTTTCGTCGCTAATATGGGTTACAGTAAAACCGGTACTACTATCAATTTTCTTCCAAATTAGGTCGCACTTTAGTTCAGGATGCTTCGAGGCTCGCAATATGAGACTGCTGTATTGGTTACTGCCGACCCCATAGAGAGCTGTTGTCGTAAGCAGTTTTAGATCCGAGGACCGCTGTACTCGCCGCCCTTTGATTTGGGAGGAGATTTCACTTACTTGTTTACCATATCGCCGCTTGTAAATCTCGCGTACTTCTTCGGATGCCATCACGGACGTAACCAGTTTTCCGCAGATGAGCGTGTTGTAGGGAGCCACTGCACCACAAACAGAAAGATCGGCAACTTCCGAAGCCAAATGTACTTTCTTTATTTCCGAAAGCGCAGTTTGCACCGCTTGCTTTCCGTCCTTCTCTACGACCGCTTCGTACAAGGCGGCGCCGGGATGTTTGTCAAACCCATACCTTTTCATGGCTCCAAGTGCCTTCAACAAGGGAATAAGTTGCTCAGCGCGCTTCTTTCTGAACAGGGAAGTCTCTGAAAGCTCTTTCCACTGCTCATTGGTAATTTTCAACTTGTCGAGCCCACGGATATCTACAAGGTAGTCTGTAGATTTTGCCGCCAAGTCTCTTGCTCGATCGCGCAGTGCATTGTGGACAGCCTGATCAAGCGCAAAGAAATGTTCTGACTTCGGATAGTTTAATGCGCTTCGGGGAACTAAATCGTCTGTGCGTATCTGTTTAATGGCAGACTTAATAGCTTCGAAAAGCTTTCGCCCTACGTTGTCGGCGCTCCATCGACCTTCGATAAGGCCAGAAACAAGCTCATCAAACGTCCATCCGATCCATTTGTCTCGGCTCTGCAGGTTCGCTGTTGGGCTGGCTAACAGTACAATGCCGATAACTGGCTTATTTGGCCGTGCCGCGTTCCTAACAAGCAGCCTCAAAGTCCTACCCGGCAACAGTTTGTATTCAAGAGACCAAGTATGGCGGAAGTAACGCCAAATATCTTGCAGCCTATATCCTGTGTATGGACACTTCGTGTCGCCGCGGCATTCTACTAATTCCGGGCAGATAACTGCTCCAAGACCGTCCAGAGCCGCATCAACCTCTTTTGTCGCAAGTTTCTCGAGCTCCTGCGCGAGCTCAGTTCCGTTGTCGATGACATCAAGAACCGACACCGCCTTACCTTCAAAATCCCTCCGTGCCTCCATTCGGCGCATAAACTCGCGATTAGTGGGGTCGGCAAGTTGGCGATTACTAACGGCCTCGAAGCCTTTTCGGATTCGATTTTTTACTTGGACTTCGGTTTCGTCGTTTTTTCGTTCAATGGAGGGCTGTTCAACGTAAATGCGATTGTCTTGAACGGTAATGCTCCAACCTTGTTCGGTAAAATCGGCCAGCATTGAGTAGCAAACGGCAAGACGAAGCTGATCGGAATTTGCGCTCTCTTTGGTCGCGTTGAGGGCGTGTTTGCGCGCTAGGGTCCGATAGTAGATAGCAACATCATAGAAGTCTTCCTCAGCTTGAGATTTGACTGCTGAAACGAGCATGTCGAGTTGTGCGGCGGGCAACTTGCTAGGGGCGAACGCTTTTTTATAGTCATTTTTTTTCATAGTTCATGATAGCAGAAAGAGCCCAGCTAAGTGGGCCCTCTCGCCGTTCCTCACCAGTTTAGGCTGCTTCTTCGTCATCCTCGTCGGCATACTCGCTAAGTGCGCCGAGCATCACGTTCATCTTCTTCGACCACTCAAGTTTCTCAACGTGATAGAAGCTTTCTTTGCTAACGTTTCCGATCGCATCTAGCTCGCCATCACCAATTGAAAAGAGAACAACTTCCAAGGCATACCGCATGAAATTGGTGGCCGACTGGTTGGCGTAAATATCCCTATAGAACCTGTGGGCCATGTTAATCTTGAGAACCTTCATCGCCCCGCGCTGCTCCATTCGATAGAATGGTGCATCCGGCATAGTCTCGAATTCAACTTTATAGGGGCGCTGCTCTGTTTCTTCTTCCAGCTCCTCTTTGGCCACCTTTTCGGGGACCTTGCGCTCCTTCGCTGCGTTCTTGAAAAACTCCTCGAAGTTCTTCTTGGCCTGTTCCTCCCGCTCTTGCGACATTGGATTAACACGTCCTGGGCGAGCTTGCTCCGAACCTTCTTTTGCAGCTACTTCCGACGGGCGCGGCTTGTTCCCCTCTTCTGCAGGTTTTGACTTCTCCGCCTTTTTGGAATCTTCGTACATCTTCCTCAGAGATTTGAGGCCTGTCAGCACGCCGCCTTCTTTCAGGAGTTGCCAGATGCGGTCTGACATCACGACGTCTTGCTTGGAATTTGAGATTGTAAACTCCTCATCAAGATCGGCCGGGAAGTCGATTTCCAAGCCCCAGTAGCGAGCATCGTTGTTCGTAAATCGACCAATTCCAGCCCAACCTTGTGCTCCATCATTGGTTGTCGGCTTATCAACGACGTGAATTTGCCGACCCATACGACAGACCACAATACCAAGATTGTCGTTCTTCACCCGAAGCCTTGCGTTGCAGTTATTGCCCCTAGCATCCTTGGCCTTGTCGATCGCGTAGAACCCGACTGGCATCGAAGCATAGCGAACCTTAATTTTGCTGGACTTCCCCGTTCTTGCAGAGCGAACGGTTATTTCGCCCGGTTCCAGCGCAACCGCGCGCAGAGAATCCTCATCAAAGAAGCGTGCGCCGGGCGTTACGAAGAGCGGATCGACTGCTCCGACAATCGTGTTGTCAAAGATGATCTGAGTCTGTGAGAGGTAGTTCCGGTAGATGGTGCCGAAATGAGAAAGTAGATTGTTCCGCAGCCCGTTCACAGTAGACCACGTCAGACGATCCAGTTTTTCCCACACGATCACCGTGCCATGCTGAAGCTCTTCCTCTGGATAGTTCCCCTTGATGCTCCTCAAGACCCAGTCAGGCGGGGACGCTTTCCTATACCCTGGAACCTCTACCTTTCCGGGAACGGATGAGTATTTCAGATCGGCAACATCGTCCAAATCGACAGTTACTGCGTACCATTCCTTTCCGCTCAACTTCGAGTAAATCGTGAACCGCTTTCCCTGATTTACAGAGGCGCTGGGAAGGCCAAACCCAAACCGGCCCATGCCCTCGCGTGTTTCACTTTGGTGGCGGTGCGTGCCGCCCCAAGAAGCGGCACGGCGGACCATGTTGGGCGGCATACCGTGCCCATTGTCGATGATCGCAATGGCGTCGGGCTTTTTATCCCCTTTCTTTTTAAAGCCAAAGGCAACACTTACGGTATTGGCCCCTGCCTCGATTGCATTGTCGATCAACTCATCAATGGCGGTGCCGGTGTGCTTGTAGTGGGTGGAGCGCATGCTTTCGACAAACGCTTCGCCAATTGCGAAGGTATAGTCGACTTTATTCGCATCAAGCGCGTTCGCATATTCGATTTGGAGTTCAAGTTGAGTAGCCATGTTCTTTCCTTCTTTTTGTGCAGCCATTTTAGACCGCGTAGACTGAGGGGGGGTGGCTCTAATGGGCCACCCCATTGCTTTACTAGGCAAGCACTGGCGACAAGTCACGCTTCCCCAAGCGCATCGCACGAGACAGTGCATCGTAAATCGCAGGACGACGGCGACCAAGATCATCTGCGATTTGCTGGGGGGAATGATTCATCCAAAAACGACGGATGACAACACACTGCAGATAGGGCGTGAGACCCTCCACGAACGTACGAACCTCTCCGCGCATGTCTTCAAGGATCATTTGCTCTTCGATCGTGGGCTTGGGATCGGCGATTGTGTCACCTACTTCGACCGAAGAACCGTCCTCAAACTGGACCGTCTCATTTGTCGAGCCAACGTTAGCAAGACTTTGCAGGCTCTCAAGGCCTGCATTGCACATAGGGTAGAAATGGGGATCCATAGGGGGAACCTCCTTACTCAAAAGTTAGAATTGAGGAGGTTCACAAAATCAGTGTACTCAGTTCTTTTTCATACTTGCAGCCATTTTCGACCGCGTCGATCCGAAGAACCTCCGACGTATTGTTAGTGTATCACGATAATCGCCAGATTCGAGGCGGCTCGTGAATTTTTTTTGTTGGGCTGCTTCACCCGGACCGTTCAGGCGAAGTTATTGCTTTTAGCTCAACAGGCCCTTCGGAGCGACACAGCGGTAACCCACTCGTATAACATCCTAGCGAAGGAAGCTCATTCGGCAAAACCAATGGTATTTCCGACTCCTTGTGACTGAGATATTGACATCCAGCACGGAAACGCCGATGTTAGAACTAAACAGGAACATTTAGTGAGGATGATAGAATGTCACAGGTCGTAGACTTCCGCAATGAATCTGGATTGGAGTTCAAGGATATCTCGTCTGAGCAATGGCGCGAGTACACCTTTTCAGACGGGCAATCCGTTCGCATCGAACTGCCCCTAAAGCTCTATGTGAGTGAAAACGGCCACCGCCTCCTCGATACAGCGGGAGTATCACACTACATCCCTTTGAGTTGGATACATCTTAAATGGCAGGTGAAGGACGGTCTGCCGCAATTTGTGCTTTAGGAGACTAACCAAATATTTTCTTCTTTAAGCGTTCAAGTAGTAACACAGCTTTTGAGTAGTCTTCCTTTGCAATAGAAACCGTTCCAACAACGGCTCCGCCAACTACTGCGCCAACGATCACGGGCCAATCCTTGGATGGGTCAGTCAACGAGCGAACGATGAATGGGATAGCGAATCCTACAGCCGTAACAGAGACACTTAGTACTGCTAGTCCAAGCGATGGTTTGGTTGTTATCCTGACCTGAAAATCTTCCCAGATAAGTTCATCTGTCGTACTTTCCTTGCGCCTAAAGGACAGTTGGGTGTCTTCACCTAAAATGCTTTTTTTTGTCTTAAATCGAAAGTCTTTACGATCATACCGAGTGCTCATGGCGCGCTTCTCGCCATTCAGTGATCTCATCACCTCATCTCCTGTGCTCACTTCCAGCATGTATTCGCTAAAGTGGCGTTTTGGGTGAAAATGATAAACTTGGACTTCGTAGCTCCTTCCGCCATCCAACTCGAAGGTCAATGCGCCTTCATCTTCGAAAGGTTCAACGGTCTTGCCTGTCTTCAAGTCCTTAATCGCGTCGAAGCGATAGAAGGGGACATCGTCAACATGATTTGGTGTTTGGTAGTACTGCTCAACGAGATGCTCCCAGTCACCTAGGTCATTTGAGCCCTCTACATCCCCAAAGCAATCTTCATTATCAAACATCCAATATTTTCCTGACAGCTCCCCACCATGGTAGTCGGGCAGCTCCAAACGAGTTGCTCGTGCTTTGTCGTTGAAGGAGCGCAAGTCGCCGTACTTACAAAAGTCACCCAACTTAAAGACAATACTCGCTGTTGATCCGTGGTTTCGGACCTCGACAATTTCAGCAAACCGAACCGGCACGATCAGCGGTGTAGCGTTCTTTGTTGCTTGATCAATATAACATAAAACGGCATCTTTGGCCTCGTCATACTCCGCGTCAGCCTTCCTCTTAGAGACTTCGGATGAAATCCATTTTGACGCGTACCGAAACTGCTGACTCGAGCCACAGGGCTTCGCAAAGAGGTCCACAACATCCTGCGAATAACCTTCACGGCTGTTTGACGACAAGAAAACGTCTAATCCCATAAACCAACTCCCAAGATCAAAGTTTCCGCGGCAGGTCCGCGAGATATCAGCGATGTGTTCCCCGCAAACCAATGTGACACTTGCGGGCGTGTATGACTTCAGAACTATGACGATACCGCTTATCTTTCCAGATGAATGCGTCAGCGGCGTTCATTTCTGTTAACTCAATAACCCGTCATTTTCATCGAAAAACGAGACTTGTGTTCACTTTGACACCCTACAGCCTTTCTTTTTGCTGGATGGCACCGCAGAGCCCTTCACAACCGGATGAAAAGTCGAGCTTTTTCTCGACATGTGCCTATAATGGAGCGTGGCCAAAAGGAGGTCACGATGCCCAGCTTACGTCTTACCCGCCGCGCAATTGACGAAATCCCCTTCACTCAGAAAGGGCAGGTTCTGTACCGCGACACCATGCTTCCCGGCTTTGGGCTGCGTGTCGGCGTGCAATCCAAAGTGTTCTTTGCCGAAGGGCAGTTGAACCGGCGAACGCGGCGCGTCACAATAGGCCGCGCCGATGTTTTTGCGCCGGAGGTTGCCCGGAAGAAAGCCTTGACGATTCTGGGTGACATGGCCGATGGGCACGACCCGAACGCCGATAAGCGCCAAGAAGCTGCCGAACGGGTTACGTTGGAACTTGCGTTGAAACGCTTCTTGGAAGTCCGCAGCCTATCCACGCATACCGTCAGCCACTATCAGCGCACCGAGCGCCTTTACCTCAAGTCGTGGAGCAAGAAGCCGTTGAACGAGATTACCCGCCAGATGGTTCTTAAGAAGCATCAGGACATTGGTAGGAAACACGGCGAAACCACCGCCAATAACGTGATGCGACACCTTCGGTCAGTCTATAATTTCATCTCCGCGACGCAGGACGACTACCCACCCAATCCGGTGCAAATCCTGACCCAAGCGCGGGCGTGGTTCAAAGAACGGCGCCGTCAGACCGTTGTGACTGCTGTCGATCTGCCCGCGTGGTGGAAGGCGGTTATGGCGGAGCCCGACTATTCTCGGGATTTCCTGCTGACTGCTCTATTCACTGGCATGCGCCGCAGCGAAGTGATGCAACTGCGCTGGGTGAATGTGGACCTTTCGGCCAAGACCCTTCACCTGCCTACCACCAAGAACGGCGACTCTCTGACCCTCCCTCTGTCGGAGTTTCTGGCAGACATGCTGGCCCAACGGCGCGAGGCGAGCCAAGGCTCCCCTTGGGTGTTCCCCGGACCAGGTCGCACTGGCCATCTGGTCGAAACCAAGAAGTTCCTTCTGCGCGTGTCGGCTGGGTCTGGCGTCAGCTTCACCCTGCACGACCTGCGGCGCACCTTCATCACCATCGCCGAGAGCCTCGACGTGCCTTACTACGCGCTCAAACGCTTGCTGAACCACCGCACCAATGGAGATGTGACCGGCGGCTACATCGTGGTGAATGCGGAGCGCCTTCGGGAGCCAGTAGAACTAGTGGCACAACGCATCCTGGAATTGAAAGAACGCTGCGACTGATCCTGGGGTGACCCCACCCCATCGACGGCACCCAGCGCAGTAGCCGGGTTGGCCACTCCCGCTACGAAGGAATCCACGAGTACGGTTCGCATTCAAAGACCAACGCTTAAGTGCTTAACCCCTGATCTTCGAAATGCTGCGTCGCGCGTGCGCGCATTGGATCATGTTTGATTGTTTTGGACGGGCTTGCACGACCCCGACTATTCGATTGAAAATGGCAGGCGGTTTGGTAGAATGTTGTTGCCTACAAGAAATATGCCCCAAGCGCGTAACGACAAACGCAGGGCCAGTGAAAGGCTGGTAGTAGGACGGCGGGACCCGTTGACGTGTGGTGGTCCCTTAATGGAACGAGAACTCCGCGCCGTAGTCATCCACTAAACGTCCTTCTGTTTCGCAGAGGGATTGTTTCAGCACGGAGACTACAATGGCTGAATCCAAGAAACTCGATCTCTTAACGACCGGTCAGGTCGCTGAGTACACCCATATGAGCACGTCCTTCTTCGAAAAGCGTCGCTCTTACAAGAAAAGCCCTGCCTATGTGAAAATTGGTGCACGTGTATTCTACCGCCGCACCGACATCGACCAGTGGCTCTTGGAACAAGAATTCCAGCCTCAGGGAGGTGCGAATGTCTGAGCAACTCAAAATCACCGATGAAATCGTGACGTTCGTTCACTCAATCGCCAGCCTTGGGAACCCTAAAACCCACGCAATCCATAACCAAAAGGGAAGGGCAAAATACCAGCCGCGCGAAACCAGCATCAACTTGGACGTGGTGCGCAAACACCTAACGGGAGAGCAGCCTATCGGCTGCTATTTCGTTTTGGAAGATGCTTGCCAAGTTGCGGTTATCGACTTCGATGACCACGACAAATCCATGAATTGGGAAGACATGGCTGCCTTGGCAAAAACCGTGGTGGACAGACTTATTGATGGGGGTTTTCATCCGTTGTGCTGTCGTTCCGGCGGCGGTGCGGGCTTGCATATCTGGCTGTTCTGGCCGAAGCCCCAATCGGCCAAACTGATGAAGGCGTTTCTTCGGGCGCTCGTTGCCTCGTGTGGTTTCAAGCACGGAACGAAGGGTGTTCTGGACGGCGAGGTTGAGGTGTTTCCAAAGAACGACCGAGTTCGTGTCGGCAGCTTGGGAAACCTTGTGGCCTTGCCATACGCACGACAGTCAGTGCCGCTGGATGCGGATTTGAAACCGATAACGTGGAGTAGCTTTGTCCCGCCCAAGCTGGAAGAAATTTACAATCCGGATGTAGCTGCAAATTTTGAGCCGCCCTCTCCGGAGCCGAAGAAGACCAGCAAGAGAACATGCACAGCCAAAAAAGCACTGGTTCAAAACGAGGTGTTGCCGGGCGACGAGAACGAGGTCCGTGAAGCATTGAAATTCGTTGATGCCGATGACTATGACACTTGGATCAGTTACGGCCTTGCAATCAAAAATAGCCTTGGCACGGCCGCATTCGATGTCTGGGATGAATGGGCAAGGAGGTCAGCAAAGTACGCAGAGCACGATGAATCCGCGTCAAAGTGGGATGGGTTCGAACCAGATGGCAGCCTGACCATTGGCACGATCTTTCAACACGCAAAAGAACGTGGTTGGAAAGGGCCGTCAGGTTATATTGTCCGCGAGATGAATTCCCGGTTTGGCATTCTCACTTATGGCTCCACGACCCGGATCATCCTGAAAGGCAGTACGAGTACCGAAGTGCTGTCTTGGCTCGGCAAAGGGGCATTTGAGGACCGTTTGGCCCCTGAGAAGTTTGCAGTGACGAACAACAACGGCGACACAACTTGGCGACCTAAGGCCCGGTATTGGTTGCAGCACCCTTTTGCTGCGCATTATCACGAAGTCGATTTCGATTCTTCACTTCCGCCGGGCCACAATGGGTATGTCTGGAACATGTGGCACGGTTTCGCAGTCGAACCGATTCCTGGCGACTGGAGCAGGATGAAGGAACACATCTTTGAAAACATCTGCGGTGGAAACGAAGACTATTTCAACTGGTTATTGAACTGGCTGGCGCTTGGCGTTCAGCAGCCTGCACTGGTCATCGGAACTGCCCCTGTTCTCAAGGGCCTACCCGGCACAGGTAAAGGTGTTTTGGCCAATGCTTATGGGCAGCTTTGGATGCCGCATTTTGTGTCGATTACGAAGGACGATCACGTCCGAGGTCGCTTCAATCAACACCTCGAAGGGCGGAGATTTGTCTATGTCGATGAAGCAATGTTCGGCGGCGATCGAAAGAACGCAGGTGTGATCAAAACGATGTTGACCGAACCGCAGATCATGATTGAGCGGAAGGGTGTTGATCCGATCTGGCTCAATAATCACATGATTTTCATGATCACCTCCAATGAACGGTCGGTTGTTCCTGCTGACATTGGCGACCGTCGCTGGCAGGTTTTTGAGGTCTCCGACCATAAACGTGAAGACAAGGCCTACTTTTCGGCCATCGCAAAACAGATGAGTGCGGGCGGCTACGAAGCGATGCTGCACGAACTTCTAGATCGGGATACATCCAAGGGGCCTGACCCGCGGAAAACGATCCGCACGCCGGAACTTTTCAATGAAATCATCCAGGCACAAGGACCGGTTGAAAAATACCTTTATCAAATGCTGGATACAGGCATCCTTCCACAGCCCGACGCCCCGGGAAACGGCCCCGGCATCACTACAATCGCGGCTATGTATTCGGAAATAAAGCGGTCGCATCCTGGCGCTCAGTATGTTCAGGAAACGCTGTTCGGTCGTGACCTCGGAAAGATTTTCTCTGGCCTCAGGAAGGTTCAGAGCGGCAAGTTTATCACCGGTTACACCAAGCATGGCGAGCCGAGCTTGGCGCGCTCCATGCGCTATCACTTCCCTCCCTTACGCGATTGCCGGGTGATGTTTGAAGACTACATTGGTCAGCCGATACCTTGGACAGAGGACGTCGAAGATTGGCAAGACGACGTTGATCCTCCGCACGACTACGGTAGCATCAACGTTGGTGGCGATGCACCATTTTGATATGGCTGAAATAGGCAAGCGGGGCGGTTTATTACCGCCCTTTTTTGGTGCCTGCATGACAGTCACATTTTATACCTATATAACCTATACACCCCATACAGGCTTTTTCTCTGATGCTGGTCAAGCAGGGGTCATCGCGCGCCTGAAGCATGGGCTGGCTGTTTGGCACGGGCTGTGCCCGCCAAGCAGCGCAACCGGTGCCAGACGGACGCCTGCGGACGTGTGGCGGTGTTGCTGGGCCTACCCCCGTACATCCAATGTCAACGTGCGCCAGCTTCCGCGCTCAGGGAAGTACTCGATTGTACCCGAGAAGCTACCTCGAAGCATTGCACCAAACCCGTTCTGAGCATCAAACTGGCCATCGACGTGGTAGACGCAATCGCCGATATGTACTGTTCCGGCTCCATATCTGCCTGGAAACTCTGCTGTCGATGGAGCCCGCAGCGACCGCCGTACATCATCTTGGATCATGACATAGGCCATAGAGGCCTTTTGGTCTGTGCATTCTGCAAGCCTCCAGGCCTTTGCCTCGGCGTCGCGTCGCACTACCTCCGCCTCATGGGCAGCGGGGTCAAGGACACGCAGTTCGGCAAACCAGCGGTCTTCGTCGATTTCACGCAGCTCAACAAGATATGCGACAGGATCGCGTTTACGCAACTCTGCCAGATGCACCTCGCGCTGCTCGTCAAAGAGAACTGCACCCTGCAATGTGAAGAACCCCGAGACCAAGAGAAAAAGTAGCGCCTTGCCCCGACGGCGGAAATGCAGAAGGCCCTTCCCGGTGATGAAGGTGAAAGCGAACACGCAGAATAGAAGCATTGCCACCAACGTTTGGACGCTCACATTGCTCTGTTGGAGCAGATAAAGGGCAGAACCAAAGGCGATGAGCTCCAAAATCACAATCTGGGAACGCACAAATGCTCCAACGACGGTTGTTCCCTGTTTCTTCAATTCATTCCTGCTCATAGCGGCTCCTCTACTAACGAAATCGGCCACCAGAGTTACCTCTGGCAGCCGGGGAGTTAGTAAGCCGCCGCAAGACGACCGCGCTGGCCTTTAGGCCGGAGCCCTGGACATACGCCAGTGCCTCCCCGACCATAGGGTTCGAGGAGGTGTCATTTCGGCCGACACCGGCCGCTTGCGGTGGGGTTACTACGCCCCGAGATCGGCTCTGTTTGCCAATCCTGAGCGCAGCCTAGCCCGTATGCTCGAAATTCGAAAGCGCAAACGTCACATAGCGGTGTCGCTTAAGGTGTTGATTGCGATGTTAAATTCTCGAAGGGTGTTAAGAAGAATGGTGCCGGTGATAGGACTCGAACCTACGACCTATGCATTACGAATGCAGTGCTCTACCAGCTGAGCTACACCGGCATTCTTCCTTCGCGCGGCCCTACTATGGCCCTACTATTTACTTTGCGCTTTCTCTAACTCACTGGTCTCAAACGTCAATCGCGGATGGACCCGCTACTTACGAATGACGTGCTCTACCAGCTGAGCTACAGCGGCTAACCGGACGCGGTGATAGCACCGCGCGAAATGGTGGAAAAGGGCTATTTTACCTCTTCACCCTCGATGACTTCGGCCTCGTCGATCACCTCTGTCGATGGCAAAGCAGGCTCGGCCGCTTGTCCAACGATCAATGGCAGCATCTCGGTTCCGGCGGGCATTGCGACCTCGCTTGCCGGTGGTGTTTTCCAGGCCAGCGTGTCGAAAGACCCGCAGTTCGTGCAGGTCGGCTCCCATGTTGCATGGATGTGCTGGCAATTGTCGCAAATCCATTGTGGACCGCGCGGGGCCGTCAGCGCTTTGGTCAGCCAGCCGCGCACCACACTATCATCAGCCCCTTCGCCACGTTCAATGGCGGCCATCAGGGTCAGGTTGCGGGCTGTCGGGTCCTTTTCCACCAGATCGCCCAGCGCGCGTTTGGCGGCAGGGAAGTCCTCGGCGGTGATATGCAATTCCGCCATCAGCATCTTTGTCTCAGGATGGTCAACGGTGGTTTTGGTCAGCGTTCTGAACCGTTTTAGCCGTGCTTCAGAGGTTTCATCCGGCACGATCTCGGCAAAAGCCGCGGCGATGTCGGGATGGGGTTGCGCTGTCCATGCCTTTGTCAGCACGCGGGTCGCGTAGCGCGCGTTGCCTTCACCGATGTAGCCACGCGCGGCCATGATCGCCGCCGGGATCAGATCGGGTGATAGGCGATTTGCTTCAATCGCAGCTTCGCGAGCTTCGATCGTCTTGCCGTCACCCAGAATATCGCGTGCCTCTGACAGCGCCAGAACAGCGTCGCGCCGCTTATGCACATCACGCGGCAGACTGCCGGATTTTAACTTTGCGCCCAAAGTGGCGCGCGCACCCGCCCAATCAGACTTCTCGGCCTGTAGGCGCAGCAGAATATCTTGGGTTTCTTCATGCTTGGGCTTCAATGCAAAGGCCTTTTGCGCCAAGGCCATCGCTGTGTCCGTATCACCATCAGCCAGCTTCTGCTTCATGATGCCGCGCACACCGACAAAACGGGTTTTGTCATCGGTCAAAAGTTTCTTATAGGTCTCTTCGGCAGTCTTGCGATCCCCTGTCATCTCAGCCGCTTGGGCCGTCAAAAGGTTCGTCAGTTGCGGCTGTTGTAAGTATTTGTCCGCGCGTGCGGCCTTGGTCATCGCCAGATGCCCCTCGCCCGAGGCCAGCGCCATCATCCCCTCGCTTAATGCCTCATAGCCTTTGCGTTCACGGTTGCGGTCAAAATAACGCGAAATCGCGGTTTCATCTCCGTTGAGGAATTTGAAAGTCGCCACACACAACTTCAGCAACTTCAGCCCCAGCCAAACCGCAACGACCAGCGCGCCAAAGGCAAAGACCATTTCCAGCGTGCTGAGTGTGACTTCCTGACCGGCAACCTCAATCGTTGCGCCGCCATCCACTTCCATCAGCTGCGTGCCCCCGTAGGTCAGCGCAGTGACGACAAGGACAAACGCCAGAATTTTAATGAGGGACCAAAGCATGAAGGTTCGCCTTTAGTTATCTGAAAGGGATGTAGAAAGAATATCGACGGCAGCGAGTGCACCGGCACGGCTTTCGGCGCGGCCAAGCCAGTCGGACATCTCAGCGCGCGCAACTTCGGGCAGCGCACTGATCTCGGCCAAAGCATCGGACAGACGTCCGGTGCGCACTGCAGCCTCGGCACGGGATAGAACCGCATCGGCGCTGTCGCCTTCTTGCGGAGTGGTCGAGCGCACGTCAAGCTGATTGCGGATGAAAGCGCCAAAGCCGGTGGTTTCTTCGCCTGACACACCTTCGCTGCGGGCGGTCGCCAAAGCGGCACGCGCCACGTCGGGGAACTCATCCTGCAGGCTGGCCAGTGTGGGCACGCCGTCTTGTACTGCGATCAGGGCATCAGGGGCACTTTCGCCCAGTGCGTCTTCGAGATCACCCAAGGCCGCGCCAATAGGAGCACCACTTTCAAGCGCAGTCTGAACACGCGCCAAAGCGGCACGCGCTGCCGCATTGCGCGCCGCAGCCGCTGCGTTTTCTTCGATTGAAGCCGCTTGCGCGCGCGCCTCTGCCAGTTCGGTCTGTGCTGCGTCTGTCATTTCAGCGATCTGGGCGCGCAAAGCATCCATTTCAGAGGTAAGCCCCTCACCGGCGGCTTGGGATACACCGTTGCCAACAGGGCGTTCTTCCAAGGCAACGATGCGCGCCTCTATTTCAGTCAGTTGCGCGGATAATTCATCCTGTGCCGCCTCTACACCGCTTAGGTCCACGGCGGGGATTACAGTCAGGCGCTGTTCCAGCGACGCAATCTGGGTTGATTGAGCAGCCAGTTGATCGGCCAAGGTGGTATCGGTGCGGGGCGGTTGTAGGGACGCGATTGCGAAACCAATGACACCAGCAATCAAGCCGCCGAGCAGTAGGGGCAGAAATCCAGCACCCTGCGCTTTAACTGGTGCTGGCGTAGGTTTTGGCTTTGGCGTGTTTTCAGGCGCAGATTTCTCAACCGGTGGGACCGAGGCAGCCACAGGTTTCGCCTTTTCAGGCTCTGCCTTACTGTGCACTTCCGCTGGAATCGCATCAATCAAGGGCTTCGATGGCGCAACCGATTCGGTCGTTGTGCCCTGCTTTTTCGCCGCGTTTGCTGGTTTTGCTGGTGTCTTGCGACCCTTGGCAGGCTGTTTCGCCACGTTTTTCACCCTTTCAACACCATCACCCGCCAAACTTGCAGGTGATGGCATAGACTATCGCGCATCCGCTGGACCCTCAAGCAATGCGCCCACACTTAGCTGCGACCAAATTGCGCGCGCATCGCCGCTAAGGTTGCGTCAAGCATCGCTGCGGCATCTGGCACTGGTGCAACGCTTAGGCTGTCCACCAGTTCTGTCGCCAACGCTTCTGCCACAGCTTGGCTAAGCGCCACAGCATGGATTGGCGCTGCAAACGGCCCTTGTTTGCTGAGTATTGCCGCCATGCGTGGGGAAAACAGGGGGAAAATCAGTGGCGTGATCGCAGAAAGCGCCGCATTAGCCTGATCCGACAACGGCTGCTCTTGTTGGTCATAGACGACCACGTCTTTGCAGTTCACCCCGGCCTGTATCAACCGCGCGCGCACATCGCCGCGCGCGTGTTTGCCGCGAATATGAGCAAGCGTGCCCGCCGGTTTGGCCGCAATGATATCCGAAAGCAGACCGTCGGCATTACCCGGACCAATGATGGGGGCAAACCCGGCTGCAAGCGCCGCATCAGCGGTTTTTGCACCCACGCACCAGGCCGTCAGACCATCTGACAGACCCAATTGCTTCGCAGCCCCTACCCCATTGGCCGACGTGAAAATCACCGCATCGGGAGCGTCGCAACTGGCCTGCACCGGCACAATCTCAATCAAAGGCGATTGGATAATATGCAATGGTCCTTCCCAACGCGCCGCGATGTCGGCGGCAAAGCTTTCACTTTGCGCGGCAGGACGGGTCAGGATCAGGGTGGGCGTCATCGGGGCACCATTGTTTGCGCGCATCTGCAATGTTACCTGCCAAAGACCAACACGCAACCGGAAGCGCCATGACCCGCCCTTTGACCATCCTTGGTATCGAAAGCAGCTGTGATGATACGGCTGCCGCTGTCGTGCGCGGGACCCAGGTTTTGGCGTCAGTCGTCTACGGGCAAACATCGCTTCATGCGGATTTCGGCGGTGTCGTACCCGAGATCGCGGCGCGCGCACATGCCGAAAAGCTGGATCACTGCGTGGAAGAGGCGCTGGCGAAAGCGTCTTTAACATTGGCGGAGCTGGATGGGATTGCCGTGACGGCTGGACCGGGGCTGATCGGTGGTGTGCTGTCAGGTGTGATGTGCGCGAAAGGTTTGTCTGCTGCAACTGGACTTCCCTTGATAGGCGTCAATCATCTGGCCGGGCATGCGCTGACACCGCGCCTGACCGATCAACTGGCCTACCCGTATCTGATGTTGTTGGTGTCGGGCGGTCACTGCCAGTTCCTGATTGTCGAAAGCCACGACACGTTCCAACGCATCGGCGGCACGATTGATGACGCACCAGGCGAGGCATTTGACAAAACGGCGCGGTTGCTTGGGCTGCCGCAGCCAGGCGGGCCGTCAGTTGAGAAAGCGGCGAAGTCAGGCGATCCGAAACGGTTTGCTTTGCCACGGCCGCTGTTAAACCAGCCGGGGTGTGATATGTCGTTCTCTGGTCTGAAAACTGCGATTTTGCGGGCACGCGATAGCGTTGTTGCGGAAAAGGGTGGTCTGACCACACAAGACCAAGCTGACCTCAGCGCCAGTTTTCAGGCGGCCATTGCAGATGTCCTGATTGAAAAGACACGGCGGGCCTTGGATGCGTACCTTGCATTGAAACCGGCCAAACCAGCTTTTGCTATCGCAGGTGGCGTTGCGGCAAATGGGACGATCAGGGATGGTTTGAAGGCGCTTTGCGCTGGGTTAGACACTGATTTCGTCGCCCCACCTCTACACCTTTGCACCGACAACGCGGCGATGATTGCTTATGCGGGACTGGAACGGATGGCTGCGGGAATGACAGATGATCTGACGCTATCTGCCCGTCCGCGTTGGCCTTTGGACCAGCGGTCAGCGCCTATGCTAGGGTCAGGCAAAAAGGGGGCGAAGGCATGAAAATCGGGATCGCAGGCGGCGGTGCATTTGGGACAGCGCTGGGGGTGGCACTGGCCTTGGATGGCAACGAAATACAGCTTTGGGCGCGCAATGCTGATGCGATAGCGAACATGCAGAACACACGGAATAATCCGAAACTGCCCGGTGTCAAACTCCCCCCGAATATCACGTTTTCAGCCGAGTTAGACCCGCTTTTTGCCTGCGATACGATCTTGCTGGCGATCCCTGCGCAGACGCTACCCGCATTTCTGACCGAACATGCCGACCGGTTGCAGGGCAAGTATCTGGTCGCCTGTTGCAAGGGCATCGACCTGAAGCGCATGACTGGCCCTGCAAGCACCATCCGTGACTTGGTGCCGGGCGCCACGGCGGCCATGCTAACAGGACCCAGCTTTGCCGCAGATATCGCGCGCGGGTTACCGACAGCGCTGACGCTGGCCTGCGTCGATGACGAACTGGGCGCGATCCTGCAAACCGCCCTATCCACCACCAGCCTGCGGATTTACCGCACAACAGACACTATTGGGGCGGAACTGGGCGGTGCGCTCAAGAACGTCATGGCGATTGCGTCGGGCATCGCCATTGGGGCCAAACTCGGCGAAAGCGCGCGTGCGGCACTGATCACACGCGGTTACCCCGAAATGCAGCGGCTGGCATTGGCATTGGGCGCGCAGCCCGACACTTTGGCGGGGCTATCAGGCTTTGGCGATCTGGTGCTGACGTGCACATCGGATCAGTCGCGCAACTATCGCTATGGTCTGGCGCTGGGAACGGGGTCAGACTTTGATCAGAACACCACCGTCGAAGGGGCCGCCACAGCCCGCGCCGTGCGGCAGTTGGCGCGGGAACTGGACATTGATATGCCCATTTGTACTGTGGTTGCAGACCTGACCGAGAATAAGACAGACGTGGCCAGCGCGCTGAATACGCTGCTGTCACGCCCTTTGAAGGAAGAATAGATGCGCTTTGCCCTGATGACCAAAGACAAACCCGGTGCCCTGCAAACACGAATGGACAACCGCGACGCGCATCTGGCCTATATCACCGAAACCGGTGTGGTTGAGATGGCAGGACCTGTTCTGGATGATGACGGGCAGATGTGCGGGTCATTAATCGTGCTGGAGGTCGATGATCTGGCCGCCGCGCAGGCTTGGGCAGACAATGACCCCTATGCCAAAGCGGGATTGTTCAGCGATGTCACCCTGCGCGCATGGAAAAAGGTCATCGGCTGATGGCTTATTGGTTGTTCAAATCTGAACCCGATGTCTGGGGCTGGGACGCGCAGGTCGCGAAAGGCGAGGCTGGCGAAGAATGGGACGGCGTGCGCAACTATCAGGCGCGCAACAACATGCGAGCGATGAAACTGGGCGAGAAGGGGTTCTTCTATCACTCACGCACCGGGCTAGAGATTGTCGGCATCGTCGAAGTCTGTGCCGAGGCGCACCCCGACAGCACAACCGATGACGACCGTTGGGAATGCGTTGATGTCAAAGCCGTGCGGCCATTCACCAAGCCCGTCACGCTGGAAACGATCAAGGCTGATCCACGCCTTGCAGATATGGTTCTGGTGAATAACTCTCGCCTCTCAGTGCAGCCTGTCACTGACGAAGAGTGGAAAATCATCTGCACTTTGGGCGACACGACACCCTAGCCTGCGACAATTTGGCTGGTATGCTATCCTCATCAGAGCCAATCTCAGGGGAGGGTAGAATGGGTCTATTATCAGTCATCGTCGCGGCAATCGCCGCGTTTGCGTTAGGTGCTGTCTATTACATGGTCTTATCGAAACCGTGGATGGCCGCCGCCGGAATCGAAGTTGGACCTGACGGTAACCCGGTCAACAGCGGTAGCCCGACACCTTACATCGTGTCGTTTATCTGTATTCTGCTTGTCGCGGGGATGATGCGTCACAGCTTTGCGTTGTCGGGCGTTGATACGCTGACGAAGGGTGTGCAATCTGGCTTTGGCGTTGGGCTTTTCTTCATCACGCCCTGGATTTTCATCAATACAGGGTACAGCAACCGACCGTGGAAACTTGCCGTGATTGACGGGGGATATGCAACCGCCGCAGCAACGATTATCGGCGGCATTCTGACGTTGCTTTAACCAAAAAAGAGGGTTCGAGCCACGCCCGAACCCTCTCTCACCCTGCGTGCTCCAATGCCACCACACGCAACTGAATTTCTGGTTCGGACCGTTCTGGCCCTGTGGGTGTTGTAGGCGGTTGGCGTCGGTTGTGCAAAGTTTAAGAACGTAGAAAGAAGCTCAAATTAACCTTAACTGCGTCACCACGACGCAAGACGCCCGCCGAATGGGCGGGCGTTTCGAAAAAAATCACATCGGAATTTAGCCGTAAACGGACTCTTTGCCGAAGTGCTTTGTCAGCATGTAATAGACAACAGCGCGGTATTTGTTCCGCTCGGACTGGCCATAGGTATCCAGCACCGAGGTGATCGCTGAATCAAGCTCTGGACTGTCTTTCAAGCCAAGCTTTTTCATCAGAAAATTGTTCTTCACGGTCTCAATCTCAGCTGGCTGGCTGCTTGCCACAGTCGAGGCGTCTGCGTTGTAGATTGCGGGACCGCACCCGATGGTCACCTTGGTCAGAAGGTCCATATCCGGCGTCATGCCACATTTATTTTTCAGGTCGTCCGCGTACTTTGCAATCAAATCGTCTCTTTTACCCATGAGAATGTCCCCGATGTTCCAGTTTTTGTTTAACGCGCGACAACATTGGCCGCGGTAGGCGCACGTTAATGTGACTGGCTATCAGACGTAAAGAAAAAACCCGGCAGGCGGCGATCTTTCGCTATTTCCGATATTGATGATCGGTTGAAACGACATTCTTTGCGATTGGATCACTCACGCATACTCACTTAATCGTTTCCGTCAGCTGCTGATCTGGCAAGGTGAATGGCCCGTAAATTCCTGTATCCAAACAAAAAAGGAATATGGGAATGAAACTGAACACACTCATCATCGCGGCAGCCCTTGTCGCGGCACCAGCTGCCACCTTCGCACAGGATTGGACAGGTCCTTACGCAGGTTTCCAGATCGGTGGCTCTGACATCGACGTTGATGGTGCCGCTCTTGACGGTGACGGGCCGTCTTACGGCATCTTTGCGGGTTATAATGTGCAAAACGGCAACATCGTTTATGGCGGTGAGATCGACTATGACACGACTGAATATGAAATTGCCGATGGTGCGGTCGAAGTTGACAGCACGACCCGGCTGAAAGGCCGCATCGGCACTCAGCTTGGCGGTGGTCTGGCCTATGGTACAGCCGGTATCGTCTGGGCAACCTCACCCGAATTGGGTGATGACGACGGCTATCTGTTCGGCGTTGGCTACGATCTGCCGGTGACGACCAATATGAAAATCGGTGCCGAAGTCTTGCAGCACCAGTTTGAAGACTACAACGACAGCTCGCTTGATGTTGGCGTGACGACGTTCAAGGCACGCGTCTCTTTCAGCTTCTAAAGCAGGTGCGGCGCGGGCTTTGGTCCGCGCCCATCCCCTACCGGCAAAGCCCCCATCCGCGCGATTGCAGATGAAAGTGATCCGCATGAAGGCGATTGAAGTCAGGCGACAGCGTCAGACTGAACCATTTGCAGGCCCCATCCCGGACTTCGCGCAGAAAATCGCCCTTTGGCCCGGCCGATTCCCAATCTGACAGCAGTCTGACCCGCGTGCCATCCGCCAGACCAAACCCCGCGATATCAATCGCATCTGCGGTGGCATGCGTACTCATCCGGGTTGATGGCCCGGAACCAGTACGCATGACCCGGCAACTGTAGCTGCCAAAGTGGTCGATGCTGCTAACGGGTGATCCTAGAAAGTCCCGCGCCGCTGGCTGCACGCTGTGCCGTTCCCACATCGCCATGCGCAGCGCGATAGCGCAGCGTGTCTCTAATGGTGCAAGTCGCGCATTGCCGACACCACGCAAATCGACCCGATCCTGAATGAAGCATTGTTCGCTTTCTTGCAGGGGGTCCAAAGGTTGCAGCGCTGCATAGCCCGCCAGGACCGCCAAACACTGTTCATTCGAAGCGACCGCGCGGTTTAGCTTCCATCCCGTCAGCGGCGTGACCGGATCACTGATCTGCAAGGCTTGCGTTGGGTTCCACGCGCGCGGCAGTGGCGTGTCGGGGTGCTTGACCGCCTGATAGCCACCGTAAGCCAGCGCGCTGGCAAACAAAAACGCAGCCAGACCGCTGATCAGGGCCCAACTGCGTGTTTTCTTCTTCGTTTGCGTCTTTGCGGCCTGCTGCGCCATTTGCTGTCGCTTGGCATGCCGCATCGGCGCTTAGTACCGGTAATGCTCTGGCTTGAACGGGCCTTCGACAGTGACGCCGATGTAATCCGCCTGCTCTTTCTTCAGCTCGGTCAGCTTGACGCCAATCCGCGCCAAGTGCAGGCGCGCGACCTTTTCATCCAGATGCTTGGGCAGGATATGTACGCCAACCTCGTAAGCGTCGCCGTTGTTCCACAGCTCCATCTGCGCAAGCACCTGGTTGGTGAAGGACGCAGACATCACGAAAGATGGGTGCCCGGTGGCGTTGCCAAGGTTCAGCAGACGACCCTCTGACAGCAGGATCAAGCGGTTGCCAGATGGCATCTCGATCATGTCGACCTGCTCCTTGATGTTGGTCCACTTGTGGTTCTTTAGCGCGGCCACCTGAATTTCATTGTCGAAGTGGCCGATGTTGCCAACAATCGCCATGTCCTTCATCTCGCGCATATGCTCGATGCGGATCACGTCCTTGTTGCCTGTTGTGGTGATGAAAATGTCAGCCGAATCCAGTACATCCTCAAGCACAACAACCTCAAAGCCGTCCATCGCGGCCTGCAACGCGCAAATCGGGTCAACTTCGGTCACCTTCACACGCGCACCCGCACCGGCCAAAGACGCGGCAGAACCTTTGCCCACATCACCGTAACCACACACAACAGCAACTTTACCGGCCATCATCGTATCCGTCGCACGGCGGATGCCATCGACGAGCGATTCTTTACAGCCGTATTTGTTGTCGAACTTCGACTTGGTGACACTGTCGTTCACGTTGATCGCAGGGAACGGCAGCTGGCCGTTCTTGTGCAGATCATAGAGGCGATGCACAC
Organism: Yoonia sp. F2084L; assembly: GCF_023015625.1. Classification (GTDB taxonomy): domain Bacteria; phylum Pseudomonadota; class Alphaproteobacteria; order Rhodobacterales; family Rhodobacteraceae; genus Yoonia. Next base: position 45,796 of record NZ_JALKAH010000007.1, read on the forward strand.
CGGTTGTTGTCTCTTCGGACACACCTTTGATCGCGTCGCGTGTTTTGGTGAACCAGCCGGGGCTGGCCGCCATACGCTTCAGGATCTGCGCTTTGATCGCGACTTCTTCTTCGGATCCGGGCACCGGAATAATCTCTTCGCCAGCTTCGGCACGGGCACCCAGCAGGATGTACAGTGTCGCATCCCCACCATCGTCGAGGATCATGTTCGCGCCTTCTGGGAACATGAAGGATTTATCCAGGTAATCCCAATGCTCTTCCAAAGATTGCCCTTTGATTGCGAATACGGGCGTGCCGCCTTCGGCAATTGCCGCGGCGGCGTGGTCTTGCGTCGAAAAGATGTTGCAAGACGCCCAGCGCACGTCCGCACCAAGCTCGACGAGCGTTTCAATCAGCACAGCAGTCTGAATGGTCATGTGCAACGAACCAACGATCCGCGCACCTTTCAACGGCTTCTTGGTGCCAAATTCTTCACGCAGCGCCATCAGGCCCGGCATTTCAGTTTCAGCGATGTCCAGCTCTTTGCGGCCAAACTGGGCAAGGGCGATGTCCTTGACGATGTAATCTTTCATTGCTGCCTCCTGGCGCGCGGTTGATACATTTGCGTGGCTGATAGCAGGGCTTTCTGCTTGCGACAATGGCAGCAATGTCGCGCAGGGTAAGGGGACTATCTATTCAATGTACAAGCACCGTTACCGACGAAGGTTTAACCAAGTGTGGACGGCGGCGGCGCAGACCCGGTTTACGATCCACACGCAGCGATCTATGTCTTTCAGGACCGCCAATTTCGGAGCGATGATGCCCAAAGCACAACCTAGAGCATGGCAGCGGATGCTATCGGGGCGCAGGCTCGACCTGCTTGATCCCACGCCTGTGGATATCGAAGTTGAAGATATTGCCCATGGGCTAGCCTTTGTGGCGCGCTGGAACGGACAAACCAAAGGTGACTTCGCCTATTCCGTGGCCGAACACTCGCTTCTGGTGACCGAGATTTTCATGCGCCAACAGCCCAAGGCCCCCGTCAAATGGCAGTTAGCGGCCCTTTTGCATGATGCCCCTGAATACGTGATTGGCGACATGATCAGCCCGGTGAAGGCCGCCGTCGGGCCGGGCTATGGCGAATTGGACGACCGTTTGACTGCGGCGATCCATCTGCGGTTCGGACTGCCCGCCCAAATCCCTGTTGCTGTCAAAAGGCAGATCAAGAAGGCCGATAAGCTTTCCGCATGGCTTGAAGCGATCCAGATCGCGGGTTTTACCAAGGCGGAAGCAGACAAATTCTTTGGCAAGCAAGACCCAAGGTTGACGCGTAGTTTGCAAATCAAACTGCGCCCACCCGTGGTGGTACGCGACGACTATACAGCACTTTATGAAAGGTTGGCGGCAGCGCTATGATCATCCGACAGGCCGTGCACGGCGATGCGCAAGACATGACAAAACTGCTTAATGAAATCATTGCGGTGGGCGGCACAACCGCCCATCAAACGCCATTCGATGAAAGCGGCATGATCTCGCATTACATTGACCCACCAGCGCTGATCAGTTGTCAGGTGGCCGAAATTGACGGCACCGTACAGGGGTTTCAGTGGCTTGGTTGGCCCAGAATTGAAGGCGATGACTTCCCAAAAGGATGGGCGATCATCGCCAGTTTCGTTGATGTGAATGCAACCGGTAAAGGGATCGGGCGGCATCTGTTCGCAGCGACAGTGCAGACGGCGCAGCGCGCCGGGGTCAAGACAATCGACGCCACCATTCGGGCCGATAACCGATCAGGGCTGCAATATTATGGCGGTCTGGGATTTGTCGATTATGACCGATTGAAGGACGTGCCGCTGCGCGATGGAACGATGGTGGACCGGGTGCGTAAACGGTTTGAAATCAGTTAGGGCCAATTTTATTCGTCTTAACGCAACGCTCCCTTAAGTAATAAGTGGTCATACTCCCGCAATACTTTTTGCAGGATGAATAAATGCCCACTGTCCAAGCTCAGGCAAAACGCGCTTTCGATAGCATTGCCCTGCGCAAGCCTGAGCGGCTGTGGGTGCACTATTACTTTGCGCTTATCGTCGTGCTTTGCCTGATGGTTATGACGTATGTGTTGAACCGCGTCGTCGTCGACCGCGGCCTGATGGCGGCAGAGGGTGTCAAACACAGCACCGCGCAGGTCCTGATTGCACAGGATATCGTGCAAGAATCATATCGGCTGATGGGTGAAACATCACCCAATTTTTCGAGATTTGAAAAATCCATAGCGCAATTTGAAAACCTGCATAGTGTCTTGATGTCTTCATGGCTTCGCTCTGCGGATCTAAATGACCATTTCCTGCGTGGTGATGCACCGCTTTATCAAACAGTCCGCGAATTTGTGACACTGGCCAAGCGGTTTGCGACCGGTCCGCCGGAGGTACGCGAAGATCTGCAAGCCCGGCTTCAATTGCTTTACGGGGCGGGTCGTTTGCATGATGACTTGTTGGAAACCACAACACTTATCGTCAATCTGGGTGAGGCTGAGGCGGCTTATTTCACAGTGGTTCAACGCGCAATGCTGGCGGCGTCTGCTTTGGTTTTGTTGGCAGAGGCCATTTTCATCTTCTTGCCCGCCCAAAGGTCGGTGAAGTCCAGTATCCGTGATTTGCAACGCAACACCAGCGAATTGCGCAGGTCGCAGACCAAGCTGAAGCAGATGAACATCCAGCTTGAACATATGGTGAAACACGATCAACTGACGGGGCTTCCAAACCGGGCATATCTGACAGAAACCCTTGCGGAAGCTGTCGCAAACAGTCGGGCAAGTGATTGGAGCCTGCTGCTGGTCGGCCTCGATGACTTCAAATCTGTAAACGATATGATCGGTCATCACACCGGGGATGCGCTGTTGGTTGCCGTCAGCCGCGGGCTTCAAAACTGCGTTGATCATGAAAACATCGTGGCCCATGTCGGTGGCGATGAGTTCGTTCTGGTTTCAGGTGAGCCGATACGCTTTCTGCTTGAACGTATCATGGCGCTCTTCGAAGACCCTTTCGATATTGGGGGCCGCCGCATTCCCGTTAACGCAAGCATCGGGCATATCGAAATCGGCGATGACGTCAGAGAGCCGATGGACATTCTTGCCGATGCCGAAATCGCGTTACAGGTTGCCAAAAACCAAGGCGGCAACAAAGCGCAAGCCTTTACCCAAGATCTGCGTGACGATCTGGGCATGATGCAAAAGCTGCAACTTGATCTGCGGGATGCCATCGAAAACGGCGAAATCGAACCTTGGTTTCAGCCGCAGGTCCGACTATCGGACGGGCGATTGCATGGGGCGGAGGTGCTGGCGCGATGGCGGCATCCGACACGCGGTCTGTTGACGCCGGATGTTTTTCTACCGGCCGCCGAACGGGCCGGGCTTATGGTGGATCTTGATCATGCGATTTGGAAATCGGCAATGGATCAAGCATGGCAATGGCAATTGTCCGAGGTGTGGCGGCCGTCCATCTCACTTAACGCAGCACCCGATACGATCGCGGACCCTCATCTGGTTGAGCGTTTTTTGCTTTCTCTGCAGCGGTCCGGTCTCGCGGCCGATCAGGTGATTGTCGAAGTGCTTGAAACCACCCTGATCAACGGCAAAGACGATATTGCCGCAATCAACATTGATAGTCTGGCCGACTGCGGCATCGCATTGGAACTGGATGATTTCGGCACAGGTTACGCCTCACTGTCCAAGCTGACGCAACTTCCACTGGCGGGGATTAAACTGGACCGATCATTGATCACGCCCTTGCCCGATCAGGCCGCCGACAGTGTGATCCGGGCCATTCTTGCGCTTGCCACCGAACTTGGATTGCATGTCGTCGCTGAAGGCGTTGAGGAAAGCGCGCAGGCCGCACACCTCAACGACCGCGGTTGTTGTGTTGGGCAAGGCTATGGATTTGGCAAACCAATGCCCGCGCATGAATTCACCTCTTGGTTAGTTGCCAACGCCACAACAAACCTGAAAGCGGGACCCGATATGGCACGTTTCGCCTGAGCCACTTGAGGATCGCCCCGACAAGCCGTATCTGACATAGGCACGACAGCACAACAAAAGGGCGGCACATGGCCAATCACCTCTACAAGAATGATCTGCCAGATGGGCTCGACCTTGGGCCGGTTGTCGCGATTGACTGCGAAACAATGGGGCTGAACCCGCATCGGGACCGGCTTTGCCTGATCCAGATGTCAGGCGGCGATGGCGATTGCCATCTTGTGCAAGTGACACCAGGACAGACAGAGGCACCGAACCTTTGCGCAATGCTTCAAGACCCCAACGTCCTGAAGCTGTTTCACTTTGGCCGCTTTGATATCGCCGCCCTTTTGAACGCGTTCGGTGCGCTGACCGCACCGGCATACTGTACCAAAATCGCCTCAAAGCTGGTGCGAACCTATACGGATCGGCACGGATTAAAGATCTTGTTGCAGGACATGGCGGGCATCGACATTTCAAAGCACCAACAGCAAAGCGATTGGGGGTCGCCTGAGCTGACCGAAGCGCAGTTGGATTATGCAGCATCTGATGTCTTGTATCTGCACCAGCTAAAGGAAAAGTTTGATGTGCTTCTCGCCCGCGAAGATCGGACTGCGATTGCCCAGTCCTGCTTTGATTTCCTGCCAACCCGCGCCAAGCTTGATCTGGCAGGCTGGCCTGATTCAGACATCTTTTCGCACTGATGGTTGATCACGCAAAATTTCTGGGCACCGCCCAACGGGTCATCACACAAGAAGCCGAAGCACTTACCGCTTTATCCGCCGGGCTTGGCGAAAGCTTCGCACAAGCGGTGGAGCTTTTACTGAACGCAAAGGGCCGCGTCATCGTTTCGGGCATGGGAAAGTCTGGGCATATCGCGCGCAAAATCGCTGCGACCTTCGCCAGCACCGGCACACCTGCGCATTTCGTGCACCCGGCCGAGGCTTCCCACGGTGATCTTGGCATGATGACGCGCGGTGACGTTGTACTGGTCCTGTCCAATTCGGGCGAAACCCCGGAACTGGCCGATTTGGTTGCCTATACCCGCCGCTTTGGTATCCCCATGATCGGCGTTGCCAGCAAACCAAAAAGCACGCTTTTGACCCGCGCCGATGTCGCCATCGTACTGCCTAGTCTGGGGGAAGCTTGCGGCACTGGGGTTGTGCCCACGACATCAACGACGATGACGCTCGCGCTGGGCGATGCCCTGGCCGTCGCCCTGATGGAGCACCGCGATTTCACACCCGAAAACTTTCGTGATTTTCACCCCGGCGGCAAGCTGGGCGCGCAATTGTCCAAGGTATCCGACCTGATGCACACCGCAGATGCTGTCCCACTGGTGCCCGCAGACACACCGATGAGCGACACACTTTTGGTCATCAGCCAAAAAGGCTTTGGCGTTGTGGGTGTGATTGATGACAACGCGCGCCTGATCGGTATCGTCACCGATGGCGATTTGCGCCGCCACATGAGCGGCCTTTTGGACCACACCGCACAAGAGGTGATGACCGCAAGCCCGGCGACCGTTGGCCCCGAAGCTTTGGCGGAAGAAGCGGTCGCGCTGATGAACGACCGCAAGATCACATGCCTGTTCGCCGTTGATCCCAAAGGTCCCGGACAAGTCGCAGGGTTCCTTCATATCCACGACTGCCTGCGCGCCGGGATCGTCTAGCCGTGGCTGTGGCGGATAATCTACATTCCCAGATTGTTGGCTGGGCAAAGATTATTCTGCCACTCTGCGCATTGGCGCTTTTGTCAACGCTGTTTCTGTTTGCGCGATCCACCACGGAACCTTCCGAAATCGTCTTGGAAGAGGTCGAGGCCATCGCGCGCGAACAACGTGTGTCCGCGCCAGAGTTTTCCGGGGTGACCGACGAAGGCGCGATCATTGTCATCTCAGCCAAAACCGCGCGCCCCGACACAGCCCAGCCCGACACTGTCAGCATCGACGACATGCGCATGCGTATGGACAATGCAAACGGCAGCCACGTCGAAATCACCGCGACAACAGGCGAAGTCGATGGCCGTGCCCGCGTCGCCCGGTTTTTGGGGTTGGCCCGGCTTGAAACCTCAGACGGGTATGAGATGGAAACAAACGGCTTGATTGCCGCGCTGGACACCGGGGTGGTCACATCGGATGGATTGCTGGAAGTCCGCGCGCCCTTTGGGCAATTGACCGCAGGCAAAGTGACATTTCTGGTTGCATCCGAAGGTACGGCGCAGGAGATGCTGTTCACCGACGGGGTCCGCCTGCTATACATCCCCCAAGCCCCGTGACGAAGGATAAGGCACCGATGCTAAGACAGATTGCACTTTGCGCGTCCCTCATTGTCGCGACAGCGGGGATGGCGCATGCGCAAACCAACATTGATCTGGGTGGTATCACGGTTGATACGGCCGCCGCGATTGAGGTCACGGCAGACAGTCTTGCGGTTGATCAAGAAACCGGCAAAGCCGTATTCGACGGCAATGTGATCATCGGGCAAGGCGACTTGCGCCTGACGGCCGGTCGGGTTGAAGTCATCTATGGCACCGACACATCACAAATCGCCCGCCTGATCGCGACGGGCGGGGTCACCTTTGTGACCGCGGACGAAGCCGCAGAAGCACAGCAGGCCGACTATGACATCACGACCGGTTTGTTGGTGCTGGCCGGTGACGTTCTTTTGACCCAAGGGCCCAGCGCAATCTCGGCGGGGCAGATGACCATTAATGTCGCTGATGGCACAGCCACCATGGATGGACGTGTGCGCACCGTTCTGCAACAAGGTGAAAACTGATGCAGGATAGCCCGCAACTTTCAGTCCAAGATGGCGATGTCGGCCTGAAAATCGTCAATCTGCGCAAAAGCTATCGCAAACGCCCCGTTATCCGCGATGTTAGCATCGACCTTGGACGAGGTGAGGTTGTGGCATTGCTGGGCCCGAACGGGTCGGGCAAAACAACATGCTTTTATTCCATCGCAGGTCTTGTCACACCCGAAGGCGGGCGGGTCATTATCGACGGGCGCGAGGTGACGACATTGCCCATGTACCGCCGAGCGCAGATGGGCATCGGGTATCTGCCACAGGAAATGTCGATCTTTCGCGGCATGTCTGTGGAAGACAACATCATGTCGATCCTCGAAATCAACGTATCCAACCGGCACCGCCGCCGGGAACGGCTTGAAGAACTGCTTTCGGAATTTTCCATTGAACATCTGCGGCGGGCCTCGGCCTTGGCCCTTTCGGGGGGTGAACGACGCCGGGTTGAGATTGCGCGCTGTCTTGCCGCAGGGCCGAAATACGTGCTGCTGGATGAACCCTTTGCAGGGGTTGACCCGATTGCCGTGGGTGAAATCCGGCATCTGGTGGCCGATCTGAAAAACCGCGGCATCGGCGTGCTGATCACAGATCATAACGTGCAGGAAACGCTGCAAATCGTGGATCGCGCCTATATCCTGCACGACGGCAAAGTTCTGATGAGCGGGACCACAAGCGAAGTCATCCAAGATGAGAACGTGCGCCGCGTTTATCTGGGCAGCAACTTCCGCGTGAACTGATTCTTTTCGCCTCGGTGGCCATGCATCATTGACAACACCCCGGGTTTCATCGCCAAATGTTGAGGATGATAGACCCGATTACTTTCCCCGCGTCGTCACTGGCATACCGCCGGTCCATGCGGATAAGCTTAACAAAATCGGGATGTTATCGTGATCCACTCATATGATGTTACGCCGTTTTTCCCGCATTTCGGGCATGAACCGCGCGACCTCATAACCTACTAAAGGAGAAACGATGCGTTACCAGATCAGCGGAAAGCAAATCGACATTGGTGCAGCCCTGCAAACTCATGTGAAGACTGAGTTGGAAGAAATCCTGAGCAAATATGCCGGGCGACCGACCGAAGCTTATGTGGTTTTTTCCAAGTCGGCGCATGAATATGTCTGCGAGTCCGTTGTGCATCTTTCCACGGGTCTGAACGCGCAAGCCACTGGCAAAGCGACCGAAATATATGCAGCGTTTGACGCAAGTTCCGAGAAAATGGACAAGCAGTTGCGCCGCTACAAACGGCGCCTGAAAGACCACCATAAAGAGCGTTCACAGCCTGTTGAACTTTCAGACGCGGGGTCATATATCCTCGAATCAAGGGACGAGTTAGACGACGCTGAACAAGATTCAGTGACCGGCATGATCGTCGCTGAGATGGAAACGAAGATACCGTCTTTGTCTGTTGGCGAGGCTGTCATGCAGATGGAAATTGCGAGCGCTCCGGTTTTGGTTTTCCGGAACGAGAAACATAATGGAGTAAACGTCGTCTACCGACGTGACGACGGAAACATCGGCTGGATCGACCCACGCACATCGGGTTAGACCAGACAATCAACTGAGAGACGTGTTTCATGCAACTTGGCACCATTCTGAAAACGGATGCGGTAAAGTCGATTTCTTCTTGCACCAGCAAGAAGCGCCTTTTCCATGACCTTGGTGAACTTGCCGAGGTCAGCTATGGCTTGGACGCGACCACAGTGATTGATGCCTTGGTCGAACGCGAGGGTTTGGGCCCAACCGGTGTTGGCCAAGGCATCGCACTGCCTCACGCACGACTGCGAGAGGCAGACAAGGTCTTTGGCCTGTTTCTGCGTCTCGAAAAACCACTGAACTTTGATGCTATTGACCGGCAACCCGTTGATTTGGTGTTTGCGCTAATCGCTCCGGAAAATGCTGGCGTTGACCACCTTAAAGCACTGGCGCTGGTGTCGCGCACCTTGCGGGACAAGGCGATCTGCGGAAAGCTACGCGCTAATAGCAATGCAAGCACACTGCACACAATCCTGACAGAGGTTGAGGCTTCGCAGGCGGCCTAGGCCCAATCCCCAAAACTGAACGCTGCATAGTCGCGCCCATAAGCATCGCGCGCAGCCTGTTCGAGTGACGCATCATGGATGGATTGCAGGCGTGGCTGCCAGCGATGCGCCGTATCGCCCAGCGCCGGTGGATTTTCAATATCCAGTGTGACAGCAAGATGCGCCAGATCATCGGCCAACCGATCTTCGCGCAGCACCATGTCGGGAACCGCAAACTGCGCCATGCCCTGCAATAGCGTCAGCTGGCTTGCCCATGATGGATCGACCCGTATGCTGGTTTGGCCTGCGAGGTTGGTTTTCAGGAACTTAAGGAAACCCAAAAAAGCACGGTGATGATCTTTGTCGGAATAGCTGTTCAGATCGCCCAAGTCCGGGGCGGCCGGCGGTATCTTAAGCTTATGGACACGGATCAGATTGGCGCGGATTTCCGGCAGGCTGCGCGGACCATCCAGCAGAATACGGTCGCAAAAGGCAGCATGCGCGCGGGCCAGTGGATGCCGCAGGACGGTGAAACTGCGATGCGCTGCATGTGTTTCTTGCCACTGACGCAGCGACTTTTGCGAAAACTTTTCAATCAATGCGTCTGTTGCGGCACCATCAACGGCGGCCAGCCACTGCCGGACGGCCCTATCCGGGCCGGACCGCAACGGCATGTACAACAGACCAGACTGGGGTGCTGCCACATAGGTGGGAATGGCGGGGCCACGGTTTGGTTCAAAATGCGGGGTACGCCCCAGATCAAACCGATCCATACGCGCCAGTGCCTCTTTCATCTCATCAAAGTTGCTGACCTTTTGATCCAACGGGTCAGGGTTTTGCTTTTTCAGCCTTTTGTTGATGTTCGACAGCCGGGCAGGCGTGCCCAGAAACTGCGCCAACCCGTTCAGAACGTCAACGTCACGCAGATCATCATAACTGATGTAAAACGCTGTTTGGCCGCTAATCTGCAATGCATGCTGGATGCGGACCTGAAACGCTTGGATCGCCTCCAGATGCGCCTCGAAATCGGCAGGCTTAAAGTCGATGGAAATGGACTTGGAGTGGGTCGCATTGGTCAGTTTCCACTGCCCTGTCGCCTGCGCGATCTTCCAGCTGACAAAACTGTCCAGCGGGTTCCGGGTCAGGATGATCTTGGCACAACGCGGATCATCAACGCAGGCATTCAGCACGCGCGGATCGTGATCATGGAAAAACCGGAAACCAGCGAGCGTATCGCTTTCTTTGATCTTACCCAGCAAGGCGAGCGGGTCTTTTTCGCGCGTTTCACGGTCAAAACCCAGCAATGCGTCAATCTTGGGGTAGGCCACGAATGACGGGTTAAATGCTTCGCCGTGACAGCTGACGCCATCAAGCATGTTGATGTTCGCTTCAAGCAGATTGGACCCGGTCCGCATTTCTGCCAGCAGGATGAAGTAGTCAAACTTACTCATTCAGCACTGATCACATAGGGTTTGCGACGGGGTTCGCCGTTGGCGGGTCGGGTGTTGCCGATCGTGATGTCACCTGTCAGGAAAGGATGCATGCCTTGGTTCTTCAGGTCCTGCAAAAAGTCTGGCAACCCGGTCAAATCCGGCATCTTCGGGACCTCTTTCAATGCATTCCCACGATGCCCGGCGATATCATCAATAATGGCTTGCAGCACATCCATCGGAGCTTCGATAAAGTCTGCCAGCGTCATGATCTTGATCCGCGCATGGGCATCGGGCGCACGCAATACTTTCAGAAACTTGTCCTCGATCCGTTGCAGGCGCGCGGCCTCGGCCCTGACATCGCTTGCGGATCGTCCTGATGCAAATAATGGGATCGACCACGCACCGGACACGACCCAAATACTTGCATTGGTGTCTTTGGCCAAGGTCCATCGAACCTTTTGCGTATCTGCCGGTCCGAATTGAAAACAGTGATGGTCGTCGCGACCATTCCAGATCAGGTTGGCCAGGAACATCTTGCCGTTGTAGTCGCGCAACCGCGCGTTATCTGACAGCCCGCCGCGATAAATCTCGCTTTCATCCGCAAAATGCGCGCGGTCTTTTGCAAACAGATGCCCGTGCACCTGCGCACCCGTCTGTTTGGTCAGCCACGCCTGAAAATCGGGAAAGACATCATCAAGCCCTTGCAACACTGCATAAGGGGCTGCGGCAATTCCGTTTTGGCGGTCCACACTTGGAAACCGGCTTTGCATATAAAGACCCGGTCGCCCGCGTGTGCGCCGGTCTACGGCATGTGAAAACACGCGGTCTACAGCGCCCGAGTTTGGTTCCTCGGCAGCGCGCGCCGCATCATGTGGTAGCGGGAAGGTTTGATACAACAGATCAGCATTGTGCCAAATTTTGCGCGCCACAAAGCTTTTGGAGCGTTGCAAAAGCTCCAGGTGATCATTGAAAAAGATATGCGGTTTGCCCTGATAGTCGAACTTTGCCAGTGTCAACGACCTGCTTTCAACCTGACGTGCATGCAGTCGCGTCAACGTCTGGTAATAGCTTTCGTCAGGGATCCAGACCTGCCTGAAATAGCGGTCATAAACCCCACGCTTAGGGTCCTGAAGGATCGCGTCCAGCGTTTGCCGGGTCAGGCACCACCATTGCGATCCCATATGCGGCACGATGCCTTCGGGGATTGTGCGGCGGTAACCGATCAACTGCTGAAGTTTCACAAATTGATCGAACAGGCGTCGGTGCTTTTTCCATGCAAAAGGAAACCGTAAGGTAAAGCGTTCGCGATCAAGCCCACCAACGGTCCAGGGGACATCTGCCGTGGTCGCACTTTCGATGAAATCCGTATCGGGATGTGCGTCAAGATAGGCACGCAACTCAGCAACAGGGCGCAAAGGCAGGCAGGACCCAGACGCCAGATATACATGCTGCGCGTCTGGAAATTCTTCCAGCAATAGCGTTGCTGCTTCTTGTGATGCCGCTACCATGCCCCAGGTGCCCCATTCGCAACGATGCCGCGCGCAAAAGCGGACATCGGCAAGATCAGCCAAAGCTGCGGAAAACGTGTTATAGCTGGCCGCCGGCACATTGCTATCGACATGCACCACAACCGGACAACCCGCGTCCGACCAATGCCGCACCATCTGTTCGGCCCGGTCAAACCCGGTGTGTACTAACATGATGACACCCAGCGTCATGCCCAATTCCCCTTGGACATCAGACCCAGAATTTCAAGCTGGCGCCAGTTGATGTATTGCTCGCTCCATTGGCACCACAAATCAGGGTCGGTGCCATGGCGTTCAGCATAGGTCTTGTATTCGCGCCCCGCGCGATAATGCTCTGCCCGCTGGGCTTCTTCGGTTGCGCGGTCGGCAAATGTGTTCAGAAACTTCGCATGTAGCAAAATGCCCGAGGTCTTTTCGCCACCTTGCTGATCGTAAACAAGGTTCAGCCCGCGCGGCAGCATCATATGGGTAGAACTGACGTAGGCATAAGGTTTGCGCCATTTCACAAAGGGAATTTTGTTCAGCGCGGGCGCTTGCTTGGGCTTGCTGGCAAAGAAACTGCGCGCGCGTGGTCCACCTTGGATCCACAGGTTTTTCAGCAGCTTGTTCTTGGTCATGATGTAGTTGCCGGAATCGAACCAATTGGCCACCTCAAACGGGTCATCACCGCGTGCATAGTGGGTCTGCCCCACCGGCCCTTTGGGATACATATCCAACAACATCGCGCCAAACGATCGTGCGCCGGACGCATCCAACCAATCCGCCAGCGCCCGGATCGGGCGGGTATCGCAGAACGGGTAGACAAAGAACTCATCCACATCGACGGTCAGCGCCCAATGCCCATCCGCATATTTACCTTGCAGATACGTCAGCCAATCCACGCCATAGCGGGCCTCACCGTAAGCGGCCTTTGTGCTCCAGAGTGAGACATCGGGTTGGTCCAATACATATGCACGCCCTGCATCGCTGCTGTCATTGTCGACCAACAGAAAGTGGTTGATGCCAAGCTTGCGGTAGTAATCAAGGAAAAACGGCAACCGCACATCTTCGTTCCGAAAGGTGCAGAACAGCAAGATATCATCAGGCGCAATGTCTTGCGTGCGGTCGGAGACCACCTGCAACTCGCGACCCTTACGCAGGGCGCGCGCGCGCCACCGCTTGCGCTGCAATCGCAGCCGATATGATGTCCAAATACCCAAGGCGTTGCTTTACCTATGCCGACGATTTCTGCACTGCATATCAGACCCAACGCCCTTTTGACATCAGTCCTAACGCAACCAGTTGCGCATCGCCTTCGTAACGTTGCGATCCTTTATGCCAAAGATCAGGGTTTTGGGTTAATTGTTTGTGATAGTCGGTGTAGAGCGCCGTGTTCTGAAAATGCTGACCGCGCTGCAACTCTTCCGCCGATTTCGCGGCAACGATGGGCAGGAACTTTGTGTGAAGCAGCACGCCGCTGACCCGGCTATCACCCGCAAAGTCAAACACATCATGCAAGCGCGTTGGCAGGATTTGATGGGTTGAGCTGACATAAGCGTAACGCCGCGACCAGCGCACCAAAGGTGTTTTGTTCAGTGTCGGCGCGCGCGCAGGTTCATCGGCGAAAAAGACCCGTTCGCGCACGCCCCCCTGAATCCACAGGTTGCCGTAATAATCATGCAACTGGTCGCGGTAGTTGCCCGCATCGAACCACGCCAGCGTCTTGGTCGGGTCGTCGCCCGGATCATAGGCAACATCACCCAATGGCCCTTTGGGATAAAGGTCCAGCAGCATCGCCCCGAATGATGCATGCCCCTGATCGTCCAGCCACCCGGTCAACGCCTTTAGGTCGCGGGCCTCATGGGTGGGGTAGATCAATAACTCATCCGCATCCACTGTCAGGCACCAGTGTTTATGCCCATGCTGCCATTGCAGCCATCCCAGCCAGTCCATCCCAAAACGCGCCAAACGGTAGCTATGCGTTGTGTGCCAGAGGGAAACGTCTGACTGCGCGGCCAGATATTCAGCAGTGCCATCGTCGCTACCGTTATCGACAAAAAGGAAGTGATCCACGCCAAGTTTGCGGTAATGCGAAAGGAAGTGAGGCAGCCGGACAATCTCATTTCGGACCGTGGCAAAGGCCAGAATCGCGTCCGAAGTGATCTGATCTGTGCGGTCCACCCTTGGGGCAATCTGATGCCGTTTGCGCCATATCCGAAACAAAAACCGCCTGCGTTTCCAACGCAGACGGTAAGCATGCCAAAGCCCTTTGCGCCATGGGCGCTCGGATACTGCCATATCGGTCGGCCTTTACTGCGCCGCCTGCTGCACCGCGTGCATCTGCGTCAGGAATTCCGCAAACTCGTCACGCAATTCGTCACGTGCCAATGCGAAGGCGACAGTCGCTTGCAGGAAGCCAGCCTTGGAGCCGCAATCATAGCGCTGGCCATCAAAGCGATAACCGAACACATCGCGACCAGCACGGATTTCTTCCGCAATCGCATCCGTCAGCTGAATTTCACCACCAGCACCACGACCAACAGTTTCCAGATTGGCCAGCACCTGCGGCGTCAGAATATAACGGCCGATCACAGCAAGATTTGATGGAGCCGTTCCGGCGGCAGGCTTTTCAACCATGCCCTTGGCTTTCACGATAGGGCCATTCTGGTCGGCGATGTCCAAGACACCATAAGACGACGTCTGTTCAGGCGACACTTCCATCGTGGCAACCATCGCACCACCGGTTTCCTGATAGGCTTCGATCATCTGCTGCAAGCATGGCTTTTCGCCTGCAATCACGTCGTCGGTCAGAATAACGGCAAAGGCCTCATCCCCGATCAACTTGCTTGCACAGGACACCGCATGACCAAGGCCCAGTGCTTTGTGCTGGCGCAGGTATGCAATTGTACCGCTGTCCATGTTTGTATTGCGCAGGACTTCGAGCAGCTCTGTCTTGCCTGCTTTTTCAAGCGATGCTTCCAGATCAGGCGCCAGATCAAAATAATCCTCAAGCGCGGATTTTCCACGCGAGGTGACAAAGATAAAATCTTCGATGCCAGCGGCCCGCGCTTCGTCAATGGCGTATTGGATCAACGGGCGATCCACGAGCGTCATGATTTCTTTTGGGACCGACTTTGTTGCAGGCAGGAACCGTGTTCCCAGTCCAGCCACGGGAAAAATCGCCTTAGAGACTTTTCTGTTCATCAAATCACCCTTCATTCTAAACTACCGGTGCAAAGTATTTCGCTAACACGGCTACAATAAGACAAAACAAATACAATTGATGTGGAGGTATACCCTACCTGCCAGAGTTTTGCCTAATTATGTCCCATTTCCTTTAGCATCGCCTCAATCCGCGGCACATCCTGCGGGTTGTTCAGCTCCCAGAACTGGCGACCTTTGGCTGCAACCTCAACACAGAGCATCGGTACACCACGTTCAAGGAATCGCAACTGTTCCAGCCCTTCCAGCTGTTCCAATGGACCCGCAGGCCAACCTGTATAGGCCGCAAGCGCGCTTGGTCTGTATGCATAGACACCGACATGATGGAAAACCGGGGTCTCATCCGCGTCGCCATAGGTCCGCCCCGTGAAGGGAATCACTTCTTTTGAAAAATACAGCGCGTTGTTGTCTGCCCCAAAGACGGCAGTAGTACCCCCAACACGGCCCTCGCGGCGGTCCTGCAAAAGCCCGTTCAAAGCGCGGCCTTCGGTGCGCAAAACCGGGGTGGCAACATCAGCGTTTGGATTGTCCCGCAGCCCTTGCACCAAGTCCTCGATGAACCATGCAGGGGTGAGCGGCGCATCCCCCTGCAAATTCACCACGATGTCATAGCCTTCACCCAGATGTGTCAGCGTCTCAGCACAGCGTTCAGTGCCGTTTTGGCAAGTAGTCGCCGTCATCACGACCTCGGCCCCGAATGCCTTTGATGCATCAGCGATCCGCGCGTCATCTGTCGCCACGACAACCTTGTCGATGCCATTGACCTCGCGGGCGGCATCCCACGAGCGGCGGATCAGGCTTTTGGCCTCGCCCCCTGCGCCGCGCAATTCAACCAATGGCTTGCCCGGATACCGGGTAGAGGCATACCGCGCAGGGATCACGATCAGGACGGACATTATGGTTTCTCCAGCGTCACACCGGGTGCGTAGGCGATGAAAAAGGGGTTCTCAAATCCCGGCTTGCCGTAGCCAAGCGGTGTATGATCATCGAAACGAACGACCTCACCACCGGCCCCTTTCAGCACGGCATGACCCGCAGCCGTATCCCACTCCATCGTGCGGCCAAGACGGGGGTAAAGATCGGCCTCGCCTGTGGCGACAAGGCAGAATTTGAGTGACGAGCCTGCGCTTTTCATATCGGCGGTTGCGTATTTGCTGATGTAGTCGTCTGTCGCCTGATCACGGTGTGACTTGGACGCGACGACAAGCAGTGCCGCGTTATCGGGCGAAGACACGTTGATCGGTGTTGTCGCACCGGCATGGTCCTTGGCAAAGGGCGCTGTTTCCTCAACCGCGGTGCCATCTGCTTGGGTATAGAAAAGACGATCCTTGGCTGGGGCATAAACGATCCCGCGCACTGGCACGCCATCTGCGACATAGGCAATGTTCACGGTGAAATCACCGCGCCTTTTGATGAACTCCTTGGTGCCATCAAGCGGATCGACGATCAGGAAGGTGCTGACCGACTGGCCGTGCGATGCGGCTTGTTCCTCGGTCACGAGTGCGATGTCAGGGAAAGCGGCGCGCAGGCCGGCGCTGATGATCGCATCGGCGGCCTCATCCGCCACAGTCACGGGGCTTTCGTCACTTTTTGAGCGTACCTCAAAGTCGTCAGCCGCGTAGATTTCCATGATTTTGTCGCCGGCCTGTAGTGCCAATGTGCGCATGACCTGCGTTAATTTTTCAAAGTCCATACAATACTACCTGTCATCAAAATGCCCTGATCAGGCTGTTTATGGTGTTTCGTCAAGTGATCAGCAAGGTTATCGTGTTACAACGACATGTCGCCTGTTACGTAAGATCTGGAAAGCAAATGTTCCAATCCCCAATCCACACGACCACGTCAGAAGGTATGCTGGGCATGCTGGAGGTGACGTATCATACGATCGTGCGCCGCGCGCGCAGCGGGCACAGAAATGCCGTTGTGTCGATGGCACTGAATATGGTGCAGGGTTTGACGATGATCTTTGCCTTTTGGATTTTCTTTCAGATCCTCGGGCTCCGCAGTTCGCCTATCCGGGGGGACATGCTGCTTTACATCATGACCGGTATCTTTGTTTATCTGACGCATATCAAAGCCGTGAACGCTGTGATGGGTTCTGGGGGGCCGACATCACCGATGATGTTGCACAGACCCATGAACACAATTGTTGCGATTTTGGCCTCGGCGTTGTCAGCGCTTTACTTGCAAATCATCACGCTCACTGTGATTTTGGTGATCTATCATATCGCTTTCACACCGGTCCACATACATGATCCGATCGCGGCCCTTGGTCTGCTCATACTCGCGTGGTTTTCGGGCTGTGCGGCAGGGATGATATTTCTGGCACTCAAGCCATGGTTTCCGCGGTTTATTGCTACGATCAAGCCGCTTTACATCCGCATCAATATGATCGCGTCAGGCAAGCTATTTGTCGTCAACACGCTTCCAGCCGCCATGATCGCCATGTTCGACTGGAACCCTCTGTTTCACATCATCGACCAGATGCGCGGTGCCGTTTTCTTGCATTACAACCCTCAGTTTACAAATCTGGAGTATCCGATTTACCTGTCCCTTGTGCTGATTATGATCGGCCTGATGGGTGAATTTTTTGCCCGCCAGCACGTATCAGTCAGCTGGTTTGCGGGCAGGTAAGGCGCGTGCCTTAACCTAACTGAAGAAAATCCGTTATTTTACATGGTTTGCAGCTGTTCTGCCGCTTGCAGCCCGAATAACGCATCCCTATATACGCCAAGATCGCAGCACAGGGCCAAGGCGCTGGGCTGTATATATGTAACTGGCGCGGGTGCCTCAGATGGGTTCGCGCTGCTCAAACCGCCTAACGTAAGGGATTTGAAAAATGGCCAAAGTTATTGGTATCGACCTGGGAACCACGAACTCCTGTATCGCCATCATGGATGGTGCAAAGCCACGTGTTGTAGAAAACTCTGAAGGTGCGCGCACGACGCCATCTATTGTCGCGTTCACAGATGATGAGCGCCTTGTGGGCCAGCCGGCGAAACGCCAGGCTGTGACCAACCCTGAAAACACAATCTTTGCGGTCAAGCGTCTGATCGGTCGTCGGTTCGACGACAAGGACCTTGCCAAAGAGAAAAAGAACATGCCGTTCGAAATCATCAACGGCGGCAATGGCGACGCATGGGTCGAAGCCAAGGGTGAGAAATACTCCCCCAGCCAGATCTCTGCTTTCATTCTTGGCAAGATGAAAGAAACCGCCGAAAGCTATCTTGGCGAAGACGTCACACAGGCGGTTATCACCGTCCCTGCCTACTTTAACGATGCTCAGCGTCAGGCGACGAAAGACGCCGGTAAGATTGCGGGCCTCGAAGTGCTGCGGATCATCAACGAGCCGACAGCGGCTGCATTGGCTTATGGCCTTGATAAGAAAGACAGCAAAACCATCGCGGTCTATGACCTTGGCGGTGGTACATTTGACGTCACGATCCTTGAAATCGACGACGGCCTGTTCGAAGTGAAATCTACCAACGGTGACACGTTCCTTGGTGGTGAAGACTTTGACATGCGCATCGTCAACTACCTGGCGGATGAGTTCAAAAAAGAGAACTCTGTCGATCTGACCAAGGACAAGATGGCGTTGCAGCGTCTGAAAGAAGCTGCGGAAAAGGCCAAGATCGAACTGTCGTCTTCCTCCAGCACTGAAATCAACCAGCCGTTTATTTCCATGGGCTCCAACGGCCAGCCGTTGCACATGGTCATGAAACTGACACGTGCGAAATTGGAAAGCCTGGTCAGTGACCTGATCAAAGCATCCTTGAAGCCTTGTAAAGAAGCGATCAAAGATGCGGGCCTGTCCACGTCTGACATCGACGAAGTCGTGTTGGTTGGCGGTATGACACGCATGCCACGCGTGAAGGAAGAAGTTGCCAAGTTCTTTGGCAAGGAAGCGCACCAAGGTGTAAACCCCGACGAAGTGGTCGCAATGGGTGCCGCCATTCAGGCCGGTGTTCTGCAAGGCGACGTCAAAGACGTGGTTCTGCTGGACGTGACACCTTTGTCGCTGGGTATCGAAACCCTTGGTGGTGTGTTCACGCGCCTGATCGACCGGAACACAACGATCCCGACGAAAAAGTCTCAGGTCTTCTCAACCGCCGAAGACAACCAGAACGCCGTGACATTGCGCGTCTTCCAGGGTGAGCGTGAAATGGCCGCTGACAACAAAATGTTGGGCCAGTTCAACCTTGAAGATATCCCGCCCGCACCACGCGGCATGCCACAGATCGAAGTGACCTTTGACATCGACGCCAACGGCATCGTTGAAGTTGGCGCCAAAGACAAAGGCACCAACAAAGAGCAGAAGATCACGATCCAGGCCTCTGGTGGTCTGTCCGATGAGGACATCGAAGCAATGGTCAAAGACGCCGAAGAAAACGCTGAGGCAGATAAAGACCGTCGCGAGTTGGTGGATGCCAAGAACCAAGCGGAAAGCCTGATCCACTCGACCGAAAAGTCGATGGAAGAGCATGCCGATAAGGTCGATCCAACCACGATCGAGGCGATTGAGTTGGCGATTGCTGCGCTTAAGGACGATCTGGAAACTGAAAACGCAGATAAGATCAAATCTGGCGTCCAGAACGTGACCGAAGCCGCCATGAAGCTGGGTGAAGCGATCTATAAGTCGCAGCAAGAAGCTGAAGGCGAAGCAGAGCCTGATACGCCGGGTGCCGATGAAGAAATCCTCGATGCGGATTTCGAAGATCTGGACGACAACAAGCGTGACAACTAAGGCGTTACGCCGTCTGTGAATTGACCGGCCCGCAACCCGGGCCGGTCTTTTCCTTTCCCAAAGGGGGAACCACATCATGGCAAAACGTGATTATTACGAAGTGCTTGGCGTCGCCAAAGGTGCTGACGCCGCGACGATCAAGAAGGGTTACCGCCAAAAGGCGAAAGAGCTGCACCCGGATCGCAACGCCGACAATCCCAACGCCGAAGCACAATTCAAAGAGGCCAACGAGGCCTACGAAGTCCTGAAGGACGAAAACAAGAAAGCCGCTTACGACCGTTACGGTCATGCTGCCTTTGAAAACGGCATGGGCGGCGGCGGGCCACGCGGTGGCCAAGGCGACTTTGGCAGCGCTTTTTCTGACGTCTTCGACGATCTGTTCGGCGATTTCATGGGCGGTCGCGGCGGCGGGGGCCGTCGCAGTGCCGCACAGCGCGGCAATGACTTGCGCTATAACCTGCGGATCAACCTCGAAGATGCGTTCTCTGGCATGCAGAAAACCATCACCGTCCCAACGGCTGTTGGATGCGGCGCATGTAACGGGACCGGTGCAGAAGGCGGATCAGAGCCGCAAACCTGCCCAACCTGTTCCGGCATGGGCAAGGTGCGCGCGCAGCAGGGTTTCTTCACAGTTGAACGCACGTGTCCAACCTGTTCGGGCATGGGTCAGACGATCAAAGACCCCTGCACCACCTGCCACGGTCAAGGTCGCGTCGAGAAAGAGAAATCCCTTTCCGTCAACATTCCCGCGGGTGTTGAAACCGGCACACGGATTCGCCTTGCTGGCGAAGGTGAGGCCGGAATGCGCGGTGGTCCGACAGGCGACCTTTATATCTTCATTGAGGTGCAGGATCACGCGCTGTTTGAGCGGGAAAGCACGAACCTTTACTGTCGAGTGCCCGTATCCATCGCAACCGCCGCACTAGGTGGTGAGATCGAAGTGCCAACGATCGACGGTGGCCGCAGCCGGGTAAAAGTGCCCGAAGGGTCGCAGTCTGGCCGCCAGATGCGTCTGCGTGGCAAGGGCATGCCTGCCCTGCGCGGCGGCAATACCGGTGACATGTTCATCGAACTGTCGGTGGAAACACCTGTCAAACTGACATCGCGGCAACGCGAGATTCTCAAGGAATTTGACCAACTCAGCGAAGAGAACAACCCGCAAGGGTCCAGCTTTTTCGACAGCGTCAAAAGCTTTTGGGACTCGATGAAAAGCTAGCGTTAACCGCGCAGTAACCATCGCTTTGGCAGAGTAGGGAAATGACCCATTTTGCCGAAGCGCCTTCCTTGTTTTCTGACCATGACGATGTGATTGCAGTCCCGCCCTTGGAAAAGGGTAAGGTCCCATCCTACATGCGCGACCACCGCAAACGCCTGCGTGAACGGTTTTTGTCCGGTGGGGCAGCAGCGATGCCCGATTACGAATTGCTCGAACTCGTCCTGTTTCGTGCCATTCCAAGACAGGATGTCAAACCATTGGCGCGCGCTCTGATCGACAGGTTTGGCGACTTCAATCGGGTCCTTTCCGCACCACTCACACAGCTTTCTGCCGTCAAAGGCGTTGGTGATGCCGTACTGCTGGAACTGAAACTGGTTGAGGCAGCAGCACATCGCCTGTCTCGGGCCAAGGTCATGCAAAGGCATGTTCTGGCTGGCTGGGACGCGTTGCTTGATTATTGCCATACGACGATGGCGCACCGCGAAACGGAACAGTTTCGTATCCTGTTTTTGGATACCAAAAACACCGTCATCGCCGACGAAGAACAGGCGAAAGGCACCGTGGATCATGTGCCGGTTTATCCGCGCGAGGTTGTGAAGCGTGCGTTGGAATTAAACGCCAGCGCATTGATCCTTGTGCATAATCACCCGTCCGGCGACCCCACGCCATCAGACGCAGATATCCAAATGACACGGCAAATCAATGCCGCAGCACAAGCGCTAAGCATCACATTGCATGATCATCTGATTATTGGAAAAGCCAGCGAAACTAGTTTCCGGGCGCTTGGCTTGATCGACGGCGGGGTCTAACGGGACGCCAGTGTCAGATCAGAAAACATATCGTCGAAGAAGACGATTTCACCAATCTGGTCACAGCTTGGCATGCGCGCGACGATGTCCGATTTCACCAGCATCTGTCCAGCATTCGTCTGGATCGTGATAGCATCAACCTCGCTATCGCAATTCGCTTCGTTCACGCTGACACCAACGCGCAGATCTACCATGGAATCACGGTTCATCTGACCGGCGGGAAATGTGTAAACTTCAGCCTGATAGGGGATTTCAGCCTCGGTTTCACCAAAGTAGGCCACAAATCCGTTCAAACCAGCGCGCGTGTTCTCAGCCGTGTGCACGGACGCTGACCAGACATGACCCGGGTCACCAATCTGTGCGCCGTTTTCCAAGGCGTGCAAGCGCATGTTATCGGCACTGGCCCATTGCAAAACCGCACGGTCGTATTGGCGCAACTCAGGAACAAAAATGCTGGTGCTGCCCTGCATAACATTGCCCACAGAAATCGCGAACTCTGCGTCAGTGACAAGGGCCGGCACGATTACTGTCGCATTGCCATCGCCGTCCTTGACCGCCGAAAACAACAGACCTTCGTGATGGACAAGAAACTCTGCATTGGGAAAGCAGGGTGCTGAGATCGACAGCTCAACAATTGCGCCCGGTTGCCGCTTTGCGGAGATTGCCGTGTCGCAGCCGATACCGGGCGTGGCCAAAAGCACGCCAAGTTCTGGCACATCAAGTTCGGTATAGACGACATCCACGGCCACAACCGATTGCACGTTGGCCATATGGTTCAATGGGGTTGTCACAACATCCGGCACACCGAACACGGCCTCACCCTGCGCATTTGTTGACATCATCAGCGTACGCGGAGCTTTGTTATAAATCGGTCCGTCAGCGGCGGCGCCAATCCGAGGTGTTGGTTCGTCGTACTGCATCACAAAGCCAACCGCGACAGCGACTGTCAGCGTTGATGCAATTGTTTTGATCGTCGTAAAGCGAGACATCCCCATCCCTCACAGTAACACTGTATCCAGAAATGACGAGTCAGAGTGACATCAGCGGGTCATGCCAAAGGTCTTAGCGTGTTCCAGTTATGGCAAAAATTAGGCAAGCCGCCCGTGGCAGTGTTTGAATTTCTTGCCTGACCCGCAAGGGCAGCTGTCGTTGCGGCCCGGATTGCCCCAAGTCGTCGGGTCGTTTTCATCAAACCCTTCGCGTGCTTCACCAGTTGCTGCTGCCGTGACGGCAGGCGCTGCCGCAGCAGCAGCCGCTTGCGCCGCCGCCTGTTGCTGCTGGCGCATTTGCGCAATCATCTGCTCTTGCTCTTCTTTGGACATCGGGCGGATTTGCGACAGCTTTTTCGTTACATCAGTGCGCAGCCCATCAAGCATGCTTTCAAACAGTTGGAACCCTTCGGTCTTGTATTCGTTCAGCGGATCGCGCTGTGCGTAGCCACGGAAACCAACGACAGACCGCAAGTGTTCAAGCGTCAAAAGATGCTCGCGCCATTTGGCGTCAATCGTCTGCAACAGAATCTGTTTTTCGACGCTGCGCATCGTATCATCGCCAAAGGCTTCTGCCTTTTCGGCCATGTATTTGTCGGCGGCCTCTTCCAGCCGTTCGCGGATGTCATCGTCATCGACACCCTCCTCTTCGGCCCATGCGATCACGGGCACATCAAGGCCAAGATGCTCAATGACGCTCGCATAGAGTCCTTGGGTATCCCATTGATCTGCATATGTTTTTGGCGGCATATGGTCATGCACCAGATCGTCGATCACCTGATCGCGCATGTCCTTGGTGACCTCTGACAGATCCTTGGCTTCCATGATGTCGCGGCGCTGTGAAAAGATCACTTTGCGCTGCTCGTTCATCACGTCATCGAACTTCAGCAGCTGTTTGCGGATGTCAAAGTTGCGGCCTTCGACCTTGGCCTGCGCCCGCTCTAGCGACTTGTTCACCCAAGGGTGCACAATCGCTTCGCCTTCTTTCATGCCCAAACCGGACAAGACCTTGTCCAACCGGTCAGAGCCGAAAATACGCATCAGATCGTCTTCAAGCGACAGGAAGAAAGCAGACCGACCCGGGTCACCCTGACGGCCCGAACGGCCGCGCAGCTGGTTATCAATCCGGCGGCTTTCGTGGCGTTCAGTGGCAAGCACGAACAGACCACCAGCGGCTTTCACCTTTTCCTTTTCATCGGCGACTTCGGCCTCGATCCGGGCGCGCAGTGCTTCGATATCGGCATCCGGGTCTTCAGCAACGGCTTGCAGCACACGCATTTCAACGTTGCCGCCCAACTGAATATCAGTGCCGCGTCCAGCCATATTGGTCGCAATGGTGACAGCGTTCAGCTTGCCTGCATCCGCAACGATCTGTGCTTCTTGTTCGTGCTGACGCGCGTTCAGGACATTAAAGGTGATTCCTTCAGCTTTGAGCATGTCTGCAAGCGCCTCGGATTTCTCAATCGACGTTGTGCCCACAAGAATCGGCTGACCCTTGGCATGGGCCTCTTTGATTTCATCCACGACGCCAGTAAACTTCTCGCGGGCCGTGCGATAAACCTGATCGTCTTCATCCAAACGTGCAATTGGGCGGTTTGTTGGCACTTCGACAACACCAAGCCCATAAATCTCTTGAAATTCCTCGGCCTCGGTCGATGCTGTACCCGTCATGCCGCCCAGCTTGTCGTAAAGACGGAAGTAGTTTTGGAAGGTCACAGAGGCCAGCGTCACGTTTTCGGGCTTAATCGAACAGCCTTCCTTCGCCTCAATCGCCTGGTGCAGGCCGTCAGACAGTCGGCGCCCGACCATCATGCGACCGGTGAATTCGTCAATCAGGACGACCTCATCATCGCGGACGATATAGTCTTTGTCTTTTGTAAAAAGCTTATGCGCGCGTAGGGCCTGGTTGATGTGGTGCACCAGCGTGGCGCTTTCAGGATCGTAGAGTGTCTGACCTTCAGGCAGCAAGCCAGAGGCGCTTAGCTTCTCTTCCAGAAAATCATTACCATCGTCGTTGAACGTCACCTGACGGGTTTTTTCATCCAAGGTAAAATGCTCGTCCAGCACATCAGGGATGACCTTGTCGATGGTCGCGTACATTTCAGACCGGTCCTGGGCGGGGCCAGAGATAATCAACGGAGTCCGGGCTTCATCAATCAGAATACTGTCGACCTCATCCACAATCGCGAAATTGTGGTAGCGCTGATAGATCTGGTCCAGTTCTGACTTCATGTTGTCGCGCAGATAGTCAAAGCCCAATTCGTTGTTCGTCGCATAGGTGACGTCACAGGCGTAGGCGGCTTTTTTCTCATCATCGGGTTGCTGTGGCACGACCACACCGGTGGTCAAACCCAGCGCGCTATAAACTTTGCTCATCCATTCGGCATCACGACGGGCCAGATAGTCGTTCACAGTGACGATGTGCACACCCTTGCCGGTCAATGCATTCAGATAGGCGGGGAAGGTCGCGACAAGAGTCTTACCCTCACCTGTCTTCATCTCAGCGATGTTGCCCTGATGCAGGAAGATGCCGCCCTTCAGCTGCGTATCAAAGGCACGCAGGCCCAGCGCACGTTTGGCAGCCTCGCGGCAATTAGCAAAGGCTTCAGGCAGCAGATCATCAAGGCTTTCGCCGCCCATCGCGCGTTTGGCAAGCGCCTCAGTCTTTTCTTTGATGCCTTCGTCAGACAGCGCCTCGAACTCAGGCTCAAGCGCATTGATCTGATCAACCAAGGGGCGGACGGCTTTGACTTTGCGGTCGTTTGCGGTGCCAAACACCTTTTTGGCAATCGTTCCGAAACCCAGCATATTCTCTCCGGCGGCGCATTAGCACCTGTCTGACATCTATTTGAGAGGAGGTCGCTTGTAGGCCCGGTTCAGGCCACATAGAAAGGGCCGAAGCTATGGAACTATAAGGCCTCCTCGAGGCATCTCTGGGATGTAAGGGGCCGCTACTACAGTGTCAACGCCGCGGACTGGCGCGGCCTATCAAGGGATCGTTTAATGCTGAAACATGTTACATTTTTGGGTGCTGCGACTGTGGCTGCCTTTTTGTCCACGGGCGCTTTTGCTCAGGACGTGACAGCCGACACTGTCGTAGCCACCGTCGGCGACACAGATATCACATTGGGCGAGATCATCATCGCCCGCACCCAACTGCCCCCGCAGTATGCGCAGTTTCCCAATGACGTGCTTTTTAACGGGCTTGTTGATCAGCTGATCCAGCAACAACTTTTGGCCGACCAGTTGGAAGATGTACCTACGCGCATCGACTATATGCTTAATAATGAGCGGCGCGCGCTGGAAGCAGGCGAGGTTATCACACAAATCGCCGAGACTGCGATCACCGAGGCGGATATTGAGGCCGCCTATGATGCACGTTTTGCGGATGCGGAGGATATTCCTGAATTCAACGCAGCCCACCTGCTGGTCGAGACCCAGGAAGAAGCCGCCGCCGCCAAGGCACGCATCGACGAAGGCGCTGAGTTTGCCGAAGTCGCGCGCGCTGTGTCAACCGGGCCAACAGGGCCAAACGGCGGCAACCTTGGCTGGTTTGGCCCGGGCGCGATGGTCCCGACGTTCGAAGAGGCGATTATGGCCCTCGAAGTTGGCGGCGTGACTGAACCCTTTGAGACGCAGTTTGGCTGGCATGTTGCAACGCTGCTTGAAAAGCGTGTCCAACCACGTCCGACACTGAATGACCTGCGCCAGCAGATCGCGGCTGAGTTGCAGGAAGCGGCCGTCACGGCACGCCTTGAAGAGCTCGCGGCTGCAACGGCGGTGACCGAACCTGAGGAAGGTCAGTTTGATCCGGCCCTCATCGACGCAATCGACCTGCTGGACTAGGCCCGCATGACTGTCTCACCACTTGCTCCGCCACGGTTTCCTGATCTGCCGGAAATCGGCGGGGTGACTTTTGCGGCGACCGCAGCTGGCATCAAATACCAAGGGCGCGCAGACGTGATGCTGGCCGTCCTTGCCCCCGGCACTTCTGTCGCAGGCGTTTTCACACGCTCTGTGACGCGTGCGGCACCAGTGCTGGATTGCCAGAAAAAGCTGGGGGGCGATCCAAGTGGTTCTGCTGCGATATTGGTGAACTCTGGAAATTCCAACGCCTTCACCGGCGCGCATGGTACGGGATCGGTGCAGGCTGTCACCCAAAGCGTCGCGGCGTCCACTGGCGTCGCGGTCGAGCGGGTCTTTACCGCATCCACCGGTGTGATTGGGGAACCATTGCCGCATGATCGGATTTTGGCGAAAATCGCAGAACTGAACGACGCACAATCAGGTGATGCAATTTCAAAAGCAGCACATGCAATCATGACAACGGATACCTTTGCCAAGGGATCGTCGGCCACCATTAAGGTGGACGGAAGGCGCGTGAAAATCGCGGGCATCGCCAAGGGCTCTGGCATGATCGCGCCCGATATGGCGACGATGTTGGTTTATATCTTTACCGACGCGAAAATGGATCAAGGTGATTTGCAGACGCTGGTCTCTGACCTGAATGCCAAGACATTCAACTGCATCACGGTCGATAGCGATACCTCGACCTCTGACACGCTGATGGTTGCCGCAACCGGCGCATCCGGGGTGGATGTAGCGGGGAACACCGATTTCACGGACGCTTTGCACAACGTCATGCTGGATCTGGCCCATCAGGTCGTGCGCGACGGTGAAGGGGCGACCAAATTCGTGACGGTCCAAGTGAGCGGCGCAAAGGACGACGCCGACGCGCACAAAGTGGCCTTGTCGATTGCCAACTCGCCACTGGTCAAGACCGCCATAGCGGGGGAAGACGCCAATTGGGGACGGATTGTCATGGCTGTTGGTAAATCCGGAGCAGTAGCAGATCGGGATCGGCTGAGTATCCGGTTTGGGGACATCACTGTCGCCCAGGACGGCTGGCGCGCGCCAGATTATTCCGAGGACGCGGCAAGCGCTTATATGAAAAACGCGGAACTGGAGGTTGGGGTCGATCTGGGGATCGGCGACGGCCAAAGCATTGTTTGGACCTGTGATCTGACGCATGGGTACATCAGCATCAACGCGGATTACCGGTCGTGAAGGTGGTTCTGGTTTCCGCCGTGGCATTGATTGATGCGGACGGTCGCATCCTTTTGGCACAACGCCCGGAAGGGAAGTCCATGGCGGGCCTGTGGGAGTTTCCGGGTGGCAAGGTCGAGACGGGCGAAACACCAGAGGCCGCGCTGATCCGCGAATTGCAGGAAGAGCTGGGGATCGACACATGGGCATCCTGCCTCGCGCCCCTCACATTTGCCAGCCACACCTACGATGATTTCCACCTGCTGATGCCGCTGTTTGCCTGCCGCAAATGGGACGGCACGCCGCAATCACGCGAAGGTCAAGCGCTGAAATGGGTGCAAGCGAATGACCTGCGCAACTATCCCATGCCAGCGGCAGATGTGCCGCTGATCCCGATATTGCGGGATTGGTTGTAAGTGACCGGTTTGAGCCCACTAAGAACGATGCTGCAGAGTTGAAGAACGCCCGCATTGGTGAAACTCGCCATCGGATGAAGTTAATCGCTATGGCGTATCCACCATTGAGATTTCGCCCTCTAATCGTCAAAGTGCAGGCGGATCACCATCATATCGACAGGGTTTTACTCAATGAACAAATCTTTTGCTGCACTAGGGCTCACATTCATTTTGGCGGGCTGCGGCATATCTTACCCGCAAACCGGGGCAGAGTTGCAATCAATGGCGTCCACATCGCCGCTTGTATCAAGTGAAAGCTATGCCGTCTCACGCTCGGCGAGCGCAGTCACAAATAGCCTGCGTAGCCTGTCCAGTAAATGCTTGAACCGGACCACCGAAAGCATCATGGCGCCGCGCCAGACCCAATTCGGGGTGCAAGGTACGCAGTTCGTCACACGCTGGGAAACAACGGTCCGCAGCTCTGGCAACGGCGCAGAATTGGCAATGAGGATGGTCCCGATCAGAGGCAGCGTGAACGAGCCGAGCGAAGGCTACATTTTCTTCGCTGCATCCGTGCAAAGCAACGGTAGCGGCGCACAAGTTACACATTACCAAGGCTCTATTGGAGCAGGCGCGTTTTCGGATCAGGTCAAAGCCTGGGCAAATGGCAGTTCAAGGACTTGTCCGGACATGCCGAGGTGAACCGCGCCGGGTTTGCCGGAGGCTCCAACTCATGAGTAGGATGGAGCATCATGACAAAGACAACGAACAAGTATTCACCAGAAGTCCGCGAACGCGCTGTACGGATGGTATTGGATGGC
>NZ_JALKAH010000008.1 GCF_023015625.1 Yoonia sp. F2084L
CGCCATCCAATACCATCCGTACAGCGCGTTCGCGGACTTCTGGTGAATACTTGTTCGTTGTCTTTGTCATGATGCTCCATCCTACTCATGAGTTGGAGCCTCCGGCAAACCCGGCGCGGTTCAAGCAATCGTGTAGATGGATGACTGAGTCGCGGACAAAACGGACATCCGCAAAGGTGAATGGAGTGTCTGCTTTGGCGCATTGGTTCGGCGCAACATGCCTACCGTATGATTTCCCCTAATTGTCGTAGGCGCTGACTTCAGACAGGACACAAGTGCAGCAGACGATAATAGAAAAATCGCAAGATAAGCGGACCCTAGTCTTAAGCCTAGGTGTCACGCATGGCCGACGAAATGCGCTGGCGAATAGCCTGCACATCCCATTGCCCAGCCCAATTTGCGTAAATGCGTTCCATAATCTGAAGAAAATCGGGTTCGTGATGCTGCATGGATTTAATCCAGTCTTCAGAGAAGTAGGCCAATTCGTCATATCCACTCTCGGCCTGGCTACGCATGCTTCTATGCACTGCATCACCAAACAAGGCGGCCTTTTGTGCTATCGTCTTTTTGCGATACTCTGTTGTTTGCAAATCTGGCCGAAGTGCGAACCAATCTGCCTTCATGCTTCGAGAGCCTTCATGAATCTTATCAAAACAAAGGGAAAAGAGGCTCTCATCAAGTCGTTTTGCTGGCCATAGAAGTTCATTCAGTCTGGCGCTGCGTTTTGTCCTAACTTTGATTTGTGAAGCTCTTTCAATAAGGTTGCGATAGCTCTGTATCGGATCAGATGCTTCACCGACTTGTCGTTGAATGAACTCCTGTTCAATCTGAGCGTCAGCCTCTACCAGTTTGTCAAGGCTTAACAGAAATAGATCTTGATAGTCCTTCTCAGCCGATGGGTTCAGCTTTATTTGCTGCTGCAATTCTGAAGAAATAGCCTTAAACAGTTTACTTCGTTCAGTAGCATCTGCGACTTCCGAAGCGTCATTTACGAGCTTGCGATAGGCTTCAGTAAGAATTTCCATGGCAAGGACCCTTGCAGAGTGGATAGAGACTTTCCTGCTAGCGAGCGTTTGGCTGATAAGCGATAACAATCAGCCCTTAGCCGCTAGATCTCACAGAACTTCTGAGGTGGCCAGTCAGACTGTTACATCAATAGGCTGATTTGCCCTGCTTCTTGTTGGGCATGGGTCCGGCTTCTTCGCCTGCATCGCTCCACGGCCGCAGAAACACATTATACCACTCTGGCATCCGAATGCTAGTATTACTCAAAGGGTGCGGCCATGACCAGTCGCTCGAACTGTATCGAAACAGAAGACGGGCGATGCCTGCTCCAGTCGTCGTGTTGATCGTTAGGCGCAAGCGATGTTACACAGAAGCAGACTTTCGTCGTAAGCGCAGCATTTTGCAGTTTGGGCTCTTCGCAGTCATTCGCCTCATAGTCTATGACATTCGCTGACCATCCATGCAACGCCATGGTTCTACCAAAAGTTTCGCCCTGCATTTGGTTCGTTTTAAAGCACTCCCATGTGATCTACCCTTCGTCTTCGCGCGTCGCGACTTCACCCTCGACAAAGCCTCACGTTGATGTCACCTAGCGGCGCACTGCTCACCTGATATAAGACGCCCTTATGACCCTTTCGAATAACCAAAAGCGCAAGATGAAAACAGCCGCCCGGCTTTACGCTGTGCAGGCACTGTTCCAGATGGAGGCGTCGGGCCAGACCGTCGATCAGGTCACGCGTGAGTTTGAAGATCACCGTCTTGGGGCTGTATATGACGATGCTGAGATGACTGAAGGCGATGTGGATACATTCCGCGCGCTGATGGAAAAAGCGGTCGATGATCAGGCGGCGATTGACCAGATGACGGACCGCGCGCTGGTAGCGAAATGGCCGATTGCACGGATTGATCCGACATGGCGGGCGCTCTTTCGCGCAGCAGGGGCCGAATTGACGCTGAAACAGACGCCCCCCAAGGTTGTCATCAGCGAATTCGTTGGCGTCGCCGAGGCGTTTTCAGCCGATGGCAAAGAGCCTAAATTCGTCAATGCGGTGCTCGATCATATGGCGCGCGAAGCTCAGCCTGAGGCATTCGGCGGGTAGATGTGATTTGCTATTTCGCAATTGCAGGCTAACTTTGCCGCATGAGCGGAAGAATGAACCAGAAACCGGAACCTGACCTGATGCGGCTTTACCTGCGCCATTGCGCGGTTGGGTTTGCCTTATCGGCGGTTTTTGTCGGGTTGATCCTTTGGTTTGATGTTGTTGGCCTGCGCGGCCTTGTCATGGGATCTGATATCGGCTGGCTGGCTGTATTCCTGCTGTGGTTCTTCAACGGAACGGTATTTGGCAGCGTGCAATTTGCGATCGTGATCATGTCGCAAGCTGATGATGACGATGATGATGGCCCAAAGCGCGGGATGCTGATCCCGGTGCGGGTCGAAGCCAAATCACCCTCACGCAGGCTTTCGCGCCGATCTAGCTGATACAATTGTGTGAGAGGACGACAATGTTCGCGCCATCCGAAAAAGTAGCGGTTTGGTTTTCACCAGCAATTCTGATCTGAACAACCGCGCCATCAAGCTCTGACCCGGCGACACGGATCTGTCCCAAACGGCTATTGGTCAGCACGTCGTCAAGATCGGCAGAGATCACGACATCAGCGCCTGCGCGTAAATCACTGATTTGGAACGACAGCTGTTGGTCGCCGTCAACGACAGGTCGGGCCGTCGCAACACCGCTTTGGACCTCGACAGGTTGAAACACCTCGACCCCGGCCCCTTGGGGTGTGACATCAAAAATAAGACCGCCAGCAGACAGCGCAAGATCAATTAAGACATCGACGTCCTGTAAGGGGCAGGTATCGCTCATGACAATGAAACGATCCTTGGGCGCACTTTCCTCGAAGCGAACGGTAATATCCGCAAAAGTAGATTGGGCGAGTATGGTCAGGAGTGCTGTGGCGCATGCGATGTTTCTCATAAATCTAAGATAGCGCTGCGAAGGTGGTGGTCAATTCTGCGGTGGAAGGTGACGGGGACCACGGCGACCGTAGAGGTAGCTAATCCTGAGGACCTGTATGTACAGGTGGGCGCCAGGTAATCAGACCAGGGTCAGAACAGAGCCAGCCCCCTAGGATTTGCGTAAGGCCGCTGGATTTGTACCTATGGTATACGAGAAGCGCAGAGCCCGTCCCCCAACAGGTAGGCGGGCGGGTGGTGAAGGGCAAGCCCTTCGGTCAGCTTATTCTTCAATCTCGCCGCGGATCAGCCAGCCTTTGGCGCCGACCATTTCAGCAGGGGCGTAGGCAAGAAGCAAACGCTCGGCCATGCCAACAAAAAGCAGGGCCATCGAGACTTCAAAAAATGAGATATTCGTAAACAGTGACATAAGCAGCATTCCCTATTCGATGCTTAATATCTACGCGGCAATGCGGTCGAAAAGGTGACGGCGGCAAGGCTTTTGGGTTTACGTGACGCCGCGTCAGGCCCCAGTTGTGTCACAAAGCTGTCCGGTTTGGATGAACCGGTGTTAATGGCGTTTTTCTAACGCACTGTTACCAAATAATTAATCCAAAACCGCTTCGCCAATGGCACATTCTGGCAATGATTGTTTCTTCGTTAACCTTGGGCCGTGTGTAGTGCCACGGCCCAAGGTGAATTGGCTGAGTCGTTTCAGCCGTCGTGCGCTGCCGCACGCATCCGGGCCAGATGGTCATCCCAGCCTTTATCAAGCGCCAAAGTCAGGTCAAAGGCCGCTTCGCCATCAGGCAGACCCTCATGCAAGAGAGACAGGCGCGTGCCGCCGGGCACGTCTTCCAGTGTCCAGGTCACTGTGCTGACTGCGTCACCCATTGGGCCGATCGTGAAGGTGTAGGAAAGATGGTCATGTGGATCGGCCGTGATCACCTCGCCCCACATCAGCTTGTTACCGGACTCCGTGCCAAACATCTTATAGGGTTGTCCCTTTGAAAGTGTTTTAGCTGGCTTATGAAACCAAAGTGCCAACTTGTCAGGGTCTGTCAGAAATGCCCAGACGTCAGCTTTGCTGGCTTTGAGGTAAATTGATTTTTGCAATGTCATGTTGCGTCCTTTTCAATCGCAGATTTCAGGTCGTTCAGGCGGTCATCCCAGAAGGCATCAAAGAAGGTCAGCCAGTCCAGAACAGGGGCCATGCCAGCAGGGTTGAACGCGTTAATGCGCTCGCGTCCTTGCGCGCGCACCGTGATCAGCCCGCCGTCAGACAAGACCGTGAGATGCTTTTTGACGGCTGCACGGGTCATGTCGAAATTCTCGGCAACTTCGGCGATTGTCATTTCTTTGCTGCGCAACATCACCAGGATGTCGCGACGCGTCGCATCAGCGAGGGCGCGGAAGGTCGGTTGTGACTCCATTGGGGTCTCCTAAGTGATACAATTTGGTTTCATTTTTATATGAAACCTTTTGGTATTACGTCAACAAGTTTTTCTTCTTGAGTTTTGTTCACGTATTGTTCAGGGTATTGTGCATGCCAGACGATGTCGTCACATCCAGCCTGATGCCCGGCCAATTGCTGGCCCGTGGTGTGTCGCGTGCACTGCGCGGCCACGATTTTGTCAGTGTAGAGGAGCTGACGCCCGCATCAGGTCTGCGTGTCGATGTGATGGCCATGGGGCCAAAAGGCGAGGTCTGGATTGTGGAATGCAAATCAAGCCGTGCTGATTTTCAATCAGACCACAAATGGCACGGGTATCTGGAATGGTGCGACCGCTTCTTCTGGGCTGTCGACAGCGATTTCCCGACCGAATTGCTGCCCGATGATACCGGGCTGATCATTGCCGATGGCTATGATGCAGAGATCATCCGCATGGGGCCAGAGGCCAAGCTGGCAGGCGCACGTCGCAAGGTGATGATCCAGAAATTTGCGCGCCATGCAGCGGTCAGGGCACAGGCAGCGCGTGATCCGGGGTTTGTCAGTGAGCAGTTTTATTGAATCACGCGAAGCTTCCCACAAAAACACTATGCCATCCCTAGTCTTCCCAGCGAAAAGCAGCCTTTTCGGCTTTTATACGGCCCAGTGACGGCAACGCGAAATGGCTGCCCAAGACAACGCAGTTTGATGCGGCGCACTGCTCTAGTAGTTGTCTGCGCGACGTGACGGCCAAATCTGGGTCAGCATCATACTTAAAATGCCAATCAGGGTGCCAGCATTGCGCGGTTGAGTGAATGGCATCGCCCGTGATCACGGCTTCGCGGTCGCGGCTTTTCACCATGACCGATACGTGGCCCGCCGTATGCCCGGGGGTCGGAACCAGCGTGACATGGTCACCCAGCATATGACCTGCGCTCACAAGCTCCGCCTGTCCTGCCTCGATTACGGGCAAAACGCTTTCACTGTATGCCGGGCTGCCACGGGATCGTTGCACGTCTTCATCGGCTGCGGGCATCAGGTAGCTGGCATTCGGAAATGTCGGCACCCAGCGGCCATCTTCAAGCCGCGTATTCCATCCGATATGGTCGATATGAAGGTGAGTACATAGCACATAGTCAATGTCCTCAACGCCGATGCCAGCTGCCGCAAGAGCCGCCATAAACCGCCCGTCTGAACGCTGATGCCAATCAGGATCGTTGGGGTTGTTTTTATGATTGCCCACACAGCTATCAACCAGAATGTTATGTGATGGCGTCTTCAGCAAGAACCCTTGGACCGGGAGGATCAGACGTCCCGTTTGGGCGCAGATACCGCCGGGAACGAGGTTTTCGATGATCTGCCGAACATCGGGACCGGCGTTTGGGTAGAGCTCTTCCGGTGTCATGAACGGCGAGTGAATCTCAAGAATCCGCCAAACCTCAATCTCACCAATTTTGCAAAGCATCTTATCTCATTTTCTGATGAAGGTCGTCAGGGCTTCTTCACAGCCCGTGCCGCCATCGCCGCCGCCTTGATCTCTTCTGCGATTTCATCCGCCTCTTCTGGCTCGAAATCCATCGGGATCTCGATCCCGTCCGCCTCAATGAATATCCGCACCATGCCCAGGTCGGTTGGCCCGATTTGCATGTTCGCTTCGATGTCGCGCTCGTTGTTGATACCCATGTCGGTCCTCGTGGTTTGCTGGCTGTTTCAGTACCTTGCGCAGCCCTTGATTGGCAAGGGCAGGGCGGGCAGAGTGGTGGAATGGAGTTTGCCCTGCGCCCTTTTGACCGTGCCGATGCCGACTGGCTTGTCGCTCAGCACGCCGACCACTACGCACAGGCCGAGGGGTTTGACGAGACGTTCGGTCCGTTGGTCGACAGTATCGTCCAGTCGTTTCTGACAGATCATGATACTATGTGCGAGGCCGGATGGATTGCACATCGGGGGGAGACCCGTCTGGGCAGCATCTTTTGCGTCCGTTTCGATGAAACGACCGCCAAGCTGCGCTTGTTTTACGTCACACTTGAGGCGCGGGGCACAGGGGTTGCGCAAGCCTTGCTGGATCAATGCCTCAGCTTTGCCCGAAGTGCGGGATACGCCGGGCTGACCCTCTGGACCCATGAAAGCCATGCGGCTGCCGGTCGCATCTATACCCGCAACGGATTGACCCGCACCCATGCTGTGCCTGTGCATTCCTTTGGCGTCGATTTGGTGGAAGAGACGTGGCAGATTGCCTTCTAGGGGACTTGCAATCGTGATCTCATCCCGCTAGATCAGCCCTGTTGCCGCCTTAGCTCAGTTGGTTAGAGCACTGGTTTGTGGAACCAGGGGTCCCCCGTTCAAGCCGGGGAGGCGGTACCATCCCTCCCATGCGGCACCGGAGACGATCATGGGTGAGACACTCATTACATTTGAAATCGGGCCGAACCCAGCATCACGTTTGGACAAAGCGCTGGGGCGCGATGTGCCAGAGGATGCAGCACTCAGCCGGTCGCGTTTGGCAAAGCTGATTGCCGAAGGTGCTGTGCGCGTGGATGGGGCGGTGGTGACCGATCCGCGTCATCGCGTGACGGAAGGTGCTGTTGTTGCAGTGACCGTCTCGGCTGCCGAAGAAAGCCATATCGTTGGTGAAGAAATACCGTTGGATGTGGTCTTCGAGGATGACGATCTAATCGTTGTGAACAAACCGAGCGGCATGGTCGTACATCCTGCCCCCGGCACGCCCGGCGGCACGCTGGTGAATGCGCTGATTCATCATTGTGGTGAAACGCTTTCAGGTGTTGGTGGCATGAAACGCCCCGGTATCGTGCATCGGATTGATAAAGAGACGACTGGTTTGCTCGTCGCTGCAAAAACGGATCGCGCACATCATCATTTGGCTGACCAGTTTGCGGCCCATTCGGTGGAACGCCGTTATTTGGCCGTTTGCTATGGTTTGCCTGATCAGAACGATCCAAGACTGCGCGGGATCAAGGGCACTTCTTTTGAGCCGGGAAACATCCTGAAGATACAGACGTTTCTGGGACGTCACCGGACGGATCGCCAGCGTCAGGCGGTGTCTTTCACGGCTGGTCGTCATGCGGTAACACGGTCGCGCATTGTTGAAGGGCTGGGCAGTCCTGCTTGTGCCGCTTTGATCGAATGCTGGCTAGAGACGGGCCGCACCCACCAGATCCGCGTGCAT
This sequence comes from Yoonia sp. F2084L, assembly GCF_023015625.1. GTDB lineage: Bacteria > Pseudomonadota > Alphaproteobacteria > Rhodobacterales > Rhodobacteraceae > Yoonia. Next base: position 7,579 of record NZ_JALKAH010000008.1, read on the forward strand.
ATGGCCCATTGCGGGCATGCGTTGATTGGCGATCCGGTTTATGGCGGGCGGCGCAAATTGTCACCAAAAGCGATTGGCGAGGCGGGTGTTGCGGCAGTGGCTGCTTTTCCACGTCAGGCGCTGCATGCGGCCACTTTGGGCTTTGCACACCCGGTTTCGGGCGCGTTTTTGCAGTTTGAGGCGGAAATCCCCAAAGATATGCGCGAATTACTGCGCGCGCTTGGCTCTCAGGGCTGAAATAATTCATCCCATGTGCGTGAGCGCACGGAAACGTGCCTCGTAAAACTAAACCGGATAGTTCATATTGCTTTTACGGAAATCGGATAGGGCTCCTCTTGAAACCCGATGCGAGCGCTACCATATCCATGTTAAGCCTTTAAACATAGGAGGGCAGATACAGTGAGTAACTATAAGAATTTACCAGCACCAACCCCAGAGGGTGGTCTGAACCGTTACATGCAGGAAATCCGCAAGTTCCCCATGCTGGAGCCTGAGCAGGAATATATGCTCGCCAAGCGTTGGGTCGACCATGAAGATACGGATGCTGCACATCAAATGGTGACATCGCATCTGCGATTGGCCGCCAAAATAGCGATGGGCTATCGCGGCTATGGTTTGCCGCAGGCCGAGGTGATCTCGGAAGCCAACGTTGGCCTGATGCAGGCCGTGAAGCGCTTTGACCCTGAAAAGGGCTTCCGTCTGGCGACCTATGCGATGTGGTGGATCCGCGCCTCAATCCAGGAATATATCCTGCGGTCATGGTCTTTGGTCAAGCTGGGGACGACGTCTGCGCAAAAGAAACTATTCTTTAACCTGCGCAAGGCAAAAAACCGGATCGGTGCGCTGGAAGATGGCGATCTGCGCCCCGAAAACGTGCAGCGTATTGCGACGGACCTTGGTGTGACCGAGGACGAAGTAATCTCGATGAACCGCCGCTTGTCCGGTGGTGATGCATCCCTGAACGCCACTGTCAGTGCTGATGGTGAAGGTGCCGCCCAATGGCAGGACTGGCTTGAGGATGAAAGCGCCAATACGGCGGCTGACTATGAAGCGAGTGATGAGCTTGACGCCCGTCGTGAGCTTCTGGCCGAGGCGATGGAAGTGCTGAATGACCGCGAGAAGGACATTCTGATGCAGCGTCGCTTGTCCGAAGAAACCGTGACGCTGGAGGACTTAAGCGGTCAGTACGACGTCAGCCGCGAACGTATCCGCCAGATCGAGGTGCGTGCGTTTGAAAAGTTGCAAGCCAAGATGCAAGAGCTTGCGCGCCAAAAAGGTATGCTGGCCGACGCGTGAAGCCACTTATTAATTCTAAACAGAAACCCTGCCAGATTTTCTGGCGGGGTTTTTTCATGTTTTGACTCAGGTCTTGGTTTCCTTCTTTGATGTGTTGGCGCTAACATTAGCCGCAAAGAGGATTACATCATGACACCAATTCGTTGGGGCATTCTGGGTGCCGCGAACTTTGCGCAAAATCACATGGGGCCTGCCATTCATGCGGCAAAAGGGGCTGATCTTGTTGGGCTGGCGACGTCAAACTCCGACAAGGTCGCGGGCTTTCAGGCCTTCGCGCCCGGTCTTCAGGTCTATGACAGCTATGATGCGCTTTTGGCTGATCCTGACATTGATGCGGTCTATATTCCCTTGCCGAACCACCTGCATGTGGAATGGTCACTGAAAGCCCTTGCTGCCGGAAAACACGTGCTGTGCGAAAAGCCGATGACGTTGGCCGCGTCTGAATTCGACCAACTGATTGCAGCGCGGGATCAGTCAGGCAAGCTTGCGGCAGAGGCATTCATGATTGTTCATCACCCGCAGTTCATCCGCGCCCGAGAACTGGTGCAGGGCGGTGCGATTGGTGACGTCGTGCATGTTGATGCCGTCTTTACGTATTTCAACGATGATATGACCAACATCCGCAACCGCGCCGATGTCGGCGGCGGCGGTTTGCGCGACATTGGCTGTTATACCTTTGGTGCCGCACGATTTGTCACGGGGCAGGAACCAACAGCCGTGCCCTACGCCAGGCTGCGTATCGAAAACGGTGTCGATGTTTTTGCACAGGTCGCAGCAGAGTTTGAAAATTTCACCTATGCCGCAACGGTTTCCACCCGGATGTTCCCACGGCAAGGGGTGACCATTCACGGGGACAAAGGCGTATTGCGCCTGACCTGCCCGTTTAATGCCAATGTGTTTGATGTGGCGCAACTCACGCTCGAAAATGATGGGCTGACTGTTGTGTCTGAAAGATGGCCTGCGGTAAATCACTATGTGCAACAGGTGGAAAACTTCTGCAAATCAGTGCAAACTGGGGCAGATTACCCATGCCCGCTTGAATTTTCGCGCGGTACACAGCACATGATGGATATGGTTTTTGCCGCTGGTGGGCACCCGACGTAGGAGTTGATGATGGCCAAGGATCACGAAACGGCTGACACGGAAGTCGAAGAGGATTTCGAAAGCATTTGGGTGCGTCTGCTACACATGGTGATCATCGCTGTGCTGATGAGCATGGCAAGCACGATCTTGGGCCTTCTGACGGTCGCGCAATTCTTGATCATGCTGTTCAACAAGCGTGAACCGAATGAACAATTAGCCGAGCTGGGGACCACGATGGGTGTCTGGATGGCAAAGGCTGCGCGCTATCAAACCGCTGCAAGCGAAGTGAAGCCATGGCCTTGGACAGAGTTGGATTGAGCTGATCGAAGTGCAGAGCCAGCTAATCTATTCTTCTAAACTAAGCCGCATGACATTTTCTTTGCCACATCTCCCGTCGCGGTCCGGCCCGATTTGAACCCAACCCGCTTTTTCGTAACACTGACGCGCAGCATGATTGTGCGCGTCAACTGAAAGCCAGAATTCATTGGCACCAGGATAGGTTTCGCGCAGGTAATCGGGCAGCGCATTCAGCATCGCTGTGCCGTACCCATGCCCTTGATATTGCCCTCCAACAAGAACACCACGAATGCCAAAGGTCCCCGCTGCAAGATGGGGAATACGTCGACTTATGTCTAGGTCGACCTTAAAAAACCCAATAACCTTAGTTTGATAAGAGGCGTAATGCATCCTGATCAGCGGATCAGGGTCATCTGACATCTCAGCAATATCGCCAACAAAATCGACTTGCGCGCGGGGTAGCTCTAGATGTGCCACTTGCGCTACCGCTTCACGCGATAGCGCGTGTAAGCTGATCAATCTTCCATCGCCTCCAACTCATCAATCATTCCGCTGATCATTGACAGACCCTTGTCCCAAAACTTGGGATCAGAGGCATCCAACCCAAAGGGTGCGAGCAATTCAGTGTGGTGCTTGGATCCGCCAGCGCGCAACATATCAAAGTATTTCTCGCGGAAATCGGGGTCACCCTCGGCATAGACCGCATAAAGCGCGTTCACGAGCCCGTCGCCAAACGCATAGGCGTAGACGTAGAACGGTGAATGCACGAAATGGGGGATATAGGCCCAGAAGGTTTCATACCCTTCGGCGAAATCAAACACGGGACCAAGGCTTTCGGCCTGCACCGACATCCACAGCGCGTTGATGTCGTCGGGTGTCAACTCGCCTTCGGCGCGGGCTGCGTGGAGTTTGCATTCGAAGTCATAAAACGCGATCTGGCGCACGACCGTGTTGATCATGTCTTCGACTTTGCCGGCGAGCAGGATCTTGCGTTCTTCTTTGGTCTTGGCTCCGTCCAGCAGCTTCTGGAAGGTCAGCATTTCGCCAAAGACCGAAGCGGTTTCCGCCAATGTAAGCGGCGTCGACGACAAGAGTTCGCCCTGTTCTGCCGCCAAAACCTGATGCACGCCGTGCCCCAGTTCATGCGCCAAGGTCATGACATCGCGGGGTTTTCCCAGATAATTCAGCATGACGTAGGGGTGCACCGTCGTGACTGTCGGATGGGCGAATGCGCCCGGCGCTTTACCCGGTTTCACCGCCGCGTCAATCCAGCCATCGGTGAAGAAGGGCTTAGCTATCTCGGCCATTTTGGGGTCGAATTCGGCGTAGGCCGTCATCACCGTATTGGTTGCCTCATCCCAGCCCACGATTTTGTCGCTTTCCATCGGCAGTGGCGCGTTGCGGTCCCAGACCTGCATCCGCTCCAGCCCCATCCACTTGGCTTTCAGCGCATAGTAGCGGTGCGACAGGCGGGGGTAGGCGGCGACAACGGCGTTGCGCAGGGCCTCCACCACTTCTGCCTCGACATGATTGGACAGGTGTCGCCCGGTTTGCGGTGTTGGCATCTTGCGCCAGCGGTCCTCGATTTCCTTTTCCTTGGCCAGCGTGTTGTGCACGCGAGAGAAAATCTTGATGTTTTCCTGAAAGACGGTCGCCAGTGCGTGCGTTGCCGCCTCGCGTTTGCTGCGGTCCTGTTCGGTCAGCAGGTTCAGCGTGGCTTCAAGGTTGAGCGTCTCGCTATCGACGGTGAATTCAAGCCCAGCCATGGTTTCATCAAATAGACGGTTCCATGCGGCAGCACCCACAGTAGACTGGTCGTGCAGAAACTTTTCCAACTCATCCGACAGTTGATGTGGTTTCATCGCGCGCATGCGGTCGAAGACAGGTTTGTAGCGGGCAAGGTCGGCATTTGCCGACAGCAGATCGGCAAGGTGATCATCGTCCAGCCGGTTAAATTCCAACCCGTAGAACACTAGCGGCGTGGTGTAATTGGTGATCTTGTCCTGACAGTCGGCCATGAATTTGGCACGGTCACTGTCGGTGGTTTTTTGATAGTAGCGCAGGCCAGCAAAAGACATAATACGCCCTGCGATGACGTCGATCTGTTCATAGCGTTTTACGGCATTCAGAAGCCCTGCAGCATCCAGATCAGACAGCTTGCCTTCAAAGGTCGCCGCGAAATCCGCGCATTCTTTTTCCAGCCACGCCATATCCCGGGCCAATTCGGGACTGTCCGTCGCGGGGTACAGATCACTCAGGTCCCACTCGGGCAGATTGCCGAGGTCCTTTCCACCGCTTGTGTTGGCGTCGAAAACGGGCTGGGGGAATTGCATAGGCAGACCTTTCATCAAGAGTTGGGTGGAACATAGGTGCGCTTGGGCGCAGTGAAAACCCCGTCAGCCATAGGTCGCCAACATCTCTTTGAGATCATCCAACGTATTGGCCTCATCCACCGGTTTGTCCTGCCGCCAGCGCAGCATGCGTGGGAACCGCAGGGCGACGCCGGATTTGTGGCGGGGGCTGGCCTGGATGCCTTCGAACGCGATCTCGAACACATGTTCGGCGGGCACCTGCCGCACGGGGCCGAACCGTTGCAGGGTGTTTTTGCGCACCCAAGCTGTGATCTGACGGAATTCGGCGTCGGTCAGGCCGGAATAGGCCTTTGTGAACGGCACCAGATCATTGCCGTCGCGCACTGCGAATGTGTAATCGGTGAATAGGTTCGCGCGCCGCCCGTGCCCTGCTTGGGCGTATATCATCACCGCGTCGATGGTCAGCGGGTCGATCTTCCATTTCCACCAATCGCCGCGTTTGCGGCCCGACAGGTAGGGGCTGTCGCGGCGTTTCAGCATCAGGCCTTCCGCGTTAAGGTCGCGTGATTGGTCGCGCGCGGCGCTCAGGTCATCCCACGTCTGAAACGGGACAGAGGCCGAGAGGCGGAAGGGGGCTTCTGGCGGTGTCGCCTGCGTCAGCGTTTCGAGGATTGCGCGTCGGTCTTTGAGTGGCTGGTCGCGGATATCTTTGCCTTCATGTTCCAGCAGGTCATAGGCCATGAGGATCACGGGTGCTTCGGTCAGCAGTTTCTTCGGCACGGTTTTGCGCCCGATCCGTTTTTGCAAGGCGTTGAAGGAAAGGGGTTTTTCATCCGCAAAGGCCAGTACTTCGCCGTCGATCACTGTGCCGTCGGGCAGGTAGTCGCGGAGTTGCGCGAATTCGGGGAAACGGTCGGTCATCAGGTCTTCGCCACGTGACCACAGGTGATGTTCGCCGCCGCGTATGATCAGTTGGCCGCGGATGCCGTCCCATTTGCGCTCGGCGTTCCAATCGGCGGGGGCGCCTAGGTCGTCGAAACCGTCCAGTTGGTAGGCCAGATAGAATGGGTAGGGGCGTGAAAGGTCGGCGGTGGGATCATCCGCCTCGATCAGTGCCTCCCATGTGGTCGTGTCTGGCGTCCAGTTACCCATCAATTTATGGGTCAGTTGCGGTTCGGGTTGGCCGGTTGCTTGCGCAAGAGCGCGGGTGATCAGTTTGGCGCTGACGCCGATGCGGAAACCGCCGGTCAGCAGTTTGGTGAAAAGGAAGCGTTCGGTGTTGGGCAGGCTGTTCCACGCGCCTAAAATGCCTGCCTTGCGCTCATCATCTTCGAGTGTGGAGAGGGTTTTGATGTATCGGATCCAATGGGTGAGCGTCTGATCTTCACTTTCCGTGGCGGGCGGCAGGACCAGTGCAATCGTCTCTGCCAAATCGCCGACGATGCTGTAGCTTTCCTCGAACAGCCAGTCAGGAAGCCCCGCAACCTCTGCCGCCCATTCGCGCAGGCGCGTAGCGGTGATCGTCCGTTTGGGGCGGCGTCCGGTGAACAAGGCGATGGTCCAAAGGCGGTCTTCGGGGGTTGCCGTTTGGAAGTAATCAGCGAGGGCGGCGGTTTTGACCGTCGTCTTGGTGCTTTCGTCTATGCGGGTGAAGAGGGTGGCGAAGTCTTTCATGCTTCGACCTCATCTGCTTGATCGAAGCCTTCGCCTTGGTAGTCGGTGCTGACAATATGGGCGTCGTAGCCTTGGCTGGTCAGCCATTTCTGGAAGGCGGAGGTGTAACCGTGGGTGGCAAAGATTTTAGTGGCGCCCGTGGCTTTGATAGCGCTGTTCAGCCCTTCCCAGTCGGCATGGTCCGATACGATAAAGCCGCGATCCGCAGCACGTCTGCGGCGCACGCCGCGCAAGGCCATCCACCCGCTTGCAAAGGCGGTGGAGGCGGGGCCAAACCGCCGCGCCCAAGTGGTCCCAAGCGCGCTGGGGGTGGCGAGGACGAGCGCGCCGGGGTGGGTTTTATGACTGATCTCTTTGGTGACGAGGGTTGTTTTGGGCAGGGTGAAGCCTTGGCTCCGTAGGACGGTATTGGTGTTCTCAATAGCACCGTGGGTCAGGATCGGGCCGATATCCGGGTTGACGGTGGTCAGCAGGCGCTGCGCCTTCCCCAGCGCGTAAGCCCCAAGGATCGACGTGCGTCCGGCTGCTGCGTTAGCCGTCCACCAGTCGTTGATCTGCTGCGTTAAAACGTTTTGCGGCGTCCATTTGAAGATCGGCAGACCAAAGGTGCATTCGGTGATGAAGGCGTGGCATCTGACGGGTTCGAAGGGTTCGGACAGCCCGTCAGCCACGGTTTTGTAGTCGCCTGAGACGACCCAGACCTCACCTTTCACCGCGACCCTGATCTGGGCCGAGCCCGGAACGTGGCCTGCGGGGTGGAAGGAAACACAGGCATCGCCGATTTGTTTTTCCTGACCGTAGTCGATGGTCTCCAACGTGATGTCGCCCAGACGGTGCCGCATCACGGGCGCCGTTCCAGTGGTCGCCAGATAACGTCCCATGCCGGGCCGCGCGTGGTCACTATGCCCGTGGGTGATCAAGGCCCGATCAACGGGTCTCCACGGATCAATGTAGAAATCGCCAGCAGGGCAATAGATGCCCCGGTCGGTGAAGGTAAGAACGTCGGCCATGATCCGACTATAGGGCGTCCGACGCGCGGGCCAATGGCGGGGGTGGGTTTCAGCCACCTTACCGTGTAGATCGGTGGGTGATTATGAATGAACGAGGTGGCCCATGGCCCTTGATCCTGCTCTGATTGCAAAGACTTATGAGGCTATCAAACCTGCGACCATGCGGACGCCAACGGTCCATGCTGCGCGTTTGTCGCTGCATCTGGGCATTGATCTTTATCTGAAGCTGGAAAACTTGCAGCACACAAACGCGTTCAAGGCGCGCGGGGCATTGGCCAAACTGTTGACGCTGACCGATGCGCAGCGGGCAGCGGGTGTTATCGCCTGTAGCGCGGGTAACCATGCGCAAGGTGTGGCCTATCATGCCAGCCGGCTGGGCATTCCCGCGGTCATCGTGATGCCCGAGGGGACGCCGTTCAACAAGGTGAAACGGACCAAGGACTTTGGCGCAGAGGTCGTGCTGCATGGCACGGGTTTTGATGAAAGCGTGCAGTTCACGCTGGATATGGCGGCCGAGAAGGGGATGACCTTTGTGCATCCGTTTGACGATCCAGTTGTCGCCGCGGGGCAGGGGACCGTGGCCTTGGAGATGCTGGAGCAAGAACCTGATCTGGATGTCATTGTCGTGCCAATTGGCGGTGGAGGCCTGATTGCGGGCATGGCGGTGGCCGCGAAATCGGTAAAGCCGGAGGTGCAGGTTATTGGCGCGCAGGCGGCCAACTTTGACGCGGTAAAGGCGCATTTTGATGCGGTCAGCACCAATTTCGGCGGCTCTACCCTGGCGGAAGGGATCGCGGTGCGCGAACCGGCGGCGGCAAACCTGGCGGTTATCAAATCCCATGTTGATCGGGTTGAGACCGCGACGGAGGCCGAGATTGAAGCGGCCGTGTTTGACCTTTTGTCTTATGAAAAGATCGTGGCCGAGGGTGCCGCAGGAGCAGGCCTCGCAGTCATCGAAAAACATGCGCAGGATTTGCATGGGAAAAAGGTTGGTTTGGTCGTTTGCGGCGGCAATATCGACTCGCGTCTGCTTTCGACCCTCATCCTGCGCGGGTTGGTCCGTGATGGCCGCATCACGCGGCTGACCTTTGAGATTGATGATACACCCGGCCAGCTTTCAAATATCTCGCGGATTATCGGTGATGCCGGTGCCAATGTGATCGAAGTCATTCACCAGCGCATGATGCAATCCGTATCGCTGAAACAAGCAGAGTTGGAGATCGTGATCGAGGCGCGCGACAAGGCCCATGTGGCCGAAACTGTGCGGCAGTTACGCGATGCAGGGTTCAAAGTCCGAGCGGACAGCGATTTAGGCTAGGCTGCCTGCGCCAACCGCGCGTCAAAGAACGCCGCCGTTTCGTCAAAGATCATGTTCCGCATGGCGGGCGTATCCATCAGCATTTCATGCCGTCCGCCCTCGATCACCCGCAAAATGCCATCGGGCCAATTGCCCATGCGGCTGCGGATGCGGAACGGATCGACAATCGCCTCTTCTGTGCCCAGATAGGTCAGACAGGGTACATTCGGCGCAGGCATGGTGCTGAGCTGTTGCATTTCGTGCAAAGACCGGTTGAGCCAGCGCAAAGACGGACCGCCTAACCCAAGGTCAGGATGCGCCTTGAGTTGTTCGCCCATTTCGTCCCAGACGGCACTGTCGTTGGTCAGCGTGTTTTCTTCAAAAGGTGCCCGCAGCACATAGCCCTCTTCAAACTGTCCCGGCACGATGGATTGGTCGAAACCAAATGGTGTGCTCATCGCCGAAAGCCCCCAGGCAACAGGGCGCAGTGGTGCGGCCATCTGCACGCCCCACATGGGTGCCGAGAACATCGCCCCTTCAACATTGAGCCCTTCGATCAAAGATCGCAGGCCAATGCAGCCACCCATCGAATGACCCAACAGGAAATAGGGCCGCGGCAAGCCAATGTCTTCAGCATAGGCCATCACCGCTTCGACATCATGTTGATAATCGTGAAATTCGCCGACATGACCAATCGCCCGATTTGGGGTCATGCGATCGGCAATGCCTTGGCCGCGCCAATCAATAGCAAGGCTGGCATAGCCCCGTTCTTGCAAGCTTTGGGCCGCGCGACCGTATTTTTCGATAAATTCGGTGCGTCCGGGGAAGATCAGGACCGTCCCCTTGGCATCTGCCAAACTCCAGTGGCCTGCGCGAATGCGCAAACCATCGGACGTGATCAGCCAATGGGCAGCCCCCCCAGCGGGCCCGTTTGCGACATCGTCAAAAAGGGGGGCCTTATCCATGGTTACGCCAATACGCCTGACAGTTTCATTGCCTGACCCATATCGCCGTCGACAGACAGCTTGCCGGTCATAAACGCTGTTGTCGGGTTCATTTCGCCATCAAGGATCGCCTTGAACACATCCGTTGTGGCGGTCAGGGTGACATCGGCATCTTCGTCGCTGGCGCGTGCGCCATCGCTGTCGATGATAATGCTGCCTTCGCCTTCGATGGCGAATTTGGCAGTACCGTCAAAACCGGCCCCATCCATTTTTGCGTTCAGTTGGGCGACGGCCTCGTTTACGACATCACTCATTTTTTCGTCCTCTATTCATTGATGTGACTGCGGACCTCTGGTGTTGGCCGCGCAGTGCGCTACATTACCGATTATGGTTACGCAAAGACATCGCTTCAAATGTATCGTTACGGCACTTTTTCTGGCAGTCGGGTTTTCCCTACCTGTCGCGGCCCAGCAAACGCCGCTTGACGAGCTTTATCAAGAGTTGGCGGAAGCTGATGAAGGCACATATGTGCGCATTGAAAGGCAAATTATTGCGCAGTGGGAAAAAAGCGGCTCGCCCGCCATGGACTTGCTGCTGCGCCGGGGCAAGGACGCGCTCGAAGATGGCGCGCCTGATGCTGCGGCGGAACATTTCACCGCTTTGATTGATCATGCGCCTGAATTTGCCGAAGGATACTATGGCCGTGCCTCATCCTACTATCTGCTTGGCCTGACTGGACCCGCGTTGGATGATATTCGGCGCGCGCTGACCTTGAACCCCCGCCATTTTGAGGCGATGCGTGGTCTTGCGATCATCATGGAAGAACTGTCGCGTCCCGATGATGCGCTTGAGCTTTACGAGATGATCCTGACGATGAACCCCAATTCTGCCGAAGTGCTGGCAGCCGTGGATCGTTTGAAATTGCAGCAAGAGGGCCAGTCGCTGTAAGCGGTGGCGCTCCGAAGTTTCGGGGAAGAATATGACGGGTTCCCGGATCACGGCCGTGCTTGGGCCGACGAACACTGGCAAAACACATTACGCGATTGAGCGGATGCTGTCATACCGAACGGGTGTGATCGGGTTGCCGCTGCGTTTGCTGGCGCGCGAGGTGTATGACCGGATCGTTGCGGTACGGGGCCCCGGTGTTGTGGCGCTGATCACTGGTGAAGAGCGGATCGTGCCACCCCGCGCTGCATATTGGGTGTGCACGGTCGAGGCGATGCCAGATGGCATGGGCTGCGATTTTCTGGCTGTGGATGAGATACAGCTTTGCGGTGATCCTGAGCGCGGGCATGTATTTACCGACCGATTACTCAATGCGCGCGGTCTGCATGAAACCTTGTTTCTGGGTGCCGAGACGATGCGCGATGCCATTTCAGCGATGGTGCCGGACGTGCATTTCATGCGCCGCGAGCGGATGTCGCAGTTGACCTACTCAGGTTCGAAAAAGATAAGCAGGATGCCCGGAAGGGCCGCAATCGTGGGGTTTTCGGTTGAAAATGTCTATGCGATAGCAGAGCTGTTACGCCGCACCAAAGGTGGTGCCGCGGTGGTTATGGGGGCTCTGTCGCCCAGGACACGCAATGCGCAGGTCGAGATGTATCAGAACGGTGATGTTGACTATCTGGTGGCGACTGATGCCATCGGTATGGGGCTGAACCTTGACATCAGCCATGTCGCGTTTTCGTCTCTTACCAAATTTGACGGTCGCCGTATGCGGCATTTGCAGCCTGATGAGTTGGCGCAAATCGCGGGCCGCGCTGGGCGGCACATTGATAACGGAACTTTTGGTGTGACGGGTGAAGCGCCGCCTTTGGACGAGGGTGTGGCGCAAGCAATTTGTGATCATCGGTTTCAGCCGGTCAAAAAACTGCAATGGCGCAATAGCCGTTTGCAGTTCGGGTCGGTCAAACGGCTTATTGCGACGCTAGAGGAACGGACAGATGATTTTTGGCTGACGCGGGTACGTGAAAGCGATGACCTTGCCGCGCTCAAAGCGCTGGCGATGGATGATGAGGTCGCGGCACGGGCGACGGATGGACCGTCGGTTAAGCTGCTTTGGGATGTCTGCCGGATTCCGGATTTTCGTGGTATCAGCAAAGGCGAACATGCGGGCCTGCTGACCCATATCTACAACGATCTGCACCAGCTTGGGCATGTGTCCGCCAATTGGTTCGGTCTTCAGGTGCGTCGCATTGACCGCACCGACGGGGACATTGATACGCTGTCCAAACGGCTCGCGTATATTCGCACCTGGACCTATGTGGCCCAACGAAACGGCTGGCTGATTGACGAATCTCATTGGCGCGATGAGACGCGCGCTGTAGAAGACCGATTATCAGATGCGCTGCATGGCGCATTGACGCAAAGATTTGTGGACCGGCGGACCAGCATTTTGCTTCGCCGGCTCAAACAGAAGGAGAGCCTTTTGGCTGACGTAAATGACAAGGGTGAGGTGACCGTCGAGGGCGAATTCGTCGGACGGTTGGAAGGCTTCCGTTTTCGAATGGACAAGGCAGGTAGCCCGGATGAGGCCAAGACGCTGCGCCAGGCTTCGGTGCAGGCGCTGGTGCCGCAGTTTCATTTGCTGGCCGATCGGTTTTATAACGCGCCGGACCCCGAGATTGATTTCACCGAGCAGGGTGGCCTGATGTGGGGCGATCAGGCGGTTGGCAAACTGGTCAAGAGTGACGATCCGTTCAAGCCAAGCATCGAAGCCTTTGTTGACGATGAGGCTGGCCCCGATGTGGCTGCCAAAGTGCAGCGCCGTTTGCAGCATTTCATTGACCGCAAAATCGCCGCCGGGTTTGAGCCATTGTTGGCGCTGAAGAATGATGAAACGCTCACGGGGTCCGCCAAGGGGTTTGCATTCCGCATGGCCGAGGGCTTTGGCATCATTCCGCGTGGCGAGGTGGCCGATGACGTGAAGGCGCTGGACCAGGATGCTCGTGGTGCGCTGCGCAAACATGGCGTTCGCTTCGGCCAGTTCACGATCTTCATGCCGCTGTTATTGAAGCCCGCACCGACGCGCTTGCGTTTGGTTCTGTGGTCACTGTCCAAGGACCTTGGCGAGTTTCCCGAAAGCCCGCCGCCCGGTTTGGTCACCGTGCCAACTGCGAAGGACAGCGTGCCCGGATATTACGCCATGGCGGGCTACCGCGCCGCTGGTGAACGCGCGATCCGTATTGATATGCTGGAACGACTGGCCGACATGCTGCGCGACAAAGATAGCCGGAGCGGGTTTGAAGCGAACCCTGACATGCTGTCAATCACGGGCATGACGCTCGAACAGTTTGCCGACTTGATGACAGGGCTTGGGTACAAGGCCGAAAAGGGCGAGCGCGAGAAAGTCAAAGTGGTCGCGGTTGAGGCTGTCGCCGATCCTGTCGTCGAGGCGGCTGAGCAGACCCCTGCCGAAATCCCGGCCGACGCGCCAGCCGAAGTTGTGCCGCCGACGGACGAGGCCCCCGCTGAAACGACCTTGGAAGTCCCTGATACTGGCCCCGAGATGGAAGTGTTTTATACATTCACCTGGGGTGGTCGCGCGCCGCGTCAGTCGCGCCCGCAGGGCGATGGACGCCCCCGTAGCAAGGGCAAGCCAAAGGGCAAAGGCAAACCGCAAGGCGGCGGTAACAAGCCGCAAACCTTCCAAGCCAAGCCCAAGCGCGAAAAACAGATTGATCCTGACAACCCCTTTGCAGCGGCCTTGGCTGGCTTCAAGAAGGATTGACCGACCCGCGCCCGACAATCCGGCTGGATAAATGGCTTTGGCATGCGCGGTTTTTCAAGTCGCGCAGTATCGCTGCGGGTGTGGTGACAGGCGGAAAGGTGCGCGTCGATAGCCAACCTGTCAGTAAACCCGCGCGTGCTGTCGGACCGGGCAATGTGCTGACTTTCGTGCAGGCCAATGACACTAAGGTTGTGCGTATCCTCGAATGCGGCGAACGGCGCGGTCCTGCCCCCGAGGCGCAAGCACTCTACGAGGACCTCACGCCAGCCCCGAAGGAACGGCCAACGGCTGCCAAGGGGGCCAATCCCAGATACGAAAAGGGCGGTCGTCCAACCAAGAAAGACCGCCGCGATATGGGGATTGATTAGCTATATAAGCGTGGTGCGCCCAAGCTGTCGTGGATTGCATTTGCTGTCTGCGGCTGAATTTCCAAACCGCTTGCAAGGTCATGCAGGTATTGCGCCTCGGCTTTGTTGTCCGGCGTGATGGCATTGACCGACATGGTGTAGACTTGTGTTTCCAGACCCTTGGGTGTGTCTGCTGCAAGTCCGGCAGCGCTGACAGGGGATGACAGGATGTCTTGCAGGACTTCCATCGTGCCGGGATCACTTTCGCTGAGGAGTTCCGTCAGCTTGGCCTTTTCACCTGCATCCAGATCACCGTCGGCGCGCGCCGCCTGCGTCATGGCGCGCAGCATAAGTGTGGCAACTTCGTCTTCATCGGGTTCGTCGGCGGGATTGTCTTGGTTCAACATCGCCTCAAGCCCCCCGCCTGCGGCACCACCGCGTGCACCGGCCAAGCCACCCAAAAGCGCGCCAAGACCACCCAATCCACCAGCGGCAGCACCGCCGCCACCAAGTTGGCCCAGCATGTCGCCCAGCCCACCGGTTGATCCGCCGCCGCCCGTCAATTGCCCCAGCATGCCACCAAGACCGCCAGACGCCGGACCGCCACCGCCAAGCTGGCCAAGCATATCACCCAAACCGCCCATACCGCTGGCCTGTTGTGGGGCCGCGCTGCCGCCGCCGGTCAGCCCGCCCAACATCTCGCCAAGGCCGCCGTTTTTCTTCATGGCATCCATGCCTTTGGCCATCGCAAAGCCAAGGGCCATCTTGGTAACAGTGTTCATCAGTGACATATATTATCCCCCATATTGGCAGTCCTTTATTGGACTTCGCGGACCAAGATGGGCCAAACCGGCGCGTCAGTCCACCTTTGTAAGCGGTTGCTACAAAAACCCACCATTTGCATCAAAGTGTGATGCGAACAAAGCTTCGCCGCGTCACTGCGTCCGTTGGACCTTGAATGCGTCTTCAGTCTATTCTAGCTAGGCCATGTTAGTTAAGCGGAACCCACATCCATGACATATATCGTCAACGACAATTGCATCGCCTGCAAATACACCGACTGCGTGGAAGTCTGCCCTGTAGATTGTTTCTATGAGGGTGAAAACATGCTGGTGATCCACCCTGACGAGTGCATTGACTGCGGCGTCTGCGAACCGGAATGTCCTGCAGACGCGATCCGCCCTGATACTGAGCCGGATATGGAAAAATGGGTGGAGTTCAACCGCAAGTACTCTGAAATGTGGCCGGTCATCATTACCAAGAAAGATCCGCTGCCCACTGCGGAGGACATGGATGGCAAAGATGGCAAGATGGAACTGTTTTCTGAAGCTGCGGGCGAGGGAGGCTGATTCGGGCTGCCGGATCGGTTAAAACACCCTATTTCACTGGGCTTTGTGACGCTGCGGTGCAGCGCTTTCTTAAACGCCGTTTTTGTGATATGCTTATTGGCGATGAAGCAAACAAACTGATTTGATTTTCTGACCGACAATACCCGGCGGAGGCGCGTTGCCCCCGGCGGTTTTTTTGTCGCTCGGTCATCTCAATCGCCATGAAAGGACGATCATGAGCAAGAAAAAGTACGATTTTAGCCCCAACGAATTTGTCGTTTACCCCGCACATGGTGTCGGCAAGGTTGTTTCCATTGAAACACAAGAGGTTGCCGGGTTCGAACTTGAGATGTTCGTCATCTCTTTCGAAAAAGATAAAATGACCCTGCGCGTGCCAACCCATAAGGCCACCGACGTGGGCATGCGCGCCTTGGCGACGCCTGATGTGGTCAGCCATGCGATGAAAACCCTCCGCGGTAAGGCGAAGGTCAAAAAGGCCATGTGGTCCCGCCGGGCGCAGGAATACGAGCAAAAGATCAACTCTGGTGATCTGATTGCGATTGCGGAAGTTGTGCGTGACCTGCACCGCCAAGACGATCAACGCGAGCAGAGCTATTCTGAGCGGCAGCTGTACGAGGCCGCGTTGGAGCGTTTGACGCGTGAAATCGCAGCCGTTGCTGGCAATGATGAGAATGCAGCCGCTGCAGAGATCGACTCTGTCTTGGTCGGCCGCGCCGCTTAAGCGGGTTATTAGGATATGAAAAGGCCGCGTTCCGTTCCGAACGTGGCCTTTTCTTTGACTGAAGTATGGAAACTTATAGCGCGCGCCATCCGATGTCTGACCGATAAAAGCCGTCGTTCCAGTCGACACCTTGCGCCATCGCATAGGCTTTTTCATGCGCTTCAGCCAAATCATTGCCGCGCGCAGTAATGCTCAGCACACGACCACCGTTTGCCGTGATCTGACCGTCTGTCAGCGCGGTTCCGGCATGAAATACCATGTGAAAACTGTCTTCCGGTTGGCTGTCGAGCCCTTTGATCGTCGTGCCTTTCGCATAGCTGCCCGGATACCCTTTAGCCGCCATTACAATCGTGAGCGCATGATCATCTGCCCAATTGGCCTGCACGTCTGACAGACGCTCCTCGGCGCAGGCTTGCATCAGATCAAGGACCTGCCCGCCCAGACGCATCATCAGGCATTGGCATTCCGGATCGCCAAAGCGCACGTTGTATTCGACCAGACGCGGCTGACCGTTCTGTATCATCAGCCCGCAGAACAAGACCCCTTGAAACGGCGTGCCGCGTTTGCGCATTTCGTCCATCGTGGGTTGAATAATCTCATCCAGTGCCTTCTGCGTGATGTCATCGGTCATCACCGGGGCGGGCGAATAGGCCCCCATGCCGCCAGTATTTGGCCCGGTATCTCCGTCATAGGCGCGCTTGTGGTCTTGCGCTGTACCGATCGGCAGGATCGTTTCACCGTCGCATAGCACAAAGAACGACGCCTCTTCGCCGTCCATGAATTCTTCGATCACAACTTCTGCACCGGCGTCACCAAAACTGCCGTCGAACATATCGTCGATGGCTGCAAGCGCCTCTGCTTCGGTCATGGCCACGATCACGCCTTTGCCAGCGGCCAAGCCGTCGGCTTTGACGACAATCGGCGCGCCTTGTTCACGGATGTAGGCACGGGCCGCATCTGCATCGGTGAAGTGGGCATAGGCGGCTGTCGGTGCGCCAGCGGCATCGCAGACCGCTTTGGTAAAGGATTTTGAGGCCTCCAATTGTGCCGCCGCTCGGCTTGGGCCGAAAACCAGCAACCCAGCGTCGCGCAACCGATCAGCGACACCTGCTGCAAGCGGGGCCTCAGGTCCGACGATGACAAAATCAATGGTGTTCTCTTCTGCAAAGGTCGCAACCGCGCCACCATCAAGGATGTTGATATCGGCACACTCGGCGATTGCAGCAATCCCGGCGTTGCCCGGTGCCACGATCAAACGATCGCATTTGGGGTTTTGTTTAACGGCCCACGCCAGACTATGTTCGCGTCCGCCGCTGCCCAAGATCAGAATGTTCATGCGTGCCTCTGCCAATGCCCAGTGTTTGGCAAAGTTCTAGGGCGGGCACCGGGCAACCACAAGTGTCGCAGGACGTCAGTTTTTGCATCACGGTGCTTGGCGGAATCACGCTTTACCTTTAGGCTTACAACTGGGGGCGGCAATTGATGAATGGGTGACACCTATGAAGGCCGCAAAAAAGGACAGACGGCTATGGCACCGTCTGGAAGGCTACAGCTTTCACGAGCGACCATTGACGCGTTCGCTGATCGACCGTTTGGAAGAAGAGACAGGTCATTCGGTCGATACCTGTTACATCTTGGTCGAAGAGTATCGGCGCTTTATGTATCTTGTTGGTAGCACCGGTGAAACGCTTGCCCCATCGCCCATTGTTGACGTCGTTTGGAAGTTGCATGTGGAAGATAGCAAAGCCTATTTCGAAGATTTTTGCCCACGCATCATTGGCCGCACTATCCACCATCCCGGCGATTTGCCGACTTTTGAAGACGATCCAGCCTATTTGCGCGCACTCGACTACTACGCGGAAGAGTTTGGCAGGCCGCAGGTGCAATTCTGGCCAGATCCAGACTTTGCATCGGTGCGTACCTCAACAATTCTGTTCTGGATCAGCGGACTTTTGGCGATACTGCTGTCGCTACTGTTCAACTCGCTCATGTTTGCCGGTTTCGGTGTCGTTTTGTTTGTGACAACAGTGTTCTTGAGATGGAAGTTTTCATCACTGCCGCTGCGGGCGTCGGGCAAAAGAGGACTGATTTGAGCGATCTATTCGAAGACGAACCTAGCGACAACACCCCTGAGTTTTCGGTTTCTGAAATCTCGGGCGCTGTCAAAAAGGCTATTGAGGGTGGATTTTCGCATGTGCGTGTCCGCGGCGAAGTGGGCCGCGTGTCGCGACCTGCGTCCGGCCATATCTACATGGACCTCAAAGATGATCGTGCTGTCCTTGCCGGGGTGATATGGAAAGGCCGCGCGCAAGGTCTGGCCCATCGTCCCGAAGAGGGGATGGAGGTCGTGGCGACGGGCAAGCTGACGACCTTCCCGGGCCAATCCAAGTACCAGATGATTATTGAGGATATCGCACCTGCGGGTGCTGGTGCCTTGATGGCGATGCTGGAAAAGCGCAAGGCGGCGCTGGCCGCAGAGGGGCTTTTTGCACCCGAGCGCAAGAAAGAACTGCCTTATCTGCCTGAGATCATTGGAGTCGTTACCTCACCCTCTGGTGCCGTTATCCGTGATATTCTGCACCGACTCCGCGACCGGTTTCCGCGCAAGGTTCTGGTCTGGCCTGTCGCTGTGCAGGGTCAAAAATGCGCGCCCGAGGTGGCCGCCGCGATTGATGGTTTCAACCAGCTCACACCTGGCGGTGCGCTTCCGCGTCCTGATTTGTTGATCGTGGCCCGTGGTGGTGGGTCGCTTGAGGATCTGTGGGGGTTCAATGAAGAGATCGTCGCGCTGGCAGCCGCTGCCTCTGATATTCCTCTGATTTCGGCTGTGGGGCATGAAACAGATACGACGTTGATTGATTTCGTATCAGACATGCGTGCACCAACGCCCACGGCGGCCGCAGAATTGGCTGTACCCGTGCGGTTAGAGCTGCTTGCGTGGACAGACCAGCAAGGCGCGCGGCTTAGTCGTGCCCTGACAACGGGTCTGGGTCAGCGCGGGCAGCGCGTGCGCGACCTGGGCCGGGCTTTGCCGCAGGTGGATGCGTTGGTCGAAGGGCCGCGTCAGCGGTTGGACTATCTGGGCGAACGACTGCCCACGGCACTAAGGGGGGCTGCGGCCAAGAAGCGGTTGCAAATGTCCGAAGCCGCTTTGCGCCCCGGCATCCTTTCGCGCCGTCTGGCCGAATATCGGCGGCGTCTGGATGGGTTGGCTGATCGCCTTGGCCCTGCATTGAAACGCAGAACACGGGACGGGCGCACCGCACTTGAACAGACCAGCCGTGGTTTGCGTGCACAGGTGTTGCACGACCGGGTGACGCGGCAATCCGAACGGTTTGAAACTATGTTGCGCCGTCTGTCTGATCGGGCGTCGCGCCAGCAGGCAGAACGCCTGTCGCGGCTTGAAGCCTTGGACCGGTTGCGTGAAACACTGGGCTATGTCGAAACGCTCAAACGCGGCTATGCAGTTGTGCGTGGCGATGGCGCCGTGGTCACAACGCAAGTCGCCGCCGAGCAAGCGAAGGCGCTTGAGATTGAGTTCTCAGATGGGCGGCTTGCGGTTGGCAAGGACGCACGGCCTTAGGACGACAGATCGTTGCAAATTAAAGGGTCCTCGCGGTCCAAGACCTCAAAAATCACTGTGGTATTCGGGCGGGTGGTGAAAACACCGCGCAGACCGCCCGGTTCATCGTAGATGGTCCAGCATTTATGCTCTGGGTCACCCTCGTAGCGAAAACAGATATCGCCTTTGCTTTCGAACCACACACCATATTTGCAGGTGCCCTCGAACGTGGACCACATCACGCGGCGACCGGGTAGATAACGTTCAACCCCGAAGGTCGGGTTTGTGGCAGTACTGAAGGTGATCGTGCGCCCGGTGACATAAGCGTCGAATTCTTCAGCTGTCATACCGTCTTGGGCGATTACCGGAGTGGCAAGCAGCAAAAGAATGACCCACCTAAGCATTGCGCCACCGTTCAACGCGCGGGTCCATGATCCGCCGCCACAGAGGCGGGATCAGCGCAATACTGGCCATCAGGGGCAAGGGGCGTGGTAGCATTGGCGCATCATCCGGGATCGTCAGTTCAGGGTAGTGCCGCCCCGGATGTGCGTGATGATCGGAATGACGGGTCGCGTTCAGCATCAGCGCAGAGGAAAACCAATGTGGGCTATTCCAGCTATGACGCGCCGCAACCGGTTCCGGTTTGCCGTCAGACTGCACCGCGCGGGTCAGACCGTAGTGCTGGACATAATCGGACATCAATAGTTGTGATTGCGCATAGCCGCACAGGGCCAGATAGGCGACCAACCCCTGCCAGCCGCCCAGCTTTGTTGCGGCCATCAAACACAATGCAGCCCCGCTGACATAAACCAGATACGGGTTGCGCCATGCGGGGCGTCCAATGCGGACGAGGCGCGCGCGTTCGGCAAGATACCCCTGTCGAAAAGATCCAGCCCAGGCCCGGATCATATAGCGATAAAGGCCTTCGCCCTTGCGCGATGTGTTTGGGTCCGCCGCTGTTGCTACATGGCGATGGTGAACCAGAACATGCGCAGAGGTATGATGCCCGAACAGCAGCGTGATATAGGACCACATGCCCAACCGGTGCAGTGCGCGGCTCTGGCGGTGGATTAGCTCATGCGCGTTGGCGTTACTGACCTGTCCAAACCAAAGACCAGCCGCAAAAAAGAGCCCCAGTTTTTCCAGACCACCCAGCGTCTGTCCGGCCAACGCCCAAACCGTCAGCGGCAGCAGCGCGAAATGCGTACACGCGATGGTGACAGACAGCGCTTGATCGGCTTCAAGCGCCTGTGGGTTGCTGTCTGCGCCGATCAGGCGGTCCAGCAGGCTTGTCATTGCGGTTAGGTACAGCACCGCCGCCACGACCCATATGCCGCCCCAGATCGCCCCAAGCGCCAACAGGGCTGCGGGCGTCAGCGTTGCCAAGCCAAAATGCAAAAGACCGGTTCTCATGTTTCGGATAGTTAGCACGGGTTTCCACGCCATGCAGGGAAAATTGTAGTGCTGCGCGTATTGGTCCACTCTCGTGTCGCTTTTGCATGGTTTGACCATGCTTTGAAGCTTATGTTGGCGGTGAGCTGACAGGGAATGGCGCGATGGCTTTGGACGACCGCAAAGGTGTTTGGAAATCTGGCAAAGGCAAAGGGCGTCACCGCCCCAAAGGCCGGCAGTTGGATGACACCGCTTGGGAAGAGGTCCAGGCGTTGCTGGGTGACCGCCCGCGCCGCCGCGATTTGCTGATTGAGTTTTTGCACCTGATCCAGGATGCGCACGGCTGCTTGTCCGCCCCACATATGCGAGCGTTGGCAGAGGAAATGCGCCTAAGCCAGGCGGAAGTCTATGAGGTGGCGACATTCTATGCGCATTTCGATGTGGTCAAAGAAGGCGAGCCAAAGCCGCCAGCTTTGACGATCCGTGTCTGCGATTCGCTGTCGTGTGAGTTGGCCGGAGCGCAGCAACTCAAGGCAGCGCTTGAAGATGGTTTGGATGCGTCCGAGGTACGGGTTTTGCGTGCACCCTGCATGGGGCGCTGTGACACCGCCCCGGTGCTTGAGCTGGGCCACAATCATATTGATCATGCGACTGTTGCCAAGGTTGAGGCCGCAATCGCGGCAGGTGACACCCATGCGCATGTGCCCGATTACGAAGACTATGCCGCTTATACTGCAGCAGGCGGATATGGCGAACTTCACACGCTGCGCAATGGCGGTGATTGGGAAGCTGTCCAAGACAAGGTGCTGGCCTCTGGCTTGCGCGGTTTGGGTGGTGCTGGTTTTCCGTCTGGTAAGAAATGGGGCTTTGTACGGGGCAATGCGGGCCCACGTTATCTGGCGGTGAATGGCGACGAAGGTGAACCCGGCACGTTTAAGGACCGCTACTACCTGGAACGCACGCCGCACCTGTTTCTTGAGGGCATGCTGATCGCTGCATGGGCGGTCGAGGCAGAGACCTGCTTTATCTACATGCGCGACGAATATCCTGCGGTGCTCGAAATTTTGGCGCGGGAAATCAAAGCCTTGGAAGACGCAGGTGTTGTGGCCGACGGCTATATAGACCTGCGACGCGGCGCGGGGGCCTACATCTGCGGCGAAGAATCCGCGATGATCGAAAGTATCGAAGGCAAGCGTGGTTTGCCCCGGCACCGTCCGCCTTTTGTGGCACAGGTTGGTATCTTTGACAGGCCGACATTGGTGCATAATGTCGAAACCCTGCTGTGGGTTGCGCGCGTTTGCCGTGAAGGACCAGAGGTGCTGAACACGACCGAAAAGAACGGGCGCGTCGGGTTGCGGTCGTATTCTGTGTCCGGTCGTGTGGCGGCCCCCGGTGTCTATCTTTTGCCTGCTGGATCAACGATCACCGACATCATTGAGGCGGCTGGTGGGATGGCGGATGGCCATGTGTTCAAAGCTTATCAACCCGGTGGTCCATCCTCTGGCTTGTTGCCTGCGTCGATCAACGACGTGCCGCTCGATTTTGATACCTTACAACCGCTGGGCACGTTTATCGGTTCTGCTGCCGTGGTGGTTCTGTCCGATCATGATCGCGCCCGCGATGCCGCGCTGAACATGCTGCGGTTTTTTGAGGACGAAAGCTGTGGACAGTGTACACCGTGCCGCGTTGGGTGTGAAAAAGCGGTCAAGCTGATGCAAGCCGATACGTGGGATCAGCCACTGTTGGACGAACTCTGCACTGCGATGGCCGACGCCTCGATTTGTGGTCTGGGGCAGGCGGCACCTAATCCGATCAAACTGGTGATGCAGCATTTCAAGGATGAGGTGTCGGGTTAAACCGCGATCAGGCTTTCCAAATCTGTCTTGCATCATTAGGTGATACCAAAGGCAGTTGTGGTTGATCTGAATGTCATTTTTCAAAAAGCTCAAAGACCGGATGTTCAAATCCTCGTCAAAGATTGACGAAGGATTGGATGCCATCGTGCAAGATGGCGGCGAGGAAGAGGAAATCCTGGAGGAAAAGGTTGCGCCGGTTCCGCCCGTAGTTGACCCAATTCCTGAGCCTGAGCCTGAGCCTGAGCCTGAGCCTGAGCCTGAGCCTGAGCCTGAGCCTGAGCCTGAGCCTGAGCCTGAGCCTGAGCCTGAGCCTGAGCCTGAGATCTATGAACCGGATGCTGACGAAAGATTGGTCGCGACATCAGAGCCGGAACCTCGAGACGATCCTGTCGAACCGGTCGCCGAGAACGCCCCGCCTGTCGCTTCGGCACCCGTCCAGTTTGATGTCGATCTGACCACGCCACTGATGGAAGAAGCGACACTTGAACCCGAAAAGAAGGGGCTTTTGGGGCGCTTCTTTGGTGGGGCAGAAGCCAAGACAGTGGTCAAACGGACCCTTGATGACGACATGCTTGAACAGTTGGAAGAGCTGCTGATCACCGCCGATATGGGCGTTGATACGGCCTTGCGGGTGACCGCGAATATGGCCGAAGGGCGTCTGGGGCGAAAACTGTCGGTTCACGAAATCAAAACTTTGATGGCCCAAGAGGTCAGCCGCATCATGGACCCGGTTGCGCGGCCCATGCCGCTTTACGCCAAAACACCGCAGGTGGTTTTGGTGGTCGGCGTCAACGGGTCCGGCAAGACGACGACAATTGGCAAACTCGCAAGCCAATTCCGGGCCGCGGGCAAGAAGGTCGTGATCGCGGCTGGCGATACGTTCCGTGCGGCGGCGGTAGAACAATTGCAGGTCTGGGGCGAACGCGCGGGCGTCCCTGTGTTGACCGCACCTGAAGGATCAGACCCAGCCAGCCTTGCCTTCGATGCGATGACCCAAGCGCAGGCAGACGGCGCAGACCTGCTGATGATCGACACGGCGGGACGGCTGCAAAACCGGGCAGACCTGATGGAAGAACTGGCCAAGATCGTCCGGGTCATCCGCAAGAAAGACCCCGACGCGCCGCACAATACGCTGCTGGTCCTGGATGCCACGACCGGGCAGAATGCTGTGCAGCAGGTGAAGGTGTTCCAAGAACTAGCCGATGTGTCGGGCTTGGTCATGACCAAGCTGGATGGCACGGCAAAGGGCGGCGTATTGGTCGCATTAGCCGACAAATTCGGGTTGCCGATCCATGCGATTGGCGTGGGCGAGCAGATTGATGATCTTGCCCCCTTCGACCCTGATGATTTCGCCGCCGCTTTGGTTGGGTTGGACAGATGAAAAGATTGATTGCAGCCACGGCCCTGATCTTTTCCCCCATGCTGGCTGCTGCGGATGACGCCTGTACAGCCGGGTGGGAAGACATCGTAACCTTCGCCGGACCGCTGGCCGAAGAGATAACCGAGGCGCAGATCGCACCTGCTGAGGACGGCTGGTGCACCGTATCGGCGACCTTGGACGTCGATAGGGTAGAGGCGAGGTTCCGCTTTGATCAATTGGCCCAAGCGCCGCAAAATGCGCGATCCATTGAGGTCACTTTGGAAAGTGTTGACGCGCGTATTGGTGTGTTTGATGTGACCGCCGCGCTAAGCTATCAGGCAGAAACCGGGGCACTGCGTTTGCATACATTTTCGGCACGCGCGGATGATGGTCGCGGGGTACGCGCCGGCGCGGACATATCGCTTGATGGTATTGAAGGTGGCGCTGACTTTCAGAAGGTTTTGTCCGCCCTTGCTTTCCAAAACCTTTCGGTGGCGGTCTTTGTGACACCCGGAATGCTGCAAGATGCCGGTATTGACTTGTCGGATCTGTCTCGTGTGACGGTTGATAACGCGCTGCGCGAGGTGAGCGACCGTCAAATCGACCGCCGGTCGCGCGCAGAGTTCTTGCGCTTTGTCGGGGCTTTGCCGAATGTGCGTGGCACATTGGATATTGCCCTGAACACGCCAACTGGCCTGCGTGTGCCACAGATCGCGGATACTTTTGTCAGGCTCGATAAGGCGGATGATGATGCTGCTATCGCCGCGGCGCTTGGCGCTGCATTGACGGATGCGACACTTGATCTGGCATGGAAACCGGGACGCATGTGAACGATCTTGGCGCATGGCTGGTCACGATCTCGGGCACTGCCGAGGGCGCACGGCTGGCGACAATTCTCGCACTTATCTCGGCGCTGGCTCACGCCATATTTGGTGCAATGCAAAAAGGGCGTTACGACCCTTGGCTGACGCGCGGTGCGATTGATGGCTGGCTTTGCGTGCTGTCGGCACCCATCGCTTTATTCGTGGTGCCTTGGCCCAATCAGACGACAGCGTTGATCCTTGTGGGCGCGATCATCGTGCATTTCGCCTATAAGGTAACGATGGCTTTGGCCTATGAACGCGCGGCCTATACGGTTGTGTACCCGGTCGTGCGCGGCACCGGGCCGTTGGTCACCGTCATCGCGGCATCACTGTTCTTTGGAGAGCATTTTACCACTGTACAATGGGTCGGGGTGGCGTGCCTTTCGGGTGGGATCCTGTTGCTTGCGGTGCGCAATATCGCCGAAGAGGTGATTGATCCACGCGCGCTCAAACTTGGCTTGCTATGGGCGCTGTTGGGCGGCGTCCTTGTGGCGCTTTATACGACTTACGACGCTTATGGCATTCGTCAGTCACCTGATCCATTTACATTCCTTGCATGGTTTTTCTTTGTCACCGCGATTGATTTTCCCCTGCTTGCAACGTGGCACTACCGCAGGTTGGTGGACCCGCCGGTTTTGGGGCCGCTGGTCTGGCGCGGTTTTGTCGGGGCACTGATCGCCTGGATCAGTTTTGGCGGCATTTTGCTGGCAACGCGGTTGGACAGTGTAGGTGAAGCGGCTGTTTTGCGTGAAACGTCCGTGGTTTTCGCAGCGCTGATTGGCTGGTTTATTCTGGGCGAAAAGGTGGGGCCACGCAGGCTCTTTTTGATGACGCTGGTTGCACTTGGCGCGATCATCGTGGAAATGGGGGGCTGAAGGAGCACGCGATGGCTGAAAAGACGATCAATCCGGTGTTAAAACAGGTCTTGGAGTTGGGGCCGACGCTTGCGTTTTTTCTGATCTATCTGCGTATCAGGGATGAAACTTACACAATTGCCGGGACCGACTATACTGGCTTTATTGTTGCGGCTTTGATCTTTGTTCCCATCTTGCTGGTTGCAATGGGTATCCTTTGGATGCTGACGGGCAAGTTAAGCCGGATGCAGGTTTTCACGGCCTTCATGGTGATTTTCTTTGGCGGCCTGACGGCCTATTTCAATGACGAACGTTTCTTCAAGATGAAGACCACGATTGTCTATGGTGTGATGGCCGGTTTGCTGGGGATTGGTCTGCTGCGCGGCCAAAGCTATTTGCAGTATGTCATGGAAGAAGTCCTGCCTATGGAGAAAGAAGGCTGGATGATCTTCACTCGCCGTCTTTGCTATATGTTTGCGGGTTTGGGTATCGCCAACGAGATTATCTGGCGGACGCAGTCCACCGATTTGTGGGTCAAGCTGGAAACATTCGCGTTTCCGGCCGTTTTGATGGTGTTTCTATGGGTCCAGATATACCAGCTACAGCGATATTTGATTGAACCGCCGGAAGCACCCAAAGACGAGGCCAAGTAGCGTTAACGCATTTCGGCGAATGAAAAGCCGACAGAGCCACGAGCGTGGCCTGCGCGAGCGTCACGTCGGTAGCGTAGCGTATCGACCTGTGTGTCATTGATAAGTGGGCGAAATCTGATCCCGATCCTGTCGCCCGATGTCCAGCAGACAATCGCTTCAACCTGATGGCCAAGAACATTGAATTGTATCTTATGACCACGCTGCAGGTTTTGCGGCCCGCGGATGCGTGCGCCCGTGTTGTTCACGTCAATTACTTTGCACTTTTGAGGTCCTGCAGGTGTGTGCAGGTCGATCGGAAACTCCGTTTGATAGCGATGTGGGCGGTACTGCATGGCGGGACCAACTCCTTTGTGAATTGACCCATTTTTATCCCCCCATTGCTAACAATTCGTTACGACGGTTTTTTGAAAAGCAGATTTTGCGCAGCGCTGTCCTTGCGAAAATCCGCGCGCTTTTCGGCGGCCAGCGCGCGCCCCGCTTGTACGCCCGGTCTTGCCCCCATCGCGTCAAGCCATCGCGCCATATGAGGTTTATCCTCAAGCGTTTGCTGCTGCCCCTCCCAAAGCGACGCCCATCCCCAGATCGACATATCGGCAATCGAATAGAAATCACCTGCCACAAATGCGTTCTGGGCTAGCTGCCGGTCCAGCACACCATAAAGCCTTGCTGTTTCATTCCGATACCGATCTTTCGCGTAGGGCAAGTCATTGGGTGGGTCCATAGCGGGGGCATATTTGAGGAAATGATGCGCTTGCCCGGCCATCGGCCCAAGCCCGCCCATCTGCCACATCAACCATTGATCCACGCTGATCCGGTCGCGCTCGGTTTGTCCGTAAAACAGTCCTGTCTTCCGGGCCAGATATTGCAGGATCGCACCGGACTCAAAAATCGAAATCGGTGCGCCATCCGGGCCGTCATGATCCGTAATGGCTGGCATCCGATTGTTAGGCGCGATTTTCAGGAATTCAGGTGCGAACTGATCGCCGGCGCCGATGTCAATCAGGTGCAGGGTGTAGGGCAGGCCCATTTCTTCTAGCGCAATTGAGATTTTCCAGCCGTTCGGCGTGGGCCAAAAATAAAGATCAATGGGTTGGGTCATACGGTGTCCTCACTTGCCTGACCCACCATCGCATTTTGCAGGCCGAGGACAAGTGTCGGCTGCTTGACGGACGGCTGGTCCGGGCGTATGGCTGTCGTTGTGGCGATTTGTTACCGGATTGCGGGCCACGTTAAACATGCCGCTAAAGAGGATTGCAGGTGTTCATACCTCGATACCTTTTCCCGGTGTCGGGGTTTTTTTATTGCGCGGCACGCGCGAGGACGGACAATGAAAACGTGGAAAAAACGCACCAAGGCGGTGCATGAAGGTATCCGGCGTAGCCAGTACAACGAAGTCAGTGAAGCGATCTTTCTGACCCAGGGTTTTGTCTATGACACCGCCGAAGATGCCGAAGCCCGGTTCATCAAGGCGGGCGATGATGAGTTCATCTATGCGCGCTACGGCAACCCCACGGTCGCGATGTTCGAAGACCGCATTGCCGCGCTGGAAGGGGCCGAGGATGGCTTTGCCACGGCCTCTGGTATGGCAGCGGTTAATGGGGCGCTGACGTCTATGTTGCGTTCGGGCGATCACGTGGTATCGGCGCGGGCACTCTTTGGGTCGTGTCTGTATATTCTGGAAGAAATCCTGACCCGCTATGGCGTCGAGGTGACCTTGGTTGATGGCACCGATCTGGTTGCGTGGAAGAATGCGATCCGACCTGATACCAAGGCTGTCTTTTTTGAAAGTATCTCAAACCCGACTCTGGAAGTGATTGATATCACTGCTGTCTCAAAGCTGGCGCATGCGGTGGACGCTACGGTTATCGTGGATAACGTCTTTGCAACACCGGTCTTTTCGGATGCCATCGCGCAAGGTGCTGACGTGGTGGTTTATTCCGCCACCAAACATATCGACGGGCAAGGCCGTGCGCTGGGCGGCGTGATCCTGGGCACCAAAGAATTCATCCGCGGCACGGTTGAGCCCTATATGAAACACACGGGCGGTTCGATGTCACCTTTCACTGCCTGGATGATGCTCAAGGGGTTAGAGACGATTGATCTGCGGGTGCGTGCGCAAACTGCAACTGCGCAGTTTCTGGCAGAGCATTTGGCAGCTGATGGTGCGTTAACCCAAGTGATTTATCCGGGGTTGGACACCCATCCACAGCATGCATTGACACAAGCGCAAATGGGGGCAGGTGGTACGGTTCTGGCCATTGATGCTGGGTCACAAGAGCGCGCGTTCAAGCTGTTGAATGCGCTCGATATCTGGACGATTTCCAACAACCTGGGGGATGCGAAATCAATCGGCACACATCCCGCCACAACAACCCATCAGCGGTTGTCGGATGAGACGAAAGCGATGCTGGGGATCACGCCGGGTCTGATCCGGTTGAGTGTAGGGCTGGAAGATCCTGATGATCTGCTGAATGATCTGCGTGGCGCAATAGCAGCCGCCTGATCCGGCTTTCCATGCTGCGACTGACCGGCGCGACGCAGATTGACCCGCTAGGTCAAAACCTTTGATGTCGGCCTTTTTTGGCTGATCTGACACGGTGACGCGCGCCTTAAAAAGTGGTTAAGTTATGCAGGTTTACCCTGATGGAAGACGGTTTCTATGACTGATCCACGCGCGGAATTACGACGTATCTATAAAGAAATCATTGGAAATTCCGATGAGCGGCCCCATCTTGGGGTGTCTAACGCACCGATAGGGGGCAACGACATGAATATCCACTCACCTGATATGGATCGTGAACCAACGCGGGCCGAGGCAGAGGCCGCGCTGGCATTGCTGCGTCGCTGGGCCATTGATGTCACCGCCGAAGAAGTCGCAACGCTTGATCCGCTCGTGTCGCGCCTGATCCCCGGCCAAGAGCTGTCCAACTACCCTGCCTTGGCGCGGGCCTATCCAGAGGATTTCGAGGTTGATGACGCCTACAAAGCGTCCATGCCTGACCTACAGAATGGCCCCTCCAGCCTGATCCGGGGTGCGCAGCAGCAAATTCAGCACGTGGGGATTTCCAATTTCCGCCTGCCAATCCGCTTTCATACCCGTGACAACGGCGACCTGACGCTTGAAACATCCGTCACCGGGACCGTTTCGCTGGAGGCCGAAAAGAAGGGCATCAACATGTCCCGCATTATGCGGACATTCTACAAACATGCCGAAGAGACGTTCAGCTTTGAAGTGATCGAACGCGCGCTGGATGCCTATAAGACCGATCTGGACAGTTTTGATGCACGTATTCAGATGCGCTTCAGCTTTCCGATGAAGGTTGAAAGCTTGCGGTCGGGTCTGTCTGGATATCAATACTATGATATCGCTTTGGAGCTGGTGGAAAGTGCCGGCATCCGCAAAAAGATCGTGCATCTGGATTATGTCTATTCATCGACTTGCCCATGTTCACTGGAACTATCCGAGCATGCCCGGCAGTTTCGCGGCCAGCTTGCGACGCCACATTCGCAACGTTCTGTTGCGCGGATTTCCGTGTTGTTGGAAGAGGGTGCAGATGTGCTCTGGTTCGAAGACCTGATCGACCGGGCGCGTGCCGCCGTGCCGACCGAAACTCAGGTGATGGTCAAGCGCGAGGATGAGCAGGCGTTCGCGGAACTGAACGC
This sequence comes from Yoonia sp. F2084L, assembly GCF_023015625.1. Lineage (GTDB taxonomy): Bacteria > Pseudomonadota > Alphaproteobacteria > Rhodobacterales > Rhodobacteraceae > Yoonia. Next base: position 37,842 of record NZ_JALKAH010000008.1, read on the forward strand.
TGCCAACCCGATCTTTGTCGAGGATGCAGCCCGGCTGTTTACCGAGCAATTACAGTTGGATGCGCGCATTTCGGACTTCCGTGTGATCGCAAGCCATCAAGAAAGCCTGCACAGCCATGATGCGGTTTCGGTACTGACGGAAGGCGAAACATTCGCCGCCGAAAGCATGGACCCGCGCCTGTTCCAATCGCTGTTCCACACGGGTTAAGCGTTGCCGGTCGCCGCAATGGTGACCGGCAACTCACCGATCCCTTCGATGACCACTCCGACCTCCATACCGGCCTTGATGGGCCGCGCGCCGACGGATGTGCCACAGGCGATCACATCGCCCGGTTCAAGCGTCATATCTGCGGATAATTGACTGACGATTTCAGCAGGGGTCATGATCATGTCGGATGCGGGGTAGGATTGCCGTTCGCGGTCGTTTACCATCACTTTCACCGTCAACTCACGCCAATCGACATCGGTTTGGATCACAGGGCCAATGACCCCAAAGCCATCAAACCCCTTGGACCGTGTCCATTGTGGAAAAGAGAGGTCTTCGAATAGAATATCCAATGCGGTGATATCATTGACGCAGGTGTAGCCGAGGATTGCCTTTTCGGCATCTGCGGCGCTGACGTTGCTGCATGTCCGACCAATGACAATCCCCAATTCGCCCTCATAGACCACCCGACCAATATCCGCAGGCAGATTGACCGTCGCACCCGGGCCGGCAAGAGATGACAGCGGTTTGAGAAAGAACAGCGGATGTTCGGGGATACTTTGCCCATTGCGCTCGGCGGCGGCGTGAAAGTTGTTCCAAAGCCCGATGAACTTGCCCGGCACGCACGGGGGAAGAAATGTTGCGCCCGCAAGGGCGACGGGGTCCCCCGCAGCGGTGTCCGAGCCGAGTGATATGCGCGGGTGCAACATATCATCTTTGATGACACCGGTGATGACATCACCGCCCGCGGTCTCAATACGCGCCCATTCCATCGTTTGTCTCCTGCCTTGACGGATTAATCACAGACAGGATGCAACTCTAAGTGTTCTATCGCAAGGAGTTAGGCGAGGGTGGTTATCTTTACGGCGCTCGCATAGCAGCCCAGCACCATATCCCAACCGGTCAGGTAGCTTGTGCTGACTGCGTCGGCGGTATCGCCAAGGATGTCAAAGCCGCCGTGGGTCAGGTCGCACCGGGTGCCGTCCTCGGTTTGGGTAAACGTGACCGTGACAACGGTCGCCTCAGAGGCTGGACGCCCGGGGTGCCAGGTGAAGGACAAAAACACGCCGGGATCATAGGCGATCAGGGTCCCCCAGACATCGACCTCGCCATTCTCGCCAGTTTCGATGATGTCGCCGCCTTTGTGATCCGGGAACGCGATCTTAGCCTTTTCGCCAAACACGGAAAACGTCTTGGTCGGCCACCATGTATCCATGTTTGCGGTGAAAAGCGTGAAAGCCTCATCTGGACTAAGCGGAACCACAAGACTCTTCTTGATTGGATCATGCATTGTCTTTCTCCCTCGCTTTTTCGGTGGCGGCTTGGGCAAAGGCAGCAAGTGCATCGTCCCAAAGGGTATCAAGGTAACGGCGCAGTTCGTCGACGCCCTCGGGTGCGATGGCATAAAGCCTGCGATTGCCTTGCGGTGTTACTTTCAAAAGGCCCGCATCCGAAAGCACACGCAGGTGTTGGCTGACGGCAGGCCGGCTGATCGTCATGCCAGCAGCAATGGCACCGACTGGCAGCGCACCGGCGCGCAGACGGTCAATGATCACGCGGCGTGTCGGATCGGCGAGGGCAGTGATTGCATCTTGGTAGGGCATGACTTACCGTAAGTCATCACTTACGATTCGTCAAACCTTTCGTGCGCCCTTGAAGCCCCTGACCCCGAACACTAAGACTCTGTCAGGATATTTGAACTAGGACGGTCACGTCCAAACATGAGGCAGTAAATATGCAAGACCCCACCGAGACTTATATGAACCTTGTTCCAATGGTGGTCGAACAGACCGCACGGGGTGAGCGCGCCTACGATATTTTCTCACGTCTGCTGAAAGAGCGGATCATTTTTGTGAACGGTCCGGTGCATGACGGCATGAGCCAGTTGATCGTGGCCCAGTTGCTGCATCTGGAATCCGAGAACCCCAAGAAAGAAATCAGCATGTACATCAACAGCCCCGGTGGCGTGGTGACATCTGGTTTGTCGATCTACGACACGATGCAATACATCCGTCCCAAGGTCAGCACGCTTGTGATCGGGCAGGCGGCTTCAATGGGATCACTGCTTTTGACGGCCGGTTCCGAAGGCATGCGTTTCTCGCTGCCCAACAGCCGTGTCATGGTACACCAGCCGTCAGGCGGTTATCAGGGTCAGGCGACCGATATCATGATCCACGCAGCCGAGACGCAGAAGCTGAAGACGCGTTTGAACGAAATCTACGTCAAGCACACCGGCAATACGCTGAAAAAGGTGGAAGCGGCATTGGAGCGAGACAATTTCATGTCGCCGGAAGAGGCGAAAGAATGGGGTCTGATCGACGAAATCGTCGAGAACCGGACCAAAGCAGAAGACTAAGCAACGACGCAACGTTGCCTGGATCAAACGCGGCTTTGGCCGCGTTTGTCTTTTTTCTGACCCAATGTGGTTTTAAGCCGTCGGGCGACTGCGTTATTGGGTTGTTAACGACGATGTGCGCAAGGTCATTTTGACATTGTGGACCTCGGCGGGCTGTCCTAGTGTTGTGGCTAAAGCAGTCCGATTTAAGTTTGAACGGCCAGAGGGCCAAGAGGTTTGAGATGGCGAATACGAGCGGCACCGACAGCAAAAACACGCTATACTGCAGCTTTTGCGGCAAAAGCCAGCACGAGGTGCGCAAGCTGATCGCCGGACCCACCGTCTTTATCTGTGACGAATGTGTCGAACTTTGCATGGATATCATCCGTGAAGAGACCAAGACTGCCGGGCTGAAAGCAGGCGATGGTGTGCCAACCCCGTCTGAAATCTGTGGCGTTCTGGATGACTATGTCATTGGGCAGATTCATGCCAAACGCGTGCTGTCCGTGGCCGTGCATAACCATTACAAACGCCTAAACCATGCTGATAAGTCTGATATCGAGCTGGCGAAATCCAATATCATGCTGATCGGCCCCACCGGCTGCGGTAAGACCCTGCTGGCGCAAACCTTGGCGCGTATTCTGGATGTTCCATTTACAATGGCCGATGCGACGACACTGACCGAAGCAGGTTATGTTGGTGAAGACGTTGAAAACATCATCCTCAAGCTGTTGCAGGCGTCCGAATACAACGTGGAACGCGCGCAGCGCGGCATTGTCTACATCGACGAGGTCGATAAGATCACCCGCAAGTCTGACAACCCTTCGATCACCCGCGATGTGTCGGGCGAAGGTGTGCAGCAGGCGCTGCTGAAGATCATGGAAGGCACCGTGGCCTCTGTGCCGCCACAAGGTGGGCGCAAGCATCCGCAGCAGGAATTCCTGCAAGTAGACACAACGAACATCCTGTTTATCTGCGGTGGTGCATTTGCGGGTCTTGATAAGATTATCGCACAACGTGGCAAAGGTTCAGCGATGGGCTTTGGTGCCGATGTGCGCGAAGACGATGACCGCGGCATCGGTGAAATCTTTACAGACCTGGAACCTGAGGATCTGTTGAAGTTCGGTCTTATCCCTGAATTTGTGGGCCGTTTGCCTGTGATCGCCACATTGACTGATCTGGACGAAGACGCGCTGATCACGATCCTGACGCAGCCAAAGAACGCTTTGGTCAAGCAGTATCAGCGTCTGTTCGATCTTGAGAACACAAAGCTGAGCTTTACCGAAGATGCGCTGAGCGCCATTGCAAAACGTGCGATTGAGCGGAAAACCGGTGCTCGTGGCCTGCGGTCGATCATGGAAGATATCCTGTTGGATACCATGTTTGATCTGCCGGGTATGGATACGGTCACCGAGGTCGTGGTGAATGAAGAGGCAGTGACATCGGATGTCGCGCCATTGATGATCCACGACGATGGCAAGAAGAAAGAGCCTGCAACAGCGAGCTAGTCACTTGTCCGTCCGTCACATCAGCACCGGATCACCCTTTGAGGAACAGATCGGTTACAGCCGTGCGGTCGTCGCAGACGGCTGGGTATTTGTAGCCGGCACGACGGGCTATGACTATGAAAGCATGGTCATGCCGGAAAGTGTTGAAGCACAATGCATCAACGCGCTGGCGACAATATCAAAGGCGTTGGAGATTGCGGGCAGCGGGCTCGATCATGTGGTGCGGGTCAACTACATTGTTCCAAACACAGCCGAATGGCCGGATTGCTGGCCCATTACATCCAAGGCTTTCGCAAAGGCGAAGCCGGCGGCAACGATGATTTCTGCGCAGCTACAGAACCCAGAAATGAAGATTGAAATCGAGGTGACTGCGCGGGTCCCCGCCTGAACCTACTGGACCTTTTGCGGCTATTGGTGCATGGATAGCCGACGCAATCGGAGACGCGACATGGGCCTTGGTCACAACATTAAACGCATCTTTACATGGTGGGATGGCCAGTCGTTTGGCACGCAGCTGTGGACCAGCCGCAATGGCACCAAGGTAGGCGAAGATTCTGAAGGCAATGTGTTTTACCGCAATAGTGACGATAGCCGCCGCTGGGTGATTTATAACGGTGAAAACGAAGCGTCTCGTGTCGCGCCAGAATGGCACGGTTGGTTGCACCGCACATGGGATCAGCCACCAACTGAGCTGGCGTTGGCCCGTAAGGACTGGGAAAAACCGCATCAGGAGAACTTGACCGGAACGGTGGCTGCTTATGCGCCCGCTGGTTCTATCCGACGCGGCGCCCCGGCTGAACGGTCCGACTATGAGGCGTGGACACCGGAGTAGGAGCAAGCAATGCGATCGCTCACTGTACCACTCATTGCCAGTATCCTACTGACGGTGGCACCGCTTGCCGCGCAGGAGATTGTCACGACACCCATCGAAGATGTGCCGCTGGACGAATTGATCGGGCAGTTGACGACGACACCCAACGAACCGCAAGGCGATGACTATCTGTCCACCTCATCAGAGGCTGTTGTGCAGGACGTCGCAACCGCAACGGCCGGAGAATTACGTATCCTTGATAAGCTGACGGGTCAGGTAACGGATTTGTCGCTGGAAAACGGGCAGACCGCGCGCCTGGGCTTTCTGGAGGTCAAGTTGAATGAGTGCCGCTATCCTATCGACAACCCGTCAGGTGATGCATTTGCGCAGATCGTTGTGCGTGACACTGATGGCACCTTGTTTTCAGGCTGGATGCTTGCCTCTGCCCCGGCGCTGAATGCGATGGATCACCCGCGCTATGACGTCTGGGCGTTGCGCTGTATCACATCCTGAGCGGGCGGGATCGCACCCGGCGCGTCAAAGGATGCGTCCTTGTTCAATGCCTCTGCCAACATGGCCCTATACTGCGCGCGCGGGATTTCGACCGCACCAAGGCTTTCCAGATGCGGTGTGATGAACTGCGTATCAAAGAGCTGAAAGCCCCCCAGCCGTAACCTGTCGACCAGATAGGCGAGCGCAACTTTTGACGCATCGGTCGCCCGACTGAACATGCTTTCGCCAAAGAAGGCAGCGCCAATGGTCACACCGTAAACGCCGCCCACAAGGCGGGTATCTTCCCAAACCTCGATCGAATGGGCAAAACCGGCTTGGTGAAGCGTGCAATACAGCCCGAAAATTGTATCGTTGATCCAGGTCTCGTCCCGGTCCGCGCAGCCGCGCACGACGTCTTCAAACGCGTGATCATAGGTGATCGTGAACCTGCCTCTGCGCAGTGTTCGCGCCAGACTGCGCGATATGCGAAAGCCATCCAACGGGAACACGCCTCGCAGGCGCGGGTCGACCCAAAACACTTCCGGGTCGTCGCGTCCTTCTGACATCGGAAACACCCCCGCCTGATAGGCCTGCAAGAGCAGGTCCGCTGTCAGGGTGGGGCCGCTGTCCTTCACCGCCTCAGGTCAGGTTTTCTTCAAGCCAATGTTCAAGCCAGTGGATGTTATACTCACCGGTTTGAACGGCTTGTTCGGCCAAAAGCGCATGGAACAGCGGGATCGTTGTGTCGACACCATCAACGATCAGCTCACCCAAAGCCCGTTCCAGTCGCGCGAGCGCTTCGGGTCGATCCCGTCCATGAACGATCAGTTTGCCGATCAAACTGTCGTAGTAAGGCGGGATGCGATAGCCATCATAAAGGGCCGAGTCCATGCGAACACCCAGACCGCCGGGCGCATGATATTGCGTGATGGTGCCTGGGCAGGGTGCAAAGTTTGGCAGTTTTTCGGCGTTGATCCGCACCTCGATGGCGTGGCCGTTGATCTTCAGATCGTCCTGCCCGAATGACATCGGCATGCCGGATGCAACGCGCAACTGTTCGCGCACCAGATCAACACCAAAGATGGCTTCTGTGACAGGGTGTTCGACTTGCAGGCGCGTGTTCATTTCGATGAAATAGAATTCATCATTTTCGAACAGGAACTCAATCGTGCCTGCGCCGATATAGTTGATTTTCGCAACCGCATCTGCGCAAACCTTGCCGATCCGGTCGCGCAGTTCGGGCGTGATGCAGGGGCCGGGGGCCTCTTCAAAGACTTTTTGATGCCTGCGTTGAAGCGAGCAGTCACGCTCGCCCAAATGCACCGCGTTGCCTTTACCGTCGCCAAAAACCTGAATTTCGATGTGGCGCGGTGTGGTCAGGTACTTCTCAATGTAGACTTCATCATTGCCAAAGGCCGCTTTGCCTTCGGCGCGGGCTGAATGAAAAGCCTGCTCCATGTCGGCGGCCGTTTGCGCCACTTTCATCCCACGGCCACCACCGCCAGCCGTTGCCTTGATGATCACGGGATAGCCGACTTCGTCGCCGATCCGCTTGGCATCTTCCAACGTCGGTACACCGCCGGCTGAACCGGGCACGCAAGGCACGCCGAGGTCTTTCATCGTGTCCTTGGCAGTGATTTTGTCGCCCATGACGCGGATATGTTCAGCCGTTGGGCCGATAAAGGTCAGATCGTGATCTTCGACCGCCTGCACAAAGGCAGCATTTTCGGACAAGAACCCGTAGCCGGGGTGGATTGCCTGCGCGCCCGTGATTTCACAAGCTGAGATGATCGCAGGGAACGACAGGTAACTTTGGGTCGAGGAAGGAGGGCCGATGCAAATCGCCTCATCCGCCATGCGCACATGCATCGCGTCAGCGTCAGCGGTTGAGTGGACAGCCACCGATTTCACGCCCATTTCGCGACATGCGCGCACGACCCGAAGGGCGATTTCGCCGCGGTTCGCGATAAGAATTTTATCGAACATGGGTCCGCCCTTATTCGATGATCACAAGGGGCGCGCCGAATTCGACAGGGCCACCATCTTCGACCAAGATCCGCTTGATTGTGCCCGCGCGAGGTGCGGGGATGTGGTTCATCGTCTTCATTGCTTCGATGATCAGTATCGTGTCGCCTTCAGCGACGGTTGCACCAACAGTCGCAAAAGGTGCAGCACCTGGTTCAGCGGCCATATAAACGGTGCCCACCATCGGCGAGGTCACAGCACCGGGGTGGTTGGCAGGATCTGTGGTGTCTGACGCGGGTGCTGCCGCAGGCATTGCTGGTGCGCTGGGTGCGGCGGCCGGGGCCGCTGCTGCAGGAGCACTTGCTTGCACAATCGTTTGCGTCTGACGGCTGACACGCACGTTCAGGCTGTCATTTTCACCATAGTCCCGCTTGACTTGCAGTTCTGTCAAATCATTGTCGCGCAGCAGTTCGGCCAAAGCCGCAATAAAACTGACGTCGCTATCGTGAGAGGTTTTGTTGCCCATGTTTTCCTCGGCCGTTGCCCATATTATTGGCGCTGTCGCGACGTTACGTCACAAAGCATCACGACGCTTATAGGGCAAGCCTGCGAAGGTGGAAAGCGCAGGGCGTGGGAAAAAGATCAGATGGTGCTTTGTGCTGTTTCGTCCGGCACCGTCGCCGAAGGATCAGACGCAACTGCTGCGGGTTCCACGGTCGGCGCTTCTCCGTTTTCATAAGGCAGCATTGGCACGCCGTAAGGCCGCAAGGTGCGGTCAGGCGGCGCAATTTCTGATGGGTTTTCGGGAAATTCTGTTCCCGACAATCGCGCGGTAACAACCTGTGCGACGAACGGTTTGTTCGCTGGAAGTGTCGCGCTGCCGTCCGCGCTTTCAACCTCTTGCACCTTGCTGGTCATTGCGCGGGGTAAAACTGGCGTCATGGATGGTGCTGAGGCAGCGGTTGAGGGAAGATTGAGCGTTGTTTCCATTGCAGGGGCTCCGAAAAACTGTGACCTGATGACCGCAGAATCGCCGCTTCGGGTTACCAAGTGTTTAATCGCAGGCTGCGATTTCTCTGGGATTTTAGATTAACGGTCCTCTGAGATCAGATCGCAAGGTATTGCGCGCGCAGTTTCTCATTCTCCAGCACCTCTTTCGCGGAGCCGTCAAACACAACCTTGCCGATGTCGAGGATCACTGCGCGGTCCGCCAGTTTCAGCGCGGCAACCGCGTTTTGTTCGACAATCACGGTCGTGATGCCCTGATCGCGGATCACACCAAGCGTTTTGGCGATTTCCTGCACGATGACCGGCGCAAGACCCTCGTAAGGTTCGTCAAGCAGCAGCACTTTGATGTCACGTGCCAATGCGCGTGCGATGGACAGCATCTGTTGTTCGCCGCCTGATAAGGTGACGCCATCTTGCTTGCGACGCTCCTTGAGGCGGGGGAACAGGTCATAGATGCGGTCCAGTGACCAGCCTTTCGGCGGCGCGATTTGGGCCAATTGCAGGTTTTCCTCGACCGTCAGGCCGGGGATGATGCGCCGGTCCTCTGGTACCAACGAAATGCCATTGGCAGCGGCCTCGTGGCTTTTCATCTCGTGCAGTGGTTTGTGGTCCAGCCAAATCTCACCGTGTGTCAGTGCAGGGTCATCCAGACGGGCGATCGTGCGCAGCGTAGATGTTTTACCAGCACCATTCCGACCCAACAGGGCCAGAATCTCGCCTTCGTGAATGTTGAAGCTGACGTTTTGAACGATGTAGCTTTCGCCGTAATACGCCTCAATTTCCCATACGCTGAGGTAGGCAGGGTGGGTGGCCGCGTTGTTGGCGTGTTTGTTGAATGGTGCGTTCATTTTTCTGTCTCCTGCCAAATCATTTTTCTGGAAAAATGACGAGCTTTCTGAATTTCTAGAAATTCAGAGTGGTTAAACCTGCGCTTCGCCAAGGTAGGCTTCGCGGACCTTTGGGTGCCCTTTGATGTTGTCGGGTGTATCTTCAACCAAGGGCGTGCCTTGCGCCAGCACAGTGATCCGTTCAGCCAATGAGAAGACAACGTTCATGTCATGCTCGATGATGGCCATCGTGATCCCGCGCTTTTCCCGAATATCCTTCAAAAGGTTGATCGTGTTTTCGGTGTCTGCGCGTGCCATGCCTGCCGTTGGTTCATCAAGCAACAACAGCTTGGGATCCTGTACCAGACACATCGCCATTTCTAGGCGGCGTTTGTCACCGCGTGACAGGCTAGAGGCGAGCATATCTTTCTTTTCCAGCATGTTCACGTCGTCAAGGATCGCGTCTGCCTGCGCTTGAATGCCTTTTTCGGCAAAAATGCTTTCAATCGCATGCATCCGAAACGCGCCATCGCGTTTGGCAAAGCAGGGGATCATGACGTTTTCAAACACGCTCAAATCGCTGAAAATCTCGGGCGTTTGGAACACCCGGCTGATCCCCATCTGGTTGATCTCATGCGGTTTGCGCCCCAGCACGGACTGTCCGTCAAAGCTGACCGATCCGCTGTCAGGGATAAGTTTGCCCACCAGTACGTTCAGCAAGGTGGACTTGCCCGCGCCGTTGGGGCCGATAATGGCGTGCAGCGACCCTTCTGCAACACTCAGGTTCACGTCACCCAATGCTTGCAGGCCGCCGAACCGCTTATTGATGCCTTTTACTTCTAACAAACCCATCTGTCTGTCTCCTTATTCGGCCGGTTCAGTGGCGTTTGGCTTGGCGTCTTCTGGCTTGCTACGCTTGAAGAGTGCTGCGATTTTCTGACCACCTTGGACAAGACCACCGGGCAGGAAGATCACGACCAGCATGAACACGATACCCAGTGTCAGGTGCCAGCCTTTCCCGATGAACGGATAGATCATGGCAACCACGAAATTCTCAAGACCATCGGGCAGGAAAGCAAACCAGCCGTGCAGGATAGTCTCGTTGATCTTTGAGAAGATATTTTCGAAGTACTTGATCATACCTGCACCAAGAACAGGACCGATCAGCGTACCGGCACCACCAAGGATCGTCATCAGGACAACCTCACCTGATGCAGTCCACTGCATCCGCTCTGCCCCGGCCAGCGGATCCATTGAGGCCATCAGACCGCCAGCAAGACCAGCATACATGCCCGAGATTACAAAGGCCGCCAGCGTGTAGGGTTTTGCGTTCAGGCCGGTATAGCTCATCCGTGTCTGGTTGGATTTGATCGCCCGCAGCATCATCCCGAAAGGTGAGCGGAAGATGCGGATCGACATGTAGAATGCCAAGATCATAAACAGGGCCGCAAGGTAGTAGCCTGTGTTGAAGGTGAACAGCCACGCGCCGACTTCCCACTCAAAGCTTGATCGCATCTCAAGCCCGAAAAGGGCCGGAACGGGGATGTTTCCGGTCGCTGTCTGCGAGACACCAAAGATGCGCGGATCATCGAGGGCCAGTTGCAGCCCCGTCTCACCGCCGGTGATCGGTGTCAAAACCGAATAGGCCAAAGCAAACGACATTTGCGCAAAAGCCAGCGTCAGGATCGAGAAATAGATGCCCGACCGCCGCAACGAGATGTATCCGATGAGAAGCGAGAACAAGCCCGCAATGACAACGCTAATGGCAATCGCTGGAAGCACGTTCATGCTGAGCAGTTTGAACATCCACACCGCACCGTAAGATCCTGCCCCCAGGAAGGCTGCGTGCCCAAATGACAGGTAGCCCGTCAAACCGAACAGGATGTTGAACCCAATGGCGAAGATGCCAAAGATCACGAAACGCTGCATCAGATCGGGATAGCCCGCATTGAACTGCGCCATCTCTGAGCCTTCAGGGAAGGGGTTCAGAAGGAAGGGTGCCAGCATGGTCAGACCGATCACGATCAGCAGTAGCCGGAAGTCTTTTTTCTCTAATCCGAGCATGGCTTATTCCTCCATCACGCCTTTGCGGCCCATCAGGCCACGCGGACGCGTCAACAAAATGATGATTGCGACAAGGTAGATGATGATCTGGTTGATGCCGGGCAAAATGTCGATGACTGCCGACATGGACGCAAAGCTTTCCAGAATACCCAGCAGGAACCCTGCGGCGACAGCACCGGGTAATGAACCCATCCCGCCAACAACAACCACAACAAAGCTGAGTACAAGGAAATCCATTCCCATGTGGTAATTGGGTGAGTTGATGGGCGCATACATCACGCCCGCCAAGCCCGCGACGGCCGCCGCGATGCCGAACATGATCGTGAACCGCTTGTCGATGTCGATGCCAAGGATGCCAACCGTTTCCCGATCAGCCATACCGGCCCGCACGACCATGCCAAAGGTCGTGAATTGCAGGAAAGCAAAGACTGCACCAATGATGAAGATCGAGAAGAAGAAGTACACAAGCCGCCAGTAGGGATAGATGATCGCATTGGGGTCAAACCCAAAGGCGACGCCGAAATCAAAGCTGCCAACAAAGGCCTCTGGTGCGGGTGTTGGAATGGGGTTCGCGCCATAGAAATACTTGACGATCTCTTGGATCACGATGGCGAGGCCAAAGGTCACAAGGATCTGGTCCGCATGGGGACGCTTGTAGAAGTGCTTGATCAACCCACGCTCCATGATGAAGCCGATGGCGACCATAATCGGGATCGCAATGATGATTGAGATTGGAACAGCCCAGTCGATGATCGCATCGCCCGCCGTCTGACCGAACCAGTCATACAGGTAGGGGACATCGACCTGCAAAGGATTGCCAAGGAAATCGGTCCGCGTTTCATCAACGACTTTATGGCTGAGCGTCAGAATGTTGCTTACGGTGACGGCAACGAAGGCACCCAGCATGAACAAAGCACCATGGGCGAAGTTCACCACGCCCAGCGTACCAAAGATAAGTGTCAGACCCAGCGCGATCAGCGCATATGCGGAGCCCTTATCAAGCCCGTTGAGAATCTGAAGAATGAACTGGTCCATGTGGTGACCTCTGATCAGTTGTAGGAATGCGCGTTAGGTGCTCAAAATCACGCAACAGCCAAAAACTGGTGTCGCATGACCCTTTGAATAGGGTTCAGGTCACCCGATTTGGGTGACCTGATATTTTAGAAAGCTTACGCGCCCGGGTTACATGTACCCAAAGCACCACCTGCAAACTGCGGGTGATCGGCTGGGTATGTGACCTGTGCGGCAGGCGTGACTTCAACGATTTCAAGAAGGTCGAACTCGTTGTCTGGGTTTTCTTTACCCTTCACAACCAGCACGTCCTTGAAGCACTGGTGGTCTTCGCCACGGTAGAGTGTTGGACCGTTGCCCAGACCGTCGAACTCAAAGTCTTCGAGCGCTTCGACGACCGCGCAAGGGTTGAACGAACCGGCGCGTGTGACCGCATCTGCATAAAGCAGTGTCTGCACGTAGCATGTGTGCGCAGCCTGTGACGGCGGGAAGCCGTACTTGGTGCCGAACGAACGCACAAAGGCTTGCGAACCCGCGTCTTGCAGCGACCAGTGCCAGTTTGTTGAACCGAAGATGCCTTTCACGTTGGCACCCGCACCTTTCGCCATCAGGCGAGAGTACAGTGGAACAACGATTTCAAAGTTCTGACCGTTGGCTTGTGCTTCACGCAGACCAAACTGAACCGCGTTGGTCAGCGAGTTCACCATGTTACCGCCGTAGTGGTTCAGAACCAGAACGTCAGCACCAGAGTTCAGAACAGGCGCGATATAGGACGAGAAGTCCGTCTGTGTCAGCGGTGTCAGCACCGTGTTCACAGTTTCCCAACCCATGGCTTCCGTGGATGACTGCACAGCTTCCTGTGTGGTGTAACCCCAGTTGTAGTCTGCGGTAAGGTGATAGGCTTTCCGGTTGTTGCCGTAAGCGGCTTCAAGCACGGGCGCCAGAGCCGCACCAGACATGTAAGAGTTAAAGAAGTGACGGAAGCCATTGGCCCGCTTGTCTTTACCCGTTGTGTCGTTGGAGTGGGTCAGACCGGCCATGAAGATGATGCCCGCCTCTTGGCAGAGCGCTTGCACAGCAACGGCCACACCAGAGGATGATCCACCAGTGATCATAACCGCGCCGTCTTTTTCGATCATGGAACGTGCAGAAGCGCGCGCCGCATCAGATTTTGTCTGCGTATCACCAGTGACATACTTCACTTCGCGACCCAGAATACCCGTGCCGTCGAGTGCTTGTGATGAAAACGTTGGCATCATGCCGCCGTCGCCGCCACCGTTCAGGTGCTCAACCGCCAGCTCATATGCGCGCAGCTCGTCCGCGCCTTCGTCTGCGTAAGGACCGGTCTGTGGGACATTGAAGCCAAGGATGACTTCGCTGTCGCCGGGCGCGTTGGTGAAACCGGCATGTGCGTCAGCGCGCAGATACTGCGGCAAAGCGAGGCCAGCACTGGCAACCATACCAGTCTTAAGCACGCCACGACGCGAGAAATTCGATTTGGACATTATTATCCTCCCTAGAAGTTAACACTAACTACGCCTCCTCGCGCAATCAGTTGGCACTTTACAGCACTGTGTCACTGTCATTGACGAAACGTTGTTTCACCAACAACCCATTGGACGCACTGGACTAATTTGTAAATTCATGAACAAATAGTTTTGAATTGTAGTAAATCGGTTTTCTTGCAACTGCAGAAAGCCACTGAAATGAATAGAGGAATTCATGGCACCCACCCAAAGACTGGCAGGGTCGCGCATTCGCGAAAAGCGTCTGGACCGGGGGTTAAGACAAGCTAAAGTTGCGGAAAAGGTAGGAATTTCACCTTCTTACCTCAACTTGATTGAGCACAATCGGCGCAGAATCGGTGGTAAACTACTGGCAGACCTCGCGCGCGTGCTGAATGTGGACATGTCATTGCTTGCGGACGGGGTCGATGCCGAGACGTTGGATCAGATACGCAGTGCTGCTGCGACACTTGGCGATACGGTAGAGGTTGATCGCGCCGAAGAACTTGCTGCGCGCTATCCCGGTTGGGGTGCGCTGATCGCGGCTCAGGCCCGCAGGATTGCCGCGCTTGAAGAGAAAAGCCAGATGTTGACGGATCGACTGGCCTATGACCCGCTTTTGGCCGGATCGCTGCACGAGGTCATCTCGGCCGTGAGTGCGATCCGGTCGTCCGCATCCATTCTGGTTGGTCCCGAAGACCTTGATCGTGACTGGCAACGCCGGTTTCACGAAAACATTCACAATGACAGCGTGCGTTTGGCCGCGAGCAGCGAGGCGCTGATCACGTATCTTGAAGCGCCAGAGGCCGTTCTGGAGCAATCCGGGTCACCTTTTGAGCAGGTCGAAGACTACTTGGCTACAACCGGTTTTCACCTTGCCGCTTTGGAAGAGGGTGCAAACCCCGATGACGTTCTGCAAGACGCGGATTTGGGCGATGCGGCTGCAACAGTATTGCGCGCGGTGCTTAAGCGATACGTATCCGATGCGGCTTCTTTGCCGTTGGCCGCTTTTCAGAAGGCGTGCAAGGACAACGCCTATGACCCCGCTGCCATCGCACGTGTATTTGATGTACCATTTTCAACAGTGCTGCGCCGCATGGCGCAACTGCCGCCCGGCAAAGGTCATCCACCGATAGGGCTGGTTGTCGGTGATGCGGCAGGGGCGTTGACTTTCATCAAATCTGTACCCGGATTTTCCATACCACGGAAGGGCGGGGCTTGCCCGTTATGGCCGATTTTCGGTGCGTTGAGCAGACCGTCGCAACCTTTGTGCCAGCACGTGGAAATGCCAGCTCCCAATGCCACTCGGTTTTTGTGCTACGCCATTGCAGAACCGATGGGCGCTTTGGCGTTTGATGCGCCACCGGCTTTGCAGACGATCATGCTTGTCATGCCCGACCCGCCCGAAACTGCGCACGCGCCGCATCCTGTTGGTATGTCCTGCCGTATTTGCCCACGCCAGAACTGCACCAGCCGTCGTGAGCCAGCGTTGCTGGGGATTGGCCCTGCATCTGTGCTTTGACACGCGTGCGGATTACCGTGATAGTTAGAACCAATGGGGAGGCGTCTTCGGAGGAGAAGACGTAAAAAGGGAGGCGATGAGATGGGCAAACGTGTCCTTCTGATCGAGGATGAGCCAAACATCATCGAGGCGATCAGTTTCATCCTGTCTCGGGACGGATGGACCGTACACACGCATGAGGATGGCACCACGGCTATGGATAAGGTGTTGGGCTTGCCGCCCGATATGATCATCCTTGACGTGATGCTACCGGGGCGCAGCGGTTTTGATATTCTGCGGGAATTGCGGGGTCATGACACCACACGGCTGACGCCGGTGATGATGCTCACGGCGCGCGGCCAGGAAAAAGATCGTGAACTTGCCATGCGGCTTGGGGCGAACCTGTTTATGACCAAGCCATTTTCCAACACAGAAGTGCGCGACCACGTCCGCAACCTGATGGAGGCATGAGCCAGAAGCAGAACCCGCCGGTCTTTTTGCAGCGGGCCAATTATCGGCAACGGCGGGTGCGGGATGGCGCAAAACTTTTGCCCTTCGTGGGTGTCGTACTGCTGGCAATCCCGCTGGCGTGGTCCAGCGATGGGCCTGACGAAAAAATTGGATCATCCGGGCTGATTTATATCTTCGGCGTGTGGGTCCTGCTCATCGTGCTGACGGCCATCCTGTCAAGCTTTATCCGGCCTGATGTGTCTGCGGATGCCACGGATTCGTCAGACACATGATGTCCTTCAACGCCCTGATTGTGATTGCTTTGGGCTATGTGGTTTTGCTGTTCGCGATTGCCTTTGTGGCAGAGCGCCGGGCGGCTGCCGGGCATTCCAACTGGCTGTCATCGCCATTGATCTACACGCTATCACTCAGCATCTATTGTACCGCTTGGACGTTTTACGGGGCCGTGGGCTATGCGGCGCGTTCAGGGTTGGAGTTTGTCACCATCTATCTTGGGCCAACATTGGTGATGATCGGTTGGTGGTGGGTCTTGCGCCGTTTGGTCAGGATCGGGCGCGCGCAACGGATTACGTCCATTGCCGATTTGATCTCATCGCGGTTTGGTAAATCGACCCAGTTGGGTATGATCGTGACGATCATCTCTGTTATCGCGGCAACACCCTATATTGCCTTGCAACTGCAATCCGTGACCTTGTCTTTTGCCGTTTTTGCACAAGCCGAAGGGGTGGCATGGGATCGCGCCGGTTTTAATGTAACTGCAATGTGGGTTGCGATCGGGCTGGCGGTCTTTACCGTGATTTTTGGCACCCGCAATCTGGACGCCAATGAGCGTCATCACGGTGTGGTCATGGCTATCGCGGTTGAGGCGATTGTGAAACTGCTCGCACTGATCGCCGTTGGTGTCTTTGTCGTCTGGGGTATTGCCGGGGGTCCGGGGCAGATGCTGACACGCATTGACCAGTCCGATATTGTCCTTTGGAACGAAGACAGCGGTCGCTGGATCAGCCTGATTTTTCTGTCAGGCGCCGCATTCCTGTGCCTGCCGCGCATGTTTCAGGTGCTGGTGGTTGAAAATGCGGACGAACGCCATCTGCATATCGCAAGCTGGGCCTTTCCGCTTTACCTGTTCGCGATGAGCCTTTTTGTGGTGCCCATCGCGGTCGTCGGGCTTGATCTTTTGCCAGCGGGCAGCAACCCCGACCTGTTCGTTCTGACCGTCCCACTGAACGAAGGACGCGGCGGTTTGGCGGTGTTGTCATTCCTGGGCGGGTTTTCATCAGCCACGTCTATGGTGATTGTTGCAACGATTGCCTTGGCCACGATGGTGTCGAACCACATCGTTGTTCCGATCTGGCTTAGCTTTCAGACCAATCAGCAGGCGGTGATGTCAGGCGACGTGCGTCACGTTATCCTACTATCACGGCGTTTGTCCGTCGCGGGCATCATGGCGCTGGGCTTTCTTTACTATCGCATGTCCGGCGGCGGGACTGCGCTGGCGGCTATTGGTTTGATTTCTTTCACAGGCGCAGTCCAAATCCTGCCCGCGATGATCGGTGGCATCTTTTGGCGGGGGGCGACCCGTGTCGGGGCTGCCGCAGGTTTGTTGACCGGTTTGGTGATTTGGCTTTGGACGCTGTTTTTACCAAGCTTCGGCGTCGATGCCGTTATCAGTCAGTCGGTGATGGATCAGGGGCCGTTTGGGTTGTCGTGGCTTCAGCCACAGGCGCTGTTTGGGGTGACGGGGATTGATCCGCTGGTCCATGGGATCATGTGGTCGATGTTGTTGAACAGCGCAGTCTTTGTGGTGCTGTCACTTGTGACATTTCCAGCCCCGCTCGAGCGTCTGCAAGGCGCGCAATTTGTGAATGTGTTTGACCACTCCTCCGCAGCACCTGCCTGGACCAGCGCGGCAGCCGGGGCCGAAGACCTGCTGATCATGTCCCAACGCATCATAGGCAGCACTGAGGCTCAAGCAATCTTTCAACAAGAAGCGATGCATCAGGGCAAGACCGGCACTTTGCCTGAAGTCACCCCTGAATTCATTGAGCGGCTTGAGCGTGAATTGGCAGGCTCGGTGGGGGCTGCGACAGCGCACGCCATGATCGGTCAGCTGATTGGCGGCAGCAGCGTGTCAGTGGAAGACCTGATTGCGGTCGCAGATGAGGCCGCGCAAATTCTTGAATACTCCAACCGGCTAGAGGCAAAGTCACAAGAGCAGGAACGCACCGCGCGCGCCTTGCGCGCCGCCAATGACAAGCTGACGGCCCTATCGATCCAGAAGGACGCGTTTCTCAGCCAGATCAGCCATGAATTGCGTACGCCGATGACCTCGATCCGGTCGTTTTCAGATATCCTGCGGGACGGCGAAATGACGGAAGATGAGCAGGAACGCTATGCAGGCATCATCCATGATGAAGCGGTACGACTGACCCGGTTGCTGGATGATCTGCTGGATTTGTCTGTGCTTGAGAACGGGCAAGTCGTTTTGCACGAACAAACCGGTACGCTGAGTGATCTGTTGGATCGTGCCATAAGAGCCGCCGGTCTGCACGATGGCGTCTTGAAGATAAGCCGTGATCGTGCAGATGAGGACGTAACCTTAACCGCAGACCTTGACCGGCTTGCGCAGGTTTTCATTAACCTGATTTCCAACGCTCGCAAATACTGTGACGCCAAAGTGCCGCATTTGACGATCAAGGTTATACAGGACGGCCAAGACTACGCGGTTGATTTCATTGACAATGGCAGCGGGATCTCTCCTGAAAACCAAGAACTTATTTTTGAAAAATTCTCGCGGGTCGCGGATGGTTCCAAGGCAGGCGGGGCTGGCCTTGGGCTGGCGATCTGTCGCGAGATTATGCATCGGTTGGGCGGTGAAGTGATTTATCTTCCGCAACAGTCAGGGGCTGCGTTTCGGGTCAAGCTGCCGCCGGTGAAAGCCTCGGCTGCGTTAGAACAAACGTAACCAGTTTTCATTAGGGTCACAGCCAGAGTATCTGTGGCAGGCCGATGACTGAAAGCACACAAGTGACATTGCTGCGGCGCATGACCCGACCGCAAGGGCAAGAGGTTGCGGAGAATCCGCTAACCTCGTCCCGTGCTGTGCGTCTGGCATTGACCAAAGCGGCCAATGATACCGTGGGGCTGGTACTGACCGTGGCAAGCGTGGCCGAAGAGGTCACTGGTCTTGATGATATGCTGGGCACGCTTGACGAAGAATTGATGCTGATCGGGTTGATGCGTGACGGCGCGCTTGCCGGGTTGATCGCATTGGACAACGAACTGCGCAGCGCCGTGCTGGAAATGCAGACAATGGGCGCGCTTTTGGGCCAAAAGGCAGACAAGCGCGCGCCGACACGGACCGACAAAACGATGTGTGATCCGGTGCTTGACCGGTTTTTGAGCACGTTTCCCGCGGCTGTGATCGGTACGCCACTTGAGGGTTGGATGAATAACGTCGCAACGGGTGACCGCGTGGACAGTACGCGTGCCGCCGGGCTGATCCTGAACGATTGCGACTATCGCATCGTCCGGATGAGCGTTGATCTGGGCCTGCCAGATAGGCAGGGGGAGCTGGTGATGACGTTGCCGTTCGTGCCTACAATTGAACATGTCGCACCCGCGCCGCCCGCTACGGTCGATTGGTCACCGACATTTCAAGAGGCTGTATCGAAAGCACCCGCCAGCCTTGATGCACTTTTGCACCGCTTTTCTGTGCCTTTGGCTGTGGCGCAATCGTTGCAGATCGGATCGGTTCTGCCCTTGCCCGGATGTACTGTCCATTCGGTGCAGCTTATCGCGCCTGACGGAAAACCGGCGTTACAGGCAAAGCTGGGGCAGGCTGGTGGTTACCGCGCCGTGCGACTTGAGGCGGCACCCGCACCGCAATTGTCCGATTTCGCGGCTGCGACGGCGCCATCGGCCATGGCTTTGCACGACGATGGCGTCATAACGCCGGACATCAGTATGGATGCCATGGCGAACAATAATGCCCCGGATGTCGCGATAGATATGCCGTTAGGTATTGAGAACCCGGTTGAGGCAAACACAGATCTGATGATGGACGACGGTGCGATGATGGCCGAACTGCCAACGGATTTTGACCCGCTCTAGGACCCGGCCAGGGCATCCAATTGCGGGCGCATGCCGCCCAGATCATATCCGGCGGCGGCGGTCGCGGCCATGATATCATCAGTCGACATCTCATTCGCCTGTCCCAAGGCCCAAACGATTGATGATCGCGTGCCAGAGGCGCAATAGGCCAGCGTTGGCCCGTCAGAGCCGCTCATGGCTGCTTTTTGTCCCGCGACCATGTCCATGTTCAACGCGTGATGTGTGATCGGGATCGTCACGAAGTTCAGGCCCGCTGCCATTGCTGCGGCTTCAATCACGCTGGCATGATGGCTGGGCGGGATTTCCATATCCGGCCTGTTGCAAATGATGGTTTTGAAACCAGCCTCTGCGATTGCTGGAATATCCTCGACCCCGATCTGGGGCGAGACGGCGTACGTCGGGCTGAGCTGTCGAATATCCATAGGCCTGTATTAAACCGCCAGTGTCTTGCGGTCCAGTCGGCTGCGCAGGGCAGGGGCGATCAACATGCCGATGCCCATGGACACGACGAAAGTAACGCCGCCCCATCCACCAAAGCTCAGCGATGCAACAGCGGGGCCTGGGCATAGGCCCGACAACCCCCAGCCCATACCAAACAACGTTGACCCAAGGACAAGGTTGCGACCCAGCTTTGGTTCGGGCGGCGTAGGGAATGCGCTTGCCAGCACAGGTTTGCGGCCCACGGTGATCCGCCACGCGACAGCCATCGGAATGATTGCGCCCCCCATCACAAAGGCCAGCGTCGGGTCCCAATCGCCAAAGATGTCAAGCCAACCTTGCACCTTTGTCGTGTCCGTCATGCCAGAAACTAAAAGCCCCAAGCCGAAGAGGGCGCCGACGATGAATGCAACAACGCTCCGCATCAGATCACCCCCAGAACATGCTTGAACACCACCACGGTCAGCCCGCCCGCGCCGATGTAGAACGCCGTCGCAACGATCCCACGCAGCGACAGGCGTGAAATACCACAAACGCCATGGCCAGAGGTGCAGCCATTGGCAAGGCGCGTGCCGACACCAACCAGAAGACCCGCTGCAATGATCACGATCCAATTGTCCGTCAGCTGCGTTTGCGCGCCACCCATCGCCAACGCCGCCAAAGCGGGGGCAATCAACAGGCCGGCGATAAGTGCGGCCCGTTCCATCCAGTCATGCCGCCCGCTCCCGTCGATGAGCCCACCAATAATGCCCGACGCCCCCATGATCCGGCCGTTGATCAGCAGAAAAATGGCCGCAGCCGTTCCAATAAGCGCGCCACCGGCGAGCCCCATGATCCAGTCTGTTGGCATGGTCTTATCCTGTCTTTTGTGGAAAACGTCTTAGAGTGTGTTGATGGGCACTTTGAAATAGCGCTGACCGTTGTCCTCGGGTTCAGGGAAGTGCCCCGCCCGCATGTTTGTCTGTAGCGAGGGCAATATCAAGCGTGGCATGCCCAGCTTCGCATCGCGCTGCTGTCGCATGGCGACGAACTCTTCCATTGGACGGCCTTCACCGATGTGGACATTCAGCGCCTTTTGCTCGCCCACGGTGGTTTCCCATGCGAATTCATCACGCCCCGGCGCTTTGTAATCGTGGCCTACGAAAATGCGGGTCTCATCCGGCAGGGTCAGGATCTTTTGGATCGACCCAAACAGGTCTTCGGCTGATCCGCCTGGAAAGTCGCAGCGTGCGGTCCCAAAGTCAGGCATAAACAGCGTGTCACCGACAAATGCGGCATCTCCAATCACATAGGTCAGGCAGGCCGGCGTGTGGCCGGGGGTATGCAGCACGTCAGCCCGCATCTGGCCGATGTGAAAGCTGTCGCCTTCATTAAAAAGCGCGTCAAACTGCGACCCGTCCCGTTGAAACGCGGTGCCTTCGTTGAAGACTTTTCCAAAGGTGTCCTGCACTACAGTGATATTCGACCCGATCCCGATTTTCCCGCCAAGGTGTTCTTGCAGATAGGGTGCCGCTGACAAGTGATCGGCATGCACATGGCTCTCTAAAATCCAGGCGACCTGTAAGTCCTCTGATTTGACCCATGCGATGATTTCATCAGCAGATTTTGTGTCTGTCCGACCTGCGGCCTGATCATAGTCAAGCACGCTATCGACAATCGCACAGGCCCGCCCTTCGGGTTCGCGCACGATGTAGGATACTGTGTTGGTGGCATCGTCGAAGAAAGCTTTTACATCAGGTTGCATATCGAATCTCCTTCAGTCATCAAGTTAATGGCATTGAAAAACATTTCAATGTTGAAATACGTCGTAGCAAAAGATATCAGTGTTTTATGGAAAATTCTGTCCAAACAGCAGTAGACCCGATGGATGCCGCAGCCGAAGAGGCGGCTGATGTGTTGAAGTCGCTGTCCAATCCGGGCCGTTTGCGCATTCTTTGCGCTCTGGTTCCCGGTGATCTGACCGTGGGCGAATTGGAGCGCGCACTGGGTGCCAGCCAGTCCTATGTCTCGGGCCAGCTTTTGCGATTGCGCAATGAAGGTCTGGTTGCCAGTGATCGTGATGGGCGCTCGATGCGGTATCGCCTTGCCGATCCGCGCGTGCGCCCGCTGCTTGAACGTATCTACGAACTGTTCTGCCCTGAGGCGTAACGCGCCAATTCGGCCCGCGCGACCTGCCTGCGATGCACGGCATCTGGCCCATCTGCCAGGCGCAATGTGCGCAGATGCGTCCATTGCCGCGCCAGTGGCGTGTCTTGCGACACCCCGGCAGCGCCGTACATTTGGATAGCTTTGTCGGTGATGTCGAGCGCGATCTGCGGGGCCACCACCTTGATCTGACTGATCCAAGGGGCCGCCGCCCGTTTGTCACCCTGATCCATCATCCAAGCCGCCTTCAGGCACAATAACCGGGCCTGTTCGATGTCCATTCGTGCTTTGGCGATAATGTCATGGTTTTCGCCCAACTGCGCCAGCGGCTTGCCAAACGCCTCGCGGTCCAAAGAGCGCTGGCAAAGCAGTTCGAGCGCTTTTTCGGCCTGACCAACCGCCCGCATGCAATGGTGAATACGGCCCGGCCCAAGACGCCCTTGGGCAATCTCGAATCCGCGCCCTTCTCCAAGCAACATGTTCTCGGCCCCAATGCGCACATCATCGAAGCGAAAGTGCATGTGGCCGTGGGGCGCGTCATCGTGGCCGTAAACCTCCATCGCGCGTAGTTTGGTGATGCCGGGGGTGTCGGCCGGAACAACAATCATAGAGTGTTGCTGATGCTTCGGCCCATCGAAACGGGTGCGGACCATGACGATATAGACAGCACAGCGTGGATCACCTGCACCGGTCGCCCACCATTTCTGACCATTCAGAATGTACGCATCACCATCCTTTTCACAGCGCATCGCGATATTGGTGGCGTCAGAGCTGGCGACATCCGGCTCGGTCATCAAATAGGCTGAACGGATCGCGCCCGCCATCAAAGGTTTCAACCATTGTTCTTTCATCGCATCCGTGCCGTAGCGGGCGAATACTTCCATATTACCGGTGTCGGGGGCGTTGCAGTTAAAGACTTCGGCTGCCAGATGGCTTTTGCCCATTTCTTCGGCCAGATAGGCGTATTCGACGGTGTTCAGCTGCGGTCCATCGCGGAAGGTGTCCCAGAAATTCCAAAGCCCGCGCTCTTTGGCTTTTGTCTTCAAACCTTCCAGAATTTCGGTTTGGCGCGGGGTGAACAACCACCGGTCGCCGATATCAACTTCGGCCAGAAATTCCGCATCAAGAGGCGCGATTTCATCCGTGATCATAGCCTTTACTGCGGCAAGAACAGGTTTCAGCCGTTCGGTTTGTCCCAGATCCATCTGTTCACCTCCTCCAATTTCCGGCCCATCGTGCATCGCCCGGTCCGGGTGTCAATCAAAGGGTTGCACAAAGCGGGGCGGGCGGCCCTAATGGTGTCATGAAAGAAGCTGCGCAAAACCTTGGGATCAGCCTGCCTGATCTTGATATCTACCTGACCGACGCAATCCCGGAATTCACATGCCTGCAAGAGGTTGTGAAGTTTGGCACAGGCCAGTCCAACCCGACCTATCAACTGAATGCGGCAAGCGGGACCTATGTTTTGCGCAGCAAACCCCCCGGTCGGTTGTTGCCGTCCGCCCATGCGGTCGATCGCGAATTTCGGGTCATGCAGGCATTGGCTGGCACCGATGTCCCCGTGCCGGAGGTGCTGCATCTGGCAGCTGCTGACACATCGCCCAGTAAACGCGCCTTTTTCGTGATGCGGTATCTGCCCGGACGCATCTTTTGGGACCCTGCGCTGCCTGACTGTCCGGCCGATCAAAGACCCGCGATTTATGATGCGATGAATGCAGCGCTGGCCGCGATGCATCATGTTGATGTCGATGCAATCGGTTTGGGGGACTATGGTAAACCGGGCAATTACTTTGCCCGCCAACTGGATCGGTGGAGCAGCCAGTACCGCGCGTCTGTCGATGAACCCAGCGAAGCCATGTCGCAGATCATGACCTGGCTGGGGGCCAATATGCCCGCCGATGACGGACAGGTCGCGCTTGTTCATGGGGATTGGCGGCTGGACAATATGATCTTTCAACCGGACACGCCAAAGATTGCCGGTGTGCTGGACTGGGAGCTATCCACGCTGGGGCATCCAATGGCTGATCTGGCCTATCAGTGCATGCAATGGCGGTTGCCAAATCAGGGTGATATGCGCGGGCTGGCCGGTGTCGACCGCGCTGCACTTGGGCTGCCAAGCGAGGCCGAATATGTCGCAGCCTATGCCGCAAGGCGGGGTTTGGGGCAGATCGAAAATTGGCCCTTCTACCTGGTTTTTGCGTTTTTCCGGCTGGCTGCGATTCTCGCGGGTGTTGCAGCGCGCGCGGCAGCGGGCAATGCATCAAACCCAGCGATGGCGCGCAAATATGGGGCAGCCGTGCCTGCGCTGGCGGCGATGGCCAGTATCGTCATGCATGAAGGGGCCGAACTTTAGCCCAGCATCACGCCAATGATCACCGCCATCAGGCCAATCATTGAAATAAACAGCGCGATCAGGTTGATGGGCAGAATTTTTGAGATGCGTGCGCGCAGTTCTTCGTCAGGCAATTTCGCGCGTTTGGCGCGGGTCACGGCCACAATGCTGTAGACGATCCCACACAGGCCAATGACCGACAGGGCCGCACCAATCCAAACGACAATTTCCATGATCACTCCGCAGTTTTGCCGGACTTATCGTGCAGTGTCGGGCTTCGCAAGGGTTGCGGGTTTTGGGGGCAAGGGCTAGTCAGGGCCCTAGTTTTCAGGAGAGCAGTGATGAACGATTCCGTGACCGAGACCACAAGCACCGTTGCCGGGCAAGAGCTGCGCCAATTCGTTGAACGCTATGAGCGGCTTGAGGCGGAAAAGAAAGATGTCGCAGACGCCCAGAAAGAGGTGATGGCCGAAGCTAAAGGGCGCGGCTACGACACCAAAGTGTTGCGCAAAATCGTGGCGATCCGCAAACGCGACGCGAACGATCTGGCCGAGGAAGAAGCCGTTATGGAAATGTACATGTCCGCGTTGGGCATGTAGGTTCAGTCGAAGGGCAGGATCAGGTCGACGCCGTCCATATCTGCGATGACCTCTAGGTCATCTTCATAGGCGGTCGACATCGCATCGACCAGATCATCGTCCAGCTCCGGCAGATCAATGCTGTCTTCCAGCTTTTCGGGCAGGGCGTAAGCCTCAATCACATCCGCGACCAGATGCTGGCGTGCTTCTATATCGTCAGCGGGAACATCCGCGAGGCGTGCGCCCAACATGTCCATCCCCGCAGGGCTGACGATGTTTGCCAACACATCATATTGCCCCGTGATCGCGGTATCGGCGGATACACCGGTTTGCAATCGGATCAGTTCTTCCCAGATCAACGGCGTATCCTCGTTGCACCAGACATAAAGCGGAGTGTCCGGGGCAGCCAGTTTAATGCGGCGGATTACGTCGGACCACCGCAGTTCAACGGGTTGAAGCACACCCAGATACTGCGACAAGCTTCCAACAGCCGCCCGAGCGGCAGTGTCTTGCAGGAAACTGGCAGGGTTGCGCAAACCAAGGAACAGCGAAATATCGTCTTGCGGGAAAAGCTGATGCAGACCGCGCACTTTCATTTCGGCCTGATGGTAGAACACACTGTGATCAAAGATACGCTTGGGGATGGCGATAAAGTTGTCATTGCTCAGTACAAGCCGCGCGATGTTGTCATCCTCGACAATCGCGTCAAGCAGGACATCGCGGGCCCCTGTGGCAGGGCGTTCACCATCAAGCTCTTGTATCGCTTCGCGGATCAGCTTGCGGTATTTGCCGGGGCCGGGAACAGCAATCCCTTGTTGCAGCAATGTATTGGCATTTTTGAGAATGGACTTCAGCAGCCGATCTTCATCCGTGCAATTTGCGCCGATATGAAATGCGATCTGCATGAGGTGCTTTCTTGGGTCGTTCCAGTCGGGACATCATAGGGTGATTTGCAGCACGCGAAAGCGGGTTTCGGCAATGCGCTTTGCCAGATGACATGGCATCCCATTTTTTTCACGACACTGTGCGAAAACACCATTGCACTGCGGCGTTTCCCCCTGCTATACGCCGCGCAATCGGATGATCCGATCCACCCCGTGCGGTGGACCAGTGCCCCTATAGCTCAGCTGGTAGAGCAACTGATTTGTAATCAGTAGGTCCGCGGTTCGAGTCCGTGTGGGGGCACCATTTAATGATTAAAATCAATAACTTAAGTTGTGGGGTTTTATTTTACCCCACTCATGGAAATCATCCGGAAGCATATCGGAAGCAGCCCGTACGTGTGGCAGAAAGGCGACGGTCAAAGTCTAGATTCGTATTATTCGATTTTTGGTACAGCGCACTTAGCCATTTACCGCGCTAAGGCATGCAAAATTGGGCATCTTCAAAAGTCGATGCAAAGATCAGGCAGCTTTGGACGTTTTCCAAATCTTCTTCCAGATCACGTACAACATTCAACATTTCCCGCAAGTCATCACGCAACCTATCTCGTTCTTGCAAGAGCCCGTTGAAATCATCGACTAGAGTGTTGTGGGTCCGCAAGAGGTCGTCATAGTCATTGACGCATGCTGTGACGTTCGATTTGCAAGTGAAGCCTTCAAAGTTGCACTGGTAGCGATTGAAGCATTGGGCAGCTTGATCAACGCATTGCCCTGACGAGGAACAAACTGTGTCCCCAAACCCTAGACAAGACGGACGGGTGCCGATGCTGCAGCTAAAGTTTTGCCCGAAGGCGGGTAGGGTGAACAGCACCAAGGAAAGGGTGAGTAGGATACGGCTTAAGGTCATGCCTAGCTCTTTCGGGCAGGTGTGGTGTCGTTTTGCGCGTCGCGCTTGATCGCGGCCATTTGCGTGGTGACGTCCATCGTTTCAACGCTAACGCGAGTGACGCGCGTCAGTAGATCAATCACCTGTTCCTTGTAGTCGGCAAAACGGTAGGTGTTGAACTTGGCACGGATCGTGGGGTCCTTGGGGGTCTTTTCCTTGTACTGATCCAGTATCCATTCAAGGCCAGAGCGGTTACCAAGCTTATAATCCCAACAGGCGGGCGGAATGCCCGACAAGGTTGTTTCACTGTCTAGCGTGATGGTGCCCGCGTCCTTGTCAGCGCGCATGATTACCTTGGGCGGCAGGCCCGCTGTGCGGGCTTTTACGTCTTCGACGCCGGTGCGCGTCAGCTTCCATGGTTTGACTTTTTCGTAGCCGATGTGCAGGTCCAACAGGTGCTGGCCCCAATCGCGCCATTGGTGGAAATCGGGATAGAACGGAATGCGGGGAAATTCACGTTTGAGGTTGATGGCATAAGTGTCGCGATACACCGGATCATGCAGTACCGCATAGACATAGGCAAAGATATCGTCCTTGATGATTTTGGCTTTCTTACCATAGTGGGCGGTGAATTTGTTGAGCGCCCAGTCGGTGATATTGTCGGTTTTTTCGCCGTCTGGGGTGAGTAGATGCAGAGGCAGGGTCTCTGTCCCACCATTTCCAGTTTTGATATAACTGTAGTCTACTGGCTTGCTTGCGGCCAAGACTGACAAGCCATCGTCTGCCGCGACACAGCGAAAAGCAATATGCCTATTCGGTATTCTAAGAGTTTCTCCAAAAAATCCAAAATGAAGCTGCGTGAGTCGATCTGATAGTGCGTTTTCCGCATAGAAAAACCCTGGCACAAACGCTCGCTGTTCTACTGGGGCAATTAGTTTCTTATTGTATCGTAATGCTGTCGAAGGGATGCGAAGGCCACTACTGATCTTGATTTTATGTCGAAGTTTCAGAAGGTCCGTTATGCCTTGCGATTTCGCTGTGTTCAGCACATCGATGAAATATTTTGCCTTTGCTTCCAATGCAGCTGCGTCATCAGAATAAACCCATTCATCGCGGTTGGTCTTTAAACCACTGGCAAATGATTTAAATACAGCCCGCTCTTGCGCCTTAACCTTCGCCGCCTTTGTCTTCTTATCCGCAACGGGTAGCAAATCATCCCAGTTATTCTCTGTCTGGTTGATCCAATTGGCCTTGTCATCTGGTTTGATCAGTTCGTATTTAGCATCTGATGCAGCAATAGCAGAGAGCCACGACAGCTTGTCCTCCGCCGTCTCCAACTCGGGCCGCCGCACATAGTGTATTTTGCAGTCGCGCTTTTTCTTCTTGCCCAACTGCCTGCGCACAAAGAATGAAATCGCTACCCCTGTCTGGATGCCGAATACGTTGTTCTTGGTCCCCGACAACTTGGGATTGGCGCGCACATCGCCGCCAAGGTCCACCAGATAAATCTCGTCAAATTCTTCGGCTACATATCTGCGGAACCCGTCAAAGGTGCGGCTGTCGATAAAACTGCGGTTAGTGACAAAGGCGATCACCCCGTCATCATGCAGCCGGTCCGACGCCCAGCGGAAAAACCGCGCATACATGTCATAGACCTTGGTTTTCTGTGCCGTGGACAGCTTTACAAACGACCGTTTGATCAGGTCGTCGATATGCGGATAGGTCCGGTTTTTGTTGTTGTCGTTCTCGTTTTGCTGGTTGGCGTTATAGGGCGGGTTGCCGATGACCACGGATATCTTGCGCTTGTTCTGCCGTTTGACCCGGGCCACGTTTTCGTCCGACACCGATGCGAACATATCAAACTGATGCCCCGATTTGATTCCCAGCCCGCCAATATTGTCCAGCGTGTCGACAAAACACAGGTTGGGGTATTCGGCGAATTGCCCTGATACGGCCTGATACGTCGCTTCGATATTCAAATTCGCCACGTAATAGGGCAGGATCGCGACCTCGTTGGCGTGCAGTTCTTGAGTGTATTTATGGCGAAGCTTTTCAGGTTGTCCGCGAAAGTATTCGATCAGCTCACAAATATAAGTGCCGGTGCCCGTGGCCGGATCAAGGATTTCGACGCCTTCGTCAATCAGCCGCTTACCAAAGTGCTTGTCGACTAGCCAATCGGCTCCTTCGATCATGAATTTCACGATCTCGTTTGGGGTATAGACCACGCCCAGACGGTCGGCAGCGTCGGGGTTATATACTTTATAAAAATTCTCGTAGATCACCTTGAGGAACGTCTGTTTTTCGGTATGGCTGGTGATCTGTGCTGCGTTGGCGTTGATTGCAGCGTAATACGGTTGCAGCGCGCGTAGCGTCGATTTCTTGACCTCTCCAGTAAAGAACGCCCCCTCTAGTTCATAGAGGAGCTTGGCCACGTTATTGTCGCGGTGAAAATCAGCCTCATCAAAAACACGGGCAAAGATTTCCTCTGTCAGGATGTGCTGGATCAGCATTTCACGCACGTCATCGCGCCCAAGTGTTGGGTTGATGGTTTCGCGGGCGTGGTCCAGAAACTTCTTGGCTGCGGGTTTGAACGTTGTGTTGCTTTTGTAAGCGACATCAATCTTTTCCCGCAATGCAATCAAGACAGCAGGCAGATCGGTCTTGAACTGCTCAACTGCGTTGCGGAATTGGGCGATTTCGGGACGTTGATAGCCAAAGAACAGATTGAGTAATTGCTCTAACCCTTTGGTATCGGTCATGTCGCAACGTGTTATTTCCGTGCGATCTTGCCACAATACGGCTGTCTGGGAATCCTCAAATATGATGTTGTCTTGAGGATAGCCCTTGCGCAGTTTGTCATCAATTTCTGCGTCAAGATCGTCATCGGTGTCCTTGGCTTCCCAGTAGCCCAAAGGAACCCGTACATCGTGCAGAATCGCGCCGTCTGGCCTGATCTGTTTCTTGAGGCTGGATAGCATAGGATACTGATTGATGAAGGTGAGGCCATCGGCTTTTGCCCAAGCCTTGAGCAAGTCCTTGAATGCCTCGCTTATGACGCCTTCGGTGAAGGATCCACTAACGACACGGATGCGGTCGATATCCGCCAAGTAGCTATTGATTAGTCTTTGACTCATTACTCACCCCTTACGTGCATCATTGTTATCCACACCACCGACGAACGTCTAGGCCGATAGCAGACTCTTACTTTGGGCTCCTTGGTCGCGACACACCAAAGCGCCCCACATAACGTAAGACGCTTTGGACTGTCTGATGCGGGCCAATGTTACATTACGTAGGCCGCTCCGGTTTCTGGATAAACACGTACCTGTCTTTGGCGTCCTGCAACTGCTTTGCTGCACGTACGGGATTGGCTTCGACTTCGGCAGTCATATCTGCCGCAAGGGTGTCGAACATCTTCCCTAAGCCATCCACGTCCGTATCGTGTAAAGCGCCCAAAGTGATGCTGCATCCCAGCACATTCCGAACTAGCATCCCAATGTGTTCCTCTCGGTGAACTTGCTTCATCGGGTTCGGGTCGGCACCACTGCGCATCTCAGTCAGGTCATCGTTCATTTCAGCGCAGACGATTTCCCAAAGCGGATGGTTCGGCCACCGCGCGCGGTTAGGGTCTGATGGGGTGAGTTCGGTGTAACGGACGACCTCACCCGCTTCCCGGCACAGGTCGCCAAACAGGTCAAAGAATTGGCCCCACGTACGTATCCCCCAGCGATCTTTGAGTAGGTCCTTACCCGCCCGGAACTCGACCCGCCAAACGCGGTTTTCAGCGGCAAAATTGGGATCAGGGGAAAGCCTGTACGTACGTACGTGGGCAGGGTCATTTTCAGCCTGTTTGCACGTACGTAAGGTATGGTTCCAGATATCCCACCAATGCGACTTTTTGTGCGCAATAACTTCTGCGCGTTTGTCATAGATGATCACTTGCCGGTTCCGCGTCCCGCCGATGGTGACGGACGTCACACGGCCTGACTTGCCGTGTACCGACATATCATCAGGTGTGATGTAATCCCGCCGTCCAGCGGCGCTGTGCATCACGAATTGATCGGGATTGAGAACGAATGATGGAGCCAACACATCGACACAAAAATCAGCCCGCGATATGCTTATATCATCCGGACCAAAGCGGATGCCAAACCTATCCATGATGTGATCGACATGCGCCTTGGCTGCGCCTAATCCGTGCATGGCCATAAAGAACGACCCGAACGACAACCGGATGCCCCACGGATCCTTTGCGTTTGGCTTTTTAAAGAACCACGTGGCCCCCTCTTGGCCACCGCTGGCAATGAACCGATAGCCGCTGCCGCCGTGTGGCGATAAAAGCAGATCAATGCCGTTGTAGGATACCAGCACATCGCGCCGTTCTTGTTCTGCCACGTTGCGTTCGGCGTCAAGGTAGTCGAACAATTCGCTGGGTATGTTGGCTTTGATAGCCAGCGCCAGCGTATCAAACCCTTTATGCAGAATAGTTAAGTCATTTGGGGTGAATGTATTTCCAGAGGGGGGTGCTACAATCACCCCCCTCTGGCCGTGACTATTAGCGGTTGATTGATGATTATTTGCGACTATTGCGCCTCCGGCGGGGCAGCTTGGGTTTTGGGGCCGGGACGGTTGGGGGCTATTTGCTTGCATTGGCCTGCCTCGCAATCCAGATTTCAGCGCGTTCTGTACATTTGGCGACGTTCAAAAGATCGGTGTGGGAATAGCTGGTGGTGCTTTGCCAATTCCCGTCTTGATCCTTGTAGGACCGAGCAAGGTCAACGGAATGAAAGCCGTTGTTGTCCCAGATGGTGGCGGTAATCAGGCCGAGCCTGACCTTGTGAGCTGGTGTGTTCATTGCAGATATCCTTTCGCTGCATATTGGACGGCAGACATAGAAAGGGCGCGCGTTGGCGTTTGAACGCGCGCCCTGTTTGATGACCTTCCGGCCCCAAAATCCTCAAAGGTGCTGCCAAGCCCTCTGAGGCAAAACTGATGTGTTAGACGATTTGTGAGGTGTTCGAGATCGTACGATCTGCGATCCATTTGTTCAGATCAGCGCGGCGATAGCGCACTGATCTGGCCGAAACCCTCACAAAGTCAGGGCCACCGCCGCGATGCCGCCAATTCTGTAATGCGCGAACGGAGTAGCAGAGCACGTCTGCCGCCTCGTTTTCGTTCATAAGCCGGTTAGGGTCCTGTTGACCGGAAGACTGAAATGTTTGTTGTGTCATGCTACTACCTACTGCTGATGACGCGTTAGCGCCGTTCCTGTATCTTCTAAGTAGATTGACGTTCGGAACCGAAATAGACGGCATGATATATTTAAATTGCCCCACCGGAATGCGTTGATTTATATACTATTACTTTCAATAGCTTAAATGAACTTGTCTTCTCCGTATCCTTAATTGCCGCACTAGGCGTAGTGATTATAAGTTAAGATTTTCGACCCGCTCTTTGCCAACTTTCAGGGGTTTTTTCGGCCCAGGTGCGCAAAAATTGGCGTTTAGAAAGATCGGGAATAGCTGTTTTGCAGTCCTGCCAGCAATCGGCTTTTCGCGGAATATCATCGCCATTGCTTTGGACCATATCCGCAATCATCGCCTCGCATCGCGCTTTGGGCTCAAGCGCACCAACATTCTGCGGGTCGCTGCTATACTTCAAAACCCAGTCATTGAATTCTGCCATACTTACGAAAGCGGCAAGGCGGTTTGGTTCTCGGATAGGGTTTGCGGGCGTGATCGCGGAATCGCGGTCGGATTGGACAATGCCACGGCTCAATCGTTCGCTACGCGGCAGACGGACGAGCGACAGGTTTATATAGACTTTGAATGCAGACCTAAGCCGCCAGTCCTCCCATGGCACCGCCACGCCGCCGCCATAGTAGATTTGCAACGCGCCAGTCGAGAATGCGTCAAGCATCAAGCCTTCAATCTGAGAACGGCGGACATAATTGTCATGTTGCTCAATCCAACCGTCATACTGCGGCGGGAAATGCCTAAGTCGATCTTCTGTCAAGCGCTCTTGTCGCGACAAGTCGATGTACTTTTCCTGCGCTGCGGTTTTCTGTTCTTTGTCTCCCGCATGATTTATCTGCTGCGACAACATCGCCATCTCGCCCGCAATTTCAGTTAGCGACCGCACGATCTTGGCCTTTTCAGTCTTTGATGCACTTGGATCGTCTGCACGACACGCCCACGCTTCGGTGCCTGTCCACGCATCACTGAAAATGCGACGACCTGTCAGATCAAATGCTTGCAGCAGGGAGTGATGGGCGGTGAGGTCAAAGCTTTGCATGGAGCATGCCTAGACCAATCTCAAACGCGTTGCGATAGGTCGATTTCCGGCTACCGTACCCTACCGTAACTAGGTGCGGTGTTAGTACGCGGTAGGGCTACCCATTGCAAAGGCCATTCGGTTCGCGATTTGCCCCGCTGCTTTTTGCACGGCATCGTCCGATAGATGTGCATATCGTAAAGTTGTAGACAGGTTTTTGTGACCCAAAATCTCTTTGAGCATGAAGGGATCGATGCCATTGGTGACCGCGACAGACGCATATGTGTGCCGTAGATCGTGCAAACGCACATCGTCCAATCTCGCCCGCGCCCTGATCTTGCGCCACGGCTTTTGGAGGTCATTGTAATGGCTCAAGCCATGGTCACCCAAAATCACATAGGGATTGTCTTCACGGCGGTCGAGCGATTGCACAAGTTGGTAAGCCTCGCGGGGCAGGGGGATGCGCCGCCGCCCTGTCTTGCTGTCTGGCAATTCCAGATGTGTGCGGGTGACGTAAGCCCATTTCAATTTTTGGATTTCGCTGAGGCGACACCCCGTTAACAATAGCAGATAGAAGGCTGCAAAAACGTAGCGACTGATTTCGTCCGCCTGCAGCATTTCGCCCATAACCTGCCCAAGGCGCACTTGTTCGTCGTCGTCGAGATAGCGCTTCTTTTCGACTTCCGGATATTTCTTTATCTTGCGGGCAGGATTGGTGTTGATCGGGCGCAGTCCCCAATCCTCCGCTAGGTTCAGCATCTTGGACAACATCATCACGCCGCGATTGGCTTGGTAGGGAGTGCCTTGCCGTTTGAGGTGAAACGCCGCGATGTCCGCAAAAGTGATCTCAGAGACTTGGATCGATCCCAAGACGGGATTCACCACTTTTTCCAGCAGGTTGCGATAATCGTATAGTGTGGTGGGCTTGCAGTGCAGTTCAACATGATCCGTCAGAAACCGTTTGCCCAGTTCCTTGATTGTTGGGCTGCGTAGACGTGCCTTGCGGTCGGCAGATGGATCAGCGCCGCGCGCTACGTCTGCTTGCACCAGCTTGGCATCCTTGCGAGCCTCATCAGCGGTCAAGACGCCGTGCTGCCCAAGGTTTTTGCGACGGGTGCGGCCATTGGCGCGATATTGGACGACGTAAACCTTGCGACCCGTCGGATAGATACGCAATCCGAAGCCGCCCAATTCATCGTCCCAGACGATGCGCTCTTTGGCTTCGGGTGCTAAGCTCTCAACGACCCTTTTGGTTAGTTTTGTCATGTGACCCTCTCAATAGATGCGAAATCCGGAAGCATATCGGAAGCATCGTGCAGCGTTTCGTAGCGTTGGTAATGAAACGTCAGCGTGTGGAGCGTCAAGGTAAACTGTTTAATAACAGTGATTTATGGCCGTGTGGCGTGGTTTGGAGAAATGGTGAGAAACAGCCTAAAGTCGATTTGTAATCAGTAGGTCCGCGGTTCGAGTCCGTGTGGGGGCACCATTAAATCAATAACTTAGACGATTTTGATCTGACCTTTAGGCTCTTTCTAGGCTCATAGTCATCGATTTCTGCGCCTTTGCAAACACTGTAGTTGCCGAGCAGATAAATCATCACTTGTATAGCTCTTGCTTGGGTACCAATGAATTGGAGATTTGGATATTCTGAACCGCGCCGGGTTTGCCGGAGGCTGATTTGTCTTAGTTACGCGGCCATGTCTGATCTTTCCAGAGCCGCGTAGAAGTTTGCCTCGGCTTCTGCAGGCGGGATATTCCCGATGGGTTCCAG
>NZ_JALKAH010000009.1 GCF_023015625.1 Yoonia sp. F2084L
AGAACTCGTAGAACAGCGCAGCTTGCGCTTCCTGCTTCGGTCCCATCATCGCCAATCCCTCCATCTAGGAAGAATTGAATCAGCAACTTAGGCTGCGATCAACAAAGAGTTTTTCAACGAAATAGGCTCAATTTGACTAATGCTGCTCGAAAGACCAATAGAGGCTATTGCGGCTGCGCACATAGAAATTGTTCATAGTCTTCAATCCAGCGCTTCTCACACCACGCACTTTCACCGAACCTTTCAATCTGCGAAAGCTCTCCTTTTTCCGTTAGGGAATTGGCCCATGGGACAATGCGTTTAGTTACGATCATTGCAAGCTTCCCGAGGTTTGAACTGACGCTGCGTGCGTCATCATCAGCGTATCCAAGAGTATGAATTGTCCACCGACCGGAGTTTTCGGGACGATAATTCAACTTTGCTGGACGCCAGCAAAGGAAATCATCAAAGGTCAACTTTCTCGGGCAATCCTCAACATATACTGGCTCCTTTGCCGGGTCATCACTGTCAATGGGACGCAAGAAAGTGTGTCGGAAGCAAATGACAGAGCGCGCGGTACCGGGTCTTGCCAGTCGTCCTCCCTGCCTCAATATGAGAAGTTCTCGATTACCTTGAACGTATCGCATCGACTGTCCTCGGCCAACAAAGCTAAATCCATGTGCGAGTAGCGGGTGAGCGAATTCCTTTTCGAATAGTTCCGTAAAATCTTGGGTATTCATAATAACGCGAGGGCCCGATGCCAGTAGTGGTGCTGGCACAGTTCTTAGCAGACGTTAAGCGTAAGGCCAACGAACGGCGGTAAAGTCCGGATACTGTTGAAAAAGTCATTGTTTTGGCGGGGTTGATGCTGAGCGAGAAGCAGGCCAGCTTCGTTCCGCTTCACGCTGGCGATGCTGCTGGGATCAATTTCGCCAGTTTCCGGAGGTTTTGGGCGGTTGCGGCGAGTTGGAACTGTTCATATGCACCTTTGGGTCCTCGCAGCCGCATCGTTGCGACGCCGATGTATCGTTTCAGATGGGCGAAGAGCATTTCGACCTTCCGCCTCTGGATGAACGAGGTCATGTAGGCGTCTGTTTTGCGGATATCGCGGGCGACATCTCGGGCAGCTTCATGTACGGAGCGCATGAGACGTCTCCCGTTGTCCTTCGGACAGCATTGAGGCTTCAGCGGGCATGCGTCGCAATCGTTCTTTGAAGCGCGGTATCTGATGAAGCCGTCTTTGCCACCATTTGCCTTTCGCGGCTTGGAGAAGTTTCTGCGATAGGTTTGCAGGCGCTTCCCGCTTGGGCAGGTGTAGCTGTCGGTTGCGGTATCGTAGATGAAGTCTTCGCGTGAGAAGGTGCCGTCGGTCCGTTTTGATTTGTCCCAGACCGGAATATGCGGGGCAATGCCCTGTTCCTCGACCAGCCAGCTCAGCATCTCTGCTGATCCGTAGCCCGTGTCGCCGACCAATTTGTCTGGTGTCATGTCGAAGCGATCAGCAATCCTATCGATCATGCGGCGCGCTGCAAAGGCCTCAGCGGTTCTGATTGGAACCGATGGCTCAACGTCAACGATTACCGCATTGTCCAAATCCACCGTGTAGTTAGTGGAATATGCAAAGAACGCGGCCCCACCGTCTGCCCCGGTCCAGCGGGCAGCAGGATCAACCAGTGAGATGTATTTTGGAACGACCTTGGTGGACGCGCCGAATGCGTTCGTTCATTCACTCGAACGCGTGGCGTTCATGACCTCACCATCCAGCGTTTCCAGATATTCGTCGATGACGCGGGCAGTCAGGTCCGGCGGCAAGCCTTCTTTGCTCTCGATCCCACGCGTCTGGTTCGCATTCGCAGGGATCAGGCTGGCATCGACACCAAAGCTGTGACCACCAACAAGTCCTTCATCAATGCAGCGCTGCAAGACGGTCTCAAACAGATGCCGGAATAAACCGCTTTCCCGGAAACGGCCGTGCCTGTCTTTGGAAAAGGTGGAATGATCAGGGATCGCATCCGCCAGATCGAGCCTGCAAAACCAACGATAGGCCAGATTGACATGCACCTCTTCGCAAAGCCGCCGCTCAGATCGGATGCCCATGCAATAGCCCAACAGCAACATCCGGATCATCAGTTCAGGATCAACCGATGGGCGACCGTGAGAACTGTAATATGGTGCTAACAACGGCCGCACATCGGTCAGATCCAAAAACCGATCAATCCCACGCATGACATGATCTTGCGGAACAAAATCTTCGATTGAGAACTCATAGAAAAGCGCGCCTTGTGCAATCTGCCTTGGACCCATCATCGCCATGTCCTCCACTCTCAAATCAAGTGAATCAGGACTGGATCATCAGATCAACGGACTTTTTCAACAGTATCTCCGCTCAGCCGACATTCCGCCTAAAACTCCCCCAAATACGCCACCACAATATCCAGCGCCGCTTGCAGGTCGTCCCGCTCGATCATCTCGGTCACCGTATGGATATACCGCGTCCCCACGACGATCCCGACCGCCCGTGCGCCTGCCGCCGCTTGCTGGGCTGCCGCCCCGTCTTGTCCGCCTGACGCCAGCATCGTCCGCTGGTAGGGAATCTTTTTCTTTATCGCGAGTGCTTCAATTTCCTTCACCAACGCCTTGTCTGCAATGAAGGAACTATCCCGCACATGCAGGCCAAAGCCTTTGCCTTGCGTCGTCGTCACGTCCTTGTCGGGGATGCCGGGGGTGTCGCAGGACAGCGTCACGTCGATGCCCAAACCGATGTCGGGTTTGATCGCAAAAGAGGATGTCCGCGCGCCGCGCAAGCCCACCTCTTCCTGGCTGGTGAAAGCCACGTGGATTTCCGCGCCGCGCCCTTTCTTGCCCAAATGCCGGATCGCTTCAATCCCCAGCCAACAGGCGATGCGGTTGTCGAGCGCTTTGGATACGAACTTGTCCCCCATCTCAAGAAAGGGTTCATCCATCACCACATAATCGCCGACCTTGACGATATCCTTGGCCGCCTTGCCCAGACCAAGGTCGATGAAGAATTCGCCCACCTGCGGGATTTTCTTGCGGTCCTCGGGGGTGGAAATGTGCACGGGCTTGCCTCCGGGGTTCATCACACCTTTGAAGTCGCCCTCATCGGTGCAGACCAGCACGCGGCGGGAAAACAGGTTGCGGGGGTCAAAGCCGCCCACGGGCACGACATAGAGAAAGCCGTTCTTGTCGATATGGCTGACCAGAAACCCGATCTCATCCATGTGACACAGCAGCATGATTTTGGGCGCGTCTTTCTTTTTGGCATCGCGGCGGCACAGAAGCGAGCCCATCGGATCGGTTTCGACAGCGTCAAAAAGCCCGTCAATCTCGGATGTGATCAGGGCGCGCACGCGTTCTTCGTGGCCCGGCACGCCGGGCATTTCGCAAAGACGTTTCAAAAGGTCAGTGTTCATCGGGTGCTCCTTGGTTGGGCATCTTTCTTATTCGTTCCACGCGTGCCGCCGATTATCCACATGAATCTTTGGCTGTATCGCTCTTATCCCCAAGAAATTGCTTTACAGCTAGGCCCCGTTCGGGCCACGATATGTAGTAGGGATTAAAGGTGAACAACACCGCCCCTAGAGCAGGCACCTAGCGCTTGGGCACTGCCATGACCCAAGCGCCAACGCAGTGAGGCCGAGCATATGGCATTGTCCGAACACTTCCCCGAGGCGGAGGATCTTCACCCGATTGATCTGGTGGAGCACATCGCAGAACACCACGCGTGGGAATTTGACCGCATCCATGACGATCAGATCGCAATGGCCGTCGAAGGCCAATGGCGCACCTATTCCATCACACTGGCCTGGTCCGCCTATGATGAGACGTTGCGCCTGATTTGTACCTTCGACATGGAGCCGCCCGAAGACCGGATGCCGGCCCTTTACGAGACCCTGAATGTGATCAACGACCGCTGCTGGGCGGGTGCCTTTACGTGGTGGGATGAGCAAAAACTGATGGTTTATCGCTATGGTCTGATGCTGACCGGTGATCAGGTCGCAGGACCAGATCAGATTGATACGATGATCGGTGCTGCCGTTGCTGCGTGTGAACAGTATTATCCAGCCTTGCAACTGGTCACCTGGACTGACCGGACGCCGGAAGACGCCGTGCAGGTAGCCATCGGCGGGGCTTACGGCCGGGCTTAGAGCCAGAACCCGAACCCAAAAGGCCGACCCCATTATGGGAGTCGGCCTTAGGAACAGGAAGGGTTTGCCTTCCTGTATTGGTTTGTTAGCTGTCGATATCGAAGTCGCGCTGGGCGACGGTCTGGCCGTCAACCTTGAGCAGGGCGATGACGTCGTTTGTGGCACGGGTGCCAAGGTTGACGCGGACATCAGCATTTGCACCGGCGTTGACCATCTCGGTGCCGAGCAGCGCACCAATTTCACCTTTGGAGAAGTCGTAGATTTCAACGGTGCCAGCAGCTTCAGCGCGGACAATGCCAAGCTCGAGGACAGAAGAACTGTCCAGACGCTCACCAAATTGGAAATAGCTGTCCGCAGATGCGGTAGATGCGGTTGCGGCAACAGTTGCGGCGACGAGTGCGATTGATTTGAAAGACATGGGTGTGTTCCTTTAGATTATGTGTTTGCAGCGGGAGAACTGCGGGAGAGAGGTGGGGCAGTGCGGGGGACATCGCACCGCCCCTCGGGGGATTAGCGGTTCACTTCGTAGTCGCGCTGGGCGACGGTCTGGCCGTCAACTTTCAGCAGGGCGATCACGTCCTGTGTGGGGCGGATGCCAAGGTTGACGCGGACGTCGGAATTGGCACCGGCGTTCACTGTCTCAGTGCCCAGCAGACGGCCAACTTCACCTTTGGAGAAGTCATAGATTTCCACGACGCCTGCGCCTTCAGCGCGGACCAAACCGAGGTCAACGATGGAAGAGCTTTCCACGCGGTCAGTGTATGCGAAGTAGCTGTCAGCAGATGCGACAGAAGCAGTGGCGGCGATAGTGGCGGCGATCAGTGCGATTGATTTGAGTGACATGGTTTTGTTCCTTTAGTTTAAATGTTGCGGCGTTCGTGATTGCCGCGGTTTGTGTGATTGTGCAGCGCTGTGATTGCTGCGTTTCGATGAGACAAAGATTGGGTATCCGGGGCCGTTCGGAAAGGCCGGGGGTGATCACGAAAAGGGTGATGAATGTGATCGCGTTTGGTGCTTGACATGAAGAATGTAGCTCTAAGGGGTCACTTCTGCGCATATACGCACAGAAACAGAGTCTGATCTGTGCGCCAATTGCCCCAGGGGCAGGCAAAACCGGATCAAAGACTTTTCAGCCGTTCACAGATTACAGTTTGGCGCATTTGTGTGAGGTCATATTGTTTCCACCCGCTCGCGCCCACGTGACACATGTGACACCAAATCCAAGCCTCTGCGGCGCCTGAGTGGCCAAAACAAAGGCGCGAATCTGCAAGCGCTGGACCAAAACATCTCTTTTCTCTCAGCCATCGTTTGTCTAGTCTTTCGAGACTTATCCGGGGAGGTGCATCCATGAATATGACCGATGTTGCTGAACGTGGGCTTGTCTTGCTGGGCTGCGGCAAGATGGGGTCTGCAATGCTGGAAGGTTGGCTACGTACCGGGCTGCCCGCCTCATCCGTTTGGGTGATTGACCCCAACCCGTCGGATTGGCTCAAAGAGCAGGGGGTACAGATCGGTGGCGCGCTGCCTGATCATCCTGCCGTTGCTATTATTGCTGTGAAGCCACAGATGATGGGGGCGGCGCTGCCGGATGTGAAAGTCTTGGGCAATGGCGAAACGCTTGTGATCTCAATTGCGGCGGGCACTTCGATTGCTACGTTTGAAGAGGTACTTGGCGCCCAGACCCCTTTGGTGCGCGCAATGCCGAATACGCCCGCTGCAATCGGGCGGGGGATCACGGCGCTGGTGGGCAATACGCAGGTGCGGGCGGATCACATGGATTTGGCCGAGGCGCTGTTGCTTTCTGTCGGTCAGACCGTCCGTCTTGAGGACGAAGCGCAGATGGATGCGGTCACTGCCGTGTCCGGGTCCGGTCCCGCTTACGTCTTTCACCTGATCGAGACATTGGCGGCGGCAGGTGAGGCCGAAGGGTTGCCCGCTGATCTCGCGATGCAATTGGCCAAGGCCACGGTTGGGGGTGCGGGTGAATTGGCAGAGGATGTTGATGAGACGCCCGCGCAATTGCGCATCAACGTGACCTCGCCCAATGGCACCACGCAGGCGGCGTTAGAGGTGTTGATGAATGAGGATACCGGATTTCCCCCATTGCTGCGCCGCGCTGTCGCTGCCGCCGCAAACCGGTCCCGCGAGTTGGCAAATGAGTGAGATTACCTTTGATGAGTTCCTGAAGGTCGATGTGCGCGTTGGCACCGTACTGCGTGCGGAACCTTATCCAGAGGCCCGCAAACCGGCGATCAAGCTTTGGATCGACT
The DNA here is from genome assembly GCF_023015625.1 of Yoonia sp. F2084L. GTDB lineage: Bacteria > Pseudomonadota > Alphaproteobacteria > Rhodobacterales > Rhodobacteraceae > Yoonia. Next base: position 6,419 of record NZ_JALKAH010000009.1, read on the forward strand.
TCGGCGATGAGATTGGCGAAAAGAAAACCTCGGCTCAGATCACCGCGTATTATCACCCAGAGACACTTGTCGGACGTCAGGTCATGGCGGTCGTCAACTTCCCGCCCCGCCAGATTGGCAAATTCATGTCCGAGGTTCTGGTCCTTGGGATGCCTGATGAAAATGGTGAGGTTGTCCTGGTCGGCCCTGACCACAATGTGCCAATCGGAGGGCGCCTGCATTGAAGAAACTTCTGATTACCCGATTACTGCCTACGGCGAATATTGCGGCAGCCAAGGCACGCTATGACGTGACCGTGCGCGATACGGCCGAGGGCCTGACCGTGGATGAGGCGGCGTTGGCCTTGCGCGACTACGATGCCATTTTGCCCACTTTGGGCGATCAGTTCAGCGCCGATACCTTTGCCGGTGATATCCGCTGCGGTGTTCTGGCCAACTTTGGTGTCGGTTACAACCATATCGACACGCAAGCTGCGGCCAAAGCGGGTGTGGTTGTTTCCAATACCCCTGACGTTGTGACAGACGCCACCGCTGACATCGGTATGACCCTGATCCTGTCCACCTGCCGCCGCACAGGCGAGGGCGAGCGGTTGGTCAGGGCCGACAAATGGGATGGCTGGGGACCAACGCAGATGCTGGGGACCCATGTGACAGGCAAAACAGTCGGTATCGTCGGCATGGGCCGGATTGGGCAGGCGGTGGCGCGCCGCTGTCACTTTGGGTTTGAGATGCCGGTGCTGTACTTCAACCGCTCCAGGAAAACGGTCGATTTTCCGGCGACGCAGGTTGAAACGCTGTCCGACTTGATGGGCGCTTGCGATATCGTCGTTGTGACTGTGCCCGGCGGTGGCGACAATACGCATCTTATCGACGCCAAAGCGCTGGCTGCGATGAAGCCGACCGGTATTTTTGTCAATATCGCCCGCGGCGATGTGGTGGACGAGGATGCGCTGATCGCGGCCTTGCAGAAGGGCCAGATTGCCGGTGCGGGCCTTGATGTCTTTGCCAAAGAACCGATTGTGCCCGACGCATTTCGCGCGATGGAGAATGTCGTCCTGCTGCCGCATCTCGGCACAGCGGCGCTGGAAGTGCGCGAGGCGATGGGCCAAATGGCGCTGGATAATATCTTTGCATGGGATGATGGCCGTCCCTTGCCGCAAGCCGTGTAGTTATCTGGCAATATCCTGCGCGTGGCTTTCTGCCATGCATCATCGGGGTCATCTTGTGGTTGTTTAAGTGTTAACTTTGGCACTGAAGGAGAAACACATGATCACGCTTGATTTTACCGGCGATATGTCCCCCGCACGTCGCACCGTTTTTGAAAACGCCGCCCGGCGATGGGATGGCGTCGTGAATACCGGGTTTGACCCGCTTGACGTTGATGGCGACACGCTGACGGGTCTTTTGATCGAGGCGAGCATCGAACCAATTGATGGAGATGCGGGTGTTCTGGGCCAAGCGGGCCCGACAGTGCTGCGCGAAGATACCGGTCTACCCGTCAAAGGCGTTATGCAGTTTGACGACGCCGATATCGCGCGTCTTGAAGCTGAGGGCAGTTTTGCGGACGTGATCCTGCACGAGATGGCCCATGTGCTTGGCTTTGGTACTCTTTGGACGTTGAACGGGTTGATTGAAGCGACAGGCACCAACGATCCGCGCTTTAGTGGCCCTGCCTCAGTCCGTGAGTTTGCGGCGCTCGCGCCTGACGATGGCCCGCTTGTGCCAATTGCGAATACTGGCGGGGCCGGGACGCGGGAAGGGCATTGGCGTGAATTGATCTTTGGGGATGAGCTATTGACCGGATTTTTGTCGGGCGCAGATCGTCCGCTCAGCAGGCTGTCTATCGCGTCATTCGAAGACCTTGGCTATGCCGTTGATTATAACGCCGCTGATCCGTTTGTCCTGCCCAGCTTTCGCGAACTGGCGCTGATGGGGATCACCGAGGCCGTGCGGATTTGTGATCTGTGCCGGGTGGACAGGCCCGTGCCACGAACGGTGCCCTGCTAGCCGCGGCACATGACACAATGACGCAAACCCGAAGTCTGGTCCGCGGCGTTGTCTCGGTCTATACGAAGAACAAGATGCGCGGTTTTATTGCACTTTTCACACGCTTTTTCGTCGTTATCGCACTTGCCTTTGCGATGGCAGGTTCAAGTTTTGCGCACCGGATCGCACCGTCCGACATTGACGAAAGTCTGCTGGCTTATGTTGCGGCCGGTGGGGTGCTTGATGATCTGTGTGGCGCTGATGGTTATGGCGCTGGCAATGGCGAAACCTGTGACGCCTGCCGTCTGGTGGATAGCGCAGTTGCGCCAACGGCTGTGGCCACGACCCCGTCAGACGTTGACACCAGCCTTTTGCAGACCCGCAAACGCGTTTCGGTTAATCCGCTCATAGATGTCTCTAACCCTTCGTGTCCGGTGCGCGCGCCGCCTTTCGTTTGATCTGCTCCATCTGAATTGATCAAACAAACGCGGCCGGTAGACGACCGCACACTGGAGAACGACCATGAAATACGCCTCTTTTGCAGCCGCGGCTGCTCTTTGCACCTTTGCGTCCACCGCAACAGCCCATGAATTCAGAATCGGTGACCTTGTCGTCCATCATCCAATGGCTTTCGAAACCGCCTCCTCGGCCATGTCCGGCGGCGGCTATCTGTCGATCACGAACAACGGCGCACAGATGGAGCGGTTGATTGCTGTTGAGGCAGACTTTCCCCGCGTGATGCTGCACACGACCGAAATGAAGGATGATGTGGCACGCATGATGCACGTCGATGGCATTGAAATCCCGGCGGGCCAGACGGTGACGTTTGCTCCCGGTGGTTTGCATGTGATGTTCATGGGGCTGAACGGCGATCCATTTGAAGTTGGCGAAACGATCCCTGCAACGCTGATCTTTGAACAGGCGGGCGCGTTGGAGGTGGTCTTTAACGTCGAAGAACGCAGCACTGGTGGCGCCCCAGAGATGGACCACAGCAACCACGACATGACCAACTAAATCATTTTGAGGGCAGGGCGCGTTACGGTGCGTCCTGCCTGCATATTAGCCTGATTTCATCAGCCGGTCGGCTTTCTTGCGCACCAGCACGCTGCGCAAATCATGCATCGCCATCAGCAGCTGATCCGTGACTTCATCCAGCTGTGCATCAGTCGCCCTGGACTGCGCCCATTGGGCCGTCAGGTTCAGGTGATCCATCGCGCGATGGATATCGTCCATATCGCGCGCGGCCAGCACTGCCTGGCGGGTTTGCAGCCAGTCTTTTATCGCTGCTTCTTCGTGTTCGGACAGCGTGCTTTCACCGTGGGCTTTGTAATCGCCTCGGTTGGTATTGATGACGGCAATCTGATCCATCTCGATCCGCCGTTCGCGGTTTTCGGCATTGATCCGAAAGACAGCTGCTCCGTTATCGCGGACGCGAAAGTAAAGGTTTGGAAGCTCAGTCATGACAAACCTGCGCAGAATGTGATGATGCGTTGGCAGGCTTCTTTCAGGGCCTCATCAGACGTCGCATAGCTGACCCGGAAATTGGGGCTGAGCCCGAATGCCGCGCCAAAGACCACGGCGACGCCGGTTTCTTCTAAAAGTGCGGTCGCGAAGGTTTCATCATTGTCGATGACGATGCCCGCTGCTGACGTTTTGCCGATGCACCCCGCAATAGAGGGGTAGACATAGAATGCCCCCTCGGGCTTGGGGCAGACAATGCCGGGCGCTTTGTTCAACATCGACACAACCAGATCGCGGCGACGTTCAAACAGAACATTGTTTGGTGCAAGGAAATCCTGCGTGCCATTGAGCGCTTCAACAGCAGCGTATTGACTGACCGAACAGGGGTTGGATGTGGACTGTGACTGCACCTTGCGCATCGCCTTGATCAGCATCTCTGGCCCGGCGGCATAGCCGATCCGCCAGCCGGTCATCGCATAGGCTTTGGAGACGCCATTGACGGTCAGGGTGCGGTCGTAAAGCTGCGGTTCCACCTGTGCAGGCGTGCAGAATTTGAAATTGCCATAGGCCAGATGTTCGTACATGTCATCTGTCATGATCCACACATGCGGGTGGCGCAGCAGCACGTCGGTCAGTTCTTTCAGCTCGGACCAGCTGTAGCCTGCGCCGGTTGGATTGGACGGCGAATTGAAAAGGAACCACTTGGTGTTGGGTGTGATCGCCGCCTCAAGCTGGGCCGCGGTGATCTTGAAATTCGCCTCAAGCGAGGCTTCTACCGTGACCGGTGTTCCGCCTGCCAAAAGCACCATATCGGGGTAGCTGACCCAATACGGCGCAGGGATGATAACCTCGTCACCGGGGTTCAGGGTCGCCATGAAGGCATTGTAAAGAACCTGCTTACCGCCCGTGCCAACAGTGACTTGGGCGGGATCATAGGCGAGATCATTGTCGCGCTTGAATTTGGCGCAGATTGCTTTCTTCAACTCAGGAATACCGTCAACGGCTGTGTATTTCGTCTTGGCTGCCGCAATCGCGGCAACGGCAGCGTCTTTAATGTTTGCTGGCGTGTCAAAATCAGGCTCACCGGCGCCAAGGCCAATCACGTCGTGACCTGTGGCTTTCAATTCAGCCGCCTTGGCTGTGACTGCAATTGTCGGGGACGGTTTGACGCGGTTCAGTGTCGCAGAAAGAAATGTCATCTGAAGATCCGATGGTAAAAATGCAATGCCTGTGACATAGGACGGGGGCACAGCAATTGGCAAGCATCGAAGGACATTGGCATGGCGGACGATCAGGACTGGTTTGGCGCGGACACGGCTACTTTCGGCGATCGGTTGGCAGGCGCACGCGAAGCGGCTGGCCTCGATCAAAAGGGGTTGGCGGGCAAAATTGGCGTCAAACAGTCGGTTATTGCGGGATGGGAAAACGACCTGAAAGAACCCCGGGCGAACCGATTGCAGATGCTGTCGGGCATCTTGGGTGTTTCGATGACTTGGCTTTTGACAGGGGCCGGCGAAGGCCCGGATGCCCCCGATGATGATAGCCCGATGACTAGCGACATTGTGGATCTGCTTGCCGAAATGCGTGCGCTGCGCGCGCAAATCGTGCAGTCGGGCGAAAAGCTAGGGCGGCTGGAAAAGCGGCTGCGGACGGCGTTGAAGGACTGACATGGCGGAAACACGCGACACCATGATCAAGCGGCTGCGCATGCGGTCGATGCGACGTGGGATCAAGGAGATGGATTTGATCTTGTCGGCCTTTGCCGATGCACATTTGGCGGATTTCTCGGATGAGGCGCTGATGGTTTACGATCAACTCTTGTCCGAGAACGACCACGACATCTATGGCTGGGTCGGCGGCCAGCTCCCGACACCTGCAGCATATCTGGATCTGGTCACGCAAATCGCCACCGGTGCAGAAGGCGTCACACGGCCATCGTGATTAATCACAAGTTTTGCGCTTAACTGATTATTGTTTGTTTCGTTTTATCCCCATGGGGCGAACAGAATAACGGAGCAGTACAGTCATGAGCATTCATACCGATTTGGACGAAGGCAAGACGCCTGACAAGTCTGTGGCACGAAGCGCGGCTTTCATGGACTCGTATCTTGATGCGTTGAACCTGGTTGAGCGGCTGCACCGCCTATTGCTTGATGTGATCAAGGATGAGTTTGAGCGGGTTGGCCTGCTTGAAATCAATCCGGTGCAGGCGCTTTTGCTATTCAACGTTGGCGACAACGAGGTCACGGCGGGCGAGCTGAAGTCACGCGGCTATTATCAAGGGTCCAACGTGTCCTATAACCTGAAAAAACTCGTGGAGGCCGGTTACATGCACCACGAACGCAGTGAGATTGATCGCCGGTCCGTGCGGGTACGATTGACCGAAAAGGGGCGCGGCGTTCATGTTCTGGTCACGCGCCTGTTCCGTACCCACTCTGAAGGATTGATGGATCGCGGCGTGCTGGACCATGAAGGCGTTGAAGACATCACCACGGCCCTGCGCCGCGTGGAACGCTATTGGACAGAGCAGATCCGCTATATCTACTGAAGTGCAGGTATGCGGCAAAAGGGCCTTTTCTGGATATCACTGCTGAAAAGCCTTCGGCAGATTCTATATCTGGAAAAGTGTAGTTTACGAGGGTCACGGTTATGGTGGGTCGGCACGCTGGAGTGTCGGCCCATTCCTCTTTCTGGCACCCGTTATTGCCGTAGATCTGGCGCAACTTCGCCCATGACAAGACTGGCAAGTTCACGCATTAGCTTGCGCTCCATTGCAGCGGCATAGTCTTCAAACCCAAGGGCCACCTCGACGAAAGACCCGGATCCCCGAATCACGTAGGATGTGTAGTAAGATGACAGCTCTTTGATGTCGGCAAAGCGTTCATCATCGCCGCGTCTGTCGCCGGACCCGATGACCAATCCATTCACCACAACGCCATTCGGGGTCCGGTGTGCCCCGATATCCTGTGGGCGTGGGCCGGTGTTTGTTTGCCCATCCCCGGATAAGTCTAAGGTGCGTTTCCAGCATTCGGGGCGGTCATCCAGGAACGCAAAGCCCGCCAGCATTGCCGCACCAATCGCGGTTGTTGGGGCCGCTGTTGCGCGTCGGTGGCTGCGTAATTTGGCGGTGATCTGTGCCAAGTCATGTGCTGTCGCAATCGGAGTCCATTGCACCACAACTGTTTGATCAAACGGCCCGCTCCATTCATAAACCAGTATCTGCACTGGCGCGTCTGGTTGGATGAACAACACCTCTTGCACCCGCTCGCTATTCAATGCGGTCGCGAGCCCATCCAATTGCATCCGGTACTCAGTCGCATCAACCGAGCCGGAGACATCCAAACCTAAAGCAAGGGCCTGACGGCAAGCAGCCTCTGCCATCCCCGGCAGCACAAAAGCGAGAACCGCAAACCGGATCACCCGTCGGACCCACGCACAGCGTCCAACTGACCCACAGCCATGGCTGACAGTTCTTTCAAAAGCTTGCGCTCCATCGTTTCCGCATAATCATCAAAGTTCTTGGCAACCTCAACAAAGGCCAAAGGCCCCCGGATGACGTTTTCTTCGTAATATGTCACCAGATCGTCCAACGCTTCGCCGCTCACAATGTCACCGAAAAAGTTGCCGGACCCTACAACCAAGCCATTCACAGTCACACCGGTCGGTGTTTGGCTGTCCGGGATTTCTTCTGGCAGAGGCCCGGTATTGGTTTCGCCGTCGCCTGACAGGTCAAGCGTGCGGACCCAGCACTCAGGATGCTGCTCAAGGTATGCAAAACCGGCAAGCATGGCAGACCCCACCGCGGTGTTTGGTGCTGCCACACCACGGGTATGTGCACGCAAACGCGCCGTCACAGAGGCAAGATCATCCGGCGTCCTGATCGTGGTCCACGGTACAATCACCGTTTGGTTCACCGGGCCGCTCCATTCAAATACATGGATACGGATTGGTGCATCGGGCTGCAGGAACAGGATATCTTGAACAACGGGGGCGTTCAGGGCGGCGACAACGCCGTTCAGTTGCAACTTGTATTCGGAATCATCAACCGAGCTGGACACATCCAGACCAAGCGACAGCGCCTGACGGCAGGCTGCCTGCGCAAGCCCCGGCAAAAGCAAAAGAATGATACAAAGCCGGATCACCTTTGTGCGCCCTTTGCTGTTTCCGCCCGGCCAATAATCAGCGCCGTCAACTTGTGCACCCGCTTGCACCGCATCGCGTTTTCAGAATCTGCAAGCCGACACGCCATACCCAAAGCAGCCAGCAGGTCGAAGCAAGTGAGAAACCCCGCCTTTACCAATGGCCGGTGTTTTCCATGCTCGCCCACGGCTCGGCCGATGGCAGGTTGTCACCTTCCTGCAAAAGCTCGATCGAGATGTTGTCAGGCGAGCGCACAAAAGCCATATGTCCATCGCGTGGCGGGCGGTTGATGGTTACGCCGTTGTCCATCAGATGCTGGCAGGTTTCATAGATATTGGGCACACGGTAGGCGAGATGACCGAAATGGCGGCTGTCATCGGGCAGCGCATCATCACCATCCCAGTTGTACGTCAGCTCAACCGGGCATTCCTCTTGGCCCGGAGGGGCCATGAAAACAAGTGTAAAGCGTCCACCTTCGTGATCAAAACGTCGGGTTTCTTTCAGGCCCAGCAGTTCATAAAAGGCGATAGACTTCTCAAGGTCCTTCACGCGAACCATTGTGTGTAGATATTTCAGTGACATCGGTGTCTCCCACATTACGGTCATTTGGCAAGAGCCTAGCCGAAGGACCGCGACAGTAAATGCCCAATGCTTCAAATTGTCGATGTGCGGAAGACCAATGGCAGTCCCTAGGGGAATCGAACCCCTCTTTCCAGGTTGAAAACCTGGCGTCCTAACCGATAGACGAAGGGACCGCAGTTGGTGCGCCGCTTTTAGGGAAACCGGGCCGGGCGCGCAAGAGGGTTTTTTCGTTTTTTGCAGGTTGGCTTTAGTGGGCAGGGGCCGCGTCTTCGAGCCGCAATTGCACCGATTGTCGCCCCTGCCAGGTGTTGATTTCCAAACGGCCGGCCAGATGGAATCGCGCCCCGTTGTGGCCCATCAACATCGGCCCCATTGGCCCGTCCATCGCGCCAAAGCTGATCGCGTCAATCCGCCCGCCCAAACCATCGCCAAAGCTGATTTTCAGATGGTTTGCGCCCACCTGTTTAGCAAAGTGGATCTGACAGTCAGGAAAGGCAAATCGCGGGGCAGGGGCACCTGCGCCAAAAGGGCCGGCATCTTCGATCTGGTTGACCAGTTCGACAGTTGCGGCCCCCGGCATCAGGATACCGCTGATCTTCAGGTCCGCAGGCCCTATATCGGCCGCCCCTTGTTTGGCCAGCAAATCGCCCAGGCGCGCCATCGCGTCCTCTAGTTTGTCCCGCGCCACGGTCAGGCCCGCCGCCATCTTATGCCCGCCCCCTTTGATCAGCAGACCCTCATTTGCTGTGCGCTGGATCGCAGCGCCAAGGTCAATCCCTGAAACCGACCGCCCTGATCCTTTGCCCTCATCGCCTTCAAGACCGATGACGATGGCGGGTCGGTTGGTAGCCTCTTTCAGCCGCGCCGCAACGATACCAACAACGCCGGGATGCCACCCTTCGCCCGCTGCCCAGACCAACGGCCCATCCAATCCGCGGGCAGTGGCTTGTTCCAATGCCAGATCGCGGACCTGTGCTTCTACTTCGCGGCGGTCAGTGTTTAACGCGTCCAGCTTTGCCGCCAGCGCCTCGGCCTCGTTCCGATCTGTCGTCGATAATAAGCGCGCTCCCAGGTCAGCCTTGCCAATTCGCCCGCCCGCATTGATCCGTGGGCCGAGCAAAAACCCCAAATGATAGCTGGTCGGGGCTTGATCCAGCCCTGCGACATCCGCCAACGCAGTCAGCCCAATGCGGTTACGGCGCGCCATCACGGTCAGTCCTTGCCGCACAAAGGCGCGGTTGACCCCAATCAACGGGGCCACATCCGCAACGGTGGCCAGCCCCACCAAATCAAGCATTGCCATCAGGTCAGGGCCTTTCTGTCCCGCCTCCCGCAACTGCCGGTTCACATCGACCAGCATTAAAAACACAACAGCGGCCGCGCAAAGATGCGCCAGATCACCGCTTTCATCCTGCCGGTTGGGGTTCACCACCGCCACAGCATCCGGCAGTGTTTCGCCCCCAAGATGGTGGTCAAGCACAATGACATCGGCGCCAACCGCCGCGGCGATTGGCCCATGCGAGAGCGTGCCGCAATCAACACAGATGATCAGGTCGTGATCTGCGGCAAGTGCCGCCATCGCCTCATCGTTGGGGCCATAGCCTTCGTCAATGCGGTCGGGCACATAAAGCGTGGCCCGCAGCCCCATATCGCGCAACCACGTGAGTAGCAGGGCCGCTGATGTACCACCGTCGACGTCGTAATCGGCAAAAACAGCGATGCGTTCTTTGGTGTTCACCGCCTGTAGAAAACGCGCGGTCGCGCTGTCCATATCTTTCAGCACACGTGGATCAGGTAACTGATCACGCAGCGTTGGCGCGAGAAAGCTCTTGGCATTTTGCGCCGTCACACCGCGCCGGACCAGTATGCGGCAAAGCGGTGCCGCCAACCCGGTGTCCTGTGCCATCGCCTCGGACAGCCGGTCCTCTTCAGCGGTCGGGCCGATCCAGCGGCGTCCAGTTGCCGAGGAGGTAACATCCAAAAAAGCGGGTTTATCTGGTGTGTCGGTCATTGCCAGCCACAATATGCGGGAAGCGCTGTCTGCACCACAGCTACATTATCATCTTGCCCAAAAAACTCCCGCCAGAGGCTTCTGATCTATCCGACAGGGTTACGGTAAATCATGCGGCGCACCGATCCGGTCTTGGACCGCATCAAAATCGTTTCAGCCGTCACAAAGCCTACCTCGCGTTTGATCCCTGGCACCAGTGATCCGTCGGTCACACCGGTCGCGGCAAAGATCACGTCACCCGTCACCATATCATCGCGGGTATAAACCCGGTCAAAGTTCGTGATCCCGGCTTTCTTGGCACGTCCACGCTCATCATCATTGCGGAACATCAGACGGCCAAAGATCTGCCCGCCCATGCATTTCAGCGCGGCTGCGGCCAAAACACCTTCGGGCGCGCCGCCAGAGCCCATGTACATGTCGATGCCTGTCAGTTCAGGTTCCGCACAATGCATCACACCGGCCACATCGCCGTCAGTGATCAGGCGAATTGCGGCGCCCGTGCCGCGAATTTCCGCGATCATGTCTTCGTGGCGCGGACGTTCCAACACACAGACGGTAATGTCATTGGTTGAACATCCCTTGGCGGCCGCCAGCGCAGACACACGCTCGGCCGGGGACATATCAAGCGTCACGACGCCGGGACGAAAACCGGGGCCGATGGCCAGTTTATCCATATAAACGTCAGGGGCATGCAACATCGACCCGCGCGGTCCCATGGCGATGACGGCCAATGCATTCGGCATATCCTTGGCGGTCAGCGTCGTGCCTTCCAGTGGATCAAGTGCGATGTCCACGCCGGGACCTGTGCCTGTGCCAACCTCTTCGCCGATAAACAGCATCGGCGCTTCGTCGCGTTCGCCTTCGCCGATCACCACAACGCCTGCGATATCAAGGCGGTTCAACTGCGTGCGCATCGCGTCAACGGCGGCCTGATCAGCGGCTTTTTCGTCACCACGCCCAATCAGCGGCGTACAGGCAATAGCCGCCGCTTCTGACACGCGGGCCAGACCTAATGAGAGATTACGATCGTTAAAGTCGGTTGCGGCAGGCATGGTATTTTCCTTTAGTGGCTGCGCACCCCTAAAGCCTGTCCAAGCCCGGGCGGCAAGACTGTTTGCGCTAAACCGCCTCGATCCGGATTGCGACGGGGTCACCTGTGACAACACCGGTGGCTTTGAAGTCGACCAAAGCCTCTTCCAATGCAGTGCGCGTTGTTTTGTGTGTGACAATCAGAACCGGGGCTGTTGTGTCCGAGTGATCGTATTGGCGCATACGGTCGATAGAAATACCTGCTTCGCCCAAAGCATGTGCGACTTTGGCCAAAGCGCCCGGTTTGTCGATCAACTGCATTCGCAGGTAATAGGGGGCTGGCACAGCGGCACGTGCCGCACGTGCCTTGCGCAATGTGTTAGCCGGTTGGCCGAAGGTCGAAACGCGCAAGCCCCGCGCAATGTCCATTACATCACCCATCACAGCACTTGCTGTCGGGCCTTCACCGGCACCGGGGCCGCGCAATACGATCTGGCTGACGGCATCGCCTTCCAGCACCACCATATTGGTGCCGCCCTGCAATTGGCCCAGCGGCGATGTGTCCGGCACAAGGCAAGGCGACATGCGCTGTTCCAGCCCGCGACCTGTCATCTGTGCGACGCCCAGCAGTTTGATCTTATAGCCCATGTCAGCCGCTTGATGGATGTCTTCGATCGTGACCGATCCGATACCTTCCAGTTCAACCGCATCAAAATCGACCTGTGTGCCAAAGGCGATTGATGCCAAAAGGGCCAGCTTGTGTCCGGCATCAATACCGCCCACGTCCAATTCGGGGTCCGCTTCGAGATAGCCAAGCTGGTTGGCCTCATCGAATACTGCTTCATAGCTGAGCCCTGCATCTTCCATCCGGGTGAGGATGTAATTGCAGCTTCCGTTCATCACACCCATCACGCGGGTGATTTCATTGCCTGCAAGACCTTCGGTCAGCGATTTGACGACAGGTATACCGCCTGCGACAGCGGCCTCAAACCGGATCACGCGACCTTTGTCTTCGGCGGCTTCGGCCAGCGCTTGCCCGTGGATCGCCAAAAGCGCCTTGTTCGCGCTGACGACATCCTTGCCCGCAGCAATCGCGGCCTCGGTCGCATCTTTGGCCGGGCCTTCGTGACCGCCCATGACCTCGATGAACACATCAATATCGCTGCGTTTCGCTAGTTTCACGGGGTCGTCTTCCCATTCGTAGCTCGACAAATCCACATCACGGTTCTTGGTTTTGGAACGGGCAGAGACCGCCACGATCTGAACCTCGCGACCGGCGCGCCGGGCCAGCAGGTCTATGTGTTTTTGCGCAATGCGCACGATACCCACACCTACGGTGCCCAGTCCTGCAATTCCAAGGCGAAGAGGTGTCGTCATTTGCGTATGTCCATCGTTGCGAATTATCCTGCCGGGTCTAGCGAAAGCGCGGGGTTACTGCAACGCGCCGATTTCAATCTTGCGGATGCGGGCCGCTCGCGCTTGAAGCGCCTCAATGCGCGCCAGCATCGTGGCTTCATTTCCACTGCCGGTTGCGGGCCGAACGGGAATTTCGCTCAACGCGGGGTAGGGCGCGTCGCGCGCGGCATCGCTAATGGTTCCCTCCAACTCTGGAAAGCTGGCACAGGCGGATAGCATAAGGGCAAAAGGCAACAGGGTTCGCATGGTCGTCACACTAACGGTGAGTATCAGGAGTGGGCAACCGCTGATCAGGGGTTTCCATATGAACAAGCGTTCAGTTAAATGGCTGTTATGGCACGTAAGCAAGGCTCACACTCAGATATTACCGGACCAAAGGTACGTGATGCCGCTTTGCGGTTGATTGCACGGCATGGCTATGCGGCCGTTTCCATGCGCCAGATCGCGGCAGAGGTCGGGATACAGGCCGGTGCGCTTTATAACTACACGCCCGACAAGCAAACGCTGCTGTTTGATCTGATGAAAGGTCATATGACCGATCTGCTGTGCGCGCTGGATGATGCCGATCTGAAAGGCACGGCTTTGGCGCGGCTGGAGGGGTTTACCCGGTTTCATATTCAATTTCACCTGCCGAAACCGGATCAAGTCTTTGTCTCATATATGGAATTGCGCAATCTATCCGAGGAAAACTTTGCTGCCATCGAAGTGATGCGCAGACAATACGAGGACGCATTGGAAAGTATCCTGCGGGCCGGAGAGGCCGAGGGTGTCTTTGCCATTGCAGACACGCGGGTGACGACGATGGCCCTGATCGCGATGCTCACCGGCATCGGCAACTGGTACCGTGCAGGTGGGCGGCTTAAGACCGACACAATCACGGCGATCTACTGGGATATGGTGCGGCGCTCGGTCACCGCCTAGGCAATTTGCCTGCGGTACGCTAAGGCGGTTCGAAAGATGGAGACGACGAACATGTTTGAGCCTGATGAAAACGGCGTTTATGCGCGGGTGCAGGCCTCGCCGCCGCGCCGGATCTTCGCTTATGGGGTTCAATTCGGTTTGGGCGCGCTACTGGTCTACGTCACCTTGGTGCAACCGCCTGCGCTGCTTTGGATGATCTTCATGCTGGGGTTTGGCATTCTGATGCTATGGCAGGCCGAGCGTTTGCGCAGGGCAACCACACATATCATCGAGTTGACTGAAGATGAGTTGCGCGACAGCGCAGGCACAGTGCTTGCGCGCATCGAAGATGTGCGCAGTGTCGAGCGGGGGGCCTTTGCATTCAAACCATCAAACGGTTTTACGCTGGTGTTGCACACCAAAAAGCCCCGGGCGTGGTTGCCGGGGCTTTGGTGGCGCTTTGGGCGCCGTGTCGGTGTGGGCGGTGTGACGAACGCGGGTCAGTCCAAGTTCATGGCGGAACAGATCGCGCTGCGGATTAAGTGATAGTTAGTTTAGAAGGTTCCCGCTTGACCCGCAAAGCTCGTCACTGTCAACGTTAGTATTAGGATCAAAGCACAGCCTACCGATACGTGGCCGAATTACAGTGAAGGTATCAAACTTGATGCTATCGAGATTTGTGCCGGGCATAGGCCCCAGACCGACCGAAAACGGTGCGTTATAGTCGACAAAAGTCTCCACAAGAATCGCATGATCAATGGTGTTCATTTTCGGCAATCGATCTTTAATTTTCAATAGATCGGTATTTTTAAGCTCATCAAGACCATCAACTGGGCGAACATCTGACCAAACGACGCGGTAGGAGGTATCATCCGAACTATATTCATAAACGGTGACCCGCAAATCCGGCGCGACCTCTTCGTAGGTCAGAACCTCCAAAACTTCCAACGCACTATCCATGTAGGTTTTCGTGATTGGCGTCTCTTCGCGGCTGAGCATTTCGGCAACTACCAATGATGCGCGGTTTGCGTTCGATTCAACCCGAAATATGTCAAAGTAAACGTAAGTCGACAAAACCACCCAGACTATAATCGGGGTTACAAGGACAAGCTCGATCGCCATCGACCCGTCTTCCTCATCGCGGAAACGGCGCGCACATTCAGCCAAACGTATCATACACCGTCTTCCTCTTCTTCCTCATTCGCGCGGAACGGTTCAACCACAAATGCGCCCCTCGAAACCAGAGCATAAGACCCTCCAGCATTTGTAGAGGAGTTGCCGTCTACAACCGCACGACCGATTAAGCCGTAAATTGGTGATGTAATAAAAGGGTCAATCCGCACGCAGGCAAGCAGGAACATCAACTGGTTGTTGCCTGTCGGATCAATTGTTCCGGGGTCACGGTCAAGATCGCCGCGATTGACGCAACGCACACCCTCAGGCACCGCAGTCCAATTGGTCGGGTCTCGCTGCAACAACTCGATCTCCAATTGGCGCAAGCAGTCAGGGATACCGCCGGCAACTTCACAGATGCGTTCGCGCAGCGACTCGCGGGTCGGATTAGGCATTGAGCCAATTCTTACGTCGCGCACCGCGGTCTCAACACCGCGCTCCAACATCACGTGACGGGTTGAAATCATCCCGCTTTCGTATGTCATGAGAAACATGCCAAAGAAAACAGGGAAGACAATCACGAATTCTAGCGATGTCGTTCCTGCTTCGTCTTTGACAAATTGCCGCCAAAACGCATTTATTGAGCTTACAGCGCGCATCATAGGTTCAGCCGCAATGCTTTGATGCGTTGAGCGATGGTCTGGAAGATCTCGTCTATCCCCGGCTCACCCGCTGCGCTGTTAAAGTTGGTGGCGAATGCATATGAGGGCTGCGATGCACATTTTGCGATCTGATCTGCGCCATCACCAGCACCCATTGCAATGGTATAGATGCTCATCTTGGGCTTTGCTGCGTCGCAGAGAGTCTCCATCCAAGTATTAAACTGGGTGTTTGAACCCCACAAACGCGTGTAGTTTTCCGGTTCGTCATTGGTCGGCAAATTCTCAGCGACCCAGTAATCCAACGGATAATCCTTCCAACGCTCCCGCTCTTCATAGCTATCATAAGCGTCAGCTGCGACCCGTTGATCGGCCTGGTTCTGACCATCGGTCATAACGATCAGATACTTCACTGTGTCGCCACTATACTCGGATGGGCGTGACCCCCGAAAGGCGTCATCAATGCTATCGATACCAGCAAGGACCGGACGTAGATCCGGGTCAAGCAACGAAATGCCCCATTTTACACCCAAATGGATCGAGGTGAATGTCGTCGGGCGGAACAGACCGATGCGGCGCTTCAACTCGTTTACGTCTTGTGACGCAAGCAAGATGGTTTCAAACTCCTGATCTGGACACACAGGGCGTGTAACGGTTGATGTGCCGGAACCACTATAGTGATCAAAGCGCTCAACCTGGTTGTATCGTTTGCTGAGATCAAATTCGACGTCGACAAAGTCGGCTTCTTCAAAGTCGATACAACGGCTTGGGTTGACGTTAACGAGTTCATTGTTTGCCCAACTGATGTCGATAGGTGCATCAGGATCGTCTGGCAGTGTCGCATACCCGTCAGTAATCGATCCAAAAGAACTACCGATCAAGCCACTTTCGCTGATTGAATCCGGCGTTGTACGCAGGGCTTTGTACAAATCATCGCTCAACGCTACCTGCTGAGAATATGGGATTAGGTTGATGGAAATTTGATTGCGGTATTCCGCGACCAACATGTCTTCAACAAAATCAGAGGCCGCTTTCTGCAAAAGCTCGATCTTCGTTCGCCGGACCCTTGTCGTCACAACATCGCCATTTTCGTCTATTACAGGCTCGCCGTTTCCGTCCACAACAGCCTCATCAACCCAAACCTTGTGCCGCATGGAACCCGAGATATCGAGCACCAAAGAAATCTCGACGTTACCTACGCCTTGCACAGCACGAGAACTCGCCGGCGCTGAAAGTGTGTCAATTCCGACGAGGTGCAGATAAAATGTCTTTACATCAATCTGTGAGTTCACACTCACTTCGCTGTTACCTGTACCAGGTTCTTTGTCTACAACGGGCGTACCGACGATTGCTTCGGGAAAGCCTGCCTTGTCAAAGTAATCCACAATGACTTGTTTACCATCCAGCGTTTGATCGAGGCTCGCTGCCGACAACACCGCCCGGTCAGAAACACTCTGCAGCAGGGCGCGACGCGACTCAAAACGCATGAAGTCCACCGCCATACCGGCGATGACCAACATCGCAATGAGCAAAACAATGGTCATAATGATAATGCCGCCTTCTTCGTCGCGACAAAACTTCCTCAAAACCGCGCGGCGCGATTTATCCCACTTTTCGTCCCAAGTCTCTAGCTTGCTCATCCGGTCGTTAGAGTGCAGCATATTCAAGTCCCCAATCGGTTATTCGTCGCAGCAGACAGATCTTGCGCCCAAAAAAGCACATGTAATCGGTATCATAGGAACCATCATCCTGTGTCAAAAATTTGGCGACGAATAGGCGGCTGCGGCCATTAACCTTGTTTCAGTGCCATATTCGGGCAATTTTGGCACTACTGTTTGAAATTGCGAAACAAAAATACCCTGCGCAAAGCCAATAAAAACAGCTTATTCATGTTCCGTTTAACTTCAATGGCGGGAATGTGCCGATCAGACGAATCACTGACCATTTCGGGCTGCCCCTATGTGCGCCCGATCAAGAAAGTCGCCCGCTGTCGCTGCTTTGTCGAAAAGAGAACATGCATCTGAACCGGGCTGTTGCTAGTCTTGGCGGTGACCAAAGGGGATGCGGTATGGGATACTCCGGTTTTCGGGTGATCAAAGAGGGGTTATTCGGCCAGACCGGTTGGAAGCCGGTATGGCGCGATCCTGAGCCAAAGGCGGAGTACGACGCAATCATTATCGGTGGCGGCGGACACGGGCTTTCGACCGCGTTCTATCTTGCCAAAGAACACGGCATGACCAACATCGCGGTTCTTGAAAAGGGGTATATCGGGGGTGGCAACGTTGGTCGCAACACGACCATCGTACGCGCAAACTACTTTTTGCCCGGCAACTCCGAATTCTACTCCCATTCCCTGAAGATGTGGGAAGGGATGGAGCAAGAACTGAACTACAACGTGATGCATTCGCAGCGTGGTCTCATAAATCTGTTTCATTCCGACGGTCAGCGCGACGCCTTTGCGCGGCGCGGCAACGCGATGATCAATCAAGGTGACGATGCGATCCTGCTGGATCGCGATGGCGTCCGCGAACATCTGCCCTATCTTGATTTCGACAATATCCGCTTTCCGATCTACGGCGGGCTCTATCATCCGCGCGGCGGTACGGCCCGGCATGATGCCGTGGCGTGGGGCTATGCCCGCGGTGCCGACCAGCGCGGCGTTGATATCATCCAGAATTGCGAAGTCACGGGCATCGACATTGAAGGTGGCGTTGTCAAAGGGGTCCAGACAACACGCGGCGCGATCAAAGCCAAGAAGGTGGGCATCGTAGTGGCGGGCCGCTCGGGTCAGGTCGCCGCGATGGCAGGGATGCGGTTGCCGATTGAAAGTCACGTTTTGCAGGCCTTCGTGACCGAGGGGCTGAAACCCGTGATCGACCATGTGGTCAGCTTTGGCATGGGTCACTTCTACATCAGCCAGTCCGACAAGGGTGGTCTCGTTTTTGGCGGCGACATTGATTTTTACAGCTCTTACGCCGCGCGGGGAAACCTGCCGATGAAAGAGCATGTGATGGATGCGGCGATGACGCTGATGCCGATGATCGGCAAGGCGAAGGTGCTGCGGTCATGGGGCGGCATCATGGATATGACACCCGATGGGTCGCCCATTATCGACAAGACACCGACCGAGGGGCTCTTTATCGACTGCGGCTGGTGTTACGGCGGGTTTAAGGCGGTGCCGGGGTCGGGCTTCAGCTTTGCGCATCTCATGGCAACGGGAAATCATCACGACGCCGCGGCGAAGTTCCGGTTGGATCGGTTCCGCTCGGGCGTTGGGCTGATGGATGAAGAGGGCACCGGCTCTCAGCACAATTTGCACTAGGAAAAGAGCATGCGGATTATCTGCCCCAACTGCGGCGAACGCGACCGGCGCGAGTTCTACTATCAAGGCGATGCGCTGGCGCTGGATCGTCCTGCCGAAGATGCGGGGCTAGAGGCATGGGACGACTATCTGCACAACCGCGACAATCCTGCTGGCGACACCCGCGACCTGTGGTTTCATGAGGCGGGTTGCGGTGCCTGGTTGGTGGTTGAACGGAACACCATGACCCATGCGGTGCATAAAGCGACATTGGCCGAGAAGGTAAAGGCATGAGGCTGCACGCCCCTGAAAACACGGTCACTTTCACCTTCGATGGTCGTAAGATCAAAGGGGTGCCGGGTGAGCCGGTTTCAGCCGCACTTTTGGCAAATGACATCAAGCTGGTGGCTCGATCCTTCAAGTATCACCGGCCCCGTGGGGTGATGTCGGCAGGGTCCGAAGAGCAAAACGCGCTGGTGACCATCGGTCATGGCGCGCAGGCGGAACCGAATGTGCGGGCGACCACCTTGGAGGTGTCCGAAGGGCTGGAGGTTTCAAGCCAGAACGCCTGGCCGTCGCTGCGTTATGACATGATGGCGGTCAATGATCTGGCCTCCCCGTTTCTGGCCGCTGGCTTTTATTACAAAACCTTCATGTGGCCCCGCAGCTTTTGGGAAAAGCTGTACGAGCCTGTGATCCGGCGCGCCGCTGGTCTGGGCGCGCTGAGCGGTGAAACAAACCCGGATACCTACGAAAAGGCCTTTGCCTTTTGTGATGTGCTGGTGATCGGCGCAGGGCCTGCGGGCCTGATGGCTGCTTTGACTGCGGGGCGCGCTGGCGCTGATGTGATCATCGCCGACGAAGACACCGCCATGGGCGGTCGTCTGCTGCGCGAGCAAGAGCAGGTAGATGGCAAACCGGGTGCAGATTGGGTGGCAGCGGCGCTGGCAGAGCTGGATGCGCTGCCCAATGTGCGCCGCATGACCCGCACGACCGTGACGGGGGCTTATGATCAAGGCACCTATGGCGCGTTGGAGCGTATCGCGGGGCCGCGCGTGCCGGGCAAACCGCTGGAATGCTTCTGGCGCATCGTTGCCAAACGCGCGATCCTTTGTGCAGGTGCCTTGGAGCGTCCGATTGCCTTTCCCAATAACGACCGTCCGGGCATCATGATGGCGAGTGCTGTGCGCGCCTATGTGAACCGCTGGGGTGTTGCCCCGGGCACGCGGGTTGCGATCTTTGGTAACAATGATGATGCGCATCGCACGGCGCGTGATCTGGTCGCGGCAGGCATCAAGGTGGCCGCCCTGATCGACAGCCGCGATGATGCGGATGTGGAGGGCGACTTTCCGATCTACACTGGCGCTAAAGTCATCGCCACCAAAGGGCGCCATGCACTGCAAAGCATCACGATCCGGCACAATGGCGGGACGCGCGTCATCCGTACCGATTGTCTGGCCATGTCCGGTGGCTGGAACCCGACGGTGCATCTGACTTGCCATATGAACGGGCGACCAACATGGCGCGAGGATATCGCGTCTTTCGTGCCGACACCTGAAAGCATTCCGGGGATGGTCACGGCGGGCGCTTGTAATGGGACCTTCAGCACTGCGGCCTGTTTGGCAGAGGGTGCCAAGGCTGCCGTTGAAGTCGCAGGGGGCCTCGGGTTGAAACCCGAGGTGACGGTACCTGCTGCGGATGATGCGAGCTATGCGATCACCCCGCTTTGGGCGGTCCCGGGCAAGGGGCGCAAGTGGATTGATTTTCAGAACGATGTGCATGTCAAAGACATCAAGCTTGCTGCGCAGGAAAACTTCCGCTCGGTTGAGCATATGAAGCGTTACACCACGCAAGGAATGGCACCTGATCAAGGGAAGTCGTCGAACGTGGTGGCGTTGGCCGTGCTGGCCGATGCGACGGGGCGCGGTATTCCTGAGACTGGGACGACGACATTCCGTCCACCCTATGTCCCGGTCTCCATTGCGGCGATGGGTGCAGGCAGTCAGGGCAAAGGATTTGCGCCCGAACGCTTTACCACTTCGCACCGCGCCAGCATCGCCCGTGACGCGCCAATGATTGAGGCAGGGCTGTGGTATCGCCCCAGCTATTTCCCGCAGAAGGGCGAGACGCATTGGCAGCAATCCTGCGACCGCGAGGTGGGCTATGTCCGCAATGCGGTGGGTGTTTGCGATGTGTCGACCCTGGGCAAGATCGACATTCAGGGGCCGGATGCGGCCGCCCTTTTGGATTTCGTCTATACCAACACATTCTCCACCCTGAAGGTGGGGCGTGTGCGCTATGGTCTGATGCTCCGTGAAGACGGGCATGTAATGGATGACGGCACGACCGCGCGTCTGGGCGAGCAGCATTTTGTGATGACCACGACAACGGCGGCGGCGGGTCTGGTAATGCGTCATCTGGAGTTCGTCTTGCAGGTCCTGCGCCCTGATCTGGATGCCAAAGTGATCTCGGTCACCGAACAATGGGCGCAGTTTGCCGTGGCCGGGCCGCAGGCGCGGGCACTGTTGAATACTGTTTTGGATCAGGAGCTTGACGATGAGTCTTGGCCTTTCATGGCCTGCGGTGAGGTTGGGGTCGCTGGCGTGCCGGGCCGGTTGTTCCGGATCTCGTTTTCGGGTGAGCACGCATATGAGGTGGCGGTCCCGTCGCGCTATGGTGAGAGCCTGTTCCGCATGCTGACAGCGCAGGCTGAGGTTATGGGAGGTGGTCCTTATGGCATGGAAGCATTGAATGTGTTGCGGATCGAGAAGGGCTTTATCACCCATGCTGAAATCCATGGCCGCACGACCGCATTTGATATCGGGATGGCGCGCATGATCAGCACTAAGAAAGACTGTATCGGCAAAGCCTCGGCGGCCCGTCCGGGCCTTCTTGGCGAGAGCCGTCAGCAATTGGTGGGATTGCGCGGGAAGGGCCGCGATCATGCGCTGACTGCGGGCGCGCATTTGTTCGAAACGCAAGCTGCAGAGACCCGCGTGAATAGCCAAGGCTACACAACCTCGGTCTGTTTTTCACCGACACTTGAGACGCATCTGGCGCTGGGCTTTCTTGAGAATGGTCGCGCGCGGCATGGCGAGGTGATCAAGTTGCGCGATCATTTGCGAGATATAACCGAAGAGGTCGAGGTTTGCGATCCGGTCTTCTTTGACCCGACCGGAGGACGTGCGCGTGGCTAAGTTGATTGCATTGACGCCTTTTGCGGGTTTGTTGCCGGTTATCCACGGTGGGATAGAGGCGTCAGAGGTTTTGCCACAGCGGCTAATGTCGGTGGCCCCTTATGCCGGACAGGAAAAGGCCGTTGCGGCGAAGCTGGACGACGGGCTGGCCAAGGTGAACCGGCGTAAGGGCGCTGTCACATGGTTTGGCCATGGGGTCTGGTTGGTTGCGGGTGATGTGGCTTTAGACGGTTTGGCTGCTGTGACGGATCAGTCGGATGCTTGGGCGGTCGTGCAGATAGCGGGAACTGGCGTTGAAGATGTGTTGGCACGACTTGTGCCGGTCGATCTGCGCCGCGGGCTGTTCAGGAACAACCATGTGGCCAAGACCATGCTGGGGCATCTGTCGGTGACGATCATCCGCACCGGGTCGCATGCTTTTGAGATTATGGTGATGCGGTCGATGGCGCAGACGCTGGTGCATGATCTGGATGTTGCAATGCGTGGGGTTGCGGCGCGCTAGGATGCGCGGGCGGGATGCCTCCGGCGGAAGTTTGATTGGACGAAGAAAGACGGACTCGCACTCGGTTCAGGCTTGGGCGATACTGCTGCCATGAGCTTGCCACCCGGATTCTTGGATGAACTGCGCAATCGACTGTCCCTTGGGCAGGTCGTGGGCCGTAAGGTTATGTGGGATACCCGCAAGTCCAATCAGGGCAAGGGCGATCTTTGGGCCCCTTGTCCGTTTCATCAAGAAAAGACCGCAAGCTTCCATGTGGATGATCGCAAGGGATTTTATTATTGCTTTGGCTGTCATGCCAAAGGTGATGCGATTTCCTTTGTGCGCGAGACCGAGAATGTCGACTTCATGGAAGCCGTCAAAATCCTGGCCGGCGAGGCCGGGATGCCCATCCCTGAACAAGACCCACAAGCGCAGCAGAAGGCCAACCGACGCGATCAACTGATCGCCGTTATGGAACAGGCGGTTGCCTTTTATCGGCTTCAACTGAAAACCGCGAAAGGTGCGGAGGCCCGCGATTATCTTGCCAATCGCGGTCTTAAGGATGACGCGCTTGACCGCTGGGAAATTGGCCTTGCGCCGCCAGGGTGGAGCAATCTTTGGCAGCATTTGACCGAAAAAGGGGTCGATAAGGCGCTTATTCTGGAGGCGGGTCTCGCCCGCAGCTCTGACCAAGGTAAAGAGCCTTATGATACATTCCGCAATCGCATCATGTTCCCTATTCGGGACGGGCGTGGGCGCTGCATTGCCTTTGGCGGGCGGGCCATCGACCCCGGCGATAATGCCAAATACCTGAATTCGCCCGAGACGCCGCTGTTTGACAAGTCGCGCAGCCTTTTCAACGTCAAAAACGCGCGTGAGGCAGCGGGTAAAGGCCATCCTTTGATCGTGGCCGAAGGCTATATGGACGTGATTGCCTTGTCCGAGGCAGGGTTCAAGGGGGCCGTTGCCCCGCTGGGCACTGCGGTGACGGATACTCAGCTTGATATGATGTGGCGCATTGCACCCGAGCCGATCATCATGCTGGATGGCGACACCGCCGGACGCCGCGCCGCCGAACGGGTGATTGATCTGGCTTTGGGCAAGTTGCAAGGCGGCAACAGCCTGTTTTTCCTTGAACTGCCAGCAGGCAAGGACCCTGATGATTTCCTGCGCGAAAACGGACGTACAGCACTACAGGCACAGATTGATGATTTTGCGACGCCATTGGTCAAAAAACTTTGGCTGACGGAACTGAACCGCAAGACGCATGAAACGCCCGAACAAAAGGCGGATCTGGATAAACGTTTGCGGGCGCAGATTGGCAAAATTCCTGATCAGGACATCAAGCGCTATTACGGCGACGCGATCAAAAACTATCGGTGGGAGACCTTCAAACCAGCCAATTGGGCACCTGCCTACAAGGGGCGCGGCAAGCCGCAAAATGTCAATGCAACAGGGGCGGCAAAGCAATCCTTGCTGGCGGGACACATGGATGAAGCGCAGCTGTTTCTGCTGAAAGATCGTATTATTGCCGCGATTGCGCTGACAAACCCGGCGGTTGCAATTCAATTCCGGGATGGGTTGGAACGGTTTGAGGTCGTTGACGCAACCGCGCGCACCGTGATCGATTCAATCGTCAGCCTGGCGGACACAACCGCGCTTGAGGCGCTTGAAAATGATGTCAAAGCCGCGATCGGTGCAGGCGCTGTTGACCGTTTGTTGCAAGACAACTTCATAAGGTTGCAACCATGTGTACGAAAAAACCTTGATGCAGACATTGTATTGCATGAGCTGACTTACAATATGGCCTTAGTATCCGCCAATCGCGCGGTGATTTCTGAGACGATTGAGGCGGAGGAAGACCTCGAAGATTATCCATCGCATGTGATCGACAGTCGCCTGTTTGCCGTCACCCGCGCGCGCGACGAGGCGCTGCGCGGCGGACGCGAAGACACGTCGCAGTTTGCGGTCGCCGACAATGGGACGAATGTGGATATTGATGAACGCAATGCCTTCGATGCGCTGCTGGCGCAGATCGAAGTTGCTGCGGGCAAGGATCGTCCTAAGTCGTGACCAAACGACACACACGATAAAAACAAGGCGCTACCGCCTTGCGAATCAGCCAGATGCGGGGTTGATTCGAATTTAACCGAATCAGCCGAATCACTTTGGCATGAATTTATGCGTTCGAAAGGGCTTTCCGAATGGCTGCGAAAGACAACAACGACAGTACAGGTGGTGATCAGGACGGCGATATCAGCCTTGATATGAGCCAGACCGCGGTCAAGAAAATGATCGCCGACGCCCGAGAACGCGGCTACATCACCTATGATCAACTCAACGCAGTGCTGCCGCCAGAGCAGGTGTCGTCGGATCAGATCGAAGACGTGATGTCTATGCTGTCGGAAATGGGCATTCAGGTCACCGAAGAAGAAGAAAGCGAAGAGACCGAGGAAAACCTAGGCAACACAGCCGTGGCCACGGTTGCCGGATCGCGTGAGGTTACGCTTGGCGGGGCAGAGGCTGAGAAGCTTGACCGGACAGATGACCCTGTGCGCATGTATCTGCGCGAAATGGGCTCGGTTGAATTGCTGTCGCGTGAGGGCGAAATCGCGATTGCCAAGCGGATCGAAGCTGGCCGCAATACAATGATTTTGGGGCTGTGCGAAAGCCCGCTTACATTCCAGGCGATTACCATCTGGCGTGACGAACTGTTGTCGGAAGACATTTTGTTGCGCGATGTGATCGACCTTGAAACTACATTCGGCAATCAGCTTGGCGAAGATGGCGAGGAAGAAACCGTTGTCGCTGCACCAGCCGTCGTCGGGGCAGAAGAAAAGAAAGAAGAGACGCAAGAGCTTGACGCTGATGGCAATCCGATTGCCAAAGATGACGACGATGATGATGACGATCAGGCGAATATGTCGCTGGCCGCGATGGAGGCCGCCCTGAAGCCGCGGGTTCTTGAAACGCTTGACCTGATTGCCCGCGACTTTACGGCACTGTCGGATATGCAAGATGCCCGGATGTCGGCCACCTTGAACGAAGATTCCTCGTTTTCTGACAAGCAAGAAACGAAATATCAAAAGCTGCGCTCCGAGATTGTGGAACTGGTGAATTCGCTTCACCTGCACAACAACCGGATCGAGGCGCTGATCGACCAACTTTACGGTATCAACCGGCGGATCATGTCTATCGACAGCTCTATGGTGAAACTGGCTGACCAAGCTCGTATCAACCGCCGCGAATTTGTTGACGCCTATCGCGGCCGCGAGCTGGACCCGAACTGGCTGGACGATATGTCACAAAAGGCTGGCCGTGGCTGGCAGATGATGATCGAGAAATCGACCGACAAAATTGAAGAACTGCGCGGTGATATGGCTCAGGTTGGCCAGTATGTTGGCGTCGATATCACCGAATTCCGCCGCATCGTGCAGCAAGTTCAGAAGGGTGAAAAGGAGGCGCGTCAGGCCAAGAAAGAAATGGTCGAGGCGAACCTGCGTTTGGTGATTTCCATCGCCAAGAAATACACGAACCGTGGCCTGCAATTCCTTGATCTTATTCAGGAAGGTAACATTGGCCTGATGAAGGCGGTCGATAAATTCGAATACCGCCGCGGCTACAAATTCTCGACCTATGCGACATGGTGGATCCGTCAGGCGATCACGCGTTCTATCGCTGATCAGGCGCGCACGATCCGTATTCCTGTGCATATGATCGAAACGATCAATAAACTTGTCCGCACCGGTCGCCAGATGCTGCACGAAATCGGCCGCGAACCGACACCAGAAGAGTTGGCAGAAAAACTGCAAATGCCTTTGGAAAAGGTCCGTAAGGTGATGAAGATCGCCAAGGAACCGATCAGCCTTGAGACACCGATTGGTGACGAGGAAGACAGCCAGCTTGGCGACTTCATCGAGGACAAGAATGCGATCCTGCCGCTCGACAGCGCCATTCAGGAAAACCTCAAAGAGACCACAACACGGGTTCTGGCCTCGCTCACGCCGCGCGAAGAACGTGTGCTGCGGATGCGGTTTGGCATCGGCATGAACACTGACCATACGCTTGAGGAAGTGGGCCAGCAGTTCAGCGTGACGCGCGAACGTATCCGCCAGATCGAGGCAAAAGCACTACGGAAGTTGAAGCATCCAAGCAGAAGTAGGAAATTGCGGTCGTTCTTGGATCAGTAAGCCTGCGAGGTCCCTATGGCACTTTTTTCCAAACTCTTTGGTGGCGGAAAAACGGAAACCGCCACACCGGAGATCTACAAAGATCATGCAATCACCGCGGTCCCTCAGAAAGAGGCAAACGGCTGGCGTCTTGCGGCGCGGATTGAGAAGGGCGGGCAAGAGCACACGTTGATCCGTGCAGATGTCATTTCGTCAAAAGACGAGGCTGAAGCCGCCTCAATCGCCAAGGCCAAGCAGATGATTGATGAGCAGGGCGCGCGGCTGTTCGACTAACTCTCGCACTGAAACATCCTGTCACGCCCCGCTCATGTGCATTTACGATCATGTGACATGCGGTTTCAGTAGATTGTAAAGACAAGGCAACAGGCGCACATCCTTTAGTATCGAAAGGATGTCGTTATGACCAAACTGTCCATATCTCTTGCGGCCGCTATGTTTTCCGTGACTTTTGTATCCGCCGCCAGCGCCTACAGCACTGAGCCCGTTTCGCGATCGTTCGCTAGCATCTCTCAGGTCGCCATGTCCACACCGCAGACGGCTGACGTCGAAGGCGCCTGCATTGTGCGGATCACGCCAATCCTTGCTGCAATTTTGAACCTGTCTGATGACTGGCGCGGGGGCGCGAGCCAACCACAGCAGAGATCGCTTGCCTGCGCGCAAGAGTAACTTGCGCTTTGCCAGATGCAGGTCGATGGTACGGGCATGCAGACCCGATTTGAAATCGCAACCAACGGCCCCGGCCTTTATGAGTTGACCCGCCAAGTCGTCGACTGGGCTGAAGGCACCGGTCTTTTGACCCTGTTTATTCAGCACACCTCGGCCAGTTTGGTCATTCAGGAAAACGCCGACCCAGAGGTGCAGGTTGATCTGCAAAACTATTTTGCGCGGTTGGTGCCACCCACAACCGACCCCAGCATGGCCTATCTGACGCATACATATGAAGGCCCTGATGATATGCCTGCGCATATCAAAGCCGCACTTCTTCCGACGCATCTGAGCATCCCCGTAACGGATGGTACGCTCGCTTTGGGCACGTGGCAGGGCATCTATCTGTTTGAGCATCGCGACAGGCCACACCGCCGGCATGTTGTGGCCCATCTGGCCTAGGCGAGTCTTTGGCGCAACGGTTTTACCCCCGCATTTAGCGGCGCAAAATGCCCACTACCCAAAACCTGCGATGATTCATATAGTGCCTGTGGATAACTGGGGCCGCGATACCAGCGATAGACCCCATAGCGACAGATAAGGATCCGCCATGCGTTGCCCATTTTGTGGAAATGTTGACACACAGGTAAAAGACAGCCGACCCGCCGAGGACCATGTGGCGATCCGCCGTCGGCGATTTTGCCCGGCTTGCGGAGGGCGCTTTACGACTTATGAACGGGTGCAACTCCGCGACCTTGTCGTCATCAAAACAAATGGGCGCCGGGAAGACTTTGACCGACCCAAACTGGAACGCTCTATCCGGATCGCGTTGCAAAAGCGCCCGGTTGAACCTGAACGGATCGACCAGATGATCAGCGGTATCGTGCGCCGTCTGGAAAGCATGGGCGAGACAGACATTCCGTCCGGCACCATCGGCGAGATCGTGATGGAAAGCCTTGCCCGGATTGATACCGTTGCCTATGTGCGATTTGCGAGTGTTTACAAGAACTTCCAGGCCGCAGATGATTTTGATAAATTTGTCAGCGAACTGCGCCCCGAAAGCAAAGACGAAGACGACGCGTGACCCCGGCAACGGACGCACGTTTTATGGCGCTTGCCCTATCGCTGGGGCGGCGTGGCATGGGACGTGTTTGGCCAAACCCCGCCGTGGGCTGCGTGATCGTGAAGGACGGTCTGATCGTTGGGCGCGGATGGACCGCTGATGGTGGGCGTCCGCACGCCGAGACGCGCGCATTGGCACAGGCAGGGGCCGCCGCCGCTGGCGCAACGGCCTATGTCACGTTAGAGCCCTGCGCTCATCATGGGAAAACACCGCCCTGCGCACAGGCTCTGATTGACGCAAAAGTCGCACGTGTTGTCATTGCCGTAGGCGATCCTGACACACGTGTTGCCGGGCGTGGGATCGGGATGTTGCAGGATGCGGGCATCACAGTGGATAGCGGTGTTTGTCGTGCGAATGCAGAGCGTGATCATGCAGGATTTTTCCTGCGCCTCACTGAAAACAGGCCTCACGTTACGCTCAAGCTGGCAGGCACCCTTGATGGTCGCATCGCCACCGCCACGGGTGAAAGCCAGTGGATCACCGGGCCAGAGGCCCGCCGCGCCGTTCACATGCTGCGCGCGCGCCATGATGCTGTGATGGTTGGGGCAGGGACCGCGCGCGCCGACGATCCTTCGCTGACGGTCCGTGGCTTGGGGATTGCCAGGCAACCTGTGCGGGTGATCGTTTCCCGCGCGATGAAGATCCCGTCCACCAGTCAGCTGGCTCAGACGGCAGATGAAGTTCCCGTCTGGCTCTGCCATGGCAAAGAGGCTGATGCCGCAGACTGGATCGCCAAAGGCGCTGTCAGTCTGCCATGTGCGACGGCGTCTGGTCAGGTTGATCCGCGCGCCGCAATGGTCGCCTTGGCGGAAAAGGGCATCACCCGCGTTTTTTGCGAAGGCGGCGGCATGCTTGCTGCCTCCCTTTTGAACGCGGGGCTGGTCGATCAATTGGTGGTGTTTTCCGCAGGTGCAGCGATTGGCGCGGAGGGTACACCCATGCTCGCCGCGATGGGCATCGACCGTTTGGCAGGCGCGCCGCGCTTTGCGTTGGATAGCGTCAGACCTATTGGAAACGACATCTGCCACATCTGGACCCGGGCCTGAAACCAACCGCTTAACGCCATAAGTGCGCGTAACTTGCCAACAGCCCTTGCAGCTTCGCAAGGCTCCGATTGACGGGTCCGTGGCGCGGAATGTCGTTGTTCTCGATCCGATCCACAATCACCTCGACGGGACAAGGCAACCCTGTAACAGGATCAAAGTAACGCGGATAAGCGATCAGTGCCGCATGAACCAACGCGGGCAGATCGACCCGTGCGGTCCTGCGTGAAACCGGCATCGCGCGGTCATCTGTCAGCCCCCATCCTGCGTAAAACGGCGTGCCAAGGCAGGTCACTTGGGTGTCGCGCAACAGCGCTTCGAATCCCAAAAGCGATGTCATCGTCCAGACCTCATCCACCGCATCAATGGCGTCGATCGGGTCGGCATTGGTCAGAACAATGTCCGCCAGTATGTCAGCGTCCGGGACGTCACCGCGGCGCAGCCCTGCTTTGACATCCGGGTGTGGTTTGTAGATGATCACTGCCGCCGGGTTCGCTTTGCGTGTCACCTGCAACAGCGTGAGATTATCAGCTACTTCCGTTGTCCCAAACCTGATTGAGGCGTCATCCTCCACCTGTCCTGGCACAAGAATGCGCCGGCCTTTGGGAAGTTCAGGCAGCGTGTCAGCCTTGAGATTGTATTTCGACAGACGTGCATCCTTCAACCGGTCAATCAGGGCCGCTGCACGGGCGCGTTGCGCATCCTCCAAATGCTCCGACGTATTGATGAGGTTCTCCAAACGGCTGGGGCGCGTTGCATCATAGTAGATGCCGATGTCATCCAGAACGAGGCTGAGTGGTGCGATCAGGTCCGCGCCCAACCCCTGCGAGCGCAGAAAGCCATCCTCAACCAAAACCGCATCATCGGCGCCGGTGCTGGCCCAGCGCATCAGGCGGCGATCCTTGGTTTTGGCTTGAGCGGTAGCAGCGATGCCCTTGGCGAAGATCACAGGTTTCGGCTTGCCGAATACCTGCTGCAAAGGCTTGCGCTTCCATAGCCGCATGTCTGCCGCGACCCACCCGCGGTAGTCATCGCGCCATGCCTGTGCTGCTGCCTTCAGCGTCGCTGCGGCCTCTTCAAAACTGCAAAGGCGGTCGTGGAACGGATCATACCAAGTGGGATAAAGGATCATCGCGCCTGCAAATAGCTGCGCGCGCGTCAGGTTGCGCTGGCGCCGTTGCAGCGGGGTGCGGTCATCGGTCAGACCCCATCCGATATAGAACGGCTGGCCAAAAACCACAGGTTTATGACCCGCCAGGATCGCCTCGAACCCCAGCTGTGAACTCACGGTATAGACAGCGATGGCCCCATCGAACAACGCCCACGGCGACACAGCGTTATCTGACAGCGTAATCCGTTCATTGGCATCCTTGGCGGTAAAATACCCATCGCGATGACCTGCGGTTGTTTCGGGATGGGTCTTGATGATGATCTGAGCGCCGGGATGTTCGGTTTGCGCATAAAACAGCATCTCGCGAAAGGTGTTGCTATCGGCACCACTGGCCTTGATCGAAGCATCCTTGCGGGTTTGGTCGATCACCAGGACATAGCCGGGCTCTGGCACGGGCAGGGCGGGATCAAACGCGTTGTACTTTGAGATATGGGCCGATTTCAGCGCAGCAATTCCGGCCTTGGCGCGGTTTAAGATGGCGGTGTCATCCAGCGGGTCTTCGGTCAGGATAATCTCAAGATCGGATCGCGTGGCAGGATCAAAGTGTACGCCGTTACGATCAATGTTCAGCCCAATGGGCGGATCGCCATCGCGACCAAGGCCGACGGACCGCAAAAAACTGTCCTCTACACGCAAAATGGGCGCGCCCTTGCGCCGGGCCACCGCCTCGCCCCGTGGCGATGTTGGGCTATGACCCCAGACGCCGACAAGGTCATCGTCGCCCGGTTTGCCAAGTTTGATATCATAACCTGCCAAATCCAAAATCCGCCGCACGCGGGTCTGGGTCAGAAAGCCACCGTTGTAGACATAAAGGTTCTGGCGTTTTTGCGTGGTCATCGGCGGCAAGCTACGGCAGCTGGCCTTTGTCTACAACGCGCAAAGGTGCCGGCATTGCGGGACGTTTTGACAAGAGCGCATCATAAGGATCTGCATCATCCAGCATCATATCGACCAGTTGACGCAGCAACTGACGGCGTCCTGACGCAGAATAAAACCCGCCCGGCACCTGACTGGTTTCCAACAGGAATTGCCGATACTCGCGATAGGCCTGCGCGTCAGGTCGTCGTGGGTTGGCGAAAAATGCGGGCAGAGGTTGATCGGAGACAAAGGCGGGTTTGCTGAAAACGGCCGTGCCAAACGCCTTGAGTGGAATACCGCGCCACAGCGCTTGTTGCCCGGCGGTGGAATTCACGGTTACTGCGGATCGGGCCTCATCCAAAATCTGCGCCAATTTACCGCCACGCAGATAATGGGTGCGGGCGGCAATACCGTGTTCTTTTGCTGCTGTGCGGATCATCTGGCGCAGGGGGGATTGTCCGTTTTCCAGCGGATGGGCCTTGAAGACAAGATGGTGGTGGGCGCGCGCGCCCTTGGCGAAACCGGCGACCACCAATTCAATAAATGCGGCCATATCGGCAAACGGTGAATGCGCTTGAAAACTGGCGTCATGTTCCAGCTGAAGCAAAGCCAAATGATACGGGTAACCGCCCGACTTAACGCGCCGCGTCGTGACGTAGCGTTCAAGCGCCATGAATGGCATCAACAAAAGACGCTTGGTGTAAAGCAGGGCTTCGCGATGCACGGGCAGGGCGCGGTGTGGCCTATACCCCGGATACTGGCCGTTTCGAAACATCACGAACCAATGATAAAGCGCGCCGTAAAAGACATGCTGACGCATATCGCCCCAATGCGCGGGCGGGGTCGGCAAATCAATGTCGGACTGCGCCAGCCGTTGCTGCATCTCTGGCAACGTGAAGTCCATCAAACGCGAATGACCGTTACTACCGCCGCGTTCATACGTCACCCAATAGGGGCGCAGGTAGCCTTCCTCAAAGACGTGAACGCGCAGGCCAAGCGCCCTGGCCTGACGCACCGCCTCGGCGTGGGTGGGGCGGGTATCACCATAAAGGACGATATCCGTGATTTTGCGGGCTTTGATGATCGCGGCTAGAGTCTCGGGCCAGGCGTTGGCTTTTCCCTGAAACGGAATGTAACCGGGCGCACGCCCCCAAAACGCTGCATCACCTGCGTTAAATCCGACGCGCCACACCGGCACGCCCGCCTTGCGCAGCATGCGTCCCAGTTGGCGAAAAAAGGGGCCGTGCGGCCCTTGCAGGAAAAGGTAGGCTTTTGCGTGTGACATCTGGTTGCAGCGTAAAGGTTGCCCGTTTGAAAAGCGTGAATAGCTTCTTACTGACGCGAATGTAGCGTTGTGGCAAGCGTTCCGCTTGTCGTGGGGCAGTTGAAACGCTAGATCGCAAAGCAGCAGTAAAGGAACCAATGCCCCATGTTCACAGGAATCGTCACAGACATCGGTAAAGTACTGGAGCTGGAACAGCGCGGCGATCTGCGCGCCCGGATTGGCACTGGCTATGACATCGCGGGGATCGACATCGGCGCGTCGATTGCGTGCAACGGTGTCTGCCTGACAGTGATCGCGCTGGGGCAAAAGCCGCAGAACTGGTTCGATGTCGAGATTTCGGCAGAAACCGTCGGCGCCACCAATGTCGGCGGCTGGACCATCGGCAGTCGCCTCAACCTTGAGCGCGCCTTGAAGGTTGGGGATGAACTTGGCGGACATATCGTGTCCGGTCACGTTGATGGCGTGGCCAAAGTGGTTGCCATGACGGACGAAGGCGACAGCACGCGGGTCACTTTCCGCGCACCTGATGAATTGGCGCGGTTCATCGCGCCCAAAGGATCGGTTGCGCTGAACGGAACATCCTTGACCGTCAATGAAGTTGATGGCGTTGATTTTGGCATCAACTTTATCCCGCACACCAAGGTTGCAACGACGTGGGGCGATACGGTTGTTGGCGACCATATCAACCTCGAAATTGACACCATGGCCCGCTATGTTGCGCGGCTGAGGGACTATGGCTGATGAAGCCGCTGGTCCTTGCATCCATTGAGGATGAAACCGGGGATCGTTGCGTTGATATCATTCGCCTCTCCGACGAGCAGTTTGCCTATCGTGAGTGCAGGCGTGACCCTGAAGATGGGCATGGATGGCGCTACCTGTCCGAAGCACCACCACCAGCCTTTGACACCGAGGTCGCTGCGCGCGAGGCTGCAGTCGCGGATATTGGATGGATGAAGAAATGACAGCAGGTATCGGACATAACTCGGGCCGGGTAGACGAGCCGGGCAAAAGCTGGCGCAAACATGTGTGGACGAAGGCGCGCAAGGACCTCATACCAACCCTTCCGGTTGAAGTGGTGCGTCTGCGGGTGAAGCGTGCGACCGAACTGGGGCTGCCCTATAAGACCTATGCAGGCATCCGCGCAAGCACCGGGCATGATCTGATTGGTTTTCTTTTTTCCAACAACGCATTGCAGGTCCTGCGTGACGGGCAACCGCTACCCCGCGACCGGGCAGAGAAGCTGGCCGGTCTGGTGCGGACCACATGCGCGGGCGTGGCCCACCACCCAGTGACCCCGACACATCTTGGTGCTTTGCCCGGGCTGATGGATGCGCACGCGGCACCTGCGTTCAGCGATAGCTGGTCTGCGGTGCGCAAACAGATCCGCGCAATGGCCCAGCCTGCGGATCGCTTTGCCATCGTCGGAGACACGGCGTTTGAGCGTGAATGGGCAGAGGCCGCACAGATGGCGGGGTATTTGCGGGCGGATCAGTACTTTTGTGGGTAAGGTGGATCATGATCCACCTTACGTCATAGGTCCCTTAGTCACTTTCCAAAGCCCGTCCACTGGGCTATCTGCCATTGGCAACACGCTTGGCGGAGATATCTATGAATAACGCATTCGAAACACCTGGACCCATCGAGCGCGACTGGTCCGACGCCATCAGCAAAATCGAAGAGATTATCGAGGACGCCCGCAACGGCAAAATGTTCGTGCTGGTCGACCACGAAGACCGCGAAAACGAAGGCGATCTGGTGATCCCCGCACAGATGGCCACACCGGATGCGATCAACTTCATGGCCAAGCATGGGCGGGGTTTGATCTGCCTGACCTTGCCCGGCGAGCGGATTGATGCGCTGGGCCTGCCTTTGATGGCGTCTCACAACTCATCCCGGCATGAGACCGCATTCACCGTCAGCATCGAAGCGCGCGAAGGCGTCAGCACCGGCATTTCCGCCCACGACCGCGCGCGCACTGTAGCAACGGCGATTGATGCCTCCAAGGGTGCCGCCGATATCGCGACGCCGGGCCATGTGTTCCCGTTGCGCGCCCGTGACGGTGGTGTGCTGGTTCGTGCAGGCCACACTGAAGCCGCTGTTGATATCTCGCGTCTTGCTGGCCTGAACCCATCAGGCGTAATCTGCGAGATCATGAAGGAAGACGGCGAGATGGCGCGCCTGCCGGACCTGATTGCCTTTGCCCAACTGCATAACCTGAAGATCGGCACGATCAGTGACCTCATCGCTTATCGTCGCCGCCATGACAATTTGGTGCGCGTGCGCGAGACCAGCACAATCCGGTCGGAATTTGGTGGCGAGTGGGAGCTGCGGATTTACACAGATGAAACCCAAGGTGCCGAGCATATTGCGTTGATCAAAGGGGATATCACGACACCCGGTCCGGTTTTGGTTCGGATGCATGCGATGGACCCGATGCTTGACGTTGTCGGTGTCGGGCCCACCGGTCGGCGTAATGAATTCGGCGATGCAATGAACGTGATCGCAAACGAGGGTCGCGGGGCGCTGGTGCTCTTGCGCGATGTGCACATGAAGCTTGACCCCAGCGAAGAAGTGTCGCCACAGACGTTGCGGCAATACGGACTGGGCGCGCAAATCCTCAGCTCGCTGGGATTACACGACATTGAACTGCTGACCAATTCCCCCAAACCCAAGGTTGTCGGTCTTGATGCCTATGGGCTGGAAATCGTCGGCACGCGCAAGATCTCGGAGATTGGTTAATGGCCGGACCCTCGCACTACATCATGCCATTACCGGAATTCGACAAACCAGTGAAGATCCTGATCGTGGCGTCCCCTTACTATAAGGATATCTCGGACAACCAGATCGCTGGGGCCAAGGTTGAGATCGAGAAGGCAGGGGCGACTTGGGAGATTGTCGAGGTCCCCGGCGCGCTCGAAATCCCGACCGCCATCGGCATCGCCGAACGGATGAGCAACTTTGACGGCTACGTCGCCCTAGGCTGCGTGATCCGGGGCGAGACGACGCATTATGACACCGTCTGCAACGACAGCAGCCGCGCGATCCAGCTTTTGGGGCTACAAGGGCTGTGCATCGGTAACGGGATCCTGACGGTCGAGAACCGCGGGCAAGCCGAAGTGCGCGCCGATCCCGCAAAGATGAACAAAGGGGGCGGGGCAGCAGCCGCAGCCCTGCACCTGATCGCGATCGCGCGCAAATGGGGCAAGGCCGAAAAAGGCGTAGGCTTCACGCGCGATATCCTGATGGCCGGTGATACGCAGAGTGAGAGTTCCGCTTAGGCTGTCATGCTTATTGACGGGGCAACCTTGTTTTTAAGACGACATGCTGTCCCAAGCGGTCACTGTGTTCGGTTCGACAGAGATGGTACGAGTGTCTGCGATGCGGGACTTTTCAGACCTTCGCTACGCGTGCATCAATGTCCGGTTCGGCGAACGTTTCAAAAAATGATTATTCTAGAAAGAGCCATAACAGTGATCATTGGCTATCCTTAGAAAGGGATTATCTATAAAAAAGTGCTTAATGGAGGGGATCTATGCGTCAAGCGATTAAGGTTTACCTGTCCTGTATGGTCTTTGGTTTTGCGGGTAGTCTTGGTAGTGCTTCTGCAGGCTCGGAATTTTCACCCCCTTGGCAAGGCACTTATTTGTTCGCTCCCGGCAAATTGATGACCGATACACGGCCATCATCGAACTACCTACTGCTCGTGCAGGCGCAGACAGACAAATCTGGGGTTAGTGACGCACCCGCTGACGGAACAGGCTTCATAATTGTTCCCTACGATCCTCTAAAGGCCGTACCACGGCCTCCGCTTCCGAACCTTTTGTCAGGTCCGCCATGGCCGGATTGTATCACGTTGTCCGAACTCTCGCCTGAAATGTCTCCGGTGCAGGTGGTTGAAGTCACAATCGCTTGCGCCCAGTCGGGTGATTACGAAACAATGGCAACAATACGATATTTTGAATACGTACTTTCGTGGTTTGATACCGAGCGCCTTGGTACACGAGGCAGATTCACCCCTGACATGTCGCGTTTTCGTCGGCAACATGTAACAGTAGAACAGCGTCAAAATGCGACACCATACCTTGATCGCATAAGAGAAGAGAAAATTGCACGCGAAGCTGCATTCTACGAAGGGTTTTGTGGGCAACTTCGGGCGCATGGCACGCCAACCTATGATGCCGACTGGGCGCAACCGCTGCTCGAACATCATGGCATATCCGCTGACCCTCCAGAGAACACCAGCGATGATGAGCTTTGGGATTATGTCCTAGAAAGGTATATTGGCTGCACGCCGCGCCAATAGGCAGCGCTCGCCGCTAACGGCAGAGAAGGCGGATGCAGTGCATCCGTCTTCTCGCATGCTTCAACGTAAGCGGTCGTTCATGCAGAACGCAGCATCGGTTTAAGTGGGCTCTTTCCGGCCATTCACCGCAATGCGTTTGAATGTCGGCTTCACGAATTTCGGATGATTCATCCACCATGCCGCAATGAGAAAGCCCGGTACGTCTTCCCTGTTCGCTCAGACCAATTCGCTGATGCCATACCAAAATTCCCTGCTAGGCCGTTTAGGGAAATCGTGCCTAAGCCACTGTTTTCGTAGTGGCAATCCGTGCGAAAAACTCGAATATCAACAAAATTGGGAGTTTTTCCCTGTATTTTCCCTGTTAACAGGGAATTTTAGCGCAGACTGGCTAGCTTGAGACTGCGTACACAGCCAGCGTTTCTTCTTGCAGATACACGGTTGAAATTGCAGCTCGACGCCGAAAAGATAACGCTCTTGATGCGAAGTGCACTTGTTGAGGATGCTACAAACGCGAGTGAGCGCTTGGGTGCCTTATTTGCAGATATCAATGTTCACGAGGACAATGATGTCTGGATCACCTTTGACGAAGACCTTTGGCCGGAGCACAAAGAGCCAGTGTCGGCACTGGCAGTTGCCGCTCTTCTTGGTATCAGTGTTGAGCAGGAAATATGCCTTCGGGAGTTGCCTTTCGCTTGGCCAGGATTGGGCGAGCACACATCCAGCACTGTTGAGTACACGGAAATGATGCTCAAAGCCTATGACAGCCAGCGGGCTGATAAATCTGTCGAATAACCAACGACAAGAAAACTGAAGGCTGTGGGGAGTGTCTCCACAGCCTTTGTCTTGAAACAACAGTTCTTCGTCAAACCCGACCAGTTTTTACCACGGGATTGCCGTGTGTGCGCTGCGAATGTCTGCAAAGCGGGCTGCAATCTCAGCGTTGTGTCTCATAGCTGTAGCCGGACAAGGAATATCGCGAAAGCTGCCGTTCACATATCGGTAGAAAAGCCCGCAAGCTGTGAACTCGCTCAACAACTGTTTTGCGTTTGCGGCGAATGCCCGATCTGACGGGCCGCACTGCAGCATGGCTGCCGGTACGTCCGACAGCGTGTTTCGGAAGGGTCAACTTTAGCGATTTTGCCTGCTCATTTCCCGTTATTGTTCTACAACAACCATTCGATTGGTAAGATTCCAACAACGGCGTATGCAATTTGTTGGAACCATGATGCGTCGGGCTCTTCTTGGTAGATGATTACTTCGCCATTTGCACGGTCCTCCTGCCAGATCATTTTTCCTTCCGGAGTGAGTTTTGGCTGATAGCTGACCGCTGATATCTGATCGTCGAAGCTTACGGCTACGCGCGAAGCCATGGTTGGACTATCAATCAGGAAGCCCATTTCGCAGTTTAGGATCGCCGAACGTGGATCGAAATTGAATGACCCAATGAATAGACGTTCACCATCGATTGCGAAGGTTTTCGCGTGCAGGCTGGCACCCGACAGACCAAGTGGCAAGAGCTGCAAGTCGTCCGATTGTTGGTCTCCACGCAGCTTCATTTCGAAAAGCTCTACACCGCCTTCCAGAAGTTCGCGGCGGTACCGGCTGTAGCCTGCATGAACCAGAAAGACGTCCGTCGTGTTGAGCGCATTGGTCAAGATCCGGACGCGCTTGCCGTCCGCGACCAAAGTGTTGAAGAAATCTGTTCCTGCCTGACCGGGTACAAAGTAGGCGGACGCGAGATCAAGGGTTTCTTGGACGCCTCCCAAGATTTCGCTCAGGCGTGTAATCATAAGTTGATCACCCGTCGCCACACCTTCACCCTTGATTGGGTCATCTGCGATAACCTGAACGTCTGTCCATTCCAATGCGACATCACCAGCCATGAAGCGTTCAGTACCGCTCGTCGTACTTTCGACGATCTGCCGTGCTTCGGGTGTGCCACTGATCGAGCTGACCCGATCCGTGAATGCATCGGCGTCTCCTGCGCCATTGACGATTTGGCCAATGTCAAAGACAGAATTGCTGTTCCAATAATCGTCAAAGATTGCTGCGGTTTCTCCCACGACGCTGCCAGTCGCGATGGCATCCATGTCGAGATAAAAGACATCCTCGCCAACCTGAAAATACTCATCACCAATGTTTCTGCCGCCAATGATTGCGACTGCACCATCAGCAATAAGCGATTTGTTATGCATGCGACGGTTCATTCGGAAAAAATCGAAGGCATAACCAAGCATCTTCGGGTTGCGCACAGTCGATGGATTAAACAGCCGAACTTCAAAACCCTGCTGGGCATGTAAGGCGGCCAAATAGTCATCCATTCCCGGAACACCATTGTCATCGGCAAGCAGGCGGACACGCACCCCGCGCTCCGCCGCGCGGCGTAACGCATCAAGCAATAAGATGCCCGAGATATCATCGTGCCAGATGTAATATTGCAGATCGAGAGACACCTCCGCGGCGTCGATCAAAGCCAAGCGGCTACCGAGAGCGTCATCCCCAGATGCAAGCGGAAGAACTCCGGACTGTCCTTCTGGATGCGCGGTCATGCTGCTTGCCATCAGCGCACCCATTCTGGTGTCAGTAGTCGCCGAAATCGCGGTACTGCGAACCCGGTCAGAAATATCTGGCAAAGGAAAAATAAAGCGTAGCGCAACAACTGCTACAATGCAGCAGGCTGATATCCAGAAGACCGCTTTGATAAGTTTTCGTACCATGCGCTTAAGTCTCCTAGGCTTGGTTTAGACGTGTTGACGTTGATAATAGAGACGACTCGCCTTCCCTAATTCTTTGGAGAGCCCGTCTAGGTCAACGCTTCAGGTTCCGTTCGCAACGCAAGTGCAACAAACGTTAGAGAGACACCGCTTGAAAGAACGCGAAGCCAGTTCCACTTTTGCCAATCAATGGAATAAGCATCCCAAAGATCACTCAGCATTTCCTGATCAGGTGAAATCACCAACCCATCTAGGACATTGTTAAGAGGGACGTTGAGCGTCAGTGTGACACCCAACATGACGATCCAACCCAGTAGTCCGAGGAAAAGCCAATTGCGTTGCATGGCAGATTTCCAATGCAAGGTTGCGGCGATCAAGATCGCAATTGGTGTGCCCATCAATGCGACGAAGAACAAAGACTGTTTGTTGGCGCGACCAATGTCTTGATTGGCTGTGATCGCGGCATAGGATTCGGTCAGATCCAAGCCTGGCATGATCGACACCGACATCGTGAAATAGAAGCCGAACAGCGCTCCTGTGCCAAGAATCGCGGCGATCAGAGTCGCCAGTTTCAAGCTTTTCATTGTCGTTACCTCAAGTTGAGGCAACACCTGCGACTTTCTGCAAAAGAGCCATGACGGTTGACCGGTCTTTATTATCCAAATCTCTCAAAACATCATCGTTTACGTCTTTGACGATAGCCGGAAGTTCACCTGCCTTGGCGCGACCTTGGTCCGTTAGAAAAACCAAAAAGGAACGACGACTATTGGGGTCAGG
Organism: Yoonia sp. F2084L; assembly: GCF_023015625.1. Classification (GTDB taxonomy): domain Bacteria; phylum Pseudomonadota; class Alphaproteobacteria; order Rhodobacterales; family Rhodobacteraceae; genus Yoonia. The sequence goes on from NZ_JALKAH010000009.1 coordinate 46,803, forward strand.
GCGACGTTCAGCAAGGCCCGCTTCGACCAGTGCGTCGACGTTGCGACTGGTAAAGTATTCAGGAAAATTAAGCCTTTGCCCAATTTCACGCTGATTGATGCCGTCCTGTTGGCCGAGCATCATCAAATTGGCGAAGATCTTGATATCTACACCAATTTTCTCAAGCTCAACCTTCATCTTACCATCAAGCGTCCGCGCGATCGTTTGGATCAGATAACCGAAGCTCTCTTCTCGCCGATGATCTTTCAGTTCGATTTGTGTCATCAGGAAACATCCCCTGATCATCGGCATAGCTCCAATGCTTGCAGTAAACAAGTGTTGCGTTTGTTTTTTGCATTTACAAGCCTTACAAATGCAAGTATCGCATATGCAAGTCAAGACTCTGAAATCAAATGCCACTTCATAGGGAGCTTCAAAATGCGTTCAGCAACCCAAACCATCATCAGTTCAATGCTTGTCACGGGTCTCTTAGCGGCACCTCTTTTTGCTCAGGAAAAGAGCGAAGGTCGTCTTATCGCCGAGGCTGCCTTTGCAAACCTTGCCGGGTCAGAGCGTGGCTGGATCGACCAAGGCGGTTTCACCAATTTTGGTGGCGATGCGTTTGCGGTCATGGACTATGACGAAGATCTAAAGCTGTCTCTCAGCGAGTTCCTTGTCTTCGACACAGGTATGCGTGCGGTTGCCGAAGAAGCGGATCGCTTGGACAACCATGACACTGCCATGCGGATTGTATTCGCCTTCTGGGATCGCGATGGTGACGGGTTTGTCTCCAAATCCGAACACACCCGCTCGCTCAGTTATGATTTTCAGCGTGCCGACATCAACGATGATGCCCGCCTTGATCTCGAAGAGTTCACAACTGGTTTCACGCTGATGGTGGCATTGCGTGCCGCGATCAATCCGGCACCAGTCGATTAAGCCAGCCACAACAGGGAGGGGTCAGCTATGCTTCAGAAAAAGGGCATCTTTGCCATTGTCGGACTGGTTCTGGTCTTTGCAGTGGTTCATCTTGCATTTCCACCGGAACAACATGATCCGCGCACAACCGGCACTGTAATGCTTGGTGGCATCGCGTTTCTGCTTATGACGAGTTCAATCTTTCTGTCGACCCGGCTTGAGGTGTTTGAAGACTGGTTTGGCGGTCTAGACCGGATGTATCAGGTTCACCGCGTCGCAGGCGTCTTCGCCGCTCTGACAGCCCTTGTTCATTTCTTCGGTGTTCCCAAGGAATTGCCAGAAGGGGTGGACCCTGTAGTGTATGCGATTTTCCCGTCTGGCCCATTGGGTATGCTGGGTCTGATTTTTCTCGTGATCGGGCTGTTCATCGCCTTGAACCGGAAAATTCGGTATTCTCGCTGGCGTCCCACACACAAGGTCATGGGCCTCGTCTACTTCCTGATCATTGGTCATTTCATGACCGCACCGAGGATATTCTTCGAACGATTCAGCGCATCGGGGATCATCCTGATTATCGCTGCTGTTGTTGGTGTCGTTGCGCTGTTCTATTCCGTCTTTGGGATGAACAAGCGCACAGCGCTACCGTTTGAGATTGAAGCGGTCAACGCACTAGAACGCGCGACAGAGGTTGTGTTGAAACCAGTCGATAAGATGCTCGATTTCAAACCCTGAACCGCGCCGGGTTTGCCGGAGGCTGATTTGTCTTAGTTACGCGGCCATGTCTGATCTTTCCAGAGCCGCGTAGAAGTTTGCCTCGGCTTCTGCAGGCGGGATATTCCCGATGGGTTCCAG